>OY759982.1:2757500-3977863 GCA_963662895.1 Prolixibacteraceae bacterium | reverse complement strand
GGCCAGCCCTGCTTTTCACCTTACGGTGAATTGGGGACTTGACTTCTGTATACCTTTCCGGACATTGACTCCTCTTCTCTTTTTTTTTGGATACTGGTTATTGAATATTCATGATTGGATATTTATTTTTCAGCCACCGGTATATGAAACAAAACATCTCTTTTTCCAGCATTTCATTATCTCCGGCCATATAACTGCACCGCTTTTCTTGACCAACTACCGTGGCCGGGGGTGTTCCTGTTGCATTCATCCCCGGGGTTGCGTTCGTGCCTCTCTTACCCCGGGTTATTGATGTATGCCCCTTTCAGGGACAGCAAGCCTTACCGGACAAAGAGCAACGCCCATCAAACGCGAAGCATCAACCCATCAAACGGCAAAGTCATCAAAGTCATCAAACGCTCCGCCCCGAACAGGCAGCAGGTCATCAAACTTTTCAAAAACAAAAACCAGGGCCTTTAGTATTGGAGATGATGTTCAGGAAGCCTTAATCAGAAATTCCGCTTTTTGCTCCTTGCCCTTTTCTTCTGCACAGGCCCAAATTCTCACCCTGCTAAGGGGGAGTACTCCGGCTTGCCGGAGGGAGGGGGTCTTGTCCCGGCAATAATTACAAAATCTTAACTTATAATCATGAAAATTATAACCTGTAATTTTGGAAATCTTAACTTATAATTTCGAAAATCTTAGCTTATAATTTTAGAGGGAATACATTTATTAATCCAAAAACAAGTTGTTCTCTCTGTTGCTTATAATCTTTATCTCCGGGATTTTGTCTGCCTCCCTTTCTCTTCTCATCCTCTTCTCTTTTTTTTGTATCCGCCTCTGGCCGGCAGGGCCCTTCCTTTTGCAGTCGACCAAAAGGAAGTAAAAGTCTTGTCAAAGTCATCCTTCAGCCCGCCTCACGGTTTTTTCTTTCCGGCACACATCCCTGAAGACCCGCAAAAAACCGATCCCGCCTTCGCCGGCCCGGAATACTTTGACCGGCCAGCCCTGCTTTTCACCTGCCGGTGAAATAGGGGACTTGACTTCTGTATACCTTTCCGGACATTGACTCCTCTTCTCTTTTTTTTTGGATACTGGTTATTGAATATTCATGATTGGACATTCGTTTTTTCGGCCACCGGTATATGAAACAAAACATCTCTTTTTCCAGCATTTCATTACTTCCGGCCATATAACTGCACCGCTTTTCTTGACCAACTACCGTGGCCGGGGGTGTTCCGGTTGCATTCAACCCGGGGTTGCGTTCGTGCCTCTCTTACCCCGGGTTATTGATGTATGCCCCTTTCAGGGGCAAAAAGCCTTACCGGACAAAGAGCAACGCCCATCAAACGCGAAGCGGCAAACCCGCAAACGCTCCGCCCCGAACAGGCAGCAGGCCATCAAACCTTTCAAACACAATGACCAAAGAACCGGCATACCGGATTTGGGGCAAACACGGCATGTTGAGAAGCCCGGAGGGCTTCACTGTTCATAACGCCGGGTGAAACCCGGTGGAAACGGGCCCCAACCATACCGGCGCATCTGCCGGGCAGGGGTTGAAACATGAACCTCCTATGCGCCGGACAAAAAAACCGGAGATAGGAGAAAGGTAAACGTGGAAGGAATGGAACCGTTCTTTAAAAAAAACGTTCACCGGATAATACTGTTTTGTGCTCATTAAAGGAACCGTTCTCTAAAAAAAGAACGGTTCCTTTCGCATTTTGATTGTATGCTGATAATAAGGCAATATTCTTTGAAAATATAATCTGAAATAAAAAGATTCAGCCCTGACTCTCTGAGAATATAATTTGGTTCTAAAAGACTCAAACATGACTCCCGGAGCATTTCCGGCCATATAACTGCACCGCTTTTCTTGACGAACTACCGTGGCTGGGGGTGTTCTGTTTGCATTCAACCCGGGGTTGCGTTCGTGCCTCTCTTACCCCGGGTTATTGATGTATGCCCCCGTCAGGGACGGCAAGCCTTACCGGACAGGAAGCAACTCCCATCAAACTTTTCAAAAACAAAAACCAGGGCCTTTAGTATTGGAGATGATGTTCAGGAAGCCTTAATCAGACATTGCGGAAGCCTTAATCAGGAACTCCGGAAGCCTTAATCAGATGTTCCGGAAGCCTTAATCAGTAACTTGTCTTCTTCCTCCCGCTTCCCGGTTTTTTATTCCCGGCACACATCCCTGAAGACCCGCCAAAAACCGCTCCCGCCTTCGCCGGCCGGACAAACCAAACAACCGGCTGACTATGTGAACCCGTTTATCGGTGCCAGTACGAATATCGAAAAAGCCGGTGCGGCACACGGCCTGGGTAAAACGTTCCCGGGGGGAGGCTACACCTTTTGGCCTGGTACAGCTTAGTCCCAACACCATTACCGGCGGCGACAATGACCCCGGCTACAGTTACGAACATACGACTATCGAAGGCTTTGCTTTTACCCGGATGAGTGGCATCGGGTGGTATGGCGATTTGGGAAATTTCCTGGCTATGCCTGCGACCGGTGAATTAAAAACTTCAGCAGGGAAAGAAGAAAAGCCGGAAGATGGTTATCGTTCCCACTATTCAAAAGACAGTGAAACGGATTCTGCCGGATATTACGGCGTTACCCTGACCGATTACGGAATCGGGGCAGAACTGACGGCAGCCCTTACAAACCATTATCAACCCGGAGGCCGTGAATGACATGATCAACTCATTGGTAACCAAGGACGAAGAAAGCGGTCACTACTATCTTGAACGTTGGAAATCTCTTAATGCGTATAGCGGTTGCATGATCGGTAACCCTGCCATTTCTGTAATTACTGATGCTTATGCCAAAGGCAAAACTTTTGTTATTGAGCCCCGGAATAATTCAGCAAAAAATATTTATATCCAATCGGCAAAACTGAATGGGAAAGCATGGAATAAGTGCTGGTTAACTTATGAACAAATTTCATGTGGCGGAATTCTTGAATTGGAAATGGGAGACCAGCCAGATAAGAGTTGGGGGATAGAATAATAATATTATCCACGAATTACTCAAATTGAGGCTGTGCAATTCGTGGATAAAAATATACCTGTATATCAGGCTGTAAGCAATTTTTTTAGATTATATTTCGATTAGGCTTCAAGCATAGCCTTATATTCATCGGCGTTAAGCAACTGATCGGGTTCCGATGCATCGTCCGTCGAAATTTTGATTAACCAACCTTCTCCGTAGGGATCTTTATTTACCAGTTCAGGAGCATCTTCCAGGGCAGTATTAAATTCCAGCACTTCGCCGCCAACAGGCATAAACAAGTCGGAAACCGTTTTTACTGCTTCAATAGTGCCAAACGTATCCCCTTTTGATAGTTTTTCACCTTCGGTTTCAATTTCAACAAAAACTACATCGCCCAATTCTCCCTGGGCAAAATCGGTAATCCCGACAAAGGCTTCTTCACCTTCTACACGAATCCATTCGTGATCTTTTGTGTACTTCAAATTTTCAGGCAGATTCATAATTTTAATTTCTTTGTAAATGTTTGTACATCGTTATTTTACTCGTTTTACCAGCCCTTTGTTCTTCTGAAAAACAAATTATACCCCACGCCAATGTACGGCACATCAAAAGTAATATATTTTTTTTGAGTATCTGGCTCTTCTGCTAAATATCTGGATTTATTGTAGAATTGGTTTTATTTCAACTTTGACAGATTCCTTCGAAATCGAAAAATTGGTCTTCCTCCGAAATCTGTCAAAGTTGAATTATATGGCGATTTTAAGAAAGAATAAGGATCCCGGATAGGATCATGTAAGTTGATAAAATTCCGTTTCATGTAAATCATACATCATTTCGTTGTTCTAAATTCCTTTTAGAGTATTTTGATTTTTAATATGAGATAGGGTTGTTCCCCTTTTTATATACTCACTTATATCTTTGTTTTCCTGGTTTTGGGGAAGAAAAATTATAATACACGAATAGGTTATATGGTTGTGTTACAGGGTGAAATTCTATTTTGCTTAGTTTATTAATCAAATGATTAAGATATGATGAGGGGTTGTTTTTGTTTTATAACAGTTATTATGGCTTTCGGGTGGGGGGCCTCTTTTGTTATTGCAGAAAACCTGAATGATGAAAGAGCAGATTTTTCCATTAATAATATATCTGTTTATATATCACCTGCGACTTCAATTTGTACAACAAGCGATGTTTGGGTGACAGGAGAAGGAGAATTCATAAACTCCGGAACAATGTGGTTTGCCAATACTATGCCTGTTGATTTGTATTTTTCATCATCCAATTCAGGCGATGGGAAATTTATTTTTTCGGGGAACTCGGATTGTACGCTTAGCGGGGAGGTAACATGGGGTAAAGTGTTGATGAGAACAAATGGCGGTTCTTTGCTTTTGGATGGTGATTTAACTGTAGAGGATTCTTTTGAGTTTGAAACAGGTGTTGTTGATACAGGTAGTTCAAAAATTATTCTTCAAAATAATCTTCCCAACTCTCTGGTGTTTAATAATACCCAGGAAAACAACTCGTATATTCAAGGTACTTTTGTGAGGGCAATCGCTCAGAACGGAATTTATTATTTTCCTGTTGGAGATGAAGATGGGTTCCATCCTTTTTATGTACAAGATGCAGAAGCTGAAGGTAATATAGAAGTTTCGTATGATTCTGAAATTTCTCAGGAATGGAAGTTGGTCATTCAGAATGCCTCCTCTTTTACGATTGAGGATATTGGGGGATGGAAAGTTGATTCCCAGGTGAATTTTTATCCCGGATTGTCGCTGTGTGATGATAGCGAAGGTTCATCTTTATCCGGGGATTACAGTATTTTATATGCAGCAGATGAATCTTCTTATGCCGTCGGTTATCAGAAAAGTTCATCTATTCAGGGAAGCAGTTTTTATTTGCTTGGATCAGATAAATTATCAGGGGGAATATATGCCCTTGCTAATGAAGAGGCTATTCAACTGGCTAATTTCATTTATGATTCAGGGGGTAGTGACAACTACTTTAAAATACCGGAAATCTCGAAATACAGCAGGATAGAACTTATTGTGTATAACCGTTGGGGACAGCAAATTTACAAAGATCATAATTATTATAATGGATTTAATTGCTCCAACTTTCCTCAGGGGACATATTTCTATGAATTAAAACTTCATCAGGGGGAATCGGTGGAATTGATCAGAAATTTTATTGAGATTAAGCGTGAGAAGTAATAATTATATCATCAGAATAGTACTCATATGTGTAATTATCAGTGTCGGATATAACACGTATTCCCAGGAATTTATGCACTGCCAGTCGGTAGTGAAGCAGGAATATTTAAATCCGGCCTATAATTCTTTTAAAGATTATACGTCAGTTAATATTTTAGCCCGAAACCAATGGGGAGGAGTGGATAACCATCCGCGGCTTTATGGGGCTAATTTTTATATGCCGATACATTTAAGCCGCTTAGGTGTTGGACTTACCCTTTTGAAAGAAGAAATAGGCCTTCGAAATATCTGCTCATTAAGCGCCAGCCTGGCTCATAACCTAAGGATATCTATGCAAAGTTATCTTTCATTTGGCTATGGAATAGGGGCAGAGTTAACTTCTTACGATCGGGATCGGATCGTTGCAATGAACGATAATTATCTTAATTATGATATCGACTGGACAACTTTTGGCCCATCTTTTAAGTTGGGGGTATTTTACGCTGATCCGCACATTTTTGCTGGTTTGAGTTCCAATACTGTGACCGGACGTAGCAACGATAAGAATTGGTATCTTCCTGGCCTTGATTTTGTTTGTGGCGCAATGTATCGTTTGAGCCGGTCTGTTTTTTTTAGACCTGACCTTATTATTAAATATTATCGTAACGAAAAGGTCGTGGTTACCGAATCTGTACCTGCAGATTCGTATGTTCCTCCGGTTTTTGATTTATCAGTAAGTTTTTTGCTGGATGAACGCGTGTGGTTAAGTACAAGTCACCGGTTCAATCTTGCACATACTTTTTCTGTTGATTTTTTGATTGCTTCAGATTTTCAATTAGGATATTCATTTGAATTGGGTATTGGTGAAGGATTAAATCAATTTAATTCCCATGCGATATCGCTATCATACAAAATTAATTCAGGGAAGGCATTGGGGGGATTTCAAAAGAGAGGCCGGTATATTCATGGGGATAAATTTAAATATTTATATCGTTAGTAATGGGCGGGTTAAAAACATATATAATGGCGTTGTTTCTGTTCTTTGTTTGCTTTTCTGCCAGCGGACAATTCAAAAAGAAGGAGAAGTCACTCGATAAAGTGTTGAAATATGGCGATTATCAGTCTATCATTCAATTCTCGAGCGACATTGATCCGGATGAAATAGCTTCGCAGTTTAAAATATTTGGACAGGTTTCTCTTGAATATGGGTTCTATGAAAAAGCAGCAAATTTTTATGAAAAAGCATTGTTGCTGGATAAGAACAACATGCAGGAAAATGATATTGTAAATTATTACTATGCTTTATTAAAATGTGGAAAAGAAAATGAGGTGCTTGCAGATTCTTTGGGAGCATCTTTTTCCGGTTCTTCAAAAGTTGTCAGACAATTAATCAGAGATGCAGAATCCAGAGCTTTCTATAAGGATTTAAAAATTCAGGATATTACTGTTAAAGAAATGGATATTAAGGGAATATTGCCCCGGTATGGGTTCATTTTTAATGATTACTACCTGTATTTTTCATATCAGAAGGGAGCCGTAACAAAGGGAGAACTTCTTGAAAACAATGTTTTTTCATCTCGTGTGTCAGAGAGGTCATATATT
Source organism: Prolixibacteraceae bacterium (assembly GCA_963662895.1). GTDB lineage: Bacteria > Bacteroidota > Bacteroidia > Bacteroidales > Prolixibacteraceae > GWE2-42-39. The sequence continues at coordinate 3,971,102 of OY759982.1, read as the reverse complement.
GGACAAGCTCGTTTTATTCCCTCCGGAAGTATTGGAACAGAAGGTCCGGTAATTTGTAAGTTCAGAGATAAAAGGAGGGTTGTTACACTTTGTAAATCAGGAAAGTATGATGCTGATTTTTATACCATTGTCCCTGAAAACGGAAAGCCTGAACAGATTGGCATCAGAGGCGGTGATTTCCCTGCTTTTCCGTTTAACTCGGAAGAGTATGCGTGTGCAATGCCTTTTTTCGATGAAAAAACAAACCGGCTTTATTTCAGCTCAACAATGAGAGGTGGAATGGGGGGATGGGATATTTACTATGCCATTTTTAATGGAACGAGATGGAATAACCCTGTAAATCTGGGGAGCGTGGTGAATTCTCCTTTTGATGAACTTTTTCCCCTTGTATGTGATTCCCTGATTTGTTTTTCTTCTGATGGATGGGAAGGTTACGGAGGGTTCGATAATTACGTGTTCAATAATAAAGAGGATGTTCGTATGAACCTGATTTTTTCGAATGGGACAGGAGATGATTTTAGCTTCCAGTTGGTTGATGGAGAGAGATTTCTGGGGATAGGAATAAGGGATCAAAAGCCGGTATGCTATACTTCAAACAAGAGTTTTGCGAATTTGATCAATGAAATAACACAGGTTATTAATGGTGATAATAATGGTGATAATCCGAATGAAATAACACGGAAAATATCTGCAGACATAGACATAGTGAAGCCAAAAATAAAGTCGTCAGTAATATCAGAAAAAATGCCTTCCGGCGAAGTGCATAAGAAAGATGATGTTTGGTATTCTATTCATGAGGAGAAAAATCCGGATTTACTTATTACTGCATCTGGTCAAAAGTCAAAAGAACTGGGGATAATATATTTCGACATTAACAGCCCGGTTATAAAAAGCGATTATTATTCATCGCTGGATGAGATGGTGGACCATATAAGAAGAGATAGGATAAAATATATTGTTGTATGGGGGCATGCCGACCGGACTGGGACAGGAAAATACAATGATTATCTGTCGTTTATGCGTGCTCAGGGAGTGGTGGAATATATGAAAAGCAGGCTGGCTTCAGAGAAGGGGCAACGATTTTTCACGATTGCTGCAGGTGAAGAGTATGCAAAAGGAATGTGTGATAGCGAGGATAATGACCGGAAAGTTGTTGTCAGGGAAGGACTGAGGGAATTACCATATCCTGTCATTTATACTTACAAAGCGTTGCCGGAACAATCGTTAGAAGATGTTGCCACGATGTTCAATAACGATGCGGAACTGTTAAAACAAATGAATGAGATTACACACATGCCGGAGAATCGTTTGTTATTGGTAGGCATACAGGGGATCCATCTTGTAAAATCAGGCGAGAATTTATTCCGTATATCGAACAAATATCATTGTAGAGAAGAAGTTTTGCAACGGTTAAACAAGAAAAAGGACCGTAGTGTATTTGCAGGCGAGAAGTTGTTTGTTCCGCTTGCCAATGTCAAATAATTATGTAACTAAAGTCAAGGTCTATGAATAAATTTTATTTTGGAATTGTGTTTTTTTTCTTTTCATCTGTAGCCTTATTTGCCCAGGAGGGGGGTGTCAGTATTGGAAAAGATGGCAAAGCAGCACATGAAAAAGCCTTACTTGAATTAGTTTCACAAAACAAAGGATTACTAATTCCACGAATGACAACCAATCAGCGGAATGCTATTTTTGACGGAACCGACGAGTCGGCAAAAGGCCTTTTGGTTTTTGACAATAGTAAGAATGACTTCTTTTATTGGAATGGGACTGCATGGCAGTCTGTCTCTTCGGGTAATGTTAAAATTGTATCAGGAACACCCACGGGAGCAGGTACTGCAGGGGAACTTGCTTTTGATGGAATCAATTCTGTTTTATATGTGTATTCCGGTGCCTGGGTTAAAATAAGCGGATCAAATGGAAGTAATATAAACTTGTTGCCAACATTAAACTCGCAAGGCGTCCTTTATATGGGAACTCAGGATGGATCTGCGGTTGAGGTAGATTTATCACCATTAAAAGTAATATCATCTTCGGAAATAAAAGTTACTCCAAACATATATGTAGGATTGTCTGCATCAAATGTTCAGGATGCCCTGCTGGAACTGCAAAGTGAGATAGCAACTGCCTCCTCCGGGGGAATGAATTCAGTGGTACATGATGGGTCTCTGACCGGGACTGGCGTATCCGGCATTCCTCTGGAAGTTGCTTCAGGTGGAATTAAAAATACACATATTGCCGATGATGCTGTAACTGCCAATAAATTGGGTAGCAGTTCTGTTACAACGGAAAAATTAGCAAATAGCTCTGTGACTGAAGAAAAACTGGCAAATGGTTCAGTAACGAATGATAAACTGGCAGATAATGTCGTTACAAGCAATGAACTGGCAGATAATGCGGTGACATATAACAAAATGCAGGTGGCTACAGGAATGAGCCGGTTGCTTGGAAGCCCTGCTGCTTCGACTGTTATTGGAGAGATCTCTCTGGGAACAGGTCTTTCAATAAGTGGAACGACATTGAATGCAACAGGGGTTGCTGCTACCGGACAGAATGTAACTTCTTCGGGAACAATTGCTATAGGAAACGGAACCGGAGCTGCGTTAACTGCTATGACTCTTAATCTTGCTGCTAATTCTGTCTCTTCAACTTATTTGAGTGATGGGGCCGTAACAACAAGCAAGATTGCTGATAATACGATAACTCCGGGCAAATTGCAGGCCGGGACATTAAATTATGTACTTACATCAACGAGTTCGGGAGTGGCATGGGCTCCCTCAGGAGGGGGAAGTATTACAGACGGATCAATAACTTCCTTAAAATTATCAGGAATTACGGTTAGTGGTAATAGCGGGGATGTCCTTGTTTCCAATGGTTCCGGCGGTTTTTCATGGTCATCTTCCGGAGGAAGTGGTGTTTCTTCTGTTTCTGTTGCATCAGCTAACGGTTTCACCGGAACCTCCAGCGGGGGAACAACCCCTGCCCTTACATTGGGAACATCAGTAACTGGATTGTTAAAGGGGAATGGGACAGCTATTTCCGCAGCTATAGCCGGGACTGATTATTTTGAACCAGGAGCAGGTAGTCTGACAATTGGTTCAGGTGCTAATGCTGTTACATTATCAGCACCTTCGTCTAACTCTGGTGCTTATAATTTAGTTTTGCCAACAAATGATGGGTCTGCTGATTATGTATTGAAAACCGATGGCTCAGGTGTTTTACGTTGGGATGTGGATGCGACAGGTGCTGCAGGAGGGGGAATTTCCTCTATTGGTTTGTCCCTGCCATTATATAATAATTTTACAATTCTAAAAGCGGACGGTGCTTTTAACGGAACTTTGAAAAGCCAGTCGGCAAGTACAGTATTGGCAGGACCAACCAGTGGAGCAGTGGCTGCTCCTGCTTTCCGGTCATTGGTTGCCACAGACATTCCATCCCTGGACTGGACGAAGATTACTACAGGTAAACCGACCACTCTTTCCGGCTATGGTATTACTGATGCCGCATCTTTCAACCATACCCATACTTTTTCAAGTCTTACTTCTAAACCGGTTACTTTATCGGGATACGGAATTACCGATGCTCAGCCGCTGGATGCTGACTTAACAGCTATTTCCGGATTAAGTGGCAGTGGTTATTTAAAATATGATGGTTCTGCATGGTCTTTTGATTCAGGAACAGGTACGGGTAGCGGTGTTTCTTCGATAACAGGAACAGCAAATCAGATTATTGCATCGGCAAATACCGGAAATGTTACCTTATCTTTGTCTTCGGCAATTTCCGGGTTAACTTCTGTATCGGCAACAACTTTCACCGGAGCTTTGTATGGAAATGCAACTACCGCAACAAATATATCAGGAGGTGCCGCAGGACAACTACTTTATCAGTCAGGAGCAAATACAACTGCTAAATTATCTGTTGGGTCAGATGGTCAGGTGCTTACATTGTCGGGTGGCGTTCCGGTATGGGATACTCCAACCGGAGGAGGTGGTGGTGTCTCATCTGTTGATGCAAGTGGGGGTACAACCGGATTGTCTTTTTCCGGAGGTCCTATTAAAACAACAGGAACGCTTAGCCTTGGTGGAACTTTAGCTATTGCAAACGGGGGAACAGGTGCAGCAACTGCATCCGCAGCATTGACTAACCTGGGGGCACAACCCCTGGATGCAGAATTAACAGCTTTAGCCGGAGTTTCATCGAACGGACTGATCTCCAGAACTGCTGCAGGTACTATTGATTCCCGTACTATAACTGGCGGAACCGGAATTTCAGTAACGAATGGAAATGGCGTTTCCGGAGATCCGGCTATATCATTAGACAATACAGCAGTCACTGCTGATAGTTATACAAATGCAAATATTACAGTTGATGCACAGGGACGTATAACAGCCGCATCGAATGGATCCGGAGGTTCTTCTGTTGGTGCCGGCAATGGTCTTAGTGTTAATAGTACATCCGATGCTGTTGAACTCGGAGGTACATTGACAGGAGCAACAACTATCGATCAGGACGGAAACGACTTAACTTTTACAACGGGGAACGGGGAGACTGTTGTGGATGGATCTTTTCGGATTGTAAATACCAGTGGCGGATTGAGCGGTCTGTTTTTGCCAATAAAGGTAATAACTACCGATCCTGCTTCATATACAATAACAGACGAAGATGTTGTTCTTTGCTTTACATATACGTCTGGTGTTATTACAAATATGTCTTTACCAACCCCGAAAACAGAGTATAAAGGTCGTGTTATTTTCATTTATAATGGAATTAGCCGAACATTGAAATTGCATGATCCTGCAACAAGTTCTGTTATAAGTAATATGCTTACAGGAAAGGGGGCTGTTATTTGCTGTGATGGAACAAGATGGTATCCAATTGCTAATTAATTTAAAAACTGTCGTTTATGGTACGTGTTCATAAAATAATAATATACTGCATTTTATTCGTATTGGTATATTGTAGTTGTCCTCAGGCATATTCGCAGGTACTACTGAATGGGGGGGCCGGGGATATCCCTAACGAGACTCCTTTTTTTGATGCTTCAACTTATTTTGATTCCGCATCCAGTGATAATAACACAGGGAAAGGATTTGTTTTTCCAACTACAGACTTGACGACTTTTCAGTTTATTAAAGGCACAGGCGGATATGGAGGTGGTTACTTTCCTTCTTATTTTAATGGAATGATTGTTTATAATTCCGGGACAGGAAATACTCCGATTACGCAGATAAATACTTCAACCTATGTAACTCCGGGTTTTTATTATTTCAGTAATCCTACGGGAGCCAGTGATTATGACATACAGAATGGTCAATGGATCCGTCTAACCAATAATCTCGATATATTATCAAAAACAGTTTCCGTTTCGGCAGATTTTCCGGATTCGCCTGTGGATGGATTTGTTTATTTTGATACGGATGATAATACATTTTATCGGTATGACGGAACAGTCTGGAATGCAGTATCTTCCAGTAGCTCTGCCCCTTCCAGTGGCGGAAGCGATCCTGTAACCAGTGGTAGCGAGACCTTGGGAGATATGTATGTAAATACTACTGATAATACGATTTGGATATACGATGGTGCCGGGTGGAAAGAAATACTGACAAAAGTATATCATGATGGGACACTGGATGGCGACGGGACTGTTGCAAATGTGTTAACGATAAAGGATGGCGCAATAACACCGTTAAAAGTTTCAGGAATAACAGGAAACGGATCAGACGGGCAATTATTGACTTCGGATGGAACCGGCAGTTTTAAATGGACAAATGCAGGAACAGTGACAACTCAACCAACTTCTCCGGAAACAGGATCAACGTATTACGATTCAACAACCAATACCTATTACGTGTACGATGACGATGGCACATGGCATTCTGTTTCCGGTGTAACAGAAGTTACTTCGGGCACGACCGGTCAGTTAACGGTAGCTAACGGAACTTCTGCTCCTGAATTAAGTGTTATAACCGGGGTTGTTGCAAGCGGAAGTACAGCCCTGGCCACCGGAGACCAGATAAATACTTTTGTAACCGGGCAGCTTGGTACAAAACTGGATGCGAATACAACAGCCATTACAGGGGATACAAAAACCAAGATAACATACGATTCAAAAGGATTGGTAACAGCCGGGGACGATGCAACAACCGCGGATATTGCTCCCAGTACAGATCGTAATTATGTAACCAATAGTCAATTAACCGCTATATCTAATCTTTCGGGAACAAATACTGGTGATCAGGACTTAACCCCGTATGCGTTGAAATCAAATGTACTGGAACTAACAAATACAACATCATTTACCCCCGGTACTGATTATGAACCGGCTACAAAAAAATATGTAGATGATCAAATTTCTTCCACGGGAGGAGGAACTGTTACTTCAGTCTCTTCTGCAAACACAGAACAACTGACAGTTACTTCCGGGACAGAAACTTCTACGCCCGAACTGAATATTATAACCGGTGCCGTTGCAAGCGGAAGTACAGCCCTGGCTACCGGAGACCAGATAAATACTTTTGTAACCGGGCAGCTTGGTACAAAACTGGATGCGAATACAACAGCCATTACAGGGGATACAAAAACCAAGATAACATACGATTCAAAAGGATTGATAACGGCCGGGGCCGATGCAACAACCGCGGACATTGCTCCCAGTACAGATCGTAATTATGTAACCAATAGTCAATTAACCGCTATATCTAATCTTTCGGGAATAAATACTGGTGATCAGGACTTAACCCCGTATGCGTTGAAATCAAATGTACTGGAACTAACAAATACAACATCATTTACCCCCGGTACTGATTATGAACCGGCTACAAAAAAATATGTAGATGATCAAATTTCTTCCACGGGAGGAGGAACTGTTACTTCAGTCTCTTCTGCAACCACAGAACAACTGACAGTTACTTCCGGGACAGAAACTTCTACGCCCGAACTGAATATTATAACCGGTGCCGTTGCAAGCGGAAGTACAGCCCTGGCTACCGGAGACCAGATAAATACTTTTGTTACCGGCCAGCTTGGCTCAAAACTGGATGCGAATACAACAGCCATTACAGGGGGTACAAAAACCAAGATAACATACGATTCAAAAGGGTTGGTAACAGCCGGTGCCGATGCAACAACCGCGGATATTGCATCCAGCCTTGACAAGAGGTATGTAACCGATGCCCAGTTAGCAAACATTGGAAACCTTTCGGGAACAAACACCGGAGATATAAGTTTGAGTGGAGAAAGTTATCTTTCTTTGAGCGGGCAGGCTTTAACTGTAAGTCCCGTGGATTTATCGGGTTCCAATGCTGCAGGAACATTAGCAGCGGCCCGGTTTCCTGCATTAACCGGAGACGTAACCAATACTGCAGGTTCTTTGGCAATTTCTGTTTCAAATAATGTGATTGGCACTTCAAATTTAAAAGGAAGTGGCGGAGCTTTATCTGATGGTGGAGGTTCCAATTATGTATTACAGTCGAATGGAGATGGTACGTTTTCCTGGTTGGATATTTCTTCCGGGGTAGCGGCTGATCCGTCCAGTCTTTCTCTTCCTACAGGGCAATTCTATGTTGGAAATGCAAGCAGTAAAGCTGCGGCAACAGCAAAAAACACAATTCCGTTGAGTGGGTTTGGTGCGGCTACCGCTGCGCTTGACCTGGGAAGTCAGCAAATTAATAATCTGGCCAATCCGTCATCGCCACAGGATGCGGCAACAAAAAATTATGTCGATACCAAAGTGCCGGATTTTGTCACTGCCGATGCCGGGAAAATACTGACAATAAATAGTGCAGGGGATGCAACGGAATGGACCAATGACGGACTGAGTTCTGTTACAACAAATACGACATTAACCGGAAGTGGTACATCTGCTGACCCCTTGGGCTTGGCTTCGATTGATCCTTATACAATTCTGGGAAATAATACCGGTTCGTTAGGGGCACCAACTGCTTTAACCAGTGCTCAGGCTAAGTCTCTCCTCGGATTAGGAAATGTCGAAAACACAGCGTTATCTACCTGGGCCGGTTCTTCAAATATAACAACCCTCGGAACCATAACTACCGGGACCTGGGATGGCGATGTGATTCCGATTGCCAAAGGAGGAACCGGGTCAACAACAGCCTCCGGGGCATTAACGGCTTTGGGGGGGCAACCTGCCGATGATGATTTAGCAGCATTAGCCGGCCTTTCAACAACAGGACTTGTTGCCCGGACTGCTGACGGGACGGCAGCAACACGAACAATTACGGTAGGTAGCGGTATCTCTGTAACCAATGGAGATGGCGTTTCTGATAACCCTGAAATTGCTTTGGCTACCAACGCGGTAGGTACTTCAAATTTACAGGGCAGTTCAGGTGCTTTGGGATATGGAAATTCAGGTGAGGTATTACAATCCAATGCCGACGGAACTTTTTCTTGGCTGGATATCTCTGCCGGATTGTCGCTTAGCCCGTCGAGTCTTACTTTGGCTGACGGTGCTTTTCTGGTAGGAAACTCTTCAGGAGAAGCAGAAGAAACAGCAAAAAATGCAATTCCGGTAAGTGGTTTCGCTTCGGCTACGGGGAATATCTCTTTAGGAGATGGAACCAATAATTATAACATTACAAATCTGTCCGACCCTTCATCACCACAGGATGCCGCGACCAGAAATTATGTTGACACACAACTCGGAGCCAGGTTCCCGACTTATACGATTGGTGATGCAGAAAAAGTGTTGGCAATAAGTTCAACCGGATCGGGAACCGAATGGGCTGATCCGGGGCTCAGCTCTGTAACAATAGAATCTCCTCTTTCCGGGGACGGAACAAGTTCTTCTCCTCTGGGAGTTTTAGATAGAGGAATCACCCTTGCAAAAATTCAGGATATATCTGCAGGATCCTTACTGGGACGGAATTCAGCCTCTGCAGGGTCCGTCGGAATCATTTCCCTTGGAACAGGTTTAAATATGAGTACGGGTGGAACTTTATCGGTTGCTTCTGACCTTAAGTATTCGAGAACTACAAACGAGGGAAGACTTACGCTTCCTGTTTCAAGTACCAGTGCAACAATTTCAGCAGCTACCACTTCTTTTGCCGGGTTGATGACTGCGTCCGATAAAGCCAAACTTGACGGAATTGCCTCAGGAGCCAATAATTATTCTTTGCCAACGGCTTCGTCGTCTACCCTGGGAGGTATTAAAGTAGGATCAAACCTGACGATAGCTGCTGACGGGACTTTATCTGCCGTGGGTGGGGGAAGCGGAACTGTAACCGATGTTTCTGTTACCGATAATGACGGGATTACAGGAACGGTTACCAATCCCGGGACTACTCCGGAAATAAAACTGGATCTAGGAAATATTACGCCGGCTTCGGTCTCCACCGGAGATATTACTTCGTCCGGAGATATTACTGCTACGGGAGATATTACAGCCGCTAATATTCATGGCACGGTAGCGACTGCCGGAAATGTAAGTGGCGTTGTTCAGATTGCAAATGGAGGGACCGGAGCTTCCGATGCAGCGACAGCCCGGACAAACTTAGGCCTGGGAAACGTAGATAATACCAGAGACGCGGATAAACCGGTTAGCACGGCAACACAAACTGCGCTGAATGATAAAATTGATGTGGCTGAAAAAGGGGCTAATTCCGGCGTAGTTCCATTAAACAATCAAGGGAAAATCGATATAGGATATTTGCCTTCTTCTGTTGTTGGAGACGTTACTTTTAAAGGCGCTTATGATGTGGCCGGCGATTCGCCTACTTTACCTACTGCAGCTGCTGATAACGAAGGGTATTATTATATTGCTTCAACGGCAGGGACAACTTCTCCCGGAAATGGGAATATAACACTTGCCGTAGGCGATTGGATTTTATCAAATGGTTCTTCCTGGTCTAAAATATCAAAAGGAAGTGGCGTATCTTCATTTAATAACCGAACAGGTGCGATAGTACCAGGCAATAATGATTATACTACAGATATGGTGGCAGAAGGTTCTGCTAATCTATATTATACCGATGCCCGTGTCGATGCCAGAATAACGGGGAAAGAAGATGTGGGCAATAAAAGTAACAATATAGCAACGGATGCTGCTTCTACTACCAGGTACCCGTCGGTTAATGCAATAAAAACATATGTAGATGCAAAAGTCCCGGTCACAACAAGCGCTGATGCCGATAAGGTACTTACGGTCGATGCAACAGGAATTCCCGGATGGGAAACCCCTGCGAATTCAGCGATAACTCTTTCCGGGGCAGTAAGTGGTTCCGGAACAAATACAATTACAACCACTCTCGGAAATAATGTCGTGGGGACGGCAAATATAACCAACGGTTCAATTACTGCTGATGATATTGCGACACAAACTATTCTTCCTACTAATTTGAAAGGAATAGCAGATAACGGGAGTAATGGCCAAACTTTGATTTCGGATGGTGCTGGAAACTTTTACTGGGGAAGCGCAAGTGGCGGGGCTACTAATTTAGCCTATACACCAGGAACGTCTGACGGAGTGGTTACTTCCGATACCGGGACTGATGCAACGATACCGGGAGCAACAACATCGGAGGCCGGGCTTATGTCGGCTACCGACAAAACAAAACTGGATAAGATTACCGATCTTGCCGGTTCTTCAGATGCCGGAAAAGTGCTGACTGCTAATTCTGACGGGACTGCTGCTACCTGGGAAACACCCGGTAGCGGGGGAGGGAGCAACTCTGTTTATTACCATCCCAGCGGAAATTCTAATTATTATTGTCGAGCTTCGGGCTATGGTGTTACTGTTACTTTTTCAGGAAATACTCATACCGTAACAATTCCTTCAGGAATTACACTTGAATATCTGAAAATTTCGGCAAACAAAACTGATTATGCAGATCAAACGACTTATGCCTGGGTTGATATTATTGATACTGATCAGCGATTTAATAATTCATTTGATGATTTATTAATGCCTGCTGTTCTTGTCCTTGGGCATATTGAACATTCTTCTTCTTATATGGGAACTGATGTAAAAGCCCCTGCGACTGCACGAAATCAAGTAATGATAATTGGACCTGATAGTGGTAAAATTCAGATAGTTACAACAACTATACAAGATTATGCCGATGGATTTAGTTGGGTTATGCATTTTTAACAGGAAATAAATATGAGAAAAAAATTACTTGCTATATATCTGGTTTTTTTTATGCTTTCTTCTTCGGCGCAAAAAACAGTTAGACTGTTTAATGGACAGCTTGACATAAAGAATGTATATACGTTATCAACAAATTCTTTTTACCGGATTGTAGGAGATTTTTCTGATAGAGGAGGTATTTTTAATGCTTCACAAGCAATGGTTGGTGATGTGATTATTGATGCTAATGGGAATGCATATCTAATACAATCACTTACAACATCTGGAGCAACGATTGATGCAAATACAATGGCACTAAATGCTATCCCTCCCAAGGTTGATATGGGGGTTATTTATCGTCCTACAGATAGTGGATTCTCTTTAATAACAACAGATACGCCAGAGATTGCATTGGTCGCTTCATTAAATACTGCTACGATATTAATAGACAGAGCGATGAAAAAGTATAACTCAGGCACAACGATCCCTGTTTTTCAATGGGGTATGGGCGATGTGGTTAAAAATACTTCAGATGGTAGCTTTTATAGATTAAGTAGTAGCGGTTGGGAGTTGGTTTCAAGTAGTGATATTCAAACTGTTTTTTCTTATCCGGGTTCCCCTGCAACTGGAGATATAATAAAGATGTTTATGAGTGGGGAATATAAATATTACAATGGTTCTTCCTGGGAATCTATTCCTGATGTTACTTCTCTTGATGAAAAAAGTAGTTATGGTGATGTTTTTTATAATACCGGCGAGAAACAATTATACATGATGAATGCTGATGGAGATTGGTCTCCTCTTGGTGGAGGTTCCGGACAGAGTGGCACAACTGCCGACCAGCCGATTTCTGCAGATCCGGGCACCCTGTATTATAATACTGATGAAGATGTATTGTATGTATACACGACCGAAAATAAATGGGTCGAAGTTTCTACCAACGGTTCAGTACCCGGTGGCATTTTTAATCCCGATCCGGCCAGTGTTACCGTGAATGGAGGTGATTTGTTTTACAATACTTCGGATAACCGGCTTTATATGTATAACGGGACAGCCTGGGTGTCTCTCGACAATTTTCTTCCCAGTGGACAGATCTACATCGGGAACACATCAAACGTGGCGACACCTGCAACCATGAAAGGCGATGCAACGATCAACAATTCCGGAACTTTAACGCTTGGAACAGGAGCAGTAACTGAAACAAAACTGGATAAGGCAAATATTCCGCTTAACGGGTTTGCTTCCCCAATCGACAATGTTGAAATGGGAGATGGAACAACCAATTACCGGATTGTAAACTTGGCGAATCCGACTTCGGCACAGGATGCCGCGACCAAAAAATATGTTGATTTATTGTTCTCAACCCCCTCTTCATTAACTCTTCCTTCCGGCAATTTTTACATGGGAAATGCAGTAGGAAAAGCTACGGCTGTTGCAAAAAGCAGTATTCCTGTTAGTGGTTTTGGTTCAGCAACGGAGATAATCTCGATGGGAGATGGAACAACCAATTACCGGATTGTAAATTTGGCAAATCCTACTTCGACACAGGATGCTGCGAACAAATACTATGTTGATACCAAGGTCTTTTCCGCATCAAATATAGCATTACCAACCGGTGAAATATTGGTGGGGAGTACGATAAATACGGCCAGTGCTGTCGCGAAGAATACTATTCCGTTCAGCGACTTCGGCGTTGCAACGGCTGATGTTTCAATGGGAAGCAGTTATCGTTTGACAAATCTTGCCGATCCAACGGCTGATCAGGATGCGGCGACAAAGAAATATGTAGATGATAAAATTATTGACCCGAATAAAATATCGTTAGGCAATGGATATTTTTTAATTGGAAATTCATCATGGCAGGCCGAAGCGGTGGCAAAAAACACAATTCCTTTAAGCGGATTTGCCGCGGCAACTGCCGATGTCTCCCTGGGCGGTTATAATTTAACAGATGTAGCTACCCCGGTAAATATTACAGATGCGGCAAACAAAGGATATATAGATGATTTATTTGCCAATCCGAATACAAGCCTGGCTTTACCTGATGGGAGTCTTTTCACAGGCAATGCCTCGGGAAAAGCGGAAGCTGTCGCAAAAAATACAATTCCCGTTAGTGCATTTGGAACAGCAACCGGGAATATTGCACTGGGAAATGCAACGACACAATACAACATTAATTATTTGGCTGATCCTCTTTATCCGACTGATGCAGCAACCAAAAATTATGTCGATACTCAAATTGCAAACCCGGGTTCAATGGATTTAGCCCAGGGAAATATTCTGGTCGGGAATGTAGGTAACAAGGCAGAGGGAATTGCTCCATCAGGTTTCCCCCTGAGTAATTTCGGAGCGGCAACTTCTCTTGTTGAAATGGGAAACGGGACGACTAATAACCGGATTATTTATTTGGCTGATCCGACAGATCCACAGGATGCAGCAACCAAAAATTATGTCGATCAGTTATTCGCGACTCCGTCTTCACTTACTCTTTCTTCAGGGAGTTTTTTCGTGGGGGATGCGTCTAACAAAGCTGCTTCTGTTGCGAAAAATAGTATTCCTATTAGTGGATTTGGTAGCGCGACGGCTGATGTATTAATCGGGGATGGAACAACTAATTACAAGATTACAAACCTTGCTGATCCGACCGGGAATCAGGATGCTGTGACAAAATATTATGTGGACAATAAGATTTTTCCGTCGGCGAACATTACTCTGCCAACAGATGAAATACTCGTGGGGAATGCAACGAATACAGCCACAGCAGTATCAAAGAGCACAGTTCCGCTCAGTGATTTTGGTGCTGCTACAGCCAGCATTTCAATGGGAACTTATAGTATCACCAACCTGGCAGACCCGACATCATTGCTGGATGCAGCAACCAAAAATTATGTCGATACTCAAATTGCAAACCCGGGTTCAATGGATTTAGCACAGGGAAATATTCTGGTCGGGAATGTAGGTGACAAGGCAGAGGGAATTGCTCCATCAGGTTTCCCCCTGAGTAATCTCGGAGCGGCAACTTCTCTTGTTGAAATGGGAAACGGGACGACCAATAACCGGATTATTTATTTGGCTGATCCGACAGATCCACAGGATGCGGCAACCAAAAATTATGTCGATCAGTTATTCGCGACTCCGTCTTCACTTACTCTCTCTTCAGGAAGTTTCTTCGTGGGGGATGTGTCTAACAAAGCTGCTTCTGTTTCGAAAAATAGTATTCCTATTAGTGGATTTGGTAACGCAACGGCTGATGTATTAATTGGTGACGGAACCACTAATTATAAAATAACGAATTTGGCAGATCCTGTTACCAGTCAGGATGCAGCGACCAAAAATTATGTTGATATACAAAGTGCAAATTCAGCTAACCTGAATCTTGCCGATGGAAATATTTTCGTGGGAGGAACGAGCGGAAAAACAACTCAGGTCGTTCTCTCCGGCGATGCAACCATGGACGATACGGGTGCTTTAACGATTGCCGATGATGTAGTGACCGCGACAAAAATAAATACCGATGTAGCAGGTGCCGGATTAACACAGAATGCAACAACCGGAGCCCTGGAGGTTGATGCGCAGTCTATTTCAGGCGGAACAATTTCATCAACCGATTTGAATGTTACAGGAGGGGTAAATGCGACGCTTGGGGATGTGTCTCTGTCGATTGCTGATGACGCTGTAACGGCAGCAAAAATTAATGCAGATGTGGCCGGTACCGGTTTAATGCAGGATGCAACCGGGGCATTAACTGTAAATGCTTCTGCAATTTTGGGAGGATCGATTACTTCGACCGATTTGGATGTTGCCGGAGGAAGCAATGCAACCTTAAGCAATGTGACTTTAGGAATTGCTGATGGAGCAGTTACAGATGTGAAGTTGGATAAGGCAAATATTCCTTTAAGTGGATTTGCCCATGCTACGGCTGATATTGAAGTAGGAGATGCAACGACTAATTATAAGATCTTAAATTTGAAAACACCCGGAGCTGCCGACGCTGCATCAACTGCTGCGACCAAAGGCTATGTTGATAATGCCATTGCAGCACTTACCGTTTCCGGAAGTTTGTATCAGGGAACAGTTCCTGATGAGGCCAGCTTCCTGGCTCTGACCTGGACGACTGTCTCTGCTGCAACGAATCTGGGGAGTTTTACAGCCATCCCCAAAACAGTCTGTGCATTAAGTACAACGGGCTATACCTGGATTGCTTATCCTGCATCATGGGATATTCCTGCCTTTTTCTATCAATACGATAGCAAGATATATGTTGTACTTGATGGATTTCAGAAACGAATAATTTCTGCTTCCGATACAGGCTCTGTTGATTATCAGTTGTGGGTGTTTAAAACTACTCCGGACAGGACAGTAAGCCTTATTACACAAAATTGAATGAAATGAGTTATGGAGCAATTATACTATTTTAAAAATATGAGTTTGTCATCCTTCATGAGACTTTTCCATGGATCGGATTTCTTCGGTAATGAAGATGAATTGTTTTGTAATTCTTTTTTGTGTCTTCATTCAGTAGGAAAAAATATTCTGACAGGTGTTCTCTTTATAATATTATTTGTTTTTGCAGGGAATTTGTATGCTCAGGAAACCCGTGTCTCCGGGACCTTAAAAGTTCATCCCTGGGTAGAATTGCCTGTGGTAATATCAACCGATATAGAAGGAGGATTACAGTCTGCCGGAACCATTACTTTGTCGTCCGATCCTTCTTCCGAAATAAATACAGCTATTCCTTCCTACAAACGGGAAAATGGAATGGTCGTTTCGGTTGTTGATGATGGGAACAATAATCAGATTCGGTATTTTGAATACCAGGGGAGTGATAGCTGGCTGGAAGTTTTTGTGATAAAAGAATGGGAGTCCGGACATGTATATTCCGAAGGTGAATGTATCTCCTATGATGGTAATTTTTATGTGGCCAATACTGGTTTTACCAGCGCAACCAGCTTTGAAGATGATTCAGTGAGCTGGAATGCATGGGGAGGAAAAGATGCGGCCTACGATATAACCAGCATTGTGATGGATGGAGATACCTTGACGGCTGTTGCCAAAGAGGGGGACGTTATAAGCACAGATGATAGGGATCATACCGTTGCAACAGTTGGCTATGTCGAATTTTCTTCATCAAGTGCGGCACTGGATGGGACCAGGGCTATTACCCGCCCTGGATGGGATGGGGTAACAGGGTTCATGCCCGGAACATCAAATGTCGTTGATTTCCTCCAAAAAGTTTTTTATCCGGTATCATCACCGATGATTACTTCTTTTAATTATGACGGGAATACTACTTCGGGGCAATACTCTTATCAGACTGAAGATGATGAGAAAGTGCTAACCGATCATGTCGGGACAGTTACAATCCCTTACAGTACCTGGAATACTGCCGGAAATATGACCTTCAATTATGAAGTAACTAACCGGAGTGTTCTTGACGGAAGCGATGATACTGCGATCCAAACAGTTGAGATATATTTTAACGGAACGAGTCTTGGTACCAATACGGAGAATTCACTGGCAAGCTCTCTGTCTGGTAGTTTTACTCCTTCGCCAACTGATTTCTCTCCGAATGTTGATGCGAATGTAGGAGGAAAGGCAACGATCCGGGTTACCGATGCTGCTGCAAATATCATCAATCTGGAACTGAATCTTTCGTTTGTAAAAGCACTGGGAGTATCTGTAAATAGTATAAATATTTCAGCTTCGGATGGAGGTAGTAGATTAACTTCTTCGGAAGGTTCCGGTACTTCTTCTGATCCCTATTTGATTGAACGAACAGGTTCTGATTTTAATTATTATATGGTTTGGGGAATAACACTGAATGACGATACGCAGGCCGATATCTCATTTGATGGAACTTACAAACCTTCAGATATCACGGCAACTACAGCAACAACAGGAAGTGAATCGTTTTCCGTTCCGAATGTAGCAACGAGTGCCGCATTTAGAGTAGGAGCAACGGCTACCGGCAATGTTGCCAATGATGCTTCCCCGACTGTTTACAGTTCGTATTACCGACTTCAGGACCGTTTGTACTGTGGTTTTTTGTCATCGGATGTTGAACCTTCTGAATCTGAAATTAAAGCATTGCAAAACAGTTCTTTAAAAACGACAACTTATTATAGTGACTCTGGAATTTCTTATACAAACAATACCGGAAGTTCCGGTTTCTTTACATGGGCTGTTCCTGCCTACACAGCAGCAACAGAGTCGACGCCTTCTTTTTCGAAAACGGTCTATTATGAAGCGGCTGGCACCTGGTACACAAATACGAATATAAACACCTACTATGTGGCAGTAACTCCTCCTGGTGGAGGAGATCAGTCCTGGTATTGGGTGTGTATTTACAAGGCTTCAACTGCGAACGGAGGTTCAATTAAAGTTAAATTATCCAATTAATTGAATACCTGATTATGAAAAAAGTATCGATACCATATATAGAAAGAAAGAGGAGAGCACCTCACAATAAAAACATTTCATTTTTGACAGGAAAGGAAATGAAGCGATTCATCGTATACCATTCATCTGATCGCTTCTTCCTTTTTATTGACCATATACTTTGTTGTTATGATAAATTTATGGTATGTACAGCCTGGTATTCCCGTGCAATACTTCTGTCTTTTTTGATTCTAATTTGTCTTCAGGGAAAAACCCAGGTAAAAATGCCCGATATGGTTACTCCCGCCGATACCTGGGGTATTATTGATGTAAACCTGTTATACGGGGGATGTATGCAGGTCCTTTCATACAGCGACTTGCTGAATACCGATGTTCAGTATCTTAAAAAGGGAATGCTATTTATCGTGTATGATTATGATGGTAATAATACGAACGGATTGGATACCCGGGCATATATGTTTTTACCGGCATCAGGAACCTGGTCCTATAATACGCCTTTCGAGGTTCCTGCAGCCGATCAGGGAAAAACAATTTCCACTGCAAGTCTCGGATCAAGTTTAACTCCGGTTAGTCTGGGGCTATCATCTGCGGCAACAGAAGGAGAAGTTTCCTATAGCCTGACAGACAAAAAGTTTTATGTTTATGATGGAAGTAGCTGGTCTGAAGTAACGACAGTTCCTTCAATTACAAGTGATACCTCATATCCTGCTGATTCTAAAACAGGAGATATCTTTTATAACACTTCTGACGAAAGATTTTATATATACGATGGTAGTGATTGGGTGGAAATGTCGACAGGAGAGTCCTCCGGGACGACGAACCCTGGAACTGCGAATGCCGGCGATGTTTTTTACAATACGAACGACGGCAAGTTGTACGTGTACGATGGCAGTAACTGGGTAGAAATATCGACAGGAGAGTCCTCCGGGACGACGAACCCTGGAACTGCGAATGCCGGCGATGTTTTTTACAATACGAACGACGGCAAGTTGTACGTGTACGATGGCAGTAACTGGGTAGAAATATCGATAGGAGAGTCCTCGGGGCCCACGAACCCTGGAACCGCGAATGCCGGCGATGTTTTTTACAATACGAACGACGGCAAGTTGTACGTGTACGATGGCAGTAGCTGGGTAGAAATATCGATAGGAGAGTCTTCCGGGACGACGAACCCTGGAACTGCGAATGCCGGCGATGTTTTTTACAATACGAACGACGGCAAGTTATACGTGTACGATGGCAGTAACTGGGTAGAAGTACCGATAGGTGAATCCTCCGGACCCACGAACCCTGGTACTGCAAACGTAGGTGATGTGTTTTATAATACAACTGATAATACATTGTATGTATATAATGGTTCAGCCTGGCAGGAGGTTTCTGCCGGCGATGATCTTGGAAATCATACTGCGACAGAAGCATTAAAAATGGGGAATTACGCGATCAGTAACGATGGGGATACGAACGAAGGCCTTACTTTCGATACTGACGGCAATGCAACATTTGGGCAGGATGTTACTGTGAATGGAGATTTCTACACTCCTTCAGATGAACGATTAAAAACGAATATCGAAACACTTACTAATGTGCTTGAGAAAATTGATCATCTGCGTGGAGTACAATTTGAGTATAAGAACCCCGAAAAATATGCCACCGGGCCCAAAATTGGAGTCATTGCACAAGAAATCCTTGAAATATTCCCGCCAATGGTTTCAAGAGGGCCTGATGGCTATTTAAAAGTAGATTATACCCAGTTAACCGGGGTATTGCTTCAGGCAGTGAAGGAACAACAATCGGAGATAGAACAACAAAAACAGGAAATTAACGAATTAAAAAGCAAGATAAATAAAATGCAGAAACAAATCAATATGTTACTGTCCAAAAATAAACAATCTAAAATAAATAAAAATGAATGTGAAAAGTTATTTGCCCCAAAATGAGGCTAAACTCTCTCAATGGAGCAGTTCGTTTAAAAATATGTTTGCAGAACAGGCATCCGCACTTGGGTTCAGTGAAGAAGATGTAGAGGCTGTAACATCCAGTTGCAAGGGAATTATTACCGCCATAGAAGAAATACAAAGTGCCGAAGAAGGTTATAAACAGAAAAGTAGTGCCGAAAAAAAGATATTAGCAGACAATACTGCAGCCATCCGGGAGATAGTCAGACGGATCAAAATATCTCCTGCATATACCGGGGATATTGGTAAACTCTTGGGTATTACCGGCGAAACCCGTACGATTGATTCGGCAACGGCAGTCCCGGCGGTAACAATGGTACGGGCTGCAGCGGGTTATGATTTTAAATTTTCGTTGCTTGGTTATTTCGATGCCGTTGCAGTGTTTCGCAGAACCCCCGGAGAACAGAATTTTACCCGGGTCGTTGTCGATATGAAATCGATTAATGTACCGGCAGAAGGTGGGGCGGAATACTGTTTTCAGTACCTTAAAGATGATATACTGGTTGGTTCCCCGATGTACTGGTTGGTTCCTACTCGGATATTATTACGATTAAGCTGTAAGATGTAGAAGAGGTTTTGGGAGAGACTGCCGGGAATTTATTTCCGGGCCCCGGGATTCCGGGGGTGAGAGATGAGCGTGTACCGAAAAATATGAGTTTATTGATTTTTATTCCTGCCCCTTCGTATACTGTTCCTGACATTGGCAAGGACGGAAGTTCTCTCCTGGAAAATGACAGGAGAGGGTTTTCGTGGAACGTATTTATAAATGCGGGTTACAAGATAAGAGGAGGTCTCAAAAAATCGAAAATTCTGTTGTTCCCGTCATCCCGGGTTGCTCCGGAGAGGTGTTGAGTTGGGCTTGAAATTCTAAAACAGGTTCAGTGAGTGAACCTGTGACTTTTGAGAACACCCCGGCAGGGCGTAAATGGCCGGATAATAAATAAAATATACAGGATAAATGATAATAATTAACAGAAGTGAATTTCTTAGAGATGTAAGAGGATACCTATACCGTTCAGTGGAGGAACGGGTAATAATCAGTTGCGGAGAGGAGGGGCTTTTTGAACTGGTGCCAGGGAAAAAAATGAATGTGTCAGGTGATTGTTTTGCTGACGCGGATATTATAGAATTGACTAGCCTTGAATTTAATAATACAGAAAAAGGGGAAGAGACTAATAAAGAATCCGGTAAAGATAAATGGTATATTATAAAAGTTATTCTCACCCCTGTTTTTGTCTCTGATAAACAATGGTTACATAATTATGATGCATAGGTAATTGATGGCAGAGTCTTAAAAGGTTCCCTTTAGGAAAAGGAGAAAGCTCAAAGGGCTGACAGTATCTGATTAAGATTTATAATATGAAGATTTTATATGTTGATGATATTGCTTTTGACCGCTTATTGTTTCATACAATATAAATAAGATCAGGAACACAGATGCCGGTTCTGTTTTCTGTTTGCCGGATCTTTTCCAAAGTTCCAAAGTTTGGAAAATTTGATTTCTTTCGAAAAGAGTCACATCCGCCAGGCATGTATGGAATGCGGGGCAGTCATGCGCCGGGGAAATGGATTGATGAGATTAATGAAACAGGAGACAAAAGCAGGAATATATTTTATAAAGGAGTATTAAAAAAGAGGAGTGAAACAAAGGGGCCTACATAGTATAGAAGCTCAACATGAAGGGGACCTGGGGGAGTTGTTTCCGGCATGCCGGGATGTGATGCCCTGGTACAAAGGAGTATTCTCTTTTTTGTGTTTTTTTGTGATATTATCGTCCGTCCCGTTATATGGTCAGGTATCGTATTTCCGTATCCAGGGAGGGATCCCGTATCTGCCGGTCTATTCCGATGCCGGATCGATAGCGAATCCGGAGTCAGGGATGCTGGTTTATGACCAGGGGTGCGGTTGCCCTGTTTTTTACACGGGCAGTTCGTGGGTCGATCTGTGCCATGCCGAAGGATCTTTTAACGGGGGAGTGGGGCATTTTTCAGTAGAAGGAGGTATTCCTGTTATCGCGACCCTTCCGACAGTGCCGGGTAATGCCCGTTCCGGCTCGGTATATTTTTCCGGTTCAGACAATAAACTGATGGTCTGCGACGGGTCAGGGTGGCATTCCACGGGAAATTTTTCCGGGGGGAGCTTCAGCATCAGGGGCGGATTTCACGGTGGCCTTTTGTCCTCGGGGGCATGCGATTTTCCAGTATTGCCCAACGATCCGTCTACCGGAGGCGAAGGGGCTATCTATATCAATCAGGGCAGAAAAAGTTTCCGTTACCATGATGGCCTCGGGTGGCATGATGTTAACTGCGGGGCGGTAGTCTATACCCTTGCGGTGAGCGGTCAGACCGGGTATGAGGCGGAAAGTGGCGGAGAGATTACCAGCCAGGGAAGTTCTGCAATTATCCGTTACGGTATCTGCTGGAGTGCCGGGATTAATCCCGATGTTAGTTTACCGACCAGGACCGAAGGTACGGGCATTTTCACTGTTCCGGGCACCTTTACGGCAACCATGAGCGGTTTGCTTCCCAACACGACGTATCATGTGAGGGCTTATGCAGAGAACAGTGAAGGGGTATATTACGGAGAAGATATTACCTTCACGACCCCGATAGCCCTGGCTAGGATAATAACCCTTGCAGCGGGTAATATAACAAGTATCACGGCCGAGAGCGGGGGGGACATCACGGATGACGGGGGCTCCCCGGTGACAAAGAGAGGAATCTGGTGGAGTGTAACAGGCGACCCGTTACTTGCCGGGAGTGCCCCGGTGATCACGGATGACGGATCAGGAGTAGGCACCTACCCCAGTACGCTTACGGGTTTACTGGGAAACACGACCTATTATGTGAGGGCGTATGCGATCAATGTGGCAGGGATAGCGTACGGGAACCTGGTCAGTGTAACCACGCCAGCCCCTGTGGTCCCGGAGCTGAAAAGCAGTACAACGGTAAGCCGTATCACCGGAAGTACAGGAGAAGTTTCTGCCTCAGTGGTAAATAACGGGGGAGCTCCGGTAACCGAAGTGGGAGCGTGCTGGTGGACCATTTCAGACCCGGCTTATCATTATGTATCCTCGGGCAAGACCGAAGACCTGGATGAAGGGGACTTTAGCAGTGTCCTGACAGGTCTGGAAGAGGGGGTCACGTATTATGTCAAAGGTTATGCCCTGAACAAAGTGGGTTACGGCTACAGCAGCGAGACGAGTTTTATAACAGCGACGCTGGCCACCATCACAACCACAGCGCCGACAGGTATCACTGGAACGGGTTCCGTCAGCGGGGGTACCGTCAGCGACATCGGCTATTCCCCGGTTACGGTCCGTGGAATCTGCTGGGGCACTTCCCCGGATCCGGATGTGTCATTAACAGGTAAAACGGTATTGACAGTTCCCGCCGGGGATGACGGTCTGGGAAGTTTTACGTCAACTCTTACAGGACTGACCCCCGGGACCAAGTATTATGTGCGTGCGTATGCGGAAAACGGGGCAGGGGTTTCCTACGGGAATCAGGATAGCCTGCAGACCCTTGATTATCCGTCAGTAAAGACCCTTGCTGTAGCGTCCTTTGCCAGTGATACAGGTATTGGCGGGGGAAATA
Organism: Prolixibacteraceae bacterium; assembly: GCA_963662895.1. Lineage (GTDB taxonomy): Bacteria > Bacteroidota > Bacteroidia > Bacteroidales > Prolixibacteraceae > GWE2-42-39. The sequence continues at coordinate 3,948,069 of OY759982.1, read as the reverse complement.
TAACGGATGACGGGGGCAGCATCATCACGGAACGGGGCGTGTGCTGGGGATTGACAGAAAATCCGGCGTATTCCTCGTCCCATACCACAGACGGTACTGGCACGGGTCTTTACAGCAGTACGCTAACGGGCCTTACCCCGGATGTGACGTACTATGTTCGAGCCTATGCGCGGAACAGCGTAGGGATCAGTTATGGAGACGACCTGACCTTTACCCGGATTGCCGGATTGCCCTCTGTAACAACAGCAGATATTGTCAGTATCACTTCCACGGGCGCAGAAGCAGGCGGAGTGGTTACCGATACAGGCGGTGCCAATGTAACCTCCCGGGGTATTCTTTACAGTCAGTCTGGCGACCCGTTGACGGGAACAGGAACCATTGACATTCCTTTGGGCAGCAGCACCGGTTCTTTTGGCAGTACCTTAAGCGGCCTGTCCGGGAGTACGGTTTATTATGTTCGTGCTTATGCGGGCAACAGGGCAGGGACGGCTTACGGGTCTCTGGTTTATTTTACTACCCTGTCGCCGGTTCTTCCGTCCTTGTCAGCAACGGTAACCATCAGTAAGGTCATGGACATCAGCGCCACCGGGAGTGTCGAGGTGCTTAACAACGGGGGCTCTCCGGTCACAGCCCGTGGTATTTATTTAAGTACCGACCGGATAACTTATGTCTATTATCCCTCGTCAACGGTCTCCGGTTCAGATATCGGGACTTTTACCAGTGATCTGACCGGTCTTCTCCCCGGGACGACGTATTACGCGCGGGGTTACGCGATCAACAGCGCAGGAACGGTTTATACCAGCGGGGAAGTAAGTTTTACCACGCTGTCACCGGCCCGGCTGATCACAACAGCGGCAACCGATATTACAGGCGAGACCGCGTTGAGCGGGGGCAATATTACCAGTGACGGTGGTTCAGGAGTAACCGCCCGCGGTGTATGCTGGTCCACGACCAGCCATCCGGACACAGACGATTTCCATACCAGCGACGGGAGCGGCCCGGGAATTTATACCAGCAGTATAACGGGATTGACCCCTGGTACAAAATATTATATCCGGGCTTATGCCGTCACGGGGCTCGGGACCTGTTACGGTAACCTGGACAGCCTGACGACCTTGTCGTATCCTGAAGTAAGTACTCTTGCCGTTTCCGTTGACGGTTCCTGGGTTTTTACAGGCGGCGGCAATGTAACCAGTGACGGGGGGACAGCCGTAACGTCCAGGGGTGTATGCTGGTCCACCTCATCATCTCCTGCCATAAGTGATACTCACACAGAAGACGGAACCGGGCCCGGTTTGTTTACCAGCATCTTGAGCGGGTTAACTGCAGAAGTAACGTATTATGTGCGTGCTTATGCCATCAACAGCGCCGGAGTATCATATGGCGAAGAAGTTACATTTATTATTAATTCAGGAAAACCTGTTGTCACAACCCTGGCCGTAAGCCAGGTAACAGCCATTTCTGCCCAGGGGGGAGGAAATGTCGTCTCAGAAGGTCTTTCTTCCGTTACAATCAGGGGAATTTTATGGAGCAGTACCGGGGATCCCGTGTATGACGCATCGGCGGAGATCAGTAATGAGGGAACAGGAACAGGGAACTTTACCAGCGGGATGGCAGGCCTTCTCGGAGCTACCCTGTACTATGTGCGTGCTTATGCAGAGAACAGTTATGGCCGGTCGTACGGGAGCCTGGTTACCTTTACAACAGAGGATGCCGTTATACCGGAACTGGCAGAAACGATCAGCATTTATGATATAACAGGCTTTACAGCCAATGGCAGTCTGACCATAGAAAATAATGGAGGGGCGGTCGTTACTTCGCGGGGCATTTGCATCAGTACCGACGGGTTGCATTACGATTATTATCCATCCCCGGATTTGCCGGGAACCGATATTGGGACCTTTATCAGCGAAATAACGGGGCTGACCCCGGGAACAATATATTATGCAAAAGGGTATGCGACAAACAAGGCCGGGACAGGTTACAGCGATGAGATCACGTTTACCACGGTATCCCCTGCAACCATAACCACTACAGCGGTAAGTAATATTACGTATGATGAGGCTGTCAGCGGAGGCACCATTACCGGTACAGGCGGTAGTGCTGTCACTGTCCGGGGTATTTGCTGGAGTATCGGTTCCAATCCGACAGTCAGTCTTTCGACAAAAACGGTAGAGACGGTTAGCAGCGGGGACGGGACCGGCAGTTTCAGCGGGATGATGACAGGCCTGCTGACAGGGACGGTTTACTATGTACGTGCGTATGCCATCAACAGTGCCGGAACAGCCTATGGCGATGAGCTTAGCTTTACCACCCTGTCACCAATATCCGCAAGTGTGGAAACACAGTCGATCACAGATGTGACGGGAATCAGTGCCTCGGTATTGTGTGAAGTAACGAATGAAGGGGGCTCTGCTGTTTCTGAAAAAGGGCTCTGCTGGGGAGTTGTATCAACCCCTGATACTACAAATGCACATCTGTCTTCGGGGAGCAGCGGATTAGGAAGCTACACAATTACAGCAGTCGGATTATCATCGGGGGTAACGTATTATGTTCGGGCTTACGCGGTAAACAGTACAGGGGTATCGTACGGTACAGCGTTGAGTTTTACCACCGATGTAAAAGCGACAGTAATAACGGCCCCGGTCAGCAATATAAGCCGGGCCGGAGCCACCAGTGGGGGCACCGTCAGTTCAGACGGTGGAGATGAAGTTACCGCATACGGTGTTTGCTGGGGAACAGTACCAAATCCGACGGTTGAATTATCCAACTATACGACTGACGGAACCAGTACAGGAACATTCACCAGTGAGATTACAGGCTTGCTGGGGGGAATGACGTATTATGTGCGGGCGTATGCGACCAACAGCGCAGGCACTGCTTACGGTAATCAGGAAATTTTTGTTACCCCGGTTCCATCAGTAGCAACAGTGCAGACTGATGAAACAAATAATATTGGCTGGTCGGTTGCAGACATTACCGGTACAGTTACCAGTAACGGAGGCAGTCCGGTTACGGAACGGGGTTTCTGCTGGGGCACCTCAAGTGGGACAACCGTAAGCTCCAACCATATTCCCTGCGGGAGCGGGGACAAGTCCTTTACCTGTACCGTAACAGGCTTGGACCCGGAAACAACGTATTATGTCCGGGCTTATGCAATTAACGGAGTAGGCGTATCGTACGGGGATGAACTCACCTTTACCACGGCCAGTTCACCATCCCTGCCTGCTGTAAGTACAATGAGTATCTATGATATAACCGGGACCACGGCTAACGCGCTTGGGAAGATAACGGATGACGGGGGAAGTTCTGTTTTGGTGAGTGGTTTTTGCTGGAATACTACCGGAAGCCCTACTCTTTCTGATAATTATGTAAGCGGAAAGATCGGTATCGGGGATTTCATCCTGTCCCTGACAGGGCTTGCTGGCAGCACGCGTTACTATGTGCGGGCTTATGCAACCAACGGGGTCGGAACTTCATACGGAGAGATAATAAGTTTCATCACCGGGGCTCCGGTATTGCCGACTGTACTGACGACAGGCGGGACAAGCGGGGATGACGGTACCACTGCCACCAGCGGTGGTAATATAACCAGCGATGGAGGGAGTGCGATAACGGCATGTGGGATCTGCTGGAGTACCGTGTCTGGTTTTTCTCCTGATACGGTTGTGTATAATAAGACTTTCCAATCCGGGAAAACTGGAATCTTCAGTTCTTCAATAACAAATCTTACTCCGGGAACGACCTATTATGTATGTGCGTATGCGACCAATACCCTGGGAACCTCATACGGGGAAATTTTTTCATTTGAAACGAACAGTGTTCCTGTTATTACCACTACAGCAGCAAATTCGGTGACCACTGTGTCTGCATTAACAGGAGGTACTATAACGAATGAAGGTGGAACTCCTGTTGTCGACAGCGGCATTTGCTGGGGAACGTCTCCTTTCCCGACAATTGACAATAATTATCTGTCGAACGGGGTAGGTAGCGGCAGCTTTACCAGTATGCTGGAAAATTTAATGGGTAGTACAACCTATTATGTGAGGGCATACGCCGGGAATGCAGTAGGAGTGGCTTACGGGAATGAGGAAAGTTTCACCACGCTGGCCCCGGTCCTGGCAACAATAGAAACAGGGGTAGTAACGCTGACCTCATCCTCCAGTGCCGATTGTGAGGGGCATATACTCAGTAACGGAGGTGCCGTAGTAACGACCCGGGGCTTATACTGGTGTACGGTTCCCAACTTTGAAAGCGACACGATTGTTCACAATAGAACAGCGGAAACCGGGTATTTTACCGGAAGTTTTACACATTCGATGACAGGATTGCAAAAAGGCACGGTCTATTATGTAAAGGCATATGTAGTCAACAGTATGGGTGTTTCGTACGGAGAAGAAGTGAGCTTTATTCTTCCTGATGTCCCTGTTCTGACCACCGCCTATTCATATGCAGAAGGAAGTTCCGCCGCACGAAGCGGGGGGGATATCTCCGATAACGGAGGAGATGATGTCTTTTCCCGAGGAGTGGTATGGAGCAATAATGCATTATTTAATCCCGATACGGTTACCGTGAACCGCTCTTCTGACGGGGCCGGGGCAGGATATTTTATCAGCAGTATAACCGGTTTGAAAGGGAATACCACCTATTACGTAATGGCTTATGCTTCAAATGTGGCAGGTACAGGATACGGGAATATCCTGAGTTTTACAACCGACCCGGCTACCCTGGCAACCCTAACCACGAGACAGGCATGGGATGTAGGCGGGACATCAGCCCTGAGCGGAGGAAATATCAGTTCAGATGGAGGCGATCCGGTCACTTCCCGGGGAGTGGTATGGAGTACGGTCAGCGGCTTCTTCCCGGACACGGTGGTAGTGAATAAAGTATCCCGGGTAGGTTCAGGAACGGGATCGTTTAGTATCACCTTGTCAGGATTGGAACCGGGAACCACCTATTATGTCCGTGCATTTGCATTAAACGGGATAGGAACAGGATTTGGAAATGAATTAAGTTTTACTACGCTGACCCTTCCGGAAGTAACGACCAGCGGAATAAGAGCATCCGCCAACGGCGTCTCAGCCAGCGGAGGAGGCGAAGTAACCGGCGATGGAGGGACAGCGATTACCAACCGGGGAGTGTGCTGGGATACAGCGACGGGCCCGACAACCAGTTTACCGACCAAAACCAGTGGAGACAGCGGAAATCCCTTTAACAGTGTGTTGTCCATGTTAACGCCGGGAACCACGTATTATGTCCGGGCGTATGCAACCAACAGTCAGGGGACAAATTATGGAAACGAAGAAATTTTTACCACCCCGGCTGTAGCGCCTAAGGTGACAACGACTTATGCGACCGTGCTGTCGAAATCATCTGTTTCTTCAGGAGGGACAATCAGTAATGACGGAGGGGCGGAAATTACCGAACGGGGTGTGTTGTGGAGTACTGATGCAAACTTTTTACCGGATACAGTAACTGTAAACCGCACCAGTAACGGTACCGGAGATGGTACATTTACCAGTGTAATAACCGGTATGCCGCTCAGTACAGCATGTTATATACGGGCCTATGCGACGAACAGTGCCGGGACCAGTTACGGTAACCAGGTAAGTGTTACGATTTTTCCGACAGCGCCGGTACTGACCACCATTGAAGTAACCGAAACCGGGGGATATACAGCCACCAGCGGGGGGGAGATCACCAGTGACGGGGGAGCCGAGGTTACCCGGAAAGGGATCTGCTGGGCGACGCATACGAACCCGGTCATCACCGATGACCGTTATACCACCGATGGTTCAGGGACGGACAGTTACACGCGGACAATGACCGGATTGACCCCGAATACGGTTTATTATGTGAGGGCCTATGCAGTAAACAAGATAGGAGTGGCTTACGGGGTGGAAAGGACCTTTATCACGGATGGATTTCCGGTCTTAACGGGTACGACGATGGTTTATGATATATTAGCTACGACAGCGACCAGCGGGGGAACGATCACCGATGACGGGAGGAGCGATATAACAGCCCGGGGTATTTGCTGGAGTGTGTATACGAACCCGACGATTTCGCTGACAACAAAGACCGTAGATAAAACAAGTTCAGGCGTTGGCATTTTTACTTCGTATATGAGGGGACTTTTGCCAGAGACTAAATATTATGTAAGATCGTATGCCACGAATGCAGTAGGGACAGCCTACGGAAGCCAGGTCAGTTTTATCACCAATGCCGTAACGTTACCGACAGTGGTGACGATCAGTCCGTCCCGGGTAGACAGTACGATGGCTGTAAGTGGAGGAGATGTATTGAATGACGGGGGGATGCCGGTAAATGTACGGGGTATTTGCTGGAGTCTGACACCTGATCCGACTCATGATCTAAGCTCGAAGTTAAATGACAGTAGCGGTGGAGAAGGGAGCTATGCCCTGACCGCAAGCGGTTTACTTCCCGGGACGAAATATTATATCCGTGCTTATGCGACCAACAGTGAAGGTACAGCGTACGGTAACCCGGACAGTCTGACCACCATCAGTATCCGTCCGGTTGTGAGTACGGTTGTGTTGACCGATGCGACAATGACCACGGTCAATGCCGTGGCATCAGTGGTTACTGACGGCGGAGCTACTGTTACCGACCGGGGGTTTTACTGGAATACAACAGGACTGGATCCAACATACCCTATGCCGGCAGACAGCATGTTGTCTCTGGGAGCAGGAGATACAAATATAGAATCTGTTTTGTCGGGTCTGGTAGCCGATAAAACCTATTATGTCTGGGCATATGCGACCAATACGAACGGTACGCGTTTCAGTCCGTCGCCGACTATAATTACTACCCCCACCGTTCCGACGGTTATAACCACTGCAGCCAGGTCTGTATTGCGTTATACAGCGGTCAGCGGAGGTGATGTAACGGATGATGGAGGAGCCACGGTTAGTAAAAAAGGAGTTTGTTACAGCAAATGGGGTTTACCGACGACCGACAGCCTGAATGTAGCATATTCCAGCGGAAGAACAGGATCTTATTCAATGACACTAAAGGATTTGGAAGAACGAACAACCTATTACGTTCGGGCATATGCGATCAACAGTTTGGGAACAGGTTACGGGCAGGTTGATACACTGACTACCCTTGCCGTTCCTGTGGTTGTAACCACGACCCCTCCCGACTCGGTATGGAGTACAGGAATCATCAGCGGAGGGGAAGTATTGTCTGACGGAGGGAGGAGTGTAATCCGGAGGGGAGTTTGCTGGAGCAGTACCGCACTTCCTGATGTCTCTCTTTCGACGCGGACAACAGACGGGAGCGATGTAGGGGAATTTACAAGTAAGATAGTTGGCCTGGAACATGACAGTGTCTATTATGTTCGTGCGTACGCGACCAATAACCTGGGAACCGGTTACGGGGAAGTGGATACAATCCGTACCGCGCCGGTTGTGCCGACATTAAGTGAAGCAAAAATAGAAGAAGACAGTTCAACCTCCGTAACGGTAACAGCAACGGTGACCGATGACGGCGGAGCTACTGTTACCGAACGGGGCCTGTGCTGGAATACGACTGGATCGCCGACGATAGAGGATAACAAGATAACATCAGGAAGTGGACTGGGAGAGTTTACCGAAAGTATAAGCGGCCTGGAAGAAGGAATAACCTATTACGTGCTGGGGTATGCCATTAACAGTGTAGGAGTGAGCTACAGCCCGGAAGTCAGCAGTTACAAAGTATGTCCTTCGGCTTTTTCCGTTATCCATATCGAAGGGTTAAACGGAGCGCCGGTGGACAAGACGGTAATATATCATTCGGTAAGTACGGATCTGTCAGGAAGTACCCTGTGCTGGTTAACCCAAAATCTGGGGGCCGGACAGCAGGCAACTGCGGTAAATGATGCGACAGAAACTTCGGCGGGATGGTACTGGCAGTTTAACCGTTCGCAAGGATATAAGCATGACGGGACTACCCGGACACCTTCCACCACATGGGCCACAAGTATCTCGGAAGACAGTGACTGGAACGAGTCCAACGACCCGTGTAACCTGTTGCTGGGTATGGGTTGGCGTTTGCCGACCAATGCGGAATGGACTGCTGCCGATGGTGATCCGCAGAACTGGGGCAGTGCATCCGATGCGTGGGATTCAGATCTGAAATTGCACATGTCCGGTTATCTTTCCGGTGGAAACCTTACAAATATTAGTACATACGGACGGTACTGGGCAAGTACCCAGGCGGCTTCTACCACGGGATATTATTTAAACATGTATTCAGGAGCGAGTGGAATGAGTTCCATATCAAAGGTAAATGCCTTTCCTGTCCGTTGTGTGCGTGATGCCATTGCCCAGACTCTGCCGGTAGTCAGCAATGTAGAGTTGCCGGACAGCTCCCGAACGACGAGTACGGCGACGGGATGGGCAACGGTCGTACTGGACGGTGGACTGGCAGTGACGGAACGGGGTATTTGCTGGAATACAAAAGGAACACCGACCATCAGTGACCATGTGATCCCGGGAGGGGCAGGACTGGGCTCTTTCTCAGGAGTAATAACCGGAATGGTTGAAGGACAGTCATACTACTTCCGTGCGTATGCGACCAACAGCCTGGGTACGGCATACAGCCCCGAGATAACCAGTGTCGTGAGTTGTCCGGTCAGTTTTGATGTGATCCATGAGGAACGGTTAAACGGAGCGGCAGAGAGCAAAACAGTTACATACAGTTCGGTAGCCACAGACCTGTCCGGTCAGATGGCGTGCTGGTTGACCCAGAACCTTGGGGCTGACCGTCAGGCTACGTCTTTAACGGATGCTTCTGATGAATCAGCAGGTTGGTACTGGCAGTTTAACCGTTTACAGGGGTATAAGAATTCGGGGGGCAGTTATATGCCGAAGTATGCGTGGGAGAGCTGGGTCCCTGTATCGGAGGACAGTGACTGGTTACCCGAAAATGATCCCTGTAATTTATTGCTTGGTACAGGCTGGCGTATTCCTACTGAAGCGGAATGGAAGTCAGCGGGGGATCCTCCGCAGAACTGGGTCAGCCCGGCAGATGCCTATAATTCGGTACTGAAGCTGCATCAGGCAGGTCATCTGACAACAGCAGGGGCATTGACTCTTCGTGGAGACCGTGGTCTGTACTGGAGCAGTACGCAGGCGAGTGAAGGAAAAGGGAAGTTTCGTTTTCTTTATTCGGCCTATAGTATTTACAGCTATTCAAAATCACAGGGTCACTCGCTGCGTTGTATCCGGGAAAGCATAAGCCAATCCATTCCAACCGTGAGCAATGCATCTATTCCTGATTCGACAATAACAAAAACGACTTCAGATTGTACCGCGACGGTGACGACCGACGGTGGGGCGGAAGTAACAGATCGGGGCTTTTGCTGGAACACCACAGGGACAGCGCCGGTAATAACGGACAATAAAATATCGTTAGGCCGCGGTGTGGGCCGTTTAAGCGGGACGATTGGCGGCTTAAGTGAAGGTCCAACCTATTATGTCCGGGCGTACGCGACCAACAGTGAGGGAACAGCCTACAGCCCTGAAATAAGCCAGTTTAAGATCTGTCCTCGTGAATTTGAAGTGATCCATACAGAAGGGTTGAACGGGGCGCCGGTAAGTAAGATAGTAACGTATCATTCGGTTAGCAGTAATATATCCGGGTCAGCCTTATGCTGGCTGACCCAGAACCTTGGATCTGATCATCAGGGTACGTCAGTGGCCGATGCAACGGAAGCATCAGCGGGCTGGTACTGGCAGTTTAACCGGGCACAGGGATACAAGCATGACGGAACAGTATATATTCCGTCGAATGCATGGACGCCTTGGCTCACAAGTATCTCTGAGGACAGCGACTGGTTATTGGCAAACGACCCCTGTAACCAGTTACTGGGTCTTGGCTGGCGTTTACCGACGGGCGAAGAATGGACAGCTGCCGATGCAGCTCCGCAATACTGGCAAAAATCTTCTGATGCCTGGGATTCGGAGCTAAAGCTTCATGAAGCAGGCTATTTTACAGGAGGGGGTATTACTAACCGGGGGATTTATGGACGTTACTGGGCAAGTACCCAGGCGGCCCCTACTACAGGCTCTTATTTAAACATGTATTCAGGATCGAGTGAAATGAGTTCCATATCAAAGGCGAATGCCTTTCCTGTCCGTTGTGTACGTGACAAAGTAAGTGTTTCTGTTCCGTCGGTAAGTGATGTGAAGGTACCTACCTCGGGGATGACCGCGACCACGGCTGCCGGAACAGCTACTGTTTCCAGTGACGGGGGATCCACGGTCACTGAACGGGGCCTGTGCTGGAGTACAAAAGGAACGGCAGCCCCGACAACAGACGATAATGTAGTAAAGGATACGGATACAGAACTGGGCGAATTTACCCTTACACTGACAGGTCTTTCAGAAGGGCCGACGTATTATGTGAGGGCTTATGCGGTGAACAGTGAAGGAACGGCCTATAGTCCGTCTGTGACCAGTTTTAAGATATGTCCTGCCTCTTTTGATATCATTCATGTGGAACGGTTGAACGGAGCGGCAGAAAGTAAGACGGTAACCTATCATTCCATCAGCAGCAGTATCTCGGGCATCCCGGCGTGCTGGCTGACGCAGAACCTTGGGGCTGACCGTCAGGCTACGTCTTTAACGGATGTTTCTGATGAATCAGCAGGGTGGTACTGGCAGTTTAACCGGAAACAGGGATACAAGAATTCGGGGAGCAGTTATGAGCCGAAGTATGCGTGGGAGAGCTGGGTCCCTGTATCGGAGGACAGTGACTGGTTACCCGAAAATGATCCCTGTAATTTATTGCTGGGTACAGGCTGGCGTATTCCTACTGAAGCGGAATGGAAGTCAGCAGGGGATCCTCCGCAGAACTGGATCAGCCCGGCAGATGCCTATAATTCGGTACTGAAGCTGCATCAGGCAGGTCATCTGTCTACAACAGGGGGATTAACTTATCGAGGAGAACGCGGTCTGTACTGGAGCAGTACGCAGGCGAGTGAAGGACAAGGGAAGTTGCGTTTTCTTTATTCAACTTATAGTATTTACAGCTATTCAAAATCACAGGGTCACTCGCTGCGTTGTATCCGGGAAAGCATAAGCCAATCCATTCCAACCGTGAGCAATGCATCTATTCCTGATTCGACAATAACAAAAACGACTTCAGATTGTACCGCGACGGTGACGACCGACGGTGGGGCGGAAGTAACAGATCGGGGCTTTTGCTGGAACACCACAGGGGCAGCGCCGGTAATAACGGACAATAAAATATCGTTAGGCCGCGGTGTGGGCCGTTTAAGCGGGACGATTGGCGGCTTAAGTGAAGGTCCAACCTATTATGTCCGGGCGTACGCGACCAACAGTGAGGGAACAGCCTACAGCTCAGAAACAAGCCAGTTTAAGATTTGTCCTCGTGAATTTGAAGTGATCCATACAGAAGGGTTGAACGGGGCGCCGGTAAGTAAGATAGTAACGTATCATTCGGTTAGCAGTAATATATCCGGGTCAGCCTTATGCTGGCTGACCCAGAACCTTGGATCTGATCATCAGGGTACGTCAGTGGCCGATGCAACGGAAGCATCAGCGGGCTGGTACTGGCAGTTTAACCGGGCACAGGGATACAAGCATGACGGAACAGTATATATTCCGTCGAATGCATGGACGCCTTGGCTCACAAGTATCTCTGAGGACAGCGACTGGTTATTGGCAAACGACCCCTGTAACCAGTTACTGGGTCTTGGCTGGCGTTTACCGACGGGCGAAGAATGGACAGCTGCTGATGCAGCTCCGCAGTACTGGCAAAAATCTTCTGATGCCTGGGATTCGGAGCTAAAGCTTCATGAAGCAGGCTATTTTACAGGAGGGGGTATTACTAACCGGGGGATTTATGGCTGTTACTGGAGTAGTACCCAGGCGGCCCCTACTACAGGCTCTTATTTAAACATGTATTCAGGATCGAGTGAAATGAGTTCCATATCAAAGGCGAATGCCTTTCCTGTCCGTTGTGTGCGTGACAAAGTAAGTGTTTCTGTTCCGTCGGTAAGTGATGTGAAGGTACCTACCTCGGGGATGACCGCGACCACGGCTGCCGGAACAGCTACTGTTTCCAGTGACGGGGGATCCACGGTCACTGAACGGGGCCTGTGCTGGAGTACAAAAGGAACGGCAGCCCCGACAACAGACGATAATGTAGTAAAGGATACGGATACAGAACTGGGCGAATTTACCCTTACACTGACAGGTCTTTCAGAAGGGCCGACGTATTATGTGAGGGCTTATGCGGTGAACAGTGAAGGAACGGCCTATAGTCCGTCTGTGACCAGTTTTAAGATATGTCCTGCCTCTTTTGATATCATTCATGTGGAACGGTTGAACGGAGCGGCAGAAAGCAAAACAGTTACATACAGTTCGGTAGCCACAGACCTGTCCGGTCAGATGGCGTGCTGGCTGACCCAGAACCTTGGGGCTGACCGTCAGGCTACGTCTTTAACGGATGCTTCTGATGAATCAGCAGGTTGGTACTGGCAGTTTAACCGGAAACAGGGATACAAGAATTCGGGGGGCAGTTATATGCCGAAGTATGCGTGGGAGAGCTGGGTCCCTGTATCGGAGGACAGTGACTGGTTACCGGAGAATGATCCCTGTAATTTATTGCTTGGTACAGGCTGGCGTATTCCTACTGAAGCGGAATGGAAGTCAGCGGGGGATCCTCCGCAGAACTGGGTCAGCCCGGCAGATGCCTATAATTCGGTACTGAAGCTGCATCAGGCAGGTCATCTGACAACAGCAGGGGCATTGACTCTTCGTGGAGACCGAGGTCTGTACTGGAGCAGTACGCAGGCGAGTGAAGGACAAGGGAAGTTGCGTTTTCTTTATTCAACTTATAGTATTTACAGCTATTCAAAATCACAGGGTCACTCGCTGCGTTGTATCCGGGAAAGCATAAGCCAATCCATTCCAACCGTGAGCAATGCATCTATTCCTGATTCGACAATAACAAAAACGACTTCAGATTGTACCGTGACGGTGACGACCGACGGTGGGGCGGAAGTAACAGATCGGGGCTTTTGCTGGAACACCACAGGGGCAGCGCCGGTAATAACAGACAATAAAATATCGTTAGGCCGCGGTGTGGGCCGTTTAAGCGGGACGATTGGTGGCTTAACGGAAGGGCCGACGTATTATGTCCGGGCGTACGCGACCAACAGCGAGGGTACGGCCTACAGCCCAGAAATAAGCCAGTTTAAGATCTGTCCTCGTGAATTTGAAGTGATCCATACAGAAGGGTTGAACGGGGCGCCGGTAAGTAAAATCGTAACGTATCATTCGGTTAGCAGTAATATATCTGGCTCTGCTTTATGCTGGCTGACCCAGAACCTTGGATCTGATCATCAGGGTACGTCAGTGGCCGATGCAACGGAAGCATCAGCGGGCTGGTACTGGCAGTTTAACCGGGCACAGGGATACAAGCATGACGGAACGACAAGAACGCCTTCAAATGCGTGGACCCCATGGATAAGCACTATTTCCGAAGACAGTAACTGGCAGGAAGGAAATGATCCCTGTAATTTGCTGCTGGGACTGGGTTGGAGGTTACCAACCAGTACTGAGTGGACGAATGCCGATGCAGCTCCGCAATACTGGCAAAAATCTTCTGATGCCTGGGATTCGGAGCTAAAGCTTCATGAAGCAGGCTATCTGTCAGGAGGAAATATTACTAACCGGGGAATTTATGGTTGTTACTGGAGTAGCACACAGGCGGCCCTTACTACAGGTTTTTATTTAAACATGTATTCAGGATCGAGTGAAATGAGTTCCATATCAAAGGCGAATGCCTTTCCTGTCCGTTGTGTGCGTGACGAAGTAAGTGTTTCTGTTCCGTCGGTAAGTGATGTGAAGGTACCTGCCTCGGGGATGACCGCTACCACGGCTGCCGGAACAGCTACTGTAACTATTTCAGGAGGGGCGGATGTAACAGAGCGGGGGTTGTGCTGGAATACTACGGGAACACCGACTGTTTCCGATCATTTGGTTCCTGTGGGTAGCGGACTGGGTAGTTTTACGGGTATTCTGACAGGTCTTTCAGAAGGGCCGACGTATTATGTGAGGGCTTATGCAGTGAACAGTGAAGGAACGGCCTATAGTCCGTCTGTGACCAGTTTTAAGATATGCCCTGCCTCTTTTGATATCATTCATGTGGAGCGGCTGAACGGGGCAGCAGAGAGCAAAACGGTAACCTATCATTCCGTCAGCAGCAGTATCTCGGGTAGCCCGGCGTGCTGGCTGACGCAGAACCTTGGGGCTGACCGTCAGGCTACGTCTTTAACGGATGCTTCTGATGAAGCAGCAGGGTGGTACTGGCAGTTTAACCGTTCACAGGGCTATAAGGCTTCGGGAAGCAGCTATGTACCGAAGTATGCGTGGGAAAGCTGGCCATCGGTTTCAGAAGACAGCGACTGGTTACCGGAGAATGATCCGTGTAATTTATTGCTTGGTACCGGCTGGCGTATCCCGACCGAGGCAGAATGGAAAGCAGCCGGCGACCCTCCGCAAAACTGGGGAAGCCCGGCAGATGCGTATAATTCGGTACTGAAGCTGCATCAGGCAGGTCATCTGACAACAGCAGGGGCATTGACTCTTCGTGGAGACCGCGGTCTGTACTGGAGCAGTACGCAGGCGAGTGAAGGAAAAGGGAAGTTTCGTTTCCTTTATTCAACTTATAGTATTTACAGCTATTCAAAATCACAGGGGCACTCGTTGCGGTGTATTCGGAATTAAGAAGAGATAAGAGATAAATATGGAACGGGAGAAAGTAAGGATGGGGTCCGGAGAAAGGGTTACACGTAGGGTGTTGATATGTTATGACTATCAGGAGCAGGAATATATTTTATAAAGGAGTATTAAAAAAGAGGAGTGAAACAAAGGGGCCTACATAGTATAGAAGCTCAACATGAAGGGGACCTGGGGGAGTTGTTTCCGGCATGCCGGGATGTGATGCCCTGGTACAAAGGAGTATTCTCTTTTTTGTGTTTTTTTGTGATATTATCGTCCGTCCCGTTATATGGTCAGGTATCGTATTTCCGTATCCAGGGAGGGATCCCGTATCTGCCGGTCTATTCCGATGCCGGATCGATAGCGAATCCGGAGTCAGGGATGCTGGTTTATGACCAGGGGTGCGGTTGCCCTGTTTTTTACACGGGCAGTTCGTGGGTCGATCTGTGCCATGCCGAAGGATCTTTTAACGGGGGAGTGGGGCATTTTTCAGTAGAAGGAGGTATTCCTGTTATCGCGACCCTCCCGACAGTGCCGGGTAATGCCCGTTCCGGCTCGGTATATTTTTCCGGTTCAGACAATAAACTGATGGTCTGCGACGGGTCAGGGTGGCATTCCACGGGAAATTTTTCCGGGGGGAGCTTCAGCATCAGGGGCGGATTTCACGGTGGCCTTTTGTCCTCGGGGGCATGCGATTTTCCAGTATTGCCCAACGATCCGTCTACCGGAGGCGAAGGGGCTATCTATATCAATCAGGGCAGAAAAAGTTTCCGTTACCATGATGGCCTCGGGTGGCATGATGTTAACTGCGGGGCGGTAGTCTATACCCTTGCGGTGAGCGGTCAGACCGGGTATGAGGCGGAAAGTGGCGGAGAGATTACCAGCCAGGGAAGTTCTGCAATTATCCGTTACGGTATCTGCTGGAGTGCAGGGATTAATCCCGATGTTAGTTTACCGACCAGGACAGAAGGGACGGGCATTTTCACTGTTCCCGGCACCTTTACGGCAACCATGAGCGGTTTGCTTCCCAACACGACGTATCATGTGAGGGCTTATGCAGAGAACAGTGAAGGGGTATATTACGGGGAAGATATTACCTTCACGACCCCGATAGCCCTGGCTAGGATAATAACCCTTGCAGCGGGTAATATAACAAGTATCACGGCCGAGAGCGGGGGGGACATCACGGATGACGGGGGCTCCCCGGTGACAAAGAGAGGAATCTGGTGGAGTGTAACAGGCGACCCTGTGCTTGCCGGTAGCGGGCCTGTGATCACGGATGACGGATCAGGAGTAGGCACCTACCCCAGTACGCTTACGGGTTTACTGGGAAACACGACCTATTATGTGAGGGCGTATGCGATCAATGTGGCAGGGATAGCGTACGGGAACCTGGTCAGTGTAACCACGCCAGCCCCTGTGGTCCCGGAGCTGAAAAGCAGTACAACGGTAAGCCGTATCACCGGAAGTACAGGAGAAGTTTCTTCCTCAGTGGTAAACAACGGAGGAGCTCCTGTAACCGAAGTGGGAGCGTGCTGGTGGACCATTTCAGACCCGGCTTATCATTATGTATCCTCTGGCAAGACCGAAGACCTGGATGAAGGGGACTTTAGCAGTGTCCTGACAGGTCTGGAAGAGGGGGTCACGTATTATGTCAAAGGTTATGCCCTGAACAAAGTGGGTTACGGATACAGCAGCGAGACGAGTTTTATAACAGCGACGCTGGCCACCATCACAACCACAGCGCCGGCGGGTATCACGGGGACGGGAGCCGTCAGCGGGGGTACTGTCAGTGATATCGGCTATTCCCCGGTTACGGTCCGTGGAATCTGCTGGGGCACTTCCCCGGATCCGGATGTGTCATTAACAGGTAAAACGGTATTGACAGTTCCCGCCGGGGATGACGGTCTGGGAAGTTTTACGTCAAACCTCACGAATTTGACCCCCGGGACCAAGTATTATGTGCGTGCGTATGCGGAAAACGGGGCGGGCGTCTCCTACGGGAATTTGGATAGTCTGCAGACCCTTGATTATCCGTCAGTAAAGACCCTTGCTGTAGCGTCCTTTGTCAGTGATACAGGTATTGGCGGGGGTAATATAACAGATGACGGGGGCAGCATCATCACGGAACGGGGCGTGTGCTGGGGATTGGCAGAAAATCCGGAGTATTCCTCGTCCCATACCACAGACGGTACTGGCACGGGTCTTTACAGCAGTACGCTAACGGGCCTTACCCCGGATGTGACGTACCATGTTCGAGCCTATGCGCGGAACAGTGTAGGGATCAGTTATGGAGACGACCTGACCTTTACCCGGATTGCCGGATTGCCCTCTGTAACAACAGCAGATATTGTCAGTATCACTTCCACGGGCGCAGAAGCCGGAGGTTCTGTTACAGACACGGGAGGTTCGGCTGTCATCTCCCGGGGGATTCTGTACAGTGGGGCCGGGGATCCGCTGGTTGCAAGTGGTCCCCTTGATGTTTCTCTAGGCAGTGGTACTGGTTCATTTAGCCGCACCTTAAGCGGCCTGTCCG
Source organism: Prolixibacteraceae bacterium (assembly GCA_963662895.1). Lineage (GTDB taxonomy): Bacteria > Bacteroidota > Bacteroidia > Bacteroidales > Prolixibacteraceae > GWE2-42-39. Next base: position 3,930,774 of record OY759982.1, on the reverse strand, counting down.
GGAGTACGGTTTATTATGTTCGTGCTTATGCGGCCAACAGGGCAGGGACGGCTTACGGGTCTCTGGTTTATTTTACTACCCTGTCGCCGGTTCTTCCGTCCTTGTCAGCAACGGTGACCATCAGTAACGTCAGGGACATCAGCGCCACCGGGAGTGTCGAGGTGCTGAACAACGGGGGCTCTCCGGTCACAGCCCGTGGTATTTATTTAAGTACCGACCGGATAACTTATGTCTATTATCCCTCGTCAACGGTCTCCGGTTCAGATATCGGGACTTTTACCAGTGATCTGACCGGTCTTCTCCCCGGGACGACGTATTACGCGCGGGGTTACGCGATCAACAGCGCAGGGACGGTTTATACCAGCGGGGAAGTAAGTTTTACCACGCTGTCACCGGCCCGGCTGACCACAACAGCGGCAACCGATATTACAGGCGAGACCGCGTTGAGCGGGGGCAATATTACCAGTGACGGTGGTTCAGGAGTAACCGCCCGCGGAGTATGCTGGTCCACGACCAGCCATCCGGACACAGACGATTTTCATACCAGCGACGGGAGCGGGCCGGGAATTTATACCAGCAGTATAACGGGATTGACCCCTGGTACAAAATATTATATCCGGGCTTATGCCGTCACGGGGCTCGGAACCAGTTACGGTAACCTGGACAGCCTGACGACCTTGTCGTATCCTGAAGTAAGTACTCTTGCCGTTTCCGTTGACGGTTCCTGGGTTTTTACAGGCGGCGGCAATGTAACCAGTGACGGGGGGACAGCTGTAACGTCCAGGGGGGTATGCTGGTCCACGACGGGGACACCGGCCATAAGTGACACCCATACAGAAGATGGCAGTGGAACAGGGCTGTATACCAGTACCCTTACGGGGCTGTCAGAAGGGTTGACTTATTCTGTCCGTGCGTATGCCGTCAATACCGCAGGCATATCATACGGCGATGCAGTTACGTTTACCGTTGATTATGGGAATACGATAGTCACGACGCGTAGTGTGAGCCAGATCACAGCCATCTCGGCGCAGGGAGGAGGCACGGTTGAATCAGAAGGTCTTTCTTCTGTAACCGCGCGCGGAATTTTATGGAGCAGCATAGGGGATCCGGTGTATGACGCATCGGCTGAGATCAGTAACGACGGAACAGGAACAGGGAGTTTTACCAGTGAGATGACCGGCTTGCAGGATGCAACGGTTTATTATGTTCGTGCTTATGCGGAGAACAGTTCAGGCCGGTCGTACGGGGGCCTGGTTACTTTTACGACAGAAGATGCTGTAGTCCCGGAACTGGCCGGGACGATCAGTATTTATGATATAACGGGTTTTACGGCCAAAGGAAGCCTGACCGTGGAGAACAACGGGGGAGCCGTAGTCACTTCGCGGGGGATTGGTATCAGCAGCGACGGGAAGCATTACGAATATTATCTTTCCCCGGATTTGCCGGGAACCGATATTGGGACCTTTATCAGCGAAATAACGGGGCTGACCCCGGGAACAATATATTATGCAAAAGGGTATGCGACAAACAAGGCCGGGACAGGTTACAGCGATGAGATCACGTTTACCACGGTTTCTCCGGCCATCATAACGACTACAGCGGTGAGCGATATCACGTATGATGAAGCGGTCAGCGGGGGCACCATTACCGGTACAGGCGGTAGTGCTGTCACGGTCCGGGGTATTTGCTGGAGTATCGGATCGAACCCGACCATCAGTCTTTCGACCAGGACGTCAGAGACGGTTAGCAGCGGGGACGGGACCGGCAGTTTCAGCGGGATGATGACAGGCCTGCTGACAGGGACGGTTTACTATGTACGTGCGTATGCCATCAACAGTGCCGGAACAGCCTATGGCGATGAGCTTAGCTTTACCACCCTGTCACCAATATCCGCAAGTGTGGAAACACAGTCGATCACAGATGTGACGGGAATCAGTGCCACGGTTTTGTGTGAAGTGACGGATGAAGGAGGCTCTTCCGTTACCGGGCGGGGAGTCTGCTGGGACGTAGTGTCAGACCCGGACACGACAGATTCCCATCTGTCTTCTGGTAGCGGCTTGGGAAGCTATACGGTCACAGCGACAGGCTTATCTCCGGGTTTAACGTATTATGTGCGGGCTTACGCGGTAAACAGTACAGGGGTATCGTACGGTACAGCGTTGAGTTTTACCACCGATGTAAAAGCGACAGTAACGACGGCCTCCGTGAGTGATATAAGCCGGACAGGAGCGACTTGCGGGGGCACCGTGAGCTCAGACGGAGGAGATGAAGTAACCGCCCGTGGCGTATGCTGGGGAACAGTCCCGAATCCTGCGGTGGAATCCTCTGATTATACCAGGGACGGTACCGGTACCGGTACATTTACCAGTGAGATTACAGGCTTGCTGGGGGGAATGACGTATTATGTACGGGCGTATGCGACCAATAGTGCAGGGACCGCTTATGGGAGCCAGGAAACTTTTGTAACCCCTGTTCCATCAGTAGCAAGAGTGCAGACCGATGAAACAAATAATATTGGCTGGTCGGTTGCAGACATTACCGGTACAGTTACCAGCAACGGAGGCAGTCCGGTTACGGAACGGGGTTTCTGCTGGGGCACCTCAAGTGGGACAACCGTAAGCTCCAACCATATTCCCTGCGGGAGCGGGGACAAGTCCTTTACCTGTACCGTAACAGGCTTGGACCCGGAAACAACGTATTATGTCCGGGCTTATGCAATTAACGGAGTTGGTGTATCCTACGGGGATGAACTCACCTTTACCACGGCCAGTTCACCATCCCTGCCAACAGTAAGTACGCTGAGTATCTATGATATCACAGGCACCACAGCCAGTGCGCTTGGAGAGATCACGGACGACGGGGGAAGTTCGGTATCGGTAAGTGGTTTTTGCTGGAACACCACGGGAAGCCCGACCCTTTCAGATACTTATAATAAAGGAACGATAGGGATGGGGAAATTTATCCTGTCCCTGAAAGGGCTTGCGGGCAGCACGCGTTACTATGTGCGGGCTTATGCCACCAATGAGGCGGGTACCTCCTACGGGGAGGTGATGAGTTTCATCACCGGGGCTCCGGTATTGCCGACTGTACTGACGACAGGCGGGACAAGCGGGGATGACGGTACCACTGCCACCAGCGGTGGTAATATAACCAGCGATGGAGGGAGCGCGATAACGGCATGTGGGATCTGTTGGAGCAGGGTATCAGGTTTTTCTCCGGATACAGTTGTTTATAATAAGAGCTATCAGACAGGGAGCACCGGAGTTTTCAGTTCATCCTTAACCGGGTTAACGCCGGGAATTACGTATTATGTATGTGCGTATGCCACCAATGCCCTGGGAACCACATACGGAGAAGAGATCTCATTTGAGACGAACAGTGTTCCTGTTATTACCACTACAGCTATCAGTTCAGTAACCAGTGTATCAGCAGAAAGCGGGGGGACAATAACGGATGAAGGAGGCACCCCGGTTTTTGAAAGCGGCGTTTGCTGGAGTACCACATCCGGCGCTACAGTAAAAGACAGTACCCTTACCAACGGTTCCGGGAGCGGCAGTTTTACCAGTGTAATTAAGAATTTATTGGGCAATACGACGTATTATGTACGTGCATATGCTGAAAATGCAGTAGGTTTGGCTTACGGGAACGAGGAAATTTTCACCACGCAGGCCCCGGTCCTGGCTACCATAGAAACAGGCGAAGTGACGCTGACCTCTTCGACCGGCGCCGATTGCCAGGGTCATATCCTCAGTAACGGAGGCTCAGTAGTAACGACCCGTGGTTTGTACTGGTGTACCGAACCCAATTTTCTAACCGATACCATACAATACAACCGCACAGCAGAGACGGGATATTTTACCGGCAGTTTTACGCATTCGATGACTGGGCTGGAAAAAGGGACGGTCTATTATGTGAAAGCGTATGTGGAAAACAGTGTCGGGGTCTCGTACGGGGAAGAAGTGAGTTTTATTCTTCCTGATGTCCCTGTTCTGACCACCGCCTACTCTTATGCCGAAGGAAGTTCTGCCGGACGCAGCGGCGGCGATATATCGGATGACGGTGGAGCAGATGTTCGTTCGCGTGGAGTTGTATGGAGCGATAATGCCTCGTTTAATCCCGATACAGTTGTAGTGAACCGTAGCAGTGACGGTTCAGGAACAGGGTCCTTTATCAGCAGCATCAGTGGGTTGAAAGGGAATACGAGCTATTATGTGATGGCGTATGCTACGAATGTAGCCGGTACCGGCTACGGGAATGTCCTGAGTTTTACAACTGACCCTGCGACCGTAGCCACGTTAACCACTCGGGCAGCCCGGGATATAGGCGGGAGTTCGGCATTAAGTGGCGGCACTATCAGTTCTGACGGTGGCGATCCGGTTACTTCCCGCGGAGTGATATGGAGTACGGTCAGCGGCTTTTTCCCGGACACGGTGGTTGTAAATAAAGTCTCGCGGGTTGGTTCAGGAACGGGATCGTTTAGTATCACAATATCTGGACTGGAACCAGGTACCACCTATTATGCCCGGGCTTTTGCATTAAATGGCATCGGAACAGGGTATGGAAATGAGATCAGTTTTACAACCCTGACCATGCCGGAGGTAACGACCGGAGAAGTGACCGCTTCAGCCAACGGAGTATCGGCCAGCGGGGGCGGGGAGGTTACCGGCGATGGAGGGACGAGCATTACCAACCGGGGCGTCTGCTGGGATACAGCAACCGGTCCGACGATCAGTTTACCGACCAAAACGAGCGGGGACAGCGGCAATCCCTTTAGCAGTGTATTGACGGGCCTTACGCCGGGAACCACGTATTATGTCCGGGCGTATGCAACCAACAACCAGGGAACAAGTTATGGAAACGAAGAAACCTTTACTACCCCCGCTGTAGCGCCTAAGGTGACGACCACCTACGCAACCGTGTTGTCAAAATCGTCTGTTTCCTCAGGAGGCACCATTAGAGATGACGGAGGGGCGGAAATTACCGAACGGGGCGTGTTGTGGAGTACCGATGCAAACTTTTTACCGGATACGGTAACCGTGAAGCGCACCAGTAACGGTACCGGGGATGGTACCTTTACCAGTGTCATCACGGGTATGCCGCTCAGTACGTCATGTTATATACGGGCCTATGCGACGAACAGTGCCGGGACCAGTTACGGTAACCAGGTAAGTGTTACGATTTTTCCGACAGCGCCGGTACTGACCACCATTGAGGTAACCGAAACCGGGGGATATACAGCCACCAGCGGGGGGGAGATCACCAGTGACGGGGGAGCCGAGGTTACCCGGAAAGGGATCTGCTGGGCGACGCATACGAACCCGGTTATCACCGATGACCGTTATACCACCGATGGTTCAGGGACGGACAGTTACACGCGGACAATGACCGGATTGACCCCGAATACGGTTTATTATGTGAGGGCCTATGCAGTAAACAAGATAGGAGTGGCTTACGGGTTGGAACGGACCTTTATCACGGATGGATTTCCGGTCTTAACGGGCACGACGATGGTTTATGATATATTAGCTACGACAGCGACCAGCGGGGGAACGATCACCGATGACGGGAGGAGCGATATAACAGCGCGGGGTATTTGCTGGAGTGTTTACACGAACCCGACGACCACCCTGTCAACAAAGACCGTTGATAAAACAAGTTCAGGAATAGGCATTTTTACTTCGTATCTGACCGGTCTTTCTCCGGAGACGAAATATTATGTGAGGTCGTATGCCACGAATGCAGTAGGGACAGCCTATGGAAGCCAGGTCAGTTTTATCACCAATGCCGTAACGTTACCGACAGTGGTGACGATCAGTCCGTCCCGGGTAGACAGTACGATGGCTGTAAGTGGAGGAGATGTATTGAATGACGGGGGGATGCCGGTAAATGTACGGGGTATTTGCTGGAGTCTGACACCTGATCCGACCCATGATCTAAGCTCGAAGTTAAATGACAGTAGCGGAGGAGAAGGGAGCTATGCCCTGACCGCAAGCGGTTTACTTCCCGGGACGAAATATTATATCCGTGCTTATGCGACCAACAGTGAAGGTACAGCGTACGGTAACCTGGACAGCCTGACCACCATCAGTATCCGTCCGGTTGTGAGTACGGTTGTGTTGACCGATGCGACAATGACCACGGTCAATGCCGTGGCTTCGGTGATCACTGACGGCGGAGCTACTGTTACCGACCGGGGGTTTTACTGGAATACCACAGGACTGGATCCAACATACCCTATGCCGGCAGACAGCATGTTGTCTCTGGGAGCAGGAGATACAAATATAGAATCTGTTTTGTCGGGTCTGGTAGCCGATAAAACCTATTATGTCTGGGCATATGCGACCAATACGAACGGTACGCGTTTCAGTCCGTCGCCGGCCAGGGTTACGACACCAACTATTCCTACAGTAATAACAGCAAAAGCCAGATCCGTATTACGATATACGGCAGTGAGCGGTGGAACGGTCACCGATGACGGGGGAGCGACGGTTACGGATCGCGGGATTTGTTACAGTAAATGGGGTTTACCGACGACGGACAGCCTGAATGTAGCGTATCCGGGTGGAGGTACGGGGTCCTATTCGGTGACCCTTAGCGATCTGGAAGAAAGAACAACCTATTACGTTCGGGCATATGCGATCAACAGTTTGGGAACAGGTTACGGGCAGGTTGATACACTGACTACCCTTGCCGTTCCTGTGGTTGTAACCACGACCCCTCCCGACTCGGTATGGAGTACAGGAATTATCAGCGGAGGGGAAGTATTGTCAGACGGAGGGAGGAGTGTAATCCGGAGGGGAGTTTGCTGGAGCAGTACCGCACTTCCGGATGTCTCTCTTTCGACGCGGACAACAGACGGGAGCGATGTAGGGAAATTTACAAGTAAGATAGTTGGCCTGGAACATGACAGTGTTTATTATGTTCGTGCTTACGGGACGAATAACCTGGGAACAGGTTACGGTCAGGTGGATACGATCCGTACCCTGCCTGTGGAGCCGGTCTTAAGTGCAGCAGAAGTAGAAGAAAAAGATTCGACATCAGTAATCGTAACGGCTGTGGTTACAGATGATGGCGGGGCAGAAGTGACGGAGCGGGGATTGTGCTGGAACACGACAGGGTCCCCGACGGTAGAAGATCATAAGATAGTATCAGCGGGGAGTGGCCTGGGAGAGTTTACCGACAGTATCAGCGGTCTGGAAGAAGGGTTGACCTATTATATACTGGCTTATGCCGTTAACAGTGCCGGGGTAGGCTATAGTCCGTCAGCGAGCAGTTATAAAGCCTGTCCTTCAGCTTTTACCGTCATGCATATAGAAGGGTTGAACGGGGCCCCGGAGGACAAGACGGTGGTTTACCATTCTGTAAGTACGGATTTGTCAGGCAGTACATTGTGCTGGCTGACGCAGAACCTGGGGGCCGACAGCCTGGCGACCTCGGTTTCAGATGGGACGGAACCGTCCGGGGGCTGGTACTGGCAGTTCAACCGTAGTCAGGGGTATACATATGACGGTACTGTGAGAACCCCTTCCACTGCGTGGACGAGTAGTATCTCGCAAAGCAGTAACTGGAGTTCATCGAATGACCCGTGTAACCTGTTGTTAGGGATGGGGTGGCGTTTACCGACCCGGGTTGAATGGCTTTCAGCAGATGGCGATCCGCAGAACTGGGGCAGTGCATCCGATGCGTGGGATTCGGAGCTGAAGCTGCACATGGCGGGTTATCTTTATTATAGCACAGGGGCCTTAAATAACCGTGGCAGTTACGGGCGTTACTGGAGTAATACGCAGGCTTCCTCCAGCAGTGGCTATTATCTGAATATGACAGGAAGTGCGTGCAGTATATCCAATATGTCAAAAGCTTATGCCTTACCGGTACGTTGTGTACGCGATGAGATCGTCGAGTCGTTACCGGTGGTTAGCAATGTGGAGTTGCCTGACAGTTCGCGTACCACGGGTACGGCAACGGGCTGGGCAACGGTGGTCCTGGACGGAGGCCAGGCCGTGACGGAACGGGGGGTCTGCTGGAATACGACGGGCACCCCGACCGTTTCGGATAATGTAATAAAAGGAGGGGCCGGGTTGGGAACATTTTCCGGGGTGGTTACTGGTCTGGTTGAAGGGCAGACGTACTACTTTCGGGCGTATGCGACCAACAGCCTGGGGACGGCGTACAGCCCGAAAGTAACGGGAATTTTAAGCTGTCCGACGAGTTTTGATGTTATTCATATAGAGCGTTTAAACGGGGCAGCAGAGAGCAAGACGGTGACCTACAGTTCTGTGGCCACCGATATGTCGGGTCAGATGGCGTGCTGGCTGACACAGAATCTGGGGGCTGACATCCAGGCCGGTTCTGTCAGCGATAAGAGTGCCTCAGCATCGGGGTGGTACTGGCAGTTCAACCGGAAACAGGGTTTCAGGTCCACCGGGAACAGTTATGTACCGAAGTACGCGTGGGAGAGCTGGATAAACAGTATTTCCCTGAATACAGACTGGTCTTCGTCGAATGACCCGTGCCGTTTACTGCTGGGTACCGGCTGGCGCATCCCGACCAATGGGGAGTGGGCAGCGGCGGATGCGGCACCTCAGAACTGGACGACGGGGGCGGAAGCTTATAATTCTGTATTGAAGTTGCATTATGCGGGTTACCTTAATTCTTCAAACGGGGCATTGACCGGGCGTGGCACAGAAGGTCGTTACTGGAGTTCGACCCAGCAGTATAAGACGCGGGGATATTATTTGTACGTGGATTCCAAAAACAGTCATATGACATATTATGACAAGCCGTACGGTTCCCCGTTGCGCTGCATCCGGCAGTCGTTAAGTAAGTCCGTAGCTACGGTGAGTGATGTTTCTATCCCTGATTCAGGCTTGACGGCAACGACAGCCGGGTGCACGGCGACGGTGACCATTAACGGAGGTGCGGCAGTGACGGAACGGGGCTTTTGCTGGAATACAACAGGTTCCCCGACTATCGCTGATAACGTGGTTGCAGAAGGAAGCGGAACAGGGAGTTTTTCAGGAACATTAACGGGGTTAACGGAAGGATCTACTTATTATGTTCGTGCATATGCGACCAACAGCGAAGGGACGGCGTACAGTCCGTCGGTCAGCCAGTTTAAGATCTGTCCCCGGGAATTTGAGGTGATCCATACGGCAGGGCTTGACGGGGCGCCTGTAAGCAAGGTTGTAACGTACCATTCGGTGAGCAGCAGTATTTCGGGGAAAGCGTTATGCTGGCTGACACAGAACCTTGGAGCGGACCGTGAGGCGACCTCTGTTTCAGATGGGACGGAACCGTCCGGGGGCTGGTACTGGCAGTTTAACCGGAATCAGGGTTACAGGCATGACGGGAGCAGTTATATACCGTCGAACAGCTATACCCCGTGGACTGGCAGTATTTCGGAAAGTTACAACTGGCAAGAGTCAAGAGATCCGTGCCATTTGTTGCTTGGGCTTGGCTGGCGCCTCCCGACCGGTGGGGAGTGGACAGCGGCGGATGCAGCTCCTCAGAACTGGACGACGGGACCGGATGCCTACAGTTCTGTCTTGAAGTTGCATTATGCCGGTTATCTTAATTATTCGAACGGGTCCCTGGGCAGCCGTGGCAGTGTTGGTTATTACTGGAGCAGTACGCAGTCCTCAAAGACCACGGGCAACAGTATGTATATAAGCAGTAGTGCCAGTAGTATATCATCGATGAATAAGTCGTATGCCTTCCCGGTACGCTGTGTACGCGACGGGATAAGTATTTCCGTACCATCGGTTAGTGATGTGGAAATTCCGACGTCGGGGATGACAGCAACGACTGCCTCGGGTACTGCTACCGTTTCGGGCAACGGAGGCGCCGAAATAACGGAACGGGGTTTTTGCTGGAGTACGACCGGCACCCCGGACACCAGTGATCATGTGTTAAAGGATTCAGAAACGAAGTTGGGCAGTTTCACTCTTATCCTGAAGGATCTTTCCGAAGATTCGACGTATTATGTTCGTGCATATGCGGTAAACAGCGAGGGAACCGGTTACAGTCCTTCTGTCACCCGGTTTAAGATGTGTCCGGCAAGTTTTAAAGTCATTCATATAGAGCGGTTGAACGGGGCAGCAGAGAGCAAGACGGTAACGTACCATTCGATCAGCAGCAGCATCTCGGGCAGTCCGTCCTGCTGGCTGACACAGAATCTGGGGGCTGACATCCAGGCCGGTTCTGTCAGCGATAAGAGTGCCTCAGCATCGGGGTGGTACTGGCAGTTCAACCGGAAACAGGGTTTCAGGTCCACCGGGAGCAGTTATGTACCGAAGTACGCATGGGAGAGCTGGATAAACAGTATTTCCCAGAATACAGGCTGGTCTTCGTCGAATGACCCGTGCCGTTTACTGCTGGGTACCGGCTGGCGCATCCCGACCAATGGGGAGTGGGCAGCGGCGGACGCGGCACCTCAGAACTGGACGACGGGACCGGCAGCTTATAATTCTGTATTGAAGTTGCATTATGCGGGTTACCTTAATTCTTCAAACGGGGCATTGACCGGGCGGGGCACAGAAGGTCGTTACTGGAGTTCGACCCAGCAGTATAAGACGCGGGGATATTATTTGTACGTGGATTCCAAAAACAGTCATATGACTTATTATGACAAGCCGTACGGTTCCCCGTTGCGCTGCATCCGGCAGTCGTTAAGTAAGTCCGTAGCTACGGTGAGTGATGTTTTGATCCCTGATTCAGGCTTGACGGCAACGACAGCCGGATGTACGGCGACCGTGACCATTAACGGAGGTGCGGCAGTGACGGAACGGGGCTTTTGCTGGAACACGGGCGGCACTGCTCCTGTAATAACAGATGACAAGATAGCAGCAGGCAGCGGAGTGGGCAGTTTTACCGGCACGCTTGGCGGCTTACGGGAAGGTCTGACCTATTATGTTCGTGCATATGCGACCAACAGCGAAGGGACGGCGTACAGTCCGTCGGTCAGCCAGTTTAAGATCTGTCCCCGGGAATTTGAGGTGATCCATACGGCAGGGCTTGACGGTGCGCCTGTAAGCAAGGTCGTAACGTACCATTCGGTGAGCAGCAGTATTTCGGGGAAAGCGTTATGCTGGCTGACACAGAACCTTGGAGCGGACCGGGAGGCGACCTCTGTTTCAGATGGGACAGAACCGTCCGGGGGCTGGTACTGGCAGTTTAACCGGAATCAGGGTTACAGGCATGACGGCAGCAGTTATATACCGTCGAACAGCTATACCCCGTGGACTGGCAGTATTTCGGAAAGTTACAACTGGCAAGAGTCAAGAGATCCGTGCCATTTGTTGCTTGGGCTTGGCTGGCGCCTCCCGACCGGTGGGGAGTGGACAGCGGCGGATGCAGCTCCTCAGAACTGGACGACGGGACCGGATGCCTACAGTTCTGTCTTGAAGTTGCATTATGCCGGTTATCTTAATTATTCGAACGGGTCCCTGAGCAGCCGGGGCAGTGTTGGTTATTACTGGAGCAGTACGCAGTCATCAAGCACCACGGGCAACAGTATGTATATAAACAGTAGTATCAGTAGTATATCATCGATGAATAAGTCGTATGCCTTCCCGGTACGCTGTGTACGCGACGGGATAAGTATTTCCGTACCATCAGTGAGTGATGTGGAAATTCCGACGTCGGGAATGACAGCAACGACTGCCTCGGGTACTGCTACCGTTTCGGGCAACGGAGGCGCCGAAATAACGGAACGGGGTTTTTGCTGGAGTACGACCGGCACCCCGGACACCAGTGATCATGTGTTAAAGGATTCAGAAACGAAGTTGGGCAGTTTCACTCTTATCCTGAAGGATCTTTCCGAAGATTCGACGTATTATGTTCGTGCATATGCGGTAAACAGCGAGGGAACCGGTTACAGTCCTTCTGTCACCCGGTTTAAGATGTGTCCGGCAAGTTTTAAAGTCATTCATATAGAGCGGTTGAACGGGGCAGCAGAGAGCAAGACGGTAACGTACCATTCGATCAGTAGTAGCATCTCGGGCAGTCCGTCCTGCTGGCTGACACAGAATCTGGGGGCTGACATCCAGGCCGGTTCTGTCAGCGATAAGAGTGCCTCAGCATCGGGGTGGTACTGGCAGTTCAACCGGAAACAGGGTTTCAGGTCCACCGGGAACAGTTATGTACCGAAGTACGCGTGGGAGAGCTGGATAAACAGTATTTCCCTGAATACAGACTGGTCTTCGTCGAATGACCCGTGCCGTTTACTGCTGGGTACCGGCTGGCGCATCCCGACCAATGGGGAGTGGGCAGCGGCGGATGCGGCACCTCAGAACTGGACGACGGGGGCGGAAGCTTATAATTCTGTATTGAAGTTGCATTATGCGGGTTACCTTAATTCTTCAAACGGGGCATTGACCGGGCGTGGCACAGAAGGTCGTTACTGGAGTTCGACCCAGCAGTATAAGACGCGGGGATATTATTTGTACGTGGATTCCAAAAACAGTCATATGACATATTATGACAAGCCGTACGGTTCCCCGTTGCGCTGCATCCGGCAGTCGTTAAGTAAGTCCGTAGCTACGGTGAGTGATGTTTCTATCCCTGATTCAGGCTTGACGGCAACGACAGCCGGGTGCACGGCGACGGTGACCATTAACGGAGGTGCGGCAGTGACGGAACGGGGCTTTTGCTGGAATACAACAGGTTCCCCGACTATCGCTGATAACGTGGTTGCAGAAGGAAGCGGAACAGGGAGTTTTTCAGGAACATTAACGGGGTTAACGGAAGGATCTACTTATTATGTTCGTGCATATGCGACCAACAGCGAAGGGACGGCGTACAGTCCGTCGGTCAGCCAGTTTAAGATCTGTCCCCGGGAATTTGAGGTGATCCATACGGCAGGGCTTGACGGGGCGCCTGTAAGCAAGGTTGTAACGTACCATTCGGTGAGCAGCAGTATTTCGGGGAAAGCGTTATGCTGGCTGACACAGAACCTTGGAGCGGACCGTGAGGCGACCTCTGTTTCAGATGGGACGGAACCGTCCGGGGGCTGGTACTGGCAGTTTAACCGGAATCAGGGTTACAGGCATGACGGGAGCAGTTATATACCGTCGAACAGCTATACCCCGTGGACTGGCAGTATTTCGGAAAGTTACAACTGGCAAGAGTCAAGAGATCCGTGCCATTTGTTGCTTGGGCTTGGCTGGCGCCTCCCGACCGGTGGGGAGTGGACAGCGGCGGATGCAGCTCCTCAGAACTGGACGACGGGACCGGATGCCTACAGTTCTGTCTTGAAGTTGCATTATGCCGGTTATCTTAATTATTCGAACGGGTCCCTGAGCAGCCGGGGCAGTGTTGGTTATTACTGGAGCAGTACGCAGTCATCAAGCACCACGGGCAACAGTATGTATATAAACAGTAGTATCAGTAGTATATCATCGATGAATAAGTCGTATGCCTTCCCGGTACGCTGTGTACGCGACGGGATAAGTATTTCCGTACCATCGGTTAGTGATGTGGAAATTCCGACGTCGGGGATGACAGCAACGACTGCCTCGGGTACTGCTACCGTTTCGGGCAACGGAGGCGCCGAAATAACGGAACGGGGTTTTTGCTGGAGTACGACCGGCACCCCGGACACCAGTGATCATGTGTTAAAGGATTCAGAAACGAAGTTGGGCAGTTTCACTCTTATCCTGAAGGATCTTTCCGAAGATTCGACGTATTATGTTCGTGCATATGCGGTAAACAGCGAGGGAACTGGTTACAGTCCTTCTGTCACCCGGTTTAAGATGTGTCCGGCAAGTTTTAAAGTCATTCATATAGAGCGGTTGAACGGGGCTGCCGGGAGCAAGACGGTAACGTACCATTCGATCAGCAGCAGCATCTCGGGCAGTCCGTCCTGCTGGCTGACACAGAATCTGGGGGCTGACATCCAGGCCGGTTCTGTCAGCGATAAGAGTGCCTCAGCATCGGGGTGGTACTGGCAGTTCAACCGGAAACAGGGTTTCAGGTCCACCGGGAACAGTTATGTACCGAAGTACGCGTGGGAGAGCTGGATAAACAGTATTTCCCTGAATACAGACTGGTCTTCGTCGAATGACCCGTGCCGTTTACTGCTGGGTACCGGCTGGCGCATCCCGACCAATGGGGAGTGGGCAGCGGCGGATGCGGCACCTCAGAACTGGACGACGGGGGCGGAAGCTTATAATTCTGTATTGAAGTTGCATTATGCGGGTTACCTTAATTCATCAAACGGGGCATTGACCGGGCGGGGCACAGAAGGTCGTTACTGGAGTTCGACCCAGCAGTATAAGACGCGGGGATATTATTTGTACGTGGATTCCAAAAACAGTTATATGACATATTATGACAAGCCGTACGGTTCCCCGTTGCGCTGCATCCGGCAGTCGTTAAGTAAGTCCGTAGCTACGGTGAGTGATGTTTCTATCCCTGATTCAGGCTTGACGGCAACGACAGCCGGGTGCACGGCGACGGTGACCATTAACGGAGGTGCGGCAGTGACGGAACGGGGCTTTTGCTGGAATACAACAGGTTCCCCGACTATCGCTGATAACGTGGTTGCAGAAGGAAGCGGAACAGGGAGTTTTTCAGGAACATTAACGGGGTTAACGGAAGGATCTACTTATTATGTTCGTGCATATGCGACCAACAGCGAAGGGACGGCGTACAGTCCGTCGGTCAGCCAGTTTAAGATCTGTCCCCGGGAATTTGAGGTGATCCATACGGCAGGGCTTGACGGGGCGCCTGTAAGCAAGGTTGTAACGTACCATTCGGTGAGCAGCAGTATTTCGGGGAAAGCGTTATGCTGGCTGACACAGAACCTTGGAGCGGACCGTGAGGCGACCTCTGTTTCAGATGGGACGGAACCGTCCGGGGGCTGGTACTGGCAGTTTAACCGGAATCAGGGTTACAGGCATGACGGGAGCAGTTATATACCGTCGAACAGCTATACCCCGTGGACTGGCAGTATTTCGGAAAGTTACAACTGGCAGGAAGCAAATGACCCGTGTCATTTGTTGCTTGGGCTTGGCTGGCGCCTCCCGACCGGTGGAGAGTGGACAGCGGCGGATGCGGCACCTCAGAACTGGACGACGGGACCGGATGCCTACAGTTCTGTCTTGAAGTTGCATTATGCCGGTTACCTTAATTATTCAAACGGGTCCCTGGGCAGCCGGGGCAGTGTTGGTTATTACTGGAGCAGTACGCAGTCCTCAAAGACCACGGGCAACAGTATGTATATAAGCAGTAGTGCCGGTAGTATATCATCGATGAATAAGTCGTATGCCTTCCCGGTACGCTGTGTGCGCGACGGGATAAGTATTTCCGTACCATCGGTTAGTGATGTGGAAATTCCGACGTCGGGAATGACAGCAACGACTGCCTCGGGGACAGCTACTGTAACTATTTCAGGTGGAGGTGATGTGACAGCTCGTGGTTTATGTTGGAATATAACAGGCACTCCGACCATTTCTGATAATGTGGTATCTGTAGGTAACGGAACAGGTAGTTTCACTGGAAAACTGACTGGTTTGTCGGAAGGTCCGACGTATTATGTCCGGGCGTATGCGACGAACAGCAAGGGAACAGCGTACAGCCCGTCGGTTACCAGTTTTAAGATGTGTCCCAAAAGTTTCTCAATAATCCATACGGAAGGGGTAAATGGAGCTCCGGTGACAAAAACAGTAACTTATCATTCGGTGAGCAGCAATATTTCCGGGAAAGCGTCCTGCTGGCTGACACAAAATCTGGGGGCAGAAAGAGGAGCGACTTCGTTAAATGATGCAACAGAAGCATCTGCAGGCTGGTACTGGCAGTTTAATCGCAAACAGGGATATAAATATAACGGGACAATCCGTACCCCTTCCTCAACATGGACAAACAGTATTTCGCAGAACACTGACTGGTCTTCGTCGAATGACCCGTGCCGTTTACTGCTGGGTACCGGCTGGCGTATTCCGACCAATGCTGAGTGGACAGCGGCGGATGCGGCACCTCAGAACTGGACGACGGGAACGGATGCCTACAGTTCTGTCTTGAAGTTGCATTATGCGGGTTACCTTAATTCATCAAACGGGGCATTGACCGGGCGTGGCACAGAAGGTCGTTACTGGAGTTCGACCCAGCAGTATAAGACGCGGGGATATTATTTGTACGTGGATGCCAAAAACAGTTATATGACTTATTATGACAAGCCGTACGGTTCCCCGTTGCGCTGTGTGCATGATTAGGGGAGTATTCCGTTTACTCTGATGTAATTTATAAGGGGAAAAAAGGATAAAGAAAGATGGAAGAGAAGCAGACAGGAGATAAACGTAAGCATTTTTTTACCCTTTTTCAAAGATTGGAAAATTTGATTCTCCTTTCCTGCTGCGTTTCTCTTGTCAGGGGAAGAAGTTGTGGATGCGGGGAAGGATATGACTAAAAGGGATATAATGGCTAGTATAGTAGAAATGAATGAAAAATAACGAATAGTGAATGAGGAAGGCAAAAGATGGAAAGACTCGAAAGAGACGATGGAAACCTGAGACGTGCCAGCATTTGCAAGATTTTTTCCAAATGCCGAACTTTGGAAAAATTAAATTCCTCCTCCTTATCGGGGAAAAAGTTGTGCAGGAGGAGAAGGCGTTGAGATGGCTATGGGGTGCTGTGGTTTGCCCCCTGCAGGTTTAGACCCGCAGGGGCATGATATTCATCACCCGTGGTAAGCGATCCGCAGGGAGCTGAAAAAGAATGGAAGATAAAAAATGGAACGGGAGGAAGTAGGACGGGACCCGGAGGAAGGTTACACGTAAGGGTGCAGTATGTCGTGACCGTACATTAAAATAATCATTATCAGCCGGACCGGCCTCACAAGTTTTTAACTAAAAAGGAATGAATAACGAATATGAATGGATAATATAAAAGCAAAAATTAAATAATGAAAAAGCAAAAACAATATCGTCAGTTTTTTATTAATACGATAGCCGTTATGCAAAACGATATTTTTAAAATGAACAAGATTTTTTTTCTGGGAATATTCTTTTTCCTGGTGTTTGAAAATCAAAGTATAGCTCAGCCTTTGCGTGGAGATGATAAATGTTTTACAGTCAGAATAAGAGGTGTTTATGATTCAAAGGTTACAGTAAGCCCTTATCGAAACGGACGTTATGCTTCCCCGTTAAAGGTAGTTCCGAATGTGAAAGATACTGCCGTTTTTAGTATCTCGAATGATTATCTTCCGGGGCAATTTCTATTACGTATGGATTATCGCCAGAAAGAAAAGGACCAGCCTTATCCTTCGGAATTTGTTTTTTTTATGTCGGATCATGATCTGACATTGAATGTCATTCCATTACATGCCCGGCCTGATAGTATCGACTTTGGAAATGATAAGGAAAATCCGGTTTATTATGCATTTACCCAGGAAGACAGCAAGCAGCGTCAACAATTGATGTTGTTGGAGCAGCTATTGCTGGAGTACGACACTCCGTCCGGTAGCTTTTATAAGCAAACAATAAATGAATTCGGGAAAAGGCGTAAGAAGTACAATCAATGGATTTCTTCCCGGGAAGAGCAGTATAAGGATTTGTTTACAAGCCGGCTGTTTACATTTCAGAAAGTACCATTGGCCCCATGGAATGTTCCTGTCTGGAAACGGGTGGATGAACAGGCATTGCATTATTTTGACGAGATCAACCTGGAAGATACGTTGGTGTTACGGACACAGGCATTTTATGATTTTCTCAGTAATTACATGAGACTATTTGGTGTACGTGCAACAACAGAGAAACTGCGCGATTCGCTGTTTTCCGAAGCCGGACGGATTGCCTGCGAAAAGGCATCTCAGGGAGATCCCAAAGTATATGGTTGGATGGTCGATTATTTTTACAAGGGATACGAAAGTTATAATATCGGACAGGGAATAAAGATGCTTGAACAACATATCCGGAATCCTAATTGTCTGACTTCAAGAAAACAGGAAATAATCCGGCGTCTGGAGGGAATGAAGAAACTTGGAAAAGGAGCTGTTGCTCCTCCTTTTGATGCAGAAATGGCAAACGGGATGCAGGTACATTTTAGTGGCATTTCGGAAGAAAATAGCTACGGATTATTGATATTTTATGAATCAACGTGTAGCCATTGTAAAGAATTACTTCAAGAATTGAAAAGCTGGTATGAGAACCCTGAAAACAATGCCTGGTTTGATGTAATAACAATTGCTGTTGACGATAAACGGACTCAATGGAAACAATTTCATCTTCAGGAAAAATTTAAGTGGACTGATATATGGGCTCCGGGAGGAGTTAACAGCCAGGTGTGTAAAGAGTATTATATTCTTTCCTCTCCTGTCCTCTTTATTGTCGATGACCAGAGGAAAATCCTGGCAACACCTCAAAATATAAAAGACATAATTCAATTTCTAAATTAAACATATAATAGGGGAAAACCTGGAATGACAGGAAGGAAGGAGTGATGAATGATGTTCTGTTGGGTCCCGGCACCTTCAAAAGAATATTAAGAAATGATGTATTCAAATTATGAAAAACAAAATGTTAAGGGAAACAGTTCGGGGCAAAAAGAGCAATTACGATTAAAGAATATCATTGTGTTAAGAGGAAAAGAAAATTTAATTATTCCTGTTATGAATATTCTCTATTTTTTTTATGAGGATAAAAATGTTTTTGTTGTAACAAAAGAGAATGAAATATATATCTATGAGAAAAGATTATCTTTTATAGAAAAAGTATTGTGTTCTTGTTTTTTCCGGATCAATCGCCAGGTTATTATTAATTATTATTCAATATTATCTTATTATTATATCAAAAATGACAAAATACAATTAGTCGTAAAGCATGGACAAGGAAGGAATATGGTCGTTGGTAAAAATAAAGTTGCTGATTTTAAAAAATGGATTATGTTCAGATGCCCTTGTTGCACACCTGAATGTATGTTCGATTTTTAAGTGGGAGGCCTGCTTACTAAAGGAACCGTTCTCTTTTAGAGAACAACCGGAACATTCCCGCCCACGTTAGTTCGTTAAAAAAAGCGGTGCCGTTCTATGGCCGGGAATGATGGAATGCTGAAAAAAGCGATGTTTTGAAAGTATCCGCCCCACCATTCCCATCTGTTTTCAAGAGGGATTCAGTACCACCTCCCCACGGCAAGCCGGGGTACTCCTCCTTGTTAGGAGGAGAATTTTTGGCATGGTGGTATTTTGAAAGGTTAGTGGTATTATGCGGGAGTAGTCATATCTGTTTTCAGAAGCCATAACATAGTAACTTATTCTTCACTGCCGCCACTTCTTCCGTTTCCCCTCCTTTTTCTAAGGAGGGGTGTCCGGCTTGCCGGATGGGGTGGTCAACAGCTTTAATTCACCGGAAGGAGAAAAGCAGGGAAGGTCGATCAAAGTAGTCCTCAAAGCCGGACGGGCGGATCCTTTTTTCCTACAGATGGAAAAGGGATCCAAAAAGAGCCGCCATAAAGTGTTCCAGTACCCGGGGAAAGGCCGTTTGATCCTTTGTGTTTGAAAGGTTTGATGGTCTGCTACCTGTTCGAGGCAGAGCGTTTGATGGTTTGACGTTTTGTGTTTGATGGGCATTGCTCCTTGTCCGGAGAGGTTTGCTGTCCCTGAGGGACATACATCAATAACCCGGGGTATAAGTGAGGCACGAACGCAACCCCGGGGTTGAATGTAACCGGAACATTCCCGGCCACAGTAGTTCGTCAAAAAAAGCAGAGCAGTTGTATGGCCGGGAATGATGGAATGATGAAATGATGAAATGATGAAAAAAGAGATTCCTCCCTTCGGTCGGAATGACACGGATCTTTAGTTCGAGGGGGAGGGGAAACGGCGGCATAGCCGCCGTTTCCCCTCCCCCTATGATTTATACAATAAATCGTCATTCCGAGTATGAACTCAAAATTTTTGAGCATAATGAGTCAATGACAGATGAAAAAAGGCATCAAAAATTACGAAGAACAGATAATGCTAAACAAGATGAAAACAGTTAAAAAATTAGCTTATGAGCTGAATTTGGTTGTTGCAGATAATCAGCGTTCTACGTAATTCTGTCATAGGCAGTTGCCACCCAAAAAATTTTGGGCATAATGAGGATATGACAGGAAAGGTATCTGTAAGTCAAGTCCCCAATTCACCGGAAGGTGAAAAGCAGGGAAGGTCGATCAAAGTAGTCCGGGCCGGCGAAGGCGGGAGCGGTTTTTGGCGGGTCTTCAGGGATGTGTGCCGGGAATAAAAAACCGTGAGGCGGGAGGAAGGATGACTTTGACAAGACTTTTACTTCCTTTTGGTCGACTGCAAAAGGAAGGGCCCCGCCGGACAGAGGCGAATACAAAAAAGATAAGAAGAGCAGAAGAAGAGAAAGGTAAGGGGAACAAAAATCCCGGAGGGATGATATTTTCACAAAGTTTATTATTTTATTTTTTGCAGAAGAACCATCAGGCAAGCGACCCCGACGACGACATGGATGACCAGACTTGACAACTTCCGTTACCAGGAGAGCCGTGCTCCTGTTCCTGGGGCAGACTGCTCCAGGGGCTGGAGTACGCTACTCCTGATGCTGGAGCAGTATGCTCCCCTTCCCGGAGCAGTATGCTCCAGCTTCCGGACCATGCTGCTCCGGGACCTGGAGTAACCTATTTTCTCTCTTAGAGAGGAAGGCAAATAAGGAATAACAAAAAAGTGTTACATAAGAGTCCCTCAGTAACAGTGTTGTAGCCCAATAGAAGAATAACAACTTTGAAAGTAGTTACATAAAAGAACGAAGAAAAACCCGGGAAAAACGAATATCCAATCATGATATAACAAGGCCCGGTACAGGTCAGAGTATGGTAGCCCGGGGGAACGCAACCCCGGGGGATAAAATATGAGGTATGCCGGGTATGCTGTTGAAATAAAGGGTAGCCGCATCTGGGGATACAGATTTTTTTCCTGTACAAAAATTCTGCATAGTTTTGAATCTTTGTACATTTGTACATTGCTAAAAAATGAAAGTACTATTCAGCTAAAAAGATGCGTATTGATATAACTTCGCCTGCATATTTAAGGGATGCAGCCCGCCAATTGCTTGATGCTTTTGGATCGCGACGGGTTTTTGCGTTTTATGGTAGTATGGGAGCAGGAAAAACGACCTTTATTAAAGCAATCTGCAGGGAACTGGGATCGCTTGATAACGTGACCAGTCCTACCTTTGCCATTATTAACGAATATACCACTTCTTCGGATCTTCTGATTTATCATTTCGATTTTTACCGGATTAAAAATCTTCAGGAAGCTTATGACCTGGGATATGAAGATTATTTCTATTCCGGTCATTATTGTTTTATCGAGTGGCCCGAAAAAATTGAAGAACTTCTTCCGGCTGAAATCGTAAAAGTTGACATTCGTGCAGGGATAGACGAACAACGGCTGGTTGAAGTTTCCATGATTTAATATTTGAATATTCATTCGGAATATCTAACTTCAAAACTCAATCTGAAAAAAAATGACACAGGAAGAACATCATTCTGACATGAAGCCCCTTGAGCAAACCTTGCTGTTACCTAAAGAAGAAATGCTTGAAATTCGAAGAAAAGGGAAAAAAGTGACCGTTGGCATTCCTTCTGATTATCATAAAGTGGAATATCGTGTCCCGCTAACTCCGCAGGCTGTTGAACTGCTGGTTTCGTACGGGCATGAGATTATTATTGAAACCAATGCAGGCAAGGCTGCCAGTTATTCGGACAAAGAGTACCGCGATGCAGGTGCTATTGTTACAGAGAAGCAGCAGGATGTTTATGAGTGTGATATCATTATCAGGGTTTCACCTTTTTCGGGCGACGAGATTGATTTGCTGAAAGGACACCAGGTTTTGATTTCAGATTTGCAGATCAGCTCCCATTGTGCAGAAACTATTCAAAAGCTTCAGCAGAAAAAGGTAACTACCATTGCCTACGAATATATTGAGAATGATAAAGGGTGTATGCCCGTGGTACAGTTGATGAGCCAGATTTCCGGCAACACGGCGATTACCCTGGCCAGTGAATACCTGAGTAACTCGCGGAAGGGAAAAGGTGTTCTGCTTGGGGGGATAACAGGCATTTCCCCTGCCGAGTTGGTGATACTGGGATCAGGTACTGCTGCCGAGTTTGCTGCCCGTACGGCATTAGGGCTGGGCGCCTTGGTTAAGGTATTCGACGATAGTATTTATGACTTACGTTTGTTGGAGGAAAAACTGGGACAGCGCATTTTTACTTCGGTGTTTTATCCGAAAGTGCTTAAAAAAGCGTTGAGATCAGCCGATGCTGTGTTAGGGGCCATGTCGGTAAATGCCAAACTGAAGTTCAAGGTGCCTGAGGAGATGGTAAAAAAGATGAAAGCAGGCTCGGTGATTATTGACCTGAACGTGAGCCAGGGCGGGTGTTTCGAAACATCGAGATGTACCGACCTGAATAATCCCACCTATGAGGAACACGGGGTTATTCATTATTGTGTCCCCAATATCCCCTCGATTGTTGCCCGAACTGCATCGATTGCGCTTAGTAATATCCTGACCCCTGTTATTATCGCTGTCGGGGAAATTGGAGGTATGGACAATTACATTAAAAATTCGAAAAGCTTCAGAAAGGGCGTGTATATTTATAACGGCATTTTAACCAATCGGGATCTGGGGGAAAAACTCAACCTTCCTGTGAAAGATATTAATTTGTTGCTGGCTGTATATTAGGCTGCAAAGTAAGCTTACCCTGTTTCTGAATCTTATTTGTTTTTACGAATCTTCAGCCAGCAGCAGCATTGAAATACCCGGAACTTTAATTTGTTTGCCTGAATAGTTTTCAATACCGGAGCAATTCACTTGCTGATCGCGGGCGATAACTTTCCATGATTTATTTTCATCTAAGGGAAATTCAATTTCTTCTTTGTTTCCGTTAAAAATTAGAAGTATTTCTTCCCATGGGTCGCCGTTTGCATGGTTGGTAAGCGAATAGGAAACCACACCCGGCCGATAATATCCTGAAAAATGAAAATGATGCCTGATATGGTCAGACGACCGTAGGCGGAAAGCAGGATGTTGTTTACGTAATTGAATCAGTTCCCGGTAATAATTGAAAATACCGGGGTATTTGCTTTTTCGTTCCCAGTCGATTTTATTCACAGAGTCCGGCGATTGGTACGAATTGTGGTCGCCTTTTTTGGTTCGGGCCATTTCCATTCCTGCGTGTAAAAAAGGAATTCCCTGCGACGTCAGGATAATGGCCCCTGCCAGGCAAATCATTTTGCTGAGTTCCTCTTCACAGGTATCCGGAGAACCCGATACCAGTTTGTCGTACAGGGTATAATTATCGTGGCATGATACATAGTTCACGCATTGCCAGGGTTCCATTGCCCAGGGGGTTTCCGAACTCTCAACAAAATAATACGTGATCTGGGGATGGAAACAGGCCGCTACCATTCCGAATTTTAATTGTTCTTCCCGCAGGGTCTGTCCGCTTACAAATCCCTTCGACTGTCCGTTAAAATTGTTGCCTTTCAGTGCATCGCGTATATCGTCGTTAAAAACGGCAATCCGGTCGAGGAGGGAAACATTGGTTTTTACGGCCCTGTATTTTTCGTCAAGCGGACTTTTGTCAGCCGTCCATCCTTCTCCGTAAAGTATAATACCGGGATTTACATAGTCCAGTCTGGCCCGTATCAGGTTCATGGTTTCAATATCGAGAACGCCCATCAGGTCGAAACGGAAACCATCGGCATGAAACTCACTGGCCCAGTAACACAGCGAATCGGCTATGTATTTGCGCACCATGGCCCGTTCCGAAGCAATTTCGTTGCCACAGCCGCTGGCATTGGAAAATCCGCCGCCCCTGTTTTGCCGGTAAAAATAACCGGGTACGGTTTGGTTAAACGCCGAACGCCGGGTGTACCCGGTATGGTTATAAACGACATCAAAAATTACCCCGATGCCATTCTTGTGCAGGCTCCGGATCAGTTGTTTTAACTCCTTGATACGCGATACCGAACCGGGATTGGTCGAGTAACTTCCTTCAGGTGCATTATAATGCAACGGATCGTATCCCCAGTTGTACTGTTCCGAAGGATTAGCTTCGTCAACCGTGTAAAAATCGTTTACAGGCAACAGGTGAACATGCGTGATGCCCAGTTCTTTCAGGTGGTCAATGCCGATTTTATCTCCTTTGCTGTTTTGCAACCCTTCTTCAGTAAAAGCCAGAAATTTTCCTTTATTTCTGAAGCCAGAAGACGGATCGCTTGAAAAATCGCGTACATGAAGTTCGTAAATAACCGCATCCACCGGATTTTCAATTTTTACCGGCAAGTCGGTTTCCCATCCTTCGGGATAAGTTTCTGCCGGATCGAAGATCAGTCCCCGTTTTCCGTTGGTTCCGACAGCCCGTGCGTAAATATCAGGAACCTCGTTCAACGGTTCACCATCGTCTACTTTGAAGGTATAATACAAATTCTTAAAGTTACCGTTTAAAGCAAGTTGCCATGTCCCGTTTTCTGCGGGTAAAAGATAATCAATAAGGATGGCGCTTCCTGAAACACTGTTTTCATATATTCTGAATTCGACACTTTTTGCTGTGGGTGCCCATATTTTTATATGAAGTTTTTTTTCAGAATAGAATACGCCCAGGTTATCGCCCCCGTAATACGGGTAGCAGGAAAAATCGATGTGGTTAAATTTCCAGTTTCGCATGGTCAGGAATAGAGACTTTTACGCAGGCTGACACGTTTCGATCTGAATGTTTTACCTTCCACATCCTGTAAGATGATTTGTCCCCGGTAAAAGCGTTTCAGTTTTTTATCGTGTTCAAAAAAGCGGTTGAGGTCAATCATCACGGTATGTGTTTTTCCTGCGTCCAGGTAAAGCGGGTAAACCTCCCTGTTGTTTATCCTTTTCAGTTTAAATTTTCGTTTCGACCATAATTTTCGGAAGATGAGCACAGGCGCTTCGATATCGACAAACCGGCTTCCGGTATTCTTTACAGTAAGAGTCAGTGTTTTTGGCCGGATCAGACGGTCTTTGGTTAGTTCAAGCGCCAGTTTTTTACGTCTGAAACGAAGAAATTTTTTTGGGTGGCTTTTTTGTTTTTTGCTCATCCGTGAGAAGAAAAGAACAATACCCAAAGAAAGAATAACAATACCGGTTATCCATAACAGTTTATAACCTTCGGGACCTACGGAGGTTTGTGCCAGTACCACTGACGGGGATAAGATAAATGAAATAAAAATGAATTTTTTCATTCCCGCGATTTTTCTGCAGGTAAAATTAGAAACTTTTTCGGGATGGGTAATACGAAAATAACAGGGAGCCTAATATCTAAAATTATCGATCAACACTTCACAAAGCAATTTTTTTGTTTTTTTGTCTATTTCCCCGATCTTTTTAATAAGCCTTATTTTATCTATGCCAGGAGGGTTAAGCCCTACTATCCAAACATCAAAACGTTTTGGACCTACCATGTCCATTCCTCTGTTATAACATTGTTGTGACATTTGTAAAATTTCATTTATTAAAAATGAAGAACGTTTTTGATCTTCTTATAGCCGGTTTTGCTGACTTTCAGTTTTGTTTTGTCTTTCAGGATAACGATATATGATTCTTTTTCGTATTGTTGAATCTCAGCAATAAATTTTACCTGTACAATATAGGAACGGTGTATCCTGATGAAATTTTTCGGATTGAGATGATCTTCGAAATATTTCATGGTTTTTTGTTTCATATGCCGTCCTTCTGTTGTGTAGATCAGTACATAATCGTCAAGCGACTCGATGTAGCGAATGATATCGACCGTGATAATGTTAATTTTATGCCGGTCTTTAACGACCACCCTGTCGAGGTATTCTGCATGCGGGTAATTGCTCAGTTTGTCAAAGCGTTCAGCCGGATTATCCCCGGTTTGTGTGCGTGCAATTAATTTGTCGATGGCAGCTATAAGCCTGTCTTTTGCAAAAGGTTTCAGCAGGTAATCGACCGCGTTGTATTCGAAGGCTTTCAGGGCATACTGGTCGTAGGCAGTAGTAAAAATGATCTCGGGTTTGTGATCAAGTAATTCCAGCATCTCGAAGCCGGAGATTTTAGGCATCTGTATATCAAGAAACACGAGGTCTGGCTTTTGCTCGTTGATCATTTTTACCCCGTCGAAGCCATTTTCGCATTCGCCGATGACTTCAATGCCCGGGTGGTCTTTCAGATATGTTTGAAGAAGGTTGCGGGCCAGTTCTTCATCTTCAATGATAATTGTTCTAAGTTTTTCGTTCATGGTTTTTGTGATTTTGAGGGATGCTCAATTTTACTTCAAAGCGGTTTTTATGGTCCTTTGTTTGTAACAAGTCCGGATTTTTATAAATAATGGCCAGTCGTTGCCTGATGTTACGAAGTCCTATTCCTTCGCCTTTACGATGTACGGCATTCGGATCGTAATCGTTTTCAATCGAAATATAAAGGAACGATTCGTCGCAGGAACAGGCCGTTTTTATGGTCACCTGGTCAGTGGTTTCGTACACTCCGTATTTAATTGCGTTTTCAAACAAAGGAAGTAAGATCATATTGGGTACCCCCAGGTTCCCGCAGTGTTCGTCAATTTCAAACTCTGAATTTAACTTTTTTCCAAACCGTACTTTCTCAATACCAAGGTATAATTTTATATTTTCCAGTTCTTTACTGAAAGGAACGGTTTCTGTTTCATCGTGCATCAGGGAGTAACGCATGAAGTTGGAAAGGTTAATGACCATTTCCCGGGCTTTTTCAGGATTGGAAATTGTCAGGGAAGAAATTGAATTCAGGCTGTTAAAGAGAAAATGTGGATTGATTTGGGCTTTTAGTGCTTGCAGTTCAGCCTCCCGAACCAGGGCTTTCAACTCCGATTCCTGCTGGATTTTTTCTTTAAAATTCTGATAATAATTAATAGCTGAAAAAAACACTACAAAAATGATATAGAGAAAATAGCCACCAAAAATTTTCTTGGGAAGCTGTGCATAGATTTGCCGTGATAAATCGGCATCTAATAATTTTGAAAATGTAATTCCAAGATATATCCATAAAGTAACAATGATCGTTGCAAACACCAGGTGAAACAAAAGAATCCGGAAAATTTCATACTCTTCGAAACGGTTATACTGAATGGCAAACCAGATAGAAAGGCCAATGGTCGGGTAAATAAGCAAACCTGTAACACATTCGACCAACGTTAATTTCAGTGGATGATCGTAATACAACCATTCCATGGCAATACTCCCGATCCCCAGCACGAACCAAAATACCCAGTAGTAGATTAATAGTTTCCTGTTTTGGATAAAAGGATGTTTCATTGAAAAAAGAGTTCCGGCATTTGTTCTGTTTTGTTCATTGAAAAATACCTGTAAAAAACAACCGTTTCAGGCTGCTAAATGTGTCTGACTTCAACTCCTCCGAATATCGATATTCCTTTAATGGTAATTGTTTTTGAAGGGTCGTAGGAAGTTTGCTGAAAAGTTTCGCCGCGTTTGTCGGTAAATGCGCCAAAAATAGTTGTCACTTCGTTACGTATACTCCAGTCAGGCGGGATTTTAAAGCCACATCCGCCGAATATGGTCACACAATCGATCACCGAACCTTTTTCAGAAGGGATGGCGCTACGCAGGTCATATTCGATGCCACCAAATATAGAGGTTGCTTTCCCTCCCAAAAGATGCTGTGAATTGATAAAAATCTCGCGTCCCCCGAAAATCACAAAGTCATCGAAATAATCGACCGATGAACTTTTACTTCCCATAATTATTTCATCCTTTTTCCCTCTATGCCTTAGCAACATAGCTGCCCCGATGGCAATCAGCAGCAGGGGCCAGTAATCATGCCTGATTTCTCTTGGAATGAGGAAAAAAACTCCGATTAATACAACAATTACCCCTCCTTTTCGGTTGCCCCCCAATATCATAAGCGCTCCTATTGCAATGATCAGCATTTGAAAGCTGATAAAAATTTCGACTATATTCCAGGGGATAAGGTTCATTTTTTCAAGGATTAGAAAAGCTCCTATTGCAATCAGGATAATGCCAAAATAAAACCGTTTATTTCCTTTATATTCTTTCATAATCCACTGAATTAATCTTTTCTTTTTTACTGAACCCCGGTATTTTTAAAATTCCTGACAAATTAAAACAATTTAGTCAGAATAACGATTCCGGCAATAATTAAAATCAACGGAAAAAATATTATAAGCAGAATTCCGGGGATAATAATAAAATGTGGTAGTATAAAGAGCAGGACTAAAAACAAAAACAGGCCTCCAATTAACCGTCTGCCAGCCAGCAGGATAATCCCGGCAATGATCAACAGAGCAGGCCATCCGATATGAGCAAAGAAATGAAATACATCGCCTGTGAACTGACCAATCCTGTGAAATACAGCCCCCACTCCCGGAAGGTTAATGTCCCAACCGGTATGTCTCAGTATTAAAACTATACCCGTAATAATCAATATCCAGGCCAGCAATGAACCGGAACTTCTGTGTCGGTAAGAGTGATTTTCCATTTGGATACAATTTTGAAATTCATGATAAAAGTACATTCCTGATAAAAAAGGGGCACAAACAGGATCGGTTAGTGATTGTGATTAATCGGTAAAAAGACAATTAAATCCACGAAATTTACGACAGGCGTTTTCGAATACTGATATTGAGACAGAACTGGAACGTGAGGGTTTTACGAATAATGAATTTTTTACTGATGTTTTACCGGAAGGTGATATGTGGAGCGGTGATAATGTGACCTTTTGTGTCGCAGTAAAGCCGTAAAATAAAAAATCCGGTCGTTGGGAATGACCGGATTTTTCAATATTTATTTCTTTTGTTCTTTCGACCAGGTATCCCGCAACTGTACAGTACGGTTGAAGACCGGTTTTTCCTTTGTTGAATCGGGATCGAGATTGAAATATCCCAGTCTTTCAAACTGAAAATGATCGAACGGTTTTGAATCTTTTACAAATGGTTCGATGTAGCATTCAGGGAGTATACTTAATGAATCCGGGTTCATAAATTTTTTAAAATCCACGTCTTTATGTCCGTCAGGAGTTTCATCATTGAACAGACGGTCGTACAAACGTACTTCGGCCTTCACATTTTCGGCGACCGAAACCCAATGCAGTGTTGATTTTACTTTTCGTCCGTCGGGCGAGTTGCCACCTCTTGATGCAGGGTCGTACGTACAGTGAAGTTCTGTGATTTTGCCGTTTTCATCTTTTATCACATCGGTGCAGGTAACGAAATAGGCATAACGTAAACGAACTTCACGTCCCGGCGCCAAACGAAAAAATTTCCGTGGCGGGTCTTCCATGAAGTCGTCGCGTTCGATATATATTTCGCGGGTGAATGGTACTTTCCGGGTTCCTGCTTCCGGGTCTTCCGGGTTATTAATAGCATCCAGTTGTTCTGCCTGCCCTTCAGGATAATTGGTGATTACCACTTTCAACGGGTTGAGGACGCCCATGACCCGTTGTGCCGTTTTGTTCAGGTCGTCACGCACGGAATGTTCCAAAAGGGCAACATCAATCATCCCGTCAACTTTGGTGACCCCGATACGTTCAGAAAAATTCCGTATCGATGCAGGGGTATAACCACGCCTCCTCAGTCCTGAAATGGTTGGCATACGTGGATCATCCCATCCTTTTACATGTTTGTCTTTTACCAGTTCCAGCAGTTTGCGTTTGCTCATTACGGTATAACTCAGGTTTAAACGTGCAAATTCAATCTGCCGGGGGCGGTATTCATCTGTTTGTAACTGGTCGATAAACCAGTCGTAGAGTGGACGGTGCACTTCGAATTCGAGCGTACAAATCGAATGGGTAATCCCTTCCCAGTAATCGGACTGGCCGTGGGCAAAGTCGTACATTGGGTAAATACACCATTTGTCGCCGGTAC
This sequence comes from Prolixibacteraceae bacterium, assembly GCA_963662895.1. Classification (GTDB taxonomy): domain Bacteria; phylum Bacteroidota; class Bacteroidia; order Bacteroidales; family Prolixibacteraceae; genus GWE2-42-39. The sequence continues at coordinate 3,900,903 of OY759982.1, read as the reverse complement.
GATGATGCGAGGTTTTCATTACACGGTACAGGATCGGGTCTCGCATGTGCATGTTGGGTGAAGCCATATCGATTTTTGCCCTCAGAACACAGTTGCCTTCATTGAATTCGCCGGCCTTCATGCGCATAAACAAGTCGAGGTTTTCTTCCACCGAACGGTTTCTGAAAGGGCTTTCCGTGCCTGGTCGGGTAGGGGTGCCTTTTTGGCTGCTGATGGTCTCGGCATCCTGATCGTCGACATAAGCTTTGCCTTCGTTGATCAGCTTTACTGCAAAATCGAAAAGATTGTCAAAATAATCAGAGGCATAATATTCACGGTCATCCCAGTCAAATCCCAGCCAGCGTACGTCTTCCTTTATTGATTCAACATATTCTGTTTCTTCTTTTGTCGGATTGGTATCGTCGAAACGAAGGTTGGTCAACCCGTTGTATTTCTGGGCAGTTCCAAAATTAAGACAAATCGACTTGGCATGCCCGATATGTAAATAACCGTTTGGTTCGGGAGGGAACCTCGTGTGTACCCGGCCATTATTTTTACCTTCTTTGATTTCTTCCTCAATAATCTGGTGAATGAAATTTTTTTTCACCGAAATTTCCGCTTCATTATTTTTCTCGCTCATTTCAGCCCCTGGTTTTTATTTTTTTCTTTTACTGATATTTGCAAAAGTAAAAAATGATTTTCAACAAAGGTTTTAAACATTAAAAAAAGAAATACTAAAGTATAAAATTTAAATTTGTCCCTGAATAATGATTAAGAGTCTGAAAAAATGGGGATTATTGAAATTGAGGGAATGGAGTTTTATGCCTATCACGGGTATTACGATGTGGAACAAAAAGTAGGAACCCGTTTCCTGGTGGACATTCATATCGAAACCGATTGTTCAAAAGCCGCGGCTTCCGACAATCTGGACAATGCTTTGGACTACCAAAATGTTTATTTGACAGTAAAAAAGGAGATGGCTGTTGTTTCGAGCCTGCTGGAACATGTTGCAGGGCGGATTCTTGATCGTTTAAAATCGCAATTTCCTGAGATTGGGAAAGCGTCGGTAAAAATATCGAAAATGAACCCTCCTTTTGGAGGGCCGGTTGAAAAGGTAAGTGTTACCATGAACATCTGACAAAGAAAGTGGATTTTGTCGTATCCCAAAAAAAGAAAGCTATTGGGAGAAAACAAAATTTTATTACATTTGCAATCCGAACTAAAATGGTTCCTTGACCGAGTGGCTAGGTAGCGGTCTGCAAAACCGTTTACGGCGGTTCGAATCCGCCAGGAACCTCAAATATAACTCCGAATTTGTTTATTTATAGGCTTTTCGGAGTTTTTTATTTTCAGAGGGGCGCATATAGGGGCAGAAAATTATGGATCACATGAAAAAGTTGTGGAGTTACCGGTCAAGCATAAATTTTAGCAACTCTGAACAGGAAGAATTCAATATCAACAACACCTCTTTGAGTAGCCCTGAAAGTTTTCAGTTTAGCATTGAAAGATTCAGCAGAAGCGTTCGTGCTTCGATTGTCAAAGAAGTTCAATATTTCAGGATAATGCGAATAGAATGTTGCAGATATGGTATTGAATGATTTAAATCCAGATTCGGTAACATCATTAAACCACTTAGCCATTTTCGTATAAGCTACGCCTTTGTTTTTGTTTTTTGAAAATATCATCCTTAATGAATGAGTAAGAGAATACCCTTGTTTTATGTCAGGAAAAAGTTCAAATAATATTGCAGCTCTTTTCTTTTGTTTCTCCGTCCATTTATCACCAGACTTGAACAATAAATACCGACTACGGGCAAGTAGTTGCTTTTTTGTATCCCCATTGCTTAATATTTCCGGAACATATTTTTTACCATCTGCTTTTGCATTTTCAATGGCGTTGGTCTCTTCGTTTATTGCATCCCAACGATGGGCAATACGCATCTCCTGTAATGCATCGTAAGCCAATTTTTGAACATGGAAACGGTCGATCACCCGCTTAGCTTTGGGAAAACATCTTCGTACTATTTTATCCATGGAATTGGCCATATCAAGTGTTACTTCTTTTACCATATTGATTTTTTCTTCGGGGATTCTTTTTAAAACCTCTATGATTTTTTCTGCCTCCGTACCTTCAACCATTGCAACTAATGCGCCTTTTTTCCCTTTGCCTGCTTTATTGGTTACAATCGTGTAAAGTTCTCCATTGGTAAGGGCTGTCTCGTCAATGCTTAATTGTGTACCAACGTTCTCCGGGAAAAGAATCCAGTCCTTTGCATGTGGCTTTTGTCCCCAAGTGGGAAAATCACTCAAATACTCTTTGTACTGTTGCCCAAAACGATCCCCATCAATGGAATAGTACTTTTCTAAACTATTGCTGCTGATGGGGTAATTGTCCAAAAAACCCTTTTAAAAAAATTGCAAAACCTTTCGTCAAACGAGTCCCTTTTGCAACACTATCCCAGTCCCTCTCTACTGTCTTGCCTGTCGATTCTGAAAACCATCTCCGACGCTTTACGTGCAAAAACATGGCTTTGTCCCGTAATGGAAAATCCTGTATCACTGATTCGTTATAAAATCCTTTGGAAATAAGCTTTACCAATTCATATCCTTCCGGCTTTATTGCCTTTTCTTCCAAATGTACATGGATTTCTTTTTCTCCTGTTTCTATTTGAACAATGTCGAAATATTCAAAGATTTCTTCTGGTAAAAGTAATTTTAGCAATGTCTGGTAATGTTCGTTTGATTGTCCCTTCATTTGTAAAATATAAAATACAAAGTTCGTTTTTATATTTTTCTCCACAACTTTTTTAACTGATCCAAAATTATCCTCCCATGTTAATTTCATTTAGCATGGAAAACATAAAGTTGTCCATACCTGAACAACTATGCCGGGCAGGGCAACTGTTATCCAGACATGGACACTATATAATTATCCGCTGCTTGAAGTATTCCTCTTCGTATTGTAACGAACGTGTTTCCGCGTTCCATGTAAATGTTTGTATATCATATCACATGTACGTCGCCTCCGAGAGACCTGCTTCCATCATTTGTATCGCTCCAACTTAGGCTCATGATCAGTGTAATAAACTAACAGATATTTCTCCCGAGCGCTTGGGATCAGGATGACAATGGTTGACGATACTCGCAAGTGTGTTTTAGAAGTTGTTTAATCGGGCAGAAAAATACATACAGAAAATATTTTTTAATTTATGCTTCGGTTTTTTACTGCCTGAAAAAAGTATTGCTTCAAATTTCGCTGAACCTCCAATTCTCTTCTTTTTTCCCATAAGTAAAGAAAGGTCTCCTGGACAATATCTTCAGCTTCCTGTTCTTTTTTCAAATAACGCAATGCAACCAGACAGGCCACATGATAATTTTTTCTGAAAAAATCTTCAAATGAAGAAATATTACTTAACATTAAATCTGTATGTCCCCTTCCGTTCATTAAGCGAGGTTCTGCATCGGCAATTTTATTAGAATTCAGTAATTCTTAAAGGTTAACTTTTCGAGTTATATAGCTTGAATAATCTTTTAAAGTAGGTGTATATTCCTGTGCAAAGAGCTTCGATGAAATAATAAAATCTGCTGATGAACGATTGATGGCAGTCGGAATATTGTATAAGGTCGAGATACGTAGCAACGCTTTTACATCAACATCATGAGGTTGCGGCTCCATCGGATCCCAAAAGAAAACCAGCATGTCGATTTGCCCTTCACATATCTGTGAGCCCAATTGCTGGTCACCGCCTAACGGACCAGACTTTAAACGACTGATTTCCGGAGGAACCACATCGTTCTCTTCACATTTTTTGACAAGGGCTTCTTCAACCAGTTTTCCGGTCGTGCCCGTACAAACCAGGCGGTGCGGACAAAGTTCTCTCCAGTTCCACGACACCCATTCAATCATATCTTTTTTCCGGTTATCATGGGCTACAATAGCAATTATTTTTTTCTTTTTCATTTATGCGAATTTTATTTTTTTCAGACACAAAGATAGACCATATAACCATGTTTCCAACAAATGTTGAAGTGTTGAAACGAATATCCCGGAAAAAGGGAATTGATATTGGACAGGCGGGAAGAAAAGTAAGAGCTACGACATTACAGAATTATTTGATTCTGGACAGGATTTGTTTCTGGAGCAGAAAAAGGATGACAAAAAGCAGGAAGGGAATATAAAAGGGATACAAAAAGGCTGTTCAAAAGGATAAAAAACAACTTTAGACACAACGTATTGTTTTATAATTGCCTTTTGAACAGCCTCTTCTTTATCTAATCCTGTGATGCTTTTTTAGGACTAGTCGTGCATCTTTTTTAATATCCCGGATTCTGGTCCAGTTGGTCATTTACATCAATAGCAGCAGTTGGAATAGGATAAAGCAGGTCATCTTTACTCCTTCCATTTGCTTCAACAAATACCTGAGCCATTGATTTTGTTGGAGAAGTTTGAGAAGGTGTTCTTTTCATGTCTGTCCACCTAACTCCTTCAAAAGCGAGTTCAACCCGGCGTTCTTGCTGTATTTTGTATAAATCAATGGATGATAGATCTCCAAGTCCTCGTTTTTCCCGCACATCGTTAATTTTGCCTAATGCATCTGTATCTGCTGAATTATTTGATATTTTATACGATGCTTCTGCAGAAATAAGGTACATTTCTGCAATACGTGAAACAAGGAAAGGTGCAGAACCATCTCCAGAATCGCGAAATTTTCTACAAAACCATTGGAACTTAGGATCATCAAAAGCATCTGGAATATTTAAGACCGATGCGGCTTTACGAGTATCTCCCACTTCATATGCATTTACCAGAGATAAATCTACAGGTAATTCAGCTCTACCACCGCCCGGCATACTTGAGTGTCTTAAAAAGTAACCATGGTATGCATCTCCATCATTTATTGTGTGATTTATATAAAAGATATATTCTTTATCTGTACTACCACTAACCCATATATCATCATAGTTTGAACTTAATTCGAAATTAGAATTGGAAATAAGTTCGTCTGCTAATTTTTTTGCTTCTGTATTATTCCCTTGAATTAAATACACCCTGGCAAGTAATGCTTTTGCTGATTCTTTAGAGGCCAGTGTAGGATCTGAAAAATCAGGAGCATTATTTACAGCAAAGACAAGGTCTTTAATTATATAGTCCCAAACATCAGCTTCTGTATCCCTGGGGATAAGTTGTAAGTCAGGATCGCGGGTTTCTATAATAGGAACTCCTCCAAACAAAGTTACTAGCCGGTAATACGCATAAGCCCTTAACATACGAACTTCACCTAAATAAAGGTTTTTATCAGCATCCGGAATAGTTGTTGATTCATCCAAAAGGTTAACAACATCATTGGCACTTTGGATAATGGTATATGGCCCATTATAATATCTCGCAACCAAAACATTACCAGCAAGGATACTGTTATCGTCAACTTCCCCATGTTGAAAGAAAGTAGCGCGATAAACAAGATTATCTGCTGACAGATCTTCTGTCAAGAAACTTAAATAATAATAAGATATAGGCTCTCTAAAATTTGCATAAACACCCCTGATCAGAAGATTTATATCACCACTCGTAATTGTTTCTGCGGCTAATTGATCTTTCGGGTATAAATCCAACTCATCGCTACATTCTGAGAATAGAATACCCAAAAGAAGAAACCCAAAAATATATTTCATTTTTTTCATTATCTGTGATTTTTAAAATTTAACTGACAAACCAAACTGAACAACTTTCATTTGGGGGATTGCCCCCATGTCAACCCCAAAGTTTGCAACATCTGTTTCTGTTGAGATTTCAGGATCATATCCTGAATAATTAGTAAAAGTCAGGAGATTCTGCCCGGAAACATAAAAACGAAGGGATTTTATATAGATTTTTTCGAGTAGAGTTTCTGGAATAGTATACCCCAATGTAATTGTTTTCAACCTGACAAAAGACGCTTTTTCCAGGAAACGGGAACTTCGCTGTGTATTATATATTCCCTGTGTGCCACCAACAACCCTGGGCTGCTTTGCATTCTGTCCTGCCTCTGTCCAATGTTCTTCCCAGGCATCTCTAAGAATGTTAGTAGGAACGGCTGCTGCGCCTAAACTCACACTTCCTCCTGTCCCTTCTTCATATATTTTATACAATTTGTGACCAAAAGATCCCTGAAAGAAGAAGGATAAATCAAAACCTTTGTATGTAAATTCATTATTTAACCCTCCATATAATTTAGGAAGCGGACTGCCAAGGAACTGCCGGTCTTCATCCGTAATATCTCCGTCAGGTGTTCCGTCCTCATTTCCGGCAATGTCTTCATAAATCATATCTCCGGTATAAGGATCCACACCCAACGATTTTATAAGATAAAAAGATCCCAAAGCATGACCGACGGCATGACGTGTAGCAAAATCCCCATTTATCGGTTGATCTTCATATAACTTCGTTATTTCATTTTTGTAGGTACTCAATGTAAGGGTTGTATTCCATTTCAATTTTCTTGTTGTGTTTACTGTTTTTATAAGAAAATCAAATCCTTTCCCTTCCATGTTCCCAATATTTTCCAAACGTGTAGAAAATCCAGTAGTGGCTGGGATCGGTTTTTTTAACAACAAATCTTTTGTAACCTTTTTATAATAATCCCCTTCAATAGTTATTCTATTTTTTAAAAGGCCAAGCTCAATCCCCATATCAGTCTGTCTTGTTGTTTCCCATTTTAAATCGGGATTTCCAAGCCTTGCCAGCGATAAGCCCGAAGCATCATTGTAGTTAGCCCCGGATTCGAATGTTTTTAAATAATCGAAATCCTTAATTCCTCCCTGGTTTCCCGTTTCGCCATAACTAGCCCGGATTTTCAGCAAGGATATTTCAGGAATATTTTGCATGAAATTTTCTTCTGTTGCATTCCATCCTAACGAAACAGAAGGGAAAATTCCATAACGTCCGTCTTTGGGGAAACGAGATGATCCATCGCGGCGAATTGAAGCCCCCAACAAATATTTATTTTCCCATGAAAGATTAACACGACCTAGCATTGACTCAAGGGTATTGCCTGTCCAGCTTGTCCATCCTTCAAGAACTTTAGCCCCGGCATTCAGTGTCCGGGTTGCATCAGATGGGAAATCCTGAACTTTTGTAAATGTCCTGTCTCTTGTATTCTTCTGGTATTCAAAAACAGCAAGGGCATCAACATATAATTTCTCATTAAAGAATGAATTTCTGTATGACAAAGCCTGTGTTAGAACATAATTCATTCGTCTCGAAATCCCGGAAGAAGCCTCTCTGTTTACTCCTTGCCCCTGAAATGAAAGGATTGGGTTAAATTCATCTTCTTCTGTAATTGTATAATCAACACCTGCTGTTGATTTGAAAAACAGACCATCTAATATTTTAACCTCTGCATAGGTAGACGTTAATACGTTAGATAATTTTATTGTCATATCAGGTTCAAGTGTCTGTACCGGATTGTTGTATGCATTTACTGCATAACTTCCGTCACTATTGTAGATCGGTTGATCTGGTCGAGCCATTAATGCTCTTGGCCAAGCACTATATATATTATTATCTTCGCTTGTTTCATTTCTTTCGGTTCTTGAAACATTCATGTTGGAACCAACTTTTATAAAATCATTGATTGTATGATCTAAATTCAATCTAATGCTATATCTGTCAAAACTTTGTTTTTTTAGCAAACCACCTTGTTCTAAATATCCAAGACCCAAATAATGCTGTGTTTTTTTCCCTCCACCAGAGGCAGATAATTGATAGCTCTGTACTATGGGAGAATCACGTTTTATTTCATCTACCCAGTTTATATCAGCATCAGGGTTGTCAATTTGCTCTTGAGAAAATAGAGGTTGTTCTCCAATGCTTTCTTTCGCCTCGTTGTACATTTGACGATATTCTGACGCATTTAAAAGGTCTTTCTCTTTTATTATAGACTGTATTCCATAATAAGCATTAAAGGTGATGCTGGATTTCTCATTTGTTTTTCCTTTTTTAGTGGTAATTATAATTACACCATTTGATCCTCGGGATCCGTAAATCGCAGCAGCAGCAGCATCCTTCAGTACATCAATAGACTCAATATCTTCTGGATTGATATTAGCCAAAGGAGAAAATCCCTGACCTATAACTGTATTATACAAGTCTTGTGTGTTTGAGATCGGTACCCCATCGATAACGATCAGAGGATCATTCCCTGCTGCGATTGATGAACGTCCTCGTATTGCCATTAGTACTGGAGAGCCCGGGCGTCCTGACGTTGATGATATTTGAACCCCGGATATTTTTCCTGTTAAGGCCTGGGCTACATTCACGACAGGAATGTTTTTGATTTGTTTTTCAGAAACACTAGAGACAGATGTTGTTACTCTTCTTGTAGTTTGTGTTCCATAACCTACAACAACAACCTCATCAACACCAATGGCTTCAGAATTAAGTTCCGTGTTAATCACATTTCTATCAATAGCTAATTCTACTGTTTTCATCCCTACAAATGAAAAAACCAGAGTAGTAGCATCCGGTGGTACTTTTATCACATATTTTCCATCTGTGTTTGTGATGGTACCTAACGTTGTTCCTTTTACAGATACTGAAACACCAGGAATAACACTTTCGTCTTCCGCAGAAGTGACAGTCCCTGATATTTCTTTCGTTTGGGCCCAAAGAACTTGAAACCCAAATGCAAAAAATGCAAGCAATAATGCAAATTTTTTCATAGATTAAAATTTAAGGTTAATATAAAGCTACAGAATAATTTATCATTTCATTAATACATACCCCCTTTATGCCTGTAATATATAATACATACATAATATAAAACAACTTTTCCCATTTTTCAAATGAAAATCGTCGCTTATAATTTTAATAAATCGCTTTAACCCCTTTTCCGAATTTTTGAATGTAAAATCCAAATAACCTTTTACCAAACTTATTAAAAATAAGGCTTTCTGTTTATGTATATCAATGAACAGCATATAAAAACTATTCAAATACTCTTATTTGTGTATAATATGTAAATATATTTCTGTTTTGTGTTAATTTGTGTTAAATGGCTTTCTTATTGCATATGTTGTAATGTATATGTGAGTTTTTTTGTTGTTTGCTACTTCTGTTTCATTGGGAGAAATATTGTTTCGGACGGAAAAGTAACTTGTTGTTTTTTTATTTATATAAACATAAAATAGTGCAAATCAATGTTTTATTGATGAGTGAAAAATGTTTTTAATTATAAATTGAACAAAAAGCTGTTAAGGAGCTATTATAGCACGGTGAACTTTGTTGTTTTCGGCCATTTCAAGTGCTTTTTCTGTATCTTTCAGGGAGAAGTATTTTTGATGGAATAACAATTCAAAAGGAAAATTCGGGTGTTCGTCTTCCAGTTTTTGTTTTTGATGACCATATTTCAGTAGGTTTTCGCATTTCTGCGGAAAACCTTTTTTGCAAAATTGACATTTTCCACAGGAAACAGCCAGCGACCATGTGATCAGGTCTCCTTTTGTAACTTTTTCCCCCGTGTAATCAGTTCGTTGTTCTCCATCACAGGTTTGAAAAACTTCACCAACAATTTCGTGTCCCGGTACCAATGGTGCCGGACTTTTCCTGCGACCGTAAAAAGTGTGCAGGTCGCTTGCACAGATGGAACAATAGCGGATTTTTACCAGTAGTTCACCTTGTTGTAGTTGGGGAAGCGGAAACGTTGATTCAAGTAAAGGTTTCCCCGGCCCGGTAAATACCATTGCTTTGCCGCTTTTGTTCACTGCTAAATAAAATCTATGAGTTCGCCAACATGATTAAGCAGTCCGTCGTTTACAACAGCTTCCAGTTGCTCGCGGGTATGTGTCCCGTTACAAACGGCAAAACTGAATTTGCAGCCTGCTTTTTTTCCGGCCAGTAAATCTGAAGGAGTGTCTCCCACCTTGATTACTTCTTCAGGATTATTTATTCCCAGTAATTTCATGGCTCTTTGTATCATAAAAGGTTCCGGCCTGCCTGCTTCCACTTCGTCGCTTGTAACAGAAATGTCAATAAATCCTTTTCCATTGCCAATGTAGTTGCTGTCCAGGTTTTTGTTCCATCCCAAACGGGAAAGTATAATGTTGGTAACCTCGCGGTAAAAGCCGGTCGTCAGGGCTATTTTTATATTTCTTTTTTTTAACTCTTCAATGTTTCGATGCAGTGGTCGGTCGGGATAACCGGTTCTGTCCGGTAATGGTTCTCGAGGATATTTTTAAATGAGATGTATGAGCTCTCTATAAGTTTTTCTCTTTTGCCCCCGGGAAGATCAGGAAGGGCTTTTTCCCAAAGTTCGGAGAATACCTTCCGTTTCGACCACCCCATCATGGCTAATATATCTTTCCTTTCATATGGAAGATCGGTTTGTCGGGCTGCCTCTGTGAAGCATTTCTCAACTTCGTTATTATCTTTTACTGTGGTTCCGGCCATGTCGAACACAACCATTTTAATTTTAGTCATAGTTTTTTTGATTTTTCAGAAGATAAAATATATAACACAAGTATTTTTGCAGGTTGGTGGGTGTTGTTTTGCGGAACGTGAGGAATGGTAGCGTTAAAAAATAAAGAGTCGCCATCTGTCAGATGTACCTTTTCGTTGCCGATCAGGTAGTCAATTTCGCCCTGTAGTATATATAAATAAGTATATCCGTCAGTTGTAACCCTTTCTCTTTTTGCATTCGGTTGTAGTTCCAGTATGTTGACCTGTATAGCCACATTGCCAAAACATTCACTTAAAATGGAAAGGTAGTTGAACCCTTCGGATTCTTCTTTCTCCAGATGCGTGTAATCCTTTTTTCTTTTTAAAATATATGTATCTGTTTGCTGATTTTCCAAACCTTCAAAGAAATCAGCATAATCAGTTTGCAGTGTCTTGATAATTTGAAGCAGGACGGGTAAAGATGGTATGGTGCGTCCGTTTTCAATTTGAGAAAGCAGCCCTTTGCTGATGCCTGCTTTTTCTGCAATATTTATTAATTTTTGATTTTGCTGAATTCTTATATCTCTTATTTTTCTCCCGATTGAGAGTAATATATTGTTATTCATGATTTTAAAATATTGTTTACAAATATTAAACATTTCAAAAATATATAAATTCTATAATTAAAGGGGTGGTACCTTCTTTTTTAATATTAATTTTTCATTCATTATTATTTGTTAGCGCTTTATTAATTATTGGTTAAAGTTTAGTTTACATTTCATAGGATAAAAAGCCCCTAGATTTGTATCAGACGAATTTATTATTTGTAAACTTTTTCTGATGAAGTATAAAAGAAAGATTAAACAATGGCTTTCGATACAACCCGATTGGATTTTTATTTTATATACAAGCCTGGTTGCCTTCGCTACCTATTCCTGTATGTATGCTTTTCGTAAACCGTTTACTGTTGCCACCTTCGAGGGTGAATATTTATGGGGGATGCAGCTAAAAATTTGGTTTATTGCTGCACAGGTTGCCGGTTATACCATTTCAAAATTTATTGGGATCAAGGTTGTATCGGAAATGCCTGCAGGCAAACGTGCTTTGGGGATACTGGCATTAGTTGCCATTGCCGAATTGTCGTTGTTTTTCTTCGCCTGGGTTCCAAGTCCTTTCAGGATTATATTTTTATTTACTAACGGACTTCCCCTGGGGATGATATGGGGACTTGTTTTTGCTTATCTCGAAGGACGAAAATACACCGAATTACTGGGAGCAGGCTTGAGTGTCAGTTTTATACTTGCCTCGGGGTTTGTGAAAACAGTTGGTAAATGGTTGATGCTTGGTTTCGGAATCAGTGAATACTGGATGCCTTTCGCAACCGGGCTGTTATTTGCTATTCCGTTGATTGTTTTTGTATCTCTGTTTAACCAGATTCCTGAACCAAACATGGAAGATAAGGGCTTACGTACAGAAAGAAAGCCGATGGGGGTTAAGGAACGTATGGGGTTTTTCAGGGAATTTGCAACTGCCATTTTTGTGCTGATATTAGCATATGCCTTGTTAACCATCTTCCGGGAAATGCGGGATAATTTTGCCGCGGAGATTTGGATTTCCCTGGGATACAAGGATGACCCTGAGATTTTTACAATCTCCGAAATCCCGGTGGGTATTGTGAGCCTGTTCATTCTCGGCATGGTTACATTTATCCGCAATAACATGAAGGCTTTGCTTACAATTATTTACCTCGTAATAATTGGTTTTATCCTTATTGCAGTAAGTTCATTTTGCTTTCAGAAAAATTGTATTAGTGGTCTGATCTGGATGATCCTTACAGGTATGGGGCTTTATCTCGCTTACATCCCTTTCAATGCACTTCTGTTTGAGCGGATGATTGCTGCATTTCGTTATTCCAGCAATATTGGCTTTGTGATGTACCTGGCCGATTCTTTTGGATATTTGTCGAGTATTGTGTCGTTTAGCTTGAAGAATTTTTTTACTCCTTCGCTTAGCTGGTTGGAATTTTTTGTACAAAGTTCTTACTACATTGCCGGTACCGGAATTATTTTAATGCTTGTTTCTGCATTCTGGTTTTGTAAGAAATATCAAATGAGTTTTACTTTAAATTATAAATCATGAACTACGATCAACTTCCTGAGAACCCCTATTTTTTATTAACCCCGGGGCCATTATCTACTTCAAAGACTGTAAAAGCGGCTATGCTGCGCGACTGGTGTACCTGGGACAACGATTATAACTCAATTGTCCAGGAAATACGGGCTGAACTTGTGGGCTTAGCAACCTGTAAAGCCGAAAAATATACATCGGTTTTAATGCAGGGAAGTGGTACGTTTTGTGTTGAGTCAGTGGTTGGTTCGGTCATTCCGTCTGAAGGAAAATTGCTCATATTGGCAAACGGGGCTTATGGGAAACGTATTGCCGAAATTTCAGAATACCTGAATATAAATCACCTGGTTCTTGATTCCGGGGAAATGAACCCGCCTTCGCTTTCCGACCTGGAAAATATTTTGCAGGCAGACAAAGCCATTACCCATGTCGCGGTTGTTCACTGTGAAACAACAACGGGTATGCTGAATCCTGTGAAAGAAATTGCAACAGTGGTAAAACAGTTCGGGAAAACGTTTATTGTTGATGCCATGAGCAGTTTTGGGGGTGTTCCGATAGATATGGATGAATGGCAGATCGATGTTTTGGTAAGCAGTGCCAACAAATGTATCCAGGGGGTTCCCGGTTTTGGGTTTGTTATTATTCGCAGGTTGCTGATGGAAAGTATAAAAGGCATTGCCCGTTCGTTGTCGCTCGATTTATACAGCCAATGGGAAACCATGGAGAAGCATGGTGGTAAATGGCGTTTTACTTCACCGACCCATGTGGTACGTGCTTTCAGGCAGGCTTTGCTTGAACTGGAACAGGAGGGCGGTATCCCAGCAAGATATAAACGTTATTGCGAAAACCAGTCCCGCCTGGTTGAAGGAATGGAAAAACTCGGTTTTCAAATTTTGCTGCCGGCAAAATGGCATTCGCCGGTGATTACTTCGTTTCATTCGCCGGCTGATGAAGCCTATCGTTTCGAGACATTCTATTCCGTCCTTAAACAGAAAGGTTTTGTAATATATCCCGGGAAGGTTACTGATTACCAGTGTTTCCGTATCGGTAATATCGGGGAAGTTTATCCTAAAGATATTGATCGCTTAATCGAAGTTGTTAGTGAATCAATTTTTTGGAAGGAACAGAAAGACTAAAAATTAATCCTTCCCGGCAAATTGTAATCATTAATTAACAGTTTCACAAAAATATGGCAACATTTAATATGTAAGTTTGGGCAACAAAATTAAATACAAGAATGAAGAGACGGAATTTTATAAATACAGGGATCGTTTCGGGTATAGGACTTTCTTTTTCGCAATGTACTGCTCCTGAAAGCAACAAGAGAAAGAGGGTTTTGCGTGTAGCCCATATCACCGATATGCATATTTATCCTGATCCGGTTCCTGAAAAAGGAATTAGAAGTTTGGTCAATGAGTTGAACCAACTGAAAGATAAGCCCGATTTTTTACTGAATACCGGCGACAATGTGATGGACTCGCTGAAGCACTCGAAAGAAGAAACTGCCATACTTGATTTTTACAATGATGGTTCAATAGAATCAGAACTAATCTATTATAGCTGGAAATAAGAATATTATGAAACTATTAGGATTATTAGTCTTTTATTTGATTATTCTGCGCAATGTTACTGCCCAGGGATATTCATTCACCGGATATGACGGAACGGAAAAGACAAAATATGTTCATTCTTCTACCGGGAACGAAGTCAAATTTGAGTTTACCGATATAGGAAGTAGCGATGACTGGAAATCGATATCGAAAGATGAAGCAGGAAATCATTATCTGGGAGATACCATTGCAAGAAAGTTTTACCTGATACAGAAACTTTATACTTACCAGACTCCTGTTAGCCCGGGAAACCCTGGGATGCGAACGGTCATCCAAAAACCGCTTATTTACAATGCTCTTTCGAAACTCGATAAATATTTCAGGAAAAGCATCAGGAAAGATGATTATCCGGAAGGCAAAGCTTGCGGACTAATGAACCATGCATTGGATATTGCTATTTCCGTTTTCTCACAGGATTCCAAAGATTTTGAATCGGCATTGAAACGAGCAAAAGGTGCTGATGATATTATTAATTTGTTTGCTGGTTCTAAGATTGTAAGTCTTTAAAAATAAGACCTGAATTAACGCCTGGCAAGGTTACAAACTTGTCAGGAAGGGGATTGTATGCTCAAATTTTCACATAATCACTAAAATCAAACTCAAAAAATCATGAAGAAACACTTGTTCTTTCTTACTTTAATGTTACTGGCATTTAGTAATGTTTTTGCCCAGCAACAAATTAACCTTACCGGAAAAGTTACCGGCCCGGATGGACTGGGTATTCCGGGTGCAAATATTGTGGTAAGTGGAACCGCGAAAGGAACCATTACTGATTTTAATGGTGTGTACATGTTAAAAGTTGCCCCTAACGATTCAGTAACTTTTTCATTTATTGGGTATACCACTCAAGTGGTACCGGTAAACGGGCGATCGGTTATCGATATTGGCCTTCAGGAAGAATCCCGGAAAGTTGATGAGGTGGTGGTTACTGCTCTCGGGTTAAAAAGGGAAAACAAAGCGCTTGGTTATTCTATTCAGCAACAGGACGGAACCGAACTGACAGAAGCACGTGACGGAAACATTGTAAACTCGCTGGCAGGAAAAGTGGCAGGGGTGAATATTACCCATAGCGGAAATGGCCCCGGGGGGTCTTCCCGTATTGTAATCAGGGGTGAATCCTCGTTGTCAGGGACCAACCAGCCATTGTTTGTGGTTGATGGAATCCCTATTCGTAATGATACCGACAACCGGAGTAATACGGATTTGGTTAATAATATGAATATTGACTTCGGAAACGGGGCTGCTGAAATTAATCCTGAAGATATTGCCTCTGTTACCATCCTGAAAGGGGCTGCTGCCGCTGCCTTGTACGGTTCGCGTGCCGGGAATGGTGTTATTCTTATTACCACTAAAAATGGTAAAAGCAAAAAAGGTATTGGCGTTTCGTTTAACACGACAAACACTTTCGAAACAATACTGGCCGCACCTGAATACCAGACCAAATACGGACAGGGGAAAAACTTTGAATTCAGCTTTTCCGATGGTTACAAAAGCGGTTTGTACGATGGCGTTGATGAAAGCTGGGGGCCACTTTTAGATGGCCGGCTGATTGCCCAGCATGATTCCCCAACATCGAACGGTTTCCGTGGTGGTGATGTACATGGTACCAACCGTATTTTAGGAAGCCAGGGCGTTGATCTCGAACGGAGGGGAACCATTACCCCAACAGAGTGGGTCAGTCATGGGAGTGTGATCGACCAGTTTTTTAAAACCGGTTTTACAACAACCAATAGTCTTGCCTTTTATGGTTCGAATGACGAAGGCGATTTTCGTTTGTCCCTCACGAACTTTCATAACGATTATATTACGCCTAATATGGGGCTCGACAGGAATACGGTCACTTTTAACGGAAGCCATAAATTAACTGACCGGTTATCGGTAAAGGCTTCGGCCAGCTATGTGAATACATACAGTGACAACCGTCCGGTGAACGGTTACGGAACGGAAAGTTTAATGTACCTCTGGACCTGGTGGGGGCAGCAAATTGATGTGAAAAGCCTGAAAAACTACTGGCAAAAAGGGAACGAAGGCTTCCAGCAATTTAACTACAATTACAACTATCACGATAACCCGTATTTCAATGTATATGAAAATACCAACGGACTGGATAAAAACCGGTTGATTGGAAATTTCGTGATTAATTACCAGCTTGCCAATAACCTGAATCTCATGGTACGTACCGGGATGGACTATTATAATGAACTCAGGACATGGAAAAGGGCCTATAGTACACAGCGCTTCCCGAATGGAGAATACCGGGAAGATAATGTGATTTTCAGGGAAGTGAATTCCGATTTTCTTGTCAGTTATACCAAAGCCTTCAATAATTTGCAGATGAATGCTTCTCTTGGGGGAAATATTATGAACCAGAAAGATCATTACAATGCGCTTAGCGCAACCCAGCTGGTGATTCCCGGAATTTACAATTTCTCAAATACCGATGTTTCCCTGGCTTCGGATATGAGCAAATATGAAAAGGAGATCAGAAGTATATATGGTACTGTTTCCCTTTCATATAAAGAAAAGCTGTTCGTAGATATTACCGGCAGGAACGATTGGTCGAGTACGCTTCCTGAATCTGATAATTCATACTTCTATCCTTCCATAACAACCAGTGCTATTCTTTCGGAAATAGCACATTTGCCAAAATTTATTTCGTTTGCAAAAGTAAGGGCCGGCTTTGCCCAGGTGGGGAATGATACCGATCCGTATAACCTGACCAGTGTGTATTCGTTTGATGCGGCCTGGGGCGATAATCTGATTGCCCACGAATCGTCGGCGATTGCCAATTCCGGGTTGAAGCCGGAGTTGGCCAATTCATATGAACTGGGGACCGAATTATATTTTCTGCATAACCGTATTAGTATTGATTTCACGTACTATCACAGCATAAATAAAAACCAGATTATTGCAACCGGTCTGCCAATTACAACCGGCTATAATCAGAAATGGATTAATGCAGGTAAAATATCCAGTCGTGGTGTTGAATTTTTGTTGAGCGGGGAAGTTATCAAGTCACGGGATTTTAAATGGACTTCGTCGGCAAATTTTTCAACCAATAAAACCATTGTAAAAAAATTGGCAGAGGGGATTGATACATATTCAATTGCCAGCGACCGTATCACGGTTATTGCCAAAGAAGGCGAAGAAATGGGCTCGATGTACGGAACCGGTTTAGTGAAAAATCCCGAAGACGGACGTCTGATCTATACCGATGGTTTGCCGGAACAAGACGGTACCCTGAAAAAACTGGGAAATTATAATCCTGACTTTAAGGTCGGTTTCATTAACGAGTTCAGGTATAAGAATTTTTCTCTTAGTGTTCTGTTCGACTGGAGCCAGGGAGGTTCATTAGTCTCAGCAACACGTTTGATTGCCGCGACTTCAGGGAATATTATTGAAACCCTTTGGGGGCGTGACCAGGAAAACGGGGGCCCGCACCCGGGAATAAAAGACAGTGGACTGGCACGTAAAACGACCATGAGCGACGACACCCCTGTTACCTATTATGATGGTGTTATCGGTGACGGATGGATGTACGATAATGACGGGAACCTGGTTGAGAACAATGTAATGGTTTCTGCTTCGTCCTACCACAATAAACGATATAAACGTGAAAATGAGGAGGAAGGGATGTATGATGCTACGTATCTCAAGTTGAGGGAAATTAAATTAGGATACACTTTCCCGCAAAGCTTCCTGCAGAAAACCCCGATCGAAAGCGCTAAACTTTCGCTGATCGGACGTGACCTTTTCCTCTGGACAGAATTCCCTCACGGCGACCCCGAATCGTTTGGAATGAGCGGAAGCTATCTGATCCCGGGGGTTGAGAATTATAATATGCCTTCGCTGCGCAGTATTGGTTTTAATTTAAATCTTACATTCTAATTAATATTTAAAACTCAGGAAAATGAAACTGAATTATATCATATTATCTGTACTATTGATCCTGGCATTTAATTCGTGCAGCGATTTTGGCGACATGAATGAAAACCCGAATGCTCCTACCGGGATAAACGATAATCCTGAATTATTGCTGACCGGTATTTGTAAAGATGTCGTTAATGAGCTGGTCGAAGATGCCTGGGGAAACGGGAATGTAATGGCACAATATGCTGCAAAGATTGTGTTTACCTCGTTCGATCAGTTTGAATGGGGAACCAATGGCGGGACATGGAGTACTATTTATTCATCAGCCCGCGAAATACAAAATCTGATTACCATTGCTGAAACACTGGAAAACGACAGCTATAAAGCCGTCGGGTTAATTCTCGAAGCCTGGATGATGCAACTGGCAACCGACATTTGGGGCGATATTCCATACCGTGAAGCTATGAAAGGAAAAACCGACAACATATATACGCCGGGTTACGACTCTCAGTCAGATATCTACAGCGCTCTTCTGGAAAACCTGGAAACGGCCAATACGCTTTTAAATTCAACAACCAAATCAATTGAGGGTGATATTATTTTTGACTGCGATTTGAGCCTGTGGCAAAAGTTCGCCAACTCATTAAGACTTCGTTTGTTGATCCGCTTAACGAACGTTTCGGACAGCCCGGTAAATGTTGCTACAGAAATCGTGTCCATCCTTCAAAACCCGGATACAAATCCAATAATGACCTCCAACGACGATAACGCGTTACTGAAATATACATCTTCTTTCCCGAATGTACATCCCTGTTCGCAGGAATCAGGCTACCGGATTGGTTCGTATGACGAATACCGGATGAGTGAAACCATCGAGACGGTACTGGAAGCCCATGGAGATCCGCGTATCGAACTGCTATTTGCCCCAACATCAAAATCTGCCGATACTGATACTCCTGAATATACCGGGATGATTAACGGGATGGTGGATGGTGATGCTTATGTCTATAAAGGAGGGGCATCGAATATTTCAGAAATTAATCCTGATCAATTTTATTACGAGCCTAATTCTGCTGACGGTATCCTGATGCTGGCTTCCGAAGTCCAGTTTATTATTGCCGAAGCTGCCATGCGTTATTCTTCTGTTGCAGCCCTGGCTAATGCCCGGGAGTATTACGAAAAAGGAATTAGACTGAATTTTGAATACTGGGACGTTGATATGCCGGACGATTTTCTGTCGCGTACTTCTGTAAATAGTACTTACAGTGTTCCTGTTGCTTTCGATAATAACCTTGAAACTGTAATTACCCAAAAATGGGTCTCTTTGTTTTATGTCGATTATCAGGGCTTTATCGAATTTAAGAGGACCGGCTTCCCCGGTATTATAGAACCGGGGCCCGATGCTTTTAGCGATGTGTATCCAAGCCGTTTTACTTATCCTGATGAGGAGCAGGCCCTTAATTACGACAATTACGAAGCAGCGGTAAAAAGTCAGGCCGGTAGTTTAAGCGACTATTCGTACTGGACCCCTGTGTGGTGGGAAAATAAATAGATATTCTGTTGTTTGTTTAGCTGAAGGTGCATCCGGTTTATGCCCTCTGAATGGAAATGCCGGGTGCTTCTTCTTTCTTTTTATTATTCTGGATAAACATATAGGGGCTACCATTACCTGTGGGTTAGTGTATTCGATAAAACGTTAAATTTATCTGCCTGTATCATTGATGGAAAACTGATATAACATCGAAAAATAGAAAATTATGAAGAGCCTTTTTGTCCCGCTACTATTGCTTTTGTCTTCCCATGTTGTTGTCCATGACCCGGTTGACCTGCCCCGTATTCATTCTCATAACGATTACCAACAGAAGGCCCCTTTCTGGCTGGCATACGCTGCCGGTGCAACCTCTGTCGAGATTGATGTGATACTGAAAGATAATGAACTTTTTGTTGCCCATTCTGAACGTGAAATCCAGGAAGAAAATACCATTGAAAACCTGTATTTTGAGCAACTGGCAAAGCTGGAACACGATTACCGCCCCTTGTCCCGGTTAAGTTTCCTTGTTGATATAAAAACACAAGCTGGTCCGGCCATGCAGCGTCTTGTTCAAATTACGTCGGCTTACCCGGAATTGTTTAACGATTCTCCGCAAAGTATTTGCCTGGTTATTTCAGGGAACCGGCCATCGCCGGACACATACGCGTCTTTCCCTTCTTTTATTTCTTTTGACGGACGTGCTCCTTCTGATTTAAAGGAAGAAGGAGCGGAACGTGTAGCAATGGTCAGCCGGAACTTTTCTGATTTCACAAGTTGGCAGGGGGAAGGCAAACTTCCTGTCGCTGATTCGCTGAAGCTGGTCGACTTTATTCAGCAATGCCATAAAAACAACAAGCCGGTCCGGTTCTGGAACACCGCCGACAATGAAAAAGTATATCGTACCTTGCTGACCCTGGAGGCTGATTTTATTAATACCGATCATCCGTTCGCCGTGAAGAGTTTTCTCGACCGTTTGGATAGCGGGAAAGAACTTCCGCCCTGGCAGGAAGGTTTTCTCGATATTCATCATATAAGTACCGGGAGGGGAAATGCAACGTTTATGGTTTTTCCTGACGGGACAACCATGGTGGTGGATATAGGCGACATGTCGGAAACACACCCAAGGACACGTTCGGCCCGTAATACCCCGGCTTTGCCCGATCATTCGAAGAGTCCGGCTGAATGGGTTGCTGATTATATCCGGCAGTTTGCCCCTAAAAAGCAATCGCCGGTAATCGACTATGTACTGATTACCCACTACCACGACGACCATTTCGGAGAGGCAGACAGCCTGCGGAAATTTCATCCCAAAGGAAATTACATGCTTACGGGTATCACGGAACTGGGTTCCCTTTTGCCTGTTTCAAAACTAATGGACCGGGGGACTGATTTTCCTGTTGACTTGAAAAATTCAATGATTTGGGCAAAATACGGGTTTAATAACGATCCGTACTCCATGATTACAACCCTTCAGGAATATTGGAAATTTATTGAATATCAGAAAAAAAACGGGCTGGTTTACGAACCGTTTGTGTCTGGGGTACAAAATCAGGTTCAGTTAAATTATCATCCTGAAAAATATTCGGATTTTAAAGTCAGCAACCTGTTTGTAAACGGACAGGCAAAAGACAGAAACGGGAACCTCATTTCCCTTTATGCCGAAGGTGAATACCCCGGAGAAAATGACCTGAGTGCCGGAATAAAAATCAGTTACGGGAAGTTCGGTTATTACACGGGAGGTGATATTACAGGCATTGATGATCAGGGGCAGGAGAAGCAGGATAGTCCCGAGACTGTTTTTGCCCCGCTGATTGGCCCGGTTGATGTGGCAACATTAAATCATCACGGGAACAGGAACTCGCAAAATCCGCTGTATGTAAACCAGCTTCAGCCCCGCGTATGGATTTTGCAGGCCTGGTCGTCTGATCATCCCGGCGAGGAAGTTTTACGCCGCATTACTTCGCGTCGGTTGTATGCCGGACCCCGGGATATTTATGCTACTTCATTGCTCGAACCTAATCATCTGGTCATTGGCGACCGGATCGATAACTCGTTTCAGTCGCTTCACGGTCATGTTGTTATTCGTGTCCTTCCCAAAGGAGAGACTTACATGGTATATGTTCTGAATGACCGGACCACACAGCGCGGGGTGATTTCGGAACGCAGCTATTATTCACACTAAGATTCAATAAAAATGATCTGCATTTTTTGGGGGAAGCGCTTGCTGAGATTACAGCTTAAACTCCGTTTTACAGTTCTGACAGTAATAGGTGTTTTTTATATTGCCAAAAGGGATCCAGGTCAGTAATGAAAGAATGATTGTAAATAATTTTTTTACTTTGCTTTTGCCTAATCCAAATTTCACATTTAGAGATCCGCAATGAGGACAAACAATATCATTTGCTTTTGCTTGCATTGATATTAACTGTTGCGCTTCCTCTAAATCAGTATCATTAATCATTATCTGTACCCCTGAGCCCATAATCCCATTGTAATGAGGCATTAAATTCGAAAAATTTTCATTTGTCAAAAAGCATCTGATCCCATTATTTTCCAGCATTCCTTTTTTGAGGTTTGCTTCAATTATATCGTTACAGGTTGTTAATCTTATTACAGACATTTTTTGTTTTTATTTGGTGCAACAAAGTCAATACATTATTACTACAATTTTACAATTTTTGGGAGAGATTTGATAAGGAATGTTTGTAAAACATCAGTTTTGTAATAAAAGTATTAAGAAATATATAACCAACAGATTCCTACCTGCGGTGCCTATGATAGATTTTTACAGAAGTCTGTATATGAAGCAAATACGAAACATCGCTTTTTTCAGCATTTTATTACTTCCGGGCATACAACTGCACTGCTTTTTTGACGAACTACCGTGTCCGGTGTTTTCTTCGTTCTCTTAATAACCTGACAATTTTTATTGCTTATTGGTATTCGCCTCTGTCCGGCGGGGCCCTTCCTTTTGCAGTCGACCAAAAGGAAGAAAAAGTCTTGTCAAAGTCATCCTTCCTCCCGCCTCACGGTTTTTTCTTCCAGGCCCACATCCCTGAATACCCGCAAAAAACCGCTCCCGCCTTCGCTGGCCCGGACTACTTTGACGGGCCACCCCTGCTTTTCACCTTCCGGTGAATTGGGGCCTTGACTTACAGATACCTTTCCTGTCATATCCTCATTATGCCCAAAATTTTTTGGGTGGCAACTCGGAATGACGATTTATACAATAAGTTATAAGGGAGGGGAAACGGCGGCATAGCCGCCGTTTCCCCTCCCCCTCGAACTAATGATCCGTGTCATTCCGACCGAAGGGAGGAATCTCTTTTTTCATCATTTCATCATTCCATCATTCCCGGCCATACAACTACTCTGCTTTTTTGGGCGAACTACTGTGGCCGGGAATGTTCCGGTTGCATTCAACCCCGGGGTTGCGTTCGTGCCTCACTTATACCCCGGGTTATTGATGTATGTCCCCTTCAGGGACAGCAAACCTCTCCGGACAAGGAGCAATGCCCATCAAATACAAAACGTCAAACCATCAAGCGCTCTGCCTCGAACAGGTCGCAGACCATCAAACCTTTCAAACACAAAGGATCAAACGGCCTTTCCCCGGGTACTGGAACACTTTATGGCGGCTCTTTTTGGATCCCTTTTCCATCTGTAGGAAAAAAGGATCCGCCCGTCCGGCTTTGAGGACTACTTTGATCGACCTTCCCTGCTTTTCTCCTTCCGGTGAATTAAAGCTGTTGACCACCCCATCCGGCAAGCCGGACACCCCTCCTTGGAAAAAGGAGGGGAAACGGAAGAAGTGGCGGCAGAGAAGAATAAGTTACTATGTTATGGCTTCTGAAAACAGATATGACTACTCCCGCATAATACCACTAACCTTTCAAAATACCACCATGCCAAAAATTCTCCTCCTGTTAAGGGGGAGTACCCCGGCTTGTCATTTTGACATTTTGGGGGGGCAATAAATGTCCTGAATCCCGGAATGGCAGTATGGTAGAAAGGTACATCCCCCACCATACCCTGAGCCCCGGCGGTGCGGAACATGGTTTTTCCCGGGCGGAGTGTTGGTCTCCCTCCTGAATTTTTGATCGTCATCGTATTTTTTACTGCAATCATTCATTTTTCCCTTGTATTTCAGAGTAATATGGTGATTGGAAATTTTTGCGGATATCTTCTGCGTGTTAATGGTATCTGCCATGCCGGTTGATGGGCGTCTACCACGCCGGTTGATGGGCGTCTACCACACTGGTTGATGGGCGTCTACCACACTGGTTGACGAGCGTCTACCACACCGGTTGACGAGCGTCTACCACATATGCAACAGCAAGAGGATATAAAATAATCCTCCCGGCTGTTGCTTTTCCCTTTTATTGGACGGTTAATTCCTTATCGAAAATAGCAGTCCGTGGTTCTTTCAAAAATTGTCCTTTAGCATACTGTGTGCTTACCTTCAGTTTATACGTTCCGGCGCCCAGTTCAGGAATAATAATGAGTAGTTCCGAGGGATTGTTTATAATCAGGTCGCTTGCATCAACCTTAGTCTCTTCTTCCGAAGACTGGTTGATAAAAAAGATTCCTGTGTTTTCATTTTCGCCTGCCACTTTTAGTTTATGCCCGTCTATTCTCAGGTTCCGTCCGGGGGTAAGCTGATCGTTTACCGAGCCGGTCTTCATGTCGGTTACCTGCGAAATGCCCAGGCCTGTGTCGGCCACTCCCATTATTTGTACTTCAATGGTAGACAGCTCGTTACGAAGGGTATCGCCCTGGTTGAACTGGAACAAAATCGTATGCCTTTCAGGATCAAAGGTGTCGTCGGGGCTGTTGAAAACCCCTCTGATGAGCGGAGTAGCTGTAAAATAACCGGTATTCACTGAATAACCGTTGCAGAGTTGATAAGCCATTTCTTTAAAGAAAAGGTTGGTTCCGTGTAACATGGAAGCCTGGGATATATCAGCCCCGCCACGGGACACGGCTGATTCACAAATCTCCTCAGAGCTCAGGCTTCGTTCTGAATTGACCCGGGCGACATAGTCGTCGGGATCACTGGTTAGCGCATTGTCGTACAGGTACGCTTTTACGCTATGAAAAATTTCTGTCATAGTGTTTAAATTTAATAGTTCATAAATTTATTCACCAATAGCCGTTTTATTCCTGGCTTTTTATGACTTTCTCTGGTGTGTTGGTGATATC
This sequence comes from Prolixibacteraceae bacterium, assembly GCA_963662895.1. Classification (GTDB taxonomy): domain Bacteria; phylum Bacteroidota; class Bacteroidia; order Bacteroidales; family Prolixibacteraceae; genus GWE2-42-39. The sequence continues at coordinate 3,876,171 of OY759982.1, read as the reverse complement.
GTAATTTACTAATGCATAATTCTCATTGCTGTTTCATACTATATTATAACTTTGGGAAAATAAAACAGAGTCAGAAAAACAAATAAAAGAAGTAACATGATTGACTGGTTTATTGGTCTAAATTCGGTTATACAAGCCTTAGTGGCTACCCTTTTTACATGGTTTGTAACAGCATTGGGGGCGGCAATGGTTTTCTTTTTTAAAGAAATAAAAAAGAAGGTTTTAAATGGTATGCTTGGCTTTGCAGCCGGAGTAATGATCGCCGCCAGTTTTTGGTCGTTGTTAAGTCCGGCTATTGAATTAGCCGAAGAAAGTGGAAATGTTCCCTGGGTACCGGCTGTTATTGGCTTTTTAAGCGGCGGACTGTTTTTATGGCTGGTTGACCAGTTCCTTCCTCATCTGCACATGGGATTACCAATCAGTCAGGCGGAAGGGGTACACACATCGTGGCAGCGGAGCGTATTGTTAGTGATGGCTATCACTCTTCATAATATCCCTGAAGGCCTGGCAGTAGGAGTCGCTTTTGGGGCAGTAGCTGCCGGGATACCTGCCGCATCGCTCTCCGGGGCGGTAGCTTTGGCTATAGGTATTGGTATCCAGAATTTCCCGGAAGGTGCTGCCGTTTCAGTGCCTCTGAGAAGGGAAGGCCTTTCGCGTAGGAAAAGTTTCATGTACGGACAGGCTTCCGGTTTGGTGGAGCCTATAGCCGGAGTGATTGGCGCTGCCGCCGTGTTACTGATGCGTCCGATTTTACCTTATGCTCTTTCGTTTGCCGCCGGAGCTATGATTTATGTTGTCGTGGAAGAACTGATTCCCGAATCGCAGCAGGACAAAAATACCGATATTGCTACCATTGGAGCCATGATCGGTTTTGCTGTGATGATGATGCTTGACGTAGCTTTAGGCTGAAAAGAGTTTTATTCATCCATTTGTTCTGTTTTTAAAAAAGATTTCAGAAGTAAGTTTAATTAGTTAAACTTGTAGTACAAAAACATAATTGGGCTAAGTCCCGTTTTTATTTTTCTATATTTAAATAAACCCAACATGAACACGTACAAAATTTATTTTTCAGTTGTATTTTTTATTCTGTCGGTTGTATCTGTACATGCGCAGCAACACGACTGGGAAAACGAACAGGTTATTGGCATTAACAAAGAACCTGGGCACAGTACCTGTATACCATATGCAACGATATCCCAGGCGCTGGCCGGTTTTGCCGACGAATCGCCCTTCTATCAGTGTTTGAATGGTACCTGGAAATTTAACTGGGTAAAGCATCCCGACCTGCGTCCGGTTGATTTTTACAAGCCTGGTTTCGATGTCGGTTACTGGGACGATATTGAAGTGCCTTCAAGCTGGCAAATGAAAGGCTACGGGAAACCGATTTACACGAATGTAACCTACCCGTTTGCCAAAAATCCTCCTTTTATGATGGATTCTGTGCCCGCGAACTGGACTAAACACGAGTTCCCAAATCCGGTTGGTTCGTACCGGCGCGACTTTGTCCTTCCTGAAAAATGGGATGGCTCAGAAGTTTACCTGCATTTTGCAGGTGTACAGTCGGCGATGTATGTCTGGGTGAACGGTAAAAAAGTGGGCTACAGCCAGGGCAGTATGACCCCGGCTGAATTTGACATTACTCCTTATGTGACGAAAGGAAATAACACACTGGCTGTTGAAGTGTACCGGTGGAGCGACGGCAGTTACATGGAAGACCAGGATTTTTGGCGTTTAAGTGGAATATATCGTGATGTGTACCTGTTTGCCGTGCCGGAAGTTCATATCCGCGACTTTTTTGTACAATCCGCTTTAAACGACAGTTTTACTTCAGCCCAGCTAAAGGCCAGTCTTTCTTTTCAGAATAAAGGCTACAAAGGGGCTGTATCAGTCGAAGGTTATTTGCTGAAGGACGGGGAATCCTGGTCCGGCGAGAAACCTGTGTTTGCCAAACAGTTGACTGCTCCTGTTACAAAGAAAAAAACGTTCGGTGTAACTCTTGAAACCAATGTTGACCACCCGGAACTTTGGTCGGCTGAGATTCCCAATTTGTACCAGGTCGTATTTGTACTGAAAGATGCAGCAGGTAAAACACTCGAAGTAATTGCAACTCCTTTTGGGTTCCGCAAGATTGAAATTAAAGATTCACAGCTATGGGTGAACGGGAAAAGTGTTTTGCTGAAAGGAGTGAACCGTCACGAAGTCGATCCTCTAAACGGGAGGACTGTTTCTTATGAGGGTATGCTTCAGGATATTTTATTATTTAAAAGATTTAATATCAATACCGTCCGTACGTGTCACTATCCCGATCACCCGGATTTTTACAAGTTGTGCGACCGTTACGGGATCTACATGGTTGACGAGGCAAACCTTGAAACACACGGTATGTACTATGGGAAAGAATCGCTGGGGCATGACGTCCGTTGGCAGAAAGCCCATATCGACCGGGTAATGTCGATGGTACAGCGCGACAAGAACCATCCGGCAGTGATTATATGGTCTCTGGGTAACGAGGCCGGTCCCGGGGTAAACTTCGAAGCCTGCCGTAATGAAATTCGTAAACTTGATACAGCACGCCCCATTCATTACGAGCGTTACAATGAGGTCGCCGATATTGAGTCGTGCATGTACCCGGGCGTTGAATGGCTCGACGAAACAGGCACCAAAGACAACCCCAAACCGTTTTTTATGTGCGAATATGCCCATGCAATGGGAAATGCAGTGGGTAACCTTCAGGAATACTGGGATGTCATTGAAAAACACAAACGCCTGATTGGCGGGTGCATCTGGGACTGGGTTGACCAGGGCCTGCAAAAAGAAGTACCCGGTAACCCAGGTGAATACTTTTTCGCTTATGGCGGCGATTTCGGCGACCGTCCGACCGACTGGAACTTCTGTGTCAATGGTTTGACCACGCCCGACCGTAGCATTACTCCGAAAATGGAGGAAGTGAAAAAAGTGTACCAGTATATTGCCGTCAGCCCGGTCGATATATTGAACGGAAAAGTGAACATTAAAAATAAGTACCAGTTTATCAACCTGAAAAAGTTTGATCTGAGTTGGGAACTGGCCTGCGACGGGACAGTGATCGAAGCAGGCGGGCTTCATCCGCTTGACCTGGAACCGGGAAGATCAGCCGAATTAACTATCCCGTTTAGCAAACCACAACTAAAAGCCGGTGGCGAATATTTTCTGAAAATCATTTTCAAACTAGCCACCGATGAAATATGGGCTCCTCTCGGGCATGTGGTTGCCTGGGAACAAATGGCCGTTCCGTTTGCCGTTCCGGCTGTTGAACCGGTTCATCCTGTTTCGTCCGAATCGCTTGCTTATTCCGAAAACGGCGACTGGATCAATGTTTCAGGGAAATCATTTATCCTGAAGTTCAACAAGAAGGTGGGAACCATCACCGACCTGAAATACTTTGGTACAGAGGTGCTGAAAACCAAACCAGAAGCGATTTATGGTATAAGACCGGAAACCCGGATGATCTATCGGGATATGACTACAGATGAAAGGGTGGCCGGTCCGATGCTTAACATCTTTAGGGCTCCGGTTGACAACGATTACATCTTTGGAAAAGGTCCCGGCCCCAAATGGAGGGATGCCCAATTGTTCGATATGCAACCCGATGTAAAAAGTATCAGTACCGAACCGGAAAACGGGGCACTTAAAATTGAAGTGGACATTGAATCAAAAGCGCCGAAAGGCTATACGGTCCGCCAGCATACTATTTATAAAATATACGGCAATGGTTTTGTGGATATAACTACTGATTTCGATCCGGACAAACTGGATTATTCACTGGCCAGATTAGGGTTCCTTATGCAAATGCCCGAAGGCTTTGAAAAAGTAAGCTACTATGGCGCCGGCCCTCATGAAAATTACCGCGACCGTCTGCATTCGGCAGCTATAGGGCAGTACGAGACTTCAGTAGACGATATGTTTGTACCATACCTGCGAACCCAGAGTTGCGGAAACCGTTCGAATGTACGCTGGGTTACCGTAACCGACCACAATGGAATAGGAATGATGATTGTTGCCGGTCAGCTTTTGAATTTCAGTGCTTTGCATTACACTCCGCTCGACCTGGAAAAGGCCAATCACCCGTATGAACTGACACGGCGGAAGGAAACGATCCTCTCCGTTGATATGCAACACTGCGGACTTGGCGGCGGAAGTTGCGGACCTGCCCCAATGGAAAAGTATTTACTGAATACCGAAAAAGCTACGTTCAGTTTCTCTATCCGCCCGTATACCGGGAACATGGGAAGCCGTAGCGATGTAGCAAAAATGAAACTCGACCGGTAAAAAAGAACCGGCAATCAGAAAGAGGATGTCCAAATCAATATTTTTGGACATCCTCTTTTAGTTTCCGACATAATGGGGCTTTGTGCAATGCTTTATATGAAAGATCAAAACCTTGCGCCCAGTAATTACTTTCCATGCTTTATGACTGATTTTTATACAATAAAACAAAATCATGGGCAGGTGTAATTCTGTTATTAAATAACGTTGCCGTGAACATCACTTTTCCCCACAACCCGTAGGGTTAAATATTCATCACCCCCAATGAAATTGGGGGTAACAGGGTACCCCATAACCTCAGCCCAGGAGTGGGCTGAATAAAAAGACGTCGAAAGTATCCTGTTTTTTATAAGTTTGTAACTTCCGCGTAAAATTAAAAACATTTCCATGTCCAGTTACCGGCAAATACTCTATCATCTGACATTTCACACAAAAAACACAGAAAAAGTACTTCAGAATTCCGGGAACCAGGAACTTTTCAAATATATCTGGGGAGTTTTAAAAAATAAAAATTGCAAGTTATACCGCATCAACGGCGTCGAAGATCATATCCACATTATCTGCGACTTGCACCCCTCCGTAGCTCTGGCAAATCTGATAAAAGACATCAAAGTGTCATCTTCCAAATGGATCAAAGAGAAGAACCTTTATCCCCGCTTCTCATACTGGGCTGAAGGCTACGGAGCTTTTACCCTTTCGCTAAAAGAGAAAGATGCTGTGGTTAAATACGTGATGAACCAACAGGAACATCATAAAAAGATTAGCTTCAGGGAAGAATATATCCAAATTGCTAAAAGAGAACGGAATTGAATTTGATGAGAAATACCTTTTATAGTACGTTCGTTCAACCCGTTTAGGGTTGATAGTTCACTCCCGATTCCTTTGCCCCCGGCTTTGCCGGAGGTGATGATAATTAAACTCCTCAGGAGTTCTCCGGAATTTGAATTTTTATTCGCAGAAATTTTTCCTGTTATTAATATAACGTTGCCGTGAACATCACTTTTCCCCACAACCCGTAGGGTTAAATATTCATCACCCCCAATGAAATTGGGGGTAACAGGGTACCCCATAACCTCAGCCCAGGAGTGGGCTGAATAAAAAGACGTCGAAAGTATCCTGTTTTTTATAAGTTTGTAACTTCCGCGTAAAATTAAAAACATTTCCATGTCCAGTTACCGGCAAATACTCTATCATCTGACATTTCACACAAAAAACACAGAAAAAGTACTTCAGAATTCCGGGAACCAGGAACTTTTCAAATATATCTGGGGAGTTTTAAAAAATAAAGATTGCAAGTTATACCGCATCAACGGCGTCGAAGATCATATCCACATTATCTGCGACTTGCACCCCTCCGTAGCTCTGGCAAATCTGATAAAAGACATCAAAGTGTCATCTTCCAAATGGATCAAAGAGAAGAACCTTTATCCCCGCTTCTCATACTGGGCTGAAGGCTACGGAGCTTTTACCCTTTCGCTAAAAGAGAAAGATGCTGTGGTTAAATACGTGATGAACCAACAGGAACATCATAAAAAGATTAGCTTCAGGGAAGAATATATCCAAATTGCTAAAAGAGAACGGAATTGAATTTGATGAGAAATACCTTTTATAGTACGTTCGTTCAACCCGTTTAGGGTTGATAGTTCACTCCCGATTCCTTTGCCCCCGGCTTTGCCGGAGGTGATGATAATTAAACTCCTCAGGAGTTCTCCGGAATTTGAATTTTTATTCGCAGAAATTTTTCCTGTTATTAATATAACGTTGCCGAGAACATCGCTTTTCCCCACAACCCGTAGGGTTAAATATTCATCACCCCTAATGAAATTGGGGGTAACAGGGAGGCCTTTTTACATACAACCCGGGAAGCGGGTTGAATAATCAGATGACTGAAGGCAGCATTATTCAACCTAGCCACCGGACAGAAAATTTTCTCCGATTCCTTTTTTCCTGGCTTCGGCGGAGGTGATGAAGATTAAACTCCGAGGAGGAGTTACCGGTATTTAAACTTCTTGGTTAGACCGAACAGCCTGTCTGCCTGAACAAGCAAAATGATTATAAATATCACCTGCACTACGAAGGTTATTCGCTGAACAGAAAAACCGAATATTGTTTCATTTATCTGACCGGCAAAGGAACTAAGCAATATTCCCAGTAAAGTGCCGGCAACAAAGAAAAACCAGGAGAGCCTGACATTTTTCAAAAGTATACAGGAATGTTCTGCCTCATTGCGGATTTTTTCCATCAATTTTTCTTCAAAATCATCAAACGGTATTTCCGCCGGTGATTTTGACATTATCATCCTGATCAGTTCTTCCTGTTTATTCATACTTTGTTCGATTTTATTTCGACATCCATTAATGTATTTACAACTTCCAGCAAGTGTTTCCGGGCTCGGTGTAAAAGCACTTTTGTATTTGCTTCCGACCATCCGGTCAGGTTTGTTATTTCTTTTATTGAATGCCCTTCAAGATAAAATAGTTGTAACGAAAGACTCTCTTTTGCCGGAATCTTTTCTAACGATTCAGTCACAAGAAATTTCTGTTCCTCTTCGGTTAACCCTCTGAAGGTTTCAGTAATGTCTTCCACATCAGGAACATTCTGATCTATCGGGTAAAGAATGTTATTCTTTTCATTTCGAAGCCGTTTTAATGCTTCGTTAATTACAATCCGGTAAAACCATGTTTTGAATTCTGATTTTCCTCTAAATGATTTAAGATTTCTAAACGCTTTGATAAATGCTTCCTGAACTACTTCTTCGGCATCGAACTCATTTTTCACGACAGAAATGGCGACAGAAAAAGCCACATCCTTATATTGCCGGATAAGATACCTGAAATCTTCTATCCTGCCGTCTAAAACGTTCCTGATATATACCGATTCCATTCGCTCTTATTCGTTTTCAGGCTTATCCAAATAATGAGCGATAATGATTGAAATTCCACCAAAAACCATCATCAGGGAAAATACCAACTCGTCTTTCACTTTACAAAATGAGGATAAAATTATTGCAGTGATAAGGCCAATCCCGATTCCGGTAATTATCATTCCTATTCTAAACCACGGAAATCGAAGATTCATTTTTCGTGGTTTAAAAATGTCAGACAAATCTGCATCTTTTTCAATCAGTGACATCCGTTCCTTGTTTCGGGCTTTTTGGTAGAAATACCATCCGAAAAAGATGCAGGCTAAAAAGACTATCAAAACGATAGTTGTCATTATGGTTTCCATAGTTTAAGATTTTAAATTTATCTATTTGATCCTCCCCAAGGATAAAGGTTACAAAATTTTTAAAAATGATGGAATTCTTTTTTGCATCCGGCCTTCTTTCTTTTCCCATTTCTAAGGTAGAATTAAAAATTCATTACTTTCGTAGCATAATAATATCCATCACTATGAATGAATTAACTTTAACAACGCCGGCATTGCTGTTTTCAGCCATTTCCCTGATTTTACTGGCTTATACCAACCGTTTCCTGGCTTATGCGTCGGTTGTTCGTGGCTTACATGCCGACTTTAAGGAAAACCGTAACAAAATTTTGCTGGGGCAAATCGAGAACCTGCGTAAGCGCTTACGATTGACACGATCGATGCAAATACTGGGAATTAGCAGCCTGCTACTTTGCGTACTGTGTATGTTCCTTATCTATATAAATATGCAGGGCTGGGCCGAGCTGGTTTTCGGAATTGCACTGGTATTGTTGATCGCTTCCCTGGGACTGTCCATTCGCGAAATTCAGATTTCAGTCCGGGCGCTGGACATTCATTTAAATGATATGCAGTAGTATATGAGAAACTATTTTGGGGAAATTGCAGCGCTTTTAACTGCTTTGTCCTGGACTGTTACCAGCATGTCGTTCGAATCAGCCGGGAAGAAGGTTGGCTCACTGGCTGTAAACTTAATCCGCTTGGTAATTGCTTTTATTTTATACAGTGTTTTTTCCTGGATCACCCGGGGTACGCTTTTCCCGTTCGATGCAGGGCGGGAACGCATTTTGTGGCTTTCGTTATCCGGTCTTGTAGGGTTTGTTATTGGCGACCTGTTTTTGTTTCAGGCGTTTGTAGTTGTCGGAGCACGCATTTCCATGCTCATTATGGCCTTATCGCCGCCAATAACAGCGTTGGCTGGTTGGCTGATGCTGGGTGAGATGCTTACCCCGATGAACTGGGTAGGAATGATAGTTACCATGACGGGTATTAGTATTGTTATTCTGAAGCGACAAAATTCGACTGATCCGGAAAGTAAGCGAAAAAAGATAAAGGCCGCATATTCCATCCCCGGCATTTCTCTTGCTTTTGGCGGCGCAATAGGCCAGGGAGTTGGCCTGGTTATCAGCAAAAAGGGAATGGGCGACTTCGATGCTTTTGCTTCAGCCCAGATACGTGTGTTAACGGGAATAATCGGTTTTGCAATCCTGTTTGTTTTTATGAAACGATACAGCAGGGTATGGGCCGCCCTGAAAAACCGTGCAGCCATGAAACGGATTTGGCTGGGGGCGTTTTTCGGACCTTTTTTGGGAGTTTCATTTTCGTTACTGGCTGTTCAACACACGCAGGCAGGCATTGCAGCTACCATCATGGCAATTGTACCGGTACTGATAATCCCTCCGGCCATTATTCTTTTCAGGGAAAAAGTAAACTGGAAAGAGATTTTTGGCGCAATAGTGACAGTGGCAGGAGTAGCTGTTTTTTTCTTCTGAGCTGAAGTTTCCTGCATTATTCCCGTTTGTGAGTTGAATAAGGTACCGCTTATCAATGTGTTGTGCCCTTGTCTTCGGGTTCAGGAACCTGATTGATTGTGAAGTCATACTTCTGTGTATGAAAGTATCTTTTAACTTGAATTCGACCTGCATACTGTCAAGTGTCTCAAGTCCTTTTTTATCGGTATAAATCCAGTCTCCTGCCGGTAACTTCCGTTTGTTAAAATCAGAAACCTCAGGCATGTAATAACCTGGTGATTTTGAATAATAAAATAAACTCCAGAAGCGTGAGCCCCGCAGAAATATGCTTAACCGCTGATTGGAAGTTGCTTCCTTGTTAAAATACTTTGCTGCGTTTAAAGAAGAATGATAACCAGCCATTTGGGGCATCATACTGGTATTCACAAAAAAGAGGACAATGCCAATGGTGGTCAGGAGTATCGTTAGCTCTTTTTGAAGCCTTTTTAATTTTATAATTGAGAATATAATCAGAATAACTCCAGTTACTATTGGCAACCATACAAGAATTCGTTTTTCAGGAAAAAACCAAAAACCGAATAACAGGATTATTGACAGAAATACAACAGCAAGAAGATAGTTGCCGGCATTCAGGTATTTTTGCAGGCGGGCGAGGTGTGCCTTTTCATATATTTCAATCATCCATCGGCCTGCAAGAATCATAAGAAGGGGAAGTATTGAAAGCAGATAATGTGGCATTTGAGAACGGGATACAGATAGAATTATCAGAAACGGAATTATACCACCCAGCATATAATATTCGCTTTTATATGCCGGTTTAAATTTATGATTGAATTTCTCCTTTATTTGCAATACCAGACCAGTGAATGCAAAGATTGTCCAGGGAGCAAGCAGGTATGCCGAGGTGTGAATAGGAAAAAGAAGGTCGTTACTATGCCCGTGGTACGAACCGGTTATCCGTCCTGCATTATTGGTCCAGAAATAAAAAATAATGCCTTTCATTCCGAACTGATTAAGCAATCCCCATAATGCCGGAAGAATGATTATTCCGATTATTGGAACAGCAATCAGCCAGCGAAAATGAAACATTTCACGAAACTGTCGTTTAACCAGCAAGTGAGTTCCAATTGCGAATGCCGGAATGACCAGACCAACAGGGCCTTTGGTTAACATGGCAAATCCTGTAAAAACAAGCCCAAGTATAAAATTCAGTTTTTTTTTCCGTTCAAAGAAAGCGGCCAGTTGCCAGATAGATAAAATGACAAAATCAGCCAGCAGGGTGTCTGTATGAATATCGTTATGAAAATGCAAATATCCGAGACTGGTAGATAAAAGTATTGCCGCCAGTATCCCGGCTTTTTTCCCGTAAAACAGTTCGCCAAGTTTAAACGTCCCGAAAACACCGGCAAACGAAGTTAGTATTACTGCAATTTTAAATGAATACTGTGATACTCCAAACAACTTATATGCAACTGCCCCTAACCAAAAAAGCAAGGGAGGTTTCTGTTCGTAAGGGGTGCCGGCAATATGGAGGTTGATCCAGTCACCACTTTCAAAAATTTCACGACTGATTTGTGCATATTTGGCAGCATTCACAACCAAAGGAACAAAAAGACCACTGCTTATTACTACAACATAAACAATTATAACAAAGGGAAAAATCCGTCTCACATCAAAATCACCCATACCCGAAGTTTAGGTGACGAATATATTTATTTTTTTTGGAATACAAAGCGGATATGGAAGAGTTTCATGATGAAGATTTATTATTAAAGGTGCTGAATAACAGCGAATACATATTTTTCTCTTTCAGGGATAAGAATAATGGGCCCCGATTGTTAAACAACAATTATAAAATAAACAATAATTTATTAATTTTGGCTGTTCAGAAAAAATGAAGCAGAAATGAAAACATTAAAACAAAAACTGGATTTAACTACTATTGACATTCTTGCATATATATTTATCCTGGTGCTTATCGCCTATTCTTTAATCACCCTGGCTTTTTTTAAACCGTTGCTGATGAAGTTTGTTGAAGAAGATGGCCCCGTTGAAAATATTACAGCCATTATGTTGTTTGCAACCAGTGTTATAAGTGTTGTGCATGCCAAACAATTTGCCTGTCAAAAAAAGTATGTATGGATGTTTATCCGGATTATGTTTGCCCTGTTTTTTTTCTTTGCGGCAGGAGAAGAGCTTTCGTGGGGGCAGCGTATTTTTCATATCCAGTCGGGTGAATATTTCCAGCAACACAACCTCCAAGGTGAAACCAACCTGCACAACCTTGTTGTTGGAGATACAAAGATCAATAAGTTGATTTTTTCTCAATTGCTGTTTGTGGTACTCTTTATTTATTTCGTCTTTTTTGAATTTCTGGCAAAGAAGCTAAAATGGATAGGAAATATGGTTCGGTATTTCAATATTCCGCTTCCTAAATTGCATCATACAATAATGATGCTTTTTTCAGCAGTGATTATTCAGGGAATATATTATTCGCGTCATTCAGAACTGCTTGAATGCGTTTTTGCAATGATTTTCTTTCTGATTTTCCTTTACCCGAAAAAGTGGACGGCTGAGTTGCAGTAAGCATTGCCCCTCATTCTCTTCCTGAACTCATGCAGGAGTAGGTTTTAACTAATGATTTTTGTCGCAAATAAAAATCGTTGAGTTATTCCATGGGCAGTATTGCGAATCCCGACCAGCCGGGTTTAGGGGGAAATACCCCTTTCCCTACCCGACAGTGCTTTCGTGCTTTTAATTGTCATTTGAACTCTTTGTAATATTTAATAAATTCATCATCTCTTATTCCATTTAAAAACAAGGCTAACTTATCCTTATTATTAGTTAACCATTGCTTTATTTCATAACGAGATTTTAGATAGTGTATTCTTGTTTTATTCCAATCATTATCATGAAAGTCTTTAAAATTTGAAATACTTGATAAATAATTAAAATCAGTATTATAAGTTCTTTCCAACGTGCTGTCAATCATTATACTTCTATAATCAACCTGTAATGCAATTCCTTCACTAAACCAAGTTGGGATTTTCCGCATAGTCTTGTACCCAATCAATTGAAGCAATACAGAATGATTCATTTCATGGCTTATGATATCTAAATCATAACCTTCATTCCCCAAAACAATAAATGTTCCGAATGGGGTTAAATTACTTATGGCGTTTATATCTTTACTTCCTGTATATTTTTTAAGTTCTCTTTTAGATGAACAAAAAATAATTGTATAATCAAGTGGTTTTGTCAACCAAAACTTTTGGTTTCGTCTCTCTGCATCATAAACCAAGGTTGTTAAACTATCTTGTAATGTTTTACTTATTAGTGGACTGAAATAAATGTTCTTATCTGTTTTCTGAAAGGTAGAACATCGAATTGCAATGCAGTTAATTAATCCTCTTTGATTAATAAATATAGAAATAATGATGAGCATTATTGCAAAGAATGAGATGTAAACTTTAATTCTATTTCTTTTTCTATTTTTTTTTCTCATGTATTGCTTAACTTTTCAATTTGCAAGTAACCTTAAGGTGCTATTGTCGGGTAACTCAGGCGGATTACTCTGCCTTTGTCCCCAAAGAACCGTGCCTGAACCTTTCGATTCACACGGCTCAGGCTCTCTAAAGGCGGCTTAAACCACCCGGCAATATACGAAATATTCAGTTTACATACTTAATTTTTAACCTGTTGGCAAAATAGTAATCCCAGGAACTATCGAGAGGATTAGCTTTCCCATTAATGAGCCTGTGTCGCTTGATCTGGAAGCATGCAAACATACGGAGCAGGATAATCCTGCCATCGTTGAATTTGCCGAAGAACTGCCATTTGCGGTTGTCTTTTGTTTTAAAGTACCTGGCTTTAATCCAGTGGGCGCCTTTGTTGGGATGTCTACGTTTAGCCTATTTCCACAATACTTTGTATACCTTATTATCTAGCAGGGAAAAGGTTTGTTTGGCTGCTGAGTGCCTGAAGAAGTTAGCCCATCCCCTGATTTTTGGAGTAATTATTCGGATGAGTTCCACTTGTGACACTGCTTTATGGTTTGTAACACATTCGCTTTTTTTCGTAAAAATACCTTTTACCGAATCTTTGCTGGGTTTAGTAAGGCATTTATGCTTATACCTGCGTACATTGAATCCAGGGAAGTCAACGGGCTTACCAAATTCCGCTTACCTAACAAGCCGGGTTAGGTTCTGCCTGTTTGCCGGGGGAATCGTCATCCATGTAACAGGAACCGCAAAGCCTGTTATCTGTACCCCTTACCTTTTGGTCATAGCGTATCATTGCCTTTCGCTATTCTCACGTCACGATTCGTTAACCCTACCGGTTAAGCCTAACTCCTCCATGGTTTGACGATACCATGACAGGTTTCCCTCACGGGAATCCTTTGCAGGCTATATTGTCCGGACAGCTTCGCACAAACCAGTTGCCCGGTATGCATGTGTCCATAGGCTACTTGTGATGGAACACAAGGTTTAATCATTCAATGAACGTTTAACAGTTATTATAAGCGGCTTCTTGTCGCACCGCGGTGGTGTGAAAGCCTCTCCCTGCCAGTGTTTACTGGCGGGGCGGGCTATTCGATGTGTGCGTTCGTGCTTTTTCCCGTGTCAATTTATTTATTTTTTCAATGAAATCCGTTTTTGAACCCGTATATGCCTCTCTGTTATTTCTGTACCTATCAGCAAGTTTCAGTTTTAGATTTTCATATTCTTTTGCAATATCTTCATGATTTATCAAGTAATCTCTAAATCGTATTTCATTCCAATCACCTTTGTATCTGATATGTACATGAAAAGCTTGTCCTTTGTAACCTTCCTTAGTATAGCCTTTTACAAAAGTCAAATGCGGTGGCGGATTGTTAAGAGGCTCGTTGATATGATAATTAAACGATTTAAAAATATTTTTCATTTTCTGGATATCAATTTGCTCTGAAACTTGAAATAAAATATCAATTGTTGGTTTTGCCTTTAATCCTGGAATTGCTGTACTACCAATATGGTCAATACTTATAATCTCTGATTTAGCAAAGTTGTCAGTTATTAATTGTTTCTCCGCTTCATACAATTCAACCCATTTATCAGTATAATTTTGAATTACAATTGGAAATAATTGTCCAAGTTCATTTATTGTCATCTCATGTAATTCTTTTGAAGAAGTCATATTATAACTCTGTTCCTTTTTCATTGTTATCATATCTATTCCTGAGTAAATGTTTACCCCTTTAAAATCTAATTCTTTACTTTTACTTTGCATAAGCTTCTTGTTTTTAGTTAAAGTTTTGTATCTCAACTTAAGGTTAACTATTTAACATAGAAGCTTGTGCTTTTACAAACATAAGGCCTCTCTCAGAACCGTACGTGACAGTCTCCCGTCATCCGGCTCTTGTTATACAAATCTAAACGTTTCATCCGGTTATGCCTGCTTGCCAGTGATAGAATAAGCCCGGAAATTGATCCTGAACCCTGTTAAACCATAGCCAAGCCCTGCGTGGACTGGATTTGTAACGTTTGTACCTTTTCCCTGCCCAGCGGATAAGTCGCCTGTTTAATAGATGAAAGACCGGGTTCATCGCACTTTTCCTGAATTTCCCGTAATAATTCACCTATCCCCGGATGTACGGGTTCAGGAATTGGGCAACACCAACAATGCTTTTGTGGGTTAGCCCTACAATGTTCAGTTCTTCCATTTTATCTGCTATCCGTTTCTTTGAGCTGATGCTGATGGCACAGTCAAATCCAAGGAACAGCTTTCCATCCCTGTTTGACTTGCACGTACGCGGTTGAAAATTGTAACCCGGAAAATCGAACTTCACAACCGGATAATTTTCCTTCCGGCGATAATCCTTACAGTAGATGATTTTCGTTTTCTCCGGGTGTGGTTCCACCCCACAATCCAGCATCCGCTCTTTGAGCCGTGGCAGGATCCATTCCGCTTGCCGCTGGCTTTTGCAGTGTACGATTGCATCACCGGCATATCTTACAAATCGTACAGTATTGCTCAGTCCGGCCAGCCAAACATCGAAGGCATAGTGCAGAAACAGGTTCGCCAGCAATGGGCTGATAACTCCACCCTGTGGTGTCCCTTTCCCTTGTTTCTGAACCAACTCCCCACTTTTCTTCAAAACAGGAGTATTTAGCTAGCGTTCGAGGTACATTATACACCATTTTTCCGGCACATGTTTCTTCAATGCAAGCATTAGTTTACGGTGATCGATGTTATCAAAGAACCCTTTTATATCTAAGTCAATCACCTAATCATACATCCTAGGTTCCATTTTTTGTTCGGCAACACCTAAAAAACCGATAACTTTGTTCGCCTGAAGCAAACAAAAAACGTCAAACGCATTAAAGTCAATCCTCTTCACAATTTCTTTTATTGCTTTAAAGTCTGTCGTAGTTAAAAAGTCGTGTGTTGCTAAAACAGATTTTTCCCAAACATCCAATACTTGTTCTCGTTGTTTGTCTGCATATTTTACAATTTCAATTGTTTGTTCGATTGTTGTCATTTTATTTTTGCATAAATGAGCGACTTCTATTTCTATTTCTTCGTTTCTTTTTTCTATTTTTTTCTTCAAATTACCTCTTTAATCAATCTTCTATCAGCAGTCTGAATTCAGCCGCAATGTGTTTTTCATTTTAAAGAGGAAGGGACGTAGTCTTCGTGTAGCGGTCTTCCTTTTTACAGGTGCTGCAGTCACAAAATACCGTTTGATCCCCCATCCAATTTTCCAAGGTTTTGAAGTTTCGTTTCTTAAGCTCAGTCTGTCTATTGCAAGTCCTTTCAGCCAATTAATCCCCAATTGATTTAATTTACGACAAGATCCAAACCCACTAAAACCAGCTTCATAAACAGCATGATAATTGCCACCTGGAAAGTTCCGGTTAAGATATGCCGCTAACAAATCATGGTCAGGATTCTGACTCATCGTTTTGTGTTCATATTGTTCGCCCAGGATAGTCACGTGCCAACTTTTTTTGTGATAATCAATTCCAACATAAAATGATGGCCTTTCTCATCTCCTCCTCTTCTTATTTTTTGATATTGGTTATTGAATGTTCATTATTGGATATTTTTTTTTCGGCGTTTTTCCCTGTCATCTCCTTTGTAGAATTGAACAGCCCTGAATAATTATACATTCAGCAAGTGTTAATGAGACTGTTAATATGCTTCCAATGGATGTCAATACGCGTTTTACCAGGTATTATTCAAAGTCATTTTTTCAGTTTTATTACTTCACTTCCTGCGAGTAAAAAGGCACCTGTTCCATAAACTTCCCAGCTCTCAGCCGAAAAGTTTTTCCTGGGATCGGCACCAATTGGCTGACACCAGCCGACATGTCCGTCAGGCTGAATTAAGCAATTCAATCCTATCCAGGCTTTTTTCACCACCGGCAAATATTTATCTTTTGCAAGAATCCCGTTGTTGATTCCCCAGGCAAGGGCATAGCAGTAAAAACCTGACCCACTTGCTTCTCCTCCGGGGTACGATTCAGGATCCAACAAACTGGCACGCCACAGTCCATCCTCCTGTTGCAGACTGACAATTTTTTCAGCCATCTCGGTAAAGACTTTTTTATAAAATGGAAGTTCTTTATAATCTTTTGGTAATTCCTGCATCACCCGGACCAAACCGCCCATTACCCAGCCGTTACCACGCGACCAGAAAATTTTTTCACCATTGGCTTCCTTTAAAATTTCGGGCTGGTTCCATTGATAACGCACATCACGGGCAAATAAATGTTCTTCTTTATCATATAAAAGGTTGTAACATTCCATGAAAAGTTTATCACTTAGTTTCAGATACTTTTCATCATTAAGAGTTATGCCTAATTCTACGTAAGCAGGCGGAGCCATAAAAAGGGCATCGCACCACCACCAGGTAATAGGTTGATACGATTCTTTCCCTGAATACGGAGTCTTCATAAATTCGTCCATTCTGTTAATGAATGGCTGAATCATTTTCTGATTTTTTTTGATCCTGTAAACATCAACATACGTTTGGCAGATAGCGTAATCATCTGCATGATGGAGCCTTGGCCCGGGTTCCCATTTGTTGGCTTCTCCCATTTCAAGCATGGCCTGCAACAGCTTTTTGTTGCCTGTGGTTTTATATGCTGCGGAAATACCTGCATAAAATGCGCCGTTGGTCCAGTCATATAGCTCATGCTTTGGATTTTTTAATTGCCAGTCGGCAGCTTTAGTCATTACTTTTTTTATCTGCTTCGGGCTAAAAAATTTTTTATCCGGATTTCCTGCAATACTTTTTACTGAAAATAGAAGGGTTATTCCTAAAATAAAAGCTGATAGTTTCATGGTTGTTATTTTAATTGATTTAAAAATGCAATCGATTGTACAAACATACATATTTCTCCATTTTTTCCAAATTTTTCCTGATAGATATGAAACTACGGACTTTCCTTAACAATCTGTTTTTTTCATATGTGAAAATTTTAGTCGTTAGATAATTTAACCAGAAAGTCTTCGATTTTTTGAATTGCTTCGGTTTGGGAGCATGAAAAATTATTCAGCATAACAGTAAAAATCAATTCTTTCCCGGAACGGGTTTCCAGAAAGCCAGCATAGCAACGGACACGTGTCATACTGCCGCTTTTGGCCCGAAGCGTTCCGTTCGGGAATTTTTCTTCATCAAAAACATAGAGGGTTCCATTGCTTCCGACCGTGGGTAAACTTTGTTTGAAAATCCCGGCCTCCGGGCTGTGATTAATATAGTCGAGGGTTTCTGTAATTTGCCGGGCAGTAATGGCATTGAACCGCGAAAGGCCACTGCCGTCGGCCAGGTACATACCATTGGTGTCGAATCCTTTTTGTCTCCAAAATTTTTTAATGATTTCCAGTCCTTCTTTCGTGTTCCCGTTTCCGGTTTCAATATATGCCAGATGTTTACACAGATGTTCGGCAAACAGGTTTACACTTTCATGATTGAGGACTTTTATTATGTCTTTCAGTGGAGGGGAAACGGTATTGCAAATAATTTCCCTGGTTTTACACGGAGAATAACTGGTTTTTACGGTTCCCTTCAATTGTATGTTGTTTTCTTCCAGTTTAGTTTTTAACTGCGAACCCAGCAGAAAAGGAGGATCGGGGATACTTGCCTTTATTTTAAATATTTTCTGATCCTGGGGTATTGTTCCTTTAATTATTCGTTTATTTTCAAACGGGCTGCCAAAAACAAAAGCAAGGTCGCGGTTCGTCTCCGAAGCCAGTACTTCATTCTTAATTTGTAATCCGGGTATTTCAGGTTTAATATTTACAATTTTTGTCAGGGTACCGGCTTTCCCTGATTGTAGCGATATTTTGTACATGTTGTCATAAACACTTAGTCCACAGGCACCGGCGCCGTAATAGTTGCCCAGGTCTTCCCAAATCCAGGTGTTCGGGATCATTTGTTGTTCGTAAACAGAGGCATCGGCAATAATGTCCCCGTTTATCTTTTTAATCCCTTTTTCCAGGATTGCTTTTACCCATTGATCCAAAAAATGATTTTTCAGGTAGTCGTCTTTGAACCAGGATGAGCCCAGTGCCGGATCACCTCCTCCGACAATAACCATGTTTCCGTTTATTGTACCGGTTTTTGCCTCAATTTCGCCCGAATAACCGAGCCTGGTTTCGAAATGGTACCGGGGACCCATAATTTCGAGTGCTGCAGCCGAAGTAATGATTTTTAATACCGACGCAGGTACGAGGCTAAGTTGCGGATGTGTTTCCATAATTTTTTCTCCGGAGACGGCATTCATTACTGAAACTCCGATCGAAGCGTTTTTCAGGAGCGGGTCATTCTGCCATTGCTGAAAGAATTCATTCCCGGTAGTTGTTTTTTCCTGTGTGTATCCGGGCAAAAAAATAAACACAGGGAAGATCAGAAAAAATAATTTTAGAATGTTCATATTACAAAGTTGGCGACAAACAAAAAATGATATTAAAAGTTAAAAATATAAATTAATTTCATTTCATGTAAGAGAATGTCCTGTTCGTGAATTATTGTATTTTTTTACCAAGTATCGTTTGTTACAGGTTATCGGACGATGATCCTCCCGCAACTATTTTGGGAGGCGGTCAGAGGCTGACAGACTTCCCGGCAATTATTTTGGAGGCTGCTCACAGCAAGTTGCATTCCTCCTGAAATTACATGGCCACTGGTACAACTACCTGCCATACGGGCGCCAAAGATCAGGATAAAACCACAATTAAAATGCACTGATAAACAGCATGATATTTAACATCGTAACAATTGTCCCCAGCAAATACAAAAGCCATTTGGAAAAAAGCGAGTTCTTATATTTCCCCATTACTTTTTCAGAAGAAGTAAGGTATACCTGTACAAAAATAGTAACCGGAAGCTGGATGCTCAGGATCATCTGGGAGATTATTAATCCTTGGAACGGGTTTTTTATGAAGAAAATTATCATCAATGCAATTACCAGGGAAATAATCACTCCAAGCCGCGAATGGTTATCTTTGATATCATAAGGTTCGTTGAAAATTCCGGCAAAAATACTACCTGCCGCCATTCCTGAAGTTACGGTTGAGGCAACCCCGGCAAACAGCAGGGCAACTGCGAAAATAATTGCCGCATGATTTCCGAGTAACGGCTCAAGAAGCTTATTGGCCTGTTCGAGTTCGGTAACCTGAATCCCTGACCTGAAAAATGCTGAAGCAGCCAGCAGTATCATTGCACTGTTTATCGCCCAACCGACCAACATGGAGAACAGGGTATCAAAAAATTCATATTTCAGTTGTTTTTTAATGACCTTGTCGTCTTTCAGATTCCACTGCCGGCTTTGAATAATTTCAGAATGCAGGAAAAGATTATGAGGCATTACTACTGCTCCCAGTACGCTCATGATTACCAGCATGGAACCTTCCGGGAATGAGGGTTTCAACCACGATTCGACAGCATGTCCCCATTCGATATGTACCAGCGAGAGTTCATAAATAAAAGACAGACCTATGACCGATACGAAAGCAATGATCCATTTTTCGATCACCCGGTAGCTTTTTGAGAATAACATGATAATAACAAAAACAAGAACCAATACCGCCCCGATTCGCAATGGTATATCAAAAAGCATTTCAAGGGCAATTGCGCCGCCAAGTATTTCGGCCAGGGATGTGGACACAGAAGCCATCATGGCCGACACAAGCACTGACCGGGAATAAACAGGTTTCAAGTGAACTGTTGCCGCCTCCGACAAACAAAGACCGGTAACAATGCCCAAATGGGCTACATTATGCTGTAAAATAATCAACATGATGGTGGAGAGGGTAACCATCCACAAAAGAGAATAGCCAAAATCGGCACCTGCTGCCAGGTTCGATGCCCAGTTACCGGGATCTATAAACCCCACTGTGACCAATAACCCGGGCCCGATATATTTAAATATATCTTTTGCACCTAAGCGGGGTTTATGCTGTTTTGTGTCAAACAGAGAAAACTTAAACATTGCCATTTTATTATTAACCGAAGAATAGATAACAAATCAGCTTCATAAAAGTTGTTTCTCCCAGAAATACATAGGGGGCCTGCATTCACCATACCCTGCTTTTTTATATAACTTTTGGGCTTTTGTGTTATCGTTACGTACTTCAAGGTTTACACGGCAATATCCGTTTTGTTTTCCGTATTCAGCAATGGCATCCAGCAAAAAGAGGCCTACTCCTTTTCCCCGGAAACCGGGATGTACAATGAAATCGTGAATATTTATCAATGGCTTGGCTTTAAAGGTTGAAAAATTTTTGTTACAGTTAGCCAAAGCAGCATATTCCCCGTCAACTGTAGCGAAGAACCCTAAATAACCGGCATAACTTTTCAGACCATCCAAAATACGGGGTCCTAATTCTTCAGGCATCGGGACGCCGCTGCCCATTTCATCCTGCATATATGCATCAAGCAAACGGATTAACTGCTGGCAATGTTCTTCTTTGTGAATATCAATTTGCAGTAAACTACAATTCATAACTTTTTATTCCAAAAATAGTAATTCAAATTAAGGGATATATATCAAAGTACCTTATACTTGTTATTTCAAACTTTAAACCGCCATGTATCAATTTCATATTTTTTAATGCGATACCAAGCATCCGCTCTGTTTCTTTAAGTCACTGTTTCGTAATAACCTGACCATTTCTACATCTATATGATACAAATTTGATAACTATTTTAAAGGGTGTACGACAAAATTCCCTTTTTCAAGAAAAATATTTACTTTTCAGCCAAAAACCATGTCAGGACAAAATTACAACGGTATATTAAAAGAGATGCAGGTTGCATTGGAAGAGTTTTCCGCAAAATCAGAGGGTTTAAATGCCTACGAGTATGAAAAAGGGTTCAGGGAGATAACCGACCATTTTGACAAGTTACTTTTTCAAGCCAGCGTTGGGAAAGTTCCAGCCTCAAAAAACGGGAGGAATAACATCCAAACGAGTTACGGCAATATTGCCGTAAAAAAAAACACCCCATGAATCAGTCCCCAATGGGCTTCAAAATCAGCCCGGTACTTCAGGAACATATATGCCGTTTAGGATCAAAACTGCCATTTGAAGAATCTTCGGAAGAATTGACAAAATTATTAAGGGTTGAAATCAACGCCAAACAAGTAGAACGTATTTGCCATTGTTACGGAGAGAAACTCGAAAAAATTGATTGGCAGGAAGCTTATTCCGATGCAGTACAAATGAAAATTGACTATCCGGAAGAGGCCCCGGTTTATTGCATGGCAGACGGGAGCATGTTGCTGACCAGGACAGAAAAATGGAAAGAGATAAAACTTGGGCGGATCTTCTCCGGTCAATCGAACGTAAAAGGCGTGTCCAAAGACAGGGGCATTGTCCTGGAATCGGTCTACTGTGCGCACATGGGCAGTGCCGCGGAGTTCTGGGAACGGTTTCCCAAAGAAATCCCGTCCCAAAGAGATTTGGTCTTTATTGGCGATGGGGCAAAATGGATATGGAAGCAGGTCGGGGAATGCTACCCTGAAGCGACACAAATACTTGACTACTATCATTGCAAAGAGCATATTTATGCTTTTGCAAGGGACTATTACGGCAAGGACACAGAAAGTTGCAGGCATTTTGTAAAACAGGTAATGGATTGTTTCTCAACCAAAAAAGTCGCACAGGGCATGGAAAAACTCAGACAACTTGAAGTTAAGGGCAAAACATTGCAAGAGAAACGTGAAACGTTGATGGGGTACATAGAAAACAACAAGGAAAGAATTGATTACGGAACGTTTATGGAGAAAGGCTATTTGATTGGCTCCGGGGCAATCGAAGCAGCCCACCGCAACGTAATACAGAAACGTCTAAAACTTTCAGGGCAACGTTGGACAATCGAAGGAGTGCAACAAATTGCCAATCTCAGGGTTTGTGAAAAAAGCAACCAGTGGAACAGGGTGGTAAACTTAATTATAAACGAGAAAAATGCAGCGTAGGGAATTTTGTCGTACACCCACAGATTTCAGCAGAAGTCTGTATATGAAAAAAATACAAAACATCGCTTTTTTTATCATTTCATCATTTCCGGCCATATAACTGCACTGCTTTTCTTGACGAACTACCGTGGCCGGGGTTATTCTGTTTGCATTCACCCCGGGGTTGCGCTCGTGCCTCACTTACCCCGCGTTACTCAAATATCATCCCTCCGGGATTTTTGTTCCCCTTACCTTTCTCTTCTTCTGCTCTTCTTATCTTTTTTGTATTCGCCTCTGGCCGGCGGGGCCCTTCCTTTTGCAGTCGACCAAAAGGAAGAAAAAGTCTTGTCAAAGTCATCCTTCCGACCGCATCACGGTTTTTTCTTCCCGGCACACATCCCTGAATACCCGCAAAAAACCGCTCCCGCCAACGCTGGCCCGGACTACTTTGACTGGCCACCCCTGCTTTTCACCTTCCGGTGAACCGGGGACTTGACTTTCAGATACCTTTTCTGTCATATCCTCATTATGCCCAAAATTTTTGGGTGGCAACTGCCTATGACAGATTTTTACAGAAGTCTGTAAATGAAGCAAATACAAAACATTACTTTTTTCAGCATTTTAGCATTTCCGGCCATACAACCGCACCGTTTTTTTTCAAGGAGTCCCGTGTGAGTCAGTTTAAAAAGTTGTGGAGAAGAGCAGGAAGAGTGTTCAGTCGCTGTAAAAGCTATCGTTTCGTTATAGAATAAGCCGGGGGGAGAGAGGTATTTTTTTAGGGAACACAACACTGCCCGGGCTGTTTCCGCCTAAGGGGAAAAAGCGTTTAGAAAATCGATGGAGTGAGCGTTAAAAAATCTTCCCTGTTTGACGAACGCAGAGAGGAGTTTGGAAGATTTAAGCGAACGCAAACGATTTTTAGCTTTTTCACCTCAGCGGCGGCTCTTTTTGGATCCTTTTTCCAGCTGCAGGGAAAAAGGATCAGCCTGTCCGGCTTGAGGACAGTAAAAAACAGAAATGCAATGAAGTTTGTTTTTTAACTTTTATCTGTACTAAAAAATCAGAAAATATGCTCCACAAAAGATTAAAGTACCCCTCCCGTGCCCGGTGTTTTCTGCATTCTCTTAATAACCTGACAATGTTCATTGTTCATTTGTATTCGCCTCTGTCCGGCGGGGACCTTCCTTTTGCTGTCGACCAAAAGGAAGTAAAAGTCTTGTCAAAGTCATCCTTCAGCCCGCCTCACGGTTTTTTATTTTCGGCCCACATCCCTGAATACCCGCCAAAAACCGCTCCCGCCAACGCCGGCCCGGACTACTTTGACCGGCCACCCCTGCTTTTCACCTTCCGGTGAACCGGGGACTTGACTTTCAGATACCTTTCCTGTCATCTCCTCATTATGCCCAAAAATTTTGGGAGGCAACTGCCTATGACAGATTTTTACAGAAGTCTGTAAATGAAGCAAATACAAAACATTACTTTTTTCAGCATTTTAGCATTTCCGGCCATACAACCGCACCGCTTTTTTTCAAGGAGTCCCGTGTGAGTCAGTTTAAAAAGTTGTGGAGAAGAGCAGGAAGAGTGTTCAGTCGCTGTAAAAGCTATCGTTTCGTTATAGAATAAGCCGGGGGGAGAGAGGTATTTTTTTAGGGAACACAACACTGCCCGGGCTGTTTCCGCCTAAGGGGAAAAAGCGTTTAGAAAATCGATGGAGTGAGCGTTAAAAAATCTTCCCTGTTTGACGAACGCAGAGAGGAGTTTGGAAGATTTAAGCGAACGCAAACGATTTTTAGCTTTTTATCCTCAGCGGCGGCTCTTTTTGGATCCTTTTTCCAGCTGCAGGGAAAAAGGATCAGCCTGTCCGGCTTGAGGACAGTAAAAAACAGAAATGCAATGAAGTTTGTTTTTTAACTTTTATCTGTACTAAAAAATCAGAAAATATGCTCCACAAAAGATTAAAGTACCCCTCCCGTGCCCGGTGTTTTCTGCGTTCTCTTAATAACCTGACAATGTTCATTGTTCATGTGTATTCGCCTCTGGCCGGCGGGGCCCTTCCTTTTGCAGTCGACCAAAAGGAAGAAAAAGTCTTGTCAAAGTCATCCTTCAGCCCGCCTCACGGTTTTTTCTTCCCGGCACACATCCCTGAATACCCTCCAAAAACCGCTCCCGCCAACGCTGGCCCGGACTACTTTGACCGGCCACCCCTGCTTTTCACCTTCCGGTGAACCGGGGACTTGACTTTCAGATACCTTTCCTGTCATATCCTCATTATGCCCAAAAATTTTGAGTTCATACTCGGAATGACGATTTATTGTATATCAATGGGAGGGGAAATGGCGGCATAGCCGCCATTTCCCCTCTCCCCCTCGAACTAAAGATCCGTGTCATTCCGACCGAAGGGAGGAATCTCTCACTCACAAAGCTTAATAGTTTATTTTTTAAAAATTACCTGAGCCGGTTTTCAACAAATGTTACAATATTTCAACATCCGGCAAAAGACTTCCGTTTTTACAAGCTGAAAAATTCATTATTCCCTATATTTGGTAAATTTCAGAATTTATGAAATACTTCGCAGATTTTCATCTTCATTCTCATTATTCGAGAGCAACAAGCAAAGACCTGAACCTGGAAACGCTCTACCAGTGGGCAAAAATAAAAGGGATACATGTTATTGGAACGGGAGATTTTACACATCCCGGCTGGATCACAGAACTGGAAGAAAAACTGGAACCTGACGGAAATGGTTTGTTTCGTCTAAAAGAACCTCCCAAAGAACAAGCCCTGCCTAATACAAAAACCAAAGATATAGACATTCGCTTCTGCCTGAGCACTGAGATCTCTTCAATTTATAAATACGGCGAAAGAGTCCGGAAAAACCATAATATTGTTCTGTCCCCTGATTTCGATACGGCAAAAAGACTAAATGCCCGTTTAAGCCAGATCGGGAACCTTGCGTCTGATGGCAGGCCCATATTGGGATTGCCTTCAAGGGATTTGCTGGAAATTGTACTGGAAACATCGGACGACGCCCACCTGATCCCGGCCCATGTGTGGACTCCCTGGTTTTCAACTTTAGGTTCCAAGGCGGGATACAACAGTATTGAGGAATGTTTTCGGGATTTATCGGAACATATCTTTGCATTGGAAACCGGGTTATCATCTGATCCGGCCATGAACTGGAAAGTATCGTCGCTGGACAAATATGCCCTGGTTTCGAACTCCGATGCCCATTCGCCCCAAAAACTGGGTCGGGAAGCCAATATTTTTGATACGGAGCTTTCATACTATGCCATGTTCGAAGCCCTGAAAACAAAAAAAGGTTTTTCAGGCACTTATGAATTTTTCCCGGAGGAAGGAAAATATCACATGGACGGGCACCGGAAATGCGATGTGTGTTTATACCCCCGGGAAAGCATGAAACTTAATAACATTTGTCCGGTATGTGGTAAGCCGCTGACCATCGGAGTATTGAACCGGGTCGAAAATCTGGCAGACAGGGAAAGCCCTCAAAAGCCGGGAGCTTCACCGGGTTTCGATTACATTATTCCTTTGCCGGAAATTATTGCTGAATTCACAGGCACTGCCCCGACCACTAAAGCCGTTCAGCAAATGTTCACACGTATTATTTCGACTTTTGGCAACGAATTCGACCTGCTGCATACCATTCCTATTGAAGAAATTAAATCGAAATCGGGCGAATTGCTGGCAGAAGCCATACGCCGGTTACGCACCCATGAAGTGAATCCGCACGGAGGATACGATGGCGAATATGGCGTGATCTCGATATTCAATCCGGGAGAAATCTCTCAAATTGTTGGTCAGACCGACATTTTCGGAGGAGGAATGATTGAAAAAATGGCCGCAAGAAAAACAAAAAAACAGTTGGTAAAAAAGACTACACCAATTGAAGAAAAGAAGGAAACGTCACAAAAGCCCAATGAAAGGCAGCAACTCGCCATTCAGCAGGAAGGAAATACCCTGGTAACCGCAGGCCCAGGTACGGGAAAAACAAACACACTCATCCGGTGGATCATCAACCAGATTGAAGAAAAAAATGTTTCGCCCCGGGAAATCATTGCCATCACGTTTACCAATAAGTCGGCAGACGAATTAAAGGAGCGCCTGCAAAAACAAATCGGCGGTAAGGCACACGATGTTCTGGTGGGAACATTCCACGCCGTTGCCTATCGTTTCCTGAAAGAGATGAATCCCTGCCTCTCGACCATTTATGACAAAAGCAACCGGATCAACCTGTTCAAAATACTTTTCCCGGAACTGGACAAAACAAAGATCAATAAGCTATCGGCAGAGTATGAAGCCTGTCATGAGGGAACGCAACTACAAGCCGGAGAAGAAAACCAGGCTTATTTTGAAACCTATCAGCAATATCTTTCAAACAACCAGGCCGTTGACCTCTCTGCAATTATTTGGCAGGTGAATGAACAACTTCGATCAACATCTGCAACCATCACACAAACCTACCGTTATCTTGCCGTTGATGAGTTTCAGGACATTAATCCTGTTCAATATGAGTTTGTTAAACTCATTTCCGGGAACAAACAGGTATTTGCCATTGGCGATCCCAACCAGTCGATTTACGGGTTCCGGGGATCGGACATCAAACTGTTTTTCAGAATAAAAGATGATTTACAGGCAACCGAAATTTCCTTGCAAAAAAATTACCGTACGCCGCCTAATATATTGAAAGCGGCCCAGATGCTGGTTTCCCATAACCAACAAGGTGGCGCAACAGACCTTGAAGCAGTAAAAACATCGAATACCCGGATCAAACGTTTTGTTGCCGGCGACTCAAAGCAGGAAGCGGCTTATATTGCTGATCAGATTTTGAATTACGTGGGCGGGGTCGATTCGATGAGTACCGGTCAGTGGCACTCTGATTACAATTATGCGTTTTCCGATATTGCTATTCTGTACCGTACCCACCGGGTTGGAGATGAAATCATCAGTCAGTTAAAAATAAAGGGAATACCTGTGTTGTTGAGCGACGGAACTTCTTTCTTCTCGGAACCTCCTTTTGATGTGATTTCCAATGCGCTGCAACTTCTTCAGAATAAAAATAATATAGTTGCTGTTTCAAGTCTGGCTGAACATCTGGATGATGCCGGTGACAAACAAAAACGGCTGAAGGATTACCTGGACGGCAAAATTGATTTCGAGAATTTTTCTGCACAAAAAAGATGGAAGGAATGGATCGCCTTGTATCACCGGCTTGTTCCTGTTTTTGAAGAAGGAGGGCTTCAACAGACCGTTCAGCAATTGCTGGATTTCTTCCTTCCTGAATCTGTACTGACCGATGAGCAACAAATAAAAAAAGAAATGCTTGTGAAGTTAGCGGCTGAGTTCAATGAAAATCCCAATGATTTTCTGCAAAAATATATCTTATCGCCTTATACCGACGCAGGCAGATTAAACAGCGGCGGAGTCCGTCTGATGACTTTTCATGCTGCCAAAGGACTTGAATTCCCTGTGGTTTTTATTGCCGGGGCCGAAGAAGGAATATCGCCTGTCGACCGGAAAGACACTGATATGGAAGAAGAACGCAGGCTGTTTTATGTGGCCATGACACGGGCAAAAGATGAACTACAAATCGTACATTCACACAAGAGAAGATTCTATGGACAGGAAAAAGAAATGTCCCCTTCCCGCTTCCTGAATGAATTTGATCGCCAATACCTGCAACAGGTATCATTGGAAACGAAAAAACGGACAAAACCGGACGAAAAACAGTTGAGTTTATTCTGAATCAGACAACAGGCGTTTATAAATTGTATTGTTCTCTTCATCGAAAACACAAAAAATGACCTGTTCCAGCGTTTCATCTTGCTGAAGGAATTTTTTCACTTCACCAATCGCGATTTGTGCTGCCAGTTCCCTGGGAAAGCGATAAACGCCGGTGCTGATATTGGGGAAAGCAATGCTTTTTAGTTGGTTATCGACAGCCAGTTTCAACGAATTCCGGTAACAACGGGCCAGCAACTCCTGTTCGTTCCTCTTTCCTCCGTACCAAACCGGGCCAACGGTATGGATTACATGTTTTGCAGGCAGATTGTATCCCAGGGTAATCTTGGCCCCGCCGGTTTCGCACCCGTTTAACAGCCGGCATTCTTCCAGCAACCGGGAACCTGCCGCACGGTGAATGGCACCGTCAACTCCGCCTCCCCCCAACAAACTACGGTTGGCTGCATTTACAATGGCATCAACCTGTAAGCGGGTAATATCACCTTGTATTAACTGAATTCGTTCCATACACCAAAATTACTGAAAAACATGCCCGTTTCATAAATTCATACCTGAAAAACCCGGATTCGCCGAAATAAAGTTTCGATGAACTGAAAGACATCTATCTTCGTCCTGAAAACGGGAAAACCAATGTATATTTGGTTCAAATCCGGTTTTATTTCAGCATAAAAAAAAGAATTTATCATCAAACCGAATAAAAATGAATACACTTGGTAATTTAATCTGGCTGATTTTTGGCGGCTTCCTTATCTTTCTCGAATACATGGTCAGTGGTCTTTTACTATGTATTACCATCGTTGGCATTCCCTTTGGGCTACAGGTTTTTAAACTGGCCTTTATGGCTTTGTGGCCGTTCGACAAAACCATCGAATACCAGGGTTATGCCCCGGGCTGCCTTTCAACCATTATGAATATTCTCTGGCTTTTTATCGGAGGCTTTTGGATTGCCCTGACCCATCTCGTTATGGGTTTATTACTGGGTATCACGATCATTGGCATTCCATGGGCCAAACAGCATTTTAAACTGATGTCGCTGGCATTGGCCCCCTTTGGTAAAAACATTATTGAGAAACGATAACCGGGAAAAATTATGGGTCACTTTAATTTTTTATGAAGTACTATTTATGGGTGTGCAAACCGCACTCCTTTTTCGAATTATCTTCCCACCACCATCGTCCGGCCCTGAAATCTTCACCCGGCTGAATAGCCCGGGTACACGGGGCACAGCCAATGCTTACAAAACCACGGTCGTGCAATACATTGTATGGAACATTATTCTCTTTTACATACAACCGGCACTCATGCAGACTCCAGTGAAGCAATGGGTTATATTTTACAATTTTGAAACTCTCATCCCACCCGAACAACGGAAGGTTACTCCGGTTGCCCGACTGTTCCGCCCGAAGGCCTGTAATCCAGACTCCCATATCTTTTAAAGCCCGTCCCAAAGGTTCTACTTTCCGTATGTTGCAACATTCTTTACGGTTTTCAGGAGATAAATAAAAACTCAACGGCCCCTTTTCCCGGAGCATCTTTTCAACTGCTTCGTTATTGGGAAAATAAGGAATAATCGGCTTTTTATACTTTTCCAAAGTCCGGTTATAAACTTTATATGTTTCTTCAAACAAACGACCGGTATCGAGCGTAACTACTTTTACCGGGAGATCGTTGCTGAAGATAATATCTGTAATAACCTGATCTTCGATCCCAAAACTTGTAGTAAAAATGATCCTCCCTTCAAATCTTTCAACTAAAAAAAGCAGGGTCTCCCTGATCGTTTTTTCGTTTAATTCTTCATTCCATACATCAACTAAATGCTTACTAATCATGGCTACAATTTTTGGCGGTTTCAATATTTCGTATGGCTTTTCATGCTCCACAAAGTAACTTCCGAAGCATTTTTCAGCAATACGCCTTTTTACTAATTTTTTGAAGGGCAATTTCTCTGTATTCACCTGTCGATTCCTGCTTTGATGTTAAAAAAATATGCTGTTATTTTGGAACAAAATGAACAGTCAAGATATATATTCCCTACATGCAGAGTTTGTCAGGCGCATAAAACAACAGTTTGGCGAACAGGCGGACACTTTTTTAAACTCATTGGAACAGAAAACACTCACCAGTGTACGTATTAATCCTGAAAAGTTTCCTGTTGCAGAAAGAAATTTCGAAACTGTTCCGTGGTGTGCTAATGGTATTTTTCTGAATGAACGTCCTGTTTTTACCCTCGATCCGTTGTTTCATGCCGGGAGTTACTATGTGCAGGAAGCCAGTTCAATGTTCCTGGAACAGGCTTTCCGGGTTATTGATTTACCTGCTTCAAGTTTAATCCTTGACTTATGCGGCGCCCCGGGAGGCAAGTCAACCCACTTGCTGAGCTTAATGTCGGATGACGATTTGCTGGTGACCAATGAAGTGATCCATTCACGGGCCAAAATCCTTCACGAAAATATCCGGAAATGGGGTCCTCACAATGTGATCATCACGAATAACGATCCCAAAGATTTCCATCGGCTAAACGGTTTTTTCGACCTGATAGTGGTAGATGCCCCCTGCTCGGGAGAAGGACTTTTCAGAAAAGATATTTCAGCACGTAACGAATGGTCACCCGGTCATGCACAATTATGCCCGGTAAGGCAACGCCGTATCCTCTCCGATATTTGGCCGGCCCTGAAAACAGGTGGTTATCTAATTTACAGTACATGTACTTTTAATCCTGAAGAAAACGAGGAAAACCTGAAGTGGTTGCAAACACAAAAAGGTTTTGAATGCATACGGATTTCCTTAAACAACGATTGGAACATTGATGAAATTGAGACCAACGGGGTGACAGGCTATCGTTTTTTGCCACACAGGGTAAAAAGCGAAGGACTCTTTATCAGCGTTTTACGCAAAACCGATACCGGACTTTCGTACCGTTTACCCAAGAAACAAAAAAACAAACAGGTAAAAATTCCGTCCGTTTTTTCGTTTATCCGAACCTGGATAAAACCCGGCAATTACGATTTTCAAATGCACCGCGACACAATCGTTTCTTTTCCCTCTCATTGGAAAAACGAGCTGACAGCCCTTTTCGATTCGCTGAAAGTATTGGATTTTGGACTTCCTATAGCCGGGGTCAAAGGGAAAAATACAGTACCAACCCATTTTCTGGCATTATCCCCACTCCTGGAAACAAAAAATTTTGAATCCTTTGAACTTGATTTAAATGAAGCTTTAAAATTTCTGCGGAAGGAAGAAATAAAACCTGCCTCAGGGAAGCAGGGCTGGTATACCGTAAGATTTCGGAAAGCTCCTCTGGGCTTTATTAAACACCTCGGAAGCCGGACTAATAATTATTACCCGAAAGAATGGCGCATCCGCATGCAAACCAATCAGCCAGGAAAACTTTGGTATGAAATATAACAAGCGGGGTAAAATCACTCTATGACTTTACCCCGCTTATACTTTAGGACAAACTTTAAACAACCTAAAATTTCTTTAATCTTTCTGAAATTTTTTCAGAATATCTTTCACCGCCTCTTTATGAACGGTAAACCCCATCATTTTAAGTTTGATATAATCTTCACTGAAAAAATAATAGCCAAAATTCGGATGGTCTTCTCCCACGTTGCGTGATCCTGAACTGGAATCTTTAATCAGGTACCAGTCTTTGCCCGAACCTTTGTAATTTTCCAAAATACCAACCAGGTGCATGCCGTGATCATCGGTAGTCGTTTCGTTCGAGAAACGGAACTGGCGGGCATCTTCATTAATATATTCAGAGGGGATATCGTAATCGGGAATCAGTGCGCAATTGGTTTCACGGCTAAAACCGGATTCCGATACATCGCCGCCAATGCTTACCGAATAACCTTTTTTAACAGCTTTTTTCAGGGCTTCCATAAAAACATCGAGCGGTACGTTGTAATAATCGGCGCTGTGCCACCAGTTGTCAGGTACTTTATATTCTACTTGTTGCCAGTATGGTTCTTGTTTGTACGAAAGAATTTCCACAAAATCATCGGGATCGATCTGCAGGTAATCGCTTAAGTATGTGTGCGGATTATAGGTTTTTCCTTCTACCACAAATTCTGCCGGAGGTTCACCAATGTAGTGGTTCATGATTGCTTTAATGGTCTCCAGTCCGGCCTCTGCATTCCAGTCATTCGATACTTTTAACGAATTCAGAAAGGTTTTCATCTCCTCTGCCATTGTTGCGTGTGCATGAAACTTCCGGTCGTGCAGTTTTCCTGAATAAGCACTTAGCGGGACTGCTCCGTATTTTTTCATGATGCGTGCCACAGCATTTCCTTCCGAACCTTCATTAAAGTTTGACTTACCCCGCTTTTCAATAAAACGGCGGGCTTTTTCAACATATTCCCAGTAAACAGTGTAAATTTCCGATATTTCCACTTTTTTCCCGTGTTGCCGGTAAACTTCTGATTCGTAAAACGAAGTAGTAGAGAAGCACCAGCAGGTGCCGCTATTACCCTGCGACTCGGTGGGCTGGCACCACACCGTTTTATACAACGAACGGTCATTGGGCAAATCCAGTCCCGACTGGTCCATGTTAAACCGGATATACGGTTCCTTTTCTTCCAGTCTTTTATCTACTTCGCGGATGTCTTTCAAAATCGATTCGTAATAATAGCCTTTTCCTTTCTCGTATACTTCGACTTTCCCTTTATCGACATTTTGCGCAAATGCATTCAACGCAAACAAAAGGGTCCCCAATACAGTTAATTTTTTAAGCATAATCTCATTTTTTATGAACCATGAAAATAATAACAATTGACCAATTGGTATATAAGGTTACTCATATATTACAGGCAGAAAACAGAAATTATAAAAATCTAAAAAAATGACAAAGAACGCTATACCAAATATAAGGTCAAATAAACCCCGTAATTTGATGATTACCCTGTCACTTGCATCTGAGTCTCAATGGGAAAAGCATGGGGACTTCTCTTTTGTATTGCAAATATTCTTCCCCAAATTCTTTTGTCAGGATTCTTTCTTCATATCTGGCAATACAAAAATAGAATGTGATTATCACAAGCCAAACAAGAGCTGATAGTAAGGAAAAAGAAATGACAAGAAACCCCAAATAAAGAAGTATTGCTGCCAGGTAAACCGGATGACGGACAAAGCTGAAGGGGCCTTTTTTGATTACTTCCGGTTTTTCACGTTTCTCACCAAACACGATTTTTAGCCCTTTGGAGGCTAAACTTCCTGAGAGAATGAAAATAACGGCTGCAACAATTAGTTTTACTGCCAATGAGAGAAATTCCAGCCGGAGAATCGAATAATCCAAAAAAAATGAATCAGCAATCCAAACCAATAGAAAAATAAGAAACAGAATAATCTGTCCTGCATCGCCCCAGGCATGTTCGCCTGTTAACTCAGGATTATTTGCATGCTTTTTTGTCGTCATAATTTTTTCCTGCAAAAATACCAGTATGTAGCAACATGTTTTGTTAAGAGTCAGTAAAGTGCTGCTGTTTCTAGATTTATGAACGGTTTTGCAGGGTAAATAGTTAAACCTTTTATATTTTTAGTGGTCATAAAGGAAGAAATATAAAAAACGCGATGGATATGAAACGGCTAATAGCAAGAGTGATGATGTTTGTTGCAGGAATTGTTTTATCTCTGGGAGTTTGGGCCCAGTCTGACGATTCCGTGAGTGATGTTGAGATAAGAGGGCTTATTAAGAAAAATATGACCGAAGAACAAAAGGCAATACTGGAAGCCAACAGGGCAACGAACAGGAAAATGAGAGAAGCTTTTAAGGCAACTTTGACAGAGGAACAAAAAGCAATTCTGAAAAATACAGAACTTACCGGGAAGGAAAAAAGGAAAGCATTCCGGATTTCGTTGACAGAAGATCAATGGGGGATGATTGAAAGCCAGAAGGCTATCCGAAAAACTCAGCGGGAAGCATTCCATGCAACTCTGACAGAGGAGCAAAAGGCAATGCTGAAAAAGGCAAGAAAAAAGCAACGGTCCAAAGCAGCTTCCCGGAAGCGAAACGGGGGGATTGGCTTCCTATACTAACATGAGTTCTTGATTTCCATATTTTTAAACCAATCCTGAGAAGCCAAAAAATGCCATGGCCAGTATTCCTGCAACGATCAGGGCAATCGGGGTACCTTTCAGCCCTTTCGGAATATCGATCAGGTCGAGGTGTTCACGCAAACCGGAAAAGATGATCAGTGCAAGGCCAAATCCCAAAGCTGTTGCTGTTGCAAAAACCACACCCTGTATCAGGTTATATTCTTTCTGAATGGTAAGAATTGCAACCCCCAGAATAGCACAGTTGGTGGTAATCAATGGCAGAAACACTCCCTGGCTGGTGCGGATTTGTAATCCGCGCCTCGTTAACTTTGGATTTGCAATCCTGTACACTACTCCAAATATATAAACGCCCCATTCAATTTCATATCCTACTTATGCTAATTCAATTTCGACCAAGCCTTTTTCTCCTGAATAATCACGCGCTGAACTATACAAATACTCATGCGGATTTGCTACAACTTCGGCCTGTATTGGATTGTTATGGATATATTCCATTTTCTCTTCCAGAAATGCTGTCGTATGAATTTCTTTAGCATCATTCCCATCTTGCCAAACTTTAAAATTTTTGATTTTTTTGTTATTCTTCCCGGCGTACCAAAACAAATTCAATAACCAGCCCCTTCGGCTTTCCGGCCCTTCTTTTATGGCGTCAATAATCGCCTTACTGGTAAACTTTTTAAAATCGCGTAGAATGTCGGACAGGTTATCCTCATCTCTTGCACCGGCTATCAGGTGCAAATGATTTGACATTAAACACCAGCTATATACCTTTAGTCCTTTACATTTGATACAATAATTCAAAGAATCGATAATGATATGCCGATACGAAACACGGGTAAAAATATCAATCCATTCCACAACTGTTAATGTTAGGAAGTAAGCATACCCGGGAGATATTTTATTCTTTATACCCATGTGGTGAATTTATAAAATTTTGAGATAAAGGGATTACAAATCCCAGGTTAAATAGGTACGGATTGCAAATCCGCACCAGCAGTCGCCAACTTTTGGATATCCATAGGAGCAGTTTTTCGGGAGTATCCTGTTACCCCCAAACCTCCGGGTTACTATGGGGAAAACGATTCTTCCGACAACTTTATTTATTACGGGATTATTCGAATTGAACAGCCATGATCAGAAATCGTAATTAAACCAATCCTGAGAAGCCAAAAAATGCCATGGCCAGTATTCCTGCAACGATCAGGGCAATCGGGGTACCTTTCAGCCCTTTCGGAATATCGATCAGGTCGAGGTGTTCACGCAAACCGGAAAAGATGATCAGTGCAAGGCCAAATCCCAAAGCTGTTGCTGTTGCAAAAACCACCCCCTGTATCAGGTTATATTCTTTCTGAATGGTAAGAATTGCAACCCCCAGAATAGCACAGTTGGTGGTGATCAATGGCAGAAACACTCCCAGTGCCTGATACAAGGCAGGGCTTACCTTTTTCAGGATAATTTCGACCAACTGAACCAGTGAGGCAATGATCAGGATAAATGAAATAGTCTGTAAATACTGAACGTTGAGCGGGTTTAATACATACAACTGGACCAGGTAGGTAACAATAGTTGCCAGTACCATCACAAATGTTACAGCCCCGGTCATGCCTACCGCAGT
This sequence comes from Prolixibacteraceae bacterium, assembly GCA_963662895.1. GTDB lineage: Bacteria > Bacteroidota > Bacteroidia > Bacteroidales > Prolixibacteraceae > GWE2-42-39. The sequence continues at coordinate 3,840,317 of OY759982.1, read as the reverse complement.
GCTTATTTTTTTAGAAACGCCAAGGAACGGACAAATCCCAAGGAACTGACTAAGTACAATGTTGTTTACAAAGATCGCCGAAATAATGATAATAAAATATTCCATAATTTATCCTCCTAAGCTTTTCGTATTCTGTTAATTAAGGCAATAAGATAGCCCAGTACAATGAATGCCCCCGGGGCCAGGACGAAAATCAGCATTCCATAATTTTCAGGATAAATAACAATACCGAAAATCTTACCGCTTCCCAGCAATTCACGGACACTGCCCAGTAGTGTAAGAGCAAAAGCAAATCCCAGTCCAATGCCCAATCCATCGACCATCGAAGAAAGTATATTGTTTTTGGAAGCAAAGGCCTCGGCGCGTCCCAGGACAATACAGTTTACCACGATAAGCGGGATGAACAGTCCCAAACTTTTAAAAAGCGAGGGCAAATAAGCCTGCATCGTCAGTTCCACTACCGTTACAAACGAGGCAATAATAACAATATAGCTTGGAATACGTACCTTTCCCGGAATAACATTCTTTACCAGAGAAATGACAATATTCGACATCATCAGGACGAAGGTCGTGGCCAGGCCCATTCCCAGTCCGTTAATGGCAGAGGAAGTCACCCCCAAGGTAGGGCACATCCCCAGCAGTAAAACAAATACCGGGTTTTCTTTGAAGAAACCTTTGGTAAAATTATTTAACTGGTTCATGATTTGCCTCCTTTCTTTTCCGAGGCAGCAGTATTGCCATCGGTTGTTTCTATCTTTTTCATGAATGTATTGTATGCACGGGTTATCCCGTCGAGAAATGCACGGGATGAAATAGTTGAAGCCGTGATGGCATCGATATCGCCGCCATCTTTGCTTACTGAAAATTTGGTAGTTTTCGGATTCTTCCCGATAATATTCTGTCCGGGTTTATCCGGGTTATTGAACCAAGTTCCCATTTTTGAACCAAGTCCCGGAGTTTCCTTATGTTCCAGTACAGAATAACCGGAAACAATCCCGTCGGGAGTAAAACCGACTATCAAACCAATATAACCGCCAAAGCCTTTTTTCGAATATGTTTTCACAGCAACACCTGTCAATTCATCGTTTGCATTATAGGCTGGAAAACATTCAAGGCTGTCACCCCCTTCGGCAGGCATCAGTTTATACGACTCTCCCAGTTTTTCAAACGCAGGAAGTACTTTTACAATGGCTTCCTGCTGAGCCTTTGCTTTCGAAAGAACAATCGCATCTTTGGTCAGGTCGTGAACGAATCCCAGGATCGCTGCGGCAACCAGTGTGACCACAAACAAGGTCAGCACCATACTCAGAAATGTTGATTCTTTTTGTGCCATTACTTTTTCCCTCCGAATCGTTTAGGTTTCACATAAGCATTGATTAGCGGTGTAAAGGCATTCATAATCAGTATGGCAAATGAAATACCTTCCGGGTATGCCCCGAAGTTCCTGATCAGAACTGTAATAACACCGATCCCGACCGCAAAAATAATTTGTCCTTTGGGGTTCATAGGCGAAGTGACCATATCGGTTGCCATGAAGATAGCGCCCAGCATGGCACCACCGGTCAGCAGGTGAAATACCGGTTCGATAAACTGACCGGGGTTCACCAACCAAAGGATACCCTGAAATATGAAAATCGTTCCCAGAACGCCAAACGGGATATGCCAGGTAACCACTTTTTTCCATAGCATGTAACCCAGTCCTATTAATAAAAATATAGCTGAAATTTCCCCCAGCGATCCGGGCATATTCCCGTAAAAGAGGTCAATGTTTGCCGGGAGTTTATCGATGATCCCGCTCACTGGCTGACCATTTTTAATACCTTCTTTAAGCAAAGCCAGCGGAGTAGCGGTTGTCGTCGCATCAACAGCATGGGGGGCAGGCCAGCTGGTCATCTGCACCGGAAATGAAATGAGCAGGAAGACACGGCCTACCAAAGCCGGGTTAAAAGGGTTATTTCCCAGTCCTCCGAACGACATTTTCCCGATACCGATAGCGACAACTGCGCCAATAATAACAATCCACCAGGGAAGTGATGCCGGTACATTGAACGACAACAAGATACCTGTTATAATTGCCGATCCGTCAGTAATTTTTGGCTTGATTTTCAGGATGTATTTCTGGATCAGGAATTCGATGGCAACACAGACAATAACTGCAATCACTGTTACCCTCACCGCTTCAAGGCCGAATACGACTACCGACCAAACCAACGCAGGCATCAGGGCCAGTATTACCCGGTACATGATTTTATTCACCGAATCACTTGTATGAATGTGTGGTGAAGGTGATATGGTTAAAAGTTTATTCATTTTTTCTGAATATGTTATTCAATGGTTTTATTTTCTCGACCGGATGATCTGTCCTACTTTTCCTTTACCAAGACGGATGTAATCAAGCAACGGACGGTTCGACGGGCAGGTGTAACTGCACGAACCACATTCAATACAGTCCATCACTTTGCTGCTTTCGGCCTTATCCCATAGTTGTTTCGCCGAAACGGTCATCAGGAAATAGGGTTCAAGCCCCATCGGGCATACCGATACGCAACGTGAACACCGGATACAATTTTCCATTGTTTCCCGGCTCGATTCGGATTCTTTCAGAATTAATATTCCTGAAGTCCCTTTGGTTACAGCAACTTCGGTCGTGGCAACCGCTTTTCCCATCATGGGGCCGCCGCTGATAATTTTTCCGGTATCATCAGGAAGTCCTCCTGCTGCTTCAATTAATTCGCTGATCGCGGTACCAATGCGTACTTTATAATTCGATGGACTTGCAAGCGATTTGCCGGTTACAGTAACCACACGCTCAAACAATGGCTTATTTTTCTGAATGGCTTCATAAACAGCAAAAGCAGTCCCCACGTTGCTAACCACGGCACCAACGGCTATTGGCAATGCCCCTGAAGGAACTTCCCTGCCGGTAATGGACTTGATCAGTTGCTTTTCACCTCCCTGCGGGTATTTAACTTTCAATGGTACAACCGATATCCGCGGGTCATCTTTGGTTATTTCCTGAAGAAGGTTAATAGCATCAGGCTTGTTATTTTCGATGCCGATGGCTGCTTTCTCTACGTTTAGTGCTTTCATCAAAAGCCTGGTTCCCACAACGATCTCAACGCCTTTTTCAAGCATCAGCCGATGGTCCGATGTCAGGTAAGGTTCGCATTCCACGCCATTGATCAAAAGAATTTCGGCTTTCATTCCCTGGGGTGGGATCAGTTTTACATGGGTCGGGAAAGTTGCACCTCCCAAACCAACAATACCGGCTTCAAGTATTTTGTCAATAATTTCCTTGCTCTCAAGGTCGAAATCCGCTTTAAGCTCAGGACTACGGTCAATGGTTTCCTGCCATTCATCGCCTTCAACGGTAATTACAATCCCCATTTTTGGGTATCCTGAACTGTCAGGAATCTTTTCAATTTTAGTAACAGTACCGGAGACTGATGAATGGATGTTGGTTGAAACAAATCCTGAAGAGCGGGCAATTACTTGTCCTACTTTGACTTTGTCTCCTTTGGCTACTGCCGGACTTGCCGGGGCACCAATATGTTGTGCAACGGGAATATTTACAGTTTTGGGCAGGGGTAATTCTTCAATGGCTTTCCCTGCTGATATTTTGTTCTCTGCGGGGTGAACCCCTCCGGATTTGAATGTCTTTAACACGGTTCTACTCCTCCTATATTAGTTTTCAGAAGATTCAGCTTTATTCTCTTTTGCTGCTGCCGGTACAATTTTTTCAACTGGCGATACCAGTTTATCCGTTTTAATTTTTCGCGGCGGAAAGTTCAGCTCGATGATTGCATTGGTCGGACAAACCGAAACACACTTACGGCAAAGTTTACATTTATCGGAATCGATAAATGCCAGGTTGTTTTCAATGGTAATGGCACCGAAGTTGCACTCTTTTTGGCACTTACCACAACCAATACAGGCTACAGTGCAGGCTTTCCGGGCTATTCCGCCTCTGTCCGTATTCCGGCACGACACATAAATCTTACGGCCTTTGGGCGCCTTTTTTCGTAACTCGATCAGGCTTTTCGGACAGGCTTCTACACAGGCGCCACATGCAACGCATTTGTTATCATCCACTTCAGGCAAGCCTGTTTGCAGATTCATATGAATCGCATCGAAATCGCAGGCTGCCACGCAGTCGCCCATTCCCAAACAGCCATACTGACAAGCTGTATCGCCACTGTAAAGTGAAGATGCTACCGCACATGATGCTACCCCGTCGAACCGGTTGGTTTTTGGCCTGTGTTCACAGGTACCATTACAGCGCACCACAGCTACCCGGGGTGTCTGTGCTACGGCTTCCAAACCCAGAATATTGGCCACTCCGGCCATGCAATCGTTCCCTCCAACCGGACAAAATAAATCGCTCAGATCGTTTTTACTGACACAGGCTTCGGCAAATGCATGGCAACCGGTATAACCACAACCACCGCAGTTTGCCCCGGGCAAGGCCGATTCAACCTCATCGATCCGTGGATCTTCATATACCTTAAACTTTTGGGCTACAAAATATAAAATAATTGCAGCAAGAGTTCCAATAGCACTTAGGGTTACAATTGTATAAACAATAGTTAAACTCATAAATAGAATTATTGAATTGGCTTAATTTCAAATTCAAGGATCCTTTTCAATTTGTTCCTAAATAAATACAAAACAGAATAATATGGAACCAAAACCGCCAGGGACAGGATTCCACTAAAACCTTCGTTATGTGTAATTGAATTTGATATAACAAGTGTGGCAAATACAACTATAAACGGAAGTATATAGCCGTAAAACAACGCTTTGAATCCCTGTGATGAACGTCCGATAACAATAACTTGTTGCCCAACATGAAAAAGACCGGAAAATCGAACAATTTCAATTTCTTTATCTTTTTTATCTGCAACTGTACAAACTCCTTTGGCATGACAAGAAGCACAGGCTGATTCGGAAATAATGCCAACTGTAATTTTATTTTCAGAAACCTCTTGAACGATCCCTTTGTGTTCAATTTCTCCCTGCATTTTGAGCTAGGTTCAATATAATTCCCTGCAAATCTATACATGTTTCAAAAACTAGTACCTCGTAAAAAATCATTTTTCAGCAGATTTTTATTATTTATATACATTCTAAATAAGAGAGAGGAATATTGATTTTGAAAATATTGGTAGTAAGCTGGTTGTGCTTTTGCGTGATAAAAATCATTGTTTAATACGACAAGCTCTTTACAAGTTAATGATATAAAAAACGGGATAAGAAAAATCTCATCCCGTAGTATATTATATTGGATGACTTTGGGCCATCCGATAAATGGACAATTAAGCAGGCATATCAGGTAAACTCCATGGTGCACGATAAGTGTGCTTGATCAGTTCTGCTGCAAATTCTTTAGCAGAAACCGGATCTGTCCATGTTTTCTTGAATGTCGGGTGACCATCATGAATTTTGAAACCATCTCTGATAACGGTTTTAATTTTTTCATCATCACCGATATTGGTGAACCTCATATTTGCTCCATCCCATTCGAGTTCTTTATTAAGCGATTGCAGACGAACAGCAAGAACTCCCATTACAACCATTTCGTTGAACGGTCCGGCTTCAGCAAAATCAGAAGTAGCAGGCTTCCTGTTTTCCGGGCTTTCTTTACAGGCCCGTACCCAGTCCATTTCATGGGCACCGTCACCCCATCCCAAACCTAATTCTTCTTCAACTCTTCTTTCCGTTTTGGCTACTTTTGGTGTTTCAGCACCTATAATCTCAGGATTTACACCATAACAACCAACATGCAGTATTCCTTTGGTTCCATAGAAAAAAGTGCCGCCACCGCTTTTATTCGGATTTTTACCTGCCGGCCAGTTATCAGGCAACATTGGTTTAATACCGCCATCGTACCAGCATACTTCAACTTCAGGCATCTTTATTTTACCCACTTTTTCTCTTGCAGGGAAAGTCAGTTTCACCGATTGGGCAGATGGAGCACAATCGTTCAACAACAAAGTAGAACTTCCCTGTGCCTTAATCGGGGAACCTAATTTCAATGCTTCAAAAACAGGATGAAGGATATGACAAGCCATATCACCAAGAGCTCCGGTCCCGTAATTCCACCAGCCCCTCCAGTTCCACGGGTGATATATTTCATTGTAAGGGACTAATTTAGCAGGGCCTGTGAATAAATCCCAGTCTAACGTTTCCGGGACCCATTGTCCCTGTTCCGGGGTATTTAAACCTTGCGGCCAGATCGGACGGTCGGTAAACGATTCTACTTTCGTAATTTCACCAATAGCACCACTCCAGAGCAGTTCACAGGTTTCGGCAACGCCGGCCCCCGAAGCCCCCTGGTTACCCATCTGCGTAGCAACTTTATGTTTCGCTGCCAGCCTGGACAGTAAACGGGATTCGTACACTGTGTGTGTCAATGGTTTCTGTACATAAACATGTTTTCCCATGGTAATGGCATGGGCGGCAGTAATAGCATGGGTATGGTCGGCAGTTGCCACAACAACAGCATCAAAATCTTTTCCCATTTCATCGTACATAACCCTCCAGTCTTTATATCTTTTTGCTTTTGGGAAATAATCGAATACACGTGCTGCATATTTCCAGTCGACATCGCAAAGGCCAATAATGTTTTGTGATTGGAGATGCTTCAGGTTAGCAAAACCCATTCCGCCAATACCAACACCAACAATATTTAATTTGTCACTAGGGGCCTGGTGCCCTAAACCGGCAATTACATTGCTGGGTAAAATTGTGATTCCCGCTGCAGCAGTTGCAGCAGTTCCCAGAAAAGCTCTTCTGGAAACACCATTTTTGTTCGAATTTTTACTCATAATTTAATTTTGAAATTGATTTAAGTATGTTTCAAAAGTAATATTCCGCATTTAAAAAAACCTGATAAAGATAAAATTATCTGGGTGATTGTCCAAGTTTTGAATAAATCCTTTTCTTCAGAAATCAAATATTTCTTTAATATACTACAAGATAGGGTATTAAAATTTCTTCCATACCCTCTATACAATATATAGTAATAATCTATTCAGAATAAAAAAAATCAATTTGACGGACGTTAGACCTCGGAATATATTTGCAATGCAATTATTATTCAGTATAAATTGAAAATTGATCCATAAACAACAAAAATTAAAAACATGAAAACTATTGGTGAAAAATTTCCCGAATTTAAAAAGACTGCTGTTATCTCACTCGAAGCAGGAAAAGAATTTAAAACAATCACAAATTCTGATTTAAAAGGAAAATGGAGTGTTGTTTTCTGGTGGCCCAAAGACTTCACATTTGTATGTCCTACAGAAATCACAAGTTTTAACGATCATTATGAAGAATTTACCCAGCTTGATGCAAATCTTATTGGTTGTTCCTGCGACTCCGAATATGTCCACCTAGCCTGGAGAAATTCTCATCCCGGATTAAAAGCCCTGAAATTCCCCATGCTTGCCGACACTTCAAAATCGTTGGCAGAAGACCTTGGAATTTTAGAAGCAGAAGAAAAAGTAGCTTATCGTGCAACTTTTATTACCGATCCTGAAGGAGTAATCAAATGGGTTTGCATAAACGATTTAAGTATTGGCCGTAACGTACCTGAAGTTGTCCGTGTACTGGAAGCTCTTAAAACAGGAAAATTAACTCCCTGTGACTGGCAGCCCGGTCAGAATACGTTATGATTCTCATACATTAATCATATTTTTCTCCCCAACTTCTGATTTTCATTTTCAAAACGCCCCACAGTGCTTCATTAAAAATACCGCCGCTCATTTTTGAAGTTCCTTCGGTGCGGTCGGTAAAAATAATCGAGACCTCCTTAATTTTAAAACCATGTTTCCATGTTTTAAATTTCATTTCTATCTGAAACCCATACCCTTTCAGTCTGATATCATCAAGATGAATGGTTTCGAGCACTTTACGGCTATAACATTTAAACCCGGCTGTTGTATCTTTTATATTCATCCCGGTAACAAAACGAACATACAAAGAGGCTCCGTACGACATGAGTACACGTCCCAACGGCCAGTTTACCACATTTATTCCTGAAATATAACGGGACCCTATGGCCAGGTCGGCGCCATCTACTACACAGGCTGAATACAAACGTTCAAGATCATCCGGGTTATGAGAAAAATCGCAGTCCATTTCAAAAATATAATCATAGGAACGTTCAATAGCCCATTTAAAACCGGCGATATATGCCGTACCAAGCCCTAATTTGCCGGTTCGTTGAAGCAGATGCAAACGGTCCGGAAACTCCTTTTGTAATTCCAAAACTTTTTGGGCTGTTCCGTCAGGAGAATTATCATCGACAATCAAAAGTTCGAATGGTATTTGCAGTGAAAATATTTTACGAACCATCTTCCCGATGTTCTCAATTTCTTTATAAGTTGGAATAATGACCAAATTTCTTTTCACTCAGCTTTTTAATTAATAAGTTTTTTACGAATATAAACTTTTTATTGAATTTTTCAGCATAACAAATACATTGTCAGCAAAGGCATTAATCTATCGTTAAAATAACACAAACAAAAACCTTTTACTACCACCTTGTTTAAAATGGGTGTACGACAAAATTCCCTACGCTGCATTTTTCTCGTTTATAATTAAGTTTACCACCCTGTTCCACTGGTTGCTTTTTTCACAAACCCTGAGATTGGCAATTTGTTGCACTCCTTCGATTGTCCAACGTTGCCCTGAAAGTTTTAGACGTTTCTGTATTACGTTGCGGTGGGCTGCTTCGATTGCCCCGGAGCCAATCAAATAGCCTTTCTCCATAAACGTTCCGTAATCAATTCTTTCCTTGTTGTTTTCTATGTACCCCATCAACGTTTCACGTTTCTCTTGCAATGTTTTGCCCTTAACTTCAAGTTGTCTGAGTTTTTCCATGCCCTGTGCGACTTTTTTGGTTGAGAAACAATCCATTACCTGTTTTACAAAATGCCTGCAACTTTCTGTGTCCTTGCCGTAATAGTCCCTTGCAAAAGCATAAATATGCTCTTTGCAATGATAGTAGTCAAGTATTTGTGTCGCTTCAGGGTAGCATTCCCCGACCTGCTTCCATATCCATTTTGCCCCATCGCCAATAAAGACCAAATCTCTTTGGGACGGGATTTCTATGGGAAACCGTTCCCAGAACTCCGCGGCACTGCCCATGTGCGCACAGTAGACCGATTCCAGGACAATGCCCCTGTCTTTGGACACGCCTTTTACGTTCGATTGACCGGAGAAGATCCGCCCAAGTTTTATCTCTTTCCATTTTTCTGTCCTGGTCAGCAACATGCTCCCGTCTGCCATGCAATAAACCGGGGCCTCTTCCGGATAGTCAATTTTCATTTGTACTGCATCGGAATAAGCTTCCTGCCAATCAATTTTTTCGAGTTTCTCTCCGTAACAATGGCAAATACGTTCTACTTGTTTGGCGTTGATTTCAACCCTTAATAATTTTGTCAATTCTTCCGAAGATTCTTCAAATGGCAGTTTTGATCCTAAACGGCATATATGTTCCTGAAGTACCGGGCTGATTTTGAAGCCCATTGGGGACTGATTCATGGGGTGTTTTTTTTTACGGCAATATTGCCGTAACTCGTTTGGATGTTATTCCTCCCGTTTTTTGAGGCTGGAACTTTCCCAACGCTGGCTTGAAAAAGTAACTTGTCAAAATGGTCGGTTATCTCCCTGAACCCTTTTTCATACTCGTAGGCATTTAAACCCTCTGATTTTGCGGAAAACTCTTCCAATGCAACCTGCATCTCTTTTAATATACCGTTGTAATTTTGTCCTGACATGGTTTTTGGCTGAAAAGTAAATATTTTTCTTGAAAAAGGGAATTTTGTCGTACACCCAAATCTGTCATAGGCAGTATGAACTCAAAATTTTTGAGCATAATTAGTCAATGACAGATGAAAAAACGAACTTTGCGGGCATACCTGCACAGTTTGACCGATCCGAGTATAGTGTTTAATACCTGTAAGGCAGTATGGTTCCAAAAGCTTGAGGCATAATGAGTGGTACTGTTTGATAAACAAACATGTCCGAAAGGTAGCCTGCCAACGTTTAGTTAACAATGCCCTTTTGGGTGCAGGTTTGTTATTAACTTAAGAAAAAAACGATGGAAAAAATCAGGGAAAAAGTTGCCGGAATTGATATTGGCAGCAAAAGAATTTTTATTGCCGTAGAAGGCGAAGCGGTGGTGAGTTTTTTTACTTTCACGGAAGACCTGTATAAAGTACGGGATTATCTGGTTGATAAAAAAACAGAAACGGTAGCCATGGAGGCCACCGGTGTTTACTGGGTAATCCTGTATGAAATACTGGAAGAATCCGGTATTGACGTGTGGCTGGTGGATGGTCGCCAGACCAAACAAGTCCCCGGACGGAAAACAGATGTAAAAGACTGTCAGTGGATACAGGAGTTGCACAGTTACGGGATGTTAAACCGTTGCCTGGTCGTAGATTCCGACATCAAAGAATTAAGGGGCTATTTGCGGTTAAGGGAAGACCATATCCAGTCAGCAGCCATGCACATTAACCATATGCAAAAGGCCCTGACCCTGATGAACATCAGGTTAAAGGAAGTGATCAGCCAATTGCACGGGGCAAGTGGTATGGCCATCATTGAAGCGATCCTAAAAGGGGAAAGGGATAAATATATTTTGACCAGCCTTTGCCACACAAGTATATTGAAAAAGAAAAAAGAACAGGTATTGAAATCGTTGGAAGGGAAATATACCGCATCGGGTCTGTTTGCCCTGAAACAGGCTTACGATGGGTACCGTTTTTACCAGGGGCAGATAAAAGAATGCGATGAAAAAATCAATGCGATAAGCAATAAAATGGGGCATTCAGGGGAAGGCCGGGACTTAAAAGAGAAGCGAAAACCCATCCGGCACAACAAGCCAGAAGTTGATAACCTGGGTCCCAACCTGTTAAATATATTCGGGGGCAAAGATGCCACGTTAATCTCGGGTATTACCGACTACACCTGGGCGCAACTGTTGTCGGAATGTGGTTCAGATTTAAGCAGATGGCCAAGTGAAAAACATTTTACCAGTTGGCTGGGGCTGTCCCCCGGTCAAAACGACTCAGGAAAAAGAAAAAGAAATGCAAGAAAAAGGGGGAGGCCAAAAGCAGGGCAGATATTCAGGGTAATTGCCCAGGGGCTGCTAAATAGTAAAGATGTAGCGATCGGGGCTTTTGGACGCAGGTTGAGAGGAAGAAAAGGATCAGCGGTGGCTATTAAGGCAATGGCCAGAAAACTCGCCGCCCTGTACTGGCGTGTGATGGTAAAAGGGCTAGACTATGCCGAGAAAGGCATCAAAAATTACGAAGAACAGATAATGCTAAACAAGATGAAAACAGTTAAAAAATTAGCTTATGAGCTGAATTTGGTTATTGCAGATAATCAGCGTTCTACGTAATTCTGTCATAGGCAGTTGCCACCCAAAATTTTTGGGCATAATGAGGCAATGACAGGAAAGGTATCTGAAGTCAAGTCCCCGGTTCACCGGAAGGTGAAAAGCAGGGGTGGCCGGTCAAAGTAGTCCGGGCCGGCGAAGGCGGGAGCGGTTTTTGGCGGGTATTCAGGGATGTGGGCCGAAAATAAAAAACCGGGAGGCGGGAGGAAGGATGACTTTGACAAGACTTTTTCTTCCTTTTGGTCGACTGCAAAAGGAAGGGCCCCGCCGGCCAGAGGCGAATACACATGAACAATGAACATTGTCAGGTTATTAAGAGAACGCAGAAAACACCGGACACGGGAGGGGGCCTTTAATCTTTTGTGGAGCATATTATCTGATTTATTAACGCTCACTCCATCGATTTTCTAAACACTTTTTCCCCTTAGGCGGAAACAGCCCGGGCAGTGTTGTGTTCCCTAAAAAAATACCTCTCTCCCCCCGACTTATTCTATAACGAAACGATAGCTTTTACAGCGACAGAACACTCTTCCTGCTCTTCTCCACAACTTTTTAAACTGACTCAGGATTATTTTATATCCTCTTGCTGTTGCATATGTGGTAGACGCTCGTCAACCAGTGTGGTAGACGCCCATCAACCGGTGTGGTAGACGCTCGTCAACCAGTGTGGTAGACGCCCATCAACCGGCGTGGTAGACGCCCATCAACCGGCATGGCAGATACCATTAACACGCAGAAGATATCCGCAAAAATTTCCAATCACCATATTACTCTGAAATACAAGGGAAAAATGAATGATTGCAGTAAAAAATACGATGACGATCAAAAATTCAGGAGGGAGACCAACACTCCGCCCGGGAAAAACCATGTTCCGCACCGCCGGGGCTCAGGGTATGGTGGGGGATGTACCTTTCTACCATACTGTCATTCCGGGATTCTGGACATTTATTGCCCCCCCCAAAATGTCAAAAATGACAGTATCCGCCCCACCATTCCCGTCTGTTTTCAAGAGGGATTCAATACCACCTCTTCACGGCAAGCCGGGGTACTCCTCCTTAACAGGAGGAGAATTTTTGGCATGGTGGTATTTTGAAAGGTTAGTGGTATTATGCGGGAGTAGTCATATCTGTTTTCAGAAGCCATAACATAGTAACTTATTCTTCACTGCCGCCACTTCTTCCGTTTCCCCTCTTTTTTTCAAGGAGGGGTGTCCGGCTTGCCGGATGGGGTGGTCAACAGCTTTAATTCACCGGAAGGTGAAAAGCAGGGGTGGCCAGTCAAAGTAGTCCGGGCCAGCGAAGGCGGGAGCGGTTTTTTGTGGGTATTCATGGATGTGGTCCGGGAAGAAAAAACCGTGAGGCGGGCGGAAGGATGAGTTTGACAAGACTTTTTCTTCCTTTTGGTCGACTGCAAAAGGAAGGGCCCCGCCGGGCAGAGGCGAATACAAAAAAGATAAGAAGAGCAGAAGATGAGAAAGGTAAGGGGAACAAAAATCCCGGAGGGATGATATTTGAGTAACCCGGGGTAAGTGAGGTACGAACGCAACCCCGGGATTGAATGCACCCGGAACACCCCCGGCCACGGTAGTTCGTCAAGAAAAGCAATGCAGTTATATGGCCGGGAATGATGAAATGCTGAAAAAAGTGATGTCTTGTATTTGCTTCATATACAAATTTCTGCAAAAATATGTCATTGGTAGTTATGGACCCCAAATCTGGAAAGCAAAGGCTTCAAAGGATTTACCGGACCCGGAAATCCTGATGGCACTTGGATTGACATTGATCCTGCAAAAAACCGGGGCTCATGGTATGTATTTGCCGCCTTAGGATTCTTCCCGAATGCAGGTCAGCCTGTTTATTACAGCACTGAATTTAAAACGTAGGATAAGCGAAGCCAGAGCGAAACCAGAGCGAAGCCAGAAAAGAAAAACCCAATGACAAAAATTGCCAATAATGTACAGCTCGTCCTTCTTTCAGAAGAAGACATATAGTTATTAATATCCTTTGTTTGAATTGAACAGCCCTGAAGAGAATTTTTTGTACACTTGCAAATTTGATTAATTTTACAAAGCCTGAATATGCCTGGATGAACCAATTACTTAGAAATAGGGAATTACAATTATTTGCCGAAATGAAATCGGGCAGAAAAGAATCTTTTAACTATTTTTTCGATTATTATTATTCAGGTCTATGCATCTATGCAAATAAATACACCGAAGATTTAAGTACTTCAGAAGAAATAGTACAGGATGTTTTTGTAAGGTTCTGGGAGAAACGCCAAAATATAGAAATTGAAAACTCAGTCCGTTTCTATTTGTTCAGAACCGTATATAATCAATGTATGAACCTGTTGAAGCATAAAAAAATTGAACGGATTTACCGTCAACAAAATGTAATCCGGTCTGACAACCTTTATGAGGAGCAATGGAATTTATTTAATGAAACAGAGCTTCGTAATATTCTGGATCAGGTAATTTCAAAATTACCTGCCAGATGCAGGGCGGTTTTTGAATTGAGCAGGTTTGAAAATCTGAAAAATAAAGAAATTGCCGAAAAGTTAGGGATTACAGAAAAAACTGTTGAAAACCAAATAACCAAAGCATTAAAAGTTTTAAGAAAAGAACTAAAAGATTTCCTGCCTTTGTTTCTCATGTATCTTTCTTAATCAAAAAAAAATTACCGGCGTGGGGGGTAACGATAAGTTAGTTGTCTGTTATTACGAAATCCGGTAAAAATGAATAGTAAATATCCTTCGATAGAGAAATTAACTGGTTATCTGAATGGAGAATTATCCATTGAAGAATCCAATAAAATAATCGCCTGGTTTAATCAATCGGACGAGACTAAAAAGGAGCTGAATCACCTGGAGATCATTTGGAGTTTAGCTGACAGACTGAATCAAATGGAGAAAATAGATAAACAAAGAGCAAAGAGAAGAATAGATTTCCAGACAGCACCCTCTAAAAAGCAATGGAAAATTTTCCTTCATTCTTTTCAGAAAGTCGCAGCAATCCTTATTTTACCTGTCTTGTTATTTTCTGCTTATCTGTTTTTCCAAAACGGGAAAGAAGGATACACGGAACAGGAATTTGTTGCAGCCTACGGCACACGTTCTGCATTAGTACTTCCTGACGGCTCTAAAGTCTGGTTAAATTCAGGAAGTAAACTAAAATATGGGAAGGGGTTTAATCAGAACGACAGAACGGTTTATCTGACAGGAGAGGCTTTCTTTGATGTTGTGCCCGACAAATCAAAACCATTTGATGTCGTTGCAGGCCTGTTTACCGTGAGAGCCTTAGGAACAGAATTTAATGTTTTCTCTTATGAAGAGAATGAGTTTGAAACTTCTTTGGAGGAAGGTATAACCCAGATATTTCAGTCAGGAAGGAAAGGTTATGATAAGCCTGTCCTTAAGATGGAACCCGGACAAAGAGTTGTATTTGATGAAGAACAGGGGAAATTGGTATCCTCAGAGGTTGATGTGAGCCAGTTTTCAACATGGAGAGAAGGAAAGTTGACCTTCAGGAATGCTTCTATGCATGAAGTGATCTCGAAACTGAAAAGATGGTTTAATGTTGACATTGAAATAGTAGACCCTGGATTATTGAAATATCGTTATACTGCCATTTTTGAAAATGAGACTGTTCAGCAGGCGCTGGAAATGTTAAGTTTCTCCTCTCCCATAGAGTACAAAATAGTTCCCGGAGAAAAACAACAAAACAATGCTTTTTCGAAAAGTAAAGTTGAGATCAGAATCCGGCATTAATCTTAAATTAATTTAATAATCGGTAAGAGCCTATGATGAATCATTAAAGTAAAAAGACAAAAAAGCAGGAAAGTGTTGGTCCACAATCCTGCCGCAAATTAATTTTTGTTTCCTGATCATGAAAAAGAGGAAACAACATTATTAATCTTAATAGTTCAAATTTATGAAAAAAAAGTTAACTCTCGCGAGGGAGGGAAAATCCTTTGCGTACAAACAATTATTGTTAGTTATGAAAATAACGGTTTTTCTTATCATCTTCACCGTTGCCACAGGATTGGCCAATACTGGTCATTCTCAGGAAGCAAAGCTTACAGTTCAGCTGAAAAATGCATCACTTGGAGAGATTCTCAATGCTATTGAGGACAATTCGAATTATTACTTCATGTATAATAATGAATTGATTAATCTTTCAAAAAGGATGGATATTGATGTGCAAGACAAAACAATTGATGAAATCCTGACGTTGTTATTCGAAAAAAACGGAATCAATTACAAAATTTACAATCGTCAGATTGTTTTGTCTCCAATATTCCAAAAGAATAGCAATTTTTCCCTTCAGCAGCAAATCACTGTCTCCGGCCGTGTCACCGACTCCTCGGGAGCCTCTTTGCCGGGTGTTACAGTGGTGATAAAAGGAACCACCCAGGGAATTATTACCGATGTTGACGGGAACTATTCACTTGCCAAAGTTCCGGGCGATGCCACGCTGTTGTTTTCGTTTGTAGGGATGAAAACGCAGGAAATAGCGGTTAGCGGCAAAAGCATAATTAATGTGGAGATGACAGAAGAGACGATTGGCTTGGATGAGGTGGTTGCAATCGGGTACGGAACAGTAAAGAAACAAGACCTTACAGGGTCTGTGTCCAGTATTAAATCCGAAGCATTGCAGGAACGTGCAATCACTACTTTAGGCGAAGCTTTTGCAGGACAGCTCGCGGGCGTCCGGGCTCAGCAGATATCAGGGAAGCCGGGGGCAGAACTGAATATTGTGATACGGGGCTATAATTCGATTAGTACATCGAATGCTCCGTTATATATTATCGACGGTATTCCTGTAGATGATGTTACCGATTTAAACCCTAATGATATTTCTTCTATTGAGGTGTTGAAAGATGCATCCTCTTCTGCTATTTACGGATCACGTGGTGCAAATGGCGTAATCCTGATTACGACCAAACAAGGGAAGAAAGGAAAACCCACATTCAATTTTGATATGTACTATGGCATTCAGAAAGTAGACAAAACAGTTGATGTAATGGACAGGGATGAGTTTCTTGCCTATAATATCTGGATGAAAGATGAATCCTACCGCCGGATTGGGGGAAATCTTGATGATGCGATGACTTCACGTCCAGGCGATTATCAGTATCCAGACAGTTGGCTTCAACCAGAAACCCTTCCAGATACAGATTGGCAAAAGGCAATATTTCGTACAGCCCCGATACAGAGCTATCAGCTATCAGCCTCAGGGGGAGGGGAAATAGGAACTTTTTTGATTTCAGTAGCTTTTATGAGACAGGATGGTGTGATGGAAGAGACGAATTATCAAAGGGTAAATTTCAGGTTGAATACAACTTTAAATATAGGTACTCATTTAAAATTAGGGATGAATGTTGTGCCGTCATTTGCTGTTGATAATAATCCGGATTCAGAAGGAAAAGAAAGTGCTGTCCATCGTGCTATTATGTTTGCCCCGATTGCTGCCCTCAATTCAAATACGGAAGAATGGGGATATACCGAAGGGGTATATTCCGGGCCTAATCCTTTAGAAAACCTGAAAGAAGTGATTAATAAAACACAGAATAATAAAGTACTTACCAATGTATGGGGTGAGCTTTCTATAAATAATGCATTATCTCTTAAATCGCAATATGGGTATAACTACAGAGAAGCCCGGAATACATATTTCAAACCAGCAAATGTCAATAACGGCGAGGCAACAAATGGAAGTTCCTTCGCAAAAAACTGGTATAGTTGGTCTCTTCAGAATACATTAAACTATTCTCCCAAAATTAGCGATACATTCAATATGAATCTGTTGTTAGGACAAAGTATCGAAGGTTCAAAATATTATTATATTTATGCAGAAGGGAATGGGTACCCGAATGATTTGGTTTATACTTTAAATGTTACATCTAATCCCACAGATATTAGTACATCGGAATCTCAGAATTCTTTAGCATCATTTTTCGGACGGTTGAATTTTAGCGCGAAAGACAAATATTTGTTGACAGTAAATGTCCGCCGCGACGGGTCTTCACGCTTTGGTAATGATACCAAGTGGGGATGGTTCCCTTCCGCCTCTGTTGGATGGAAGATAGACCGTGAAAACTTTATGCAACAATTGGACTGGTTAAACCTGCTAAAGCTACGTGTTTCATTAGGAAAATCGGGGAACAATAATATTGGAGACTATGCCAGTATTGCTTCCCTTGGTACTTCTAACTATAACCTGAGTGGAACAATTGTTAGCGGTTTGTCCCCTTCTTCTTCCGGAAATCCTGACCTGGGGTGGGAAACACAAGTGTCGAAAACTATAGGAATTGATTTTAGTGCATTTAACAGCAGGGTTCAGGCAAATTTGGATTACTATATTAACGACACCAAAGATATGCTCCTCGAAGTTCCTGTTACCTATATCTCCGGGTATTCATCAATGATTCAGAATATAGGGAAAGTACAGAATAAAGGTTGGGAATTTGAAATTACCTCTCATAATATAAAAGGCACGTTTAATTGGAGTACAACTTTTAATCTCTCAAAAAATTCAAATGAAGTAAAAAAATTAGGCGAAGATGACAGCCCGATGATTGAAAGCCTTTGGAAATACAATGCTTTTATTACAAAAGTTGGTGAGCCAATAGGCAGTTATTATATGTATAAAACCGATGGGATACTTACAGAAGATGATTTTGATGGAAATGGGAATGCCCTGGTACCAATTGCATCAGGACAAGAAGAGGGAAATGTGAAGATTGTTGACCTGTATGAAGATGGCAAGATTGACTCTAATGACTTGACAGTAATTGGAAATAATGAACCGGATTTTATTTGGGGGTTAAACAACAGATTCAGCTATAAAGGCTTTGATTTGAATATTTTAATTCAGGGAGCTCAGGGCGGAAAAGTCTTTTTTGCCGGTGCCCGTCAAATGGATGTTGGTGTTTCCGGTACGAATCAATATTCGCGTTGGGTGAGATGCTGGAAACCGGAATATTCAGAATCAGATAATCCTCTTCCTGAAACAACCGTCGATTTATCATGGGATGGGAAAACCCCTAATCCTTATGGCAATAATCCCCGTTATAACGATACCTGGGTATATGATGCAACCTTTATCCGGATAAAAAATATTACTGTTGGGTACAACCTTCCTAAAGATTTATGCAGGCGTTTTGGTATTGATAATGTCAGGATCTATGTGATGGGAGATAATATTTATACCAGGAATGACTATCCCGGGGTTTCTACGGAAACAAACAGTTACGGAGATGATATTGTAACCGAACCCGGCGTTGATTACGGTACCTATCCTTTGACAAAAAAATACAGTTTGGGAATTAATGTAACTTTCTAAATATCATATCATGAAAAAAAATAGAATACTAACAGCGATAATTTTGGGAAGTTTTATAGTTATAAATACTTCATGCAAAGATTACTTAGATTTAAATCCGATATCATCTTATAATGCCGGAAGTTTTTATTCTACACAGTCCGATTTTAGTTTGGCTGTAAATGGAGCTTATAGTGAATTACAGAGCTTGTACGAGAATAATTTGTTTTATACGCTTGAGGCGAGATGTGATAACGTAAATATCAATACTGACTATGATTATGGTATAGTAAGTAAGTTCACCGATGATGCCACAACTTCTGAGTTGTTGACTATATGGGAAAGATTCTGGGTGCTGGTTGACCGGTGTAATGCTATTATTGACCAAATTGATGGCGGAACATTCGATGACGAATCGTATCGGTCGTATTATAAAGGAGAAGCATATTTCCTGCGGGGGTATGCTTATTTCCAGTTGGGATGCCTGTATGGTGGCATGCCCATCGTTGACCACCAGATGAAAGTGAGTGAAATAAAAACGACGGTACGGAGCACTCAGACAGAAACGTTTGCCTTTGCTGCCAGTGACTTGCAACAGGCCGCAGAATTACTTCCTGAATCCTGGTCATCATCAGAATTGGGAAAAGCTACCAAGTATGCTGCTGAAGGAATTCTTGCCCGTTTGTATTTATTCCAGGGGGAATATTCTGATGCTAAACCTTTGTTAGCAGATATTATATCTTCAGTGAATTATGAAATGGCTTCCAGCTATGAAAATTGCTTTCTTGATTCGTATGACAACAGTCCCGAACATGTTTTCCATATCCAGTTCACATCAGGAGGTCAGGGAAATGCAGTACCTGAAGCATCGGCTCCGGAGCAAATAGTATCAGATTTGTTTCCCCAGGCAGGGAAGTCATCTTTTTTACAGGTCTCCGATGATTTATACGATTCTTATGAAGACGGGGACTTACGACGGGATATTACAATTCAGAAAGGTTATACCAATAATGCAGGGGTCGTTGATACAGTTACTTGTTTTTATGTCAAATATGCACATGGTACTATGGGAACAAGCAAATATGATTGCGATGTCAATTTACCAATTTTACGCTATACCGATGTAAAATTAATGTATGCCGAAGTTCTGAACGAGGAAAGCTATAATGCTACGGGAGATGCCTTTGCAATTTTGAATGAGGTAAGAAGCCGGGCAGGACTATCTCCTCTTTCTTCTTCCGGAGTGCCCGATCAGGATACATTTCGTTCTGCTCTCATGCAGGAGCGCAGGGGCGAATTTGCTTTTGAAGCTTTACGTTGGTTCGATTTAATACGTACAGGAAAAGCATTAAGTGTTATCAATACTTTTTTGTCGCGAACAGACCAGGAAAGCGGGAAATATCAGATGCAGGATTATCAGGCAATTTTTGCCATTCCCCAGGATGAATTAAATAACAATCCCGATACGGAATATATGTGGCAAAACCCGGAATATTGATATTTATATATTCTCTGAAGTGTGTCCCGGAAGTCTGAAAAATCATTCTGAATCTGCTACAACTTTTTAATGAGTTGAAAAGAAGGGGGATAGGTTCAGTATGATTCATCAAAGATTTTTGGGACATCTTCTGTTTTTAAAAGGTATTTATTATACACTGTTACAATGGACAAAAAATTAAGTATATATTATTGATAACTTAAGATCAGAAAAAATGAACTTTTCAGGGAAAAAAAAGCAAATGTTGGCAATCATTGGATTATTAGCTATGTTCAATTGTTTGACTTCATTCGATAATATTTCCGAAAATTTGAATATCACTCCGTTTGGCAAAATGTGTTACTGGTCTGACCAAACCGGGGTTTTAGGGGAAGTTTTGGATCAAAGTGGATTAATCGATGTTCCCCTGACAGCAAATGCCGAATGGAACATGGGGGTTCGTTGGAACGAAGAGCGGGATATCCGGCAAATTGAAATTGATTATGAAGGGAAAGTCCCGGATGCCATGGCAAAAGAAACAAAAATTCAGTACTGGTTTAAAGAATGGCCAATGGAAGCGCCTGAAGACCATGTTATTGATGATAAAATGGATGACCCCTGGCAAGGTGAGTGGCTGACAGCAGAAACAGATTTTCAAATAAAGGGTGACCGTATTATTTATTCTTTTAAACCTATTTCCCAAAAGGAAAATCCGTTAGCGGCTAATTTTCCAAATCCGGTTGATTACAGGCGAACACTCAAAATCAGGTTATTTTACAACAGTGCCCCCCCGAAAATTCGATCTTTAAAGGTATATACTCCTACGAAAATGAGAAAAATGTCGGTACGAATAGCATTTGGTTGCGACAAACAGGAGACTAACCCAGTGGAAGGAATCCTCAATATTTTCAATGGGAGAATTGAAAAGGTATCCGGAGGTAAACGGAACGGACCCGATAAAAGGAATAGTTGGAATTTCCGGTTAAAGAATCAGACAAAAGGTATTCTGGCAGACCTGATTGTTGCAGAACCAACATTAAGAGGGTCTACCGACCTGACTATTGTTACAGTCCGTTCTTCCAAAGGAAATTTTTCCTTTTTAACCGATGATTTGAAAGAGGGTCCGATCTATATCCCTGCTTATTCGGCATATATTACACTTGCTTCAGATACAGCAGAATTTTCAGAAGAAAAGATCAGGAGAGGCAGGACTATACGTGAAATGCTAAGGGATGAACCGGAACAAACTTACGACAGGGCCTGCCGTGAAATACCAAAACTAAGTGTGATCGAAAGAGAACAGAGAGGTATACTTTATTTGCCGCTGGCTTTGGATGCCAGTTGGCAAAAATTTGGTTTTGAATGGGGCGGAAATTTTTACATGAATAAATATTTATCCAAAGTCAAAGGCCGGGAATTGGAACGTTGTAACTGGAAAGGTAATGAATTGAAATGGTCAATCGGAACAGGAAAAGAACCCGTTTATGTCCGTGACGATAAAATTTCCCACATGTCAATACTTAACGATTACCTTCCTGTGCCTGAAGTGACCTGGGCCCGGGATGGGGTATTGTATAGGGAAGAAGCATTTGCAACCTTGCTCGAAGGCCCTTTGTCGCCTTATGACCCGCAACGGAGTGAGCAGACTCCTGCTGTTCTGATGGTCAGGATCGATGTGTCAAATCCTTCAGACGAAGCAAAACCTGCCTTCATCTGGCTAAAGGGGAACCCAATTGATAAACTTGTACTCCAGGATTTGTTTATCATGGACGAAAAAAAAGAGGGGACGTATATTCGAGCAGGATTAAAATTACCAAAGGGCGTGACTTCTTCTGAGATTAAAATAATTGATGATGCAATGTGTATTCCTTTTGCCGTTCCGGCAAATGAATCAAAATTCCTTTATTTATCTGTTCCTTTTGTCGGAGATTTAACCGAAGACAATAAAACCAGTATTTCTTCCCTCGATTATAATGCTGAAAAGCAACGGGTGGTTTCTTACTGGAGGGATATTGTCAACAAATGTATCCCGTTTAATGTGCCGGAACGGAAATTCAATGAAATGGAGCAATCTGCTGTTACCCATATCAGGATGAGTGCAACCAGGGATCCCAAAAGTGGTTTATTTATGGTTCCGGCAGCAGCATTTAAGCATCCGGTTTTTGCCAACGAAGCTGCATTTCAAATCGTTTATCTGGATAAAACAGGTGACCATAAAACTGCTGAAAGTTATCTGGAAACCTTTCTGAAACTTCAGGGAAGGGTTCCTATGCCAGGTACATTCACCGGCGATCAAAGTGGCGTATTAAACGGGGCAAAAGTAGATGACGAATACGATTATTCGGCTGCGGCTTATAACATGCACCATGGAACTGTGCTCTGGGCTTTAGGCGAACATTATCTGTTGTCGCAAGATAACGAATGGCTGGAGCATGCCAAACCTAATATAATTAAAGCAGTTGACTGGATAATTAATCAACGAAGCCATACAAAATTGACGGATAAAAACGGGATTTCCGTTCTTCATTATGGGCTGTTACCAGCCGGGCATCTCGAAGATAATTCCGATTGGGGGTTCTGGTATGCAGTAAATGCATATTCTTATTTGGGATTAAAAACGATGGCTAATGCTTTTTGTAAAGCGAATCTGCCTGAAGCAGCGCGGTTAGAAAAGGAAGCGCAGGAATACCTTAATGATATAAAGAGTTCCGTCAAACGGGCAAGTGAATTATCTCCGGTAGTAAGATTAAAAAATAATATTTATGTCCCTTTTGTTCCTTCAAGGTCATATCAGCGGTTTCGTTATTTTGGACCAATGCAGTCGGGTTATTATTCAAGGTATGGAGGCAACTCCGTAATTACTTACCGTCTTTCTGCCACACGGGAAGCTTTGTGTGGCCCAATGATTCTGATCACAACAGGGATAATCGATCCTGATGATCCTTTGGCAGAAGCAATCCTGGATGACTGGGAAGATAATATAACTTTAACCAGTTCGCTGGGACAACACATACATGGCGTAGTTGATGACGAATATTGGTTCAGCAGGGGAGGAATGGTTTTTCAGGCAAACCTTCAAAATCCGATACAGGCTTATATTTTGCGAAATGAAATTCCTGCCGCTATCCGGAACCTGTATAATGATATGGTTTCCTGCCTCTACCGGGATGTTAATCTTTTTACTGAAGAATACCGGAGATGGGGAGTCGGGAGTGGAAGGCTTTATAAGGTTCCTGACGAAGCCCGGTTTCTGAGCCGGGTATGCGATCTGCTGGCCATCGAGTCCGGCGACGAATTATGGCTTGCCCCCGGAACACCCAGATACTGGCTCGAACCGGGGAAAACTATATCTCTGTGTAAGGTTGCCACTTCTTTCGGAGATGTTTCATTTGAAATGAAAAGCGGCAAAAACTTGATACGATTGAAGCAACTATAAATCTTTCTAGAGATATTCCTGAAGGAAAACTTAAATTATTTGTTCGTGCTCCATTTAAAAAGCCAATAAAATCAGTATTAGCAAACGGCAAAGAATGGAACAACTGGGACGGGAATCATGAGACGATTATTTTACCTTCCCGGGAAAAGACAATAAATTTGCTTGTATCATATTAATTTTGAATTCACGGAAAAATGATGAATTGAGGTAATATTTAAAAGAACTTAAAAAGGACGACTCATTACAGTAAAAACATCACACGGAAATTTATAAACATTCATCGATGTGGGAAAAGAGAATTTATATCCTGAAAATGAATTGGTATTGAAAAATTTGGGGTTTCAGAAAATTCCGTTCGATAGTATTGGTTTATACATTGATGAATACTGCAAGTCCTTACCTGAAAAAGTAATTCTAAACATGCTTATGCTAATACTCAGGTGACAACATTTATGATATATGGCGGAAGTGATTTTTTTTAATTTGAAAAGAGCAAACGATGAAAATAGTAAAAATTAAATCTATTATAAGTTCACTACTAATTGTTTCAGGATTTTTATCCTGTCAACCGGTTCGTGAAAAAAAAATAGAAACCTCCATTTTTGATATCTCATGGAAACCCAGGTCAGTCAGTTCATGGAACTATACCATAAAGCCCGAAGGAAAAGCTATCGAAATAAAGTTCCCGGTTTTTGAAATTGACGGAAAACGAACATCCGGTCTGTTGTGCAATTTGAATCAGGAGAAAGAACCAGTCACTTTGCGCAACGGGGCAACCGAATATGTTTATGAAGGTGCTTTTCAACCAGACACCACGATCCGCTTACAGATAAAATTCCGGGTGGCCGGCGATAATCCGGTATTACGCTTTTCTTACACACTGAAAGCATCAGGAGGACAAAGGCTGACTAAAACCGCCGGGACTGATAACCTTTCCTGTTTGTCGTATTCAATGGATGGTTTTACAGAGGTCAAAGAAATCAGCCTTTCTGTTTTTAACGAGATGATCCATTCCTGCCATTTGGAGGAGACGCCGGTGCATGAGGCTGATTTTGCCGGTTCCGGTTCGGCGGTAGGGCCAATCCTGCTGGGAGAAAACGGGCAGACAACCTTCCTTTGCGCATATGAACATGATGCCATGTATCCCAACAATTTTCTGGAATACCGGTTTACCCCGGAGAAAGAAGTTGAACTAAAAGCGGTGAAGGGGAATTATTACAACGGGCAACCTGTTGACGGGTATTCTTCTGTTTGGTTCGAAGTAGCCGGTGTTACAGGCCGTGAAGAAAACATGGCCCGGCAGTTCCGTACATTCATACTCAAATACCAGACAGAGAATCTTGACAGTCGTAAGCCTTACATTTATTATAATTCCTGGGGCCGGCAGGAACGGGTAAAATGGGCCGGAGGACAGTATTTAACCACCATGACCCTGGACTATACGCTCAGGGAGATAGATCGTGCGCATGATATGGGCATTGAATACTATGTGCTTGATGCCGGGTGGTTCAATCGTGCCGGTGACTGGGGTGTCAACCTGAAAAATTTTCCGGATGGGTTTAAGCAAATCAAAGAAAAACTGGATAATTACGGAATGAAGCTTGGTGTCTGGATGGATCCGAAGAAAGCAGCGGTAGCCAGTCAGGCATTCCTGAAAAACAAAAATTGTATAAAGACATGGAATGGCAGACCCGATACGCCTTCAATGGTGTGGGAAACCGAAGAAAGTGTGGATATGTGCCTGGTAAGTCCCTACTGGGAGTATTATGCTGATGTGCTGATCCATATGAGCAAAGAGCTGGGAGTGAGTTATTTTTACCTGGACGGGGTAGGGCAGTCGGGCTGTGACGACCCGAACCATTTTCATGGAACAGAACAAAACACCCGGAAAGAGAGGCAGCAGTCTTATGGCTTTTTACTTCCGGTATACCTGGGCAAAATTATGGAAAAAGTGTGTACCGCCTGCCCTGATGCCATTTTTGATTTTGATGTTACCGAATCCCGCAGGATCGGTGTTGGTTTGCAGTTCCTGGCCAACGGGCGTTATTTTATTCTGAACAACGGTCCGTATTATCGTAATTTCGACCTGGGGGAAAGCCTTTTGCCTAATAATAACCACAATATTTTTATTAATCCTGGTCCGGCCCGCACCTGGTTTATGCGTTCGGTACTCGATTACGACAAGTGGATTCCGTCCAACCTGTTCCTAGCCAACTACCAGCCCGACGATCCTGAAAGTTCACAGATCATTAACCTGGCATCGTTGGTTCTCGGACAGAATTCAGTTTGGGGAGAAATACTAAAGACTTCGCCCGAAGGAGTGGCTTTATTTCACAATATTTTTGAAAAATACAAACAAGTACGCGATGACGTGATGGCTGCGGCACCGGTACATATTGGCCGTCCGGGAGATACCCCTGAGATATATGAAAAGATAAACCCCGAAACAGGGAGAGGAGTGGTGGTGATTTTTGCCAACTCAAAAGGGAACTTTTCCTACATTACCAAAAATGTTGTAGTCCCTGATTTTTGGAACAACCAGTGGGCGATGGTGAAAATAAACAATGGTCATGCAACGATTAACGCTGCATTTAATGATGCTTCGGCTGCAATTGTATTTTTCGGAATAAAATCATTTTCACTAAATATTGAAAAATAAATTGTAGTGGTTATTTTTGTCTCAATTTGTTTTTACCGGCCCGGCCTTTCACGGAATAAACCTTGTTTTGAGTAATAGAATAAAACCTAAGCTAATTTTTAGAATAAATATCATGAAAAAGATAACACAACTATTTGTACTAAGTGTTTTAATAACAATTACAGCCTGTCATACGAGTAAAAAAACATCTTCTGAAAATAATACAGGAGAAGAATTTCCTTCCGAAATGGTGGCCTTTACCCCGTATGATGGGAACCCTGTTTTTTCAGGAACCGGAACAGATACCTGGGATAAAAAGATCCGGGAGCGCGGGTATATCTTGTACGAAGACGGCCTTTATAAGATGTGGTATTCCGGCTATAATCCGGACCTTGCCCGCCCCAAATTTTTAGGTTATGCCACTTCATCCGACGGTATTAATTGGAAACGGTACTCCGATAAACCTATTTTCAGCGACAAATGGGTAGAAGATATGATCGTGGTAAAACACGAAGGAACTTATTATATGTATGCTGAAGGCGATGGTGATGTTGCCCACTTAATGACTTCTCCCGATGGCATCAACTGGACAGAACAGGGGGATTTGACCCTGCTGACAAGTAAAGGGGATACTATTCCCGGACCTTACGGGACCCCAAGTGTATGGATTGAAGACGGGAAATGGTACCTCTTTTACGAACGGGACGATTTAGGCATCTGGCTGGCAGAATCAAAAGATAAACTGACCTGGAAAAATGTTCAGGATGATCCGGCTATCGCTTTGGGGCCCGATAAGTACGATATTGCCGCTGTGGCCGCCGACCAGGTGGTAAAATACAAAAACAGGTATTATTTGTACTACCACGCTACTGACCGTCTCGACTGGCAGCACCCCTCGTCTCATGTGGTTTGGACTTCCAATGTGGCCATGTCAACTGATCTTATTCATTGGAAAAAATATTCCGGTAACCCGTTTCTTGAAGGAGATTACTCCAGTGCTATTCTTGTTTTCGATGGGGAAAAACCAAGTCTTTATACCATGCATTCTGAAGTTCGTCGCTATTCACCCAAATAGAACCAATCAATCAATTAACCAAATAGACCTGATAATTATGGAAACTAAAAAAACGGAACGCTTAGGTTCTCTTGATGTATTACGGGGTTTTGACCTTTTTTGCCTTGTATTTTTTCAACCTGTATTTACCAGATTTGCCGATGCACTGGGCTGGGGGCCACTGAGCTGGCTGGCCTCAAAATTTCATCATGTCCCCTGGGAAGGATTTGTTTTCTGGGACATCATCATGCCGTTGTTTATGTTTATGGCCGGGGCATCCATGCCCTTTGCCTTTGCCAAACACCTGCGTAACGGCACCAAAGTCCAACTGTACAAACGGATACTGAAGCGGGTCGTGCTGTTGTGGATATTCGGTATGATGTGCCAGGGAAACCTGCTGGCTCTTGACCCTAACCGGATTTTCTTCTTTTCGAATACCCTTCAGTCTATTGCCGTAGGTTATTTGATTTCCGCAATTCTTTTGATGCACCTGAAACGGAACGGGCAGATCATTGTTACGGCAGGTTTGCTCCTGCTGTACTGGGCACTCCTGACATTTGTAAAGACCGGAGATTGGGGAGGCGGTAATTTTGGCCCTGACAATAACCTGGCTGAATACATCGACCGCGTAGTATTGGGCCGTTTCCGCGATGGTTCAACAGTGACAGATGCTGGCATTGACTTTGGAAAATACCGGTATACATGGATCGTGAGTAGCCTGAACTTTGGCGTTACGGTAATGACCGGAGTATTTGCAGGCCAGATCATGAAAGGCAGCCTCCCGAAAATCAGGAAAGTGCAATGGCTGGCCATTGGCGGGGTGCTGATGATTATTGCCGGGCAACTGTGGGGATTGCAAATGCCCATCATCAAACACATCTGGACCAGTTCGATGACCCTCTACAGCAGTGGTATCTGCTTTTTATTGATGGCACTGTTTTATTATCTTATCGATTACAGGAGTTACGGCAAATACCTGGATTGGCTGAAAATATACGGGATGAACTCGATTCTGGCCTATATGCTGTACGAGATATTTAACTTCAGCAGTATTTTTACATCTGTTTTGCATGGAACAGAACAATTTTTGGGAGATTTCTATGGGGTTGTTATCCGGTTGGGTAATGTGTCCATCATTTTTTTCATCCTCTGGCTGATGTACCGGAAAGGGAAATTTTTGAAAGTATGAATTTAAAACAGAAATAATTTTCTTTATTTCAATGATATTTTTCGGTTTTTCCTGAAACAAAACGCTGTTTAATAGATAAATAGGGCTGTTGTTCCTTTTGTTACTTCTGAAAACTTGATGTATAACAGCTTTTTATCTTTTGGAGTAATAAAATATATATCTATTTTCGTGTTCGTACACGGACTTTAATCCCGTGAGTATCATTTTTAAGTTTTGTTTCAGTAAATCAATTTTAAATATGAAAATCGGAAAATATAGTTTTGGTGTAGGCGACCGCTTTAGTCACGAAGGCAAAGCGCAGCTAAAAGCATTGATGAAAGCCAATGCTAAAGGTATTGAAGTAACTCCGGTTTGGAATAAATCGAACCGTGAGCATAACATTGTTCATTCGGAACCTGTTGAAACCCGAAAAGAAGCTGATGCCGCTGTGAAGGCTTTGGGGTGGACCGGCAATTATTATGTTGATGCCGATCATATTAATTTAACCAATGTGGACCGTTTTATTGAGGTCTCGGATTTTTTTACGCTCGACGTTGCCGCGTATATCGGAAATTCTTCTGACGCCTCTGACGTTACTGCTTTCAAGGCTTCGTGTAAAGTTCTTGGCGCCGAAGTTGCAATACCAGGTATTGATGCACCGATTATTATTTCTGACGAAATACTGGATGTGGTCGCTGGAAAATATTTGGCAGCGATAAAAGAGGCCGGTAAAATTTACCGTCATATTGAATCAGTAAAAGGGAAAGGTAATTTTGTTACCGAAGTATCGATGGATGAAGTGGAAGCCCCGCAAACTCCGGTCGATATGTTTTTTATCCTGAAAATGATTGCTGATGAACAAATTCCTGCACAAACCATTGCCCCGAAATTTACGGGCCGTTTCAACAAGGGGGTTGATTATGTAGGAGATGTCGGTCAGTTTGCCAAAGAATTTGAGCAGGATGTGTTGGTAATTGATTATGCAGTGAAAAATTTTGGATTGCCAGACAACCTGAAATTAAGCGTACACTCCGGCAGCGACAAATTCACGATTTATCCGATCATGGCAGAGATCATTAAAAAATACGATAAAGGTCTGCATGTGAAGACTGCCGGGACAACCTGGCTCGAAGAAGTAATTGGTCTTGCTCTTGCCGGCGGAGAAGCATTGGAAGCAGCCAAACATATTTATAAGGTAGCCCTCGGGCGCAAAGATGAACTGTGTGCCCCTTATGCAGATGTAATTGATATCGATGATTCGCAACTACCTTCGCCCGAAGAAGTGGCCGGGTGGAGCAGTGAGAAATATGCAAATACTCTGCGCCATATTCCCGGTCATCCGGATTATAATTCGAATTTCCGCCAGTTGATTCATGTGGGGTACAAAGTGGCCGCCGAAATGGAGAAATATGCCGGACTGCTTGAGAAATATGCAGATATAGTAGGTGGTTGTGTTGAGGAAAATATTTACGACCGCCATCTAAAGAGGTTATTTAATTTATAATAACACTAGTGTCATGTTCAAACCTACTTTGTCATTCTGATCCCGAGCACTCGGGAGAAGGGGCTCATCTCATGTTTAGCGTTATGAAGTTGAAGATTCCTCCTTACGTCGGAATGACAAACCATCATTTTATGGTGGACGACACTAGCTACAATTTAAAATTGATTATATTCTGAAGTAAAATAGAAAATTAATAAATCATATAATATGAAGCCATTCATGGACGAGAATTTTCTGCTAAAAACAGAAACGGCTCAAAAACTATATCACAATCATGCGGCAAAAATGCCGATTTTCGACTACCATTGTCATATCAATCCGAAAGATATTGCTGAAGACCGCAGTTTTAAAACCATAACTGAAATATGGCTGTATGGCGACCACTATAAATGGCGTGCCATGCGTACCAATGGCGTTGACGAGCGTTTTTGTACCGGTGATGCCAGCGACTGGGAAAAATTTGAGAAGTGGGCTGAAACGGTTCCTTATACTTTACGGAACCCGTTGTATAACTGGACACACCTGGAGTTGAGAAGGTTTTTCGGAATTGAAGAGTTGCTGAGCCCGAAAACTGCACGGAAAATTTATGATGCCTGCAACGAAAAATTAAACTCTCCTGAATATTCCTGCCGGAACATTATCCGTATGGCTAATGTAGATACCATTTGTACAACTGATGATCCGGTTGATAACCTGGAATATCATCAGCAAATAAAAGCCGATGGTTTCGAAGTTGCCGTTTTACCGGCCTGGCGTCCCGACAAAGCGATGATGGTGGAAGATCCGAAGTTTTTCAATGGCTATATTGATATGTTGGCAGAAGCTTCTGATACAGACATAAAAACTTTTGGTGATTTAATGGATGCATTGGATACACGGCATCAGTATTTCCACGATAATGGTTGCCGTTTGTCTGATCATGGTTTGGATACAGCTTTTGCTGAAGATTATACTGAAGAAGAAATTAATTCAATTTTCAGAAAAGTTCGTGGCGGTAGTAAGCTAAGTGAAACTGAAATTTTGAAGTTCAAATCGTGCATGTTGTATGAATTCGGAGTAATGGATCATTCACGTGGCTGGACACAGCAATTCCATATTGGTGCCCAGCGAAATAATAACACCCGTCTGTTTAAAAAGCTGGGGCCTGATACCGGGTTCGATTCCATTGGCGACAAACCGGTTGCCGAACCTTTGGCAAAATTGCTCGACCGGATGGATCAGGAAAATAAATTAACCAAAACTATTTTGTATAACCTGAACCCGCGCGATAATGAATTATATGCAACCATGCTGGGGAACTTCCAGGATGGTTCTGTCCCCGGTAAAATTCAGTATGGCTCGGGGTGGTGGTTCCTCGATCAGAAAGACGGTATGGAAAGACAGATGAATGCCCTTTCAAATCTTGGTCTGTTGAGCCGTTTTGTGGGAATGTTAACAGATTCACGTAGTTTCCTTTCATATGCCCGTCACGAGTATTTCCGTCGTACTCTTTGTAACTTGCTGGGCAACGATGTTGAAAACGGCGAAATTCCAAACGATATGGAAATGCTTGGGACCATGGTCGAAAATATATGTTTTAACAATGCGAAACAGTATTTTAATTTTTAGTCATTTATCAAGTCTCTGTAGTAAAAGAATATTGTGAAACAGAAAATAGATTTATATTTTTGCAATCGATTGCGCAAAAATATTTAATACAGAAGAAATGAGTAAAAAAGTTATAACATTTGGAGAGATCATGTTGCGTTTGGCAACACCCGGTTACTTGCGTTTCTCGCAAAGTAATACATTCACAGCAACCTTCGGGGGAGGAGAGGCCAATGTCGCTGTTTCTCTGGCAAACTACGGCATCCCGGTTGATTTTGTTAGCCGTTTGCCTAAAAACGATATTGGCCACGCCTGCCAGATGGACCTTCGCAAATATGGTGTGGGTACTGAAAATATGATTTGGGGAGGTGACCGTTTGGGTATTTATTTCCTTGAAACCGGAGCAGTGAGCCGTGGAAGCAAAGTGGTTTATGACCGTGCCCATTCAGCCATTGCTGAAATTAAACCCGGCATGATTGATTGGGATAAGGTATTTGAAGGGGCAGGCTGGTTCCACTGGACAGGTATTACTCCGGCTATTTCACAGGGAGCGGCTGATGTTTGTCTCGAAGCAATTAAGAAGGCAAACAAAAAAGGAATCACTGTTTCGTGTGATTTGAACTATCGTAAAAACCTTTGGAAATACGGCAAAGAGGCTGGTGAAGTAATGCCTGATTTGGTTACCGGAACTGATATCGTTTTGGGTAACGAAGAAGATGCTGCTATGGTTCTTGACATCCATCCTGAAGGAGTTGATGTCACTGGTGGTCATATTGAAGGAGCTGCTTACGAATCGGTTTCAAAACAAATTATGGCCCGTTTCCCCAGGTGTAAAAAGGTGATTACTACCTTACGTGGATCGGTGAATGCCAACCACAATTCATGGGCAGGTGTGCTTTGGGATGGCTCTAAATTATATCAATCGCCAACCTACCAGATTACGCATATTGTTGACCGGGTTGGTGGCGGCGATTCATTTATGGGAGGTTTGATTTACGGATTGCTGACCTACACCGGGGATGACCGGAAAGCATTGAATTTTGCAGTAGCTGCATCCTGTTTGAAACACACTATTTACGGCGACTTTAACCAGGTAACCGTTGAAGAAGTGGAAAAACTGATGGGCGGAGATGCTTCGGGAAGGGTAGCTCGATAAATATTAATTGAAATTTGAATTTTATGGCAAGATTTACCAGAATAGAAGTAGCATTGAAAATGAAGGAAACAGGAATTGTGCCTGTTTTCTATCATGCCGATATTGAGATTTGCAAATCGGTTGTAAAGGCTTGTTACGATGGAGGAATCCGTGTGTTCGAGTTTACTAACCGTGGCGATTTTGCTTCGCTTGTATTTGCTGAATTAAATAAGTGGGCAATTAAAGAGTGCCCGGAGATGATAATGGGAGTTGGCTCCGTTGTCGATGAAGCAACAACAGCCATGTATATCGCGTTGGGGACTAATTTTATCGTTTCTCCTCTCATAGATGAAGGAATGGCCAAAGTTTGCAATAAACGCAAAATAGCATGGAGCCCGGGTTGCGGTTCGGTAACAGAGATTGGCCATGCCCACGAACTGGGATGTGAAGTAGTAAAGATCTTCCCCGGCTCATCGGTCGGTGGTCCTGGTTTTGTAAAAGGCATATTGGGGCCGATGCCTTATGCCAGTATTATGCCCACAGGTGGTGTCGAACCAACGGAAGCCAGTCTGAAAGCATGGTTTGATGCCGGGGTACATTGCGTGGGGATGGGATCACAGTTATTTCCCAAAGAAGTAGTGGCCAAAAGAGATTTTGTTTATATTACGAACAAATGTAAAGAGGCGCTTGACATTGTACAGAAACTGCGTTAAGCCGAACTGACTGAAAAAAATAATTAAACCAATTTAAATTAAACAATTTCCTATGTCTGTTAAAACAATCAACGAGAAAATGACGAATTTCCGATGGGTAATTTGCAGTATGCTTTTCGTAGCATTGACGGTAAATTATATGGATCGTCAAGTGCTTTCCCTAACCTGGGATGAATTTATTAAACCCGAATTCCATTGGAATGAAGTAAATTATGGAATTATTACCTCTGTATTTTCTTTGGCTTATGCCGTCTTTCTGCTTTTTGCAGGTCGTTTTATTGACTGGATGGGGTCCAAAAAAGGATATCTTTGGTCAATAGGTGTATGGTCAACAGGTGCCTGTTTACATGCTGTTTGTGGTGTCATTACTGAACATACCGTAGGTCTGCATTCTGCTGCTGAATTAGCTCAGGCGACGGGAGATGTAGCTGTTATGATTTCAACGGTAAGTATGTATGCATTTTTGGGAGCGCGTGTATTGCTTGCTCTTGGAGAAGCAGGTAACTTTCCGGTTTCTATTAAGGTGACAGCAGAATATTTTCCAAAGAAAGACCGTGCATTCGGTACTGCTATATTCAATTCAGGAGCTTCTGTAGGTGCTTTGTTCGCTCCGGTTACCATTCCGCCATTAGCTAAAGCTTTTGGCTGGGAGATGGCTTTCATCGTCATTGGTGTACTTGGTTATCTTTGGATGGGGTTTTGGTTATTTTTGTATAAAAGACCTAGTAAGAGTCCGTTTGTGAACCAGGCTGAACGTGATTACATTGAACAGGATGCTACGGAAGAAAACGCTGTTAATGAAACAGAAGAAGAAGTGAAGATCCCTTTCTGGCAGTGTTTCAGATACCGTCAGACTTGGTCTTTCGCTTTTGGAAAGTTTATGACTGACGGAGTTTGGTGGTTCTTTCTTTTTTGGTCTCCGTCGTACCTGTTTACTCAATTCGGAATTAAAACGTCAGATCCGTTGGGAATGGGACTTATTTTCACATTGTATGCAATTGTAACTGTACTTTCTATATTTGGAGGTAAACTACCAACAATTTTCATTAACAGGACAGGGCAGAATCCGTATGCAGCAAGAATGAGAGCAATGCTGATTTTTGCATTTATTCCATTGGTTGTTTTATTTGCCCAGCCTCTTGGCGTTTATTCTCCATGGCTACCTATTTCCTTAATTGGTATTGCAGCAGCTGCCCATCAGGCATGGTCTGCTAATATTTTCTCGACCGTAGGCGACATGTTCCCTAAAGGGGCTATCGCTTCCATTACCGGTATTGGCGGCATGGCCGGAGGTATTGGTTCTATGATTATACAATTAAGTGCAGGGGAGTTATTTGTACATGCAGATAAGGTTCAGATGACATTTATGGGGTTTCAGGGTAAACCTGCCGGATATTTTATTATGTTCTGCTTTTGTGCTGTGGCATATTTAATTGGTTGGATTGTTATGAAGATGTTAGTTCCTAAATACAAACTTATTACTGATTTATAATTAATTTTAAACTTTAAACAGAAAGAAGAAAAGTCTTGGGATTCCGGCTTTTCTTCTTTTTTTTATTAAAATTATTCGATATGAAAAGCACAGAGATATTATTTGAAAAAGAACATGCCTGGGAAGACCTTGGTGGAGGGGTCTGCCGTCAGATTATGGGGTATGACGAGAAGATAATGATGGTGAAAGTAAAATTCGAAAAGGGTGCAGTCGGAGCTATACACCAGCATCTGCATGTGCAAACCAGCTACGTTGCTGCCGGAAAATTCGAAATCAGCATTGGAGATAAAACAAAAATTATTGAAACAGGTGATGGCTTTTATGTTGAACCCAATAAAAATCACGGAGTTGTTTGCCTAGAGCCAGGGATTCTTATTGATGTCTTCTGTCCGGTTCGTGAAGACTTTCTGAATGGGTAGAGTGGTAGTTGAAAAGTCTTTTATCGTTTTTGTTGATGAAATGTAATGTTACAGAAGATTTGCAGACATACATGGATACAACTTTATAATTTTGATGATATGAAAACTGTTAATCATTTTATGGTAATGATACTTGCTGCCGGTGCAATGGCATGCACCCAAACTACAAAAGAAACGCCGGCTATTGATCCGTTGGATATGGATACTTCGGTGAGCCCGGCAACCGATTTTGATACCTATGCAAACGGGGGCTGGAAAAAACGTAACCCTATACCCGATGAAAAAAGCCGGTTTGGGACCTTCGACAAACTGGCTGATGCAGGGGAAGAACAGGTGAAGTCATTGTTTGCCGAGATTATTAAAGGGAGATATGAACAAGGAAGTATCGAACAGAAAATAGCAGATTTCTATTTAAGCGGGATGGATACAACGGCTATTGAAGCAGCCGGAACCACCCCCCTGCAACCGTACTGGAAACAGGTAGATGATATTACCAATATTGCAGAATTACAGCAAGTGGTGATCGACTGGCACCGGATGGAGATAAATCCGTTGTTCGTGATTTATGCCGATGCCGATCAGAAAAATTCGTCAATGGTTATTACTTACCTGAACCAGGGAGGCTTGGGAATGCCTAACCGTGATTATTACCTGAATACTGACGAACGATCGCTGGATATTCAGAAAAAATACAGGCAGTTTATTGCCAAATTACTGGTGTATACCGGTAGCTCATCCGAAGCTTCGGTTAATGAGGCTGAAAGCATTTATGAACTGGAGAAAAAAATGGCTGTTATATCGATGAGCCTGCTTGACCAGCGGGATCCGTACAAAACCTATAACAAGATGACTGTTGCCGGGTTGTCGGCTTCGGCTCCGGGATACGATTGGGCTGGTTATTTCAGGGGAATCGGTCTTGGAGACCCCGGAGAACTGGTGGTGGCACAACCTGAATTTTTTGCAGGGCTGGGGCAGCTGGTACGAACCGAACCGATCGACATATGGAAACTGTACCTGAAGTACCAGCTTACAAATTTCATGGCTGATTATCTGATAAAAGATATTGCTGATCTGAATTTTGATTTCTATGGAAAAACGTTGAGTGGAAGTCAGGCACAGCGCCCCCGGTGGAAAAGGAGCCAGGCAACAACCAGCAGGGCACTTAGCGAAGCTGTTGGACAAATGTATGTAAAAAAATATTTTCCGCCCGAAGCAAAGAAACGAATGGTTGCACTGGTCGAAAACCTGCGTGTTTCGCTGGGGGAACGCATCCAAAATCTGGCCTGGATGGGTGATACTACCAAACAAAAAGCAATTGAAAAGCTAAATGCCATGAATGTAAAAGTAGGCTATCCTGATAAATGGAGGGACTACTCGGCCCTGAAAGTGAAGAAGGACTCGTATATGCAAAACGTACTTAACTCTGGTATGTTCGATTTTCAGAGGATGATCGGTAAAATAAACAAGCCTGTCGACAAAAGTGAATGGCAAATGCCGCCTCAGATGGTGAATGCCTATTACAATCCGAATGCCAATGAAATAGTGTTCCCGGCAGCTATTCTCCAACCTCCTTTCTTTTATATGAATGCTGATGACGCAGTTAATTACGGAGCCATTGGCGTGGTGATTGGTCACGAAATGACACACGGGTTTGATGACCAGGGACGCCAGTACGACAAAGATGGTAACCTGAATGACTGGTGGACTGCCCGGGATGCCAGCCGTTTTAATGCACGTACAGAAGTGCTGGCCAACCAGTTTTCGCAATTTACAGTACTCGACACTATTAAGGCCAATGGGAAACTTACCCTTGGTGAAAATATTGCTGATTTAGGCGGGCTCAATATCGCTTTTCAGGCTTTGCAACATGTGCTGAAAGGCAATGAAAAACTCGTCGACGGGTTTACCCCTGAGCAACGGTTCTTTTTGGCATATGCACATATTTGGGCTCAAAATATCCGTGACGAAGAAAAATTACGACGAACCAAAGTCGATGTTCATTCGCTCGGACGTTACAGAGTGCTGGGGCCGTTGTGTAATTTGCCTCAGTTTTACAAGGCTTTTGGTGTGAAAGAAGGCGACACCATGTACCTGGCAGAAAATGAACGTGCAGTAATCTGGTAAAAGAGAATTATTATAATTCCCTGATCCAGATATTCCGGTAGCTTACCGGGTTGCCGTGATCCTGAAGGATAATAGCGCCAGGCCCGTGTTTCTCAATGAAATATTCGGGGATGCCAATGTATTGGGTTGGACCGCGTACTTCAACATTATTCAATACAAGAACGCCGTTGTGCAGCAAAGTTACCCGTGGTTGGGTGAAATAAGTCCCGTCTTCATTGAATCGGGGAGCAGTATAAATAATATCGTAGGTTTGCCATTTCCCGGGACCGGTACAGACGTTGACCAGTGGTGCATACTGCTTGTAAATACTGCCGGCCTGTCCGTTCCTGTAAGTGCGGTTATTATAGTTATCAAGAATCTGGACTTCGTATCGTTCCTGAAGGAAAATGCCACTGTTCCCACGTCCCTGGCTTTCGCCAACCACTTCTTCGGGCGAGCGCCATTCCATATGTAATTGTAAATCATGGAATTGACGTTTGGTTTTGATGATCCCGGTGCCTTTTACTACTGTTGCAACGCCTTTTTCCCATTTCCATCCGGGTTTCTCTCCCGCTTCATTCGTCCATTCGTAGCCGAGGTCAATGTTTTCACCCATCAGGATAATGGCGTCTGAAGGTGGATCCATCGGATTTTGTCCCGGGTCAACTACAGGTACCTCGGGGTCCCAGATCTCGGTCATCGCAGGAACCATTTTTACTTCTTCCTGCTCTTGTGCCAATGCAACAAAACATATCCCCGCAAAGGCAATGCTTAAAAAAAAATTTGTGTTCATTCGATTAATAATTTTAGATGTGTGGTAGGAAAGCTATTGATCGGATTACTTTAAGCCATCCGATCAGTAAAGCTTATTTTACAAATCAAGTTGTTTCATGATCGTTTCAATTTTTTCTTCGGCAACCTGTTCAACCTGATCGTATTCAGCCCGGCTGTTTAATTTCCCGGCTACCTCGAAATAGAACTTTATTTTTGGTTCCGTTCCTGAAGGGCGGACTGAAATTTTAACCCTGTCTTCAGTAAAAAACTGCAATACATTCGACGTGATTTTCTGGTTGATTTTGCTTTCTTCACCGGTCAACAAATTTTTTTCGATGAGCGATGCGTAGTCTTTTACTATTTTTAGTTTCGAACCGCCCAGTTCTACAGGAGGATTAGTCCTGAATTTTACCATCATCTGTTCAATTTCTTCAGCCCCTGATTTTCCGGTACGTACCACATATTTCATCTTTTCGCGCGAGTAACCGTATTCAAGATAAATATCCTGTACCATCTCGAATAATGACTTGTCCTGGTCTTTTGCCCAGGCAGCAATTTCAGCCATCAATGCGCAGGAAGAAACAGCGTCTTTGTCGCGGACAAAATCGGCTGGCATAAAGCCAAAGCTTTCTTCGCCGCCGCCAATGTAATTTTTCTGCCCTTCAAAATCGCGGATCACTTCAGCAATAAATTTAAACCCGGTATATACATCGAAATATTGCACTTGATTGCGACGGGCAATTTCAGCAATCAGTTCGGTGGTAACAATGGTTTTTACGATAAAATCATTGTCGTTCAGCTTGCCGCTTTCCTTTCGTTTGCTGATAATGTAATAGATGAAAACCAGTGCGGTCTGGTTCCCGTTCAGAATTACAAATTCACCTTTATCGTTTTTCACAGCAACACCAATCCTGTCGGCATCGGGGTCAGAGGCCATCACCACATCGGCATCAACGGCTTTTCCTTTTTCCATTGCCATTTTCATGGCTGCTGGCTCTTCCGGATTGGGTGAAATAACGGTTGGAAAATCTCCGCTAACTACATCCTGTTCCGGTACATTGATAATATTGGTAAAACCAAATGCACGTAAAGCAGCAGGAATCAGTTTTACACCGGTTCCGTGAATGGGCGTGTATACAATCTTCAGGTCTTTATGTTTTTCAACCATTTCAGGAGAAATAGAAACCGTTTTTACTTTTTCAAGGAATTTGTTGTCTATTTCTTCACCTATGATGGTAATCAGGCTTTCATCTCCATTAAATTTTATATCAGAGGCTTTTACTTTTTGTACTTCGTCGATAATATTAATATCGTGAGGAGAAACAATTTGTGAGCCATCGTTCCAGTATGCCTTGTAACCATTGTATTCTTTCGGATTATGCGATGCCGTAAGGATAATACCGCTTTGGCATTCCAGTTCTCGAATGGCAAACGAAAGTTCCGGCGTCGGCCTTAAATCGTCGAACAGGTATACCCTGATGCCGTTGGCTGCGAATATTTTTGCGCTGGTTTCTGCAAACAGGCGGCTGTTGTTACGGCAATCGTGACCAATGGCCACTTTTATTTCGGGCAGATTGGCAAATTCTTTTTTCAGATAATTACTCAGCCCCTGGGTAGCTGCACCCACGGTGTAAATATTCATACGGTTGGTTCCGACCCCCATAATGCCGCGTAAACCACCGGTCCCAAATTCAAGGTCTTTGTAAAATGAATCGACCAGTTCTGTGGTATCTTCATTTGCCAGCATCCGCTTCACTTCGGCCTGTGTCCCGGTATCGTAAACTTCGGTCAGCCATTCGGCAGCCTTCGCCTTTACCTGTTCTATAATGTTATTATTCGACATGTTACTATCTTTTTATTTCTGAAAATAATGATTCAAACTATCCTTCCAGTGAGGAATTTCAATGTCAAAAGTATGCTTAATTTTTGATTTGTCCATTACGCTGTATTCCGGACGGGGGGCGGATAACGGATATTCGTTGGTTGAGATGGGGATTACTTTGCAGGGTAGTCCGGCAAAGTCGGCAATTGCACAGGTGAAATCGTACCAACTGGCAATACCTTCATTTGAATAATGGTAAATGCCCGGTTCAAATGCTTTTTGTTCGTCAGCAACAGATGAAATGATCGTTAAAATTGCCTGGGCCAGATCGGCGGCATTGGTTGGTGAACCAATCTGGTCAGATACGATCTTCAGTTCATCCCTTTCATTTCCGAGACGGAGCATGGCTTTTACGAAATTATTTCCGAAAGCAGAATACAACCAGGAGGTACGGATGATCATGCTTCGCGGATTGTTTTTCATGCAAATTTGCTCGCCCTCCAGCTTGGTTCGTCCGTAAGCCGACTGGGGGTTGATCGGAGCATCTTCGCTGTATGGGCGGTTGGCTTTCCCGTCGAACACGTAGTCTGTAGAGATATGGATCATCCTGCAATTTATTTTTGCTGACTGTTCCGCCAGAATGGAAACCGCTGTCGCATTGAGCAGCCTTGCTGTTTTCTCATCGGCCTCGGCCTTATCGACTGCCGTGTAGGCTGCACAATTTACAAGAAAAACAGGTTTGTGTTCCGCCAAAAAAGCCGCCACTTTTCCCTGATTGGTAATATCCAGTTCAACTATATCAGTAAACAAAAATTCCAGTCCGGGAAAGTTTACCGCTATTTTTTTTATTTCTGAACCGAGTTGTCCATTGGCGCCGGTAATGAGTATTTGAGTCATATGATCAAAACTTAAAATTCATCTCTGCATCATTCAAAAACGGCAAAATCATATCCTTTTCAGAAACAATGGCTTCTGCCTCGTTCAGTTTCCAGTCAATTGACAGGGTCGGGTCATCAAACCGGATTCCACGCTCAGATTCAGGGTTGTAAAAATTATCGCATTTATACGAAAAAATGGCATATTCACTTAATACAGAGAACCCATGAGCAAAGCCTTTCGGAATATAAAATTGTTTTTTATTGGCTGCGCTCACTTCCAGTCCGTACCATTGCCCGAAAGTAGGTGAACCTTTACGCAGATCGACTGCGACATCATAAACTGTCCCTTGCACCACCCAGATTAGCTTAGTTTGTGCGTATGGTCCCAATTGGTAATGTAACCCGCGAATAACTCCGTAACCCGACTTCGACTCATTATCCTGGACAAAACCGGTCATTAGTCCTTGTTTTTCAAAATCAGATTGGTTAAAACTTTCAAAAAAGTACCCTCTTTCGTCGGCAAAAACGCGGGGCTCAATAATTAGTAACCCGCGAATTGGTGTCTCAATAATTTTCATTCAGCAAAAAAAATTAAAAAGATAAGATCTGGTTATTAGCCAGTCTTATCAGATATTCTCCGTATTGGTTTTTCTTTAACGGTTCAGCCAGTTTCAGCAGTTGTTCCCGGTCGATATAACCTTTTTTGTAGGCAACCTCTTCGACACAGGAGACTTTCAGGCCCTGCCTCTGTTCAATCGTGGCAATAAAATTGGAAGCCTGTAACAGACTATCGTGTGTGCCGGTGTCGAGCCATGCAAATCCCCGTCCAAGTAGTTTCACGCTTAATCTGCCTTCTTCCAGGTAAAGCCGGTTCAGATCGGTAATCTCCAGTTCTCCCCGTGCCGATGGTTTCAGGTTTTTGGCTTTTTCAATTACATCGTTGCTGTAAAAATACAGACCGGTGACCGCATAGTTCGATTTTGGTTTTGCCGGTTTTTCTTCAATCGATAGTACTTGCCCCTCTCCATTGAACTCTGCAACGCCATAACGTTCGGGATCGTTAACGTAGTATCCGAACACCACGGCACCCTCTTCGAGCTTTGCGGCTTCTTCCAGTATCGACCTGAAATTATATCCGTAGAAAATATTATCGCCAAGGATCATACAAACATGGTCGCTGCCAATAAACTGTTCGCCAATAATGAAAGCCTGTGCCAGTCCATCAGGTGAAGGCTGAATAGCATATCTGAGGCTGATTCCCAGTTGACAGCCATCGCCCAGTAATTTTTTGTATGTGCCAATATCCTCAGGAGTGGAGATGATCAATATATCACGGATACCGGCCAGCATTAAAACGGAAAGCGGATAATAGATCATCGGCTTATCGTATACCGGGATGATTTGTTTTGAGATGGTTTTCGTGATCGGATACAGTCTGGTGCCGGAGCCTCCGGCAAGTATGATTCCTTTCATTTTTTGAATTATTTGTTTGCAGATAAATACTGATCGAAATATTCAATGGTTTGTGTCAATCCTTCGCGTAGTTGGATTTTGGGTTCCCATCCTCCTAATTTTTCCCGTGCCAGAGATATGTCTGGTTGACGTTGCGTAGGATCGTCGTCGGGCAGGGGGAAATATGCAATTTTTGATTTTGAGCCGGTAATATCCAAAATAACCCGGGCCAATTCAAGCATGGTAAATTCGTTCGGGTTACCAATATTTACAGGTCCAGTAAATTCGTCGCCGGTACTCATCATACGGATCATCCCTTCCAGTAGGTCGCTTACGTGTTGAAAACTACGGGTTTGTGTGCCGCCTCCAAAAATACTAATGTCTTTTCCCCGCAATGCCTGAATAATAAAGTTTGACACCACCCGTCCGTCATCGGGTTCCATCTTGGGCCCATAGGTATTGAAAATACGGACGATCTTTATCTTGACATTATTTTGAGAGTGATAATTTACAAATAACGATTCAGCACAACGTTTGCCTTCGTCATAACAGGAGCGAATGCCGATAGGATTCACATTGCCCCAGTAGCTTTCGGGCTGAGGGTGTAATTCAGGATCGCCATACACTTCACTGGTCGATGCTTGCAGTATTTTGGCCTTGGTACGTTTGGCCAATCCTAGCATGTTAATGGCTCCCATTACCGATGTTTTGATGGTTTTTATCGCATTAAACTGGTAATGAACCGGCGAAGCCGGGCAGGCTAGGTTGTAAATTTCATCTACCTCTATATAATAAGGCATAGTAACATCGTGGCGTACCATCTCGAAGTAAGGATGGTCGAGCAGGTGGATGATTTTTTCCTTGCGGCCGGTAAAAAAATTATCAAGGCAAACGACCTCGTTACCTTCATTTAGTAAGCGTTCACATAAGTGAGACCCTACAAAACCAGCCCCCCCGGTCACTAAAATTCGTTTCATATTAAATCTGAATGAAATGTTTTTATTGATGCGACTTATTCCTGGATAACAGGCTTCCGTCCAATACTATAATAGGTATAACCTTCTTCACGCATCTCTTCCGGATCGTAAATATTCCGTCCGTCAAAGATTACTTTCTTTTTTAGTAGTTTTCCCAGTACCCGGAAATTCGGTACCCTGAACTCAGCCCATTCGGTTACCAGAACCAGCGCATCAGTGTCGATACAGGCATCATACTCGTCTTTTGCATAGTTGATTTTATCACCCAGTATCCGCTGTGTTTCTTCTATGGCCACGGGGTCATATGCAATGACCTTAGCACCGGCTTTCATTAGTTGATCGATAATCACCAGGGAAGGAGCCTCACGCATGTCGTCGGTTTTAGGTTTAAAAGCCAGGCCCCAGAGTGCAATTTTTTTATCCGAGAGATCGTTGTTAAAATGCTGCATCATTTTTTTGACCATGATCGATTTTTGGCGATTATTTACATTCTCTACCGCTTTTAAAATTTCCAATGAATGACCTTTTTCGTCACCGGTACGAATCAGTGCTTTTACATCTTTAGGAAAGCAGGAGCCACCATATCCTGTCCCGGCATAAATGAACTGGTTCCCAATACGGCTGTCTGAACCAATGCCTCTGCGTACCATATTTACATCGGCGCCAACCAATTCACATAAATTGGCAATATCATTCATAAAACTGATTTTGGTGGCCAGCATCGAATTAGCTGCATATTTGGTCATTTCAGAAGAAGCAATATCCATAAACAAAATCGGGTGATTGTTCAAAAGAAATGGTTTGTACAAACGTTGCATTACTTTCATGGCCCGTTCTGAATCGGTTCCTACCACGATGCGATC
This sequence comes from Prolixibacteraceae bacterium, assembly GCA_963662895.1. Lineage (GTDB taxonomy): Bacteria > Bacteroidota > Bacteroidia > Bacteroidales > Prolixibacteraceae > GWE2-42-39. The sequence goes on along the minus strand of OY759982.1, from coordinate 3,796,091 downwards.
GGGTTTCAGAAAATCGGCCACAGCATTGCCTTCTTTCAAGAATTCGGGATTTGAAGCCACATCAAAGGGAATATCACAATTCCGTTTTAGTAGTTCTTCATTCATTGCTGCTTTTACTTTGTGTGATGTTCCTACCGGAACGGTACTTTTTGTAACTACAACCATATAGTGATTGAGTTTTCTGCCTACTTCACGGGCCACATTCAGCACGTATTTCAGGTCGGCACTCCCGTCTTCCCCGGGAGGTGTGCCTACCGCAATAAATATAGCGTCGGTATTTTCCAGACTTTCCTTAATATTGGTGGTAAACGACAAGCGGCCTTTTTCGACATTTTTCCTGTATATATCTTCCAATCCGGGTTCGTATATCGGAATCTGCCCGCTGTTCAGCATGTCAATTTTCCTTTTGTCAATATCTACACACACCACATTGATCCCGGTTTCTGCAAAACAAGTTCCTGAAACCAATCCAACGTAACCTGTTCCAACGACTGAAATTTTCATAATTATGTGTTTTTGCTAATTTTCTTTAAAGTTAAAAAATAAACTTGCACCCCGCTTAATTATTATTTTCAACGCGGATGAAAATTTACTGCGAATGTACATGTTTTGTCCTGTAAAATCAGATAAAAGAGGGGTAACAATGAATTAATAGTTATAAATCGATAGATACCTCTCTTTTGAATGTCTCTTCCAGTGAAATAAATGTTTCTGTGGCCGATATTCCCCTTATTTTTTGGACCTGATTGCTTAAGATATCTTTTAAATGTTCATTGTCTTTTGAATATACCTTTATAAATATAGCGTATTGTCCGGTTGTATAATGACATTCAACGATTTCAGGAATAGCTTTAAGTTTTTCAGCCACGGTATGGAACATACTTCCTTTTTCAAGGAAAATGCCAATATAAGTGCAAGTAGTAAACTCAATTTTTTTTGGATTTATATGATATCCGGAACCCGTGATAACTCCCATGTCAATCATCCGGTTTACGCGTTGATGAACGGCTGCACGAGATACTCCTACCTCCGCGGCAACATCTTTGAACGGAATTCTTGCATTTTTAGTAATGATATTCAGGATATTTAAATCAACGGTATCAAGATTATTCTTTAAGGTCATTTTTTTTAGATTTTCGATATTGATTTAAAAGTACAAAAAAAAGTATTTCCCGTATATGAAGGCTGTCACAATTATTAAAAAAAAGCAGATTGACATAAAAGAATACATGAAACTATATTTTTTTTAGAATATAAATGCAAATAATCATTTTGATATAATTTGAATTAAAATGTTAATTTTTTGTAATCAATCATAATGTTATGACATCATTATATTATCTTTATGTCTGCATGATGAGTTATTTGTTATTTTTGGATTATTAAAATAGCACAACGAATATTTACTGTTTTTAAGCAATAGAATATTTTGTAGTGTTATGAGAGAGAAAGCACAACTTAAAATTTGTATAGTATGAAAAACACTAGACTTAAATGGCTGTTCCTTTTAAGCCTTCTAATTATTGCCGGAATACTGGGAATTGCATTTTCAGGAACCGCATCGTTTGTAATCGATAAAACGGTGGTGCCGGGAGATGCAGCCTGGATGCTTACCGCAACTGCCTTGGTTTTAATCATGACCCCTGGTGTTGCTTTTTTTTATGGAGGAATGATACAACCGAAGAACATTATTTCAACCATGCTCCAGAGTTTTATTGCCATGGGGCTTGTTAGTGTTTTATGGGTGGTTGTTGGTTTTAGTATTGCTTTTGGAGAAAGTGTTGGCCCAGAAGGTTTTGGTTTATTTGGCAACCCGTGTACGTATTTTATGTTCCGGGGAGTAGGAGGATCCTGTGACCCCGATTTGAGTCCCACGATTCCTCTTGCCTTGTTTGCGATGTTTCAGCTCAAGTTTGCAATTATTACCCCTGCTCTTATTACCGGTTCTTTTGCTGGCAGGGTAAGATTCAGGGCATACATGTTATTCATGGTTTTGTTTTCCCTCTTTATTTATGCGCCATTGGCTCATTGGACCTGGCATCCCAATGGTTTTCTAAGGAACTGGGGGATACTCGACTTTGCCGGAGGCACAGTTGTTCATATGTCAGCTGGTTTTGCTGCATTGGCAGGAGCAATGTTTTTGGGAAGACGAAAAGACTTCCATACGGACTCTGAAATTAAACCGGCCAACATACCTTTTGTTTTGCTCGGCGCAGGAATGCTCTGGTTTGGTTGGTTTGGATTTAATGCGGGATCGGCCCTGGGGGCTAATTCGACAGCCGCTTTGGCTTTGATGAACACCAATACGGCTTCAGCAGCAGCAATGCTAACCTGGATTTTTTTTGATGCAGTAAAAGGTAAGAAACCATCAAGTATTGGAGCATCCATCGGTTTAGTAGTAGGTTTGGTCGCAATTACACCGGCAGCAGGTTTTGTTAGTATAGGTTCGAGTATATTCATAGGTGTTATTGCCGCTTTTGTCAGTAATTATGCAATTACCTTACGGACACATTCTTTATTAGATGATACGCTGGATGTTTTTCCGGCCCATGGTATGGGAGGTATTACAGGAATGATATTAACTGCCGTTTTTGCTGACAAGGTAGGGTTGATTTATGGTGAAGTTTCGACCTTTCTTTACCATATGCTGGCTTTAGTTATTGTAAGCATTTTTACTTTTGGCGGATCGTGGTTGATTTATAAGTTTACCAATATACTGGTTCCATTAAGAGTTTCACCCCATGCCGAAAAAGTGGGACTGGATATTAGTCAACACGATGAATCCTATGATTTTGAATATAAAAGAGAAGAATAGAGATTGATTCCTTTTGTCAGTATCAATAAAAATAAAGCACTTTTTATTCCCGGATTACAATCAACTGATGAAGGGAATAAAAAGCGCCTTATTTTTTTTATACCTGTTTCAGGTATAAACCTCCACATCCCCGCCTTGGCGAAAATATGATTCTGTAATATGTCTTTATTTGTTTTTTCTAACTTCTAGCAACGTCCGAAACCCTTGAATGATTGAACCAGGATAATCAGGAATTTTTCCGCTGTCTGCTTTTAGCTTTAAAACATTTATAATTCAGAAATTCAAGTATTAACATTAAAATCAAATGTATCTGTTTCTTTTTGCTTCAACTTTATTTTGCCTGTAATTTTTCTATTCTTTATATTTTATCAGTTTCAGCCGCCGGATAATCGCCTCTGCTTTTTTGCTGTAATAACTGTTGCTTTTCGATATACGTTGCAACTGACGGTATGCTTTTCTTCGTTCCTGTGTCTGAAGATAACACAGACCAATATACCATTCCGCCTGTTCCACGAACAGGTTGTCCCTGTCTTTGACCACTATTTCATATTCCTCGATCGCTTTGTTGAACCGGCCTGTCTCCTGATATGAGGCTCCTGAATAGAAATGTACTACCGGATTTTTTGAGTCATACGCAACTACTTGCCGGAATAAGGCCAGCGCCGATTCGTATTCCTGGGCATTGAATTTCTGTAGGGCCTCGGTTAGTGTATTGTCCATGGTTGTATTGCCTGAACGAACAATCCCCGGACTTTGATAAGGCTGGTAAAATTCTGAGTAAATTTCACCATCAGAGGATGTCTGCCTTAATATCCATCCCCCGATACTTAATATCAAAGCGAGAGAGGCGGCTATAGAGGTAATGGCAACTTTTGATAATGGCATACGGATCGCTCGCTGACGGTCTTTGACTACCTCCTTGCTTATCGCCTGAAGCTTTGATCTTATCTTCATAATATCGGATTCTTCCAGGGCCGAATCAATTTCTCGATACATCCTTACATCAGAGGCAAGAACCGGATTCGATGAAAGTTTATCTTCAAACACTTTCAATTCTTCGTTACTTAGTTCTCCCGTAATATAACGGTCAATATCCTCAACCCTCTCTGTAGAATGCTCAATGCCCTGAATCTTAGCCAGGCTTGTCCGTAATTCCATTATATCTGTCTCCAGAACGGCTGATTCTATTTCCCTGTGTAACACAATGTCTTCCCGAAGTTGCTGATTATATATTGCTTCTTCTTCGAAACCTACCTGTTGATCCGGTTTCATTTCTTCGTTTAGATATTTGTCTATTTCTTCTGTGCTCCTCTCGTGTTCAGGGAGCCTTTCCGCAATCTGTCTCAGATTTGCACGGAGTTCAAAAATATCTTTTTCACTCAGGGCATCCCTTACTTCGGCAAAAATGGCTTCATCTGCAGGTGAAAGCAACTCTTCCTCGTTTTCAGAATCCCCGAATTGTTCTTTATAAAATTGGTGTATATTTTCTTTTCCTGCAAGTCCGTGCTGGAAAAGATGTATCCGGGGTAGGCTGTGGGAAAGTCTGTTTAAATCAGTAGCTTCAACCGGCTTAAAAAATTCCCTGAAAGATGAAAATTCGCCTGATAAGCCAAAATTATAGTTCATGTCCTCTGCTGACATAACTGTTTTTACAGTACTCTCTTTCGCATATTTTTCCCCTTTCAGGATAACCTCCAGCTTATGACGAAGTGCCATAATGTCCTCTTCCTGTACTGCTTGTTGTACCTCCCGGTGAAGTTCCACCTCTTCTGCTACGGTCGAGTTGAGTAACAACTCAACATTGAACTCTCTTAACTCATCGTCCGATAGTTCATGATTAAGGTACATATCAATCTTCCGGTAATATTCTGGTTTACGCATCTTTTTAGGCATAAATTTATCACCTGCCACACGAAATTTAAAGAAAATTTCATGCACACACAAATATTTTAATATTATCTGGAACCTTATTTAAAATAAAGGCCCTTTATAAAAACAAAAATTAAAAAGAGAAGAATATGATAACTAATTTAAATCGTCGTCCCAGTATACATCAACATCACCCGGTCCATGTCCGCCTTTTACTTTTCCAAGTTCTTCAGAGGTTAATACTTCGAATACAGATACCTCAAAATTTTCATTGTAAGCAAATAAAGTTTTCATTACTTTTAAATTTTAATGTTAATACTTAAATTCCTAAATTATCCTTGTTCGCAGGTTTATTCCCAAAATGAATAAAAGGTAACCCTGATGTAGTATTATTTAAATAAAAAAAGTATTACTGTGTTTGTAAGGTATTGGTAATTAGTAGGTGTATGGAAATAAAAAAATTACGAATATTTTTTTTTCTTCTCAATGTAGTAGTATCTAGTTATGCACAAAAAGATAATACTTTTGTTCAGGATAGCATATTAGAACAAAAGTATAATCGTGAAGGAAGAAGTGAAGGAAGAAAAGGAGACTTTGAAAAAGCGGAAATTTATTTAAAAAAATCGATAGAATTAGCTACTAAACTTTATGGTTTCCATAACCCTAAAGTGATACAATCATATATGAACTTAGGGATACAACAAAAAAATCTGGGAAAATATGATGAAGCAATTCAGAATTATTCGAAAGCGGAGGAACTGATTAAAACAATTTATGGAGAAGATGATGCACGCTTAGGTGTGGTATATACAAATGCTGGCTTGATTTTTAAATCAAAAGGGGATCATTCCAAGGCATTGGAATACCAAGAATCTGCGTTACGATATTTTTTATTAGATACTATTTTATTTGAAAAAAGAATTAAAATGGCAGAAGCTAATCTAGCCGTCACTCTAGTAAATTTAAACCGGGCTTCAGAGGCGATTAGTATTGCGAAAAAAGGTATTCAGGATAATTATAATGACTTGAAACCAAGATATTTTGAACTTTTAGCTACTGTTTGTACAGATAAAGGAGAATTTGAATTAGCAAACACATATTACTTAAAATCAATACAAAGCTGGATTAAATACTTTGGCCCGGAAATATATGGGTTAGGAGAAGAATATAATAATTACTCGTACTTTTTAATAAAAGCGGAAAGATATGATTCTGCCCAAAAATATAATGAACTCGCAGAAAAGATTATCCTGAAAACCTATGGACCGAAAAGTGTTTATTATTCGGATATACAAAGCAATTACGGCGATATTTTTCTAAACAGGGATTCCGAAGCTGTTGCAATAAAAGATTTCAGGATTAAAAAGAGGAATAACCTTAATAAAGCTTTGGAATACTATCAGAAAGCTGCAATTGCGGTCATTGAAAATTATGAAAACGAAGAACCTTATTCGCTTCCCCCGATAGAGAATGCCATTTCCGAAATGCAGTTGCTAACTGTATTAAAGAAAAAGGCCCAAGCATTTACACTTCTTGCTGAGATATATCAGGCGGAGATGGATTACGAAAATTTCCTGCGATTCAGCATTTCCTCCTTACATACAATTAATGCCTGTATCAACCTTATTCACCGATTACGAATTGGATACCTGGACGAAGACAGTAAACTAATGCTGGCAGAGAAGCAGGAATCAACGTTTATGGACGCGATAGCAATTGCTTACCGTCTCTACCGGTTTACAAAAGAGAAACAATATTTATTGATGGCCTTTGAGTTTGCAGAGAAAAGCAAGTCTGCAAGTTTTCTTGCATCAGTAAAGGATATGGAAGCCAAAGAATTTGGTGGCATCCCGGATTCCCTTCTTGTCCGCGAACAATACCTGAAGATTAACATTTCAAATTATAAAGAAAGGCTTTATCAGGAAAAACAACGGGAAAATCCTGATTCGCAAAAGACCAACCTTTATTTTTCAAAAATTTTTCAATACAACGAGGAATATAACCGACTGATTAACTTATTTGAACGGCAATATCCTAAATACTATTCGTTTAAATACGAAGACAAAGTCATCAATATTGATGAGATTCAGCGAAATTTAAAAAAGAAAGAAGTAGTTATTGAGTATGTTATAAACGAACCGATCGACACAGTTTGTCCCGGGCAACTCTACCGGTTTATTATCTCCAAAGACAATGTTGATCTGAGTCTTGAAAATATTGGTTACGAGTATGTTCAACAGATCGAATTTTTGCACAATTTTCTTTCCAGTTCCAATTATCTGTATACCCGTAAAAGTGATTTCATAACATATTGCTCTTCTGCAAATAAATTGTATAATATTCTGTTAGCTCCTGTTTCAAAATTAATTGAAGGCAAACATATCACCATCATCCCTGACAATAAATTGTCATATATTCCTTTCGATGCCCTGATATCGGCTATGCCGGATACCACTAAGATGGATTTCCGAAATTTAAAATATTTGGTTTACGATTATCCGATTAGCTACAGTTACTCAAGCACATTATTATTTAACTATTTTGAAGCAGAGGAACATGTTTCTAAAAAGCTGCTTGCCTTTGCACCTAACTACGATTATAAAGAAGACAGCTTAGGTCCCGAAATGAATGGCGAAAAATTATTACCCTTACCGGGAGCTAAAGCAGAAGTCAGTTTGTTAAAGGATTATATTCCCTGTGATGTATATCTGGACTCGATGGCTAATGAGAAAAGTTTTAAAAAGCTTGCCCCTGTTTATGATATTTTACATTTGGCTATGCATACTATTTTGAATGACAGTCTGCCTATGTTTTCAAAATTGATATTTTCCAGACCAAATGGGACAAGTACTGAAGATGGCTGGCTAAATACTCATGAGATATACAATATGAAACTGAATGCCAGAATGGCTGTGTTAAGTGCATGTAATACAGGAAGTGGAAAGCTCCAAAAAGGAGAAGGGGTAATGAGCCTTGCCCGGGGGTTCCTCTATGCCGGTTGTCCTTCTATCATTATGACCATGTGGGAAGTTGAAGATAAATCCGGAACAGAGATCATGCGTAGCTTTTATGATTTTATTTCGAAGGGAAAGGAGAAGGATGATGCTTTGCGTCTTGCCAAATTAAAATATATTCAAAATGCTGATCCGTTAAAATCGCATCCCCATTATTGGCTGGGGTATGTAAACATCGGGAATTCAGATCGGCTATACCAAACTAAAGACATTTATTTTATACTGGGAATTACCTTTGCCCTGATATTGGTAATCATAGACCAAGTGCTAAGGCAAAGGCGGTTGCGAAAGAAATAAAAAGAAGAATTATTTTACTCCACGTTGTTTGGCCATTTCTTCCAATTTTTTCTGAAATCCTGATTTCGGTTTGTTTGGTTTTTTCTTATTTAATTGGATTTGTACCCTGATTTTTTTTTCATCAATCATTTTTCGGAAAATGTACATTTGTACAATAGTTATCAGGTTGGCAAGAAAATAATAGTAACTCAAACCCGCTGAATAACTGTTTAGGATAAACAGGAACATTATAGGCATCATGTACATCATCGTTTTCATGCCAGGCATAGCCGAGGTGTTCTGGCTTTGCGAATTCAGGTGTGTTGAAATAATAGTGGTGATGGTCATTAGCAAGCAGAACAGGCTCACATGGTCGCCATAAAACGGTATTTTGAACGGCAAATTCAGTATCGAATCGTAGGTAGACAAGTCATGTGCCCACAGGAAACTTTGTTGCCGTAATTCGATGGAAGTCGGGAAAAAGAAAAACATTGCCACCAGAACCGGGAACTGTAACAACATGGGAAGGCAACCTCCCATCGGGTTCACTCCTGCTTTTTTGTAGAGCGCCATGGTAGCCTGTTGCTTTTCCATTGCTTTATCCTGTCCGTATTTCGCGTTAATCTCGTCTATTTCTGGTTTTAAGGCTTTCATTTTAGCCTGTGACATATACGATTTATAGGTGAACGGGAAAAGAATGAGCTTAATAAAGATGGTCAGCAATAGAATGATAATGCCAAAATTATCGATATACCTGCGAAGAAAATTGAATACCGGGATGATAAGGTATTTGTTAACCGGGCGTACAATGGCATATCCCAGATTAATCAACCTTTCCATCGACAAACCGTATTGTTTCAGAGTGCTGTAATGGTTCGGTCCGAAATAGAATTTCATTGCGTGATTTTCATTTGGACTACCTTCATAAGGGAGGGCAAAGTCGGCTTTGAAATTTCCCAGGTATTCAGGGTCTTCTTTGAATATTTCCTGATCAATGCTTACTTCGGGGAAGAAAGTATCAGCGATTAAAGTTGACGAAAAGAAGAGTTGTTTAAAACTTACCCATTTGGTGCGGGTACGTAGTTGTTCTGTTTCAGATTTTGATGCGGCAAGTTTGTCCACTTCGTCTTCAAAATACTTGTAACTAATCCGAGTATAACGGTCTTCACCGTATTGCGATACTCGCTCCTGACGCGGGACGTTAATACCCCAGACAAAATTCAGATAATTTGAATTGCTGGAAACAATGTTATTCAACCCTGTCAGGTTTATATCGAAGCCCAACAAAAACGAATTGTATTTGATGGTATACCGGTATTCAATGTAACGGTTATTGCCAGCATCCAGGTGCATTGACAAACTTTTTGTTTCGCCGCCATTTTCTTCGTTAAATTCTTCGTTCCCTTCTTTTCCTTTTTTTACAGGCGGGCCGTTTACGATAATTGAGGACTGATCAATTGTCGGTACAAAAAAGAAATCATCTGTATTGATACTCCTGTTCTGGGCAAAAAAACTCATTCCAAAAGAATTTTTATCACCCTCGAACAAAATTAACGGCAATGAATCATGGGTTTTATAATTTTTCAGTTCAACCGAATAAATTTTTCCTCCTTTATTCGAAATGGTTACTTTTATCAGGTTGTTTTCGAGAACATAAAATTGTTCTTTGCCCTCCGAGGCATCGGCAAACACTCCATATTTTTCTTTTTTCTCATTTTGCATCGCTTCCGAAGAGATACTGTCAGTAAATGCTTCCGATGCGGACGTATTCTCTTGTTTTTTTGCTTCTTTTTCAGCCTTAATCTGACGGGCCAGTTCCACCTGCCGAAGAGAATCGTTTTTGTGTTTTGCTGCGGTTATTTCTTCTTTCGAAGGCCGGTTAAAATAACTAAACCCTATCAGAATAAGAAAAATAAGGACAATGCCTGTTACCGTATTTTTATCCATTCAAAAAAAAATTTATGCCCCTATTGCTGCCTTGATGAAAGCAACAAATAACGGATGCGGTTTTAACACTGTACTATTGTATTCGGGGTGGAATTGAACGCCAACAAACCATTTAAGCCGGGGTATTTCAATCACTTCGACCAGATTCGTGTCAGGATTTAGTCCAACAGCTTTCATCCCTGCATTCTCGAAATCAGCCAGATAATGATCATTAAATTCATAACGATGCCGGTGACGTTCTTTTACTTCGCTTTTTTCGTATGCTTTGTAAATATTTGATTTTTCATCAACAATTTTGCATTTGTAAGCTCCCAGCCTCATTGTTCCACCTTTCTCTGTTATCCCTTTTTGTTCTTCCATCAGGTCGATTACCGGGAATAATGTTTTTTCGTTCATTTCGGTTGAATCGGCATCTTTCATATTTAGAACATTTCGCGCAAATTCAATAACAGCAATTTGCATTCCAAGGCAAATGCCAAAGAACGGAACATCATTTTCCCTGGCATACCGTGCGGTTACAATTTTTCCTTCAATACCACGATGTCCAAACCCGGGAGCGATAATGATACCCTGTAACCCGGCTAGTTTTTTTGCAACATTTTTTTCTGTAATACCTTCAGAATGGATCATCCGTAGTTCTATTTTACAATGATTTACAGCGCCTGCATGGGTTAATGCCTCACATATAGACTTATATGAATCAGGTAGCTCAACATATTTACCTATCAATCCAATCTCAACCTCATATTGGGGGTTTTTTAGTTTAGAAAGAAATTCATTCCATGCCTTTAGCTCTGGTTCGTCTTTTAACGGGAGCTCCAACTTACGCAATACAGTGGCATCAAGTTTTTGTTCCTTCATTTTATTAGGCACGTCATAAATTGTTTTTACATCGATTGACTGTACCACAGCATCCAGTTCAACATTACAGAAAAGGGCTACTTTTTTTCGCACACTGATATCCAGGTCGCGCTCAGTCCGCAATACCAGTACATCTGGCTGTACCCCTGCTTCCAACAAGGCTTTTACCGAATGTTGGGTAGGTTTTGTCTTTAACTCTCCTGATGCGGCAAGGTAAGGGACCAATGTAAGATGGATGACCAGTGCCCGGGAACCAAGTTCCCATTTCAACTGTCGTACGGATTCGATGTATGGTAATGATTCAATATCGCCCACTGTTCCTCCTATCTCTGTTACCACAATGTCGTATTTATGTTTAGTCCCCAGAAATTTGATCTTCCGTTTGATTTCATCTGTAATGTGCGGAATAATCTGAACAGTTTTTCCGAGATAATCGCCCCTGCGTTCTTTATTAATTACTGACTGGTAAATACGTCCTGTGGTTACATTGTTGGCCTGTGAAGTGGGCACATTCAGGAATCGTTCGTAATGACCCAGGTCCAAGTCAGTTTCTGCTCCGTCTTCGGTTACAAAACATTCACCATGCTCGTATGGGTTTAATGTGCCGGGATCAACATTGATGTATGGATCCAATTTTTGAATGGTCACTGAATAACCTCTGGCCTGCAATAGCTTGGCCAGTGATGATGCCAGTATCCCTTTTCCTAATGAGGATGTAACTCCTCCTGTTACAAATATATATCTGGTTTCAGACAAGATGAATAAATTTTAAGTGTTTCTAAAAGCGCTCAAAGTTAATCAATATTCGCAAACTCATCGGATATTGATTTCAAATTAACAGTAAGTTGATAATTAAAAAACCCGCTTATATGAAAAGCGGGCTTATATTCACTGGCTATTCGTCATCCTCCATCGCATCGATAATACGTATCTTTTCCTTTAGGAACTCTATTTTTTCTTTTGTACTGGCAATTTTTTGGTTAACATCACCAATCAGAGATTTGGCATTTTTCGTATCTGCAAAAAAGCCGATATTGTTATCCAGTAGTGCCAGATCAGTTTCCAGTTGTTTTAACTTTGTCATGTATTTTTCCCGTTCGAAACGCATTTTTCCATATCCTCTGTTTGTTAAGGTCAGGTTTGAAACTTTTGTTCTGAATTTCAATAAGTTTTTTTTCTTTTCGTCGATTTTGAGATTGTCAAAATGAACATTAATTGCGTCTCTGAAATCGTTTTGTATTTTATCTTTGTCTCTAAACGGTACATGTCCTATCCCGGTAAATCTGCGCTGGAACTCTTTCATACGTTCGAGATCAATTGTTTCATCTCCTGTCAGTTCGTATGCTTTTACTTCTGCTATCAGTTCCTGTTTCATTTTCAGATTGTCGAGTTGTTCGCTATCAATCGATGAGAAATGTTTTGATTTTTGTTCGAAAAAGTAATCACAGGCAGCCCTGAATCTTTTCCAAATGGTATCCGACTGCTTACGGGGAACAGGACCTATTTCTTTCCATCTTTTCTGAATTTCAATAAACTCATCCGTTGTTTTTTTCCAGTCGGTACTATCCTTTAATGACTCTGCCTGAACACACAGATCTGTTTTCATCTGAAGATTATTGATCTGCAGTTCTTTATTCTGGCTGTAAAACTCACGTTTTTCATTAAAGAACTGGTCACAGGCTTTGCGGAATCTGTCATAGATACGGTTATTATCTCTTCGGGGGGCAAACCCAACAGTTCTCCAAACTTTTTGTAATTCGATCAGCTCTTTCGACCTTTCATCCCAATCTTTGTGAGTCTTCAGTTCCGAAGCACAAATTTCTTCTGCTTTTTCACAAAGTAATGTTTTTGCTTCCAGATTTGCCTTTTGCTCCGATTTCCGCATTTCAAAAAAGTCCTGATGCTTTTTGTTTATTTTTGAAGTCGCTGCTTTGAAGCGTTCCCATAATTCATCTTTCTTGTCTCGCGGAACCGGACCAATTTCACGCCATTGTTCGTGATATTTCTGTAAAATATTGAATGCCCTGATTATGGATGGTTCAACCAGCAATTCTTCTGCTTTTTCACAAAGTCCGATTTTCGCTTCCATGTTTTTCTTCAGGTCAAGGTCGCGGAGTTCTTTATTTATTTTAATGTAGTCGTAGAAATTTTCAACATGATGATGATAGGTTTCCCACATATCCTTTAACTTCGATTGGGGAACCAATCCGATCTCTCTCCACCTGTTTTGAAGATCCCGAAATTCCTGGAATGTTTTATTGATCGACTCCTTGTTGTTAATTAAAGCTTTAATCTCTTCAATGATTTGATATTTCAATTCCAGATTTTTCTCTTTTTCTCCTTCCTGCCTTTTATTGTATTCAACCTTTAACTGGCGGAATTTTTCCAACAGGTTTTTCAGATCATTTTCATAAATATTTTCTTTCTCAACAAATCTTTCAGCTTTATCGTGTTCATCATAAAAGGCCTTTTTTTGCTTTTCAACTTCAGTATGATGTATTTTGTAGAAAGCAAATTTTATATCGTCGACATCTTCTTTTATTCCGTTGTAGTCATATTTACTATCAATCAAATCCCGAAGTGCATTAATCAGTTCAACTTCTGTTTTTCCTGAATAACTAACTTTTTCATGGATTGGTTTTGATACTGGTCTTTCAGGAGTCTTTTCGGTTTCAGAAACAGGCGTTTCTATTTCTTCTGCGAGGGGGACAGTTTCATCAGCAGAAGCCTTTGTCTCTTCTTCCTGAGCCTCGCTTCCACCTACTTTCTCTTCATCAGCAACTGCAATTTCTTCAGGTATGCTTTCCTCGTCTACCGCTTCTCCTGCAATTTTTTCGGTAGTTTCTTCCCCTGTAGCTTCAGATGAAATTTCAGTTTCTTCCTCAATAATTTCTGTGCTTTCTGGAGTTACTTCCGGTGCGTCAGTAGTTATTCCGGAGCTTTCAACTTTTATTATCTCCGGAACAACCTTCAGGGATTCCTCTGGTTCGGCTTCCCCTTGATTTCCTGTGATATTCACCTGCTCCTCACTAAGCTGAAATTCTTCTGCTTCCTGTGGCATATTCTGTTGTTCAACAGTTTCAGGTTCTTCCGGCGTATTTTTTAACTCGTTATTCGAGTTTTTCAGATCTTTAGGTTCCATTTTACAAAAATTTAGTACTCAAAACTTCAAAGAGAAATAGGACTCGTTATATTTTACGAAAATATAATATTACAACCTAATACTCAAAGTTTTTAATTATTAATTCTGTAAAACCGTTATAAAGTATAAAAAAAGAAGGCTGTTTCTTGTAACAGCCTTCTGAAATTCAATAGATTTCGATTTTAAACAATCTCTATTTTCCTTGTCAGTTTTTGTTTGTTTTCCTCTGGTTTTGGAAGGATTATTGTTAAAATTCCATTTTTAAATTCTGCTGAAATTGCTTCAGTATTAAGTTTTTCCGATAGTTGGTATCTTTTTTCAAAGCCTCCTTTCGTAAACTCGACATGAGAATATTTATATTCGGGCTTTTCAGTTTCCTTGTATTCGCCCTTAATAACCAGTTGATCTTTTTCAACCAGAATTTCAATTTCATTTTTATCATAACCGGGGACAAGAAGCTCCAATTTAAAGTTATCTTCTGTTTCATAAATATTAGCTGCTGGTTTTTCATTGCAACTATTTACTTCTCGATCGGTATTCCATATTTGATCGAATAAATCATTAACCAAATGATTAACATAGAATCTTTCTGCTGGTTTGTGAACTCTTACTAAATTCATTTTTCTTTCCTCCATTATTTAATTTAACATGTTTTTCAAAATTTTACGGAAGGGTAATTCCAACTTTTATTCCAGAATAATATATGTCCCATTATTTCATTTGATTTTTATTTACACATGACATAATTTCTGATTTTCTGTGTTTGTGCGTGTCATATTGGCGTATTCGTTTGCAGGTTAATTTGCCAACTACAATAAAAAACTTATAGGATATATTGCTGTAGCTTACTATTTTTGCACAAAAAATATATGCGCATCGATATTCTTACGGTCATTCCCGAGCTTTTGGAGAGTCCGTTTAAATATTCCATGATTAAACGTGGAATCGAAAAAGGTTTGGTTGAGATTTATATTCATAATATCCGTGATTTTTCGGAAGACAAGCATAGAAAAACCGACGATTATGCGTTTAGCGGCGGCGCCGGTATGGTAATGACCATTCAACCTATTGAGAGCGCGATTAACTATCTTAAGTCACAGCGTGAATACGATGATATTATATATACTTCTCCTGATGGTGTGATGCTTACCCAAAAAGAAGCAAATAAATTATCATTATTAAAAAATATTATTATTCTTTGTGGCCATTACAAAGGTGTCGACCAACGGGTCCGTGATCATTTGGTAACCAGAGAAATTTCTATCGGCGACTATGTTTTAACCGGAGGTGAACTTGCAGCAGCCGTAATCGTAGACAGTGTGGTACGATTAGTCCCGGGGGTACTCTCAGATGAAACATCAGCCTTGACCGATTCTTTTCAGGACCAGTTATTAAGTCCGCCCGTTTATACCCGTCCGTCTGATTATAAAGGGTGGAAAGTTCCTGAAATATTACTCAGCGGGAATGATAAAAAAATTGCCGAATGGCAGGAACGGCAGGCATATGAACGAACCCAGCGGTTACGTCCTTACCTGCTTAAAAAGAATCAGGGATCAAATCACACTTAAAAGTTTACGAGCTGAATTCGTTTAAGTTTTTTCTGAAGATTTTTGCAAGTAATTTTCTAACAGTTCAATGAGATTTGGATAGGTATTGCTAAAGAATAGTTTAAGTTCTTCCCTTTTCATCCAACGGGCTTCTTCAATGCTTTCCTTTTTTTGAGGTACGGGAATTTGGGTTCCTTCATAAAACATCTCAAACCAGAAAGTTTCTTTTAATACTATATTATTCGTCTTCGCATGATACGGAGAACGGTAAAGGTGGAACATTGAGCCCAGTTGAGTTTTGATTTTAAGGCCCGATATTCCGCATTCCTCTTCCACTTCCCGAATGGCTGCCTTTTCCAATGATTCATCTCGTTCTACTTTGCCCTTTGGTAGATCCCAAAGACCAAACCGGTTTATTACCAAAATGCGGCCGGTTTTATCATTTACAACTCCTCCGGCTGCAGTAATTCCTATAAATTGTTTTTTGAAATTTTCCCATAATTGAGAAATATTATTATTGACAAAAATTATATTTCTAATGTTATTTTTTTTCTCCAGTTTCAGAATCCAATCATGAAAACATACATCATCCTCAATTTCAATAACTTGTTGATTGTTATCTTTTGATGAATTTTCAAATTTAGGGCACAGTATGATGGAAGTGGCATTAAAAAAAACTTTGTACATTTGTTGAAGTTTTTATAGTTAAACACATATGATTATGATGGAACAGATTCAAATCGACGTTACAAAGAAATTATTACAAATTAATACAATAAAAATCCAACTTTCAAATCCATTTACATGGGCATCGGGTTGGCAATCTCCTATTTATTGCGACAACCGGAAATTGCTTTCATACCCTGAAGCACGAACTTTTATTTGCGACCAGTTCTGCAAATTAATTCAGGAAAAATATCCCGAAGCAGAAGTTATTGCAGGAGTTGCCACAGGCGCTATTGCTCATGGCATTCTGGTTGCTGAGCGGTTGGGATTACCATTTGTTTATGTACGTTCGGCACCAAAAGGACATGGACTTGAAAATCTGATTGAAGGAGATATGAGGGTTGGACGTAAAGTTGTTATTATTGAAGATTTGGTTTCAACCGGGGGCAGCAGCTTAAAAGCAGCTGATGCAATCACCAATTTTGGTGGCGAAGTTCTGGGAATGATGGCTATCTTTACATATAATTTTCCGCAGGCCCGTAAGGCATTTGAACAGGCCGGTATTGAACTGACAACCCTGAGTCGTTACCAGATACTGATTGACATCGCCCTGAAAGAAGGTAATATTACAGCCGAACAGGTTGAGAAGCTCAACGCATGGAGAGAAAAGCCTGAAAACTGGGGTAAATAATTTAGAAGAAAAAATTTCAACCCTTTTCTGCTTCGTTGGAAGGGGGCTTTTTTATATCAATTATGGCCATTAGTAAATACGTTAGCGAAACGAAATTCATTGACCACAATCAGGAGATTGTATACAATTACCTCTCGAATTTTGAAAACCTTACGAAATACGTAAATGAAGGACTGCTTCAAAAAGTTACCGAACAGATTCCTCAGGTTAAAATTTCCGGGTTTGAATCGGACTGTGATTCTTGCCGGTTTCAAATTACCGGAGCCGGAGAGGCTGAGATGCGGATCATAGAGCGGAAGGCATTCAAATGTATTAAAATTGTAAGTGGAGGCAGGTTGCCGTTGAATATCACTTTTTGGATACAACTTCTACCGGTTGGTGCATGCAAATGTAAAATGCGCCTGACTCTTCACGCGGATATGAACATGATGATTAAAATGATGGTGAACAAAAAGCTGGAAGAGGGAGTTAACCATCTGGCTGAAGTACTGGCCCGTTTGCCGTATCATTAATTTTCAGGGAAGAGATTTATCTTTGCCTTTTATCCATTCTGATAAATAAAACAAAAAAAGCAGGGAAGCGATAAAAGCAGCAATACGTCCGGTGTAATCGCCATAGCGGGTATAAAATGTAATCGTTTGGTTTTTTTGTAATTCGGCGTTGATTGCTGTTCTTGTCCATTCTCTGGTTTTTTTCAGTATGTCGCCTCGCTGATTAATGAATCCCGATATCCCGGTATTTGCAGAACGGGCAATGCTACGGCGTGTTTCGATGGCCCGCAGGCGTGAATAGGAAAAATGCAATTCTGCACCCGGACTTTTTTTCCACCATCCGTCATTGGTCAACACTATAACCAGTTCTCCTCCTTTCTTTATCAATCCGGACAAATATTCTCCAAACATTGATTCAAAACAGATCAAAGGACTGATCTGTAGGCTGTTTTTTGCTCTGAAGTTTATCGGAATACCTTGTCCTAGTCCGCCTGATGTACCACCCAAATCGAAGAAAAGATTTCTCAGAAAATCAAAATAACGGGCAAAAGGCACTTTTTCGACCCCACTCACCAGAATATTTTTATGATAGATTTGTGTCGGGGTGGAAGGAGCAATCAGTATTGCTGAATTATATTCATCGTAAAATTTTCCGGAATCATTTAATTGACGGGCAGTATAGGATTTTTTTTCATTCCCGGGAATAATTTTTTTTGTGTTTGCCCCAATAATAAAAGTAGCCTGTCCTATTTCTTCTATTTTACTTCTCAATTTTATGATCTCTGTTGTGGAGTCCGGCGAATTTTCCCAAAACGGAGCAATTGCTGTTTCGGGGCCAATAATAAGAGACCCGGGGTCGATTGCTCCCGAATCGACCAAAGACAACAGTATTTCAAGCTGTTCTTCAAAACCGATTGTGCCGAATTTCTCGGTAAAAGGGTCGATATTGGGTTGAAGTACTACCATTTTTATTTTTTCACCCTTTTCGGTATATGAAAAATATTTGAAAAAAGACCATGCTACAGGCAATATCAAAATAATCACTCCTGAAACCAGGACAGGAACAGATACCATTTTGCGGTACCGGAAATGTTTCACTAGTTTATAAATGATTATATTTCCAGTCAACACCCAAAGCGAACCTCCCAATACCCCGGTAAATTCGTACCACTGAACCATTTTTACCTGATTTCCAAATGACCCTCCCAGAATCATCCCCGGCAGTTGCATATCCCAATTTAGGTGCAGGTATTCGAATGAAAGCCACAAGGCCACCAGGAACAAAAGTGACAAATTTTCGCCGTTATGCACTTTAAACAAATGATACAGGTACCAGATGGTAGTCATCAGAAATGTATTCAGGAATAAAAACAGCGATAGGCCAATGAGCGTTGCATATCCCAGCCACCAGGCCGACAGAAGGTTCCAGGTAAAGAAACAGGCAAAAAGATAATTCTGAAATAGATACCGGTTGGTTTTTCGTTTCTCAGAAAGTTGATCCTCCAGTAATAGCAATGGAACAAAGCCAGCGAAAAGTACCCATCCCGGGAACTGAAACAGCCATGGAAGGCTGAGCAGTATGGCAGAAACAATCGGATACAGGAAAAATTTGGTGTTTCTCATTATCCGTTATTGCGTGTTGAAGAAAATGCCATTTTTATTTTTTTATCCCGGTTAAACACGAAATTGATTTGTCCCAACATCAGAGCGCCAAACCCAACCTGATTGATGATCACTTGTTTCCCTTCAGTATTTTTTGTACGAATGGCATTTCGCAGAAAAGTATGTGTGTGCCCGCCAATGATCAAATCGGTGAAGTGGGTTTCTGCTGCAACTATTTTATCCGAAACCTTTTTCCCCTGATATTGAAAGCCCAGGTGCGACAGACAAACAACCAGGTCACAATGTTTTTCTTTTTTCAGAAAAAGTTCCATTTCCCGGGCTTTTTCACCAGGATCGAGATACCGGGTTTGCTCAAAATTCTTTTTTGCGACCAACCCGTCAAGTTCAATCCCCAAGGCATAAAGGCCAATTTTGATACCGTCCCTTACAAAAATTTTATGGTTAGGAAATGATCCTTTGAGTATTGTATCTGAGAAATCGTAATTACTGGATATAATCGGGAACTGGGCAAACGGCAAAGTGTTTTTGATTCCTTCCAATCCGTTATCGAATTCATGGTTTCCGATAGTACCGGCATCATAGCCCATTTTGCTCATCATTTTCAGTACCAGTTCTCCTTTGTAATAATTAAAATAAGGTGTTCCCTGGAACATATCCCCGGCATCGAATAAAAGGGTATTGGAGTTTTTGGCCCTGATCTGTTCAACAATGCCTGATAATCGTGTCATTCCGCCTTTTCCTCCGTTGCGCAGATCAGACTCAGGGAACGGTTCAATGTGAGAGTGTATGTCATTGGTATGCAGGATACTGATCTGTGCAAAATCATCTTTGGCATACAGGCTCCCCGGGAATTGTGCTGCCATAAATCCCACACTTCCCCATGCCAGTTGCCGGATAAAGTTTCGCCGGTTACTCATAAAAAATCCTCCCGTCTTTTTGTGCCGAGATATGTTGCCCGGACTTTGTTCTTTTCTCCATGTAGTCAATAATCAAATCCCGGATAGAGATTCCGCTTGAAACATAGGATTCCGGTTCTGTAAACATATCCATGTTATCGCCGCCACTGGCTACGTAATCGTTGGTGACAACCCTGTACGATTTACCGGTATCAAACTTTTTGCCTGATACCAGCAGGGTTACAACTGTTTTATCCCGTATCCCCAGTTTCATCCCGGCCACTCCATCTCCTCCGCGTTTAGCTATTCTTTGAGCCATTTCGTAGAATTTATTTCCGTTAATTTTCAGAAATACCATTTCATTCTCAAAAGGCATCAACTCGAAAATTTTTTGTACATTAATTTCCCCTTTGGGTAACGATGAACGAATACCACCGTAATTGACATAGGCTACCTCAGGCATCTCCATATTATTTTCTCGGCAATAGTTTTTACCTTCTTCCAAAAGCATGTCGGCCATGAAGTTGGTCATATTACTCTCTGGCTTGTCTTTCACCATTTCGACATCGGAGACAGCCAGTACCCGCGACATATCTTTTCCCAGATTTTGTTTGTATGGTTTCAGCAATTCAAGCAAATCAGGATTTTCTTTTGCCACCGAACTGGTGACAGGTATATTCTGACTTTTTGAATCTGTAACCTGATAATAAGTTGCACACGATATGGCAATACAGAGAATAAACGAAAGGAAAATGTATCTCTTCATAATTTTTCCGTCAACAAAACAATTCAGGTTAATAAATATCGGATAAAAATTTCAATTTTGCTTAAAATAGATGTCACTTTACAATTAAATTTGTTAATACTGAACAAAATTATTTTATTCAGGTTTTTGTAAAACAATAATAATAATGAACATTCTGAAATTTTTAAGATTAAAAAGATATTATCCAATACCTGTTTTTCTGACTTTCTTTTTTCTGTTGATCTCTTTTCATGTTTTTTCCCAGGAATATAAAATAGTAAAAGCACAAAAGGGTGACGGTATTTTTTCTTTACTAAGACGTTACGGGGTACCTGCTTCCGAATACAGGAATTTTGTGGAACTAAACAAGGAAGTCCTGGGTAAAAACAAGAAACTTATTATTGGCCGTTCGTATAAATTGCCAGTTAAAAATAATCAGGAAAGCGGGAGCAGTTCTGCTACAGGTAGTGTCGTCTATAAAATATTTGGCTCGAAATATCAGGATATAAAAATCGTCGACAGACAGTTAAAAGGTGCGGTTTATTATTTGCTAAGTGGTCATGGGGGCCCTGATCCGGGGGCAGTCGGAAAATATGCACGCCATACCTTGTGTGAGGATGAATATGCATACGATATTACTCTACGGTTGGCCCGTAACCTGATTGAACACGGGGCTACCGTGTATATGATCACCCGCGATCCGAATGACGGCATCAGGGATGACAGTTACCTGGAACCCGATAAAGATGAAGTTTGTTACCCTAACCTGCGAATCCCGTCTAAACAACTGAGCCGGCTGCGGCAACGGAAAGATGCAGTGAATAAGTTGTATGTGAAAAATAAAGGCCGTTTCCAAAGGTTGGTTGTCATTCATGTTGATTCACGTAGTCGGGGTGAAAATATAGACGTGTTTTTTTACCACGACCAGCGGAGCAAAACCGGTAAAAAACTGGCCGGGAACCTGCTGCAAACGTTCGACAGTAAATATCGTCAGCATCAGCCAGGCAGGGGGTACCACGGTTCTGTTTCAAGCCGGAATCTTTACGTGATAAAAAACTCGTATCCTCCTGCAGTATTTATCGAACTTGGTAACATTAATCATACTCGCGACCAGCAGCGCTTCATTCTGGTAGACAACCGGCAGGCATTGGCCAACTGGCTTTATGAAGGGCTCCTGAAAGACTTTGGAAATAACAAATAATGTGGTCTCTTCCTGATGTTCTAAAATTCGAAATCGCCTTTTTCAAATTGAAGATAGCGGGCTGAAAGGTGTCCTGTCAGTTTTCCAAAATTTTGCAAAGAGTATAAGGCCTGTTGATTTACTTCTTTCTTCTGTAGCCGTAGCATCATCAGGCTGTACAACCCAATCAAACAGGTTTCCGCATCAGAAGTAATTCCCTTGCCTGCTTTTTCTCTGAATTCATTAATTTCCGGTTGTAGCTGCAGGAACATGGCTGAATAAACAGGATCAGCTCCTGTGCCAATAAGTTTCAGATGGAATTCATTAAGATCGTTAACCTGATTTTTCAAAAACTGAAGATGTCCGGTACCCAGGACTTGTTCCTTTTCCATCATCAGCAAAAGGTTATAGTACCAGTCCCTGATCTCTTTCCTGGTATCAGTGTCAGTACTAAAACGGGAAATATATTCTGAATCAATTTTTTTGATGTCGAAGTTATAAGCCCTGATCAAATCTTCGACTTGCCACATATAAAGGATATATTCGGCAATATTGGTTTTTCGTTTTTCTTTGGCAATAATCATGGAGTCTTATTCTGTCAGGGCAAAATCAGTTATTGAAGAAACCATCCAGGTCGCGTCTGTCTTTTTTTGTTGGCCGACCTGCTCCTTTATCCCTCTGAAGCCAGCCCATGTGTTTTTGCATTTCCAGTATTTCAAGTTCTTCGGGAGGAGTAATATCCCGCATAAAAGCATCGACCAGTTTGGCAGCCATTCGTTTTTCAGAAATACCAAGTACCTCATAAGTACGGACAATAGGGGGCTTGCGGATCTGTATCTTATCACCGATTTTTACTTCGCGCGAGGGTTTGACTGGCATTTCATTGATCATTACCCTGCCTTTTCTACACTCTTCGGTAGCAAGGCTGCGTGTTTTGTATAACCGGACTGCCCAAAGCCATTTATCGATACGGACGCTACTGCCCATTTTTTCTGCGTTGATTATATTGGTTCATAGTCATGGTAACTCCAATCGTGCCAAAACTATTAATGATTTCAATGCATTTGTCGATTAAGGACGGGAGTTCCAGAGTTTCTTCCTTGCTCCATTCGCTTAAAACGTAATCGATTTGACGTCCGGCCCTGAAATCATCGCCAATACCAAAACGAAGGCGGGCATAATCCTGTCGTCCCAGTATCTGATTGATATTTTTCAGTCCGTTGTGTCCTGCATCACTGCCTTTTGCCCTAAGCCGGAGTGTTCCAAACGGGAGGGAAATGTCATCGTTCAGTACGAGCAGGTTTTCAATCCCGATGTTTTCTTTCTGGAGCCAGTAATTAACAGCCCTGCCACTCAGGTTCATAAAAGTGGTTGGTTTCAGTAATATAAATATGCGGGATTTATATTTGTATTCGGCAACCCAGCCGTATCGCTTATCACTAAAAACAATATTGGACGCACCGGCAAGCGCGTCCAATATTTTATATCCTATATTATGACGGGTATTTTCATAATCGATACCCGGATTTCCAAGTCCTGTGATCAGGTATTTCAAAACGAAATATTTTTAATTTTAACTTCCTGTCGATGCAGCAGCAGCTTTCGCAGCCCTGGTGATCATGATCGTAACAACCGGAACCGATTTTGCATTGAGAAATTCAATGTTGTCCATTTTTAATTCACCTACTTTAATGCTCTGTCCCACGTCAAGGGCATCAATGTTTACAGGAATAACATCCGGTAAATTCTGGGGAAGAGCCTTTACTTTTAAACGGCGAAGGTTTAATTTCATTTTACCCCCTTTACGCATACCTTCGGCATATCCCTGGACATTAACGGGTATTTCAATTTTTATCGGTTTGCTTTCGGATACCTGGAGAAAGTCAACATGTAAAACCTGATCTTCTACTGCATGAAACTGGGCATCCTGAATAATTGACTTATAAACAGTACCCTCAATATCAACATTAATCAGATACACGTTAGGCGTGTATAATAATTTTTTAAAATCCTTTGAACTGGCGTAAAAGTGGATAGGGCCTTCGCCACCGTAAAGTACACATGGTACATTCTCTTCACTCCTCAGTTTTCTTGAATTCTTTTTCCCTGTGGTTTCTCTTTTGTAGCCTTTAATTTCGACTGTTTTCATTTTTTCTCTATTTTTTAAGATTATGGTACTCAACTTTTTCCGAAACAGATTCGGAATAAACAGCATGCATAACCACACTGCCTTTCAGCAAAAGCGGTGCAAAGATATAAATTTAACTGTAATACAAAGAACTAATAGATTGATTTTTATAAACTCTCATGATGGCCTCGCCGAATGCTTCAGCCGTTGAAATATATTTTATTTTATCTGATTCCATGCGTGGAGGGATTGAATCAGTGAAGTACACTTCCTTCAGGGCTGATTTTTCAATATTTTTGTAGGCATTGCCTGACAATACGCCATGTGCAGCAAAGGCACGTACGCTACAGGCGCCTTTTTCCATCATTAAATCAGCAGCTTTCGTGATGGTACCTGCTGTATCAATCATGTCATCCACTATAATCACGTCCCTGTCTTTTACGTTTCCTATCAAAGTCATTGAGTCAACCACATTGGCTTTAGCCCTTGATTTGTGGCAGATAACCATGTCGGTTCCCAACATTTTTGAATAGGTATTGGCCCGTTTGGTACCGCCCACATCCGGCGATGCAATCACGAGGTTTTTGAGCCCCATGTTGCTGATAAAAGGAACGAACAATGAAGAAGCATACAAATGATCGACAGGAACATTGAAAAAACCCTGAATCTGATCAGCATGCAGATCCATTGTTATCACCCTGTCGACACCGGCAGCCGATAAAAGGTCGGCCATCAGTTTGGCGCCAATCGATACCCGGGGTTTATCTTTGCGGTCCTGGCGTGCATAACCGAAATACGGGATCACGGCAATAATTTTATAGGCTGAAGCACGTTTCGCCGCGTCGATCATCAATAACAGTTCGAGCAGGTTGTCAGCCGGCGGACGGGTCGACTGAACGATAAATACGTGGGATCCCCGGATGGTTTCTTCATAACACGGCTCGACCTCTCCATCCGCAAAAAAAGGGCATGACGACTTCCCCAGTTCAACACCCAGACTGTCACAAATTTTAGTAGTTAGATAATTAGTTGCTGTACACGAAAAAACTTGTAGCGGAGCTTTTTTTGACATTTCTTCCTAATTTAAGTTAGTATCCTGGAATTGCGCGCAAAGGTAAAAAAATCTTCATATAATTGTTTCTAGACTGGAATACAAGTTAAAATATTTTGAATGAAACAACCCTGTTCCCGGAGATGTTTTTTTAGAAAAGGATAATATTATAGTGTAACCTGCTATATGAGAATCTGCTATCAGTATAATTACCGTATGCTGTTATATTTTTGAATAATTTAGTATAAAAAAATTAAAACATGTTATAATTTTGAATGTTAATTAATGTGGAAATAAACAATAATAAAAAAGACAGAAAATGAAAAGATTTAATTTATGGATGGCCTTGTGTTTGAGTGGGGCTATTATATTGGGCGGCTGTTCGAGCAGCCAGTGGGCTACAACAAATAATAAGACAAAAGGAGGAATAATTGGCGGTACAGGTGGGGCTCTACTTGGTGCCGGGATTGGAGCTTTGGCCGGAAAAGGCAAAGGTGCTGCTATTGGTACTGCTGTGGGCGCTGCTGTGGGTACCGGAGCAGGGTTGCTTATCGGTAATAAAATGGATAAGCAAAGGGCTGAATTGGAACAAATTGAAGGAGCCCAGGTTGAATCGGTTACCGATGTAAATAACCTTCAGGCTATTAAAGTTACCTTTGATAGCGGAATTCTTTTTGCAACCGGAAAAAGTAATTTGAGCACTGCTTCGAAAGAAGCATTGGTGAGATTTGCCAATTCTTTGTATGTAAACCCGAAAACAGACGTTACTATTTACGGGCATACCGATAACACGGGCTCCCGTGCAATAAATGAAAAATTATCAAACGAAAGGGCGGAATCAGTGGCCAAGTTTTTGATTGATAACGGTATCAATGGTTCGCGTCTGACTACCGAAGGAAAAGCCTATGACGAGCCTGTTGCAGATAATTCAACCCCTGAAGGACGTGCACTGAACAGACGTGTTGAAGTTTATATTACTGCAAATGAAGCAATGATTCAGCAGGCTGAACAAGGCACATTAAGATAAATAACTGGGATTAATTCTCTTATGTAACACTTTTTGTTATTCCCTGGACAACTGAATTTTTCAGTGCAGAGGGACTATTTTTACAGATTTGAGAGGTCTCGTCCCTACAGCATTTTAGGGGTTGAGGAACATATTTTTCTACCAATATTTCGTGCCCCTGGCACTTGTACTTGTTAAAACCTCGTAGAGGTGAAATATTGGTAGAAAAGATAACTTTAAACACAAAGACCTATAGGCACAAAGTGTCGTTTTATGAATATTTATTCTTTGTGCCTTAGCGTCTTCGTGTTTTATAATTGTTTTTTTGAACAGCCCTGTCCCTCTCTCTGCCTTGCGGTTAAAAAGTTTTTATTTTTTCAGTATTTTGTAATTCCGGTATTCAAATAACCGTACGCCAAACAGTTTTTCAATTTTGTATAAAATATAGTATTTGAATTTCATGTGAGTTTTGTTCAAATCCACATCTGCCTTCCAGTTTAAACGCTGAATTCGTTGGTGCATTACTTTGGGATGAGTCCCTTCGAAACGGGTTAGCGCATCGTAATTTTGGCTGTAATTGAATTCCTGTTCTTCTGCTTTTTTCTGAGCTTCTTCCGCTACAATTCCATCATAAAACTGTTTTACGGAATCGATTTTTTCCTGCATAAATATAGGAGTCCGCACCCAGCCGTAATGATAAATTTCAGCATCCACCGGAACTACCTTTAGTTTTTCCCCATCTTTTCGGAAACCCTGCGCATCCCGGTACGAACGAATGGACTTGTCGTTCCGGATAACCCTGATTTCATTACGGTACCATTTTCGTGAATCGCCTACAAAATCGTATGTTCCGTAAAAATGTTTGTATTTGAATAGCAAACCATCCACCTCTTTTTTATCCCGATTATCTGTCATTGCTTTTTGAATAACCGGCAGGTATTTTTCATGCACCACTTCGTCGCCCTGAATGTAGAAACACCAGTCGAATTCTTCGGGGATGGCATCGAAAGCCTTATTGGTTTCATCCGCATACACCACTCCTCCTTTTTTCAGGTTTTCGTTCCATACAGTGTCAATTATAGTGATTTTTCCAGGTGCTGTTTTTTCGATAATATGCCGGGTATTATCATCAGATTTTCCAACGGCGATTACAAAATGATTGCAAATCGGGAGAATAGAAGTAATGGCTTCGATAATGGGGAAATCAAACTTTTCCGCATTCCTGATAAATGTAAATCCGCAAACTCTCATTCTTTTTTGTTGTTTTCGATAAAAAAATAAAGCAGAAATTCGATTTCTCCAATAGCAATAATGCAAAGAGGAGAATAAGTTTTCAATTTAAAATTTTTGAGAAGCTAAAATATACTTTTTAAAGCAATTTTTGTCTAAATATATTAGACTTTATATAGTTTTAGCAACATTATATGAATTTCCGGGAACGGAAAGATTGAAAAAATAGAATATATTTGATATTCAGAAATAACTACCTGCAGGTTGAAAAATTCCGGGGAATACATACCAGGGTTAAAATCGGGAAGCGAGAATGTCTTCCGGAAAATTATGGAACATTGGTATTCCCGTCTGTATAATTTTGCCGTCGGTTACCTGAATAATGAAGAAAATGCCAGGGAAGTGATTCAGGATGTTTTTCTCCAGTTGTGGGAACACCGGCAAAAACTGGCAGAAAATACTTCTCTGAATGCCTATTTGTTCACCCTGACAAGAAATCGGTGCATCGACCTGATCAGGCGGGAGCGGCTTATGCTCCAGTTCAGGACTGATAAGCAGGAGGAATATATCCGGTTAACCGAAAACTTTTATGCCCTGTCGGATTCTGTTCTGGATGACATTTTTGCTCTTGAATTACAATCGGAGATTGATGCGGTTGTAAGTTCACTGCCCGAACAATGCCGGAAAGTATTCATTATGAGCAGAACAAAGGGGATGAAAAACAGAGAAATAAGCGCGGTTCTGAACCTTTCGGGAAAAACAGTGGAAAGCCATCTCACTAAAGCATTACGGACGATCAGAATAACATTGGAACGAAAATTTCCAGGAACGTTTAATCTTTTGTTTTTTCTGATGAAAAATTAAAAAAAGTCAGAATTCCACTCAGGGTAAAACCGGTTTCATTCGTTTTAAAATTACTAAAGCGATAAACGATGACTGACAATCTCCTTTTTAAGTACATTTCAGATCAGGCTGATGAAGATGAAAAACAGGCTGTAAGGGAATGGGCCGCTATTGATGAAAAACGGCAACTGGAACTTTCGCGAATGAAAAATAGTTGGATACTGGCGGGGCTTGAAAATGAAATTGACCCTGTAAAGAAAGAACTGGCGATCCGGCAAATCATGGATAAGATCAAAGTCTTAAAGAAAAAGGATAGCTCCGGGACCCTTTGGATAAAATGGTTTAAATACGCCGCGGCAATCATGCTGATCATTGGTTTGTCTGGTATATCCGGGTATTTCATTTCTACCTCAAAATTTTCTAATTCAGGTTTTACCGAGATAATTGTTCCAAACGGCGAACGTTCGAAAGTAGTATTACCCGATGGTTCAACAGTACAATTGAATAGCGGAACCCAATTAAAGTTTAAATCTGTGTTCCTGTCAGGAAAAAGAAAAGTATTCCTGGATGGAGAAGCTTTTTTCGAGGTTACACACGATAAATCCCGTCCGTTTGTGGTAGAGACTAATAATAAACTTAAGGTAGAAGTTCTGGGGACAGCATTTAATGTTTGCAGTTATGACGATGATAAAATCATTACTACCTATCTCGAAACCGGAAAAGTGAAAATCAGTATCGACGGAGGGAAAGACATATTTTTAAGACCATCAGAAATGTTAAGTTTTGAAAAACAGAGTGGAAAAACGAAAAAACGAACAATCGATGACCACCATTTCTCAGACTGGACCAGGGGTATTCTGAATATTAAAGGGGAAACCATTGAAAAACTGGCTAAAAAACTGGAACGGAGATTCGATATACAAATTCTTTTTGGCGATGATGAAGTCAGGAATCATATTTACTCGGGCTCAATAAAAGACGAGGATTTAGAAACAGTGCTTGAAGCGATAAAGTTTGCATCATCACTCAAATACACACACAATGGGAAGATTATAACCATATATTCTTCAGAATAGGGAAACCGGAAAACATTCGCAGTGTTTCCCGGCTTTAGAATTATCGTGCCTTGCGATTCGCAGTCGCAAGACAACAATGTTTAACTAATAAATAGTTTTCAAATTTATGAAAAAAAAACAAAAATGTGACCATCACGGGATGTTCCGGATGGTCGGAAAAGGATTGTTAATTATGAGGTTATTTCTGTTTTTTATGATGCTGGGAGTCTTATACAGTACGGCCTCCGTATCGCAAACCAAACGCTTCAGCCTGAATGAGAAAAACATTTCGGTAAAAGAGGTTTTAAACCTGATAGAAAAGCAGAGCGGGTACCGGTTTTTCTACGAGGATACTGAATTGAATGTTGAAGAGAGATTAAATATCAGCATTGAAAGCAGTACCATTGAAGAAGTGCTTAACCATCTTTTCGATCAAACAGGTATTGAATACAAAGTGTTGGACAATAATTTTGTGGTGTTGAAATCCGGCAATAAGGATAAGCATTTCAACGCACTTCAGCAGAACAAAACGATTACCGGGAAGGTGACCGACTCCTCCGGCGCCCCTTTGCCGGGTGTTACAGTGGTGGTAATAGGCACCACCCAGGGGATTATTACCGATGCCGATGGTAGCTATTCGCTTTCCAAAGTACCGTCAGATGCCACGCTGGTGTTTTCGTTTGTAGGGATGAAAACGCAGGAAATTTCAGTATCCGGAAAAATTGCGATTGATGTGGTGATGCAGGAAGAAAATATAGGCATAGAAGAGGTTGTGGCTATCGGATATGGAACTCAAAAGAAGGTAAATTTGATCGGTTCTGTTTCAACCGTCCAGTCCCAGGAACTGGAAAGCAGGGCTGTAACTAATTTATCATCGGCGCTTACCGGCTTAAGTTCCGGAGTATATGTTTATCAGGAATCCGGGAACCCTGGAGATGACGGTGCAACTATTCGAATTCGTGGGCTTGGAACCTTGAACTCGAATACCGCCTTAGTTGTAGTTGATGGAATTCCTGGTTCTTTGGATGCCGTCAATCCGGAAGATGTCGAAAATATTTCGATATTAAAAGATGCAGCAGCAGCTTCAATCTATGGTGCCAGAGCTTCAAATGGTGTTATTTTGGTTACGACGAAAAAAGGGGAAAAAAATAAAATTTCTGTAACTTATTCCGGATCTATGTCATTAACCTCACCCAGTCGTATGCCTGAATTCGTGACAAATTATGCCCGGCACATGGAATTAGTTAATGAAGGTTATGAAAACTCTGATATTGATCCTATTTATTCACAATCGACAATAGATACCTGGCGGGAGAAATCAAAAGACCCGAACAGACTGACTGATGAGGGTATTCCAAATTACGTGGCCTATCCTAATACAGACTGGGCTGATGCCATTTTTCAAAATAAGGTTTTGCAAAAACATAGTATTTCGTTGAACGGAGGAACTGAAAAGACACAGTTTTTACTTTCGATGGGATATCTAAACAATCCCGGAACAATGCCCAGAACCGGGTATGAGCGTTATCAAATGCGGATTAATCTGCAAACAGAAGTTGCAAAATTCCTGACTATCGGAACCCATACGTATGGACAGCTATCTTCAAAAGGAATGGGAAGTACAAGTAGTGCATTTTCTTATCTGAGAGAGACTACTCCAGGGCTTTATCCCTGTTATGCTGAAAAATACGGATATCCGTCAGCGACAGAAGAATCTCCTACCTCAAATAATATACTTTCCCGTTTGTACGATACGGATGGTGATAAAAACGCTACGAGTTTTAATACAACAATGTTTGCAAATCTCCGGATATTGGATGGTCTGACATTAGAGTCTAAGGTAAATTATAAAACGAATTTTTCAGAATCCAATTCCCATCCTCTTTCTTATGAAAAGTGGAATTTTCTTACAAATGAATCTGTTGAAATAGTTAATGGAGATCCACAAGATTTAACTACCTATTATTCTTTTAGTAAAAATTATATGGTAACGCTGGAAAGTTTACTGCGCTACAATAAAACATTTAACGGGAAGCACGATTTCGGAGCTTTGGTGGGTTATAATCAATATTACTACAACTATTACAACTTTAATACTAAAAAGAAAGGGCTGACTGATGAGACGATCACAACCTTAAATTCAGCGACATCTGTTTTATCCTCGGAAGGAAACGAATATGATTATGCGATGCGTTCCTGGTTCGGACGTTTAAATTATGCCTACATGAGTAAATATTTGTTGGAAGCTGTTTGTCGTTACGATGGTTCTTCCCGTTTTTCTTCGGATAAAAGGTGGGGCATATTCCCTGCTTTTTCTGCCGGATGGAGAATATCGGAAGAGCCGTTCATGAATCAGTTTAAAGGATTTTTAGACAATTTGAAAATACGTTTGTCTTGGGGGCAAACAGGAAATAACACAACAAATTATAATAATGAGGCAGACAATTATTTATATCAGGCAACTTATTCATCAACGAACTATTCTTTTGGTGGAAGCGAAGCGAACGGACTTGCTGTTGCACAATTAGCAAATTCAAATTTAAAATGGGAAACAACAACCTTAACGAATTTCGGTATAGATGGAACATTATATGGGGGGTCGTTGGATTTTGAATTGGATTTGTACCGTAAATATACTGATGGTATTTTATACACCCCGACAATCCCGTTAACAGTAGGGACTGCATCAGCCGCAGTTGAAAATATAGCAGAGGTATTAAACAAGGGGATAGAAGTGTCAGTTGGTCATCATGGGAAAGTTGGCAGAGTTGAATATAATGCTAAAGTAAATTTTGCGTATAATTATAACCGGGTAAAAAAGTATAAAGGCGCGTTGGAAAGGGGATGGGACGAAAGTCACACAACCTATTCTTCTAATCTTGGTGATGTTTCCAGTGGGTCAGATACAAGAGTTGTAGAAGATCACCCAATTAATGAATACTATTTACTGGATGAGTACAAAGGTGATGGAACCTATTATAATGGAGACGGAAGTGTAAATATTAACGGAGGTCCTAAGGATGGAATGATCAGAACCGAAAATGATATGGACTGGTTGCAGTCGATGATGGATGCCGGATATTCCTTCCAGCCAGGTGCGTCCATCTCAAAAAATAATATCTATTATGGCGATTTTATTTATGCGGATAATAATGGAGATGGCATTTACGGAAATACTTATGATAAAGTATTTACCGGAAAAACGGCTACCCCGAAATATAATTTTGGATTTTCAGGAAGCCTGACATATAAAAATTTTGATCTGTCATTTATTTTTTCCGGGAGTGCAGGAATGTCTTATTTCTGGAATGGTACTGCATATACAAATTCTTTAGTAAAGGAAGGGTATGGAGTATCACTCATGATCGCTGATAACCATTATTTTTATGATCCGGGGAATCCAACAGATACAAGGACAAACGTTAATGGGAAATATCCACGGCTCAGACAAAAAGGTTCTGATATACAAAATGATCTTTCAAACACTTTTTATCTATTCAATGCTTCATACATAAAACTTAAAAACCTTCAGATCGGTTATACGCTTCCTAAAACACTAATTAACAAATTAAGAATGGAGAAGGCAAGAATATATGTTTCAGGAGAAAATTTATTTGTGATAACAGATTATCCGATTCTTGATCCTGAGGTAGGAAGTGGTATGAAGTATCCTACGATGAGACAAATGTCATTAGGTATAAATGTAAGTTTCTAACTCCAAAAAATGAAAAAAATGAAAAAGCTTTTCTTATACATTTTAGTACTCGTTGAATTACTGGTTGCCTCCTGCGATTCAAATTTACTTGATTCCAGTTCTTATTCAGATGTTGCAACTGAAACAATGTGGACAACTGATAATTTAACAGATATGGGAGTTAGCGGTGTCTATGCCGCCTTACGTTTAGGAATGGCCTCAAGCATGGACGGATACGAGTTGTATGAAATGGATCGCCTTGGATTTACCGGGCAGACCAAATATACCGATGATTTTTTAGTAGGAACATTAACAGCAAGTGATTCTTATTTCAGGAACTACTGGAAATATTTTTACGAAGGAATCCAAAGGGCAAATGACGCGATTCAGAATATTCCACTTAAATCTCCGTCAGATGATAACAAAAAAGCACGTTATGTTGCTGAATGCAAATTTTTGAGGGCTTATTTCTACTATCGGTTAAATCAGATGTGGAAAGGAGTTCCTGTATATCTGGAACCATTTTCAGCAGATGAGGCAACTAAGGCCCGTTCTTCTGAAGCAGAGGTATGGCAGGTTATTATTAATGATCTGACAGATTGTGTTAAAGAAAGTAATCTGCCCGACAAATATGATGCAGGGGACGGTAATTACGGTCACGTAACAAAAGGGGCAGCTTATGCCCTTCGTGGGAAAGCTTATATGTATACCAAAGATTATACTTCAGCAGCAGCCGATTTTCAGAAGGTAAAAGACTGTGGCTATTCTCTGTTTAATGATTATAAGACCCTGTTTAAAGAGGCGAATGAACAATGTGACGAGATGATCTTTGCGATCCAAAATATAGGCGTGGACGGATATGGTTCGACAACCCAAAAAATATGTGGAACGCGTTCTTCTTATGGCTCCTGCTGGAATTGCGTGTTAATTTCGCCCAACCTTGTTGATCTTTATGAAAATGTAGATGGTTCCCCATTTAATTGGAGTGACGTTATTCCTGAATGGTCGAATCTTACCACTCAGGAACGGGAAGTGTTCTTTTTACGGGATAATCTTACAAGTGATGAAATTTCGGCGGCACAAATAAGAGGCGCCAACATGGATTACTACTTGCCAAACGGAAATGAAGAACGTATATTAAAAGCCTACGAAAACCGCGATCCCCGTCTTGATTATAATGTAATAACTCCTTATTCTACTTATCTCGGTGTATATAATGGAAGCGATTATACTGTAACAAGCCGATGGCCTTATCGTAGCGACGGGACGTATGGTGATTTGAGATCAAACACAACAAGCTATTTCTATTATCTGTACCGGAAGTTTGTATACGAGGGAACCAGTGAAACTCCTAGCAGAACCTATGGGCCTATTGATTTCCCAATTATACGTTATGCTGAGGTGATACTGATGTGGGCAGAAGCTTTAAATGAACTTGGTGAAAGTGATGAAGCAATTGATTTGGTGAATCAGGTTAGGGAAAGAGCCGGCGTTGCTTTATTTAATTCATTTGAAGAAACAACAGTAACCGGTCAGGATGATTTGAGAGAACGCATTCAGGATGAGTCCAGACGTGAATTTCCAAATGAAGGGATAGATTATTATAATGAGTTGAGATGGGGAACGTGGGAAGAAAAAGTTTTTTATGATGGTAATGGTTTAAAAGAATGTTGGGGTGAAAATATTTATTCTTATTCTTATCAGGGAGATTATATAACCTCCTGGCCTATTCCGCAAACTGAGCTGGAAATGAACTCCAGTCTGAAACAAAACGATGGATGGAGCAACTAGCTTTCATACATGCTTTTCAGATATTGGATGTTTTAAAATGTAAGTTATTGGAAATAAAGTAAAGAAAGCGTACCCTGAAAAATTTCTGATACGGAGGTTTCAGGGTACGCTCAATAATTTTAAAGACATTGCTCATAAAGCTAACCATCAAAGGTTCGTTCAATAATTTTGTTTATGGGCAATTTTACTTTAACCGATTCCTTCAAAATCGAAAGATCCATCCGGTTTTCCCTAAGGAACTGTTGAGAAATGGTCAGGTTATTACGAAACAGAGACTAAGGTCCCGGGGAAACCGGATCGATTTTTTTGATTTCTTCCCTATATTTGGGGGTTGGGGATAAGATCAGAAAAATGGGTCTTCCTTCTAGGTCAGTCAAAGGAGAATGAAGAATGAATAAGAAAATGATTTGTAACAGAACAATAAAACAAATGAGCAGGAAAATATTAATTACTTTATGTGCTTTTGTATGTTTCTTTAATGGAACATTAGCACAACAATCCAGGCTGGATTTTTTACTGGATGAATTTGAGAATCATCCTGAACATATTCTGGTGACAGCACACCGGGCTGCCCATCAAAAATATCCTGAGAATTCTTTGGCTGCCTTGAAAGAAGCCATTCGTTTGCAGGTCGATATTGTTGAAATTGATGTAAGGAAAACCAAAGACCACCAATTGGTTATTCTTCATGATGAGACCATTGACCGGGTTACCAACGGGAAAGGAGAGTTAAAAGATTTGACCCTCAAAGAAGTGAAAAAGTACAATTTATTATTTAACGGTAAATCAACGGATCAAAAAATTCTGACTTTTGACGAAGCGCTTGATGTGTTAAAAGGAGAGGTTCTGATTAATATCGACTTTAAGGCAGGCAAAGATGCTATTTCTGAGGCTTACCGGACTATAAAGAAAAAAGGAATGGAAAAGCAGGCACTTTTTTATGTGTATAATCACTATGAATTATTGGCTAAACTCAATAACCTTGATCCGAATATTATTGTTTGGCCAAGAGCTTATTCCAAAGACGATGTTGAAAAAATTCTTACCTATCCCAATATCCAACTTATCCAGATTGATTTTTCTTTTTATGAAGATAAATGGACCAAAGAGGTTATACAGAAAGGAATAAGATTATCAGGAAATGCTCTGGGAAAATATGACCATTTAGAAGAAGAAAACGGAACCGGATTCAATAAAATCACAAAAAAACATATTAATATTATAGAAACTGATTTTCCTGAGGAATTGTTACTATATCTGAAGAAGAAGAACTTGCATCTTTAAATCCGTACTATCTGAACATTATATCAAAATCAATAGGATCATCAGACAAATGAAGAATTCCTTAATGTTAATGCGACTTTAATCTAAAACAGCCCAGGTCTGGATTGGAAGTCCAATGGAGCAAGTGTTCGAAAAATAATTTTCGTTTTTATTATTTCTACTTTGATACATTAAAAATAGTTATGAGAAAGTTTGTTTTGTTTATGTTTTTGCTGGGGGTCTCACTTTATGGTTTTACAGCCGAAAAACGGGGTTTGCTACAGAAAGAAGCCCGGAGAATTAATTTGGCACAATCGCTGGTTAAAAATTTTTCTGAGCTTGATTTCCCCATTTACCGTAATCGTGGTTTCTGGGATAATTTACCTCCCGGCATCAGGAATAAATATATTAAAGGAGCAGAAGCAGCGCTGAATTACAACTGGCCGTCTGTTAAGGCTACTGATTATCTTGAATTTATCCGTTCCGGCGATCGTCGTGATGAAGTATATAATGTCCCGCGTTCGGCTTTGACAGCACTGGTAATGGGCGAATTAGCCGAAGGAAAAGGTCGGTTTACCGATCAAATTGTCAATGGAGTCTGGTTCTATAGTGAACAGACATGGTGGGGATGGTCAGCACATTTTTATTTGCAGAAAGCTCCTCCGGGTTTGCCTGATGTTAACGAACCTACGATTGATCTTGGCGTAGGCGAAATCGCCAATATCCTTTCGTGGACGTGGTTTTTATTTAAAGACGAATTTGATAAAATTCATCCGTTAATTGCCAAACGGCTCAAAAGTGAGATTATGAAAAAGGCAGTGATCCCTTATTATGAGCGTAACGATTTTTGGTGGCAGGGATTGGATGGAAGCCGCTCGGTAAATAACTGGAATCCATGGACGAACTACAATATACTTACAGCAATTTTAATTTTAGAAGATAATCAGGAGAAAAAAGTTGCCGGAGTGGAGAAAGTAGTAAAATCGCTTGACCAGTTTGTGAATGATTATCCCGACGACGGCGGCTGTGATGAAGGTCCCTCGTATTGGGGAAGGGCAGGAGCTTCGCTTTTTCAATGCCTTGACCTGTTAAAGAAAGCTACAGGTGGTAATTTCAATGTATTTGACAATCATCTTATTAAAAATATCGGAAGTTACATTTATAAAGTTTATATCGAATATCCCTACTTTATCAATTTTGCTGATGCCGATGCTATAACCGGCAGCCGTCCTGATATCATTTTTGAATACGGGAAAGCGGCAGGCGATTCACTAATGCAAAAATTCGGGGCTTATCTGGCCCGGAAACAAAACTGGGGACAAAAGACTCCGAATGGAAAAGTGGACGAGCAAATTGTGCAATTAATGCAGTTGGAGCAAATTGAAAATTCTCAGGCTGAAGATGTTTTGATCAGCGATTTCTGGTTACCCGATATAGAGATAGCCGGTGCCCGTGATAAAGCCGGTTCGTCCCAGGGATTTTTCTTCGCAGCAAAAGGCGGGAATAATGCCGAAAGTCATAATCATAATGATGTCGGTTCCTGTATCGTTTATTACAATGGAAAACCATGCATTATTGATATCGGACGGGAGAAATATACTGCGAAGACATTCAGCAACAGTCGATATGATATATGGACGATGCAATCGCAATATCATAATTTACCTGAAATAAACGGGATTGATCAACGGAACGGACGGGAATTTAAAGCAAGTCATACCTCCTGTAAAGCCGATGACAAACAAGTTACATTCTCTACTGATATTGCATTGGCATATCCGGAAGAAGCCGGAGTAAAAAGATGGGAGAGAACCTATCAGTTACAACGTGGCAAAAAGTTTATTATAAGGGATCTGTATGAGTTGACAAAAACAACGGACACGACTTCAGTAAACCTCATGCTGTATTGTCAGGTTCGTGAAGTAAAACCAGGTATTATTCATTTGACGGGATACAATGATGATTACAACCTGGAACTGAAGTATAATCCCAATATCCTTACTCCCAAAATAGAATTCCATGGTGTGACTGACAGCGGATTGAGACGCTTTTGGCCTAGGGGTATTACCCGGATTGTATTTACAATGCATTCACCGGAACAAAAAGGTGAAAGCACTATCAGGATAACGCCTTTATAAGAGAAAAAATTTACATTTGTCTGCTAAAACAGTAGAAAAATACAATAATGAACCATTTAAAAGTCTGCATTAGTTTAATTTTATGCCTGATATTTACAACCGGAATTCAGGCAAAAGAGTACAATATTCTTGATTTCGGGGCAAAATCCGACGGACAGACAATAAATACCAAAGCGATTCAGTCGGCTATTGACCAACTATCAGAGACTGGTGGCGGTAAATTAATCGTTCCGGCAGGAAAATTTCTTACCGGCAGTTTGCAAATGAAATCCAATATCCACCTGCATCTTGAAAAAGGGGGCGTTTTGCTCGGAAGCCCAAACCCTTATCATTATACAGAACTGGAAATGCCCGGCAGGCCGGAAGCCGATAAAAAGGACGATAATTCCCAGATGGCACTCCTGGTTGCATACAGGGCTGATAATATAACGATCTCTGGAGAAGGGAAAATTGACGGGCAGGGAAGGGCCCTGGCATTAAATATCGACAGTTTGCACCACATCGGAGAACGGGTTGATCCTAATTACAATATCCACAACATGCGGCCAAACGAAACGATGCGCCCAAAACTTTTTCGTTT
Source organism: Prolixibacteraceae bacterium (assembly GCA_963662895.1). GTDB lineage: Bacteria > Bacteroidota > Bacteroidia > Bacteroidales > Prolixibacteraceae > GWE2-42-39. Next base: position 3,757,549 of record OY759982.1, on the reverse strand, counting down.
TTCTACCTGCACGAATGTCAGTATTTCAGGTTTGGAACTTCAAAACAGCTCCTGTTGGGGGCTCTCGTTCGAGTTATGCCATAACCTGAAGATAGACGGGGTTAAGGTACTCAACCGTGCTTACTGGAACAATGACGGGATGGATATATCAGATTGCCGCAACGTGAGCATAACAAACTGTGAGGTAAATTCTGCCGATGATGGTATTTGCCTGAAATCATACTATCCCGGATATGCTAACGACAGCATTTATATTGCGAACTGTACGTTAAGGACCAGTGCCAGTGCCATTAAATTTGGTTCGGCATCGTATGGCGGTTTTAAAAACGTAACCATCGAAAATCTTAAAATTTACGATACTTTTCGCTCGGTAATAGCCATCGAATCGGTTGACGGGGCAGAGATTGAAAACATTGAAGTCTCAAATGTTGTGGCAAAAAATACAGGGAATGCCATTTTCATCCGTCTGGGGCACAGGGGAGGTAAAACCCCGGGGAGTATAAAAAATATTCATATTCATGATATGAAAGTGCAGGTTGCGTTTGGCCGGCCTGATATCGATTATGACATGAGAGGCCCGGCTGTAAACTTCTTTCACAATCCTTTCCCCTCGTCAATAACGGGTATTCCGGGGCATGAGGTTGAGAATATCAGAATTGAAGACGTTGAAATAACTTATCCGGGAAGGGCATCGAAAGGAATGGCTTACGTTCCGCTGAGCCGTTTAAGCCAGGTGCCGGAGCAAATAAAAGATTACCCCGAGTTTCACATGTTCCGCGAGTTACCTTCATGGGGTTTTTATGTACGCCATGCTACAGGCATTACATTTAAAAATGTCGTAGTGGCGGCCAAAGAATACGATTTCAGGCCAGCTTATGTTTTTGATGATGTGCAGGAAGTGAATATGGATCATGTAACCATTAACGAAGATGAAAAAGGGGCACAAATTGTCCTGAGAAACGTGACCGGGGAAAACATAAAAGTAAAACCCGGACTAATAAAATCTGTCAACTAATTCATCCGGAATTTCTGATTAAGGCTTCCATAGTTCCTGATTAAGGCTTCCTGATTAATGATTCTATAACGATGGTTTTGTCGTCTGCACAAAGAGTGTTACGTTTGCATTTGACTTCTGTCGGGGCGATTCTTTGATTTCAGATTCTTTGATGCAAGCTGTGGTCGATAAATGTGATATTTTATTTATTCCTCCTATTCATAAGGATGGGGTGAGTATTACAAATATTCGCGATCAGATTTTGACTGAAGTCGAAATTTCCCAAGGCCATAAAATTAAGGAACAACCTAAAATTACAGATATTATGAGACGAAAAATTTTCCTTTTCCTGTTGATATTAATTTCTCTTTTTTCCGGGCTCAATGCGCAGAACAGGGCAGACCAGCAGCACCTCACTGATCCAAATGCTTTTACCATGATCCTGCTTGGAGATCCGCAGGGATATGTAAAGTATGATATCAATCAGCCGATATTCGACTTGTGTACGGCATGGATTGCCGATAATATTGAAAATCTGAATATCAGGGCCGTTTTGTGTACCGGTGACCTGGTGGAGCAAAATGAGAATATTATCAGGAATAAAAAGATGTTGAACCAGACCAGTAAAGAAATGTGGAATGCTATCTCCCATAGCTTCTCCCGGCTGGATAATAAGGTCCCTTACATGATTTCTCCGGGAAATCACGATTATGGATATAGACATGCAGAAAACGGGATGACTCATTTTCCCGATTATTTTCCTTTTGAACGAAATACTGCATGGCGGGAGGCCTGTGTGGATGCCCTTCCGAACCGCAATGGAATTCCTTCGCTGGAAAACGCTGCTTTCGAAATTACGGCTCAAAACTGGGGAACGATATTAATTATTACTTCTGAATTTCATCCCCGGGATGAAGTACTGGAATGGGCTCTGAAGCTCGCCTCCGGTGAAAAATATAAGAACAGTAAGGTAATTTTTATGACCCATGCATATCTGAAACCGGGAGATAACGCAGACCTTATCAAAAAAGATAATTATAACATTCATCCAGGAAATCCGGGAAGTCAGATTTGGGAAAAATTGATTCAGCCCTCTGAAAATATCGAACTGGTTATTTGCGGACATACCTGTAACGGAAATGGAAAGTTTGCCGATAATGTTGGTTATCGGGTAGACCCAAACAGTGCAGGCAAGAATGTGTATCAAATGATGTTTAATGTTCAGACGTTAGGCGGTGGTTTTGAAGGTAACGGAGGCGATGGATGGTTAAGGATACTTGAATTTATGCCTGACGGAAAAACAATAAAAGTGAGGACTTATTCTCCCTTGTTTGGAATATCGTCATCAACAAAAGATTTGGCCCATCGCACCGACCCGTATGACCAGTTTGATATTGTGTTTGACGAGTAGATAAAAATGCGTCGTATCCCGATCCGACAAGCGGAGTGAATACTCCATTTGAATGTAGTCTCTAAGTAAAAGAGTTCCTGTGTCCGGGGGAAGTGTTCATCCCCCGGCTGATGGACACCCTATCCCCCGGCTGATGGATACCTCATCCCCCGGCTGATAGACATCTTATCACTATGCTGATAAAGACTTCATCCCTATGCTGATGAAAGATTCTTGCCCCGGGTAATGGAACACTTTATGGCAGGGGAAAACAGAAATGTCGACCCGTATCCGGTTTTCGCAGACTTCTCCTGTTGATTTTGATACTTTCCAAAAAGTGCCGGATTTTGCTGTTTTTTATTTAGTTTCACTCAACGAAATAATACAGCGACGATATAAAAATAAACCGGATGAAAAAATATTCAAAAGTTTTTCCTGTAACGCTGCTATTTATAGTTATCTTTTTGTTTTTACAGGGATTCAATGCTTATCATTTTTATTATATTGAACAGTTTCAGTTATTTCTGACGACCTCCTCCTGCTTTTTCGAAAGCCTTTCGCATCCCGGGGGGCTCATGGAATATTTTTCGCGGTTTTTAGTCCAGTTTTTTATCATACCTTATTTTGGGGCTATAATAGAAGCGTTCATTCTTTTGCTTATTTTTATTGTTTCGTCCAGGCTTATCCTGAGACAGGAGAAAAGTAAAATATTCGTTATTGCCCCGGGCACGATCTTTCTTTCCTGTTTGTTGATGTGCTTTAACTTTAACATCTTTTTTCAAGGTGTTTTATCTTTTTTGCTATGTATTTATTGTTTAGATTTTTTTCTTTCAAGCAGGAATTCAATACCCCGGAATATTCTTGTTTTTATGGCAATTCCTTTACTGCATTGGATTGCCGGTCCTGTTTCTGTTCTTTTTGCAGTTTGTTTTTTCCTGCATGAACTTTTTAACGGAAAAAGCAAAAAAAGGATTGGCTGGCTGCTTTTGCCTGCTTTTGCTTGTCTTGTGTCATGGTTGGCTGTCCGGTTTTCTTTTACAGGAAGCCTCCGGTTTGCTTTTCTGCCGGATATGTACTTTCAAACCAAACTTTCTCCTTCTGTTGTAATTTATATTCCCTGGCTTCTTCTGCTGTTTTGGATTCCTGTCGCAACTTTTTTTCCGAAACTTAATTTTTCCCGTACGAAAAGCTATTGGGTCATCGGAATTCAGTTTTTATTGTTTTTACTTCTTTTCTGGCAGGGAGTTGTAAAGTTTGGAGACAGGGCTTCCTATGAAGTAAAAAAGCTGGATTATTATGACCGCAATGAGCAATGGGATAAAATCATAACAGAATCAGGAGGAAAGGAAATAAACAATTATCTGCATCTGAATTATCTGAACCTGGCGCTTGCTGAAAAAGGGGAACTTCTCGAAAGGATGTTTCAGTTCCGTCAGGAGGGGCCTTTATCATTGGAAGTCTCCTCTCAGAAAAAAAATATAATATCAGCCCTTATGAGCGACATTAGTTTTTCGATTGGAGATATCGCTTCTTCCCAACGGTATGCTTTTGAAGGATACGAAACCAGTACAGGAGGCGGTAGCGGACGATTGCTAAAACGACTGGTACAAACGAATCTGATCTATGGAGAATATGCTGTAGCCGAGAAATATATCGGGATTCTTGAACATACCCTTTTGTACCGTAAATGGGCAACTGCCCAACGACAGTTTCTTTATAATGATTCACTCTGTATGGAAAACCCGCTTCTCGCTGAAAAGAGAAAATGTCTGCTTCCCCGGGGAAGCAGAAAATATGTGACAGGGCTCCCGGAAACTCTCAAAACGTTGATTGATGCCAGTCCTTCCAACCAAACAGCGCGAGATTATTTTTTCGCTTATTTATTGCTGTCAAAAGAGCTGAACCTTTTTTCAGGCTTTTTTTCACAATACGAACAGAAAGGAATGTTTCCGGGGAAATTACCCACCTCAATTCAACAGGCGCTTCTCGTTCTTAATGAATCGCAGCCTGAAAAATGGAAAGAAAAAGGAATTTCAGAAGGGGTAAGCAGTCAGTACAGGGTATATAAATCCATATATACAAGAAACCATCGAAACCCGGGGAAAAAAGAAATTATGCAAAAACAATTTGCCTCCACTTATTGGTTTTATTTCCAATTTATTACCGTTGAAAAATGAAAAGATCAAAATACACATGGTTGCTCCTTTCCTGTTTAATTAGTTTATTCTCCTGTTCTGTGCCGGACATTCAGGAATATAAAGATGCAGGAAAATATCCCGACATATTTCCGGATTACATCAATGTGAGGGTCCCATACAATATTGCCCCGCTGAATTTCCGTCTGCACCAGGCCGGGGACCGGGCAATACTTTGCCTGGAAGGGAAAGGCAGTTCATTAAAAGTAACTTCTCCGGAAGGAAAATTCCTGGTCCCTCCACACAAGTGGAAAAAATTACTGGAAGGAAACAAAGGCGGAAAAATAAAGCTGACTGTTTTTGTAAAAGAAGGAGAAGTATGGAAAAGATATAATCCGTTTTCAATAGATATTTCCGTTGATCCTGTTGATCCGTACCTTGTCTACCGGCTGATTGAACCGGGGTACGAACTTTGGGATAAAATGGGCATTTATCAGCGCGACCTTGAGAGTTACAGGGAATCACCTGTTTATGAAAACAAAATGACCGGGTATAATTGCGTCAATTGCCACTCGTTCTGTATGCAGGATCCTAAAAAAATGATCTTCCACATGAGGGGACAATATGGTGGGACCATACTCATTAAAAATGATGAAACAGAAAAACTGAAAACAAAGACCGACAGTACTATTTCGTCCCTGGTTTATCCCTGCTGGCATCCATCAGGCAGGTTCCTTGCCTTTTCTGTAAATAAAATAGAACAGGTTTTCTATTTTAATCACAGAAACCGGATTGAAGTCTTTGATTCTGAATCGGATGTTGTAATTTACGACACGGAGGAGCATAAAATATTTACCTCTTCACTTCTTTCTGATAAAAATATACTGGAGACATTTCCCGGTTTTTCCCCTGACGGAAAGACTCTTTACTTCTGCTCTGCCCAAACCTTCCCGGTTCCCGATAAATCTGATTCCGTGAAATACAGCCTTTGTTCCATTCCGTTTTACCCGGATACCCGGGCCTTCGGAGAAAAGACAGACACGTTGTTTAATGCTGAAGTTACGGGGAAAAGTGCGTCCTTTCCCCGGATCTCTCCTGATGGTAAATTTTTGTTGTTTACGGTTTGCGGGTATGGAAGCTTTCCTATCTGGCACAAAGAGGCTGATTTATGCCTGCTTGATCTGAAAACGAAGAAATGCATCAACATGAACAGGGTAAACAGCCAGGATGTGGACAGCTATCATTCCTGGTCGTCGAACAGCAGATGGATTGTTTTCAGCAGCAGGAGAGGGGATGGCTTGTACACCCGCCCGTACATTGCCCATATTGGTGAAGACGGAGAGACAGGAAAAGCTTTTATGCTCCCCCAAAAGGACCCTGATTTTTATGATGCTTTCATGAAATCATACAACATACCGGAATTGGTAAAAGGAGAGGTGAAAACAGATCCTTATCATATTTCCAACCAGGCTAAAACGACAGGAGTCCCGCTTACATTTACACAAAGGAAATGATCAAAATCGGCTGGCTATTTCCGGAGTTCAGTAGGGTTTACGCCCACTTTCTTTTTAAACAGACGACTGAAATAATGAATTGATTGAAAGCCGAGTTCAAAACTGATTTCCTTGACGCTTTTATCGGTGGAAAGTAACAATTCTTTTGCCCGCATGATTTTTAGTTCGAGATAATACTGGTATGGTGCGACGCCGGTGTATTTTTTGAACATTTTGCGAAAATATGAGTACCCGATGTTGTATTCCTGAGACATATTTTCGAGATCGAGCAACTGGTCAACATCAGCACGCATTTTAAACCGGGCTTCTTCAATGATGGCTGCAATGCGTTTCCCCGTGAACTCTTTTTGTTTCTCAAACGAAATCAGGTAACCCAGCAATTTAACCACCATCCCCGATGCAATCTGTTGATAACCTGGTTTTTCTTTTCTCACCAACTGGAATGTTTTCAGATAAGTATCCAGTATTTCCTCGTGGATGCCGATATTTATAACCGGCTGGTTTGCTGAAAAAAACGGGTGTGACAACAATTGCCCGGCAATTGTTCCGTTGAACCCGATATACTGTTCTTTCCATCCTGTTTTTTTTAGTGGTCTGTAACGGTGCCACAAATTGGGGCGGATTATAATTATACTTCCTGATTTAATTTGAAACTGACCGTTTTCGTTTTCCAGAATGCCCTTTCCTTCGGTAATATAATTAATCTGATATTCGTTTAATACCCTTCCCTGCTCCCAGTTAAAATAGTAACCGGTCGGGTGTTCATGTGGAGGGTAAATACTGTTCGGGGCAATCAGTGCCGATCCTGCAACATTGATGTAAATACCCCATTCTTTATCACGATCGCCCGGGGTAAGGTATTTGAAAAAATCGTTCATTTAGTATCAAAAAGTGCAAATATTAGGTCAGTTTGTGTATTTATAATCGTTGGTTTATAGCTTATTTTTAAGATCGCTAAAAAAGCAAAACTAAACACAAAATTAATAAATTTTCAAACTAAACTTCGAACCCAATGAATACAATAATCGGATTAATTATTATTGCTGTCGGAAGTTTCGGGCAATCAAGTTCGTATGTACCCATTAACAAGGTTAAATCATGGGCGTGGGAGAGCTTTTGGCTGGTACAGGGTATATTTGCCTGGCTGGTATTTCCTTATCTCGGTGCATTACTCGCTGTTCCTGATGGCCATACCCTGGGCGAAATCCTTTCTACAGGAGACGGGGCTGCATGGAAAGCTATGTTTTTTGGTGCGCTGTGGGGCGTAGGCGGTCTTACCTTTGGGCTCAGTATGCGATATCTGGGAATAGCACTGGGGCAATCCATTTCCCTTGGAACCTGTTCTGCTTTCGGAACAATTATTCCGGCCATCATGAAAGGTACGGATTTATTCACTGGCGACGGGTTGGTTTTACTCATTGGCGTTAGCGTTGCTATTGCCGGTATTGCTGTGATTGGTTACGCAGGAAGTTTGCGGGCGCAGAACATGACAGAAGAGCAGAAAAAGGCTGCCATCAAAGATTTTGCTTTAGGTAAAGGTTTGTTGGTTGCTTTATTAGCCGGGGTTATGAGCGCCTGTTTCAGCCTCGGGATTGAAGCTGGCGGGGCAATCAAAGTTGCAGCCATCGAAATGGGGACAAAAGCCCTTTACGCCGGACTACCTACGATACTGATGATTACTGCCGGTGGTTTTTTCACCAATGCTGTTTATTGTCTGTACCATAATTTCAAAAATAAAACAACCAAAGATTACTGGGGCGTTTCAGGCAAGGTGCTTACTAATAATATATTGTTTTGTGCATTGGCCGGTATCCTCTGGTACTCTCAATTCTTCGGACTTGAATTAGGCAAGAGTTTTTTAACAGAAGGCAGTGTTATGATGGCTTTCTCATGGAGTATCCTGATGTCGCTGAATGTAACTTTCAGCAATGTCTGGGGAATTATTCTGAAAGAATGGAAAGGTTCGGGTTCAAAAACGGTGACGGTACTTGTTTTGGGTATGCTCATCCTGATTATCTCGCTGATCATCCCTAATCTGCTGTAACGTAGGATGTAATATTATCCGGACAGATTCGTTTTTGACAACAAATGCGAAGAAAATCATGAAAAAACGGATCAAATCAGTGCTGGTGTTTTTAATGCCGGGAAGTGCCTTCTCTTAAAAATGACTATATCACTAACCCATATACTATGAAGAATTACAAATGCTTACAAATCTTTTTTTTATCGATGGTTTTGTTGTCTTTTATGTCTTGCCAAAAAGGGGAACAATCCATCGTGGGAACACTTAAAACAGATTACACTGTTGATCCTTTAGGGACAGATAATTCAGCGCCTCTCTTTTCCTGGCAAATGCAGGATGAAAGGGTAGGGGCAAGGCAAACTGCATTTCATGTGTTGGTTGCTTCGTCGCCTAACCTGCTGAAAGAAGGTAAGGCCGATTTGTGGGACAGCGGCAAACAGGAAAGTTCGTTAAGCCGGACTTATTATCAGGGGCCCCCCCTGCAATCGTGCAGCCAGTATTTCTGGACCGTCCGGATTTGGGACCAGGAAGGAAAAGCCAGTTCGTTTGCCGGTCCGGCTACTTTCGAAACAGCTTATTTGGATGCTTCCGAATGGAAAGGAAAATGGATTACCAACACCGAAGATACCACTTCGAGGCCTTCTCCGTATTTCAGAAAAAATATTGAAACAAAAGCCGGATTAAAACGGGCGACCGCTTACGTGGCCGGAGTGGGCTATCACGAGTTGTACGTGAACAATCAGAAAGTAGGTGATAAATTTTTGGAACCTGGTTATACCCGTTTCGACCGCCGGGTATTGTACCTGACTTATAATATTACTGACCTCCTGGCTGAAGGGGAAAACGGGATCGGGGTGCTGCTTGGTAATGGCTGGTACAATGTACAGTCGAAAGGCACATGGTCTTTTGAAAAAGCGCCCTGGCGCAAATCTTCCCGCTTGCTGATGGATCTCCGTTTGGAATACAATGACGGCTTTGTTGAATTTGTCTCAACAGATGAAAGCTGGAAATGGAGCGAAGGACCGATGCGTTTCAACAGTATTTATGCCGGTGAAATTTATGACGCCCGCCTGGATTTGGGCGACTGGTCATCGGCGGCATATGATGATTCCGGCTGGTCTCCGGCCTTGATAACCGGATCGCCGGGCGGTATTGTGTCGGCACAAACCTCGCCGGCTATTAAAGTGGTTCGTACCTTGAAGCCGGCAGAAGTTTATACCTTGAGTCCCGGGCGGTATGTGTTCGACATGGGCGAAAATTTTGCCGGTACAGCTACCTTGAAAATCAAAGGTGAAAAAGGTACAAAGGTGACCATGCAGTTTGCAGAACAGGCAAACGAAGATCATACCGTTAACATGGAGCAAATTGCCCGCCATATGCGCATCCCGGAAGGAGAACCTTCTTTTCAGACTGATGTGTATTACCTGAAAGGCGGCGGACAGGAAACATATACTCCCCGTTTTACCTATCATGGTTACCAGTATGTGGAAGTAAATACTGAACCCGCCGTGGAGCTTTCTCAAATAGAAATGGAGGGTCTTTTTCTCAGTACCGGTTCCGGAAGGACAGGTGAATTCCGTTGTTCAAACGAGTTGTTCAATAAACTTTACCAGGCTATGTTAAATTCTTATTGGAGCAATTTCCATAGTATTCCTACCGATTGTCCGCATCGCGAGAAAAACGGCTGGACCGGCGACGCTCATGTATCCAGCGAAACAGGGCTTTGGAACTTTGATGGTATTATGGCTTACCGGAAATGGTTGCAGGACCTGAGGGATGAGCAACGTCCGACCGGCGAACAGCCAGGCATTGTACCTACTTCGGGCTGGGGGTACCACTGGGGGAACGGGCCTGCCTGGGACAGCGCCCTTCCGATAATTGCATGGACATTGTATCAGTTTTATGACGATACAACCGTCCTTCAGGAAAATTACGATGCAATTAAGTTGTATGTCGATTACCTGACAACCCGTTCGGATAAAGGAATTCAGCATATCGGTCTGGGCGACTGGGTAGCGCTGGTGCAAACACCTGTCGAAGTTACTTCAACGGGTTATTATTACTACGATGCACTAACTCTTTCGAAAATGGCAGGAATCCTTGGAAAGACGGATGACCAGGCAAAATATGCAGCATTAGCCAAAGATATAAAGTCTGCTTTCAATGACATGTTCCTTGACCCGAAAACAAATCATTACAAGGTACAAACACAAACAGCATTAAGTTGTGCCATTTTCCAGGGGCTGGCCCCGGAACAGGCAGTAGAAAATACAATTAATGATCTGGTTGCCAGTATTCATGCAAAAAACGACCATCTCGATTTTGGGATGCTGGGAAGTAAGTATGTGTTGAATGTTTTGCGCGAATCAGGGCATAATGATCTGGCTTATAAAATGATTAACCAGAAAGATTTTCCCTCATGGGGATACTGGATTGAGCAGGGAGGCACTTCGTTGCGGGAAGACTGGGATGGCAGCGAAGGTTCGCAAAACCACATTTTCCTGTGCGATTTTACTACCTGGTATTTTAAAGCGCTGGGCGGTATTCAGATTGATCCCGCCAATCCGGGGTTCAGTCATTTCTTAATAAAACCGGTTCTTTCCGAAGATATTTCATTTGTTGAAACCAGCCACGGTTGCATGCAGGGAAAAATAGTGTCGAACTGGAAAAGGGCTGAAAGTAAGATCGAAATGGAACTTATTATACCGGCGAATACCTGTTCTGCCTTTTGGGTGCCTGAAGGATATAAAGTTGAAACCCTGGCAGGTATAAAGGGCGAAAACATTGATGTGGATTTTGGATCAAATGTTATAGAATTAGTTGCCGGACACTACAAACTCATTTTAGTAAAAGCAGAATAATAGTTCATTTAATAGAATTACGGAAACAATGATACGAAAGTCAACTCTTGTCATTCTTTTATTGACATTGTTTTTTCAGGCCGAGGCCCAGTTACCTCCTGTTTTTAAAAAAGAACAGGCTTCAAAAGTCCGTACTTCAGACTTAACCTGTAAATTTTTAACACCTGAACGGGTTGTCTGGGTTTCTGACAGTACTGGCAATACGGTACAAAATATTAATTCAATCTTAAAGCCGGGAAATGGACAGGCAGATTTAAATAAGGGTGAATATCTGAAACTTATAAGTACAAAAGATACTCTTCCCGGGGTCATCCTTGATTTTGGCAGGGAAATTCATGGCGGTTTACGGATCGTAACGACCATCAGTAATGAGAACCCCGCAGGACGCGTTCGTTTACGTTTTGGGGAGTCAGTGAGCGAGACCATGAGTAATATTGGAGGTAAAGGAGGCGCTACCAATGACCATGCCATGCGCGATTATATAATAACATTACCGTGGCTTGGCAGCCTGCAGGTCGGGAACTCAGGGTTCCGCTTTGTTCGTATTGATATGGTTGATCCGAATGCCCGAATTGAGATTAAGGAGATAAATGCGGCGTTCATTTACCGGGATATTCCTTACCTGGGCTCATTCCAATGTAATGATGAACGTTTAAATGAAATATGGATGACCGGCGCTTATACTGTCCACCTGAATATGCAGGATTATTTGTGGGACGGGATAAAACGGGACCGTTTGGTATGGATCGGTGATATGTACCCCGAGGTGATGACTATTAATTCGGTGTTCGGATACAATAAGGTTGTCCCTCAAAGCCTTGATTTAGCCCGTGATTTAACTCCTTTGCCCGCCTGGATGAATGGCATTAGTTCTTACTCGATGTGGTGGATAATAATCCAGCATGACTGGTATTATTATCAGGGAGACCTGGAATATCTGAGGCAGCAAAAAGATTACCTGGTAAATCTGATCCGTTTGCTGGCTACAAAGATTGACCCGTCCGGAAAAGAAAATCTGGACGGACGTTTTCTTGACCACCCTTCGGGTGATAATCAGGATGCAATACATGCCGGATTACAGGCATTAATGGTTATGACCTTCCGGGCTGGTTCCGATTTGTGTAAGATATTGAATGATATGGAAACAGCAGAGATATGTGACCGGTCAGTTAAAAAACTCAGAAAACATATTCCCGGGATGGCCCATTCAAAACAGGCTGCTGCATTACTTGCTTTATCAGGTTTAGTTACACCTGATAAAGTAAATTCGGAAATGCTGGCAAAAGATGGGGTTCACAAAATGTCAACATTTTATGGGTACTACATGCTTGAAGCCCGTGCGTTGGCCGGTGATTACCAGGGGGCCATTGACAATATCAGGGAATATTGGGGGGCTATGCTCGACCTGGGGGCAACTACATTCTGGGAAGATTTTGATATTGACTGGATGAAGAATGCAGCACGTATCGACGAAATTGTTACGGAGGGCAAAGTGGATGTACATGCAGCTTACGGACAGTCGTGTTATGTCGGTTACCGTCATAGTTATTGTCACGGTTGGGCTTCAGGGCCTACTTCATGGTTAACTCAGTATGTCCTGGGGGTAAATGTTTTGGAACCCGGGTGTAAAAAAATCCGGTTAGTCCCTCATCTTGCCGGTTTGGAATGGGTTAAAGGTAGTTTCCCAACCCCGTTTGGTGTCGTTGAGATTGAACATAGAAAAATGCCGGACGGGTCTGTTAAAACATCTTTTAATGCTCCTGACAATGTTGAAATTTTAGTAGATACTAACTAATTTTAATTGTAAACTAATTTAAATATAACCTCAAATGATAACTAAACTGATTAATTTAAAAACCTTATTAAGTACGTTTTTTGTAGCTTGTTTAGTCTTTTTTAACGGGTGTAACTCTGTTCCCGTTCAGGATGATGGGGGGGTAAAGCAAAATTATACTGTAGCAGCCTACATCTGGCCATCGTGCCACCACGACGAGCGTTTCGGCGATATGCTGTGGCCCGAAGGTACCGGTGAATGGGAAATCATAAAAAAAGGAAATCCCCGTTTCGATGGTCATTATCAGCCCCGGGTTCCGTTATGGGGCTATGAGTTGGATGATGACCCGAAGGTGATGGAGAAATGGATTGACGCAGCCACAGATCATGGAGTGAATGTTTTTGTCTTCGATTGGTACTGGTTCGACGAAGGCCCGTTCCTGGAGAGTACCCTCAATAATGGTTTTCTGAAGGCAAAGAATAATTCGAAAATGCAGTTTTATATCATGTGGGCCAACCACAATGTAAAACACAACTACTGGAATGTACATAAGTTCAAGGACGATACCTCCCTGCTTTGGACCGGGGTTGTGGATTGGGACAACTTTAAAATTATTGTTGACAGGGTAATCAAACAATATTTTAATCAACCCAATTATTTTAAGATCGACGGTAAGCCTGTATTTTCCGTGTTCAGTGTGGAAAATCTGCTGAAAAGTTTTGGCGGGAGCGTTGAAGAGACCCGCAAAGGGCTGGATTATTTCCGGGAAGAAGTAAAAAAAGCGGGGTTCCCGGGTTTACACATCCAGTGGAACCAGGGCGGAGGTTCCATTATGTCGGAAGAAGCAGCTACCCGGTTCTCCGAAAGGGTAAAAGAAATGGGATTCAACAGTGTGGCGATGTACAACATGGGGGGCATGAACGAGGATTACGTAGTTTATGGTGCCAATTCAATGAAAATACGGGCCCAAATGGATTCTATCCTGGATGTGCCGCTGTTTCCCTGTGTTTCCGTTGGTTGGGACGATACGCCGAGATTTCCTGCAAAAGGGATCCATGATGTAGTACACTATCATAATACGCCAGCCAGTTTTGCAGCCTTGCTTTCCCAGGCGAAGAAATATGCGGACAACCATCCCGAACAACCCCGACTGATCACTATCAATGCCTGGAACGAATGGGTGGAAGGCAGTTACCTGCTACCCGATATGCTCAACGGGTTTGGCTACCTGGAAGCGGTAAAAAAGGTAATGTGCAACGAAGAATGACTGTGGTAAATTATAGAGAACACAATACGGCAATAAGAAATAATGTGTGGAAACAAAAAAATAAAAAAGTAAATATGAAAAGGCTAGCATTTAAAATGTACCTCAACGAAGGACAAAAAGAAGAATACAAAAAACGCCATGCCGGAATATGGCCTGAACTGAAAAAATTATTGAAAGATTCCGGTGTCAGTGAATATTCGATTTTTCTGGACGAAGAAACGAATATCCTGTTTGCTTTTCAGAAAGTAAGCGGCGATGAAGGGTCTCAGGATTTGGGACAAACCGAAGTTGTGAAAAAGTGGTGGGCTTTTATGGCCGACATCATGAAAACAAATCCCGACAACTCACCGGTAACTATACCTCTTGACGAAGTTTTTTACATGGAATAAATATAAACTAACAAAAAATCATATGAACCCAATAAAAAAGTTAGTACAGATCTTTTCTTTGTTTTTGCTTTTCAGTATGATTAGTTCTTTGCTTTTTGCAAAAACACAGGTAACAAAACTTGTTTGCGAATATCACGAAAACCCCATCGGGATTGATGTGAAAAAACCGCGTTTTAGCTGGCAGATTCTTTCTGACAGATCAAACGTGTTGCAAACAGCTTATGAAATAAAAGTGACCAGTCAGTCCCCGAAAGGTAAACTGGTTTGGTCTTCGGGAAAAGTTGAAAGTGACCAGTCTGTTAACGTGGAATACGGTGGCCCTGCACTGAAATCGATGCAACGGGTTTACTGGAAGGTGCGCGTATGGGATAATAATAACAAAGTGAGTGCATGGAGTGCTCCTGCTTTCTGGGAAATGGGTATCCTGGACCCGGGAACATGGAAAGCCTCCTGGATAAGTATGAGCTCAGCGAATGACACGGCGAAAATCAGACCTTGTCAGTATTTCAGAAAAGAATTCTCAACAAGTAAAAAGATTAAATCAGCACGGGTATATATTACATCAAAAGGACTGTACCAACTGTTCCTGAACGGACAGAAAGTAAGCCCCGACCTGTTTACCCCGGGCTGGACTTCTTATAACAAAAGGACACAATACCAGACTTATGATGTTACTGCTATGCTTCAGGGGAAAAATTCACTGGGGGCAATACTTGGTGACGGCTGGTACCGGGGAACGATAGGTTGGTCGAGCCAGAGTGGTTATTATGGTACCAAACTGGCTTTGCTGGCTCAGCTTCAGATCAATTATACCGACGGAACTTCAGAAATAATAGGCTCCGATAAAAGCTGGAAAGTGAGTACCGGCCCTATCCTCGAATCAGGCATCTATGACGGGGAAATGTATGATGCCCGGCTGGAGATACCCGGTTGGGACAAAATCGGATTCGACGATAGCAAATGGAAAAATGCGGTTATCCTTTCCCAGTCTAAGGATATTCTGGTTGCCCCGCAGGGAGTTCCGGTCAGGGCAATTATGGAAAAAAAACCAATAAAAATACTGACAACCCCCAAAGGTGAAACTGTATTCGACATGGGGCAGAACATGGTCGGATGGGTACGGCTGAAGGTTCAGGGAAATAAAGGCGATAAGGTAATCCTTAAGTTTGCTGAAGTGCTTGATAAAGAGGGTAATTTCTATACTGAAAACCTGCGTTCTGCAAAAGCAACCGATACGTATATTTTGAAAGGGAATGGCGAAGAAGTTTTTGAACCGCATTTTACTTTCCACGGATTCCGTTTTGTAAAACTGGAAGGGTTCCCGGGAACACCGGGGCTGGACAATATTACCGGTGTTGTCATTTATTCGGATATGCCACAGACCGGGACTTTTGCATGTTCTGACTCTCTGATCAATCAACTGCAACACAATATCCAGTGGGGCCAGCGCGGAAACTTCCTGGATGTCCCGACTGACTGCCCGCAGCGTGACGAACGTCTTGGCTGGACCGGAGACGCCCAGGTATTTAGTATGACTGCCGCTTTCAATTTTAATGTGGCTGCTTTTTATACTAAATGGACAAAAGACATTACTGCCGATCAGCTTCCCAACGGTAAAGTACCGCATGTAATCCCCGATGTACTGAAAGGCGGCGGCGGATCTACAGCCTGGGCCGATGTGGCACTTATTGTCCCGTGGACTGTTTACCGTATTTACGGCGATAAACGTATTCTGGAAGAACAGTATTCGAGCATGAAAGGCTGGGTTGAATATATGAGAAACCGTGCCGGAGAAGATAATTTATGGACAGGTGACACGCATTATGGCGATTGGCTGGCTTTTGCATCAACCCGCTCCGATTATACGGGGGCAACTACTGAAAAAGACCTGATTGCAACGGCCTATTATTGCTATTCAACAAATTTACTGGCAAAAATAGCCGGGATAATCGGGAACAAGGCAGACGAAGCTGAATATACTGCATTGGCAAAAGCTGTAAAAAAAGCCTTTAATGCTGAATTTGTTACCCCCAACGGCAGGTTGGTTTCACATACCCAAACGGCTTATGCACTGGCGCTTTCTTTCGACTTGTTACCTGAATACATGAGGGAAAAAGCAGCCGGTTATTTTGCTGAAGATGTGACGAAGTTTAAGCATCTGACAACCGGTTTTGTCGGAACTCCTTTATTATGCAGTACTTTGTCGGCAATCGGACGCGACGATCTGGCCTTCATGTTATTGATGCGAAAAAAATATCCTTCATGGCTTTATCCGGTTACCCAGGGGGCAACCACTATCTGGGAACGCTGGGACGGACAAAAACCGGATGGTACCTTCCAGGATGTAGGCATGAACAGCTTTAATCATTATGCTTACGGTGCAATCGGTGAGTGGTTGTATAACCATGTCGCCGGCATAAATGTTGACCCTGAAAATCCGGGGTATAAACGTATTTTTTTCAGCCCCCATGTCGGAGGAGGTTTAACAAATGCCGATGCTGAATTTATGTCGATGTACGGGATGATTAAATCGGCCTGGAAATTCGACGGACAGGATTTTGTGTATGGAATTTCAATTCCGGCAAATACCACTGCTTCTGTTACGTTGCCGTCCACTCAGGTGGATCAGGTCGTAACGGCAGCCGAAGTGAAATCAAAACTGGTACAGAATAATGAAAATGTAACCGTTCAGCTTGGATCCGGGGACTATTCGTTCCGCTATCCGGCTCCAGGCTTAAAATAATACTTGATTTTTAACTTTAATAAATAGAAAAAATGAACAAAGAAAGAATTGAAAAGGCATATCAGCTTGCAAAAGAAGAATATGCTGAATTGGGCATCAATACCGATGCCGTACTAAAACAAATGAGTGATTTGTCGATTTCGCTGCACTGCTGGCAGGCTGACGACGTAACTGGTTTCGAGAATCCCGATGCCCAGCTCAGCGGTGGTATCCAGGCTACCGGGAATTATCCCGGCAAAGCTCGTAATATCGATGAACTTCGTGCTGATATTAAGTATGCAGCCTCTCTGATTCCCGGCAGCCATCGTCTGAACCTGCATGCTATTTACGGCGACTTTGGCGGTAAGTTTGTTGATCGTGATCAAATTGAACCCAAACATTTTGAAAGCTGGATGAAATGGGCTAAAGAAAACGGGTTTAAACTTGATTTCAACTCCACTTCTTTCTCGCATCCTAAATCAGGGGAACTAACCCTGTCAAATCCCGATTCAGAAATCCGTAAGTTCTGGATTGAACATACCAAACGCTGCCGTGCTATTTCCGAAGAGATGGGTAAATATCAGGGTTCTCCCTGTGTGATGAACCTTTGGATTCACGACGGAAGTAAAGATCAAACTGTTAACCGGTTAGAATATCGTCGTCTGCTGAAAGAATCGCTTGATGAGATTTTTGAAACCAAATACGACCACATGAAAGACTGCATCGAAGCAAAATTGTTCGGAATTGGTGCAGAAAGTTATACCGTTGGTTCGTACGATTTCTACCTGGGATACGGGGCTAAAAACAATAAAATTGTTACGCTGGATACCGGACACTTCCACCTGACCGAAAGTGTTGCCGACAAGATTTCAGCCTTATTGCTTTTCACGCCTGAGATCATGTTGCATGTGAGCCGTCCGGTCCGCTGGGACTCCGACCATGTAACCATCATGAACGATGATACTCTGGAACTGGCCAAGGAAATTGTTCGTTGCGATGCATTGGACCGCGTAAATATCGGGCTCGACTATTTCGATGCTTCCATCAACAGGATTGGCGCTTATGTGATTGGTACCCGTGCCACACAGAAATGTTTCCTGCAGGCAATGCTCGAACCAATTACTACTCTTCGTCAGTACGAAGCAAAAGGACAGTATTTCGAACGTTTGGCATTACTTGAGGAAATGAAAGCCAAACCATTCAGTGCCGTTTGGGATTACTTCTGTATGACTAAAGGCGTTCCGGTAGGAACTGACTTTATTACTGAAATAGAGGAATACGAAAAAGAAGTTTTGTCGAAACGATAAAACAACGACTAATCAGGAATGCAGGGTAACAGGGATTGCAACTTTATCCTGTTATCTGCATTCCTATTTTCAGAAAAGATGGAAAAAGAAATAAAAGAATTAATTGAAATTTCCAGGTTTTACGGGAACAACCCGGCATTTATTATTGCCGGGGGGGGGAATACTTCGTACAAAAACGAAGAAAAGATGTGGATTAAAGCCAGTGGATCATCGCTTGCAACGATTAACGAAGACGGCTTTGTTTGCCTTTCGCGGAAAGAATTGAAAAAAATTTCAGAAAAGACGTACAGTAAAAATTCGTCGGAACGTGAAGCCGAAGTGAAAGCCGATTTGTACAAAGCAATCCTTTATCCCGAAAACAAACGCCCTTCGGTTGAAACGTCCCTTCATGAGGTTATCAGGTTCCCGTTTGTGGTGCATACGCATCCTACGCTGGTCAATGCGCTGATGTGTTCGAACCAGGCACAGCAGAAAACCTTCGAATTGTTTGGCAACAACGTTTTGTTTATTGAATACACCGATCCGGGATATGTACTGTTTAAAAAAATTGAAGCAGAAATAATCCGTTTCAGGGAAAAGCGTGGAACAGAACCATCGGTTATCTTCCTGCAAAATCACGGGATATTTGTCGGGGCCAACACTTCCGGCGAGATCAAAACAATCTATAGTGACATTGAAGAAAAATTACGTGAATGTATTTCCGGCCCTCTGCCTTCGACGGAAGAATTGTCAACAGAAAAAGGATCCGGATATTTTTCAGCAATGCTGGAAAAATCGTTTGGCGTTAATTCTTCCGGGGTATTGTTCACTACAAATGAACTTATACAGTCGTTTGTAAAAAACAGCGATACTTTTGCAAAAACAGGAAAGCCGTTTACCCCCGATGATATTGTTTACTGCAAGTCGAATTACGCGTTCTCTTCCGGTTCGTCCGATTTGGAAGAAGTTGTGACCGGCTTTAAAAACCGTCATGGTTATCTGCCTAAAATGATTGCCGTTCAGGGAAACGGGTTACTGGTAGTGGAAGAAAACCGGAAGTCGGCTCAAACAGTACTGGAAGTTTTTCAGAACATGATGAAAGTAAGTTTCTATTCCGAAAATTTTGGCGGCCCGCATTTCATGACCCAGGAACAAATCGATTTTATCGATAACTGGGAAGTGGAAAACTACCGCCGGCAGGTTGCAAAACAATAATTTAGGTAAAACAATGAAACAAAAAGTAATAGCCGTTTTCGACATCGGCAAAACCAATAAAAAAATTCTGCTTTTCGATCAGGATTTAAAGGTTGTATCTCAAAATGAAGAAAAATTCCCAACAGTCCTGGACGATGACGGGTTCGAGTGTGATGATATTGACCTGATCCGAAAATGGATCGTTTCAACAATGGAACAGTTATCCGTGAGTGAGGAATATGAGGTTTGTGGCGTTAATTATTCAACCTACGGGGCATCGCTTGCCCATCTTGATGATAACGGGAATTTGTTGACTCCGGTATATAATTACCTGAAGCCGATGCCTCCGGAAATTCCACAGGCTTTGTACCAAAAGTACGGCGGGCAGAATGAGTTTTGCCGGAAAACAGCAGGCCATGCAATGGGAATGCTTAATTCGGGACTTCAGATTTTATGGCTGAAAAAAGAGAAACCTGCGGTTTACGAAAAAGTAAAGCACATCCTTCATTTTCCTCAATATCTCTCTTTTATTTTTACAGGGAAGGTCGTATCTGAATATACTTCTATCGGTTGCCATACCGCTATGTGGGATTTCGATAATAAAAAGTACCATGACTGGCTTGCCGGTGAAAATATTGTTTTGCCGGAACCAATCTCCAACTCCACTGTGTTTGAGACGGAAATAGCCGGTCGTGAACTGCTCTCGGGGATTGGTATCCACGATAGTTCGGCTTCGCTGGCACCGTATTTCATGGGAACAGATGACAAATTTTTACTGGTATCAACCGGTACCTGGTGTATCAATATGAACCCGTTCAATGATGAACCACTGACCGCAGAACAGTTAAACAGCGATTGCTTGTGTTACCTTAGCATTCAGCAAAAGCCGGTCAAATCATCGCGTTTATTCATGGGGCACATCCACGATGTAAATGTGGCCCGGATTACCAGTCATTTCGGGTTAGGGAAGGATGAGTTTAAAAAAGTAAAAGCCGATGAAAGCCTGATCGCTACATATCTTTCTGATCGCGAAAACAAAGTATTTTTCAGGGAAGGGGTGCCGGCTGATTATGTTGACACGACCGTCGACCTTTCTGCTTTTTCGTCGTTTGAGGAAGCATACAACCGCTTTGTGTACGATTTAACCTTGCTTTGTGCCGGTTCTATTCGACTGGTTATTCCCGAAAACGATGAGGTGAAAAAACTTTTTGTTTCCGGAGGCTTTGCCCGGAACGAGATATTTGTCCGGTTGCTGGCGAATTTTTTCCCGGATAAAAGTGTTTTTACTTCTGAAATTGATAATTCAACTGCTATGGGAGCAGCACTGGTTATCTGGGATACGATGGACAAAAGTGAAAAACCGAAGGTTGATCTGGGCCTAAAGCCTTGGAAGTCTTTCTAAAACAGCGTTTGAAGTTCTTCCGGCTTTTCTGTAAAATACGTTTTATTTCGTTTTTGCTGAATAAAACCGGGGATGATGCCATTTATCTGGTGACGGATTTCTTCGGGGACAGGATTTTGGCCGTTGTTCAGGAACATTACCTGGTCGATGCCGAAATTCAGGGCCCCCAGGATGTCCACTTCCCAGTTATCCCCAACCATAATGCTGCGGGTTTTCTTTGCATTGCATGACTTCAGTGCATATTCAAAAATTTTCCGCTCAGGTTTGGGCGATTGTACCACTTCTGAAATAAATACCCGTGAAATAAACCTGTGGAGACCACTGTTCCTCAGTTTTTTTAGCTGTACTTCCTGGAATCCGTTGGTGATAATGTGCATCTGATAGCCTTTGTTTTTCAGGTAGCTCAGTGTTTCTGTGGTCCCCGGATAGAGACCGGTTTGTTCGGCCATGAAATGTAAATAACAATCGTTTAGTTCCTGGCAGTTGGCATTCGAAATGTCAAATGCTTCCAGGCTCATGGAAAAACGTTGGCTGGTTAGTGAATTTTTACTGATCTTCCTTTTTCTGTAATCTTCCCAGAGTTTTCCATTGACCGTTTCATATCCTTTTACAAATTCACCGAACGAAGGTATTTGTTTCAGCAGGTCATGTTTTTCGAGCGTTAGTTTTAATGCCTGCCTTGAGTTGGCAGTGAAATCCCAAAGCGTGTGGTCCAGGTCGAAAAAAATATGGTCGTATGTTTTTATCATAGTCGAAAGAAGTTAAGCCCTCGGGTGAAAATCTATTCAACGACAGCACGTATTTTTAAATTTCAATCGAGATTTTAACTTTTCCTCCAAGTCCTTTTTCAACAATATCGAATAGTGTTTTTAATGTCAAATTGCTTCCATTGTTTTCCACTCGTGAAATGTAAGTCCTTTTTTTCTCTAATTTCTCGGCTAATTGACTTTGAGTCATATTTTTTTGTTCTCGTGCCTCTCTTAACTTTAATCCGATTTGAAAAGTTTCAAATTCTCTTTCTAATTCGTCACGTCTTTCAGTGCCTTTTTCTCCGTACACTCTATCCTTAATTTCAGACCAATTTGTTGTATTCATTTTTCTTCTCCTTTTGTTTTTCTGTGTAGTATTCATACATCAATCGAGTAGCTCTTTCAATCTCTTTTTTAGGAGTTTTTTGAGTTTTCTTTTGAAATCCGTTCAATAGAATTACAAGTTTTCCCTCATCAAAAAAGCAGAATACTCTCCAAATGTTTGAACCTAATTTTATTCTTGCTTCAAAAAGTCCGGGTGTTCCCGAAATGTATTTAAGGTATTGACTCGGAATTTTTTCATATGATTCAATAATTTCAATCACTTTGTATATTTTGTTCTGAATTTTAACAGGTTGCTTCTTGAGAAAATCTTCAAAATAATTCCGATATGCAATTACCTCTCTAACTTTTTCCATGCTGTAAAGGTAACTTATAAGTTTCCAATCTCAAAATTTAATTACTTAGCATCCGGGGGATTTATACGTGCTGTAACTGATTTGTAGGCCATTGCCATCTGCTGGAAGAACCGGTTTTAATGGGATTAATTGGCATTAATTTTTTCCTTTGTAATTCCTTCCACCACGATTACAATTTCGCCTTTTACCTGCTTTTCACCGAAATATTCGATCAGTTCATTCAATGTGCCCCTTTTATTTTCTTCGTGCAGTTTGCTCAGTTCGCGCGAAACAGATGCCCTGCGGTCGCTTCCCCACGATTCGGCAAATTGCTGAAGGCACTTTACCAGCCGGTAAGGCGATTCGTAAAAGATCATGGTGCGGGTTTCTCCGGCTAATTCCGAAATACGTTTTTGCCGTCCTTTTTTTTGCGGAAGAAAACCTTCAAAAACAAATTTGTCGGTCGGGAAACCTGAATTTACCAGTGCTGGTATCAGGGCTGTTGCCCCGGGAAGGCATTCTACTTCCACCCCTTTTTCAAGGCAGGTGCGTACCAGTAAAAAACCGGGATCGCTGATACCGGGTGTACCTGCATCTGTGATCAGTGCGATGTTTTCGCCTGACAGGATACGTTCTGCAATACCTTCAACAGTCTGATGTTCGTTGAATTTATGGTGCGATTGCAAGCGGGTTTTTATCTCAAAGTGGTGCATCAGCTTGGCCGATGTTCGTGTATCTTCAGCTAGGATAAGCGAAACCTCCTTCAGAATACGGATCGCCCTGAGGGTCATATCTTCCAGGTTTCCGACAGGGGTTGGTACAAGGTAAAACTTTCCCATTTCCGGTTTATTTTGCAAAACGGCGTCTGATCTGCTCTACAAATTTCAGGCTGGTCTCCGTCTTTTTTATTTTGAAATTCGAACTCAGGTAATTGACTGCCTGTTTGATATTTTCGCATTGGTCAATTTGTCTGACAGCTTCCGAATAAAGTGCTGCATCGTTATTGAACATTTCCCTGATAAAAAGGAAACGGTCGTTAATTCCAATAGCTGACTGAAGATTGGCAATCGGACTGTGTGCGATCTTTTGATCAAGTGTATTATTTTTTTCCAGCATATCGTTCAGCGATTTTTTTATATGGAAATTTTCTCCGACCGTTTTTTTCTCTATGTGAGAGATACTGGTTCTTTCTTCTTCCTCCTCTTCAAAATCATCCTTATCATCGTTTTCCGTATCTTCTACAGTTTCATTCCCATCATCGTTTTTCTCGAAATCTTCATTTTCCGGATAATCTTCTTCAGGATCATCGGGGTCGTTAGCTATTTCCTGGGGGACATCTGCCATCTCTTCATCCTGTTCTTCCCTCTGAAAGGTGGCTATTGGTTCCTCAATTTTCTTTTCTGCTTTTCCGATGATCATTTTTCCGGTAGCAACAATGTCTGTTTCTTCCATGGTAGTGGCCGTGATATTTTCAGAATACTTTTCCTTCAGTAATTGAAATTCCTGCAATATCAGATTAGCCTTTGAAAAGGCAATGTCGGTTTCCAGTTTCGTGTTGATGCCCGTTTTTTTTATTTCTTCAGAAATTTCTTTCAGTTCCCCGATGTCTTTCAGGATAATATCGATCAGTTTTTCCTTGTTCATTTTTTTATAACAATTTACCCGGTAATTTATTGTTCGTTTTTCGGTCTAATCAGCTAAATTTACCTGTTGGTTGTTCCGTTAACGGAATTTCACGACCATGTAAAAGTACGAAAATCTTTAGCATCTGGACTGATAATGTTTATTGAAAGGGATACGCACAAACAAAAAAAGACAGGCAGCATCGAGGTGATTTCCGGATCGATGTTTTCAGGGAAAACAGAAGAACTGATTCGGCGGTTGCGACGGGCTAAGATTGCAAAAATGCGGGTCGAAATATTCAAGCCCCGTGTTGATGCCCGTTATTCGGAAGCAGAAGTCGTTTCACACGACGAAAATACTATTTTGAGCACTCCGGTTGAAAATTCGGCTAACATTTTATTGCTCAGCAGCGATGTAGATGTGGTCGGGATTGATGAGGCACAATTCTTCGACAATGGCCTGATTGATGTTTGTAACCGTCTGGCCGAAATGGGAATCCGTGTAATTGTGGCCGGACTTGACATGGATTTTAAAGGAAAGCCGTTTGGCCCTATTCCCGGATTGATGGCTATTGCCGATTATGTAACCAAAGTACATGCTATTTGCATGCGTTGCGGTAGCGTTGCCCAGTTCTCGCATCGGCTGGGCAAAAACGAAAAACTGGTGTTGCTGGGCGAAAGAGAAGAGTACGAACCGCTTTGCCGCGATTGTTATATCAAAGTAAATTCCTGATGCCCCGGATTAGCCAACAACAATTAAGTGCTGTTTTGGAGGGGAAACTTATTGGCGCGGGAAACAGTATGGTTTCTTCGGTTTCTATCGACAGCCGTACCATTACCGATCCTTCAGAAACTTGTTTCTTCGCTTTGATTGGCGAACGAAATGACGGGCACAAATATATTTCTGCTTTAATTCGTAAAGGAGTAAAAACTTTTGTTGTTTCTTCGATCGGAAAAGACCAGGAAAAGTATCAGAATATATGCTTTATCGAGGTTCCAGATACACTAAGAGCCTTGCAAAAGGTGGCACGATGGAACCGTGAACAATATTATTATCCGGTGATTGGAATTACCGGAAGTAACGGGAAAACCATTGTGAAAGAGTGGCTGTACGAGTTGTTGCGCCGGCAAATGAACATCGTCAGGAATCCGAAGAGTTACAATTCGCAGGTGGGGGTACCTTTGTCTGTCTGGCTGATGAAAGAAAATTACGGACTTGCCATTTTTGAGGCGGGTATCTCCAAACCCGGGGAAATGCAAAGGTTAGCTGAAATTATTAGCCCAACAGTAGGTGTTTTTACCAACATAGGGGAAGCACACCAGGAAAATTTCAGTAGCATGGAGGAAAAGATCGCGCAGAAACTCGACCTTTTTGAAACGGCTGAAACCATTATTTACAGCTGTGATCAGGCCTTGCCTGCTTCAATGATCGAAAAACGGTTTCATCACAAAAAGCTGGTTGGCTGGTCATTCTCGGAGCAATCGGCAACGATTTTTATTCAAACTGAAAAAAAGCCGGAAGGGACTGTTTTTCAGTTTTCTTTTCAGAATAAAAAATACCAGTGCCGGATCCATTTTAACGATGCTGCCAGTATCGAAAATGTGGCACACTGCCTGGTTTTTGCGGCTTCGCAGGGATGGCTTTCTGATGAGACTTTGCAGTTGGTATCTGCCTTGAAACCGGTTGCCATGCGCCTGGAAATGAAAGAAGGCATCAACCAATGCAGGCTGATAAACGACTATTATAATTCGGATATTAATTCGCTGTCTATCGCGCTTAATTTTCAATTGCAGCAGAATGTGCTTTCCGTAAAAAAGAAAAGCCTTATTTTGTCGGATATTCAGCAGTCGGGGAAACAATTGGAAAATCTCTATAAGGAAGTGAACCGTTTGCTGGTGGCCAGTAAAACAGACCGGATGATTGGCATCGGGCCGGAAATATCAGCACATAAAAACTGTTTTACGATCAATAGCAGTTTCTATGAAAGTACGGATGCTTTTCTTCAGAATTTTGAGCCTTTGTCTTTTAAAGAAGAAATTATTTTGCTGAAAGGTGCCCGTCCGTTTCATTTCGAACGGATTTCGTCGGTACTTCAGAAAAAATACCACCAGACCATATTGGAAATCAATTTGAACCGCTTAGTCGACAACCTGAATATTTTTAAATCGCAACTTCGGCCCGATACCAGGATCATGGTGATGGTAAAAGCTTTCTCATATGGTAGCGGGAGTTCTGAAATAGCACGCGTACTGCAATTCCAGCAGGTCGATTACCTGGCCGTGGCCGTGGCAGACGAAGGTATCGAACTGCGTAAAGCGGGTATTGAATTGCCAATCGTAGTGATGAACCCCGAGGAACACAGTTTCGAGAGCATGATCGAGTTCCGGCTCGAACCCAATATTTATTCGCCTGGCTTATACCGGCGGTTTGCTGCTGCAGTGGAACGGAATGCCACTACTTATTATCCCGTTCATATCAAGCTGGAAACCGGGATGAACCGGCTCGGTTTTTCTTCGGAAGAGGAGATTTGTGAGCTTGTACAGGCTCTTTCTGTAAATAACCAATTGTTGGTAGCTTCGGTATTCTCGCATCTGGCTGCATCCGATGAAAATGTACACGATGATTTTACTATGTCGCAAATAGAACGGTTTAAAAAGTTGTCATCAATTATTACTGAAAGTTTGAGATACAGAATATTACGGCATTTATTAAATTCTGCCGGTATCGAGCGGTTCCCTTCCTGCCAGTTTGAAATGGTGAGGCTGGGAATTGGTTTGTACGGGGTAAGTGCTATACAAAACAAAGGCATCCAAACGATCGGATGTTTAAAAACCACCGTTTCGCAGGTAAGAAAAGTACGGGCAGGTGAAACAGTAGGATATGGACGCAAAGGAAAAATAAACCGGGATTCGGAGATTGCAATACTTCCTGTAGGTTATGCCGACGGGTACCACCGGCGTCTGGGCAACGGGGTCGGGAGAGTGTTTGTTCGCGGCCATTTTGCCTCGCTGATCGGAAATGTTTGCATGGATATGTGTATGATTGATGTGACCGGGTTGAATGTACAGGAAGGTGATGAAGTGGAACTGATTGGCGATCGCGTAAAGCTGACTGATGTGGCCCGTTGGATGGAAACGATCCCTTACGAAGTACTGACCGGTATTTCGCAGCGCGTAAAACGGGTGTATATTCAGGAATAAGCTTTGATGAATAAAAAGAAGGGACATTAAGCCCCTTCTTAAATTTACTAACTAAACTAAAACTTATTCTCTCCTTGCTAATTCCAGTAACAATTTTGTGTCATCCAGTTTTCCAGTTCCAGCGCTTCGTCGTTTTCTTCAGCAATTGAAGCTGCATTATTATCAGATGTTGCCCAGTCCCAGTATTTACTGTTTACCATCCATTTTTCTATATTTAAATCCGGATCATTTTCCTGGATTAACAGTGCATTGTTAAAAGTACTTCTTTCAATGGCTGCACTTTGGGCAATTAAGCCTGATAAACATAGGATAAAAATTCCTGCCAATAAAATAATTGTTTTTTTCATGACTTTGAGTATAACTTGTTTATTTTCTGTTTTCTATTATTTAAGACTACACAGACAACAAAAAGTTACAAGCCTCCTTGTTAATATATGTGAATATTGTTTTAAAAAAAGGTTTTAATTTGGGTTAGCAACGGGACGTAAACGAGAAATATTCAGGAGGAAAATGTGAAATAAAGCGTTCAGGATTAGAGCGGAATAAGCCATAAACTGCTGAACCGCTACCGGTCATCGAAGCATAAACAGCACCCATATTATAAAGCTTTTCTTTAATACCGGCTATTTCAGGATAGTTGATGAAAAGTGTTTTTTCAAATTGATTTTTTATATTCTGCTTCCACTGGCTGATTGGAAAGTTAACCAGAGCTTTCAATGAAATACGGTTTTTTTGCGGGGCCGTAATGTCGTATGCTTCTTTTGTCGAAATTCCAAAAGGTGGCTTTATTAGTAAGATATAGAGCTCGGAAAAGCGGAGGACTACCGGCTCCAGTAAATCACCTTTGCCCCGTGCATAAACCGGTATGTTCTCAATAAAAAAGGCGCAATCGCTACCCAGTTGCGCAGCATATTTTTCAAGTTCTTCATTCAATAAATTCAGATTGAAGTGATCGTTTAACATTTTCAGCATAAAAGCGCCATCTGCTGATCCGCCTCCAAGTCCTGCACCCATCGGTATATTTTTATGAAGATGGATATGAATGGGCGGAAGGTCGTATTGTTCTTTCAACAGACGATATGCCTTTAATGCGAGGTTTTGCTCCGGGGGCCCGTCGATGGGCAGTCCGGTCGTCTCAATTTTTACAGAACCGGCTTCTGCAAATTCAAGTGCATCGGTGAGAGTTACAGGATATAGTATCGTTTCCAGATTATGAAAACCATCGCTTCGTTTTCCGGTGATATTTAACCCTATATTTATTTTGGCATTGGGAAATCCAATCATTTTGTAAATTTTAAAGTAAATCAAAATTACGGAAGTATGAGATCATGTACAAGTTTATTGGGAAATTACTTTATCCTTATATCTGGAAAAAGAAAGGATTCCATAGGGGGATGGTTTGCTGCAAAACTGCAGGAGACTTTCCCCATTAGTGTGACGGCTTGCTGCAAAACTATAGGGGAAGTTTCCTGAAAAGGATATATAAGAATATTCGCCCGGGACAGTGAAATTCAACCTGCTCCCGGGGGGTGAGAATTTTCCTGTTGCTTTTGTCAAAGAAACAGCATTGACCTTATTTTTACTAACCTTAGTAGCCTGATAATTACCACAAAGAACAAAACCTTATTACCTAATTATCAGCATACAATTAAAAGATAGATAAGGTTTATAAGGTTCGTTTTTCATTATAAACCTATGTTTGCTACTAAGGTTTCTTTTAAAGATAAGGTTGAGTGTATTTCATTGACAAATTTTATTGCTTTTTTTAGCATTTCATTATTTCCGGCCATACAATTGCATTGCTTTTTTGGGCGAACTCCCGTGGCCGGTGTTATTCTGTTTGCATTCAACCGTATCCGCCCCACCATTCCCGTCTGTTTTCAAGAGGGATTCAGTACCACCTCCCCACGGCAAGCCGAGGTACTCCTCCTTGTCAGGAGGAGAATTTTTGGCATGGTGTGTTTTTGAAAGGTTAGTGGTATTATGCGGGAGTAGTCATATCTGTTTTCAGAAACCATAACATAGTAACTTATTCTTCTCTGCCGCTACTTCTTCCGTTTCCCCTCCTTTTTTCAAGGAGGGGTGTCCGGCTTGCCGGATGGGGTGGTCAACAGCTTTAATTCACCTTCCGGTGAACCGGGGACCTGACTCCCGGATACCTTTATCATAAAGACTACTTATAACTTTCAACCGGAGCACAAGTGCAAACCAGGTGACGGTCGCCATAGGCATTGTCGACACGGCCAACAGGCGGCCAAAATTTGTTCTCTTTTAGCCATGCGAGCGGGAACGCAGCCTGTTGCCTTGAATAACTGTGGCTCCATTCATCGGACGTAACATCTTCGGCTGTGTGTGGCGCATTTTTTAACGGGTTGTCTGTTTGGTCAAGTTTGCCGTCAATAATATTTGTGATTTCCTTGTAAATAGTATTCATTGCTTCAATAAACCGGTCTAGTTCCTGAAGCGATTCGCTTTCGGTCGGTTCGACCATCAATGTGCCGTGTACCGGGAACGAGAGGGTAGGAGCATGAAACCCGTAATCCATCAGGCGTTTGGCAATATCGGTTTCGTCAATTCCCGACGGGCCTTTCAGGTGCCGGCATTCCAGTATCATTTCGTGGGCCACGCGTCCGTTTTCGCCGGTGTATAAAATTCCGAAATTATCTTTCAAGGCATGTGCAATATAATTGGCATTCAGTATTGCCACTTCTGTTGCACGTTTCAAACCATCGGCGCCCAGCATTTTGATATAGCCATACGTGATGGGCAGTACCGAAGCGCTTCCCCAGGGGGCAGCAGAAACGGCTATAATTCCGACATGGCCGTTGTTCATTACCGGGTGGGAAGGGAGAAAATCAACCAGATGGCTTGCAACAGCGATAGGACCAACTCCAGGGCCGCCGCCACCATGCGGAATGGCAAATGTTTTATGAAGGTTCAGGTGGCATACATCGGCGCCAATACGGTGGGGGTTGGTCAATCCAACCTGGGCATTCATGTTGGCGCCATCCATATAAACCTGTCCTCCAACCTGGTGAATGATTTTACACATTTCCACGATTGATGATTCGAATACGCCGTGAGTTGAGGGATACGTTACCATGAAAGCCGCCAGTGAGTCTTTATATTCTTCGGCTTTGGCCCGTAAAGCTTCAATATCGATGTTTCCTCTGTTGTCGCAGGGGGTAACTACTACTTTCATCCCGGCAGCAACAGCACTGGCCGGATTGGTGCCGTGTGCAGATGAAGGGATCAGTACCACCCTGCGCTGGTGGTCGCCACGGCTTATGTGATATTGCCGTATTACCATTAACCCGGTATATTCACCGGCAGCACCTGAATTTGGCATAAGGCTTACATCAGCAAAACCTGTAATTTCTGCCAGGTCGCGCCGTAGCTCTTCCATCATTTCCTGGTAACCACGTGCCTGGTTCTTGGGCACAAACGGGTGGATGCCTCCAAATTCGATCCAACTTAGAGGGAGCATCTCCGTCGCTGCATTTAATTTCATGGTACACGAACCCAGAGGGATCATTGAATGTGTAAGTGAAATATCTTTATGTTCCAGCCGTTTAATGTACCGGAGCATTTCCGTTTCCGACCGGTACCGGTTGAAAACTTCCTGTTCCATGAAATATGTCTGCCTCAGATATTCTTTACCAATGGTGTTTTCATCGGGATATTGAGAGATATGTTTGTTGGGTTTATTGGCTGCTTTCGCAAAAACTTCAATAATCCAGTTAATATCATCCAGGTTGGTTGTTTCATCAATGCTTAATCCAACATTTCCGTTTTCGAAATAACGGAAATTCATTTCCAGTTCGAGCGAGAGCCATTCGATGTCTTCACGTTTAACATATTTGGGAAGGGCAAAACGGATAGTATCAAAATAGTTTTTATTTAGTTGTTTGTATCCCAGAGCCGAAACTTCTTTATCAAGCAGGGAAGCAATTGCATGTATACGTTCTGCGATCTGCCTGATTCCGCGCGGGCCGTGATACACAGCATAGAACCCAGCCATGGTTGCAAGCAGGGCCTGGGCCGTACAGATATTTGAAGTAGCCCGTTCTCGTTTTATGTGTTGTTCGCGGGTTTGCAAAGCCAGGCGTAACGCCCGTTTTCCGTGCGAATCAATCGTTACGCCAATGATCCGTCCGGGCATGGTCCGTTTAAATTTGTCTTTCGTAGCAAAGAATGCAGCATGAGGGCCTCCGTATCCCATTGGTATCCCAAAACGCTGTGAACTGCCAAATACAATATCGGCTCCCCATTCTCCCGGAGGGGTCAGGATGGCCAGGCTTAACAGGTCGGCGGCAACAGCCACCATCATATTCTTTTCGTGGGCAGATTTTACAACCTCTGTATAATCAATGATTTTACCATCTGAATTCGGGTATTGAACCATTACGCCAAAAACATCATCGGTATATTCAAACTTGGCAGCAGGAAGCACTTTCAGTGAAATTCCCCACGGGAGAGCCCGGGTATTCAGTACATCAAGTGTTTGCGGCCACATTTTTTCATCGACCAGTATAACATTAGCCCCGGCTTTGGCCTTTTCGCGGGGACGTGAGTTATACATCATCAGCATGGCTTCGGCTGCGGCAGTGGCTTCATCGAGCAACGAAGCGTTGGCCAGTTCCATGGATGTAAGTTCGCAAATCATGGTTTGGAAATTCAGTAAAGCCTCAAGCCGTCCCTGCGAAATTTCAGCTTGATATGGAGTGTATGAGGTATACCATACCGGGTTTTCGAGTACATTGCGTAATATCACAGCCGGGGTGATTGTATCGTAGTAGCCCATTCCGATATAGGTATTGAACACTTTGTTTTTCGAAGCCAGGGCAAGAATTTTCCGGTAATATTGCCGTTCGGTCAGTCCATCGGCGAGTTTCAGAGGCTGTTCCAAACGTATATTTTCAGGTACCGTTTCGTCAATTAGCTGTTCCATTGATGAAACGCCGATTTTTTCCAGCATTACTTTTATTTCCTGTTCTCTTGGCCCGATATGGCGGGCTACAAACTTATCACTTGCCATTATCTTAAATTTAGTCCTTTATAAAATTTGTTCAATATTATCTGGTTTTATCCACCAAAAAAATGATTTTTGCGGGTTCGTATGTTAATCGCTTAAAAAAGGATTATTTTCTTTCTCGAAACCGATGGTTGTTTCGGGACCATGCCCGCAGTAGACCTTAGTGTCAGGTGGTAAAGCCAGCAGTTTGGTACGGATATTATTTACCAGTTTTTCATACGAACCACCGGGTAAATCGGTCCGTCCGATACTTCCGAGGAAAAGAACATCGCCTGCCAGAAGAAATTTTTGTTTCGGATGATAAAAAACAAGACTGCCGGGGGAATGCCCTTCTGCTTTAATAATTTCCAGTTCGGAATTACCGAATTTGATTTTTACACCTTCTTTTAATTCTCCGTCTGCTGGTTCTACCGGTTCAGTCGGGACACCAAAAAGATCGCCCTGGTCAACTGCCCGTTCAACCAGCAATTGTTCTTCTTCAGGAATAAAAAAAACGGTTTTATATTTATACCTGCAATAATTTATGCCCAGTAGATGGTCGAAATGGCAATGAGTATTTACCAACATTACAGGTTTTAGATCGTTTTCAGAAATAAAATGATCGAGTTCTTCTTTTTCATCATCGAAATAACAACCTGCATCAACGATAATACATTCGCGGGTTTCGTCGTATAATAAAAAAGTATTTTCCTGAATCGGATTAAAGGTGAATTTTTTTATTTCTATCATCCTGAATATTTATTTATGAACTATTTTACTATCCCTTTTAACATCGGTACAAATACAAATGTTCCGTGTTTTTCTTTTTTCAACTCGTCTTCAGTCTTCCTGATAATCACCAGCATTTCCTGTTTGCTTTTGTCACCTACCGGGATAACCATACGTCCGCCAATCTTCAACTGGCTTAACAAATCTTCGGGAACAAACGGGGCTCCGGCAGTTACAATAATCTGATCGAATGGTCCGTAGGTAGGTAACCCTTTATATCCATCGCCCAGAAAAAACTTGGGATTGTAACCCATCTTCGGAAGTAATATTTGTGCTTTTACGAATAGTTCTTTTTGCCGTTCGATGGTAAAAACTGATGCACCCATTTCAATTAAAACAGCAGCCTGATATCCCGATCCGGTACCGATTTCCAAAATTTTGTCATGCTCTTTCACCTGTAACAGTTCACTCTGATATGCGACGGTATAAGGCTGGCTGATGGTTTGTCCTGCTCCGATCGGGAAAGCCTGGTCTCGATAAGCAAACTGGATGAACCCGCTGTCCATAAATAAATGACGGGGCACTTTACCAATGGCATCCAGGACTTTAGAGTCGCGTATGCCTTTGATACGAAGCCCTTCAACCAAACGCTTCCGTAATCCCTGATGTCGTAAAGTATCCTGAAAATCCATGTATATCCAATTTTCGTTCAAATTTAGTTCAAAATTCAATTTAAAAGATATCTAAATTTTTGTACATTATTAACAATTGCAGTTGAAAAGTAATTTGTGACATCAAATGCAAATACTCTTAAATATTTCTATTTTGCATGTATGATTCAGATAGGAATAATAGGAAACTTGCAGGGTGAAGAGCTGATTTACCAAACCCTGCACAATAGTAAGGAAATAGATATTGCCGGGGTTTATAATCCGGGGCGGGATTTTAGATCGGTCCAGTTCCAAATTTTTCATAATCCCATTGAACTATTGGAATTATCAGATGCCATCCTGATTTATAATACCGAGCGCATCTCTGTTGAATTTATCAGCCTGATGATCCGAAAATCGAAACATATTTATTTTCGGATGCAACCTCTTTTGACAGTTACAGAAGCAGCCGATTTATTAAAACTTCAGAAAGAAGCGGGTAGTGTTGTTCATCTGTTTAACCCGTTTCTTGCAGCAAGGCCCGGTATTATCCCGGAAATAAACCCCGGTGTTAAAATAATCAATATGCAGGTAGGGATTAAGCCACAGGGGCTCAGAATGTCTTCAGAGATTATGAATGCACTTGTTTTCCTATGTAAGCTTGAGAATTCCCCTGTAAAACATTTAGACGTGCTTGGACTGCAAAACAACAAGGCACAGATTACCGTGAATATTCATGCGGGTTGTTCCAGCGGATCGGCCCATAATATTTTGCTCTCGGAAGAATCGATTCATGCCGAAATTCAAATCTTTCAGAAACACAATTCCATTCGTTTCGAAATTCCGAACCTGACCAATCAGGGAGATGATATGCAACCATTTGACAGTTTTGCCTTTCAGAATTTTATTTCCCGCATCGAAGGTAAATCTGGAGAAAGTATTGCTTTTGAAGATTATTGTAACAGCCTGAAAATTTATTTTGATCTCATTGAAAAGTTGAAATACAGCGGAATCGAAATTTAAACCCCGGATTTTACTTTTGCTGCAACATTTTTGTTTATGCCTGCGTTTTTCAGAAGGCGTGTTCCGGAAGACTTTACCGGATAAACAGACCAAACTTAACGAATATACTTCTTATGAATAAAAAGGTACAAGTAACTAAATACCTGATTTTCGACATTCTTGCAGCAGCAACAAGCTGGACTTTATTTTACATCTACCGGAAAGTTTACATAGAACCCCAGAAGTTTGGCATTGATATTCCTGTTGAATTCACCAATCGTTTTTATCAGGGACTTGTGGTCATCCCATTGTTCTGGATTTCTTTTTATTATATCAGTGGTCAGTATTCCAACATTTTCCGGAAATCGAGACTGATTGAACTGGGACAAACAATCATGACCTCTGTTGCCGGGGTAGTTATCATTTTTTTTCTTTTGCTGCTTGATGATACCATCGGAACTTACAAAAATTATTACAATCTGTTTTTTACTTTACTGGGCCTGCATTTTGGTTTGACTTACCTCTTCAGGCTGATTATTACTACCCGTACCATTCATAAAATACATAGCCGGCAAATTGGTTTTAACACGATCCTTATAGGAGGAAACGAAGAGGCACTTCGTATCTGTAACGATTTGAATACACAAATACGCCCGGCAGGTAACAAACTGATCGGTTTTTTAAGTGTAAAGAAAGACGAAGATCAACTGTTGAGCGGGCATCTTGAGAATCTGGGGAACTATAAAGAGCTTTCAAAGGTCATCAAAGAGAAGGATATTGAAGAAATTATTATTGCTATTGAAACTTCGGAACATAAAGTATTGAGCGAGATACTGACGATGCTGCAGAACCGGGATATTACGGTCTGGGGGGTCCCCGATCTGTTTGATTTGCTTTTGGGATATGTAAAAACGAATACGATTTACAGCAGCCCGCTTATAAAAATTTCAAACGGGTTGATGCCTGTCTGGCAGGAAAAGGTCAAACGGATACTGGATGTATCTATTTCTGTTTTTTCTATTATACTGTTTTTACCTATTATTATAATACTGGCTGTTCTTATTAAAACAGGCTCAAAAGGGCCGGTTATATACAGTCAGGAACGTGTTGGAAGATTTGGAAAACCTTTCACTATCTATAAGTTCCGAAGTATGGTGAATGATGCCGAACCCAACGGACCAGTACTTTCGGGGAAAGACGATCCCCGGATTACACCGATCGGCAATTTTATGCGGCGTACCCATCTCGACGAAATTCCTCAGTTTTATAATGTGATCAGAGGCGACATGTCGCTGGTTGGCCTTCGTCCTGAACGGAAATATTTTGTTGACCAGATTGTTGAATATGCTCCGTATTATACCCAATTACTGAAAATACGACCGGGGATTACCTCGTGGGGACAGGTTAAATATGGTTATGCCTCCAATATTGACCAGATGCTTGAACGCCTTCCATATGATATTGTTTACCTGAAGAATATCTCTCTTTATATCGACTTTAAAATACTGATTTATACCCTGATGAACTGTTTTAAAGGGATGGGAAGGGAAATGGGAGCCAATAGTTAGTCTTTGGAAAGTTTAAATTTTTCCAGCACTAAATATTTCGGTCCAGGTGGTTTCAGGATGCTTTCAAAAAGAATTATATCTGAGACAGTAACTGTTTGCAAAGAGGTTCGTGGAAATTGTTTCATCAGTTCGTAAAAGTGTCTGGTCTCCTGCACCGATTTAACTCGCCCCAGGGTAAGGTGAGGTTTGAAAATCCGGTCTTTTTGGGAAATGCCTAAGCCGGGAAAACAGTTTTCCAATTGTCTTTGAAAAGTAGTCAGACCTTCGGTTTGTGCAGTCTGTAAAAGTATTACCCGTAGTTGCTCTTGGTCGCGAAAATACCACGGGTTACAAAGTTTGAATGAAAAGCTTTTGTTTTGCTGACAACATGCCTTTACTGTCGATGAAATACTCTCTATCCTGTTTTCCCGGGTGTCTCCGAAAAATTTCAGGGTAATGTGGTACTGATTTTCATCGACCCATTTGATACGTTCATCGGCCAGTTCCTCCCGGAGTAAATCAACTACCTCCAGCAGTTCTGGTTCAGGATTGATTTTTACAGCCAGAAATATTCGTTTACTCATTTGATTATACCTGCATCAATATAAAAAATGATCTCTTCAATCATACGGTCTTCCACTTCGGGGTCGTATTCTGCTTTCAGGTTGTTGCCAAAAATGCGGGCGACCCCCTGCCAGAAAAATGCGGCAAGGCCTCCTTTTAAATCCTGTATCAGTTGGTATGATGTTGAACCTGTTTCACGGTCAATCAGTTTTATTAGTATCCGTCCTTCCGAGATAGTCAGTTTTTTTAATTGTGGTCCGTATTCCCGAAACAGGGCATTCTGAGCTTGTTTTACATATTTTCTTTTAAGTCTTTTATCTTTTGTCGCTTCGTATTGTTCCGAATATTGCCGGAGCAACTCGTTGGCCTTTTTGGCATAAGGATATACTTTTTTTACCTTTCGCACCAACCTCCAGTACTTCCGTTCATATCGTTTGTTTTTAAATTTTTTTGTTGGAAAGACATAAACAGGCGGTACTTCACGAAATACCACTGTATCTCCGTCGATCCGGGTACCCAACAATATTTTTGATGTATCGGGTTCCTGTGAAAAACAAGCTGAAATGCCTGTCAGAAAAACGATCAATAAGATACCTGTTTTCATTTCTTCTGAATTGTTCATGCGAAGATAAATATGTTATTAAACAAAAACGAATAAACTTTCTTTTCGTTATCATCCGTCTCATTGTTTGTATCTTTGAGTTTGAAAAGAGGTTTGTTATGGTTAAAAAAATAAAAATTGATGTTTGCTCTGAAATCGGCAAACTCGAAGGGGTTATCGTGCATACTCCCGGTCAGGAAGTGGAAGAAATGACCCCTAAAAATGCGGAGCGGGCGTTGTACAGCGATATTTTAAACCTTTCGGTAGCAAGTAAGGAATATGTCCAGTTAAAAGGTATTTTAAATAAAGTCGCCCGGACCTTTGAGGTAAAGGATTTATTGACTGATATTTTAGAAGATGAACAAATAAAAAATTCGCTTACTCAGAAAATTTGCCGGAATGAGAATGCCTTGCGGATACTGCCCGATCTGCTTGAACTGGAGGGGGAGAAAGTAGCCCGGTTATTGATCCAGGGGGTGCCGATGAAGAGGGACAACCTTACCAGCTACCTTACTGACGAACGGTTCAGCCTGCATCCTCTGCATAATTTTCTGTTTACCCGCGATGCCTCAATGGGATTTTATAATCAGGTACTAATCGGGAAAATGGCCAGCCGCGTCCGCGACCGCGAAGCCATTATTATGGATGCTATTTTTACCCATCATCCGATGATGGATACAAAAACCATTAATCCGCCGGGTGGAGACAGCCCTCTTTTCTCAGATAAAATAACCATAGAAGGGGGTGATTTCCTGGTTGCCCGTGAAGATGTGCTGGTAATCGGCACCGGCATCCGTACCTCGACACAAGGTGTTGATTTTATTATTGAAAGATTGAAATCAAATCCGGGAAAATCCTATCATTTGCTGGTTCAGGAATTACCTTCTACTCCTGAATCATTTATCCATCTCGACATGGCCTTTACTTTCCTTGGTATCGACAGTTGTATGATTTATGAGCCATTGATACTGGGGGCAAGCCGTTACCATACTATTCATATTAAAATTGAAAACGGGAACGTGATTTCCATCCGTGAAGTAAAAAATCTGCTTTCAGCATTGAAGAAACTGGGCATCGATTTAAAACCGGTGACCTGTGGAGGCAGCAAAGACGTTTGGATACAGGAACGTGAGCAGTGGCACAGCGGGGCTAACTTTTTTGCTTTTGCACCAGGCCAGGTTATCGGATACGAGCGTAATGTGCATACAGTTGAAGAAATGGACAAAAACGGTTTCGAAATTATCAGGGCTGAAGACTTGCTTAAAGGAACAGCTTCCATTCCCGCCGGGAAATGTGCCATTACCATTGCTGGTTCGGAACTGGCACGTGGTGGCGGTGGTGCTCGCTGTATGACCATGCCGTTCAGAAGGAGGAAAGTGGAGTGGTGATAACAGGTTGATAGCTATCTTTGCGCCTTACGGCTTACGATTTTGGACATTCGCCCCTCTGAAAGCAGCAAAACATTGATAAAAAAATTATTTTTGCAGCATGCGAAAATTACGAAACAATGAACTTGGCCGTTTAACTCCTGATCAGTATAAACAAGAGAAGAAGGTCCCTGTCGTGGTAATACTCGATAATATCCGTAGTTGTAATAACACGGGGTCCGTTTTTCGTACCTCGGATGCTTTACTGATCGAAAAAATTTTTCTTTGCGGAATCACTGCTACTCCACCCAATACCGAAATTCATAAAACAGCGCTGGATGCTGAGAAAACAGTTGAATGGGAATATTATGCCGAGACAACCGAAACTGTTGAAAAATTAAAATCAGCAGGCTATAAGGTGTTTGCTGTTGAGCAGGTAGAAAACAGTATTTTGCTCCCTGATTTCAATCCGAAAAACTACAATAAAATTGCACTGGTGTTTGGTAATGAGGTAAAAGGCGTTCAACAGAAAGTAGTAAACATGTGCGACGGGAGTATCGAAATACCACAATTCGGAACCAAGCATTCCTTCAATATTTCGGTAAGTGCAGGAATTGTTTTATGGGATTTGTTTTGTAAGATAAAATATCAGTAAACACTACGTTTTTTGTTTCTTTTTCTTTGCAGCGGGGAACAATACGTTATTAAGTATTAACCGGTATCCTGGAGAATTGGGATGCAAATTAAGATCGGTAGGTGGATCGCCGACAAGGTGGCGGTAATCTTCAGGGTCGTGTCCGCCGTAGAAAGTCCAGAAACCTTTGCCTAACTCTCCATGAATATAACGGGCTTCTCCTGCTGACTTGTTTTCTCCCATAATCAGTACATTGGGTTTAATCAGGCTCTTCCTGAATGCCGTGGTTTGTCCCATAAAACCGTAGATCAGGTTGGTATGGTCCTGACACAGCATGGTTGGTACGGGATCCCATTTGGCCGAAAATTCAAACAGGGTGAAGTAGTCCTGTTCACGAGGTATTCTTCGGTCATCGGTCACATCAATATCCGAGAATTCATATTTGAAAGGGTCTGTTTCAATGGTGAAGTTTCTAAATGCGAGGGTGTGGTCGTAGTCTAGTTTTTCATTCATATGCGGGTCAGCCGGATCACCATCGAACATGCTTTCACAAATATCAATTCCGGTAGCGGCCATGGCTATATCGTAGGTGTCGGTTGCTGCGCACATGGCAAAGAGAAACCCCCCGTTGATAATATATCGCTGAATTTCATGGACTACAGCTTGTTTCATTTCCGAAACTTTCAGGAAACCCATCCGGTGTGCCATTTCCTGGTTGATTTTTACTTCCTGCTGGTACCAGGGCATATGTTGGTAGTTACGGAAAAATTTTCCAAACTGGCCTGTGAAATCTTCATGGTGCAGGTGCAACCAGTCGTATTTTTTTAGTTTTCCGTTCAGAATTTCTTCATCGTAAATGACATCGTATTTTATTTCAGCATACGTTAGTACCAAGGTTACTGCATCGTCCCAGGGTTGCTTGTTGGGAGGCGAGTACACAGCAATTTTAGGGGCTTTTTGCATACTCACTGCATCCTGGTTGACCTCGTCGCGGGCAATATCCATCAACAGGTTGTTGGTCTGACCATCTGCAATGGTTTCTGCACTTACCCCTCTTACCATACACTCGTTCTGTATCTCAGAATCGTATTGAATAAGGAAACTACCTCCCCGGTAATTCAGTAACCATTTTACTTCGGTAGCCTGTTCCAGCGTCCAGTAAGCGATACCATATGCTTTCAGATGGTTTTGCTGGGTATCGTCCATCGGGATAAGCAGATACATGGCATGTCCCTGCGCGTCCAATATCAGGGAAAAGATTATAAAAAAGAAATATTGCTTGCTAAAACGGTACACCATCGTTATTACCCTTCAACTTTGAAAGTTCATCCTGTTCGTGTTCAAAACCGCTGTTCACGGGAATTCCCCCGCCAAAGCTTTCTTCCGGGTCAGCATTCATTTTTGAATCAAATTTTTGCAGGCCACCCTCGATTTCTTCAGAGATAATACTTTCCATATCGGTAAATTTGGCCAGTTGCTTTTTGAATGATAATTGTATATCACCCACGGCCCCGTTACGGTGTTTGGCAATAATGATTTCGGCTACTCCAATGAGCGAATTGCCAGACTCGTCTTCGGTAATTCCATAATATTCAGGCCGGTGGATGAAACAGACGATGTCGGCATCCTGTTCTATGGCGCCTGATTCACGAAGGTCGGAAAGCTGGGGACGTTTTCCTTCCCGTGATTCGACAGAACGGTTTAACTGTGAAAGCGCCAGGATCGGAATGTCCAGTTCTTTGGCAATGGCCTTCAGCGAACGAGAGATCATACTAACCTCCTGTTCGCGGCTACTCCGGTTGTCTGAACCGGCAGTCATTAGCTGCAGGTAGTCGACAATCACCACAGCAATGTCATGTTGCATTTTCAGTCGCCGGCATTTAGCCCTGAATTCGAATACAGAAAGGGCTGGGGTGTCGTCAATGAAAATCGGGGCATCTTCCAGAATGTTCAGCTTCCGGTTGAAATGTTCCCATTCCCAGGGTTGCAGGCGTCCGTTTTTTATTTTTTCAGACCCTAGTTCTGTTTCGGAAGCAAGCAAACGGTTAACCAACTGGATCGATGACATTTCCAATGAAAATACGGCTACCGGACGGCGGTGTTCAACAGCCATGTTGCGTGCCATGGAAAGCACAAAGGCTGTTTTACCCATTGAGGGACGGGCAGCAATAATTACCAGGTCGGTTTTTTGCCAGCCAGAAGTAATACGGTCGACAGCAGTGAACCCACTGGGTACCCCGCTCAACCCGTCGTCGCGTTTCGAAGCTTCTTCGATTTGTTTGGATGCTTCCTGCA
Organism: Prolixibacteraceae bacterium; assembly: GCA_963662895.1. Classification (GTDB taxonomy): domain Bacteria; phylum Bacteroidota; class Bacteroidia; order Bacteroidales; family Prolixibacteraceae; genus GWE2-42-39. The sequence continues at coordinate 3,715,946 of OY759982.1, read as the reverse complement.
ACAGGGGTTTGATGGGGACAGTTTCCTTTTTTATGTTTCCTTCGGCTACCTGGAAAAGCGAGGTTTCCGAAAAGTCTATCAGGTCATCGACATCGATGGTATCATCATAGGCTCGGGTTTGTATTTCCGAAGAAACACGGATCAGTTCCCTCTGGATAAATTTTTGGGCAATGATACGCGCGTGAAATTCGATGTGCGCTGCCGATGCAACCTGTGAAGTTAATTGTGTAATGTAAAGGGGACCGCCTACTTCATCGAGTATATTCCGGTTTTTTAGTTCCTGCGTGACCATCAGCAGGTCGACCGGTTTTTCATGGGTCGATAAATATTTGATTACATCAAATATTTTCTGGTGTTCTTCCTTGTAAAAACTTTTTGTATCGATAATATCCGCTACTGAGATGTACGCGTCGCGTTCAAGCATCAATGCTCCAAGTACCGCTTCTTCCACATCCACCGCCTGTGGCGGAAGTTTTCCATATTGGGCATTCAACTGTTCAATATTCAGTTTTGTCGGATTTGTTTTTTTTTGTACGGCCATTTTTATTTTTTCACAAGGTTTTGATAGTGCCCTATTCCGATAGGGATACCAAAGTTAGAAAAAAAGGAAACCTCGAGGCTTCCTTTTTTGTTAATATCGTCAGAAATCTTTTAAACCTTTTTCAACTTTTGGTGAATAATCCTGCTCAAAACTTTTGATAATTTTTCCCCCATAGCTTCAATTTGCTGAGGGATAAAGCTAGTGCCGGTCATCCCTGGCGTGGTGTTCACTTCCAGAAAATAAAAATCGCCGTCTTTCAGGATATAGTCAATCCGGACAATGCCTTCACAACGGCATAAGTCGTAAATAGTGGACGAAAGGGCCTGACATTTGATGGTCAGTTCTTCTGAAATACGGGCCGGCGTAATTTCGTCGGTCATTCCTTTTGTATATTTGGCTTCGAAGTCGAAAAATTCTTTCTTTGGTAATACTTCAGTGACCGGAAATACCAGGTTTTTTCCGTCCAGTTTTACCAATCCACAGGTAAATTCCTTACCCGGAATGAATTGCTCGATCAACACTTCTGAGTCTTCCTTCAGCGCCGTGGAGATAGCCTGTTCCAGTTCCTCTTTCGATTTAACCTTGGTAACCCCGAAACTTGAGCCTCCGGCATTAGGTTTTACAAAAAGCGGAAGTCCCAGTTCGTCGATTATTTCATTGGTATCCACGGCGTCAGAACTTTTGAGCAATACCGAATCGGCCATTTTGATTCCAAAACTTCGCAGGAAATTGCTACAAAAATATTTATTGAAAGTCAGTGCCGAAGTTTCGACGCTGCAGGTCGAATACGGTACCTGCAGCAAATCAAAATATCCCTGCAAGACACCATTCTCTCCGGGAGTGCCGTGAATGGTAATGTAGGCATAATCAAACTTCTTTTTTTCTCCCTGCCATGTGAATGAAAAATCGGTTTTATCAATGTCCGCTATTTTTTTATCACCCTGCATTACATTCCAGTCAAGTCCTTTTATTTGCACTTTCCATGTATTAAAGATTTCTGGATCGATGGAACGGTATACATTTTTACTGCTTTCGACAGACACTACGAATTCGGAGGAGTCGCCTCCAAAAACAACGGCAATGTTTGGTTTCATACAATTTCTTTTATTCATTTATTGAACGGTTGGAGATATAGTTTCTCCATTTTTTTATCACTTCAGCCATGTCGGGCGCCAGTTCCGAATCGAACAGCATTTCTTTTCCTGTGGCGGGATGCACGAAGCCCAGTGTTTTTGCATGCAGCGCCTGACGTGGTAATATTTGGAAACAGTTATTTACAAATTGTTTGTATTTGGAAAAAGTAGTTCCCCGTAAGATAGCATTACCTCCATAGGTGTCGTCGTTAAAAAGAGGATGCCCAAGATGTTTCATATGTACCCTTATCTGGTGAGTACGCCCGGTTTCGAGCCTGCATTCAATCAGGGTGACGTAGTCGAAACGTTCGAGTACTTTATAATGGGTGACTGCCGGTTTCCCGTGATCTTCATCCGTGAAGACCGTGAAGATTTGCCTGTTTTTGAGGCTGCGCCCGATATTTCCGGTGATGGTACCTTCATTGTCGGCTACATTTCCCCAAACCAGGGCGATGTATTTCCGTTTGGTCATTTTATCAAAAAATTGTTTGGCCAGTTTGTTTTTGGCCAGTTCGGTTTTGGCTATAACCAGTAGGCCCGAAGTATTTTTATCTATACGGTGTACAAGGCCGGGACGGGGATCGTCGGATTTAAAAAGCGGCAAATCTTTGAAATACCATGCCAGTGCATTGACCAGTGTTCCCGTATAATTTCCGTGTCCCGGGTGTACCACCAGTCCGGCCGGTTTATTGACCACAATCAGGTGGTCGTCCTCGTATTCAATAGCAAGAGGAATATTCTCGGCTATAATTTTAAGTTCATGGCGCGGGTAATCCATTACAATAGAGATGACGTCGCCTGGTTTTACTTTGTAATTCGATTTTACAGGCTTATCGTTCACTAAAATGTTTCCGGCCTCGGCTGCATTTTGTATCCTGTTCCGAGACGCGCTTTCCAGACGGTTTGTCAAATACTTATCAATACGCAAAGACGATTGCCCGGGGTCGACTTCAACCCGGAAATGTTCATACAAACCATTGTCTTCATTGTCGTCGTTTCCATCAAAGCTGTCGCTATATTGCGTTTCCTTAATCATCAAATTCTTATTTTTTATCCGAAAGGATTTCCTGTAATTTTTCTTCATCAACAGTCAGCCAGACATCAATTGATTGTCCCTGGTAAATTTTCTGATTGATCGATGGCTCAGGACGTTGTTTCCATACCCGGGCATTGGCGCTGTCTCCAGCCGAAGTAAAAGAATCATCAAAGATTACTGCACCAAAATTCAAAATGGCAGTTCCTAATATTTCTCTGGCATCCTGATAGGTATTCCCTAAAAGATCAGGTATTTCCGTTTGCTCTCCCGAGAAGGTCTGACCTATTACAAGATCAACTTTGGTGCCTTTAGGGATCAGCATACCTTCCTCTGCAGGTTCTCCGTAAACTCGTTGTTCTAACACCAGGTTTGTATATTCTGAAGGTTTATACTTTATTTCTCCTGCTTCGAGCCCCGAACTTTCAATTACATTCAACGCCTGTCTATATGCTATATCTGTGAGTTTGGGCATGGCTACCTGTTCCGGTGCCATTGAGCAAAGGGTAAGAAAAAGGGTTCGGTTTTTTTTTACCTGTGTTTCCGCTACCGGAACTTGTCCTATTACCGTGCCAGGTTTGGCATTTTTTACAAACGATGAATCGATAACCTGATAACTGAGTTCCTTAGCATTAATTATTTTTTCTGCCTGTTCCACAGTCATCCCGGTCAGGTCAGGAACCGATAAACTCTTACCGTGATCGGTATAAATCCGTAAAATGAGAAGAGTAATGTAAAACAGTAGTATGGTAATGACAAAGGCTATAGCCAGTTGCTTAAAGAATATTTTACTTTTTAGAAACGCTTTTATGCTCATACCGGAAGTTTTTATTTTACATGAAAACAAAAATAATTGAAAAATAGTATATACCAGACTAAAAAAATGAAATGAGATGAATTCGTTTTTTTATGAAGATTAAACTTTTATATATACAAAAAAGGTAAAGAAACAGTGTTCTTTACCTTCTATTGTGTATTGATGTCAATATGATCTTTTTTTTTAACGCTTGTGTCTTGATTCGTCAGAAACAGTCAGTTTTTTTCTGCCTTTTGCCCTACGGGCTTTTAACACTTTGCGGCCATTTGCAGTTGCCATTCTTTCTCTGAACCCATGTTTGTTTCTGCGTTTTCTGTTTGATGGCTGAAAAGTCCTTTTCATCGGTCTCTGTTTTTATATTGATATATACTTTCTTAAAATAGGACGGCAAAATTAAATGTTTTTTGATTTTATCCAAAATATTGGTGATTTTATTTTCCTGTTTTTTTTATGGCTAAATGAATGAGCTTTTTGGTTTCAAAAAATTCTTCTTCAAACATCTTGTCCAGGTGATATACAACCAGCCTTTTGCCAAACGGTTTAATTTCCTCTTCAAAGTCTCCTCCTTTTAAATAGAGGATACCGTTGCTCAGCGAATTACAGCTTTTTGTTTTTATTTTATTCTTTACCAGTTTTTCAAAACGTGGAAAAGCTGTAACTGCACGGCTTACTATAAAATCAAATTGCCGGTCGACCTGTTCTGCCCTTTTTGGTTCTGCCTGTACATTTTTCAGTCCAAGGTCCATAGCAATTTCAGCAACAACCTTTATTTTTTTTGCAATTGAGTCAACGAGGTAAAAATCACATTCCGGGAACAAAATAGCCAGAGGAATACCGGGGAATCCGCCTCCTGTGCCGACATCCATGATTTGAGTGCCGGGGACAAAACTGATGAATTTGGCAATTGCCATCGAATGCAGTACATGCCGTTCGTACAACTGGTCAATGTCTTTCCTCGAAATAACGTTGATTTGTGCATTCCACTTTTCATATAAATCGTGGAGCATGCCAAAGCGCTGCAATTGACTCTCATCAAGTCCCGGGAAGTATTTTCTGATAACATTCATAAAGATCAAACAGAAAAAATTGTTAATCATCTTCCCCCATATCGGTGTCCTCGACCATTTTAAACAGCATCTCCCGTGCCCTGAAAAGCTGGGCTTTTACTGTTCCAAGCGGCAATTTCAGTTCTTTTGCTATTTCCTCATATGAATATTCCCTGAAATAACGTAACTCCACCAGCGTCTGATAACGGGGCTTTAGCCGTCGTACCACCCTACGGAGTAAAATGGCTTTTTGCATCCGGATGAGTTTTTGCTCGGGATTGGGATCGTTCGATTTTAAACGAACCTGTTGATCGGTCTCATTGTTTTCCTGGTTGTTTTCGATTGGGATATGCACACCACGACGTTTACGTAAGAAATCGATACAATTGTTTGATGCAATTTTAAACAACCATGTGCTAAACGCATAACTTGGCGAGTATTGATGGAGGTTTTTAAAGGCTTTCCCAAACGCCTCAATGGTCAGGTCTTCGGCATCACTTTTATTATTGACCATCTTCAACAACATAAAATAAATGGCATCTTTGTATCTGCTCATAAGTCTGGCGAATGCTTTCTCGTCTCCTGCCAGAGCTGCTTCGACAAGTATAAAATCCTGTTGAGCCTTGTCCGATAACTGATGATTTAAATCCATCTATTTTTTCGATTTTTAATGATCATGCCCGTTTCAATAAATAATACCAGTAAAGGTCTGATCAAGATGTATATTAGCGAAGATAAAAATAATTTCTTTTCCTTCAAACGTCTTTGGTTTATTCCTAAAATTATTATAAGCAGGTTTAGGTACATAAAGAGTATGACCAACGAAAATTCCCAGTACAGGGGTGTGTAAACAAACATCAGGATAAAGGATGTAATCAATGCCATTCGTGAATATTCGTTCAGCAGTAAGCAAAAACGGCTGAATTTTGATAAATTTTTTCTGATTTGTATCGATTTTTTGATCAGACTTTTAAAAGGGATATCATCGTTTTCGCTGACATCCGAGATTACAGCCCCATCATTTGTTACAACACGAACACGTTTACTATCGAGTTTTTCATTTATGATTAATTCGAGATTCGCATAATGTTCGTTTATATATTGTCTGAATCCCCCTTTGTCGAAATATATTTTTTTTCGTATCAATACATTATTCTGATCTGCAATGAATGTCATGCCTCCCAGGGTAAAGGCAGCTCCCTGCAGGAATTGCCACATTTTTTCCATTCTGAAAAGGTAACGGATAAATCCTTTCCCGTGTTTTATGTTTGAATATCCAACGACAGCGTCAACTCCTTCGTTAATATAATTGTTCATTTTTTTTAACCATTGGCTATTGCGTTCTTTGACTTCGGGACTGGTAAAAATAATCCATTCAGACCTGGATGCTTTCATTCCCAGGTTAATATTCATTTTTTCAGAGAATCTGATATCTCGTGAGATACCTGTATATTTTACATTTTCGTATTTCCTTGTGAGTTCAAACAATAACCCGCAGGTACGGTTCATCGAATGATTGTCGATCATGATCAGTTCGAAATTGGAGAATTGCTGAGATTGGAGTTCTTCTATTATTAATTCGATTTTTTTTTCTTCATTACTACAGATCGGAACAATTACTGAAATATGGTTCTCAAATATACTTTCAGGAGCTGGTTTCAGGGAGATCGTCTTGAAAAAATATTTGAAAATGAAATACAGTTGGAGTATGAAAAAGAAAATCAGTAAGATAATCAAAACTCCTTCCCGTAAATTATATATTTGGAAGATAAAGTTGGTCACAGATTGTAATTTCCGGCAAATTTAACATTCGTATTGAATCTATTATTGCATTTTTAATTTTAATTAACATGAAGCAGAAAAATACATTTTCAGTTGATTTAACTTTTATGGCTATCTTTGAACGCTTAAAAAAATTGCATGCATTTTGATCTTCAACATACATCCTCCGGTACCAAGGCAAGGGCCGGAATTATTGAGACAAGTCACGGAAAGATAGAAACTCCTGTTTTTATGCCTGTGGGGACGGCCGGTTCTGTAAAAGGTATCCATAAAAAAGAACTTAAAGAAGATATCCATGCACAGATTATACTGGGGAATACCTATCATTTATATTTACGACCGGGGATTAAAATTATAGAACAGGCTGGGGGCCTGCACCGGTTTAACGGGTGGAATGGCCCTATCCTGACAGATAGTGGTGGTTACCAGGTATTTTCGCTGGGAGATATTCGGAAACTTACCGAGGAAGGGGCTCGTTTCCAGTCGCATATCGATGGTTCGTACCACCTGTTCACTCCCGAAAACGTGATTGACATCCAGCGCGGGATTGGGGCCGATATCATCATGGCTTTCGATGAATGTACACCGGGCGATGCAGAATTTATCTATGCCAAAAAATCGCTTGAACTAACTCAGCGCTGGCTCGAACGTTGTTGGAACCGTTTTGAGCAAACTACCCCTGTTTATGGCTATTCTCAATCGTTATTCCCTATTGTACAGGGGGCTGTTTTTCCTGAACTGCGCCGTAAAGCAGCCGAGTATGTGACTGGTTTTCATAGTGACGGGTATGCTATTGGCGGCCTTTCAGTCGGCGAACCAGAAGAAGCCATGTATGCGATGATCGAAGTAGTCAACGAAATTCTTCCGGTGAACAAGCCCCGCTACCTGATGGGGGTTGGCACTCCGGTCAATATACTGGAATCAATCGACCGGGGAATCGATATGTTCGATTGTGTGATGCCTACCCGAAACGGAAGGAATGGCATGTTGTTCACGGGAGAAGGAATTATCAATATAAAAAATAAAAAATGGGCTGACGATTTTTCCCCGGTTGACCAGAACGGGACATCTTTTGTCGACCAGCAATATAATAAGGCATTCCTGCGTCATTTAATTATTTCGAATGAAATGCTGGGAGCACAAATTGCAAGTCAGCACAATCTTGCTTTTTATGTCTGGCTGGTGAAGGAGGCCCGTCGACAAATTTTCGCAGACACTTTTAAAGGCTGGAAAGAAAGAATGATAACCCAACTGGCTGTAAGATTATGAAACAGATGAACCCGCTAAAAAGAATCGATATTTATATTATTAAGAAATTCCTGGGAACTTTCTTCTATGCTATTGCTTTGATTATTAGTATTTCTATTGTTTTTGATATTTCTGAAAATCTGGACGATTTTATATCCAAAGAGGTTCCTGTAAAAGCCATTTTGTTTGATTACTATTTGAATTTCATCCCATATTTCGCGAATCTTTTCAGTGCCCTTTTTACCTTTATTGCTGTCATTTATTTTACCTCAAAAATGGCATACAATACCGAAATTATTGCTATTCTGAGTAGTGGGGTTTCGTTTCGGAGGCTTATGTTACCATACATGATTGCTGCAGCAGTAATTGCTGTTTTTTCGTATACTTTGGGCAATTATGTAATTCCTCCGGCCAATAAAAAGCGAGTCGAGTTTAGAAATACTTATATTAATTCCAAGGGATACGAAACAAGTAATAATATCCATCAGCAACTTGAACCTGGGATATATATATATATGAGCAGTTACAATGCTTCAAACGACGTTGGATATAAATTCACCCTGGAAAAATTTAAAGACCGGAAACTGATTTCAAAACTTACTTCCGATTATATAAAATGGGATCGTGCCGATAAAAAATGGGTTATCCACAACTATGTTATCCGTAAGATCGATGGGTATAGAGAAACAATCACCAAGGGAAATGAAATTGATACAACTTTGAATATGAAGCCTGAAGACTACCGGGTCATTCACAACTTTGTAGAGACTCTCTCCCTTCCTGAACTGAATAAGGAGATTAGGGATCTTCAGTTGCGGGGGGTAAACACCACCAATTACGAGTTGGAAAAGCATCGCAGAAGATCAGGACCCTTTTCTGCTTTTATTCTTACATTGATCGGTGCTTCACTTGCTTCCCGGAAGGTCAAAGGAGGTATTGGTTTGCATCTGGGCCTAGGTATTCTGATCAGTTTTTCATATATCATGTTCATGCAGGTAAGTACTGTTTTTGCGATTTCCGGAGCAGTACCCCCGTGTCTGGCGACATGGATACCAAACCTGATTTTTGGTTTACTTGCCGTATATCTGTACAGATGGGGTGCCTGTTAATTAAAAATTCAAATTTTCAGGATAATAGTTCAAAAACAAATAATAGCTGTATTTGTGCCGGAGAAAACAGATGTTTTATAAAATATCCGTTTGTACAAAAAAGTTTTAATTTTGCCCCATCATTTTTTGATATTCTTATTTTCAAAATTTAAGAATGAGGCCTGGGGAAACCGAGGTTGTTTTTTATTTAAAATCTATTTTATGTCACTAAAGAGAAATATCCTTGACCTTCGAAAAAGAAAGCAGGAAGTACAAAAAGGTGGTGGCGACAAGGCCATTGGCAAGCAGCTTGCAATGGGTAAAATGACTGCCCGCGACCGTATCCTTTCCATTGTTGACGAGGGTTCGTTTCACGAATACGACCTTTTCGTGGAGCATGTATCACGCGATTTTGATATGGAAGGCAAAGTCCTTCATGGTGATGGTGTTGTAATTGGTACGGGAACTATTTATGGTTCCCCAATTTGTATTTATGCCCAGGATTTTACCGTTGCTGGTGGTTCATTGGGACTGATGCACGCACGTAAAATCACAAAAATTATGGATCATGCCCTGAAGATGAGAGTTCCTCTCATAGGAATTAACGACTCAGGAGGGGCACGTATACAGGAGGGCGTTAACTCATTAGCCGGTTACGGAGAAATTTTTTTCCGGAATACATTAGCTTCAGGGGTTATACCCCAAATTTCAGTTATACTTGGCCCCTGTGCCGGTGGAGCAGTATACTCTCCCGCATTAACCGACTTTGTATTTGTAGTCGAAAATATCTCGAAAATGTTTATTACCGGGCCAGGTGTTATTAAAACAGTACTGGGTGAAGAAATTTCGATGGAGGACCTTGGTGGGGCCAAAGTTCATGCAGAACTAACCGGTAACGCCCACTTTTATGCAACCAGCGAAAAAGATTGTTTCGAACAAATTAAAAAATTGATTACTTATATTCCGTGGAATAATACGCAGAAAGCAAAAATATTTCCGGTAAAAGAACCTGGTTCGAAACGTAAGATTGAGGATATCGTACCTTCAGATGCCCGTTTGCCATACGACATTCGCGATATCATTAAAGCAATCACTGATGGTTCGGAATTTTTCGAAATTATGGAACTGTTTGCCCCGAACGTGATCATCGGCTTTGGCCGTATGAATGGTGAAACCATCGGTTTTGTTGCCAATCAACCCAAAGTTCTGGCGGGTGTACTTGACTGTGACAGTTCGGACAAAGCTGCTCGTTTTATCCGTTATTGCGATGCGTTTAATATTCCGCTTATCACTCTCGAAGATTTGCCTGGTTATCTGCCAGGTGTCGATCAGGAACACTCTGGTGTAATACGACATGGTGCTAAAATACTGTATGCATACAGCGAAGCAACTGTGCCGAAAATTACGGTGATTATTCGTAAGGCTTATGGTGGTGGCTACATTGCGATGAATTCACGCCACCTGCGTGCCGATTTTGTATTTGCATGGCCAACCGCTGAAATTGCGGTAATGGGACCGGAAGGTGCTGCAAATATTGTGTTCCGTAAAGAGATTGCTGAAGCCGAGGATCCCGAAGCAATGCGCAAACAAAAGATTGAAGAATACAAAGAAAAATTTGCCAATCCATACGTGGCTGCTGCCAGAGGATATATTGACGAAGTGATAGAACCTCAGGAAACCCGCAAGATATTATTACATGCTTTGCAGGTTTCTGCAAACAAAGTAGATGGTCGGCCGATGAAAAAACATGGGATACCACCATTTTAAATTAAACTAAAAAAATGGAAGAAAAAGTAAAATATAAGCCTTTGATTATCCATAGCGCTGTATACAAAACAGAGTACACAAAGAAGTACGAAAACCGGATTAAATGGGAAAAACCGGATGAAAATAAGATTTTGTCTTTTATGCCGGGGACTATTGTAAAAATACAGGTTGAGGAAGGTCAGACGCTAAAAGAAGGAAAAACTGTCCTGATTCTTGAGGCAATGAAGATTCATAATAGGGTGCAAATGCCTTTTGACGGGAAAGTGATAAAAATTTATGTTTCGAAAGATGAAAAAGTATCCAAAGGACACCTGATGGTCGAAATCGAACGAATATAAAATAAAAAAGGGGCTTTTAAAGCCCCTTTTTTATTTTATCTATCCTAATTTGCTTATTCGTTCAAGCCGGTGAACATCGAGTATCCGTATTTTACGTCCGTCGATGGCAATTACTTTTTCTCCAGCAAACGTCGATAAGGTACGGATGGCATTTGACGTTGTCATATTCGAGAGATTAGCAATATCTTCGCGCGACATATAAACCTTCAAAGTTGCCCCGTCATTCTCAAAACCATATTTTTCTTTTAGCAGAAGGATCGATTCGGCTAAACGTCCGCGGATATGTTTTTGGGTCAGAGTCACTGTTCTTGAATTTGAGAAGCCCAGTTCCTTTGCCAGTTTACGAATGATTTTTCCTGCAAAGTCAGAATTTTTGAGTAAGCGGTTATAAAGTATTTCGGTACTGATATAAGCAACAGCAGAATCTTCAAGGGTTACAGCCGAAGCATTGTGTATTTCCCCTGCAAGCAGGGCACGGTACCCGATTATTCCCAAAGGCTTTGTCATGCGGATGATTTGTTCCCTTCCTCCAACACCTTCTTTATAAATTTTTATTTTTCCATCTACCAAAAACAGAAACCCTGATGGCTTGTCTCCTTCTTTAAAAATAAATTCGTTTTTTTTATAATTGGTGAGTGAGATGTTGCTTTGCAGCTCTTCTTTTTCTTCGGGGGTCAACAGATTAAATATTGATTTTGGATTTTCAAGAATTTCCTTGATCCCCATTTCGTGACTCAACATAAATTTCCATTTATATGTTATGCAGCATCAAAGTTAAATAAATTTGTGAAAAACAAAATGTTTTTACTACATATTTTGTCATTTGAGAGGCTTTGAAAATTATAATTTGAGTTTATTCTTTTGTAAAGAAATAGAAATATGAATTTTTCACTCGTATTTTGCAACCAAAGGCATTTTCCGGCCAAAGCCAAAAGCTTTTGAACTGACCCTTAGGATAGGGGGCGTCTGAAAACGTTTATATTCGTTGTTGTTGACCATCAGAACAGTACGTAGTACTGTTTCTTTATCAAAGCCTTTACGGATAATTTCATCGGGAGATTGGTTTAGTTCGATATAATTGAACAGTATTTGATCAAGAATATCATAATCGGGTAATGAGTCTGTATCTTTTTGATCGGGACGGAGCTCTGCAGAAGGGGGTTTCAAAATTGTATTCTCAGGAATAATCTCCTTTTCCCGGTTAATCCAGCGCGACATTTTGAATACGTCGGTTTTATATACATCGCCAAGTACTGACAGACCTCCGTTCATATCGCCATAAAGTGTTCCGTAACCAACAGCACATTCACTTTTATTAGTGGTGTTTAATAGAATATTCCCAAATTTGTTTGACAAAGCCATCACTAAAATACCACGGGCACGGGCCTGGATATTTTCTTCTGTTATATCATTGGGGAGCCCTTTAAAAATAGGGGATAGATTCTTCTCGAAGGAATCGACCATTTCCTGAATATTGACAATATCATGTTGAATGCCCAGATTTCGGGCAAGGGCAACAGCATCGTTGATACTATGGTCCGATGAAAATTTGGAAGGCATCAGCAACACACGCACATTTTCTTTCCCCAATGCCTCGGTTGCCAGAACCAATGTCAGGGCTGAATCGATACCTCCTGACAAACCTAGTGTTGCTTTTTTAAAACCCATTTTCTGAAAATAGTCACGAATCCCCAGAATCAGAGCCTTGTACATTTTTTCAATGGTGTTAGTTGGTTCTTGTTTAACAGAGACAATATTTTCAGTGTCAATAATCTGAAAATCTTCTTCGAAATGTTTCATCTGCACAATGGTTTCTCCCTGATTATTCATGTAGCAGGAACCACCGTCGAAAATAATTTCGGTTTGTGCACCAATTTGGTTTACATATACAATCGGCAAATTATACCGGATGGAATTTTTTACCAGGATTTTTTTTCTTGAATCTTCCTGATTGTATGAAAAGGGTGAAGCTGAGATATTAATAACCAAATCAGGATTTAACTTCGAGAGTTCTTTCAATGGAGAAATCTGGTAAAGTTTTTCTTTGCCAAATTCGTTTTGTACTTCCTGCTCTTCCCATAAATCTTCGCAAACAGTGATGCCCAGTTTCCTGCCTTTGTATTCAACCAGTGAAAATTCCCTGTTCGGTTCGAAATGTCGGTATTCATCGAAAATATCGTAAGTTGGCAATAACGATTTATGGTGGATACTTTCTGTTTTTCCGTTGTTCAGGAATATCGCTGAGTTATACAACATTTTGCCCCGGTTGCCCTGATTAATAACCGGACTTCCAATAATGGCGGCGATACCTGTACAATGTTGCGCGATTTTCCGAACAGCAGTTTCTGCCTTCGCAATGAATTCTTTCCGTTCGAGCAGGTCGTGCGGGTAATAACCAGTAACTGAAAGCTCGGAGAAAACAACCAGTTCGGCGTCTTTCTTTTTTGCAAGTTCGATATGACGGATAATTTTTTCTGTGTTTTTTTCAAAATTACCAATGTGATAGTTGAGTTGTGCCAGTGCGATTTTCATTCGATACAATAATTATTGCCCCTTGGAGCTGATCAGTCCTTGGCTAATCAAACTGCCAGTTTATTTTTTCTAATCTTTTTTTTGAATTTATCAATTGGTTGACTGTTTTTAGCAATCAAAAAACGATCCCCAGTTTTAGTTTTAACGAGTTTATAATAGTTTTATCAGAAATATCGGAATTGCTGGTTACATCGAAGAACCCGTTTTTAAAAATAAGTCCGGCTGTAACCGCATTATTTCCCCCCAGATCATATTCAAAACCAAGTCCGACATTCAGAGCCATGTTAAACATGTGAACTTCGTCGCTAATATTGGTTTTGTCGAGAACTCCATCGTTGCTGGTGCCTTTGGCTCCGATGTTAACCATGTTCGATAAACCAAATTGCCCCCAAAATGAGGTACGATGGAATTGGCTGGTTTTCATTCTGATAACAGTTGGTATTTCAATGTATCGTATATGACATTTTACTTTGGTGTAGGGTTCAAGTGTTTCATCAGCAAAGTTGACAACATCTTCGGTCTGAAACTGAAGTTCGCCACCGGTGCTGGTAATGAGGATCCCGGTTCTGAACGAATATTGTTTACTTTGAGGAAGATAAAAATCAATATTGATCCCAAAGTCATATCCTAAGATATCCCCTCCTTTTTCTATCTCTTTTGCATCCGATTTCATCCAGTTTAGTGATGGGCTTAAGGTAAACGATAAACCTATCTCTGATTGGGCATGCAATATCGAAAAAATAAATAAGAACCCAATTGCGGAAAATATACGTTTCATTCTCTGAAATTTAATTGTTTATGTATAAACATTGAAATCACTTAGTTTTGTATATTGCAAATCTCGAATATTAATTTCAAATAGGCAATAAAAATCACTTTATCGCGTACAAAGGATAATTAAAAATAAAGAATTGAATGTCAATAACGATGAAAAAACAGATTTTTTTTATTCTGATTTTATTTACAATTTTTTCTTGTTCCCGGAGTCCGTTAAAAGTAGATGTTTCGGATATTTCTATCGATTTTGCCATTCATCATTTTGAAAGGGATCTGGTATCAGAAACAATAGATTCTGACCGGGTACGGTTTCTGGAGGAAAAGTACGGGGAGTTTTTTAAGATATTTACCCTACGAATGATCTGGATAGGGGCTTCAAAAGAAGATGGTTTTGTTTCTGGTTTGCAGCGATTTGCCAATGATACAATGATCGTGAGTCTGAACCGGTTGGTAAGTAAAAAGATCAGTTCCGATGATATTGAAAATGAACTTGAAAAGGCATTTAAACATTACAAATACTATTTCCCGGAAAAGGGAATACCGCAGGTTATAAGTTGTATATCGGGTTTTAACCAGTCGATTGTTACGTCTGATAATTTAATAGGTATTAGCCTTGATAAATTTTTGGGAAGCGATTGTTCGTATTATCCGCAACTCGGTTTGCCTCAATACAAATGCAGAAGGATGAATCCTGTGAACATTGTGCCTGAGACCATGATGGCTTGGGCTTTAACTGAATTTCCGAAGGACGATAATGCTTCAAACCTGCTTAGTTATATAATTTACCAGGGAAAACTGATGTATTTTATCGATGCTATGTTGCCTGACTTGCCTGATACCCTAAAGATTGGGTTTACGAGGAACCAGATTGATTTTTGTAAAGAAAGAGAAGCCAAGATGTGGGCTTTCCTGGCTGAATACAAATTGCTTTATTCCAGTCAGCGAATGGACGTGAAACGTTATATTGACGATGCTCCTTTTACAAATTCTTTCACAAACGAGTCTCCCGGACGTACAGGTGTATGGCTGGGATGGCAGATTGTCCGTGCCTATATGAGAAAGAATCCGGAAGTTAGTCTTTCCCAACTCATGCAAAATCAGCATTATCAGGAGATACTGAATAAATCGGGTTACTCTCCCTACTGATTCTGTCCGTGCATTTGCAAAAACGGGGCGAGGTCCCCCGTGGGGGTGATTCTTGCTCTAGCGTAGAAAAAGTCTACTCAATTTTTTCCAGGTTTTCAGTTATTTTTCGAACTACCTTCATATTCGTGAAAAATTCTTTGGCAATTACCCGGAGTATGGTATATACAGGTATTGCCAATATCATTCCCAATATTCCCGCGACGCTTCCGGCAGCCATGATCACCAAAAAAATTTCCATCGGGTGTGCTTTTACACTACTGGAATAGATCAATGGCTGGAACAAAATATTATCGATTATTTGGACCGTAGCAAAGACAAGGACCATAAAACCAAGAAGCGGTAAAGTGTGACTCATGAAATCGGAGTGCAGATTAATGGCGATTCCAACTAAAAGTCCGACCAGAGCTCCCATCCAGGGACCCAGGTATGGGATAATGTTGAACAAGCCACAAAATAAGCCAATGACAACAGCGTGCTGAAATCCGATACCGACAATAGAAAGTCCGATCGTAACCAGTGACATTACCATAAAAACTTCAAACATTAATCCTATAAAATAACGGCGAAGCAAATAATAGATTGAATGAAGAATCTTTTTCACTTTTGGTTCGTAATCGGTAGGAGTAATCAGAAGGATGCCATTTTTAAACATGTTTTCATCATTCAGAAAAAAGAAAGTGATAAACGATACTGAGAAAAAGGCAATCAGTAATTCGCCTACTGTGCCTGCCATAAAACCCAGAACATCGGATAATTGAGAAAAGTCAATTTTTGAACTTAGCTGATTTTTGATGATCTCCAGGAATGTCTGGTCATTTATTTCTATATTTTTATTATTGCCTGTAAAGCTTATGATTTGGCGTACAGGTTCTTCTATTTCTTCGATTACAGCATCAAAGTCGATCGTTGACAATTGTTCAAATTCGTTGATTAGCAAGGGAATCATAAAGCGGAAAAAACCAATGAATAGTGCCCACATTACAATGAGGGTAAGGAAAGCACTAAAAGACCTTGAAAACCGTATTCTCCAGATTTTTATCTTTTGTAAGAAATGAACGATAGGTCTTCCCATCAATGACAAAAGTGCTGAGATAAGAATATAGGTTATAATTGAACTGAAATACCAAACCAGGAATAATATGAGCAGTCCTCCAATTATTAAAAAGATATTACGGGTTTTTCCTTGAAGTTGAATCATGATTAAAAACTTGATTTGTACAAAAATAGGATAAACTATTTTAATATGATTATACATAATGTATTAAAGGTGGAAAAATATTACTGCTTTTTTGAAATAAGTTTTCATTTGCATGTCAAATTCTTTCTATCTTTAAAACAAATTAAACGGGTTGTACATTGTTTTTGAAGGTTATGAAAAGCATGAAAATAAATGCTTTGGTAGTGGAAGATGACAAGGAGTCAAGAGATTTGCTTCATCTTTACTTAAAACAACATGGGGGTTTTTCTGAAATAATAGAGGCTTATTCAGCCGAAGATGCGTTGTTTAAGTTGATGGAAACATCGCCTGATATTGTTTTTCTGGACATTCAACTGCCCGGAAGATCGGGAATTGATTTTTTGGGCCTGCTGAGCAACCAGCCTATAAACACTCATTTTGTAATTGTATCATCGTCTCGGAATTTTGCTGTTGATGCAATTAAACTTGATGTGTTCGATTACCTTTTAAAGCCAATCAATAAAGTTGAACTTTTTAATATCATCGACCGTTTTCGTCTGAAAATAATTACAAACCCGCAAGGAAAACTTAAACAGATACTTAAAGGGGTGGATGAAGGGGTAAAGATAAAATTCAACTCGCGTAATAGTTATGTGATTGTAGAGCCAAAAGATATTGTATATTGTCAGGCAGATGGTTCGTACACCGATATTTATCTTTCAAACGGAAAAAAGGAATTGGCAAATACTTACCTCGCAAAAGTTGAAGAAGTACTCATGAAGTTTAATTTTATACGTATTAGCCGTTCTATTTTGATTAATGTTAAATGGTTGCGCTCGGTTAACCGAAACAATGATACTTGTTCGCTGATGGTTAATGGGAAAGAATTTGTTGTACAGGGGGCACGGGCTCATCTGAAGGCATTGTGTAATATGGATTTTTAACCTTCATAAATTGAAAGAATTGATCCGGACCATATTAATTGATGATGATGAAGAGGCATTGATGCTTCTGGAAAGTTATTTAGAAACATTGCCTGAAGTCGACTTGATTGGAAAAACTACCTCAGGGGAAGATGGACTGGAGTTAATCCGTGAAGAATTACCAGACCTGGTTTTTTTGGATATTGATATGCCGGATATAAACGGAATTGAAATAGCCAGGATTGTTAAGGAAAGAAACTATAAAACCCAGATTATCTTTACCACTGCTTTTAACAATTATGCTTACGATGCTATTTCTATAGAACCGTTAGATTATTTGGTTAAACCATTCGGTCCGGAGAACCTGCTTTCCGCTTTACAGAGATTTCGTCAAAAACGTAAAAAAGAAGAAGACGATCGTAAGTTTGAAGTCCTGGTCCAATCCCAAAAGACCTACGGGAAAGTGAAATTTCCAACCCGTCAGGGAGTAATTATCCTTCATGCCGATGATGTAGCATTGATGCGCGCACAGGGAAATAGCTGCGAATTATTTTTATCCGACGGATCCGTCGAAATGGTGACCATCACTTTAAACAAAGTAGCTTTGGCTTTTAATAACCCAAATATATACAGAATCAGCCGGTCTTCAGGTATCAACCTGAAGTTTTTGCGCAGAGTCGATCGAAAAAATAAGGTTTGTGTTATCACTATCAATGGAACCAACTACGAAGAAAGTTTATCGAGGCAAAACATTAATTTTTTTGAAAGACTGAAATGTTTTCCTATTTCCTGAAAAATTTTACCGGGTTCTTTTAAGAATATTTTACTGCATCTTCAACCTTTGTTTTCAGTAGGGCAAAGTCAAATACCTCTTTTATATTTTTCACGAAGTGAAATTTCAGTCCTTCAATATAAATATTTTTGATTTCTTCCAAATCCTTTTTGTTTTGTTCCGAGAGGATGATTTCTTTGATGCCGGCTCTTTTTGCTGCCAGTATTTTTTCTTTGATCCCGCCTACCGGAAGTACTTTTCCCCTGAGGGTAATTTCTCCGGTCATGGCAATGTTTTTCTTCACCTTTCGTTGTGTGATAGCTGATGCCAGCGAGGTCGTCATGGTTATTCCGGCAGATGGACCGTCTTTCGGGATAGCTCCTTCCGGGACATGAATATGGAAGTTATATTTTTCAAAAAGATCGGATGGAATATCTAATTTGTCGGCATGTGATTTAATATATTCGAGGGCCAGCATCGCTGATTCTTTCATTACATCACCAAGATTGCCGGTGAGGGTAAGCACTCCTTTCCCCTTGCTGACGCTGGTTTCAACGAATAAGATTTCACCGCCTACGGCGGTCCATGCCAGACCGGTAACAACACCTGCAAACTCGTTTCCCTGATAAGTTTCCTTGCTGAACTGAATAACCCCCAGAAGTTCCCGGATGTCTGCCTTTGTGAGTATTTTGTTGTAGCTTTCCCCAAATGCAATTTTACGGGCAATGCGACGGACTGCTTTCGCAATTTTTTTATCCAGTTCACGAACTCCTGACTCCCTGGTATAATGCTGGATAATATGTTCGATAATTTCTTTTGGGAAGGTTACATCATCGGCAGTAATACCGTGGTTTTCCAGTTGCTTTGGTATCAGGTGGCGTCTGGCTATTTCTACTTTTTCCTCAACAATGTATCCACTTACCTCAATCAGTTCTAAACGGTCACGAAGCGGTGGGGCAATGGTGTTCAGGGTGTTGGCTGTGGCAATAAACATTACTTTCGACAGGTCGAATTCGAGTTCCACATAATTGTCATGAAACTCGAAGTTTTGTTCAGGGTCAAGCACTTCGAGCAATGCCGAAGCAGGATCGCCATGAAAATCGGATGAAACCTTATCTATTTCATCCAAAATGAAGACCGGGTTCGAAGATTTAGTCTTTTTGATATTCTGAAGAATGCGTCCGGGCATGGCGCCAATATAGGTTTTCCTGTGGCCCCGAATTTCGGCTTCGTCGCGTAAGCCGCCCAGACTCATGCGAATGTATTTTCGTCCAAGCGCCTGTGCAATCGAACGTCCAAGCGAGGTTTTTCCAACTCCAGGTGGACCATACAGACAAAGTATTGGCGCTTTCATATCGTTTTTGAGCTTCAAAACGGCCAGGTGTTCCAGTATACGTTCTTTCACTTTTTCCAGTCCGTAATGGTCTTCATCCAGAATTTTTTCTGCATGCTTCAGGTCAAAATTGTCTTCGGTGTATTCATTCCATGGAAGTTCCAGCAGTGTCTGGCAATACGAATATTGTACTGAATATTCTCCGGCAGCCGGGTTCAGCCGGTGCAACTTATTTACTTCTTTATCAAAAAAGTTAGCGGTTTCTTCTTTCCATTTTTTTCCTTTTGCTTTTTCCTTCAGTTCCGAAATTTCCTGCTCTACAGGACTTCCCCCTAACTCATTCTGAATAGTTTTCATTTGTTGGTTCAACAAATATTCTCGTTGCTGCTGGTCCAGATCAAGTTTTACTTTTTTCTGAATGTCTCTTTTTAGTTCTGCCAGTTGTACTTCTTTTACCAGGTACGAAATGGCTTGTATGCCACGGTCTCGTATATTTGAAATCTCCAGTAATTCTTGTTTTTCTTCAACTTTAATGTCGGTGTTCGAACAGATAAAATTGATCAGGAATGTTGAGTTTTCAATATTTTTTACGGCAAATGTGGCCTCAGGCGGAACATTGGCAGAGAATTGTGCTATTTTGATGGAAAGGTCTTTCAGGGAACCCACGATAGCCGAAAACTCTGTGTTCTCTTCCGACGGCTTAATATCTTCGAGGATGTTAATAGTTGCTTTCAGGTAGGGGATATCCTGTACGACCTCCCGTATTTCAAATCTTCGTTTGCCCTGTATGATTACTGAAGTTGTGCCGTCGGGCATTTCCAGTATTTTCAGTATTTGTGCAATTGTTCCTACCTTGTAAAGTTCTCCGGGGATGGGGTCGTCAACCGAACCATCTTTTTGTGCAATTGTTCCCAAGAGACGGTTTCCCCGATAAACATCCTGTACCAGCTGTAGCGATTTTTTCCTTCCAACGGTAATCGGGAGTACTACTCCCGGGAATAAAACGGTATTGCGAAGTGGTAATATTGGCAGTTTGTCAGGTGTGGTGAAATCAACCAAATCCGAATCGTCGCCGTCGGCAATAATCGGAATAAACTCTGAATCATCGTTAATTAGCCCTGATAGATATATTTTTTGAATATTTTGATTTTTATTTTCCCCCATTTCTTATGAAATTATGACATGATGGCCTTAAAAAGCCTTTGTTTTTTGTATGGTGTTATTATCATTCAATCACTATGCCAGGATACTTAATATTTCATTTCTGAGGCTTACTGAACTGACAACCCAGAGAAGAGGTATGGCCCTTTGCCTGGTCTATGATTATGGTAAAATTCATCAGTACGGTTTTTTGCAAAAGAAAAAAAAAGCCCCGTCGTCACGGAGCTCTCAATATAGCAAGTTTCTTAATTATTTTTTTCTTGCATCCATATGTTTCTGGTATCTGCTCATGAATTTATCAACACGTCCGGCCGTGTCAACAAGTTTCATTTTTCCAGTATAAAAAGGATGAGATGTACTTGAGATCTCTAATTTTACCAATGGATACTCAGTACCATCAATATCAATAGTTTCTCTTGTATTAACCGTTGATTTGGAGAGGAAAACATGTTCGTTCGACATATCTTTAAATGCGACCATGCGATAATTATCCGGATGTATACCTTTTTTCATTTGTATAGAATTTATTTTTTATTGCCACACGAAACTTCCCGTCCGTCGATCCGTTTCAATGTGCTGTTTTTTTATCATTGCTAAAATTGGCTTGCAAAGATATATATACTTGTTTAATATACAAACCATTCAAAAAATAATTTTTCAATTTTCTGTATTTATCTTTTTAAGGGACACACCAGCTATTCTGTTTTTTTTTTGATGTTTTTTTTAGGTTCGGTTTTTTCTTCGGCTCCGATTATTGGCGGACGGTGAAACGGTTTGTCCCGGTCGAAGAGGTACCGCATGGTATAATGGGTTTTCATCTGTTTACCGCCCACCGATTTGTAAAGTGCAATAATTTTTGGATTGAAATCGCCGGCCCAGGAAAGCTCCAGTTCTTTGTACTGAGGTTTCTTTTTCATGAATTTTTCCTGGTGCCAGAATATCGCAGATTCGATACCCGATTTCTGGTATTGGTGGACGACACCCATGATCAGTATCCGGGTGCGGTTAATTATTTTCCTTTTTTTGTACCAAAGGAATTTCAGCATATTAAAAAAATTCATTTTGCCATTCAGTTTTTGTAATATCTGGTTAATGTCGGGGATCATTACAAATACGGCAATAGGTTCTTCTTCGTGATAGGCAAACCAGATCATTTCAGGATCGAGGATAGCTTTCGAACTGACCAGGAAATCACGCAGGTCCTGTGGGTCGAGTGGTTTAAAATGTTCGTGGAAACGCCATGCCCCGTCGTATATAGTACAAAAATCCTGAATGAATTTTTCGGTGTGGTCGTAGCTGAAATGTTTGAAGTTATATTCTGGTTTTTGTGCTACCCATCCGGCAATCTTCCAGAACCGTTTGGGGAAAGGTACTGTATAGTCGAGATGATAGCTGTATTGTTTGAAATACACTTCAAATCCATATTTTCTGAAAAGCGCCTCATAATAGGGAGGGTTATAAGGCATCCCGTAACCTTGAGGCATGAAGCCGTCGACCAGCAAACCCCAGTTCATATAGTTTTCGCCAAAATTTACCGGTCCGTCCATGGCTTCCATGCCTTGTCCTGCCAGCCATTCTTTGGCTGTGTCAAATAGCATCTTGGCAGCATCGAAGTCATCGATACATTCAAAATATCCGCATCCACCGGTCGGTTGTTCGTAAGTTTTAGATTTGCTGAACTGGATAAAAGCCGCGATACGACCGACAGGCTTATTTTTTTCGTTCAGTAATACCCAGCGTTCGGCAATACCATCTTTAAACGAAGGATTTTTTCCCGGAGTGAAAGTGTTTTCTGTCATTCCTTCAAGGGGGGCAGACCAGTTTCTGTCGTTTTTATAAATGAGATGCGGAATTTTATGGAAGAGTTCTTTTGTAAGTTTGTCTGTAACTTTTATCGCTTTCATGAATGTGCAATTTATGTCGACAATTTACGACATTTTCCGAATTAAAATATGTTTTTATTTCTCAATCAATAATTGCCAGCCTTTCGAAAGGTCTGTTTTGGTCGAATAGGTAGCGCAATGTTTCGTGAGTCTTGGCATATTTACTCCCGACAGCTTTAAAAAGGGTAATCATTTTTGGGTTGAAATCACCAACCCAACTTAGCTCCATTTCGTTGTACCAGTTTTTTTTCAGCAATACCTGTCTGATTTGCCAGAATAAGCCCGATTCTATTCCGGAACGCTGGAATTTGGGAATTACGCCCATTACCAATACCCGGCACCGGGTCATTACT
This sequence comes from Prolixibacteraceae bacterium, assembly GCA_963662895.1. GTDB lineage: Bacteria > Bacteroidota > Bacteroidia > Bacteroidales > Prolixibacteraceae > GWE2-42-39. The sequence continues at coordinate 3,693,096 of OY759982.1, read as the reverse complement.
TTTTTTTGTTTCAGGTATAAAAGTTTTATGATTTTGAACAGGTTCAGTTTTCCGTTTTTCAGATGTTGTAAAAGTTGGTTCATATCGGGGATCATCATAAAGAAGGCAATAGGTTCATTCTTATGATAGACATACCAGATAAAATCTTCTTCGAGCACCATCCTGGCATCCCTGATCAGAGCTTTCAGGTCTTTTTTTGCAATTGGTTTGTAATTTTTGTGTTTATTCCATGCCTGCTGATGTATAGTTAGAAAATCGTTGATACAACGATCTTGTTCTTTAAACGAAAAGGTTTTGTAGTGAAAATTTTTTTTCTGTGCGACCCATTCCGCAATTTTCCAGAAACGTTGCGGCAGATCAGGACTTGTAACGTCGAGATGATAGCTGTATTGTTGATAATAGGTTTTAAAGCCGTAATTCGAGAAAAGCGTTTGGTAGTACCGGGGATGATATTGCATACCAAAACCCTGTTGCCGGAATCCATCGGTGAGCAGGCCCCAGTTAAAAAAATTTTCCCCGAAGTTAACCGGGCCGTCCATGGCCGTGAAGCCTTCATTTTTCAACCAGTCACGAGCGGTATCAAAAAGCAGGTTGGCAGCTTTTTGATTGTTCTCGCATTCAAAAAATCCTACACCTCCGGCCGGTTCTGTTCCTTTTTCAATTTTGCTGCGGTCGTAAAAGGCGGCGATCCGGCCAATTACCTGATTGCCCTTTTTGACCAGCCATCTCCGGGCATCGCCGTGAATGAAACCTGTATTTTTTTCAGGATTAAAAATACTCTCAATCATCATTTTCAGGGGAGGAACCCAGTTGTTATCGTTTTTATAAATACGTAAAGGTAGTTTGTGAAATGCTGTAATTGTTTTTTTATCAGTAACCTGAATAATCTCCATAAAATGCTTTAATTTTTTCAGTTTAATGAAGCCGAAAATAATATTAATAGGCGGAAAATAAAACCGGTTTTTATTCTGAATAAGGAAAAACTATCCGATGATTCCCATTTTTTTCATCAGGAAAGTGGCATTCATCGTCCGGGTGACACCGGGACGCAGGAGATAGTCGAATGACAAATCGTCGTTGGTGAGCTGTACTTCAAAACATTGGTTTTGAATTGCTTCAGAATACTGCTCCGCCAGATCGGTGAGTTTTAAGTCGTGTGTGGCAACAATGCCAACAGCACCAAGCGAAATAAGTTGTTTGATCAGTTCTTTCGAACCATTTAATTTATCAGTTGAGTTCGTGCCTTTCAGCATTTCATCGATAATCACGAACAATTTTTCCCCTTTTCTGATACGCTCCAGAAGTTCCTGAAGCCGTAACAGTTCAGCATAGAAATACGATTCATCATTCATGAGGTTGTCGGTGGTGCGCATGTTGGTATATAAGGAGATGGGGGTAAAGGTCATTTTGCGGGCACATACCTTGCAGCCATTCATGGCCAGTAGCAGGTTAATACCAACGGTCCGTAAAAAAGTACTTTTTCCTGCCATGTTGGCGCCTGTAATAATGGCCAGTTTCCCGTTGCCTTTAAGTACAAAGTCATTGCCGACACGTTTTTTTGCATCAATCAGAGGATGGCCCAGTTTTTCCGACTCAAAAATAAAACCTTCATTCCTGGGGACCGGTAAAATCCATCCGGGATGGTTATAATTATAGTTGCCCAGGCTTGAGAGGGCATCAAAACCGGCAATTACTTCAAACCACTGGTCGAGTAGATGATGGTGTTGCTGGTGCCATTTGCTGAGTTTGTAGATGCAACGGATATCCCACAAGAATAAAGAGTTAAGGATCATAGAAACGATGAGGTTTTGTCCGTAGTCCAGTTCATTGATTCGTTTCATCAGTTTACTGCTGATTTGGCTGGCAGGTTCATTCTGAAAGTAAAGTCCGTTTTTCAGTTGTTGCAAATATTCTGATTGAAAGGGGTGAATTTCAATGTCGAGTAGCATCCCTATATATTTCAGTAATATTTTTGAGCGGCTTCCGAATTGCTGGTGAAATTTTTTTATTTTTTTGCCGAAGATCGCGTACATGATCCATTGGAAGAGGACGGCCAGCATGACTGCTTCCCAGGGAACAACCGCAAAAACATTGAACAGGATCACCAAAAGGGTCAATGTCGGTAAGAGAATAGTCATCAAACGGACTGACTTCTCATTTTTTAGTTTGAATGAACTTGATGACCATTGGCGGATCAGACCGAAATCCTGCTGGTCGGTGTCGGTTTTTCCTTTGGCCGCAAAATGCTGCCGCCAGTTCAGTTCGTCCGCCATTTCCTGAATAGCCTGTTGCTTTTTTTTGATTTTTTCAGGATTGGCTTCACAATTACCAAGCAGGTTGGCCAGTTTTTTCTGTCCCCGCCGGGTTGATGTCCTGTTCAGAAACTGGAAAAACGATTGTGGCCCAAACAGGTCAAGGTCGAATGAAAACGGATGGTGAATATTAATAAATTTACTCCCGTCTTTAAAATGGCTGAAGTCGCCATCCAGGGCTTTCAATTCGTCTTCATTAATGAAAATCAGATTCTGGTAAAATTGTTTTTGCTTTTCTTTTGAAATATATTTTTTTATCAGGAATAAAAATGAAGACAATAGAATGACAGCAACAGGAACAACTACTATTGCTCCGAGTTTCCACAGGTAAATGAGTGATAAGATTGTCAGTATAAAAAGAATAAGCCTTCCAAAGGCAATCCATTGAAGTTGCTTTTTTGTTTTCTGGAGATCAACCTTGTAACCGGTCAGAAGTTGTTGATAAACCTGTCGGGGATTGTTGTTCATGATTTACAGAAAATTATAGTGCTGAAGCTTCCAGACAACCAGCATGATGGTGGCGATCAACACCAGGAGAACAGTCAGAAAGCTGATGCATTCCCCGCTTGTTAATTTTGTTTCGGAAATTTTTGGAAAGCGTACCCAGATAATTTTTTTTTCGATGAAAAGTAACAATTGATAAAACAGGTAGCCGGTAAAAAATCCCCAGGCAATCCCGGCCAGTATATCGAATGGGTAATGTACCCCCAGGTAAATACGCGAATACGAAACAACGAGGGCCCAGACAAAAATCGTGAAGGTGTATATTTTGTTGCTAAAAATTTTTGAAGTAATAAAAGCCACGGTAATAGCGTTGGACGCGTGAGAAGAGAAAAAGCCATGTAATCCGCCTTTCTTTAACAGGTTGTGTACCATGTCGCTGATGGCCGGATCGTGGGTCGGGCGCAATCGTTTTACCGATTCCTTGATGAGGACGGAAAGCTGGTCGCTGAATACAATGGCCAAGATGATAATCATGAGAATGAAAACAGATTTCCATCGGTACTTTCTTATAATTAAAATACCGAAAGCAACATATAGGGGAAGCCATATTTCTTTGCGGGTAAACATTACCATAACAATGTCCCAGAAGCTGTTGTGAAAACTGTTCAGGAATAAAAATACCGCTTGGTCAAGCTCTTTTAAAAATGAAATCATGGTCTACGGATTGAGTATTTGCCATATTTTATCTTTCAGCCGGGCGATGCCCCAACCAGTGACCGAAGATATAAACATATGCGGAATATTTTCAAATTCAGAACTTAATTCTTTCATTAAATCTTCATCAAGAAAATCGCTTTTGCTGATCACCAGGTAACGGTCTTTGTCTAGCAGTTCTGGATTGTATTTTTCAAGTTCGCCCAGCAGAATGGAATATTCGGCACGATGGTCCTTACTGTCGGCAGGTACCATGAAAAGCAACATCGAATTTCGCTCGATGTGCCTCAGGAACCGCAATCCGAGCCCTTTACCCTCGTGTGCCCCCTCGATGATACCGGGTATGTCGGCCATCACAAATGAACGGTTTTCGCGGTGCCCCACGATACCGAGATTGGGTACCAGTGTTGTAAACGGGTAATCGGCGATCTGGGGTTTGGCTGCCGAAACGACCGACAGCAGGGTCGATTTACCTGCATTGGGAAAACCTACCAGGCCTACATCGGCAAGTATTTTCAGTTCCAGAATTTTCCAGCTTTCGGTACAATCTTCGCCCGGCTGTGCATAGCGTGGGGTTTGGTTGGTGGCCGATTTGAAATGCGTGTTCCCCAGGCCTCCGCGTCCGCCTTTTTCAAGAATATATGTTTCCCCCTCTTTGGTGATCTCAAACAGGAATTCACCAGTTTCGGCATCTTTGGCAACAGTTCCCAGCGGCACCTCCAGGATCACATCTTTGCCATTGGTGCCGTGGCTGCCTTGTCCCCCACCAGACTCACCATGCCCGGCATAAACATGTTTCCTGAATTTCAGGTGCAGAAGAGTCCACAACTGGGCATTGCCTTTTAATATCACATGGCCGCCCCGGCCTCCGTCGCCTCCGTCGGGCCCGCCTTTGGGCACAAATTTTTCCCTGCGGAAATGAGCCGATCCGGCGCCGCCTTTACCCGAACGGGTGAATATTTTTACGTAATCAACAAAATTGTTTTCTGCCATGCTGGTTTACAAAATTGAAATCACAAAAGTACAGCGAATTTGCGGGATAGAAAAATGACTCAATATAATGTAAGGAAGATAAAAGACAAAAAATAAGAAATGAGAAATGCCTGACGGTACGGGAACTGTTATTGGTACCGGTCGGGATGAATTATCTGTTAAAAATGATATTCGGGAAGGTGGCCTGGCTTTTTTGTCGTATCTGTTCTTTCCCCAAAATGACTTTTTGTCATTATACCGTCGTGGCACAGGCTTTGAAAAAGGCCTATCCGTTAAAAAATGAATGTCAAACAAAAAATGAATACCATGCAAAAAGGAAAGATTGGCGTAACCAGTGACAATTTATTCCCGATTATCAAAAAGTTTTTATACTCTGATCACGATATTTTTTTACGTGAGATCGTTTCAAACGCAGTTGATGCAACCCAAAAACTAAAAACCCTTGCTTCGAAGGGTGAATACAAGGGGGAACTTGAAAATGTAAAAGTTCGTGTATCGCTTGACAAAAAAGCAAAAACTATCACCGTTTCCGACAATGGTATCGGGATGACAGCCGAAGAAATCGACAAGTATATTAACCAGATTGCCTTCTCCGGGGCTGAAGAATTCCTGGATAAATATAAAAATGATGCCAATGCCATTATCGGTCATTTCGGGCTTGGTTTTTATTCGTCGTTTATGGTTTCCAAAAAAGTTGAGATCATTTCCAAATCGTACCAGGAAGGTGCCAGTGCCGTGCGCTGGATTTGTGATGGAAGCCCTGAATACAATTTAGAAGATGCAGAACGCGATGAAGTAGGTACCGACATTGTTATGCATATTAACGACGATTCGAAGGAATTTCTGGAAAAAACGCGTATCAGCGAAATCCTGAATAAGTATTGTAAATTTCTGCCGGTGCCGGTCATCTTCGGTAAAAAAACCGAATGGAAAGACGGGAAAGAAGTGGATACCGATGAGGATAACCAGATTAACGACACCACTCCGGCATGGACCAAAAAACCGGTCGACCTGAAAGATGAAGATTATACCTCGTTTTATCGTCAGCTATATCCTTATGCAGAAGAACCTCTGTTCAACATTCACCTGAACGTTGATTATCCGTTTAATCTTACCGGTATATTATATTTCCCGAAGCTGAAAAACACCATCGAAGTACAGAAAAACAAAATACAGTTGTATTGTAACCAGGTTTTTGTAACCGATTCGGTAGAAGGGATTGTACCCGAATTTTTAACCCTCCTGCACGGTGTGATAGACTCGCCGGACATCCCGTTAAATGTCTCTCGTTCATACCTGCAAAGTGATTCGAATGTAAAGAAGATAAGCAGTCATATTACCAAAAAAGTAGCCGACCGCCTGAAAGAAATTTTCAAAGATAAACGGGATGAATTCGAGAAAAAATGGGATCATCTGAAATTGTTTATCGAATATGGTATGCTCACCGAAGAAAAATTTAAAGAAAGGGCAAAAGATTTCTTCTTATTGAAAAATACCGACGGGAAATATTTCACTTTTGAAGAATACGAAAAGTTGGTTAAAGAAAATCAAACAGACAAGGAAAAGAAACTGGTTTGCCTGTATGCCAGCAATGCCGAAGAACAATACTCGTTTATCCAGGCTGCCAAAGACAAAGGTTACGATGTACTGCTGATCGACGATGTACTGTCAACCCCGTTGCTCAACCGTCTGGAGCAGGATAATCCGGATAAGCGTTTTGTCCGTGTTGACTCCGATGTTATTGACAACCTGATTCAGAAAGAGGATTCGGCAGAGGAACTTAGTTTTGAGGAAAAAGAAGACCTGAGTCCGATTTTTCAGGCCGTTTGCCCTGATTCCAAAGAAATTAATTATTTGATTGATTTTAAAAATATGGGTGAAAACGGGAGTCCGATCGTGATTACCCGTAACGAATTTATGCGCCGTATGAAAGATATGGGCCGCTTCCAGGGAGGAATGGATTTTTACGGAGACCTGCCCGAAAGTTTAAATCTGGTTGTAAACACGGCCCATCCTCTGGTAAAAAAAGTTTTTGCCGACAAAGATGCCAGCCTTGGGGAAGATTTGAAAACCATTAACGGCACCATATCTGATCAGAAAACTGAACGGGAACAACTTGAAAAGGCTAAGGAGGGTAAAAAAGACGAAGAAATTCCGCAGGCCGATAAGGAAAAGCTGGAAGACCTGAACAAACATATTGCCGAAACCGAACAGGGAAAACAAAATCGTTTGACTGCTTTCGGGAAAGATAACAAATTGGCCAAACAGCTTGTTGATCTTGCACTTTTATCAAATGGAATGCTGAAAGGCGAAGCGCTTGATAAATTTGTTCGTCGTAGTGTTGAGCTGATACAATAAGCAGAACTCTTATCTGGTAAATCAAAAAAGCAAATAGTTTTGCACCTGGCTGAAATGGGTCAGGTGCTTTTTTTATTTTTACAGGAGGCCTATAAGGAAGCAAGTGGAATTGATTTTTCATCTTGGGTCGAAGCAAACTTTGACCTTTCCTAAAATAACTAGACAGGATTAATACTTATTTTTAGAATAGGATGACAAACATAAGTATTTATTTCTGATATGTATGTCATGTCGTTTTCAATAAAGGAGGCAGGAAAACGGAGAAGGGAGACAGGGGATTTGGTTGACTGTATGGAGTTATTATAAAAAGAAAAACCGCCATAAAGACGGTTTTCTTTTTCTCTTCTCTATCCGAGGTAAGTTTTTAAAAGTTTGCTACGTGATGTGTGTCGTAATCTACGTATTGCTTTTTCTTTTATCTGCCGGACCCTTTCGCGGGTCAGCCCAAATCTTTCTCCGATTTCTTCCAGGGTCATTTCCTGGCACCCAATTCCAAAGAACATCCTGATGATGTCACTTTCTCTTTCTGTAAGGGTAGCGAGAGCTCTTTCAATTTCTCTGGCCAGCGATTCCATCATCAGACTACGGTCTGCATTAGGCGAATCATTGTTGACCAGGACATCAAGGAGGCTGTTGTCTTCACCTTCAACAAAAGGAGCATCAACCGAAATGTGTCTGCCTGACACGCGCAGTGTGTCAGCCACTTTGTCGGGAGGAAGCTCCAGCGAATCAGCTAATTCCTCAGGCGATGGTTTACGTTCGTGTTCTTGTTCGAATTTCGAAAATGCTTTATTAATTTTGTTAAGCGAACCAACCTGGTTCAGTGGCAAACGAACAATACGCGACTGCTCTGCAAGGGCCTGCAAAATCGACTGGCGAATCCACCAAACGGCATACGAAATAAACTTGAACCCTCTTGTTTCATCGAATTTTTCTGCGGCTTTTATTAATCCCAGATTCCCTTCGTTAATAAGGTCGGGCAAGCTTAAGCCCTGATTCTGGTATTGTTTGGCGACAGAAACAACAAAACGAAGATTTGCACGGGTTAGTTTTTCCAATGCTGCCTGATCACCTTTTTTTATCCTCTGAGCTAATTCTACTTCTTCCTCAACTGTAATAAGATCTTCTTTGCCAATTTCTTGCAAATACTTATCCAAAGAAGCGCTCTCGCGGTTAGTAATCGATTTTGTAATTTTAAGTTGTCTCATTATACCCTTTTAAAAAAACGTGCAAATATAGACTTTATAGTCAATAATTCAAATGTGCAGATGACATTGTCTGATTTGTTTAACAAATAAATAACCGCTTTGGTTTGTTGGATAATTATTTTACTCCAAATACATAATATGCCAACTCTCCATCGGGATATATCCCTTCAATCAGAATACCACCTGTTGCGTTATTAATAATATATTTTAAATCTTTAACTTCATACACAGGGCTCTTGTTCACATCAGTAATAATAAATCCTTTTTTAATTCCGGCGTCTTTAAATTTACCATCATCCAGTCTGGTAACTTTAAGGCCATTTCGGATTCTTAATTGTTGTTTTTCTTTGTCAGAGATGACCTCAAATTCTGCCCCTAAAACACCATTTCCCTCTTTTTTTACGATTTCGGTATCTCCGTGTTTGTTACGAAGCGTTACGTTAAATTGTTTCTTTTTGTTATCTCTTTTTATTTCTACGTTAATAACATCTCCCGGACGGTGTTTCCCAACCTGTTCCTGAAGTTCAGCTGTGGAGTTTACTTTTACACCATCAATACTGATAATCACATCTTCTGGTTCAATCCCGGCGTCTTTGGCACCTCCTTCGTTTACGTTAGCAACAAAAACACCTTCAACTTTATTAATTTTATATTTTTCTGCAACATCGGCAGTAACATCGCTAATCTCAACTCCCATTAAGGCTCGTTGTACCTCTCCATATTCGGTTAAATCGGCTACCACTTTTTTAACGATATTGACCGGAACGGCAAACGAGTATCCCGAGTACGATCCTGTTCTGGAGGCAATAGCCGTATTAATACCAACCAATTCTCCCTTCATATTGACCAGGGCACCACCACTGTTGCCCGGATTAACAGCTGCATCGGTCTGGATAAATGCCTCTATTCCCATACGATTCGGATTGATGCCGATATTCCGGCTTTTTGCACTTACAATACCTGCTGTTACAGTCGATGTAAGGTTGAACGGGTTTCCGACAGCAAGCACCCACTGTCCTAATTTCAAATCGTCGGAATTTCCAAAATGTAAAAAGGATAAACCTTTTTCCTCTATTTTTATCAATGCTATATCAGTCATCGGATCGGTTCCGATTAGTTTCCCTTCGAACTCACGTCGGTCATCCAGGATTACAGTAATTTCATCCGCATCTTCAATTACGTGATTATTAGTTGCAATGTAACCATCTTCAGAAATAATGACCCCGGAACCTGATCCCTGACGTAAAGGTGTTTCATCCTTGTGGTATCCGCGATCACCAAAAAACCATTCGTAAAACGGGTTCGATGAATAATAATCATTTTTTTGTGAAACCATAATGTGTACAACAGCATGAACAGAGGTTTCAGCAGCAAAACTCAGGTCGGGCAAATCTCCCGGCACTGAGGGAAGGCTCGCATACTGGACCGGCTGGTTTTCCTTTATGGTCACAACTTTAGGAGCATTAAAATATTTGGTATACACACCGAGTGCTATAAAAGCTCCCACTACAGCAAAAAGCAACGGCAAAATCCCTTTTCTCATGTTTTTCATAGCTCTTATATTTTAAAGTTTTAGAATTCTGTATTCATATTTTTGTTCAAAGATAACGGTACTAACAACGTTTATATTATGCTTTTGTATTTCCTTTGAAATGTTTAACAGATTTTAACAGGAAATTCTCTATAATCAGGCGGTTGTGCTTCAAATTTCAGACCAGTCTGCCGTTTTTTTCTTTTCTTTTGTTTTTTTTAACAGCTTTTTACTGTTTGTCATTATTTCACTAATATTTTAGTGGAACATCATGCCATTTTGTTCCCAGGTTTTCAGGCTTATAGTGCTTTATATATTCGATGGCCTCCGCAGCATTTTTTGCAATAAAATAAATTTTCCGGTAGTTTTCCTTTGCGAAATTTTCCCTGTAAGATTTTTCAAACTGATTGAAAAGATCATCGAAGAAGCCATTTGTGTTAATAAAAACAATAGCTCCATCCAGATATTCAAGTTGCCTCAGCGTAATTACTTCCAATATTTCTTCAAGGGTTCCGAAGCCGCCAGGCAAAGCAATATAAGCATCAGACAGCTCACGCATTTTAGCCTTTCGTTCCTGCATGTCTTTGGAAATAATCACCTCGTGCATTTTATCCGACACCAGGCTCCGGCGCATCATTTTTTCAGGAATGACCCCAATTGTTTTTGCCCCGTTTTTGGCAGCCACTGCTGATACTACTTCCATCAATCCCACGTTAGCCCCTCCGTTAATCAAAGTCATATTATTTTCAGCAATTAACAGGGCCAGCTTTTTTGCTTCCTGCAGATAACAATCAGCAATTCCATTACTGGATGATGAAAACACACAGATATTCATTGTAAACGAGTAAGCAAATTCTAACAATACAATTAAAAAAATCCCGGGATAACCGGGATTCTGCAATTATTTAAGCGTCGATATTTGCATAAACAGCATGATCTTCGATAAACTGGCGCCGTGGCGGTACATCATCGCCCATCAGCATGCTGAAAACATGATCAGCTTCAGCTGCATTATCAATGGTTACCTGGCGCAGAATACGTTTTTCAGGATCCATGGTCGTTTCCCAAAGTTGTTCGGCGTTCATTTCCCCCAGACCTTTGTATCGCTGAATGTGCAGGGTGCTTTCTTTGCCTTCTCCCCATTCATCAATCAGGCGTAGCCGTTGCTGTTCGTTCCAGCAATACTCTTGCCGTTTCCCTTTTCTTACTAAATAAAGCGGTGGAGTTGCAATATACAGATAACCATCAGAAATCAGTTCCTTCATAAAACGGAAAAAGAAAGTCATGATCAGCGTTGCAATGTGGCTTCCGTCCACATCGGCATCGGTCATGATCACGATTTTATGGTAGCGGATTTTTTCCATGTTCAGCGCTTTCGAGTCTTCCTCTGTTCCGATTGAAACTCCCAATGCAGTGAAGATATTCCGAATTTCCTCACTTTCAAAAACTTTGTGTTGCATGGCCTTTTCTACGTTTAGGATTTTTCCGCGCAACGGAAGGATCGCCTGAAAACGACGATCGCGCCCCTGCTTGGCTGTTCCGCCTGCCGAGTCTCCCTCAACCAGAAATATCTCACATTTGGAAGCATCTTTCTCCGAACAGTCGGCCAGTTTGCCAGGTAAACCACCTCCCGACAATACGTTTTTGCGCTGTACAAGTTCGCGTGCTTTCCGTGCAGCATGACGGGCCTGTGCAGCCAGAATGACCTTGTTTACAATTTCTTTGGCCGCACGCGGGTTTTCTTCCATATATACGGACAACATCTCACTTACAGCCTGGTCGACCGGGAGGCTGATATCGGAATTTCCCAGTTTGGTTTTTGTTTGTCCTTCGAACTGCGGTTCGGCAACTTTTACAGAAACAACAGCAGTTAGCCCTTCCCTGAAATCGTCGCCATTGATGTCAAATTTCAGTTTGGCAAGCATCCCCGAACTCTCTGCATAATTTTTTAAAGTACGTGTTAATCCACGCCGGAAACCGGTAAGGTGGGTACCTCCTTCAATGGTGTTGATATTATTCACATATGAATGAATATTTTCTGAAAAGGAAGTATTATAGAGAAGTGCAACTTCAACCGGAACCCCTGTTTTTTCTGTTGAAATATGAATGGCCTCATCAATCAGTCTTTCCCGGGCACTGTCCAGATATTCAACAAATTCCTTTAAGCCATCTTTCGAGTGAAATATTTCTGTCTTGTAATTTCCTTCTTCATCAATATCGCGTTTGTCGATAATTTTCAATGTTATGCCGGCATTCAGGAAGGCCAGTTCCCGTAACCGCGCTGCCAGAATTTCATATTTGAAGACAGTTGTCAAAAAAATATTGGCATCCGGCAAAAAAGTTATGACAGTACCTGTTTTATCTGTTTCGCCTATCACTTTTACGTCATAAAGCGGTTTGCCTTTCGAATATTCCTGCTCCCAGATTTTGCCATCACGGTACACTTCAGCTTTCAAAGAAATAGAAAGTGCATTCACACAGGAAACGCCAACTCCGTGCAAACCTCCTGATACCTTGTAGCTGTCTTTATTAAATTTTCCCCCGGCGTGAAGCACTGTCATTACCACTTCAAGAGCCGATTTTTTTTCTTTTGAATGGGTTTCGGTAGGAATACCACGCCCATCGTCAGTAACTGTAATTGAATTATCTTCGTTTATAATGACTTCAATATTTTGGCAATAGCCGGCCAGCGCTTCATCAATCGAGTTATCGACTACCTCGTAAACGAGGTGGTGAAGCCCTTTTTCATTTACATCACCAATGTACATGGCCGGGCGTTTACGTACTGCTTCAAGTCCTTCCAGTACCTGGATACTATCAGCAGAATAGTTGCCGTTACCATTCCCGTTTCCGTTCTTCAAATTCTGCGTACTTTCTAATTCGCTCATTTACTTATTCGTTTAATTAATCCATAAATCCATCTCTTCATCAATAACACTGACGAAAACAAGTTCTGCGAAAAGATGTTTTATCCAGAGATACTCCTGCCAAAAAATTGCAGGGTCAGGTGTTTATATATTTTGTGTAATTTACCGCGCTTTCCCAAATTTTCTTTCATCAAAAACATAACATGCAAATATAGCTAAAATCCCTCTTAGTGACACTTATAAACAAGCCAAAAAGCATAAAGTTTTCAACATTTTTCATTATTTTAACATACAATAAATCAAATGCTTAAATACCTTGAGGAAAGGATCGTTTATAATCTTTGAATAAGGTCTGGAAAATCTGCTTTTTCAGAATGAAAAATTAACTCCGGCAAGAGCATTGAACCCCTGATTGGCATATCCTAACCATGTCTCATAATGCTGAAAAGCCAGGTTGTTTAACCGGAGAAAAAATGACAATTTATCAGTGTACTGATATTCAGCCGAGGCATTCAGGTCAAAAACAGGATCCATTGAATAAATTGTTGAATTATTGTCGGAAATAAGACTTGTCGCAATATCGTCATAAGTAAACAGCGCTTTACGTTTTCCAATTACATATGCATTAAGTGAAAAATTCAGAGGGCTCTCTGTCAGCTTATAGTTTAAAGCCAGATCAACATCAAATTCGGGCATGTGCCAGGGGCTGGCAATTGCTTCCAGATCGTATGAATAATAATTCCCTTTCATGTAAAAACTTAGGCTTTCAGTTGCTGCATGGAAAACCTCGCCGGAGAATTTTAATAATTTGGTATCGTCATACGCCACATTAAAGGTATTGTTCAGTACATTGTTGATGCCCGACGAAAGTGGGTATTCGACACCTGTTGTAACATAAAAATGCATGTTTTTTATTTTTGAGTAGGAAACCCCTGCCCGGAAATTTGTTTTCGAACTGAATTTTCCTTTTATCCCGCCCGAAAGGATATATTGGTATTTTGTGTCACGGATATCATGATCAGGCGCTGCAAACGGGTTCTCTTCTGCAATTTTTGAATATACATTTTGATCGAGGTATCCGTCTGCTCCGGCATAAAGGGTCAGTATATTTTCAACAGGCGACCATTCGGCTTTTACATTTGGAGTGACCGTAATTTTTACGTCTGCATCATCGTCAATCATTGTGTATGTTTTTATGCCTACTTGTAAAAGGACATCTTTTTTTGCAAATATCGCTGCCGGATTGGCCATCAGCAATATTTGCTGCCGCTGGTCTGATGTTGAAACATAGCGGTTGTTAATTTTGTCGGCATGATAATAGCTTAGTGAGCTTTCCAGTGTTCCTTTGAAACTGTCAAAAAATTTAGTAAGGTTCACCTTCAGTGCTCCCAGATGTTCGTGCTGACCGGTTTTTGCTCCAAAGTAGTGGTAATCAATCCATAAATCGTAATCCATGGCTAAACGGGAAGCCGGATTGCTTTTCAGATTATATTTTATTCCGCCTTTCGAAAAAGCCTGCTTATCCTGCCATGTCGGGATAATAGCTTCTTTTTCCTCATCAGTTAACTGATCGCCCGTGTACCCGTAATACCGAAACCCTTTTCGTTCAAAGAAACCACTGATATTTAGCGTCGAATTTCTGTAAAATCGTTTGCCGAATATTTCAGCATAATTATTGCTAATGGGAGCTTTTACCTTGTCGTCGTTTATCAGTTTTAATTTGCCGTGCGACGACAAATGTTTGAAGTGCATTCCGAAGTTTGAATCATTCTCCGTGACAGCATTGTAGAAAAGTTCACCGTAAGGGGTCAGGTAGTTGCCCACTCCCAGTTTAAGAAGCCCTTTTCCCAACTCTGTTTTCGGGCCGCCCACCATGGTCGCAGCCTGTACCGGTTTTACCGAGAAAGTAGAAAACACAGGTTCACTGTAGATCGAATATTCAAACACAGGTTTCTCTGTTTTTTCTTCCTTAATCTGTGGAATATCGTTTATTTTAAACGCATCGGAAACACTGGGCTGATAAGCCTTTGTGACCTCCACTTCCTTTTTCAGCCGGGTCGTATCCTGCTGTGCCCGGACCGTTATTCCTGACATAAAAATCAAAACCGGTAATAAAATATATCTGATCCTCATGACACTCTTATTTCTTGTTTTCTGAATTATTGATATTAATCTCCATTCCCTTATTTTCTTCCTGTTGCTGACGGCGTTCCTTTTCTTCCAGACGGTACAGTTTTTCATTCGCAATATCCAGAATGCCATCTTCTTTTTCGGGATAATTTTCGACAATACTTTTCAAGGTATGTTTAGCCTGGAACTCATCTCCGTTTTGAAGGTAAATATCAGCCAGCAAAATAAAACTTTTTGCAAGCCAGTATTGGTGGGGGGTATTTTTCGAGATGAAATCCATGATTTCGTTTTCCGACTCGGCCAGCTTGTTCTCGCGGAACAATATCTCGGCAATCAGGAATTTTGCCTCAGCCCCCTCCTGCGATTTGGTGTCGGCAGCGAGGTTCTCCAAAACCGGTAAAGCCTGATCGTATTTTTCAGTCTTAACATACGAAATGGCCAGCTTATAATTAGCTTCACGTTTCAGAACTTCGGTTACATTTTCGGAACTTAATAGCAGTTTTGCCGCATCAATGGTGTTGCGGTAATCACTCATGGCAAACAGGCAACGCATCAGTCCTGCACGGGCTTTTAGCAGGTTCCGTTTTGTTGTTGAAATACGTTCCATCCGTTCGTAAATATCCAGGGCTTTCGCGAAATTTCCGGCATTATAGGTTAATTCCGAAGCCTTTGATAAAGCCTGTTCTGTAAATATATTGTCGGATTGAGAGATCACGTATTCGTAATTAGACAGGGATGCACTATATTCCTGATCATTATACTGGCATTCGGCCAGGTAAAATTTTGAATTTAGCAGAAAACTGCCATTCGGAAATTTTTGAAGATAGCTTTCGAATTGATCTTTTGCTTTTTTGTCGCCTGCCATAAATAATTTTTCAGCTGCCAGATAGGTCAGCGAATCCTGTTCCGAGGCCGAGACATGTATACCGGTTCCCAGCTTTTCGGTATATTTGAAATAGGCGTCGACATCGTTTAGTTCGACGTAATTGTTTTTTATTCCCAGCAATGCAGCCTGTGATTCAACACTGTTCGGGTATTGCTCAGCAACTTGTTTGTAGTATTTGAGCGACTTTTTGAATTCACTTTTGTTATAATGGATCAACCCCAGTTGCAGCAAGGCTTTCGGAGTGTAATTGCTCTGCGGGTATTCGTTCTCTAAATCCAGATAATACCCGATTGCTACCTGTGGCTGGTTTATCCGTTCGTATACCCGTCCCAGTTCGTAAAGCGCATCATCGAAGTACTGTGACTTCGGAAAAACCTGGAGTAGTGTGCGTAGATTGCTGATTTTTTGTTCGTTTTCATGCTGAAGGCCCAGACAAAATGCCTTTTGAAACAGGGCATAATCGGGATCATATAATTTCAACTGATACGAATCTTCGTAATAACGAATAGCTATTCTATAGTCCCGTTCAGTAAAAAAGCAGTCGCCCAAACGATTATAAGCATCAGCCATTTTTTCGCTTTGGTCCTGTTCGTTATTGGTAACATACTTACGAAACCACGAGGAAGCATTTTCATAATCTTTCAGTTTAAAATATGCATATGCCAGGTTGTAGTGTGCCGTTTGATATTCGGGAAGGGAAATAGCTCCGGGCGAACGTAAAAACCTGTTGAACCCGTCGATGGCTTTGTTGTAATATCCCAAACGGTACCAGGCTTCGGCCTTCCAGAAATTTGCCCGTGCTTCGAGATTGCGGTTATACTCCCTGTTCTCAAGCGACTTGTCGAAAAGTTCAATCGCGGCCTCGTAATTCAGGTTGTTGAAATTTTCCAGGGCCCGGTAAAAAGTAACCCGTTGGTAAGCCTTTTTTATCGAAGGGCTTTTTACTTTGATTTTGTCGATAGAAGCAATAGCGTCCTTGTAATTGCTGGTACTCATATACACTTTCACCAGGTAATCGTAAGCGTCGTCGTTCCGTTCCGAATCGGGATACAATGAGATATATTTATCAAAGGCATTAATGGTTTCGTTAAACGGGCTGTACGACAGTTCATATGTAATTTTTGCGTAGTTAAAAAGTGCATCTTCCTTTATTTCTTTGTCGAAATCCATGTTCGAAGCAGCTTCGAAGGCTGCCCGGGCCTTGTTTTTATCCCCGGTCACTATGTAACAATCGGCCAGATGGTAATAAGCATTTTGGGCCAGCTTATCATTCCCTCTCGACGCATTCTCGAAACGAGGTATAGCTTTGGCCTCTTCCCGGTTCAGGTAATAACAGTACCCGAGCATGTAATTCTCTTCACGTCCTTTATGGTCGCCCGAGTTAAAAAACATTTCAAGATACGGAACTGCTTTGTCGAACTGATGCAAATGGAAGTACGAATCGCCAATGATCTTTGCCAGTCCGGCCTGCTCTTCCGGTTCGACCTGGTTCAGCAACGGGACAGTGTAGTCAACTACTTCTGCATACTTTTCCTGCTTATAATAAATTTGGGAAATATAAAACGGAATGACCTTTGCAAAATTCGGATTGCCTTTTAGTTTATCAAATTCAGTTAGTGCGGTCTGATAATTTTCTTTCAGGTAATGAATGTGTGCCCAGTAATAACGTGCAGGTGCGGCATATATGCTGTTTACATCTTTTATACTGAAAAATTCAGTAGCAGCCTCGTCATATTTTTTTATCATGAAATATGAATAACCACTCTGGTAATGCAGTCTTACCTGCTCGTCTTTATTTAATCCCGGAATATCTACCTCTTTAAAACTATGCAGGACAGCCACGTATTTTTTTTGTTTGAACTGGTTATTCCCCAATTCGAACCATGCCTGGGTTTTATATGGACTGGCCGGGAAACGTTCGGTGAAGGCGGTAATCAATTCCTCTGCATTTCCGTTGTCCATTTTAAGGGCACAGAGCGCTTCAAAAAAACAGGCCTCCGAATAAAGCTCTGAATCTTCATCCGTATTTTCAGTAATCTGCTCAAACATTTTCAGGGCCGAAGCAAAATTATTTTTCCGGTACAGCTCTTTGGCTATTTGTATTTCCTGATCAACAGACTGGTAATAAGCAGTCTGCTGGGCATGTAAAAATGAAAACGGGAGACCATAAAGGATAATTATTGAAAGCAATCTGATTGTCTTCATGGATCATGATTTATTTGCATGTAAAGATAGAAAAATCGCAGGGTTTTAACTGATTAAACCCCATTGTTTTCTTAACAGGAAACTGTTTATTGCGCAATAATATTATCCGGTTGAGTAAAAAAGAACTAGTTTTGTGTACAAATTTATTTCTTTGAAAATGGCTGGGCAGCATATCATCAGTATAAAAAATGCAGATATTTTCCAGCGGGAAAATCTGGTACTTGCAAACGTGAACCTCGACATCGAAGCGGGTAGTTTTGTTTACCTGATCGGGAAGGTAGGCAGCGGCAAATCGAGCCTGATAAAAACTCTGCATGCTGAAATTCCTCTGATAAATGGTGAAGTCACGATTGCCGGGTATCATTTGGCAACGATCAAACAGAGAGAAATTCCTTTTTTGCGGCGGAAGATAGGGGTTGTTTTTCAGGATTTTAAACTGTTGAGCGACCGTAATGTGCATGATAACCTATCCTTTGTGTTGCAGGCTACCGGATGGAAACAGGCCAAAGCGATTGAAGAGCGTATCGATAATATGCTGGAACGGGTTAACATGCGCGATAAGTTACGCGTCATGCCCCACGAACTGTCGGGCGGTGAGCAGCAACGTATTGTGGTGGCGCGTGCCTTACTAAACGACCCGGAGATTATTCTGGCCGATGAGCCCACCGGTAACCTTGATCCTGAAACTTCAACAGATCTGCTGAATATTTTTTGGGAGCTAAACGAACACGGAAAAACCATTGTAATGGCCACTCACGATTATCCACTCATTCGCCAGTTTCCGGCACGGACGCTGATTTGCGAGGACAAACAGCTTAAAGAATCGTCCAACAATACGGAAGAACTTGATTTTATCGAGTTGCTGGAGATATAAATTACCACAACTTGCTGTATATGGTTTTTAAAACTTCTTTCTCATTTTCCCAACACAATTCTTCGGCAGCTTTTTTCAGGTTATTTTTCCAAAAGGTAATTTTCTCCTGGTCGTTCAGGATACTGCTTATTTGCTTTGCCATTTGCTGGGGCTGGTGACTATCGAGAATGGCACCAACCTGGTAATCGGTGACGATTTTTTTCATCTCGGGCAGGTTCGATACCAGCACCGGAATTTCGGCCTGGATATAATCGAACAACTTGTTGGGAAGGGAGTATTTATAATTCAGTCCCAGGTTTTCTTCGATAGAAAGCCCCAGGTCTGCCTGTACGGTAATATATTTCACTTCGTTGAACGACATTCGACCTAAAAATTTTACCTTCTCCTTAAGTTGCAGACTATGTGTCAGCGTTTTCATCTGAATGGCAATATCGCCGTCGCCAACTATCACAAATACAGCATGGTCGATGTATTGCATGGCACGAATCGTTTGCTCCAGCCCACGCCCGATATTCAAGGCTCCCTGATAAAGAATGATCTTTTTCCCTCCGAAATCCAGTTTTTTATCAGGCGGGATCTCAAAAGGGACCATCCGTTCAGGTACATTCCTGACCACATGAAAATATGTTCCGTATTTATAACGGTATGCTTCAGCAATCGACTGGCAAACGGTATAGGCTTGATTAATCTTCGGAAGCAGGCCTTTTTCCAGTCCTTCCCAGGTTTCACGTACTTTGGGACGGTGTACCAGTTCCGGCACCTCGGTAAAATATTCGTGACTGTCGTAAAATAAAGGGCTCCCTGTTAGACGGGCAGCCAAAAAGTTAGGCAACAGAGTATCGAGATCGTTGGCAACAAACACGTTAAATTTCGAGAAAAGTAATATAAAAAACAGGCGTATGTTGTATTCGGCATAGAAAACAGGCCCTTTCCTGAAAAACAGGTTCATCCGGCGGGTATTGTATGTTCTCCTTACCGGAAGGCTATCGGGCAAAAGGCGTCCGATCAGGGTTACCTCGTGCCCCATTTCCTGAAGTGTGGTCGCAACCTTGTGAACCCGGCTGTCGGTGACCAGATCGTTGATGACGCTGATTGCTATTCGTTTCAAATTCCTGGTTTTTGTTCGTAAATATATCTGTTTCCAATGATTTTTATTCCAAAAAGTGTATCGATTGACAGGGCAAAATTAGAAACATGCTTTCATGTCAAGTCAAACGAATCGGTAAATTGCCGAAATTCATCTTTAGGCAATGATATTCTGTTGATTTTTATATCCAACCCGTTATCTTTGGACAAATTTCATATATGGTACGTTTTCAGAAAGATTTTTCACTTAAAGACTATAATACATTCGGCATTGATGCCCATGCAAGTTACTTCTTTGAATTTACCGAATTGAATGATCTTGTTGATTTTTTGAAGCAGGACACAATTTTGGGAAATAACCCGGTACTGATCATGGGGGGAGGGAGTAATTTATTATTCCTGAATGATTACAAGGGCATGGTTTTTCAAGCCAATATACCCGGTATTAAACTGATAAATGAAGACAGTAACCATGTATGGCTTGAAGCAGGCGCTGGTGTTGACTGGGACGAGCTGGTTGAATATTCGGTTTTTTACGGTTGGGGCGGAATGGAGAACCTTTCGCTGATTCCCGGGAAAGTGGGGGCTACGCCGGTTCAGAATATCGGGGCATACGGTGTGGAAGTAAAAGACCTGATTGAGACAGTGAATGGTTTCGACCTGAAAACCATGACTGAATATTCGATTCCCGGCCATGATTGCCGGTTTGCTTACCGTGACAGTATCTTTAAACACGAATTGAAAAACAGGTTTGTGGTTACCAGCGTAGTTTTCAGGCTTGAAAAATTTCCGGTGTATAAACTGGAGTATGGTAATTTGAAAAGCGAGGTGGAAAAGCGGGGTAGGGTAAACGTCCGGAATATCAGGGAAGCGCTGATTGATATTCGCCAATCGAAGTTACCCGATCTGAAAGTTACCGGCAATGCCGGCAGTTTTTTCAAAAACCCGGTAGTCGATAATCAACAGGCTGAAAGGCTTAAAATGCAATTTAAAAGTATTCCTGCATACCCGGCTTCCGAAGGACAAATCAAGCTGGCTGCCGGCTGGCTGATCGATCAGTGCGGATGGAAAGGCTGGCGTGAAGGCGATGCCGGGGTGCATGAAAAACAGGCGCTTGTGCTGGTCAATTACGGAAATGCTACCGGCCGGCAAATTTTTGGGCTTTCAGAAAAGATAAAACAGTCGGTACTCGAAAAATTTGGTGTCGAACTGGAACGGGAAGTGAATGTGATTTGAGAGAGTAGAAAAATATTCAAAAAGAAAACAAGAAACAAGAAAATAAGACCTGCTCACAAAAGGAACCGTTCTTTTTTTAGAGAACGGTTCCATGCCTTCCACGTTTACCTTAGCGGGAGAATGATTTGCCTACCATTACAGGTAAATACTGAGAGTCAGCTAACCTGATAGCAGAGGATACAACGTGTTTTTGGATTAATAAATGAATTCCCTCAAAAATTATAAGTTAAGATTTTGAAATATTGTTTTTCTGCAAATGGGTGTTTCGGTTTGTAATTATTGCAGGGACAAAACCCCCTCCCTCCGGCAAGCCGGAGTACTCCCCCTTGTCAAGGGAAGAATTTGGGCCGGTGCAGAAGTAAAGGGCAAGGAGCAAAAAGCGAAGGACGAAGTAGGAACATCAGATTAAGGCTTCCGCAACATCATCTCCAATACTAAAGGCCTTTGTTTTTGATAGGCATCCCAAATGCTTCATTAGATTTTCCGGTTACTATTGGGTGAAGCTGAAAGTTAATAAACAAAAAACTCCCCTGGATACAAGCCAGGGGAGTTTTTTATATAATTGATAGATAAACCTTAGTTGCTATAACCATCGTTTTGTTTCACGTTCGGGTTATTAACAATTTCATTCGTTGGAATAGGAGAAGAAATAAGAGGATCATCACAATTAATTGTCGTTATTGTTAAATCCGCCAAATGACGCCCTCCTGTATGGTCAATAACATCTGAAGCGCTTCTTGTGCGGATGATGTCGTACAAACCGCTAATACCTTCGCCAACCAGTTCCCTCCTTCTTTCATCCAGTATCCGTTGAAGGGTCAGGTCTGCCGATGTTATACTTTTAGCAGGGTTTGAACGGGTTACAATTGCGTTCAGGTATGTTAAGGCATTGCCGGATGTACTGTTGACCCTGAAATCACATTCTGCCGCTATCAGGTAAACTTCTGACAAACGAATAATATATAAATCGTTATATTCAGAAACACCTGGATTGTCAACAGTGCCATCTTTTCCCGGATACTTGGTTAAAACATAAGGGATCGTATTGTCAGCTGTTATAGTCTGTGTAAAGCAGTGGCGTACATCGTTGGGGTCTTCATCCAGTAAATCCAGATATTTATCTGTTAATATAATGTTGTTTCCAGTAGAATACATAGTACCAACAAATTCATAACCTACGTTTTCTGTTTCGCTATAATAAATTTCGAACAACGATTCTTCAGGGAAATCCTTTCCCCACATTGCTGCATAGTCAGCATTTGCACACAACCCATATGGCGAATTATCTATAACGTCTTTAGCATAAGTCAATGCATTTGCGTAATCGCCTGTCTGCAGGTACACCCTGGATAATAAACCTTCTACAGCCCATTTGTTAAGATAACCGTCCGTTTTTTGGGTTGGTAAACCGGCGATTGCTTCTGTCATGTCGGTAATTACCTGATTGTAGCATGCTTTTAAAGTCGCTCTTTCCGGTTTATAGTCCGTGTCTTCTTTCTTTGTCATAAGGCAAATACCCAATGCCGACTCGGAACTTGAATATATCTGTCCATACATGTTGGTTAATGCAAAAGTTGCCAGTGCGCGCAAAGCAAGGCACTCCGAACGGATTTCCTTTACGTCAGAATCGGTTGCTTCAAAATTTCCACTGTTATCGATAGCATCAATAATGTTGTTTACATTATGGATCAACTCATATCCTTCCTGCCAGGTTGTTAAAACAGGTTGGTCTCCGGAAGTTTGTGTGAAACTATAGTATTCGTAACCGCGGGAAGCAGAAGAATAGCATTGCATGTCTTCCCCTTTTAGTTCAGGATAGAAAACAACACGGTTTCCGAAGAACCAGTGTACTCCCAATTGGCGGTAGGTGCCATTCAGTGCAATTTGTAAATCACTTTCTGTAGATAGAGCATCGTTGGTTGCCACCGAGGTCGTCGGGTTCAGATCCAGCCAATCGGTTCCGCAAGACGACATTCCTGCCATTAGCAAAATTCCTAAGATATAATTAATTACTTTTTTCATTTTGTCCAATTTTTAACGGTTTCTCTTTCTTTAGAAGGTAATGTTTGCCCCAATAGTGAAATTTTTTGTAACCGGAGCTGAAGCCCATGTAAATCCGCCCATTTCCGTTTCCGGGTCATAATTATCCCATGCAGCATGCGTAAACAAGTTCGATCCAGAGAAGTATAAACGTACTTTACTCATATAGGCTTTCTTTGTTATACGGTTGGGCATGGTATAACCAAAAGTAAGGCTTTTCAAACGGATGTAGTCATTACTATGCAAATAACGGGTAGTATTACTTGGCCGGTTATTTGAGTCGATTGCCGTGGAAAGGCGGGGAATGTCTGTTTTGTCGCCCGCTTTCTGCCAACGGTTCATATAATACTTAGGAAAGTTCCGTTTCGGATTGGTTCCGTCTGTTTCAGCATAATTTGCCATATAATCAAACGTATAACCTCCCCATGAACCTATAAAGTTAAAAGATAAATCAAAATTTCTGTAATACAGCGTATTGGTCATATTCGATGTTAGTTTTGGCATCGCGTGTTTCCCTACGTCTACAGCCTGAGCATCTTTTGCATTTTCAGTTATCGTTTTGTCTAAAGTACCGTCTTTTTCTGTGTTCAAATAATACTGTACCTTCCCATTTTCCGGGTTCACACCTGCAAATTCTTTCAGGTAGAATTCATAGAACGGCCCGCCTACCTTACGGATATACATATTAATGCGGTTAGCAGCAATTGTATGATCCTTTACATCATTAATTTTTTTAATCTCGTTTTTATTGTGGGCGAAAGACAAATTAGTGGTCCACAGGAAATCTCCCTTGTCAATATTGGTTGTATTGAATTCCAGCTCAAACCCTGTATTGCTGATATGCCCGATATTGGTTGTTCTTGAAGCAAAGCCACTGGAGTAACTCAACGGCATGCTATACAATAGATCTTTTGTTTGCCGGCTGTAATATTCTGCCGTTACCGATACCCGGTCGTAGAGGGTAAAGTCCAAACCAATATTCATATTATAGTTCTTTTCCCATTTCAGGTTTTCATTGTTCAGTGAACTTTCGTAAGAACCTAAATTTCCCATATATGTCATCGTATAACTATACAGTCCCTGGTAAGCGTAATAGGAATTTGGCAGGTTCCCGTTTGCCCCGTATGAGGCACGTAGTTTTAAATCAGTGAAAGTACCCTTTATCCCTTCAAGGAAAGGCTCTTCTGTTAAACGCCACATACCGGATACTGACCAGAAGTTTCCCCAACGGTTATCCTCGTTCAACCTGGAAGTTCCATCGCGGCGGAAGCTGGCTCCAAGGTAATATTTCCCCTTATAGTCGTAGTTCAGCCTCGATACGTAAGAAATCAGCCGGTATTCCGATGGGGATGAAGATGCGCTGCTAAGCACTGAAGCTGCACTTAAGTCGGTCATGTGTTCCGAGGCGATAGTAGTTTTTTTTGCATACAATTCGTCTTTGTTGAAATCTTCTGTTTCGAAAGCAACTAACGCGTCGATATTGTGTGCTTCGTTGAATTTTTTAACGAAACTTAAACTTGTTGATGAGAACACACGGGTAAATTCGGTAAACGATTTGTAGGTTTCCGCTATTCCCTGTGTGGCGTGCTGTCCTGCAAAGCTATACGGACAGAAATATTGTTTATCCTTCTGTATCGTGTAATCGTAATTTAAGCTTTCTTTTAGCTTTAATCCATCAATAATTTCGTAGCTCAACGACGCGTTCGTCATCATTCTTGTAATGCGGGCCCGGGCAATGTCGTTCTTCATTGTTTCAACAACGTTTCCCTCACCGGATGTGTGGATCCAATTTGTCCGGTTGTAAGTCCCGTCTTCATTATACGGATATTCAGACGGGGTAATGTAAGCAGGCAACAAAAAGTATGGTCCGGCCAAAGTACCTCTTTCCTCATTCAGGTTTTGCTCTATCTGGGACAACATGATCTTTCCGCTAAATTCGATCTTGTTACTAATTTTCCGTTCATAGTTCAAATTGCCGGAGTACCTTTGAAAATCAGAGTTTATAGCCATCCCTTCCTGGCTCATCCAACCTATTGATGCCAGGAATTTACTTTTGTCATCTCCTCCGGAGACCGAAGCCTCGTAATTTTGAGAATACGCATGTTTTCGTAACAGGTAATCTTTCCAGTCGGTATAACCACTCCATGGTTTTGGGGCATACGTTTCTATCAGAGAAGCAGCGTAAGCTTCCGGATCAGATTCGCCTTTATCAACAGCTCCGTTATAAAGGGCTTCATATATCAGTTCCCTGCGTTCTTCCCCGCTACAGGTTGGACGATAATCAACAGCCAGATCGGAAAGGCCTCCGCTGATCGTAAGGTCTACTTTGGTAGCCCCTGCTTTTCCTTTTTTGGTAGTAATCAAAATCACCCCGTTTGCAGCCCTCGAACCATACAGGGAAGCTGCTGCTGCATCTTTTATCACGGTAATGTTTTCAATGTCATTGGGGTTAATGGTTGCCATTACACTCGTCTTCGATTGTGTCATATACCCTGCGGTATTGCTCATTGAGCCTGTTGATACCGGAACACCATCAATCACATACAGTGGTTGGTTCGTAGCAGAAAAGGAACCCATTCCTCTGATTCGCACCTCTGGTAAAGCAGCCGGCTGTCCTGAGTTGGAAGCTATAAAAACTCCGGCGGTTTGTCCCTGCAGTTTTTGTTCTATTGATACAACAGGGATGTCTTTGATTTTTTCGGCATTTACCGTATTTGCTGATCCGGTAAACGATGCTTTCTTGAAATTCCCGTAACCTGTTACGACTATTTCATCCAGAGACTCTACGTCTTCCTGCATTACCACGTTAATCGCAGTTTTTCCGGCGACTGGTATTTCCTGGCTTTTCATTCCAATAAATGAAAAAATAAGGGTGGCATCTCCGGGCACTTTGCCGAGTGTATAGTTCCCATCCATATCTGTAACGATCCCGTTGGAAGTGCTTTTTACCAGCACGGTCACGCCAGGTAGCGGAGCCCCGGAGGCTTCGGTAACTTTACCGGAAACTTTTATCACTTGCTGCTGCTCTGAATATTCAGGACTAAGCGCAATTTGTTTTCCAATAATCCGGTATTTTACTCCTGTTCCATTAAAGATATATTTCAACGCCTCATCTATGTTGGCATCTCTAAGCTGCACATTTACCTTGCGTTTCACGTCAATCATATCTTTATTGTAGAGAAACACATAACGGCTTTGTTCTTCAATATTAAAAAGAACATCTTCGATACTTGTATTTCTCATCTCAAGTGTTAAACTGGTATTTTGAGAAAAACTTTTCCCTGCAAATGCCTGAATAACACAAATCAATGTTAAAAAGACTGATAGTTTCATAATTCTGAAAATCTTATACACGCCGGATTCTACAGCCGGCTCTGCCATGTTGTTTTTTTTCATAGATTTGTACTTATTAATTACACACACACACTAATTAATTAACTTAAAAAACAGATGCGGGAATGTTTGCAGCATTAACCGCATCTTTCGCTTTTTACCATAGGCATTATCTTTTTTGATTGAATATTTTGCTTGTATCCCTCCATATTTTTACTTCAGCTTTCGAATAGCTTCCGTCTGCTTTTATCTGTTGTCTTTTGTATTTGTATTTCAAAGGTCCCGAGAAGGTCAATAAATCCAGAATCTGGTTTAAAGGTTCCCCATTGATCGTCGCATCGTATTTAAACTGGCTCATCGATGGATCCTCTAAACGGATCGAGACATTATAATTCCGCTCCAGCGTTTTTAATATTACTTCTAATGGAGCATCCCTGAAGATGTATTTTCCTTCCCTCCAGGAGGTATATAAATAAATATCAGATTTTTGCTTTGTTAATTGTTTGTTAATTTTATCAAAGGTTACAACTTCTCCCGGCGTCATCATGATCTCTCTTCCATTTCTTTCCAATGCGATTTCTCCTTTTTCCAATGCAACCGTTGTCTCTTTTTCGTCGGGATAAGCATGAACATTAAATTCTGTCCCATGCACTTTTATGGTTGGTCCGGGATTTTCTACGACAAACATTTTACTGCTTTTGGCTACCTGGAAATATACTTCTCCAATCATTTTTACTTCCCGTTTCTCCCGGGAGAAATAAGCAGGGTAATTAATTTCGGACCCGGAATTCAACCATGCTTTCGATCCATCGGGAAGTTCAATCTGAAGCTGGGCACCTAAGGGTGCAACTACCCGGATTGACTTTTTCTGAGTATACTCATTTAGCTGGTCAAAATCGGATTTCAACTGACGTTGACTATAGAAAAACCAAATAGAAAGGATTAGTAAAGGAAGAATAAGAATTCCGGCCATCCGCCTGTACCAATAGACAGGTTCAAATGTCCGCTGCGGAGTCAGCTTCATCTTCTTTTTAGACTGGAACCATCGTTTCGTCACTTCCTCAGAAGAAATATCAGGAACCCTGAACCTTAGCATTTGTACCGTCCGGCAGGCCTCGTTAAAATGATAAAGCAAATCAGGATGATCTTTTCTCCATTGTTCCCAATACGCATTATCTGCCTCATTTTTCCCTGATGCCCACAGCATAAACCGGTCGTCAGCAAGTAATTCTTCGTAGATATTTCGATTGATACGATCCATTATTGATCTTTATTTAAAAATAAGATAAGAAAAAGAAAATCTTATACTCAGTTATTTCTGTTTTTTTGAAAAGTTTTTACCCTGATTGATGTAAAGCAGAAAAGGCGTTATCAGGTTTGAATATTCCGGTGTCCGAATAAGCCCAGTAAAATCAGTTCAATATTTCCGGATTGTTGAATATCGCTATCGTTAATTTCCTTTCGTATTTTTTCCAGAGCACGAAACAACAGGTTCCGCACCGACTGTACATTCATTTCCATCATCTCAGCCAGATTCAGAAAATCAAGATTCATATAGAACCGGAGGTAAATTACCTCCCGTTGCCGGTCAGTAAGCTTCTCTAGGCACGAGCTTACTTTTTTTACTAATTCCAATTCCTGTTCCTGTTCAATTATAAAATCTTCGGAAGAAATAACAAACAAAGTATTTTGGACAGTAAAATCCAATGTGTTGTGACGGTTGTTTCGTATCGTTTTCAACAGATCATTCCTCAGGCTTATCAGCAGATAAACCTTCACATTCTGTACAACCCTTAATTGTGACTGCTTTTCCCATAAACGAATAAACAACTCCTGGACGTGATCTTTTACCAAATCATCAGACCCGATAATTTTCATTCCATAAGCAACCATATCCCGAAAATACTCGCGAAAAATACTTCCCAATGCTTCCCGGTCTCCATCAAGAAACCTTTGCCAATTATTGGAAATGATCGAATCTATTTGTTTAAAACGATTCATAAGTTAGATGAGGAAATATTCTTCACTCTCAAAATCATTCTTATAATATTATTTCCAAAGAAACTTATAATGCTCTTTAAATGATACTTCTATTGTGTGAGAAAAGTGACAAAATTAATGAATTTTTAGTTTTATCGTAACAAATAGTAAAAAAGAGAAATGCGATGAAGCTTGATTTTTAGCCAGTGGTTTAATTCATAAATTCATGCCTGTTGTTCTCTCTCTGATTTCCTGGCAGGAAAAATTCGTTTGATTGTCCCTTCATTTATAGAACATAAAATACAAAGTTATATATTACTCCACTTGACACTACGTCAACAACACGATTGACACCATGTCAATAATTCACTTGACACCACTGCAACAACACGGGTGTGACACCCACACCAATTTTGGATTTATTCCACAAGCCCCAAATTGCAGGCTAACCTTTTCCAAAGCTTGAGAGCCTGAAAAGTGAATGTGTTTGAAAGATTTTGCATGTTTTTTTCTGAAATTTCATATAATCCCAAGATCAAAATAGTCATATATTTGTTATAATTATTACGACATGTTTAAAAAGATCAGTCATATTATCTTCGCACTAATTCTTATGGTGACCACAATGGGGGTGACTGTATCTCAACATTTTTGTGGTAATTCATTGAAATCTGTTGCCATTCAGGCAGCACCTGATCATTGTTGCGGGATTCCTTGTGGATGCTGTCACGATGAATCTGTCACTATCAAAATCGAAGATGACTTTTTCGTTACGTCGTATACCTCTGATTTTACTCAATTTGCTGTGCTTTTGCCTCCGGTAATTGGCATTGATGAAATTGAAACAATAGAAAGGCAGGCATTTGTCTTTCCGGAAAGAACGATACCGCCGCCGAAGATACAACGGATTCTTTCGGATTTACAGATGTATCTTTTATGATTTTGGACTCAGTTTAGAGTATTAATATACAGAATGTTTCTGGTGCATAGGTGCCATGAGACAGTGTGTGTTTGAGTCTGTAAAATCATAAAACAAATTCTATGCTTAATAAAGTTATCCGTTTTTTTATTGAAAATAAGCTGGTTACTTTTTTACTGCTGATTATTTTAATCAGTTGGGGAATTATTACTTCCCCGTTTAACCGGGATACAGGTATCCTGCCTTCCGATCCGGTGCCTGTTGATGCCATTCCTGACATTGGAGAGAACCAGCAAATAGTATACACCGAGTGGGCGGGGCGTTCACCGCAGGATATTGAAGACCAGGTCTCTTATCCACTGACCACGTCCCTGCTTGGAATTCCGGGTGTTAAAACCATCCGGAGCAATTCTATATTCGGACTTTCCAGTATTTATATCATTTTTGATGAAGATGTAGATTTCTACTGGAGCCGTACCCGGATATTGGAAAAGCTAAATTCCCTGCCAGCCGGAACGTTGCCAGCCGATGTTACACCAGCCCTGGGCCCGGACGCTACGGCCCTGGGACAAATTTACTGGTATACACTGGAAGGCAGGGATAAAGACGGTAATCCGTCCGGAGGTTGGGACCCTCAGGAACTTCGTACGATCCAGGATTTTTATGTCAGATACTCCCTGACATCGGCCAAAGGTGTTGCAGAAGTAGCTTCCATCGGAGGATTCGTCAAAGAATACCAGGTCGATATCGATCCCAATGCCATGAAAGCACAAGGTGTTAATGTGGCACAAATCATGGCAGCCGTCAAAAACAGCAACCTCGATATTGGAGCCCGTACCATTGAATTTAATCGGGCTGAATAATATTTTTGAAGACCGGTGGCTCCCGGGAAAAAGAAAATACGTCAATCAAATCAACATCGCATTGACCCTGATTGTGGTGATTTTCTACCTGACAAAAATATGGATGCCCCTGGGGGCCCAAAACAGCTTCGTGGTAAATTTCCTGTTTTCCATTGCTATCGTGGGGATTATTCTTGGAACATTAATGACGATTGTTCATTTTTATCCCGAAATATTGAAATGGTGCCTGAGGCATAAATGGAAATTCCTGGTGATCCCTATGACTGTTGTGTTATTTGGGATCATGATTTGGATGGGGTTCGGTAACCTTTTTGGTTTTATGCCCGGGAGCCTCAAAGAAACAGATTTCTGGCGATCTGCAGAGGCCCGTTTCCCCGGTGTCGGAAAAGAATTTATGCCTGCGCTTGACGAAGGTTCATTTTTACTTATGCCAACAACCATGCCCCATTCCGGCATTGAAGAAAATCTGGACGTAATTGCGTTGCTGGACAAAAGAGTGAACTCTGTTCCTGAAGTTGAAAGCGTGGTCGGGAAATGGGGACGTGTCAACTCGGCACTTGATCCGGCCCCTACTTCCATGTACGAAAATGTGATCAACTATAAATCAGAATACATTCTTAATGAAGACGGTCATCGGATGCGTTTTAAGGTTAATAAGAATGATGCTTTTATATTGAAGGATGGCAGCACTTACAATTCAAAGACCGACGGGGTCAGGCTGATTAGCAAAGAGGATCTTGTCGTTGATAAGAACGGTGAATATTTCCGTCAGTGGCGCGATAATATTCATTCGCCAATTTTAATAAGGTGTTTTACAAAAGCATTAAAATGTTTGGTCTGCATGGTAAAACAGCCTGAATTATTATGGGCTTTCAGCCCGTCCCATACCAATGACAGATTTCATCAACCTGTTTGCATCCCATCATCCTATCTCCGTTTTTTTTTGTCCGGCGCATAGGAGGTTCGTGTTTCAAACCCGGCCCGGCAGATGCGCCGGTATGGTTGGGGATCGTTTCCACCGGGTTTCACCCGGCGTTATGAACAGTGAAGTCCTCCGGGCTTCTCAACATGCCGAGTTTGCCCCAAATCCGGTGTGCCGGTTCTTTGGTCTTCGTGTTTGAAAGGTTTGATGGTCTGCAACCTGTTTGAGGCGGAGTGTTTGAGGAGTTTGATGACTTCGCTGTTTGATGGTTTGACGCTTCGCGTTTGATGGGTGTTGCTTCTATCCGCCGGAGTTTGCTGTCCCTGAAGGGGAGATACATAAATAACCCGGGGTAAGTGAGGTACGAACGCAGCCCCGGGTAAGAGTGAACGAAGAAAACCCCGGAAAAAACGAATATCCAATAATCAATATCCAAAAACTTACTGTCATATTTCATGGTCGTGGTTTCATGATTGTAAGCTGTTTTACTCTATTTTGTTTTTGTTGCATCATATTCAAAATTATATGATCATTTTTTCCGGTACAGGGATAAAAGCAGAGTAAATCATGTACAGATGGAAAAAACAGATATAAATTCAGAAAAGGATATTTTAATATTATCAGTACCTCAACAGCAGAATAAAATATTAAAAATTAAAGAACACCCGGGAAATAGATTTATTGCTTTAGATAAGATTTTATACATCAACTGCAAGGGATGTATATCCATTGTTTCTTCTGTAACAGGAGAAGAGTATAATACGTCAGAACCTTTAAAACTATTTGACTTTTTATTGGCTGATTACGGATTTTTAAGGATTAGCAGAAATACCTTGATTAATATTTCACATATAGTCAGTTGCACGTTTGGGAAAAATCCTGGTGTAACCATGAGTAATTTTCATGTTTTGCCTATATCAAAAAGACGTATAAAATACATGAATGATCGTTTCCTGAAATATCAGGTGAATCATTCATAGCTATTATTTACCTGTTCATATAAGGATTAATACCACTTATTAGGTATGTCACCCAAAGGATAAACGCAAAGTTAAAATATGCTAAATTTATCTTAGTAACTTCATTGAAGCCTCATTCGGAATCAATTAATATATTATATATGAAAAAAGTATCCCATAAATTACTTGTTGAGAAGGAAATTATAAAAACCGATTCATTTGCCCAGGAAGGACAGAAAATTATATTAAAAGAAAAGAATATCAACCATTTTATAAGAATGGACACGATCACTCATTTAATGTGTGATTGTTATTTGACCACCGTGTACACTGAAAACGGATGTAATTATGTAATAGCCAAACTTCTGAAAGAATTTGAACTTGAACTCAGTTCTTATGGTTTTGTACGGGTAAACCGTAATACCATTATTAATATACTACATATTGTCCGTTATAAAAATTTAGGAAACAGAACGGTTTTGCTAACCAACGGTGTGTTGATTGATATTTCCCGGAGAGGAATGGCCCGGTTAAAAGAAGCGATTGGCCTTTAATTGAAATGTTTTAACCTGGTTATTTGCTTTTTCGGTACATTCATTAGATAAACGAACCACTTTTACCAGGCAGCAATATTTCAATCTAGCTTTGTATTATAAGCAAAACACAGTGGATGGCGACGCCACTATAAATGCAGCCATAACAATAAATTTTCATTTTATGTCACAAGAATTAGTTTCTATGGCGCAGCAGTTTTCCGGCTTACCAATGGATGCCCTTATCGGGGGGCCGTTAAATGCCGCTGCAAAAGCGAATGCCGCAATGGCATTGACCCAAACTTCCTTCTTATTGGATACCTGTTTCAAAAAAGATGGGGAGAGTTACGAACCCATCATGATTAACATGTCTTTGACCAGGGGAGTGATCCAGGCCAGCGATACGCCGGATGCACCTCCGTCAATCGATTCGTTTGTAACCAAATTTGAACTTCCGTTACTGACGATTATCCCTCTTAATTCACTTGGAGTCGATAATGTGGATATTGCTTTCGAAATGGAAGTAAAATCCAGTTACGGAGAGGATACTCATGAAGAAAAAGCCAAAGAGCTAAAAGCTGAAGCAAGTTTCGAAGCAAAAGTTGGTTATGGTCCGTTCTCGGCCACTGTGAAGGGAAGTGTGAGCTATGATCAAAAAGAGTCGTCCAGCAAAGACACTCACTATCAGAAAAGTAATTCGGCTAAATATACCTTGAATATTCATGCCGGACAGCTTCCTTTGCCTAAGGGCGTTACAACCATCATTGATGCATTCTCCAAATCAATTGAACCAATTGAAGTGAAAAAGAAAGAAGCATCTGCTGCCTGAATTAAATAGGGCTGACTAAAAATTTTATCAGCCCTGTTAATAATCTTTTTAATTGATCTTCATGGACAACAGGAATAACTCAGAGAATAATCAACAATCAGGGAAACAACTTCCTGAAATTGGTAGTTTGCTAAGTGCGCCACTGGTGGCTGCTGCTTCGGCAAATTCAATCATGATAAAAGAACAGACCCGTTTTTTAATGGATACCTGCTTCATTGCTAAAGGGAATAACCAGTATGAACCACTAATGATTGAAATGTCGTTGTCCAGATCAATCATTTCAGAAGATGTAAATAATGAATTGAAAAGGCAGGAACTGGTGGCAACATTTAAGATTCCCCTGTTGACACTTGTTCCTATAAATTCATTGGTTGTCGATAATGTCGATATTGATTTCAGTATGGAAATTGTATCCTATTCTGAAGCTCAAAAAGATTCTTCGGCAGAAAAAGAGGAAGGGAAGAATACGTCTTCCGGCTTACTTGGGAATAATACTCAAAACAATAAAACTACACTTTCCGGAAAGCTCAGTTACGATGCCAATGATAAAGGGTCTAACCGGAGCCATAATGCGTCAAAGCTGAATGTGAAAATACATGCAGGTACAATTCCCCTTCCTCAGGGAGTTACAACCCTTATTGATCTGTATGTGAAATCGATAAATGCAATACCTAAACAGGAATAATATGAGTTATAAAATGCAACAGATTGAATGTCCGGTATGTCACAATACCATCTTTATTAATATTGAAGAATTGCTGAAAGGCAGAAGTTTTACCTGTGCTAATTGCAACAGCTCAGTTAGTTTGTCTTCCTCCAGTAAAAGAGTTGTTGAGGAAACAATGGAAAAGTTTGAACAAATAAGGGTTACACACAACAGCAACCATTAATTTTTTGATACCATGATAAGCTTAAAATCATTTGTCGATGCTGTTCACGATGCCATCGTGGCGGCCAATGATACCCTCACCGACAGCAGTGTGGGGATTATTGCCAAGTTCTTTAAAAAAATAACCTCCGGTAACGAAACTGAAGATGTAGGTTTGTCTCATCTCGAAGCCGATTCTATTATTTTGAAATACCCTCATATAACCGAAAAAGGGGTAGAAGAAGTCGATGTAAATGTGCCTCTATTAACCCTGGCGCCATTAACCTGTCCCACCATCGACACGGTCGAGTTCGAAACCAGGTTTGAAATGGAGATTATCGACAATGAGTTACAACTCGATTTTTCAAAAGAAAATAAGGATACAGTCGATGTAAAATCAAACCGTTCCGGGCACCTGAAGATCGTAATATCCCCACAGGAAATTCCTGAAGGGCTGAAAAGCGTTATCGAAGGCTATGAACGGGTGTTGAAATCACAAATTCCATAGAATAACTTTTAGTGATGAGATTCTGGAAACGAAATAAAAATAAAAGAGAAACAATTCCTGTTCCGGTTTTAATTGAGCAATTCAATGATGCTATAAGTGATATTCAGGAAAAAACAGATAATTACCAGCTTAACCGATTGGATCAATTTTATAATGCGGACGGGGTACCGGTTACCAGGAGAATACAAATTACCGACAGATCTTATATGGAAGTTCCTTTAATAACATTGGTCAATCACCGGTCTTTGTGTTTATCTGAATTCGCAATCGTGTTTGATGCTGATATTAACTCAGTAAACACAGAGCAGGTGAAACAGCAAACCCTGGAAATGGAGAAAAACGG
The DNA here is from genome assembly GCA_963662895.1 of Prolixibacteraceae bacterium. Lineage (GTDB taxonomy): Bacteria > Bacteroidota > Bacteroidia > Bacteroidales > Prolixibacteraceae > GWE2-42-39. The sequence goes on along the minus strand of OY759982.1, from coordinate 3,658,155 downwards.
ATTATACATCGGCTTTTCGGATAATCGGAGAAATAAAGATACTGTCTCGGTAAAACTTAGTTACGGAAATGGAATAAAGAATATACTCAGTTAAATAAAAATATTGCATGCAATTAGTCTGAAGGGGAGATGCCGAAAACCCGGGAAACAGAGTAGGCAAAATTTTAATAGAAAACCTATGAAAATTTTAAAAGTTAATTTAATCAAACAAAAAGGCAGAAATAATTGTTGGGCAGCCTGTTTATCAATGGCCCTGGATATTTTGGGACTAAGAAGAACAGAAGGGGAACTTGCTAAAAACTATCCGGCAGGATTAAGTCTGGATGAAGTATGTACAAATTTTTCTTCATTATTTAAGGGAACCGATTACAGAAGCCCTTTATGCGAGAAAGATCCTAAAATAGATTTTGATACGATAAAAAAGTTTATTGATGAGGGAAAGCCTATTTTAATCGGGATGCAGAATTATAATGGGCATTTAGCTCATACTCTGTTGATCTATGGATATGACCCCAATACAAATAAAATTGCCATCGCAGACCCATGGACAGGTAAAAGTATTACAATTTCATATTTAAGCCTAACAGAAATGGATTGGGTAGAAACACTAATTCTTAGTTAAATTAAAACATTTACAAGTATGAATCCAATGGATAAATTAAAAAACATGGCACCTTCAATGGGAGAGATGCCCAAAGGACAGCCAATGAATTTTGTTCCTGATTTAGCAGGTTCGAGGGTAGCGCTAAGTAAAGAACCCGGTAAGTTATACCTTATTAACCCGGAAGGAGTCCTTCAGTGGATTCCCAACCCGGCAACTTTTAATAACCTCTTTAAAAACTGGGATGGAAACAAAACGGTTGATATCCCTGAGCCACCAATTGGAGACCCTCTTACTGAAGGAACTCTTCTGGTTAAAGCTAAAGACAAACCGGAAGTGTACATTCTCAGTAATGGAGTAGTAAGGCCCATTAAGGATGAAGCGACAATGGAGAAATACTATTTCGGCTGGAATAAAATTGTTGAGTTGCCGGGAATCGTTGTCGATTCGCTGCCCCAGGGCGATATATGGGCTTAATTATCCCTGTAAATACATACAATCATGGATCTTACAGATAATCTGACATTGGAAGAAGTTACCAGATCGGCAACAGCCAGCCGGATGAATATTGAAAACGGCAACATGACCGATGAAGTATTCGGGAATATTAAAGCACTGGCCGTCGCTGTTTTTCAACCGGCACGCGATAAACTTGGCCCGATACGGGTTTCTTCGGGCTACCGCTCTCCTGAATTGAACAAGGCGATTGGCGGAGCTTCAGGCTCCCAGCATTCAAAAGGGGAGGCTTTTGATCTGCAGGGTATTAAATCCAGTAATCACGAGCTTTTCCATTTTATTAAAGACAACCTTGTCTTCGATCAGCTAATCTGGGAGTTTGGTGATGATAAAGAACCTGAGTGGGTCCATGTTTCCTATAAACGAAATGGGGAAAACCGCAAAATGGTACTGAAGTCAATAAAGACTAACGGGAAAACTTCTTATTTAAACTGGACGTGAAAAAATAAGAAAAAGCTTCCTCTCTGAAATAAAAGTCAATGGCTAAAATTCATAAAAATAAAGTGGTTTTTATCGCATTTATTTTTTGTATTGATGTGCTTGCGATATTGATTTATCAACAATTAGTGGTCATTACAAATACAGAAAAGAAGGAATTAGTGGAGTATGCCAGGGAAATAGGAAATGAGATCAGTCATCGTCTTTTGCAGGAACTAACAAATACCGAACAGGCGGTTGATTCATTTGCCGTATTTGTAAAAGACAGCATTCGTATTCTGAAGAACAGGCAACCTTTGTGTGATAGCCTGAAGATAAAAAAAAACTGCAACATCTTCTTGAGAGTAGTCATTTAAACGGAGCTTTTATTGCTTTTGAAAATGCAGGAACAGGGAGGAAGCTATATTCTTTGTACCTTCAAAAAAAGAACGGAAACTTTATTTTTTCTCATATTGACAGACAATCTGATTATACTGCGGATTCTGTAAAGATTCCATGGTTCTTTCTTTCTGAGAAGAAATTTAAACCTGCCTGGTTGGGACCTTATTTCGGACCGTTCGGGAACAAACGGTTCATATCGTATGTGGTCCCTGTAATGAAAAAGGAAGTCAGCAAAAGAGAAGGGAATTATCAAAAAGATACGACAGATGGAACTGGTTGACAGTTCATATATTTTTCTTCCTCGCGGTAAAAGAGCCAGGTTTTACCGGTGGTATTTTTCGATTATACTTCTAATGCTCGTTGCCGTCAGTGCTTCTGTAAATAATATTTTACTGAAGTTATTTCCCGGAAAGAATTTCTCCTTTGGTATATTAAAGGTTGCGTACTGGCCAATCGCTTTGATTTTGATTTTACTTATTACTCTTTATACATTCTATTAATATATAATGTAACTGAGAACAGGTATTTATACTTCAACAACGAGGTTTTCCTGATAGTCATCGAAAAAATTTGGGATTGCTTTTCTTCTCTTTCTTCTTTACCTTGAATTTTAAATCACTAAATCAGTAAATCATGAAACCAAAAAATTTGATCGTTGTATTTCTGCTCATTTTTCTCGTTTCGGGCTGTGTCGTGTTTTCATTTTATCCTCTTTATACCGAAAAAGATTTGTTTGCCAACGAATTGTTAACCGGGGAATGGATGGATAAAGATTCCACTATCTGGAAATTCGAATACAATTATAAAGGAAAAAAACTTCCTGAAAATATCGACAGCACGGCCTATATTCTCACATTGAAGGAAAATGACCAGGAAAAGTTCAGTAAAGCTTCCCTGCTGGTGCATGTTGTAAAACTAAGGAACCATTATTTTCTCGATTTCTACCTGGAAGAGTACTTTGATGACGACAATCTTTCGTTGTTCGATTTTCACGTGTTGCCGGTACATACTTTTGCAAAACTGGAACTGAAAAATGATTCGGCATATATTAGCTGGTTTAACCAGGACTGGCTGAAAGACCTGATTCATGAAAACCGCATCCGCATCCATCATGAAGACAATGGCGATCATATCCTGCTGACTGCAAAACCGCAGGAACTGCAAAAGTTTGTAATAAAATATGTAAATTCGACGGAAGCTTTTGAAGACGGGCTTAATGCTGCATTACGAAAAACAGGCAAGTGATCAAAAAACTGAAAGATATTCTTATTTTACTGGCTGAAAACAGGGCTTTGCAACACATCTTGTTTTGGGCATTTTCGTTCCTGATACTGGTTAATATCCTGCGGGTATCAGCCGAATTGAAACCGATTGATGTTATTTATACATTAGTATTTTATGTGCCCGTTATTCTGGTGGTTTATATCAATCTGTTTTTCCTTGTACCCCGGTTTTTGGCCCGGAAAAAGTACTGGTGGTATGCTTGTGCGATCATCGTTACACTTTTTGTTGGCGCCGAGTTTTACCTGTTGCTTTTCGATAAATGGGTTGACTACCTGTTTCCCGGATTTTATTTTATTGCTTATTACGGGTTTTGGGATATTATCCTGTACCTGGCTGTTTTCCTGTTGCTGACAACTTTGATAAAATTGGCCCGGGCATGGTTTGTGGTCAAACAACTGGAACAGGAAAATACCGAAAACCAATTGAAGGCCTTACGTTCGCAACTAAATCCGCATTTCTTGTTTAACAGCCTGAATAATATTTATTCCCTGTCGAGGAAAAAAGATGATTCGACGCCTGAAGTTGTACTGAAATTATCCGATATTTTGCGTTACGTGATCTATGATTCGGACCGCGATGAGATTGATCTGAAAAGTGAAATCGAATTTATCCGTAAATACGTCGAACTGCAACAGTTAAGGCTTCAGGATAAAAACCGGGTGAAATTGGTTGTGGAAGGAGAAATCAGGAAACAGAAAATTGCTCCCTTGCTTTTCATCCCTTTCATTGAAAACAGTTTTAAACACGGATTGGCAACCCGGACCGACGACGGGTTCACCGATATTAACCTGGTAGGCCGCCGGGAAAGTATTTATTTCAGGATCAGGAATAACAAGGGGAAACCAGGTATACGCGAAAAAAACAAGTATCAGGGAGTAGGTATTGCCAACGTGAAAAAACGTTTGGAACTGTTGTACAAAGACCGTTACCGGCTGGAGATAAATGATTCGAAGTCGCTTTTTGAAGTCAAACTGGAAATCAATTTGGTACATGACCCCCAGGATTAATTGCATCATTATTGACGATGAGCCTCTTTCTCAGGATATACTGAAAGATTATGTGGCAAATTGTCCCGAGTTGAACTTAACAGGCATTTTCCCGAATGCCATTCTGGCCAGGGATATGATTACAACCGGAGACGTTGATCTGCTTTTGCTCGATATAAACATGCCTGTACTTTCAGGAATAAGTCTGGTGAAAAGCCTGCCTAATCCGCCATTGGTCATTTTTGTAACTGCTTACCCCGAATTTGCAGTAGAAGGCTTTGATCTTGATGCCGTTGATTATTTGCTGAAACCGGTTTCATACGAACGTTTTCTTAAGGCCATCAACAGGGTCGTTGAGAAACTACAGAACGAACGGACTGCCGAGACTTCTTCTCCGGGGGAACACATCATGGTAAAAGCTGACAAAAAAATGTTCAGGGTCGATTACAACGACATTTATTATATTGAGGCACAAGGTGACTACATTAAAATACACACAGTCAACCGGACTTTGATGGTTTACGGCTCGTTGTCGGGTATGGAAGATAAATTACCTGCCGATCGTTTTCTAAGAATACATAAATCGTATATCGTTTCGTTATCGAAAATCGAATACATCGAAGGCAACCAGGTCAGGCTTAAAGAAGCACTGCTTCCGGTAAGCCTGAAATACAGGGATGAACTGTTGGGCAGGCTCCATGGCTGAAAGTATATTCAACCCATGGCTGTTCAATTCAAAATCATTTCTTCTCTTGTGCTACGAAAGGAACCGTTCTTTTTTTAGAGAACGGTTCCTTTTTCACGGCCCGGACTACTTTGACCGGCCTTCCCTGCTTTTCACGAGTCACTTTAATTTTTTGTGGAGCATAATTATTTAGCTCTAACTTTTTAGTACAGACAAAAGCTAAAATTTAAGTTTCATTGCATTTCCCTTTTTTATTGTCCTCAAGCCGGACGGGCTGATACTTTTTCCCTGCAGCTGGAAAAAGTATCCAAAAAGAGCCGCCGCTGAGGCTAAAAAGCTAAAAATCGTTTGCGTTCGCTATCCGGCAATTGCCGGACCAAACTCCTCACTGCGTTCGTCAAACAGGGAAGATTTATTAACGCTCACTCCATCGATTTTCTAAACGCTTTTTCCCCTTAGGCGGAAACAGCCCGGGCATTGTTGTGTTCCCTAAAAAAATACCTCTCTTCCCCCGGCTTATTCTATAACGGAACGATGGCTCCTGCCAATGAACCAATTTGGGAGATGCTCTTTTTTGTGTTTGTGTCATTGTTCTGATTTTTTGTTATTTACGTTTTTGTTTCTTTTGTTTTAGGACATACATATCCTTTACCAGTTCCTGGTACGGTTAAATCCACATTTATCTAATGCCTATACAACGAACTTCCCTAATTTTTGTATTCGGGCATTTGATTTTATCAATGGCAATAAATCTTTACGCAACAACCAATTGCAGGCCCATTTCCTTTGCCCTTTTTTGTAAGCTTTTTAATTGATGTTCTTTATATCGTTCTTCATATCTTTTTAGTCCTTCTTCAACAAAACTAAATCCCCGTGTCATAAGGTTGTAATAATAAACTGCAATTTTCCGGGCTGTTGCCTTGTTGGCAGTTGGGGCGCCACTCCTGGATTTGATACGTTTATAAAATCCTGATAAAGCGGAGTTCTTGCCATTTCCAACATTCATGGCTATTTGTTTGAAGATGCTGCCCGCCTGGTTTACCTTTCGTCTTTTTCTTTTCCCGGTTTTGTTTTGTTTTGTTTTCCAGACTTATTTTGGCTTGGAGCCAGGCCAAGCCACGAGGTAAAATGGTCTGAAGTTGGCCATTGCCCCAGGTCTGTTCCCGTTTCCGAAATCAATTGCATCAAGGTATAATCATTTATTCCTGCAATTTGTGTGGGATCTTTGCCTAAGGTCAATTTCATCAACAATAAATGAAGATCATTTATTTCCGGCCTGCTATGACGTATTACTTTCGGCTTGGAAGGCTCTGTCCCAAGGAGGTTTTTCTGTGTCATTTCTTTTAACAGTTTTTCAATTTCTTTGTCACAATCAAACATCTTCCGCTGATAAATTTTCCACATTTCCAAGGCTTGCCGTAACCCGAAAAGGTACTCTTCCCTGTAGTTGCCTTCCAATGATTTGATGACATTCTCCCCCTTTTTCTCCCGTATCTTAGTATGGCATAACTGCAACAAGGCTTCCGGGTTTCTTTCCCCTGCCAATATTGCCCGTAAAATTTTTAGCCCGCTTTCTCCCATGATATCAATGATTACCGTATGTAGCTTAATATTCATGGCATCCAGGTTTTTGGGGATATGTTGGATATGGCTTGCCCCCATTGTCACATGGTCGCTTCTTAAACGTACACAGTAACGTAGCTTACGGATGTTGTCCTTCGGAACGAACGATGAACGCAACAACCATAGGTATGTAATTCCCGGAGCCATTCGGAATCCAGGACATCTGTTTTTCTTTCGGGTACATTCTTTACATGTCTGCTGTTGATCACGTAAATCTCTATGCCTCTGCAAGTTGTTTCCTCTGCTGCCAGGTTAGCTGACTTCCAGTGTTTCATGCAGGCTTCCGGCTCGCAGCCGCAGGCATGGTATTATTGCGTACCTTCGGGCACGCCGGTTTGATTATTTGAGCTATGCAGCAGCCCCCCCCAACTAAAACAAATAATTCAATCCCATATAAAAGCCGGAATCGCCATCTTGTTTATTGGCTGCCAATCCGTAATCAATCGCGATGATAAAATTTTCGTTCATGGCAATTCGCAATCCTAATCCATATGAAGTATGCAATTTTTCGGCATCCCAGTCAAAATAATCCTCCTGGGGAATGGAACTCATTACCCTTAATTGATCGAGTGCCCCTATCTTTTCTGTAACCTTTCCAACGTCGGCAAAAGTGTTCAGTCCCAAATAGAAGTTATTATTAATGAACTGAAAGCGGGTAAATTTCCATCTTATTTCTGCATTTCCCAGGAAATATCCATCTCCGACAACACGGTTCCGTATGATTCCTCGTAAGGTTTTAGCCCCGCCCAGCCCTTCAGAAGTGGCTCCTTTCATAATGGAAGTAATAACCTGATACTGATAGTAAAACGGCACGTCGCCACTCAATGTGGTCTGATAATTTAACCGGTAAGCAAAAGAAAGGTCATCAGGGATCAATGTAAAATACTGGCGATGCGTCAGGCTCAGTTTAGAGAATGAACTTTCAGCGCCCAAAATTTCAGGAGATAACACAATAACTGCCTCGGTCCAAATACCTTTCATTGGGTTTGGTTTATTGTCGCGTGTATCGAAAACCAGCCCGGCTTTAAAGGTCGGCACAAATCCGCCATTTGCCTCTTCTGCAGAAATAGCACCCCATTGCTGGTATTTCTCGAATAAACCATCAACATCAGGGAGTAACTCGTCGCTGTCCTTTCCTTTGTTCAGTTTGTCCAGATCGACCGATGAGATATTAAAATTCAGGAAATTGAACCCGCCGATCCAGCGCAGTTTATTATTACCACTAAGTTTGCCCTGCAAATCAATTTTCCACCGGAATAATTTTCTCTGGTATTTATAGAACATTCGGGTTTTATAAACATCATCCGGTTGCTCATCATCAGCCCAGTCAGCATTATATTTCGATTCGTAACCGTTAAACCCGTAAAAATCATATGCCTGATCGGGCAGGTATGATATATCCATCGATGTTTGCAGCCCTTTGATCAGTTGGTCTGAATCATAATAAAAACGATAGATCCCGCTTCCTTTGGTATAATGTGAGGCTTCGAAATACAGGGAATGGTTATAGCCCGGATAACGGCTCCCGTCTCCGTAATTATATAAATTTACAAGGGCCCCATACTGAAACCCAAGATCAGTATCAAAAGTAATAGTTGGCAATGCTCCAAAATTCCAGCCTTTTTTTACTAATTGTTCGTCTTTTTCGTTCCGGGCTAAAAGTTGTATACCAAATAAAATAAAAACACAGAGAATAATACTTCTTCTCATTTGATGTCAAAGTAGAATTAGTTATGACGAAGATAGAAAAATTTATACATTCGTAAATATTTCATATACTTGTAAATACAAAACTAATCCATAACACAATGAAATTAAACCTGTTCAAAATTTTAATTGCTGCTACTTTCACCTTAAGCATTTGTTCCTGTACCCGGAACAAGGATTCGTTACCACCGAATATTATCTACATTATGAGCGACGATCATGCCTACCAGGCGATAAGTGCTTATGGTTACGGACTGAATGAAACTCCCAATATCGACCGGCTGGCAAAGGAAGGGGCGATATTTACCAGAGCCTGTGTGACGAACTCGATTTGTGCGCCCAGCCGGGCAGTAATGCTTACAGGGAAACACAGTTTTATAAATGGGAAAGTGGATAATAGGAACCCTTTTAACTGGGATCAGGATAATTTTCCCAAAAGGTTGCAACAGGCCGGTTACCAAACTGCCATGATCGGGAAAATCCATCTTAACGGCCTACCCCAGGGATTTGATTATTCGATGGTGTTACCCGGACAGGGACAATACTATAATCCTGATTTTTTGATAAACGGTGAAAAAAAGCATATTGAAGGTTATTGTACCGAAATTATTACTGAAGCGGCACTTGACTGGCTGAAGAACCAGCGGGACAAAAGTAAACCTTTCTGCCTTCTCTATCACCAAAAAGCGCCCCATCGGAACTGGTTACCTGCCCCGAAATATCTGAATTTATACGATGATGTTACATTTTCCCCGCCTGCCAATTATTTTGATGACTATGAAGGGCGTGGTACGGCTGCAAAAACACAGGAAATGGAGATTGACAGAGATGCCTCCTGGGGACATGATTTCAAATTACTTGTAGACCCAAATGGTGATTCTACACGTTTTATAAATGCCTTGAAACGTATGACCAAAAAACAGCGTGCCGACTGGATGGCAGCCTACGAAGATGAGAATCAGGCATTTTTGAAAGCCAAATTATCAGGAAAAGAACTGTCTCTCTGGAAATTTAACCGGTATATTAAAGATTATTTACGCTGCATTAAATCGGTTGACGATGGGGTGGGGGAACTGCTGGATTATCTCGACAAAAACGGGATGGCAGAGAACACCATCGTGGTTTATACATCTGATCAAGGCTTTTATTTGGGCGAACACGGCTGGTTCGACAAACGTTTTATGTACAGGGAATCATTCCGCACTCCTTTGTTAATACGCTATCCAAAGGAAATTAAACCAGGTACAGAAATTGACAAACTGGTACAAAACCTTGACTTTGCCCCTACCTTTCTCGACTATGCCGGGGGTAAAATTCCGCAGGATATGCAGGGCGAATCGTTCCGCAGACTGGTTTCGGGAGAAACCGGTGAATGGAGGGATGCCGTTTATTACACGTATTACGAATATCCTGCCGAGCATATGGTAAAACGTCATTATGGTATTGCCACGGAGCGTTATAAACTGATACATTTTTACTATGATATTGACGAATGGGAAATGTATGACCTGGAAAAAGATCCGTCGGAAATGAAGAATATACATGATGATCCGGCATATGCAGAAGTCAGGGAAACATTGCATAAACGGCTTGCTGAATTACGTGAAAAATACGGCGACAGTGACGAGAATGACCAAAAATTTCTGAAACAATTTCTGGAGTCAAGTCAAGAGTGATCTTTCACACCAAGCCTTGTTCTTTCCCTGTTTTGTTTCATTATAAAAAGATTCACGTAGCTACGGCTATGCTTACTTTTTCTAATTTTACAAAGTGAAATTAAAAGAATAACATATAAAAAAGAGATTCCTCCCTTCGGTGCCTATGACAGATTTTTGCAAAAATTTGTATATGAGGCAAATATAAAACATCACTTTTTTGATCATTTCATCATTTCCGGCCATACAACTGCTCTGCTTTTTTGAGCGAACTACCGTGGCCGGGGGTGTTCCGGGTGCATTCAATCCCGGGGTTGCGTTCGTGCCTCACTTACCCCGGGTTACTCAAATTTTATCCCTCCGGGATTTTTGTTCGCCTCCCTTTCACATCTCCTCCTCTTCTTATCTTTTTTGTATTCGCCTCTGTCCGGCGGGGCCCTTCCTTTTGCAGTCGACCAAAAGGAAGAAAAAGTCTTGTCAAAGTCATCCTTCCTCCCGCCTCACGGTTTTTCTTTCCGGCACACCTCCATGAATACCCGCCAAAAACCGCTCCAGCCAACGCCGGCCCGGACTACTTTGACTGGCCACCCCTGCTTTTCACCTTCCGGTGAATTGGGGACTTGACTTCCAGATACCTTTCCTGTCATATCCTCATTATGCCCAAAAATTTTGGGTGGCAACTACCAATGACAGATTTCTACAGAAGTCTGTAAATGAAGTAAATACAAAACATTACTTTTTTCAGCATTTTAGCATTTCCGGCCATACAACCGCACCGCTTTTTTTCAAGGAGTCCCGTGCGAATCAGTTTAAAAAGTTGTGGAGAAGAGCAGGAAGAGTGTTCAGTCGCTGTAAAAGCTATCGTTTCGTTATAGAATAAGCCGGGGAAAGAGAGGTGTTTTTTTAGGGAACACAACACTGCCCGGGCTGTTTCCGCCTAAGGGGAAAAAGCGTTTAGAAAATCGATGGAGTGAGCGTTAAAAAATCTTCCCTGTTTGACGAACGCAGAGAGGAGTTTGGAAGATTTAAGCGAACGCAAACGATTTTTAGCTTTTTATCCTCAGCGGCGGCTCTTTTTGGATCCTTTTTCCAGCTGCAGGGAAAAAGTATCAGCCCGTCCGGCTTGAGGACAGTAAAAAAGGGAAATGCGATGAAGCTTGATTTTTAGCTTTTGTCTGTACTAAAGAATCAGAGCTAAATAATATGCTCCACAAAAGATTAAAGTACCCCTCCCGTGCCCGGTGTTTTCTGCGTTCTCTTAATAACCTGACAATGTTCATTGTTCATTTGTATTCGCCTCTGTCCGGCGGGGCCCTTCCTTTTGCAGTCGACCAAAAGGAAGAAAAAGTCTTGTCAAAGTCATCCTGCCGCCCGCCTCACGGTTTTTTCTTCCCGGCACACATCCCTGAAGACCCGCCAAAAACCGATCCCGTCTTCGCCGGCCCGGACTACTTTGACTGGCCATCCCTGCTTTTCACCTTCCGGTGAACCGGGGACTTGACTTCCAGATACCTTTCCTGTCATCGCCTCATTATGCCCAATAAATTTTGGGTGGGGACTACCTATGACAGATTTTTACAGAAGTCTGTATATGACGCAAATACAAAACATCACTTTTTTCAGCATTTTAGCATTTCCGGCCATACAACCGCACCGCTTTTTTTGACGAACTACCGTAGGCGGTGTTTTCTGCGTTCTTTTAATAACCTGACAATTTTTATTGCTTATTGGTATTCGCCTCTGGCCGGCGGAGCCCTTCCTTTTGCAGTCGACCAAAAGGAAGTAAAAGTCTTGTCAAAGTCATCCTTCCGACCGCCTCACGGTTTTTTCTTCCCGGCCCACCTCCATGAATACCCGCCAAAAACCGCTCCCGCCTTCGCCGGCCCGGACTACTTTGACTGGCCACCCCTGCTTTTCACCTTCCGGTGAATTGGGGACTTGACTTACAGATACCTTTCCTGTCATTCCGACCGAAGGGAGGAATCTCTCACTCACAAAGTTTAATAGTTTATTTTTTGAAAATTACAAAACACAAAAAATAATTATGGATCATTTCCCTTCGATTCCATATTTTGAACGGAATATTTCCGGGGGAAACAGAAGAAAGCCGCACCATACTAAAAGTGCAGCTTTTTTTGTTTTTGAATTTTTTAGTCCACATCCTAAAAAATTCTGAGCCTTCCATCCATCTTCCAGTTCAAATAGAAATTGGTTCTATAAGGATTTGGTATGGGAACAACCTATAAGATAATTTTAAACGTACCAGTTTAACCTCAAAAGACAACTCCCCCTACTTTCCGTTACAGAACCTAAAATTCAATACTGATTCTGAATTCAGTAATATCATATCCCTTCATATTCAATCTCTCCTCCGCAATAAAAAGGCCCAGGTTAATCAAAAAATTTATTTTGGAATAAATTTACAGCTATATATCCGAAAATACCGGAAATGGTAACCACCATCAGATCAAAAATTTGTCTGTTTAACCTTGTTTTTTTTCGTTTCAGAAATAAAAAGTGTATTGTCACCAGTATCAGGTTAGTAAACAACCACCAGAAACCGTCACTCAAATGCAAATAAAAACCGGCAAACCGGCTGTACTGGCTGCTTAATTCCAACCGGGCAGGAAACAAAGCTGCAAACACCCTGCCTTCAGGTTGTTCCGATCGTTTCTGCCAACACTTGCTGTACGAATCTGTTTTTTTATAATCCGAATAATTGAATACGTCAACTTTCAACTTATTTTCCGATTCAACAGCCACATTGTAATGAAATAAGTCACCAAAAATGCGCAAATTGCAGTTTTCTGGATTGAACCCTTCAACAGGGAGCTTTATCAACTTGTATTCATCCTGTGTGAGAATGTAAATACTGTTGTCTTCCGAAAAAAGATATGCGTAGAATTTCCGGTCTTTATTATCGGTGCAACTGATATACTTAAATTTCAATCCATCGGGTAAGCTAACTTTAGCAACATAAGGATTGCCATTAATCATTTTCAGGTGGAAAAGCTGGTTTGACGAGTCGACAAGCAAATAGCCTTCGTCGTATGCCTTGCGTATGGTCGGTAGTCCCGAAATCTGCTTAGCCGGAAAATCAAAGCCTTTTTTGAAAAGTGCTGCTGAAAACAGGCGGCTTTTTTTTTCGTCAATCCTATTGTTTGCAGCATTGATAAACTCCATCCGCCAGTTGATTCGGAAATAATCATCAGGCATTTCAAGGGTGGCACGGCCCGATTCTGATTCGAACAAGGGAAGCAGAACAGGCTGGGGACGGTTCATATATTCGGATTTAAATCTGAATTTCGACTTTGCTTTCGACAGTTCGTGCATGTCAATTGCAACACCTTTTATGGTATCGGGCATGGTTCCCGAAACCAGTAACTGCCGCGTATACATCAACGGAAGCCGTTGTTCGTATTGTTCGCGGGTATACGAATTTCCCAGGTTGTCTTCAAACGTAATTTCACCGTTATTGTTATTTAATGCCATAAAAACATCATCGGTACAACTATACAGTACAAAAGGCGCACGCACCGGCTTTTCGAAGGCCATCCAGTACATCTGTGGTAAAAAAACGGCACATGTAATAACTGTTACCAGTACTAAAATATATCTGCTGAGACGTTCCATCACATTTCCCCCTTTCTGAACCGGTAAGCCGGGAATAAAACGCCAAAACTCAGCAACAGACATAAAACAGCTAATACAGGATTAACAGGTCCATAGCCACCTGTAACCGACGTTTTCAGGAACAGGGAGATGAAAAATACGCCAACAAGCGAATATAAAAAACGGTATTTCCAGACCGGTTCGAGTATTACCAGCGCAACGAAGAAGTAGGCTGCGAGTCCGGCACAGAACCACGGGAGAACAGAGGTAATTGCCCCTAAAATAATGCCGGACGGGAAGAAAATGCCACTCAGTAAAACAAAAAGGACAAAAAGAAGCAGAAACGAAACGAGCAGGCTCCCTGCGCCGAAAAGGACCATTATCATCATCATTTTGTTTTCCCTGACAGGAAGATGAAATGCAAGTTTTATGCGTTTGTTTACTGTTTCGGGGAAATACTGGGCAATGCCGATTATAAGGCCGCCGGCAAGCGGAAGGAATTTCAAATATGCAAAATACTGAAGGTTTTGAAACAAAATACTGTACCAGTAATTTTTACCTTCCATAAAGGTGATATCGTGCTGAACTTTTAGAAAAATATACCCGACACCAATAATTCCCAATGCAGTAAAGCCAATAAGGAACCACCGGATTTTTAACCATTCTTTATATATCACTGATTTCCACATATCGTTAATATTTTCCTGTTAACCCAATAAACGCATCTTCGAGTTCCATTTTTACCTGTTTGAAATTTTTGCAGGCAATTCCTTTACTTTCGAGGAAGTTTTTTATGAATCCTTCCGGTTCATAAGTATATAGTTCGATTTTGCTTTTCACCTTTTCGAGGTTCACTATAAATTTTTCTTTTTTTAATTCTGAAATATCCTTGTCAAATTCAAAACTGAACTGTTTGAAGGTCGACATAAATTCATTCACCGGGCACTGTGCCAGCACACAGTTAAAATCCATGATCAGTACATCATCGATCAGACGCTCCATGTCCTGAATGATATGTGATGTGGTAAAAATGGTTTTGTATTCCGATTTGGCATACTCGCGCAGGTAGTCGATAAACAAACGCCGGTAACCAGGGTCGAGCCCCATTGAGAAGTCATCGAGAATTAAAAGGTCGGGGTCTTGTGCAAGTATAAGTCCTAATGCTACCTGCGACCGTTGTCCATTCGACATGGTCGATATTTTTTGAGTAGGCGTAACTTTCAGCTTCGACATCAGTTCCCGGTAAGGATCCGGTTTCCATTTGGGATAAAAGCCCGAATAAAATTTTTCGATCTGGTGAATATTCATAAATGAATACTGAATATGCCCTTCAATCAGAAAGCCGGTCCTTGCTTTTGTTTCAGGACTGAGATATTGCGAATTTTCACCATAAATGAGGCACTCCCCGCTCTGTGGCTGGAGAAAACCATTCAGAATATTGATAGTGGTTGTTTTCCCTGTACCATTTTTACCCAGTAATCCCAGGATACTCCCTTCCCTGACATGAAAATTCAGGTTTTCGTATACCAGCTTTTTGCCGTAGTAATGTGTCAGGTTATTACACTCGATGACGTTGCTCATAGCATTTTTCATTAAAAAATTATTCCTGTACTGAAATTCAGGCAAGTCCGGCTGAGGCCTTCATTGTTCCGGAACCAGTCGAAATCAGTTTTTATAAAATAGTTGGCATTCTGTTTTTTCATTGGAAATTCGTAGGAAACAACCGCTCCAGGCGCCAGATAGTTGCTGGTAACAAAATCGTAATTGGGCTGAATAATTTTTTCAACAATAAACGAATCGTTAATGTCCTGCTTACCGGAAAGGTTTATTTGTGAAACGAATTTCAGTTCAACCGAAGTTGTTGCTTTTTCAGTATAAAATATTTTTGCGTACGATATATTCAGTTGCATGTTCCGGTGCTTCTGAATTAAATCGGGCAGGTAATATTTTTCCTTGAAAGCAACTGATGACACCCCGGCCTTAAACAATGATTCCATCTGACCGTTTGTATGCAGGCCCAAATACGAATAGCTGACCGCCATATCTAACTGCGACGAATAATACCGGGGATCTTTGCTGTACGTTATCCAGTGTTCCAAATCAGTTTCCCCGGTTTCTTCGAGCCGTTGTATAAATTCGCTTCCCCTCCGGGTGGCCATGTTCATTTTCATGTCGATCCGGTTGACAGAACTGTTTTTTTTAATCATCGACGCATGAGAAACAGAAAAATCAATTCCTTCCATTTCCGAATCATTTTTTATTGCAGCCCAGCTTGCATTACCTGCTTTCCGCCCGTCATCAACACGTTGGAAGAAGTAACCGATATTGCCCGACATGAGGTTTTCAACCGCCCCTGCCAGATACTCAATTTGTGCCCCGCCCCCAAAGATATGTTGCCGGTAAAGCCGGTAAAACGACGAGGCCGTATGGTAATCCGATGTTCCCAGCCCATGTAACTGAAATAATGTGTACACTGTATTTTCCTCAACAACGCTGATATCAATATCTTCGTTATAATAGGCGTATTTCAGGTTAGCACCCAGTTTTATATTATTTGTTCTGTACAGCAATCCCGGCAAAACCGATAATTCCGTGATTTTATTTTCCGGGCGCGGATCACGGTTTTGTGTAGCCGTACCTGTTTTATACCGGAAATGAATGCCCCAATCCAGTTTTTCATTAACAGGAGAAGAAATGCTTCCCTTTAATGCGAAAAATTCACGGTCGAATGTATCATTGCCAATGGTATCGGCAAGCAAATACGGATAAACTTTTTCAGGCTGGTTTACGTTGCTGAACCCGGTGTCGTGTTCAAAGTTTTTCCAATATGCGAATTCACCATACAAGACAGTGTGTTTTATTTTTTTATAATTTTTCGAGCCAAACGAAAATGTTTCCCGAGTGTCACCCTGGTGTACTGTTTTAAAGTCACCGTTCTGGTAATCGACCCCCAGTTGCAGGGACCCGGGAAATAATGAGGGTATCTGCCGTAAGCCTGTTGCATTGCCGGACTGCAGCCACGGGGTCATGAGCTCAATTTGCCGGAAAGTGTTGCCCGAATATTCAGCCGTAACCTGAGCCTCCTGTGCAGCAACGGCAGAGAAAACCAGTATCGAAAATATAACAGTTGTAATTTTATTCCTCATACACTTTTGGATTGGGATCAACATCCTTCAAAAAATCTTCCGTCGAATTATTGGTATCCTGGTAGACCACGCGACCATTTGTAACTTCTTCTATTTTCCGGCGGATACATTTACCCGATTTTAGACCGGACGGGACATATGTGTAACCGGCATCGAGGCTGGCCGGAAAACGTTTGTAGATGGCATATGATTCATCCCGGATATCTTCAACTGCATCAATCACATAATGATTGGCTATTTTGGCAAAGTAATGGTCAATGGTCCCACTGGCTGACATCTTCCCGATCATCCTCTGGTCGATATATGCCTGTCTTTCCGACTGGTTATTTCCCGGTAGTTTCGCCAGCATAATCCCGCTTCCGCCTTTTATATTAAAGGTGACGTCGTTTCCCCGGTACACGAACAAATCTTCTTCGAGATTGGGTACCCCGGGCGAGTCAGTATCTTTATCAGTATCCCAGAACACAAAAAACTCGAAATCGGCATCGCCCAGGTTAACCGGCGAATTGGGGTTCCCGTTCGGATCGTCACGATGGTTGATGCCATCCTGTGCCAGTACAATACTTTGCCCGGGCTGAACAGGCACATCGGTCCCGGTGCCGGGAATGGTCCATATCATTTTAACAACAACCGTATCTGAAATATCTTTCCAGTAATTTTCTCCAACAGCATACGATTCATGTTCCAGAACCGACAGGCCGTCGGCATACTGAACCTCCGGTGTGTTATTATATATTTCGATATATTGATCGGATAAATAGGATTTCCCGGCAGGGGTCAGTGTGCCGTTGTAATAAAATTCCTTAATTACGAAAGTACCTGATTCGCTTACTTCTGCCACAATTGAATCGGAAAGTGAACTGAAAACATCAATTGTTTTTACGCCGTTATAATAATAGTATTTCCCTTCGACAGTGAGTGAATGGACCACCGTGGCACTGTAAAAACCTGGTTCGACCCCTGAAAAAACAACTTTACCTTCATTGTCGGTCAACAGATCAACTGTATAACTTTTTAACTGGTTAAGCAGGCTCACTTTAGCCCCTGCTTTTTCTTTATCCGGCATTGTTTCGCCAAAATCGACTGTCAACTCAAGGGTGTAGCTTTCGACATCCGGTTCCTTCAGGCAGGAACCCAGCACCAAAACTATCATAAAAAATACAAGCCATTTCTTCATCACAGCATTATTTTTAGTTCAGCGCCAAAGTAAACAGACGGATTCCTCCGTAAAAACGAGCCGGAACGGGCATATTCGTATATTGGGCGATAATTTACAAAATTGTTGACATAAAAACTTATTTTCAATTGATTGCCTATCTCTTTTGACAACCTGAAATTAGTTAACAGGAGAGGAGGCATTATCTCTTTCAGGTAATAGTTTTCCGATTTTTCATTAACAAACCGGATGTATTCAGGCCGGGTCCGCATTTCTTCTGTAAACTTTAGCGTACTGCCATCGGGGTATAAAAGATACATGGGAGCCTCGTCGTATTCCGGGAAATAATACTTGTCGAACCAGATCATCTGGGCAATTGTCGACAAAATCAATCGTAGTTTTGGGATTTGTGTGACCATGCGAAGATTGGTATTCAGGCGTTCGCTTACTTTACTTTTACCGGGGGGGTACACCCCAATATACAGATATGGGGCTGATGTTGCGCTCGAAGGATGTTGTTGATACGGGATTGTACTTTCAATCTTTTTTGTCCGTAACCATGCGCCATCGAGGGTAAATGAAGTATAAAGCCCCTTTACCTTTCCCAGATCGAAAATAAATTCAAGCCCTTTCTTTTCCATCTCACTGCTATTTTGGGGCTTATAATATTCGCCGACCGCGGTCCATTGTTCTTTGGGCAGGTTTGCCAGGTCGGGTTTTGTCCCCTCAGGGATACTGCTGGTCTGGTAACGATACGAGTCGATAAACAAAAATTCTTTAACCATATCAAAGCCATTGGTCAGTTTTTCCCTGAAGAAAGTCAGACTCCCGCTATGTTTCTTTATTTTAAAATCAAGTCCGAATTCCAGTTTCAGGTTTTCCGAAGGCTTCAGTTCCGGGTTTGTTGTTTTGTAGATATGGGTATCCATTACGACCATATCCAGATTCGGATCTCCGGTATAATAATTCAGTATACTTAAATCGAAATAAGCATGGTCGGGGTACAGGTATAAAAGAGAAGGCGATTTATAGTTTTTCCCCACGCCAAAATTTACAGACAGTTTATCGAAAAGTTTGTTGTTTTTCGATGAAAGTATTTGATACTGGACATTAAACCGGGGTTCTGCAAAATAGCCCAGTCTACTGTTAATCCAGTTTTTCGACTGAAAATTATTTAAACGGATACCTGCCTGCAGGTTCAACCAGGTTTTCCCGACTGGCAGGAGCAATTTATCTTCAATAAAATACGAAATATTGTTCAGCGCCGGGATATCCTTAAATTTTCTCGGGCGAGAAGTGTTACTCGAAACAAATGGAGGATTGCTGATGTTATATATCTGTCCTTCACCGTAATTTCCGTTCAGCCTGTATTCCAGTCCGTATAATATTTTATTTACAGCCCTCTTATTTATATCGAAGACTTTATTCCCAATTAGCTGGAGAAATAAAGAAACCGGTTGTCCCTTCACGCTAACTTTTGTAAACTGCTCGGTGGGTAGAAAGATTCCGATGTTTTCACCTTCGGTCAGCGAAGTCGATATCGTCTCAATCCCGGTATTGGAAGTGCGGTAAAATTCCCGGTAACTTTTCTGATAGACATTCGAGAATGAAAAAGTATAGTCGAGATTATCGATCAACTTCCTTCTGATCGTCCACTTGCCATTCATATTAATCCGGAACCCACGGTCTCTGGAAAACATTTTTTCATTTGCCACCATTGCATCAGGATCGGTTTTTTCCTCGTCGAGTGTCTGGAAATAAGCCAATCTTGCATTTAATATTAGCGGTTTGCCTGACGGTTTATTATATATTGCCGAATATCCGAGTTCGGTTGTGAACCGGTCGTAGCCTTCGTATTTGCTCCGCAGGTCGGAAAACGACCGGAGGTAGTCGAGGCTAAAATTAACTGCTCCTTTTAATTGTTTACAATGGTAACCTTTGCCCAGGGTCACCTGTTTAATTTTTGGATCGGTTTTAATCTTTAATTCATAAGGCATTGAACCGGCTTTTGTTTTCAGGACAACTACCCCGGAAGTCAGGTCTCCATAGGTAACCGAAGGAATTCCACGGATCACTTCTATTGATTCGATATTGTCGGTTGATATTTGTCGCAAGTCGGTGCCGGCACCAGCTACACTGCTAAAATCACTGCCCAGTCGTGCCGTTGAAACAGTCTGCAGGTTGGCATCGTTCGATACAGGCGCTCCGTCGATCAGGATGGTGGTTCCCATGGCACTATTGGCATCGGTGCCTGTTTCCCGGATTGAAATCTGTTGTACGTTGCTCAGATCGGGGTTGGAACTAATCACATTTCCCGGCAAAAGTTGCATTACATCGGCAAGGCTTGCTGGTTGCACATGCCCGATCGCGGCACTTCCAATAGTTGACGAGGTGGAGATGCCGCTTCCTTTTTTTGCCAGAACAGTCACTTCTTCCATATCAAACGAGACAGGTGCCATTTCGAGAATGAGCTTTTTGTTCAGGAAGTCTTTTAATTGTATAAATGTTGAAAGAGGTTCCATTCCCAGACATTGAACCTGAATACTGACAGAGGTCAACGACCGGGGGTGAAACGAAAAAGTACCATTCTCATCGGTTGTTGTCCATTGCTCCAGTTCGACAATATACACTGAAGCAAATCCAACCGGCTCACGGCTCTTTTTGTTCAGCACTTTCCCGTTTATTACTTCATTGTATTGCGAAAAAACAGAAGATGATACGGAAACAAAAAATACTATTGCCAAAAACCTTTTCAGCATAAAATAATACATTAAAAAAATTGTAAAACAAGGGATCCATCCTATTGGATTTCCCTGTTCTATTTTGTCAGGACTATTTAAACACTACCTTGTGAAAAATATAATCGCCGGAGTCATATTCTTTCCATCGGCATGAAAGATATGCAACCTGATCGTCAATACATTTCACTCCTTTGAATTCGTACTCATAATTACCTGCCAGGCTGGGATTTAATCCTGGGTCTTCACCTTCTCCGAACGAAGTTAATGACAACGCATTCCATGTTTTTCCACCGTCAACAGTTTTCAGGACAAGACCGTTTGTCCTCACATCTTTTTCTCCACCCTTTGGGTTGTCCACAATCGTGGCGTACATCGTAACGATATACCCGGTTTTTCCCTGAATACTCATTTGTGAGAAGTTATACAACGGATCAATCAGGGGAATATTGTTCCAACAGCTTCCGTTGTCTGTTGTCTTTTTTAATGTGTTCTGGTAGCCGGCAATCACAGCACTGCCATCGCTGGCAACAGTCATCCCCCGGAGAATATTATCAGCACTGATCTCCTGTTGTTTCCAGTTGAAAACAGGATTCGGGGTCTGTGCAAACGATAACAGGGGGAATAAAAACGCTAATATTAAGAAGTAGGTAGAAAGTTTCATATGCAAAATTTTCATTGAATTTAGGAAGTAATGCAGGAATACAGATAGGTATTTTTTGTCTCAGTTGTTTGTCATCCATCCGATTGTCCATCTTAATCTATGGTGAATCTTGTTTCTGCATGTGAATTTTCTTCTGTTTAACGGTATTGATAAATTGAATAGCTCCTTTTTTTGTTTGAAATAAATCGCCTTCCTTCTCCCACCATATATCTCCCTTTGATACTTTCATTTTGGTACAACCGGGCCTGGGAGCTAAGTCTATATTTTCCAGGGCCTTCATTTTTATCCTGTCGTTTTGAATAATCAAAACTTTGGCTTTTACTTCCTTCACGGCCTGTATACTTCCTTCAGGACTGTTCACCATAACAATACCGTAACATTCTGCCCCTTCTTCAATCCAACTGCCAACCTTTTTTTTCAGTTTGTTGTTTAGCTGAACTTTTGTTCCGGTATATCGGTACTGTTCAATTTCTTTTGATTTATTTTTTGAATTACATGCCTGGAATAACACGATAACGGCAATTGTTAAAACAATGGAAAGAGTTTTTTTCATGGATATAATTTTTCCCTATTTTGTACGTTTTTTCTGTTTACTTCTCCTTTAATTTTATTTTTGTACCAAAATACTAAAACTGAATGTTTATGTCTTTGGAAATAGAGCGAAAATTCCTGGTGATTAAAAAAAAATTGCCTCGAGATGTCCAGGGCGAACATATTTGCCAGGCCTATCTAACCGCAGAGACTTCACGGTCAGTGCGTGTACGGATGGTAGGAGGAAAAGCATTTTTAACGATAAAAGGCCCGGCTGATGGCATTTCAAGAAAAGAATTTGAATATACGATCCCGGTTGATGATGCCCGGGAAATGGCGGAACTGGCGGGGTATCCTGCGATCGAAAAAACAAGGTATAAAATTATTCATGCAGGAAATTTATGGGAAGTTGATATTTTCCACGGGGACAACGAAGGACTGGTTTTGGCTGAAATTGAATTACAGTCAGAAAAACAATTTGTTGAGTTGCCCGACTGGATTGGGAAAGAGGTTTCCGGAGACCCTCGCTATCTTAATTCATACCTGGTAAAACACCCGTTTAAAAGCTGGAATGAAAAAAATATGGTGTAATTTTTGAATGACTTTGTAAAACAAGAATAAATTTTATACGTTTATTTTTGAAGACCAAATAAACCTGATATGAAAGTACAATTATTAACAACAATTCTATTTTTTAGTCTCAACTTTGCTGTTTCAGCAAGCATTACTGACAATTTCAGAAATAGAAGGACACATGAATCCCGCGATACAGTACAATGGGGAATGGAATACCTCAAGCAATTTACAGAGGGACAGGAACAATGGTTTTTTTATAATTCTGAATTTAAAAAATCAGTCAATGGATTGCTTCATTTTGTTGAAGATGAACCTATTGATACTATATTTTTTAAGATTGAAAAGTATAAAGGCGATTCGCTCCTGGTATTCCGGCGCTGGCAGGATGTTTCAGACACATTAAGCGTCCCGGGGTATTTAACAAAGGAACAAATCATTGAAAAAATGAAGCAACTCGACCGGGAGATCAGGGATCAAAATCCATTGGATAAAATTCCTATCCCGGAGTATCTGTTGAGCGGTCTGGAACAAAAAGTCCCTTTTATCAGGAAAGAGAATGTTCAGGTACTGATCGACCGGAAATTTATAGTCCTGCCTGATAGTCTGAATAACCTGGTAGCAAAAAAAGATACGTTGAAACCCGGAAGAAAAAAATATGCCCGTTACCAGCAACTCGATAGCATCCGCAATGCTATTATTGAGCAGGGACGTATTAAATATAACGATTCATTATTGCGGCATTATATTGATTCTATTTCAACTGCATACCGGAATGCCGCGCTCACCCATTTTTCCGATTCGTTGCAAAATCAGTTGTACGACTCATTAAAATGGCAAAACAACGGGCTCGTGGAAGCCTGGAACGATTCGATCGTAGCATCGGTAAACGATTCGATACGGGAAATTTTACCAGTTCTTGAACGCCGTGCCCGTAAAGCCCCACTCGATGTATGGTTATATAACCTCAGCAACGATTCTATTCTTTTCAGGCTGAGAAATGACGAAAATTACTTTACCCGCATGTTTATTAAAAATGAACAGAACGATTCTCTTGGAGTAAAAGTTGAAAATATAAACCGGAATTCGATGAAAATTTTGATTGATGACGGAGTGACTTTCACGCGTTTTCATGAGCAACAGAAGCGCAATGTAAAATTTGAAAATTATGCCCCCAAAAGAAATCTTGCCAAAATTGAAAACAAGTACAATGTAATTACTCCCTGGACTTTAGGAGGAAGCAGTTCTCTCGGTTTTACCCAGACCTCTTTGAGCAACTGGAAAAAAGGGGGAAATAGTTCCTTTTCAATGCTTGCCATACTGAAAGGTTTTGCCAACTACTCATACAATAAAATAAAATGGGAAAACAGTATTGAAATGCGTAATGGATGGGTGCGTCTGAACGATACCGATTCGGATGCCAAAGTTCAGAAGAACGATGATAAACTTGAGATCATATCCCAGTTTGGGATCAATGCTTTTAACAGCAAGAAATGGTACTATAGCGCTGAAATTGATTTTGAAACCCAGTTTTTTAACGGATATAACTATGATAAAGATACAGAAAATCCTATTTCCGCTTTTCTCTCGCCTTCCAAAACATTAATAAAATTTGGTTTTGATTATAACCCGAACAAAAATTTTTCACTGGTATTGTCTCCCCTTACCTCAAAAACGGTGTTTGTTCGCGACACGGCAAAAATCGATCAAACCGGATACGGAATTGACGAAGATAAACGCCGTTTATGGGATCCGGGGTTAAACGCTGACCTGAAATATAAAAAGGAGATCATGGACAATGTAACCTGGTCAACCAAATACAAGATGTTCGTTAATTACCGGAGCCCGTTCAAAAAATTCGATATAGACTGGGAAAACCAGATTAGCATGAAAGTAAATAATTATATCAATGTAAATTTCATGCTTTACCTGCTTTATGATGATAATGTCACGTTTGCAACAAACAAAACAGATGCTGAAGGAAATACTATTTACAAGCCCAAATGGCAGATTAAAGAATTAATAACTGTCGGGTTTTCTTACAGTTTAAACAAAAAACTTTACAGGAGAAAGAGGATCGAAAGATAACCAGACTTGTCAAATGAAAACATTTAAAAAATATTTTAAGATTGCAACTGCTCCCGAAGATGTTTACAATGCATTGACCAACAAGAATATGCTGGAGATATGGACCGGCGAAGATGCCATCATGGAAGAAACGCCCGGCACCGAATTTTCCCTTTGGAATGGCAGTATTTCGGGTATTAATATCGAATTTGTGAAAGATAGTAAAATCGTGCAGGAATGGTTCTTTGGAGATCAGGAAGAAAAATCGGTGGTGACCATTAAGCTGCACCGCGACAAAAAAGGTACGATCATGGAAGTACAGCATACCAATATCCCTGATGAAGCTTATGAAAATATTGCAGAAGGATGGCAGGAAGATTATTTCGAGGCATTGAACCAGTTATTTGAAGAATAGAATGTCCTTTCCGGGGCTCCCCCGGGGGCCTATCTTTATACACAAGTTCTTCAGGATTGAGTCCACTCCGATAAACATACGATGTCCTTTTTGTTATGAAAAACAAAATACATAAAACAATTGAATTGTGTAATTAAAAGTTTGAATATTAATTAATCCACTTTCCAGAGTGGACTCAATAAATTAAGTTTTTTGCGACTTATTACTGTACGGTTACCATATCCACATAATAGCCATGCCCTACGCAAAGAAATCCGCTTTCAGCCTGAATCTTATTTAGAACCTCTTGTGTTAGCTGTATCTCTTTTACTCCGTCTTCTGAGAATTCGATTACAGAAGTGCCTGGTAAATCATTCCACCAGCCGGTAGTGGTGCGTAAGTGATGATATTCGGCTTCAGTGGCTACTGAATAGTGAATACTCAGGACAGCACCGGCTTTTAACGAGGCAAACACATCACTGCCAATCAAGTTGAACGTTTTGTTTGGACTATCGTCCGGAAGATCCCACGACACGTAATGGTGTCCCTGCCAGAGCAATGTGGTTGAAGAAACAGTGACTGTCTGTTCGGTAACAACGCTCTTATCACGATAGAATTGTAAGTCTGTTTCGTTTTTTGTTTTACCGGTTAGTTTGTATTCCCCGTCTTCCAAATTGGGACAGATAAGGGCGATTTCCGTGGTCGAGAGCCGTGTGAATTCAGTGATCGTTTGTCCTGCGAAGGTCAGTGAAGCAATCTGGTCGAGATTGATGCCGGTCATCACCCATTCTCTATTCGCATTGGTTCGGTCTGCACCTGAAGTGATAAGAGCCGTGTGTGTGACTTTGACGATATTGCCACCATACTCGTTATTATCATTGTCTACCAGTACCAGGCGATGCTCACCTTCGGCCAGGTCGGCAGGAACTTCATACTCAATGTAGGCATTGTCTTCTGAATCGACGTAAACGATATTGGTGATGGTTGTTCCATCAATGATGATGCTCTTTACGTTGTTGAGATTGTTGCCATAAAGTCGGGCATTTATACCCGGTGCGATGATACGCTCGAAGCCTATTTCTGTTGCCCATGGGTCATCCTGTAACGGATTTATTTGTACAATACCCTCGCGATAGGTCGATTTACCTGTTTCGGTTGAAACTGTTACTTTAAACTTGTATGTACCTGCTTTGAGATTGATGTCGAGTGTCGTTCCGGTTTGTACTTCAGTTCCGTCAATCTGCCACGAAACGGTGGTATAGTCGGCTGGTGTAACAGTTAGCTCCATTGAGAGGTTGGCATCCCTGTTTATATTGGCGACAATGGGCAGTTCTCCGTTTTCGCGATCAGGGAAAGTGGGGTCAAGTATGCGTGGATCGTCATTCGCATTTGCTGTCGAGAATGGATCCTCGTCGTTACATGCTGTGAATACAAAACTCATAGCAAGTACGGCAAGTAGTATAAAATATATCTTTTTCATCTGTTTATAATTGTTTGCTTTATTGTTATTCCGTAATTTTTTTATTCCACCATACGGTTGTATTCCAGCTATCAGTTCCGCCCATTCGGCTCAATGCTTCGTCGTAACCTGCTTTGTTGTATGATGATTCGAGTACCGGGTAACAAAGGCGTACCGGAATTTCAGTACCTCCGGTGAGGAACTGGCCGAAACCGTAATCGGCAGGAGATTTGAGTGCAGGATAGCCTGATCGGCGAACGTTGGCCCAGCATTCGGCAGGGTTGGTGAGATGAAGAATCCATGCTTGTGTGTTAATCGCTTTCTTTTTCTGCTCGTCGGTGTAGCCTATGCTAATGTTCGGGATGAACGTGTTGAATTCCTCGTCGGATACAGCCTCACAATCATAATTATCGGTCAGGAAATCTATAGCTGCCCGTACTCCTTGAATATACAGGTCATTAACAGAGGTACCCCCAACATTCCATCCTCTTAATTTGGCTTCCGCTAACAGAAGCTTCACTTCTGCCGAAGTTATCACGACCCCGGGATTATCACCTTTGAGAAAATTATTGGCCAGTTTAGGTTCGGTCTCGCGAGCAACACTAGCTTCGACTGAAGGATTGGTTTTGGCCAGCTCTTTCAATATATCGCTGTCGTAACCGGAAGGCCATGGTTCCCAGGAGAAAGCTCCCGGATCACGGGGGTGAGTTTGGATACCTTTGGCGATTATCTCGTCAGTTAAATCTATACGGTTGTCTGGACTTGTGGCACTCATAAGCTCGTCGTAATAGAAGCGGGCGATTCTGAAAGTACGGGGGTCGCCGGTGTCATAAAGTTGATTGTATAAGGTAGAACAAAGGTAGCTGGGATTATTGGCAGGGTCGTTACCGAAGAGTAACTGCGATAAGGAATTACCCCGGTAATCGGAATAAGCTTCCTGTCCAAAGCTGAACGAAATATCCATGTATTTGATAAGTGCGTCGTCGCTGGCATTTTCCAGGATTCCGCCATCGGCTTGCAGTGCTTCCTCAAACTCTTCCTGAGCCTTTTGTGGCGCTATATCGGAGATTCGCATGGCAAAGCGCAGACGAAGTGAATTGCCCAGTTTCTTCCATTTTGCGATGTCTCCTTTGTAAATGACGTCGCCCGTAATTTTGTCTTTGCTGGCGTCAAAGTTTGCAACAGCGGTATTCAACTCCAGGAAGAAATCATTGTATATTTCTTCCTGCGTGTCATAACGGGGATTGAACTTTCCTTCGAGAAAACCCTTGCCAGCTTCGCTGTAAGGTACATCACCATAGATGTCCGTGATAATAGACATGAGATAGACTCTGTATATACGCAAGGCTGAATTAATATTCACCATTAGGGGGTCGTTGGCGGTATGGTATTCAGCGTCCGTGATGTTTTTGATGGCCATTGGATAAAACGATGTCCAGATACGGCTCATCTCATTATTATCTTGTGTGTGACGTCCGCCATAATTTGTGGTATTCCAACATCCCATTAGATGTTGATTGAATGCATAGAGATAGTTGCGATAGATTTCGACCATACCCAGGTCGCCATAAGTTTGCAACTGTGCAGTAGTGAGTTGGGCGTTGGGGTCAACAGAGGCAGCCTTCGATGGGTCGGTGTTCATATTTTCCATGTACTCATCACTGCAAGCGGTAAAGAACAGCAAAGAGGTCACCAGCATTATTGCAATATAAGATAGATTGTATTTCATTGTATTATATTCTTTGTGAATGAATTAAAGTTGAAATTCGTTTAGAATTTAACATTGATGTTGAACCCATAACTTCTGCGCGATGGTAATGAGCCATACTCCAAGCCCATACCAGTCGTGTTGTTGTAATTGGAATCCGGATCGATGTTCGGAATGTTTTTCCATATGATAAATGGGTTACGTGCAACAAATGAGAGGTCGAGACTTTTTACAACGTTTCTTAGCAAGGTTTTTGGGACATTGTAACTCAGCGTTAGTTCGCGTAATTTCACATACGAGTTATCAAAGACAAACATTGACGGTGCATTACGGCTTACATTCATCCAGTAATCCTCGGGGTTGATGTAAAGGTCATTTGGACGATAAGTGCCGTCGCCATTGTCAATTACGCCGGGAGCGATAAACCCTCCGGTGGGAGTCCAGTCGGGAGAGCCTTTGGCGATGCCGGCAGCTTGACGTTGTTCTTCAGATCGGTACCATTCCTCACGTCCGGCAAGTGTTTCTTTGCTCTTGCCTGATTCATAAGCTGCACGGGCAGACATGGAGTAGAGGTCAGATCCCACTTTTACATCAAAGATGGCAGAAAGCGACAGTCTTTTGTACGTCAGGGTCGTAGTTGCACCTCCGGTCCAGTCCCAGGATGCATTCCCCAGCACATGATTGCTCTTGTCATATTGAGGCAAACCAGTCTGCGGGTCGATGAGTATATCTCCATTTTCATTGTATTTAAAATCAGGTCCTACAATCGAACCAAAATTCTCGCCGACCTTGGCTGCCACCTGAACATCAAGCCAGGTAGCTTTTTCCAATTCAAAGATATCCATATCGTCGACGAGCCTTTTTACTTTGTTGCTATTCTTGGAAAAATTCAGATTTAAATCCCAGGAGAAGTCGTTGGTTTCAATGGGGCGTGTATTGAGTGCTATTTCGATACCTTTATTCTCAATTTCGCCGGCATTGATCAGTCGGTAGTTGTAGCCTGATGTCCAGGAACTGGCCATGTCCATAATCTGGTTTTTACTGGTCTGTGTATAGTAGGTAAAATCAACGCCAACCCGATTATTTAGAAATTTTGTATCCAGTCCTATTTCAAAAGAGTTTGTTTTTGTCGGTTTCAAGTCCTTGTTTGGAATTGTGTTATTGTTGATATAGCCGATGGTGTAGCCGGGATAAGTAAATTTAGACTTGGTGTATACCAGCCCTAACTGGTAGGGGTCAGTATCGCTACCTACCTGAGCCCACGACATACGGAGCTTTCCGTAAGGCATGATTTTCTTTAACTGAGAGAGTTCAGAGAACACGAAACTACCAGAAAAGGAGGGATAGACATATATGTTGTTGCTGGTAGGAAGGGTCGATGACTGGTCGCCGCGCAACGTGGCATCAAAATAAAGCATGTGTTTCCAACCCACATTGACAGCGCCATAGACCGAGTTGATTTGCTTGCGGTAACTGTTTTGTTCTATGCTGGTCTCGTTGAAGCTCATCAACGCCACTACGTCGCGAATTTGCATATCCTGAGCAGTGATAACAGTGGTTTCGTTATTCACTTTGTACAGATTTCCCCCAAGGGTAGCATTAAGATCGAAATTTTCCCAGCTTTTGTTGTAAAGAGCGAGTAGCTCAAAATTGTACATACGGTTTTGAAATGAACTGTTTTGAAGGCGTCCTGCTTCAAAACCGGGCGTGGTGGGGGCTTTATAGTCTTCGAAAGTAAACCAATTGAGTTCGGCGCCCGCTGTTCCCTGCAACTTCAGATGCTTATTGATATTCCAAATAGCCTTTCCGCTGAAGCGGAATTGATCTTTCTCCGAGTCGTTGGTATTTTTATAGACATCCCAATAGGGATTCACGTTGTAGGGGTCCATGCCATTCCAGTTCGAGTATTCGCCATTTTCATCCTGGTAGGTTTTTAGCCACCTTTGGTCGTAAGTGGTAGCCAGTGTCATCAGGTTTTTGCCAATGTTCGATTTGCTGTCGCTCAATGCCGGACGATTTTTTACGTTCTCACGCATGTAATTAACACTGAAATCGAGATCTATATTGTATAGAGACGTATTCGCACGCAGTTTAAGAATGTTCCGATCCATATGGGTTTTCGGTACAATGTCTTTGTTGCGCATATTGGTATAAGTGAAGCGCAGGCCGGTGTTTCCGCTATTTCCGCTAATAATGGCTGTATTACTGGCAGTAAGTCCTGTTCTGAAAAAATTCGAAGTATTGTCAGGTATAATAAGGTATGGGCGCTCTACTCCGTCGAAATATCTCAGACTATTGCTTCCGTCTGCCTTTGAGCCCCAGCTTTTATTGGTATTGGATACTGCATCAATGCTATAAGTTCCGTTGCTTCCCATACCATAAACCTGTTGTATGTCATTCCATTTGGCCAGTTGTGTGTCGAAAGTAAGGGTTCCGTTGTATTCCACACTAAAAATTTTTGTCCTGCTGGCTTTTTTTGTAGTAATTAAAATAACACCATGGCTGGCCCGGCTACCGTAAAGTGCTGATGCCGCAGGGCCTTTAAGTACCGAAATATTCTCAATGTCATCCGGGTTGATGCCAGAAACGCCGTCGCCAAGATCAAAGCCTCCCGATGTGCCGGCACTACCATAGTTGGTGTTGTCGAGAGGAATACCATCGATGACGTAGAGGGGCTGATTATTTCCGGTCATTTCGGTGCTCCCGCGTAAGATAACACGTGTAGAACCGGATGGCCCGCCGGCAGTTTGACTAACTACCAGCCCGGGAATACGGCCTGCCATAGAATTGATAACATTGGTTTCCTTGGCTTTTGTTAAAGCGTCTCCTTTTACTTCGGCTACGTTGTACCCCAGTGCTTTCCGTTCTCTTTTAATGCCCAAAGCTGTAACCACTACTTCGTCAACCATTTTATTCTCTTCTTCGAGAATAATATCCAGCGGAGACTGACCGACTGTTACTTCCTGGGTTTTATAACCGATATAACTAATGATAAGAATGGCTCCCGGATGGACACTTAGGCTGAACTTGCCTTCTTCATTGGTTATGGTTCCGTTGCGGAGATTTCCTTTCTCAACAACAGTTGCTCCAATGATGGTGCCATAAGCATCCCTCACCTCTCCTGTGACTTTGTGTTCTTGTTGTCCTGTAGCGGAATAATTTGATCCTGCCGCTCTCATTTGGAATACGCTTCCGAACAGGCAGACAGATAATAGTCCGCAAAACAAAATGTATTTGTAAGCTTTTATTTTCATAGAATTTATAGTTAAGATTAATAGATTTTTACCCAGTCAATATACATATTCACCTTTTCTCCGTCTTTTAAAGCCGTAATTTCGTTTATGTCGGAGATGCCGGTAAAAGAACCACCTACGGCAAGATTAAATAAAATGAAGAAGTTGTCCTGGAAATAAGCAGAGCGTCCGCTGGATTGGCTAATGTCGAACGAATAAAATTCAATGTCATCAATAAGTATTGTCAGATTATTTTCGCTCCAGTCCATGGTATAAGTATGATATTTACCGTCTTGTAAACTGTGAGGAAAAGCAGCAGAGTAATACTCTTGCTGATGCCCCGTTTCAGCATCAGTTCCGTAATGGATGGCAACGTTCAGTAATGTTTCCGTAGTGCCTGTAGCAATTCCGTTACGTTCGCCCATCTCCATAATATCTATTTCTCCGCATTGCGGCCAGGACTTTCCGTTGTCTCCCATCATCCAGAAAGCCGGCCAAAGGCCGTTCGCGGTTTTGGGAAGCTTAATACTTGCCTCTATCTTTTTATATTTGAAGTTCTTTTTCCCCTTGGTATTTACACGTCCGGAGTAGATTTTATTGCCTTTACGCTCGGCTGTTAAAATCAGTACTGATTTACCTTCGTCGGTACCCACCGAAACATGCGTTGCATCATAAGCTTGCAGTTCCTGGTTTACCCATCCGGCTTCATGCACTTCTTTGGTCCAGGCATTTTCATCAAAAGATTCAAAATCGTCTTTGAAAAAGAAATTCCCGTGTTCTCTTGTATCCACATCATCGTTTGATGAACAGGATTGTTGCATCAAACACACCAAGAATAATAACACTGCTGTTTTTTTCATATTACAACTGTTTAGGTTAAACTTGTTTCTTTGGCTGTTTTGAGTAAGGCCGGAATTAAACATAAACATCTCCCGGAGGCGCATGCGGAAGTATTGTTTTTTCCTTTTGGTTTGCCTTTTATTCAAAATAGCAGTATAAAAATGCGAATAGCAGGTGAAAATGATAGGCTGATAGCTGACAAATAAGGTTTGATTCCAGACAATTTTTCGATCACGTCCTGTGTGTAGGGGGCTTTCAGTCCTGTTTTTGTGCCTGTAGGTGGAGCGTAAAATCGGATTTAGTGTGAATTAATAAGTGCCAATAACCTTACGTTGTCATCCATTTGACAGAAAAGAATCCGGTTTTGAATTCGCTATGACGCTAAGGAACTGTTGAGAAATAAAGTGACCAATTTATAGGCAGGAGTTTTGTTTTTTAACAACTCAAAAAAACAGCGAATAGTGAACTATTTAATGCTTTTTTGAAAAAGTTAAAAGACAAAAGAACAAGTAGAAATGGTCAGGTTATTACGAAACAGTGACTAAGTCGGATTGATTGTATTTGCTGGGTTGTATACCAAATTGTTTCTTAAACAACGAACTGAAGTATTTTGTATTTACAAATCCGGTGTCTGCGGCAACTTCCGTCACATTTCTACCTTCTTTTAATAGTTCAGCTGCTTTCTGAAGCCGGATGATGCGTATGAACTCTTGTGGACCTTTCCCTGTCAGCGATTTTAGGCGGCTGTAAAAAAGGGTTCGGCTCATGGCCATTTCCTGACAAAGTGTATTGATATTGAAATCAATATTGCTCATGTTCCCGATGACAAGTTGAGTCGCTCGTATGATAAACTGACGATCACTTTCCGATAGCATATCCAAAGCCGCTTCATCCGTCTTATTATCATCGGTTCTTGCTGTTATATCTTCGCTTTCGTTATTGTTTTGGCGTCCTTTATCTGCTTCAACTTGTATCAGAGCTTGCCGCATGAAAAAGTCCCGTTGCCTGTTTCTGTTGGCAATCCGGCTCTGTACTTTCAGTTTTAGAATATCTGTGCTGAAAGGTTTGGGAATATAATCGTCTGCACCTTTCTTTAATCCTTCAACAGTGGCATCATGACTAACTTTTGCGGTAAGCAGGATAAAGGGTATGCCCGAGGTGTCCGGATTTTCTTTGACCAGCCTGCAAAGCTCATCTCCTTGTATGCCCGGCATCATGACATCGGACAAGATCAGGTCAGGGTATTCGTTTGATAGGTATGTGAGAGCTTCCTGCCCGTCAGAAACGTCAACCACCCGGTAGTCGTTTTCGAAAGTTTTACGCAGGTAATAACGGAGGGCTTCGTGATCTTCTACGATAAGCAGCGTATCTTTTCCTGTTTGCCGGCTTATACGGCGTGTCTTGCTTACTTTTTGTCCGGCAGTATCTGTTGTTTTCGGGAACATGAGTTCTCTGTGGGTAACAGCTTGCTTCGAGACGGGGTTAGGAACGGTATACGTTCTTGGCAGCGTTACCGTAAAGGTGCTGCCTTTGTTTTCTTCGGATTGAAAAGTGATCTTTCCGCGTAGTATTTTTATTATCCGGCGTGCCTGTAAGAGTCCAAAGCCTGTTCCGCCTTCGTTCAGTTTTTGCGTATTTTCGGCTCTGTAAACATCCGAAAACAAGTGTTTCTTTGCCTTTTTGGGAATGCCTATCCCACTGTCTTTGATCTCTATAATGGCTTTTCGTTTTGTATAATTTAAACTTATGCGGACATCACCCTGCGGCATCGTATACTTACAGGCATTGGAAACGAGATTGTCAAGCAGTATCTCTACGATATGCAAATCTGCCATAATGTAAACGTCTTCATCGGGCAACGAAAGGCTTAAATGCAATTGTTTCTTGTCGCACAATGGCTGGAAACCGGCAATCTCTTCGGCAAGGATATCGTTGAGGTTTAACGGGGTTAATACAGTCTGTTGCTTGTGGGTGTCTGCTTTTTCAAATTCGAGTAGCTGAGTGATCAATTTATAGAGCTTGTTCGTGTTGCTGTGAGCCAGTTCCAGTAGGTAAAGGGCTTTGTCCGGGAGCCCCTTCTCTTTACGCAGGTCGTCCAAAGGTGCCATAACAAGTGTTACAGGTGTCCTGATGTCATGTGCAGTATCAATGAAGAACTTTATTTTGTCTTCATCGTACCGTTTCTGAAGCTGATTGCTCTTGTAGCGCCAAATAAAGGAAAAGACAATGCCTGCGACGCAAATGTAAACCATCCAAGCCCACCACGAATTCCACCAGGGTTGAGCAACTTTTACAACAAGTGTTTGTTCAGATATCGTTTTTCCATTATTCCGGCGCAAGCTGCGTACTTTGAGGAGATAAGAACCCGGAGATACATTGGTGTACCTCACCATGCTATTGGCCGATGGGCTACTCCATGATTTCTCGTATCCTTCCAAAATATACTGGTAGGCGATGTCACGCTGAAAGCGGTAATTGATCGACTCAAAGGTGACTGAGAATGAGTTGTGTTTGTAGTTAAGTTCAACCATGCCTTTAGTCAGCATGTCATAGATTGCAGGACGTAAACGCTTTTCTTCATCAGCGGGCAAATAATCGATGGTCAAGCCGGTAAATCTCAGTTGAGCCTGATAGTTGGTCATGGTTATCGCGTCGGGCGTGACTAAGACAACGCCGTTTGTACTGCCATAGGCAAATTTCCCGTCTGTCAGCCGTACAAAAGAAGATTTGTTATATTCTTTGTCTATGTCACCCAAATAATTGAGGTTCGATACCTGGAAGTTCTCGATTAGTGCAAGTCCTTTTCCCGTACTTACCCACAGACGTCCTCTGGCATCTCGTTGCAGGCTGTATACGTCGTTAGACGGAAGGCCGTCCTGCATGGTGAATATCCTTGACTTTCGGGTTTGCATATCATACAGATTTAGCCCACCCCCTTCTGTCCCAAGCCATACAGTGCTGTCATCATTAAAGAGCATGGATATGATATAGGCACTGACATTCTGTTCGTGATGTTCTTGTGAGGTTGCATAGCGTTGTATATCTCCGGTACGTTTATTCACCAGGCAGAACCCATT
Source organism: Prolixibacteraceae bacterium (assembly GCA_963662895.1). GTDB lineage: Bacteria > Bacteroidota > Bacteroidia > Bacteroidales > Prolixibacteraceae > GWE2-42-39. The sequence continues at coordinate 3,623,081 of OY759982.1, read as the reverse complement.
CACCGTGGCGGCGGCTATTTGGTCATTATTTACCACCTCTATGGAATGAATCCATTTAATATCATATGTTCGTTCAGGACGTCCCTGTTTATCCATCATCAGCAGTTGTCCATCCAGACCACCCACCCATAAGTTCCCGTCTGTATCTTGTTTGAGCGAAAAAACGTAGTTTGTTGTAAGCCCTCCCTGCTGTTTGGTAAGATGACGGACGACCTGTCTCCGGCTGTTCAGAAGGTAGATGCCGTCTCCGTAAGTTCCTGCCCACACTGAACCATTCTCCCCTTTGCATAAGGCAACTACTACGACACTCTTTAACTCGTGACTCCACAGATGTGAAGATTTATTGAGGATGCTGATTCCGAAGTCAGTGGCAAACCATAGATTTCTGTTGGCATCCTCTTCGATATCATTGATATTGTTATTCGCTAACGATTGCGGATTTCCTCTTTGATGCGTTAATATCGTAATTGGGTATTTCAATAGAATGGCAACAGATACGCCTCCGGTGTAACTACCGATCCAGATGTTTCCCTGGCTGTCTTTGGTGACGGCATAAATCCCGTTGCCTTGTAAAAAAATATCGGTGCTATCTTCCGTACTCATAAGCAGGTGGCACTTTTTCGAGTCTCGGTCAACTGCGTACACCCCTCCTCCGTCTATTCCTATCAGCAGAGTATCCGTGTTATAGCTCGTAATCGCTCTTATCGGGTTTAGAAAACCGGAGCTTTGTTCTTTCAGAGGAAGTAAGGCAGAAGTGTTTAAATCCATCACCCACAAACCATTATTGAAAGTACCTATCCAAAGTTCATTGCCGGTTACGTTGTGGAAGAGCGTCTGTACGTCCTTCCCTTTTTGCAGCCAATGTGCCTTGTCTAAATGGGAATACGAAAGTTGTAACACCCCCATAGATGTGCCGGCAAAAAGTGATTCGCCTATGGATATAATGTCATTTACATATTGCCTGCGTATGACAGGAGTGATCGGTTTATCAGCTTCTTTCTTGTATAGCCCTTTGCTCAGTCCCAACCATAATGTTCCGTTCTGATCCAGGTACAGCTTGTTTAAAATGATTTCTTCATTGATGAATTGAGCCAAATACAGGTACTGTTCAAAACAGTCATTCCTGATGGAATAATGATAGATTCTCCCGGTATTGTCGTATGCCCACAGTCCGTGTTGTTTGTCGTACAGCAAACGAAGTGTACGCCCGCCCATGTCGCCGTAGTAAAAGTTGCCCGATAACGTATAGCTTTTTATAGTATTGCCGTTATAGCGATCTATTCCTGCTTTTGTGGCAATCCACATTGCGCCGTTCTTATCTTCGACAATCGAAAATACGCGTTGGCTACTGAGACCTTCCGCATAACCGATATGTCTAATGTCAAATATGTTGTTTGTCAATTCTGCCTTGGCTGTAATAACTATTGTCCAAAGCATGATAGTAATCGCATATTTTAACAGTATTCTCATAGCTCAAATTCCACAAATGCATGATAATGAATAATGGGGCTAAGAAATTCTGATGCCTTTCATATAGTACAGATACTTAAGTCATATATGCTAAATCATATTGCAAAAATAATTAATTCACATTAGAACAGATTGTTATATAATAGTTCTTCCGGGCTGTTCAATTCTAACCACACGAGAGAAGACCTAAAAACAAGGAATGTTCAAAACTTTGTAATGAACTAAAAAACAGAGCTATGATAATAACATTCCTTGATGGTTTAAAGAATCATAGACAAGCCCGAAGGTAAAGGTACGAATTGCGGTTCATAATATTGTTTCCCATAATGGAAATTTTAAGTAATGCCAAGTCATACCGAGTCCCCACCCTAAAATTTTTGGGCATAATGAGGATATGACAGGAAAGGTATCCGGAAGTCAAGTCCCCGGTTCACCGGAAGGTGAAAAGCAGGATAGAAAAAAGGTCAACTTCAGTAGTAGCCTTGGGGTAGGGATAAAAAGAAAAGGGTGTATTCCATGAATTTTATGGAATTTGTCATATTCCCGTACAGCCCTTCAATATATTTTTCAGGATATTCTTTGTCTGATCAGGATATTCAATCATTAATGATTTTGGTTGATTTACCCAGGTCTGAATTTCCTGTTCACTTCCTGTTAACCGTTGAAGTATTTTTACTCCCATCGAAGCCAGAAACGCTGCGTTGCACAATTGTTCGTATTGGTTTTTCATTGGTATCACACAAAGTTTTTTACCCATGTAGATGGCTTCAGCCGGGGTTTCGAAACCAGCGGTACACAAAATACCTTCGCAGTTCAGAAAGCTTTCAGTAAAGCCATCAATTGATACTTTCCTGATTTTTACATTGTCTGTCTGGTAATCGCATAATGTATGTTTCGAAAAAACTTCCCACCGGATACTTTTCAGAGAACGTAACACCCGGATAATTTCTTCATCGCTGTAAGCCGGAAGATATACCGTAAAATGTCCTTTGTTAAAAATTTCTGAATTCCGTATCTGATGGCGGATTACCGGGCTAAATACTGTTTCGTTAACCGCCTGGAAATGGAACCCGTAACGGATAGAGGACGGCGCATATTTTTTCAGGATCAATTTGCCCAGGTAATCACGTTTTTCCGGTCTCGGGGCTTTGGGGTGCAAAACAGCATTCTGATGGCTTAACCCGATACAGGGAGTCCGTTTTAATTTACAAGCCCAGGCCGATACCGGTTCAAAATCGTTAATCACCAGGTCATACTTCTCAACCGGGACTGAACGGATATCGGCAAGCAACTGCAATGGCCTGCTTCGCCGGATTGTTTTTCCGATGTCAACCCCTCCTTTCTTTCCGAAAATAAAACTCAATCCATAATACCGGTAATTTACTTCAAAAGGCAGCTCCAGATCCGCTTGTATCCCACTTATCAGCACATCAGTATTGACCATTTCCTTCAGCAGGGGCACGATCTCGGTAGCGCGGGCAACATGTCCGTTGCCTGTGCCTTGTATTGCATACAATATTTTCATTTAAAAGAGAGTTGTGTAATTGCAAATTCTTCGAGAATCGATTGGTAAACTTGTTTCGAATCGGGAATAAATAATTCGTCATAAACGGGTTCTTCTTCCTTTTCATACCGAAAATAAACCAGTTTCCACTCTCCGTTTTGATATTCGGCAGCAGTAAAATGTTCGACCCAGTCGCCGCAATTGATATATCTCACTGTATGTTCCTTAATCGTAATTTCTTTATCGACCGGGATATGTGTATGCCCGCATATAACCTGATCATACTTTTTCAATGCCGCCATTTCTCCAATACTTTGTTCAAACTTTGTAAGAACGGTTTTGTCTTTCTGAATCCGGTCTTTCAATGATTTGTAGATCAGTATTTCCTTTCTCCATAGCAGTTTGCCAAGCAGGTTAACAGCTTCATTCAGGAGAGTAATAAATCCGTAGGTAGCCGCCCCCAGTTTAGCCAGCCATTTGGCCCGGTGAATAATCAGATCGAAAATATCGCCATGAATGATCCATATCCTGTTCCCTTTCAACTCAAGCTCAAGTTGGTTAACAATACTGAATTTACCCAGTTTGGTATTATTAAACCTGCGGAAGATTTCATCATGGTTCCCGGTTATATAAACAACCTCTGTCCCTTGTTCCATCATTTTTATTAACTGGCGGATAACCTTTAGATGGGACTTGGGAAAGTAGTTGCGTGAGAAACGCCACGAATCGATAAAATCACCGTTCAGTATCAGTTTTTCAGGATGAATGGATTTCAGGTAGCGAACCAGTTCTTTAGCTTTGCTCGCGTGTGTGGCAAGATGCACATCGGATATAACCGAAATTTCAGGTTTTCGAACTTCCATAAAAAATTATCTGACGGCGCTAAGATCGTTATCAATTATTAAAAAGAAGTTAAGCTGATGTCAATTTATCAGGCAGAAAGTTACTTCCCGTGTTTCTGTAATGTTACCTGAAGATCAACTAAATGACTATTTGATCTCGTTGGACCAATTAAGATTTTTGCATTTGTTGCTGAAAGCTAATCGTTATAAATTCATCCGGGCGGGAGACAGCAACCAATACTTTTACCCGTAAAATTCCGTTAAGAATATCTTCAGCAGTCATGGTTTCGTCCAAGCCAATATGTACACTAAAAGCACTTTCAGGCGTAGCACCTGCCAAACCGCCACGCTTCCATATGCTGGTAAGGAAATTCGAGATCATATTTTTCATTGTCCCCCATGTATTCGCTGCATTCGGTTCAAAAACATAGGCTTTGCAGGCAATTTTGATCGACTCTTCGAGCATGATCATCGTACGGCGGACATTAATATAACGCCAGTCCATAGAGTTTCCGTCAAGGGTACGCGCTCCCCAAACAAGTGTGCCTTCGCCGATGAACGAGCGGATAGCATTAATCGACCTCCCGTCCGGAGGAATATTCAAATCTTCCTGTTCGTTATGGCTTATACTTACAGACGGAGACACCACCGTACTTAAACTTACGTTTGCAGGGGCTTTCCACACGCCGCGTGTATTGTCAACCATGGTATAAATACCAGCCAGGGCAGGCCCCGGAGGCATCAGGTTGAGTTTTTCTTTCATGGAACTAATTATGGAATTGAACACCTGGCTAATGGTCATCAGTGTCTTATTTAACAAATTTTTATCAACATCAGAAAGGTCTTCTTTAGTAATCTCTTCTATTTTTGCCTGAATAGCGGCTTTCCTGTTTTTATCTATTTTTTTTCTTTCAGGGATCAGTTCTTCGGTAATAACAGACTGAAGAACATCTTTATTGAAAATGTTGAGATAGCTCAAATCGCTGTCCTGAACAATTGAAGTATTGACCCATGGATAATAAGCTGCACCAAAATCGAGAAAACTGAGTCCGATTTTATCCCGGAATTCGGACACTTTATCCCCTGAAGGATCGTTACGGTTTTTATAACCTTCAAAAATATCCAGAATAGCAAAACGGTTTTTCATTTTGCCTCCACAGTGATTGAGCATTGCTTCCTGTACTTTGATACAGATATCTGTATCAGGCAACAGCATAGTTTCAGGAATAACCACCATGGTTGGTTCCTGTTCCTTTTCCAGTTTACTAATCCCGGTTATCATCAGGTCTGGGGAAATCTCTGTTTGGTAATCACCAATAGAAACAATGTAACATGCCCCTCCGCCATTAGCATAGAACATAAGCATGCTATAGTAGAGCAAGTATTTACCTTTCACCTGTTTCAATTCATATTTTTTTTTGTTGAAAACAAAATCTGGAGATTCTGCCGTTTCATTAATTGAAAATTCAGGATCGGGAATTCCACCAAAACAGCTATGGTATTCGGCCATGGAAGTAATCCTCCATGGTTTGTTCACTAACGAGCTATTCCCGTTAACTGCTTTTTCAGTATAACCGATGAAAGCAGGCACTGCTGTAGCAACTTCGACTACTGAATTCGGAAAAGCATTTTTCTCAGTAATATAAACGCCGGGAGTTTTTTTCATTATATAATAGTTTAAATTGACTGTTATTTGTACTAATTTACAAAAAAGAATAATTCTGCTTTTAAAATATGAAGCTGAATAAAAGAATTATTCGAAACGATAAAGGGACTGTGCTGCAATTTATCGGGGAAAAGCAGTTGTTCGTCGGAAAAATAATGGTTGTGTGGTTAAAAAATATTCTTTTTGCTGAAAGACAATTCATTTAAATTTAAGTCTTGAAAACCTGCTTTATGGAACGTCATGATCATTTTAGAAAGATGTGGGAAGAGTGTGCTGACAGTTTTCCTGTTTTTGGGAAAAATTATTCAGGAAAAGAAAAATGTCGAAAAGAAAAATATTTGGATGACTTTTCCCGGGAATTAAAAGAAGGATTACAGGAAGGAGATCAGTACCCGGGGCAAATAGATGATGTCGTTTTTTTTAAGAAGTTAAAACAATTTTTTAAAGAAGGGCTTGATTATAACGAGGAACAACTGTCGGTGATCCTGTCGCCCGGAATGATTAATTCAACCCTGAATTTTGTTTGCGAAGCACGGCGATTTGATCCGTCAATTTCTCCGGACGGTATTTTTCAGGCTTGCCGCAATATCTGGATTATGAATGGTGTCCAGTATATTTTGGGAATGCCAGTATGTATCAGTTCTTCCATGTTTGCATACAGTATGTTGTATCCGTACACCGATAATTTTGTCGATGATCCGGCCATTTCGAAACAGGAAAAGCTGGAATTCAGCTACCGGTTTGCCGAAAGATTAAAAGGAAATTTTTTTCAGGCAGAAAATGAAACAGAAGAAAAAATACACAACCTGGTAGCAATGATTGAGAATGAATGGGACCGTCAGTTGTATCCGGAGGTTTACAATAGTTTGCAGGCAATTCATGAAGCTCAGACAGAAAGCATGCTCCTTCTTTCACCAAAGAAGACGGACGAAAATAATATTTTCAGGATATGTGTTGAAAAGGGTGGTTCCTCGGTCGTTGCCGATGGGTACCTGATTGCAGGATGTTTGAACAGGCAACAGGAACAGTTCCTGTATGATTACGGGGCTTACCTGCAACTGCTTGATGATTTGCAGGATGTTGCGGAAGATTTGTCGGACGGATTGATGACCTGCTTTTCGGCTGCGGGAAGTAAAGGCCGGTTGGACGAAATGTTAAACCGTACATTTCACCTGGGCTTCCGTATTATGGATGAGGTCGATCTGCTGAATTCCTGCAACACTGATGCCTTTAAAAGCCTGATGAAAAAGAGTATCGACCTGTTTTTGATTGAGGCGGTTGTAAGCAATTATTCGTTTTTTAGCCGGAGTTTTATTCATAAAATGGAACCTTTCTCTCCATTCCGTTTTTCTTATATCCGGAAACGGAGCAGCACTTTATCCCCTTATCAGAATTTATTATTTCAGAATATCGAGGAATTTGCCATCCGTGTACAGCAGAGGGAACCAGACCGTTTGTTGCATTCTGCCTGAGAATTGAACCGGATAGATTTTTCTGATTTCTCCCCTTGGGGCCGGGGTAAAAAATCAGAAAAATTGGTCTTCTTTCTAAATCTGTTAAAGTAGAATTATATATATCAATATTAGAACACTGATTCCGGCCAATATTGGGAATGATGTTCCGGAAGCCTTAATCAGATGTTCTGGAAGCCTTAATCAGATGTTCCGGAAGCCTTAATCAGGAACTATGGAAGCCTTAATCAGAAGTTCCGGGTACACTATCCGGAGACTCTTTTCCGGCGCATAGTCGGGCAACTGCCGGCATCAATCCAGTCCCGGCAGATGCTCCGGTGAGAGGGGAAGCCTTATTTCAAATAAACTTGTGTATAAAGAGTAGGAGAGAGAAAGGGGACAAAAATCCCGGGGATGATACTTGGGGATTTGCTCTTTAAAGGAACCGTTCTTTTTTTAGAGAACGGTTCCTTTCACAGCCACGGTGAGGGGGGAAGCCTTATTTTTTCCTCCTGAATTTCAATTTTGTCTATCCCGCATAATTATTATTGATAATCCGAATCTTGCAGATATTTACATGTTTTGTATTTTTGATCGACGAAAAAAACATAAAAATTATACAGCCATGTTTAAATCATTAAATCTTAACGAAGATAATAATAGCAATAATCAGGAACAGCCTTCTGACGCTGAGAACGTACGCTGTTTGATTATTGGGTCGGGACCTGCCGGATATACTGCGGCAATTTATGCAGCCCGTGCTAATCTGAGCCCGGTTTTATACGAAGGATTGCAGCCCGGGGGACAATTAACAACAACGACCGAAGTAGAAAATTTTCCGGGTTACCCGGAAGGCGTTACCGGACCGGTAATGATGGAAGACCTGAAAAAACAGGCTCAACGTTTTGGTACCGACATTCGCTGGGGAATTGCAACCAAAGTTGATTTTTCAGGTTCAGTACATAAGGTATGGATTGATGATACAAAACTGATTGAAGCTGAAACAGTGATCCTGGCAACCGGTGCTACAGCCAAATATCTGGGATTGGAAGATGAGAAAAAGTATGCCGGGGGTGGAGTTTCTGCTTGTGCTACCTGCGATGGTTTTTTTTACAGGGGAAAAGATGTAGCTGTAGTTGGCGGAGGCGATACAGCGGCAGAAGAAGCTCTTTACCTGGCCGGATTAGCTAAAAAAGTATACATGATTGTTCGCCGCGACGAGTTGCGGGCTTCGAAAGTAATGGCTGAACGTGTATCGCGTACCCCTAATATTGAAGTACTTTGGAAACACCAGACCAAAGGTTTGTTTGGTGATGGTGTTGTGGAAGGCGCTGTGCTTTTGAAAAATAAAGGAGAAGCTGAAGAAGAAGAAGTTCAGATAAAAATTGACGGTTTTTTCCTGGCAATCGGGCACAAACCGAACTCTGATTTTGTAAAGGACTTTATTACGACCGATGATGTTGGGTATATCAAAACTATTCCGGGAACATCGAAAACCAATGTGCCGGGAGTTTTTGCCTGTGGAGATGTTCAGGATTCAATCTATCGTCAGGCGGTAACGGCTGCCGGTTCGGGATGTATGGCGGCTATTGATGCCGAACGTTATCTTTCAGAAAAAAGTTAAAGAATGGTAACAAATAAAAAAGCCCTCACGTGCATGAGGGCTTTTTTATATATTGTGCCATCAATATTTATGAAATATCCGGAATATGGCTCAGGTTATATTTACCTTCTTCCAGGTTCTTTTTTATCTGAGAAAATGCTTCAATTGTATATTTTACATCTTCCAGGGTGTGCATTGCTGTAGGGATCAACCGTAACATGATTAACCCTTTGGGGATTACCGGGTAAGTAACTACCGAACAAAAAATATTGAAATTTTCCCGCAGGTCCATTACAACGTTTGTTGCTTCAGGAACTCCTCCTTCAAAATATACTGGTGTTACAGGCGAATTAGTTGCCCCTATATCGAATCCCTGTTCTTTTAATCCCGATTGAAGTGCTTTAACTATTGACCAAAGGTTTTCGCGTAATTCAGGTTTTGTGCGCAACAGTTCAAGACGTTTTATAGCCCCGATTACCATCGGCATAGGAAGTGATTTTGCATAAGTCTGCGAACGCATATTGTAACGCAGGTAATTGCAAATATCTTCATCGCAGGCAATAAAAGCCCCGATTCCGGCCATCGATTTAGCAAAAGTTCCGAATTGAAGGTCAACTTTATCAGTTACTCCAAAGTGCTCTGCTGTACCGGCACCTGTTGGCCCCATTGTTCCAAAACCGTGTGCATCGTCAACCAGCAACCGGAATTTGAATTCATCTTTCAACGCACATATCTCGTCCAGTTTGCCAAGGTCTCCTGACATGCCAAACACACCTTCCGTGACAACTAAAATACCACCCCCTTGTTTTTCTGCGAGTTTTGCTGCATGCCCTAGCTGAATGCGAAGTTTTTCCATATTATTATGAGGATAGACAAAACGTTTTCCCATATGTAAACGTAATCCATCGATAATACAGGCATGTGCTTCAGAATCATAAACAATTACATCGTTTCTTCCACATATCGAATCTATAATTGATACCATACCCTGATAACCGTAGTTTAAGAGGAAGGCATCTTCTTTTCCCACAAATTCGGCCAAAGCCTGTTCCAATGCTTCATGTTTGTTGGTTTGTCCCGACATCATACGGGCTCCCATCGGATAAGCCAATCCCCAATCAGCGGCAGCCTGAGCATCGGCTGCTCGTACTTCGGGATGGTTTGCCAGGCCAATGTAATTGTTAAGACTCCATACCAAAACTTCTTTTCCCCTGAATTTCATTTTGGTACCAATTTCGCCTTCCAACTTAGGAAATGTGAAATAACCGTGAGCCTCTTTCATATATTGCCCCAGGCTTCCAAGATTAGTCCTTAGTTTTTCAAATATATCCACTTGATCAGGTTTTAAATTTAACTTTGCAAATGTAATTTTTTTTAAGAAGTCTGCAAATTTGTTAAATATTACTAAACGGGAAGGTTTTCTAAATAAAACAATCTATTTTTCGGCAATTTATTTTCTTTAAAAAATGTATATTTGCGCCATGTTTATGAAAATTAGGACATTTGGTTTTTGTGGGTTGCTTTTTATCTTGCTTTTTACCTCCTGTGGTGAGTTTAACAAGATATTAAAAAGTAGCGATTACGAATTTAAGTATAAGAAGGCCATTGAATATTACGAAGAAGGAGAATATGCAAGGGCCTCGCAGTTATGGCAGGAAATGGTAAATATATACCGTGGTACCAGTCGTGCGGACAAGGTATATTATTACTATGCAAAAACCCAGTTTGGGATGAAGGATTACCTGATGGCCGGTCATTATTTCAATACCTTGAAAGAAGAATTTCCGAAAAGTGAGTATGCTGAAGAATCCGAATTTATGGTCGGTTATTGTTACTATCTCGATTCACCAAAACCAAGGCTCGACCAGTCGATTACACAAAAGGCAATTGATGCCTTCCAGTTATTTATTAACCTGAACCCCCGTTCAGAAAGAGTGGAGGAGGCCAACCGCCTGATTATCGAGTTACGAGACAAGCTGGTTTACAAATCGTATTTAAACGGAAAATTATATTACGATCTTGGTTACTATAAAGCAGCCGTTGTTGCTTTAACCAATTCTCTGAAAGATTTTCCGGATACCCGTTACCGGGAAGAACTGATGTTCATGCTTCTGAAAGCAAAATATTTACTGGCAGTAAAAAGTGTTGAGGATAAAAAAGAGGAACGCCTTAATTCTGCTCTCGATGAATATTATGCATTTAAAGATGAATACCCGGAAAGTACTAACATGAAAGAAGCTGACAGATATTATAAGACTGTTACGAGACTATTGAATTACGAAGAAAATTAAATTTGATAATACATATGGATTTTAAAAAGGTCAAAGCAGAAACAACAACCATTCCCCGGAATTTGGATGATCTGGAGAAGCATACAGGGAATGTATATGAAACCGTAATGATCCTGGCCAAAAGGTCGAACCAGATTTCTTCGGAAATGAAGGAAGAACTGAACCAAAAACTTCAGGAATTTGCTTCATATACCGATAATCTGGAAGAAGTATTTGAGAACCGCGAACAGATCGAAATTTCGAAATACTACGAACGACTGCCGAAACCAACATTAATTGCTTACGAAGAATTCCTGCAGGAACAGATATATTTCCGTAACCCTGCCAGGGAAAACCGCAACAGAGAACAATAAAAAGAACCTCATTATGAGGCTTCAGAAAAAAAAAATAATACTTGGCATAACAGGAAGTATAGCTGCCTACAAGGCAGCTTATCTTTTAAGAGGACTGGTGAAAGAAGGTGCTGAAGTACAGGTGGTAATGACTCCTTCTGCAAAAGAGTTTATTACACCTGTAACGATGTCAGCTTTATCGGGAAAGCCTGTTGCTTCCGGGTTCTTTGCATCTGACGACGGTACATGGCATTCACATGTAGATATGGGGCGTTGGGCCGACCTGATGCTGATTGCACCTGCATCGGCAGCATCAATTGGAAAAATGGCCAATGCTGTTTGCGATAATTTGCTTATTACAACATATCTGTCGGCCAAATGTCCGGTCATGATTGCTCCGGCTATGGATTTTGATATGTACCGGCACCCGGCCAATCAGAAAAACCTGGAAATCCTTCGTTCATTTGGAAACACGATTATTGCCCCCGACGAAGGAGAACTGGCCAGTGGCCTGTATGGCAAAGGACGGATGAAAGAACCGGATGCCATTGTAGAAGAGATTGTACTTTTCTTCGGTGAAAAAAAAAACTGCTGAATAAACATTTTCTCGTTTCTGCAGGACCAACACATGAAAAAATAGACCCTGTCCGTTTTATCGGCAATTATTCGTCGGGCAAAATGGGGTATGCTATTGCCGGGGAACTTGCCCGGCAGGGAGCAAGGGTAAGTCTGGTGTCCGGCCCGGTAAAGATCCCGGCACAACATCCCAATATCAAAGTTATCAAAGTGGTTTCGGCTCTCGAAATGTTCGACCGGTGTACCCGTATTTTCCCGGAAACCGACGGTGCTGTAATGGCTGCCGCTGTAGCCGATTTTATGCCGTCTTTTTCTTCCGGCGAAAAGATAAAACGGGGTGATTCTGAGCTTCATATAAAATTAGTTCCTACGAAAGATATTGCGTCAGAACTGGGGAAATTAAAAACCGGGAAGCAAATCCTGGTGGGTTTTGCACTGGAAACCCATGATGAGCTTGCCAATGCCGGCAGGAAACTACGTAAAAAAAACCTTGATTTTATAGTATTGAATTCGTTAAACGATGCAGGCGCCGGGTTCGACGTTGATACCAATAAAATAACCATTCTCGACAAATACAATAATCGGCAGGTTTTTCAGTTAAAAACAAAGACAGAAGTCGCCAAAGACATTGTTGCACAGATGGTGGAACTGATGAAATAAAGACCGTGACTTCAGGATGAAATTGTTTATTTTTACTTTTTCTGAAATCCGGGCAAACATTAATACCGGATATTTTCAGATTGAAATTAAATACATGCAGATGAAACGATTACTGTTGTTTTTTGTTATTGTTTTTATTTCAGAACATATTTTTGCACAGGAATTACGTTGCAGCATCAGTATTTCGGCAAGCAAAATACAGGGCTCTAACCGGAATCTTTTTCAGACCATGCAGGCTGACCTGAGTGAGTTTATGAATAACCGGAAATGGACAGACCATGTTTATGAAATGGAAGAACGAATTAAATGTAATTTTCAAATTCAACTCGAAAGCCAGATTTCATCGAACGAATATACCGGAACTATAAATGTTCAGCTACGTCGTCCTGTCTTCAATTCATCATATGAAACAACTGTTCTTAATATAAAGGACACTGATTTTAGAGGAAAATACACGGAGTTTCAGCCCATTGAATTCAATGAAATATCAAATAAAGATAATTTGACCAATATAATGGCATATTATGCTTACATTATTCTTGGGTTTGATTATGATTCGTTTTATCCGAACGGTGGACGTGATTTTTTTGTAAAAGCCCAGGAAATCGTTAATAAATGTCAAAGTTCTGTAGAAAAAGGATGGAAAGCTTATGAAAGCGAAAGCAATCGTTACTGGCTGGTCGAAAACCTGTTAAACAAATCATATGCACCTTTCCATACCTGTATCTACGAATACCACCGGTTGGGGCTGGACCTGATGGCTGATAAACTTCAGGAAGGCAGGGCTAACATAGCTAATACGCTTAAAAACATACAGAAAGTATTTCGTACCCGGCCTACAATATATATTTTGCAGGTGTTTTTTGATGCTAAAGCAGACGAAATGGTTAACATTTTTAAGGAATCATACCCTGATGAAAAAAACCGGGTATTGACGATCCTGAATGAGTGTGACCCGTCGAATGGAAGCACATATGAAGAAATTGAAAAATAAAGTACCAATAAAGAATATTTCCCGTGTTGCAATCTATATCCATCAGGAATTATGCATTAATTGATTCGCTTGATATCCGGTTTGAAAGCGGGTTCAACATTATTACAGGTGAAACCGGGGCCGGAAAATCCATTATTCTGGGAGCGGTTGGCCTGATCCTGGGGCAGCGTGCCGATACTTCAGTATTACGCGATAAGACCAGAAAATGTATCGTTGAAGGAACTTTCATGGTAAAAGGCTACGGGCTTGAAGCCTTTTTTGAGAGGGAAGAACTGGATTATGAAAATCCAACTATTTTACGTCGTGAGATTACGGTATCGGGCAATTCACGGGCGTTTATAAACGATACTCCTGTTAATGTAAAAGTTTTGCGCAAACTGGGTCTTCGTTTAGTTGACATCCATTCACAACATCAAAACCTTGAACTGGGTAACAATCATTTCCAGTTAAAGCTGGTCGATTTGGTGGCCGGGAACGATGATTTACTGGGAAAATATGCAATTCAATATTCTGCTTATCTCAGAATTCAAAATGAATTAAAGGAATTGGAAGAGTTGTCTGCCCGGTCGAAAACCGATCTTGATTATTATGAGTTTCAGTTTAAACAACTGGAGGAAGCCCGGTTAAAGGATAACGAGCAAAAAGAACTGGAGGTAGAACTGGAAAAGCTAAACCATGCCGAAGAAATACAAGTATCGTTCGGACGGATTGCCCATGAACTGGAAGGCGATGAACCTAATATCCTGGGTAACATTAAAGATATGCTCAACCAGATTAACCGGATGAAAGATTATTTCGGTGAAGCCGGGGAACTTTATAACCGGCTTAACTCATGCTACCTGGAATTGAAAGACATTGCTTCGGAGGCATTTGTTGTTGCTGAAAAAACTGAAAATAATCCTGAAAAACTGGAGTTGATCAGCCAACGGCTCGACCTGATTTATTCGCTTCAGCAAAAACACCGGGTAACAACCGTTTCGGAACTGATCGGGATATATCGCGATCTGGATCAAAAGATTCAACAAGTCAGCTCGTACGACGAACAAATTGAAGAGATAAAAGCACGGCAGGCAGACATTCAGAAAGAATTGGATGAATTAAGTATCCAACTCAGGGATTCACGGAAACAGGTTGCCGGCACCATCGAGGAAAAAGTAACCGCTGTATTGCAGGAGCTTGGAATCGTAAATGCCGGTTTTTCGCTACGTTTTAAGGAACTCGACTCTTTTACGGAAGACGGGAAAGATACGGTAAGATTTCTCTTTTTAGCAAATAAAAGTTCGGTTCCTGAAGATATTTCAAAAGTTGCATCAGGCGGGGAGATGTCGCGTCTGATGCTGGCTGTAAAAACACTGGTCACCGATTCGAAAGCCCTGCCAACCATTATTTTCGACGAGATTGATGCCGGTATATCCGGCGAAGTGGCTGTAAAAACAGGACAAATCATTAACCGTTTATCCGAAACCGTACAAGTGATCAATATTACCCATCTCCCCCAGATTGCGGCAAAGGGAAAACACCATTACCTGGTATATAAATATGATGAAGACGACCGTACATTTACGTCTATCCGGAAACTGGAACGGAAGGAACGGATTGTCGAACTGGCGAAAATGCTAAGTGGCGAAAACTATTCGGATACTGCCCTTAAAACAGCTAAAGAACTGCTGAATTACTGATTAGATTTGCATCCATAATATCAAAGATTATGGGATTGCAACTTGATAAGCTCAGAAAGAATCCGGTACAGTTACTCAGTTTGACTGGTTTCAAGTGGAAGAGTTTGACCTTTAGGTCTTCGAATTTTGGGTAAAATGGGACGATTATTCCAGTCTTATCTTAGAAGGGAAGCCCTGGCAGCGGATAGGTTATCCCCACAAAACAAGTGTTTTTCCAGGGCACCAGGATAAATTATTGTTCTGGTCTATTTGAAAATCTTTCCTCTGCAGTGACATATCCCCAAACTCTGGAAA
Organism: Prolixibacteraceae bacterium; assembly: GCA_963662895.1. Lineage (GTDB taxonomy): Bacteria > Bacteroidota > Bacteroidia > Bacteroidales > Prolixibacteraceae > GWE2-42-39. Next base: position 3,607,719 of record OY759982.1, on the reverse strand, counting down.
TACCATTCCGGCACTTCACCATCGATATTGTTTGATTAACAGGCAAATGCATTTAATTTAATCTTTTATCCCGGCACTTCCCCACCAGTTATTACCAGGATTAAAATTCTTTGACAGATAATACAATCGTTGTTTTTCTAATTCTAGCAACTTCTGTTTTTTCATCTTGTTATAATATTCTTGTTCCTTTTGGGTATTATGTTCGGTATCTTCTTTGGGAAACTTTGCCCCAACATCGTTCAAATACGAAAACAGCCTTCTATTTAAATCCTTTACAATCATACGATGAGCTTCTGACACATCTTGTCTTTCTCCTGAATCGCTCTGAAGGTCATAAAGTTCGTCATGTCCATCTTCGTAATAATGTATAAGTTTCCAATTGCCAAGACGAATAATAGAAGAAGGTTCTCCTCCCTGATTACCATAATGTGGATAATGCCAGATCAGCGGGCGTTCGGGGACAGATCCCCCTTTTAATAATGGTACTAGGCTAACTCCGTCGGTATGTTCTGTTGGTTTTAGGTCAAGCCCGGCAAGTTCAAGAATGGTAGGATAAAAATCGGAGCCTGTGGCGGGAGTATTGTTTGTTTGTCCGTTTGTTAATCCCGGAATTTTTATAAAATAAGGTTCGCGTATTCCTCCTTCGAACTGGTAACCTTTTCCTGCCCGTAAAGGTAAATTCGAAGTCGAATATGAATCACCTGCTACAACCCCTCCATTATCCGAAGTAAATATCACAATTGTATTTTCTGTCAGTCCCAATTCATCCAATGCTTGCAAAACCTTACCTACCGCATCATCCATCGTTTCCACTAATCCTGCATACACCGGATTGTCCTGAATCTGTCTAATGGGTAAGAAATGCCCCATCTTAAAGCCGGTTTCTACAATTCCCGTACGTTCAGCTTTATCTCTGTACTTAGCCCATTTTTTCCGGGTTGTTTGAATCGGCCCGTGAACCGCGTAAAAGGAAAGGAATGCAAAAACAGGTTGCCCTGTTTTCTGCGGATTGTTTTCTCCCAAGAAACGAACTGTTTCTTCTGCTAATCTCATAGAAAGGTTTTCCCCGTCTTTTTTATTTTGGAGGTTAGGATTATTATACGGTGAAAAATACCCTCCTGCAGGGCTACCTCCATCCCAGCCTCCAATATTAATGTCAAAACCGTGGTCTTCAGGCCACGACCCTTCACCCCCGAGATGCCATTTGCCTGCAAAAAATGTTTTGTAGCCTGCTTCTTTCAGTGCCTCTGGAAGAGTTATATATTCGAGTGGAAGATTATGAACGTATTCCGGTGGTAGCAATTGATTGTAACACCCTTTCTGGCGCCATGCTTCCCCCGTTTTGGCTCCAATCCAGTCAGTAATACCATGACGTGCAGGAAATTTCCCTGACATAATGCTTGCCCTTGACGGACTGCAAACCTGACAGGTTGCATATCCCTGCGTAAAGACCATACTTTCATTGGCAATTCCGTCGATATTAGGGGTTTCATAGAAATTACTGCCCATACAGCTTAGGTCATGTGCTCCAAGATCATCTGCCAGGATAAACAAAACATTGGGTTTTGCTCCTTTGTTTTGCTTATTAGTAACGGGCCGGCAAGAAAAGAGTACTACAAAAAATAAAAGAAGTATATAATTTTTCATTCGCTTATATTTTAATCTATTAGAATTCTCTTTTTATTTATTTTTCCGAATATGCTTGGCTTTGTGAAATTTGATCAATCCATTGTGATTCTACCCTTTCCGCAAACATTCGTTCAATTACACGTTTCTTAAAATAGCTTACGGCTTCCTGGTATTTCTTCTTATCGGCCAGGTTGTTTATTTCATCAGAGTCTTTATCCAGATCAAATAAATGAATATCAAGCTGATTAGGCGCTGTTCTAATCCAGTTCATATCCTTACCCCGAATAAATCCTTCAGGACGAATCCTCATGCTAAACAAATAATTAATTCCATTGTAAGTACCTCTTATCATTGCTCGCCTCATTACATGAAATTCTTCAGAGATGGCCTTTACTCTCTTTACCTGACCATTTGCAATCAAACGAAGATCATATCCATCCAGATAATCAGGGATATCTACAGCACTTAACAAAAATAACAGTCCAAGTACCGCCTTCAATACTACTTTCACTTGTCTAAATTTTTAATTTTTAAAGGTTATGCGTATAACTCCTATAAAATTCAATTATTCTCTGAGGTATAACTTTTAATGCTGAAATTTTATGCTCGTTTCATACTTAATGGGTTATTTATTTGTCCTTTCTTCAGCCGATAATAAAACCCATTTATTACCTATAGCAGGCAATTTATAGTAAGCTTTTTGATGTGATTGCTGGTATACCCGGCAATAATCGTATTTTACCGTCGCCGGAAGATTATTCCGGGGATCCACCACGTTGCCTCCCCATGTCCCGGCAGACATCGAAAAACAGACGTATTCAAAAGCAGAAGGGACATACCGTTTATTTTCGCTTATGTTTCTTCGTAATCTGACTTTTCCGTCGCAGAAAAAAATCACTTCTTCAGGAGTCCATTCTGCAGCTATTACATGCCATCCATTCCCAGCCGACTCCAAAGGGAAAGAATAATCTTTACGTCCATGCAATCCTATTGGCTCCGGCTGGGCAGAAACTGTATCTTTAATGCGCCAGTGAAGGTTCGTAAAAATCTTTTTTTTCTGAGAGATAAATTCAAAAATATCGATCTCGGTTGCCTGGCTAAAAATGTCATAATTTGGGGGAAGGAATTCATTCCCGGGAAAAGTGTACATAATCCAGAATGCAGGCCAATGCCCCCACGAATCCATACAACCTGTGAAGTTTACTCTTGTTTCGAAATAACCATATTGCGGACGGAATGTATGAATTGTCGACAATCCTCCCGTATAAATGGTATCACTTATCCCATCTTTTCTAAAAACATGCAATTCCATGTTCCCTTCGTTTAGTGAAACTCCCGGTTTCACAGCCGCAATAGCATACTCTTTATTTTCGAATTCTATTTTCCTTGTCAAAGGTGAAGCCCAGCCTGCTCCCCGGTAAGTCCAATGATTAGTTAAATCTTTTTCTGAGTTAAACTCATCATTAAACACCAGTCGGTATGTCTTTCCGGTTACGGGTGATACCCATTCTTTTATAATTTCTGTATCGGAGGTCTTTTTCCCTTCCTTGCATCCGCTAAAAGCAATCAAAAAAAGAAGAATCGGATGCAAAAAAAGAAATATCCTCCATCTCATTTTCATTGTGTTTATGTTAAAAAATAAGAAATAAGCTGTATTCATAATAATGCGATTAAATTTTTAGACAGATAAAGAAAAAGAACGTGAACAGTAATCCTTAAAAAATATGTCTGGCGCAGTATAGTGCCTCCCCGTTTTCAGTAAGCCTGTGTTCACCCTGATCCCAGCTATATATATAAACAGGTCCCCAATTATAGGTTCCGTTATTTTCCATAGCCTTGAAAAATGCAAGAAACATTTCTGCCCTTTTATTATCATGTTCAATCCCGTTAACGGATATTCTGTATCCCATTTCAGTAATATAAACAGGCAGATTGGTATAGGAAGTTATATCTCCCATGAATTCTTCGATGTATTTTTCCGAGTCATTTACCATCGAATCAAAATTTTCATTGTATGAATTATTCGGATAAAAATGCAGGGCAATTGCATCAAGGTATTCCAGATAATTTGTTTTATTCGTTTGTCCTTCAGTCTGGCCTTTCAATATTTTCAGCACGTAATCAGGCTTCATGATGGTACCTCCGACATTGGTCATCCAGGACATATCTGTGTACCAGTTAAGCCCGCCAAGTATTACTTTGGGGGCATTATCAGTTGTCCAGATTTTTTGTACTGCCGTTTTTGTATGTTTCAATAACACTCCCACTTTTTCAAGTCCCAACTGAACCTTATAAGGCAACGAGGACCACTCATTCGAATCGTCAAAGGCGTATCCTTCGCCCTCATTCATTATTGGAAAATCACCATTAAAATCAGCCCATGCAATTTCATTTCCAACTTCTATCGCATCTATAACACAATCATTCGAATGCCAATACTCCAATAATTCATTGATCCATGAATCGTATCGTGCAGTATCCAAATCGGAGTGACAATACACATCCCAAAAATTATCACCTCCATCACGCAATTCCGTTCCATCGGGGTATAATTCTTTTATTCCCGTAGTTTTCAAAATAACCAGCACATCTATTCCAATTTTGTTGCAGTACAGGATATGGGTCATAACTTCATCCCGTAATGCATCCCGTGATAATGAAAGTCGGATAACTTCACATCCTGCTGCTTTTATACTATCCAGTAATGTTGTTTGTGCGGCAATTCCACCACTCAGCCAGGGAAGTTCTGTCCGGCTAATGCCCCTTGTCAAATTTGATGTATAATTAAAGGAATCGGAGTCGTTCAAACGATCATTAGCCGATACCGGGTCTTTTTCACATGAAGTCAGATAAAATACAGACAAAACAGAAATAAGAAATACTTTTTTTATTGTCATTTTATTATTTTTCAACAGGTTATAAAATTTCATGTTCCACGTTCAATGATTTGAGTTTATCCGGTGAGTTAGCCATTCTGTAATTTCCTCCTGATTCAAATCAGTCAGCATCATGTCTTTCCCATCTGCATATCTCTCGAAATCAGTCCAGTTCACATTATCAAAAGTCATTGTTCCGGAAACAAATTTTAGGTTAAAATTATCCCGCATTGCTATATGAATAAAAGCCGGGATGCTCCAGAGATTTTTACCTTGTCCTTTAAGCTGTCTGGTTCTTTCCAGCCATTCTTCCCCTCTGTATTCTCTCCAATCGGATAACAAACCGGTTAAAAACGAACAAACTTCGGAAGAGCAACCTTCAATTCGTTCCTCCTGTTTCCCCGAAAGTTTTTGTTTCATTTCATCTGTACAAGGGATCCAAACAACAGGCGCTTCTGAGTTGACGATAATTCTTGTCGCAATTGTATCCCGTTTAACATTTGTGTCTTTATTGCCATTCAGACTTCCTCCTGCAAAATAAATTTTATCGATTTTTTTTAAGAACAATTCCGGATTTGTATCATAAGCCAGTGCCTCGTTCCTGAGGCTTCCAACAGCAATTAGCCTAACTTTTCCTTTGGCTTTTTCCATCGTCTCAAGGATAAATTCTGCCCCATTTTTATAGTTTGAAGATATTATGGATCCTTCATTTGTCTTTAGCGGTTGCTGAATCCCTTTTAACACAGGCATATTATGGCAGCCAAGGATCTTTGTAAACTCCATAGTTTTATCCTCTACAGAATCTGTTGCATAATTTTCCAAAATAATTCCGGCGGGATTTATACCGTCAATTGTTAAAAATAGGAATGTATCAAACCAGTCATCTGGATCCCTGTCCAACGACAAGTCTGTGGAAAGTATTGAAATAGTCTGAGCGTGACCGGATTGACAGCATCCAGAAAAAAAGGTGAGTGAGGATAAAAGGCAATAATACAATATTTTCATACCAACAAAAGGTTAGAGAACCGTCTTATAATCTATCCGATAGAATATCTGCCATCATTCAAATCACATCTAAAAAAGGTCAGATAGTTTTTAAGACGGTTCCTGGTTAAACTACGATAAGTATCAGGATCAATATCCAGGGTTCTGATCCAGGTTTGGATTACGATCTATTTCAGTTAATGGAATCGGCCATAAGTTATGGTAGTCATTAAATACTCTTGTAACAACTGTACTTCCATTGCTTATATTGATTACTTTAAATCCATTATTAACCTCTTTCAGTAATCCCCATCTTTTCAAATCAAAATATCGCCAACCTTCCAATGCAAGTTCAACGCCTCTTTCCCGGTGAACAATTTCTCTCATTTCTTCTTTTGTTTTGCCCCCTTCAATTACCGGCATACCGACAGAGGATCTTTGACGTACCTGATTAATCGCGTCATAAACTGATGACACAGGGCCATCCACTTCATTCACTGCCTCAGCATACATAAGCAAAACATCGGCATACCTGAAAAAGATCCAGTTCTGTGGGGAATCCCAGTATCCTGAAAAATCGGCATCAGGGCTTGATCCTTCAATGACAAATTTTCGACAATGTATTCCTGTTTGCGCATGTGAATAATTGTTTACTTGTGCCGGATAATTACAAACATTATCATTTTTATCTACAAATGTTGCCCCTGGCCTGATTACCGTCATATCCATACGAGGATCTTTTTTATCGAACATCGGATCAACATCTGCCAAACCATCTTCTTTTGTTTCATATAGCTCAATAAGTTCCTTTGTCGGCAGAAACCAGGACCAACCGGCAGCCTTCAATGATTTGTTACCATAGTAAGTATTAAACTTATTCCCCTGGCTTTGTCCGGTACCCGATGCAAATTGCACATCAAAAATTACTTCTGCGTTATTCTCTCCTTCAACCAGAAACAACTTACTGTAGTCATTATAAAGACTATAACCCAGGCCCATGATTTGTTGAAGAACCGGAATAGCTTTTTCAAATTGTGATTCCTGCATGTATATTTTTGCTTTCAAGGTTAATGCAGCTCCTTTGGTCGCCCGCCCAACATCAGTCGGCGATTGCGTCAAAAGGTTATTAGCATCATCCAAATCAAGATGCATCTGAGTGATTACATCATCAACAGGAGTCCTTTCTATGTATGCATCATCAAGGGTAGGCACATTGAGGAGCAATGGGGTATCGCCGAAAAAGTAAACCAGATTAAAATAATAAAATGCCCTTAAAAAAAGCGCTTCACCCTTTCTTTCATTTTTTACATCATCTTCCACTTCATCCATGTCATCAACATGTGCCAGCACATCATTTGCCCTGACAATTCCTTCATAACAATTTTGCCATCTTGCAAGTATAATTGCATGATTTGAATCAAAAGTTCCGATTGACATGGAATTAAAAGGCGACACAGTTCTACTCGCTGCAATGTCGGTAAATACATCGAGCATCCCGAATTCATCGAATGTACGATCCGAATGTAAAACTTCATAAACCGAATTTACTGCCGCTGTAAGATCCTTTTCCGTTTTCCAATAGGTTCCTTCTGAAACAGATGTTTCAGGATTTAACTCCAGAAAGTTATCACAAGAGAAAAAGGTTCCCATTAGAATTATGATATATATTATATTTCTTTTCATAATTTTAGAAATTTAGTTGTAAGCCTACCGAAATGATTTTTGTATTGGGATATCCTGCTGTAACACCAGTGCTTATTGTTTCAGGATCGTATCCTTTATAATTTGTAAAAGTCAGCAGGTTTTTTCCATTCAAATATACCTTAGCGTTTTGTATTCCTATTTTTTTGCAAACAGCTCCGGGGATATTATAACCAAGTTGAACATTTTTCAATCTTAAATAGGAGCCATCCTGCATCCAAAAGGTAGAATTGCGATAATTCCACGAATAATCACCATTGATGGTTATTCGGGGCATTGTAGTACTTGGATTCTCGCTGATCCACCTGTTCAGCCATGACTCAGGAATCAATCCCCTGTCGTTCGTTGCAACCGGATAAACGTTTACACCACTCAAATAGCGATCGATATCCAGTACTCCCTGGAATAATAAGCTAATGTCAAAATTTTTATAGCTGGCATCAAAGCTTAAGCCATAATTATATTTGGGAATGGTATTACCGATAACCTGCCTGTCATTGGAGTCAATTTTCCCATCTTCATAGAAATCTTCATACTTTATATCTCCAGGAGAGGTATAGGTTGCATCCTGTTCTGCTGACTCAGCAATTTCTTCTTCGCTTTGGAAAATTCCAAGCATTTTCCACCCATATATTGATTGATAGGGTAATCCTTCTTGAATTATGAACTGACCACTTATTGAAGGAGTTTTTCCTTTAAATTTTACAACTTCATTTTTCACTTGAGAGATATTAAATCCAACATTGAACCTGAAATCATTTATAACTTCACGATAAGACATGTCTAGCTCCCAACCCCAGTTTTTTACTTCTCCGACATTCTGATAAGGAGCTGATTTATTCCCCATCGTCAAAGGGATAGGTAATTGAACCAGGATATCCTTTGTCATTTTTGTAAACCAGTCGAACGAGGCACTAAAGCGGTTTTTAAATAAACTCAGATCCATTGCGATATCGGTGGTAGTAGTAGTTTCCCACTTTATATCATCGTTCGCCAATGAAGTTTGTGCCACACCATCAACCAATGCTCCTCCAAAATTATAATTTTGCTGAATATTGTATACAGCCTGATAAGGATAATTACCGATATTCTGATTGCCTAAATTTCCCCACGATCCTCTTAATTTAAAGTCGGAAACAGATTTAAGTTTTGGGAAAAATTTTTCATCAGAGATCCTCCACCCCAACGAAAATGAAGGGAAGAAAGCCCAACGGTTACCTTCTTTAAACCGGGAAGAAGCATCGTTACGAAAATTGGCTTCAAATAAATATTTGTTTTTGTAATCGTAATTTAACCTTCCAAAAAGTGATAATAATCTCCATGCTGCGGTCGATCCGCTAACGGTCTGTTCGCTGATACCAGCATTTAATACCGGTGTAACCGTACTATATAAATCTTTGACAGAGGCAGACGAACTTGCCGTTTTATATGCCTCGACGCTTTGCCCAAGCAAAATATTCAAATAGTGCTTATCTTGAAATGTTTTTTCAAAATTGAAGGTAGAATAAGAAGTTAACAGCAGATTTTGATTAAAGCTTTCAGAAAGGGAAATAACGGTTTCCTGAGAATAACGTGCAACATTATTTTCACGAAAATCCCACACTTCATACGGCTCAACCAGGGTTTTAACTTTTGAATTATTAAATGTTATCCCCCCGTTTGTTTGAAAAATCAGTCCATCACAAATCCGGTACTCTGCAGACAATTTCCCTAAAAATGATTGGGCATTCCTGGTTCTGTCTTGCGCGTCCCATACAGCTAAAGGACTTCCGGCATCCCCATCTCCGGGAACCTGGGAGCCCCCATATTGCCCATCCGATTCGGGTACTACTCCAGGACTGGTTGCCCAGTCTAATATTGCATTTATTGGACTCGCCGGACCTGTTATTGTTTCCCATGAACCAGATAATATTGAGTTAACCTTTAGCCGTTTGGTTAAATTTATTTCGTTATTCGCCCGGAAATTATAACGATCTAAATGTGTTACACCTATAAGTCCTTCCTGTCCCAGGTAGCCAAATGACAAATTATACAAAACAGACTCATTCCCACCGCTGGCAGTAAAATTATGGTTCTGTATAGGAGTTGGTGTACCATAAAGGTAATCGTACCAATCGGTATTCGGATATAACAACGGATCATTATTTTGTCTGTATGCATCTATTTCGCTTTGGTCGAATTGGTCTGCCATCCCCATATTTTCTTTTGCTTCATTAATAAGCTCCATGTGTGTAGCCATATCGCTAACTAAATCTATCAATCGCGTTGGACTTTGAAGCCCATAGTACCCGTTATACCTGAAAACAGGCTTTCCTGCTTCCCCTTTTTTGGTTGTAACCAATATCACGCCTCCTGCGGCACGCGAACCATAAATGGAGGCCGATGCTGCATCCTTTAAGACTGTAACGCTTTCAATATCATTCGGATTTAGTTTACTCATTGAACCCGCAATTCCGTCAACCAAGACCAAAGGCCCCTGCCCGCCTGATGTTAAGGTACTAACTCCCCTGATTCGGATTTGAGTATTATCATCGCCGGGTTGCCCACTATTCTGAATTACCTGTATTCCTGTTGATACACCCGACAGAGCCTGTGAAGCATCTGTTACCGGCCTGCCTTCAAAAACATCGTTTTTTATTTTTGACAATGCTCCCGTAACTTTTCGTGCTTTTTGAGTACCATACCCCACAGCCACCACTTCTTCAATGCCAATGGTTTCTTCCTGCATCACTACATTAATCGTACTTTTTCCACCAATCACTATCTCTTGCGTCTTCATCCCCACAAACGAAAACACCAAAGTTGCATCGCTGGGAACTTTAATGAGTGTATAGTTCCCATCGGTATCTGTAATAATCCCCTGGGTGGTTCCTTTTACTGCCACAGTTACTCCGGGCAATGGAGCACCGGAGGGATCGGTCACTTTACCGGAAATGGTTATATTTTCCCGGGCAATTTCTCTATTACCGTAATTTGCTTTTTCTTTTAGAATGATTTGCCGGTTGCGGATTTCATAATCCACATTAGCCTGTTGGCAAAGAACTTCCAGTATTTCTTCAAAATTCTTGTTTTCAAAATTAATTGAATACTTTTTACTGAAGTCGAAGATTTCATCTTTGTACAGGAAAATGTAGTTCGTCTGGTCTTCAATCGTTTGCAGTACTTCCCTGATGCCGGCATTCCTGAAGCTGAGCGACAGGTTTGTCACCTGGGAATAACTGCTCCCGAAAGTCACTAAAACCAAAAAGGTAAAGGCTAGTGTTAGTTTCATTTTTCTCCATTTTTTTTGCAATCCCTCACACAGAGGAAAAGGCTTTTTTAACTTTTTTTCCATAAATTTGATCCGTTAAATAATTAGCAATATTTAATTAATTCCTGGGCCGGAAGGTGTGCGGACACTAGCCGGCTCTTTTTTTTAGTTTTTTATCTCATATTCGTTTTCTCCTCTTTTATCTATTTTTACTGAAGCGGTACTTGCCAGTATGTCAAAAACAGAGTCGCAGTTATCGCTTAATTCAAGTTTTCCCGATATTTTAAGATTTTTAATTGCCGGTTCTGAAAAATGCACCCTGACATTATAATAGCGTTCCAGTTTTCGGACAACCCAACTCAACTCGCTGCTTTCGAATTTAAACATTCCGTCTTTCCATAAAACATAATTCTCAACATCCACTGTTTTTACTTCTGTTTCTCCCAGCGACCGGTTGTAGGAAGCGACCTGATTCGGTAACAGGTCTGTAACCTGACCGAAAATTCCTGCACGGTTTAGACGTACCCGGACCTTTCCCTCGGTAAGTACCGTTTCGTAAGTTGGATCCGACGAATAGGCAGAAAGATTAAATTTAGTTCCTCTAACTTCCACATTTATATCTGTAGTGGCTACTATAAACGGATGCCTGCTGTCTTTCTGAACTTCGAAATATGCTTCACCCGATAAAAAAACTTCCCTCTTTTTTCCTGTAAACATTTCAGGGTACACCAGGCGGCTCCCGGCATTTAAAAATACTGTCGTGCCGTCGGGTAGTATTACGGTCGAAGTTTTTCCAAAAGGCACACTTAACCGGTTCAGGTTATTTTCTCTCTGCCCTGTAATTTTATGAAGCCGGATTGAATCGTTAATAACAAGTTTGTTTTCTTTTGCCAGGTATTTAAACACGGATTTATTTTCGGCAAGTTCGATTGTTTCACCGCCGGGCCTGACAAGGGTAGTCCGGTTAAGTAAGGCATTGTCCCCGGTATTTTGTATGAATAATTTGGGATTGACAAAACTCCTTTGGTAAAATAACAAGGCACCAATTGTAAAAAACAGGATGGCAACAGCCGCGTAGCGTATAAGAACCGGCAGGCTCCGTATTTTGTACCGGGAGTGCTGTCTCCCTTCAATATCAGCCAGTATTTTCGAAAACAAAACAATTTTGTCGTGTTCCGACAATTGTCTGTCGATCGTTTTGAATTTCTGAAGTACCTTCCTGGCTAATAACAGGTTTTCCTTTTCCTCAGGATGGTCTCTCTGAAATTTACTCCATTGTAAATCCAAGTCAGGAGACGGGTTAAAAACCCAGTTGACAAATTGCTGATTTTCGAGAAACTGACTTATTCGTTCCATTTTGGCTGATCTGTTTTCTATAAAAGGACATCAGCTTTTAAAACATGGACAAATTTTCTCAGTTTTTTTCTCTTTTAGTGTCTAAACCTACTTTGTCACCCTGATCCCGATCACTCGGGAGTAAATCTCATAAGCGGTGCGATAAAATAACAGATATTTCACTGCGTTACCAATGATAGATTTTTACAGAAGTCTGTATATGAGGTAAATACGAAATATCGCTTTTTTCAGCATTTTATTACTTCCGGGCATACAACTGCACTGCTTTTTTGACGAACTACCGTGGGCGGTGTTTTCTTCGTTCTCTTAATAACCTGACAATTTTTATTGCTTATTGGTATTCGCCTCTGTCCGGCGGGGCCCTTCCTTTTGCAGTCGACCAAAAGGAAGAAAAAGTCTTGTCAAAGTCACCCTTCCTCCCGCCTCTCGGTTTTTTCTTTCCGGCACACATCCTTGAATACCCACAAAAAACCGCTCCCGCCAACGCCGGCCCGGACTACTTTGACTGGCCATCCCTGCTTTTCACCTTCCGGTGAATTGGGTACTTGACTTACAGATACCTTCCCTGTCATATCCTCATTATGCCCAAAATTTTGGGGTGGAAACTGCCTATGACAGATTTTAGTAAAAGTTTGTATATGAATCAAATATAAAACATCACTTTTTTCAGCATTTTAGCATTACCGGCCATATAACTGCATTGCTTTTTTTGACGAACTACCGTGGCCGGGGTTATTCTGTTTGCATTCAACCCGGGGTTGCGCTCGTGCCTCACTTACCCCGGGTTACTCAAATATCATCCCTCCGGGATTTTTGTTCCCCTTACCTTTCTCTTTTTCTGCTCTTCTTATCTTTTTTGTATTCGCCTCTGTCCGGCGGGGCCCTTCCTTTTGCAGTCGACCAAAAGGAAGAAAAAGTCTTGTCAAAGTCACCCTTCCTCCCGTCTCACGGTTTTTTCTTCCCGGCACACATCCTTGAATACCCACAAAAAACCGCTCCCGCCAACGCCGGCCCGGACTACTTTGACTGGCCATCCCTGCTTTTCACCTTCCGGTGAACCGGGGACTTGACTTCCAGATACCTTTCCTGTCATTGCCTCATTATGCCCAATAAATTTTGGGTGACAACTTGCCTATGCCAGATTTTCCCTTTTGTCACCCTGAGTAAGCGAAGGGACTAATGAACAGTACGATAAAGTAACAGATCCTTCACTGCGTTCAGGATGACAAGAAAAATGTAGCTATCATTTTCTCATTGTGCCAAATAAAAATTGGGTGATCAGAATGACAAAGAAAATGAACCGTCATTTTCGGGGATACGCCAGCGTTTTAACAGCAGCAATAATATCAAACCTTTGTCTTTGTCATCAAGGCAATCGCGGATTGCTTTAATAGCCCGGTAAACCTGTTTACGGGCCGATTCGACCGAAATTTTCAATACTTCGGCAACCTGCTCGTATTCAAGTCCCTGGTTATACCGTAAATAAATAGTTTCCTTTTGTTTGCGGGGGAGCCGATCGATTGCCTGCTTTACTTTGCTGTTTTTTTCGGCAAGCGATTCGTCAGAGATGAGTTTTTCTTCGATACTATACTCGGTCTCGAACAAATCACTTTCAATAACATCCAGATTTTCATTTTTTCTATTCCTCTGAATTTTACGGATCAGACTTCGTTTTAAGGCCAGGATAAGATAAAATTTCAAGCCAGCAGCAAATACCTTTTTATTTTTCCGGTTCAGGTACAAATCCAAAAATACTTCCTGGATAACATCTTTTACCAGTTCCTCATCGTTGCAGAGTTTGGAGCCATAACGAAACAAATCGTCAACGAAAACATTATAGATTTCGGCAAATGCTTCCTTGTCCCCGTCAAGAAACTTTTCCCAAACTTCATTTATCCTTTCCTGCATCCTTGTCATCGGTCGAATATTGTAATTCCGATTTGATTAAACAAAGGAAATTAAATTCACCGAGAGAAACAATCGGCATTAATAAATCGAAACGATCATTTTTCCCACTCCAGTTTATTATCAATCCGGTAAATGATCTTTTCGTTATCGAGCAACCACCGGATGGTTTTCAGAACAGTGTTTTTTTCGCCTTCGGTCTTTTTCAGTAACTCCTCGTACGAACAGGGTGTTTCCAGTATTTTTTTTACCTGGGAACTAATCATATCGAACTCGTATTTGCTAAGGTTCAGCTCATTCCGTTCGATACAGATGTCGCATTTACCGCAACGGGTGGTTTCTGTCTCGCCAAAATATTGCAATAAGAGCTGACTGCGGCATTTGTGTTTCGATTCGGCATAATGAAGTACCGACTGTATCCGCTGGATGTAGTCTTTTTTACGGTCGTCGTAATTCTCTTTTGAAATTTTTAACCGTCCGATTTCCAGCCGTTCCACGTTCATGATGATAAACGGGGTCTTTTTCCTGGGGATGTAATGAATAATCTGGTTGGTATCGAGCGTGTTCATAAATTTATAAATCGCCTCGATAGAAATATTGGCACGCCGGGCCAGCAGGTCTTCATCAATAGCTGTGTAATTCGAAAACAAACCGGTATACGAGCGCAGCAGCAGTTTGATAAAACCGTCGAAAGAAGAGTTGGCTACCTGAAAACGGTACAGGTCGTCACGGTCGACCCTGAAATACACACGCGAAGGGTTATCCAGTTCTTCGGTCAGTTCCAGGTACCCTTCACGCTGGAGTATTTTTAAGCTGCTTAAAACAGTGGCAATATCGATTTTGTAATTATGCGAAAATTCGGCAATGCTGAAATCGTAAACCTGGTCTTTCCCAAATCCAACCGCAATTTGCAGATAGTTGCAAAGGGCATGGTATACTTTACGGATTACTTCGGGCTCAGGAAATGTTTTTGCCACGCTTTTCTGAAGTTTCAACTTATCGGAATTATTAAACAGCAGCACGGCATAGGCTTTGTTGCCATCACGTCCGGCCCGGCCTGCTTCCTGAAAATAGGCTTCCAGCGAATCCGGTACATCGTAATTAATCACAAAACGTACGTTAGGCTTGTCGATGCCCATGCCAAAAGCATTGGTGGCAACGATCACCCGGGTATGCCCTGTTTTCCAGCTTTCCTGTCTGGCAGCCCTGACTTTTGCCGATAAGCCTGCGTGGTAATAATCGGCGGACACCTTGTTTTTCCGGAGTACCTCCGACAGTTCTCGGGTGAGTTTCCGGCTGCGTACGTACACAATACCGGTTCCTTTTGCTTTTTGTACCGACCGGATCATGTAATTCAGCTTGTCTTCCTGGTTACGGACCATATAGGCCAGGTTTTCGCGCAGAAAACTCTTTTTCAGGACATTCTTTTCTCGAAACGATAATTTATCCTGAATGTCGCCCACCACTTTCGGGGTAGCAGTAGCCGTAAGCGCCAGCACCGGCACATCAGGCAACAGTTCACGAAGCAACTGAATTTTCAGGTACGATGGACGGAAATCGTAGCCCCATTGCGAGATGCAGTGGGCTTCGTCAACGGTGACCAGGTTCACCTTCATGTCGTCCAGCCGCTCGCGAAAACGGGATGTTGATAAGCGTTCGGGCGAAAGGTACAGGAATTTATAGTTACCCCAGACTGCGCTGTCCATGGCAATTTTTATTTCCTGTTGAGTCATGCCCGAATGGATCGCCAGCGCTTTGATGCCTTTCTGGTTCAGGTTCTCCACCTGGTCTTTCATCAGTGATATAAGCGGGGTAATCACCAGGCAGATGCCTTCACGGGCAAGCGAATAAACCTGGAAAGTGACGGATTTTCCCCCGCCTGTTGGCATCAGGCCCAGCGTATCCTTCCCTTCGGCCACCGATCGGATAATTTCTTCCTGCAATGGTCTGAAATGGGAATAGCCCCAATAACGGGTCAATATTTGTCTGAATTCGCTCACCTGGGATCAATGGTCTACTTTCTTCTGTTGTTTATTTGCGTGTACCAAATATACATTTTTAACATTAAAAAAGGCAACAGGGGGATCCCTGTTGCCTTTGATTTTAACTCTGGATATTAAAATTCCGAATAAAGGCTCAAATTATCTCGTGTTTTGTTTAGCGTTGTATTGCAATCGATATCCCGGCATAAACCATAGTCCCGAACATCGGGGCATACATGAAAGCAGCATCATCAAGATATTTTTCCGGCTGGATATAATTGAAAATGTTTTTTGCCCCGGCATACAATTTAAACCCATTGATTGTCCTTGAAACTTTGGCATTAAAAAGCATATACGAATCTGTATGCTTTATTTTGCTCATTCCTTCCGTTTCGCTGAAATAGTCGATATACATTTTCCCCTGGTAATTCCCGTCTATCGAGAAAACCCAGTCTTTGGGACTGTATTCCAACTTAATATTTCCGGTAACAGTAGGGAAACGGGAAATGTATTTACTGTCGTCTTCATATACAGTGCCGGCCCAATCATCACGGACATGGTCGTATTCTCCCTGGTTAAACGTTAAATCAACACCAATATTAAAGTCAGTGGCCACATCAGCCATTATTGATGCTTCAATCCCCTGAACAAAAGCATCATCAATATTTTCCCATTGATAATCGTAGCCAAGGGCAGCCACATCAGCATCAGCATCGGCAAAAGCAATTTTATCTTTCAGGTCAGTTCTGAACAAATTGGCACTAAGCCGCACCTTGCTTCCGTAATAATCAGCAGACAAATTGTAGCTAACTGATTTTTCAGGATCCAAATCCGAAGATTTCCAAACCCTTGGGGAGCCGCTGCACAGGTGCAGGTCTTCGGAAAACCCGTAAGGGGCCCTGAACCCTGTACCCACATTGGCTCGTAGCGTTACCCTGTGCGAAACGTCATATTTCAGGGCCAGTCTGGGGCTAAAGCTGTTTTTGTCAAATTCACTTTCAGGGAAAGCACTTGTAAAGACTTCTTTATCTGCTTCATAATCTTCTTCCGAATGATGAATATCAAAACGCACACCGGGAACAGCTGTTAATTTATCGGTTATGTTCCATTCGTCCTGTAAGAAAAAACCAAATTCATGTGCCGATTTATTGCTGGTCGATTTATAGGAAGTCCCCAGGTATTCGCTTTCCTCGTCAACCACAACATACATTCCTGATTCCTCCAGTTTGTCATAAAAACCCTGTACCCCGATTAAAAGGTGATGGTTTCCTAATTGTTTCCCGTAAGTTAAAGTACCGGTTAACGAATTTTCATCGGCAAGATAAGGGCGCATATCCCTGACATCCGGGGTGTTATCATCATGGGTTGCCATGTAATCACCCAGGTAAGTATCGTTGGTGGCTGTCCGGTCATGACAGGTATAAGCTACCGAGAAATTCATTTCAGAAGCATCCTTAAACAATGTTTTATAAGACAATTCTGTTTCATAACGGTCGGTAGTGATGTTTTCCGTTCCGTCGGTAAACGGATTTTTGTAATAATCGTCATCCATTGTTCCGCCTTCCCGTTTTTCATAAATGTACCTTCCCCTGAGTATCAGTTTATCATTTTCAGAAAACAACCCATTGATATACAGGCCAAAACCTGCATTGTTCAAATCTGATGCAACCCGGTCGGAAATCCCGTCTTTATGGTCAACTTCATCTTTGCTTGTCCCTTCGCTCGTTTGGTCAATGGCATCACCGGTCAGCTTTTGTGCATTGATGGTCAGGCCAATATTCCCTTTTTCGTTCCGGATTGAAGAATAGGCATTGTATTTATTTGTTCCATAGCTTCCAAACTGAACGCCTGCATTTATTTCCGGTACAAAAGAAGGTTCCTTTGTAATAATGTTGATGGCCCCGGCAATAGCGCCGCTACCGTAAAGGGCAGAACCGGCTCCCTTGGTTATTTCCACCCGGTCAACATCATCGGTTCCCATTTGTTGCAGCCCATATACACCGGCCAAACCGGAATAGATAGGCTGCCCATTGATCAAAACCTGCGTATTTTCGGACCCAAGTCCCTGCATACGTATCATCGAAAAGTTGCAGTACTGGCATTGTTGTTCTACCCGTATCCCGGGAGTTCCTTCCAACGCTTCATACAGGTTCGCTGCATTTTTGTTTTCAATAGACTGAGCTGTTATCACTTCAGTCCTGATCGGCACGTCTTTGACATAGTGTTGAGTACGGGTTCCTGTAACCACAACCTGTTCCAGGTTCATCACATCTTCCTCCAGTTCGAAAAACAGTTCCACTGCTTTTCCTCTTTCCATGAATACTTCTTTTTCCTGTGTTTTATATCCAAGCATTTGCGCTGCAACGACACACTTCCCAAGCGGAAGGTTAGCCAGTTTATAATGACCTGTTCCGTCGCTTGTAGTGCCAAGGCGTGTCCCTTTAACAGTGATTGTTACATACGGTATGTGTTCTTTACTGGTTACTGATTTAACATCGCCAAAAAGCATGGCATCAGTCTTTTCCTGAGATTGTACCTGAAGTATTAAAAATAATCCCAGGATAAGTGTAATTGTTTTTTTCATTATATTTACTCCTTATGTATTTCTATATTACTAAAAACACAAAAGAATGGAAACAATAAAGAAAGGTCAATCCCCATTTTGTGGGTTTTTAGGAAAAGAATATCCCTTTAACAGGGGATAAGCAATTACTCCAGGTAACCTTCTATATCAATAATTTTATTGGAAATGGCAAAAATGGTAAGACCTGCCTGGCTTTTTATACCGGTTTTATGGACAATGTTTTTGCGGTGACTGACAACCGTATGAGTGCTGATGTTTAACTGGTCGGCAATTTCTTTGTTCGATAACCCCTGTACCAGATGTTTAAGCACATCTGTTTCCCTGGGGGTAAGTTGCTCCCTGGAAACAGATGTTTTGCAACGGTGATTTAATGAAATTAATTTATGGATCGTTCCGTCAATTACCCCGGGTGAATCGGTTATCTGGATAAGGGCATCGAATAATGACAGAATTTCCCGTTCGAAAAATGAATACAGGATGCCCACCCACAAAACAGAACGATTGGAATATTTATGAAAGGTAAAGTTTTTTATATCGTTCTTTACCTGCGATGGGTTTATAATTACCAGGTCGATTTTGCCTGCCGGTATTTCCGGGAAAACTTCATCCAGGCTGTCGAAATGATAAATGCTGTAATGAACCCTTCCTGTCTGTAACAGGATGTTGGACAGCCCCTCGCTTATAATTGAAGAAGGCTCAACGATTGCAATATTTACTCTGCATTTATCCAATGCCCTGTTGTCTTTCTGTTTTCTTAATTAAAGGGATCAAAATCGACTCTTCGATGGCAGAATGAATGTTTAAATCGTATTCCAGTTCGAATAATCCCAATAAAAGTTTCCTTCGCAGGAACCGGTCATTCTTTAACGGAATATGTTTTAAAAGAAGTTTTTTTAAGTCGCCGATTTTTGTTTCTATGTCGGTATGGTGCTTCCTGTATTCCTCTGCTGAATATCTGATTCGTTTCTGAACAGGAAAATTATCTCCTGCCAGCCTGTTGAAATAGGGAAAAACTACTTCATCTTCATAGTCGAGGTGTTCCTTTACTTCCTGTGAATATTCGTTGAAAAAAATTTCAACAAGCCTGATCTCCGGACTGTTATTTTCGGTATACAACTTCCTGATATAATCATGTATTTCAGGAATCTTTTCATCTAAATAATACCGGTGGCTGTTTTTTAGAAAAAGGATGATCGATTTTGTTTCGGATTTATCCAGATTTTCACCCCCTGAGGGATAAAAACCATTGTACAAATTTGCTATAGGGATGAAAACCTCCCGGTTGATTTGATTTTCGTTACATATTTGTACCACACTTTTGTCCCGTACCACAATATCTATATCAAAATGTTCCATCATTAACAGCAACGATGGATTTTCGAGTATCAAATCCGACATTTTCATATCGGGTTTAATGAATGTTTTTTTTGTCTGGTACATGGAAATCTCCAAAAATAAATTTTAAAAATATTATAATTTACCTGAAACACTAAAGAGATTTCGATTTATTTATACATTTTTTTTAAAAGAGATACTCGATACAAGATCAAGTATCCAGGATCGGGTATCTTCATTTGCTTAACAATTTTTAGAGAATTTTAAATTTTATAGGCTTGATGCTTACTGAAAAAGCCGGACATTTATACCGTAATTTTTTGTAGTTTTGTTCACAACTAAAAAATTCAAAAAATCAGGGAAATGTCGTTTTTAACCGATAAAGTAGTTTCTGAAGGTTTAACATTCGATGATGTCCTTCTCATTCCTTCATATTCGGAAGTGCTTCCGCGTGAAGTGGATCTGTGTTCGTATTTCACCCGTAATATAGAATTGAATACACCTGTTGTAAGTGCGGCAATGGATACTGTTACCGATTCCTGTATGGCCATTGCCATTGCCCGGGAAGGAGGAATAGGGGTAATCCACAAAAATATGGGAATTGAAGAACAGGCCAGACAGGTTACTACGGTAAAAAGGGCAGAAAACGGAATGATCTTCGATCCTATCACGATCACGGCTGACAAGCTGGTAAAAGACGCCATGGATATTATGAAGAACTACAAAATTGGCGGCATACCTGTGGTCGATGAAAATAAGCTATTGGTTGGTATTGTGACCAATCGTGATCTCCGGTTCGAAGCCAATATAATGAAACCCATTTCGGAGGTGATGACCAAAGAAAACCTGGTGACAACCACTGAATCGACCAACCTGGAAAAGGCTTCTCAAATTCTTCAGCAATATAAGATCGAAAAACTGCCTGTGGTTGGTAAAAACGGAAAACTGATCGGATTGGTTACCTATAAGGATATTACCAAAGCAAAAGACAAGCCTTTGGCCTGTAAAGATTCGCGGGGACGTTTGCGTGTAGCAGCAGGCGTAGGTGTAACATACGACACTCTCGACCGTATCGATGCGCTGGTAAAAGCCCAGGTCGATGCCATCGTGATTGACACGGCCCACGGTCATTCGAGGCAGGTGCTCGAAATGTTGAAACGGGCTAAAACGAAATACCCGGAAATTGATTTTGTGGCCGGAAATATTGCTACAGGAGAAGCTGCTTCCGACCTGGTATTGGCTGGTGCCGATGCAGTGAAAGTAGGGATTGGGCCAGGCTCGATTTGTACTACCCGTGTAGTAGCCGGGGTCGGTTATCCGCAGCTTTCGGCCATTTACAATGTGGCCAAAGCCATCCGTGACACTGATGTGCCGATTATTGCCGACGGAGGTATCCGATATTCGGGGGATATTGTGAAAGCCATTGCTGCCGGGGCCCATTCAATCATGGCCGGATCGCTGTTTGCAGGGGTCGAAGAGTCCCCGGGTGAAACCATTATTTTTCAGGGACGAAAATTCAAATCATACCGTGGCATGGGATCCGTCGAGGCTATGAATGAAGGCTCGAAAGATCGTTATTTTCAGGATATGGAAGATGATATTAAAAAGCTGGTACCTGAAGGAATCGTAGCCAGGGTGCCATATAAAGGGACGCTGGAAGAAGTGCTTTACCAACTGATTGGCGGCCTGCGTTCAGGAATGGGCTATTGCGGGGCGGTAAATATTAAAGCATTACAGAATGCTAAATTCACTAAAATAACGAACCCGGGTATTACAGAAAGCCATCCGCACGATGTGATCATTACCAGCGAGGCCCCCAATTACAGTTCGAAATAATACCGGATGAAGCCACGAGACTGTCAGACAAATCAAACAATTTGGAGAACATGTATGAGTTACAGATATGTTGTAGGTATTTTGTTGGTATTATATTTAACCACGGGGTTTTCACGGGATAAAAAACAAAGCATTTTACAAATCGATAATTATTCTTTCAGCAGGGACGAATTCCGGAATATTTACGAAAAGAATAACAGCAACCTTGCCGAAGGTGCTGAGATAAAGACTCCCTCTGAATACATGGATCTTTTTGTAAATTTTAAATTGAAAGTGCTGGAAGCGGAACGGATGGGACTGGATACGCTTTCATCCTTCAGAAAGGAGTTGAAAACTTACCGGAATGAATTGGCTCAACCTTACCTGACCGATATTAAGTTTGATGAAGAAATGTTGCAAACGGCCTATTACCGTACAAAATATGAACGGAAAGCCAGCCATATCCTGATTAAAACCACTCCAGATACGGATACGATCCAGGCCTGGCAGCGTATTACGGAGATCAGGAAAGAATTGATAAACGGCGCTGATTTTAACGAGCTTGCATTCCGTTATTCAGAAGACCCTTCAGCGAAACAAAACCGTGGGGAGTTGGGTTATTTCAGCGCGTTTATAATGGTTTATCCGTTTGAAGATGCTGCCTGTAAAACCCCGGTTGGTGAGATCTCTGTGCCAGTAAAGACACGTTTTGGATACCATTTGATAAAAGTGGAAGACGAACGCGAATCGAAAGGACAGATGAGTGTAGCCCACATCATGAAGCGTTTATCTCCGCCCAATGCCCCGGATGACGGATATAGTCCGGGAAAACTGAAAAATGAAATCGACAGTTTGTACCAGTTGCTGCTGAATGGCGCTGATTTTGAAAAACTGGCCCAAAAATATTCAGATGACCGTCACAGTGCCCGTAACGGGGGGAAATTGCAACCTTTTACTGAAAACCGTATGATACCTGCTTTTGCCAAAGCTGCTTTCGCTCTTCAGCACGATGGCGATATTTCCCCGGTGATACAAACGCCTTATGGCTGGCACATCATTAAACGGTTGAAACACATTCCTGTTCCTGATTTTGAAGAGATAAAAGGACAACTGACTGAAAAAATCGAAAAGAATCCACAAATCAGTAAACGCGGCCGTGATATTTTTATTTCAGGATTGAAAAAGGAATACAGCTTCATCATGGATGAGTCAACCGGAAAACTCCTGTCCGGCCGTTTTTCGATTGAACATGGTTCACAGAAAATTATCCCGGGAGAAGGATTGGACACAACGCTGACACTTTTCAGTTTTGATGCAGAGAGATACACGATTGGTGATTTTATTTCGTTTCAGAATAAGAAGGGAGGATTGACCGCAAAAGAGGGATTAGCCGGAAAAATTGAAGCGTTTGCTGCCGAAAAACTGATTGAGTTGGAAGACAGCCATGTGGAAGAAAAATATCCGGAATTCTCGATGCTGATGCAGGAATATCACGATGGAATACTGCTGTTTAATATTTCCGAAAAAATGATATGGAACAAAGCTTCGGAAGATACCCTTGGGTTAAAGGCCTTTTATGAAAAAAATAAGAGAAAATACATGGAAGAAGAGCAGTTTAAAGGGTGGGTTATCACATGCCGCGACTTTGAAACCCGGAGCCGGATTGACGAAATACTGGCACAGGGAGAGCCGGACAAAGATGAGCTTCTGCAAATCATAGATGCAAATATGCCCAATGCTGTTACCATAGAGGAAGGAACATTCAAAAAAGGAGAAAATCCGGTGGTCGATTTTTATGTCTGGAATGAGACAAAGCCTGCCGGGATGGACGAACTGCTCACTTATGTGAGGGGAGACAAAATGCCTCCTGCTCCAAAGACACTTGAAAAATCGCGCGGCCTGCATATTGCCGATTATCAAAATTATCTGGAACAAGAATGGCTTAATGAATTGCATAAAAACTATAAAGTAAAAATCAATAAAAAATTGCTGAAAACGGTACCATCGCTGAAATGATTCGAATTTGTGTATATATGGTTGTTGTTTTTCTGTTTGTTTCTTCATGCAAACGGAATGAAGAAACCGTTCCTTTGGTACAGGTTGGCGATCGTATATTGTACCTGCACCAACTAAAAAAGGTAATGCCCCGGAATTTAACGACCAGCGACAGTACACTGTGGGCCGACGATTATATTACGAAATGGATCAAGAAAGAATTACTTATTTTAAAAGCGGAAAGTAACTTATCGGCAGAACAGAAAAATGTTCGGGAGGAGTTGGAAGAGTACCGAAATTCGCTGATTATATTCCGTTATAAAGATGAACTGATGAACCAAAAAATGGATACGGTGGTTTCGCAGCATGAAATATCTGATTATTATGAACACCATAAAGACAAATTTTTTCTGACACAGGATATACTAAAGGCTATTTATATAAAAATTCCGCTTGAGGTTGCCGATCCGGAGTTGCTGAAAAATTTATGTATCGATGAAAATCCGAACAAAATTTCGGAACTCGATGAATATTGCCTCAGTTTTGCCAAACGGTACGATAAATTCGACGACAATTGGGTGTCGGCGCGTATGGTGCTCGATCATACTCCTGCAAAAGTTGATGATCTGAGCCGCTTTTTAAGGCGGAATAAATTTATCGAAAGTAAGGATGATGACTTTTATTACCTGGTCTGTATTCGCGATTTTCGTTTTATAGGGCAGCCTGCGCCGATTGATTATGTGGAAAGTCAGGTAAAAAACTTAATTTTGAACGCCCGGAAAATGCAATTTCTGAAAAAAGTTGAAGAAGATGTTTACAAAGAGGGCATTACTAATAACAGGATAAAAATATTTAATAATAAAAAATCATAATTCATGATGAACAGGTTTTTAAGTTTAACAATGGTTGTCAGCTTTTTATTTACCGGTGTCTCGATGGCCCAGGATAAAGTGATCGACCAGATTGTCGCGGTAGTTGGAGGTAATGTAATATTAAAATCTGATATAGAGGGGATGTATATCCAGAAGCAGGCCCAGGGAATTACTTCGGAAGGTGATATGAAATGTGAGATACTGGAGGAATTGCTGACTGAAAAACTGCTGGTTGCCGAAGCTTTGCTTGATACCACGATTGAGGTAAGCGACAGCCAGCTCAACCAGAGTATGGATCAGCGTATCCAGTATTTTGTAAATAACCTGGGATCGGAAAAGGAAGTGGAAAAATATTTCAAAAAGTCAATCATCGAGATCAAGGCTGATCTGGAAGAAGTGATCCGCAACCAACAGTTAACAGCGCAAATGCAAAATAAAATTATCGAAAATGTTACGGTAACCCCTGCTGAAGTACGTTATCATTACCGCAATATGAAAGAAGAAGATATCCCATTGATCGATGCCTATATGGAATACGAGCAGATTGTTTTTCGACCGAGAGTTGATCCGGCGGAGGAAATGCGGGTAAAAAACCGCCTGCGTGAATTGAAAAAAAGAATCGAAAATGGTGCCAGTTTTGCATCAATGGCGGTCATTTATTCAGAAGGGCCCTCGGCTCCTATGGGTGGGGAATTAGGGTATTCAGGACGTGCATCGCTCGATCCTGCTTACGCCGCTGCTGCTTTTAACCTGAAAGGCGACCGTGTCTCCAATGTGGTAAAAACGGAATTTGGCTACCATATCATTCAATTGATTGACCGGAAAGGGGAACAGATAAATACCCGGCATATTATTATGAAACCTAAGATTTCGCCTGAAGCAATGGATGAGGCACGTAGAGGCCTCGACACCCTTGCCAATATTGTCAGGGAAGGAAAGCTGACTTTTGAACAGGCAGCTTCTTCCTATTCGTGGGATAAAAATTCCAGAAATAACGGGGGACTGGTGCTTAACCCGATGACCATGTCTTCGAAATGGAATATCTCCGAACTCGATCCTGACGTGAGTAAAGTATTAGCGGATATGAATATTAACGAAATAAGCAATCCTTTTCAAACAATTGACGAAAACAGCAAACAAACTGTTTATAAAATTGTAAAACTGATAAAGAAAACCAATACACACAGGGCAAATATACGAGATGATTATATTGAACTGAGTGAACAGTACCTGCAAAAGAAAAGGCAGGAAGCGCTTGACAAATGGATCAGGGAAAAACAGGCAACTACTTATATTCACATCGACGAAACTTATATGAATTGCCAGTTTAAATATTCCGGATGGATTAAGTAAACGAATACCATGCAGATAAACTTTAAGAATGACGTTGAAGCGATCGACGCCCTTACGAATAAATTCAATCTTCTTCAGAATGAAATAAAAAAACGGATTTACGGGCAGGACGAGATTGTTAAACAAGCGCTGATCACTCTTTTTAGCCGGGGGCATTGTTTACTGATCGGGGTACCTGGTTTGGCAAAAACCCTTTTGGTAAATACCATTGCCGAAGTACTCGGGCTTCAATACAAACGTATCCAGTTTACGCCCGACCTGATGCCTTCCGATATTATTGGAACGGAAATTCTGGATAAAGACCGTCAATTTAAATTCATAAAGGGCCCTCTGTTTGCCAATGTCATTTTAGCTGATGAGATTAACCGGACACCACCAAAAACACAGGCGGCTTTGCTTGAGGCCATGCAGGAACGGGCTGTGACCGCAGCCGGAGAACGTTTCGAACTGGATAAGCCGTTTTTTGTGCTGGCAACTCAAAACCCGATAGAGCAGGAAGGGACTTATCCGTTGCCTGAAGCACAACTCGACCGGTTCATGTTTTCCATCTGGCTCGATTATCCCTGTTTTGAAGATGAACTGACCATTGTTCAGAATACCACGTCCGATTATCAAACCGGATTATCGAAAATAATTACAGGTAGTGAAATTCGTTTCTTCCAAAGCCTGATCCTGAAAATTCCGGTAAACAACAATGTACTCCGTTATGCGGTCAGCCTGTCGGCCAAAACACGGCCCGGAACAGCAATGGCAGCGCCGGTTGCCGGTAAATACCTGAAATGGGGCGCCGGTCCAAGGGCTTCGCAGTACCTGGTACTGGGAGCTAAAACACATGCGGCGCTCAGAGGAAAATATTCGCCCGATATCGAAGATGTAAAAGCGGTTGCAATCAATATCCTCCATCACCGGATCATAAAAAATTACAAAGCCGAAGCTGAAAATATCTCAGTAGAAGATATTATAAATGAACTGTTATAAGAATGCCAGATGATCATCACATCGTCAAAATACACCAGATTCGTCCTTCTCATTTTTGTGTTGGAGATATTTTTTGTTTTTCAGGCTGAAGCACAGAAAACAAAAAAGAAAATTGAAATTGAAAGGGCTAATAGCTTTGAGTTCAATGACAAAATTGTGGTCAATGCACAAAGAATAATTGGGAATGTACAAATCCGCCATAATGCAATTATCATGTGGTGTGACAGTGCCTGGTCGTATACCGATAAAAACATGGTCGACGCGTTTGGTCATGTCCATATCTTAAAGGACGACACACTTCATTTGTATGCCGATTTTGTTAATTACGACGGCGATCAGAAATTTGCGAAAGCACGGAATAATGTAAAACTGGTCAATAAGGGAACTATCCTGACCACCGATTCGCTGGATTTTGATATTGTCTCCAATGTTGGTTATTACGATCATTTCGGCACCATTAAAGACAGTGTGAATGTACTTACATCCCTTATCGGGCAATATTTCACAAAAAGCGACATGGCCCACTTTAAAAAAGATGTACATGTTACGACCGAAAAATACCAGATGTTTTCGGATACCCTGATCTATAAAGTTGCCGATAAGATTGCATACATAGTAGGGCCAACCACTATAAAAGAAGACAGCACAACACTTTATACCGAAGATGGCTTTTACAATACGATAAGCGGAGAAGTGGAATTGCTGAAAAACCCGGAAATCAGCGATAAAAAGCATAACGTTTTGGCCGACTCTATTTTTTATAATAGAGCAACAGGCAACGGACGGGCTTTGGGAGATGTGCACATGGAAGATTTTCAGAACCACATGATCGTAAAAGGTGAACAGGTTATTTTTAATGAGATAGAAAAAACAGCGATGGCTACCGACTCGGCATTGTATATTCAATACTCGGCAAAGGACTCGTTGTTTTTACATGCCGATACCTTACGGGTATTGCCCGACTCCAGTGCTGTTGATGCCAGGCTGGTTAAAGCTTATTACAAGGTGAAATTTTACCGGGATGATATGCAGGGCAAATGCGACTCTCTGGTCTACTGGCAGAAAGATTCGACCATACAACTGTATCATGAACCGGTTATATGGTCCGATAATAACCAGATGACTGCCCGTTACATCGAAATGATTAAAAATACCCTTCCAACCCCCGATGAAGTAATAATGAACGGTGATGCGTTTATTATTGCCATGGAATCTGATTCAATCCGTTTTAACCAGATAAAAGGGCGTAATATGAACGGTTATATTCTGAATAATGAATTATTCAAAATTCTGGTCGACGGCAATGCCCAGTCGTTGTACTACGCCCGTGACGGCGAAGGACTTATCGGCTTAAATGAGGCTGAAAGCAGTACAATTACTATTACCCTGAAGGAGAACAAGGTAAAACGGATTGCTTTTATCTCGAATCCCGAAGGAGTTTTAAATCCAATACTTCAACTCGAAGAGAAAGATACCAAACTTCCCGGGTTTCAGTGGCTCGAACTGATACGCCCGAAAACAATAGCGGATATTTTTAAGAGGGAATAGCCGGTTAAAACATAATATCGATATATAACATCACTTTTTAAGTCATTTCTACTTCATGCAAATTAGAGATAACCAGCATGCTTTGCTGACTGATCTGGCAAAGTAGAAAGTAGAGAAGTAATAAGGTTTTAAAATTATTCGCCGTTATTGCTACGAAGGTTTTTTTAATACACCTCAACATTCGAAATTACCGGACAGGCTTTTGCATCGAGAATATTTACCCTGATTTTGTTTGTTTCAACCGGGTTAATCTTCACAATGCGTTTGTACCCAATGGTGGTCGCTTCCCCAACCTGTTGCCAGTTGTCGCCCTGCCAGACATCGATTGTGAAACTTTTTACCCGTTGTCCAAGTTTGATATATTCCTGTAACAATACATATTTCACCAGCTTTTTGCCGCTCAGGTCTATTTCGATACTGCCGTTGGTTACTCCGTCATTGGTTGCCCAGTAGGTTTCCGGATTGGCATCGGTTATGTTTGATGCTGCATATTCTTTCGATTTACCACGATAGGTATTGGCTTTGGCTTTTGCATTCAGGGCAAGGTTTACAGAAAAGGCTTCGTCGAGCAGTTTTCTCCA
Organism: Prolixibacteraceae bacterium; assembly: GCA_963662895.1. GTDB lineage: Bacteria > Bacteroidota > Bacteroidia > Bacteroidales > Prolixibacteraceae > GWE2-42-39. Next base: position 3,578,975 of record OY759982.1, on the reverse strand, counting down.
TCCCAGCAATGCTTCCACGTCATTCTCGTGAAACAGTCCCCGGCGGTCGGGAGGAACATTCAACAGCAAATTCGTACCACGTCCTACTGATGTCAAATATATATCAAACAGTTTTTTCGGGCTTTTGACAAGCGTATCTTCTTTCGCATGGTAAAACCATCCCGGGCGAATGGACACATCGACCTCTGCGGGGACCCATTGTTTGCCATCTTCACTGCCTGTATTCAGTAACTTTCCAAGGCCGTGTTTCCCGGCATATAGAGTGTCGGTACTAATAGTGTTCCAGTTGGTTTTGCCAATGTACCCACGTTCATTTCCGCACCAGCGAATGTCGGGGCCTGCATCACTGAAAAAGATGACATTGGGTTCTATCTGACGTATCATCGACAAGGTGGTTGGCCAGTCATAATAAGTCTTCCCGTCGATCTTCCGTTTTTCGCGGGCGCCACCGTAATAGCCGTCACCACCATTGGCCCCGTCGAACCACATCTCGAAAACCGGGCTGTACATCGAAAACAGCTCTTTTAACTGGTTCCGGTAATATTCAACATAAGAAGGAGTCCCGTAATCAGCACGGTTTCGGTCCCAGGGCGACAGGTATATTCCGAATTTCAGCCCGAACTTGCGACAGGCATCATGAACTTCCTGAACCACATTTCCCTTCCCTTTTTTCCACAGACTGTTTTTTACCGAATGTTCGGTGTATTTACTGGGCCAAAGGCAAAAACCATCGTGGTGCTTGCAGGTGAGAATAACCCCTTTGAATCCGGCTTTTTTCAGGGTACTGACCCATTGTTCAGCATATAGTTCCGTAGGGTTAAAGACTTCAGGGCTTTCATCACCGTAACCCCATTCTTTATCGGTAAAAGTATTGGTCGTGAAATGGATAAAGGCATTCATTTCCATTTGCTGCCAGGCCAGTTGCCTGTCGGTCGGGACAGGGCCTGCAGCCTCAGGTGGCGCCACTTTGGGCGATGAACAGGAAAAAAGAATTAAAGAAACAAGCAGAATTTTAATTGTTGATTTCATTTTAAACAAGGTTAGATAATTGTTGATTTATAATTGACTGTTGATTATTGTGCTTTACATTGAACGACAGTATTCCTCTACAGATTTTTTGCTGCTAAGATGATTTTATCACCTGCTTTTGTTTGGTAGTCAACCGATTTTCCTTTATATACAACCGTTAGCGGATTTCCCAGTAATGAATGAATCTTTGCTTCCTGCAACTGATTGTTTTCCCATTTTATATCAACCTCGAAACCGCCACGGGCCCGGAGCCCCTTTATGCATCCTTTGCTCCACGCTTTTGGTAAAGCAGGCAACAGGTGAACCGATCCGTCGTGCGATTGCAGCAACATTTCGGCAATACCGGCTGTCCCTCCAAAATTCCCGTCAATCTGGAAAGGCGGATGGTTGTCGAATAAATTGGGCAATGTCGATTTCTTTAACAATTCAGACACATGCATACCGGCATTTTCACCGTCGCCAAGGCGAGCATAGAAATTAATAATCCATGCACGGCTCCAGCCGGTATGGCCACCACCTTTTTCGAGACGCCGGGCAATCGTTTTTTTTGCAGCTTCAAAAAGGTCAGGTGTCTGCGGGGTTATCTGTGTCCCGGGATACAGTCCCAGAAGATGGGACATATGTCTGTGCCCGGGTTCTGTTTCTTCATAATCTTCTATCCATTCCTGTATGCCGCCTGTCCGTTGCGAAATCTTTATTTTTGGAAGCCCGTCCAAAACTTCAGAGAGTGTATCGGCAAAAGCCTTGTCTGTACCCAGTACTTCAGCCGATTTGATACAATTATAAAAGAGTTCTGTAATAATTTCGATATCCATTGTAGCAGAATAGGTCATATAAAAATTTTCTCCTGTTTTCGGGAGTACATACCTGTTTTCCGGGGAATTGGAGGGAGCAGTTGCCCATCGTCCCTGTTTATCTTTTATCAGGAAATCGAGTACAAACCGGGCAGATTCTTTCATTAATGGATAGGCTGTATTCTTCAGGTAGTTGGTATTGCCTGAGAAAACGTAATGTTCGTAAAACGGGAAAGTTATCCACGGTCCACCCATCGGGAAAAGCCCCCAGATGCCATCCATCACACCTGTACGTCCAAAAACATCCGTCAGGTGGTGGAGCGTCCAGCCACGTGCCCCGTACATTTCACGGGCAGTAGCACTTCCTGGTTTTTGCAGTTGTGTGAAAAAATCGGACAATGGTCTTTCTGTTTCTGCCAAGTTACAGACTTCAGCTGGCCAGTAATTCATCTGGAGGTTAATATTGGTATGAAAATCAGAGTTCCACGGGGCTTCAAAGTCTTTGCACCAAATACCCTGTAAATTGGCCGGCAATATACCCGGGAACCTCGAACTTCCCATCAGCAAATATCTTCCATACTGAAAATACAGGACCACCAACTGTGGATCTTCAGTTCCTTCTTTCACTGCCTGAAGACGCGCGTCGGTAGGGATTGCAGAATAGTCGGCGCCTCCGAGGTCAAGCGATACACGGTTGAATAAAGCCTGGTATTCTTTGAGGTGGTCTTTCCTGATTGTTTTAAAATTTTTCTGTTCAACTTTTCCAAGTATTTTTTCGCAAATGGCTGCCGGGTTAATATTCCGGTCAAAATTCAGCATTTCCATGTTGTAGTCGGTTGCCGCCGTAAAAATCAGAGTCAGTGCATTTGCACCGTTAATGAGCAAGGCGTTTTTATCGCAACTCAATGTTCCCCCTGAATTGATCGCCTTCAACTGTGCTTCGAAACGCATGTGTGCTCCACCGGGCCCTTGTAAAGGGGCATCTTCATCGATGATCTGTCCCGACATGATCAACATATTACCAACAGCTTTTGTTAGAGCATCTTTTTTCCGTTCAAGCCTTATTTTCAGGTTTAATGTTTCTTTTTCTGAAGCTGTCAGGTGTATGGCAATTAAGTTATCAGGTGCCGAAGCCAATACTTCTTCGGTATAATTCACGCCTTGTGACGAATAGTTAATGCGGCAGATGCCGGTCTCAAGATCAAGTTCGCGTTTGTATTTGGTTATTTCCCGTTCTCCAAAATCGAGGTATAAATCACCCAGCGTTTGGTACGAACGGATACGCGAAGGAGTGCCGATCATTGTTTTTTCGGCCAGGGCTACAGCTTCTTTAAGTTTATTGTCCAGGATGAGCCCCTGAACCTTTTTCAGATTTTTAAGTGCTTCCTGATTATTATTATCGACCGGGGACCCAGCCCACAGGCTTTCTTCATTAAGCTGAATACGCTCCGTTCGGGTTTCTCCGAAGACCATTGCCCCCAAACGCCCGTTACCTGTAGGCAGGGCTTCGGTCCACTCTTTTGCAGGTTGTTGGTACCATAGCAGCAAATCAGATTGTTTCTGAACATGCTGGCATGAAGTAATAATTAAGATCGCGAAAATTATTAAAATCGGCTTCATCATTGAGATTTAGTGTGTTTAGATTTTTTTTTATTCCATCCGCATCGACACGATATGCGCCTTCAACAGTAAACAAAAATCGGTCTTTTTTTTGTGTTTTGAAAATCGGATGGGGGCAAAGATTATTTTATGACATGCATTATTCTGCATATAAACAACATGTTGGTAACTTTGGCGACATAAGCGCTTAATTTCTAAATGAATTCCCTGTTGTGATTTTGTAATTTGTACCGGATAAATCGGGCTTGGAATTTAGTTGTTAGGATTTTCTTATTACTTTTGCAAACTAATAGAACAATATGATGGACAGCGATAGTCTGAATAACGTGGTTTACTCAAGGAATGTCATTGAATTTGTGACAGTTGCCGGCGAATACTGTAATTTTCTGGAAAAAGCCGGAAAGTCAGGTACTCGTGATTTCCTGGGGAAACTCCAAAAATTATTGCCTTTGCTCTATCTTAAAGTAAGTTTACTGCCTGAATTTGAATCCGATCAGGAAGAAAGCCCTGAGAAATTTGTAACCGAATTGGATTATAATCTAATCCGGGGGAAAATTGCAGGTATTACCGGCGAATATGATGATTATCAGGAAGTATTCGACTCTGGTATGCAATTCAGTGAATCGGCATTAACGGCCAGTATTTCCGAAAATTTGAGTGATATTTTCCAGGATTTAAAAGATTTTATAAGCCTGTACCAGATCGGAAACGAAACGGTAATGGAATCCGGCTTGTGGGAATGTCAGAATAATTTTAAAGAATTTTGGGGACAAAAGCTGGTAAATTGTTTGAGAGCTGTCCACCAATTGATATTTAGCGATATTGAATTTGAAGAACAACAAAATATCCGGGTTAGTACCGATGAGGGGCAGGAGAGCCCCGGCTGGCTGGACCGGAAATTCAGAAATCAAGAAGAATAAGGATGTACAGGGAAAGTATTAGCAAGGATGAACTGGAAGAACTTCCGTTACAACAATTCGGGGGAGATATATTTTTGATCGATAATGAAGAAGATTACCAGGTTGCCGTTGACTTCCTGAGTAAACAGGAAATGTTGGGATTTGATACTGAAACTAAACCTTCGTTTAAAAAAGGGTGTATCAATCAGGTAGCATTACTTCAACTGGCGACCCAAAACAAGGCTTTTTTATTCAGACTGAATCATACAGGTCTGAACAATGGTGTAAAAAGTATTCTTCAGGATCCGAAAATCAAAAAAGTAGGGGTTGCTATCCGTGACGATATTAAAACTTTGCAGCGTCTTTCAGGTTTTAAACCAGCCGGTTTTATCGAACTTCAGGAACAAGTAAAGAATTATGGTATCCAGAATTTCAGTTTAAAAAAACTAACAGCAATTGTGTTAGGATTCCGAATCTCAAAATCGCAACGTCTCTCTAACTGGGAAGCGCCGATGCTGACCGAAGCCCAACAAAACTATGCGGCTACTGATGCCTGGGTATCGTACATGATTTACCAATCACTAAACAACTGAAATGCCTCAAAAATATACACCTGTTGTCCTGAAGTCGGGTAAAGACCAGTCTGCCAAGCGGTTTCATCCCTGGATTTTTTCGGGTGCCATCAAAAAGATTAAAGGGCCGGTTGCCGAAGGCGATGTGGTGGCTGTATATTCGAATCATGATGAATTTTTAGGGCTCGGGCATTACCAGGTGGGCTCCATTGCCGTCCGCCTTTTTTCTTTTACTGAAGTTGACCCCGGTTTTCATTTCTGGAAAAAGAAACTTCAACAGGCTTACCTTCTGCGCGAAAAATTAGGACTTGCCGACAGCGAAAATACCAATGTTTATCGGTTGGTTCATGCCGAAGGTGACAGCATGCCTGGTGTGATCATTGATTTTTATAACGGGACTGCCGTAATGCAGTTCCACTCAATCGGGATGTATCATATACGCATGGAACTGGCCCGGGCGTTAAAAGAAATTTATGGAGACAAACTGAAAGCCGTTTATGATAAAAGCGAGAAGACCATCCCGTTTAAATCGAAAATTGAAGCAAAAGATGGCTACCTGTTGGGACATTCAGAAAATAGCGAGGTACTTGAATATGGCAACCGTTTTATGGTTGACTGGGAGCAGGGACAAAAAACCGGTTTTTTTGTCGACCAGCGTGAAAACCGCCGTTTAGTAGAAAAATATTCGAAAGGAAGGACTGCCCTGAATATGTTCTGTTATTCAGGAGGTTTTTCATTTTATGCCATGCGGGGAGGTGCTAAACTGGTACATTCGGTTGATTCGTCGGCTAAAGCTATAGACCTTACCAATGGGAATGTCCGGCTGAATTTTCCAGACGATTCGCGCCACGAGGCTTTTGCTGCCGATGCTTTCGAATTTATCGCCGATATAAAAGATAAATATGACCTGATCATCCTTGACCCACCGGCTTTTGCCAAACACCGAGATGCTTTGCACCATGCACTGCAAGGCTACAAAAAGCTGAATGCAAAAGCTTTTGAGCAGATAAAACCCGGGGGGATCGTGTTTACTTTCAGTTGCTCACAAGTAGTAAGTAAAGAAAAATTCAGGGAGGCAGTTTTCTCTGCTGCAGCTATTTCGGGGAGGCAAATCCGGGTGGTCGACCAGCTATCGCAACCTGCCGATCATCCGGTAAATATCTATCATCCTGAGGGTGAATATCTCAAGGGACTGATACTTTATGTCGAATAAGCAGGGAGAAATGTCTTAATCAATAGATATTAACCTGATTTTCAGAAAATGAAATATTTCCAAAATTTTTATATTAAATTTATTGCTCCCTATTGCTTTTTTGAAACCAAAGAGGTTTCTTTGTTATGTAATTTATATAAGACGAGTGTTGATTTGTTCTTTTAATTTGCTGTCATTAAAAACTTTGCGGTGGCTTCTTTTTTAGACATTTTTTTCACTGTCGATTTTATTCACATTTTTTTATTTTTTTATTATGAATATTTATGTAGGTAATTTGGACTTTAACCTGAATGAGGACGAATTACAACAAATTTTTGCCGAGTACGGCGAAGTAGTTTCAGTAAAGATCGTAAAAGACCGGGAAACCGGTAGAGCTAAAGGATTCGGTTTTGTAGAAATGGCTGACGACAGCGATGCTAAAACAGCTATTGAAGAACTTGAAGGAGCCGAAGTCAAAGGACGCAACATTCGTGTGAACGAAGCACGCCCAAGACCGGAAAGACCAAGCCATGGTGGTTATGGTGGTGGAAGGCCACAGAGGGACAGACGTTACTAGACGTTACTAGTTGATTCTTCAACGTATATGGAAATGGTTCACCGACAAAAAACGGTGAACCATTTTTTGTTTGCAGAATATTTATAGATTTGTACCTACCAAAATTAAGAGGTTCAAAATCCTGGAAACCATGAAAAAAGTATTATTTACAATTCTGTCCCTGTTCGTGGGGCTTACTGTTTTTTGTCAGCAGGGAACTGTTATGGAAAGCCTTGAATTTAAAAGCGAAAAACTCTGTTATCCTGTAAAATATTCAATATATCTTCCCCCCGGTTATGAAACATCGTTTCGAAGTTATCCCGTTGTTTATTTGTTGCATGGTTACAGCGACGATGAAACCGGCTGGATACAATTTGGCGAGGCAGATGCCATTACCGACCGTGGCATTAAAAATGGCGACTTTCCTCCGGCTATTATTGTTATGCCCGACGGGAAAGTAAGCTGGTACTGCAACGACTACACGAAAAAAGATTCCTGGCAGGATATGTTCACAGAAGAATTTATTCCATATATTGAAAAAGTTTACCGCATCAGGGCGAAGAAGGAATTTCGAGCTATTGCAGGCCTTTCGATGGGAGGATTCGGGGCTTTGAACATTTCGATGAACCATCCAGACCTGTTCTCAACCTGCGTGGCGATGAGTTCAGGAACTTTTACTGACGAAGAAATTATCAATATGCCAGGTGAACGCTACAATATGTTTTTCGGAAATATTTTCGGAGAAAAACTAAAAGGAGAAGAACGAATTAATGATGACTGGAAAGTTAACAGTCCTCTCCATCTGATTCATACTGTCCCGATGGAAAAACTGAAATCTATCCGTTTTTATATCGATTGTGGCGATGACGATTTTCTTTACAAAGGAAACTCGACACTTCATATTGAAATGCGCGATCAGGGGATTCTTCACGAATACCGGGTAAGACAAGGAAGTCATAGCTGGGAATACTGGCGCACAGGTTTATACGACGGATTAAAATATATTGGTGAAAAATTTCACCGTTAATTCTGTATTTTTCACCGGCCAATTCTTTATTTCCGGCAGAAAATTATAAATTTGCACCACTTTAAAAAATAGATCGGGATGTAGCGCAGTCCGGTAGCGTACTTCGTTCGGGACGAAGGGGTCGCAGGTTCAAATCCTGTCATCCCGACCAAAAGGGAGACCAAAAAGAACCCAAAAGCCTGTAAGTTATATGATTTATAGGCTTTTTTGTTTTTTATCAAATCAATTCATATCAGAAAATATCGTAAAAAATGTGAGTTAAACGGTGAGTTCTTTTTTATTTTACATTTGACTCACCGTTTAACTCACCAGAAAGAATTCAACTTGTTGAGATTCATTGATTAAGAAAGATGGCTTTCGAAGTTATTTGAGCAATTCTTTGATTACTTTGAGGCTTATTGGGGATCAGTTAAAAAAGTTGTGGAGAAAAATATAAAAACGAACTTTGTATTTTATATTTTACAAATGAAGGGACAATCAAACGAACATTACCAGACATTGCTAAAATTACTTTTACCAGAAGAAATCTTTGAATATTTCGACATTGTTCAAATAGAAACAGGAGAAAAAGAAATCCATGTACATTTGGAAGAAAAGGCAATAAAGCCGGAAGGATATGAATTGGTAAAGCTTATTTCCAAAGGATTTTATAACGAATCAGTGATACAGGATTTTCCATTACGGGACAAAGCCATGTTTTTGCACGTAAAGCGTCGGAGATGGTTTTCAGAATCGACAGGCAAGACAGTAGAGAGGGACTGGGATAGTGTTGCAAAAGGGACTCGTTTGACGAAAGGTTTTGCAATTTTTTTAAAAGGGTTTTTTGGACAATTACCCCATCAGCAGCAATAGTTTAGAAAAGTACTATTCCATTGATGGGGATCGTTTTGGGCAACAGTACAAAGAGTATTTGAGTGATTTTCCCACTTGGGGACAAAAGCCACATGCAAAGGACTGGATTCTTTTCCCGGAGAACGTTGGTACACAATTAAGCATTGACGAGACAGCCCTTACCAATGGAGAACTTTACACGATTGTAACCAATAAAGCAGGCAAAGGGAAAAAAGGCGCATTAGTTGCAATGGTTGAAGGTACGGAGGCAGAAAAAATCATAGAGGTTTTAAAAAGAATCCCCGAAGAAAAAATCAATATGGTAAAAGAAGTAACACTTGATATGGCCAATTCCATGGATAAAATAGTACGAAGATGTTTTCCCAAAGCTAAGCGGGTGATCGACCGTTTCCATGTTCAAAAATTGGCTTACGATGCATTACAGGAGATGCGTATTGCCCATCGTTGGGATGCAATAAACGAAGAGACCAACGCCATTGAAAATGCAAAAGCAGATGGTAAAAAATATGTTCCGGAAATATTAAGCAATGGGGATACAAAAAAGCAACTACTTGCCCGTAGTCGGTATTTATTGTTCAAGTCTGGTGATAAATGGACGGAGAAACAAAAGAAAAGAGCTGCAATATTATTTGAACTTTTTCCTGACATAAAACAAGGGTATTCTCTTACTCATTCATTAAGGATGATATTTTCAAAAAACAAAAACAAAGGCGTAGCTTATACGAAAATGGCTAAGTGGTTTAATGATGTTACCGAATCTGGATTTAAATCATTCAATACCATATCTGCAACATTCTATTCGCATTATCCTGAAATATTGAACTTCTTTGACAATCGAAGCACGAACGCTTCTGCTGAATCTTTCAATGCTAAACTGAAAACTTTCAGGGCTACTCAAAGAGGTGTTGTTGATATTGAATTCTTCCTGTTCAGAGTTGCTAAAATTTATGCTTGACCGGTAACTCCACAACTTTTTCATGTGATCCGTTTTCTGACAGAAAAAGAGCTGCATGCCATCGAAAATAAAGTTTTAGAATTTGAACGATTACAAACGGTAAGAGATGTTTTTGTTTTTAGCTGTTACACTGGTCTTTCCTATGTCGATGCCATTAATCTGGGACCAGATGAAATAGATGGAGAATACTGGATCTTCTCAAGACGGCAAAAGACAGATACAAAACTGAGAATTCCGCTTCTTAGGGCATTGGAAATTCTAAAAAAGTATCGGAAGCATCCTAAATCAATCAATAGAGACAAGGTATTCCCATTAATCTCAAATCAAAAATTAAACAGTTATTTGAAAGAAATTGCTGATTTATGCGGAATTAAGAAGAATCTGACCTTTCACTTGGCAAGACACCGAAATTATTCTTTACAGCTAAAAACAAGCGAATTGCAATAATATTTTTCTTGACAGGTAACGATTTAGAAACGAGCAAACTTCTGCTTTTCTCTTCTTTTTGCAAAAAAAACAAAGAGCGACTTTCACTTGGAGCAAAGGTACAAAAACTCCATAAATATTTCGAAAATGCTTTTTTGCCAGTATTTATTTACACGTTATTTAAAGCCCTCTCCACCACTTACGAAACAAGAGCCCACAAACATATAGGTTGCAACCTCCTTTTATTATCATAACTCGTATCTACTGTTTTCTAAAATCTAAACAGGATGTTAACTATTATTAAAACAAAATCTCAATAAAAAAGTTTCTTATGCGGTTTTGCAATTATTTGCTATAGTTATCAATCGCTATTTATTTCTCCTTTTTAAAACTCCAAAAGAAAGGTTTACCTTGCCACATAAAGCGTTCCCACCAAAGAAAGGTGGAAAATAAGGTACCAGTAAAAAGTTTATTGATTCTTTGTATTTATACATTTTTCCAATCGTTTATTTGACTAAAATCATTAAAGAGAAAGAAGAGCAATAATATCTATTTAATAAATCGGCACATAAGTGTCAATAGGAGATAATGTATTGATCATAACTTTCTGTTCTCCAAGCCAGATGCCTTGTTGAGGGTGATATCCAAAACAAAGGTGAGAAGGTGGACACTTTTATAGTTCTTTCATTAGGCAAAAATTCCAGTATTCGCAGCCATCCATCGCCTCCATTTCCATGCCAACCTCCACCCTCACGTTGAGCATTAAACAACATTTGGTGAATTAACTTTCCGGTGTGGTTAACATCTTCTCTATACCCAACCTGTCCTTTATGAGACTCACTATCAGCTATATGTCCGCAAAATACAAATTCGATATTATCCGAAGGCTCTATTAATTCATCCCATACAGTTTTCCCATAGTTCGCTTTTATTAAAGGATAGCGTTCTTTCATTGTCCTTTCTCCTTTGGAATCTTGGTAACTGTGAGTAATTACAACACCTATATGGTTTACATATTCATCCTTGGCAGCCAACTGGTTTGCCCATTGAAGAATTTCATCTCTGGGGGCGAACTCCAATGAAAAAAATAGGAATAATTGCCCCATCGGAGATTTCCACTCATAGCAGGCATTCTCAAGTGTTGGGACACCTTGCGCATTTGGAGCCATTTCCACCAATAAAGATTTGTTAAGTGGATTTAACTGCGGCGGGAAATAGCTATTAAATTGTGAATATCTATTTTCTGCACTTTTTATTCCATAATCATGGTTACCAGTACATAAAATATAAGGAACGAGATTGTTTAATTTTGAGAAACCAGATTGTACAGCTTTCCACTGTTGGACACTGGTTTGATCACCATTTACTCCATCCGGCACTAATATATTATTTTGTTCTACTAGATCACCCATACACAAAACCATCTGAATATTCAAATCTTCTTTTTGGTCTATAATCCAATCTGTCATCAGTTGAAATATAGCTTGGTTTCTGCCAAATTTCTGGTACGTCTGAACATCTGGTAACAAAATCCAGGTATATGATCCAGATTCGCTTAGTTTAGGTGCGTCAATGGTTGTTTGTGAAAATAATTGCAGACACCCATTCGATATTAAGATACTGATAAAAATTATCTTAAGTAATTTGTTCATAATTATAATTTATTTGTTCGTACTCGATTGTTTAAAAAATAAGCTTGCAACGTAACCTGTGATGAAACACGAAATAAATCCGGTGGCGACATACAATAGCAGATGTACAACCGGATATAAACCAACAAAGAACTGGACCATAATGCTTATCCCTAGTCCTATCAATGCGCTTGTTGAGTTCACTCTTTGATAGGATTCCCAAAATAAAAACACCTCCTAATCCGCCGATTACCAACCCCAGGACCTTCTGGAATTCGTCCCAAAGTGATTTTATGTCCCATGTCGCCATCAAAAATGCGAACATGATACCTATAATGCCTATCACCAATGTTGCTATCCGGGCAAGTGTTAACTGGTTTACATCTTTCCCCCATCCAAAACGGAAATGTATATTTGTGGCATAAGCTGTCGCAGCGGAGTTCATGCTGCTACTAAGACTACTCATTGCAGCGGCAAATATTGCAGCAATTAACAATCTTGAAATCCCTGCCGGAAGTTGCGAAGCAGTGTGCCATGGAAAAATGGCGTCATCGTTCTCAATTATTGGATTTAACTCTGAAGGGAAATGTTTATAGAACGCGAATAAGGCTGTCCCAACAAAAAAGAATATGATTGTTGCGGGGATTACTAAAATGGCATTTGTCCATACACTTTGAGCGGCATCCTTTTTTGTTTTAGTTGTAAGGTAACGTTGTACCATGGTTTGATCTGTTCCATAAGTTGTGATGTTAGCAAAAATTCCACCCAGAAGCATCACCTAGACAGTGGGCTGGCGAAGCGACCAGTCCAAATTTATAATGTTAAATTTGTGACTTTCTTTTGCCGTTTCAATAATAGAACTTATCCCTCCATGAATAGAAATAATGATAAAAACCAATGAAAATATGGCTCCACCCAAAAGTACAACTACCTGCATCACATCAGTCCAAATTACAGCTTCAATTCCACCCATCATAGTATAAGCCAGGCTAACAATTCCCATAAGGGCAATACAAATAAAGATATCAATCCCAGTAGCTACATTTAAAGCTATTGAAGGAAGAAAAAGTACTACACCCATCCTTCCCACCTGGAATAATATAAATGAAAGACTGCCAATTAGCCTTACTGCCAGATTAAATCGTTTTTCCAAGAATTCATATGCTGTGGTTACATTCAGTTTACGATAAAACGGAATAAACAAATAAATGATTAACGGAGCAACCAGAAATATGGACATGTTTAATATAAAGTATGACCAGTCTGTAGCAAATGTTTTTGCAGGGATAGCCATGAAGGTAATAGCACTTAATGCCGTGCCGAATATACTTAAGCCAGCAGCCCACCATGGTACTCGCCCTCCTCCCTTGAAATAATCATTGGTATTCTTTTGTCGTTTGGAAAAGAAAAAACCCATCCAGGCAAGGATAAGAAAATATAGTGCAATGACTAAAAGATCCAAGGAACTTAAATGTGATTTTGATTTGCTAATCTCAATTTTTAAGACACCCGGAGTCCTTACGCCCGGACCTAGATCCCCCGAGGGAATAACAACGTAATCATCCCATAATACTGCCGTGGTTCCCACCTGTCTAGTACCGGGTAATTTACCTATTTCATAGGTTTCCTTTGAAAGTGTATTATAACAGATTAATTTGTTTTCAAATCCGGGGTAGTTGGTCAGATTATTGGTTAATCTCTTTTGGGCTTCTTTTAATTCCTCTTCAATATCTTTTCCATCAACCGACAATTTTTTTATTCTTTCTATCTCATTTTCTATTTCCTGCTGTCTTTTCATTATTCTACCGTTCGCCCCGGAAGCAAATACAATTGAGTTCGCACCAAGGGGAAATGCAGTTCCTGCCAAGAACGGAAGTTCTTTATTTATACCTTTTGAAATAACCTTCCAGCCCCCTGTTGAAGGATTGAACTCATGAGCATCATACAAGACTTTAGGTTGTTTGTCAGGTTGTATATTTCTGCCTGAAAAAAGGTAGAAACAATTGTTAACACCGTTGCTTTGTGCAACACCAACAGCAAAAGCCCGCGAGGCTCCATTCCAATGTGGTAATTCTTTCCACTGCCATTTTTGGGGATTTTCTTCAGTTATATCAAGGCTAAAGAAACCATGACCGGAAGCACCATTTATTTCAGAAATACCACCAGCTACATAAATTTTCCCATCAACCTCTGCAGTTGCAAAATTCGCCAGTGGAATTGGTAGTTGAGGACCTGTAACTATTTCAACCTCATTTTTCTCTGAATTGTATTTGAGCAGCCAGCTATTGTTTAAGCATTGGTTGTTAGAATTTCCTCCAAAACAAAATAATCCGTGTGAAGTAGAGACAGCTCCTCCGTAAGCTCCTTTATGCGGCAGTTTCTGTTTCATCCGACTCCAAGTGTAATTTTTTTCTTCACTTTTTTGTAGGACAAAAATATCGTCGGAGTAAACTCCGGCCCCTCTTTGCCAAGGCATCTTATCTACAAGATTTGCTCCTCCAGCAATAATTAGTGCATCTTGGTCAACCCCGAAATATACGCCTTCCAAACATGGTTGGCACAAATATCCTTGATTAATGATCATGCCCTGAATTATCTCGAAATCGAAATAATTCTTTGATGCAGACGCAAAGCTTACCTGAATTAGGAATAATATGAAAATAATTACTTTTTTCATTGGCTGGTATTGTTTTGCATCTTGTTTATATAAGAAAGGCTATTAATTAATGCTCCAGAATTAAATAATTAGGTTTACCTGAGTGAAACGATATAGCTATATACCAAACACTTAATCAGCTTTTGGAATTTTGGGGTTAAAATTATCAACAGTCCAATCAAAAAAACCGATATTTTCTAATTCCCTGAAATAAGCTGCTGATTCTTCTTCTGAAAGGTTATAAACAGGGGCTCGTAACTGTCCACAATCAATTCCCATAAATTTCATCACTGGTTTGTTCCCTGCAACGCCGCCGCCGTATCGTTTCAGGATACTGATAAACTTCACGGACAATTCTTGGTTGTACCGGGCAACTTTAAGGTCGCCTCTCTCAAAAGCTTTCATTAATTACTGGTAAACAGGAGCTATGTAATTGTATGTACTCCCAACAGCACCTGTAACACCTATGCCCAACCCGGATAACAGTTCTTCGTCCAATCCATGGAGAATATCCCATTTTCCATTTCCTGCTGACAGGCACTGCATCATCTCCATGGTATCGCTGTGGGGGAATTTTATTCCAGCCAGAGAAGGAATTGCTTTATCTGCCTTTTGCAGAAATTCAGGCATGAGTAGGTTTACTCCAGAAATTGAGGGGATGTGGTAATAATAAAACGGCAGTTTAGGTGCTCCAGCAGCAACCTCAGAACAAAAATCAACAAGCTCTTCTATTCTGCTAGGCTTAAGGAACATGGGAGCCATACAACCTATTGCATAAGCCCCAGCCTCTTGTGAATGTTTGGCTAATTCAGCCAATTGCCTTGATGAAGTTGTTCCAACATGGACAATTACCTTAAACTCCTCAGTTTGCTCTGCAATCCAATGTTCTGCAATGGTTTCTCTCTCTTTTAAAGTCAATAACATCCCCTCTCCGGTTGTGCCGCAAACAAACACTCCTGACACGCCATTCATCTTTAAATGGGCAGCATAATGCTTGATTATATTCGGATTGATTGATCCATTTTTTTTCATCGGGGTAAACGGGGCTGCAATTAGTCCCATTAACTTTGTAAATTCCATAGCTTATTTGATAATAAAATTAAAATGAATTATACGCTCTTTATAAATTGGAATAATCAGATACCAACAAATACTCAGGAGGTGTATCCTCTTCGATTTCAGGGAAGCGGCCTATTTCCTCGTGAAAACAGTTGTCGTTCTTGTCGTCGTTTACCGTGCTTACTTCCCCTACTAATACACTTCCTTTTCCTACTTCTCCATAAAACTTATGGAAAATCTCCGACTTCAGAAAAATACTTTGCCCCGGGGATAACACAAGCTGCTCGCCAGGAATAATCCTCTGATTTACACCATCAATACTTACTTCAAATGGCACCTCTGAAAAATTATCATACGGGTCGGCTAAGTATAATTCTAATATTAAATTTCCTCCTCCGCGATTGATGATATCTTCTGATTTGCTCCAATGCCTGTGAAACGGTGTTTCCTGTTCTTCTCCAACAATCATTATTTTTTCACAATATGGCTTCTCTTTTTTTGTTAAGTTTCCGTTTCGTATAGTAAATAATGTCAAACCACGCTCTGCAAAATTACCCGATCCGAAATCGGTGATGTCCCACCCCAGGTTATTTGCAAAAATTTCCTGGCATTCGGTTTTCCTTTTTCGCCAAGTTTGAATGTCCCAATAAGCCCATTCCGGAAGATGGAATTGGCAGTTTGACATAAAGTCCATTGCTTGTCCAATAATTGTATTTATTTCACTGCGTTTCATAGTTTTACTGATTAAATTGATCATGTTAATTAATATTTAAACTTTACCTATTGAAGCATATGCCTTATTTTCTCATCGAATACTGATCCTTAAACAGACATAAAAGATGATATAAATTATCATTTAAAAGAATCAAATACACCTCCGATCCAATACATGTATAAGGACAATATCCTACTTCATTAAGTAAGAGAAATCTTTAGGACGAACCATTGTCTCTCTATAAACATTTCCAAAACGATCAGTTACTTTAATTTCCAGCGTAGATGTTGGGCTTGATGCTGTAACCTTAAACATATTTGAAACATTATATGGTTTTTTATATGGCACCAAATCTTTATCGTAAAATATTGTTAAATTGGAAATAATAGAAAGAGGGTCGTGTGCCATTACTCGTGACACATTTAATGGTTTATTATTTTCTTTTACACTAATTTTCCATTTGCTGTCGAAGCCCCATAGATTAATTAATACTTCATTATTCTTCTGAGAATTAGCATACCCGCCAGCATATTCGGATGGATGAACAGTTGCATTAGGGGCATACTCTTCGTTTGTTATTTGGATCATATTTAAATCATACGATCTAAATTGATAATCTCTTTCGCACCCAATACCTTTATAGTACCACTGCAGATCTTTGTCATCAATTTCCCAAATACTATATCCTCCGGGACTACCGTCTATGCAAATATGGTTATTGGCAAACCCTGTTTTTCCTGTTCGCCACCAGGTAGCACAAACCGCCGCAATGTTGTGTTCCATAAGCCCGGATGTAGCTTCAACCGAATAATTGACATGCTTGTGACCACTCAGGATATGAACATTTGAAAAGTCATTAACGACAGACAAAAGTTCATTCCCATTGTCAAGGGTAACATTGTTTTTTATTTTTCGGCTATCTCCATCAAGAGTAGGATATCCATGTAACGGAATATGCATGGCAATAATAATTGGGGTGTTTTTATCCTGAATGGTCTCTAAATCTTTTTTTAACCATTCCATCTGGCCTGAAACAATAACGCCATTGTAATTTCTTTTCCCTATAGTCCCAAGAGCTCCTCCTTTATTCTGGTATTCTATATCGTCTAATACAATATAATGTACACTCCCTAAATTGAATGAATAATAAGTCGGTCCAACAATATTCTTATAGGTACTCTCTGCAAACCAATCGCCTTCGCAATACGGATCATTATCATGATTTCCCATCACGTTAAAAACAGGGCAGTCAATTTTATTCATGTAAGGAAGATACTAAGGGAGCCCAAAATTGTTAGCGTACCAGTATCTATCATAAGACAAATCTCCAAGAGTTAATCCATATACTTTTATCCCTTTTCCCTGGCAATTGCTAATAACAGAATTGACATCAGGAAGAAAATTGTTGGTAAATTGAAAAAGGTCTTCATTTTCATTGGCCAAATGCAGGTCAGCCATCGCAATAACTATATGGTTTCTATTATCAACGCGTGTCAATGAAAAATCCCTCCTGTCAACAGAAGTTGGATCTACCACACGGCTAAAAATTTGAGGAACATTTTTATCATTTACTACTTCATAATTTCCCGGTACGGAAATAAATACATAGCCGTGCTTTTTTTTAGAAGGGAGATAATAAATACCATTATCATCAGTGATTGCTACTTCGTAACCATCAGATACAACTACATTTGGGACGCCTACTCCGTCACAATATACTAATCCCTTAATCGTCATCCCGGGTAGGTCCGGAATATCAACTTCTCTAATGGAATTATTATGAGAATTTCCAAATGAGTATCTTATTGCCAAGCTCAATAAAATCAATAAAACAGATGATATAACAATTTTAGTCTTTATATTTATATAATTATTTATTTCAAAAGGTAAACAGGGAATTCACCATTATAAAAACTCTGTTGTGTGAAATTTCTTTCTTCTGGCTTATTTCAGCCGTTAGAAAATTCAACTTTTTTAATTTAATGTAAAGGGATATCCTTTCCTGAAGGATGCAGATTGGGACCACCACCGGCTGTGTAGCCATCACTTTCTCCAGTACTGTATTTACTTATCCAAAACGAGTACAAAGCTGTGTTTTTTAGATAGAACCTGATTTGCACCGGTTTGTTGGACAAATTTTCGAGAGCCTTTGTATTTTTCCATTCTATAGCTAATTTGGTTCCGTTAACTTTTACCGGAAGACATTGATCTTTTGAATAACCATCGATAATTTGGCCTTTATTATCCATAATTTCAGCAACAATATGTCCTCTTGAGGCATCAGCATTTACAAAAAGATATTTACCTTCAAAAAATAATTTCTTTGTAAGCAACAGACCTTCTTCATTTCCGGCGTCTATAGAAGCAAAACCATCTCTTCTAAGGGTAGCTAATCCCGTGCTTGAATGACTATCCCAAAAAATATTATTTTGTTTTCGTCCGCTCATATAAAAATATAACGAATCTGATACAATTATCGGGGCTCCGCAAACCGATTGGATATTTCCGAAGTTCCATGCTCCTTTGGTTTCATTTACTGGAAAGAATCGATTCATATCAGGTCGTTGCCAGTGAAAACCATCGCGACTGTACCCAAGCGCAACTTCATTCCGTTTTTGTATACTTAAATTCTCACACGTCTCATTTTCTGGGCCTTGCCAAACAGAGAAGAACCCCAGCATGAGACTTTCATAGGCAATTGCATCATGATTATAGATTTGAGGTTTTATACTACTGTATTCAGGATTAGGGTTTGTAAGTTCATTTTCCCATGGACCAAACCAATAAACTATATTTTTGTCAATTGCACCGTACGAACGATGGGCTAAACTTACTCCAACCTTAGGATCGTCATTTTCAAGATAATTACGACATCGGCCTAAAGCATCGTATCTCACCCTTAGGCTAAACACCCATTTGTCACGAAACGGATTATAAAAAATAGTAGAACGGTCGTAAAGGTCTCCGGATTGGGCAACACCTTCCGACCAGTGAATTCCGTCGGGGGAGTATTTCAGTACAAACCGCCATCTATGGTCACGCCATCCATTTTCAACGTTAAAAAGTTTATATCTTCTTTTTGGATTTTTTTCGTTTTTATCAAGCCATATAGTATTTGAATCCCTGAAACGAATATCAACCAGGTTAGTTTCAGGCACAACATCCAAAACCGGTTTTTCCCAATTTATTCCATCATCCGAAATTGCATAGGCTGTAACAACATTGAATCGATCTGTTTTTTGATTCAACTCTCCTCCACCTGTAGAGTACCACATTTTAAACTTTTCATCCTTCTCATCATACCAAACGCCATCGCTGAAAGGGGCAGCATAGGGATATCCCGATGCGGTATATTCCCAAGGTTTATCAGATTTCAAAACCGGATTCTTTTTGTAATACCGGGGATAATGAAATGTTCTTTTAAGATTCGTTTCTTCAATCAAAAAGTCATCGACCAACAATTGCCGTCCAACATTTATAGGAATAAAATCAGGAACATTTTCCAGATATGGAACCGGCATATCGGTTGGCTCATCAGGTACCGGGTATCTTGGCGGCCACTCATACGGAAGTCTAATCCCATTATACAACAATTCCCCCCCCGCTATTTCATGATCTCCGCTAACAAGCTTGCAACCATACACAGTTGAAAGCAAAATTGCTACTCCTATCAAAATAATTGAAATATTTATTTTTTTCTTCATCTTTACTTAATTTTGCAATTCTTTAAAAGATTTAATCTGAATCTCCTGAATCAGTCTTCCCTGCACTTCGGGAAAGGCTATTTTATTTTAGTAACAACTACTTTGTTTTCCTTTCTAATTATCCCGTAAATTAGCTCTGATTCACCGTCTTTCTCATAAGCTATTCCCTGGCCATAAGAGCCAACAAGAATAGTGTCGATCCATTTTAGAGTTACCCCTTTATCGGGAAATCCCAAAACATAAATTTCAAAATTATCATGCCCTGTAATTAGAATCCTTCCATTGGATAAAATCACTCCGCCAGAGTTACTTTTGGTGCCAAACTTTTCTAATAGTTTTTTGGGAAAGAGCCAGGATTCAATTTGTCTCCATTTGAGATCAAATTTCACAAGTCTTGTCCATGCATTGTTTTTACCGGTTACGCCATTTTTTC
Organism: Prolixibacteraceae bacterium; assembly: GCA_963662895.1. GTDB lineage: Bacteria > Bacteroidota > Bacteroidia > Bacteroidales > Prolixibacteraceae > GWE2-42-39. The sequence goes on along the minus strand of OY759982.1, from coordinate 3,558,855 downwards.
CGGAATACTGGGCAAACGCCACATACCAAAAGTTTTTATGCCTTCCGACCCAGGTTGCAGAACCATTTAGTATACCGAAACTATGGGTAGATATATGCTCAAGTGTTACTGGGTTAAAAACTTCTAACGAGCTTGCCATCGGAATATCCGGATAATTTGAGTTGATGCAAAAAAGCTTCCTATGAATGATAATGCCGCTATTCATATGATGAATCAAGGAATCTTTATCTTCCCATGAGTCAACCAAAACACCATCGTTTTTGTGATGTTTTGTGATTGAATTATTGTTGATTACATAAAAATACTTAGAGTCGACTGCAACTGCTTGCCTAGCCGAAGGTACATTATATGTTTTGACAATGTTCTGGGATTGTAAAACATTGCAGGATATTATTAATAGAATAATAAAAAATATCTTTTGCATAGCTTATAAAACTTTTTGATTGTGTAATTTGATTTTTCGTTATTCTTGAGGTTTTATATTCCAGGCAAATAACGCAAGCACTAAGGAAAGAACAGCGGCTCCAATCCAGAAATAAAAGACATTATCAAAATTATAACTGGTTTCGCCATTTACTACAAATTTCCCCGAATTAATTATAAGGCCACTAATCCAATCCTGGCTTGCTGCTCCAAAATAACTAAACAACCCAATAATCCCCTTCACGGCACCGGCAGCTTTTTTGGGCATAACATCAACAACAATTAACCCCGCTAAAAAAACGATTAACCCACCAACAGCAAATTCAAAACAGCCTAACGCAACCATATCTAGCCAATAATAACCGGGAGGAACAAACAGAAGCATAATTAATGCCCCGGTTAATAATACCCCATACAACAGGGTGGGTACATTTCGTTTGGAATGAAAAAATTTATCGGAAATAAAACCAGATGATATTGCTCCAAGTAAGCCTACTATCGTCATGAACCCAATCATACTACCTGATTCCAAAATGGAATAATTCTTTATTTCCTGTAAATACAAGGGGCCCCAGCTATGTATTCCGTACCGACAGATATACATCATTGCGCTACTGAGTCCCAGTATCCAGGTTATGGGGCTTTTTAAAACCATTCGCTGTAATTCCCCTGTTTTTTCATTTGATGGTTTACCCCCTGAATAATCCTTTTTATAGTCTGCAACGTTTGGTAATCCATACGTTTCTGGTCTATCCGCAAGAGTATAGAACATAGTTATTGCAATAAATGCACATACTATTCCGGGACCTATAAAACCCCATCTCCAGCCTAAAAGACCTATTAAAAAAGATGTCCCAATAAACGTAAGCCCTTCTCCAATATTATGGGCGCCAGCCCAAAGCCCATAACGGGTACCTCTTTCTTTTTGACTAAACCATTGGCAAATTGAAACAACACTGGGAGCGGAGCCGATGGATTGAAACCATCCGTTAACAGCCCATAGTACAACAAACAAAGCGAACCCTTGTGTAAGTCCTAAAATTAAGTTCACAATTGCAGAACAGAGTAAGGCAATTGACATAAATTTTCTAATATTAGCATAATCGGCAAGAAAACCATTAATGAATTTTCCAATCGCATAAACGTACAATAGAGCACTGCCAATTATACCCATCTGCCAGGGATCAAGTAATCCGGCATCCATAATAGGCTTTTTGGCAACTGATAAGTTTATTCTACATGTATAAAAAAATCCATATCCAATTACCAGTGATATAAAAACTATCCAGCGTTTACGTTCGTAATTCTTTTTTATTATTTGTTCATCTTGAATCAAATCAAGATTTGGCCCCGTTTTAAAATAATTAATCAGCTTCATGTTAAATGTTTGACAAAATAGGTCGATGTGTGGTAATCAATTGATGATCTAGACAAAACTTTTTCTAATACAAGTCACATATTATGCTGCAAAGAGCACAATAAATTTAATTTGAGAGTAGTTGTTTTAGACATCAGACGGAACATACCAGATCAGCCTGAAATTTTATATAATAATTTCACAAATTGGGAATATTTTCCAATTCACTTTGAGTGCTTATTTTCTAGTTCATGCAACGATTCGATCAATTGAGCAGGGTCATTGATCAAAATCCAATCAGGAGAGAAACTTAGAAGCATTTTTGTTTCAGCTAGTCCTCCAAGTCTTCCGTTGACCATTAGTTTTACGCCTGTTGCTCTAACCTGGTCAGCTAAAGAAGGTTCTTCTTTCAGCCAATTTATCCATAATCGCATCACATCTACCCCAAGCATAGCAAATTCCTGAATTTCATTAGAGGAACTCATAAAAGCTAATTTTTTTACATCTGGAAGTAATTTGGCAAATATTCTGGCTTGGTCAGGCGAACGTACACCAACAATAATTTTTTCCTTATTTCCATATCTTTGAATTTCATCGGTTACTTTTTGTGCAAATTTTGGTCCTGATTCTTTAAGGTCAAGAAGAAGCATTATCTCTTCACCGGCAGCCCACTGTAATACTTTCTGAAACGAAGGAATTCTCTCTCCCGACCAAGAGGGGGAGAACCACCCTCCCGCATCCAGCTTTTGAAGTTCATCCATGGTAATATTAGCTGCAATACCAGTTCCATTTGTTGTCCGGTCTAATGTTTTATCGTGGAGAATAAAGAGCCGCCCATCTTTGCTGATCCGTACATCAATTTCCAAAATATCTGCTCCTGACTCAACTGCTCTTTTATAGGCTGAAATAGTGTTCTCAGGCCTTTCCATTGTTCCCCCGCGATGAGCAACAATTTTTATATCGGATTTTGTTGAACTGAATTCATTAAATTCTTCCTGGATATAATTTTTAAATACTATGGTGGATCGACTTATTTCCCAATCAGTAGGTGAAGTTGACGGCTGATTCTGGCATAATGTATTCGTGACAAGGTTAGAAGCCCGCTTGTGTGCTATGAATTCGACTTGTGCCTGTACTCCCCCCACGCAGAAAACAAATAATAAAACCAGATATTTCCTTTTCATTACTATGATATTTTATTTTAATATTTCGCTAGGACTTACTTTGAAAAAAACAATATTACATTCCCTCAAGACAGCTTTTCAACAACTTGAAAAAGAAAGGGTATGGCAGCAGTTAGCGAACCACGCCCTTTTTCCGAACATATTCCCCTGAGTCTTTGATTTCCTGTTATTAAAATTCAGGATTGTTGTTTGCGAGGTTCGGATTCAAAGTAACTTCTGCACTCGGAATAGGGAGGAAATAATCTTTTTTGGTATAAGGTTTCTTAAGCACATATTTTTCTTCCGTTTCATCGCGCCATTCGGTAGTAGCTTTTTCTACCAATTCAAGCCTTTGCAGATCGAACCATCTTGAAGAAAATTCCATTCCGGCAAATTCCCATGCCCTTTCCCAGACAACTGTATCAATAAATTCCTCTGTACTCAGGTCACTTACAGATGCTTCGGTTGTGCCTACACCTTTATATGCCCGGTTACGCACATCGTTAAGGCATTGATAGGCTAAGGCATCCGGCCCATCCGTACGTGCTTTGGCTTCGGCATACATCAGTAACACATCTGGGTAACGCATAACAATAGTGGGCCGTGTACTTTTCCAGGAGGCACTCAGATCCATCCCTGTAAGCCATTTACTGTCTGGTTCGTTTCTGTTTTCCCATTCCCAGCCGGGAGTAAGATCATCTGCCCACAACTTGCGATAACATGGATGTTTACAAGTCAAATCAGTATAATGATAATAATTTCCACTAGATTGATAAAAATCGGTAACGAATGTAAATTCTTTGCGTTCTCCTTCAGGGAAGCGGTTGTAGAATCCTCTTTCAGCAATCATTGATTCCCATCCTGAAAATTCAATCGGGCGGGATGGCATAGGGGCTCTCCTGCTATAATCCGTTGTAGTACGTTCAAACCATATAATTATTTCGTCTTTTGGAATTGCATATGCACTCCAGTATGGATCCCAAACCTGCCAGAAATGTTCCCGTAAAGCATAACCATATTCACCTGCATTATCAATAACTTCTTTGGCTTTGTCTCTGGCTTTTGCGTAATACTCATTGCCCCCATTAATTGGGAAACCGGCCATATGCAAATATACACTGGCAAGAAGCGATTTAGCTGCTCCTTTGGTCACTGCTCCGCCTTCTTTCATATACCCGGTCCATGTAACAGGAAGCCATTCCTCTGCAAATTCAAGATCAGAAACAATTAAATCATACACATCCCGGCTTGGAGAGCAGGTTATCTCTTTTTCGGTATCAGGTACAAATGCATCTGTAATTAACGGAATGTTATTAAAAAAACGTACGGTCCAGAAATAGGTAAAAGCACGGATAAAATGCGCCTGAGCTGCCCAGGCATTCAATTCGGATTCAGAAACCGTACCTTCGGCATTATGATAATTATTGATAATCGAATTGGCCATGTTTATGGTTTCGTAAGCACGGTCCCATCCTTTTCGAATATCATTGTCACCACCGGACGTAATATCCATATTGACTTCCATTTCATTATAATAAATTCGTTGGTTTCCGGTTCCAAGTATATCATCTGCACTGGCGCATTTAATTTCAAAACTTTCATAATTCCTATTTATAGCACTGCACCAATATCTATACAATGAATTGTTCATCATCTCCAGTTCTGCTGCATCGTTCATAAAACTATCAAGAAATAATTTTCCTTTGGTTTTTTCTTCCAAGAAATCTTCATTGGATTCACATGAAACAAAAAAAACAATAACAGCTAATATTAATATTATTTTACTTTTCATATTGTATGTCATTTTTTTAATAAAAAATTAATATTCTATCGAAATTCCGAAAGAAATACTCCTTGGATTCGGATAAGCAAACCAGTCCATTCCGGAATTGGTGTCACCTGATGTAGAACTTATTTCCGGATCTAATCCTTTATATTTGGTAAAGGTTAATAAGTTCTGGGCACTTACCGAGAGTTTAACCTTTGCTAAAGAGAGTATATTTTGGGGAACATAGTATGCCAGGCTTATGTTCCGCAGTTTTATATAACTTCCATTTTGCACAAATTGCGAAGATAGCGGAGATAACCTGTTACTATTGCCTATTTTGGCAAACTCAGCATCCGGATTATCTGGTGTCCATCTGCCTCTTGCGGCACGAAGATTATAAGTCTGTGTTATATCTATACGTTCTGTTACTAACAAATATGACCAGTTCATTACATCGCGTCCATGTACACCTTCAAGTAATATATTTAAATGGAAATTTTTATATGAAAAATGATTATTGAACCCCCAAGTGAAAGGTGGGTTCGTATTTCCAATTATTTGATTATCGCCGGCATCGTAAGTATCATTTTCATTTAAATCTTCATATTTGTAGTCTCCAGGCTCCTGCTCAAACCGGGCAGCTTCAGCCGCTTCACTTTCCTGCCAGATGCCCAAGTATTTATATCCGTAAATTGAGCCTATAGGCTGGCCTGGCATTAGAACAAACGGACTGTTGGATGCAAGCGAACTGGAATAAATCTCACCATACAGTATTTCCTGTTCACCAATTCCAAGTACTTCATTGTTATTAACAGATGCATTCAGATTAAAACCATACGACCAATTATTTGTTTTCAATACATCATAATTGAAATTGATTTCAAACCCACTGTTTCTTACAGAACCAACGTTTGAAATAACACTACCGCCTCCATTGTAATAGGGAACAGATAACGGAGCCAATAAATCTACCGTTTTTTTGTTGTAATAATCAAGAGCAATTGATAAACGATTATTAAATGTAGTAATGTCGATACCTCCATTAAATTGTTTTGTTGATTCCCATTTTAGGTTTGGATTGCCCCCGACTGTTGCATGGTATCCAACTTGGGGTACGTCTCCCCAAGTATAACTCTTACCGGCCAAGGCAGAAAATGTGGCGTAGGCATCAATTGCCTGACTTCCGGTAATTCCCCATCCGCCACGAATTTTCAAGTTTTGGAAGATATTCTGGTTTTTCATAAAATTCTCTTCGGAAAGCCTCCATGCCAGAGAGAACGATGGGAAATAACTGAATTGATTATCTCCTTTAAATTTAGAAGAACCGTCAGCACGGTAGTTCATAGTCAGATAGTATTTTGATGCATAATTATAATTTAACCGTGCGAAATACGAACGCAATGCACTATTACTCCATCCGGAACCGACAGCAATATTTGGAGAAGCCAACCCTAAATTATACCAGCCTGCGGATTCAATTGGTAATATTAAAGCCTCTGCACTTACATTTTGAATTTCGCTCTTCGTTTCCTCCATACCCCCCATAACTGACAGGTTGTGAGAATCAGCAAAAGATTTGGTATAGGTTAAGAATCCATTTACTAACCAACTTTTACTTTCATAAGCACTTTGACTGGCAGAAGCTCCCACTCCTGTGTATTCGTCACTTTCAAAATCTCGGGTTCCTCCTGTGCTAATAGATATAGCCCCTTTCGCGTCGAATTCAAGTCCTTCAATAATTTTGATTTTGAGATTTCCTACACCACTACCATCATTGCTGTAATTAGTATTTTTTATTTCTGTCAACAATATAGGATTCAATGCTGAACCCGACCCCAATCCTAAACGGTTATAATTACCTTCTCCTGTATATATCGGTTCTGTAGGCGACCATATCAGGGCACTCATAAGGGGATTTGTCGTTTTGCTGCCCCCTTGCACTAACTCGGGATTCAGATTATCACTGTGCTCAAGAGTAGATTCTATCTGAACCGTAATATTTTTGCTTAGGTCCAAGTCCACTTTGGCATTTAGCCCATATCCACTAGCCTCCGTATTTCTGACAATTCCGGTTGATTTTTTATAATCTGGAGAAACATAATACCTTACATTATCTGTACCACCTGTGAATACAGCTTTGTAACTTTGTGAAAGCCCAGTTTGCATAATTTCGTCCTGCCAGTCAACTCCTTTGTATGTTTTAAATTTGGCTAATTCCTCATCAGTAAAGGGATATGCACCAACTTGTTTATTAAATTCGGCAAATTCGGATGCATTCATCAAATCGTATCTTTGAGAAACATTATCAAAGGAGATGTCAGAATACAGTTTAACGGTAGGCTTTCCCTGTGAGCCGCGTTTGGTTTTAACAAGAATAACACCATTGGCACCCCTTGAACCGTAAATCGCAGTGGCTGATGCATCTTTTAGTATCTCGACAGACTCTATATCGTACATATCGGGCATGCTGCTATAGTTCCCGTCAACCACAATCAGTGGATCATTGTTTCCCAGCAAAGAGTTCGCTCCTCGTATTCGAATCATTGGTTCTGAGCCCGGAGCAGCGTTGTTTCTCCTTACCGTTACTCCGGGGGCTCGTCCCGATAGTACAGATATTACAGAGCTGGACGGTTGATCCAAAAAAGTTTCTGAGGAAACAGACGCAACAGATCCTGTAAGATCACTTCTTTTCATCGTTCCATAGCCAACCGCCACTACTTCTTCAATCCCGAGTGTCTCTTCCTGCATTACCACATTAAAAGTTTTTTGATCCTCAAGGGGTACTTCCTGAGCTTTCATTCCGACAAATGAAAAAACGATTGTTTTTGCGTCAAGTGGAATGTCCAGTTTGAAAACTCCGTTTGCATCGGTTATCGTTCCTACTGTCGTCCCTTTTATAAATATAGAAGCTCCCGGTATAGGTTTGCTATTTTCATCTTTTACCGTTCCGCTAACTGTTTTCTTTTCTTGGGGCACCTGCTTTGAAACCGATGTCGTCTCGTCCTTTTTTATTACCACCACCTGATCGTCGATTTCATATTTAAAGCCATGAGGCACAATTATTCTGTCCAAAACTTCTTCTAACCTGCCCTCTTTCATGTTTAGGGTTACCTTAGGAACTTTTTCCAACAAATCGGAGCGATAAAGAAAATAGAACTGACTTTGCTTTTCTATCGTTTTCAACACCTGCTCTACAGTGACATCTTCCACTTTTAAATCAAGCCTGGTCTTTTGGGAATAAACGCTGGCTGTAACATGCATTAATCCAACGAAGAAAAGTACTGTCGTTATCCTTACCATAAAGAACAATTTTTTCCATCTCCCTTGTGGGACGATGTTACATAGTTTTTTTTTCATAAATTTACATCGTTAAATAAAACTTTAATAACAATTATTAGTTTTGCGGGAAGTGTTGACGGCACTTCCTGCACTTTTATAAGTATTTACTTTATAATAATTTGGCGCTCTTCGATTATAAATTTTACTTCATTTGTTTTTTCAATTTTTTTTAGAATTTCCCTGATGTTTTCATATCGTTTCAAATTCCCGGTAAACCTGAAATTTTGTGCTTCATCTGAGTCGAAAATAATATCAACATCATACCATTTCGACAATGTTTTCATGATTTCAGATAACAGTTCATCTTCAAATACAAAGCGCCCTTCCTTCCAGGCAATAAACGTGTATGGGTCGACTTTTTTCTTTGAGAATTTGCCTTCTTCTTTATAAAAATACCCCTGATCATCTGGGAGAAGTATTTGTTTTACAGCGGGGGATTTTTTCATAAATATTTCTACCTTCCCTTCGACTAGTGTAGTCACAACAAAAGGATATTCCTGAAAAGATGATATATTGAATTTTGTCCCCAGCACTTTAACAACCTGTTCTCCTGAGGTAACAAGAAATGGGATTTTTTCATTTTTTGAAACTTCAAAAAAAGCTTCACCTGTAAGTTCGACACATCGTTGTTCATTTACAAACCGAACCGGATAACGAAGCGTTGTCTCTGAGTTCAACCACACTTTTGTCCCATCAGATAAAACCAGAAAATATTCCCCGCCCCGTGGAATTTTCAAAGTATTGAACTTAGGCTTTTCCTCTGCTTGTTTTGATTTTTGCTTCTCTGAAGGAATGTATTCAAGCCTGTCTCCGGTATTTTTTATTTGCACTCCTTCTGATAAAATTTCTTGCGTACTATCGGAAAGTTTATAGGCTATACCGTTATCCATTATAAGCGTAGCCTTACTGCTCCCCGGTTTTATAGAAACATTGAGTTTTGCAACAGGTGAATGTTGCCCGTCAGATTTAGGAGATATGAAATAAATAGCAGTTGAAATTAGGGCTCCTAATAAAATAACCGAAGCATAAGAAATCAGTTTTTGGTATTTATTTTTGGGAAGTCCCGTTTTTCTCTTAACATCTTTCCATGCCTGCTCTGCAACCTCTTTTTTATCTTCAAACGCTGAACCTTGGCCATAAAAACGTTTTGCACTTTCGTAGAACTTACGGTGTTCAATACTTTCTGCCAACCATTGTTCCAATACTTCCTCTTCTTTATCGGAAATATTGTGGTTTATTTTCTTCCAGATTATTTCAAAATTGATTATTGTAACAATTTTTGGCATTGTATATCATTTTTCATTAATTGTGACACATCAACTTCAAAAATTGGTGACAACAAGTTGAAAATTATAAGAAAAATTTGAGGGAAGTAGACTCAAATAATAACCTCCGAAGCTTTTCTTTTGCCCGTTGTATCTGTGTTTTAACCGTGTTCTCCGAAACGTTTTCCTGGATGGCAATTTCATGGTATTTTTTATTTTCAAGGTACTTTAGACGGAACAGGGAGGCCATCCGAGGTGGTAATTTTTCGATTGCTTTTTCGATATGTACAACAAGATCCAGATCGCCCCAGTCTACTGAATCGTAGTTGCTTATCATACTTTCAAGGTAAAGCAACTTGTGCTTATCCCGAATGTGCATATCCCTTAAATGATTTAGACAACGATTTTTTACTGACTGATAGAAATAGGCCTTAACAGATTGCTCAATTGTTATCCAATCACTCCTTTCCCAAAAATAAATAAACAGGTTTTGGACGATATCTTCGCACACCTGCCTATCAAAAACAAAGCTTTCAGCATATTTTACTAAAGAAAGATAGTATTCGCAAAACAAAGACTCGAACACTTCCGCATTCCTCTTCTTAATTTCATTGAATAGTATCCTGTCTTCAATTTTCACCAATAGAATTTAGATTAAACATCAATCAGCACTTACAAATATCTGATATTATGGTAAAATATCGAGTCTGCGTATCTAATTTTTAACCATTTTAAGTAAATTATTGCTATTGTATCTACCGTAAAAATTAGCATCTGACTTTCAGTTGTTTATATTTTTGTCAAATTTGTGATTTTTTGCCATTATTTATTGATTTAGGCTAAACTGAAAGCCTTAGTTTTTCTTTTTTCCAGGTAAAAGCTGTAAATAAGATAGAAACTACACAGGCCAGAAGCATTAATATAAAAGCAGCATCCCAGCCCCAGTAATCCACAATAAAACCTATTGCTATGTTGGCAAACAATGCGCCCCCCAAGTATCCGAATAAACCGGTAAGTCCGGCTGCAGTTCCTGCTGCTTTTTTGGGAACAAGATCCAATGCCTGAACGCCGATAAGCATTACCGGGCCATATATCAGAAACCCGATAGCAATTAAAGCGATGTTATCTATTAAAATTTGCCCGGCCGGATTTTGCCAATATACATAAATGGCAACCATAACCAGAAGCATGTATATCACAATTGCAGGCGCTCTTCTTCCTTTAAACACCTTGTCTGATATCCATCCACAAAGCAATGTCCCGGGAATTCCTGCATATTCGTATGCAAAATATGCCCATCCCGATTCTGAAATAGAAAATCCTTTTGCCTCGTCTAAATAGGTTGGCGCCCAGTCAAGCACTCCGTATCTTACCAGATAAATCATAGCATTTGCAAAAGCAATTAACCACAAGAACTTGTTTTTAAAAACATATTCAAAGAAGATTTCTTTTGCCGAAAATTCTTTCTCGTAACTTTTATTATAGTCTTTTGGATAGTCGTTTTTATAAGCCTCAATGTTTGGTAAACCACAAGACTGTGGCGTATCTCTTATTAAAAGGTAAGCGAGAAAAGAAATTCCCATGGCGATTATAGCCGGGAAATATAATTTACTATGCCAGCCTCCAAAAATCGCAACACCAAGTACCGCTAACGGCCCAATTAACCCACCTCCGACATTGTGAGCGACATTCCAGATCGACATCTTGGTACCACGTTCTTTTGTTGAAAACCAATGCACCATTGTTCGGCCGCAAGGAGGCCAGCCCATCCCCTGAAACCATCCGTTAATAAATATAACGATGAACATAATGGTTACCGAAGAAGTCAACAAAGGGATTGTTCCCAAACTAAAAATGGTAATTGCAGAAAGGAGCAGCCCTAAACTAAGAAAAACCTGGGCATTACTTCGGTCTGAAACTCCTCCCATTAAAAACTTGCTCAAGCCATAAGCAATGGAAACGGCAGAAGCTACAACCCCTAGCTGTCCTTTGGTATATCCCTGCTCAATCAGATCAGGCATAACCAAGGAAAAATTTTTTCGAACCAGGTAGTACCCCGCATAACCAATAAAAATCCCAAGAAACACCTGGAAACGAAGCTTCTTGTAAGTTGGATCAATTTTGTCTTTCGGCAAAAGCTCCTTATGAGGCGGGGGGAGTAAAATGTTTTTAAAGTTGAACATTAAATTTGATTAGTTTTAAAGTCCCACAAAAATAAGTTTCTAATAATTACGTAATGCTACGAATTAATTACACTTAAATACAAATTACTTATGCAATATAACATTTAGCCATTTCGGTATAGCTTTTAACCTGCTCTTTTTCCCAGGCTTTGTCTTTTCGCAACTCTTTCGCCATAATTTCAGCCACCTTAGGAGCTATTTCAATAGATGCCCTGGCATCAAGGAAAAGAATTCTCACCCTACGTGCCAACACATCATCAACGGCACGAGCCATTTCATTTCGCACTGCCCAAACAACTTCTCCTACGGTAAAATCATAGTTACTAATTAATTTATCGGCATACTCAGGATTTTCCTCCTGCAATCGCAATATTTCATCCCTATCACTTCCGTATACATAAAGCCAATGGTTGTAGTCAGGATTTTCCCGAAACCCGTGTATTTTCAAATTCCTTGTTTTGCATGGCTTCTGTTGAAGTTTCTTTCTCTTTATTGCCAAATCAACCGTTTCTTCTGCCATAATCCGGTAAGTAGTCCATTTACCTCCTGTTATCGTAATCAAATCCGAGTCGGATGCAAGTAATTTGTGACTACGCGAAATTTCTTTTGTTTTAGTTTCGTCGGCATGTTTTTGAGGTGCCGCGAGCGGTCTCAAACCGGCAAAAACACAGAGCACGTCTTCCCGGCGAGGTTTTCGGGTAAGATACCGTCCTGCCGTTTCCAATATAAAATCAACTTCCTCTTTCAATGCCTTTGGATCCAACACAAAATCATTTACCGGTGTATCTGTTGTTCCCAAAATCACCCGATTATGCCACGGAACGCCAAACATCACACGACCATCACTTGTTTTTGGAACCATAATAGCATCATCTCCCCCAAGGAACGATCGGTCAACTACCAGATGCACCCCCTGACTTGGCCTAACCAACGCTTTCTCTTCTGGTGCATCCATCTTAATAATGTCATCCACAAAAATTCCTGTAGCATTAATAATACATTTCCCTTCTAATTTGAATTCTACTCCATCTAGTTCGTCCCGTGCTACAACCCCGGATACTTTTCCTTCTTCATCTTTCAGCAGTTCAATCACTTTTACGTAATTCACAACATTTGCCCCATTCTCAACAGCAGTCTGAACAAGATTAATTGCTAAACGAGCGTCATCGAACTGTCCATCCTTATAAGCTACCCCTCCTTTTAAATTTTTCTGTTCTATTTTAGGAACATGTTTTATCACCTCCTTCTTACTCATTGGGATCGAGTGTCCCAATCCCATTTTTCCTGCAAGTAAATCATACACTGTAAGACCAATCGTGTAAAATGGTTTTTCCCACCACAAATAATTCCCAATAATAAAACGTTGGTTTTTTACAAGATGAGGGGCGTTTTTTCGTAAATATCCCCTTTCACGCAAGGCTTCCCGGACCAATGCAACATCGCCTTTTTGCAAATAGCGAACTCCTCCATGCACAAGTTTTGTACTTCGACTTGAAGTTGCTTTTGCAAAATCGGATTGCTCCAACAAAACAGTTTTATACCCACGGGTGGTTGCATCAACTGCAATACCAAGACCAGTGGCTCCCCCTCCCACAACAATGAAATCACATTTCTCCTTTGACGATTTTAACTGTGTGATAAAGCTCTCTCGGTTCATTTCTTATATCATTTTATAGTAGTTGTAAATTCAATTATTTCATGTCAGAATAAATACGGAATAAAAATAAACAAAAAAACAAACAAACAAAACTTTTCGAAACTAATATGTGTAAATTCGAAACATGTGAATTTTTAATATTACCTTCAAGCACTATACTTGCGAAAGACTGTTCCGATACCTAAAAACAAAATTCATGCTTTGTTAACATGTTCCTTTTGGGTTTCTTGCAAGGGTGCACTATTAATTATATCTTAGACAACAATACGAAAGAAGTATCTTATTCAAATATATTTACCTCAAATAGAATTTTAGTAATGCTGACATTTCCATAAGAACTTCGAATAAAAAAATGATATGTAAAAACAACCTCTCAATTATTAAAAAGAAATACGGTATCCGGTTTTGATTATACAAGACTCGTTTCATTTTCTTATTTTTGTAATAAATTAAATCTGTTTATGAGAAACATCGCACAAAGACATAAAACTATTCTAAATGAACTAGAAAAAGACGGATATGTTAGGGTTCAAGAGCTTAGCGAATTACTCGGGGTGTCCGAAGTTACCATTCGAAAGGATTTGAAAGAACTTGAAAGAAGAAGATTACTTTATCGTAGCCATGGAAGTGCAAGTCAACTAGGTTCGCTAATTAACGATCGCCCCATCGACGAAAAAGCAAAGGTTAGAGTAGAAGAGAAACAAAGAATAAGTGAAGCTGCCAATAAATTACTTCAAAAAAACGATCGTATCATTATTGCCTCCGGAACTACACTTCTTAATTTTGCTCAGAAAATTACAGTAGAACCCTTGATGGTTATTACCCCCTCAGTAAAAATTTCTCTTACGCTTTGTCACAATCCTAATATTGAAGTGATTCAGCTTGGAGGTTCTATGCGAAAAAGTTCTGCTTCTGTAATCGGACCACACGCCGAAAGCTTATTGAGCGAATTAATGTGCAACAAGCTCTTTATTGGAGTAGACGGAATCGACATGGATTTTGGGTTAACTACCAGTGATATTGGAGAGGCCCACTTGAATCAGTACATGCTGGAAGCGGCGCAAGAAGTAATTGTCTTAGCAGACTCTTCAAAATTTGGAAAGAGAGGATTTGGAAAAATATGTAATTTTGACCAAATAAACAGGATTATTACAGATAAGGAAGCACCTGTTAAAATGGTTAAACTTATCAAAGAAAAAGGAATTGAAGTTGATTTGGTTTAGATGAAATAGTCAAGGCTTAATAGATATTTATTAATGCGAATCAAGGGGTGAAAACAATATAAAAAAAGTTCATTAAATAGTTGAATATCAAGCAGTAAATCTTGCATGAATCTCTGAAAATCAGTATCTTGGAGTCAGTTACGAATTGACAATCAGATATGATTTCCAGAGATAAGGACGACAAGTTAGTAAGAATTTACTTTTATGTATGTGATAAATTTGAAGAACTTCAATTTTATTGTGAAAGGTCCAGCAATAACAATGAGCCGGAATTTACAGACCAGGAGATTATGACCATATACTTGTACACGATGCACCATGAAGGGCATAGGACAACAAAGCACATCCACCGCTTTGCATCAGAATACCTAATGTCGTGGTTTCCAAAGTTAGGTAGCTATCAGGCGTTCAATAATCGGTTGAACAGACTGGGAGGTGCTTTTACCAGGCTCATTGAAATTCTACTTGCAGATTTTCAGCCGGATGATTGCCTGTTTGACCAAAGCTTATTGGACTCCATGCCAATCATAACCTGTTCAGGCAAGCGTTCGGGCAAGGTTGCAAGGGAGATAACAAGGGGTATTGTTCGACCAAAGGGATGTATTATTATGGGCTTAAGCTGCACCTGTTAGGTTTTCGGCGTATTGGAAAACTGCCCCATCCGGAACAAATATTGTTCACCCCAGCTTCGGTCAATGATTTGACCGTATTTAAAGAAGCCTGGTCAGCAATTGAGAACAGGACTTTCTTTGGTGATAAAATATACTTTGTGAACGAACTAAATCTGTACATGTTGAAACACCAGAATTCAGAAACACTTGCACCGGTCAAAGCTGTTAAGGGAATGACTGATGTGATAAAGCAAAGGATAAAAGCAGCTGATGATTTATTCTCAACTGCCGTTTCCAAAGTCAGACAACCGGTTGAAGCAATTTTTAATTGGCTGATTGAAAAGGCCGATATCCAAAAGGCAAGCAAAGTTAGGTCTACAAAAGGATTAATGGTACATGCTTTTGGAAGATTAGCCGCAGCTTTTATAACATTAGCTATTTAACTCTTGATTCGAATAAATCATTAAAATATTTTAAACTCAATACCTTTTATATTTATTAAATTTGCTATTGTAAGCAACTATTCAATGTTAAAAGATATCATATCAGAAAACAAACCAGATGCATAGTAGTATAATATACAATATCCATAATCTGAAAAATCAAAAAATTGACTTTTCCTCAACAAACCGAAGGTTCAGTTTGGTCTTTTTCACTACTGTTTCAGCATTCGTTTTTCTGAATTTCTTTCAACCTTTCGGCCTTTATTATGATGAAAACATTCCGGCGCAAGAGGTTTTTGTTGAGTTGTTTATGGCAATGACTCTTGTGTTTGTTGTTTTAATCATATCGCAGTTTGTTCTAAGACCTGTTTTTAAAGCTGATAAATTAACAATTACCGGTTTAGTTGGCTGGTTTTTTATTGAAGCGATTTTGGCATCTGTTTTATGGACATTTCTTGATATTCTGATAAAAAACGGCACACAGCCAATAATCTTCTTGTGGTTAGAAAACTTAGCAGCGTACTCCTTAATTATGGTATTGCCTTATTTTTTGTTTTTAACATATACCTACTTCAGAGATGCTCTGTCGGCCACAAAAGAAAAAGAGCAAGTGCTTATTTTTCAGCAATATATTGTAATTAAAGATGAAGCCGGGGTGGATAAGCTTGTTGTTGATGTACAAAATCTGATATACATTAAGTCGGCTGACAATTATGTGGAAGTATATTATACTGAAAATAACATGCTGACCAAAATACTGGTGAGAAATACTATAAAAAAATTGGAAAAAGATTTATCCGATACTCCCGTTATCCGATGTCACAGGTCGTACATGATTAACTCGAAAAAAATTGAATCGGCAAAAAAAACCACGGCCGGTTTTGACGTGAAACTCCAGCGAGCTCCTGAATCGACCATCCCTGTTTCCCGAAGTTATGTCTCCGAACTCAAAAAGCAAACCACCTCGTTTAATTAACTGATAAACAACAATTGGTATTGTCCCCCATTTACCACTGGTATTTGGGGTAAATGCTCTTTTAGCACAAAAAGAAACCATTCACCCCTATATTTTTAGTACTATCCCTTTCATTTTTTCGCGTCCCAAACACCCTTCATTTTTGCAAAAAATAATTCGACCAAAAATTGATATTGCAAAGATGTATCCATGAAAACAGCTAAAATTATTCGAAAAGAGAAAGGCTTTAAGCATATCTTATTTACGCTATTGCTGTATTGCGCAGCCAGTCAGTTTTTATATGCCCAGGGGGCTGACCATAAATTCAACCTTGACGATTTTGTAGCCAGGGTCAATCAGGCAAACCTGCAACTAAAGATCAGCAAAGCAGAAAAGGATTTTGAACAAAAGGCAACCAACGAGGCGGTTGCCAGCCTATTGCCCCAGGTTAATTTTCAGGGAGGTTACCAACGAAATTTCAACGAGCAGTATGTGTATTTTGAATTTCCCGATTTTTCCAACATTGATCCGGAAACCGGCGAAGCGCCTGTTAAAATGCAAAAGTTTGCGGCAGGCTTTAAAAACGATTTTCAGGCCAACTTTCTATTACAACAGAATCTACTGTCGTTTAAAACCTTATATGAACTTAAAAGCTCCCGGATTTATTCCGATATCGAAGGGTTGAAATATGAAAACAAGGCAAAAGAAATAATAAACAATGCAAAAAAAATGTTTTTGCAAACTGTTCTTATGGAACATGTTTATGAACTGAACCGGTTAACAGAAAAAAATGCAAAAGAGAACTACTTGGCAGCAAAAAACAAGTATGAGAATAAGTTGATTTCCGAAATGGATTTTCTTCAGGCAAAAGTCCATTGGGAGAATCAAATCCCCCAGGCAAAACAAGCAAAACGCAACTACCTGATACTTTTATGCAATCTGAAAATTATAGCCGGACTAAATGCTGCAGATTCTATAGTTCTCGAAAATCAATATTTATTCAAAAACGAATCGTTTCAGGTCCCATCTATTGATGCTGTTTTAGAAAAAAGAGAAGATTACCAAATGGCGATAAAGAACATCGACTTTCAGAAAATCTCAGTTAAAAAAGAAAAATCTGAATTTTTACCAGTTGTTACCGGGCAACTGGGCTATAGTTACATGAGCAATTCCGATAAATGGAAATTTAATGAGAATGAGAACAAGCCTTTTTATGTTGGCCTCACATTAACCATCCCTATATGTTCAGGGGGTTACCAGGCAACACAAGTGCAGAAAGCTAAAATCAGACAACATATTTCGGAGATGCAAAGGGAAGATGCAGAACAACAAATCCGAATTGAGATATCGAATTTACAAATGAAACTACAGGAAGAAGTTGAGATAGTCAAATCGGCTGAATCAACCCTGAATACTGCCCGGAAAGGATATGAACTGGCACAAAAGAATGCCGGCTCAGGATTAATATCACAACTGGATTTACGCAAATATAGTGAAGACCTGAAAAAGGCACAATTAAACTTTTATTATGCCATTTACAATTACGAATGCAGCAAAATAGACTATAACAAAGCACTTGGAAATAATAAATAAAACAATGAATAACTTTCTTAAAATCAGAAACAAGCTTAACATTATCGCTGTCCTTATCTTCTTTTCTGTGATATTTTACGCTTGTGAAAACAGGAACACAGAACCGGTTAATAACACGACTTTCCCTGTTGAAGTTGAAACTCTAAAGCGGACAACAAGGATCAAACAACTGGAATACTTTGGCATTATCAGTTCTCAGATCGTAAACTACAGTTTTGTTGTTCCGGGTAAAATAGAACAGATTTTTGTACGAAAAAATCAACGGGTTGCAAAAGGGACAAAACTTGTTCAACTGGAAACCACAGGGCTGAAATTAGCATTAAATGCAGCAGAACAGCAATTTGAACAAGCCCAGAGTGCTTACGAAGAAGCAAACAGATATTATGCAAATCTGAAAAAAGCGTTTGAATCGGGAGGCATATCGGAGACAGACCTGGACAAAGCCCGGCTTGACGGGGATGTAAAAGAAAAAGACTCACAACAGGCCAAAATAAACCAACAAGCCAAACAGGACGATTTGAACCATGCAACTTTAATTGCCCTGTCTGATGGGATTGTTTCTGACATAATACCCAAAACAGGAGAAATAATTGAGGCAGGGGCAGAAACCGTTATTGTGCAGGGAACTGGTGTTTTTACAGAAACGGCTATTGCTCAAAAGGATATGGGTAAAGTATCTGTAGGTTCGAATGCTGTTGTGAGGTACCAAAACCAGAAAATAGGAGGAAGCATTTCTTATATTTCCTCGCTGCCCGATATACAAACATTCAGACATACCATTAAAATTGTTTTTTCGGATGATTCATTGAAAAAACCACCTGTTGTCGGACAAACGGTAAAAATTTTTATCGATTCCGAAAAACAAACCGGAATCTGGATTTCGATAAACCATGTATATAACGATGGTGAAAGCTATGTAAATGTGGTAGAAAACAACCGGCTTCGAAAGAAATATATAAACATTATTGATTTTTCGGGTGACAAAGTAAGGGTCAGCGGGTTAAACGAAAACGAAATGCTTATCACAAAAGGGGCGGCAAACATCAAAGAAGGTTAC
The DNA here is from genome assembly GCA_963662895.1 of Prolixibacteraceae bacterium. Lineage (GTDB taxonomy): Bacteria > Bacteroidota > Bacteroidia > Bacteroidales > Prolixibacteraceae > GWE2-42-39. Next base: position 3,539,818 of record OY759982.1, on the reverse strand, counting down.
CGGGTAAAAGTTACAAACTAAAAATCACTTATTTCCGATGAACAATAATTCACAGCCAAAAGCACAGATAAAACAGTCGCTTCTTTCAATACCAGTATTGCATAGCAAGATTACGCTATTCCTTACTATTGCAATAGCCATTGTAGGCTTTTACTTTTACTATTACTTACCTAAGCAGGAAAACCCGGATATTGCCGTTCCGGTGGCTATGATAACTACTGTATATCCGGGAGCTTCGCTGGAGGATATGGAACAACTGATAACCATCCCTGTTGAAAATGCAATAAATGAAGTCCCCGATTTCGACAAGGTGGAAAGCTATTCATTTAACAGCGCATCAATCGTAGTAGTGAGTTTAACAAACGAAGCCAAGGTTGAAAAATCATGGCAGGAATTACGTCGGATTATTAATACGGTAAAAGCTAAATTTCCTAAAGATGCACAGGAACCGGTTATTGATACAAAACTGATTGAAACAGCCGGGATGATAATCAGTTTCTCCGGTGAGAATTATGATTATGAACAGTTGGCTGCCTTTGCCGATGTATTTCAAAAAAAACTTTCAAAAATAAGCGGGGTTACCCGGTTTGATTTAACAGGAAAAATTCCAAAAGAAATCAAGATAAAAGTAGATATTGCCAAACTTCAAAAATATCCCATATCAATTGAGAACATTGCACAAATTATTGAGGCACAAAATATCTCTATCCCTTCAGGAGGTATAAGGACAGAACAAGGCTATATCAGTGTAAATGTGTCGAAACCTTATTCCAAAGCGCAGGATATTGGTAATACCATCCTTTTCACCTCAGAAGAAAACGGTTCGGCACTATACCTGAAAGATATTTCAGAAATTACGGTAGATGAACGCAGCGATGTTAAGTCAAGGACAAAACAAAACGGTAAAAATGCAGTGCTCTTATCGGGCTATTTTCAGCCTAACAAAAACATTATCCATATTGGTAAAGAAGTAAGGCGCGAGATTGAAGAAATAAAAAAGGATTTTCCTGAGGATTTAATTATCAACGAAGTTTCATTTGAACCGGAATCAATCAGCAAATCGATATCCAGTTTTATGATGAACCTTCTACAGGGAATATTTTTCGTACTGATAGTGGTTTTTATCGCCTTGGGCATGAGGAATGCAATTGTAGTTTCAACCGCTATTCCATTATCTATTCTTATCACTTATATTGCTATGTGGTTCTTTAAAATTAAAGTCCATCAGATATCAACTACGGCTTTAATTATTGCACTTGGCTTGTTAGTCGATAATGCCATTGTTGTGGTTGAGGCTGTTCAGGAGCATTTAAATAAAGGAAAAGAAAAACACCTGGCAGCCTACCTGGGAGCTAAAGAAACAGCCATGCCGGTTCTTGCTTCAACTTTAACAACCATTGCGGCTTTTTCCCCTCTTATGTTTTTGCCGGGGGCTGCCGGCGATTTGCTAGGATCGATCCCACAAATTGTCATCATCTCTTTAACAGCATCCTACTTTGTTGCCATGCTTGCTATTCCAGCCTTAACTGTACTCTTCTCTAAAAAATCGGAGAAAACAAAAATCAGGCGAAATTACCTGCGAAAATTCTTTTTACACCTGCTTAACAAGGCGCTGGCAAATAAAAAACTTACAATCGGAATTAGTGTCGCAATATTACTGGCATCCCTAAGCCTCACTACTTTGCTACATAAAGAATATTTTCCGCCTGCAGATAAAGACATTTTTTATATTGACATACACGGGGAAGACAATGACATAAAAAAAACAGAAAGTATTGTTGCAAATGTTGAGCAATTATTGAAAAAGCAGAATGAGGTACTTAGCTATACTTCATCCATTGGACAACCTTTGCCCCGCTTTTACCAGCTTATGGAGGTAAATGTCCCGCTGGAAGAATATGCCCAGGTAAAGGTTGATTTTGACCTTGACAAAAGCGAACGTTTTGAGAACAAGAAGGAGCTTGCTGCATATTTGCAACAGTTATTTAATGAACATATTACCGGGGCTTCCATACAAACAAGGCTGCTAAGTCTTTCAGGAACAGGCGGAGGTCAAATTAAGGTTAATATTTCAGGTAATAACCTATACCGCAATATTGAAGTTGCAAAAACAATAAGAGATACTTTACAAAGTATAAACGGACTCGAAAAAATCGGTACGACCATATCCAGTTTTAATTACGAGTACTTTGTCGATGTTGATTACAATTTTGCATCCTCTTTTGGATTAAGCCAATACGACATTGAAAGGCAGATAAACCTAGCTCTAATGGGGAGTGAGGTTACTAAACTACATACCGCAGGTAAAGAAATACCCGTAAAATTGAGCGGTAACATTAACTCTATAGACAACCTTGATAACTTAGGAATATTAGCATCTAATACAAATCAGAAAATATTATTAAAACAAGTCGCCGATATCAACCTGGAAAAAGAATACCCTGTTGTCAGGCGTCTCAATAAAGAACGTAACATCACCGTGTTCTGCGATGCTGCCGCTGGGTTCAGCGCTATTGATATGGCTAATGAGATTGAACACAATATTATGCCACATATGAATACTAAGGGCACAGAAATCAGTTTCGACGGCGAACGCGAAGAGAACAAAAAAGATACAGGAAACCTCGGGGTAGCTGCACTTGCGGCTATTTTCCTGGTTTACATCATCCTTATGCTCCAATTTAATTCATTCGTACAACCATTAGTGATTTTATTTACACTGCCAATGTCCTTTATCGGGGCAGTCATTGGCTTGTTACTAACAGGGCAGCCATTATCGTTTACTGCTATTTTGGGGGTCGCCAGCCTTATCGGAGTTGTCGTAAACGATGCCATACTGCTAATCACCTTCATCAACCGGGCCCGAAAAAAAGGAATGAGCATCCACGATGCATGTAAAGATTCATCCAACCAGCGGTTTGTGCCTATCATGGTAACAACAGCAACAACTGTGATGGCGCTGATTCCGCTGTCTCTTTCCGGTAGCGCAATGTTTACGCCACTGGCTGTTTCGTTAATGGCCGGATTGCTTGTTGCAACCCTGCTTACCCTGGTTATTGTCCCTCTTTTGTATTCAATATTAATTAAACGATAATAAAATAAAAAAAATGATTTTACTGATGGCTCTTATAACCATATTTTTTGCCTTACTCAGCCCATATCTTGTAGGGGCAAATACCCCGGGATGGAAGGAAAACTTGTGTAAAAAATGGTATATCCATCATTATACATACATGTGGATAGACTATGCTCCCGAAGAAAAAGACAAAGATGATTTTATGCTTTTCAATGAAGATATGACTTATGTAAGCGTTGATGAAGGAAATCAATCAACGGGGCAGTGGTCGTATGACGCCAAAGAAAAATCAATAAAAATGTTCAATGCTAAAGGCGAGAGCATAAAATTATTGATAAAGGAATGGGAAACTGATAAGTTGGTTTTTAAAATCGAAGATAAGGAATTGAAAAGTGCTGTCTTTCATTATTCTACTTCAAAAAGAAAACAAAAGTGAGAAAATGGATTCAGACTTTAAAATGTTTGTCGAAGGAAAGGAATAGTAGTTTCATGAAAAATAATGATATAACACTTCAAAACATTTTCAGAAGATTTAAATTGAAAATAAGCTTCACGATGGTAATGGCTTTGGCTGAATCTGTAATCTTATTATTATTTCCTCTTTTTATAGGATTTGCCATCAACGATTTATTGAACTCTAAAAATGCAGGTCTAATCAATTTAGGGTTACTTGGTATTGTATCCTTGGTGACCGGAGCTGTGAGAAGGTTTTTTGATACAAGAGCTTATGCTCATATTTATGAAAAGATATCATCTGAATTAGTTGAAAAAGAAAGAAAACAAGAAATTTCAATTTCAACGACAAATGCCAGAGTCGGTTTGTTAAATGAGTTTGTAAAGTTTTTTGAAAATACATTCCCGGAAATCTTAAGTAAATTCGTTAGAATACGGAGTCATTTTTTCGGTAATAATGTATGTTTTCGAATTTATTGAAAATTCTTTTACACTCCCATTTCATTATCAACAACTAATCAGATTAAAAGAAATATCAATCAGATTAAAAGGATAGGACAAATGAAACAACGAATCATAGGTTTTGATTTTGCCCGTGGTTTGGCAATTATCGGGATGATATTTGTCAATTTTAAGGTAGTGATGTCAAACCAGACATCAGGCTGGCTTTATGTGTTTGTCGATATTCTTTCAGGAAAAGCAGCCGCTCTTTTTGTTGTATTAGCTGGTGCAGGTATGACACTAATGTACAACAGCGCTAAACAGAAAAATGACAATCAGCAATTAATACAAGTAAAAATAAATTTATTAAAAAGGGCTGCATTTCTTTTTGTGGCAGGACTTAGTTATTACGTTATCTGGCCTGCCGATATATTGCATATTATGGATTGTACCTTTCTATGGGTGTACTTTTTCTATCCGTTTCACGCAGATGGCTTATTGCCACTTCTTTGATCATAATAGCCGGTTATACACTGATTTTTCCATTCATTAATTATGAGTACGGGTGGAATTGGCAATCTATGGAGTACATTGATTTTTTCACGATAAAAGGATTCCTGAGGAACCTTTTTGTTAATGGGTTTCACCCGGTATTTCCATGGCTTGCATTTTTGTTAATTGGGATATGGGTTGGCAGGATAAACCTTCATGACAAGAAAATGAAGTGACGAAAAAATATACAATATTCTATTTATCAATAATTTATAGTTTATAGACAGACACTAAATAACAGGGAATTAAAGTGGTCTGTTATTTTTGAGAGATGTTCTTTTGTTAGTAAATAAGATTGCTTTCTATTGGTTGTTAGAGATTTGATAGCATGCTTTATAAGTTTTTCTCTGGATACATTTTTAATTTCTTGATTGTATTTATAATCCATAATACCCCGTCGTCAGCCTTTACAATATTCTTTCCTTTGAGAAGTCCTATCCGCTATATTCGCTTGGATTACAACTAAATTGTTTCTTAAAGCTCTTTGAAAAGTGCGCAAGACTCATGAAGCCTGTCATTTCTGAAATTTCAGTTACATTGTATTGGCCGGTGATAATAAGTTCTGCGGCCTTATTCAGTTTGTATTTCTTAAAGAAAACATTGGGCTGTTCGTTTGTCAGTCCTTTTATTTTATGATAGAATTTGGTTCGACTCATTCTCATTTTTTCAGCAATAGCTGTCACGTTAATTTCAGGGTTTGCTAACTCTGTTGCCATCAATTCGTATAGTTGGTCCATAAAAGCCTGATCTTTGGGAGATATCATCTCTTCTTTAACTAGGCTAGTATCTGTTTTGCTGTTTAGAATTTCTCCCAGTAATTCCCGATCTCTCAATTGTGATTTTATTACTGCTATTAAATATGCAGATTCAAAAGGTTTGGTAACATAGGCATTGGCCCCGTTTTCAAGGCCTTTGACTTTTTCTTCTAAAAGAGTTTTTGCTGTGAGTAGTATCACAGGAATATGACAGAAATCCAGACTGCCTTTCACTTTGGAGCAAAGTTCATAACCGTTCATAACCGGCATTAACACGTCACTAATAATAAGATCGGGATTAATCTCAGATAAGTTTCTCCATGCACTTTCACCGTCATATTTGGTAAATACAGAGTAAAGGGGAGTTAAAAGTTTTTTGATGTAGTACGCAATTTCAAGGTCATCTTCAACAATCAAAATTATTTTTTTGCCGACATTCGGCTCATTCTGAATTGCCGGTTCTGCTACGAGAAAAGCCTCTTGTAGAGATTCAATCTTTTCTAAATCTGTCGGAATAAAGTTTTCTTTCTTATAAATTTCGTTTTCCTGATAGGCATTTTTCTCGGTTGGAAGAATAAATGAGAATTTACAACCTCCAAATTTGTTGTTCACAGCCTTAATCATTCCGTGGTGAATTTCGACTAGACAGCGTGTAAAGTACAAACCTATTCCGGTACCCCAGTTATACTGCTCATTTTGTTTGTCATTGATTTGGTAGTAGCGTTTGAAAATATTTTCCAGTTTATCTTCAGGAATACCAATGCCCGTATCTTCTATTTCTATATGAGCGTAATATCCTTCGTAATTGGAGTTGATCCCGGGAAACTTGTTGTCCAGTTCCTTTCTTGTCTCCACATCGAAGTGAACTGTAATCGCTCCACCTTCAGGAGTGTATTTGAAGGCATTTGAAAGAATATTCGTGATGATTTTTTCCAGTTTGTCCACATCAATCATCATAAAATATGAGTCCTCAAGGCCTACTGATCTGAGTGTTATATTTTTTTCGATAGCAAGAGTTCGGTATAAATCCACGATCGAATTCATTTGGTGAATTGCATCTACTCTGTTTACCTTCAGTTTTAGTGTATCCGCCTCCAATTTGCTTAAATCCATCAATTGGTTCACCAACCTCAGCATTCGTCTCACATTGCGTTGAATAAGATGAATTAACGACTTCTGATTTTTATCAAAATTATCGCTTTTATTAAGCGAGCCCAATGGACCAATAATTAATGTTAGCGGTGTTCTGAATTCGTGCGAAATATTTGAGAAAAAGCTCATGTTCATCCTGTTAACCATAGCTTCGCTTTCTCTATCGCGGATGGCCATCATTGCACTTATTTTACTTTCTCTGGTCCTCATATATAAAAGGTAATTGTAATATCCCACTGAGCCAATCAGTGTGATATATGTAATTATAGCCCAGGTATTTAGCCATGGGGGATTTGAAATGTGAATCCGTAATGCGGTCTCGCCTTTTACAGATACATTGTCATTACTTGTTGCTCTAATTTGAAAAGTATAATTCCCCGGTTTCAAATTGGAGTAGTGCGCAACTCGGTTCCGATTGGCTTCAATCCACTGATCATCGTAGCCTTGTAAGCGGTAGAAATACCTGGTTTTAGACGACTCGCTAAATTCCAGAGCAGCGTAGGAAATACTGATTGCATTCTGGTTGTATTTTAACAGCAACGAGCTGTCCTCGAATAAGTCGTTGTCGTTGACAACTCCCTGGAAGCTTCGTAATGGGCCATTGTTGATTTGGATATCTTCAATATAGAGCGGTGAGTTGCCCTTGTTGATGATTTCATTAGGCTTGAATGCCGTTGTTCCGTGGGTGCCTCCGAAAACGAGTGAGCTATCCGGCAATAGGATGGCGTGGTTGTTGAACTGATTTCCGTCGATACCATCGTATGAATAATAGATATTGCAGATATCTCTATGGGTGTTGTAATGGCCTAAGCCATATAAGGTTCCCGTCCAAATGTTATTTTCAGAATCTTCGATAATACTGGTTACATTCTGGATGCTAATGGTGTCTGTTTTTTCTTCTTTCGGATCGTATCTTACTAGTGCCCCATTATAGTTTCCGATCCAGATTATTCCGTTAGAGTCTTCGAATACGGAGCTGGGTTCGAAATTGTCAAAGCTTGTGTTTGAGTTGTCGATAAGATCCTTCATTTCCAATGAAACAGGGTTTATGATTTTGACTGGTTGGTTTGATGAAGCAATCAATATTTCATCATTTGAGAGCGATAAAAGCGTACTTTCGTACCCGATGCCCGGATTGAAAATGGATAAGGTTTTGACATCATTTTTATCAAAGTTGATGATGATTACCTCATCTGAATCAGTACCGATCCAGATATTTCCGTTTTTATCTTTTGTAAACTTGGTTACCTTTCTTTTCAGGTTAAAAGTTCCCTTGCGAATGAGCTTGTTTTGTGAATAAATACAGCGGATAACTTTTGATCGGGTTAAGATCCAAACGTACTGATCGTCAGTCATGATATCGATGATCTGGTCCATAAAATAAGGAGCTTCATAAAAGAACTCATCTAAATCAATGGTGTTGAAAAAACCTGTATTAAAGTCGTAGATGTATAAATCGTTGGCCAGTGAGCTGATCCAAAGCCTTCCTTTGGGATCGATATTCAATGCTTTGATCGATTTATCTTTCGTATGCAATGAGAGCGGTTTAATATTGTTGAATTGTCTTATATAGCTGTAAAAGGGATAGACTCCCTGCTCCTCAGATCCGACCCACAAATTGTTGTCATCATCCTTAAAAATTATTGTAATAATGACGTTTGGTAAAAGAAGCGGGAAGCTGGATTCCTGCTGGAAAATAACTTTCTGATTATTTCCGTCATAGAGGTATGTGCCGTTCTTGTAGGTGCAGATTAAAAATTGATTCTCCTTTAATTCAAATACTCTTTTAACGATGGCTTTCGACAGTATCAGATGATCTTTTATCGCTTGGGGAACGGGAACTTCGTCGTTATTGTTTGTGTCAAAAATGTGGATAACCCCTTTGTCGTGCATCACCCAAAGCATCCCGTCTTCGAGCATGTCTGCATAAAAAATGTTCGGGTTTGTTGTGATTGGTACTTCTCTTATCAGATTGAAGTTTGGATAAGAGTAACATTTAATTGAATATCTTGAAATGAGCCAAAAGCGATCCGCTTTATCAATAAAGAATTGGTTTGCAATGTAGTTTGTCTCAAATTTTAAAATTGAGACAAACTGCTTGGCTGCCGGATCATATTTATAAATCCGGTCACTAAAACCGGCGAAGATATTTCCGTCGGAGGACTCGAGAATTTGATTTGCAATAAGCTGGGGGCTTTTTATCGGGATTGTTTCAAAGTTCCGGCTATCCTTATTCAACCTGCTTATCCCGTTTTTAGTACCTACCCAAAGGTTTTTGGATTGATCCTCGAAAATGGCCGTGATATTATTATTACAGATCGAGTTTGGATTTTCTTTATCGTGTAAGTATTGATGGTAGTCATACCCATTAAATCGATTTAGTCCCCGGTTAGTACCAAACCACAAATACCCGGATTCATCCTGAATTATGGCCGTGATCGTTTGATTTGAGATGTGGTCTGAAACGACAAAGTTCGGCTCATCGAGAGCGTCACTTTGTTTCGAATAAGAACTCAAAACGAAAAGGCATAAAGCAAAAATAATCGCACTTCTCATATCGCTGGTTTAATATAGTGTTGGTACGCAAATATAGTAGAATGTTTGCCCTGGAATATTTGTTTTAGGCTCGAAATCAGGCTGGAAAAACAAATTGTCAAAAAAATAAACAAATAGACAAATGGAAGAAAACAAAATATCAAATCATAAAACGGACGGGAAAGAACTGATCGGAGGACGTCAGATATTTTTGAATTGTCGATTTTGATCACGAGTTGAGGGCTGGTTGAGAGTTTATGTTCGCAGTTCGGAAAGTTTCAGTTGCTACGACCATTAGATCGGGAAATGGACAATGTTATTAAAAACACTAATTTTAAAAAACACTAATCAAACCATGATGAAACGTATCTTATTATTCGGTATTGTTCTGTCGTTGTGCCTGAACTTATTTGCACAGGAAAAAGCAGACGGATTAAGTCCTAAAGAAAAGTATGAACAGTATGTGGAAGCAACAAAAACCAAGATTGCAGGGCTGGAAGCAACAATTTCGGCAAAGAAAAATGAACTAAGTGTTGCAAAATCCAGCGGAGACGATTCAAAAGACGAAGCACTTTTGACCGAATTAAAATCACTAAAAACACAACGCAAGAATCTGAAGAAGTCAACAAGTAAAGTTATTACTGTTGCGATGCCTTTAGTTGGTAAAAATGCCATGTTGGGATTTTTCGGTGGGGGGGCCGGTACCTTTGTTTACAACCTGGATAAAAACAGACAATCTCCTTATTCGATTACATCGGCCTACATTAATAAATCACTGGAAAATTCCGGGATATTATTCGGGATAACTAATAAACAATACCTGGCCAAAGACAAATGGCGTTTCTCCGAGCAATATATTCATTACGAATATGAGATGCCGCTTTCTATTACAAATATTGGTGATTTGGACTTGTTAGGTCAAATCGATATGGTATTGCTGAAAGCATGGAGAAGGATTGGAGACACGAAATGGTATGTCGGTGTAAAAGCAGAATACAATAAGTCAAGTTCAACTTATACGCATGAGGCACTGGCTTCAATGAATGGTTCAACAACAATGTATTCACCGGGGATTGTACTGGATTACGATTCAAGGGATAATAAGCAATTCGCGACAAAAGGCTTTTATCTGAATAGTAATTTTACTTACGCTAGCCATAGTTTAGGTTTCAAGAGCTCAAATCCTGAAACAGGAGTTGAAAATGTCGATCCTACAGCTTACTATTTAATCACTAAATTTCAATTCTTTCATTCACCTATCAATGATTGGAGAAGAACTTTCTCTCATGGCTTTAACGTGTCATTCAAAACGGGAGACTTGGGTTCTGCGCAGTACATGTCTAACACCGGTGATCAACGAAGTTTCATGAAAGCTACTTTACAGGGGCCGGTTATGTTGTCTTACAATCTTGAATATGACCATTTTTTCAACGACAGTAAATTCGGGTTAGCAGCCTTCGGATCAGTTTGTAATGTAAGTGGAAATAAAGCAAACGACAATATGAATGGTACTGCATCCGGCATTGGAGCAGGTATTCGATACATGGCTAAGCCAAAAGCCGGAATTGTGTTGAGAGCCGATTATGGAGCAGGCTTTACATTTAAAGATGGCGCCAACACGCAAGGACAGTTCTCGATGGGAATTGGCAAATATTTCTAGAATCGAAATAAATATTTTCAATCAAAAAAAACTAATACAATAATTATGAATACAAAAAATCTAAAACGATTTCTCGGGTTAGGATTGGCAGTGTGCTGTTTGACACTATCGGCATGCGCTGAACAAACTCAAAATACAAAGAAGTCTCCGAACTTTGTAATACTTTTCGCCGATGATATGGGATACGGAGACCTAGGAACTTTCGGTCACCCGACCATTCAAACTCCGAATTTGGATAAAATGGCCGACGAAGGCCAAAAGTGGACTCAGTTTTATGTTGCAGCTTCCGTATGTACACCATCTCGTGCAGGTATTATGACAGGTCGTTTACCGATTCGTTCAGGAATGTGTAGCAGCGAGCCGATGCACCGAGTACTTTATGAGAAAGCAAAAGGAGGGCTGCCCGAAAATGAGATCACCATTGCTTCTGCCTTAAAAGAAGGAGGATATAAAACAGCTTGTATCGGGAAATGGCATTTGGGCGACGATAAGAAGTTTTTACCCAATGCACATGGTTTCGATTATTACTACGGCATTCCGTATAGTAACGATATGGACAAAACGTTCCCTATTAAAACGATGCAGGACTACCTGGATGGTTGTATGGATCCAAAGCCGGGTTACTTCAATGTGCCTTTAATGAGAAATGGCGAAATTATTGAACAACCAGCTAAGCAAACTCAGTTAACACAAAGATACACAAAAGAGGCTATTGACTATTTAAAAGAAAATAAAGACGACAACTTCTTTTTGTATGTTTCTTATGCTTTCCCTCATGTTCCCGTATATTCATCTGAAAAATTTGCAGGTAAAAGTCAGCGGGGTGACTATGGCGACTGTGTTGAAGAGATTGACTGGAGTGTTGGCGAGATTTTGAAGGCATTGAAAGAAACAGGATTGGATGAAAATACAATTGTCGTTTTCTCTTCGGACAATGGTCCTTGGTTGTTGATGAGTGAAGATGGTGGTAGTGCCGGATTGTTAAGAGGTGGTAAAGGTGAAACTTTTGAAGGAGGTATGCGTGAACCGACCATCTTCTGGAGTCCAAAGATGATCGAACACAAGGTTGTTACTGGTTTGGGAACGACAATGGATTTGTTACCTACATTTTGTAGCATGGCCAACGTGGAGTTACCGAATGACCGGGTATATGACGGCTATGATATTTCTGCACCATTGTTGAATGCAGGCGCAAGCCCCAGAGATGAAGTGTTTTACTACAGAGGTGAAGAACTATTCGCTGTAAGAAAAGGAAGATACAAAGCTCACTTTACTACTCAAGAAGGATACGGTAAAGGACCAGAAGTACACGAGACACCGCTGTTGTACGATTTGGACGCCGATCCTTCAGAAAAATACGACATCAGCAGTAAGCACCCGGAAATTATTAAAGAGATAATTGCCATCAGGGATAAACAAATCGCTTCAGTTGTGCCTGTTGAGAATCAGCTTACAAAATAATTCAATTTCGATAATCTAAATCAGCTAAGTCAGAAGAATAAATGCGTGGCTAAAGCTATTGCATTTATTCTTCTGACTTAGCTTTTAGTCCAATTCTCACAACCATGAATAAACTAAAGTATATCCTTCTATTTGCGTGCATTTCATTTTCACTAACGTGCTTTTGTCAAAATGCGAGTCCTGTAGTTGCAACAAAAAACGGACAGATTGTGGGAATAAATACATCCGGAATTAAGGTTTTTAATGGAGTTCCTTTTGCAAAACCTCCAGTAGGAGAATTGAGATGGAAGGAACCACAGCCTCTTGAAAATAGGGAAGGAACGAGACAGGCTACCGAGTTCGGCCCCAATGCAATACAAACCAATGTTTTTGGAGACATGAATTTTAGTACAAGCAAAATGAGTGAAGATTGCTTGTATTTGAATATATGGACACCTGCCAAGAACATGAATGAAAAGCTTCCGGTATTGGTTTATTTTCACGGCGGTGGGTTGGTTGCCGGAAGCGGGAGTGAACCGCGTTACGCCGGCGAGTCGATGGCACGCAACGGGATTGTATCCATCACTGTTAATTACCGACTCGGAATTTTTGGGTTCCTGTCTCATCCCGCGTTGTCTGAAGAATCTGAACATCACGCTTCCGGAAACTATGGGTTGTTAGACCAGGTTGCAGCGTTGAAGTGGATAAAAAACAATATCTCTGCATTTGGCGGAGCCCCTGATAAAATAACGATTGCTGGCGAATCTGCCGGATCAGTGTCGGTAAGTAGTTTGATGTGTTCTCCGTTGTCGAAAGACCTGGTAGCTCAGGTCATTGGTTCGAGCGGTTCGTTGATGGGAACACGCTTCATCGCTACTCAAAAAGAAGCAGAAAACTTGGGCGTTGAAATCACTCTAAAGTTCGGGTACAAATCATTAAAAGATCTTAGAGCGGCATCGGGAGAGGACTTATTAAAAATTCAAGGTTCATTTGTTCCGAATATCGATGGTTACTTTTTGCCTAAAAGCCCTTATGAAATCTATGCGAATGGAGAACAGGCGCATATTCCTTTGTTGGTTGGCTGGAATTCGCAGGAAATGGTACCAATGTATTTGTTGGGTAATAAGCCGAGTACTTTCGCTAACCTGAAAGAATATACGGTTTGGGACTACCTGGTTGGAGCGTTACCAATAGGGAAGACGTTCCTCTGGTGATGCAAATCAATAATACTACGGTGCAGAAAAAAGATGAGCAGCTGGAAAATCGGTATAAGTTTCTGGATGAGATTATAAAAGTAAATAAGAACTAGCATCATCGAATTGAAAACCTAATTGTAACAATAAATGAAAACGAGAGAATCAAGAATAAAAACTCTTTTGAGAAATGTAAGTTTCTGCGGATTCGCAGCCATATCAAGTCTGCAATACGCTCATGCACAGAATGCACCCCAATTTGGTAAAGCTTCTGTCAACAAGATTATTGAAGCAATGACGCCGGAAGAAAAGGCGGAATTGTTAATCGGGCCGGGAATGCCGGGCTACGCAGGTTTAGTGCCTTTAGAAGGTGAACCCGATTTTCGCGTGCTGGGAGCTGCCGGCGGAAATGCCGGGATTCCAAGACTAGGCATTCCTGAAACAGTTTTTGCAGATGGCCCTGCCGGATTGCGCATTGAGCCTAAACGTAAAAATGATCCGAACACTTATTATGCCACGGCATTTCCTGTGGGCACTTCATTGGCAAGTACCTGGAATACCGACTTAATTGAATCAGTGGGAAAAGCGATGGGGGAAGAAGTGAAGGAGTACGGCGTTGATGTTTTACTGGCTCCGGCTGCCAATATTCACCGTAACCCTTTAAACGGTAGAAACTTTGAATATTTTTCCGAAGATCCGCTGTTGTCTGGCAAGATTGCTGCTTCTTATATCAAAGGAATCCAGTCGCACGGCGTTGGAACTTCCTTGAAACACTTTGTCGCAAACAATCAGGAAACCAATCGTTTGTCGGTAAATGCACATGTTACTGAACGTGCAATGCGTGAAATTTACCTGAAAGGATTTGAAATCGCAGTTAAAGAAGCCAAGCCCTGGACCATTATGACTGCCTATAACAAAATAGACAGGCAGTATGCATCAGAGCGAAAAGACTTGTTGACCAGTATTTTGAGAGATGAGTGGGGATACAAAGGCATTGTCATGACTGACTGGTTTGGTGGGTACCCAAATTTTGAATCAATCCTGGATCCGAATAAAGTTTCGGATGTGGTAGCACAGGTTGAGGCAGGAAATGATTTGATGATGCCAGGAACGGAAGAGCAAAAAATCGAATTGATTAAAGCAATCAAAGAAGGTCGTATCGATGAAGAGGCAGTAAATACCAGTTTACGGCGTATTTTGGAATATATTGCCGCAACACCAACGGTCAAAAAATATAAGTACAGCAATAAGCCAGACCTGAAGGCTCATGCGGCAGTAACTCGAAGTGCTGCAACCGAAGGAATGGTATTGTTGAAAAATGATGCCTCGGTTTTGCCCTACACGAATAAGACCGGCTCTATTGCTGTGTTTGGAGGAACTTCGTACAGCTTTATTGCCGGAGGGACAGGTAGTGGTGACGTCAATGAAGCGTACACAGTTTCTTTAATTGAAGGCTTGGGCAACGCCGGTTACAAAATCGACAAGGAACTTAATGATATGTACGTTCCTTTTGTGAAGAATGCCGAGGCAAAAGAGACGAAGCGTCGTAAAGACAATGGTGGCCTCCTTTCTGATGTTCAACGTCTTCTGGAAATGCCTTTAAGCAAAAAACTGGTGGCTAAAAAAGCTGAATCTTCTGAAGCCGCGATTATTACTATCGGCCGAAATTCAGGGGAACAATTCGACCGGAAAGTCAGCAACGATTTCTATTTGGCATTGGATGAAGTGAAGATGATCAATGTTGTTGCTGATGCGTTTCATGCTCAAGGTAAAAAAGTGATCGTTATCCTTAATATTGGAGGTGTGATCGAAACTGCAAGCTGGAAAGATAAAGTAGATGCTATTCTGTTGGTATGGCAACCCGGCCAGGAAGGTGGAAACTCAGTGGCTGATGTATTATCGGGAAGAGCGAATCCTTCGGGCAAGTTAACCATGACATTCCCGGTAGATTATAACCATGCTCCTTCTTCAGTGGATTTCCCGGGAGTGCCGGCAAACGATCCGAAGGAAGTTTTCTACAAAGAGGGTATTTACGTGGGCTACCGCTATTTCAATACGTTCGACGTGAAACCATCTTATGAATTTGGTTTCGGTAGCTCGTATACAACTTTTGGACATTCTGACTTAACATTGAGCAGTGCCAACTTTAATAATGAAATCGAGGTGTCTGTAACCGTTACCAATATCGGTGAGGTTGCCGGAAAAGAGGTGGTTCAGCTATATCTTTCAGCTCCGGACAAAATTGTCGATAAACCGATAGAAGAGCTAAAAGCTTTTGCCAAAACGAGAGAGCTGGATCCGGGCACATCAGAAACATTGAAATTCACTTTGAAAGCTTCAGATTTGGCTTCCTTCGTTGATGATCAAAGTGCCTGGATTGCAGAAAAAGGAACCTATACCGTAAAAATTGGGGCTTCTTCGTTGGATATAAAATTGACGAAAGATTTCTCTCTTGTGCAGGACATCACAACTGAAAAGGTACACAACGCATTCGATTTGGATGTGGATATGGACGATGTATTGCAAAATAATTAGTTCAGATCAAAGATTGGGTAGGCAATCAAGAGTAAGCTTGCATCTTAAGTGGGTGTTAAAAAAGGGCAAATCGAGTTAATGTTGGCTATTGAATTGAGGACTTTAAGGCAAGCTGAGACAGCATTTAGGGGTGCAGCAGATTCCGATCCGCTGAATAGTCAGGAGCCTTGGGATCAACTGATTTCATGGCTCAAGAAGTCGGAAACCGGAATCTCCGACACCCGTCAAAACCATCTGTTCGTTTTTATCCATCATACGGCGGTTCTACCCAATTTTTTTTTGCAGGGAAAAAATAAAATGTCATAAATGCCACATTGTTACTGATACCTTGGGGTGTTTACTTACGCACTTTTTCTCCACTCCACCGGACTAACCCCAAATTTCCGTTTAAATGCGGTAGTAAAATGCGAGGGATGCTCATAGCCCGTTTTGTCTCCAATTTCGGCGATGGTCAGGGTGCTGTTTGATAATAATTTTTGGGCAATATTCATACGGTACTCAAATAAATAACCGTATATCGTTGTGCCGAAGCAATTCTTGAAATTCGTTTTCAGCACCGTTTCGCTCATTCCCACTTCCTGAGCCAGTTGGGCAATGGTAGGGGGTGTTTGGTAACAGGTTTCGATAAGATTTCTTGCTTCGTTTAGCTGTTCCTGATAATATTTGTGGTATCTGCATCCCGAACAATCAATCTTGTTTATTTGCTGTAGTTGAAGAGTTAAGAGTTCTTGTATTTTAGTCTCGAAATAAAAAGATGCAAGAGTTCCCATATCAGAGGCATTCTTTATTTGTTCAATCACTGTTTGCATTTCAAGGGTAGTTGCCAGGTTGTTCTTTCGCAAAACAGGACACCGGTTTGCTATCATCATTTGTAATGCCCCGAAAACATTAGGATATTGTTCTGCTTTGGCATTGATATAGCTGTACGGAAGAAAAACCTTGAAATAGACATTATTTCTGCCTTGTTTGAACCGATGTCCAATATTTTCAGTAGTTGAGCAGAAAAAATTATTTGTATTCCGGCTAATAACAGAGGGTAAAGCCTTATTTTTATCAATTATTGTCTCTCCCTCACAAACAAAATGGAGCACGGCAAATTCCCCACGGATTCCTCCCCTTACATGAACGTCATGTTGTGCTTTCGTTTGAACCAAATGCGCTTTCATATCCTGCGTTTTCCATTCTTTTACAGACATTTTGAGAACATCCGTGTCAATTTCATCCCGGGTATCTGAAAAGGCCTTATTCGAACAATTTTGGGTGTACCGATTATTGTAAAACCGTCCTAATTCACTGCTTGTTATTGAATATTTCATAGTAAACGATCTTTATTTATAGGGAAATTTTATCCCCGTGATATTACCGTCGTAAGATTAAAGAAACTCACCGTTTGGCGTTACCTCCCTCCAGTCATACCACTATACTTTTATCAAAAAATTTAATTGTACAAAAATAATCAAGGGAGATACAGAAATCAATCCCCATTTATGGGGATTTTAAACAATTCAAAAGGAAGCAAATAATAATGAAATGGCTATGAAACAGTTATATAGGGCACTTGTTTTTCTGACAGTAGTTTTGATTACGGTATCTGTTGGGAAGGCACAAACAATGTTAACAGGTAAAATTTATAATAAAATAACCCGGGAAGGACTTTCCGGGGCCAATGTATATTTTCCCGAGATGAAATCGGGAACAGTGGCCAATCTCAACGGAGAATATGAAGTAAAAGTCCCCTCAAAGAAAAGGATAAAAGTTCAGTTTTCTTACATGGGGTACCAAACGGTACTAAAATCATTTTTTACCGATTCGCTTCACTGTCATCTGAATATTGCACTTAAACCGTTGCCATTAGAAGCAGAAGAAGTGGTCGTTTCCGGCATTTTTGCATCCACTCAGCACGAGAATGCCATCAAAATCGAAACGGTAAAGGCACAGGAAATTGAAACCTCAGGCAGTCCCAACCTCATAGAAACACTAGCTTCTATTCCCGGGGTCAACATGATATCAAAAAGTCCGGGTGTTTCGATGCCCGTCATTCGGGGATTATCCATGACCAATATCATTGTCATGAACAACGGGGTGAAACTGGAAAACTATCATTATTCACAAGACCATGCGTTTATTATCGACGAATTTGGCGTAGAACAGGTGGAAGTGATAAAAGGCCCTGCTTCCCTGCTTTATGGTTCCGGAGCTGTTGGCGGGGTAATCAATTTTATCAAGGAAAAACCTGCGTTGTCTGATCGTATTGAAGGCGATTACACCGGGCATTACCATTCAAATACCAGCGGATTCTGCAACAGTCTGGGAATAAAAGGTAAAAAGAACAATTTTAACTGGGGACTTCGGGGCGGATATAAAAATCACGCGGATTATCTCGACGGCAACGGAGATTTTGTCCCGAATACCCGGTTTAATGAGAAAAGTTTTAAAGCGAATGCCGGACTCGTAAAACCCTTCGGTAATTTCAACCTTTATTACGATTATAATCGTCCCCAACTGGGAATGTGCAAAGAGCAGGTATTGCCTCTTGTAACCGAACGGGGCCGGAAACTAAAATGGTGGTACCAGGATTTGACATCCCACATTATTTCGTCCCGGAACAAATTATTTCTCGGTGAATATAAATTCGATGTAAATGTTTCGTACCAGATAAACGACCGGAAAGGATGGACAGATACGACCACAACCAAGGGATACAATCTGGTCGATGCCTCCATGAGCACGCTGGGCTATGAATGCAAGGCGCATCTTCCGTCGTCAGATAGAACAGAATATATTATCGGAATTCAGGGTGAAAACCGTACCAACAGAAATCACGATGCGCCGGTAAATGTTATTCCCGATGCAGATGTCAGTGATTTTTCCCTCTTTGGCTTTGCTCAATATTACATCGGTGAGCAGGTTAAAGCACAAGGCGGTATCCGTTACGATTACAACTACACATCCACTTGTTCAAGGGCAAATTCGGAAGCGATAAAACGACGTTTCAACAATTTCAGTTATTCCGTGGGCGCAACCTATACGATGAGCGACACATGGCTGACGCGTTTTAATGTTGCCTCGGCTTACCGTACGCCTAATCTGGGAGAGTTAACACAGGATGGCTGGCACGGGACACGTTACGAACAGGGCGATCCTAACCTGAAAGCCCAACGGAACATCGAAACCGACTGGGACTTGCAATATCATTCCGGTAAATTAATGGCTGAGGTCTCGCTCTTCTACAATCACGTTAACAACTATGTTTACATGTCGCCCACCAACGACACCACTGCTGAGGGAGCGAGGATTTACAGACATTCGCAGGACAATGCCACTTTATATGGCGGTGAATTTTCCTGTGCCTATACACCTGCTCCGGCGGTAAAATTGCAGGCTACGTATTCGTATTTACATGCTGAAAAAGAAAATGGCGACTACCTGCCATACATTCCGCCCGGGGAATTTACAGCTTCGGCAAAACTGAAAAAAGACCGGCTACTGTTTCTGCGAAACACTTATATGAAACTGGGGCTTGACTGGGCGACTAAACAAGATAAACCGTCATTGTTTGAAAACGAAACCGATGGCTATTGTCTTTTTAATTTAGGCTTTGGGGCACAGGCAAAACTGGGAAAAGAAACCATTGACCTCGGCCTTTTCGTAAACAACCTTTTCAACAAAATCTATTACGACCATTTATCAACATTAAAAGACCAGAGTTTTTACAATATGGGAAGGAATATAAGTTTTTTGGTAAAAATACCCTTTAAAACGTAAAGGGGAAAAGGCTTTGTCTTCCATCTCCCGACTTCGGTCTTCGGACAATAGCTTTACAGGAGCCCCTGTCGCTCCCACGGAGCTTGGGAATGCGGGAATACATTTTTTTATCATACTATCGTGCCTAATGGACTGAAAATACTGGTCACAAAAGCCAAGCCTCGTAGAGGCGAAAGTATGGTAGTAGAGGTAGAAAGTATAATAATTAACATTTAAGTCCCGGAGGGACGACAGTATGATAAAAAAAGAAAAACAACACAAAAAAGAACACACCACGATTCTCAACTCCGGTCTCCGGTCTCCGGTCTCCGGTCTCCGGTCTCCGGTCTTCGGTCTTCCGACTTCAATCAAAACAAAATACATATCGAAATGAAAACATATAGTTTAGGAATCGACATCGGCTATTCTGCTGTTAAAGCGACAATTGTCGATAATGAAAAGAATGTGGTTTTTGCACAATATCAGCCACACCGGGGGAAGATAAAAAAGACGCTCGAAGCCCTATTGACACAAATCGACAATGATTTCGACACTTCGAATATTACGCACGGTGCCATTACCGGGACCGTCGGTAAAAAATTATCGAAAAATGGCGAAATACGCGGGGTTAATGATGTGGCAGCCGCTATAGAAGGCGTTGAACTTTTGGTTCCCGAAGCCCGGTCGGTGGTTGAAATCGGCGGACAAAGTGCCCGCTACTATACCGGGTTTAATGTTCAGAATCAGGATAATTCGGAAGATGCGCCTAAAAATATGCTGCAAATATCCACCAATTCCGATTGTGCAGCCGGTACCGGTTCGTTTTTGGAAGAGCAGGCTTCGCGACTGAATATCAAGATAGAAGATTATGCCGGCTATGTTGAAAAGGCACAGTCCATTCCCCGCATCGCCGGACGGTGCAGCGTGTTTGCCAAAACCGACATCATCCATAATCAGCAGGAAGGGGTGCCGCCCGAAGATATTTTAAAAGGCGTGGCGTATGCCATTATCAAGAATTACAAGGGAGCAGTTATCCGCCGGTTGCCGGTGGAAGTGCCGGTGGTGTTTATCGGAGGTGTCAGCAACAACCGGGCAATTATTGACACCCTCAGGGATGTGCTGAAAAAAAATGAAGAGGAGTTGCTGGTGCCGGAGTATTCGGATAGTGTTAGTGCAATCGGGGCTGCCCTTATTGCCGGAAAAGAAAACTTTACGTTGGATTTTCAAAAAATGTCGCAGGATTTACTTAGCGAACAAAACGACACAACCGATTCCGAAGGCGAAGAAATGCCGCCGCTGTCGCAAATAAAAAATGAGGACATTTCAAAGAAACATCTCATTCAATATTCTGTTTCCGAGGGCGATAAACCGGCATTTTTTCTGGGGGTTGACATCGGCTCGACCAGTACCAACCTGGTTTTAATAAATTCAAAATCGGAACTCGTTACCTATAAATACATCCGCACCAAAGGCAATCCGTTGAAAGCCGTTCAGGAAGGAATGGACGAAATCAACCGGGAACGGAAAGGCAATTTTAGCATTGCCGGCGTAGGGATTACCGGTTCGGGTCGTAGCCTGATTGGACAGCAAATAGGCGCCGATATTATCCGGGATGAAATTACGGCACAGGCAAAAGCCGCCATAAAAATTGACCCCGAAGTGGATACCATTTTCGAAATCGGGGGACAGGATTCAAAATTTATAAGCATAACAAACGGGGCTGTTACCGATTTCCAGATGAATAAAGTCTGTGCAGCCGGCACCGGTTCTTTCCTCGACGAACAGGCGCAGGAATTCAACATTCCGGTGGAAGAACTCGAACAGCTTGCATTTCAGGGACAGCATCCGGCTTCACTCGGCGAACGCTGTACGGTCTTCATTAAATCGGCAATCGCATCGGGGCTGTCGCGAGGTGAAAAAAAGGAAAATATCGTAGCCGGATTGTGCTACTCTATCGCCAAAAATTACCTGCACCGCGTTGTCGGACAAAAAAAGATAGGAAATAAAATAATGCTGCAAGGGGGAATCGCATTTAATCAGGGAGTAGCAAATGCATTTCGTATTTTAACCGGAAAACCAATTACCACTACTCCGTTTTTCAGTGTCACCGGGGCTTACGGGGCTGCTCTTATGGCTTGTGAGGAAATGGAGGAAAAAGCAACAACTTTTATCGGAATAGAAAATTTGCGGCATATTTCGTCATCCGGGAAAAAACAAATTTCCGAAAACAAGGAGAATTCGGGAGAGTTCAACAAGAGAATAGAAAAGACCATTTTTGAAGATTACGACGGCGTTTTAGACCCGGCAAAGAAAACCGTGGGCATTCCGCGGGCATTGTTTACCTACGGGATGTTCCCGATGTTCAACGCCATTTTCAAAAACTTAGGGTTTAATGTGTTGCTGTCCGACTGGAGCAACGAAAACACCATAAAACTCGGTCAGGAATATGCAATGGAAGAAACCTGCTTCCCGGTAAAACTGATTCTGGGACACGTTGCCGAACTGGTTTCAAAAAAGGTCGATTACATTTTCTTCCCCGATTTATATACGGTTGACCACCCGGGCTCCGAATCGCGGAAAAACTTCGGCTGTGCCTATATGCAACTGGCTTTCAAGATTGTGAATCACACGATGGAGCTCGAAAAGAAAGGGATAAAATTAGTGGCACCGACCTTTGCCTTCAGTATGGGCGGAAAATTTATGCAGCAGTCTTTTTCCAATTTGGGCGGTTTGCTCGGAAAAAGCAAAGAAGCAACAGGGCTTGCTATGAAAAAAGGTATGGACGCTGCTTTGCGTTTCGAAGAACGGATGGGCGAAAACGGGCAAAAAACGAATGAAAACCTCGACCCCAACAAATTAACATTTGTCATTATTTCCAAAATGTACGGCATTGCCGACCCGGTGCTGAACCTTGGTGTGCCTGACAAATTACAGGATATGGGCTATCAGGTATTGCCGTTTTTCGACCTGCCCGAAGGAGTTGTCATTGCTAAGGAGCATCCCAATATGTTCTGGCCGTTCGGACAACACATCCTTGAGCCGGCTTACCTCATCCGGGAGCATCCGAATATGTATCCCGTACTATTGACGCATCACGGTTGCGGTCCCGATTCGGTTTTGCTGCATTACTTCAAAGAAATAATGGGCAATAAACCGTATCTGAATATCGAAATTGATGAGCACGCTTCGAAAATCGGGGTTGCCACACGTATCGAGGCTTTTGTGAATAGTCTGAAAGTCAACAAAGAAGCGGCTCCAAAAGATTTGAATTATTATGTAAGGAAGATAAATTACAAAAAGGTAAACATCAAATCTTCGTTGGATGAGATAAATCCGGGAAGCAAAATGTACATTCCAAATCTTCATCCTTATTCCGAATTATTTGCTGAACTGTTGCAACAAAAAGGCTTTAACCCGGAAATTCTTGCCACCAATGCAAAAGCCATTAGCACAGGCCGAAAACATACTTTAACCAACGAGTATTATTCGCTGGCTGCATTGCTCGGAGGCAGTTTTAACGCGGTGGAACAGTGCCGGGGGGAAAAAGATGTGTCATTCCTGATTCCGCAAACCGAAGGTGCCGAAGTGGAAGGGCAATATAACCGGCTTTTACGGACAAAATTCGATGCTTACAATTACAAAAATATTGAAATTGTTGCTCCTTTTCTCGAAGATGTTCTTTCGCTCAATGAAAATGACTTAAAGTCTATATTCTACTGCATCCTTGCCGGTGATATTGTCAATGCGGCACCTGCCGGCGAAAGGGACAAATACCTGACACAATTCAGGGAACTGATTCGGGATAAAAAGCTGGACATTTCCGCTTTCAAAACAATTGCCGGGAATGTTTATAATGACCTGAAAAAACAACATTACAACAAACGGGTAATGGCGATTGGTGAGCCGATGATTGTTTTTAACGATTTTCTGAATGACTTTATCTTCAAAACACTTGAAGAACAAGGGAATAAAGTGGTTTATGGCGTTCTTTCCGAAGCGGTGTGGATTTTTTGGAAAGACTATGTAACGCAAAACTCACAATTGAATTCGGAGGCTCTGAATAACAAGCTGGCAGGTTTAAAGGACGATATAGAACAGGTGTCATTGTTATTGTTATTGAAAGAAGAAAGTCCTTTTACGCCCGGCATCGAAAGGCTGGTCGGGAAAGCCGATACAACTATCGGGTATTATGCCGGGGCATTTGCCCGTTACAGGCAGGCTAAAGCTTTGTGCAATTCGGTTAATATCGACGGAATTATTACCGCAGCATCCCTCTACGAGAATACCGGCGTTTCCCTCAGCATTTTGCACAAAGGATTTTCCGACCGGAGCACAAAGCCTCTCCTGAATCTGACTTTCGACGGAAGTCATAACGAAAATGACCGGAACAAGGTCGAGTCGTTTATTTATTATTTGTAAAAAATATGCAAAAACAAAAAACAATGTTAGCAACAATAATTGTGATGGGAGTATTAGCCATTGGGTTATCGGTTTACGCCTATACCAAAGGCTCTCTCCCCGAAGGATTAAATAATGCGTTAAAACTGGGAAGCAGCGTATTACCGGCTTTAATATTCGCTTTTATTATTGTCGGAATGGTCAACAGTCTCGGACTGGTAAATAATGTAAAATCAATACTTGGCAACGATACCGGTATAAAAGGAATAGGGGTAGCTACGCTTGGCGGAATGCTGACCCCCGGAAGTATGTTTGTTGCTTATCCTATTGCCGGAGCCCTTCTGAAATCGGGGGCAGGCATAGGTTCCGTTGTGGCTTATGTTGTTGCCTGGTCAACCTGGCAATGGCTGCGTATCCCTTTTGAATTTAGCTTCCTCGGATGGAAATTCGTTTTGATTAAATGGTGTTGCATCCTGGTGCTTCCCATCATCGCCGGACAGATTGCAAAACTGTTGTTTTCGTGGGTGGAGATTTAAATTCAAACTTTAATTACATAACACAATGTTCAAAAACAAATCGTTACAATTTCTGATTGCTATTTCCAAACAGGGAAAATACCGTTTGGGAATAGCCGGCGTACTAATTTTTTTCAGTTCGGTATGCTCGCTGGGACCGTATTACATTACGTACCTCATTATCGAAAGAATCATCCATCCGCCGTTTATTATGGACGACCTGTTAAAACTTGGTGGAATTGCCGCCCTGTTTATCGTCGGGCAGTTGATTTTTTCCGGCATAGCAATGACACAATCGCACATTGCAGCATACAACATCCTGTTCGACCTGCGCGTTACCCTTGCAAAAAAGCTGACAAAACTTCCACTCGGTTATTATTCTGACAATAGCTCAGGCTTTATCAAGAAGATTATGATGGGCAACATCGAAGAGATTGAAGAATTTATTGCCCACAATTTAGTCGATTTAATATCAGTAATTTTTATGCCCATAATTATTTTCTGCTGGTTGGCATCGTTCAATCTTTGGCTGGCTTTATTGAGTATTCTGCCTGTTTTTCTGGGGGTTGGGTTACAACGTTTCCGGTTTAGATTAGAAGCCGAAACTATTCGCAAATTCGTCAGAATAAAATCGGAGATGAATACCACTATTATTGATTTTATCAGGGGAATGCCTGTTATAAAAGCCTTTAATCTATCGGTATTTTCATTTAAGAAATACAAGGACGAAGCCGATAAATACAGTCAGTACTGGATTAATATGAACAAAAAATCGGCAGTTTTCTTTGCCACCTACGCCTTATTGATGGATTGCGGGGTGCTGATTTTGCTTC
Source organism: Prolixibacteraceae bacterium (assembly GCA_963662895.1). Lineage (GTDB taxonomy): Bacteria > Bacteroidota > Bacteroidia > Bacteroidales > Prolixibacteraceae > GWE2-42-39. Next base: position 3,514,536 of record OY759982.1, on the reverse strand, counting down.
CTGTGGGCGGTTATATGTTTGCTGTCGGGAAAATTGCCTTATCTACTTTCCTGATGTTCCTGTTTATCGGCCTCGGACTTACCCTTTTTATGAAACAGTTGACCGGTTTTGGCTCTAACCTGAATCAGATTTATAAAGGCGTGGATGAACTCCGCGGTGTTATGGATGCCAAAGAAATAGACGACAGCGGCATAATCAAAAAGCTGGATAATTACGATGTTGAATTCAATCACGTTTCGTTTGCCTACGGCGAAAATCGTGTGCTCAATGATGTAAAATTCAGATTGAAACAGGGAACCATTACGGCACTGGTAGGACCGTCGGGAGCCGGAAAAACGACTGTAGCTCGATTAATTCCACGTTTCTGGGATGTTACCGGTGGCGAAATTTCCATTGGCGGTCACAACATCAAATCCATTGGGGGCGATGCGTTGATGAAGCATATCAGCTTTGTGTTTCAGGATATTTTCATGTTCAACGATACGGTGTTTGAGAACATCCGGATGGGCGATACTTCTATTTCAGAAGAAAAAGTAATCGAAATTGCCCGGCAGGCACAAGCCGACGAGTTTATCCGGAAGCTGGAAAACGGTTACCACACCGTTATCGGCCCGACAGGAACCCACCTAAGTGGTGGCGAACAGCAACGCATTGCCATTGCTCGGGCTTTGGCAAAAGATGCTCCCGTAATTGTGCTGGATGAGGCAACCAGTTATGCCGACACCGAAAACGAAGATAAAATCCAAAAGGCACTGAACGCCTTGCTAAAAGACAAAACCGTTATTGTGATTGCCCACCGGCTTTCAACCATCAAAAATGCCAACCAAATTCTGTATATCAACCAGGGAAAGATTATGGAAAGCGGCACTCATGAACAATTAATTGAGTTGGGAGGTCAATATCTCCGTATGTGGAAATTGCATATGGATGCTGCGAATTGGGGAATTGGGGAAGAGACAGAGGTCGAAAGTCGGGAGTCCGGAGCTGTGGAATCATAACTGCATTCTTCTACTTCGGTCTCCGGTCTCCGGTCTTCTGACTCCGGTCTTCGGTCTTCTGACAAAAACTAAAAATTACAAAAATGAAATAGCTATGACTTATTCTTCAAAATTAAAATCGGACGCACAGGAGCGTATTATATATACCGACTTAGGCAGAAAGACAGAAAACAGAAAAAGCATGTCAATAATGGAAGAGGAACAATTACTGAAATCGGTCAAAAATATTGTGGCGGTATCATCCGGCAAAGGCGGTGTGGGCAAATCAACCGTAGCAGCCAATCTGGCTGTCTCGCTCGCAAAGATGGGCAATAAAGTTGGGTTACTTGATGCCGATATTTCGGGTCCTTCCATCCCCAAAATGTTCGGCATTGAAGATGCCAGACCGGTTTCACGTCAGGTTAATAGAAAACAATTGGTAGAGCCTGTTACCTGTATGGGCATTAAAATCCTTTCCATCGGATTTTTTGTGGATCCGGACAAAGCGTTGGTTTGGCGGGGACCGATGGTAAGTAATGCTATCAAACAACTTGTAAGTGAAGCTGACTGGGGGGAACTTGACTATTTTGTCATTGACCTGCCTCCAGGTACCAGCGATACCCATTTGACATTGGTTCAACAATTAACCGTAACAGGAACCATTGTCGTGAGCACGCCACAGCAAGTCGCGTTAGCCGATGCCCGAAAGAATCTTGATATGTTTAGCAATGATAAAATCAGGGTGCCTATCCTCGGATTAGTAGAAAATATGGCTTGGTTTACGCCGGCTGAATTACCTGGAAACAAGTACAAGTACTATATCTTCGGAAAGGAAGGCTGTAAGCGATTAGCAAAAGAACGTAATATTCCGCTTTTGGCACAAATTCCGTTGATACAGAGCATTTGTGAAAGCGGCGATGCAGGCATGCCTGTTTCGAGTAATTCCGATTCGGTAACGGCAAAAGCCTTTATGTCATTAGCTGAAAATGTGGTGCTCGAATGCAAAAAACAAAAATCTTGACAACTAAAATACGAGTCTCGGAGAGACGACAGTATAGACGGTAGAACTTAAAAATTTAAATATCAAACAGAAAATCCGGAGCCCAGAAGTCCTTCTGGCTTCCGACTTCGGTCTTCTGACAAAAATTAAAAAATATGTTACAAATACTAAAATTAATAGCCGGGAAATACCGGAAACGGATGGTGAGGGTTATCCTTATTTCGGTGTTGGAAGCTAACTTCGGTGCAATACCCTTTGCGGTGATGTATTTCCTCTTATGCAACATCATCGACCACACATTTACCCTGCAAAAACTATGGACATACATATACATTATTACAGGAAGTGCCGTTGTCAGAATGCTGTTCTCGTACCTGAGTGTTACCCTTTCGCGTGCCGACGGAACCATAATGGTGAAAGATTTAAGGCTCAGGCTGGGCGAACATATCCGCAAACTTCCGTTGGGATTTTTCAATACTCACGACACCGGGGAATTGTCGAATAAAACGCTCGACAATGTAAACAAGGTCGAACAAATCATTACAATGCTTTTGCCCGAATTTATTTCAACCTTTGTGCTCAGCATATTGGTTGCCACGGGTTTGTTTTTCATCGACTACCGGATGGCAATAGCAACTATCATAACGATGCCGCTGGCATTGGCATTGCTTATTTGGGCAAAAAGGATAATGCAAAAAAGAGGAAAAACACTGTACAAATCATCCTCAGAGCTGGCCAATGGGATTATCGAATTTGTAAGCGGAATAAAATTTATAAAGTCGTTTAACAATTCGCAAAAGAAATTTGATGACCTGACAAAAAAAATGGACGATTTCAAAACCCAAAGCCTCAAAACCGAAGGAACGTTAAGCCCTGTAATGACACTGTCGGGAATATCAATTGATTTCGGGTTGGTAATGCTGATACTGATGGGGTCGTTCTTTATGGTAGGCGGCAGCCTGACAGGTAAGACTTTCATCATTTTTATCATCATCAGTTCCCGCTTTTTCGAAAGCCTGAAAGCGATTTCGCTCAACTATGTAAAAATACGCTACCTTTTAATTGCCGGACAGACGATTCAAAATTTGTTTAATGAAAAACCGCTTGATGGGAAAGAACAGGAACTAAATGCTAAAAAGCAAGATATCGTTTTTAACAAAGTTTCGTTTGGCTATAACGGCACAAAAGTGCTGGACAATATCAGCACAACGATTCCTGCTAATTCAATGACCGCATTAGTTGGTCCGTCTGGTTCCGGTAAATCTACAATGGCAAACCTCATTGCCCGGTTTTACGATGTGGACGAGGGACGTATTTCTATCGGGAAAAACAACATAAAGGATATTGCTCCCGAAAAGCTGCTGAAAAATATAAGTATGGTTTTCCAGAAAGTTATTTTGTTTAAGGATAGCATTTATAACAACATCTGGATAGGAAATCAGAATGCTACCCGCGAACAAGTGCTGGAAGCTGCCAAAAGGGCAAATTGCCATGAGTTTATCTCGAAATTGCCCAACGGCTACGATACGATGGTCGATGAAAACGGCAGCAACCTGTCCGGCGGTGAGCAACTACGGCTTTCCATTGCCCGTGCAATGCTGAAAGATGCCCCGGTTGTTCTGCTCGACGAAGCCACTTCTTCCCTCGACCCTGAAAACGAGTTTTTCATTCAGGAAGCCATTTCAAATTTGTTGCAAAAGAAGACGGTTATCGTCATTGCACATCGTTTGAAAACCATTAAAGATGCAGGAAAAATAATCGTATTGGACAACAAGAAGATTCAGGAAGAAGGCACCCACGACGAACTATTGGCAAAACAAGGTTTATACAACCAAATGTGGCAAACTCAAAAAAATGCTGTCGGCTGGCAGATCGCGAATTAAAAGATAAAATACCAAGTTTTAGGGATTGTGTAAAAAAGAACAGTGTTCTATTTTCACAGTGTAAAAAAAAATTAATCATTAAGATAATTTGAATGCTACAAATATCTAATCTTCATGTAAATATAAAAGGAAAGGAAGTGCTGAAAGGCGTAAGCCTGAGTATTCCCGACAATGAGGTACACGCACTCTTCGGGGCAAACGGCTCCGGGAAAAGCGTCTTAATCTCAACCATTATGGGATATCCCGACTACAAGGTTACTCAGGGAGAAATCTTGTATAACGGCGAAAATATCACGGATCTGGACATCAACGAACGGGTAGAACTGGGACTTGGTGTTTCGGAACAGCGACCTCCGACGATTAAAGGAGTAAAGTTGCGGAACCTGCTCGAATTGCTTGCTCCGGAAAAGATGCAGGATGAAAATTATATGGAAGAACTCGAAAAAGAGTTTAATATGGAACAATTCCTTGACCGCAATATCAACGATGGTCTTTCCGGTGGCGAAATAAAAAAATCGGAACTGTTCCTGTTGCTGATGACACGGCCGGAATTCCTAATTCTCGATGAACCTGATTCAGGAGTTGATCCGGAACATCTGAAAAAAATCGGGGCAATGATAAACTCGATATTACATAAAGAAAACAATCAATGCAATCCTGTTGCCCGCAAATCCGGGTTAATTGCCACACATTCGGCGGTAATACTTGACTATGTCCATACCGACAAAGCCCACATTATGCTTGACGGAAAAATTCGTTGCAGTGGAAATCCGGCAGTAATGATGGAACAAATCCGGGCAAACGGATATCAATATTGTATTCAATGTCAAAAGAATAATCAGGAAGAAAAACGATGAAACTATATAAAAGCAAATCAAAAGAGAAAAAAGCAAAAGCAACAGATGTCGATTTTTCTGCATTCAACGAAATCGATGAAAACGTGGAAGCATATAATTCATTCGACAATCTGAAAATAGAGCAAGAAGAAATGGATGCTTTAAAAGCCGTAGGAGTCAGTTTGTTTGACGAATCCGTTGCCGGAAAATTCTTAATGTACGGAAATAAAATTTACTGGTTAATCCCTCAAATTTCCGGCATTGAAATCATTCCGTTAAGAGAAGCTTTTAAAATTTACCCGGGAATCAAAGAAAAATACTATTTCAAAGCGGTTGATAAAGACCAGGACGAATTTACCCAAACGGTTTATAAAAGAGAACAAAACGGATATTTTATCCGGGTGAAGAAAAATGTGCACGTCGATGTTCCGTTGCATACGGCAATGTTTATGCATCGCGAAATGAGCACAATGTGTGTCCACAATATTGTGATTTTGGAAGAAGGAGCATCATTGCATTTAATCACCGGCTGTCTTTCGGGATGTACCCTGAGAGGTGGGTTGCACATTACCGTGGGAGAGTATTATGTTGGCAAGGGGGCAAAATTTATCAGCACGATGGTGCACGACTGGGGACCTGAGTTTGTGGTACGTCCGCGAACGGGTACCATTGTTGACGACGATGCCACTTACGTCAGCAATTACTACTCGGTAAACCCGGCCCGCGATATTCAGATGAACCCGTTTACCCACTTGAAAGGTAAAAATGCCAATGCCAAGTATATGACCATCCTGGCCTCGTTTCCCGATACCTTCAGCGATATAGGCGGAACGGTGCTTATGGACGGCGAAAACTCGGGAGCGGAGTTGGTATCACGGGCTGTAAACCATGGTGGCACGGTCATTCAATCCGGCCTGCTGATTGGGGCGGCCAAAGGTGCCCGGGCACACGTCGATTGTTCGGGACTGATGATGACCAATAAAGGCATTATCGAGGCCGTTCCCGGATTGCGCTCCATCCACCCCGATGCTAAAATGTCGCACGAAGCCGCCATTGGACGGATTGATTCGGGAGAAGTCAATTACCTGCAATCAAAAGGACTGGACGAAATGCAGGCCGTTGCCCTAATCGTACGGGGTTTCCTCGATATTGGTGTCGAAACAGAAGGCTTAGACCCCGAATTAGAGAGAACCATTCAGGAAATATCAGAACTTTCGGGGCACGGGGAAGACTAAATAAGAATATTACGGAATATCGTAAAAAAGCAAAAATGTATAAATATTTATTTGGACCGGTACCTTCGAGGCGCTTGGGAATGTCGCTTGGTATTGATTTAGTTCCGGCAAAAGTATGTTCTCTCAATTGTGTGTATTGCGAAGTTGGCAAAACAACAGAATTAACGCTCAATCGGAAAGCATATATCCGGATTGAAGAGATAAAAAAGGAACTTACAGATTATTTCAACAATCATCCTGCTCCCGATTATATAACGATTACCGGTTCTGGTGAACCAACTTTAAACATTGGTATAGCTGACATTATTCAGTATATAAAACAGCATATGCCCAATATTCCAATTGCTATTATAACAAGTGGCACACTCTTTTTTGATAAAAAAGTAAGAGATGCCGTAAAAGGTGCCAATGTTGTTTTACCGTCTCTCGATGCGGCAACCGAACGTGTTTTTCAAAAAATCAACCGTCCCCATAACAATCTGTCAATAAGCCAATATATTCATGGGTTAAGTGATTTTAGGCAGGAATTTAAAGGCAAAATCTGGTTGGAAATATTCATTTTGCCGGGGTACAACGACGACAAAAAAGAGCTATCGGCACTTAAAAAAGCAATACTGAAGATAAACCCCAATTTGGTGCAAATCAATACATTGGATCGACCGGGAACAGTCCCCGGTTTACGAGGGGCAACAAGACAGGAATTGCAACGTATTATCGATTTCTGGGCATTGGAAAACCTCCAAATTATTGCATCGTTACCGAAACGCGAAAATATTAAATCGTATAGAAGCGACGCCGAAACAGCAATTATTGAAATTATATCGCGAAGACCGTGTACGCTTGACGACTTAACTCAAATATTGAATATGCATATCAATGATATCAGAAAATATCTTGATGTTTTAGATGCTGAAAACAAAATTGAAACGCTAGAACAAGCAAGAGGCATTTTTTATCAAATAAAAGAAAAATAAAAAATATTGAGAAATGGAAAACTTGAATTTTATAGGAATAGGGGTAGGGATTGTTGTCTTCCTTATCATAGGAGCATTTCATCCTATTGTGATAAAAGCGGAATACTATTTCGGGACAAAAAGCTGGTGGGCTTTTTTAATAGCCGGAATCATTACGGTAACAACCTCGTTATTTGTTGGTAATGCTTTTTTATCCACCTCTTTAGGGGTATTTGCATTTTCCTGTTTTTGGTCGATAATTGAAGTCTTTGAACAAAAAGAACGGGTCAGGAAAGGATTATTCCCGAAAAATCCGAAAAGGAACAAAATATAATGATTGTCGAAAAAAAAATATATTTTTCATAAGATATAAATCCCAAAGAAGAAATAGATATAAGCAATTATTTTACTACAGTAGAAAACGAAACAATAATCAAAAGACAAGAATATGAGAATTATAACTATTGTGTTTTTTGCATTCATCTCAACTGAATTATTCGCTCAATTCTCAGGCGGAAACGGAACAGAATCTGATCCTTACCAAATTGCGACATACAACGATTTGGAATATTTATCAAATAATGATTCTTATTGGAACGCCCATTTTATCCAAACGGCAAACATTAACGCATCAGCTTCAAACAACGGCGGTGTAGGGTTTGTGCCAATCGGGACACAAAAAGTAAACGACGACCAGACCATAACTAAAACCGCATTTACAGGAAATTATGATGGAGGCAATCATAAGATTTCCAATCTTTATATGGACAGGGACGGCAACGTACCAATAGGTTCAGACCTCGGTTTGTTCGGTTATACCGTTGGGGCGACAATCAAAAATCTCGGTGTTGAAAATGCCGATATTTCGGGCAACAACAGCACCGGAGCGTTAATCGGTTATGCCGAGAATACAACGGTTACGAATTGTCATTCTACGGGAACCGTTTACGGTAAAAATTATTATTCAGGTGGTTTGCTTGGAAGTATTAAAGGAAATACAACAATTACCGATTGTTACTCTTCGTGTAATACAACAGGATTTATACACACCGGCGGATTAGTCGGGGATGCTAATGCCTGTACTATTTCCAATAGTCACGCAACGGGAGAAGTTTTCGGACATCAAAAATCAGATGGAATGGATCCTTTAAATGTAGGTGGTTTGGTTGGAAGTCTTACCAAAACGAATATTACCAATTCTTATGCCACCGGAAAGGTCTCGACAGGAGGTATTGTCGGGGGGTTAATAGGTACGATTGGTTTGCTTAACGGTTCTGTTTACGATACTCAAATTACAGAATGCTATGCCACAGGTAACGTTTCGGGGACAAGTGAAGTTGGCGGTTTAATAGGACGTGTTCAGGGCGAAGTGAAAAAATGTTACGCCACAGGAAATGTTTCGGGCGAAGGGACTAATTCGATTAATATTGGTGGTTTTGTCGGCAATAATAACGAAGGAGTTATAGGGTATTGTTATTCAAGAGGGAATGTTAGCGGAACTACAAATGTCGGTGGTTTTGCGGGAAAAACCTTCGCCACTCCATTCAGTCAAACATACGGAAGTATAAAATACTGTTATTCAACAGGAACGACTACTGCAAGTTCAGGGCACGATGCCGGTTTTTGTGCTCATAACGAAGGGTGCATCTATCAATGTTTTTGGAATACCGAAACATCAGGACACACACAAGGATTCGATGTAGATGTTTATTATGGTGATTATACAGGATTATCGACACAAGAAATGCAAAGCATTGCCGGTTTTAATAACGCATTTGGTTTTGCGGGAGACGGTAAATATTCGATATGGGCAATTTCAACCGATATGAACGATGGTTTTCCTGTTTTGTTTGAGCAAATGGAAACCACTTCTCTGGCTGATTTAGGGACATTATCTCTCGATAGTTCAACAGATACAACAGCAACTTTAAGTTGTACATTAGCGAACCTTGGAATGCCAAACCCTGCAAAACACGGTTTTTGCTACAGCACAACAAACACAACACCAACAATTAACGATTCTGTTACAAATTTAGGAGAAGTAACAGGTTCTACCCCAGACGGAGCCTCGTTTACAGATACCATTAATAATTTAGATCCATCTAAAATATACTATATCAGGGCTTTTGCAACTAATTATGAAGGAACGGTCTACAGCAATACAATATCAACAAATGTAACTACCGGTATTTCGAAAATAACCGATGATAATGTCTTTACAATTTATCCTAATCCTGCCAAAGATGTTTTACATATTCAATACCCGGATATTCAATCTGCGACAGATTATCAAATAATTATATATAACCAGATTGGAGGAACTGTATATCAAAAACATGCTTTATCTATAAACGACATTGACATTAGTCATTTATCACAGGGGGTCTATTTTTTAAGTGTCAATCAACAAATTGTGAAATTTGTTAAAATTTGAATTTTACAGGAATCGGTCTGGGGATTATCTTTTCTTATAATAGGTGCATTTCATCCTCTTGTAATTAAAGCGGAATACTATTTCAGGACAAAAAGCTGGTGGGCTTTTTTAATAGCCGGAATCATTACGGGAACAACTTCTTTATTTGTTGATAATGCTTTTTATCCACCTCTTTGGGTGTATTTGCATTTTCCTGCTTTTGGTCTATAATAGAAGTTTTTGAACAAAAAGAACGTGTCAGGAAAGGTTTATTCCCGAAAAATCCGAAAAGGAAGGAATAATTCCGCCGTTAAGTTAAACAAACCAGCCGTTTTGCGTTACAGTCCCCTATGACTGTTTCTTTTTCTTTGCTTCATATAAATAGTCATTAAATTACAATATGAAGCATTCAATTTTAACCATTTTGTTTTTTCTTTTGTGCTTTACGATAAATGCACAAACCTTCATTAAAGGAACGGTAACCGGCAATAAAGGCAATCCCCTGCCCGCAGCATCAGTTTATCTGCCCGACCAGGACAAAGGTGTACTTTGTAACAAGGACGGGGAATACATTATTGAAAATATCCCGACAGGAAAAATTTCGGTGCAGTTCTCCTACCTGGGATACAATCCCGGGATTAAGTCCCTGATTATAGTGCCGGGAATGAACAAATTAAATATTTCGCTGACAGAAGCTGCTTTTGAAATGCAGGAAGTCGTCGTATCCGGCGGAACAGTATCATCACAGCGTGAAACTGCAGTGAAAATAGCCGTTTTAAAACCCGAAGATATTCAGCTTTCCGGTACTCCCAACCTGATGGAAGCACTTACTGCCGTGCCGGGTGTGGATATGATTTCGCGGGGGCCCGGGATGTCCAAACCGGTCATTCGCGGACTTTCGCTGAACGGGGTACTTATTACAAGAGACGGTACGCGGATAGAAAACTATCAATACAGTGCAGGGCATCCTGCCGGAATTGATGATAACGGCGCTGGTACTGTTGAAATCATCAAAGGACCGGCTTCGTTACTGTATGGTTCCGATGCTGTTGGCGGGGTGATTAATTTCATTAGCGAAGCACATGCACCACAGGGAAAAATAACCGGCGATTACAGTACTCAGCTTCATTCAAATACACTGGGACTCAGCAACAGTCTTGGCATAAAAGGAGCCTCGAAGCATTTATTTGCCGGATGCCGGTTTAATTATAAAACGTTTGCCGATTATAAACAGGGCGGTGGCGACTATTTGCCGAATTCCCGTTTTAACGAATGGTCAACCGATATAAATACCGGGTATAATGCCAAGATCGGGACATTCAAACTTTCATATTATTATTATAAACAACAAATAGAGATGACGATGCCGCAAGCCATTCCTCTTATAACAGAACGGGGCAGGAAAAATGAAATATGGTACCAGAACCCGCACCACCATCTTATTTCATCGCACAATAAATTGTTTCTCGGACGGGTACGCTGCGATATAAATGCGGCCTGGCAAAGCAACCTGAGAAGTGCCTGCCAGACAACCGACGTACCGTTTGTTGAAATGCAACTTAACACGTTTACTTACGAGACAAAAATACACCTGCCTTCCGATGAAAAATCGGATTACATTATTGGCATCCAGGGAATGGAACAAGCACATAAAAACCTCAATAACCGGATGCAACAAGGTATTCCCGATGCTGATGTCTGCCGTATCGGGGCAATGGCATTTGCCTCCTACAGCTTTGATAAATTAAAACTCCAGGGAGGTGTCCGCCTTGATTTCGGGTCGGTAGATTCTAAAACACTGGGGGAAGAAGGCACGTCAAGTTACCGTGCTGCTATTTCAGAAAATTTTGTCAGCCCCAACGGTTCGCTGGGTGCCACATACCGCCTCACGGACAAAACAACCCTGCGTGCCAATTTTGCCAAAGCCTGCCGTATGCCTAACCTACGCGAGCTGATATGTACCTGCCTGCAAGGCAATATGTATATGGTTGCCAATGAAAACTTAAAACCGGAAGATGCCTACGAATTCGATGTTAGTTTCCATTACCAGGGCAACAGCCTTTCGATAGATGCCGCCGTTTTTTACAATCACATCAATAACTACATCTATCTTGCTCCAACGGGAGACACTACTGCAAACGGCATTTATATTTACAAAATGTCGCAGGACAATGCCAATCTGTATGGAGGCGAAGCAGGAGTTCATTTCCATCCACAGACGGTTCCGTGGCTGCACCTGAAAGGAACATATTCTTCGGTAACCGGCAAACAGGAAAACGGGGAATACCTGCCTTATATTCCGGCTCATAAATTCAGGTATGAAATAGGTTTTGAAAAGAAATCGGCGTGGATATTTACCAAACCGGGCATTTATTTTTCGGCTGCCACCGCATTATCGCAGGATAATCCGGCACGAAACGAAACGGCAACAGACGGTTACACCCTGTTTAATATAAAAGCCAATGCAAAAATAAAAGTCAGCAGTCAATTTTTTGTGATAGGCTTGTCGGCCAATAACATTTTTGATAAAAAATATATCGACCACCTGTCCACCCTTAAATCGTTAAATTATTATAACCCGGGAAGAAACGTCTGCCTGAGTGTGAAAGTTCCTTTCGGGATAAAATAATATAGAATACATTTTTTCTCTGATTTTCCCTCCCAGGAGTGGACAGAGAAAAACAATCCGTTTTTTTTTGAATTCATTTTGTGTCAGAAGTTTAGATAAAACAGTTTGTTTTTATAATAATATTAATATCATGATTTATATAAAAAATGACGAAGAAATAGAGCTACTTCGGGAAAGTAATCAGATTGTGGCTAAGACATTAGCTGAAGTTGCGAAAATGATAGCTCCCGGGGTTGCCACCTTAGATCTGGATAAACGAGCCGAAGAATTTATCCGGGATAGCGGGGCTGAACCAAATTTCCTCGGATATGGAGGGTTCCCCGGGAGTATTTGTACTTCAAAAAACGAAGAAGTAGTTCATGGAATACCGTCCGGTAAAGTAATTTTAAAAGAAGGGGACATTATTTCAGTTGATTGTGGAGCCTTCAAAAACGGGTTTCATGGCGATTCGGCCTATACCTTTTGTGTAGGAGAAGTTTCGGAAGAAAAAAATAAACTTCTGGAAACAACAAAAGAATCGCTCTATCTCGGAATAGAGCAGGCAGTAGAAGGAAAAAGATTGGGAGATATAGGATATGCCGTTCAATCTCACTGTGAAGCTCATGGATATTCTGTTGTTAGAGAAATGGTGGGACATGGAATTGGCAAAAATATGCACGAAGCCCCGAATGTCCCTAATTATGGACGAAGAGGAACCGGAATTAAATTAAAATCAGGACTGGCAATAGCCATTGAACCCATGATTAATATCGGAAAAAGGCAGATTCTGATTGAGAGAGACGGTTGGACTGCCCGCACCGTTGACAGAAAACCTTCGGCTCATTTTGAACTTACAGTAGTGGTACGAAAAGGGAAAGCGGATATATTATCTGGGTTCAATTATGTTGAAGAAGTTTTGAATAACAAAAAATAAAAACGCATATGCCGGAAATATAAAAAATTCCGTCGTAACATTAAACAGAACCGCCGCTTTGCGTAAGAATTTTATGACAAAGGGCTGCTACTTTTAACTATTTAAAATTATCCTCTTTTACAAATAGGGAAATGACTGTTGCGAACCGGTATTTTTCACAAAAAAGAAAAAAGAATGAATAATATCGAAAGAAAAATAATACTCGTTCCGCATTGCTTCATGACAAAAAGATTCGCCACCCGAGACAGGAACGGTACGGCAGAAGTACTGAAAGTGTTGTTCGACTTTAAAACCGGTATTTTACAAATGCCTTGCCCGCACCTGGTATTTCTTATGAATGAAGAAAATGAAGAAAAGGCAGGACATCCGCATTGTTCGGGATTCATAAAAAAAATCGAACAAAATCCCGGGAACCTGTATGCCGGAATAATAAATCCGCTTCTTATTCAGATAGAAAAATACAAACAGTTAAACTTCGAGATAACCGGCATAATAGGCATAAAAGGTTCGCCGGTTTGCGGAATATATAACCCTACAGTAAAAGAGTATGGTTCTTTTATAATTCTCCTGAATAAAGAATTGCGGAACAGGGGAATACATTTAAGAATGGCCGCTATTTAGTAAAATAATAATGAACATATGGAAAAATGCAGAGAAGAACATCAACCGGGTTTTAACAAAGAAAAACGGCACGGACACCGTGGCCCGAGCAGTTTTTATAAACTTGATTCAACCCTTGCCTTTGAAAAAATGAACCTGAAAAAGGGAACTACTCTTGTGGATTTAGGCTGTGGTGCAGGGGATTACTCCCTGTATGCCGCGAAAATCGTAGGAGAAAAGGGAAAAGTATATGCCGTGGATGTATGGACGGAAATATTAGAGGGGATTAATGAGGAAGCACGGTCGTTACAACTCAGCAATATAGAAACGGTTGAAAGCGATATTTGCCGGGCTGTTAACATCGGGGACAATTGTGCCGGACATTGCCTGCTGGCAACCGTTATGCACGCCAATAAAATGTCAGGAAAATGTAAAAATCTTTTTCCCGAAATAGTAAGAATACTGAGACCCGGGGGACAGTTGGCCGTCATCGAATGCAAAAAAGAAAAAATGCCCTTTGGCCCGCCCCTGAGTATGCGTATATCACCCGAAGAATTAGAAGAAGCCTTAAGCGGGTATGGCTTCCGCAAGCAGGAATATGTCGATTTGGGATATTATTATATGATACTATTCGAAACAACTAAAGACTGACAACCAATAACCAACTTCTTAATTATTTTGTAAATGAACTTCAAAAAAATAAATCATAAGCTCCACTTATGGCTGGGGCTTCCAAGTGCCGTTATCGTATTTTTTATCTGCCTGAGTGGTAGCTTATTTGTGTTTTGTGACGAAATTATAAACTTTGCCACCCGTGATATTTCAACCGTAACGCCGCAATCCTCGCAGGTTACTGTTGATGCAATGCTCAAAACGGTAAAAGAATCCTATCCAAAGCATATTATCATACAATGTTTTACATATAAAGAAAAAGATAAAGCAACACTGTTTATCATTGGTAGCCGGGAAACAGGGAAAAGCTATGTATATGTAAATCCTTATACGGGACAAATTACCGGGGAGAGCCGGCTGGTTAACCTGTTTTCGATGACGGCACATTTTCATAAACAACTGCTGCTGAAAAAAGCCGGTGCCTGGAGTGTGCTGGTAGCTTCCGTTATTTTTATAATCGAACTGATTACAGGGCTCGTTATGTGGTGGCCGAAAAACAAGAGTAAAAAGTATCTCAGAAATTCGCTGACAATAAAGCGTAATGTCCCGTCTTTACGCCGGATGATTGACCTGCATCGGGTTTTCGGCTTATACTTTATCTTAGTAATGCTTATACTTTCCGTTAGCGGAGTTACCTTATTTTGCCTGCCTAAAGAGGGCATAGAAGCACAAAAACACGGACAGCCCGTTACCAAAGCCGATACCATCCGGCAGCCGCTTCCGCTTGCTTCAATTATCAGTCCGTTAATGCAAGACCCCGATGTGAAAATGGTAAAAACCGAACTATGGAATATTGGCCAATCGTCCTGGATACAATGTATTGCTGGTACAAAAACAGGAATAGTTACTTTCACCGGCACGCCGTATTTAGTTGATAAATACACCGGAGAAAAATTTACGGACACCCAAAGTATGAAAGACCTGAAAATACGGAACACCTTCCGCAAGCTCCACGTAGGCGACTGGCTGGGATGGTTCGGAAAACTGATAACCTTTTTCACGGGGCTTGCCGGGGCTTTCCTTGCTGTTTCGGGGATAATCATTTGGGGAAAGAAAAAATTTTGAACAATAATTAAATCCGTCGTTAGATTAAAGAAGTCCGTCGCATTGCGTTATCAGCATATTTTGTTATTTCTCTTCTTTTGTCTCTATGTCACAATTCAAACCCGCATTACATAAAATGCTTTCTGGTTATTGGCAGCACCATTCTCACATTTGTACTTTTTTACATCATCATCTTTCGCAACGACACCATTAAAGCCGAAGTAAAAGAAGTTACTGTAACCATTCAAAACGCCGATGGAACAGAAGTCGAAAGCGGCGCAGCAGTCCTTCAGGAAGGCTCAATATGGTGGCGTTACACAGCAACTGTAGCCAACGAATCCCTCGAAGGCGGTAAAATTATCATTCGCGCTTCCGATGTCCCCGGCAATCTTACCGAACAGGAAAAAGAAATGTAATCAACCTTTATGGAAAATCTCAAAAAACAGGCTTCCCAAATTTCGGGAAGCCTGTTTTTTTTGTGCTAATAAGTGAAATCTAAATAATAACATGTTAAAACCAATATCCCAAAAAAAAGAGAAGAGCAGGAGATGAGCAAGGGAGCGGAACAAAATCCCGGAGGGATGATATTTTAAATAACCCGGGGTAAGCGAGGCAGGAGCGCAACCCCGGGATTGAATGCTAACTAAATAACCCCGGCCACGGTAGTTCGTCAAGAAAAGCAATGCAGTTATATGGCCGGAAATGATGAAATGATCAAAAAAGCGATGTTTTGTATTTACTTCATATACAGATTCATGTGATGATCTGTCATAGGCATCCGGCAGTTGCCGGAGAGGAATCTCTTACATGAAAGTTTTAACAATTTATTTTTAAAAAATTATTAATACTCAATTTATCACTTATAATTTAGACACAGGATAGACACAGGATAGACACAGGATAGACACAGGATAGACACAGGATAGACACAGGATAGACACAGGATAGACACAGGATAGACACAGGATAGATACAGGATAGATACAGGATAATTAGAGGATAGTTATGCACTATTTCCCCCGCACATAGGTTTTTGTCATCCTTTTTGTCCCCCGCAAGTTTGGCACATTTGCTAAAGCACGCTCCCTTCGGGAAGCACTAACTTTAGCAAAAGAGCCAAAACATGCCCGACAAAACAAAAAATCCGCCCAAACCCTATTTCTACTTTAATTTAGACAATTTGCTCACTTTATCAAGGTGCGTATGGAAATGCAGGAAAGACTTTTTTTCTGGGATGTGTGCCGGGAATAAAAAACCGTGATGCGGTCGGAAGGATGACTTTGACAAGACTTTTACTACCTTTTGGTCGACTGCAAAAGAAAGGTCCCCGCCGGCCAGAGGCGAATACCAATAAGCAATAAAAATTGTCAGGTTATTAAGAGAACAAATAAAACACCGGGCACGGGAGGGGTACTTTAATCTTTAGTGGAGCATATTCTCTGATTTCTTAACGCTCTCTCCATCGATTTTCACTAACTTATTGTAATTTGCGGAAATGTTGGGTAAAATATTTAAACCGTTGACCTGGTTGCTACATGCGAAGAACAGAGAATCATCATTATAAAGCGTAAAAAAAATGGAAAATCCAGACAATAAATGAAAAAGTATCATATTCAAATCTTCAATTAAAGCGAAAGGAAAATTGATATTATGCCATATACTCACTTCGGAAAACAAGCAGATGTCTGGAAGCATTTAGCATTGTGTGAAGTAATGATAAATGAAAAACCACAGGTTTACATTGAAACAAATTCGGCGAATTCAGATTATTCATTAGATAATACACCTGAACAACAATATGGGATTTACAACTTTATAGATAAAGCATCGAATTACGAAAGATTATACAAATCAAAATATTTCGATTTAGAAAGTGTAGCTCTAAAGGAAAATAAGTATTTAGGTTCGCCGGGATTGGCAATGAGCCTTCTTGGAGAGTCATTGGGTAAATTTATATTTTTCGACATCGAAACGGCTCCATTGATTAATATTACCGAATTTGCCAAACGGAATGGTTTGTTCAATAACATAAAAACGATTAACCAGGATTCGGTGATTGGCGTAATGGATTTGTTGCAGACTTTGCCTAAATCTGCATTAATTCATATAGACCCATATTACATTGATAAACCAGGTACAAACGGATATAATTACCTTGATTTGTTTGCAAAAGCTTCAGAACAAGGATTAATGTGCTTTTTATGGTATGGATTTAATACGCTCAATGATAAAAAGCATATCAATGATTTTATAGTATCCCGCCTGGTAAATTGTGCGATTGATAATTTGTTTTGTGCAGAGCTAATAATGGAGATTATACAAAATGATTCAATTCTATGTAACCCGGGGGTATTAGGAAGTGGATTATTGACCAGTAATTTGTCAAACGAGTCATTGTCTGCAATCATAAATTTTAGTGAATTGTTGGTAGATCTGTATAAAGGGACAAAGTATAATGATTTTAAAGGTGATTTGTACCGGGAAATAATAAAAATAAAAAACAACGTAGAAAGAGACACATAAGCAATTAAAGTAGAAGTAGGTCAAAACTTATTTTTCCCTCTCCACTTTGCCCTATAGGGCAATTAGAATTTGGGTAAGACATTTCAAATAACAGCCAACCCTCAAACAGCACATCCCGCAAAACGCACCAGCCAACACACAATCTTTTTTTGCGGCAAGAGCTGTTTTCACAACGCGGCAAAAAGCGAATACAGACAATATTACCATTCTCTATAATCATTTCTATCTGGCTTTTATTGCAGAAAATACATCAATATTTTTAGTTCGGTATTCAATCGGACTTACTCCATATTTTTGTTTAAAAGCAGTTGAAAAATGAGAAGAATGTTTGTAACCGGTAAGAAATGCCGCATCGGAAATGCTGTTTGATGTATCCTGTAAAAACTCACAGGCTTTGTTTAAGCGATATTCATTAAAATATTCAAAAACCGTTTTTCCGTAAAAATACTTAAACGCTATTTTCAAAGTTGTATCGCACACACCTACAGCCATTGCAATCTCGTGCAACGACGGAAGTTCCTTAATATTCTTTTCAATGTACTTACAGGCCTCTTGCATCTGTTCTCTGTACTTCTCGATTTTCAGGCCTTTTTTATCCAGCGATTTTAAATGATGCATTATCTGAGAATAGAGCAATTCCCTGACTTTGGCTTCAATGACCATTTCTTTTCCCTCCTCCTGCTGTAAATACAAGTTTTCAATATCATTAATAATGCGCTCCATCTCAAACGTTGTATTTAGGTGAGAATGGGCAAATACACAATTTTTACATTCGCGAAAGTCTGCCATTAACGGGTTCATTGCTTTCGGATAGAGATTCCACAAGGCTTTTACATATGATTTTGAAAGCACAATCCGAAAACAATCAGCCTCTTTCAACCGACATTTTGTAAGCCCGTTATGAAAAAATATGTTGTTCTGTTTCTCATCCATTCTTCCTGTCTCTCTATTCCACACACAAAGAGTCTTCCCTTTCTTCTGGAATGACATTATTATGCCATTCCCGTCAAATTCACACATCACTTTGCTTCCCTGTTTGGTGCTGGAATCAAAACGCACAATGCTAAACATCGGTGTAGAATAACACTGATAATATTCGCCATCGAGAATCTTTTCCGTGTTTTCAGTTTTATGAAAAATATCGATTGGTTCGTTCGTGTTTATTCTCAACAACGAAAACGAAGCCGCTTCATTTGTCCCGTTTGCCCAAACTTTCACTCTCATATATGCCTTATTATTTAAAACAGATGTCGTTTTATGTAAAAACGATAGTGTAAACTTCCGCAATTTTGCATTCACAAATTTTATTGAACAAAAAGAACAGAAATATCTGTATCAATCAATCCCAATTTATTGGGATTTTCTTGTTAAAATTTTAAAACCATAATATTATGAATCGGATTATATTAAGAGTATTTTTTTTGAGTTTATGCTTTATACTCTTAACAGGGGGCGTTAAAGCGCAAACTGTTAAGGGGATAGTGTTTAACGAGTCTAATGAGCCGTTGTCGGGAGCTACGGTAAGTATAAAACCGCACAATCTTGCAATGAGTACCAATAACAGGGGAGAATTTTTGTTTGCTCAGGTTCCTGAGGGAGAAGTACAATTAAAAGTAACCTTTATTGGCTATAAAAGTCAGACCAAAACTATTCAGGTTACTGCAACATCACACGAGAATCTCAATTTTTATTTAGAAATTGAAACAACGGGCTTATTGGAGGTGAATGTATTAGGAACAGCCGGTAGTCCCAACAATACGGAAGAAATACCGGAAGCGTATTTACAGCGTATGCAGGCTGCGGATATGAAAGATATTTTTGCGGATCTTCCTTCGGTTACTGTCGGTGGTGGCGGGGCAAATGCCCAACGGCTTTACCTGAGGGGAATAGAAGGGAGCAACCTGAACATCACCATCGACGGAGCAAAACAGGGGCGCAGCCTTTTTCAACACCGGGGAAATGCAGGGAGTATTGACCCGGGATTATTGAAACAAGTGGATGTATCGACCAGTTCGGATGCCTCACACGGTTCCGGCGGACTGGGCGGTAACATTGTTTTTAGAACCATTGATGCACAAGACCTTCCCTGTCGTTATGGTAATATTGGAGGTCGGGTATCTGCCGGTTTGGTCAGCGTGTCAAACGGTTCTGTTACGCGTGCTGCCGTTGGTGCTAAAATAACACAAAACATTGGCTTGCTCGTATCAGCCTCTATCGACGACCAAAACAACTATACCGCTGCCGACAGTGGCTTGGTTGCCAACACGGCCACAAAAACACAGAATTATTTTGCAAAACTTAGTATTCTGGACTTAAATCATCACGAATTAAGGTTAAGTGCCGGTTACAACCTTAGTTCGGGCGATTATATTACCGGAGGTTCGGGGAGTGATATGGGAATTCCCGATGCCTCAAGAGAGGCAAATCCCCAGGATATGGAACGCGGAACTTACACATTAGATTATCGTTTCCTGCCGGTCAATCCTTTGGTTAATATTAGCGTAAACACCTATTATAATCACCGGAATTTAGAAAGCGGAGAAACGATGAATGTTACCAGCAATAATCTGGGGGCCAATGCAAAAAATGACTTCAAATTCGATATCAGCAAACTGAAAAACAACATAACGGCAGGTGCCGATTACGAAAAAGAGGATGGAACCACTACAATGAATGACGGAACAGATAAAACAAATACCTCGGAAGTATGGGGATTATTTGCCCAGGGCTTGTCTGAATTTTCGATATTATCGGTTTCTTACGGATTGCGGTTCGATAATTATACGAGTGATTTTGGCACAGGAATAACCCTTGACGGAAACGAGCTTTCTCCCAATGTCGGGGTGGCTGTGACGCCGTTAAAAGGCTTACAACTGTTTGCCAACTACAGTGAAGCTGTAAGGGCTACGGGAACCATTCCTATTCAATGGCTCTCAAATGTAGCAGACACTGCCACTTTTAACAATGGACAACCTTTTGAACCTGAAACATCGGTAATGAAGGAAGCTGGGGTAAAGTATGTGAAACAGTCGCTCTTTGCCTCTAACGACAGATTATCCGTCAGTGCCAAAATTTTTAAGACTGAAATGGATAACCTGATTGAAAGTACCGAAGGTGGTCGTATGGGACGACCGATTACTGGTATCGGAAATGATACATTGGGCGTAATATCAAAGGGATACGAACTTTCGTTAAGCTGGCAGACAAAAATGTTGCAAGCCCGTTTGAGCTATTTGCACGCCGATGTTGAAGACGAACCCGGAACTCCGATTGGCGTGAGTAGAAGAAAAGCGGCTCCTTCCGGCGACCGTTTCAACCTGAACCTTTTGTGGCAGGCAACCTCTGAAATACAGTTTGGTTATACGTTAAATTCCGTAGGAGAACTAAAAGATGTTTATGAAACGGCTCGTGAAGCATACACTTTGCATAATATTCAAGCCCTCTTTTCTCCGCAGTCCGTAAAAGGGTTAACGGCAGCAATTGCAGTAAATAACCTTTTTAATAAAGAACACAGCGAACAAACGTCTATTTCTCAGGGGAATGCTATTATTCCCGAACCGGGAAGAGGTATTCGCTTGACATTAAGTTATAGTTTTTAGAGAAGACCGGAGACGGGAGACAGCTGTAGTATCCCAAAGCCAAAAGCTAACAGTTAATAGCTAATCGCCAACAGCCAAAAACATTATTATTAATCGAAATAACATAAAAATGAAAAAAACATTATTATTGCTTATCTGTTTGATAGGTATAAGCAGCTCAAACCTTTGGGCTCAAAAAGAAAATCAGAGAAGACGGCAACATTTTGCGCCGGATGCACCAATCGTAAAAATTGTAAATATGAGTCAACTACCATATATTGTAAATACAGCCGTCGAAATAGGCGTATTTGAAGCCCTTGACGGGAAGTCACTAACCGTTAAAGAAATTACGGAAGCGTTAAAAACCAGACAATCGGTTACCAATGCCTTGTTAATTGTTTTGGATGCAGCGGATTTGCTTGATTTTAACCACGGAAAGTACAGTTTATCACCGGCTGCTGCTTCGTCGTTAGTAGAGTCGGCCGATGGCAATAAAATCGACTGGCTAAGTAAAAATGTCGTTTCAGGAACCGGCCCGATGGAAGATTTAAAAGCCTCCCTTACCGGAAAACTTGAAAGACCACAGCCGCATCACGGGGCAGGTTCTGCGTGGTCGCAAAAAGAATGGCTTATTGCATCCAAAAAACGGGTAAAAGAAGGACGACAGACTGCTCCTGAATTTATTGAGTCGTTGCCGGAATTCGATAATTTCCGGAAGATGATTGACTTTGCAGGCAGCATTGGGTATTATTCTTTCCCCCTACTTGACAAAAATCCGAAACTGAAAGCGTATGTTTACGATCTGCCGAATGTCTGCGAAATTGGTCGCGAAGTACAAAAAGACGAAAAAAATTACGACAGGGCTACTTTCTGCGGTTTCGATATGAGAAATAACGACCCTATCGGAGAAGGATACGACCTTTTTTTTGTTTCAAATGTCTTGTACGGGCAAAGGTCTAAAGAAGAATTGGTCGATTTCTTTAAAAAAGCCAATAAGGCAATGGTAAAAGGAGGCGTGCTGGTTTCTAACCACTGGACCAACAATCGCAGAAACGACGGATATCTGAGCTTTACCATTTCTACGTTACAACAAAGTCTGCACGGTCGTCCGGTTCATTTTATTCAAGAGAATATTTTAAAAGAAGCATTAAAAGAGGCCGGGTTTGATAATTTTACGGTAAAGATAACAAATAAAGAGGCCGCAAATCCTGTTCTCCTAATCGCTGCTAGGAAAGTCAAATAAAAAGCCTCTCTGAGTTGCAAAGTTCTTAGGGACAAGTTTTTCCCCTTTTGGGAGTTGGAGGGGGTTATTGGGGGAATCGGAGGGGATTGCTTTATATATGAAAATATCCAAAATAAATTTCATAACAGGTATTTCAATTGTTGTGCCCAATATGGTCGGGACCGGGGCTTTTACAAGCCTGGGGGGGCAGTTAACGATTTAAGCAACACCGCATCCATTCTTACACTGTGGATACTGGGAGGAATCCTTGCATTGTCGGGCGCATTTAGTTATGCCGAAATCGGGACTGTAATTAAAAAGTAGGGAGGCGAGTATGCTTTTCTTGATGAGTTATACCACCCGTTAGTCGGTTTTTTAGTAGCAGATATTTTTTGTTTCGAAAGTGTCCTGGTTCGGGCAAACACAAACTCCATAGGAGTGAAACATTTATATTTTAGGGACTGTATTTGCTAAGGGACTGTTGAGAAATGGTCAGGTTATTACGAATACGGTTGGTAATGAAGAAAGGGATGGAACGACAGAAGATTATAACAGCCTAGTGTCAAGTCAAGTCTCAATTTATGGGTTGTCATTCTGATCCGGCAACTGCCGGATCAGAATCTTTAACTTTATAGCGCTAATCATGAGACCCTTTACTGCGTTCTGGGCGACAAAGCAAACTTGATTTGACACTGGCAACATTAATCACCTTTATCCCAGTCCCGGTGGAGATTTCTGTTTTTAATATAACCCAAAGATCAGCGAAGGAAGTTGGTAATCCCGCCCCTTTCGTTTGAGTGCAACGGAAACGGGGGATAAGCTCCACTACATTTTATCCATCATTATAAACCGCTCAGAACTTGACTTTATATCATTTATTATTTTTACTTTTAACAATAATTTTTCTGAATGATGGGAAAAACACAAGAACGTTGTCACCTCATTCTGAAAAAAGAAGAACCGAATCACAACCCAAAAAATCAATAGATGTTAATTTGAAGCGAAGGGACACATGAATACTGATTTTGTAAATTTAACAACAGAAAGCCTTGTCAATGAGCATTTATGCTGCATTATCCGCAGTAAAAAGCCCCATCAGGGCATTGACGCAAAGCGACAATGGCTTTCGAACCGACTAAATGAAGGTCATGTCTTTAGAAAGCTAAATGCAAAGGCTACGGTTTTTATTGAATATGCTCCTCTTGAGACAGCTTGGGTTCCCATAATTGGTGACAACTATTATTATTCTGTATTGCTTATGGGTTTTGGGGAATTACAAAGGAAAGGGGTATGGGAAATCGTTGATGGAGTATTGTATGGCTGATGCCAAAGAAAAGGGTAAATCCGGCATATGTATGCTCGGAGCAAAAAAGCAAAAAGCCTGGCTTTCTGACCAATCATTTGTGAAGAAGTTCGGCTTTGAAGTTGTTGATACTACCGATAATGGATATGAATTGCTTGCACTTTCTTTTGACGGAATAACGCCGAAGTTTGTACGAAATGTTAAAAACCAAAAGATTGAAAGCAAAGAGCTGACAATTTATTATGACATGCAATGCCCCTATGTCTATCAAAACATTGCGATGATAAGACAGTATTGTGAAATGAAAGACGTTCCCATATCTTTAATTCAAGTGGATACGCTACAAAAAGCAAAGGAATTGCCTTGTGTTTTCAATAACTGGGCTGTGTTTTATAAAGGAA
This sequence comes from Prolixibacteraceae bacterium, assembly GCA_963662895.1. Classification (GTDB taxonomy): domain Bacteria; phylum Bacteroidota; class Bacteroidia; order Bacteroidales; family Prolixibacteraceae; genus GWE2-42-39. Next base: position 3,490,354 of record OY759982.1, on the reverse strand, counting down.
AATTTGAGACAGTGAATTTGTTAGATGTCGCCTGCTTAAAGAGAATACTCAAAAAATGAAAATACAATTTCGGCTTTTTCTCCTTGATGAAAATAAATATCCGATATGCGGTGCCTGCCATCAAATGGAGATTATACAAAATGATTCAATTCTATGTATCCCAAGGGGTATTAGGAAGTGGATTATTGACCAGTAATTTGTCAAACGAGTCATTGTCGGCAATCATAAATTTTAGTGAATTGTTGGTAGATCTGTATAAAGGGACAAAGTATAATGATTTTAAAGGTGATTTGTACCGGGAAATAATAGAAATAAAAAACAACGTAGGTAATTTTCAAAAAATAAACTATTAAACTTTGTAAAAAAGAGATTCCTCCCTTCGGTACCAATGACAGATTTTTGCAGAAGTTTGTATATGAGGTAAATACAAAACATCGCTTTTTCAGCATTTCAGCATTTCAGCATTGCCGGCCATATAACTGCATTGCTTTTTTTGACGAACTATCGTGCCCGGTGTTTTATTTGTTCTCTTAATAACCTGATAATGTTCATTGTTCATTTGTATTCGCCTCTGTCCGGCGGGGCCCTTCCTTTTGCAGTCGACCAAAAGGAAGAAAAAGTCTTGTCAAACTCATCCTTCCTCCCGCCTCACGTTTTTTTCTTCCCGGCCCACATCCCTGAAGACCCGCCAAAAACCGCTCCCGCCTTCGCCGGCCCGGACTACTTTGACCGGCCAACCCTGCTTTTCACCTTCCGGTGAATTGGGTACTTGACTTACAGATACCTTCCCTGTCATTGCCTCATTATGCCCAATAAATTTTGGGTGGGGACTACCAATGACAGATTTTTGCATAAGTCTGTATATGAAATAAATACAAGACATCGTTTTTTTCAGCATTCATCATTGCCGGGCATACAACTGCACCGCTTAGTTTCAAGGAGTCCCGTGCGAATCAGTTTAAAAAGTTGTGGAGAAGAGCAGGAAGAGTGTTCTGTCGCTGTAAAAGCCATCGTTTCGTTATAGAATAAGCCGGGGGAAGAGAGGTATTTTTTTAGGGAACACAACAATGCCCGGGCTGTTTCCGCCTAAGGGGAAAAAGCGTTTAGAAAATCGATGGAGTGAGCGTTAAAAAATCTTCCCTGTTTTGACGAACGCAGTGAGGAGTTTGGAAGATTTAAGCGAACGCAAACGATTTTTAGCTTTTTATCCTCAGCGGCGGCTCTTTTTGGATCCTTTTTCCAGCTGATGGGAAAAAGGATCAGCCCGTCCGGCTTGAGGACAGTAAAAAAGGGAAATCCTATGAATCTTGTTTTTTTGCTATTGTCGGTGCTAAAAGATCAGAGCTAAATAATATATATCTGAAGACAGAGACTACATTCCATGGGTGGGATTTTACAAATACATGGTTCTTTGAAAACAGACAATCCTATCCTAAGCTGAGATGGGAAAAGTAAATAAAACATTGCAGTATTGAAAAGTGTATTGACCGGGAAATATGTATTTCTTCTGGAAAAGAAGGAGCATAATGTCATGTCCATAGCGGATGACGGGGATAAAACATAAAAATGTTATTGCTTTCATAGTAAATAAAGACACCACTTTTCTATCTTCAGAAAAAAATCAAACACTTTTTGGCGGAAATTTATACACTTTCTAAAATTGTACCATAATTAAAAACGGAGACAAAATGAATATACGATTAGCTACAAAAAATGATTTGTATAGAATAGCCGAAATGACCAAAGATTTGACCGTCCATCTCGGTGCATTTGAATGGACTGTTGAGAACCACCTCAAACACATTACCCGTCGGTTTAATAACGCTCAATACATTCACATAGTTGCAGAAAGCAATAAAGAAATTATTGGATTCACAGGAGCAGAGCAGAAAAACAAACGCACAGCCTATATGTTAAAAGGCTACGTTGAACCGAAACAACGAAAAAAAGGAGTAATGCGAATGATGGAAGCAAAACTAATAGAAATACTGAAAGAAAAAGGCATTGCCAGGTTAGACCTGAAAGTTGACCCAAATAATAAGGAAGGTATCAACACATGGACTGCACTCGGCTACGAGACAATAAGTGAAACCAGAAGAAAAATGATTTAACAATAAAAAAATGAATCGCTATGAAAGAAATTTTTGAAACAAAAGCAATCGGGAAAGTAAAAATTAATAAAGGTTTTGCCATCGAAGTAAAAAAAGAGTATTTGCCTGCACTGAAAAATATTGATGGTTTCAGTCATTTGCAAATTGTTTGGTGGGGGAACAAATCGGATTCTGACGAAGAAAGGGGGACACTCATTGTAAAAAAACCTTATAAAAGCAGTCCTGACGAACTCGGTGTTTTTGCAACACGTTCTCCGTTTAGACCAAATCCCATATTGATTTCAACCGTTGCAATATTGAATATTGATTACGAAAAAGGGATTATCAATCTGCCATACATTGATGCAGACAATGACACTCCCGTATTGGATATTAAAGCCTATCATTTAATGGAAAGAGTAAAAGAGTGTAGCGTCCCTGATTGGTGCAAACATTGGGCAGATAGTTATGAAGCCTCTGCTACTTTTGACTGGGCAAATGAGTTTAAATTTTGATGAATTTACATTTTAGTAAGTAAAATCGATAAAACAAAACTACGAAAATGTCCACCGGACATTTGCTGGAGAACTCACGGGAGCTTAGAGTAGTAACTCTAAGGAAAAAATAGTTATAACTCTACACACCGTAGAGTACTAACTCTATACTCCTTAGAGTTATGCCTCTACACACTATAGAGTTATAAGGGAACGAACCTTAGAGTTATAACTCTTAATAGGTGATCGTATTTTTTAGTTTCGTTCGGTTTTTAGACGCAGGTCTTGCAGATTCTGACAGGCCCGGTTTTGCCCTGCGTTTGTTCCGGAGAACCTGCCAGCGTCCGAAGGTACTGGCTGCGTTTGGGAAGCGGAATCCCTGAAGGTTTGGCTGTATTAATGTTGCATCCAAATAAATTGATTTTCACTCTGAAGTCTGGAATATTTTAAATTAGCAATGGATTTAACAAAAAAGCAATTGAAGCTGTAAATATTTATAATCAGGATTTTCAAAAAACTTCTTTCTGGGATAATAAGGAATTAAAACTTTCATTTACAACTGGTGGCATTGGATTAAAATTTAGATTTTAAAACTACCATGAAATTGGTCAGCCATCCTAATCTTTATTCAGGCAGGAGGCTTTCGTCTGTAGTTAGGATGGGTATATAGCCCGGGAAGAATGCTCGTCATGTAAAAACACTAAGATTATGACTGTTTTCAGTTTTTCAAATAAAGGGAAATTGACATTATGCCATATACTCACTTCGGAAAACAAGCAATGATTTTATAGTATCCCGCCTGGTAAATTGTGCGATTGATAATTTGTTTTGTGCAGAGCTGATAATGGAGATTATACAAAATGATTCAATTCTATGTAACCCAGGGGTATTAGGAAGTGGATTATTGACCAGTAATTTGTCAAACGAGTCATTGTCTGCAATCATAAATTTTAGTGAATTGTTGGTAGATCTGTATAAAGGGACAAAGTATAATGATTTTAAAGGTGATTTGTGCCGGGAAATAATAGAAATAAAAAACAACGTTGAAAGAGACACATAAGCAATTAAAGAAGAAGTAGGTAATTCTTTGTTTCTCCAATTTATTGTTTTAAAGCAGCCTTAGTAAAAATATACTCCTGAATTTTTTGGTTGAATTTGATACTTGTTATTTTGAACTCAGTACCGTCGCCTTGTTTTAACATGTCTTTGTAAACCACTGTTTTGGGAAACCAGCGTCCCTCAATTTTTTGCACATCGCTCATTGTTGCGCGCTTAAGCAACTGTCCGCTTTTGGCAAATAAATCCTCTTTTAAAGGGATGTAGCGTTCGGTGTCAATCCAGACTTTTCTTTTGAAATAAGCAACATCATCAACTTTTGCAGTCAGCTCCAGAATCCAGGTTTTTCGTCCGTCGATTTCTTCTTCGTCAATTACAATTGCATTATAAATGTCCTGGAGTTCCCGGTCATCCATCATGTCTTCGTAAGAAAGGTCGGACCCCATAACCGACTGCCGCAACATATGCCCCGAGATCTGGATTGTACGGTCGGTTGAAGGAGAGTAGATCCACAACTGATCTTCCAGTTTCAGCATTTTTGTACCCTGTTCGCGGGCCGGTGACAAATATTCAGTAAATGATTTTATGTCTTTTACGGAGTAGGTTTGCGATGTAATGGTACGCGTATTCCGTTTGCCATGTATGATCATTGAGGATTCAAAAACACGGTTTTCCGACGACATATTTTTATCCACCCTGTCCAGAATTTCGTTTGCATCTGGTTGTGCAAAAATAAATGTTGTCATCAGCATCAAACAGGCAGTTGTTATTAATTTCATTTTGAAAAATTTTAAGTTTTCTACTTCTAATTTCTGTGTACCCGCGTTACATATAAATTATGCTTCTAATTCTTTAAACAGTTGTGCCGTTTTTCGCTTGTAAATTCCTATGCCGGCAAGCATTGCTCCAAGTACAGTTGAAACTAATCCCGGTAGCAATCCCAAATAATAATCAACCGGCGTAATTCTTGCACGAATGGTGGTTGGCATCAACAATGCGCCTCCTTCCATCATTTCGGAAATATCGATACCATAGTATTGAATCAACCATGCAAAAAAGAGCCCCAAAATGGTTCCTGTAATGGTTCCTGCAATTCCTATAAATACAGATTCAAAGATCAGCGTCCTGTACACATGGCTTTTTTCTTCTCCCATGGCCAGCCGGACACCAAACTCGCCATATCTGCGCAGACCACCTAACAAACCGGCATTCCATAAAACCAATGCCATGGCAAAAATAAATATTGCCGAGATGTAGGCAGTCCATCCTTTTGAAAGTGCTACATACTGTCCCATACTTCCCTGCTGACTTAAAGCTCTCATAACCGGCGCATATTCATCATCTTCGTTTAGATATGGCCCATTAAAAGTTTGCGCGATATGAACAGCTTTATCATCATCATATAGACCATCTTTTAAAAACCCTATCAGCTCACCGGCGGCATTTTGCATGTCAAGTGCATTTCTCGCATCTTCCAAATCAACAATAATTGCCCCCTGGTCGAGTGCTTCGGCGCCAAAAGTTACTGTTCCTGCAACTTTAAAATTGTACATGGTCATGCTGCTATTCATTGTAGAACCAATAAGAGTTATCTCGTCCCTAGGGTTCACGTCAAGTTTTTCTGAAAACATTTCACTTAGCAGCGCTTCTCCCGGGTGTTGAATCAGATTTCCTCTTACCAGCGCTTTTTTTATGTCCAGCCGTTCTGCTTCGCCACTGTTTCCCGAAAGAAAATCAATTCCCAAACCCATGGCCGTACCCTGTGCTTTGGTTTCACCATTTTCGTCGGGTGCGTCGACCAACCCGCCAAACTGAATCCGGGGAGTCCATTTTATCTCCGGAAATTGTTTGTTTAACTCCGCAATCATTTCATTCACATCCAGCAGGGCCAGATCGTTGGGGATTTGATTCATGTTCTCATCGTAAGCTTTGGTCATTACTTTTAAATGACCATGCGTGAACCGGGCATTCATTTCAATGGTATCGCCCATAAAACCGGTAATGTAAGCATGCATTAAAACCGTTAGCATTACCCCGATCGAAACTACGATTATTGGTAACCGGCTGCGGCTTTTATCACGCAGTAATCCTTTTAACAGAAATTTTATCATTGTAATTTCCCCCTTAAAGCTTCAGTTGGATTCATTTTTGCGATTTTTCGTGAAGGCCAGTAACTCACTACGGTGGTCACGAACACAATTATCAGGACTGTCGAAACTACGAGCCCGGCACTGTAAACAGGGTAAAGAGTTTGTGCCATTGCCATACCAAACTCGCTGGCTTCAACAGGCATGGTCCAACCCACTTTGGCCTGCCATATCAGGAATGGCATTCCGTAGATAGCAGAAACGATGGCGGCCAGGATAGAATGCATCGCGCCTTCAACCGTAAATAACCCGACTACTTCTTTGCGTGTGTAACCGAGCGCTATGTAAGTCCCAATTTCTTTTTGCCTTCTGAAAATGGAAAGAACCTGTGTGTCGAAAATGGCGAGCATAGCCAGAAGTAACAGGATAGCGTAAAAAATGGATTGCCCTACTGTTTTGGTTTGAATGAGTTCATCCACTGATTTGGTAAGTGTTGCCGTATTTTTGTAACTCCAGTCTTCAATTTCCGGGCGCTCAGGCTGTTCTTTCCTGAAAGTCAGAATAGTTGCTTCTCCTTTCAGGCTCATCATTTCCTGGAGTTTATTCAGTGGTATGTAAATTTTTCCCATGTCAACCGACGGAACATTACACGAAAAAATGTCGGTAATAATAACATCAGCTGCATCGAACATTCCGTTAACATTTCGCCAGCGGATAGTAACATAATCCCCTACATTCAATTTGAGGTTTCGCGATTCAATGGCCCCAATTATTGCCGGTAATGCCGAAGTTGTGGTATCCAACTTTTCAGTAGGCATCATAAAAATACTTTGATGTGGATTTATTCCCACAATGGCAACAGATTGCATTCGCCCCTGCGGATAAATGGTGCCACTTATAATTAACGACGGAACAATATCTTCGTTTGAAATTGCAGCACTTAACGATTTTGGAATTGCAGCATGACTTTCAGACAAAGAAAACGGATCATACGGATCGTAATTCTCCTGCCAGTATTGGCCACCCCCTATTTCCCAGTTTTTCATGTCAGTCTTCGCCTGGTGATCCCAGCCAATCATCACTCCTTTCATCCAAATAATTACCACAAACGAAAACGACAAAACAATCACATTCAGCCAGGTTCTTAGTCCGGCTCCAATGAGATTACGGTATGCCAGTTTTATAGCTAGTTTCATACTGATTCATCTTTAGTTTGAAGAAATTTCATCTTTGTCTACATTCCCGTCTTTCAGGTATATTTTCCGGCGGAGGTAACTAATTACTTTCTCGTCGTGCGTGGCGAACAGAAAGGTGGTTTTAAGTTCCTCGTTCAGTTTCACCATAGTTTGTAAAATGTTGTGTGAATTGGCTGCATCGAGGTTGGCGGTTGGTTCATCAGCCAAAACGATCGATGGCTTTTTCACCATGGCACGTGCAATGGCCACCCGCTGACATTCACCACCGGAAAGTTGCGGTGGTTTCGACTTTATTTTGTCAGTCAGCCCGACCCATTCCAGGGCCTCTATTACCATCTTTTTTCGTTCCGCAGCGGAATAATTTAAAAGAAGTAAAGGGAATTCAACATTTTCGAAAACATTGTGAACCGCCAGCAAATTATAATTCTGAAAGATAAATCCCAGATTTTTTTTGCGCAGTTTTGCGGCTTCTTTTGCTGAGAGCGAACCAATCGAATGCCCTAAAACTTTAGCTTCACCAGAAGAAGGTACATCCAGCGAGCCAACAATATTCAGAAGTGTGGTTTTCCCGGAGCCACTTGGCCCTACCAGTCCCGCAAATTCTCCCACGCCTAAATCAAGGTTAATTCCTTTCAGGGCTGTAAACTTCGACTTTCCCATGGGAAAAGATTTGGTAAGTTGTTTAATTTCTATAATTGGTGAGTCTTTCATTGCTTTTTAGTTATTAGGTTTTTTATATTTATTTCTTTCAATGATTAAAAACCAGCATCACCTGAATACCGTTTCCGGCAAACAGCATTTCTCCGTTTCCCTGAGTTGGAATATTGTATTTTTTAGGATTGATATATCCCATAAAGTACAGAGAGAGTTTGTTAAACTGTTTTTGCCAGTTCACAAAATTGTAGGCCGAATCGTTTGTCCAGTCGTAATAAATAATAGTGCTCAAATTATCAAAGAGTCCTATGGGGTAAGTCATGTTTAACAATGAAAAGTTAACCGTGTTGTCAAAATTGAATGGCTTTTCATCGTAAGAAGACACCAGTTGCTCGTAAGTTACTGTTAAACCGTTTCCAATTCCAAAAGTATAGTCTATTCCCAGATTTCCGATTTCCTGGTTTGTAAATATTCCCAGATCTCTTTTTTTGTTTATCCAGGCAGCTTCTAACCAAAATCCAACTGTTACATCCAGTCTGGCGTCGAAAGCAAATCTGTTTTCAGTGATATTTTTACCGTTGTTTTCAAAACCTTCAGTCCCAAAGTTGTTACTGGCTGACCGATGATGGTAAGTAAATGCAGCTTCTCCTTTGGGGACCGGAAACTGAACCCTTCCTCCAAATTCAGGTATATTTTTTTTCGTTGGCATTGTTTCCCAACCTTTAGTACTGGTATTTCCATACAAACCCCACATCCAGATATTGGCATTGTTCAGGAAATAGTAACGGCCTAAAATACCCCAAACGCCTTCTGTTAACCGTAGGGGATCACGTGGATCAACCTGGTCGAACCACATTAAAGGACGGAGCAGCGAAGCAGACCCAAAATTAATTTTTTGCAGGCCTGCACGAATTTCCAGTTGGTGCGTCGAATAACGTGCCCAAAGCCGGTAAGGTTTAAATTTCCCTGAAGTACTAATGGAATCGAAAGGATTTAATCCCAAACTTCCGTAAGCATTAATTGAAACTTCAAAATCGATTAGTTTATCGCCCGAAGGTTTTATTTCATAATTGACCTGAGGGATATATCTTGCGCCGTTCCATAGCGGTAGCGAATTGTTGGAATTGTAATGAACCCATCCGGAAATCTGACCTTTGAATAAAACACTATCCTTTAGTTCTGATTTTGTTTTCTGTGCAGAAATATTTTCCACACAAAGAACCAGGACGATGATGCCTAAAAATAGCGGGTTATTCACTTTTGTTGTTTTTACGCGGAAATATTCCATAGAAAACCAGATTGGCATATTCCATAACCAGATCCTGCATGCTGTCGTATATTTCCAAAAACTTCGGATCCGTCAATAAATCGGTTGATTTAGTACTGAAATAAAACATAAAATCCAGGTTTAAATCTTTTCGGATAAAGCCCTCCTTTTGGGCCTTTATATAATTATTCTTAACTTCTTCTACAAATTCATCCGTTCGATTTTGCCAATGAGTATGAATACCTAATTTCTGATTCGAAAAAATGTCCTTAATAAATTCTGCACTGATTTCGTTGAGCCCTTCAAATTTTAGAAGCAGTTGTTTCCTGATTTTTTCTTCGAATGGAATGTCCTGTTTCATCAGGTTCCTGTATTTCTCAATGGACTCATCCATAATGTTATCGATGATTGTTTTTCCTAATTCAGTTTTGTTTGGAAAAAAACGGTAAAAAGTCATCTTGCTCACTTTGGCTTCCCGGCAAATTTCTTCTATGCTTACCCTGCTTATTCCATATTTCCAAAAAAGTTTGCGTGCTGTAATAACGATGTCAGAATATTTTGGACTATCAGTGCTCATTTCTTACAATTTTCTTACAAGTATACGAATTTCATAATATAAATCAAAAATCGTAACATATAGATTGTCATGTCCAGCCGTTTTTGGAATACATCATCAATAACCCTGCAAAATGGAAAGAGAATCGATTTGTTTACATTGTGGACAATGTATGGCTGTTTGCAGTACAAAAGCAATTTATGTAAAAGGGCTTTCATATGAAACAGATTTAATTGATTTACCTGAAAATAATCTGGAATATGACAGCTTTATGGACTTTCTTTCAAATTGCCGGTCAATAAGGAATTTTAAAGATAAACCTGTTTCAGATGATTTACTTCATAAAATTTTGGATTCAATAGCTTATGCACCTTATGGAGCAGAACCTGAAAAAATGAATATTACAGTAATAAACAACCGAAAGAAAATAGAATCGGCATTATCATATATCTCGAAATTTTTAGATGATATCGTAAAATGGGTTGATAATCCTATTGCATCTTTTATGATTAAAAGAAGAAAAGGACAGGAAACTTTTAATACGATAAAGAATCATTTGTATCCAATTTCAAAACTTGGGAACTACAAACTTGAATTTGGAGATAGAATTACAAGAGGTGCACCTGCATTATATAAATATAAACGGACAATAAAGAGAAGAAATCATAAAATAGATTGGATAAAATAAAATTACTTTGCCCAAACAAATCAGGAATTAAGACGAACTCTTTTGGTTGGTCATCTATCTGTGGAAAAATGTTAATTCTATTGGTGTCCGGGGAAGAAAATATAACATCCCTACGGGATTTAGGTTTAAATGCCAACTTGTTTTCTACCCCGTATATTTATCCCTACGGGACTGTTCCGTTAGGAACTGAATATGGGTAGAAACAAGAAGTAGCCCCTGATTTCTTAAGTCCCTTTAGGGACGTAATAAAAAAGAAGGGTACAACAATTCGAAAAATTTTTCCCCGGACACCAATTACATTATTTATAAAACATCACTGTTTCAGAAAATTTGATTTTGGCGGAAAAACTTTTTCTTTTAGTTTCTCGCCATCGAAATAGTTGCCTTGATTTTGGCTGCTCGTAATCGTCAGTTTATCATTTAGTGCAGCATATCCGTCTATTTCGACAGCTCCGCTCATATTATTGCCTTCGATTTTCAGTTTATAAAGGGCTTCCCCCACCGGGGCATCTTCCGCAAAAGTCGAATGTTTCAGGTTTTGCAGGTCTGAAAGAAAACCGGCGACAGATGCCGAATCGGCTGCTATTGCCCCAATCATCCAGCTTTTATCGCCTTTTTCAAGCACAAAAGTACCGTCGTCAGGGTTTGTCAGGGTTAAACGGGTCAGATCATTCTTTTTTACATTAGCCACGGTCCTGTTTCGAAACGAATTCAGGTCGCGGTTAAAAGTCATTGGCAAATAGCCCTCAACACCATATACTACTTTGTCGTTGCTTAAACGCACATATGAGGTGGCTTTTCTCTGCTGGGAGAACGACATTTTTCCGATCATCACATCAGCCACGGTTTTACTGTTACTTTTCAGGATTACCCGGGTACCCAGCGAATCGGTTACTTCGTATTGTTTCCAGCGCTGGTCACTGGTTGTGGCTACACTCCCTGGTTTCATCCGGTTCAACTCATTGATGATGGAAGAAACCGAACTGTTGTCAGCAGGGTATTTCTTTTCGTTTTCAGTTACCTGCCACGAATCGTTTTCCTTTTCAAATTTGATTTCTTTTCCTTTTGCTGACTTCGGATACAGGAGTATCTGTGTAATATCACCGGCATTTACTTCAACCAGGTCGTCTTTAAAAGTCCGTTCGTTTTTCTGGCTGTCAATAATATTGACACCTATTACAAGTGCCAGCAAAACAGCAAAAAGGATCAGTATTGTTTTTAAATTTATTTTTCGGAACATATCTTAGAATTTGATTGATTACACATAGTCTTCATACATGCGTTTCATGCGCCTGATACGGTTACGCTGTGCATTGACCACCCCAAATGCGATGATCAGTATAATGGGCAACAGGAAGTTCAGATATTTCAGGAATGTTTTGGTGCTACCTTCAATTTGGTCGATAGGCCGCGAAGTAACTCCTTTGGTCCGCAGGTCGATCAGTCCGGTATCATCCGAAAGATAATCGATCGAGTTAACCATCAGGTTTATATTATCAGGCTGACGCTGGTGTGCCTCCTGACCGGCACCGTTTACAGCAAAATCGCCATCGCCGATCACGATCATTTTGGAGTCGGTATTTCCTGACATTTTGCCTTCGAGTAATGCGGCCAGGGTAAGTTCCGATAATGGAAAGTCGTCTTCTGTCCATTGTTTTTGGATATTGAAAAATACCGGACAGGTTTGGGTCCCGGCTTTTTCAGAAGAAAAAATCAACGGTTGGTACCGGATGGTGGTATCACCTGTGAAGTTCATGGAACTTACAAATTCGAAAATGACATTTTCAAGCCCTTTGGTTGCCGGATGATCTGCAAAATTAGAGATCAGGGGCAGGTACGGGAAGGTCATTTGTGTATTGAAGGTAAACATGCCCTGCTGCTGACGGACACTCACGGAGGAACACTGGGCATCAATCACAAAATTATTTTCCACTTTCAGTCCTTTCGATGCCAGCCACGACTCAAGGCCTGTGGTAAGTTCTTTCCCGTATAGTTGTCTGAGGTCTCCCTGAACACGGTTTATTGCCATATATAAATTGCCGCCGTTTCCCAAAAACTGGTCAAGCATTGCCAAATGCTGTGGTGGTATCGAGTCGGTAGGGGCAATCAGGCAAATGGTCTTGTACTTACCCAGATCGGTTGAGTCGGTGAGGTTTACCTGCTCGGTTTCGTACAATACATTCAGCGATTCCATTGCCTGCTGAAATTCGGAAAGTGTTGGTTCTCCGTGCCCCTGAATAAATCCAATCAGGGGTTTATCGGTAACAGTCAGTTTTTTGATACTCGTCGAAAGCGCATATTCCATCGCTGCTCCCTGCTGCATAAACGGGATCGCTTCGGATTTATCACCATATTTTACAACGGCCCCCAGATAGGCTTTTTTCTGTACAGCCTGGTCTTTTTCCCTGACGTTGATAACCACCGGGGAAATGCCAGCCTGCATGGCTTCCTGTTCAAGCTCTTCTTTTTCGTTTGGATTAATAAATTCGTAAAGCACATTTCCTTTCGATTTATTGGCATATTCGATTAGCAAATCCTTAAAATCGGTTTTTGTTTGTGCAATTTGTGGTGGTAAATCTTCCGAAAAATATGCCGTTACCGTCACCGGATCTTCCAGTTCTTCCAAAATATTTTTAGTTGCCTCGCTTAAAGTATAGCGGTTATCTGCCGTAAAGTCAAGCCTGAAGAAAAAACGGTTTGCAAGAATATTCAGCAGGATCAGGATACCGGTAATTACAACAATATATAGTATGAGTGATTTTTTTGTGTTCATGTTCTATGCCTTTAATTTATGTTTCGTTTTGCCAGAACAGCTTCAGAACCGATCAGGCCCAGTAAAATGATTGAAAGGAAATAGATGATGTCCTTTGAGTCGATCACACCACGCGAAATGGATTCATAGTGTGTAGAAAGGCTCAGGTAATTGAAAATGCTTCCCAGGAAACCAGACAGACTTCCGGCCAGAACTCCAAAGATGATATGGAAAAAAATACCAATCAGAAGGGCCAGTAAGAAGGCTACAATCTGGTTGTTGGTCACGCTGCTGGTAAAAATGCCAATGCTGATATAGGCCGAACTCATCAGGATCAACCCCAAATAACCGGTCCATACAGCCCCGTGGTCAATAGGCCCCAGATTCCAGATGGTAATGTAATAGGGGAGTGTCAGTGCCAGGGCAATTATTATCAGTAATAAAGTGGCCAGGAATTTTCCCCAGATGATTTGCCAGTCGGTAACCGGTTTGGTCAATAATATTTCCAGGGTGCCGGTCTTTTTTTCTTCTGCAATCAGTTTCATGGTAAGTGCAGGGATGAAGAAAAACAAGGTCCAGTAGGCAATCCCGAAGAAAGTCTGCATGCTGGCCTGCCCTACAAAAAATACATCGGCGCCGTACAGCCATGTAAAAAAACCACTGAAGCCAAGAAAGGCAACAATCATGATATATGCCATCAGCGAATCGAAGATGGCTTGTAATTCACGTTTGGTAATAATCCATATTTGTTTCATAGTGATGTTGTTTTTTTTAGTTCATGGTAACTTCTCTGAATACATCTTCCAGTTTGGTTTCAATCGGGGTTAACTGATTGATATACCATCCTTTTTTTACACACAAATTAAAAATGGCCTTTGTTGAATTTTCATTTTTTTTACTTTGTACCTCGAAGCAATCGGGCCCTTCGGCATTAAAGTCGACCAATTCAACTGTTGACAAGTTTTTTAGTTCATTGAATACTTCGTTGCGTTCTCCTTCTTTGATCTGTACTTTCAGTATTTCATTCCCCTGTGCCTGTTTCCGTAATTCTTCGGAAGTACCATCGGCTACAATTTTACCCTTGTTGATAATCAGTATCCGGTCGCAGGTTGCTTCCACTTCGGCCAAAATGTGAGAACTCAGGATCACGGTCTTTTCCTTTCCTATCTTCTTGATGAGTTCGCGTATTTCAACTATTTGATTAGGGTCGAGACCCGTAGTGGGTTCGTCGAGGATCAACACCTCAGGATCGTGTATCAGCGCCTGTGCCAGCCCGACACGCTGTCGGAAGCCTTTCGATAATTCCCTGATCTTTTTGTGTTTTTCAGCTTTCAGCCCACATACTTTAATCATTTCAATAATGCGTTCCTTTAATTTTTCTTTAGGAACACCTTGCAATTCAGCTGCAAAACGCAAATAATCGATCACGGGCATATCCTGGTACAAAGGATTATTTTCAGGAAGATACCCGATGTGTTTCTTAACTTCTTCCGGGTTTTCGGTTACAGAACTTCCACCTACTAAAATATCGCCTTCATTAGGATTTAAAAAGCAGGTTATTGCTTTCATCGTGGTCGTTTTACCTGCTCCGTTAGGACCTAAAAAACCCAGAACTTCCCCTGTCTTTACTTTAAAGCTCAGATTATCAATGGCTTTTTGCACACCATAAGCCTTAGTAATCTTATCAACTACGATATCCATAGATCACATTTTTTAAATTTGCGACCGAATTTAAAAAAGTCATAAAAAAGTTGGAACCATAAAAAGAGGCTTTTAACTTATTTTAACAAAGATTTAGAAACATATATACTATTTACAGATATTATTAAATTATAAATTTAAGGAATGAAAATTGCTCTGGATAATTCCATAAATTTAAAAGGGATCAAATACGATAAAGTTGCAATGAAGAGTATAATCATTGTCATGGTCTTTTTGCTTCTGAACCGAAACTTGTTTGCTAATAATAAGTTGTATGATCCTCAGCAGGATACATTAAAGGTTGACCCGGCAAAAGATAAAATGGATTTGTTTTACGACAGTCTGGATGTGCGTGCACACCGGCACCTTTTTACCGGATGGCTTTACGATAAGCTGTTTTCAAACTATAAAGACTGGGGCAATACAGAGTTTTTTTCCTATGAATATTACAAGCAGTTTGAAGGAAAAACCATTGGATCTATCAAAATTCAGGCTCTTGATGTTTTTGGCCCTACTTTCGATGATACTACAATGGTCGCAAAGACCGGGGTCGAGAGGTTTGCCAACAGGGTACATACGAAATCGAATTTAAACGCCATCCGCAGGAACCTGTGGCTCAAAGAGGGAACTACTTTCGACGCTAATCTTTTGATGGACAACGAACGTTTGCTAAGGGGATTGTCTTATTTACAGGATGCACAGATTGTGGTTACCCCCCGGGACGGGGATGATCAGATGGTAGACCTGCTGATACTTACAAAAGATGTTTTTGCCTTTGGTATTACCGGAGAGATCGATGAAATTGATTCAGGAAAACTGGGGGTATATAATCAGAACGTTTTGGGGATTGGACATGAAATTTCAGTCAAATTTGTCGGGCATTTAAATGAAGAACCTTATGCAGGGCTGGAAACTTATTACTCCATCAATAATTTAATGGGAAGTTTTATTGATTTTAAGGGTGGTTATCTTAATACATACCAGCGACATGGGTTTCTGATCGATTTTGATAAGGAGTTTTTACGTTCTCAATCAGTCTGGGCTGGGGGAATTAATTTTAGCCGTTATTTCCGCAGTGACCGTATCAGCCTTTCTGATCCTGTTAAAACTGATTATCCTCTCGATTTTCAATCGTTTGATGTGTGGTATGGCCGGAGCTTACAATTGGGTGCAAATAAGCAGGACCGTCGTTTTCAGATGACCATATCCGGCAGGGTCAGGCATTTTGATTTTTTCGATCGCCCGGATGCTGATACCGAAAACAATCAGTACTTTGCCAACAACACTCTTTACCTGGCAAGTCTCAGCTTTTCTCAACGCAAATATATTCGCGACCGGTTGGTCTACGGTTATGGTATTACCGAAGATATTCCCAAGGGATATTTGCACGAACTGGTGGGCGGTTTTTGCAATAATGAATTTATAAAGCGCTGGTATACACATCTTTATTTTTCGAGCGGAAATATTGTAAAATATAAACCATACTATCTTTCTGCCTCAGTAGGAGTCGGTGGCTACTTCAATAAAAAACGCTTTGAACAGGGGGTAGTTGAATGTAATCTCGATTATATTTCCCGGCTTTTCAATGCAGGACCACATAAAGCCCGTCAGTTTGTGAAAATTAATTATGAGATAGGTATCCGCCGTTACGAAATAGAAGAATTACTGCTTCGCTATAACGTAGGCATTCGTGGTTTTAGCAGTAGAGAGGCTGCCGGGAAACAACGGTTAACCCTGAATATGGAAACTGTCTTTTTTCATCGAAAGGAATTTCTGAAATTTAATACTGCATTGTTTTCTTTTTTTGATTTAGGCATTATTGGCTCGAATAAAAAAATGATTTTTACACAGGATTATTATGCAGGTCTTGGCATGGGTATCCGGATAAGGAACGAAAACCTGGTTTTTAAAACGATATTAATTCGTCTGGCATATTATCCGAATCATCCGGCAGATATGGGCGGGGTGGGGTTCATTCTTGAAGAACAATCCCGGACCCGTTTTTATAGTTTTCAGCCCCGGAAACCTGAACCGATAGTTTTTGATTAGTCGTTTACTTTTTCCTGCACATGGCTCGGTATTCCAACGGGGTTAACCCGGTGGAGCGTTTAAAAAACACGGAAAAATAATCGGTTGGTTCAAAACCAAGCCCGCTTGCAATCTGCTTTACCGAATCGTTGGTTTGAGCCAACAGTTCTTTGGCAAGCTGCACTTTCAATTGGATAATATATTGTGCCGGGGAAAAACCGGTATATTGTCTGAAAATTCTCCGGAACCAGGAATAACTAATGTTAAGTATGCCTGCAATCTCTTCGGGGCTGATATTGGTTCTGACATGTTCACGCATCAGTACCTTCGCCTTATTGATCGTGGAAACGATGGCCTTATTCGAAAAAATTTCATTTCTCCTGAAATGAAATAAATAACCAAGCATATGATAAACTATTCCGCCAAGCAATTGCTGTGAACCGGGTTCCTCACGCCTGGCATGCTCAATGATTTGCTGGAACAGTTTGACGAGTTCCTCATTGTATCCGATATAAAAAAATGGATTCTCTACCTGAAAAAAGTTATTTTTTACAAGCTGGCTGGCCTGATTGCCACGGAATCCTGCCCAGTAGGCTTCCCAGCCTGAATCTTCCATCGGCCGGTAAGTATGCCATTCGCCAGGGAAAAGCATAAACACAGTGCCTTCCTCTAAAATGTTCTTTTCAATATTGGTTGCTGAAAAAATTCCCCTTCCCCTGGTAATATAAATCAGTTGAAATTCATCCAGAATACGGCCATTCAGGTAATTGTAACTATGGCTTTGCGGATGTCCCTTCGGAGGATATGAAGCATATGGGCTGATCAACTGAAAACCCGACGTAGTTACTGTCATTCCCCATTCTTCGTCTTTTTCATGAATAGCAGGATAAAATATTTCATTTTTTAACTGATCGCTCATTGGTGTCAAAATTTAAAGTATTTCGATCAATAATTAAATCGTAAAAGATATAAATGATTAGTAATTTGGCTGTATCACAAAAATAGTAAAACAACAAAAATCAAAAATAATAAAAATGAATAAAATCGGACTTTTAGGGATTGGCCTGGATACCTACTGGGAACAGTTCGATGGTTTGCTCGATCGGTTAACCGGTTATCAGAAATTTATTGCTGAAAAAATGGACCGTTACGGGGCAACAGTTATTGATGCCGGGATGGTCGACTCCCCTGAAAAAGCACAGGCTGCATCTGAACTGTTGAAAAAAAATGATGTTGAGATAGTGTTTCTTTATGTTTCCACCTATGCCCTTTCGTCGACTGTTTTGCCGGTTGCCCAAAAAGTGAAAGTTCCGGTTGTTATCCTGAATTTGCAACCTGTTCCGGCCATTGATTATGAAACATTCAATTCGCTGGGCGACAGGGGTAAAATGACCGGGGAATGGCTGGCTCATTGCCAGGCTTGTTCTGTGCCTGAGATAGCCAACGTATTTAACCGGGCAGGAATCCGTTACGAATTTATAACCGGTTATCTGCATGAAGAAAAAGCATGGAATGAAATAATGGGATGGATCGGCGCAGCCCGTGTGGCCCGGATCATGCGAACCAACCGTCTGGGGGTACTGGGACATTACTATGGAGGCATGCTCGATGTGTATTCTGATCTGACCCGGCAATCGGCTGTATTTGGTACCCATATCGAGTTGCTCGAAATGTGTGAACTGAAAAAATACAGGGATGAAACAACCGAAAAAGAAATTCAGCAAAAAGTGGTTGAGTTTAACCAAACTTTTGATGTGTCGCCAGCCTGCGACAAGAAGGAAGTATTACGTGCTGCCCGGACATCGGTTGCACTCGACAAACTGGTGGAAAAGCACAGGCTGGGATCAATGGCTTATTACTACGAAGGAATCGATGGAAACGAATATGAAAATATCGTCACTTCTGTAATTGCCGGGAACACCTTACTGACCGGCAAAAATATTCCGGTTGCAGGCGAATGTGAAATTAAAAATGCACAAGCCATGAAGATTATGGATGCCTTTGATGCCGGAGGTTCTTTTTCTGAATTTTATGGAATGGACTTTAACGACGACGTCGTCATGCTTGGTCACGATGGACCTGCACATTTTGCCATTGCTGAAGGACCGGTACAACTGGTACCTCTGCCGGTTTATCACGGGAAACCGGGCAAAGGACTTTCTATCCAGATGTCTGTAAAACATGGGGATATAACTGTTTTGTCGGTGGTTGAAGGGAAAAACGGTTTATTCTTCCTTGTAGCTGAAGGAGAATCGGTATCCGGTCCTGTATTGCAAATCGGAAATACAAACAGCCGTTACCGTTTTCCTGTTGGCGCACGTGAATTTATAAACCAATGGTCAAAACAGGGACCGGCCCATCATTGCGCTATTGGGGTGGGGCATATAGCACATAAAATTGAAAAACTGGGACAATTATTGAATCTGAAAGTAGTTAAAATTGGCTAACTAAATTTTACCAAAATCAAACCATGAATGTAAAAAAACTATTCGTAATCATTGGAATTGCTGTTTCCCTTCTGACTGCTTCCTGCAACGTTTCTGAAACAGACCAGTTAAAAGAAGGATTTATCAATCCGCCGGACACTGCCCGCCCCGGAGTTTACTGGTATTTTATGGATGGCAATTTATCACGCGAAGCAATAACTGCCGACCTTGAATCAATGAAAAAAGCAGGCATTGGTAATGTTCTGTTTCTGGAAGTAAACGTCGGCGTTCCGAGGGGGTCTGTTGATTTTTTGAGTGACCAGTGGCAGGAGCTATTTAAGCATGCCGTCAGGGAAGCCGAGCGACTGGGAATCGAATTTACTTTAGGCTCAGGCCCGGGATGGGCCGGCAGCGGAGGACCGTGGGTAAGGCCGGAACAATCGATGCGGCACATGGTCGCTTCGGAAATTACCATTAAAGGTTCGGTGGAATTTAACGGACGACTACAAAAACCCGATCCCCGGAGACCCTATTTCGGTGAGGGGGCTCTGACCGAATCGTTGAAAAAAGAATGGAAAGCCTATTATCAGGATGAATTTGTTCTTGCTTTCCCAACGCCAAAAGCAGAAAAACATATTGCCGATCAGGATGAAAAGGCATTGTACTATAGGGCTCCATATACTTCCGTTCTAAATATAAAACCCTGGTTGCCGGCGCCTGATGTATTCCCGGAAATTCCGGATGCAGCTATTGATAAAGACAGAATCATTGATTTAACCGGTAAGCTGCAATCTGACGGAAGACTGCACTGGCAGGTTCCCGAAGGTAGGTGGACAATATTACGTTTCGGATTAAGAAACAATGGGGCGGTTACCCGTCCGGCTCCGTTACCCGGACTGGGTTTTGAATGTGACAAGTTTGATACTGCTGCTTTTAATGCCCATTTTGATGCTTACATGGGAAAACTCCTGAAAAAAATCGATCCGCACAAAAAAGAATCTTCAGGCGGATGGACGATGATCCACATCGATAGCTGGGAAATGGGAGCTCAGAACTGGTCCGGTCATTTCAGGGAGGAATTCATTAAAAGACGTGGGTATGATCCGCTTCTGTATTTGCCGGCCTATCTGGGAAAGATAGTCGGAAGTGTTGAACAAAGCGAACGTTTTCTTTGGGATGTCAGGCAAACCTCAATGGAATTGGTTCTTGAAAATCATGCCGGTCATTTTAAGAAGCTTGGACGGAGATATGGGGTAACGCTTTCCATCGAACCATACGATATGAACCCTGCTGCCGATTTGGATTTAGGTGCCGTGGCAGATGTTCCCATGTGTGAATTCTGGAGCAAAGGTTTTGGGTTTAACTCCTCTTTCAGTTGTATCGAAGCTACTTCCATTGCCCATGTTTACGGTCGTCCGGTGGTGGCCGCAGAAGCATTTACAGCCGATAGTCCCGAAGCATGGAAGATGTATCCGGGAAATATGAAAAACCAGGGAGACTGGGCCTTTTGCATGGGAATCAACAAGTTTGTGTATCATACCTTCGCACATAAAGCGTTCAATGCAAAATACCTCCCGGGAATGACGATGGGCCCCTACGGTGTACACTGGGACCGTGGCCAGACATGGTGGCCCATGGTGCTGGCTTATCATCGTTACATTACACGGTGCCAGTATGTGTTACGCAAGGGGACATCAGTAGCCGACATACTGTTTTTAAATCCTGAAGGGGCACCGCTTGTGTTTCGGGCTCCACACTCTGCTCTCGAAGGAGATGATATCCTTCCTGATAAACGGGGCTATAATTTCGATGGTTGTTCTCCCAAAGCATTGATGGAAAAAGCAGATGTAAAAGATCACCGGATTGTGTTCCCGAAAGGGACTTCTTACAGGGTGCTGGTTTTGCCGGATTTTAAAACAATGACTCCCGGACTTTTGCAAAAAATTGAATTACTGATAAAAAAGGGGGCAATGATTATCGGTTCGCCTCCGTTAAAATCACCCGGATTAACCAATTATCCCTCTTGTGATGCCGAAGTAAAAAAGCTGGCAAAAAAAATCTGGGGATCTTTGGAAATTCCGGCTACAGAAACGAATATTCAATACGGAGAAGGTGAAGTCTACTGGGGAGGGAACTACTCGAAGACAGATGGCAGTGAACTCTATCCCAATTATAAAATTATTGCCGGCCTGCTGGATAAAAAAGGGATAAAAGAAGATTTTACCTCCGCCTCAGGAACCGTAAGATACATTCACAGGGACACAAAAAATGAAGATATTTATTTCATTTCCAACCGGACGGATTCGGTGGTTGAAACAAGCTGTACTTTTCGGACTAACGGAACTCCTGAATTGTGGGATCCGGTGACAGGCGAAATACATGTCCTTCCTGAATACAAAAACGTCAACGGACAAACATTTGTTTCTGTAGAATTCAATAAATTCCAAAGCTTTTTTATTGTATTCAGCCATCAGGGGCCGGCTTCTGAAACCGGAAAATCCGAAAAGTCAAACTTCCCGGAAATAAAAGAACTGGCCGAAATAAAAGGTAGCTGGGAAGTTTCGTTTGATCCCAAACACGGAGGCCCCGGAACGGTTACATTCGACAGTCTTACCGATTGGTCGACAAATCAGGAAGAAGGTATCAGGTACTACTCGGGAATTGCAACCTACACAAAAACGTTTGATTTGCCCGAACCGGTTTGTTCAGGAAACAGCAAAGAATTGTATATCGATCTGGGAGAGGTGCAAAATATGGCAAGGGTACAACTCAACGGGAAAGATATGGGAATATTATGGACAACGCCCTGGCAGGTGAAAATTTCGGGTATCGTTAAGCCCAAAGGGAATAAGCTGGAAGTGGAAGTGGCCAATTTATGGGCAAACCGGCTTATCGGCGATGAAAATCTGCCTGATGACGGAGTAAAAGACAATAAATGGCCCGAATGGTTGCTGAAAGGAAAACAACGAACCAGTGGAAGATTCACTTTTACAAACAACAGGTATTACAAAAAGGATATGCCCCTGTTAAGATCGGGATTACTTGGTCCGGTGAGAATAACAGGTCGTTAAACGTATATATTTACAATTAAAAAAACTAAAACAACCAATAATACCAAATCATGAAAAAGATTCAGCTTTCGTTATTCATCTCCCTGATATTTCTGATGGGGTTTCTGCCAGGATGTAAGTCTGGATGTAATAAAGAACAAACACCGGACGAAATTCAATCATTCGCTGTTTTAAGTAAACTGTTTGCCGATCCTCCGTCGGATTACCGCAGTGCCCCGCTTTGGGACTGGAATGAGCAAATCTCGGAGGAAGGGATCGATTTTCAGATGAAAGAATTTAAAAAAGCAGGGATTGGTGGAGTTTTCGTGCACCCCCGTCCCGGTTTGATCACGGAGTATCTGTCGGAAGAATGGTTTCATCTTTTTGATTATACTATCCAGAAAGGGAAAGAACTGGGCATGAAAGTCTGGATTTACGATGAAAATTCGTATCCTTCAGGTTTTGCAGGAGGCCATGTGCCGGCAGAAATGCCTGATTCTTATAAACATGGAGCAGGCCTTAAACTGGATATACTTGATAAGCTGGATGTACGGCTTTCTGACACCATAGAAGTAATATTGAAAAAGACAGAACAGGGACTGGTCGACATTACCGCTTCGGCTGAAAAAGAAATGGGACAAAAAGGTACTTATTACCTGTTCAGTAAAACCTATCCCCCAAAATCATTATGGTACGGGGGCTTTTCGTATGTCGATCTTTTATATAAAGGAGTAACTGAAAAATTCATGGAGATTACCATGACCAGGGGATACGAAAAGAAAAGCCGGACTGATTTCGGGAAAACCATGCCGGGGATCTTTACTGATGAGCCTAACATAAGGGCAACCGGCGGGCCGGGCTTACTGGTACGCTGGACACCTGACCTGTGGGATGTTTTCCAACAGCGATGGGGTTACGACCTGAGGCCAAACCTGCTTTCGCTGATTGATGAATCCGGGGACTGGAAAAAAGTCAGGCATGACTACTACGAAATATTACTTGAACTTTTTGTTGACCGCTGGGCCGAACCCTGGAGTAAATACTGCGAAGAAAAAGGGCTGAAATGGACCGGCCATTACTGGGAACACGGCTGGCCCAATCCTACCGAGGTTATTGATGAACCGGCTTTTTACATCCGGCACCAGCAGCCGGGTGTTGATATGCTTGGGAACCGCCTGGATACAGCCGGACTGGGAGGCCAGTTTGGAAACGACCGGGCTGTCCGTGAATTGCGGAGTGCTGCGAACCAGGCCGGAAGACAACGAACGCTGAGCGAGACCTATGGCGGCGGTGGCTACGAGATGGATTTCAAAAACTTTAAGCGGCTGGTCGACTGGGAAGTGGTGCTGGGAGTCAATTTTGTAAATCAACACTTGTCGTATTACTCGATGAACGGCGTTCGCAAGTTTGACTATCCTCCCTCATTCTCATATCACGAACCATGGTGGGACAACTACAAGCTAATGGGTGACTATATGGGCCGTATTTGCATGGCAATGTCGGCAGGAAAACAGATTAACCATACCTTGCTGCTTCAGCCGAATACTTCGGCATGGATGTATTTTTCAAGAAAAAACAGGAATCCGGAGATTGATGTTATCAAAGATAAATTTAAAAATTTCGTGTACCGGATGGAGCAGGAACATTTTGAATACGATTTGGGTTCCGAAAAAGTATTACGGGATCTTGGCTCTGTGGTTAACGGTAAATTGCAGGTTGGAAAATGTTCGTACCATCTGGTAGTTATCCCGGAGGAAATGGAAAACATCGATCAAAAAACCTATGATCTGCTGAAAGAATTCCTGGCACAGGGAGGAAAAGTTTTATCATTCAGAAATAAAATTGAACGGTTAGACGGGGAAGCAAGTAACGAAGTTGCCGGGTTACAGGCGAAATACCCAGCCCAATGGATACTGGCAAATTCCTTGGAAGATAAGATAGCGACAGATTTACTGAAACAGGATGATTTTTCTATTTCCAACATCTCCATAAACAAACAACTATATCATCAACGGCGTATTCTCGACGACGGGCAGTTACTTCTTATTGTAAACTCGGACGAAACAAAAAAGGCATCGGCAAAAATACAAGGGCATGGAAAATCGGTAGTGAAAATTGATCTTTTTACCGGTGAACAAAACCTGATCCCGGTTGAGACCAATGGGAATGAAGTCTGGTTCGAAATAAATTTACAACCTGTTGGCAGTGCGCTCTATTTTATTTCAGAAAAAAATGAAAAATTTCCTGAATTAAAAGTTACAGGAGGAGAGCCTGTAAAAGTAAAACCATTGGATGAAATGGAAATTAAAAGGTTATCGGATAATATCCTGACAATTGATTACCTGGATTTGAAAACAAGCAAATCAGAGATGAAAAATGTCCATTTCATGAATGCCCTGATCAGTCTCTTTAAAGAAAACGGCGTTGAATTCGGAAATCCGTGGCAGCACAAGATACAGTATAAAAAGAATTACCTGGAACTGGATACGCTTTTTAAGGATGGCTCAGGTTTCGAGGTAACTTATCATGTCCGGCTTGCAGATAAAATGAACCCTGATGAACTGAAAAAGCTGAAAGCCGTGATCGAAAGACCCGGGCTCTGGACTATCAAAATCAATGGGAACATGGTCACCCCCTTAAAGGATCAGTACTGGATCGATAAAGATTTTCCGGTATTTAAGATTGGCAATTATTTACATCCCGGCGGGAACCAGATTACTTTAACTGCTGACCGGATGTCGGTTTTTGCAGAGATAATGCCGGTTTATATCCTTGGCAACTTTTCATTAGTTCCTCCCGGTTCCGGCTTTGAAATTGATAGCCCGAAAGTAATTAAGACTGGAAGTTGGATCAATGCAGGAATGCCGTTCTATTCACAAAAAGTTGCATATACCCGAAAATTCAATATTGAAAATAACCGGTCCTGTTTTTCTGTATCACTGAATAACTGGAAAGGTACTATCTGTGAAGTACTGGTGAATGGGGAAAAAGCAGGTCTAATAGCATTTCCTCCTTATAAACTCGACATTACAAAATATATAAAACAGGGTGAAAATACAATTGAGGTAAATGTTACCGGTAGCCTGAAAAATACTTTTGGCTATTTCTATCGACCGAATAACAAATGGATTCACGGGCCGCACGACTGGAATTATGCACCCGGCCGGCAACCGGGTATTAATGGGATGTTCCTGATGGATTACGGATTGTATGAACCATTTGATTTATTGAGCCGGAAGGAATAAAAGCAGGCAGTCTGAAAAATATTAACTGAGGCTGTGCAAAAGGACAATTATTAAACACGAATTCACGAAGTGTTGTTGTAAGATTATGCTTGAAGTATAAAAAAGAAGAGGCTGTTCAAAAACTCTGTGGTCCCTCTGTGTCTTTTTTCTGTGGTAAAATATAAATGATTGAACTACAGAACTAACAGAGTTTTTTCAGAGTTACACAGAGTAGGAGTCTCTAATGATTTTACTTTTTGAGCAGCCTCTTTCAAGGATTAATTATACCCCGGGTTTTGTTCCAGTACCGCATCAACATTTAAATCGATCTGGTTTTGAGGTATGGGCCATAAATTATTATAATCCTGAATATTTAATCCCGGATTTTTAGGATTGTTATTATATTCACGAACCCTTTCGACAAGATTACCAAACCGGTGTAATGTAATATGGCGGCATACTTCACCATATAATTCCCTGCCCCGTTCATCTAGTAAATAATTTACATCAACATCCCCGGCATCAACAGGAGTTGCATGAGCTCTGTTCCTGATGGCATTAATATCGTCGGCAGCCTCTTGCTGTTTGTCTAAACCAAGATAGGCTTCAGCCCGGAATAAATAAGTTTCGGCAAGGCGCATTGAATAGATGTCCTTATGTACATATCCGCCCCCTGATCTTGCTTCATCTGTAAAGTGGTGGCAGGGGTCGGCAAATTTCATAAAATAAGGATATATATACTGGCAGGTATCTTTTATCGGATCACGTCCTGCAGATTCCGGGTAAAGGCTAAAATCGATTTTCATTCCATTGTAAGCTGATTCCGGATTGTCAAAATAGAAGTTTCTTTTTATGTTATGTTTGGCATTCCGGATGTCATTATCCCAGTCGCTTGCCCAAATATCATAAGCCGCATAATCGGTAGGATGAATCCAGGAAACCGGACGGCCTAATGAATCGCTGTACCCGGTATAACTACCATTATATAATTCGCCCAAAATGGCCTGGTATCCATCCGGGGTTTTTCCCATTCTGAAATAGGCAGGCCCCCAGGCTCTTTCTCCCGGAAAACTTTTGCCGCCGGTAACCTCCGGTTCAAACTGAACCACCCATATGGCTTCGGTATTTTCCGACAAATTTTGGTTCCCGTAGGCAAACAAGTCTAAAAACACATCACCTGAGCCAAATACATCTGTTGTACTTCCAAAACGTTCTGTCATCAGGCTGTAGTTATATCCATCAATTACCTGGGTGGCAGCATTGACTGCCTCCTGGTATTTTTTTTCAGCAAGATATACTTCGCACAACAGGTGCCATGCAGCCCCCTGTGTTATCCGTCCCGGTTTTTCTTCTTCCCCTGGTTCCGGAAGGTAAGTTGCTGCATAAGTAAAATCTTCTTCCATTTGGGCATAAACTTCGGATGTTGAATTTCTTACATAATCAGTTATTGCCGAATTAACTGCTTCTGTAACCAGGGGAACATCCCCAAAAAACGAAACTAAAATACGGTAACCATAGGCCCTGAAAAATTTTGCTTCGCCTAAATAAGCCTGTTTTTCGGATTCATCTGTCCATATAGATTCATCGGTCTGATTGATCCCCTCAATAAGGACATTTGCATATTGAATAAGTTCATAACAATTAATCCAGTATTCTTCCACATATTCAGAAGAAGGAGTCAGGTATGTAACATAATCGCATAAGAAGCGGGTACTGGCCGGGTCTTCACCATGAAAAGCAATATCGGTACCCAAACCGCGCCAAATACTGCCTACATCCTGTAACGATTCGCCCCAAAACCAGTCATTCCGGACTTTATAATGTAACCCGTTTATTCCCTGTGCAATTCCTTCCAGGGTTGTATAAGCATTATTGGAAGAAAGGAAATCAAGAGGTGTTTCGTCAAGGCTTGTATCACACCCCGATGAACATACAAGCAATGAGATCGCTAATGCAATAATTTGTTTATTCATTTTAAATATTTTTCTCATTTCTATGAACTTTAAAGTTTTAGATTCAATTACAATTAGAAGGTTAGTTTAACACCTAAGGTAATATTTCTCATTAGCGGGATATTGTTTGTACCTGTTTCCGGATCCCATCCCGACCAGTCAGTCCAGGTGTATAAGTTTTTTCCGGCGACAAATACCTGTAAATCATTTATTCCTCTCCAGACTGAGTTCAGAACAGCGGGACTAAATTTATATGTGAGTGAAATATCCTGCAATCTCACGAAACTCCGGTCTTCGTAGATGCCACCGGTTACTGCCGGGGAATTATAAATACCGGTGGCGTTGGTTACCCCATTGGTGGGAGTCCAGTACCTCCGGGCTGCCGATTGGTTCCGGCGATAAACATTATCCGACCGTGATTCAACATTAACATTATCGTAGTTGTTCATTATATAATAACCATTGCCCCCCTGTATTGAATTAAACAGGAAGAAAAGCGTAACGTTTTTATAACACAAAGTGTTGGAAATACTAAAGCGATAATTAGGCGCCTTGTATCCGATAATTTTCCGGTCGGAAGTAGAAGTGATTGATCCACTAAAATCATTTTCATCTGTAGCATCCAGGTCTACATACCTGTATTGTCCCGGATACCATCCACTGTAAATATTTCCACTGTATAATTCGTCTTCTGTCCATACACGACCGTGCCATCCGCCACCATAAAATTCATAATCATAAATCGCAGAGATTGGTTCGCCAACAAACCATGAGTTCCCTTCATCATAATCGTTTTTACCCCCGTAAAGTTTGGTTATTTCGTCCCGGTTTAAGGAAAATGTAACGTTAGTTATCCACTGGAAATCTTTTCTGTTAAAATTATGGGTGGTTAATTCCATTTCGATCCCTTTATTTTCAAGTTCCCCTATATTAGCCCATACCTTTCCATATCCTGAAGCAGCCGGGATCGACCGTTCAACCAGTACATCGGTTGTTTTAGCTTTGTATAGGTCGATCGAACCCATAATCCGTTGATCCAGGAAGCTGTAATCGATCCCTAAATTAAAAGATGCGGTTTTTTCCCAACTTAGATCAGCATTTCCCAACGACTCCGGGTAAACGGCAATGGCTGGTGCAGGCCCGTAAACATAACTCTCATTCGACATTTTAGAAAGGCTGGAATAACGGCCAATCCCCTGGTTTCCGTTAATCCCGTATGAAAGTCTCAGTTTCAGGTAAGGCAAATCCAGATCCTGCAAAAAAGGTTCTTCCGATGCCACCCATCCTACCGAAAGGGAAGGTAAAGTTGCATATTTCGAGTTGGAACCAAAACCGGAAAATCCGTCTCTTCTGACAGTACCTGTGAGCATATAACGGTTTTTATACTGATAATTTACACGGGCCATATAAGAGATACTGCTTTCTTCCCAGGCCTCGGATTCAAGAGAATAAATGGTCCCCAGTTTCATATTGTTGTATTCCAAAACCGGGTTGTCAAAATTTTCAGAAGTCAGGGTTGAAGACTGGCTGTGTCGTTTTTCCTGGCTGAAAAGCAAGGTTGCATTTACGTGGTGGTCTCTAAAAGTCCTTAGGTAAGTGAGAATGTGATTATAAATCCAGTTCCGTTCGTCTGAGTGTTTTTTTTCGGCTTTCCCGTTATTTTCCGATCCGTCGTTCACATAAACCGGATAAAACGTAAAGTTATTTCTGTTGTAATAATTATTGGAGTAATTAAAATCATAAGTTAACCCCTTGATAAAAGGCACCTGTATTTTGGCGCTGGCTACCAGGAATATGTTGTTCCGGGTATCTTCATTGGTATCATAAGTATCCCCCAGGGGATTAGCCATATAGGATTCGCCTGTAAGCCAGGTCGCGAAATTCGGATCTCCAATATCATTGTTTGCCAAAGGACTGCCCTTTCTTGCATCTTCCAGATCAGCATTAATACCTGAGTAATCGCGATATGAATAAGCTATATTTACCCCCAGGGTAAACCAGTTAGTAATTACACTTTCAAGGTTCGAACGTAAAGTAGCCCGCTCAAACTGGTCATTTTCAAGAATCCCTTCTTCTTTGGTATATCCTCCTGAGACGAAATAGTTAGACCGGCCTCTTTTTCCTGAAAAACTAAGGTTGTAGTTCTGAATAGGGGCAATTTTTGTAACTGCATCCACCCAGTCAACTTCATTTCCTGCAAGATAATTATCCTTTTCTTCTTCTGTTCTTAAATAAGATGCAACCACTTCACGGTCAGTGGCGTCCGGCCTTACAGGTTTCCCACTGTCACTCGTCGGCGATGTTTTATACCAGGCATACAAGTCTTGTTGATAGTAATAATCGAGCATTCTCACTGCATATTGTTCTGCATTCATTACTTTCATCGGGGTATTGGTCATATCCTGGAACCCATAATTCATTGAAAATGAAATTACCGGTTTTTCTGTTTTCCCTTTTTTGGTGGTAATGATTATTACTCCGTTTGCCGACCTTGAACCGTAAACAGCAGCAGCACTGGCATCTTTTAATATGTCGACATGTTCGATATCGTTTACGTTAATATCAGATATAGATCCGTTGTAAATGATACCATCCAAAACAATTAAAGGGTCATCATTGGCTGACAATGATGTTTGTCCCCGGATCGATAAAGAAGGTTCACTTCCGGCAAGCCCCTGTCCCTCGTCGTCATCGGTAATGTCAATATTTACGCCGGCTGAAAGTCCCGACAAAGCCTGGGACAGGGTTATGTTGGGCAGTACAGATTGTTCCTCCATATCTACCCTGCGGACAGCTCCTGTTAAGTCACTTTTTTTCATGGTTCCATACCCGATAGCTACCACTTCTTCCAACCCGACCGTCTCTTCTTCCATCCTGATATCTATTGTTACTTTTCCGGCTACCGGCATTTCCTGTGTTTTCATCCCTACAAACGAAAACACCAGTATTGCATCATTTGATATATTACTTAACCAATAGTTTCCATCTGTGTCAGTGATAGCACCATGGGTAGTTCCTTTCACGACTACCGTAACTCCTGGTAACGGAGCACCGGACGGATCGGTGACTTTGCCGGAAACATCTTTTTGTTGCGGCACTGTATTATTACCAGACAGTACTATTTGCCGGTCGATAATGGTGTAATTGACATTCGATTTGTTAAACAGGAGGTCAAGTACCTCTGTAATCATTTTGTTCTCGGCACTAATGTCTACTTTCCTTTCAACGTCAATGATTTTTTTGTTGTAGAGAAAGAAGAAATTGGATGTTTCTTCAATTCGGTTAAGGACTTCTTCTACTGTAGCGCCTTTCAGGTTCAGGTTCAGTAAGGTCGTTTGCGAATAACTTTGGGCGGCAATAAGTTGCCCGACAGTTACAAAGATTAAAAACGCCATTAGTCTCATAATTAATAAAATCTTGTGGAAAAAGCATTTTTCATACTTTCTCCGGTTCAAACACAGGTTTTTTTCCATAGTTTTGTACGGATTTAGTTTTACATACTTTAATTAAATCTATCGTTTCCTGCTCTACAGGGCAGGAAATCCCGAAATTGAAGGGAGGTGGGGCAAACACCTTCCTTTATTTTTTACATTTATATTTTTCGCTTTCGTATGATCACTTTTTTCTTTGAATACCTGCCGTCTGGTAAGGGGCCCCGCGGTTTTACCGTATATTCGATAGGTGCTGATAATTTTAATAGTTCCAGTACCTGGGCAAGTGATTCGTCTTTAAATGTCGCTTTGTAGATATAATCTTCCAGTTCGTTGTCTTCCAGTACAATATCAACGTTGAACCACCTGCTTAACTTTTTTGTGACTTCAGGCATGGGGTCATTAACGAACATCAAAATTCCGTCTTTCCATGCGGTATATTTTTCAACACACACATTATCAATTATAAGTTGATTGTTCTTATTGTTATATGCAGCCCGTTGGTTGGGAACCAGGTACCTGATTCCTCTTTTGTCAGGATGACTTTCGGCAAAAAGTTTAACCTTGCCGGATTTGAGCACAACCTCGGTTTGGTTTTCCGATGGATAGTTTGTTACATTAAAAGAAGTTCCCATAACTTCAATATTCATTTTCCCGGTTTTTACCAGAAAAGGATGATGTTGGTCTTTTTTTACCTCGAAGAATGCTTCCCCTTTTATCAGCACTTTTCTGTAATTTTCGAAGTGCAGAGGGTATTTAAGTACTGTTTCTGAATTTAGCCAGACATGAGTGCCGTCGGGCAACTTCAGGTCTGATTGCATACCTGCAGATGTTCTGACAGTCTGCCATTCCTGATTTTCCGAATACAAACCAGAATTCTTTAATTGCCGGAATGTCAGGAAGCCGGAATAAATAAGTACCGGGATTAGCAGGATCGCTGCAATTTTCTGAAGTTTCTGCCAGATAGGAGAGGGGTTGTGTAGTTTTATTCTCTCATTTATTTTTTTTAACGCTTTCGAGGCATCGAACTGTTGCATCTGGTTAAGTATTTCTCCTGATTTCCAAACAGACGCCATTCTTCTGAAAAATTTGTTGTTTTCTTCAGAATCATTTTTCCATTTGTCAACTTTTTTTCGATCCTCCTCTTTTATTTCTCCTGAAAAATAACCCGGGAGTAAATGTTCAATCCGGTTTTTCCCATTTCCTTCCATACAAAATACAAGTTTATTTTTGACGCTTTATTGAACCGTTACATTACTGTGACGACCAACGGGGAAAAAACACATATCAGGGAATGCCGTTTTTTTACCGGAGAAGCAAAAATAGCAGCCAGGCAGGAAGGAAATCTTTCAATTCAATACGTAGTGTTTTTAATGCAAGGCTGATCTGGAGTTCAACGGTGCGTTTTGAAATATTCAGCTTTTCTGCAATTTTCTGGTTTTTCATTCCTTTGAAACGGCTCATTTCAAAAATTTCACGGCAACGGGGAGGAAGTTTTTCCAAACCGGAAGCAATTGCTTCCCGGAGCTCAGTCTCGACATATAAATTGGAATCGTTTTCTTCTGTATTATTTAGGGTATTTAAGCTGAATTTTTCTTCAACTTTATGGTGTTTCAGATAATCAAAGCAACGGTTTTTTACTGACGCGAACAGGTATGATTTTATTGAATCTGTAATATTTATTTGGCTACTTTTCACCCAAAGGGAAACAAAAAAATCCTGAACAATATCTTCAATAATTTCCTTGTCCTTTATATATTTTAACGAGTAAGTACATAAACCGGAATAATAGTAATGCGAATCAAGGGTTGAAAACAATATAAAAAAAGTTCATTAAATAGTTGAATATCAAGCAGTAAATTTTGCATTAATCTCTGAAAATCAGTATCTTGGAGTCAGTTACGAATTGACAATCAGATATGATTTCCAGAGATAAGGACGACAAGTTAGTAAGAATTTACTTTTATGTATGTGATAAATTTGAAGAACTTCAATTTTATTGTGAAAGGTTCAGTAATAACAATGAGCCGGAATTTACAGACCAGGAGATTATGACAATATACTTGTACACGATGCACCATGAAGGGCATAGGACAACAAAGCACATCCACCGCTTTGCATCAGAATACCTAATGTCGTGGTTTCCAAAGTTAGGTAGCTATCAGGCGTTCAACAATCGGTTGAACAGACTGGGAGGTGCTTTTACCAGGCTCATTGAAATTCTACTTGCAGATTTTCAGCCGGATGATTGCCTGTTTGACCAAAGCTTATTGGACTCCATGCCAATCATAACCTGTTCAGGCAAGCGTTCGGGCAAGGTTGCAAGGGAGATAACAGACAAGGGGTATTGTTCGACCAAAGGGATGTATTATTATGGGCTTAAGCTGCACCTGTTAGGTTTTCGGCGTATTGGAAAACTGCCCCATCCGGAACAAATATTGTTCACCCCAGCTTCGGTCAATGATTTGACCGTATTTAAAGAAGCCTGGTCAGCAATTGAGAACAGGACTTTCTTTGGTGATAAAATATACTTTGTGAACGAACTAAATCTGTACATGTTGAAACACCAGAATTCAGAAACACTTGCACCGGTCAAAGCTGTTAAGGGAATGACTGATGTGATAAAGCAAAGGATAAAAGCAGCTGATGATTTTTTCTCAACTGCCGTTTCCAAAGTCAGACAACCGGTTGAAGCAATTTTTAATTGGCTGATTGAAAAGGCCGATATCCAAAAGGCAAGCAAAGTTAGGTCTACAAAAGGATTAATGGTACATGCTTTTGGAAGATTAGCCGCAGCTTTTATAACATTAGCTATTTAACTCTTGATTCGAATTAGTAGTTAAAAATGCAATCGAATACAGCTTTGTCTTTATTCCGCAAACCTGTTATCAAATATTTTTCGTCCATTATTTTTTATACCAGCTCGCATACATTCCATACGAATTTGCTATTCGTTTTAGTTCTCCTTCCAAAAGTTCGGGACTCATGTTTTTTATTTTTTTTGCAGGGATCCCGGCATATACAGAATCTGCTTCAACGACGGTTCCTTTACTGACAACCGCACCGGCTGCTATGATACTGTTACTTTCAATAACTGCGTCATCCAGAACAACCGCATTCATGCCAATCATTACGTTGTCTTTGATGGTACATCCGTGAACAATTGCTCCATGAGCAATTATTACATTATTCCCGATATTGGTCGGCGATTTTTTGTACGTTGCATGGATAACCGCGGCATCCTGAACATTTGTGTTATTCCCGATTTTTATATAATGTACGTCACCACGGATAACTGCACTGTACCATACGCTGCAATCGTCGCCCATTTCAACATCTCCGATAATTACTGCATTTTCAGCAAGAAAGCAATTTTTTCCTGTTTTTGGGGTTTTACCCCTCAGAGATTTTATAATAGCCATTTTTGTATTTTAATTAAGTAGAATACAAAGATAGGAAAAGGCATTGATTTTCATATTGTGTCATATTTAGCTGTTAATTAATGGTTATTTTTAATTGGTTTATTAAATTTGGCCTTGAATTGAAAAATGATTCCCATTTGTAATTTATTACATTTGGGTTCATTTTTTTTTAACTGTAAGCTAAGCGTAGGAATATTGATTTTAATGTTAGAAAATGAAAGATACAAAGGTTATTGAACTTGAAGAGGTTACAATACGGTTTTCCGGAGATTCGGGAGATGGTATGCAATTGACCGGAACGTTGTTTTCTGATGCAACGGCATTGTGTGGAAATGATATTTTAACATTCCCGGATTATCCATCTGAAATAAGGGCGCCACAGGGAACAGTGGGGGGCGTTTCCGGATTTCAGGTACAATTCGGGGATAAGCGAATTACTACTCCCGGCGATTTTGCACATGTGCTGGTTGCCATGAATCCTGCGGCTGTGAAAGCTAATGCCGGTTTTATGAACCCCGGGGGAACCATTATTTTTGATGTGGATTCTTTTCACGGGAAGAATTTTGAAAAAGCAAATTTAAAAACAAACGATCCGTTTACTGAATGTAATTTGGAGGATTATAAGAAAATTGCAGTACCAATTACCAGTTTAACCAAAAAGAGTCTGAGTGAATTAGGCCTTGATAATAAAACTGTTTTGCGAAGTAAAAACATGTTTGCATTAGGGTTGGTTTGCTGGATGTTTGGTCGCCCGCTTGATTATATTGAAAATTTTATAAAAACAAAGTTTGCT
Source organism: Prolixibacteraceae bacterium (assembly GCA_963662895.1). Taxonomy (GTDB): domain Bacteria; phylum Bacteroidota; class Bacteroidia; order Bacteroidales; family Prolixibacteraceae; genus GWE2-42-39. The sequence goes on along the minus strand of OY759982.1, from coordinate 3,455,487 downwards.
AAGAAACCTGCCATCGTACAGGCAAATCTTAAAGTGTTGCATGACGGGTATAATTATGGTATGAACATGCAGCATGAGACTCCCCGTTTCTTAGTACATCCTGCTGAAGTTGAAAAAGGTACTTACCGTAATATCAGTGGAAACAAGGCAACAGCATGTGGATTTATGGCTGCTGCTGAAAAAGCCGGGCTTGAACTTTTTTGCGGGTCATACCCGATTACCCCGGCAAGCGATATTTTGCAGGCACTGTCCGGACGTAAAGATTTGGGGGTAAAAACATTTCAGGCTGAGGATGAGATCGCGGGTATATGTACGGCAATAGGTGCTGCCTATGCAGGCGATTTAGCTATAACAACTACTTCAGGGCCTGGGTTTGCCCTGAAATCAGAAGCATTGGGCTTAGCCGTTATGGCCGAACTCCCACTGGTTGTCGTGGATGTGCAGCGTGGAGGCCCGTCTACCGGTTTGCCGACCAAAACGGAACAGGCTGATTTAATGCAGGCATTGTACGGACGGAATGGCGAAAGTCCGCTCGTGGTAATTGCTGCCAGCACACCATCTGACTGTTTTTACTATGCATATATGGCTGCTAAGATTGCTCTGGAACGGATGGTCCCGGTTGTCCTGATGACGGATGGTTTCCTTGGAAATGGCAGTGAACCGTGGCGTATTCCTTCGATGGACGAACTGCCCCCGATTACACCTCGAAGGGCCAAAGATGCAGCTACTTTTAAAGCTTATAACCGCGATGAAAACATTCTTTCACGTGAGTGGGCCGTTCCCGGGATGAAAGGGTTTGAGCACCGTATCGGGGGACTGGAAAAAAATCTCGAAGGAGGAGTTAGCCATGATCCGCAGAACCATCAGAAAAACTGTGAGAGTCGTGAAATGAAAGTAGAACGTGTCGTTGATATGGTCCCCGATCTTGAAGTTCATGGCGATCCGGAGGGGGGCGATATACTTGTTGTTGGCTGGGGCGGTACTTTCGGACATATGATCAGCACCGTGCGTGAAGCCCGCAAACAGGGAAAGAGTGTCAGCCTTGCCCATTTTAATTACATAAAGCCGCTTCCCAAAAATACGGCGGAAGTATTCAGCAAATTCAAAAAGATTCTGGTTTGCGAGTTAAACCTTGGCCAGTTTGCCGGTTATTTGCGCGATAAAGAACCGGGATTTAAATACTATCAGGAGAACAAAGTGAAAGGGTTACCATTCACCGTAAAAGAGTTGATGCAGAAAATTGATGAATTATTGGAGGCTTAATCATGACAGAAATTACATATACAGCAAAAGATTTTAAAAGTGGCAGCGAAGTACGTTGGTGCCCTGGTTGTGGCGATTATGCCATTATAAATGCCGTACAAGGCGCTATGGCCGAGTTGGGTGTTCCGCACGAGGAATTTGCCGTCATCTCCGGGATTGGTTGTTCGTCGCGTTTCCCGTATTACATGAGTACCTACGGGTTTCATTCCATTCACGGACGTGCTACTGCAATTGCTTCGGGGGTGAAATCAGCCAACCCGAAACTCAACGTTTGGGTAATTACCGGCGATGGCGATGCAATGGCCATTGGTGGAAACCATTTCATACATATGGTCCGCCGGAATATTGATCTTAACGTGGTGCTTTTTAATAATAAGATTTATGGCCTTACCAAAGGCCAGTATTCGCCAACGACCGACCGGGGGGCTATTACCAAAACTTCGCCTTTCGGTACTATTGAAGACCCGTTCTTTCCAGGTCAGCTTGTGTTGGGGGCCAGGGGGACATTTTTTGCCCGTGCAATCGACAATAATGTTAAACAGACGCGGGAAATATTGAAAGAGGCGGCTGCTCATAAGGGGACCTCTGTTGTCGAAATTCTTCAGAACTGTGTAATTTTTAACGATGGTATCCACGATCAGATTGCTAACCCGGCATACCGGGCTGAACGTCAGCTTTTCCTCAGGGACGGGGAACCCATGATCTTTGGTGAGAATAACGATAAAGGGATTATCTGGACAAGAGAAGGTCTGAAGGTGGTTAAGATAGGAGAGAACGGGATTACCAAAGATGATATTCTTGTACACGATGCTAAAAATCCGGATCCGACCATTCATATGGCGCTTATTAGCATGACTTTCCCTGATTTTCCGGTTGTCGTAGGGGTAGTTCGTTCAGTCGACGGGCTTGTATACGACGAAGAGATGGCCAGGCAGATTAAAACGGTTCAGGCCGAACGGAAGATTTCGTGTGTGGATGAACTCTTAAGATCAGGAAATACATGGGAAGTTAACGGGGAACAAGCGCCCGAACCTTCTGTCTTTTTTGAAAAAAGTGTAAAATAATATAAAAAGAATGGTATGCTGTTTTATGGTAAAAGCTTCCGGAAATAAGGAGGCTTTTATTTTTTCCTGAAAATGAAAAGATTACTCCCTGGAATAATCTCTGTATTTCGAAGCGAAAATGATTTATTCCAAAGAGTAACCCAATTATCTTTGGGAATACTTCTTCTATTCTTCGGGATAATTCAATTATTTCATGGAATACTTCTTTTATTCTTCGGGGTAACTCAATTATTCCTTGAAATACTTCTTTTATTCCCTGGGGTAATTCAATTATTCCTCGGAATACTTCTTTTATTCCCTGGGGTAATTCAATTATTCCTCGGAATACTTCTTTTATTCCCTGGAGTAATTCAATTATTCCGATTAATTAATCCTGTTTGCGGATCACAGTTTAAAAAGTTGTGGAGAAGAGCAGGAAGAGTGTTCAAGTGTCTCTGTAGGGAGCCATAGATTCGTTATGAGCAGGTAAAGCCTTTGAGTTTTGATATAGAATAAACAGGGGGAGAGAGGTCTTTTTTTAGGTTAATAATTCATCTTCCATAAAAAGTGACCTTTCTCATTTAATTTGTACAGCATTTAAAAATGCTTATCATATTGCCGAATTTTTAATAATTTGCCAGCTAAAAGGATTAGTATGGACAGGTTGGATTCAATCAGCTTATCGTCGATTTATAAAAGGACCAAAAGCGACCGTGATATTTTTCAGGAACTGATGCCCACTAAAGTGAAGGAAGTCCTGTTGGTGGCAACTCTTTACGACAGCTATTCCATTGTTCGTGAAGGGCAGTTTACTGATAAGATTTTTGGTGAATATCTTCAGTTGAATTTATATGCATACCCGCGTTTTACCAGTGTAAATTCGCAGGGAGATGCTTTACGCATGATGAAGGAACGTAAGTTCGACCTGGTAATCATCATGGTGGGGGTTGATAAAGGCCAGCCAATAAAAACGTCGAATGTGATCAGGAACCTGAATCACCAGATACCAATCCTGTTGCTGGTGAATAACAATGGCGATCTTCGCTATTTTCAGGAAACGGCTGATAAGCATGATTCTATCGACCGGGTTTTTGTGTGGAACGGGAATTCGAATGTTTTTCTGGCAATGATAAAATATATTGAAGACCTGAAAAACCTGGATGCTGACACTAAACTGGGGAATGTCCGTGTTATCCTGTTGGTTGAAGATTCGATCCAGTATTATTCGCGCTATCTTCCGTTGTTATATACGACGGTGATGACCCAGACTCAGAACCTGATTGAAGACAATGCCAACGATGAACTGAACCTGATCCTGAAAATGCGTGCCAGGCCTAAAGTGATATTGGTTAGTACTTATGAGGAAGCTGTTAATATCATAAATAAGTACAAAAAATATCTTTTGTCCGTTATTTCTGATGTATCCTTTCCCCGAAACGGGACAATTGATGAAGGGGCGGGGCTCGATTTGCTGAAGTATGTAAAATCATCGATGCACTACCCTATACCTATATTGCTGCAAAGCCACGATGTAAATAATGCTCAAAAGGCTAAGAACATAGGGGCAGAGTTCATTAATAAAAATTCGGAAAGTTTGTCGATCGATATTCATAACTTCATCTACAAATATTTAGGCTTCGGAAATTTTGTTTTTAAAGATATGTCAGGAACTCCGCTCATGAGTGCCCGTACGCTGAGCGAATTCCAGGAAATGTTCCGGACGGTTCCCGATGAAGCTTTAATTTATCATGGTAAGAGAAATTCGTTTTCAACCTGGTTGATGGCCAGGGGCGAAATAAATATTGCTGAGCAACTAAAACCGGTGCGGCTCGAAGATTTTAAAAGCCCGGAAGGATTGCGTCAGTTTTGCCTGAAAGTTTTTGAAAAAACGAGGATTGCAAAGATACAGGGACGGATTATCAATTTCGACCCGGAGCTCCTTTCATCCGACCGGTTAATCCTTCGTATGGGAAAAGGTTCGCTGGGCGGGAAAGGACGTGGTTTGGCTTTTATCTGTAATTTTATTGAGAATATCGCCTTTCGGAAAGTAATCCCCGGACTGAATATCCGCATTCCGGCGACAGCCATCATCGGTGCGATGGAATTCGATAAATTTCTGGAGATAAATGATCTGTACCAGGAGGTGTACAGTAATAACAGTTACGGGCACATAAAAGATGTTTTTCTGAATTCAAGTCTGAGCGAAACATTGTGCGACCGTCTGTTCTTATATGTTGAGAAGATAAAAAAACCACTTGCCGTAAGGTCTTCCGGTTTATTTGAAGATTCGCTGCTTCAACCGTTTTCCGGTGTTTATGCCACCTACTTGCTGCCGAACAATCATCCCGACATACGTGTCCGCTATAAACAATTAGAAACGGCAGTGAAACTTGTTTATGCCAGTATTTTTACTGAAGATGCCATTTCGTATTTCGATGCGGTCAATTATAAAATAGAGGAAGAAAAGATGGCCGTGGTGATACAGGAAATAGTTGGAAATGAGTATAACCGGAAGTATTATCCTTCGATCAGTGGTGTTGCCCAATCGTATAATTTCTATCCGGTCTCGTACATGGAACCGGAAGATGGTTTCGCTGTTGCAGCAGTCGGGCTTGGTTTGTATGTGGTTGGCGGTGAAAATGCTTTCCGTTTTTGCCCGAAATATCCTGATATTAACCACGGTGTAATCCGTGATTTGATAACTGGTTCGCAGAAGGAGTTTTATGCGATTGATTTAGGTCATGATGTCGATATTGAAAATGAAGGAGAAGAAGCTGCTGTTGTAAAATATTCTATTAGAGAAGCTGAGGTTGACGGTGTTCTGCAATATTGCGCTTCCGTGTATAACCGTGAAAACGATGATTTGGTTCCTGGCGTCTCAATGGATGGACCCCGTGTAATCGATTTTGCCAATATTTTAAAATACAATTATATCCCTCTTGCCGATACGATCAGGTTATTGCTTCGTTTGTTCAGGGAAGCGATGGGCTCACCTGTCGAAATTGAATATGCTGTTGATCTGGAAAAAGGGGATAAAGGTAAGCCTACATTCTATTTGTTACAGATAAAGCCATTAATACGGAATGAAGAAGAGCAGGAAGTTGATTTTGAAAAAGTAAATTCTGAAGATTTGGTGATGTATGCCAGCCGGGGAATGGGAAACGGTGTCGTTCACGGGATCAGGGATGTTGTTTTTGTAAAACCTGATGTTTTTGATAATACGAAAACACGGAAAATAGCTGGGGAAATTACCGGCATTAACCGGAAAATGGCACAGGAAGGAAAAGAATACATTTTAATCGGACCGGGACGTTGGGGAACCCGCGATCCTTTTACAGGGATTCCTGTGCTGTGGGCAAATATTTCAAAAGCGCGGATCATTGCAGAAATGGGACTGCCCGAGTTCCCGCTCGATAGTTCGCTCGGTTCCCACTTTTTCCACAACGTAACTTCCATGAATGTGGGGTATTTTTCAATTCCGCATCATTCGCGCGATGCAATGGTAAATATGGAATTGCTTAACAGGCAACCGGTAATTGAAGAAACCAGTTTTATTAAACACGTTGAATTTTCCGGCGAGTTAAAAATATTGATGGATGGCAGAAAGCGTCAGGCATTGGTTTTTGTTTAATAAGGAATGCAAGGATTTTTTTTATAAACCACCCCATCCGGCAAGCCGGATACCCCTCCTTGGGAAAAAGGAGGGGAAACGAAGGAAGTAGCGGCAGGGGAGAATAAGTTATTTATCAGTGTATAATATTCAGCTATTCTTTTTCGGCGCATAGGGCGTTGGTGTTTCTGATCAGGCCCGGCAGATGCGCCGGTCACCGGGTTTCACCCGGCGTTATGAACAGGATAGCTTCGGGTTTCTCAATACGCTGTGTCCAACCCAAATTCAGAGTTCCGGCTCTTTGCCCTTTGCTCCTTGCCCTCCTCCTCTGCACCGGCCCAAATTCTCACCGTGCAAAGGGGGAGTACTCCGGCTTGCCGGAGAGGGAGGGGGTCTTGTCCCTGCCATTACAAACCGCAACACCCATTTGCCAAAGACCAAATATTTCAAAGATCAAATTTATATTTTTGTTGCTGCTGCTGAATCCAGGAAAAGCACTGTGTCGGGGTGTTTTCGCAGGATAGTGGCCGGGCATTTTGTTGATATTTCTCCGTGGACCGTGTTGTAAACGGCTGTCGATTTTCGTTCGTCCGGAACAACGCAACTAACTGTTTTGCAGTTCATGATAGCTGTAACAGTTAACGATAATGCTTCTTTCGGAACATCATCCAGCGTGGGGAACCAGCCTTCGCCTAATTGCTGCATCCTGCAATCGTGATCCAACTCAACTACTTTAACCCAGTGGGGGTCGTTAAAATCGGCAACAGGCGGATCGTTGAAAGCAATATGCCCGTTTTCCCCAATTCCGATACATGCGACATCAACCGGGTTATTCTTTAGTAACTCTTCATATTCAGCGATTGTTTCTTCCAGGTTCTCTGCATCCCCGTTCAGTAAATAGATTTTTCTAGGGTTGACAATATTTAAAATCCGTTCTTTCAGATATTTACGGAAACTGGCCGGATGTTTGTCTGAAATTCCTTTGTATTCATCCAAATGGAATACAGTGATTTTTTCCCAGTCTATAGACTTGTTTTTCAGAGCATCGAGAAAAGAAAACTGGGATGCCCCGGTAGCCAGGATCAGGTTTGCTGTTCCCCTTTGCTGAACAGCTTCCTGAAGACGTTTGGTCACGAAATCAGCTGCAGCTTCTCCCATGCTTTTTTTGTCATTATAAATTTGTATATGCAGGCGGTCAGCCTGAAATGAGCGTTTGTGTTGTGTCATCTTGTTTATAATTAAAATAATTCAACGATTGCAAAATAGCAGGTTATCAATGAAAAGAATATTACTGCCCAGATACCAATGTTTTCTTTTAAACTTGCTTTGTGAATAGCCATTATTTTTTCCCGGTTAATCAGTATCAGGATTGGAATGGCTACAGCGGGCAGTATACATGATTGAAATGCCTGTGAAAAAATCATTAATGCCGGAGGGCGTTGTTCCAGAAATACGGTGCCAAAAGCAAAAAGCAAGGCAAAAAAGATAAGCCCCCTCGACAATGGGGAGTGGATATTCCGGGGAGTTCCGGTATAATCGGAGATTAACCATGGAGCAATTAAAACAATCGGGAATATGGTCGATAAGCCGGCTCCGACAATCCCTAATATCAGGATGAATGCAGCAACTTTTCCTCCGATTGGCTCGAAAAGATAAATCATTTCTACCGTGTTATCCAGTTTTAACCCCATTACATGAAGTGTCCCGGCAGCAACAGCCATGATTACACCACTCAGAAAAAGCATCATAGAAGCAGATACAAATGAATCCCTTTTTTCTGTTTTAAGATTTTTTATATTCCAGCCTTTTTCTGCAACCACAGTGCTTCGCATAATGAAGACTGCCGCAGAACAGGTAGTTCCGGCAATGGCTGCTACTAATCCAAATGCGCCGGGAGTATCCGGGATACCCGGAATGAGTCCTTCTGCAATAGCCGAAAGGCTTGGTTTTACCATGACAAAAACTACTAAAAACGATAATCCCATCAGGATAACAAAAATGGTCAGTACTTTTTCAAAGGTTTTGTAACGTCCAAACCATAACAGAATATACAAGGCAATAACGAAGACGAGGATGATCCAAAAAGTATTGATAGTTCTTCCGGTCAGCATTCGGATTCCTTCCTGAACAAGTTCTGCAACGATCCCCATTACCCCGATAAGGGCCAGTAACTCGCCAAGTATGAGGGCGATTAAAATATACAACGCCAGTACCCAGCCATATTTAAATTCGTTTTTTATATTATATAGTGCTGTTTTTCCTGTTACAATAGTCACTTTCCCGTAGGCCACCATTAGTATATATGTGAAAATACATGACAGTACCAGGGCCCAGAATAAATTCATGCCATGTTCGGCCCCTGTTTTGGCCATGGTTGTTACACTTCCTGTACCAATGTTGTACCCGATTAAAAACAATCCCGGGCCAACGGCACTTAAGGCAATCAGAAATTTTTTTCCCAACTTTATTTTTGCCATTTCATTTTTATTCTAGTAGACTGATTGATATACCAGTCTCCCTGATACATATGTTTTTTCAATATTTAATTCCCGTTCTCCGAGAGTGAACAGGATCAGGTCGGCACGCATTCCCGGTTTTATTTCACCCCGGTCGGTTATTCCATGTAGTTTTGCAGGGTTGGTACTTGCCATTCGAATCGCGTCTCCCAGCGAACATCCGGTTACATCCATGATTTTGACTACTCCCCTGCTTATGGGGCTTGCTGAACCATATAATACTTTTTGTGCCGGGTAACAGAGCAACCCTTCTTCCGTTAGTTCAATCGTTTCCCCGTCTTCGTTGATGTATTCTCCGGGGGGCAGGCCTGCAAAACTTGTAACATCCGAGATGATAATGGTTTTTTCAGGGCCTTTTACACTGTAAAAAGTTTTAATTTCCTCGTCTCGAAGATGGAACCCGTCACAGATAATGCTGGCAATCAACTGGTCGTTGGCCAATTGCGGCCACAAAGGATTGTTATGCCTGTTGATCATATTGGCGCAACCATTTCCCAGGTGGGTTGAGATACGGGCCCCTCTTAATACAGCCTGGTCAACAATTTCTTTTGTGGCATTGTGGTGCCCAATAGCGATGGTAATCCCCATTGCCGTACACTTACTGATAAAATCCATAGCCCCGTTAAGTTCCGGCGCCACAGTCACAGTTATGATATTCCGGCCGGATGCTTTATATAAATCCATAAATTCTTCCCAGTCGGGATTATGTACATGCTGAAGGGGATGTGCTCCGCGAAACCCATCAACCGGTGAGATATACGGGCCTTCGAGAAAGAACCCCGGGATCGAACCAAGTATTTCGGGATCGTTTTTTGTTTTAGCCAGAATAGCAAAATTCTTTAGCAATGTTTCTTTGCTGTTGGTCGTTAAAGTTGGTAAGTAAGAAGTTACCCCTTTCTTCCATAACTCTCTGGTTGCTTTTTTTATACCCTCTGCAGTAAGTTCTGCACCTCCGAAGGTAAAAGAAACGCCGGAAAAACCATTTACCTGGTTATCAAAAAGTCCCGGTGCAATATATAGCACCTTGCTTTCGTCTGATAATTTTTCCAACGTTTGTATATCAACAATTTTTCCGTCTTTGATTTCTATTGAAACCGGAGTTTTATTGATATAATGCAAACCTTCAATTATTGTTTGACCAAACAAGATTGTTGTTGACATCAGAACAAATATTATAAGAATAAACTGCTTCTTTAAAATTGTATGAACGACATTCATAATATTGATTTTATACTTCAATCCACTTGTCCTTTTTTGCCGCTTTTTCCAATGCTTCGAGCACTGCTGCACATTTCAGAATGCTTTCATGGCTTCGTGGTTCTTTTCCTGTGCGGAACATTTCTACCATATCAACATAGTTTTTTCCCGGACTGCTGTTGTTTACCCTTGATTTTAATTCAATGGTACCATCTTTTGTTTCAGCAAAAGTTTTCCATCCGTATGAAAGGCGTCTGATAATAAGGGTTGCGAGCATGCCGTTTCCAAAAGCCAGACTGGCTGTGGCATTTTTTCCGTTTTGTGTGATCCGTACTTCCCTGATGTCGTCTCCGAAGATATACATTAATGGTTGTACCATGTGTACCCCGTAAAAGAATATTCCGCCGTAAGGGGAGTTCAGGTCGGCAGGCCCGCTGACAACTACGTGGCTGATCTCTCCCATTTCCTGTACCTGCTTTTTTATATCGAATGTCGCGTCGCTGTGGGCGATGGAGCTGTACGAACTTACAGGTACTTTCAGTTCTTCTGCCATGGAAAGGAACTTTTTCCCTTCTTCTACGCGGTAACAAAATGGTTTATCGATAAATGCCGGGATGCCGGCTTTTACAAACGGGGTAGCCGCTTCCAAATGATATTTCGGATGCCGGTGGTCAACAATCAGTGCATCAATTTTTCCGAGCATTTCTTCAGGGCTTTTCACCATGTTCGGGATTTGTCCTTTTTGCATGGCGTTTTTAGCGAACTCTTCTGTTTCCCCCCATACATATTTTACTTCAACCCCGGGAAAATTTTTTTCGATATTGAATAATTTTCCATAACCGGTCGTGTGCGAATTTTCGGCCCCTATAATGCCTATCCTGATGGGTTTTTCTCCTGATGAGTTACCTGCTATTATCCGTGCTGCTGTTTCAACCGGAGAAAATGCCAGTGCGGAAAGGGCGGTTCCGGCCCCGACGGTTTTGATAAATGTCCTGCGTGTATTCATTATTATACCTATTATTTTTTACTGATGTGTTATAATTTCATTTCCCATCCCGGCTCATATTCTCTTGACCAAAGACGTTGGGCCTTTTTATCATGTAGGATATGTCCTGTCGCCGGGTCAATATCCAATGAATTACCAACGCGCTGTGCAATATTACCTAATTGAACGAGCAGGGTGCTCTTATGACCGGAATCGATATCAGCAGCCAGTTTCTCACCATTTTTTATTGCCCTGAAAAAATTCCGGATATGCAAGGCATCAAGATTTTTTGCAGGATTGGCTTTATCTCTTGCATCCACTTCGAAATCATTTTTTACCTCTTTTACAATATTTCCTTTCAGATCGAAAATAGTGTAATTGTTTCCTCCCGTAAACATTATACTTCCTTTCTCTCCATAAAATATTGCCCCTACTGAACTTCCTTCTACCGGTGTGCCATTACAGCTTCTTCCTTCCCAGGTCATGCTTACACCTTCTTTAAAATCGAAACTGATAATTTGGGTGTCAGGTGTTTCCCAGTCGTCGTTATACCGGTAGCGTCCGCCGTTTGAACTGACGCGTATTGGGTAATCAACTTCGAGTCCCCACCGTAGCAGGTCGACCATGTGGGTTCCATTGTTCAGGGCTTCCCCGGTTCCCCAATGCCAAAACCAGTGCCAGTTATAGTGTACGTAGTTGTCTTTGAATGCCTTTCTTGGTGCGGGTCCCTGCCACAGGTTCCAGTCCAGCCATTCGGGAACCGCTGTTTTTTTGCCAATCCCGATCGGTCCTCTGTTGTTGGTGTACCAGCCTTTGCCCAGATAAGCTCTTCCTATCACCCCACTTTTTAGTGCCTCAATTCCTTCAAATACATTGGGCCACGAACGTCTTTGATTCCCCATCTGGACGACTTTTCCGTATCTTTTCGTGCCTTCTCTTAATATCTCTCCTTCATTCGGGTTGTGGCTGCAAGGTTTTTCCACATACACATGTTTGCCTGCCTGCATAGCTATAAGCGAAGCAGGTGCATGCCAGTGATCAGGCATGGCAATAAAAACCGCATCAATGTCTTTAGATTCAAGTGATTTACGAAAATCAGCAAATCCTGTTGGCTTTAAAGTTTGTTGTTCTTCTACATTTTTGATGCATTTTTTAATGGCACGACTGTCGACATCACAAATATGGGCGACTTCACAGTTAGGCTGGCTGGCAAAATTTTTTGCCAGGGCATTTCCCCTTGAGTTTACCCCTATTGCCGCAACCCTGATCCGTTCATTCGATCCTATTATTTGTTTGTAGCTTAAAGCACTGTATCCTGGTAAAATTCCACCTGCAATGAGAGCAGCCGATGCACCTGCTGATTTTTTTATGAAATCCCGTCTGGAGTTAAGTTTATTCTTCATGATATTATTTAAATTGGTTTTGTGGTTCTTTTGTTTGAATTTAAAACCTGACTTTTTGTTTTAATCTACCTTAAAAGTTTTTCCAAAAGTATTTTTTTTAGAAATATTATGCAAACGTTTGCGTATTATTTTTTGATAAATTTTTTGTTATTATTTATTTTTTATTTTTAGATGAATATATCAGTATAAGCCAATTATATCTTTGATTTATACTAATTTATTTAGTTAATTTTTTGTGAAATTATTTAGGAAGCTATTTTTTATATTTATTCATTTTTTTTGCTGAGTAAATTAAATTCGCGTATTTTTACACAAACGTTTTAATTAGTATGAAAATCAAGTTCTGGTATGGAAAATAAGCGGATCACGATAACAAAATTAGCCGAACAACTCAATCTTTCTCCGTCAACAATATCAAGAGCCTTACAAAATCATCCCAGCATAGGGAAAAAAACTTCTGAAAGAGTTCAAAAGCTTGCCTCGGAACTTGGGTATTTTCCTAATTCTGTTGCTTCAAGTTTGAGACGAAAAAAAACAAACCTGATTGGAATAATAATTCCCCGGATCGATCGTCACTTTCATTCACTTGCCATTAGCGGGATAGAAGAAGTTGCTAATAAAGCCGGGTATTATGTTGCTATATTTCAATCCAATGATTCATACCAAAAGGAGGTTGAAAATGTAAAAATGCTTCTTTCGAACAGGGCCGATGGTATTCTTGGGTGCCTGGCCCTCGAAACAAAAAAGTATGATCATTTCCTGAAAATAAAAGAAAACAATATCCCCCTTGTTTTTTTCGACCGGGTTTGCTATGAGATCGAATCAAGCAGGGTTTTGATTGATGATTTTGAAGCTGCATTTAAAATTTGCGAACATTTGATGTCAGTGGGGTGTAAACGGATTGCCCATATTGCAGGGAACCAAAATTCGGCCATATTCAGGGGCAGGCTCGAAGGGTATCTGGCAGCTTTGAAAAAGAACAATATAGAAGTAGATAACAACATGATTTGCTATGCAAATGCACTGGATAGGGACGAAGGAACGAAATATGCCACTCAATTGTTACATTCACCTCAAATGCCCGATGGTTTGTTTTGTGCTAATGATATTACTGCTATTAGTGCTATTCAGCTTGCAAAGGAGGCAAATCTACAGATACCCAAAGACCTGGCAGTTGCGGGTTTTAGCAATACCCCGGCGGCTACAATTATCGACCCCCCGCTTACTTCTGTCAATGACCATGCTTTTGAAATGGGACAGGCTGCTGCCCGTTTGTTGATCCGTCAGATAGAAAATAATGATAAAAATATCGTATCTGAGACAATTACTATCCGGAATGATCTTATTATCCGGGAATCGACAGCCGGAAAATTAAAGTAAATTTGCAGCATGATAAACCATAATTCATATTTTCCTGCTGAGTGGGTAAAACAGTGTGGTGTTCAGTTAACCTGGCCGGATAAACAAACAGACTGGGAACCCATTCTTGACGAGGTTTTACCGGTTTACGAACTGATGGCCCGTGAGATACTGGCTCGCGAAAAGCTCTTACTTGTTTGCCGTAACAAAAAGAGCTTACCTTCTTTTTTACAGGAAAAAAATAAAAATTTGATTGTTCGCGAAATGCCGTTAAATGATACCTGGGCCCGGGATCATGCAGGAATTACAGTTATTGAAAACGGGAATCCGGTTTTGCTGAATTTTCGGTTTAACGGTTGGGGTATGAGGTATGCTGCCTGCCACGATAACCAGATTACTCCAACCCTGTTTGCACAAAAGGTTTTTCAGGAAGGAATTGAGCTGCGTGATTATTCATATTTTACATTTGAAGGTGGTGCTGTCGAAAGTAATAATGCTGGTTGCCTTTTGACGACCAGCAAGTGCCTGCTGTCGAAAAACAGAAATGAACATCTCAGCAAAAGTGAGATTGAACTAATCCTTAAAAATGCTTTTCACTCAGAGAAAATATTATGGCTTGATCATGGCTTTCTGGAAGGTGACGACACCGACAGCCACATTGATACGCTGGCCCGGTTTTGTTCTGAAAATACGATTGCCTATGTGAAATGTGATGACAAAAATGATATACACTACGATGCCCTGACAAAAATGGAAAACCAGCTTCAGCAGCTAACCGATATAAACAACCAGCCATTCAAGCTGGTACCGCTTCCCTTTCCTGATGCTGTTTACGATGAAGACGGTCAGCGTTTACCAGCGACTTATGCTAATTTCCTGATTATAAATGAAGCTGTCCTTTTTCCCGTTTACGGGGTAAAACAAGATGCCGGGGCAATTGAGCTTATCGGAAACCTTTTTCCTGAAAGAGAGATTATTCCCATTAACAGTGTCCCTTTGATTAAGCAGCATGGTTCGTTGCATTGTATCAGTATGCAGTTCCCGGAAGGGGCAATTTAACTTTTAGAAATGAAAATCATGGATAATAAAACAATAACGGTAGGAATGGTTCAGCAGGCTAACACTGCAAATATTGAAGCCAACAAACAAAAGTTAGCTGCCAATATTGCCGATTGTGTAACCAACGGAGCCGAATTGGTAGTTTTGCAGGAGTTACATAACAGCTTGTATTTTTGCCAAACCGAAGATGTGACGGCATTCGACCTGGCAGAAACGATTCCCGGTCCGTCAACTAAATTTTACGGGGAATTAGCTAAAAAGCATGGAATTGTTTTGGTGACTTCCCTCTTTGAGAAGCGGGCTGCCGGATTGTATCACAACACGGCTGTTGTTTTCGGGAAAGATGGTAGCATTGCCGGTAAATACCGAAAGATGCATATACCTGATGATCCGGGATTTTATGAAAAGTTTTATTTTGCGCCTGGAGACCTTGGTTTTACTCCCGTTCAAACTTCGGTTGGCAAACTTGGCGTTATGGTATGCTGGGATCAGTGGTATCCCGAAGCTGCACGTCTGATGGCGCTGGCTGGTGCCGGAATGTTGATTTATCCGACTGCCATTGGCTGGGACCCGCGTGACGATGAAGATGAGAAATGCCGGCAACTAAATGCCTGGATTACCATTCAGCGTTCACATGCAGTGGCCAACGGGATTCCGGTTGTCTGTGTCAACAGGGTAGGGCATGAGGCTGATCCTTCAGGTAGTTCGGAAGGTATTCAATTCTGGGGAAATAGTTTTGTATGTGGCCCGCAGGGTGAGTTTTTAGCCCAGGCTAATAATAGTAAAGAACAAAATCTGATTGTAAACGTGGATATTTCCCGTTCGGAAAATGTTCGTCGGATATGGCCGTTTATGCGCGATCGCCGTGTGGACGGATATGGAGGATTGATGAAGAGGTTTTTAGATGATTAGAAGGCTTGCTGCTTGCTTACATTTCGTGCAGGATGAATACATTAATATCTCGGGATTTAATTTTTGTGATAAATAATGCCGGTTATTTTATGCTTCATTAATTTTTTAAAGTTACCTTTGGCCTCCGAAAAAATCGGTCTGTAGCTCAGTTGGTAGAGCAGCTGACTCTTAATCAGCGGGTCCAGGGTTCGAGCCCCTGCAGATCGACACAGAAAATCAAAGAGTTGCAATTTATATTGTGGCTCTTTCTTCTTTTTTGTGAAATCATAATTGGGGATGTTGAACAAAAAGTAAAGAGATGCTTTTAATACGGAGCCTTTTTATGGCCTCAAAATAAGAATCGAATTACAATAATGCAGCCGCTTGTCGTATTTTTGCAAGGCGTTTTGCAAAGGGTTCATTTTGACGAGCTACCTGCATGTTATAGTCAGTTTGCATTCTGATAAAAATACCCGCATCAATACCCAATGCAGCTTCAAACAATAAAGCGTATTCCGTTGTTACAGGACGTTTGGCGTTAAGAACTTCATTTAGCACGGAATATGACACGCCCATTTGTGCAGCAAGTTTGCGTTGTGAAATACCACGGTATTCAATTTCTTCTTTTAGAACCTCCCCCGGGTGTGTCGGTTCATACGGGGTAAGGTTATTGGCTATCATGCGTGGGTCAACTCCCTTTAACGTAATCATATCACTATTTTTTATAATGGTTTGACAATTCTAAAATATTGCATACGGTAACAAGTGTTTCTGTTCCGTCATTTGTTACCGTAAATTCAATGCGATATTGCTTGTTTACCCTGATTGATGAAATATCTGCTTTGTCGCCTTTCAGCACTTCGTAATTTAAAGAATTAATGAGAAATAAATCTTCTATCTTTTCCGTCTCACAAAGGGTTTTAATACGTTTCCTGTATTTGCTGATCACATCGGATTGAAAACGGTATTTTTTTCCTTTTGTTTTGCCAGTTTCGTATAGGTCTCGCAAGTATTCTTTATCAAAAACAATAATCATTACAACAGCATTTACGTCAACAAAAATAAGAAAAATTTCAAGATGTTCTCAAAAAGTCGAACAGAGATGAAAAAATTATTTTTTGATTTCTTTTAGAAGGTTTTCAAGGTCAGACAATAAGTAAATGTTTTCATTTTTTAGTCAAAATTGAATTGGTGAAATCAAAATTGTAGTATGATGTGAAACTGAATAAAACGAAAATGACATACAAATATTTGTGAAACAATATTTTATAATTAACAGTAAAACGTTTGGAAACGAGAAAAAGCAAAATTTACTGACTATTAATCAGTGGGTTCAGGGTTCGAGCCCCTGCAGATTGACAGAAATAAAAAAGAGTTACAATTTTATTTGTAACTCTTTTTTATTTCTGTTCATTCAATAATCTACCGATCATGTAACTAATCCATAATCCCGGTTTATTTAATGGATCAAAATCGACCCATGCTGATTTCATTTGAGATACTTCTGACCGCCAAAGCCCATCTTTATGCTGTTTTTGTTTCAATATTTCAATTGCATCTTTGCAACGGAAATTATCGTATAAGTTGTTCGATTTTAGAAGCATTAATATCTCAAGGAGATTAGATTTGTAAGAAAACGGATAAAAATTTTTTATAATGGAGGTCTCTATGGGTTGACCTGTTGATAGTTTTTGAAACACATTGTGTTTTAAGATATATTCCAATCCTTGCTTTAGCTTTATATTAATTTCATTCGAACTACCAAATTTTTTCCTGTATTCGGTTAGAGAGAGCATTGATTTAACAACTCCATAGAAGCATGGTGTTTTTTTCATACAACCACCAAAGCGTGTATTTAAATCTGAACCTGTCCAGTTACATTCTATGCCCCTTTCGGTACTTTGATAAGTAAGTATCCAATTTAATCCGGCATCGATTTTATCTTTTTCATTGTATCCGCTTTTTATAAGAAGAGTTGTAATCATTGCATTATGGCAGGCTAGAATACCATTTCGGTTACCTGTTAAAGAAAAACCTTCAGATGTATAAGTTTTGTCAATTAAAAGATTTCTCCAATTTTGGACTTTTCTTAATAAACCGGCAAATGGAATCTCTGATAATTCAATCAACCGCCACTCATAAGCCCGGATACCTACAAATAATTCAGGTTTCTGTTTTGGTGGAGTTAACAACTTTTTAATAAGTTCAGATTTGCCTAATAATTCTTTAGCTTTTTCAAAATCATCCAGTTCTCCATTATCATAGGCTCTCTTCAAAGTTAAAGCTGAATCTTCAATCATAGTTTGTCTTTTATACAACAATGGTTTCAGTACTTTATCCAACGTTTCTGCAAACAAAATATGTATAATTTTTGGATATTTCATTTCCTGAAATCTTTTATTCTACTTCAACAGATTTAAAAGGAAGACCAATTTTTCTGATTTTATACCCCAACCCCAAGGGGAGAAATCAGAAAAATCGATCCGGTTCCCCTCGGGGCTTAGGGTAAAACGGATGGATTTTTCGTTTTTGAAGGAATCTGTTAAAGTAGAATTTAATACTTTTGAAAATTCATTAAAAGATGAATTGCATACAAAACAGTTCGTTCTTCGTATTTTATATTTTGTAAATGACTAAACCATACGCACATACAGAAGACAGCGTTTTATGGCATCATATTAAAGCCGGTGACCGAATTTGTTTTAACGAACTTTTCAGAAGATATTATTCCGATTTGTATTATTATGGTATAAAAATTTTTCCTGGTGAGGATTTTATAAAGGAATGTATACAGGAAGTTTTTATCCGTATATGGGAAACTCGCGAAAAATTGTCTGAGGTTCAGAATTTAAAGTCATACCTGCTTGTTTCTTTACGCAGAAAGATAATTACGGCAAAAGGAAAAGATAAACGCAGTATTGAAATCGAACAAGCAGAAAATTACCCGTTTTTTTTTGAAGAGAACGAATTTGAGAAACATGAAGAAATTTCAGAAGAAATCCGCCAGGTGCTTTTAAAGGCAGTGAACGATCTTACCCGGAAACAGCGGGAACTGGTCATGTTGTTTTTTTATCACGAATTGTCCTATTCTGAAATAGCAAAGGTTGTGGGGATAAGTGTTCAGGCTGTACGAAATTTAATGTACCGCACGTTAATCCATTTAAGGGAATCGTTAGGCGAAAAGTCTGTAAATTCAATGCGAAATATGTTTTTTTTACTTTTTTCGTCTGTTTCGGTAAAAAAAGCAGATTAATTTGATTATGCGTTTCTGTTTTTTCTCTCTATAGTAACAAATCATGTTTTATTGATTTGTTATGAAACAGAACAAAAATATTTCAATTCTGCTTGCAGATAAAGACTTTCAGAAGATTCTTTCAGACTGGACGGGGCTTCATGAAGAGAAAAAAGCTGTTATCTGTAAAGAATATAGCCTTACTCCACAGGAAATAAGCATTCTTCAACAAATATGGCTTGGACTTGATTTCCATTTCCAGGAGTATCCTTCGGCACAAATTGAAACTGCTTTGAATGAAACCTTATGGAAAATCGCAGAACGAAGAAATACTGTTACGGGCAAATCTCCGATCCGAAAGATGTATGAACAATTTGCAAAAATTGCAGCTATTCTGATTGTCCCGTTAATATTATATACTGTTTATGTTCAATTTTATAATATTCAGTCATACAATACTTCCGTCCAGACTGTCTCGGTAAACTCGCAACCGGGAACTATTACGAAATTGGTTTTACCGGATGGGACAAAAGTATGCCTGAATGGCGGTAGTACTATTTCATATCCCAGTTATTTCACGGGGAAAAAGAGGGACGTTTCCCTTACCGGAGAGGCTTACTTCGAAGTCGCGAAAAATAAAAAAATACCAATGAAGGTTTTAGCCGGGGATGTCAGCCTGAAAGTTTATGGTACTTCATTTAATGTAAATGCTTATCCCAACGAAAAATTTGCAAAAGTAACACTGGTTGAGGGCAGTGTGTCATTATCATCTCCTCCTGGAAAATTTAACAAGGGGAAAGAATTTTTTATTGAACCCGGTCAGACCGTTACTTTCTATAACGATTCGAAAAAACTGAAAGTAGAGCATAAAGATACATTCCTGTACACAGCCTGGAAAGACGGCTTACTTGTATTTAGGAATACTTCTTTTGAATCAGTACTTAAACAATTGTCACGCAGGTTTAACGTGGATATTGAATTAGTAAGCCGGAACCTGGCATCAATACCAATGGATGCAACATTCAGGAACGAGAATATTGGAGAGATATTGAGGTTATTATCACTTGGGACTCCTTTTAAATACAGTTACGGGCCTCAGCATAAATTACCTGACGGAACTTTCGGAAAAAGAAAAATATATATAGAAAATAAATAAGTGCCTGAAACATATGCCTATGTAAGAAAAGATAAAACAAATGCAGGGAGAAGTTCGGACCTTCCCCGCTGCATCACTAAATTAATTTATTTGAATAACTAATTAAGTAACACAAAAGTATGAAAAAAAAATTTGTTTATGACTCAGGAGGAAGAGTTATGTCCTTCCTGAAAAAAAACTTATTGAAGATGAAACTAACTATGTTATGTTTATTATTGGGGTTTATTCAACTTATGGCGAACGATAGTTTTTCGCAATCAACGCGGATTACATTAAATTTAAAGAATGCCCGTGTTGAAGATGTACTTATGAAAATAGAGGAACAAAGTGACCTTTATTTTATTTATAACCGTGAGGCAGTAAATGTAAACCGTAAGGTTAACGTGTCGTATACCGACCAGAAACTTTCAGACATTCTCTCCGATTTGTTTAAAGGGACAAATGTAACGTTTGAGGTGGAGGACCGGCATGTGATATTAAAAAGTCGTGATAACAGTTTTGTTCAGCAACAAAAAAACATCTCCGGCAAAGTGACCGATACCTCCGGCTTTCCCTTGCCCGGGGTTACAGTAATCGTAAAGGAAACTACTCAGGGAGTTATTACTGATGTTGACGGAAAGTATTCGCTTTCCAATGTTCCTGGTGGTGCCACGCTGATTTTTTCGTTTGTGGGGATGAAAACGCAAGAGATATCTGTAGACGGAAAGAACGATATAGATGTCGTGATGAAAGAAGAAGCGATTGGTATTGAAGAAGTCGTGGCTATTGGGTATGGAACCCAAAAGAAACGGGACATTATCGGGTCAATCTCTACCATTACCAGCGAGGAAATATCAATGGCTTCCGATGCATCCTCGTTCGATGCCGCCTTGCAGGGAATGGCTCCGGGGCTGATGGTATCCAGTGAAGCTGGTGTGCCCGGTGCTCCCGTACAAATAAAAGTCAGGGGAATTAGTTCTGTTTCTTCAGGAACAGACCCCCTTTGGATTATCGACGGGATTCCTGTAATAAGTGGCTCTACAGGGGAATCTTTCGATGGCGAAACTTCCCAGAACATAATGTCGTTGGTTAATCCTGCTGATATAGGATCAATACAGGTATTGAAAGATGCGGCGGCGACCTCTATTTACGGGTCCAGGGGGTCGAATGGCGTAATATTGATTACCACAAAATCAGGTAAAGAAGGGAAACTGTCCGTTAATGTTGATGTAAAATCAGGGATAAGCAATTGGGCAAACAAGGATGTAGGACTGGCCAACAATACCGAATTTATTGAAATAATGGACAGGGCTTATGCCAATAGCGGATACTCCGGGACTTACAGCCCTCAAACTTCCCTGAACCAGCTTGACGGGGCAGATGCTTCAATGACCCGGGAAGAAGCGTTGAATACCAATACGGACTGGGCAGATCTAATCTGCCGGACAGGCTCTTTTGTTGAAGCAAATGTATCGGCCACACAGGGCACTAAAAAAGGAAATTCATATTTGTCGTTACGCTACCGGAAAGATAACAGCATCATTCGGTACAGTGATATGGAAACCTTTTCGGTGAATTCAAATTTGAACTATAACCTGCTTGACGTATTCAACCTGAATTATCACGGATTTGTTTCGTTCTCGGACTACAACAGGGTAAAATCAAAATCAGGGAAGAGTGCAGCAGGAGGCTGGGCTCAGGTAAATGCTTATTCTCTTCCGTGGATGAAAGCATATGACGATACGGAAACAGGCATAAACGGCTTTTGGAACCCTTTAACCGGGGCAAATGCGCTGGCAGGGATTTCGCCCTTGAATAGCGAAAGTAACCTGCAAACGCTCAATTTATTGCAAGGGTTGAACGGGACATTAAAAATTATGGACGGGCTTACCCTTAAAGGAGAATTGGGGATGAACCTGGTGTATAATAAAGGACGGTCATGGCGGGGAGAAGGCATACGCGCCGACGGAACCATAGCTGAAGAAAATAAGTACCAGAACCACGTGATAAATTACAATGCTTTTTTTAACTACGATAAAAACTTTGGGGAAAACCATTGGCTAAATGTGGTAGCTGGAGTGGAAAATACCAGGGGAAAAGGCCATTATACTTTCCTGAGAAGCCAGTCGTTGGTTGGCAACTATCACCAGGTAGGTAAACCCGAAACAATTGACAGCGGCTATAGCTTTACGGGAGGCGAAGTGTATTTGAGAGGTTATTTTGGAAGGGCCAATTATAAATTTAAAGACCGGTATATTATCGGGGTCAGCTTCCGCCGCGACGGTATTTCAAAATTTACAAAAGAAAACAGATGGGCAAACTTTGCTTCCGGATCGCTGGGATGGATTATCTCCGAAGAAAGTTTCTTCAATTTAGATGCTGTCAGCCTGTTAAAGCTGCGCGGAAGTTTCGGGCAAACCGGTAATACCAATGTCCCAAGCAATGCGACTACCGATAACTACAATACCCGTTCGCTCACAACACAGGGATTACCCAGTACCGAATTTAAGGCTATTGGAAATTCCGATATCAGATGGGAAACGACCAGCACTACAGATGTTGGCGTTGATTTTGGTTTGTTCAGAAACAGGGTGAACGGCTCATTGGCTGTTTACCGGCAAAAAGTGGAAGACATGCTGCTGTCTGTTTCATTACCCTATTCCGCAGGGATATCCGGCGGAAATTCCCTCTGGCAAAACATCGGGGACATGAGGAACAGCGGCGCGGAATTTGATGTGGATGCGGCCATTTTAAACCGGACTTTGAAATGGAATTTCGGGGTCAACATTTCATACAATGAAAATGAAATATTAGCCTTAGACCCGGAATCGGATGTCAATCATGTTGGGATCGATCAGGGCTATACCATCTTTAAAACAGGGCTTCCATCCGGGAACCTGTATATGGCCGAATCGGCCGGCGTTGATTCGGAAAAAGGGATTCCGATGATTTATGAAGTTGAAAAAGACGAGAACGGCATAACACACCATACCG
Source organism: Prolixibacteraceae bacterium (assembly GCA_963662895.1). Taxonomy (GTDB): domain Bacteria; phylum Bacteroidota; class Bacteroidia; order Bacteroidales; family Prolixibacteraceae; genus GWE2-42-39. Next base: position 3,432,800 of record OY759982.1, on the reverse strand, counting down.
GTAATATTATTCCGGGCACAACCGATAACCTTGAAAATAACAGGATGATGCTGGATGGTAAAACATCGTTGCCAAAGTTTATTGGAGGGGTTAACAGCCGGTTTGCCTATAAAAATTTCGATTTGGCAATGAATTTCAGTTTTGCCGCCGGACATTACATTTATAACCGTTTGTTACAAAGTACACTTATTCCTAACCGGGGGGTACGTACGCTATCAAATAAATTGTTGAACGAAGCATGGCAAAATCCGGGCGATAACGCAAAATGGCCCCAGGTGGTAATGAATGTACAATATTATTACGATAGTGAAGGGAATGCTTCCTATGACCCTGTAAGCTATGGAACAGAAGAGACCTTTTATTCTTCCATGTACCTTGAAAAAGGGGACTATTTAAAACTGAAAAATTTATCGTTAGGTTACACCCTGCCTTCAAGGATTGTTGCAAAAATGAAAATGCAGTCGGTACGTATTGCCGTGAATGTCACAAACCTCTTTACTCTAACCAGTTTCTCGGGATATGATCCGGAGGTAGCGGTTGATGCCACTACAGGGGGGAGTTTTGTTAGTTATTCTTCTATGCCGCAGGCACGTACTTTCAGCTTGGGATTAAATGTCAAATTTTAACACTTTAAATCGATTTTGCAATGAACACTATAAAAAAATATTTAATACTGGCATTTATTATCTTAGCCGGAATATCCTGCGACCAGGATGCATTTTTTGAACTGGATTATCCCGAAGAATATCCATGGACAAATGCCAGTGAACTTGAACTTGCGGTGAGGGAACCTTATTATAATTTGGTAAAAGGGCCGTGGGACAACCCCTATGGTACTATAGCTCTTAAAAATTTTACAGAGTCGGACATTGCTGCTTTTTTACCGCAGTTTGTCGGATCCAGTAATTCGGCTGCCTATTATAACCGAAAATTTAGCGATGCGGATTGCATAAATGAAATGGAAGGGGCTTTTGCCCGGTGTTATTACATGATAACGGCTTGTAACAGCCCCTTGCAATTATTGGAGGAGGCCGAGGAAGCAGGCGAAGACCCTTTCCCCAGCATGACTTCTTCTGACAAGGAGATGGTGCAGCAGTTTAAAGGCGAGCTCCTTTTTATGCGGGGCCTTGCTTACTGGTACCTGGCGCGGATGTTTGCTCCTCCGTATGATCCGGACGGAAGCAACGACGGAAGGTATTTCACTCTAAGACGGAAATTTGAAACTTCTTCAGAAGAACTAAAAGAGTCAACGTTGGGAAGTGTTGCTGAAGTGTACGCAGCAATAGAAGAAGATTGGACAAATGCCAAAGAATTGTTATTGGAAGATAATTCTCCGGTAATTAATGAAGCAAACATAAGGACAAGGGCTTGTAAATATGCTGCATCTGCAATGTTAATGCGCCTTTATTTTATTACGGGCGAATATGATAAAGCAGAAGATGAGTGCGATTTTATTATTAACAGCGAGGTATATAACCTTAACGAGGAACCGATTGCCGCATTTAATAAAAATGCTATCGATGGCTGGGGCAGTGAAGTAATATGGCAAACAGCCTGCATTTCAACAGCCAATGCTTACGGACGTATGGAATCTATCTTCTCCAGGAACCATTACCGGAAAGATGAGCTTTGTTCGTGGGCTACCCAGCCAATGTCCCACAGCGCACTGAAACAAGTGGGATGGATGGATGAAAATTTATCGGAAACCGAAGAAGCACGTAACGATAAACGCTATCAGCAATTATATTACCGGTATGAAGTAGATCCCCGGGATGCTTCTGTCGGCCCTGTAGTCTGGAGTTATAAATATTTCAGGGCTCCGGATATCCGGCGTTCCAACCGCCCGCTTATCCGTTTGGCAGAGGTTTATCTTACCCGTTCTGTTACCCGGTTCATAAACAGTGATTTTAGCGGGGCTGCAAGCGATTTAAATGTGGTACGCAACAGGGCCGGTCTGTCCGGTCTGTCCGAAACAGAAATAACAGCCGAAGCAATACACAACGAACGTATAAAAGAAATGGCGACCGAAAACGGCGACCGGACTTATTATCTGATAGGCTTACAATTACCCATAGGGATTGGCGACCGAGATGCTTCAAAATTCTCAGCAGTCCAGCCACCCTACAGCGAATATTACTGGGAGGTGCCTGTTACTGAACAGGAACAAAACCAATCTTACTATTAAGAGAATTTTATTTTTCATGGGGATGTATCAAATTTATTGATATATCCCCTTGGAATCAAAATGTTTTTGGGAATACGAAAGTTTAAAAAGTTCATAATGAAAAAAATATCAAATATATTATTTCCTTTGCTTGTCCTTTCATTCTGTACATCCCTGGTCGTTTTTTCATCATGTAAAAACGACGACGATCCTGCCCCGCAGGATTCCCGCCCAAAAGTTCCATTAGCCGATCCTTTTATCCTGCTTTGGGATAATCAATACTATGCCTATGGCACATATGCCGAAGAGGGTATTGCGGTATATGTATCCGACGATTTACTCAACTGGTCAGTTCCTGATGGAGCAGTTGACAGACTCGCATTGAAAAAAGATGATGTTTGGGGGAGCTATTACTTTTGGGCTCCCGAAGTGTATCATGTTAACGGGAAGTTTTATATGTACTACTCTGCCGAAGAGCACATTTGCGTGGCTTCCAGCGATTCTCCCCTGGGCCCTTTTGTTCAGGATGTTCAGAAACCGATGATAGAAGATGAAAAGAGCATAGACAATTCGCTTTTCATTGATGAAGACGGGACACCTTATTTGTTTTTCGACAGGTTCGATGACGGGCTGAACATTTGTGTGGCCGAACTGGAAGATAACCTTACAGATATTAAAGCAGGAACGACTTATAGATGCATACATGTATCACAACCCTGGGAAAAGATTTGGGGAACTGTCAACGAAGGATCCTTTGTAATCAAACATAACGACACCTACTATATGACATATTCGGCCAACAGCTACGAAAGCAAGCTATATGGTATTGGAGTTGCCACAGCGTCTTCTGTTGATGGTAGATGGACCAAATACGCAGACAATCCGGTATTGCAGAAACCCGGAACCCTTGTTGGTGTCGGACACAGTGCTATGTTTACAGACAAAGAAGGACAGTTCCGAATTGTATTTCATGCTCATAATAGTACCGACGAAATTCATCCGCGTAACATGTATATCAGTACTGTTTATTTTGAAAATGAAGATGGGGAAGAAGTTTTGTCTATTGATGAAAATTACATTATTCCTACGCTTGAAGAATAATTTTTTAAAATATGAAAACAAACAGGAATTTATGTCTGTCGGTTCTTGCAAGTATATTGTTCGTAGCCTGTGGAGGCAGTGATGATGTTGTTGATGATGGTTCTGGCTCCGCCCCAACAATATGCGAAAAAATTGAATGGCAGGGAGAATGTTTTATCGTATCCAATAGTGATGACTCCGACTATCATTGTTATGCCCGGGCTATTGAGTTACAGGACGGAAGGGTAATGATGGTATATTATGATGGCGGCACTTATCTTGAGGGGGGGGTTATTGCCCGTTATAGTTCTGACGGAGGCCTTACCTGGGGCGATGACGAAGTTATTCATGCAAGTACTTCAACGCATGGCTTGGATAACCCGGAAGTTGTTCAGTTAAGCGATGGCACATTGTTGGTTTGTGTCAATCTCAGGCCTTATGGTTCTGACAAAGAGCATTACCCATACCACTATGAAATAGGGGTGATGAGAAAACCAGTTGGGGAAAGTTGGTCGGAACTAAATATTATATACCAGGCTGATACAAATTCAGATAACGGATGTTGGGAACCCAGGATTATAGAGTTGCCCACCGGTGAACTGGAAATATATTTTGCCAATGAAGCTCCTTATACCGATTCCGACGAACAGGAAATATCCAGGATGGTATCATACGACAAAGGGGACTCATGGAGCTCTGCCGTACGTTATTGTTTTTCTTCCGGGAATAGGGATGGCATGCCGGTGCCAATAATCGCTCCCGACAACAAACTTTATACTGCAATTGAGGATAACTCAGGCGGAGGAGGGATATTCAATATTACATTAATAGAAAATGAACCAACTGCAGGCAATACCGATATTACAAGGCATTATAGCGTAATCCCGGAGTTCAGGTCTACAGCAATATCAACGGGAGCGCCGTATTTGGCAGTATTGGGCGACGATAGGGTCGTATTAACGGGGAATACTGCTTATGGCAGGACAACCGATGACCAGGTTCCTTTTTTAGCTATTAATCAGGAAGGAACTTATACGGTATATGATGTCCTTGATGATAACCCCTTTGAAATACCGGATGGCTACGCTGGTGTATGTAATAGCGTAACAACATTGAGTGATGGTAGTATCCTTTTGTTTTCCAATTATAAAGATAAAATATATATGATGAAAGGGAAGCTTGTTGAAAGCACTGACTGCGATTAACTGTATCGACCCAAAAATATTTTGGATATAATGAGGTGACGATAAGACGTAGGGGCACATATTGGTAGCCTGGGGTAAATGAACGAAGTGAATGTCATCCCGGATTAATGGAAGCCAAAGATGCCCGCCTCGGTAGTTCGTGTAAAAAGGTGGTATAATTGTTTGGCCGGAAATGAGAAAAGTTGAAAATAGCAATGCCTTGCATTCAACAAAAAATAAGAAATAAAAAATGAAGAACAGAATGAAAACAAACAGGAATTTATGTCTGTCGGTTCTTGCAAGTATCTTACTTGCAGCCTGCGGGGGAAGCGATGATGTTATTGATGACGGGGATGACGGTTCCGGTTCTGAACCAACAACCTGTGAAAAAATTGAATGGCAGGGAGAAGCCAGTATCGTATCGAATAGTGGTGATACCGATTATCGGGGGTATGCCCGGGCTATTGAATTACAGGATGGCCGGATAATGCTGGTATATGGCGACGCCGGTTATTTGGAAAACGGAGGGATTATTGCCCGGTATAGTTCCGATGGCGGCCTTTCCTGGAGCGACGAAGAATTGATCCATCCCAATATTGCAACCCACGATTTGGCAGTCCCCGATTTCATCCAGTTAAGCGATGGCACATTGTTGGTTTGCGTTAATCCCAGGCCTTGTGGTTATCAAACAACAGAAGAACTATACCCGTACCACTTTGAAATAGGGGTATTAAGAAAGCCGGTGGGAGGAACTTGGTCTGCTGAATATTATATACCAGGCCGGAACAAACTCTAAAAACGGGTGCTGGGAACCAAAGATGATAGAGTTGCCCACCGGCGAACTGGAAATATATTTTGCCAACGAAGGGCCTTATACCGATTCCGACGAACAGGAAATATCCAAGATGGTATCCTGCGATAAAGGTGTTTCATGGAGTTCTACGATATGTTATTGTTTTCCCTCCGGAGGTATGCCGGTGCCAATAATCGCCCCTGACGATACAATGTATACTGCTGTCGAGGATGATTCAGACGGAGGGGCAATCCATCTGTCATTAATAAAAAGTGAACCGACACCTGGCAGTACTGCCATTACAAAATATCATAGTGTGATCCCTGCATACAGGGATTTAACAATATACGCAGGGGCTCCCTATCTGGCAGTATTGGGCGACAGGATATTGCTGTCGGGGCAAACCTCCTGGGACAGGACAACATCTGATGTCTCTGTCCCGTTTTTGGCCATTAATCAGGAAGGGACTTATTCAGCCTATAACGTAATTGATGTGAATCCCTTTGATATCCCGGAAACCTTTTCCGGGTTGTGGAATAGTGTTACAACATTAAGCGACGGGAGTATCCTGCTATTTACCAGCTATAACAATAAAATTTACATGCTGAAAGGAAAACTTGTCGAAACCACTGACTGCGATTAATAAGGATAAAGATGTGAATTAGAGACATATTGTAAAAAGCAAGAAATTGGGGGCAAGTCCTGATCCTGGGGAAAAATTAGATAATATTATGAAAAGGAAAATTACACTTTTATTGATTTTTTTGAGCGGTATATTATGCGCTGGGGCACAGACCGATTCACTTTCATTGAAAATGATAGGCCATGCCCACATTGATTTTGCTTACCGCTGGCGTTGGAACGAAACAACCGACCATGTCATTTTTGATACATTTGACGGGGTTTTAAAAATGATGGAAAAGGAACCGGGTCTTACTTTTGCCCAAAGTCAACTAGCCTTGTATGAATATGTTCAAAAAAATAATCAGGGCCTATTTCAGCGTATAAAACAGCAGATTAATAAAGGTACCTGGTCGGTAGTAGGGAATCAATGGTGCGAAATGGACGAGGCAATGCCCGGAGGTGAATCGTTAATCCGGCAAATACTAATCGGGAGCGGGTACATCAGGAAAAATCTGCAAATCCCTTTGTCGGATATTGTATGGTCGCCCGATGCTTTTTCCGGAAAGGTAAATACCCTGCCGCAAATTTATGCCGGGTGCGGGATGAAATATTTTGTGTTTATGCGCCACCATCCCAAAGGGAAACGTATTTTCTGGTGGGAAAGCCCCGATGGCTCGCGTATCCTCGCATATAACACCCCCGGGGCATATAATAACCGGATTGATTCGAAAATGATAAAAGGCGTAACAGAATGGTATGAAGATGCAAAATACAACGAAGCCCTGGTTTTGTATGGGGAAGGCGATCATGGCGGCGGCCCGCGGAGCCCGGATATTGAAGGGATTCACAGTTTAAAAGAAAAAAATATATTCGGGGAAATATCCTATGGTTCGCCCGGGGCTTATTTTGAAAAGCTTGCTCAAAATCAATGGCCAACCTGGAAAAAAGAGATGGGAATTGGTAAAGAAAACAGGTTCACAGGATGTTTTACGTCGCATGCGCGCCTAAAACAAGCCAACCGGGAAATCGAAAACAGCCTTCTTGTTACCGAACGTTTTGCCTTTATTGGTTCGCAATTACAGGGAAAGCCGTTCTTTCCCCGCATAGATTTTAGGGAAGCCTGGAAGGTCTTATTACGCAACCAGTTTCACGATGTATTGCCAGGGACATGCATAGGCTCAGCAGCAGACGATGCAATGCTGGAATACGGGCAGTTAAAAAAGTCGGTTCAAAGTTTATTGGATTTCGGACTGGAAAACATAGGGAACCGCATAAACACAAAAGGAGAAGGCATTCCTGTTATTGTTTACAATCCCCTTTCATGGACAAGGAGCGCTTATGTCAAGGCCGACATAAATTTTATTGCCCCTCCCGATGAATTTTGTATGGTCAATGCACAAAACAAGAAAGTCCCTTTCGAGATAGTTGACAAATCGGAAGACGGCCTAAAGGTGAAGCTTAACTTTTGGGCTGCGGATATCCTTCCTGTAGGGTATAGCATGTTTCGTATTATCGAAGGCACCCCGGAAAATTTTACTTCCAACCTTAAGCTGAAAGGAAAAAATACGGCAGAAAATGAATTTTACCGGGTAACCTGGGACAAAAACGGTATGTCTGGCCTGTACGACAAAACCCTGAAAAAAGAATTATTATCAGGGATTGGAAACCGATTGCAGCTTTATGAAGAAATTTCCAGCAGCTCATGGAGGATGCAACTGGGCAAGCAGGTAAACATCCATTCTCTTGGCGCCCCCGTGGTTATAAAAAAATCGCCCTTAGAGATTGTTGTGCAGTGGAAAGACCGTTCGGAAGAATCAACTTTTACGCGCGAAATGGTTTTAAAAGCAGGAAGTCCGGTTATTGATTTTAAGATAAAGGTCAATTGGCACGATCGGGATAAATACCTTCAGGTAGCTTTCCCTTGCAAGCTGAAGGATGGCATTGCAACTTATGAACAACCTTTCGGAGCCATATCCCGTAAGCAGGGCGAATGGGAATATCCTGCACAAAACTGGGTCGATTTATCCGGGGACAGAAATGGAATTACTTTTATAAATACGGCAAGATACGGGTTTGGGATAAACAATAACACCATTCATATGTCGGTATTGCGAAGTGCCCGCGACATGGATCCGAGGATGGACGAAGGGGAGCATATAGTAAACTATTCGATTTATGCTCATCAAGGGGATTGGAAAGAGGGCAAAACACCTCAAAAGGCGTTTGAAGTTAACCAACCACTTATAGCCAAACAGGAAAACAAGCATAAAGGGGAAACATCCGGCTGGACGTCAAAAATGGTATTGCCTGCAAAATATTCATTTTACGGCACGGACAGTGATCATGCTATTATTTCCGCATTAAAAGTACAGGAGGGTGACTGGAATCCTCAAAACCTCATACTGAGGATATATGAAACAGAAGCCAGGGAAGACACAATTAAAGTAACATTGCCGGCCAAACCGGCCAAAGTAATGGAAACAAATCATATTGAACACCCGCTTTTGCTCCAGCCGGAATTAACTATTGACGGAAAATCGTTTTCCTTTTTCATCAAACCGAATCAAATCCGGACATTTTTAATCGGGTTCTGAGCATTTAAGACAAAAACGAAACAAATACTTAGGATACTAATCAAAACAGGATATTATGGATTTTAAAAACATATTTTTTTTATTACTGCTTTTTTACTTCACACCTTTTGTGATTAATGATTATTAAATTATGACCAAAACAAAGTTTTTAGCAATAGTCGTAATCAGTCTGGCATTGTCTTGTAGCCATCGGCAAAATGGAGATATAGAGATCTCTGTGGTTGAGATTCCCGGCACAGGTGAAACAAACGAGCATTATACCAGTAACCGAAAACCACTTCAGCCCAACAGGCTAATCAAGTTGCCGGTCGGTTCTATAAAACCAGAAGGATGGCTTAAAGAAATCCTGCTCAGGCAAAAAGAAGGCTTAACAGGAAACCTGAACAAAATAAGTGCATGGTTGCAGAAAGATGGAAATGCATGGCTTTCCCCTGACGGAGAAGGAAAATGGGGATGGGAAGAAGTACCCTACTGGCTAAAGGGTTATGCGAATATGGGGTATATCCTTAAAGATAAAGAGATGATTGATGAAACCCGGATATGGATAGAAGCTGCCATTAATAGTCAAAGGGAAAATGGTTTTTTCGGTCCCGGTTTTGCATGGGAGAGCTATATTAATGAAGCAGAACGTACAGAGGAACGCCTTAAAAAGGAATCGCAAATAATTGATTTTTGGCCCAATATGATAATGTTGTACTGCCTGCAGTCTTATTATGAATATAGTGCAGATGAACGTGTCATTGATTTGATGACGAAGTATTTCAGGTTTCAGCTTTCCGTGCCCGACGAAGTATTTCTCTCAAAAACAAAATATTGGCAATACATACGGGGTGGCGATAACCTGCACAGTGTTTTGTGGCTCTACAACAGGATCGGCGAAACATGGCTTCTTGAACTGGCCGGAAAAATACACCGTAACACAGCTCCATGGGACAGCAGGGGGCACGCTTTTGATGCTATCGGGGGACAAAAAGAAATACGGGAAGGAATGGAGTGGCCCGAGTGGTATGGCGATTTAATCGATTGGCACAACGTAAACATAGCCCAGGCATTTAGGGAGCCGGCACAATATTACCAGCTCAGCGGTAATAAAAAAGATTTGCAGGCCGCTTACGACAATTTTAATATTGTCAGGGAACATTTTGGACAGGTTCCGGGCGGTATGTTTGGGGCCGATGAGAATGCCCGCCCCGGCTACAACGATCCAAGGCAAGGTATAGAAACCTGTGGAATAGTAGAACAAATGAACTCAGACGAACATCTGTTGCGGATTACCGGGGATATATTCTGGGCCGACCATGCCGAGAATGTTGCCTTTAATACCTATCCTGCTGCTGTTACCCCCGATTTCAAAAGCCTTCGGTACATAACAAGCCCCAACATGGTGATTAGCGATGATAAAAACCATCATCCGGGAATTAGCAACAGTGGCCCTTTCCTTATGATGAACCCGTTTAGTTCACGTTGTTGTCAGCACAACCATGCGCAGGGATGGCCGTACTATACTGAAAACCTTTGGATGGCGACTCCCGGCAATGGCCTCGCTGCTGTCCTTTATGCTGCCGGTACCGTAAATGCCAAAGTAGGGAAAGGTGGAACAGTGAATATCACTACCCGTTCCCATTATCCTTTTGAAGACCAATTAAAGCTTACAGTTAAAACAAGTGAATCAGATAAATTCCCGCTGTATTTCAGGATACCCGGATGGGCCGGCAATTCTTCCGTCCGGCTTAATGGGAAAAAGCTGGATGTGGTGCCTGTCCCGGGTAAATACCTGCGAATTTCCAGGGTATGGGAGAATGAGGATGAGATTATGCTCGTATTACATAGATCCCTTCATGTAAAAACCTGGCAAAAAAATCACAACAGCGTAAGTGTAAATTACGGGCCTTTAACCTTTTCTCTCAAAATAGAAGAAAACTATGTGAAACAAGCGAGCGATAAGACCGCAATATTCGATTCCAAATGGCAAAAGGGCGTGGATAAAGAAGCATGGCCTTCTTATAATATCGAGCCTGCCTTGCTCTGGAATTACGGGCTTATACTAAAAAGCACCCCGGAAGCATCTTTTGAAATACTGACCAAAGCATGGCCCAAAGATAATTTCCCGTTTACCCCGGAAGCATCGCCTATTGTGCTGAAAGCAAAGGCAAAACAAATACCTGCCTGGAAAATCGACAAATATGGCCTGGCCGGGGAATTAGAAGACAGCCCTGTAAGGTCATCTGAACCCGTGGAAGAAGTGGAATTGATTCCCATGGGGGCGGCCCGCTTGCGGATAAGTGCTTTCCCCGTAATAGAAGAAGGGGAAGATGCAAATGAATGGTAAAAAACAAATAATTTTTATAAGATGAAGAAAGTTTATAGTGTAATTATCAGCATTTGTTTTCTGTCAGGCATAATTTCCTGTCAAAATCAAAAAAAGGGAAACAAGAATGCAGTACAAAAAGAAGACGTAAATGCCGTTTGGTCTGTTGAAAAGGGCGAAGAATGGGCGGCAAAATGGGGCTGGATGAGAGGAAGTAATTTTCAACCCAGTACGGCCGTTAACCAGTTGGAAATGTTTCAGGCAGAAACCTTTGATCCGGTTACTATTAACCGGGAACTAACCTGGGCCGAAGAGCTGGGGATGAACTGTATGCGCGTTTATTTGCACCATCTTGCCTGGAAAATCGATAAAAAAGGGTTTAAAGAAAGATTAAATAGGTATCTTGAAATTTCGTGGAGCCACGGGATCGGTACCATGTTCGTTTTTTTTGATGATTGTTGGAATGTAACCTACCATGCGGGCAAACAGCCGGAACCTAAAACAGGTGTCCATAACTCCGGATGGGTACGCGATCCGGGAGACCTTATTTTTGAAGATACTACGCTTATTGTAACCCTGGAAGAGTATGTAAAGGATGTGATGCAAACCTTTGCCAACGACCGGCGGATTGTAATCTGGGACCTTTATAACGAGCCCGGGAACAGCGGTCAGGTCAACCGTTCGTTACCGTTGCTTAAAAGCGTATTCAAATGGGCCAGGGAAGTGAATCCGTCGCAACCTGTTACAGCAGGGGTGTGGGATAACAACCTGACTGATTTGAACAAATTCCAGATTGAAAATTCTGACGTGATTAGTTACCACAATTACGAAACCCGGGAAAAACATACGACAGCAATTGATACCTTAAAAACATACGGCAGGCCTATGATTTGCTCCGAGTATATGGCCCGTACACGCGACAGCCGGTTCGATAACATCATGCCCTTGCTGAAAGAAAAAAACATTGGTGCCATCAACTGGGGCTTTGTGTCAGGTAAAACCAATACAATTTATGCCTGGGATACGCCTGTAAAGTCGGGCAAAGAACCCGAAGTGTGGTTTCATGATATTTTAAGAAAGGACGGGACACCGTACAGCGAAGATGAGATCCGGGTTATAAAAACACTGACCGGTAAAGAATAACAGTCCCGAAAAAGCTGTCATTGAGCAGTTCGACCCCCAAAAAATGAGAAGAGGAGGAGATGAAAAAGGGAGGGGATAAAAATCCCGGAGATGATATTTTGGTAGCCCGGGTTTAGTGAGACACGAACGCAACCCCGGGGGGGGAATGCAAACGGAATAACCCTGCCCACGGTAGTTCGTCAAAAAAAACGGTGCAGTTGTATGGCCGGAAATGCAGGATTGTTGAGAAAAGCAATATCTTGAATTTAATATCTCATATTTTGGTACTAAATTTCAATAAGATGAAAAAAACAGGATTACAATTAATAATAATAAGCTTCATTTTTATATCTCTGTCCTGCAATATGCGGGATAATTTTAAAGAGGCAATAGCAGTCTGGACATTTTTAGATTTAAATGATAATTCAGTAAAGAATAGTCAACTGGAATCCTATGGAGATGTGAGCTTTGTTGACTTAAATGGGGAAGAAGCAAAAGCCTCGAAAAACAGGGGTGGAGACGGGGTAGTAGCCCAATTCAATGGAGGATGGTTTGATGCAGGGCAGGGGATAAATGAAGAATTAAATCTGTCAGGTAAAGAAGTATCTATTCTGGTAAGGATGAGGGCAGACAAAGTAAAAGGACAAGTACCTTTACTGAATAAGGCCGGAACCGACCAAAATATAGCTTACAGCATCAGTCTTGATGCCTGTGGCGATGAGGTATACATTCAAACAAAAATAGGTAATGATTATATTGCAGGGGCACACTCGCTCAATTATAAACTTCCAAAGGAAGAATTAACGAAGTGGCATGATATCGTATTCCGTTTTAACGGGGAAAAATCCGAATTATTTGTTGACGGGAAACTATGCGACGATGAAGTTACGGTTGGTGAAATAAGGAACTGGAACCGGAGGCCTCTCCTGATAGGAGCGCAATACAAACGGAAATATGGTTATGCTAATGTTTCGGACAGCCAGGTTGGCGCGAAATTCAAAGGGCTTATTGATCATGTTGTTTTATGGGATAGTTATATCTCCGATGAAAAAATAAAAGAAGTTTCAGGCGTGTCTTATTTACAGGATGGCAGACCAGAATATTACCATGAAAAATACCGTCCACAATTTCATTTTACAGCAAAGAAAAACTGGTTGAACGACCCGAATGGCTTAGTGTATTACAATGGCACATACCATTTATTTTTTCAATACATGCCCCCTCACCGTCCGGGGCAGTACAAAGACTGGGGACATGCCATAAGTACCGACCTGGTGCATTGGAAACAGGTTTCCAATCATATTACCCCGCATAAGGTTTGGGCAGGGTGCTGGTCTGGTTCTGCTGTTGTGGACCATAACAATGTAGCCGGGTTCCAGACAGGGGAAGAAAAAACCATCATTGCTTTTATTACCAACGGGGGAGACCCTGATGCAGGATTAGGGCCGGCCTGTACCCAGTGTATCGCCTATAGCACCGATGGAGGAGAAACGTTTACATATTATGACCAGAATCCGGTTATTAAAAATATTCATAAGTATAACCGTGACCCCAAAGTAGTTTGGGATGAGGACTCAAAAAAATGGATAATGTCTTTGTATCTGGATAAAGGATTCGACTTTGGATTATTTGCCTCAACAGATTTGAAGAAATGGAAGTACCTGTCAACCTCATCCATAGAGGGGGTTGCTGAATGCCCCGGGTTTGAACCCTTGCCAGTCGATGGGGATATGAATAAAAAGAAGTGGTTATTTTTTGGCGCCAATGGCAACTATGTAATTGGTTCATTCGACGGGACAAATTTTAAGCCCGAAACAGAAGTACTCAGGGGAGATTATGGTAGAAATTTTTATGCCGCCCAAACCTGGAGCAATGTACCTGATGGGCGATGCCTTCATATAGCCTGGATGCCGGCAAAGCGTTATCCTGGTATGCCTTTTGAGCAACAAATGAATTTTCCGACAGAACTTACTTTGCGGTCTACTCCCGGAGGTGTCCGGGTTTTCAGAGTGCCGGTTAAAGAAATCAAAAGTCTTTATGATAAAGAAACAAGGTGGAGCAATGTAAGATTGAAGAAAGGAGACAACCTGTTTAAAGACTTGGATGGGGAGTTATATGATTTCAATATTGAAGTTGAGCTTAAAAAATCATCCTCCTTTGATATTGGGATAAGAGGGGTGTTTATTCAATATGACGTGAAAAAGAAAGTTTTTTCCTGCGGAGGTCCTGTTATTGAGAATAATATCGTTCCAACTGAATGGAGGTCTGAAAAAAAGTCAAATGATGAATATTTCAACAATATGGGAGAAGCTCCGTTAATACCGGTTAAAGGGAAGGTAAAATTAAGAATATTGGTAGATCGAACCACTATTGAAGTGTATGGAAACGATGGTCAGGTCGTGGTTACCTCATGTTTCATTCCTGAAGAAAAAAAGTCCTATTCTTTGACAACCGGGGGTAATATTGTTGTTAATGCAGAAGTCTATTCATTAAAATCAGCTTGGGAAAAATAGATTACAGAGATAAATCATATAATGAAAATCAGTATCAACAGATTTTTGTTTTTGCATCTTTACTACTTTCTGAGGTGAATCCTTGAAAGGAAGGAAAGGCATCTGGGAGTCAAGTCCCCAATTCACCGGGAGGTGAAAAGCAGGAATGGCCGGTCAAAGTAGTCCGGGCCGGCGTTGGGGGAAGCGGTTTTTGACGGGGACTGGTATGATGCTTCGGACGTTTCCCGTGATTGGCGTGAACATTCAAAAATGCAGGTTCCTCCCAAAATTAAAGACAATCCCAGGTTGCCGGATTGGTATTTCGAGTCTTCTGTCGTAGTCTTATACCCTGCCAGCGTCTTTTTGTACTGGGTATATAATAGGGATAGTCAATTTTTATGATTTTTTTATCTTTGACATATTTCTTAAAACAATAACAGATCATGAAAAATTATGTATTACTTATGCTGGGTGTTTTGGCCTTTACGGTAGTTGTGGCCCAGGAAAAACGTCCCGATCCGCAGCCGGCACCTGAGACAGGTGAATCATTTCGTATAGGAATGGCCGGCTATACTTTTGTTAAGTTCGATATTGACAAGACGCTGGAAACCATGCAGCGTGCCGATGTTCATTACCTGTGTATCAAAGATTTTCATTTGCCGATGAACAGTACTGATGAGCAGATTACTGCTTTTCATGCCAAACTGAAAGAAAAAGGCGTTACCGGGTATGCTGTCGGCCCGGTTTATATGAAAACAAAGGAAGATGTTGATCGTGGTTTCGAATATGCCAAAAGGGTAGGGGTGAAGCTGATTGTTGGCGTTCCTAATTACGAATTGCTTCCGTATGTCGATCAGAAAGTAAAAGAATACGGGTTTAATTATGCCATCCACCTGCACGGTCCCGATATAAAAATTTATCCCGATGCCGATGATGTTTGGGAACATGTAAAAGATTTGGATCCCCGGATCGGTATGTGTCTCGATATTGGCCACGATACCCGGAATGGAAAAGACCCGGTTGCCGACCTGAAAAAGTACCATTTAAGAGTTTTCGATATTCACATAAAAGATGTAACCGGTGCTACTAAATTAGGTTATTCGGTTGAAGTCGGGCGCGGTATTATCGACTTTCCCGCATTTGTGAAAATGCTGCGTAAAGTGGGGTATACCGGGGTTTGCAGCCTGGAACACGAACGTAACATGGATAACCCGTTTATGGGTATTGCCGAATCAATCGGATATTTCAGGGGGGTTATTGCTACAACAAAATAGAAGCTCACATTTATTAAAACGCCCAATATTGATAAGCTGGACGAAAACGGGGTTCGGTTTACCAACACTTATGTGATGGGGGCCATCACGGTGCTGTTTGTGCCCCCAGCCATGCCATGCTCATGAGCGGTAAAAGTCTTTACCATGTCTTTGATGTACAGGTGGCAGTACGAAGACGGTCATAGGCATCCCGGGCACCCGCTACCTGGGAAACAAAGCAGACCTGATTTGATATTAGTGGAAGTAAGACATTATTACCAGTGTTAGTAATAGCAACTTACTAATACTAGTAATAGCAACTTACTAACACTGGTAATAGTGACTTACTAACGTTAGTAAGTCACCCCGGATGCAGGGAGAAGTTCATGTTTAGAACTATGAACTTGAAACTCCTTCATGGCAACCCGAAACCTGAAGATTGACGTGACACTAATTGGTATTTCTCCTAACGTAGTAGTCGGATTCCTGAATAGAAGCACCATGCAGAACAGGCATTCCGGATGGCAGCTATGGGATTAAGCAATAGTATTTGTGATCATATATTGGCTAAAGAATTGACCAGCTCTGATTTTTTTACCAAATTTGGCGGAAAGAAAATCTAACTTTTTTTAGAATAAAGTTGTCTGTCTAAAGCAGGGGGTACCCGGAAAAATAAGAGTTTGGGCGGATTACAATGAAATAGGAATTAAATCAATCATTTATCGATATGAAGCATATTTTTATAGTATTATTTGCCTTTTTATTTCTGATATCTTGCTCGCAGCAGGAAAAAAGCAAGAAAGGGGCTTTCTACAAATGATAACCGCTATTTTTATCTCTATCATTCGTACAATGCCTCCGATTTTGAATACATAGGACGGCAAGGTATGCTCGATGAAATGTTCTGGAATGAAGAAACCGGTTGGCCCTACTTTAAAAATAGTACAGCATCGGTAAGGGCACCTGTTCCTTTCCCAAATACAACACAAAAAACAGACTCAACATTCAGTGATGATTTTTCAACAGACAAAAATTTGTCTTTCCTGGCTTGGGATATCAATTATCAGGAACCAAAAATTAAGATTGACAATGGAGAACTAATAATAACCCCACATCGAAATGGAATTAGTTTTTGGGGATTACGGCCTAAGACCGGAAAATATGATCTGTCATCCGAAGTAATTCCAACCAATGAATCGAGTGGTATTGGAATTTACAGCAATGAACAAAATCTGCTGACTTTATCAGTCAGCCAGTCAAAGCTGGTTCTTTTTCAGATTAAAAATGGAGAAAGACAGCATTTAGCAGAGGAACCTATGAATGAACCGGGATCGGTCTTTTTAAAATATGAAGCTATCGCGGGGCGATACTTCCAATTTTTCTGGTCAGAAAATGGCAAGGAATGGATTCCTGTAGAAATAGGAGATGAATACCAGGTTGATGGAACATTTATTGCACAGTGGGGATTTTCTCCGCGAGCAGGTTTTATTGTTCAGGGAAAAGAAAACAGTTCATTCCGCTTTTCTGATTTCAAGATCGATTATCACTATTGTCATGAAAAATAGAACCAACCGGGCTTTTATTCGATTAATCTCATATTCAGGCCTTTTTTACGACGGTTTTACAGAAAAGGTTTTCAGTCTTAAAAAAATGGATTCTAATCGTACTATAAATCAGTCGGATATTAGCAAGATGTTATTAAAGTATTGATTTTTCCTTGCATGATAAGGGTTTTGAACCTATCTTTGGTCTCACAGAAACGTTCTTTAACAAAGATATTGTCCGCATTAGTTCATAATTTGGTAAATTCAACATTTTACATCGAAACGAGAAAGCTTTTGGATGCTAAGACAGGCCTAGTAGCCCCGAGTTCCTTGGGGTGAGTATTTATACCGTTGGAAGTCCGATCAGCCAGGCACTCAAATCCTGTCATTAGGGATTTTCACAAACGAATTAATGCGGATTTTTTTATTTTATGGGGGTCGTAAGAATTCAGCTATTTCCCGGTACCTGTCTCATCCATTTTTTTGAGGCAGGTGTTTTTTTGTCGTTTTTTTATTGAAGAACAATCCGTATTTTGCTTCCCTTTAATGTTGGTTTGAAAGACAAAAATTTTAAATAATAATTAAATGAAACGGATTTTTTTCATACTGCCAGTGCTTGCAGTATTAATTTCGTGTTCAGAAAAGAAAGGAATTCCTGTAGAAATGGTAAAAAATTATGTACCTGAGATTCCGAAACTGGACTCGGATATCATGACCCCCGAAGTCCTTTGGTCATTTGGCCGTTTGGGCGATGTGTCGGTGTCTCCCGACAAAACCAGGGTTTTGTATTCTGTAACCTATTTCAACCTTGATGAAAACAAGTCGTACCGCGATTTGTACTGTTTGCCTGTGAAAGGAGGAAAAACCCGGCAACTGACAAACACAGAAGTAAAAGAATCATCGGCGGTATGGCGTCCCGACGGGCAAAAAATCGGGTTCATGGCGCCTGTCGACGGCGATATGCAGTTATGGGAAGTCAATCCCGACGGAACTGAGGCCAGCCAGGTTTCAAGTATTGAAGGCGGAATTAACGGATTTAAATATTCTCCCGATTCTAAAAATATCCTTTATACAAAAGATGTAAAACTCGACGATGATATCCATGACCTGTTCCCTGATTTGCCTCTTGCCAATGCCCGTCTGGAGAATGATCTGATGTACCGCCACTGGGACAACTGGCACAATTATACATACAGTCATATTTTTGTTGCTGAATATTCGAACGGAAAACTTGGTGCAGGAAAAGATATTATGGAAGGAGAAAAATTTGATAGCCCGGACAAACCGTTTGATGGCATGGAACAGATTAACTGGAGCCCCGACAGTAAACAAATTGCTTATTCGTGCAAAAAGTTACACGGAAAGGCATATACAGTTTCCACCAATACCGATATATACCTGTATGATATTGAAACAGGGGAAACAACGAATTTTACGAAAGGAATGACGGGCTATGACAAAGCCCCTGTTTTTTCGCCTGACAGAAAATATCTTGCCTGGGAAAGCATGGAACGGAATGGTTATGAGTCGGATAAAACACGGCTATTCATCGCCAATCTTGAAAACGGAGAAAAAAAGGATTATTCCAGGGAATTTGATCAAAGTTCACACGCTTTAAGCTGGTCGTCCGATAGCAAATCGCTTTATTTTATCAGCGATATTCATGCCACGGACGAGATCTATAAACTTGATGTTAAAAGCGGATCAATTGCCCGGATTACCAATGGTGTCCATAATTACCAGTCGGTAGCCGAAACGCCGCTCGGACTGGTAGCACAGAAAGTTTCCATGTCTCAACCTGCCGGGTTATACCTGGTTGACCCGGCAACAGGAAAAGACGTAGCAATTACAAAGATCAATGATGGGATACTGGCCCAGTTTACCCGTGGTAAAGTTGAAAAACGATGGATCAAAACAACCGATAAAAAGGATATGCTGGTATGGGTGATTTACCCGCCCCATTTCGATCCGGCAAAAAAATACCCGGCCATTTTGTATTGCCAGGGAGGGCCTCAAAATACCGTCAGCCAGTTTTGGTCGTACCGGTGGAATTTTCAGATGATGGCGGCTGACGGTTATATCGTGGTTGCTCCCAATCGTCGTGGTTTGCCGGGCTTTGGACAGGAATGGCTGGAACAGATCAGTACCGACTACGGAGGGCAGAACATCCGGGATTACCTGAGTGCTATTGATGAACTGGCCAAAGAGCCGTTTGTCGATGAAAATCGTCTGGGGGCCGTGGGGGCCAGCTACGGAGGTTTTTCGGTTAACTATCTGGCCGGGCATCACCAGAAGCGTTTTAAGGCTTTTATCTCGCATTGCGGCATCTTTAACTTCGAACAGCAATATTTAACAACAGACGAGATGTGGTTCGAAAACTGGGATATGGGCGGTCCTTACTGGGATAAAGCCAATTCCATTGCTCAACGTTCTTTTAGCTTTTCACCACACTTGTATGTTGAAAATTGGGATACTCCGATTCTGATTATTCATGGAGGAAAAGATTTCCGAATCCCATACACTCAGGGAATGGCCGCGTTCAATGCTGCTGTACTTCGCGATATACCGGCACAATTTCTATATTTTCCTGAAGAATGTCACTGGGTACTTCAACCACAAAATGGCATCCTCTGGCAAAGGGTTTTCAAACAGTGGCTGGACAAATGGCTTAAGTAAATGAATTACGATTAAGGATTAAGGATTAACGATTTCATACTGATACCACCCTGTTTGTCTGGGGCCTTCTCCTTTTTCGGCGCATAGGGCGTTCGTGTTTCAAACCAGGCGGCAGATGCGCCGGTGAGTGGAGGGAGTATGGACGCTTTATAAAAAGCCTCATAAAGAAAAGACATCTGCATCGCTGTCAGACGTACATCTGACGGAGCCGCAAAATTTATAATTTCTCCGGTTACCGCTTGATTCTACCTGGAATAGTGATGATTGAAGGGAACGATTTTTTGTTGATTTGGTTATTGAATATTTGTCTTTTATTTTAACACTGCTTATTTTACAGCAGGATTCAACTTTAACACCTCTTCCGCGAACGAAAAACAAGCCTGTTGCACTTTATTCTGAGAACCGGAAAACAATTCACATCCTATTACATGAACACCGGCTTCAGGAAAAGCCTGCTTACGTTTGAGGGAGGCCGGTGTTCCCAGCTGACCGAACATTTTTAGCATGGCGTTCACCCGTACAACGGGATCCTGATGGGCCTCATCCTTGTAATAGTAGCCCAGAAAAACCGGTGCTTTAACTTCTCTGAAGATTTTTCTCGTCATCGTTGCATCAATTAACTGTTGCAGGTAAATCACAGCTTCAAGCCTGTATTTACAGTTCCAGTACCGGCATTCTTTGCAATCAGGATCGTTGTTGGTAATGCGATATTTATTTTCGTAAAATTTACGGGCGATTTGTAATCCCCACGGGCCCGAAAGCAAAAAAGTCATTGAATTATTAATCCTGATGTTAGGAGATAAAAGGATTAGCCCGTCAACCATCTCCGGGAAATCGGCTGCCAGTTTCAGGGCCAGTGTCCCACCGGTTGAAGTTCCCATAATAATTACTTTTTTCCCCAGGACATGAGCGATCACCAGGGCCTCTTTGGCCGATTCATAAAGGGTATCAGGAGTCATGTTCAGCAAAGCGTCGTCAGTAACCATTCCGTGTTCGGGCAGTCGGGGAATATAGGCATTCATCCCAAAATGTTTGGCAAAGTTCTGATGGGTCGGATATCCTTCGTACCAGGAAGCTGAAAAACCATGAAGGTAGAGCAAACAATATTCCGTTTGTTTTTTTACTGAATCATTGTTCCAGAAGATACGGGATTCATTATCTGGCTTCAGGGATAATTTTCTTTCCCTGTTTTGTATGAACTCCTCGATATTATCAACTGTATTAGCGACTTCAGGAAGGATATCATTCAATACTGGATTTTCGGGGTCAGGACCAAGTCGATAGATGAGAACCGCTAATAGAATAACGATCAGCAGTATACGGATTGTTTTGCTCATTTTTCAGTAATTAGAAATAGTTTGACAAATTACTAAATAATTTGTTAGTATGTATTTTAGTGAACAAAAGTGAACAATTTTTCAAACAATAAAAAGGAATGATTGTTTACCTAAGGAAACATTTTGTTTGTCTCAAACAAAAAAACCAAATATGCTGCTATGGAGAAGTTTACGCAGGTAGGAAACCAGGAGATTGCCGCTGTCGAAGGGTTCTACCAGGAATACCTTCAAAATCCTGAATCATTGGATGAAAGCTGGAGGTTATTCTTTAATGGATTTGAACTGGCCAGGAAAAACTTCAAATCATTATCATCAGGACAGGACCCCACATTGATGGACAAGGAATTTGCCATACTTAACCTGATACACGGATACCGCCAACGGGGACATCTGTTCACCAAAACCAACCCGGTACGGGCCCGCCGGAAATACCTGCCCACCCTGGCTATTGAAAATTTCGGTCTGGAACAGGCTGATATGGACCGAACCTTTCAGGCTGGAAACAACATCGGTATCGGACCGGCCAAACTAAAAGATATTATTGCCCATCTGGAGGCAACTTACTGTGAATCGGTCGGTGTTGAATATGTGTTCATGCGTAACCCGGAAGTAGTACGGTGGTTACAGAACCGAATGGAAAACACGCGTAACTCACAGGCTTTTTCTGACGAGAAACGAAAGCATATTTATTACCACCTGAAGCTGGCTGTCGGCTTCGAAAACTTCATCCATAAAAAATTTGTCGGACAAAAACGGTTCTCCCTCGAAGGGGCAGAAACCCTTATTCCTGCACTGGACGCGGTAATCGAACGGGGCGCCGGCCTGGGGATCAGGGAGTTCGTTATAGGAATGGCACATAGAGGACGTTTAAACGTACTGGCCAATATACTTCAGAAACCGTATAAAAATATTTTTAAAGAATTTTACGGAACTGAATACGAAGAAGAAATTTCGCTGGGTGATGTCAAATACCATTTGGGATACGAAAATGATATTACTACCGATTCGGGCAAATCGGTCAAACTGAAATTGATGCCCAACCCTTCTCATCTTGAAACAGTCTCCCCCATTGTACAGGGAATGGTCCGTTCACGGATTGATTCGGCCTATCATGGAGATTTTAACAAAGTTGCTCCGATTGTGATCCACGGCGACGCTGCCATTGCTGCGCAAGGTGTGGTATACGAAGTGATTCAGATGTCGCAACTCAATGGTTACAAAACAGGGGGAACCATCCACCTGGTCATTAATAACCAGGTGGGATTTACCACTAATTATCTCGATGCCCGCTCTAGTACATACTGTACTGATGTGGCCAAAGTAACCCGTTCGCCGGTATTCCACGTGAACGGCGACGATGTGGAAGCCCTGATTTATACAATTAAGCTGGCAATGGATTTCCGGCAGGAGTTTCATTCCGATGTGTTTATCGATATTTTGTGTTACCGGAAATACGGGCACAATGAGGGAGACGAGCCCCGTTTCACACAGCCCCTGCTTTACGAAGCTATTGAAAAACATAAAAACCCGCGTGATATTTATGCTGAAAAACTGGATGAGCTGGGTATCCAGACAAAAGAAGAAAGCCGTAATGAAGTGCGAGAATTCAATCGTTTCCTGGACGGAAAATACAAGGAGTCGGAACAGATCAAAAAATTAAACATCCGGCATTTCCTGATAAATGAATACCGGCATTTTGAAAGTGCAAGAGATGCCGACCTTTTTGTAACGACAGAAACAGGTGTTGCATTTGACCAGCTTAAAGCCATTGCCGAAAAAATATACACTTTACCATCGCACCAAAGTTTTTACAAAAAACTAAACCGTATCCTCGAAGACCGTCGTATGATGGTACTCGACAACCGGCTCGACTGGGCAATGGGTGAATTACTTGCTTATGGCAGCCTGCTCGCCGAAGGTCACCCTGTAAGGATCAGCGGACAAGACAGCGAACGCGGTACCTTTGCTCACCGCCATGCAAGTTATGTTTACGAAGATGGTTCCGGAAAATATTACCCTTTAAAGCATATTGCTGAAAACCAGGCTGATTTTAATATATACAACTCTCCGCTTTCCGAATACGGGGTAATGGGCTTTGAATATGGTTACTCGCTGGCACAGCCCAACGGGCTAACTGTTTGGGAAGCGCAGTTCGGTGATTTTCATAACGTGGCACAAGTAATTGTCGATCAGTATATCACCTCGGCTGCCGAAAAATGGGGACTGATGAACAACCTGGTTTTATACCTGCCTCACGGGTATGAAGGACAGGGACCTGAACATTCGAGCGGACGCATTGAACGCTTTCTGGAACTTGCTGCAAACAACAATATCCAGGTGGTAGTACCCACCACCCCTGCCAATATGTTCCACCTGATCCGTCGTCAGTTAAAATGGAACTACCGGCTTCCCCTGGTGGTATTTACTCCCAAAAGTTTGCTCCGCCATCCACTGGTATTCAGTTCGCTGGAAGAATTGGCATACGGACATTTTTATGAAGTGCTGGACGACCCGATGGCCCATCCTGCACAGACAAAAAAACTGGTACTCACTTCAGGACGATTGTATTACGACCTGACCAAACAACGGACTGAAACCGGCGATTTCGAAACAGCTATCATTCGGGTGGAACAATTGTTCCCTTTTCCTGAAAAAAAGATTCAGGATATTATTCAAAAATACGCAAAAGCAGATACAATTATTTGGGCACAGGACGAACCCGGAAATATGGGTGCATGGCCATTCGTATCGAAAAAACTCGGGAAGCTTAAACTGATGCCGGTCACACGTCCTGAAAGCGCGAGCCCTGCAGGCGGGTTGACGGCACAACACAATAAACGGCTCCAGTCGATACTGAACCGGATATTTACTGAAAAAATTTTAGAAGAAACAAAATAAATCAACAATGATCATCGAAGTTAAAATACCAAGCCCGGGTGAATCAATAACCGAGGTAGAACTGGGTAAATGGCTGATTGAAGACGGAGCAGTTGTAGATAAGGACGATGAAATAGCAGAAGTCGAGTCAGACAAGGCAACCCTGACCATAACAGCCGAAGAGGGAGGAAAAATAGCTTTTCTTGTCCGGGAAGGAGAAAAAGTTGCAGTCGGAGCAATTATATGTACGATTGATACATCTGTTCAGCCACAACCTAAAGCAGAGGCGGAAAGTGTACAGTCTCAGCCGTTAGTCACCGTAAATGGCAGTCGGCAGGAAATGAAAAAAGAAGAAAGTAAAGAGCCCGGCCCGAAAGTAAAAGTTACTTCGGTTGCACAACAAATTATGGACGAGCATCACTTGTCGGTAGAAGATGTACTTAACGGGTTGAGGCGGATATCAAAGAAAGATGTGGAAGCGGTGATATCGAACCCGGCAAAGACAGTAGCTTTTTCCCGGACTGCTGCTTTTTCAAGGGAAGCAAAACGTGAACGCATGTCATCGTTGCGCAGGAAATTGAGTGAACGGCTGGTGGCCGTGAAAAACGAAACAGCCATGCTCACAACTTTCAATGAAGCTGACATGAGTTGTATTATGGATATCCGGCAGAAATATCAGCAAAAGTTTATTGAGAAACACGGTTTTAAACTGGGGTTCATGTCGTTTTTTACCAAAGCTGTTGCCGAAGCCCTCAAATTTCACCCGTCAGTGAACTCGCAGATCGACGGAGAAGAAATTGTTACTCCGGACTATGCTGATATAGGAATTGCCGTTCAGACCCCTAAAGGGTTGATGGTCCCCATTGTCAGAAATGCTGAAAGTAAATCAGTACCGGAGATCGAACTGGAAATTAAAGAACTGGCTGCAAAAGCCAGGAATAAGAAAATATCGGTGGAAGAACTGACTGGTGGAACCTTTACCATTACCAACGGTGGAATTTTTGGTTCGCTGCTCTCTACCCCGATTATTAATCCTCCACAGTCAGCCATTCTGGGCATGCACAATATTGTCGATCGTCCGGTGGCCGTGGACGGCCAGGTAGTCATCCGTCCGATGATGTATCTCGCCTTATCATATGACCACCGTATCATCGACGGAAAAGATTCGGTTGGTTTCCTTGTCAGAGTGAAAGAAATGATTGAAAACCCGAATTTACTTTTAACAGAAGGGCAAAGCCCGGAAGAAATATTACTGGGATTATAACAATTGAAACAAAAATTAGTTAAAATATTTTGAGTAAGTTATCTTTTGAGATAACTTTGTGGAATGACAAGAAAGATAATTTTTCATGGAGAATATTTTATTGATTTTTATAAACAACTTGATGCGAATGTAAAATCAAAGATTCAATATGTCTTTGAATTGATAAAACAGGTAGAGAAAGTTCCCTTGAAATTTTTGTCTCCAATGACAGGATATGATGGATTATTTGAAATAAGAGTTAAATATCAATCGAATATTTACCGGATTTTCTGCTGTTTTGACAAAGGAGAATTAATTGTATTGTTCAATGGATTTCAAAAGAAGTCACAAAAAACGCCGAAAAAAGAAATTGAAAAAGCAATGAGATTAAAACTGGAGTATTTTGAACTAAAAAATAAAAAGTCATGATTGATTATTCAGAAATTAGAGATTTTGACGAACTTATTGAGCGGGAACATGGCAAGATTGGTTCAGAAAGCCGTAATGAATATGAGGAAAGGGCACAGATGTTTATTGTCAGTGAAATGCTTAAAGAGGCACGAAAAGAAGCAAATTTGACCCAAGAACAACTTGCTGAGCGAGCTGGAACAAAAAAAAGTTACATCTCTAAGATTGAGAATGCTAAAGGAAATATTCAATTATCTACCTTGATTAGAATATTTGAAAAAGGATTGAATAAAAGAATTGGATTAACTTTTCTCTAACGCATCCTGACAAATTTAGGTTAAGGCACAGTTGAGCACATAAAAAAGGCAGTGAGATGAAATACTTACAGCTTTTTTTGTAATGGTTGCCGTTGCATAGTGTGTTAATTAAATATGAGCTATACTACTGTTTTTTTATCGACGATTCCCTGATGATCAGTTCGGTGGGCATGGTCACTGTTTCGAAAATTTCAGTTCGCTCTTTATTTTCGATTTGCTTGATGAGCATTTGTGCCGCTTTCTGTCCCATTTCAAATCCCGGTTGTTTAATAGTCGAAATAGAAGGGGTAACTACTTCAGAAAAGGGCTCATTACTGAACCCAACAATAGCAATTTCTTCAGGTACCCTGATCCCGACTTCCTTTAAATGAATAATAGCACTCAACGCCGTAGTATCATTTCCGCAGAAAATTGCATCAGGCCTGTTTTCCAGTCCGAGGAGCTGCTGAATGGCCATCAATCCATCGGCACGGGTCAGGTTATTGACAATGATAAGTTCCTCGTTAACCGGCAAACCATGATCATGAAGGGCATCGGTATACCCTTTTTTACGGTCAGTGTAGGTCTGAAGGTTTAATGGCCCGGTAAGGTGGGCAATCCGTTTGCAGCCTTGTTCTATCAGATGTTTGGTAACTTTATAGCCTCCGTTAAAATCATCAACAACCACCCGGTCGGCATTAATTTCCCGGACAATACGGTCGAAGAACACCAACGGTACTTTTTTCCCGGTAAATAATTTCAAATGCTCAAATTGTGTGGTTTTCATTGCAATAGAGATAATCAAGCCGTCGACCCGGTTCGAAAACATGGAGCGTACAATGCGCTGTTCTTTCTCAAATTCATCGTTCGACTGGGATATAACCACATTATAACCTGCAGCAAAAGCAACATCTTCTACTCCACTGATGACAGAGGAGAAAAAATGACGATTGATCAGAGGTACCACGATCCCGATGGTATTACTTTTCCGGTTTCTCAGGTTCGATGCAATGGAATTGGGCTGGTATCCAAGTTCCAGGGCTGCAGCTTTTATCTTGTCCCGGGTTTTCTGGCTGATTCTGGGATTATCATTCAATGCCCTGGAAACTGTTGAAGCAGATATATTCAGCTTTCTGGCAAGATCATGAATGGTTATCTCTGTCTTGTTACTCATTTCTTCTAAATATTAAAACCGGAAGTACAAAGATGAAAAATTATTTGCAGACAGCCATAAAATCAAATCAATTCATGCAATCGATTGCATCTTCCGGGTTAAATGAATATATTTGTCAGAAATTTTTTTTGTATTTTAAATAAAGAAAAAGATATGGCTACATTATTTGAAGAACGTTATGCTTATCATCCTGAAGATTTTAAGCATTACGACACGGAAAAAATCAGAAAAGAATTCTTGATTGAAAAATTAATGGATCCCGGCAATATCCGGTTGGTGTATTCACAGATTGAACGTTACATTGTAGGGGGCATTGTTCCACTCGATCAGACATTAAAACTGGAACCGATTGACCCGATGAAAGCCGAATATTTCTGTCAGAGGCGGGAAGTTGGTGTCATCAACGTAGGTAGTGCCGGAAGCGTAACGGTTGACGGTACGGAATACAAGATGGAATACAAAGATGCCCTTTATATCGGGAAAGGAAGTAAAGAGGTTATATTCAAATCGGATGATGCTTCAAAACCGGCTCATTTTTATTTGAATTCAGCCCCGGCACATAAAGAGTTCCCGGTAAAACATGTAACTCTGAAACAGGCCAATGTTATACATGCAGGTAGCCTTGAATCCTCCAACGAACGTAATATCAATCAGCTTTTGATCAACACGGTGGTGGAAACCTGCCAGTTACAAATGGGGATGACCGAATTGAAAACAGGAAGCGTATGGAACACCATGCCGGCCCATACCCATTCACGTCGTAACGAGGTGTATTTCTATTTCGAAGTTCCCGAAGGACAGGCGATTTGTCATTTCATGGGACAACCTGATGAGACCCGTCACATCTGGATGCAAAATGAACAAGCAGTTATTTCCCCGGAATGGTCAATCCATTCGGCTGCCGGAACCAGTAACTACATATTTATTTGGGGTATGGCAGGCGAAAATCTGGATTATACCGATATGGATGTGGTTCAACCTAATGAATTAAAATAAAAAAAATGAACGAATTATTTAATTTAACAGGAAAGATAGCTTTGATTACAGGTGGAACTCATGGCATTGGAATGGCCATTGGTAAAACACTTGGCAAAGCAGGCGCAAAAATTTGTGTAAACGACCTTTCGCAGGAAAAACTCGATTCCTGCAAAGTGGAATATGCCAAAGAAGGAATAGATGTATTTACCCTGATCTTTGATGTAACCAATGAAGCTGATGTTGACCGGGGAATTTCAGTTATTGAAAAAGAAGTCGGGACAATCGATATCCTGGTAAACAATGCCGGAATTATCAAAAGGATTCCTATTTTGGACATGCCGGTGGCCGACTACAAACAGGTAATTGATGTGGACCTTGTTGCCCCCTTAATTGTAAGCAAACGTGTTGCCCCGAAGATGATCGAAAAACGCAGCGGAAAAATCATCAACATGTGTTCGATGATGAGCGTTTACGGACGTAACTCGGTATCGGCTTATGCAGCAGCTAAAGGAGGTTTAAAACTTCTGACAGCTAATATGTGTTGCGAATGGGCAAAATACAATCTGCAAATTAACGGTATCGGTCCGGGGTACATCGCTACTTCGCAAACAGCTCCGATCAGGGAAGGAGGCCATCCGTTCAACGACCTGGTGATGACCCGTACACCGGCAGGCCGCTGGGGACAACCCGAAGATGTGGGACATGCAGCACTGTTCCTTGCTTCAAAAGCCAGTGACTTTGTAAACGGGCACGTACTGTATGTCGATGGAGGTATACTTGCCAATTTTGGTTATGTGAAAGGCGAAAATGATTTACCCGAATAAATAATGAAACGGATATTATTGGTTTTAGCTGTTGCATCCCTGTTTTTCCAGGCTTGTAAAAAAGAAGCAACACTGGTTCTTGAAAATCCGCTTGACTCTGAGCGTATCGACGAAACGCTTATCCTTTCCCGTGCTGATGTGGAAAAGATAGTTGGTACCATCGGTGAAGGACTGGCCCCTGTTTTGAAAAAAAACAGGGTACTGGTACCTTCACAGGCCGATGATATGGATGGCGACGGAAAATGGGACGAACTGGCTTTTACCCTGGATTTTCAGGCTTCGGAGAAAATTGAACTGGCGTGTGAACTGGTGCCGGAAAACGAATATCCGGCATTTGAAAAACGTACCAATGTGCGTCTGGGCTTACCGGATGGAAACGGGAAGTGGAAAGAGGCTGACCATGCGGTTGCCCCTGTCGGACTGGCAGGGTTCCCAACCATTTCGCAAGGCGAAGGCGTGGCCTGGGAGAACGATAAATTCGGGTTCCGTGTGTATTTTGATTGCCGGAATGCTAAAGACTTGTTTGGTAAGCTGAAACCCGGTTTAATTATTGATAAGGTACATACTCCTGAAATGGGCAGTTATCACGAGTTGGCCGATTGGGGAATGGATGTGTTACACTGCGGAAGTTCTCTTGGGGCCGGCGGTTTGGCAATGCTTGAAAACGATTCATTGTACCGTTTGGGCTCAACCGAAGTATACGAGTATCAGAAAATTACCGAAGGTCCGGTACGCTCGGTGTTCGATCTGAAGTATAAAGGCTGGGATGTGGCCGGACAGAAGTTGGAAGCCGTTGAGCATATTTCCATATTCCCGGGAAAATACTGGTTTCAGAGCGATGTAACTGTTTCCGGGGTCGAAGGGGAAAAACAACTGGTTACCGGTATTGTGACCAGTAAGCTAAAGAATGAACCGTATCAGTTTGATGCCAATGCTGCTTATAAGGCCATTGCAACCCTTGATATACAGTCGATGAACAACGACGAGCTGGGAATGGCTGTTATGCTGAAAAAGGATGAGGCAACCAGGATTGCGCGTACTACAGATATTGATTATTACAAACTGGGGTATCAAACAGTGCCGGAAAAAAACTTTAGCAATGTAATTTCTGAGACGTATTACGTGGCACAGAAAATTAAAAATAATGTTCCGGCGCGTCACTATTTTTATGCTGTCTGGGGACTTGAAAACCCCAAATGGAAGAATATTGACAATTTTAGGCAATATATTAAAGAAGAAGCAGATAAACTTAGTTCCCCGATCGTAGTTCCAGAATAATTATATAGTATCCGCCCAAGGTGTTTGGGTGCAGGCGTTCGAACACTTTGGGGGCAGGCGTTCAAGGTGTTTGGGTGCAGACACTTGAGATGCTTGGGTGTAGTTTGGACAAAACAGACTTCGCAGGGGACAAAACAGGATGCCAGAGTGAGATTTGTTTATTATCGTTGGCGTACTGCTTCGTATACCAGCAATGCGGTTGCTACCGATACATTGAGCGATTCGATTTTTCCCAGAATAGGAATCTTTACACGCTGATCGGCCAGAGAAAGAATACGCCGGTCGATTCCTTTGTCTTCAGAGCCCATTACAATAGCCAGTGGCCCGGTTAGATCTGCGGAAGTATAGAGTTCGTTTGATTTTTCGGTTGCTGCCACAATTTTTACTCCCGAGTGTTGCAGGTACATGCACGCGTCCACGACATTTTTAACACGGCAAACCGGCACCAGGAGCAAAGCCCCGGCTGAAGTCTTTACCGCATCGGCATTGATTCTGGCAGCTCCATGTTCGGGAACAACGACCGCATCGACACCCGCGCATTCGGCAGTACGTACAATAGCCCCAAAATTCCGGACGTCGGAGATCTGATCGAGAACCAGCACAAGAGGATCTTTGCCTTCCCCGAGCCAGCCGGAAAGCAAATCTTCAATTTTATAAAATGAAACCGGTGAAATAAAAGCCACCACTCCCTGATGGTTTTTGCGGGTCAGCCGGTTGATCTTTTCCTCCGGTACAAACTGAAAAGGTATCCGGCGGTTCCTCACAAGGTCGAAAAACTCTTTGTACAATCCGCCTTCCAGTCCTTTTTTTATTAGCACACGGTCGATTTCCAGGCCTGCATTAATTGCTTCCATCACGGCACGAATGCCAAAAATAAGATCGTCTTTTCCGTTGTTTTCCTGGTTCATTTTACCATGTTTTCTTTTGTGTCAGTTTTTCATATTCCGAATGCAGGGCCTCCCAGTTTTCCATTTTCTTTTCAAGGCCTGCTTTCAGACTTTCATATTTTTCGTATACCGAATCATCAGGAATTGCTTTCGGCGACGAGAGCAGTTGATCCAACTCCCCGATCTGCTTTTCCAGTTCCTCTATTTTCGATTCGTTTTTTTCTATCTCCCTCTCACAATGGGTGATGCTGCGGTTAATTTCTTTTCGTCTTTCAAAGTTAGGCACTGTATTTTTTACTGTTTCTTCTTCCTTAGCTTTCACTTCTGCCGGTTTGTCCCTGCGTTCCAGTTCCTTCATCGACTCTATCTTCTTTTTCCGCAGAAAATCGTAAATGCCACCCAGATGCTGCTTTATTTTTTTGTTTTTGAATTCATATATACAGTTCACCAGTCCGTCGAGGAATTCGCGGTCGTGGGAAACGATCAGGATGGTCCCGTCGTAAGCCGCCAACGCGTTTTTCAGCATTTCCTTCGAACGCATATCCAGATGGTTAGTAGGCTCGTCGAGCAGCAAAAAATTTACTGGTTC
The DNA here is from genome assembly GCA_963662895.1 of Prolixibacteraceae bacterium. Lineage (GTDB taxonomy): Bacteria > Bacteroidota > Bacteroidia > Bacteroidales > Prolixibacteraceae > GWE2-42-39. Next base: position 3,401,075 of record OY759982.1, on the reverse strand, counting down.
CAGCATCAGACGGATCATAGCCAGGCGGGTGCGCTCGCCACCGCTCAGTACTTTCACCTTTTTATCGACATCGTCTCCGGAAAACATAAATGCCCCCAGAATATTCCGTATCTTGGTACGAATATCCCCTACAGCAATCTGATCGATGGTCTCCAGTACCGTGAGGTTTTCATCAAGCAGTTGGGCCTGGTTTTGGGCGAAATAGCCAATCTTTACATTGTACCCTGTTTTTATTTCGCCCTGATGTTCCAGTTCGTTCAGGATGATGCGTGCCATCGTGGTTTTGCCTTCACCGTTTTTGCCGACAAATGCCACTTTTCCCCCTCTTTCGATAGTTAAATCCACCTGGTCGAGCACCAGCAGATCGCCGTACCGTTTGGTTATCTGTTTAGCTTCACAAACCACTGTACCGGAACGGATAGCTGGTGGAAATTTAATATTCAGCTTTGAGTTATCCTCTTCATCAATCTCCAGCCGGTCGAGTTTATCAAGCATTTTGATACGTGACTGAACCTGTACAGCCTTGGTTGCTTTATAACGAAAACGTTCGATAAACTTTTCCGCATCTTCAATCATTTTTTGCTGGTTCTGATAAGCTGCCAGCTGAGTTTGCCGGTGTTCGGCCCTCAATTCAAGGTAACGCGAATAACCGGCCTTGTAATCATATATTTTACCCAACGAAATTTCGATGGTACGGTTGGTTACATTGTCAAGAAATGCCTTGTCGTGCGAGACTAACACAATGGCTCCGTTATAGGTCTTCAGAAAATCTTCCAGCCACTGGATCGACTCAATATCAAGGTGGTTGGTGGGTTCGTCAAGCAAAAACACATCGGGTTTACGGAGCAGTATTTTAGCCAGTTCGATCCGCATACGCCAGCCCCCGCTGAATTCGGAAGTCATCCTGCTGAAGTCCGGACGCTCGAAGCCAAGCCCTATCAGGGTTTGTTCAATTTCAGCTTCCACATTTCCGCCGTCCAGCATTTGATAGCGATCGTTCAGTTCGGTCACCCGGGTAATCAGGTGCATGTATTCGGGTGATTCGTAATCCTCACGGTGGGTTATTTCGTGATTTATTTTCTCAATTTCCTTTTGCAGTGAAATTAACTCATCAAAAGCTGTATGTGCCTCATCAAAAACCGTTCTCGAATTGGAAACGACCATATGCTGTGGCAGGTAACCGATCCGTAAATTTTTTGGCAACGAAATTACACCTTCGTCAGGGGATTGTTTTCCCGACAATATTTTCAGTAAAGTTGACTTCCCGGCCCCGTTTTTCCCCACCAGGCCGATGCTGTCTTTCGGACTGATTAAAAAAGAAATGCCTTTAAACAACTCAAATCCGCCAAATACAACTTTTAACTGATCAACAGAAATCATACTTTGTTTTTTTGTGGCAGCAAAGATAAAATAGATTACAGATTTCCAACCACCGCTTTTAATCTCCCGGCAATGTCTTCAATATTACCCATCCCATCAATAGGAAAATGTTTTTTTTGTGCTGCATAATAATCCTTCAGAGGAGAGGTTTTTTCGTTGTACACGTTAATGCGGTTTTCGATTACCGATTCATCCTGATCGTCACTTCGGCCCGAAGTCTTACCCCGGTTCAGCAACCGGTTGATCAGTTCCTGCTTTTCCACTTCGAGACTCATCATCCCCGAAATCGGCGCTCCTTTTTCGTTCAGCAGTGAGTCGAGCGCTTTGGCCTGTGCTACGGTACGGGGGAAGCCATCGAAAATAAAACCGGCTGCATCGCGGTTGTCTTCCAGTTTCGACCTGATCATTCCGATTACAACATCATCAGGTACCAGTTCTCCTTTATCCATAAAGCCTTTGGCCTCCAGTCCCAGTTGGGTGCTTTCGGCAATCTGGCTACGTAACAAATCGCCGGTTGATAAATGTATGAGGTTAAATGTATCGATTAAGAATTCGGCCTGAGTGCCTTTCCCGGCTCCCGGAGGCCCAAATAGAATGAGATTAAGCATGGTAATATTTGTTTTATCAATTGATAACTTTATAAATATCGATCAGGTTGCGCCCCCGTCCGTTATAATCAAGCCCGTAACCTACAATAAAATCGTTCGGTATCTCAATTCCGATATAATCAAGGTTGACCGGTTTCTGTAAGGCGTCAGGTTTTAAAAGAAGGGTTGCAACTTTTACTTCCGCCGGTTCTTTTGATTTTATTTGTTCAATGGTGTTTGAAATGGTAATTCCTGTATCGACAATATCTTCGAGAACAACCACGGTACGTCCGGATAAATTTTCATTCAGGCCAATTAGCTCTTTGATTTCTCCGGTAGTTGTGGTTCCCGAGTAAGAAGCCAGTTTTACAAATGAAATTTCGGCGTCCAGCAGTTCAATACGCTTAAATAGCTCGGTGGCAAACATAAACGACCCGTTCAGGATACATAGAAACAACGGATTTTTCCCTTTTAGTTCCTGGTTCATTTGTTCAGCCATCTTTTCGATCACCGATCGTATCTTTTCATACGGTATAAAAATGTCAAATTCCTTTTCATGTATTTTTATCTTCACCATTTTACCGATGTTTACAATGTTTTCTTAAAAGATAAAAGCAGGTTTTATTATCGTTTTATTTTCAATAATTTTGCCTGCTAAAAAGAAAAGCACAAAATAACAAAACTAATTTGTTCTGAGAAAATAAAATTTGAAAGATGGAGCCAAAAGTTAGTATTATTATGGGCAGTACTTCCGACCTTGGGGTAATGGAAAAAGCGGCCAAAATTTTAGATGAGTTTGAAATTCCTTTTGAAATCAATGCTTTATCGGCGCACCGTACTCCTGAAGCAGTTGAAAAATTTGCAAAAGGGGCAAAAGAACGTGGCATTCAGGTGATCATTGCCGGTGCGGGTATGGCAGCCCATTTGCCCGGGGTTATTGCAGCAATGACGCCCCTGCCTGTAATTGGTGTTCCGATTAATGCCTCCCTGCAGGGGATGGATTCGTTGCTGGCCATTGTACAAATGCCTCCGGGGATACCGGTGGCCACTGTTGGAATTAACGGAGCCCAGAACGCCGGTATTCTTGCTGTTCAGATGTTGTCACTATCCGATTCTCCTCTGGCCGCTAAACTGGTTGAATATAAAGAGAATCTCAAAAATAAAATTGAACAGGCCAACCAGGACCTTTCAAAAATAAATTTCAAATTTAAAGTGAATTAATTTGCCAGTAATTATAATAAGTTGTACTTTAGACACTATAATCGGGGGAGGTCATTTTGATGGCCTCCTTTTTATTTGCCGTTTGTAAAGACTCATAAATCAGATTATCTTAAGGATATGGATGGAGAGTAAAACAGCATGAAATTATTTAATTACACCCTATATGAAACCTGTTTATTTAATTGTTTTTTTGGCTGGCATTATTACAATAAACAATAAGCTGGTCGCTCAGGAGTATTATCAGGCCAGTGTACGGACAAAGTCGCTGGCCGGGATCACGGCATGTATTTCCGACGGATGGTCTGTTTTCGGGAACCAGGCAGGCATGATACCTGTGAATGGTCTTGAGTCTGGGATCTCGTGTAGCAACTATTTTATGCTTAAAGAATTGGCCTTAAAATCTGCTTTTGTTGCCCTGCCTTATGATAAAAATGTTTTTGCTGTTTCTTTTTACCGGTTTGGGAATAAGGATTATAATGAAAATAAAGTAGGCCTTGGTTTTTCCAAAGAGATTATGCCTGGGTTTTCGGCAGGGTTCCAATTCAATTATCTTTATATCCATTTTCCTGAAAACGATAAATCACCGGGCGATTTTAGCTTTGAAGGGGGAATTCAATATCATCTGAACCAGAACCTTGTGTTTGGCGCCCATTATTTCAATCCGTTTCAATCGGGGATAAAAACAGCAAGTTTCAAATATAAAATTCCTTGCCTGTTCCGTTTTGGGACCGGTTACCGGGTGAATGAGACATTGTTCCTTGCTTGCGAATTTGAAAAGGATTTACAGTTTGATATTCAAACAAAATTCGGAGTGGAATATAAATGCACGGAACATTTTTGGGTACGTGGAGGTTTGGCTGGCAATCCTGAATTGTATTCGTTGGGAATTGGGTACTCAGCAAAACGGCTGACCACCGATTTTGCCTGGCAGTATAATTATCGTTTAGGAAATACTCCTTCTGTTGCAATTAGTTATTTGTTCCGATGAGAAGGGGGGCTTTGGTTATTGCAGGATGTATGATTCTGAGCGGAGTTAGCGCACAGGATCCCCAGCAACTGCCGGAAAGTTTGATCGAAATTATGGCGGAAAGTGCGGAAAAAGAGATCAATATAGAAGAGCTTACTGAAACATGGCAGTTTTTTCTTGAAAATCGGATCAATATAAATTCTGAGTGTACTGAAAATCTTAGGCAATTGGGGCTTTTAACTGAATTTCAGATTCAAAGTATTCTTGAATTCAGAAAACAGAATGGCCCTGTATATAGTATTTATGAACTATTGTCAGTTGATGGATTTGACCGTGAGTTACTTCAAAAACTGGAACCTTTTCTGGCTTTTGGTGAAAGTGGAATTTCTGTAAAAAAGAATAGGAAGGTACGCCGTGAATTGTTGTTGCGTGCCTTACGTACTACTGAAAAGGCCAGGGGATATCTTGAAGAAAACGGATATACAGGTTCTCCTGAAAAATATTATTTCCGTTTTAAGCAAACGGGAGGGCAGGTGAGTTTGGGCATTACTGCGGAGAAAGATCCCGGGGAAACATTTTTCCGAAAACCTAATCAGGCAGGGTTTGATTATTACAGTATGTTTGCCGGTTATGAAACACCAAACAGAAAGTGCCGTTTTCTCCTGGGTGATTTTCATGTTCGGGCAGGACAAGGATTGGTAATCTGGCAGGGATTTGGCACCGGAAAATCAGTTGAAGTGAACCAGGTTTATCGCAATAACCAGGGAATCCGTCCATATTCATCGACTGACGAAAACAATTTTTTTCGGGGTATGGCCGGAGAATTCAGGTTCAGAAATTCTTCTTTGTCAGTTTTTTATTCGAAAAAGAAAATAGATGCAAACCTGGACGAACAAGATGGTAATTTGGTTTTTACTTCATTTCAAACGTCGGGGCTTCACCGTACGGCCAGCGAAATCGAGGACAAGCATTCGGTAATGGAAAATGCAGGCGGACTGGTTTATTCGTTTCAGAAAAATAACTTTTCACTGGGATTCAGTGCCACGCATGCCTTTTTTGATATACCAAAAGTATCCGACGGGCAACCCTACAAACTGTTTTTGTTCCAGGGGACGCAGATTACAAACGTTGGAGCCGATTGGAAATGGGCACTCCGTAAATTATTTCTTTTCGGAGAAACTGCGTACTCTGCTGATGGCGGCCTGGCTATAATTAACGGGGCATTGCTGAAACCGGCCGATCAACTCGAACTTTCATTGCTTTACCGGAACTTTGGGAAAAAATATAACAGTCAGTACGGGCAGGCTTTTTCCGGGTCGTCGGCGATAAACGATGAACAGGGGTTTTACGTGGGGGTAAAATTCTGGCCGGTTGCGAAGATTTCGCTGGCTGCCTATCACGATTTATATCACTATCGCTGGCTGAAATATCAAACCGTTTCTCCATCCGACAGGACAGAAACACTGTTTCAGATAAATTATGCCCCATCTTCAATAATTGGTTTATACTTACGATATTTTTCCCGGCAAAAAGAGTCTAAAGCCTCCAGTGGACAACTTAGTTGTAACGAAACGACCTGTTCCCGGCGGTTCCGGATTCATCTCGATATTCTGTTGAATGAGCAGTGGAGCCTGAAAAACCGGGCCGAATTTTCAGTTTTTGAATCAACAGAAAAAGAGAATGGTATGCTTTTCTTTCAGGATATAAAATATAAATCTGCCTGGCTACCCTTTTCATGTCAGATACGTTTTGCATGGTTCGATACCGATAGCTATAATTGCCGGCTTTATGCTTACGAAAATGATATGTTACATAATTATTCGGTACCGGCCCTGTCTGGAAGGGGAGTGAGAACATATCTGAACGGGAAATACAGTCTGACTAAAAAGGCAGATATATGGTTTAAACTGGCCCGTACACAATATTTCGATCTTGTTTCAATGGGCAGTGGGCTGAATGAGATAACAGGGGACCGGAAAACCGAAGTAAAACTTCAGTTTAGGTGCCGGTTTTGATTAAGAATTATATATTTTGTTATATCTGAAGCAGAACAGCCGGAATTATATTGCTTCAGTGTGAGGCTGAAAAGAATTGATTTTTAGTGCGATAGTGAAAGATGAAGATGAACATGTCGTACAGTATTATGTCCGAAGGACAGATTTTTTATTATTTCGTTATATTTGCCGCTCTAATTTGAAAGCGATGTGTGAAAAATATAATTTTGATGACATTCGGCCTTATCATGATTCGGAAGTCAATCACCACCTCAATATATTACTGAATAATTCTGGGTTCCAGTGGATTCTGGATTTTATTTTCAAAGATGAAAAGAAGATTCAGGAGGCCAGGCAATTGCTTTCCGGTATTCATACAATCAAAGAGTTACAGGCCAATTTCATGTATTCGCTGATTGAAAATCTGATATTGAAACCTACGACAGACGGGCTTACCTGCAGTGGTCTCGAAAATCTCGATAAATCGAAAAGCTACCTGATCGTCTCGAACCACCGGGACATTATTCTTGATTCCGCTATCCTGAATTATTTGATTTTCAAGGAAGGAATGAATACGACAGAAGTAGCCATCGGTGATAATTTATTGATCGATGAATGGATTGAACACGCTGTAAAACTTAACCGTGCTTTCGTAGTAAAACGTAATCTGTCCGTCAGTGAGTTGATGGTAGCCTCAAGAAAACTTTCGACTTATATTCGTCAGGATATTACCGAAAAAAATATATCGGTTTGGATTGCCCAGAGGGAAGGTCGTACTAAAGATGGTTTTGATAAAACCCAACTATCCATATTGAAGATGTTTAACCTTAGTAATGAAAAAAAATTTGTAGAGGGGTTTCGTGAATTGAGAATTGTACCTCTGTCGATATCATACGAAATTGAGCCCTGCGGAATATCAAAGGTAGATGAACTTTATAAAAAAGAAACGGAAGGTTTTACCAAAACTCCGGAAGACGATCTGAAAAGTATGGCTTATGGTTTGATGAAGCCAAAAGGCAGGGTCCATTTTTCTTTTGGAAGACCAATGAAAGCCGCTATCAATGAAATGGATAAACATGAACTGGCCTCTGAAAAAATTGAAGCACTGGCTGATTATATTGATCAGAGGATATACCGGAATTATAAACTATGGCCCAATAATTTTATTGCTGTTGATTTGCTTAGGGGGGAGAACAAATATTCAAACGAATATACCCGTGAGCAATCAGATAAATTCATGGGGCTGGTGAATGATGTACTTGAAACCGTAAAAGGAGATGCCGGAAGGATTCGGGAAATGTTCCTGCAAATGTATGCCAACCCGGTAATAAACCGCGAAAATCTTACTAATCCCAATGGTTATTTCTGAAAAAATTCAAACCATTATATGGGATTGGAACGGCACTTTGCTCAATGATACTGACCTCTGTGTTGAAATCATTAACGGTTTGCTTGCTAGGCGAAACCTGCCGTTACTTAATCCTGAAAAATACAGGGAAGTGTTTTCTTTCCCGGTAAAAGATTATTACGAAGAGATAGGTTTTGATTTTTGTAAGGAACCTTTTGAGATCCCGGCAAAAGAATTTATCGACGTGTATAACGAAGAAGTAGTACATTGCAAACTACATCAGGGAGGGACGGAAGTTCTCCGTTATTTTCAGAAAAGGGGGAAACAGCAAATTATTTTATCAGCCATGGAGCAGCCTGTTTTGGAATCTACCTTACGGCAACATCAAATCATGGGGTATTTCAGCTTGGTTTCTGGCCTTGATAATCATTATGCAGCTTCAAAAATCGATAATGGCAAGGCTCTGATGAGTACCCTGAATTTAAATCCCGCTGAAGTTTGTCTGATTGGAGATACTACTCACGATTTTGAAGTTTCACAATACCTTGGTTGTGAGTGTATTTTAGTGGCTGATGGCCATCAGTCAGAAAGACGTTTGCGGGTGACGGGAAGCAAAATTTTGAAACAATTATCTGAATTACGTGAATTAAATGTGCCTAATTAATTGTCCACATAATTAAATACACCAGTGTCTTCGTAAGTTGTATTATTAAAATCGACTCCGGTAACTTTAAAATTTACTGAATTTTTGCCTGCAATTTTGATGGCATCCAACTTAAAGGTAACATAAGCTGTCAATTTAACTGAAGGTCCATCATTGCGGTTGTTATGTCGTAGCTCAAGTTCAATGGGTTCATCTTCAGCAGTCAGTTCGCCCGGTTGCTTTACCAGGTTAATGTAATGGACCTGGCTATTCCCGTAATATCGAAGTTCAAAGGTTAGCATGTTATCGACAAGCCAGGCATCTTTCACGTGAATCGGATCATTGCCGATACTGTCTTCCGTTTCCTCTGTAATTTCGAAGATGTCTTTATACAGGATTTCTCTCAGAGAGTTGATGCGTACGTAATATTCCTTGTTTTCCCCGGAGATGTCTTTATTACCAAGTTTCGTGAAATTTACAAGTAAGCGTTGGTCTTCCTCAATCTCGAACCAGGGAACCATGTTGTAAACCGGGAATAAGACTGATCCGTCATCCATTCGTATTGTAAACAAATTGTCATTTTCACTAACATTGTCAGTCAGACCAAAACCGATCCACATGGTCGAATAACCATCATCATCATCAAGATCACACGAAGCAAGCGTAAATGCTGCAAAAGTTATTAGCAAAAATAATCGGAACATTTTCATTTTTATTCATGTTTTTAATTACATCCTATAGATGGATCAGTTCCATTAATGGTTGCGTAAACAGTATTTTTTCTAAAAAACGGATACCGGACACCGGATATTGTCAATTCGTCATGCAGTTTATCAGGTAATCTGCCGGCTTTTTCTTGTTGATTGTTCTCCATTTGTCTTTTGTAAATAAGACCTGTTATAAATTCCCAAAATTCAAAAAATGATTAATGGCACAATCGTTGTTATGAAAGTATGTATATTTGTGTATGTGTTGAGACAATGAAAACATTAAATTCATACGAAGAACTTAAAAGTATAAACGGAAATTGACGGACAAATAATTGTCGGATTAGATAGGGAAGGGATCAATCGGATAAATAATTAAATACATAGAAAAATGAAAAAACTTGCATTTATTATTGCTGTACTTGCAATCGCGTCGTCAGCTTGTGGAAATAAAAATACGACTGAGGGTACCAAAAACGGAACCGGTGGAAATATTGTCAGCACGGTTTCTGAGAACTCAGACGAAGGAGCTATACACCTGACCAAAAAAGTCTTTCTGGAAAAAGTATGGGATTACAACAATTCACCACAGGAGTGGAAATACAAAGGAGATAAACCTGCCATTGTTGATTTTTATGCCGACTGGTGTGGCCCCTGTCGTATGGCTTCTCCTGTTTTGGAAGAAATTGCCCGTGAATATGCAGGAAAGGTAAACGTGTATAAGATTGACACACAACGGGAACGTGAACTGGCATCGATTTTTGGTATTCAGAGTATTCCGGCTTTTCTTTATATCCCTGTTGAAGGGAAGCCCATCATGACTGCAGGGGTAGGACGTTCGAAAGAAGAAACCAAAAATATGTTTATTAAGAACATCAATAAATATTTATTAATCACAAATTAATTTCCTGCATTTTTCATGTCAAACACCCATTAATTTATTAATTGAATTAGTCTATCTTTATTTTATCTTTGCGGGTGATAATGGATAAAAGTTATTTCTTTACTGTTTACTTTAAATGAGAAAGTGGCGTGTTGAAGATTCTGCTGAGTTATACAACATAAATGGCTGGGGCAGAAGTTATTTTTCAATCAATGAAAAAGGAAATGTGGGAGTAACCCCGGTAAAGGGAGGTCCTCAAATTGATTTAAAAGAACTAGTTGATGAACTTTCGTTACGTGATGTTTCGGCACCCATGCTTATCCGGTTTCCTGATATATTGGACAGCCGGATTGAGAAAATGACCAGTTGCTTTAAAATTGCTGCAGAGGAATACGATTACAAAGGGCAAAATTTCATTATCTATCCTATCAAAGTTAACCAAATGCGTCCTGTTGTCGAGGAAATTGTCGGGCATGGGAAAAAATTTAATATTGGTCTTGAAGCGGGCTCGAAACCTGAATTACATGCTGTAATTGCAACCAACACCGATAACGATTCGCTGATTATTTGCAACGGGTATAAAGATGAAGATTATATAGAATTAGCTTTGCTTGCCCAAAAAATGGGACGTCGTATATTTCTGGTCGTTGAAAAACTGAATGAATTACGTTTGATTGCCAGGGTTGCCAAACGCCTGAAGATGAAACCGAACCTGGGTGTTCGTATCAAACTGGCAAGTTCTGGCAGTGGCAAATGGGAAAGCTCGGGTGGCGATGTCAGTAAATTTGGACTGACTTCGAGTGAACTGATCGAAGCAATAGAATACCTTGAGTCGAGCAACCTGAAGGATTGCCTGCGATTGGTACATTTTCATATTGGCAGCCAAGTGACTAAAATACGTCGTATCAAACTGGCATTGCGCGAAGCATCACATTTTTATGCACAACTTTGCCTTCATGGGTTCAAAATTGAATTTGTGGATATTGGCGGCGGGCTTGGTGTTGATTACGATGGAACCCGGTCGGCGTACAGTGAGAGCAGCGTTAATTACAGCATCCAGGAATATGTGAACGACGCTGTTTCGACTATGGTTGATGTGAGTGAAAAAAATAACCTGCCGCATCCGAATGTGATCACTGAATCTGGAAGGTCGCTCACAGCTCATCATTCGGTACTGATTTTTGAAGCGCTTGAGTCGACTTCGGTGCCGGAATGGGACGAGAATGAAGATGTAACAGAAGAAGACCACGAGTTGGTTCAGGAACTTTATCAGGAATGGAATTCATTGAACCAGCCCTATATGCTCGAGACCTGGCATGATGCACAGCAAATACGCGAGGAGGCACTCGACCGTTTCAATCTAGGTCTGATTGACATAAAAACCCGTGCAAAGATCGAACGCCTGTTTTGGTCGGTTGCCCGGGAGATATACCTGATGTGCTCAAAACTGAAACATGTCCCTGAGGAGTTGTTGATATTGCCAAAACTTCTTTCGGATAAATATTTCTGTAACTTTTCGTTGTTTCAGTCATTGCCCGATTCCTGGGCTATCGACCAGATTTTTCCGATTATCCCGATCCAAAGGCTCGATGAGAAGCCGGAACGAAATGCCACCTTGCAGGATATTACCTGCGATTCGGATGGTAAGATCGATAATTTTATTTCCCCACGAAGTATCTCTTATTACCTGCCGGTACATTCACTGAAATCGAACGCCCCCTATTACATTGGAGTGTTTCTTGTCGGGGCTTACCAGGAGATTCTGGGGGACCTGCACAACCTGTTCGGTGATACCAATGCTATACATGTGTCAGTTGATAAAAAGGGGTACAGTATTGAGCAGGTGATTGACGGAGAAACGGTTGCCGAAGTACTCGATTATGCCGGATACAATGCAAAGAAACTGGTACGAACGGTCGAAACCTGGGTAACATCGTCGGTTAAGGCAGGTATTATTTCTGCCGCAGAAGGGAAAGAATTTCTGTCGAATTACCGTTCAGGCCTGTATGGGTATACATATCTTGAATAAAGGTCAATAGAAAATAAGTCCGGGTGTTGTGTTTATTATTCACAAGAATAGTAATTATTATATTCGAGGTTAAACGCAAGATAAATTCCGATGAAAAGAAATATTGAATTTGACAAAGTTGCCGATATATATGACTATTATGTCAGGGTCGATTTTGATATACCTTTTTTTATAAAAGAAACAGAGAATTCTGATGATGAAATTCTTGAACTGATGTGCGGCACGGGGCGTGTGTCTATCCCTTTACTCAAAGCCGGACGAAAAATGACCTGTGTAGACTACTCTCAAAATATGTTGCAGGTTTTTAGAGAAAAAATAAGAAATGAAAACTATAAGGTTTCTTTAATCCATCAGGATATAATCCAATTGAATTTAAACAGAAAATTCAAGATGGCTTTTCTGCCTTTTCATTCCTTAAGTGAAATTCTATCGTATGAAAAGCAACAAAAAGCCATACAATCAATAGCAGCGCATCTTGAAAAAGGAGGGATATTTATTCTGACGCTGCAAAATCCAGGAAGACGCTTACAATCAGCCGACGGAACAACAAGATTAGTCGGAAAATTCCATGTAGATGATGAAAAAAACCTGATTATTTCATCATCAATTCAGCATAATCCGGTAGATGGAATAGTTTCAGGATTTCAGTTTTATGAAATATACGATTCAAAAAATGCGTTGATCGAAAAACGGTTTCTTGAAATAAATTTCAGGCTTGTAAGCGATTTGGAGTTAAGGACTATGATTCAGGATACCGGATTGAAAATCATGGAGGTTTATGGCGATTACGCTTACGGCTCTTTTAATGAGCAATCAAGTGATTTTATGATTTACAAAATGATAAAACAATAATCATGGAAGAACTTGACAATAACCTTATTGATTCATATATCCCTTTTTCAGATAGATAATTTTATGATCTCCCGGTGCATAAAAATCGGGCAGTTCACACATTTTGGCGTATCCCTTTTTTTCATAAAAACGGTGTGTCGGCAGGTAGTCAGGGCGGGATGAGGTTTCAATCCATATATTTTGCCCGTTGTTTTTTTCTATATTTTTTTCGGCCATCTTTAACAGGTTTCCCCCAATGCCGGTACCCTGAAACTGTTTTTCCACTGCAATCCAGTAAACATCCCAGCTATATTGCGTACAGGGCGTAGGACCAAAATTAATATAGCCCACAGGCTGCCCGTTCAGTTCTGCCACATAAAAATAGTATCCCGATTTTTCGCCGTCTTTTATGAACAGTTCCATGATTTCGATCGCCACATCGATTTCGAAATCAAAAAACATTCCGGTTGATTGCAACAGGCGCCGGAAAACAGGAATGTCAGATGCAAGAAGCCGGTTGCAATAATGAAGGTTCGTCGTTTTCATGTCCTGTTAATTCAAATGTTGAATGATTTGCAGAACAACTTCGCAGGAAGAAATACCAGCATGGGCTGCCGCTGCTATAAAGCCGCTGTCGGGCGCTATACACGGATTCCCGTTGATTTCAAGCACAAAAGGCTGTTTGTTGTCTGTTACCCTGAAATCGACCCTGAAATATCCCGAAAGCTGGAAAATCTCACCACACCGGCAGGCTGTTTCAACCAATTGCCGGTGTAATCGCGGTTCATCAGCCAGCGTTTCAAATTTACGGCAGGTATGCTGATACTCAAACGATGCTTCTTCCCATTTGGCACGGTAGCCCAGCACGTGTTCCTTTCCCCGGGGGAACCCGGTAAACTGCATTTCGGCTACCGGGAAAACCGTATAATCATTCGGGCATCCGGTCACACTCAGGTTGAATTCCCTTCCTTCAATAAATTCTTCAATAAAATAGTTGCCGGTGTTTATCTTTGACTGAACAGCTTCCTGTGCAAGAGCCGAACCTGTAAAAACCGCATTTTCGTCGAGACATACCGACCCTTCTTCAGCAATCGGTTTTATAATATATTTTTTTGAAGGGACAAGGGAAATTCCTGCGCCGGATGAAGAAAACCAAGCAGGCGTAGCTATCCTGTTTTGTTGCATCAGTTGTTTGGCCAGTGTTTTCCGGGTGGTCAGGAATAACGCCTCATCCGATACACCGGAATAAGGAACGTGCAAAGCCTTCAGTATAGAAGGTGCTATATGCAGCAGCTCACTTTTCCCGAATACTGTTTCTACCAAATTAAAAACAAAAGCCGGCCGGAGTTTTTGGATGGCTGTAATATCGCCGTAAAGTTGGAATCCTGTATCCTTAATCCTGCACTGGTAGCCCAGTTGGGTTAAAGCATCCTGTACCAGACTGACCTGGTTCAGGACATCGGCCTCGTCCGGTGCAGGAACAGCCGAAAGACGATTGTGTAAAATAATAGCCAGCGGTTTACTCATTTGTGATTAATAATTTATTTGCTCTTCTTACACCAGTGGTAACAACAGGCTTTCCAAAGATGCGTTTTTCGGCAGCCTGCATAATCATGGTTATCAATTCCTGAAAACTGATGCCGTTTAACCGTGATAATATCGGTAAATCAGAATGATGAAGGTTGAGGCCGGCCAGGGGGTTGATTTCAATAAATTCAGGTTCTCCCTCTGCATTCAGCTTCAGGTCAACCCGTCCGCCGTCGCATGCTCCTGTGATCTCCCATACCCGCAGGGCCAATGCAGCACATTTTTGGTACAAATCGCCTGTTATGTTACGGTAGGATACTTTTTCCTCATAATGCTCTTTGTTCTCGTAGGAATAAAATTCCGAAGTATTCTTGTTGAACAGTACTTCCATCACTCCTACAACACGCGCTTCTTTGCCGCTTCCGACAATGCCTGCTGTGAATTCCCGTCCGGGAAGATACGATTCAACAAGTACGGGCTGGTGAAAACGTTGGAGCAGGCTGGTACACACCCCCCTGTATTTTTCCTCCTCTTTTACCATCGATGATTCATTAATTCCCTTTCCTGTTCCTTCAGAAACCGGTTTTACAAAAAGCGGAAAGCCGGGCTTGGGTTGGTCAAGGTCTTCTGCCGAACGGATAAGACAAAAATCAGGAGTAGGAATGCCGGCATCCCTTACCACCCGTTTGCAGGCTGCCTTATCGAGTGACAGGGCAAGCGTGGCAGGGGGTGAAAAAGTATAGGGAATCCTAAAAGCATCGAGCAGTGCAGGCACCAGCGATTCACGCCCACTTCCATATATTCCTTCACAGATATTGAATACCAGATCCCATTTTTCTCCTTTTAGCAGGCGTTGCATTAACTGTTGCACATGACCTATCCTTTCCGTCTTATACCCCAGAAACTGCAAAGCATGTTCAATGCCTGCAATTGTTTCTTCTTTATCCAATTCAGCGGTTTCCTCTTTGGAATAACCCATCGCAAGGTATTCCGACCGGAGGTCGTAGGTTAATCCTATTTTCATAATTATACGATAAATTCAGTATGCCCTCTGATTAGCTTTCTATATCGGGATAATAAAAGGTTTTTCCCTCATAGTTTTTCAATATAATATTCCCGTTTTTTTTACCCTGGCAGTAATCGGGGAGCAGTGGAATTTTTCCTCCCCCGCCGGGAGAATCGATTACGTATGCCGGAACAGCATATCCGGTCGTAAATCCTCTGAGCCCGTGAATTATTTCAATTCCTTTGCTCACAGGGGTTCTGAAGTGTAAAGAACCGGGAATGGGGTCACACTGATAGAGATAGTAAGGCCTTACTCGTATTTTCAGTAATCCCTGCATGAGCTTTTTCATAACAGTAATATTGTCGTTTATGCCTTTTAGCAATACGGTCTGGCTTCCCAGGGGAATACCGGCATTGGCCAGTCGTATGCAGGCTTCTGCTGTTTCGGGTGTCAGCTCGGCAGGATGCGTAAAATGAATACTGATCATAAGGGGATGAAATTGTTTCAGCATACGGGTAAGTGAGTAAGTTATCCGTTGAGGCAATACTACCGGCACTTTGGTGCCGATGCGTATAATTTCGACATGGGCAATACTCCGGATTTCAGTTAATAAGGAATAAAGCATTTTATCCGGCATCGTAAGCGGGTCTCCGCCCGATATGAGTACATCACGTATTTCCTTGTGCTGACGTATATAGTCGATGGCCGGTTTCCATTCCTTGTTGAAATGCACTTTTTCCCTGGCCACCATGTGAGTACGTGTACAGTAGCGGCAGTAAGCAGAGCAAAAGCCGGTAGCCAGGAATAAAACCCGGTCGGGATAGCGGTGTACAAGGTGAGGCACAGGACTACTTGCTTCTTCATTAAGCGGATCGGAATATTCGCCGTGAGCAACAATTAGTTCCTCTGTCGCCGGGATCATTGCCTTACGGATGGCAGCGCCGTTTACCGGATCGGTAAGTAAGGAAGCATAGTAAGGTGTAATACGGAAGGGCAGGTGCCTGTCAGGAGAAAGCAGAACCTTTTTTTCGGAACCGGAAAGTTCGATATCAGACGTTAATTGCGAGAGAGAAGTAAAACTATTACGAATTTGCCATTTCCAATCGTTCCATTCGGATACTGTTGCTGATGGAAAAATTTTTTGCAGAAACACTTTTGATGTCTCACCGGGTTGAATAAAACCGGAATTTTTATGAGCCATCGGGTTGAGCGGAACAACCCTTTTTTCCTTGCCTGATACAAGAAAACCAAGAGGAACATCTCTGTCTGAAGAGATGATTTCCTGCGAAACGCTAGCGTTCATAAATTTTGATTAAAATCTTTCTTAAATAATATTTGTAAAACATTAATTTGTAGGTTTTTAAATACATATTGTGTAAAATAATCCACGTCACAATATTAGATGATTTATTGTTCCGTTGTACTTATTGGTGATAATTTTTTTCTTATTATTTTACATTATTTTTTAACAGAAAGAGACCGAAGGTTTAAGCTGCCTCAGTTTTGAGGCAAGCTGTCGGGCAGTCCCGAAAGTCATCCTGCAGTTTTGCGGCAAGTCGTCGGGCGATTGGGAAAGTCTCCCTCAGTTTTACAGCATTTCTTCGAATGATATCTTGCCTTTGAATGGAAATCAAATTACTGTAGATGTTGAATACAGCCAATCACCGGGGAAAATATCTCCTTTTGTTGGTCAAATAGTCAATTAAAAGAATTTTTATCACATCCTGGTTTTTTGCGGAGAGGTATAACCGAAGGAACTTTATTAAAGCCCCGATCTTTTCGAAGGGAGCGGGACTTTATTGTTATTTTGTCAGCAGCCAGGCTTTAAAGTCGGCAAACTCTTTACTCATCGGGACGGATTGTTTTTTGCCTTTCATAAATTCGGCGAGTTTTTCTGGTAATAAAATTTTTTTGCCAAGTGTTTCTTCGACTGTTTCAGTAAATTTAGCCGGGTGTGCAGTTTCGAGGAAAACGCCCACTTCGCCTTGCTGCAGGTTTTCGTCCAGTGCCTTGTAGCCGGTTGCTCCGTGAGGGTCGAGGGTATAGGCGTATTTGTAATACACTTCTTTCATTATTTCCCGTATTTCGGCATTGCTGTACCGGTAGCCTTTCATCTCGGCGGCAATAGCCGTGTGTGAGTGTCCGTACAGGTCGAGTATACGCGCGAAGTTGCTCGGGTCTCCCACGTCCATGGCATTGGCAATGGTCGCTACCGAAGCGCGCGGTTCGTATTTCCCGGTTTTCAGGTATTTGTACACGATGTCGTTTTCGTTGTTGGATGCGATAAAGCGTTTTACCGGCAGTCCCATTTTTTTTGCAAACAGGCCGGCTGTGAGGTTACCAAAGTTACCACTGGGCACTGAAATAACCACCTCTTCCTGAATGTTCCGTTGACGGATGCGTGCATAGGCATTAAAATAATAGAAAGCCTGCGGAAGAAAACGGGCCACATTAATCGAGTTGGCCGATGTCAGTTGCAGGGCGTTTTTCAATTCTTTATCCAGAAAAGCCGTTTTTACCAGTCGCTGGCAATCGTCGAACGTGCCATCCACCTCAATGGCGGTAATGTTTTGGCCTAGGGTGGTAAACTGTTGCTCCTGAATTTTGCTCACCAGTCCTTTTGGATACAGTACATACACTTTAATGCCCGGAACACCCAGAAAACCGTTGGCAACAGCACTCCCTGTATCGCCCGAAGTAGCTACCAGCACGTTTACCTCATTTTTGTTGTCCTTCAGAAAATAGCCCAGCAGACGGGCCATGAAACGGCCTCCTACATCTTTAAAAGCAAGGGTTGGCCCGTGGAACAGTTCGAGCGCGTAAATATTGTCGTTTACATGTACAACAGGGCAGTCGAAACTCAGGGTATCGTAAACCAGTTTTTTTAGGGTTTCCTCCGGGACATCTTCTCCGAAAAATTTTTTAGCTACTTCAAAAGCTATTTCCTGAAAACTGAGATCGCAGATTCCATCGAAGAAAGCAGGATCAAATGTATTAATCCGTTCGGGCATAAAAAGGCCTTTGTCGTCGGCCAGTCCTTTAACAACTGCTTCTTCAAGCGAAACTTCCGGTACTGATTTATTAGTGCTGTAGTATTTCATAAAATTTCAAATTTCAAAACCCAAAGTAGGGATCATGGGATATGTAGAGATTGCAAAAATATATTTTTAAAGTTTATATCCGGCTTAGCAAAGCCTTCATAAATTCGTTGCCTTTCAGCATTCCGAATGCGCCACGTTCAACCGAGAACTCATTGTATTCCTGCACTTCGTCGGCCTCGTTGCCAGGGTTGTAAATAATGAACGGTACCGGATCTTTGGTATGAATCCGGGTAGCACAGGGGGTCGGATGGTCGGGCAACACGGCAATGGTCACCGGTTCATTCATTTTTGCTGTTTCTTCAACCAGATATTTCACAATGCGCTGATCGAGGTATTCAATGGTGCGTGTTTTCAGTTCAACATCGCCTTCGTGCCCTGCTTCGTCGCTGGCCTCCACGTGCACGTAGACCAAATTATGGTCATTCAGCGCCTCGATGGTTGCCTGTGCCTTACCTTCATAATTGGTGTCGTACAAACCAGTAGCTCCTTCCACATGGATAACATCCATGCCTGCATAAACGCCAATGCCCTGAATAAGGTCGACCGCTGAAATAACGGCTGACTTTTCAATGCCCCAAAGTTCTTTCAATGTAGGCATTTGTGGTTTGTATCCCGGCGACCAGGGCCAGATGCTGTTGGCCATATCTTTACCGGCAGCTTTGCGTCTCCTGTTTACCGGGTGGTTGGCCAGCAAAACCATCGATTTTTTGATCAGCCCGTTAAGCAACTCTGTCGTTTCGTTTGCTTCCCGGCTAAGCGCTTTGATCATGTAATTCCGGTACGGTTTGCCCGGTACATCGTGCGGAGGCGTACATTTCATTTGCTTTTTGCCTCCTTTTATAACCAGCAGGTGACGGTACGAAACGCCGGGATAAAAAATAACAGTTTCACTTCCCAGTTTTTCATTCAGAAACGCGATCAGTTCGTGGGCTTCCGCATTGGTAATATGTCCGGCTGAATGGTTTTTAATATTATCGTTTTCAATACAGATCAGGTTGCACCGCATAGCAAGATCGCCTTCCTGTAAAGTAACGCCCATGCTGGCTGCTTCCAGTACGCCACGCCCTTCAAAAACGTTTTCCACATCGTAACCGAGTACAGCCAGGTTGGCAATTTCACTGCCTGGATGCATCGATTCAGGAACCGTGATCAACCGTCCTGCCTTTCCTTTTTTTGTTAGTTTATCGATTTCCGGTTTGTGCGCCATCTGAAGCGGGGTCTTTCCGCCAAACTGTTCCAATGGCTCGTCGGCCATGCCATCACCTAAGACTATAATGTATTTCATATCTTACTTTACTAAATTTATTCCCTTATCCTAATTTGTACTGGCTACTGGCAGCTAGCGGCCAGTCATATATTCGACACCCTGATAATATCGGCAAAAACTCCGGCGGCAGTTACCTCGGCGCCGGCGCCGTAGCCTTTTATGATCATCGGAAATTCCTGGTAACGTTCAGTCGTGAACATCACCAGGTTGTTACTTCCCTGCAAATCGTAGAACGGATGTCCCTGCTCAATTTCCTGAAGACCGACTTCTGATCTGCCTTCTTCAAAACGGGCTACAAAACGCCAGCATTTATTGGCTGCAACCAGTTTTTTACGTTTCTCTTCAAATTCGGCATCAATGCCGGGAACCATCTTCCAGAAATCGTCGACACTTCCTTTAAAAAAATGATCGGGTATGAATTTTTTGATTGTTACATCCTGTTTGTCGATTACGTACCCCGATTCGCGTACGAGGATCATCAGTTTACGGACTACGTCGGCTCCACTAAGATCGATTCGCGGGTCAGGCTCTGAATAACCCTGTTCTTTTGCCATACGAATAGTTTCGCTAAACGGAATAGTTTCGCTGATAGTATTGAAAATGAAATTTAGTGTACCCGACAAAACAGCTTCAATCCGCAGAATTTTATCGCCTGAATTGACAAGGTCGTTCAATGTGTTGATGATTGGCAAGCCAGCGCCTACATTGGTTTCAAACAAAAATTTGACACCTTTGAGCTTGGCTGTCTTTTTCAGGCTGGCGTAATTTGAATATTCCGAAGAGGCGGCCACCTTGTTGGCTGTCACAATCGAAACGTTCGAGTTCAGTAACTCATGGTAAATATCGGTAACTCTCTCGTTGGCAGTACAATCCACAAAAACAGAGTTGTACATATTCAGCCCGGTAATTTCATTCCGGACCCCCTCAATACTGCTGGATTTTCCTTCTGAATACAGAAGTTCCTTGTAGTTGGCAATGTCGATTCCTTCCCGCGAAAACAACATTTTCTTCGAGTTGGCAACTCCCGCCAGTCTTATTTTCAGGTGTTTTTCCTTTAATAGTTTGGACTGTTGCTGACGTATTTGTGCCAGCAGGTTCCCTCCAACCAGCCCAATTCCCATGAGAAAGACATTGAGTTCTATATTTTCGGAAAGGAAAAATGCCTCGTGTACCACATTAAGTGTTTTCCGCAGATCAGAATTTTTCACGACCCACGAGATATTCAGTTCCGATGCCCCCTGTGCAATGGCGATAATATTGATCCCGTTTTTACCAATAGTATGAAAAAGTTTTCCGGCAATCCCGGTCGATTGTTTCATATTCTCCCCCACGATGGCTACGATCGACAGGTTACTTTCAATTGTAATTTTACTGATTTGCTGGCTTGCTATTTCCCTTTCAAATTCGTTCCTGATAGCCTTTTCTGCTTTATCTGCGCTGCTGGTATTAATGGCAAAACTAATTGAGTTTTCAGAGGAAGCCTGAGAGATCAGTATCACGTTGATGTCTTCTCTTGCCAACGCACCGAACAAACGCATCGAAATGCCGGTTACACCAACCATTCCAAGCCCCTGTACGGTCACGAGCGAGATGTCTGAAATGGATGAAATACCTTTTATCGGCAGGTCTTTCCCGTTCAGATGGCTTTTGGTGATCAGTGTCCCTTCGACTTCCGGGTCCAGTGTGTTTTTTATCCTCACAGGGATCCCTTTCTGGTAAACCGGTAAAATAGTTGGCGGATAGATTACTTTGGCCCCGAAGTGAGACAGTTCCATTGCTTCGGCATAACTAAGTGTGCGAATAGTATACGCTTTGCTGATCACGCGTGGGTTGGCTGTCATGAACCCACTTACATCGGTCCATATCTCCAGCATTTCAACATCGAGTGCTGCTGCCAGAATTGCACCGGTATAGTCGGAACCGCCACGTCCAAGAGTGGTCAATTCCCCTTCTGCATTGCTGGCAATAAAACCAGGCACAACGGCCAGTCCTTTAAATTTATTGAAAGTTTTTTTTATCAGGCTGTTTGTCATGTTGAAATCGACCCGGGCTTTGCCGAAACAACTGTCGGTACGGATAAAATTACTGGAATCGAACCATTGTGCTCCGGGAATGAATTCGGAAATGA
The DNA here is from genome assembly GCA_963662895.1 of Prolixibacteraceae bacterium. GTDB lineage: Bacteria > Bacteroidota > Bacteroidia > Bacteroidales > Prolixibacteraceae > GWE2-42-39. Next base: position 3,379,456 of record OY759982.1, on the reverse strand, counting down.
TCAGTGAGGAAAGACGTTCTCCAAAACCACCGATCTTATCCATGGTTTTGGGAGTGAGTTCCCCGATCATCGAAATTCCCTTAATTATTTTTTCCAGTTCGTCCAGCAGAATATTCACACTTTCTACAACAGCAGCTTTTTGTTGGTTGTTAAAAAGTACATTGATCACCTCCCGGTGCCTGCTTTTTATTTCTGTTATTTCAGCCTGAAAGTATCCCGTTCCAATAGCAGCCATGCGGGCCGCGCTCAGAATTTTATCGGTTATACCACCCAATGCAGAAACGACCACGATGACATCGTCATCCTGTTTTCCGCAAATGTCTTTCACTTTCCTGATGTTTTCAGCGTTACCGACCGAGGTGCCGCCAAATTTCAATACTTTCATGCTACAATTAATTTTCGGTGAAAATATACAATTAAAAAAGAATCAGGGTGAAACAGCAACGCCATTCCACCCTGACTTTACTGATTTTAAGTATTTTTTAATTTTTGGTTGTCGTCGTAACAGCCTCCAATATTTTTGTTTCCAGTTCACGGGCCAGTTCTTCATTATCGCGAAGGAGGCTTTTTACTGTTTCGCGTCCCTGCCCCAGTTTCGAATCACCATAGCTGAACCACGAGCCTGATTTTTTGATGATACCCAATTCGACGCCCATGTCAACAATTTCTCCTGTTTTTGAAATCCCTTCTCCGTACATGATGTCGAATTCGGCTTTACGGAAAGGAGGGGCCACTTTGTTTTTTACCACTTTCACGCGGGTATGGTTACCCTGAATGTCTTCACCGTCTTTTATCTGTCCCATACGGCGAATATCCAACCGCACCGAGGAATAAAATTTTAAGGCATTACCGCCGGTGGTTGTTTCCGGGTTGCCAAACATGACCCCGATTTTTTCTCTCAACTGGTTAATGAAAATGCAACAGGTTTTGGTTTTGTTGATGTTGGCAGTCAGTTTTCTCAGAGCCTGTGACATCAGGCGTGCCTGAAGACCCATTTTCGAGTCGCCCATGTCGCCTTCAATTTCGGCTTTCGGGGTTAGTGCAGCTACCGAGTCGATCACAATCACATCAATAGCTCCCGAGCGAATCAGGTTGTCGGTAATTTCCAATGCCTGTTCCCCGTTATCGGGTTGAGAAATCAACAGTTCATCAGTATCAACACCCAGTTTTTTTGCATAATACGGGTCGAAGGCGTGTTCAGCATCGATAATTGCAGCAATGCCCCCTGCCTTTTGTGCTTCGGCAATGGCATGGATCGCCAGTGTTGTTTTACCGGATGATTCAGGACCATAAATTTCAATAATACGTCCTTTGGGGTAACCGCCAACCCCCAGTGCGATGTCAAGCCCAATGGAGCCGGAAGAGATAGTCGGCACATCTTCTACCGGACGGTCGCTCATTTTCATAATAGACCCTTTGCCAAAACTCTTTTCAATTTTGTCCATTGTTAGCTGAAGGGCTTTCAACTTTTCCTTGTTAATATTGGATTTCTCTTCGTTTGTCATATGCAGTAATTGTTTTTTATTTGCTTTTTGAGTGATAGGAAGGTCATGTTATTCGTATCTGTCCTATATATCCAGGGCTTTTATTATTTGATTGGTGTGGTCTCCTGTTTTTACTTTAGCAAAAACATCATCGATAATGCCATCTTCATTTATAATATAGGTAGTACGCAAAACACCCATGTATTTTTTCCCGTACATGCTTTTCTCTCCCCATGCCCCGTATGCCTGAAGAATTTCTTTTTCAGTATCGGCAATCAGGTTAAAAGAAAATCCGAATTTATCGGCAAACTTTTTATGCGATGTTACACTGTCGGGACTTACGCCAACAACTTCGTATCCTTTGTCGATCCAATACTGGTAATTGTCGTTTAAATTACACGATTCGGCTGTACAACCGGGTGTATTGTCTTTCGGATAAAAGTATAGAATCAGCTTTTTTCCTTTAAAAATTCCCGACGAAATAATTTCTCCATTCTGGTTTAGACCTTTAAATGCAGGGGCTTTGTCTCCTTTATTTAATAGTGTCATATGTATTTCATTTTAGTTAAACAAATATACTTCAAAATATGAGATAAACCCATCTGTATCCTGTTTTGTTCATAACTTCCAAGTAAAAAATAAAACGAAAATTTTTTCTAACTATTTGATATTTTAAATAAAATAACTTCCTTTGCAACCTGTTTGAAAAAGTGATTCTGAAATAAAAATAACGACAATGTCAAGAGTTTGTCAAATTACCGGGAAAAAAGTAATGGTGGGTAATAATGTTTCCCACTCGAAAAGAAGGACGAAAAGGACTTTTATGCCGAATCTGTTCAATAAAAAGTTCTATTTTCCTGAAGAAGATCGCTGGATTACCTTAACTGTTTCTGCAGCCGGTATGCGGACGATCAATAAAAAAGGCTTGGGCTACGCCCTGAAAGAAGCTAAAGAAAAAGGGTACATTAAAAATATTTAATTGCTTAAGAGATGGCTAAGAAAGGAAACAGGGTACAGGTTATTTTAGAATGTACCGAGCAAAAAGAAAGCGGGGTGGCAGGAATGTCACGTTATATTACTACCAAGAACAGGAAAAATACACCAGAACGCCTTGAAATAAAAAAATATAACCCGTTTTTGAAAAAAGTAACTGTTCACAGGGAAATAAAATAATTGAGTTATGGCAAAAAAATCTGTTGCAACATTACAAAAAGGAGCCGGTAAAGGTCATGCAAAAGTGATCAAAATGGTGAAATCTGAAAAGACCGGTGCTTATACATTTGTTGAGGAAATTATTCCTAACGATAATGTTCTTGCATACTTCAAAAAGTGATATTTTTAAAGACACTATAAAAGGGGCTTTCATCTCCAGAAGATGAGAGCCTTTTTATTTATAAAGGTGATTTCTCGGGTAGAAATTTCCAGTAACGTTGTGGCATATGCAGACGTTGCAGTTTGAGGTTTTTCCGCTCTTCAATATTTATACTGTCGAAATAATTTTTCCATAAGGTTTGATATATTTTTTCTTCCTCCTGGAGAATGTTTTCAGCAATTTTTCCGTTTGTTGTACTGAATGATTTTTCCGACAAAACCACTTCATGCGTTTTTCCCAGGTCATAATAGACCCCGTAATTGCGTTTCAAATCGTAGATGAGCCATTGCTGGTCGGCGAAGCGATTGGTGAAATGTTTGATAGTAAAAGGCAGTACATCGTAACGAGGCTCTGTTCCTGCAAAAAAAATATCGTCACGGGTTTTCTGAAAACGCAGGAATTGCAGGATACGTGTAGCTTCGCGTAAAACTTTTTTTTCCAGCTTTTTTAGTTCCAGAACATCAGGATCGCCAAAATCGGTTTCAATGCTGAAGCTGGTGTCAAATATCCGGCGTATGAAACGGTAAAGCATAATTTCGATACAAGGGGCTTCCGATAAAAATGCAAACAGAGGAAGTTCCTTGTTGCGTTTGTGCAGTTTTTTTTGCAGCCCCTGCCAAACCCGTTTTGCTTTTTCGGGGCAGGTGACAATGAATTCCTTTTGTGCAAATATTTTTTCCTGAAATGCTTTTTCTTTCCCAATATCAATGGGCGAAAGTTTTCTTGAATAACATTCAAAAACCACTGTCAGGAATCCTTCAAAACTGCCGTCGTAGGTTAAATATTCCATCTTATCAAATCACAAATTCCAAATTTCAACTTTGAGTGCTCAGCTAGCTGAGGTTATAAGTTTCAGGTTATAGGTTTCAAGTCGTAGTCTTGAGTCGTATCCAGTATCCTCCTAATGTTGCCATATCATTATCCTGTTTTGTCCTTCTTTTTGGGCTTGCAGAACCAATGGGAATAGTTCCAGTTGGGTGTCGCCTGCTTTTTTATGTCTCGAAATGCTTTCCGATACAATTTGTGTTTTCAGCCGTTCTGGTTCCCAGGTGTAAGCTTTGGCCGGTAATTCGTTACAGGTTATAAAATATTTGGCCCGTTTCATTACCACTCCTATTTTTTTCAGATGTTCTGAAGTCAGTCTTCTGAACCGGCGTGCGTCCACAATCATTTTGGCCGACTGTACACCAATGCCCGGAATGCGCAAAATCATTTCATAGCTGGCTTTGTTTATGTCAATGGGAAAGAGGTGATAATTTCTGATTGCGTAGGCTAGTTTTGGGTCGACATCCAAATCGAGGAAAGGGTGTGCCGGATCAAGGATTTCTTCAGCTTTGAACTGGTAAAAACGCATCAGCCAGTCGCTTTGATAAAGACGGTTTTCTCGTATCAGTGGGGGTGACTGGATTGCCGGTAAACGTTCGTCGTATTTGTTAACCGGCAGGTAGCCGGAGTAATATACACGTTTTAATTGCTGTTCGCGGTACAGGTTCGACGAGAGTAGCAGTATTTGTCGGTCGCTTTCGGGCGTTGCACCAACAATGAGCTGGGTGCTTTGCCCGGCCGGGGTAAAAAACGGCGCTTTTTTGAATTTTGTACGTTCCTCCTTATTTGCCACGATTCCATCGTATATCTGTTTCATCGGGGTGAGTACGTTTCTGAAATTTTTTTCAGGCGCCAGCCGTTTCAGTTCTGTGTCGGTAGGTATTTCAATATTTACACTAAGACGATCGGCATATAATCCGGCCTGGTGTATCAGTTCCGGGCTGGCCCCTGGAATGGCTTTCATGTGAATATAACCATAATAGCGTTGTTCTTTCCGTAGTTTTTTGGCTACCAGCATCATTCTCTCCATCGTAAAATCGGGATTTTTAATGACACCAGAACTAAGAAAGAGGCCTTCGATGTAGTTTCTCCGGTAAAAATTAATGGTCAGTTCGACCAGCTCGTCAACTGTAAATGTAGCGCGGGGGCGGTCGTTGCTTCGCCGGTTGATACAGTAGGCACAGTCGTAAATACAGTAGTTACTCATTAGTATTTTTAACAGACTGATGCACCGTCCGTCGTTGGTGAAACTGTGGCAAATGCCACCTGCAACTGCATTGCCCAGTCCGTTGCCTGGATTACGACGGTTGTTCCCGCTGGAGGCACATGATACGTCATACTTTGCAGCATCTGCTAATATTTTTAGTTTTTTTTGAACACTGTTTTTCATTATTTTGTTTTTATGTCACTGATTCTTCGTCTGTTTTGTTGTGTAATTGTGAATTTGTTTCAGGAAATAAAAATACTAAATAAGTTAGTAAGCACTAAAATTTTTAGTGTATTTTTGAAAAAATATTAGACAATGAATTACCTGACTCAAAATATTAAATACCTCCGGAAGTTGGAAAAGCTTACCCAGCAGCAATTTGCCAACCTTTTGGAGATAAAACGTTCTCTGGTTGGGGCTTACGAAGAAGGTCGTGCTGTACCAAAAATTGCAGTAATGCAAAAGCTTGCAACATATTTCGATATCAGTATTCACGAACTTATTAATTCTGATTTGGAAAAGTGCCCGGTCGCGAAACAAGACGAACGTGAGTTACAGGTATTGCCCATTGTCGTTGATAATCAGAATCGTGAGCTTATTCCGATTGTACCTGTAAAGGCCTCAGCCGGTTACCTGAATGGTTTCTCCGATCCTGAATATATCAGTCAGTTACCATTCTTCTCAATGCCGATACCCGAATTATCGGCAGAGCGTACCTACCGGGTATTTCAGATAAAAGGTGACAGCATGCTCCCGGTTCAGCCCGGTGCTTATATTTTTTGTGAATATGTCAATTATATTTCTGAAATAAAGAACGGGCAGACTTATGTGTTAATCACGAAAGATGACGGGCTGGTTTATAAGCGGGTTTATATTACGGACGAAAGACGATTGTTGCTGGTTTCGGACAATAAGACATACAATCCATATCAGGTTTTGGGAGAGACGATACTTGAAATATGGAAGGGCAGGGGAGTGTTGCAATTTGATTTGGATTAATATCACGATCTGTCACATTTTGAGAATGTTGGCGAGGATTCCTGTCAACAGAGATACTTTATATTCTGAAAATAAAGTTAATTGCGGGCTTTGTTTGTTGGCGGTTGGAAAAAACAGCCGTGAATTCCGGCAAAATTACTAACTTGCCGGCCTTAAAATTTTAGCTATGGGCATTTTCGGAAGCTTTACGAAATCGAAAAAAGATAGTCTGGAACAGGGGTTGCAAAAGACCAAGGAAAGTGTATTTACAAAACTGGGACGCGCCATTGTCGGTAAATCAAAAGTTGATGACGAGGTACTGGATAATCTAGAGGAAGTGTTGATTACTTCGGATGTTGGCGTTGACACAACCTTGAAAATTATTGAACGGATTGAAAAACGGGCAGCACGTGATAAATACCTGAATGCGTCGGAATTGAATACTATACTGAAAGAAGAAATTGCCGCTTTACTTGAAGAAAACAATTCTGCAGATGTGGCTGATTTCGACATTCCTGAGAGTGATGTTCCTTATGTAATCATGGTTGTTGGTGTGAACGGAGTGGGTAAAACGACTACTATCGGCAAGCTGGCCTATCAGTTTAAACAGGCTGGTAAAAAGGTGATTATTGGTGCTGCCGATACGTTCAGAGCTGCAGCAATTGACCAGTTGGAAGTTTGGACACAGCGAGTTGATGTTCCGATCGTAAAACAAAAGATGGGCTCTGATCCGGCTTCGGTGGCTTACGACACGCTGGCTTCGGCTAAATCACAGGGAGCAGATGTGGTGATCATTGATACGGCCGGTCGTCTTCATAATAAGATTAACCTGATGAACGAACTGTCGAAAATCAAATCGGTGATGCAGAAAATTGTTCCTGCTGCTCCCAACGAAGTGCTACTTATATTGGATGGTTCAACCGGGCAAAATGCATTTGAGCAGGCCAAACAGTTTACCAAGGCGACCGAAGTTACTTCGATGGCCCTTACCAAGCTTGACGGAACAGCAAAAGGTGGTGTGGTGATTGGCATTTCCGATCAGTTTAAAATTCCTGTGAAATACATCGGTATTGGCGAAAAAATGGAAGATTTGCAGATTTTCCGCCGCAAAGAATTTGTTGAGTCGTTGTTCTCTTAATTTTTAGAATATTTCTTTTACTTATTTTTTTTAATAATTCTGGAATATTTTGAGAACCAGATGGGGCGGTAATATAATTGCGAGATTCATAAATAAAGTCGACGATACTATTAGGTTAATATTCAAAGACCCGAAAATCTTCCCTTTGAAACATGAAAAAAGGAAAAATTAATATTGTAACCCTGGGGTGTTCGAAAAATCTGGTCGATTCGGAAATGTTGCTGAACCAGTTGGGGTTGAATGGTTTTAAAGTGGCACATGACAGTGAAAAGGACGACGCCAATATTGTTATCTTGAATACCTGCGGTTTTATTGCCGATGCCAAAGAGGAATCTATTGATGCCATCCTGAATTTTGTGGATGCCCGTAAAGCCGGGAAGCTTGATAAATTACTGGTAATGGGATGCCTTTCGGCAAGGTATAAGCAAGAGCTGATCAAAGAAATACCGGAGGTTGATAAATTTTACGGTAAGTTCGATTTCAGGGAGATTGTAAAAGACCTGAACGCTACATTTTACGAGCAGAAGATGTATCACCGGATGCAGACAACCCCACCTCATTTTGCCTATCTGAAAATCAGTGAAGGATGCAACCGGCACTGTTCCTTTTGCGCGATTCCTCAGTTTACAGGGAACCATAAATCGCGAAGTATTGAAAGCTTACTCGAAGAAGCTCGCAGACTGGTTGCCGGTGGTGTAAAAGAATTGCTGGTTATTGCTCAGGATCTTTCATATTACGGGATCGACATGTACGGCGAAAGTAAGCTGGCCGAATTAATTGACAAGCTGGCCGGCATTGAAGGACTGAAATGGATACGTCTGCATTATGCTTATCCGTCGAAGTTCCCGGCTGATCTGCTGAAGGTGATCCGCGAACGAGATAATGTTTGCAAATACCTGGATATTCCATTACAACATATTACTGACCACATGCTGGGCATGATGCGCCGCCGGATTACCAAACAGGAAACCATCAGTCTTATTGATACTATTCACCGTGAAGTACCGGGAATAGCCTTGCGTACTACTTTTTTGGTTGGCCATCCGGGCGAAACGGAAGAAGATTTTGAAGAACTGAAGTCGTTTGTCAGCGAATATAAATTCGAGCGTATGGGCGTATTTGCTTATTCGAACGAAGACGATACGTATGCCTTTAAAATGTACGAAGATACTATTCCGCAGGAAGTAAAAGAGCAACGGGCTGGTGAGTTAATGGAAATTCAGCAGGAAATTTCTGCATTGCAGAACCAGAAATATATTGGCCGTCGGTTGCAGGTTTTGGTCGACAGGGAAGAAGAGGATTGTTTTGTTGGCCGTACCCAATACGATTCGCCGGAAGTCGACGGGGAAGTGCTGATTAAAAATAATCCGGAAATACAAGTGGGTGAATTTTATACGGTAAAGATTACAGGTTCAAGCGAATTCGATTTGTTTGGGAAAGTTGTACTGTAATATATTATATCAGCTTGATACCGTTTTCTTCAATAGTAATCAGCCGGTTTTTATACAAAGTTCCGATGGCTTTTTTGAAATTTTTTTTGCTGATTTTAAATTCCCTGTAAATAATTTCAGGGCTGCTTTTGTCTCCAACAGGCAGGAACCCATTACAGGCTTTCAATTTTTCCAGGATTTTCTGTGCCAGTCCTTCCATCTTTTCATATCCGGGTTTCTGAAGCACAAGGTCAATTTTTTCGTCATCACGCACCTTGGCAATGTAACCTTTTAGCTTTTGCCCGGTTGAAAGTGTCTGAAATACTTCGTTTTTGTATAGCATTCCTAAATGCGAATTGTCTATGATTGTACGGTAGCCCATGTCGGTTTTTTCTACAATAATCAGGTCAACTTCTTCTCCTTGCTCATAGTCAACAGGCAGGTTATCCACGAACTTATCGATTTTCGATGAAGCAACAATACGGTTGGTTTCCGGATCAAGATAAATGTAAACCAAGTATTTCTCACCAACTTTCATGCGGGTTTTCTGCTCGCGAAATGGCACCAGCAAATCTTTCATCAACCCCCAGTTCAGAAAGGCACCAACCGGAGTAGTGGCAACCACCTCAAGCGTGGCAAACTTGTCAACTTCTGCAAATGGTTCTTCGGTGGTGGCAATCAAGCGGTCTTCCGAATCAAGATAGATAAAAACATCCAGCTCGTCACCAATAGCCCACTGTTCAGGTAAATAACGTTTGGGAAGCAGGATGTCGCCCAGCTTTTCATCGTGAAAGAAAATACCGAAATCAACTTCGCGGGCGATTGTCAGTTTGTTGTGTTTGCCAATTTCAACCATTGCAGGTATTGTTTTTGTTTTGCTGCAAATGTAATTCTACTTTGACACAAAAAAAAATTAGCAGAAAAGGAGCGTACGTCTGATTTTTTTATTTATAATTTTGCGAAAGGAAAAACTAGTTCTATATTTGCACGCACGTTCAAAGAGACTGTAAAAACAGTCTGTATAAGATAATTTTTATCGTGAGAGGATGCTACTTAAACGGAGAGATGGGTGAGTGGCTGAAACCACCGGTTTGCTAAACCGGCGTACGGGTAATACTGTACCGGGGGTTCGAATCCCCCTCTCTCCGCGTTAAAGTTAAATATTCGGGATGTAGCGCAGTCCGGTTAGCGCACCTGCTTTGGGAGCAGGGGGTCCCAGGTTCGAATCCTGGTATCCCGACAGATTGGGAAATCAAATAACATCAAAAGCCCGCAAACACCAGTGTTTGTGGGCTTTTTTGATTTTTTAACATATCAATTTAGACCATATAAAACCAGTTCCCACGTGAACTAAAAGGTGACCTGAATTTTTTGTTAAGTTTAGGTCACCTTTTCTTTTGTAATGCCAATGAATACTGACAATACAGAAGATTGTGGTATAGCTTCATTTGGCGCTTTTTTGCATCAAATGGAACTTTTCTGGTGACCTATTCGGTGACCTTTAATTTGGTTTATTCTGATTTGATATGAAAAGAAAAACATTGACAGCCACATTTGGCGTTCATTTTGTCATTCGGAAAGAAAAGACAAAAGAAGGGAAAGCCCCTGTTTTTGCGAGAGTTACAGTAAATAATCAGCGTTGTGAAGTATCGATCAAAAAATGGGTGCCTGTTAGAGATTGGGACGGCAGAAAAGGAAGGGTCAAATCGTTGACGGACGAACACAAAAACCTGAATTTTTTTCTTGAGCAGGTACGGACAATGCTGGTTGAACATTACCAGGATTTAGTTGTGGAAAACGAAGAAGTAACGCCGGCTGCCATCAAGAACCGGTTTCTGGGATTGGATGATTCCGGGCATTCTCTGCTGGAACTATTCGACTACCACAACAACCAAATGAACAAAGTCTTGAAATGGGGAACCTTGAAAAATTACTTCACGACTAAAAAGTATGTGGCTTTGTTCCTTGAATCCCATTTAAAGCGTAGAGACTTTCCGCTTAATCGGTTGAATTACCGTTTTATTTGTGAGTTTGAAATCTTTTTACGCAATTACCAGCCATTGGACCATCATTTGCCTATGGGCAACAATGCAGTAATGAAGCATCTGGAAAGATTACGCAAGCTGTCGACTATGGCGGTAAAAATGGAATGGATCGGTAAAAATCCATTCTCAGCCTACCGGTTAAAATTCAAAAAGGTTCACCGGGACTGCCTGACAGAGGAAGAACTTAGAGAATTGGAAAGCAGGGATATCATAATCCAACGGCTAAGATACGTCCGTGATTTGTTTGTTTTCAGTTGTTATACAGGGATTTCGTATGGCGATGTTATGCGTCTTACCCCGGCTAATTTACAGCTTGGTATTGATGGCGAGTTATGGATTTTTACCAAACGGGAAAAAACAGATAACCCGGTTCCCGTACCTATATTACCGAAAGCCGAGGAAATCATTGAAAAGTACAAGAAACATCCCAAGTCTATTTCAAGAGGAACGCTTTTTCCCTTAATATCCAATCAAAATCTGAATGCGTATTTAAAGGAGATAGCTGATCTATGTGGAATCAGTAAGAATTTGACATTCCATTTGGCTCGTCATACCTTTGCTACCACTGTAACCTTAAATAATGGAGTTCCTATTGAGTCAGTCAGTAAAATGCTGGGACATTCAAAATTGACGACAACACAGATTTATGCGAAAGTATTGGAGAAGAAGATTAGTGAAGACATGGGACATCTTCGATTAGTTATGTCGAAAAAATCGGGATCTTCTTAGCGAGTTTGATTTCCTTTAGAGCTTCTCTAGATAGACTTTTTCATCAGAAAAGAAATATATATGAGTATATTGTGAAATGAATAGCTGAATTAGAAAAGGTAATCTGAAATTAAAAATACTAAAGGCTTAAAGTTTTTAAATAAATTTATGAATGGTATTTTTAACGCACATTTCTGAACATGAGCTTTTGTGAGGACTCTATAATAAAAAAGAAAGGTATTGAACTGATATATATTGTAAAGCTATTAATGAGAGTCTTATATTACGTATACATCAATTGTAATGATATAAATCCATTTCCTTTTTAAGTTATGGCATCAAAAAACGATAGTGATAGTAAGCTAATCTTCTCCCTTTCCAAAGGCGATGTAAAAGCATTTAATGAATTATTCTTGAGATATCACCTTCAAGTCTACCGTTTCTCAATTAAAATTCTACGATCAGAAACAGATGCAGAAGAAATTGTTCAGGAAGTTTTTATAGCTGTTTGGCAAAACCGACAACGTATAAAACCGGAAGGTTTCTCTGCATACTTATTTGGAATAGCAAAAAATCACGTTCATTCATTACTCCGCAAACAGGTATATTTTAATCAATATCTGCTATTTCTCGAAAGAAAACCAGAAGTAGACTACAATCCCGTTGAAGAACAGATCAATTTTGATGAAATTCAAAAATTCTTTACGGAACAGATTGATCAGTTACCGGAGCGCCGCAAAAAAATATTCAGCATGAGCAGGTTTGAGCAAATGAGTTATAAAGAAATTGCCCAAAAACTTAATATTTCCGAAAATACCGTTGATACTCAAATTCGTAATGTTTTAAATGTATTACGTAGAGAATATTTTAAAAAATTTTTCTAAAAATCATTTTTCCCTTCACGGAACTATGTCCCTTATGCTAATTATTATCAGAAACCATGAAAGAAAAGAATAAAATATCAGAGTTGTTGGATCGTTTGCATCAGAATAAATTGTCTGAGAAGCAATCAGAATATTTATTCTCTAAGTTCAAAGATGAAGATATCAACGATGACGAATTAAATGAATTTTATCTATCAGAATGGAGAAAAAGTATAACAGTTGGGAAACTTCCTTCTTCAGGGAAAATATGGGAAAAGACAACGAATCGGTTGGGACTCTATCCTGAAAATACAAAAACCAGGATGAAAAAGATTTACCAACTATCCTTTATGAAATATGCTGCGGTTTTTATTGTTGCTTTTTTATCAGCATGGATGTTGCGTTCGATAATATGGAATAAAGATTTAATCGAACCCAAAGATCGACACAATAGCATTATATCTGTTTCAAATGGCTCTAAATCCGATATCCAGTTGCCTGATGGGTCTGTTGTTAAATTAAATTCGGGAAGTACTTTAATTTACCCGTCTTCTTTTGAGGCAAACAATAGAACTGTCAAACTGGAAGGAGAAGGATTTTTTACGATTCGTAAAGATTCTGCACGACCTTTCTATGTAAATACAAGCAATATCTCAGTCAAAGTATTGGGAACAGTATTTAATGTTAAGTCATATGCAGATGAGAATATGATTGAAACAACCCTGGTTTCCGGTGCTGTTGAAATTTATAATGATTTAAAAGCAAGTAGAAAACCATTGAATGAAAAACCTGTAGCTGTTTTAAAACCCAACGAGAGAGCAACATATATTAAAGATGTCAACAAGGCAAAATTCGGAAGATCCGGTCAATTTGCACAAGGTCAGAAACAAGCAAATTTAATTATTGATAAACTGACTGATGCAGGAACTTACATAGCATGGAAAGATAACATACTTAAATTTGATAATGAAAAATTTGATAACATTATCCGAAGACTTGAGAGATGGTACGGAGTCAAGGTTGATTTAAAATATCCCGAATTAAATAATGAAAGATTCTCGGGACAGTTCGATTCGGAAACTTTAGAACAGGCATTAAATGCAATTGCCATTACTGAACCTTTCACTTTCGATATAAAAAGAAATACAGTTTTTATTTATAAAAAAAAATAGACGAATCACCTAAATATATACTGCCTATGGAGAATTAATCTCTTGATATAAAAGAAGAAACGGAAAATGAGGCCTAAGTCATATCCCGTTTCAATTAAATTTTTGTTATAATCTAATCTTTACAAATTTATGAAAAAACAACAAAGTAATTGTAGAGACAGGAGATTTTTCTGTCTCAAAAAAACCTACTTGGCTATGAAACTAACTTTATTTTTCGTTCTCTTTAGCTTATTTCAGGTTTCAGCAAGTGTTTATTCACAAACACAACGGTTAACGATTAAGCTGAATAATGCTTCTATCAAAGAAGCATTGAATGAAATTGAAGAAAAATCTGATGTTAAATTCCTGTATAAGGACAAATCCATTGAAGATAAGCAGATAAGTATTGATGTCCAAGACGTCCCATTGGATGAAATTTTGAATACTATTCTTGAAACAACAGGGAATAGCTACCAAGTGATGGATAACAATCTGATAATTATTAGTCCTGAGGATGTATTGCAACTTCATGTCAATTTAAAAGGCAAAGTTACCGACTCTTCTGGTGCTCCCTTGCCCGGCGTTACAGTGGTGGTAAAAGGCACCACCCAAGGAATTATTACTGATGCAGACGGGAATTATTCGCTTCCCAAAGTTCCTTCAGATGCCACGCTGGTATTTTCGTTTGTTGGAATGAAAACCCAGGAAATACCTGTTGCTGGTAAAACTTCAATCAGTGTTACAATGGCAGAAGAAGCTGTTGGGATTGAAGAAGTTGTGGCAATTGGGTATGGTACTATGAAAAAAGCCAACCTTACAGGATCTGTTTCTGATTTTAAAAGTGAACAAATTGAAAACAAACCCGTAACGAAAATTTCACAGGTTTTTGCGGGGCAAATAACTGGTGTTTCCGCCACACAAAGCTCAGGAGAGCCGGGAGAGGATAATGCAGAAATAATAATACGTGGTAGGGGAACCTATAGTAAAGCCGGTTATTCTCCTTTAGTGTTGGTAGATGGTATAACATCTTCTTTAGAAAATCTGGATCCTAATAGTATTGAAAGTATTTCTGTCTTAAAGGATGCTGCTTCAGCAGCCATATACGGAGCAAGGGCTGCAAATGGGGTAATTCTGGTTACTACAAAAAAAGGCAGAGCCGATAAAATAAAAGTGAATTATAATGCTTATGCTGGTTGGGTAAAACCGGCAGAATTTCCTGAATATGTTGATTCCTGGAAATCTGCAATGTATTATAACGAAGGGTTGGTCAATGCCGGAAGCCAGCCTCAATTTAGCGATGCCGAGATCCAAAAAATGAAAGATGGTTCTGATCCTGATAATTATGCCAACAGTAACCATGTGAAAGATTTATTCTCCAGTGGTTCAGGTTTTCAAACCAATCATAATATAAGTTTTTCGGGAGGAACTGACAAAAATGTATATTTTGCATCTTTTACCTATCTGGAACAAAACGGATTAGTTGCGGAGAATTCTTACAAACGTTACAACTATACCTTGAATGTAAGCCAGGAAGTAGCAAAAGACTTAAAGTTAAATGCTTCTGTTGTAGGGTATAGCGGAGTTCGTAATGCACCTGCTGTACCTGCAGGAACAATAGGTGGTAATTCTTATTATTCAACCGTTAGGGCATTATATCAAATGGCTGCTATGTATTACCCTTGGCTCCCGATTAAAACTTCTGATGGTACATATCCTACGCGTTCAGGGTGGAATAACTATAAAGCAGCTATTGATAGTGATTCCTTTAATAAAGATAATCAGAATTATTTTTTAGGGAATGTAAATTTAGAATGGAATATATTGGAATCCTTGAAAATAAGCGGGAAAGTGGGTTATAGTTATGACCAGAATTACAATAAGATATTTAATGCAACTTTTAAATACAGTGATGATTATACGTCCCAGCAAGCATGGCTCATGGAAGAAATTGATAACCGAACACATCTAACACTTCAGTCTTTGGTTGAATATAACAAAACAATCGACAAGCATAACTTCCATGCGCTGGCAGGGATTGTACAGGAAAGATACAAGGGTATTGATCATGATTTGACACGAAACACTTTCCCGTCCAACTTTACTACAGTTATGGATGCAGGTTCAAAAGATTCTCAAAAAAACGGTGGGGATATTTCTGAATGGGCATTGTTATCATATATCGGTAGGATTCAATATTCATATGAGGACAAGTATCTGTTTGAAGCCAATGCCCGTTATGACGGCTCTTCCCGGTTCCATCCCGATTACAGGTTTGGATTCTACCCTTCCTTTTCTGGGGCATGGAGATTATCGAATGAAAAATTTTTCAATATCCCCTGGATTGATAATATGAAAATAAGGGCATCTTGGGGAACCTTAGGTAATCAGGATGTTGGAACTTATCCCTACCAGAATACTTTATCATTAGGTAAAGATTATGCCTTTGGAGGAAACATGCAGTCAGGCGCAGCCCTGAGTACTCTTGCCAACAGAAGCATTTCATGGGAAACAACCCGTATGATTGACATCGGAATTGATATGTCTTGCTTTAAAAATAAATTGTTCTTTTTAGTTGACTATTTTGACAAAAAGACAAGTGATATCATTGACAATATCCCGGCCTCCGGAGTACTTGGATTTAAACCATCAGTTGTAAATGCAGGAAAAGTTGGGAACAAGGGATGGGAATTTGAATTATCATATAAGGATAGAATAGGTAACTTTTCATACAACATCTCTCCCAATTTTTCTATCGTAAATACAAAAGTCCTGGAATTACCAAATGCTGAAAAGATTGTTGAACTGGTGGCTTCAAACTATTGGACCGTTATGAAAGAAGGAGAACCAATGGATGCTTTTTACGGATTTAAAACTGACGGGCTTTTTGTAGATCAAAACGATATTGACACATATGTTGAACAGCCTTATTCAATTACACCAGGTTGTATCAGGTATAAAGATATTAGCGGACCCGATGGTGTACCTGACGGGAAAGTTGATGAAGAGTATGACAGGACGGTATTGGGTTCTCATATTCCAAAATATACATTTGGGGCATTGTTAGGGTTTGAATACAAAAACTTTGACTTCTCTGTAGTTCTACAAGGTGTTGCGGGGGTAAAAGGAATTTTAACCAGATGGCGGGCACGACCATTTGACGACGGTGGTGTAAATGTGCAGACATGGCAGGAAGATCGTTGGACTACAGAGAATCCTGATCGGAATGCACGTCTCCCAAGATATCTTGTTGGCTGGGATGCAGTGAATAATGTATCGTCTGATTTTTGGGTGATTGATGCTTCCTATTTAAGAATTAAGAATGTTCAGGTAGGCTATACAATTCCATCTTCAATAAGCAATAAGATAAAGATCGATCAGCTTCGGCTATACTTTAGTGCAACAAATTTACATACGTTCTCTAATTATTATAAGGGATACGACCCGGATATGCGTCTGAGCTCGGATCAAAGGATTTATCCTATCACATCGACTTATACTTTGGGTATAAATGTAAATTTTTAAATCTGATGAAACATTTATGTTGAAGATATAAAATAAAGAAGAATGGAAACTACAAAAATATTTAAAATTGAATCGAGGGTATTATTATTCATATTAGTTGCCATATTAATGGCATGTAACGAGGATTTTATGGATAAATTCCCGTATGACAGTATATCAGAAGGTACGTTTTGGAAAACCGAAGATGATGCACTAATGGCTTTGACAGGGGTATATAATCATTATGGCTCTGGTACGGAAGATGATTTTTTTAACTGGAGGTATATCTTTTTAGCTGATCAAAAAACGGATAATGGGTATCTTGGAGGAGGAGTAG
The DNA here is from genome assembly GCA_963662895.1 of Prolixibacteraceae bacterium. GTDB lineage: Bacteria > Bacteroidota > Bacteroidia > Bacteroidales > Prolixibacteraceae > GWE2-42-39. Next base: position 3,362,417 of record OY759982.1, on the reverse strand, counting down.
ATAGAGAAAGATTGATTAATGGAAGCCTTAACGCAACAAATTCGTTAGTGGAAAGCATTTGGGACGCTTCTTACTTCAGGATTGCCAAATGCAATTATTTTCTGGAGAACATTGACAACGTTGATATGGATGAAAGCAAAAAGGCAGCAATGAAAGGGGAAGTGAAATTTATCCGGGGTGCATATTATTTTTATATGTCTCAATTCTGGGGAGGAGTCCCGCTGGTAACAAAAACGCTATTGGTGGAAGAGGCGAATAACGTTTCGGTAGACTCAAAAGAAACAGTCGTTAATTTTGCGTTGTCTGATTTGACAGAAGCGGCAGCAAGCCTGCCTGCAACACGCCCTGATTCTGAAAGGGGAAGGGCTGTAAAAGCTGCAGCGCTGGCTTTCAAAGGAAGGCTGTTAATGGCCGAAGAAAGATGGAGCGAAGCATCCGAAACTTATAAAAGTATTATTGACTTGGGAGTTCATTCAATTGACCCACGATATAAAGAACTATTTCTTGAAGAAGGTGAAGATAGCCCGGAAATAATATTTGCTGTTCAATATACCAATGAAGGGAAGAATTACAGTAGAAATTTGTGGGCATATGGCAGAGGGTTTAATGGGATGTACAGTCCCCTAAACAGCCTTGTAGAAGCCTATGAATGTACTGACGGTTTGCCCATTGATGAATCTTCCTTATATGATCCTTTAAATCCATGGGCTAAGGATGGTGTACCCTATCGGGATCCTCGCCTTTATTATACAATCCTTGTTCCGGGTTATTCTCTTGTAACATCGCATAGGGATGGTCAAAAATATATATACGAGACACACCCGGATTCTCTCAATGCTGCCGATAGGATGCCTGATAAAAGTCTGACCGGATTTTGCTGGTTTAAATATTATGATGAGGAATGGGCTGGAGCCAATGGTAATTTTACATATTATGGAGGCGATATGCCTGTAATTAGATATGCGGAGGTTTTGCTAAGCTATCTGGAATCAAAATTGGAAGCTGGTGATGCCATTACACAGGATTTACTGGATCAGACAATTAACCAGGTACGGGGAAGGGCTGCTGTTAATATGCCTCCGGTAACAGAGACAAATAAGGATAACTTACGTACCATATTAAGAAGGGAAAGGCGTGTTGAACTAGCCTTGGAAGGAGTCAGGCAATTGGATATCCTCAGGTGGCATATTGCCCATATTGTACTGAATGGTCCTATATATGGCAGGAGGGTATGTAATGATCCGGGGAATTGTGCCTATGTGGTTGATGATGAAGGGCACTATTATGTCAACAGAAGAGATTTCAGAGAAGATGTTGATTATAATTGGCCTATTCCTCAAAATGAAAGGGATGTAAATCCAACCCTGGAACAAAAACCGGGGTATTAATTATTCCATATAAAGAGTGCCACACACTTTATGAAGATTTTTAACAATTTCTAAGGTACTCTTTAATTCCTCTGTTTACTCTGTGGTTAGTTTTCCACAGAGTAAACAAAGGAATTGTATATTAATAATAAATCAGTTAAACGCTGACAGGTGCTAAAGACGCTGTCAGGTTTCGGATACCAGACCTTTCAGTGTTTTAAAAACCTGAAAGAGTCTATTCTAAAATGTGAAATTAATAACACTATAAATCACAATTAAACACTATCAGAAACATGAAGAAATTAGAACGCAGGGATTTTATTAAAAAATCGGCCCAGGCATCCGGGCTTTTGATGGCAGGAGTAGCTGTGAACGGTTTCGCATTTGGCAAAGGTTTGGCAGCACAGGAGAAAAAGGAATATAATATCCTTGACTTTGGCGCTGTCAGAGACGGGGAAACGATGAATACCACAGCCATTCAAAAAGCAATCGATAAATGTGCAAAAAATGGCGGCGGCAAAGTAGTGGTTCCCAAAGGCACCTTTATGACCGGCGGTTTCAAAATAAAAAGCAACGTTGAATTCCACTTGGAGGAAGACGCTGTAATTTTAGGGAGTCCCTATATGAAAGATTACAAACCGATAGAACTGGCAGACGATGTCCGTTATTCGAAATACTTGCGTTATGCGCTTGTTTCCGCCCAAAAGGCTGAAAATATAACAGTTTCAGGGGGAGGCACATTTAACGGGAATGGACAAATGGGTGGAAAACTTAACGAGTTTACGAGAAAAGGAGGAGAAGGGTCCCGCCCCTGCCTGTTGTGGTTCGATGAGTGTTCGAATGTAATAATTAAAGATATTACCTACAAGAATTCAGCCATGTGGACAGAAACCTATTCACGGTGCAAAAATGTACATGTGGACGGGATTACAGTCACAGAGAATTATTTTCTAAATGCTGATGGCTGCAATATGCTTGATTGCGAAGATTTTATCATCGAGAACTGCAACATCAATGCAATGGATGATGGTATCTGCCTGAAAGGCTACACCAACAAAGGCTGTATCCGGGGGGTGATCAGGAACAATAAAGTACGCAGCATCTGCAACGGGATCAAGATGGGGACCGATTCCTCCGGCGGTTTCCGGGATATAATAATTGAGGACAACGAAGTCTGGCAAACCGGCATTTCCGGATTGGCGTTGGAAATAGCCGATGGGGGAACAATGGAGAATATTACAATCAGGAACCTGAAAATGGATGTAGTGGCTACCCCAATTTTTATCATGATAAGCGAGCGCCACCGGAAAGTCAGGGGCAATATCACCGTGCCACAGGGGATTATCCGTAATATACATATTAAAGGAATACAGGCAGTCGTGGATAAATATAAAACTTATGACGAACTGGAAAAAAGTTATTATGATTTTATCCCTTATGCTTCATCTATTACCGGCTTTCCCGGTCAATATGTGGAAGACGTTATCATTGAAGATGTAGATATCACCATAAAAGGAGGCTTCCCGGAACGTATTGCAGAAGATACCCTTCGTAATATCCCGGAAGCAGGGAAGAAATATCCAGAAAACCGGATGTTTGGGGTACTACCCGCTTATGGATTTTATATCCGCCATGCCAGGGGGCTGAGCCTGCAAAATATCAGGCTGTCTATTGAACAGGAAGACGGGCGCCCGGCGTTTATAATGGACGACGTACACGATTCGGTATTCGACGATATCACAATAAAAAATATTACTAACACTCCGGCTTTTTCAGTCGACAAAAATTGTTCAGGCATCCATATAAATTAAAAATCTCTGTAATAATAACTTAGATAATGTATCAAACGTGTCTTTTCATCAGGACACCTCTTGCTTAATTTCAAAATTCAATAATATCATGAAGCCATTTAAAGCACTCATCGTAGTACTTATCTTTCTGTCTATTTGGCAAATAAGTTTCTCTCAGGAAATCCCCAAAAGCAATATAAATTCCGGGGGGAAATTATTCTCTTTTGGTATAGTAGCCGACATTCAATATGCTGACGCCGAAACAGCAAGTGGTAGGAACTACCTCGGCTCTTTGGATAAGCTGCAAAAATGTATGGATGAATTTAACCGCCATAACCTTTCTTTTGTAGCAACCCTTGGTGACATGATTGACCGTGACTATAAAAGCTATGATAAGCCATTGGCAATACTGGAGAAGTCAAAAGCACCGGTTTATAATGTAATCGGAAACCATGATTTTGCAGTGGAAGACAAGCTTAAGGCAAAAGTAAAGCACCGTCTGGACAATAAGAGGGGATATTTCAGTTTTAAAGAAGGTGATTTTACATTTATCTTTTTAGATGGGACAGATGTGAGTTCGCTAGCCTATAAAAAAGATTCCCCCAAATACGAAGAAGGCATAATTAAATATAATAAGTTAAAAGAGAAAGGGCGTAACAACGCATTCACATGGAACGGCGGAATAGGTGACAAACAGCTTAATTGGCTGGATAAGCAGCTTTCGAAGGCCGACCGAATGAATAACAAGGTTGTAATTTTTTGCCACTGGCCCCTGCTCCCTGAGGGCTATACTGAATTATGGAACAACAGGGAGGTATTACAGTTGTTAGATTGCCACAATTGTGTTGTTGCGTGGATAGCAGGGCACAGGCACGAAGGAAGTTACGAAGAAAAAGGAGGTATCCATCACCTGACAATAAAAAGTATCGTCGAAGCTAAATCAGAAACATCATGCGGTATAATAGAAGTATACCGTGACAAATTGTTATTGAATGGGTATGGGGATCAGGAAAACAAGACACTGAAATTGTCCGAATAATTAACCTGTACAGGAATCTTTATGATTAAGTCTATTTAAAAAGTAAAATATGAAAAAAATAAGATTATTATTTATTGGGTTGATTTTATCACAATTCATGTATTCACAAAAATTTGAAGAATTGGCATTAACTCCGCCAATGGGTTGGAACAGTTGGAATAAATTTGGCTGTGATGTAAGCGAAGAGTTAATCATGGATATGGCAGACGCAATGGTCAGTTCCGGGATGAAAGCTGCCGGGTATGAATATATCGTAATTGATGATTGCTGGCAAATCGATAGGGATGAAAAAGGTAACATCATTGCCGACCCTGAGAGGTTCCCTTCCGGCATGGAAGCCCTTGCTGATTATATCCACTCGAAAGGTTTAAAATTTGGGTTATATACATGTGCCGGAGTTAAAACTTGCATGAAGCGCCCGGGAAGCAGGGGGTATGAATTCCAGGATGCCCGGACTTATGCCTCTTGGGGGGTCGATTATGTAAAGTCTGATTGGTGCAGTCATGGGAAACAAAACGCAGAAGCTTCATATACAACAATGCGCGATGCCATCTACAAAGCAGGCAGGCCGATTGTGCTTAGTATTTGTGAATGGGGAAGTTCAAAACCATGGGAATGGGGTAAAAATGTCGGTCATTTATGGCGTACTTCAGGGGATATCCTCAACTGTTTTGATTGCAAGGTAAGTTGGGGGGGGAGCGGTGTTTTAAAATTAATTGATGCGCAGGTAGGCAAAAGAGGTTTTGCGGGCCCTGGACATTGGAATGACGCCGATATTATGCAAATCGGCAATGGAGTCCTTACCCCAAATGAAAACCGGGTACATTTTAGCATGTGGTGTATGCTCGCTTCACCCATAATGGCAGGCAATGATTTGAGGGCAATGGATAATGAAACCAAAGAAATCCTTACAAACAAGGAAGTCATAGCAGTAAACCAGGATTCACTGGGGATTCCGGGCCTTCGCTGGATGGATTACGGAGATTTTGAAATATGGTTTAAACCCATGAAAAACGGGGATATCATTATTTGTTTCCTGAACAGGGATGACCAGCAGTTTAGTTTGGATTATGATTTAACGGATAAAGAAATAGTTGATAATAACTTTGGGTGGAAGAAATATGAAATCGATGGGCATTATAAAATCAGGGACCTTTGGAAACATGAAGATATCGGTACAACAGATGAGCCTGTTGTTGACACAATCCCGGGGCATGATGTTTTGTTGCTCAGGCTTTCAAAAAATAACAAGTAAAAAAGTTAGAAAATGGGAAACAACAGGCGTGATTTTATAAAAACTACCTCCATGCTATCAGCAGGAGCATTAATCGTACCTTCTATGTTTAATGTTGCGTGTAATTCATTGGCAGAGAATAAAGTTTTACGGATTTCCGATTTAAATAAGCCGGTGGCAATTGCCATGTGGGATTTTAGCTGGATTTTAAGGCACCACCGCTATGGAGAATTCGAAAATTGGGATAAGGTTTTAGAAGAGCTGGCGGAAAGAGGTTACAATTCAATACGGATTGATGCGATGCCCCAATATGTTGCAAGGGATACAAACAATAAAATACAAACAGAATTTCGCAGTGTTAAAGACGGCTGGAGGCCTGCTCTCTGGGGGAATGACTATACCATGAGCTTCCGCCCCCGCGAAGCGTTATTGGAGTTCCTCCCTAAATGTAAAAAGTATGGGATAAAAGTAGGGCTGGCATCCTGGTTTATGCGCCACGGTACTGAGCGCCAAGCTATTTTTATGGAAGAGGGGGGCTTGTTGAGAGCCTGGGAAGAGACAATGGCTTTCCTGCAATCCAACAATTTGTTAGATAACATTCTTTACGTGGATTTGTTAAATGAATATCCCAACTGGCATGGATATGACTGGCTAAAAAATGAATTGAACAAACGATCCGATATAGAAAAATTTAAATTAGACAACCCTGATGCAAATATACAGGACCTGGGAATGGATGAAAAATCAGGAAACCTCTTAAAACAGGGCTTTTATAATAATTTTATTAATGAAGTTATCCTTACTTTAAAAAAGAAATACCCTGAGATGGATTTTTATGCCTCATTGGACTCTGCTATGAAGTTAGATAATATAGATGTGTCTAATTTTTCTGCAATAGATTACCATGTATGGTTCCAGCACCTTGGTCGTATTCCGGGATTGAGGGAAATAAGAGACAGGGATCAAACCTTGGATTACAGGGTAGTGAATAAAAAAATTAAAAATTATTGGGACGACAATAAGGATTCATTGGTTGACTGGATGAGGGGCAGGATTGCCAAAATATCTGATACAGCAGCAAAGAATAATATCATTTGCGGTAATACAGAGGGGTGGGGGCCTATTTGGTGGTTCGACCACCCTGAACTGGACTGGAAGTGGGCAAAGGAGGCTGCTGAAGTTTGTGTCGGGTTAGCGCTGGAGCACGATAACTATAAATTCATCTGTACCTCCAATTTTACACATCCACAGTTTAAAGGATTATGGGAAGATGTTAAATGGCATAAACAAATTACCTCCCAGATAAAGAATAGTTAATCTTAAATATAAATTATAACAGAATATAAAGAATAATTATTATTCCAAAATATTTTATCCCGTTCTACATTGTTGGTTTCGGTTATCCTTATAGCCCTCCTTCAAATTTATATCAATTCCAATATCAAATAACAATGAACAGCAAAAGACGTATAATATCATCATTGAACCATACTGAACCAGACAGGGTACCTTATGACCTTGCCGGGACAACTGTTACCGCAATAACAAAAAATGCGTACATCAATGCAATGAGGTACAAGGGTATGGATGAATCGTATGATCCCAAAGAAGTCGATCCGATTCAACAAATAATTATCCCTGTCGAAGGAAATCTGGTCAGACTAAAATCAGATACCCGGCGCATTGGGGCTTGCCGTATTACCGATTATAAAAACAGGAAGAGAGTAAATGGCAAGATTTTGGGTGTAACCGACTATTATGGTTGCGATTGGGAATTGGATTCATCTAAAGATATTTACTATAATCAGGTATCGTATCCACTTGAAGAATATGATACCCTTTCAGAAGGTATCAACAAATTATTCCGTATTGATTGGGATGATTATGTGAAATACCTGCATGAAGGGTTGGCACACCAGTCCAAGTTTATTGATGGCTTTTGTTGTATTACAGATCGCAACACAGCCGGTTTTACAGAGAACTCACTGCGAATAAGGGGGTATGAAAAATGGTATATTGATACTGTTATCGATGAACCGGGTGTTGAAGCATTACTGGATATCATCCTTGAGGATAAAATAAAATACTGGAATGCTGTATTTGATTGGGCAATTGAAAATAGATACGAAAATCAGATAAATGTTGTTTCAGAATGCGACGACCTTGGATCTCAAAGCGTTACGATTATTGACCCTGCGGTTTTACGAAAATTAATAATTCCACGTTTGAAAATCTTATTCACACACATTAAAAAACGTTTGCCGCATGTAAAAATTTTCATGCACTCGTGTGGTGCAATCCGCGAAATCATTCCCGACTTGATTGATGCCGGGCTTGATATTTTGAATCCCGTACAATTTACAGCAGTCGGGATGGAACTTAAAGGTTTAAAAAAGGATTTTGGCGATGTCCTGACTTTTTGGGGTGGTGGTATAGATACGCAATCCACCCTGAATAAAAAATCACCTGCAGAAGTAAGAGATGAAGTTAAAAAGGTATTAGATATAATGGCTCCGGGAGGAGGTTTTGTTTTTGCCCCGGTGCATAACATCCAGGACGATGTAAGCCCCGAAAACTTTTGGGCAATGTGGGACACGCTTCAGGAATATGGAAAATATTAAATCTTGAAACGAATGTCAATTCAAGTTAATAACCCTAGTAAAACTAACATTAGAAATCAGGAACCTGATTAGCTAAGGAATAACCGGGGCTGCAACTCAAAGGAAAAATAAAGTAGAATACCAATGCAATTGCTTGAAATTGACCCGGGTATTTCCTATTCAAAAGAAATAAATATTCAACGAAGGACTATTAATTTGCTTCCGTATAAATACCAAATATGTAAAATATGAACAAACAGGACCGTTTTGATGTGAACCTGGCAGATTCACAGGCTACGTCAATAAAGCCTTTAGAGGCTGGTAAATTCGACATTCTGGCTTATGAAAGTTATGAGCAAGGGTTGCTGGAAAGGTGCAGAAATTTCAGGGGAAGCAAAAGCGGGGTGCTTGTTTATCGGCGCATGCGCGTTGCCGAAGTTTTTTCACATGGTTGCAGGGATATAAAAAAATCATTGGAATGGCAGCTCGGGGCATTAAAGGAAAGCATGGGGTATAGGGCAGATATCCCCAACTTTTTGGAGCCATGGTATGGTATCGGTACTGTTGCCGGCGCTTTTGGAAGGAAATACGTATGGCATGAAGGACAAGCCCCGGCAATAGGGGAAAAGTTTTCATCGCTCGATACAGCCTTGGAGAATAAGACTACTCCGGTTAAAGAAACAGATATTGGGGCGCATACCATCCGGATGATAGAATACTTTTTGGATAAGACCAAAGGGAAGGTTCCCATTTCCTACTGTGATATGCAATCGCCGCTAAACATTGCAGAAAATATTGTTGACGTTAATACTTTAATGACGGATTTCCTCATTGATCCTGAGTCGGTAAAAAAATTGTTACAAAAGATTTCCAACCTGATGGTGGATTTTACACACACCATGAAGGGATTAATTGGCAATGCCCTGGTATCGCCCGGGCATGGTTTTGGTTCTTCTCGTTGTTTTGAAGGGCTGGGCATGAGTAACGACCTTTTTGTAATGTTACCGGAAGACCTCCACCGGGATATTGCCATCCCGGCTTTTGAAAAGGTAAGCAAACCTTTTGGAGGGCCTGCTTTCCACTCCTGTGGTAACTGGCACAGCCGGATACCAGAAGTAAAACAAATAAAAGGGTTGAAAATGGTCGATGCAGCATTCTCTAAAGCAACTGATCCTGACCCGAACCCACCTGAGACGTTTTCTGAAAAATTTGTTAATACGGGTATAATTGTAAATGCTAGGATCGTGGGAGGTTTGGATATCATTGAAGATAAAGTAAGAGAACTATGACGGCCAGGGATGAAACTTATCGTTGTGACATATTGCAAAACACCTGAAGAACAGGAGAAAGCATACAATTTGATCCATGAAATATGTAAAGATTAGTTGACTATAAAAGCTATGAATTCTAATATGTGTAAAAAATATTTTTTCTTGGCAGGAAACAAAAAAGTGAGCTGGCAGGAAAATTTGGCGTGAGCCAAGGATGTCATGTGGGGAGAAGCATTAAATTTTCTTGACCTTTTGCTTTGTTTTGGGTCAAACAAAAATAAAGCTACGTCCGACAGGACAAAATCAATTTTACCGTATAATTGAATTTTAATATGAAAAACAAAACAGGTAATTATAGATGGCAAGTAGTCATCCTACTATTTTTTGCAACCACCATCAATTACATTGACCGTCAGGTTATCGGTATGCTGAAGCCGTTTATTGCCGAAGATCTGGGATGGAGCGAAGCAGGGTACGGCTACATCGTGGCAGCCTTCCAGGTTGCTTATGCCATAGGGTTACTGCTCTCCGGCCGGCTTTTGGATAAAATAGGTGTGAGGCTGGGGTACACCATTGCCATTACCGTTTGGAGCATTGCGGGGATGGCACATGCAGCGGCCAGATCAGCGTTTTCCTTTGGCGTTGCCCGGTTTTCCCTCGGATTGGGCGAATCGGCCAACTTCCCGGCAGCAATAAAAACCGTAGCCGAATGGTTCCCCAAGAAAGAACGGGCACTGGCCACCGGGTTGTTTAATTCCGGTTCGAATGTCGGGGCTATCGCTGCACCGCTTATTGTAACCGGCATTACGGTATCAATGGGCTGGCAATGGGCTTTTGTCATCACTGGGTTCCTTGGTTTTATCTGGATTGTCTTTTGGCTGCTGTTTTATCACCCACCTCAAAATCATCCCCGGCTGTCGGAAAGAGAATACCGGCATATCCTTAGCGATAATGAAGATGAAAAAGCAGGGACAATGGCATGGCGTGAAGTTATTGGCTACCGGCAAACCATAGCTGTGTGTATTGCACGTTTCACAACCGACTGGGTATGGTGGTTCTTCCTGTTCTGGTCACCTGCATTTTTAAACCAAACTTTTGGCGTCGATATCAAAGAAATGGTCTTGCCCCTGATTATTATTTATTCATTCGCAGGCGCCGGCGGCATTGCCGGGGGATGGCTTTCTTCCCACTTTATAAAGTCAGGGGAGAGTATAGATTATTCAAGAAAGAACACCATCCTTATTTGTGCAATCATTGCGCTTTCCATAATAGCCACCCCTTTGTTAAGCAATATATGGGTAGTTGTGGGTATCATATCACTCGGGACGGTTGCCCATACTGCTTTTGCGTCTAATATTTTTACTGTTGTATCGGATATTTTTCCTAAAAAAGCGGTAGGTACGGTTACCGGGTTGTCAGGTTTTGCCGGGTCTGTCGGTGGGGTGCTGGCTGCATCGTTTGTTGGGTTGGTATTGGAATACACAAATAGCTATTTTTTAATATTCATTATCGCAGGGACAATGTATATGTTGGCATGGGCTGCTCTAAAAATCCTGGTACCAACGATTAAACCTGTCAATTTAAATAACCAATAAGATGATATTAAGGAAATTATTGCCCGTGGAAATCGTCCTCGCCCCTGAATGGTGGTACAAAAACACTGGTGTCACCTTCGATCACGATTTCTTTTACCACCCTTTGAAACGTGTCGAAAGCGAACAAAAAATGGAAAAAACCCTCTATGAAAAATGGGGAAAATACGGGCTGGGGAAAGATAAAGATGTAAAACGCCCTGAGGTTGGTGCGGTCCACCTGGCCGCCGGATATTTTATCTCTGAAATACTGGGATGCGATGTGGTATACACTGAAAACCACCCACCACAAGTGAAATGTATGGATAGGGATAACCTGGCCATTAACCCTGATAATGTATTCAAAACAAAAGCTTATAAAAATTTTGAGAATTTATGTGATTCACTCAAGAAGAAGTATGGCTATTTAACTGGTGATATCAACTGGGGAGGGATTTTAAATGTTGCTCTCGATATCCGTGGGCAAAATTTGTTTCTGGATATGGTAATGGACCCAAAAGGCGTTTATTTCTTTTTGGATTCCATTTATAAAGTTATTTCAAAAATGTTAGGCTGGATGGAGAAAGAAACCGGTTCGACATCGATTTCAGTTAACCGCATTATCAGCCATTTTGAAAAGCCGGTTCTGCTCCATTCTGAATGTTCCCATACGATGATTAGTTGCGAAGATTACGAGAAACACCTTATGAAATACGATATCCTGATGGGGAAAGGTGCTAATCCGTTTGGCATTCATTATTGTGGATTCGATCCGCACCGGTATGCTGAAACATTTGCCAAACTCCCCCGGCTGGATTTCCTGGATGTGGGCTGGGGTGGTGATATAAAAGAACTTAGGGAACACCTGCCCGGTACGTTTTTTAATATCCGCCTTAGTCCAGTCGAAATTGCCCAACAAACCAATGACGAAATTAAGGAAACGATTACCCGGTTGGTTAAGGAATCAGGTAATCCATATCTTACAGGGGTTTGCTGTATTAATATGGACGATAGGGTGAGTGATTCTAAAATTGATACCATATTTCAAACAGTGGAAATTCTAAAAAAGGAAGGAGGTAAAAGTCAATAATACAGACAATAAGGATGACTAAAGACAATGGCCATATGGATTTGTCCCTCATGATTTTTAAAAATTGAGGGAAACAACTACTTTTTTACCGGGAGAGAAGGAATATAATCCTTGATGGTTATATAAATTTATAAACTTAGAAATAGTAGTTGTTATAGATTTTTTGTAACAGATCAGTTTTAATTCTATGTTGTTGAGAAAACGATATTTGAAATTTTTTCATTGAAAATTGCTTTTCAATGAAATATTCGATTCTCAGAGGGTTTAAATTTTCAAAAGCAACCTTTATTAACATATTGCCGTTTTCAGACTTGACAACTTTTCTGTTAACACCTTGTATTTAAATTGTAAAGAGCATTTCTTTGTGATATGTCAAACGATTTGGAAAAATTGCAACAAACGGTTATTGCGCTTGTCGAAAAAGTAAATTACCTGACCAATAAAGTTGATACCCTAACCAAGGAAAATGAATACTTAAAAAAACGTTTGGCCAAATATGAAACACCAAAGAACAGCAATAACAGCAGTATCCCCCCATCGAAAGACGAAAACCGTCCCAAACGCAAAAGCTTACGCGAGAAAAGCGGGTTAAAACCGGGAGGCCAAAAAGGAAGAAAGGGAAATACGTTAAAAATGACAGATAGTCCCGATATAACAAAAGACCATGTACCCAATTACTGCCATTGCTGTGGCAACAGCCTTGAAAATATCCCGGCCGAATATAAGGGGAAGCGGCAAGTTTACGATATTCCGGAAATAAAAATAAAGGTGACGGAACACCGCATATACACAAAGCAATGCAGCTGTGGCCATATCAACGAAGGGGATTACCCCGGAGAAGCCGGTTCCCCTGTCAGTTACGGGAACAACATAGAAAGCCTGATAGGGTACTTCCATACAAGGCAGTATATCCCGTTCAAAAGGATCAGGGAAATCTTCTCCGATGTTTTTAATGCCCCCATAAGCGAAGGTGGAATCCATTATGTATTGGACAGGCTTGTCACAAAGGCGCAGCCCGCATATGAATTGATTAAGCAAAAACTACAGGGCAACAAAAAATATGCTACCGGTAGCGATGAGACCGGGGTGAAAGTAGACGGGGACAAACACTGGGCATGGACATGGCAGAACGAAGAAGCTACATTTATTACAATAACCGACAACAGGGGGCAAAAGAGCATAGACCAGACGTTTGAAAAAGGATTTAAAAACTCCGTCCTCGTACATGACTGCTGGGTAAGCCATTTTAATACCAAAGCATTATCCCACCAGCTCTGCCTTGCCCACCTGCTAAGGGATCTCAACTATTTGGGGGAACTTTACGCACACAAATGGAGCCGCGTCACAAAACTTCTTCTCAGCCAAGCCCTGGATCAGGAAAAACGGATGGAAGCCCCGGACTATTACGTGCCAGATCCGAGAATATTCCAGATAGAATCCAGGCTTGATTTTTTATTGGGGTACAAAATACCTAAGGACAAAAATGAATTGACCGTTTTTCAAAAACGATTGAAAAAGTATCGTGAATTTATTTTTACATTTCTTTATAGGCCGGAAGTACCTCCCGATAATAATGCATCTTATCCCAACTTTTTTCTTATCCCAACTTTTTTCATAACAGACAGATATATAATGTGTAGCTAAAAAAAAAGTTGGGATAATAACTTCATAAATTACGTACGTCTTAAAACAAAATAATTATGGATGTAAGTAATTTACAAAAACATTACCCATTACTACTTGAATATCTTTATGAGAATGGGTACAGCCGTTGCCATATTCAATGGATGAGACGGTGTATAAAACTGGCTTTGAACGAAGGTTCATCTCCAGAGGTTGATTCTTATGAGCACCTTTATTGGCGTGAGGTGCAGCAACGTGGGTATAAAGATGCAGCTCCGGTTCGCAAAACTTTGCAGTCAGTCCTGGGTTGCGTGAAGAGATTCGATTTAGAGGGCATATATCCACAACCCAAGCTATATCATGGTTTTCTGGCACCGGCTAAAAGTTATGATTTGCTCAATGATGAATATAAATCAATTATAGATCACTATGAACAGACAGCCAGGTTAGGGAGCAAAGTCGCTCATACTATCTATACAGAACGTCGGGCTGGAATTCTTTTTTTATTGCATTTACAAAATGCAGGAGCACAATCAATTGCAGACGTTACAGAAAGGCAGGTTCTTGACTTTTTTTTTGACGGAGAGAAAATCATCAGAAGCAAAGCGTATAAAGAGAAGATTACTCCAGTCCTGAAGGCCACAATTTCATTATATGGTAAACCAGTCAAAAAGCTACTATCATTATTTCCTTCAGTGCCTAAGAGTTATCCGAACTATCCATATCTAACACAATTAGAGTCAGAAAAGTTCCGGACCTGGCTTGAGGAGGAGAACTCGCAACTGGCATTGTTGGACAAGGCTATTGCAACCATTGCTTACTATACCGGGCTTCGTGGAACTGATATTTTATCTCTGAGGCCAGAAAATATAGACTGGGAGAAAGAAACGATTCATTTGATTCAATCTAAAACCGGCGTTGAACTGACATTACCAATGAATGCAATAGTTGGTAATGCAATCTGGGATTACCTCATTTATGAACGTCCCAAGTCAAAGGAAGGAATCATTTTTGTTAATGGGGTTAGACCATATAACAAAATCTCCAGCGTATGGGATCATCTGAAAAATGTATTTAACGAAGCCGGTGTGCGTAAGGATGGAGGCAGAACAGGTGTTCGTATTTTCCGTCATCATTTGGCCACAGCTCTACTTGGGAACCAGGTTCCATCACCAGTTATCAGTTCCATATTGGGGCATACATCACCGGAGTCCCTTAACCCTTATGTGGATGCAGACCTTGAGCACTTGCGCGAATGCAGCCTTGGCATAGAAGATTATCCTGTAGCGAAGGAGGTGTTTGAATTATGAAAAGGCCGTTCCGTTCATGTTTGGCTAAACAATTTGAAGAATTTGTTTACAGCAAAAGAGCCTCCCAAAGATGGTGTCAGTCATACGAGGAGAACCTTCACTACTTTGATAATTACTGTGCGGATCAGTTTCCAAATGCGTCAGCCTTGACAAAGGAGATACTTGAGTGGTGCAATGAACGCCCGACTGAAAATGGAAACTCATGCAAATACCGCATTACCGTAATATCCAATTTTGTGAAATATGCACAAAAGAAAGGATGGACAGAAATAGCACCTCCCCACGTGCCTTCCCCGAAGCCATGTACGTATGTACCACATGCTTTTACAAAAGATGAGCTAATCCGTTTTTTTCAGACGTGTGACAAACATGTCACAGATGCTTTCAACTATCAGGATTACATCATTAGTAAACTAAACAAGTTGGAACTGCCTGTATATTATCGCCTTTTGCTGAGTACAGGTATGCGAACCAATGAAGCCAGATGGCTAAAGCGGTCGGATGTTAATCTGACTGAAGGCGTAATCAATATTAACCAGTCTAAAGGTGCGGACCAGCATCGTGTTGCGTTACATAAAAGCATGTTGAGACTCCTCGAAAGATATGATGAGAATATGGCTAAAGTCATGCCTGACCGTACTTGTTTTTTCCCAGACAAGAATGATTGTTTTCACCGTCCGGCCTGGGCTGAATACCACTTCCGTATTATATGGAAAGGAGTCAGTAAAGAACCTGCCCGTCTGTATGATTTAAGAAGCAATTATGCTGTTACCAATGTGACAAGATGGAAAGAACTCGGTTTTGAACTTCACGATAAACTTCTGTATCTCAGTCGGACAATGGGACACAGGCATCTAAGAAGCACCTATGGATACTTTAATCTGTCTCCTGCACTTGCAGATAAGATTAAAAGCCTAACAGAAGAATCGTATAATAATCTCCTTCCAAAATTACCTGATTATGAGAAAGAAGAATAATGAATGCCAAGCCATAGAAATAGCACGATTGACCTTCGACTGGATTAATGCCTATATACCGACTTTAAGAACGAATAGCCCACATACGGTAAGAGCCTATAGAACAGCTGTAACCCTCTATGTCAATTATCTGGAAGATAAAGGAATAACCGATAAGACGTTTAATGCAGAATGTTTTTCTGTGTCTTGCCTCAATGACTGGCTTATATGGCTCAAGCAGGAAAGGAACTGTAGCAATAAGACCTGTAACAACAGGCTGGCAGCTATTAAGTGCCTGCTGAAATATATAGGAATCAGAAATCCCACATATAAAGTGTTATATCTGGAAGCAGCCGTATCAGTTAGGCGGCTTAGGGAACCAAAGTCAAAAGTGCTGGGAATGACAAAGGATGCAGTAAGAGCAATACTTGCCATACCAAATCCATCAAGTAAGGTCGGTTTACGTGACATCGCTATCATGTCTTTTGAATATGGTACAGCTACCCGCATCGATGAAGTTTTATCATTAAAAGTCAACAGCTTAAAGCTAAGCGTGGATAAACCATATGCTACCATCCTTGGAAAAGGAAGTAAAATAAGAACCGCCTATCTAATGTCCGGATTAGTTGAGACCCTACAGAAATATATGAAGGTGTTTCATGTAGCAAAGCCTAATCCGGATGATTATCTGTTTTACTCTTCATGGCACGGGCAAAAATCAAAACTATCACAAGAGGCTATACGGAAACGCCTGAAAATCTATGCTTCTAAAGCTCATGAGACCTGTAGTGATGTTCCATTGAATCTTCATAGCCACCAATGGAGACATGCAAAAGCCTGTCATTGGTTGGAAGACGGTATCAATATCGTAGAAATCAGTAAACTGCTGGGACATGAAAGTATAGAAACCACTATGGTCTATCAGGATATCACTACCGAACAGCAGATGAGGGCGCTGGCTACTTTGGAAGATGAAGCTACCAGTGCAATACAAAAAAAATGGAAAATTGAAAAGAACAAAAGTCTGTCAGACCTATTTGTTTTTACAAAATCACAGGAAGAATAATCATAAATATTATCCCAACTTCTCAGATGCAGACCTATGATAATGTGTTATTTGCAGCAGAAGTTGGGATAAGAAAAAAGTTGGGATAAGAGGAATTGTTATCGGGCGGCACCTTGTGGTTATAGAGGAAAGTAAACAAATAATCCCGGTATTTGACAAGCCTTTTCTGAAAATTAACAAGTTCTTTATGTTCCGGGGGAAGCGGGTATTTTAACAATTTGTCCAACCTGTTATTGATGTCCGTTGTTTTTTGGGGGTCAAATAATCCGTAGCAGACATTTTGTTTTTTAATCTTATGGCTGACTGGAAAAGGGTTTTACAAGTACGGCTCCATTTATGGTTGTACCTTTCTGTCAGGTAATTCAAATCCCTGAGCAAATGTGCCGTGCATAGTTGGTGTGACAGTGCCGGGGTATTGAGTTGGCTTTTCCAGCAATCGTGTACCAATACGGCTTTTTCGAACCCTTTTTCATAGGTCTCCTTAACCGTTTTGTCGCCACGGTTGTCGGTTATGGTGATAAAAGTTGCCCCATTGTTCTGCCACGTCCATGCCCAATATTTTTTCCCGTTGACTTTTACCCCTGTCTCATCGCTGCCAACGAAACTGCCGGTTTCCGCGCTTAGCCTTTCTTTTATCATTTGGTAAGCAGGAACGGCCTTTTGTGCCAGTTTGTTTAACAGGTAGTGGATGCCCCCTTCGCTTATGGGAACATGCAACACTTGGTTGAAGAATTCCTGCATCCGTTTGAATGGCAGGTATTGACGGGCATGCAGGTAACCCGCGAGGCTTTGGAGATTGGGCCCGTAACTGACAGGGGATTGGATCCCGGCTGGAAAACTGCTTATGGTTTCATGCCCGCAAATGCTGCAACGCTTTTGGTAAACCTGGTGTTCTGTCACGTGTACCGTTATTTCCGGAATATCAAAAACTTGTCGTTTCCCAACAAAACAGGAAGGGCTATCCGAAACATTATGCCCGCAAAAACTACAATAGCCCGGAACATGTCTCTCTATGGTCCCTGCAATTTCAACCATCTTCAATGTATTGCCTTGCCTGCCTTTTTGCCCTCCGGGCTTGCGCCCTGTCTTTTCCCGGAGGCTTTTGCGTACAGGACGATTTTCGTCTTTTGACGGGGGGATAGAACTGTTGTTACTGTTCTTTGGTGTTTCGTATTTTGACAAACGTTCCCGAAGGTACTTTACTTCTTTTTCAAGTTCCGGTACCCTGTCATATAAAAATATAACCAGCTTTTCTATGGGCATTTCTCTTTTCATGCACTGCAAAGAAAGGCTACACAGCTTATCCTATCCAAATTTTGAAACTACTAAATATTAGATAGTTATAAACAATATTAAGATAAATTTTAAGTTTTGATTTTTTAAACCCATGAGAATCCTGTATTTGAAAAATTTGTCCATAAATCAGTGCCATGGAAATCTCAGCGGACTAACTGCTTTTTTTTGATGTAAAAAACTGATTAGTTACAAATAATTAAATGATTTAAATAATTAATTTTACTCTTTTGCGACAATCCTATATAATCCCGGGAAATAAAAGAACTATTCCGAAGAATAAAAGAACTATTTTTATAAGTAATAGGAAATTTGTCGTGCACCCATGAATGGAGACAACCTTTTTGTACAAAATATTTTTAATACTTTTACCTGAAAAATCCGGGAAATTTTGCACAGGAATAAAAATATGGGACCAGCAATTCATTTGAATTCATTTGAATGGAATGAGAATACATTTGAAAGATTATATGATGAATATTATTCTTCCCTGTGTTTGTTTGCGAATAAATACCTGCAAGATCTGGATTTGTCCCGTTCGTTAGTCCAGGAATTGTTTGTTAATTTGTGGCTAAAACGGGAAAAAATTGTAGTACAGGATTCGGTCAAATCATACCTTTATAAGGCAGTCAGGAATAAATCAATTGATTATTTGAGGAAATCGAGGAAAAGTGTCAGGTTATCTGATATTTCAGAAAGTAGTTTGCATTCTCCGTTTGAGGATAAACTTGAAGAAGCCGAATTGAACAATCGCATAAATCAGTCGATCAGTGAACTGCCTGAAAAATGTCGTGAAATATTTATCCTTTGCCGGTTCGAGGGCTTAAAATATACACAGATAGCAGAAAAATTGAATATTTCTGTCAAAACTGTTGAAATGCAAATGGGAATTGCTTTAAAGAAAATGAAAATTAAACTGTCAGATTTGCAGGTTGTTAGGTTGATGTTGTACGTTTTTTTGAAAAAAAGATAAGAATCATTACAGGGTATTTTCAAAAATTTTCGTCTATGGGGTGATTTAATCCAAAAAGACGAATGGAAAATACAAATCAAATCGATGCTTTAATTATAAAAGTAATTTCCGGAAATGCCAGTGAAGAGGAAGTTTTGCAACTTAATAACTGGCTTGCCGAATCAGGGGATAATCAAAAGAAATACGAAGATAGTCTCAAAACATGGAATGCTGCCGAAGCATGGTTGGAGCCGGATAATATCAGGCATGACAAGTTAAAAATAATAACAACAGTCAACCAGGACCTGATTATACAATCGCGTAACAGCAAGCGGCGTTCTTTTGTTTATCTGGCTGCTGCAATCCTGGCGTTTCCAATAGCAATTGCAATAAGTGCGCTTTTCTTCACTCCTTTGTCCGTTCGTAATAATCAGGCCGTATGTGAGGTATCTGCTCCTGCCGGGCATATTTCAAGATGTATACTCCCGGACGGGACAGAAGTCTGGGTCAATTCAGGATCGAAAATTACTTATCACTCATCCGGGTTTGCTGGTAAGAAGAGGGAAGTACAACTTGATGGTGAAGCTTATTTTGAGGTTGCCAAAAAGAAAAAGAAGCCGTTTTATGTCAGGGCTGGTTTGGCTGATGTAAAAGTTATGGGTACTTCGTTTAATGTGAAGGCGTTTTCAGATTCAAAAACGTTTGAAACAGTTTTGAGCGAAGGGAGTATTGAATTGGAGTTCAAGGGAGAATATGCAAATCAGCACCTGAGAATAAAACCGGGCGAACGGGCTGTTTTTAATGCAGGGCAGGAAAAATTGCTGGTTCAGAACGTGGATGCCCGCATATATTCTGCATGGCGTAACGGACAAATCATTTTTACGGATGCAACGCTTAATGACCTGATTAAAGAACTGGAAAGGGTATATGACGTTAAATTTAAGCTTACTGACCCCGGTTTAGGCAGTTACCGTTTCAGGGGGACATTTAGTTACGATAATAATCTGATCAATGCACTGGAGAAATTTAAAGTTACGGCCCATATCAATTATCATATTGAAAATAAGGAGGTGTGGCTTAGTAAAACGGATTAGTTGCTTTTGATGATAAAAGAGGGAACAGGTCGAAATATTCCCTCTTAAAAATTGATTGCAACAATGTACAAAACAATTTTATAATTCAAACATTTCAAATTTATGAAAAAATGTGTAAAACGGAGGGAGTTTTATAGCTCCTGGTTAAAAAAACTATGGCTTATGACAAGGTTATGTGTTTTGATGATCTTAGTTGCTTTTGGGTCGGTATCAGCGAGTGTTTATTCGCAGAATTCAAAACTAACCCTGAAAATGAAAAGTTCCAGGTTGGCTGATGTCTTTAATTGTATTGAAGAGCAAACCAATTATTATTTTTTTTACAATCGAGATCAGTTAAATGATCAACAAATCGTAAGTGTTGATGTCGAGAATAAAAGTATAGAAGAAGTTCTGGATGAACTTTTTCGCGGGAAAGACATCACATATACGATTAGCGACCGTAATATCCTGATAGAGGTAAATGGGAACAGTCTCTCAGGCTTGGTTCAGCAAAAAGACATATCCGGCAAAGTGACCGACTCATCCGGTGTCCCCCTGCCCGGTGTTACTGTAGTAGTAAAAGGCACGACCCAGGGGATTATTACTGATGCCGAGGGAAAATATTCACTTGACAATGTACGTAGCGATGCTACTTTGGTTTTTTCGTTTGTGGGAATGAGAACGCAGGAGATACCGGTTGCCGGGAAAAGCATTATCAATGTGATCATGGTAGAAGAAGCAATAGGTGTTGAAGAGGTGATTGTTACCGCATTGGGCCTCAAACGGGAGAAAAAAGCCCTGGGGTATTCGGTTGGAGAAGTAAAAGGTGAAAACCTGACCGAAACAAGCCAGGGAAACGTATTGAATGCACTTGCAGGAAAAGTCTCAGGGGTGAAAATTAACCAGGTGGATGGTACAACGGGGTCGACCGTAAACATGGTCATCCGCGGGACCACTTCATTAAATAATGACAATCAGCCTCTTTTTGTGATTGACGGGGTTCCGGTAAAGAACCAACTCAATAACTATTACGAAGGTGCTGACCTGGGAAATGCAATCAGCGATTTAAACCCGGACGATATTGAAAGTATTTCTGTATTAAAAGGGGCCAGTGCAGCAGCCCTTTATGGTTCACGGGCCGGTAATGGAGTGGTACTGATCACTACCCGTTCAGGAGAAAAAGGAAGACGGGGTATTGGCGTGTCGTTCACTACTACCAATGTGCTTGAAATACCGTATCACTATGTTCCTGTTCAAAATAAATTTGCTTCGGGGAAGGCTGGCGCCCATACGTTCGAAGAATCAGAAAATGAAAGTTGGGGAGCTCAACTGGATGTAGGCGAAAAATGGGTACAGTGGAATAGCGATGGGAAAGAAGTCCCTCTTGTCTCTTATCCTGACCGGTTTAAAGATTTTTTCCAGCTTGGTTTTACCACAACTAATAATATCGCTGTTGAAGGTAATTACGACCGGGGATTTTTTCGCTTATCGGCAGGTGACATGAGAAATAACAGCATTATCCCCAACACTGATTTGAACCGTACGACCATTAACCTGAATACCGGTTATAATATTACCAATAAAATTAAAGTGTCTGCTAATTTCAACTGGACCGAATCAAGCTCCGATAACCGTCCGAATATTAACGGGGACGACCGGAATGATATTGTCCGAAGCGTATATGAAACGGGTGCCCAGGTAAATATACTGGATCTTAAAGATTACTGGGTAAAGGGACAGGAAGGCATTCAGCAATTAAAATATAAACAAAAACAAAACAACGCATGGTTCCTGGCCCACGAAAATACCAATGCGTTTAAGCGGGACCGCCTGACAAATAAAATACAGCTTGACTGGCAACTCACCAAAGAGTTTAGCCTCATGGGCCGATTTACCCGTGACGCTTACCTCGAAGGCCGCGAATCGAAGAAAGGATTCAGTACTTACGGACAACTCTCCGGGGGATATAATGTTACCGATATATACCGGAAAGAAACAAACATGGAAGTAAACCTGGCTTATAAAAAGAAAATTAATGAAAAATGGAATTTGGATGCTTTTATTGCCGCTAACCGGATGTATACCTACGGCAGAATTATTGAAAACGAAGCTTCCCAATTAGTTATTCCCGACCTGTATACCATATCAAACGGTGTTCCCGGTGCCGTTAATTATAACAGTTCATGGTTGGAAAAAGCAATTTACAGCGTTTACGGGATGGCTTCTGTCGGGTATGATAACAAAATTTATCTCGATTTAACAGCACGGAACGACTGGTCGAGTACTTTACCTTCCGATAACTGTTCTTATTTTTATCCTTCAGCTTCGCTAAGTATACTCCTTTCTGAAATGGTTACAATGCCGGCCTGGATAAGCTATACAAAACTACGTGCCGGTGTGGCCCAGGTTGGTAACGATACCGACCCATACAGTCTGAACCAGTATTTCTCAACTGCCGACGATTGGGGCAATGCCAAACAAATGTACATGGGAGGCACCTTACGGAATACAAACCTGGTACCGGAAAAAGCAACATCAAAGGAAATAGGGGCTGATTTTAAATTTTTGAAAAACAGGATTGGACTGGAAGCTACCTATTATGTTGTTCAGAATAAAAACCAGGTTTTAAGTATATCTTTGCCTGTCGAATCCGGCGCTACCAGCAAAATAATTAATACCGGGCTTATAGAAAGCAAAGGATGGGAGATCGGGTTAACTACAACTCCAGTTACAGCCGGAAAATTTCGCTGGGATTTAAACCTGAATTTTACACGTAACCGTACCAAACTTAAAGAATTGGCTGAAGGGCTGACTAATTTTCAGTTTACTTCGGTCGACGGGGCTATGGTCCGAACTTACGAAGGCGGATATATTGGTGATATTTACATGCAGCCAATGTTAAAAGTAATCGATAAAAATTCTGCTTATTACGGGTATCCGGTGCTCACAGCAGATGGTAAATATCAAACCGATAATGATGCCAATAACATGGTAAAGATCGGAAACTCGAATCCTGATTTTAACCTGGGTATCCAGCCCTCGTTTAGCTATGGCCCATTCACCTTATACGCCAATATTGACTGGAACCAGGGTGGAAAATTTTATTCCCGTACCAGAATGTTCCTGCAAAACAACGGACAACGGGAAGATACATTCTCAGGAGCTCCTTATGACCCGAACAGGAGTATTGAAGAACAGATAAAGGAAAATCCTGAAGCATTTTTCGGCGAATGGGTAGGTGGCCGTACTGCCGAATACGGTGGTTTTGCCTGGTCAACAGACAACGGAAGGGTGCAGGATGCCTGTTTTAATGTAGGGGTACGTGAAGTAGTTTCCGGCGATACAAAAACCTATGTCGAGAACCTTGGGGGGGCCGACACCAAATGGCTCGATCCCTTTAATGCAAACCGGTATGCCAACCGTCCTTTCCCCAGCCGTAATTTGTATAGTGCGACCTATGTCAAACTCCGGGAAATCGCTTTAACATATCGTATCCCGAAAGAATTTAACCAAAAGTTACATCTTACCAGTTCTTCTGTCTCCCTCGTCGCTACCAATATCTATGAATGGACGGCAGCCGATGTTGATATTGATCCGGAAAGGGCCTATAAACCTAATGGTGGAGCCTGGAACCAGGGAGTTGAATATTATAATGCAATGCCCTGGACTGGTACTGTCGGGATAAAACTAAACTTTGAATTTTAAAAAGATTGAATATGAAAACTATAAAAACAGGAGTAATCATATTGATATTGGCAGTATTCATGCCACTGTTGTCATGCCTTGACCTTGATGAGTTAAATGAAGATCCCAATCACCCGGAAAAGGTATCTTCCAATTATATATTGACCTATGTGCTGACCAATACCGCAAAAGATTATAAATCGCTGGGAGATTATAATTCTGTTGTTTCCGGAGCAATGCAATATATCCAGGTCGGGACAAACGAAGGTGCCTGGAAAAAGAACCACTACGATTGGGACCGGGGGTCCTGGTCAGATTATTATAATATTCTGCGGAATGTGGAGCTCATCAATGAATATGCTGTAGTGGATGGGAATCCGCTTTTTGAAGGAATTTCACTTACTTTAAGAGCCTTCCTTTTCGGGGCTGTTACCGATCTTTTTGGTGATTGTCCTTATTCGGAAAGTTTACAAGCTGATGAAGAAATATATTTTCCCCAATACGATGAACAGAAATACATTTATAAAGGAATATTGGAAGATCTGAATAAAGCCAATGAGTTATTGTCGGGATCCGATATCTCCGATTATTCAGGTACAATTACTTCAGGCTCAGATGTTGTTTACGACGGAGATGCCGATAAATGGAGGCGGTTTACTAATTCGCTACGTTTAAGGTATTGCATGCGTTTGTTCGATAAGAAAGACGAAATGTCAGCAATCGGGGTAAATATTATTGATGAATTTAACGATGCTGCTTCTTATGCCTTTACCAGCAACGACGATGATGCCGTTGTCTATTATCTGGGTACTACTACCGAGAATTCGGCCCCCGGAGGTCCGCTTAATTCAGCAAACCCTCCGTACAATTCGAAACCGTGTGCAACAATGGTCGACACGCTTCAGTCGATTAACGACCCGCGCCTTTACAGGTGGGTAATGCCTGTTCAGCATAAATGGGACTATAATGTTTCTGAAATTACTGAAAAAAACGTGGTTAACATGTTTGGCGATTCATATACGGTAGAATACCGGCCAACCACAAATACCAGTATCGATACTTCGTTGTATGTGGGTTTACCCATGGGGCTGGCCGTTCAGGATGCTATGAACTATAATAAGGGGGATGATACAGAGACATATCATTCAGAAAGAAGTCCTTATATTTCGTTTATGCATGAACGGTACCGCGAAAATTCAGAAGAGTACATTATGATGGACCTGATGACATACAGTGAAGTTGAATTTTTGCTGGCTGAAGCAGCGATGAGGGGTACATTTTCTATAAGCGGGAGCGCCGAAGACCATTATAAAAACGCGATACAGGCATCGATGAATAAATGGGGTATTTTCGATGGTTCTGACGGATTCGATTTTGATACTTATTATAACAATTCGAAAGTAAGTTACAGCGGGACATCCAACAAAACAGAACGGATTATGGAACAAAAATGGATTGCCCTTTGGTTAAATGTGGAACCTTGGTTCGACTGGCGCCGGACCGGTTACCCGGATTTAAAAGCCGGGCCCGTGGCTGAATACGGGGATGCACTTCCTTTGCGGTTTATGTACCCCGAACCTAATTCTGATGAAAATTATCTGGTCAATTACAATGCAGCTGTCGAACGGCTGGAAGCAACAATTTATGTCCCGACTGGCCAGAGTAAAGACCATACCTATTCAAAAATATGGGTGATTCAGGATACAGGAGAGCCTTATTAATGTATATCCCTTAATATAACATAATACTTTACAGGTATTAATTCCGGGGTAATTCTTTCATAAATACAATAACAGAATTACCCCGGAAAATTTAAAGCCTGTTTAAAATTTATCAGAATTATAGCCGATGAAAAATAAATTGACAGGAGTCCTGGTTACAGGGTTGGCACTAGGCACAGCATGGGCTGTTCGCGGACATTTTGGGCATGAGCAGGGAGCTGCCTGGGCGGGAACAATTGGCGCGCTGACGATGGTCCTTGTCTCGGGGCGCAAAGACTGGTATCAAAAAATATTTCCGGTTGCATTAAGTGCCGCGTTAGGATGGGGGGCCACCGGAATGATAAGCTACGGAATAGTTGTTGGCTACGGAAGGAGTACCGGCTTTGTAAATGCGTTATACGGCCTGTCTATGCTGTTTGTCATTGGTGGCCTGTTTGGTTTACTGGGTGGCGGACTGGCCGGGCTTTCGCTGGAATCAACAAAAGAGAAGAAGGTAAAATGGGCTGGTTTAATATCCGAAATGGTCGCCGGGGGATTAATTACATATAGTTTCCTTATTCAGCAATTGAATTTGTTAATGACACCTCCACGTTCGGAGGCATGGGCTTTATGTCTGGGGGCCGGGTTGGCCATGATCTGGTATATGGCCCGGCACAATTACCGGTCTGCCCTGCGGGTAGCACTTTGTTCTGCCCTGGGCGCCGGATTTGGTTTTGCCTTTGGTAATTTTTTGCAAATACTTGGCAATGTGTTGGAAATTAATTTCAACATGTGGAATGTAATGGAATACAGTATCGGTTTCTTTGGCGGATCGGCTTTTGCTTACAGTGTTTTTAGTTCTCAATGGCCGGAAACTGAAACCAGGCCGGCACCATGGAAAAGCAGAACTGCTTTTTTGATTCTGTTCATTTTTGTCCCGCTTATCGTTTTTAAACAATCTTTTGCGTATAATATCCTTTTAAACAGGCTTAAAGATGTTGCAACCTCCGAAAATACGGCATTGTTTAGCAGTTTGTTCGCTGCATTACTTATGGCTGTTGCTGCCCTGATGGTTTGGCTGAGAATGGAAAAAGCAAAATTTTGTTTCCAACGCAGAGATGTATTTTTATTCTTTCTTGTCTGCTTTTCAGCCTACATTGCAATGAGTTATATCGTCAGTGGAATATTTGCCGGTAAAAGTCATTTGAATATTCACTTGTATGTCCTCAACCTGCTTGTTATTCTTTTTCTTTTAAGAAAAAAGGCAGTTCCTTTTTCGGCACAATCGGTTCCCGGCATTAATTATAAAAAGCTGATATTGTATGTCCTTGGAATTATCCTTGTGATTGTAATACTGGCATTAATTGCCGTAAATATTCACGGAGAACTGAATGGTGCACACGACCGTTTTCAAATAAAAATGTAAATTTTTCCGGATGAAGAAAAAACAGGCTTGTATATTGCTCCTTTTGCTTACCCTTTGTATGATAATAATCAATGTTCATTCACAAACTATTGATCTTTCAAAAGCATCGTTGCTGGTTTCTCCGGCAATTAAATCTCCGGTGCGCGAAACTATGATCCGTACGTTTCAGGAAGAAGTGAAACAACGGACGGCTATTCCGATTCCTGTTACTGAAACATGGAACATCAAAAATCCGGTAATAGTTCTTGTTCAGGCTTCGCAGACTGAACTTCTCGGCAAAAAAGTCCCTTGCCGGGATGGCCTGGATTTTCCTGAACAGAACGCAGAAGGATTTCGCATTACCCTGGAACAGAAAGCAGGAACAGAAACGATTTGGTTAATCGGTCACGACGAACGGGGAATATTTTATGCTATTGGCAGGTTTTTACGAGAGACCGAATTCTCTCCGAAGAAAATACAGTTCGATAAAAAGAATGCAATTGCCGGTTCACCGGCTTACCCGGTACGCGGGCATCAGCTTGGATACCGTGGGGGTAATAATACCTGGGATTTCTGGACGGTGAAACAATATGAAAAATATATCCGCGAACTCGTACTGTTCGGATGTAACAGTATTGAGAACACGCCTTTTCAGGGTAAATTTCCCGGGAGAAACATGAAATTAACCCCGGGAGAAATGAATGTGGAGATAAGCAAATTATGCCATTGCTATGATATTGATTACTGGGTCTGGACACCGGCAACCGTTGATCTGTCGGATGAGACAATCTTCAGGGAGCAGGTCAGGAAACATTCGGAGTATTACCGGAACACTCCTTATCTTGATGATGTTTTTGTTCCCGGGGGCGACCCGGGCGATAATCATCCGCGTTATGTCCTTCCGTTTCTGAAAGCAATAGCTGCAGAATTAAAGAAATATCATCCTGAGGCAGGTGTATGGGGCTCATTACAGGGTTTTAACGATGAGGAAACAGACTATTTCTTCGATTACATTGACCGGAATAAGCCGGATTGGCTCAAAGGGGTAGTGTCCGGTCCGGGCAGCCCGGATATGGCCGCAACGCGTTTTCGTCTTCCTGGGAAATACATGCACCGTCATTACCCCGATATTACCCATACGGTGAGATGCCAGTACCCGGCACCCGATTTCGACCAGGCGCTGGCCCTTACTTTAGGCCGGGAAGCATGTAACCCGCAGCCTTTCTTTTATGCAGGCATTCAGCGTAAGTTCGAACCGTTTACCGATGGTTCGGTTACCTATTCCGACGGGGTTCACGACGATGTGAACAAATTTGTATGGGCCTGTCTGGACTGGAACCCGGATGAAAATGTCCGGCAAATTCTGGTTAAATATGCGCGTTTTTTTTTCGGAACCGTTGATGCCGGTGCCGTGGCCGACGGAATACTGGCGCTGGAACAAAACTGGCTTGGCCCGCTGGAACAGAACGGTGCTGTTGAAACCACCCTGGCTTTCTGGCAGCAGCTCGAAACAAAACATCCTGAACTGGACGGCAACTGGCGCTGGGTGCAACTGGTTATGCGGGCGTATTACGATGCATATACCCGCCGGCGAAAACAGAACGAGCAGGAGCTTGAAAAGGAAGCCAACCTTATCTTGGCAAAAGCTGCTGCAATCGGGGCCGACTGTGCCATGGATCAGGCTTTGCCTGTTGTTTTTAAAGTAGAAAAAGAACCTGTTGCCCAGGATTTGAGAAACAAGATAGAGGAATTATGTGAGCGGCTTTTCCGGCTGGTTGGCATGCAGACAAGCGTGGAGAAATACCATGCCAGCGGCCCTGAACGGGGATGTATTCTCGATTTTGTGGATTACCCGCTCAATAATCGCTGGTGGCTCGAAGATGAGTTCAGGAAAATCAGGGCGATGTCATCGGAACAGGAAAAATTAGCCCGTCTGGAAGTGATCCGCACATGGTCAAATCCCGGTACGGGAAGTTACTACGACAATATCTCCGACATATCCCAAAGTCCGCATGTAAATACCCAAATGAGAAAATCGTATGGCTACGCGTGGTGGAACCAGGGGATGAGCCGGAAACGTTTATCTACCCAGTTGTATCAGCATTTGCCGGTACTTGTATATGAAGGGCTGGACCCCAACGGGTCGTACACTGTCTGGATTGCCGGAGAAGGAGAAGCCCTTTTAAGGGTTGACGGGGAGCGGATTGCTCCGTCGGCTTATCCGAAAAAATTTGAAACATTTAAAGAGTTTCACATGGCAAAGAAATACGTGGCCGATGGAAAAATAACTTTAACATTTGATGAAGCTGAAGAGTTAAACCTGAACTGGAGGCAGCAATCGAAAATTTGTGATGTATGGCTGATAAAGAAGTAACCAATTGATTTGTCCGGAGGCTGATAAACTGCACCCTTAGAATATGGGATGCCCTATAGATGTTTTCCCGGATAATATTATGAAAAACCGGAGTGCTTTTCCTGAAAAAGTGTTTCCGGTTTTTTTATTTTTTAGAAGAAATATCCAATAACCAATATCCAACAAAATGAGAAGAGAACTTTAAATAGTTAGAGAGTAGTAGGCATAGTCTTTCTTTTCACTATTTATATAAATATTGGTATTTGCATTTGTATTTGAATCAATATCTTTGTCTCTCTAATAATTTAATTATTCTTGAAAAATAACAAATCAAATACAGAACTTGTAAAGCTCCTGAGAAAAGGAGACATGGCTGCTTTTGATGCCGTTTATAATAAGTATTGCCATAAATTACATGAATTTGTATTAATGTATTTAAAACAGGAAGAAGATGCCGAAGAGATTGTTCAGGAAGTTTTTATAAAAATATGGGAATCAAGAGGTAATATTGATGTTTATGCATCCTTCGAATCATTCCTGTTTACCGTTGCTTATAACGCTACAATGAGTTTATTGCGTAAAAGAGTAAGTGAAACCAAATCGAGGGAGTATTTAAAATCCCTCCAACAAATTGATTCTGCTGAGCAGGTAATCGATGAAATCCAATTTAAAGAATTAAATCATAAAGTACAGTCATTATTAAAACAGTTAACCCCGCGTCAGAAAGAAATTTATCTTTTAAGCCGGGATGAAGGCTTGACACATAAAGAAATTGCCCAAAAATTAAA
Organism: Prolixibacteraceae bacterium; assembly: GCA_963662895.1. Classification (GTDB taxonomy): domain Bacteria; phylum Bacteroidota; class Bacteroidia; order Bacteroidales; family Prolixibacteraceae; genus GWE2-42-39. The sequence continues at coordinate 3,332,252 of OY759982.1, read as the reverse complement.
TATTTCTGAAAGTACCGTAAATAACCACTTGGTAGCCACTTTAAAATATTTGAAATCTCATATCGATAGTAGTCTGGCTGTCAATATCTTATTCCTCTGTTTATTTTTATAGTAAAAAAAAGCACTTTTACTTAGTTATCATTTTCTTGTTGTGCGTAATATTATTAAACCTGATTGAATATGTACATAAATTTCATAGGTTTAGTTTTATAGTTGGAATACCTCCCTGTTTCGTTTAAGGAGGTACACAATTTGAAAAGGTATATGAATTAATCAGGCTATATGCCAATTCCTGCAGATGAAAAAGCAAAATGTGGCTGGTCTGATAATAATGCTGAAACAAAACCGATTTATCCGGCTGACTAAATAAATCAATTTTAGAGAATCCCTCTTTCTGATTCGCCCGGGAAGAGGGATTTTTGTAATTTGTACCTTAACAAAAAATCAATAAAAATGAAAGAATGTCTTTTTAAAAAACTACTTTATATTTTCCTTATCTGGCTTTTGTTTTTTCAGGAATCGTGTACGACCCTAAAACCAGAGGCAATCGGTCCGGTCAGGATTGAAACCCCATTAGGCCTTTGTCATGCCGGACAAACAAAAGCCGACCGGGAATATCAGTTGCTTGACGATCTGGGCTGCGAATGGTTAAGAGTCGACTATCACTGGAATACCATTGAAAGGACACAGGGGAATTTCGATTTCCAGTCAACCGATCAGTTCACACAGGCGGCATTGCAGCACAACAAAAAAATTCTTGCTATTTTATGTTACGATGCCGCCTGGATGCACGACGATAAAAAAAAGCAGCCATATATTTCTCCTGAATACTATGATGCTTTTACCCGTTATGTTACAGCAACAGTAACCCGTTACAAAGATCAGGTATCAGCTTTTGAAATATGGAATGAACCTAATCTTAAGATCCGTTTTTGGGGAGGAAAAGACAACGAATTTTTTGACCTCTTTAAAAGAACGGTAAATGCGATAAAAAGTATAGACTCAACAATTATTGTAACTACGCCGGGCATTTGCCGGGGCAGCGATAAATACCTTCAGAAAATGTTTGAAGCGGGGGCGATGGAACATGTAGATGTGATTTCATTTCACCCTTATGCAATTACACTTCCGGGATATTTAAAGCAAATTGAACAGATGCAGGAAACAGCACAAAGTTTTGGATTTGAAGGAGAATACTGGATTTCCGAAATGGGGTATCCTACCGGGGGATTATACCCGACCCGTGTGTCTGAAGATAAATTGCCGGCAAAAACTGTAAAAACCCTGGTTTATGGCCTGGTGAAAAGTATCAGGTTAATCACATGGTACCATCTTTTCGACGAAGAAAAACGGAAGAAATCCGATTCCGAAGACTTTTTTGGCCTGGTAATAAGAGACAAGGAATATACATACAAAAAAGGAGCATACGCGTTCAGGGCAATAGCCCGGAATATTTCACACAGTTACCTGATGAATCCGGAAGTAAAATGCAATATAAGCGGATTACAGTATTACAACTTCCGGCAGGATAACGGGAACTGCCTGCTGGTCTTATGGTCAGAAAACGGACATCGCAAACTAAACCTTTCTGTTCCGTCCGGCGAATGTCTTCAATGGGACATTTCCGGCCCCGATATAAAAACTTTATCAGGTTCTTCAATGTGTATTGAAATAGGGAAAGAACCTGTTGTGTTAACATTCAGCAACAAAGAAAAACTGCACGAAAATATTATTATCAAAGATATAAAATGAAAAAAATGAGGATAGCCTGTTCTTCCCGGCTTATTATAATAGAATTCGTATCGGTATATAAATTTTACATACCATATAAAGTTTATTTCTTACCAATAGTGGTATCCGGTTAATTAAAGAATATGAGCGGATGAAAAAAAAAATCCATCAGTTTGTTGGAAGAACATAAGGTTAACTTATCGTCAGAAAAATCGTTGTAGTTTCTCTATTTTTACTCTCTTTCAAATCCATCTAAAGGGATATCTTCATCCGGATCATGGTCAAAAGGATCGACACCCGGAGGGTTGAACAATCCCCAACGGTCTATTATATAATTCCATTTGTCGAAACCGGCGACCCAGTCGATAAACAGCAGACGGTATTCTTCAATTAAATCGCGGACAATCCAGAAATATTCCACATCTTCAAACCCAAATATTTCCAGTGAATGATTTTTCACAATCAGATCACGTGCAGCCTTTCGGATGATAGTAGCTGCTTCCATTTTCAGGTCGTACAATTCGTCTTCTTCGGCACCTGTAACTTTTACTGTCAGTTGTACTGCATCGCTGATCATTTCAGCTTTTATATATTGCAGGTGCTTGTTGTCATCGGGAATAAGATCGCCAATCATCATCACCACATCCAAAATTTCTTTGCCTTTATTAAAAATAGGAAGATTTTTGTGATCTTGTATCTCGTCGTCTTTGTCAAACATTGATTCTTGGGTAAAATGGAAAACAAGGAGGTACAAAAATCCTTGGTAAATTATCCCGAACTTGTTTTGGAATCTGTTCCGGATGGTACTAATACTAATCTTTTTGTACCCCCTTTGAAGTATTATTATACTAAAATTTTTGTGGTTAGATTATTGATACTTGTTTCCAGTGCTTCAAAAGGTTTTCCGTTACCCTGGTTGTCGTCTTCAACAAACATATATTTCATCCCGGCAATTTCTTTTGCAGCCAGAATTTTTTTAAAATCGATCACTCCGGCACCAACAGGCGAAATGTCATCTTTAATCACATCGAAGAAAGGGGCTTGTTTGGTATACATGTCTTTCATATGGAAAAGCTGGAAGCGTCCCGGGTATTTATTAAACATTTCAACAGGATCCTGTCCTGCTTTGGTAACCCAGAAAAGGTCAATCTCCATGGTGATCAGATCAGCATCCATTTCCGGCATAAAAATATCATAATAAGGCACGATACCATCCATATTTTTAAATTCGAAATTGTGGTTGTGGTATCCAAACTGAATGCCTGCTTCTTTCATAATTCGTCCTACTTCGTTCCAGTCTGCAATCATTTTTTTAAAGGTTTCAATATTGCGGTCTTCTTCCTGAATCCAGGGCTGAATGCAATATTTTACGCCAAGCTCGGCATGGTCATCAGCCATCTTCTTCGCATTCTCCATGGTAATGCCGGCGGCTTCAACCTGCGTATGACTGCTAATAATTTCCATGCCCAGGCCGTCCACCATTTTTTTGAATTCTTTTGGGGCATATCCGTAAAATTTCCCGTTGGCATAATTGGCCAGTTCAACATTTTTGTATCCCATATCTGATATTTTTTTCAGCGAACCGGGCACATCGGCAGCCATAGCATCACGAATAGTATAAAGCTGAAGGCCAATATCAAATTTTTTTCTTTGGTCGGCAACAGAAGTACATGCTGCCGGCCCTAAAAGCATCAGGCCCAGTGTTCCTGCTGTCGATGCTTTGAAAAAATCCCTGCGACTTTGATTCATTTTCATTTTTTTACTTTTTATTCTGTGGATTAGTACTTAATTATTTCTTCAGCAATAAAAATACATATTTATTCAAATGGAAAAAATCCTTTTAAATAAAATTATATAGTTATCTATGATTTGGCGGGTATTCAAAAAAACGAAGTCCCCTCATTTGATTCTTATGTCTTTGAGGGGACTTAGATTGGTTCATTAATTTTTTTGTTTTCTATGTTATGAATAGACTTTTATTTGCGGGATATGTTCAGAATTTAAACCCTAAAGTAAAAATAACGTTATCGTTTTTAATTTTATATTTTGCAAAATCAGAACCAGCATAAAGAGTTCCATATTCTTTCATCATTTGATGTTTGTAAGCCATATCAGCGAAGAAATTTCCCTGATTGTATCCAAACCCTGCAGATACTGCTGAATAATCAGCATTCTTATTCTTTTGATCAGCGCCAAAGGCATAAGATTCATAGGCACTAGGATAGTTTTCGTAACCAGCTCTTAAACTAAATGCGTTGGTAATTCTATATTCTCCTCCAATATGTAAGTTGCCAACCGATTTGTATGCTTCTTTTATATCATTGTTTTCATCAGTAAAATGATAGTTTCCTGCACCATTTTTTAGTTTGGCTGTTGAGTAATCAACTAATTCATAATCAATGGATATTAAGCCTTTTTTTGCAATGACATAAGCGGCACTGAAAATAGTACGAAAAGGTGTTTCCAAATGATAGTCATATTCTCCGTGTGGAGAGTTTTCCTGACTTAGTCCTTGGTCTGTTTGGCTTACAATTGAGTAGTCATATCGATCATTTAGGTCATAAAAAGTAGGAGAGTGGAAAGCAATTCCCAGGCGAATTTCATTGATGGGTTTGAAAATTGCCCCAATTTTAAAGTTGTATCCGGTTCCTGTTGTTTTTAAATTTTGATAGTATGAAAAATTATCCAGATAAACAGTTTTTTGGGAAAGATCAGATAAGTTATATTCAGTATGAATGGATGATTCTTCATAATTCAGGTCATGAATTCCGATGGTGGCTCCCAGGTAAAATTTATGGTTAAAATTAGCCGCAAAGCTGAAAAGATATTCATTAATATATCCTTCTTTTGAGACGGTTTTTCGTTGATCTACTTTTTCACCTTCATATAATCCGCGAGCGACATATTGATTTTTTGATTCTCCATCGGGTTCTATTAAATAGGTTTGCCATGCCATTTCTGAATCCCAGTCAACGTTCTCATAAGGATTATTTTCATAAAAAAGATCATTATAATTTATTCCGTTTGTTTTTGCTATGATTGTATCAATCATTGATTCTTGAGAATTATAACCTTCAATGAGCATGTCTTGTTTATAATTATTTAAGCGATTATAACCAATACCAAAATTGAGGCTAACTAAACTCGATTGTCCTGTGTTTGCGGGTCTTATTGTTCCGACATATCCCAGGTTATCAAGCGAAAGTCTGTATTTAGATTCTGATGCAGTATGTCCCAGATAGCTTGCATCAACATTTGCCCTTGATGGATCTAATGTGAAAACAAATTCATCAGAACGGTAAACACCTAATCCGGCGGGATTAATACTTAATGATGTAAAATCACCACCTAAAGCACCAAAAGCATTTCCCATTGCCGCAGATCTGGCCGTTCCTGTAATTTTATAGTCAGAATATCTTAAAGCATCAACTAGATTTTGAGCAAATACTCCGGTGCCTAAAAGTAATGCTGAGACAGTATAAATTATTTTTTTCATGGCTGAATTAATTATTTGTTCCTTAAAAATGTTCATTCATTTTCTATTTCGTTAACTAGCGTCTTCTGCCTCCTCCCGAAGAGCTGCTTCCTGAACTACTTCCCCTGGATGAGCCGCTACTATAGCTGCCTGAACTTCTTGGTGTATAACTGCTGCGTGAACTTCCTGAACGATAAGATGATCTGGTGGAAGAACTGCTACTTGGACGGCTATACGATGAATTTGATCTGTTATAATGAGTAGAATTTTTGCTGGACCCTTTGTTGTATGATGAACTTGATGATCGGTAGCTTTTTGTTGCTCCGGATGTACTTCTTGATTTTGACCTGTTCGTTACAGTTGGACTCGAATAATTATTTTTGTTATACCTATTGCTGTTATTACTATTATAGGTAGATCGTGTTACTGTTCTGGGCTTATTGTAACTGGGGACGTATGTTCGTTGTGTTCTGCTGTTGGTGTTCACCTGATAAGTTCTACTTGTTGTCCGGGGGGCATTGTTTCTAACAGTTGAACTACTTCTTACAGCGCTTCCCCTGTTTGTGCCGGCTGTTGCTCTCCGTCTTTCAGTTAAGGTTGGACTGTTACTTCCTCTTCGTCCCGTTGTAGATATAGTCCTGTTTGGTGTCGTTCTTTGTATTGTTGAAGAGCTGCTACGTCTCCCTGTCATACTTTTGCTTACAGTGTTTCCTGTTCGTGAAACATTAGAAGAGTAGCTACCGGATCTTCTACCTGAAACTGTCGGGTAATTATTGCTTCTTTTTCCGTAATAATATCTGTTGTTATCATGATAGTAGTGTACATTTCCTCCATAGTAAGGCCATCCTCCTCCGTAATAATAAGGCCATCCCCTGTCATAGTAATAAGGAGAGTGCCATGAATAGTAATAAGGAGACCTCCAGCTCCATGAGGAGTAAAACGGGCCAATGCCAAAGCCTAAACTCCAACCGCTGTGATAGGGATAATACCAGTCATTCCAGTACCAGTCGTTCCAATACCAGTTATCCCAATATAATGAGTAAGAGAACGGACGATGAAAGCGATTGATGCGGTAAGCATAATCCAGGTCGTTCATTTCATAATAATTATTGATGATATACTGATCACTATAATCATTGTCAAGAAGAGTTGTGTCAGTATCAACCAGATTGTAAGCATCCATATCTGCTCTTAAATAATCTCTCTGACTATCATCCGTAAAAATATAATTCTCCTGAATTCGGGTTCCATCATCCGCTGTTTGATTATGACTAATGACAATCGGTTCATTAGTCGCTTGTGTCGTTTTTGGTTGTGGCTGATATGCTTGAGCCTGCACAGAACTGACAGGAGGCAATGTTACGTCACCAGGAGTAAAGTAAATATCATCTTGGTACCCGGTTACGTAAGTCCCGGTACTGCACGCTCCGAGTATCAACAGCGAAGCCAGCATGAGTGTAACTTTTGATTTCATAATTCTTCCTCCTACTAATTAAAATATTTGCTTTCTTTGTAACTTCAAAACTAATCAAAAAAAACAAATACCATACCAAAAAACTAAAGATGGCAAAAGAACTGACTTCACGGAGTGAAAATTATTCGCAGTGGTACAACGATCTTGTTGTAAAGGCCGATTTGGCTGAAAATTCATCGGTTCGGGGCTGTATGGTTATAAAACCATATGGCTATGCAATTTGGGAGAAAATGCAGGCGGTGCTCGATAAAATGTTTAAAGATACCGGACATGTAAATGCCTATTTCCCATTATTTATTCCGAAATCATTTTTCAGTAAAGAAGCCAATCATGTAAAAGGATTTGCCAAAGAGTGTGCCGTTGTTACCCATTATCGCTTAAAAAATAATCCTGATGGGGGTGGGGTTATTGTTGATCCGGAAGCTAAACTGGAAGAAGAACTGATCGTTCGCCCGACTTCGGAAACCATTATATGGAATACCTACAAAAACTGGATACAATCATATCGCGATTTGCCTGTTTTGTGCAACCAGTGGGCAAATGTGGTTCGCTGGGAAATGCGTACGCGTTTGTTTTTACGTACAGCAGAGTTCCTTTGGCAGGAAGGCCATACTGCACATGCAACACGACAGGAAGCCCTGGATGAAACAATGCAGATGATCAATGTATATGCAACTTTTGCAGAAGAATACCTGGCGATTCCTGTGATAAAAGGTGCGAAAACCGAAAACGAACGTTTTGCAGGTGCCATGGAAACATATTGCATCGAGGCATTGATGCAGGACGGAAAAGCTTTGCAGGCTGGCACCTCTCATTTTTTGGGGCAGAATTTTGCACGTGCTTTCGATGTTACTTTTGCCAACAAGGAAGGCCGGGATGAGTATGTTTGGGCTACTTCGTGGGGGGTTTCAACTCGTCTGATGGGTGCATTAATTATGGCTCATTCAGATGACAACGGACTGGTTCTTCCGCCAAAACTTGCGCCTTTTCAGGTAGTTATTGTCCCTATTTATAAAAATGAAGAACAATTGAGTGCTATTTCAGAAAAGGTAAATGAGATAATTGACAAACTGAAAGTCCGTGGTATCTCGGTAAAATACGATTATCTCGATAATAAGAAACCGGGATGGAAGTTTGCTGAATACGAACTGAAAGGAGTACCTGTCCGTTTGGCAATGGGGCCGCGCGATCTGGAAAACGGAACCGTGGAAGTTGCCCGCCGGGATACGCTGACCAAAGATGTTGTCCCGGTTGCTACCATTGACGAATACGTTGAAAAATTGTTAGATGATATTCAGAATAATATTTATAAAAAAGCACTGGATTTCAGAACAGAGAAGACTACTAAAGTTAATACCTATGAGGAGTTTAAAGAAGTGCTGAACAACAAAGGCGGATTTGTTTTGGCTCATTGGGACGGCACCTCGGAGACCGAACAGAAAATCAAAGAAGAGACGAAGGCAACAATTCGTTGTATCCCGTTTGAAAGAGAAGAAGAAGGTACCTGTATTTATTCGGGAAAGCCTTCAAAAGGCCGGGTACTGTTTGCTATTGCATATTGAATACTTTTGGTGTATGAAGATGAAAAAAATTACAGAACGATTTATACGCTACACTGAAATTTGCAGCACATCAGACCCTAAAAGTGAAATGTTCCCGAGTACCGGCAGGCAACTTGATTTTGCCAGGCAGTTGGAAAAAGAATTAAAAGAGATTGGACTGTCGGATGTAAAAACCGATGAAAACGGATACGTGACAGCTACCTTGCCCCCGAATACGGGGAATGAAGTACCGGTGGTCGGTTTTATCGCTCACATGGATACCAGTCCTGATTATCCGGGAGAAAATGTTTGTCCCCGGATTGTTAAGGATTACCAGGGGGGTGATATCCGGTTAAGCAATGACGGAAAATTAAAATTGAGCCCGGAGAAGTTTCCTGAATTGTTGCAGTATATCGGGCAGGATATTATTGTTACAGACGGCAAAACTTTGCTGGGAGCCGACGACAAAGCCGGGATTGCGGAAATTATTTCGGCAATGGAATACCTGTTGATAAAACCGGAAATAAAACACGGGAAAATACGTATTTGTTTCACCCCGGATGAAGAAATAGGGAAGGGGGCCGATCGCTTCGATGTGAGAAGCTTTGGTGCTGATTTTGCCTATACGGTGGATGGAGGAGAACTGGGCGAACTGGAATATGAGAATTTTAATGCAGCAGGAGCAAGGATCGCAGTGTATGGACGAAGTGTCCATCCGGGGTATGCTAAAAATAAAATGATTAATGCAGTGCTGGTTGCCAACCATATTCTTAACATGTTGCCTTCAGGACAGAGGCCCGAACATACTGAGGGATATGAGGGATTTTTTCATGTTACGTCTTTCGAAGGCAATGTCAGCGAGGCCAGGATGGAGATGATCATTCGTGACCATGACAGCAAGAAATTTGAAACACGAAAAAAGTTTTTAAAAGAATGTTGTGCTCTGGTTAACCTGAAATACGGAGAGGATGTGGTTCAACTTCAGATTGAGGATCAGTATTACAATATGAGACAGAAGATTGAACCAGTTAAACATGTGGTTGATATTGCAGGGAAAGCAATCCGCCAAACAGGGATAGAACCGAAAATAAAAGCGATCAGGGGAGGAACTGACGGAGCCCGGTTGTCATACATGGGGTTGCCTTGTCCTAATATTTTTACAGGCGGACATAATGCTCACGGGCCTTTTGAATACCTGCCGGTACAATCGATGAAGAAAGCAGCAGAGGTAATCATCCGCATTTGTGAACTGGTTGCAGAAAGGGGAGATATTATTTAAATTTACGGTTCAGTCATTGTGTGGTAAATAAAATTTATCGGGCTTCGGGTATCTAACATCAAGTATCGTGAATCATGCTGGAATCTTTCCTTTCATATATTTCTAAAGAAAAATTGTTCGGGCCTTCCGAAAAAATTTTGCTGGCAGTAAGTGGAGGGATTGACTCAATGGTTATGTTGCATCTTTTTCAGAAAACGGGATACAATTTTTCTGTTGCCCACTGCAACTTTCAGCTACGGGGACCCGATTCGGATGGTGACGAGCAGTTTGTCAGGGATTATTGCGAGGAACATAATATCCGGCTTTTTATAAACCGGTTCGAGACAATTGAATATGCGAGGCAGGAGGGAATTTCCATTGAAATGGCAGCTCGTGATCTGCGTTATAACTGGTTTGCTAAATTGCTTGATAACGAACGGTTCGATTGTCTGGCAACAGCTCATCATCAGGATGATGTGATAGAGACTTTTTTTATCAACCTGAGCCGGGGAACCGGTATCCGGGGGCTTTCAGGCATTAAAGCTAAATCAGGCAGGATCATCCGGCCAGTGTTGTTTGCCGACCGTCTTTCCATACGCAATTATGCGGCCCTGAACCAGATACCCAGTCGCGAAGATTCATCGAATAGCGATGTCAGCATTCAACGTAATTTTATAAGACATAAAATCGTTCCTTTACTTGACGAGTTTCATCCTTCATTCAGGAAGAATGTGATAAAAACAGCCGAAAATTTGTTTCAGACTGAACTATTATTTCAGAAAAAGATAGATGAAATAAAAGCCGCTGCGATGCAGGTGCATGATTGGGGGGAAACGATCAGGATTGAAGAATTGAAAAAATATCCGTCGATACGGACAGTACTGTTCGAGTTATTGAAATTTAAAAATTTTTCAATTGAGCAGGTCGATGATATGATCGCCTCGCTGGATGGTGGATCAGGGAAAAAATTTTATTCATCAACACATCGTGTTGTAAAAGACCGGGCTGAACTTATTGTTTCAGAAATTGAACCTGAACATCCTGATTTATTTTATATTGAAGCCGATTGCAATGAAATGGATAAACCTTTCAGCATGAAGTTTGAACGTTTTTTCAAGTCTGTATCGTTTCAGTTTTCCCAAAATTCAATGGTTGCCGATTTTGATTTTGATAAACTTGAATTTCCCCTGCTTCTTCGGAAGTGGAAGGAAGGGGAGTATTTTCAGCCCTTGGGAATGACCGGGTTCAAAAAGCTCAGCGATTTTTTTGTTGATGAAAAATATTCTATTCCTGAAAAGGAAAATGCCTGGATACTGGCCAGTGGTAACAAGGTAGTCTGGGTGGTTGGTAAACGCATGGACGACCGGTTTAAAATTGACCGGAATACCAGGAATATTTTCCGGATTTCTATTTCTCTTCATCATCTATGACAAAACATAATTTTGATGTCATTGTTTCTCACTTAGTTCCAGCCAGCGCATTTCTTTTTTGTCCAGTATTCCTGAAATTTCGGAAAAGCGTTTCGATTGGGTTATGAGTTCTTCGTGCGATAGTTCGCCTGAGTTTAAAGCGAGTTCAATTTCCTTTTTTTCGTTTTCCAGGGCCGCTATTTCGTTTTCCAGTTGTTCGAATTCGCGTTTTTCGTTAAAGCTGAGTTTTTGTTCGCGGTTTTTAGGTTTGTTCTTATTGCCCGAAGGTGGTGAAACAGTTGCCGTTTTTTCTTTTTGTTCTTCATCCATCTGTTTGTTTCTATAGATGGTATAATTCCCCGGGAAGTCCTTGATATTTCCGTTTCCATCGAAGATAAACAGGTGGTCCACTATTTTATCCATAAAATAACGGTCGTGGGAAACAATGATTACCGAGCCTTTAAAGTTGACCAGGTAGTCTTCCAGAATATTCAACGTTAAAATATCCAGGTCGTTGGTGGGTTCATCAAGGATCAAAAAGTTGGGGTTTTGCATTAGTATCGTGCATAAATACAACCGGCGTTTTTCCCCTCCGCTCAGCTTTTCAATCAGGTTATACTGGACATCCGGAGGAAATAAAAAATGGGTCAGTAGTTGTGATGCAGTGAAACTTTTGCCGTTGTCGAAATGGACTACTTCTGCAATTTTTTTTACAGCATCAATCACTTTGTCGCTGGGGTTAAAATTAATACCTTCCTGTTTGTAATAGCTCAGCCGGATGGTTTGTCCAAGTTCAATCGAGCCCTCATCAGGTTGCAGGTGGCCTGCGATGAGGTTCAGAAAAGTTGATTTCCCAGTCCCGTTTTTTCCTACGATACCTACTTTCTCATATCGTGCAAATTTGTAGCTGAAATTTTTAATCAGGCATAAATCGCCAAAACTTTTACTGATGTTTTCAATATCTGCAATTTTTTTACCTGTGCGTACCGGTTGAAATCCCAGATCAATTTCTTTTGTATTGAGGTTTACCGAAGCCATTGATTTTAATTCTTCGACCTGCTCCATCCGGTATTTCGATTTGTGACCCCGGGCCTGGGGCATTCGTCGGGCCCATTCAAGTTCAGTACGCAAGAGGTTTTTAGCTTTATCGATACCTGCCTGTAACATTTCCATACGTTCGGCGCGTTTTTCCAGGAAATAGGAATAATTACCTTTGTAGCGGTATATCGAGTTGGCATCCATTTCAAGTATTTCGTCGCAAACACGGTCGAGAAAATAACGGTCGTGGGTAACCATGAACAAAGTACAATTGGTTTTTTCGAGATAGTTTTCGAGCCATTCGATCATCTCCAGATCAAGATGGTTGGTCGGTTCATCTAAAAACAGGATATCCGGTTCGTTGATAAGAACATTTGCCAACGCGATGCGTTTTTGTTGTCCACCCGAAAGTTCCCCGATTTTTTGATTGTATTCTGTAATTTTTAGTTGCGTTAATATTTGTTTTATTTTTACTTCGAAATCCCACGCGTTATGTTTGTCCATTAAATCGGTATAACGGGTAATAGCTTCTTTATTTTTTTGAATAACAGCTTCTTCAAAATTACTGATGATATGAAGTTTTTCGTTGTTCGAACGAAATACTTCGCTAAATATAGTCCCGTCGAGATTTAAAACGGGGCTTTGTCGCAGGTATCCTGTTTTTAGGTTGTTCGTGATGGTAATTTTTCCTGAATCCGGGGTGTCGTTACCTGCCAGTAATTCCATCAACGAGGTCTTTCCAATTCCGTTTTTTGCAATCAGGGCAACCTTTCGTTTTTGAGAAATGGTAAATGAAATATTCCGGAACAATATCTGGTCGCCGTAACGTTTTGATAAGTTTTCTGCCTGTAAGTACGGGGTCATTGCAATTTTTTTTGCAAAAATAACAATATTCGGTATAACCGTATTCTCTGCTTCGTGTGTGAATGCAAAAATTGGTAAATATCCCTGTTATACGTTTGTATCAAGACTGGTTTTGAAAAGAGGAAGGGCAACAAAAAAATCGCTTCCCTTTCCCTCGACGCTGGTAAGCCAGATACGGCCATTGTTACGTTCAACAAATTCTTTACAGACGACCAGTCCGAGCCCTGAGCTTTTTTCTCCCAGAGTGCCGGGTTGCTGTTTTTTGTCAGTTACCTCAAAAATAATGTTCTGAATATATTTCGGAATACCAATACCTGTATCCGATATTTTAACGATGGCCTCTCTGTTTTCAATAAAATGGCTGATGGTTACAGTTCCTCCCTGGTGGGTATATTTTATCGCGTTATTAATCAGGTTCCTGAAAACAGTTTTAATGGTGATGCTATCAATAAAAATATCCGAGTCAGCCGATGTTTTTATCTTGATATCAATGTTCTTCTGGTTTGTGGTTTCTTCAAATACCGAAACCGATTCCTCAAGGAGGACATCCAGACTGCATTTTTCAGGTATAAATATTATTTTGCCAGTTTGAGAACTTGCCCAGTTCAGTAGATTATCAGTTAACTGTAGCACCTGCTTGTTCCTTTGTTCAAGTTTTAGTACTAATTTATTAGCCTCACTGATACTTTTTTGTTCAAAAGCTACTTTCAGTAAAACCCCGATAGTTGAAATGGAAGCAAGCGGGCTTCTGAGGTCGTGAGCGATAATGCTGAATAATTTATTTTGCGTGTTAATTGATTTTTCCAGTTGATCGTTTTGTGTCTGAATTTGTTTTTTTTGGGATTCTATTCGTTGAGTTTTTACAAGTAATGAGTTATTCGTTTTTTTTACATATTGGAACAATACAGCCAAAATTCCCATTATCAGAATCAAAATCCCCATCCCAACATAAAGAAGCATTTGTCTGCTTTTTTGTATTTCTGCTTCTTTTTCGAGTAATGCAATCTGGTTGTTCTTTTTTTCCGTTTCGTATTTTTTCTCGAGTTCATGAATTTTTTCTGTGCTTTCAGTGAGATATAAGCTATCCTTGTAGATTAATTCCCCACGCAGACAATTATTTTCTTTTAAATATAAATCAAGATTGGATGGATCGCTTTTTCTCCACATCTGGAAGGTCGTTGCCATATTATGGTAGTTCAATCCAATGGTTCTCATATTTTCTAACTGTTGGGCCAGTTTTATAGACTTTAAAAAGTATTTTTCAGCTTCGGCAAACCTTTTTTTTTGTGTCTGAATGCTTCCCATAGTTCGATAAAGCCTTTCCTGTGTTGCTTTTTCGTTTGATTTTTCAAAATACCGGAGTGACTCCAAAATGTATTTTTCCGCTTTATCAAGCTGGTTTTGTTGAAAAAAAACATTTCCCAAATTTTGATTAACCAGCGAGATATTGATAGAATCTCCGGTTGCCAACGCATAATCCTTGGCTTTATTAAAGGATTTTAAAGCCTGATTGTATAATTTTTTGTCGTAATATACATTTGCAATATTGTTTGTTACCCTGAACCGATCGAAGTTTGATAAAGACCCGGAAAATTCGTTTAGGATCGAATTAAAATGATCGAGAGCGGTTCTGTAGTCCTTCATTTTTCGATAGAGAATACCTTTTGAGTTCAGAATGTCAATAACAAGCTCATTTAAGTTATTGGATCTTGCGATTTTTTCACATTCTATATAATGGAAGATTGCTTCTCCAAAATTATTCATCGCTTCATAACATGTTCCCAAACGTTTATGACTATTTGCAAGCCATTCCGGGGTACTGTCATTTTGTGCAATGAGCATCGTGCTGTTTGCATAGTGCATGGCAGAATCTAAATTCCCAAGTTTCAGGTATGCAAACGAAATTTCGAAATTTGAGATAAACAATCCCCACTTGAAATTCAGAGGTTCAGATTGTTCAAGGAGGTTGTGCCCTTCAATTAATAAACTGTCATAATTGCGTTTATTCAATTCATTGAAATATTTCAGGTCTTCTCTGAATTGGAGCGTATCAATTACATTATTTTTGAAATAGATCTTTCGTTCAGAAGATGGTGCTGAACGGACAACCTGATATATCATAAAATTGAGAATAGTAATGAGTACAAAATATATCAGGCGTTTCTTCATTTTAGATTCGATTTGAACTTTTGATGAGTAAAAGTAAAAAAATATAGAGTTTCTTTCAACTATTTCATTATTAATGAAAGGAGATTC
Source organism: Prolixibacteraceae bacterium (assembly GCA_963662895.1). Classification (GTDB taxonomy): domain Bacteria; phylum Bacteroidota; class Bacteroidia; order Bacteroidales; family Prolixibacteraceae; genus GWE2-42-39. The sequence goes on along the minus strand of OY759982.1, from coordinate 3,317,206 downwards.
TGAAACCTTAATGTTCTGGTAATTAATTTTGATTATATGCTTGCCAATCTGGGTGTAAACTGTATTTTTACAAGGGGTGAAAAACTTAATTTATGAATAAAAAGGAATTGTTCGAAAAGGTAATTGCCTGGTTTCAGAAAGAAATGCCGGTTGCAGAGACAGAACTCGAATACGGAACTCCGTTTGAATTATTGGTGGCAGTGATCCTTTCGGCTCAATGTACTGATAAACGGGTTAATCAGATTACTCCTGATTTATTGAAGTGCTATCCTACTGCTGACAAGATGGCTGAAGCTGAACCGGTAGAGATTTATGATTATATTAAGACTTGTTCGTATCCAAACAATAAATCGAAACATTTGGTGGGTATGGCAAAAATGTTGGTTGAAAAGTTTGGAGGGGTTGTCCCCGATGATGTTACTGAACTGCAAAAGCTACCCGGAGTGGGGAGGAAAACTGCAAATGTAATTGCTTCGGTGGTTTATAATAAACCTGCAATGGCTGTTGATACGCATGTTTTTAGGGTGGCAGCACGTATTGGATTGACAACAAATGCGAGAACGCCATTGGAAACCGAAAAACAGTTGATGAAATATTTTCCTGAAGAATTAGTTCCCCTGGGGCACCATTGGCTGATTTTACATGGACGGTATGTGTGCCTGGCACGAAATCCTAAATGTAATAAATGCGGACTAAACAATATATGCTTATATTATAAGAATTTGAAAAGTAAATAAATCTGACTTTTAGTTATCGGGTACAATTAAATTTTGGTTTAGTATTTGTATTTTTATCAAACTTTTTACTTTTGCAATTAATATTTTAACTCAAAACAACGAATTATGGCTTATGTAATTTCAGACGAATGCATTGCATGCGGAACTTGCCTTGATGAGTGCCCGGTTGATGCAATTAATGAAGGCGAGATTTATAACATCGATGGTGATTTATGTACAGATTGTGGTTCTTGTGCCGAAGTATGCCCTGTTGATGCTATTAGTGCTGGTTCAGGTTCATAGTGTTGGTATATTAAAAAATTTTAATAAGGCTGTCCAAAAAAGGACAGCCTTGTTTTTTTCCTTAGGCGGAAACAGCCTGGGCATTGTGGCCTTTCCTGAAAAAATACCACTCCCCCCCCCCAGCTTATTTTATAACGAAACGATGGCTTTTTTTCTTTTTTGTCATCCTGAACCCAGAGAAGGATTTGTCCCTTTATAACTCTGTCAATGAGATCCTTCGCTTATTCAGGGTGACAAAAAGGGTTGATGGTCTGAGGCCTGTTTGATTTGAGGCGGAGCGTTTGAGGAGTTTGATGACTTCTCCGTTTAAGGGGAATTGCCCTTTGTCCGATGGAACTTGCTGTCCCTGAAGGGGAACATACATAAATAACCCGGGGTAAGTGAGGTACGAACGCAACCCCGGGGGTGAATGCAAACGGAATAACCCCGGCCACGGTAGTTCGTTAAAAAAAGTAGTGCAGTTGTATGGCAGGAAATGATGAAATGCTGAAAAAATGATGTTTTGTATTTACCTCATATATAAACTTTTGATAAAATCTGTTATAGGCAACGGGAGAAGCAATCTCTTCAACCTGCTTGCATAGCGCCATATCAATCAGGATACAAGCGAAGTGACAGTTATACCCCAAACTTCCCTCCTGGTCAACGACCCATCGAAAATTACATTCATCGTACCCGCCGGTTTGCCCGCCGGCGATTATAGGCTGAGCGTCTGCACGCAGTTTTCGACCAGTACGTTATTAAAGGAGCCACGTACGTATACCTTCGACTATGTGTTGAATGTAACGGTATAATAAAATACCGGGTACTCCTGCAGTCTAATGAGACATTGTCTATCATTAGGCTGATAGGGTGTCTGTCATTAGGCTGATAGGGTGTCTGTCATTAGGCTGATAGGGTGTCTGTCATTAGACTGATAGGGTGTCTGTCATTAGACTGATAGGTATATGGATCTGAGTTCCCTGACCATTATTTGAGATTTGGGAGCTAACTTGTATGTCAAAATAATTACTGGCTGCTATGAAAAAAAATATTTTAATCGGCTTCGTTTTTTTGTGTGTTATGATAGCAGGTGTCTTTTTAATCGTCTTATTCGATACATAACAATCGGTACCAGAAAAAAATGCAGTATTGGGGTTGTATTCCGGCGATTTTTGTCCGGTTCGGACATTTTTCGGGCTAAATTTGAAAGATTAAGAGCAATGGCAAGTATAGCAAAATCCACCATGACCTTATCTTGTCTGAAGTTTCCGGCGTAGGAGGGGGGGAAGTTCTGTCCGCATCAGCTACCAGTTGCTTTCGATAGATCTTGGAAAAGACGGTCAAAGTCTGCACACGTGTGTAGTTAAATCAGCCTGCGTGTGTAATGAAATTTTCACACACTGTAAGTACTGCCTGCATACGTGTGCCGTTGTGTTTCCATACGTATGAAAATTTACGTACTTATGGCGATTTACTCCCGCACGTGTATAAATTTATGCAGGCACGCACAGCGCATCAAATTTCCAAAAGCCAGGGATGTCAAGAGGAGTAAGTTCTTTTTATTCGGGTTTTTCAATTGTACCATAGAACGATATGTTCTGCCTGTCGTTGGAGATAATGCTTAACGTTGCATATCCCGACAATCCGGCATCGAGAGTAATCTGATACATATCTCTTTTCCCTTTTACTTTGATCGTAATGTGATATATTTTTTTCTTCTTATTGAAGATGGAGGAATACTCTTCAGCCTTGTTGTCGAATTTTATTCCTCCGTCGGTTTGACCATACTCAGCATAATAAGCGCGGCCAAAGAACGGCAGAAATGATTTTATTTGAATGCTGTCGACCACCAGATCGTATTCCGAGGTCAGGTTAATGCTGTTTCCGCCCATTGGCAATGCCGTTTTGGCAACAAACCGGTATTGGGTACTTTCAATCAGGTTTTTTATCTCCTTTTCTTTTTCTGCTTTTTTCTCCTTTTGTGCAAATGTTGGGGAGACAATGGCTATTAGTACTATAAAAATAATTATCTGTTTCATAGTCTTTAATTTATCGTTTAACAAAGTGTTATACGAATTTAACGTTTAAAGTTATTCAGAAATTATGCAAAAAAAATGGAAGTACAGTTTCAGTTTTCAGATTACAGGAGTCGAGTATCCGGCATCAAATATCAACAATCTATTTGTTCACTACATTTTGCGGGGTTCCTTCCATGAATGCCTTTATATTTTCAATTGCTATATCCATTAATCTGGTGCGTGCTTCATAGCTAGCCCAGGCAATATGTGGTGTAATGAAACAGTTTTTTGCAGTCAGCAAGGGGTTATCTTCCTGCGGAGGTTCGGACGATAGCACATCAAGTCCGGCAGCAGCAATTTGTCCGGAATTCAGGGCAGTTGCCAGGTCATTTTCATTTATTAATCCACCGCGTCCTGTATTAATGAGCATAGCCGATGGTTTCATCTTTACTAAAAGGGAAGTATTTACAAATTGCTGGTTTTCATTCGTAAGCGGACAGTTAAGGCTGATAAAATCGCTTTCCGAAAATACGGTCTCGAGCGAAACTTGTTTGACGTTTTCTTCCTGGATATTTTTCACAGAGCGGTTATGGAAAATTACTTTCATCCCAAAAGCACGGGCAATTTGTGCAACTTTTTGTCCAATCTGTCCAAAGCCAACAATGCCAATAGTTTTGCCTGCTATTTCGGTTTGCCGGGAAAGGGAATATGAAAAATCAGGACATTTTGTCCATTCTCCGTTTTTGGCCGAACCAGTATGCATTTCTACCTGGTTACAATATGTCAGTATGTGAGAAAAAACCATCTGGGCTACAGAGTCAGTACTGTACGCAGGAATGTTGGTTGCCGTGATCCCTTTTTCCGAAGCAGCAATAATATCAACCACATTGTAACCGGTAGCCAGTACTCCAATATATTTGAGACCTGGGGCTTGTTCAATAATAGACCGGTCGATGATCACTTTATTAGTCAGAACAATTTCGGCATCGCCAATTCGAAACAGGATTTCTTTAGCAGGTGTGCGGTCGAAAATACGGCAGGAGCCTAATTGCTGAAGCATTTCCCAGGAAAGATCGCCCGGGTTCAGAGTAAATCCGTCTAATACTATAATTTTCATTTCTTATTTTTTGTTTTACCGGTCTGATCTTTTTTGCATATTCATCTTCGAAGACACAGTGAATATACAATCTTTCAGGAAAATAAAAGCGAAATTTTTTTATTGGGTCCGCTTTCTTAGATTGCGATATATACAGGTAGCGCTGTTGCACATCTCGCAGTGATATTTATTGAATTGTACATTTTCCCCGATTCCGATCACCCCGCTGACTGATTTTATAGGGTGCATCAGCGCTGATGAATTAAGCGAAATGCCGCAGTGATTTTCAGGAAAAAAAGAGAACAGGTTATGTTGGTCTTTCACGTTCCAGTTGCAATATCCGGGGCTGTAGCGGTTACTTATTTTTATTTCTGAAGCCAGAAGTTCGTTGCGCAGTTGTTCCTGTATTTTGTCCATAGCTGTTTCAACAGTAACCGAGCCGAGTACATCATACACATACCCTTTGGCCGGGTCGTCGCCATGTAATAATCCCTGCGACCTTTGTCCGATACCCTCGCCGGCAGTACAAATAAAAAGTACCAGCGATGTGGCATTTTTTATTTGCCGTGTGATTAACTTCCCTGCCTCAAACCGTTTCCCTTCAATCGAGAATTCCGAGAAACTGGAATGAAACTGAATTTGATTGGAAATGAAAACTGAACCTTGAATATTACATAAATCCCAAGCTTCGGATAGGGCTTCTTCCAGATAAGCAGGAAAAGGTTCAGGCATTCCTTTGCCCCCAAACCCGAGTATCTCAGAAATTTCGTTCCGGTTGATCTGTAATTCGCTGAATTTAAATTGATAGTTTCGAATCATTTTGAACAATTTTACAGACTTCGCAAATATGGTCGGGCGTGGTTCCGCAACATCCCCCGATGATGTTTGCGCCGGCATTGATAATGTCCTGGACAAGGGCTGCCATATCTGTTGGTGTTTCCGGGAAAATCGTTTCTCCGTCGCGGTATTGTGGCATACCGGCATTGGCGTGGATAAGGATCGGTGCCGTCGGGTTTACCTGCCTGATCTCTTTCACGATGCCAATCATGTCGGCAATGCCGTTACCACAGTTGGCCCCGATAACAGAAGCTCCGGCTTCAATCAGTGGCTCGACCATTTCGGATGGCGATATGCCCATCATGGTACGGAATTCACTATTGACCGTTTTATCAAAAGTCATGGTGCAGAAAATTTCACAGGCTGTATTTTCCCTGGCAGCTTTTACTGCAATCCGGGCTTCCTCGAGATCGGTCATCGTTTCAACAACAATGGCATCGGCACCTCCGGCTTCAAGAGCAACCGATTGCTCCCTGAATGCCCCGTACAGTTCTTCTTCTGTGACTTCTTCCATCATCAGCAGCTTTCCGGTCGGGCCAACTGACCCAAGTACAAATTTTTCGAGACCGGCAGCTTTTCTGCTGATTTCGGCGGCCATTTTGTTCAATTCATAAACTTTGTTTTCAAGCCCGTAATTGGCCAGTTTAAACCTGCTTCCGCCGAAACTGTTGGTCTCAATCATATCGGCGCCAGCTTTGATATAGCTTTGGGCTATTTCAAGAACATCGTCAGGGCGTTGAGTATTCCACAGTTCAGGACACTCACCGGGGCTCAACCCTTTTTTCTGAAGGAATGTGCCCCATGCCCCGTCTGAAACCATAACCCTGTTTTGTATTTCTTTTATTATTTTACTCATTACAGGTATAATTTAAGAATAAATAATTGTTTTTTTTTACAATCGGCAATTTATCATTCTTTTACATCATTGAGTTTATCTTTCTTCTTTTCTATGTTTCGGGCAACATCATGCAGGTAATGATTGTATACCAATTTAGAAACTGCCAAAAGGGACTCAGGCCCCCGTTCTACAGGTTCCAGTCTGAATGCCTTTTTTATTAATAAGAGTCCGTTCATAAGCGAATTTTTAATGTTTTACAAGTGCCTTTTTCAGATCATATTCTTTCACTGCCTCGAAAAAGGCTTCGATATTCCGGTGAGGCACTGCCGGGGGCATGTCGCAACCTGATGAAATCAGAAAGTTTGAATATTTTTCTGCTGTTTCAAGTAACTTCAGGGATTCTTGTTTAACGAACTCCGGGCTTCCTGTTTGCAGTACGTTGACAGGATCAATGTTTCCCATTACCAGTATGTTTTCAGGAACGTTCTCCAATACATATTTCATGTCGGCAGCATTGCCAAAATGAAGACCTAGCGCACCTGTCGACGCCATTGATCCGGCAAGCAAACCTTTATGTCCGCAGTTATGGAGAATAACTATGAAATTTTCATCCTGGATTTCATCAACTATTTTTTTTACATATTTGGACGAGAACTGGTTGCATTCATCTTCACCCAATAAGCCTGCTGCCGGTTCTGCCATAATAATTCCGTCAGCTCCCAGTTGTTTGTAAGCATTTATATAATCTTTTATAAAAGCCGTACACTTTTCAAGCAAGCGGTGTATTTCGTCAGGATAAAGATAAATGTCAATCATTATTTCTGACATGTCTATTAGTCTTCCGGCCAGGGAAAAAGGCCCGATACAACCCGGAAAAACAGGAACATGACTGATGTTCTGAACCGCTAGTTTTGCTGCATTCAGGTATTCATTAAGCCTTTTACATTCAGATAAGCCGGGGACAGTTAATTTTTCTATTTCATCTGTTGATTGAAGGAGCCGTTCTTTTACTGTTGGTATCTCGTTTCTTTTGAAGTTTATCTTACATCCGAAAGCTTCTGCTTCAACAGTTAAATCCATGATCATCGTTACTGCTGCCGAAGGGTATTGTTTAATGAGGGCATCAATCGCTTTATAATGTATTTCACCATTAGTAACTGCATCAAGAACAGAGGCATTTATTAATTCTATCCCGGGGTGCGTCATAATAGGCATTGCCACTCTTGACTTTGTTGTTAATATATTATGATACCACTGGTTAATTGATCCTTTCATTAGTTTATTTATGATGCGATCCTTGAATTTAAAAACTCTACAACACCCTGTGGATCGGGAGAATAATAGTCGGCCCCGATTTTCATGCAAAAATCATTGTTTACCGGTGCACCGCCAATGGTCACCAGGGTCCCGGGTATAGCTCCTTTAATATCTTTGGTAATTTTTTCCATGTTAACCATGGTGGTTGTCAGTAATGCTGATAATCCGACAACTGCGTCCGGGTTTTCTTTTATTGCTACTATGAATTTTTCAGAATTTACATCGGTTCCCAGGTCAATAACTTTGTAACCATTCCCTTCAACCATCATGCTGACCAGGTTTTTGCCAATGTCGTGCAGATCCCCCAAAACAGTTCCGATGATAAATGTCCCTTTTTGTTTGGCTGCTCCCGACAGAAAATGCGGTTTTAAATGAAGCATGGCTGTACTCATTGCTTTGGCCGACATCAGCACCTGAGGAACGAACACTTTATTTTCGCGGAACTTAATCCCTATCCGTTCCATTCCAGGCATCAGCCCTTTTGATAAAATATCCTGAGGGGCTATTCCTTCTTCCAGTGCTTTACGGGTAATTTCGTCTGCTCCATCCAGACCTTTCATTTGAGGAGGATAAGGGGAAGCCATATTTATCTTTCCAAATTCAACACATTCAGCCAGTTTAGATAGTAGTTCGCTCATTGTATAACAGTTTTTTAATTTTATGTATTCAAATGTATTGGCTAATCCGAAGGCAAAAAATAGTATTTTCTTTGATAAAGATGTAAAATATTACTTTTTTTGCTTTGTTAATATCTTTAAACTATGATTGTTAAGAAACGATTTTTTAAAGTTCCGTCCTATATTATTGCAGAACAACGGCAAAATCCGATTACGAAAGACTTGTATTTGTGTGAGTTGGCAGAAGTCTTGATCAAAAAGGGAACGTCATGGGTTGAAGATGTGAAGCTGGATGATCATTTGTTGATTTTTTGTACCAAAGGAGAAGGGATTTTACAGATAGCTAACGATATGGTTCCTTTCAGCCAAAATCAGTATTGTATAATTCCTGAAGGATTTGTGTTTAAAATTCAAACAGGAGAAAATGCTCCGTCGGTTTTTTATACCTGTAAATTCAATGGTGAAAAGAGTAAAATAATGGAAGAGGATTTTACTGTGGTCAGGGATCTGATTCCTTCTGTAAATAACATGGTGGCTAACCGGGCTATGCTCTTCGACGAATTATTCAATAATCTAACTAAAGGTTTTTGCAATGCCAACTTTAAATATATTAACCTGGCATTTGGGCATTTGCTTGCCACGTTTATTTATGCCAGCAAAACCAGTGACGATTTCATGGAGGAACAAAATCCCGGGGTTACCCATGCCATTCAGTTTATGGAACAAAACCTGGATAAAAAACTAAGCCTTAACGAGATTGCTGATGAGGCCGGTTACTCGCCGTCATACCTGATTACCATATTTCAGAAAAAAACCTCTTACAGCCCTCTGAGTTATTTTTCACATTTGAAAATTGCCAAGGCCTGTGAATATCTTGATTACAGCCGGATGAAAATAAAGGAAATTGGCTTTAGGCTGGGATATACAGATCCTTACTATTTTTCTAAAGATTTTATTAAACGGATGGGCATGTCGCCTAAAAATTACCGGAACCGCCTGTTACAGAAGCCAAATGTAAACGAATAAATTACACATGGGCACAAGTAAAGTTTCGCGTTCTTAACAAATCTTATGTTTTTATAAGATTTGTTAGATAGCCATGTGAAAAGAAGGTTTTACCTTTCGTCCGTCAAATTTTTAAAAGCTAAAAAAATTATCGTTTTGGAAAAAAATGGGTTACTTTGTACTGTAGAAAAGTTTTCTGAATACAGGCAGGCTGACAATGCAAAAAGCATGAGCGGGGTTTTTCGTACGGGACAAGCCAGATTGGCAAGACCGTTGATAGGCTCGCGAAAACGTCAACCGCTAAACATGAAAACAAGCAATTATAACAGAAATTCAGGCTTTACGATGAATTGTATTATTCTTGATGACGATCCTTTGGCCCAAAACACTATTGCTGAGTATATTGAGCATGTTCCGTATCTGACATTGATAGCAAAGTGTTCGACCGCTTTCGATACGTATGATAAACTTCATAATCATAAGATTGATGTTATTTTTCTCGATACTCAACTTCCGGGTATTTCAGGTATTGACTTTATCAAAAGTCTTGATGAGAAGCCGATGATTATTTTCACCACAGTGTTTAAGGAATATGCGTTGGAAGCCTTCAATCTGAATGCAATGGATTACTTGTTGAAACCAATCCAGTTTGACCGTTTTCTGAAAGCCACCAATAAAGCATATGAGTACTATTCCCTGAAAAGCCTTAAACAGAAGTCGTCAGGAAAGGTTAAAGAAGTTAATCCTGCATCGGAATTTATATTGGTGAAAGCCGATTATAAGACAATTAAGATAAACCTGAACGATATTTTGTATGTAGAGGGCTTGAAAGATTATATCAAGATATTCACGGTAGGTTCCGAAAAACCAATTATTACCCTGAATTCACTGAAACGGATGCAGGAAAATCTTCCTCCCGATCGTTTTGCCAGGGTACACAAGTCCTTTATTATTTCACTGAATCACATTAAAGTGATTAATAAAACACAGGTGGTGATTGGTAAAAGCTATATTCCGATTGGCGAAAGCTATAAAGATTTTTTCATCAGCGAAATGGAAAACAAACGGTTAATGCTCTAATAATCGGTGTAGATTTTTCCTGTAATTATTGTTTCTGTATAGGAAGAATAGGCTGAAAAATATCCCAGTGCATCATTCGAAAAATTACTGTTGGGATTAGTAGGTGCAGCTGATCCCATCGTGTTTTCCCCGATTATATTCAGCAATGTATTAAAATAATCATAGGTGTTTTCATCAATTGACATGAACTCTACAGAAACAGTATCTCCTTTTTCAAACCTGTTTGCTGTATTTAGTTCCTTTTGCACTGAGTTGCCGTTAAATAATTCATCGGTAAGTAATGTGTAATCCTCTTCATCATTTTGTAATTCCCCGTTCAGGCTGTATCTGACCTTGTAGTAGTTTGTTTCATCTTCAGGATCAGTAAAACTGAATTTTACAATGTATCCTGCATCATCAAACAGGGTACTCCCTTTATATTCATAACTTAGGTAGTTTATATGAATTGCTGTTGGCATCGTTGAGGTAGCCTCGTATGTAACACTATCAATTTCTGCAGATAATGTATATGACGCAGGAATAAGTTTCCCGATTTTATCTAACTGGTAAAGGCCTTCTTTGATTTCAGAAAATGAATATTCGGATGTCTGATTTGCAAGGGAAATAACGGCCCCACTTATTGGTTCAGGGGATTCAGATGAAAAATAACTACAGGTGCGGGTAATTTTTACCAGGCAATCGTCGTCGTTATTGTGGATGTTGGCTTCTATTACAATTTGGGGATCTGATTCATTCAAATTTATATCGATTACCTTTTCACATGAATAAGATGAAATAATAATTACCAATATACCAATGTGTTGTTTTAATTTCAGTTGCATTCTATCCTAAAATTTGAACTTATAACTTATAGATGGCACTATCTTAAATAAAGAAACCTGTACTGCTTCCCGGGTTCCCGGATTATCTTCTGATTCCTGGAAATATATGTAATACGGATTTTCATGGGCATAAGCATTATATACTGAAAAATTCCAACTCGACTCAAATTTTCGTGTTTTTTTGCGTATCCATGTCAGTCCCAGATCAAGCCTGTGTGTGTTGGGCATACGATACCCGTTTCGCTCGGTATAATAACCAACTGCTTGTCCGTTAATTTCGTAACGTCCGCTGGGAAAGCTAACCGCATCTCCGGTACTGTATACCCATGTGGCCGAAACAGTTAGTTTTTCCGATAATTTGTACATCCCTGTAATCGACAGGTCGTGGGGACGGTCGTGTCGGGCAGGGAAGGAGTCTCCGTTATTTATATCATCGAACTTACGCATGGTTTTTGACCAGGTATAAGCCAGCCAGCCATTTAGTTTGCCGTAATTTTTTTTCAGTATAAATTCAGTGCCGTACGACCATCCTTTCCCAAGAACCAGCTCTTCCTCAACCGTTGAATTAAAGACCAGGTCAGCCCCGTTTTTATAATCAATCTGGTTATGTAGCTTTTTGTAATAAATTTCCAGCGAACTTTCGTAGCGGTTTTTATTGAAATTTTTAAACAGGCCCAGCGAGACCTGATCGGCAATCTGGGGCTTTACATTATCGCTGCATGGGAGCCATACGTCGGTCGGTGTTGATGTAGTAGAATTGGAAAGCTGGTGGACAAACTGGTAAATACGGGTTGCTGAACCTTTTAAAGAACTCGACTGGGTGATTATGTAATTGAATCCCAGGCGGGGCTCCAGTCCGCCTTGTGTTTTGACCAGCTTAAATTTGTTGTAAGTCAAGGTATCACGTACTTCTCTGTTTTCGTTGAGTACATAAAAGTCGCCCGGGCCGATGTTTGTAAATAGAGACAGCCGGAGACCGTAATAAAGTTTCAGTTTCGGACTGACAATCCGGGTGTTTGAGAAATAAGCAGCAGTTTCAATTGCTTTTCGGTCGGGGATTTCCAATGCGTTGTATGCGCTGTTTTCGCCGGGGATGATTTCTCCCGGGACAAAATTGTGATAAATTATATTGGTGCCAAATTTCAAGGTTTTCCGGGCATTCTTATAAAAAGTAAAATCTTCTTTCAGGTTTAGGTCCTGTATTTCCGACCGCATGGTAACCCGGCTGTCTCCCCAAATATTAATGTCGTATGAATAATTGCTAAAAATAAACGATGAATTGAGGAACAGGCGTTCGCTGAAAATATGGTTCCACCTCATAGTCCCGGTTTTACTTCCCCAGTCGAACCCGAACTGGTCGTTGAAGCCAAAGTTGTCGCGTCCGAAATAACCGGAAAGGAACAACCGGTTCCGTTCATTAATTATGAAATTGGTCTTCATGTTTAGGTCATAAAAATACAGGGTGGAGTTTTTCAGGTCTTCATCACTCGACAGTTTCAGGAACATATCGGCATATGTGCGGCGTCCGCTTAACATGAACGAACTTTTTTCTTTTTTGATTGGCCCTTCCAGGGTCAGGTTCGACGAAATTAATCCGATGCTTCCTGTCAGGCTACTTTTTTTCAGGTTGCCTTCTTTCATTTTTATATCCAGTACTGATGAGGCTTTTCCTCCATATTCAGCAGGTATTAATCCTTTCAGGAGTGTCGCATCACGGATTGCTTCGGAATTAAAAACCGAGAAAAAACCGAGCAGATGCGAGGCGTTATAAACAGGGGCTTCGTCGAGCAGGATAAGGTTTTGGTCGATTCCTCCTCCTCGGACATAGAAACCTGTATTCCCTTCTCCCGCCGATTTTACTCCAGGTAGTAACTGTATGGTTTTCAGTATATCGGGCTCGCCAAACAACACCGGTACACCTTCAATTTGTTTCGGGCTTAATTGTGCATTGCCCATTTCAATCGAAGAAATGTTACGGTCGGGCTTTTTTCCTCTGACCGTGATATTATCGAGTTGGACTGATTTTTCAGCCAGTTCAATGTTTACCAGTTTGTTTTCATGTACATTCACATAAAATTCTTTGCTGTCGTAGCCGATATACTGTATCCGTAGTTTGTACTGGCCTTGCGGGACCAGGATGGAATAATAGCCGTATGGATTGGTAACAGTACCGCTTTTCTGATTTTCAATCAGCACTGTAGCGCCAATCAGATTTTCCCCTGTGCGTTGATCGGAAACCGTTCCGTATACGGAAAACCAGAGTTCCTGAGCATATATCATATGTACGGAGAAGAAGAATATAATTGTGATTCTGGTTTTCAACGGATGTTATCTTTTGGGGAAAACGTTGTTTGGTTTTGAATATTGTTTTGGAATTAAACTGTATATAAAAATAAATCAGGACAAAATTTAATTTTGTCCTGATTTATTTTTTAGTTGATTTGTTCAATTAATGAAACCGGAACTCAAGGCCAATATTGAAACTAAATCTGTAGTATGATTCAGAATTATCCTTTTGATATGAACGGAAAAACATGGTATAGTCCGGGGTAAAAGTCAGGCCCACCTTTTTGTTAATATCATATTTAAAGATGGCAGACAATGCTGCACCAGCAATGCTCTTTGGATAGCGTTCTTCGAGTATCTTGAATTTATCGTTACTGTCATCGCCATCTGTTTTCGTGGTTTTATAATCTTCGCCTACCATAAATTCACTTTTTAAGGCAGGGGAAAGGAATACGTGCCATTTATTCGAGTTTAATACGAGATAGTCGAAATGCAGGTTCAGATCCAGGTTATCAAGTTTTACGGTTGTGTTGATAAAAGTTGGATATTCTTTCTGGTCCCATGCCTGCTCAAAACTTGTTCTCACGTATCTCATTTCGAATCGTGGCCTGAATTTTTTTGTTACCATTATCCCCAAATAGCCTCCTATATTAAAATGGGGATTCCTTTTATCAAAAGTGAACCCGTTTTCATCAGTAGATGTTTTGTAAGCATTTATATCATAATTGATCCCGGAACTTAAGCCCAGAAAAATATCACCTGCACTGTATTCGATTCCTTTTTTTTCTTTTTGTTTTTGCATTTCATTTTCCTGGGCACAGATAACTGATGTGGAAATAAAGGTAAGTAAAATCAAATAAAATATCCTTTGCATAATTTGTATGTTTTTATAAATAATTTTTTCTGAAATAATTTTTCTCAAACGTATAAATTTATTGGCAATAATCGGTTAAAGTCCTCCATAATATTTTCTAAAAGTTGTTAAATATGTTGTTATTAATATCCTCAATATTAAAAGAAAATCTTTTTTCTGAACCAGGATTCATTAATCGAAAAATTCAGGTGAAAGAGGAAATAATTTTCACGGATTAACCCTTTTTTTCCACTTCCTTCTGTTGCCAATTCAAAGGAAAAATTCATAAGGGTCCCTAAATTTTTTACAGGGATCCCGAGCCCTGCCGTTATTCCTGCTTTTGTTATTTGTACGTCGTCAATATTCAGGAAAGAGGTTTTATAATTGGCCCCTATTCTGTAAATAATTTTTTGGTACCAGTCAAGTGTTACCATGTTGTCTCCCCAGGGTCTGGCTTCTGCACCAATTGCGATGCGGTGACTGTTTTTAAAATTTCCCTTACGCATAAGATACCGGATTCCTTTCCATTGCTGGAATTCGTAATCGGCAGCAATATGGATATACGGGCCTTTTCTGGTACTGATCCCAAAGCCATATTTTGCAGGAACTACTAAATCGTCCGATTCTTCCTTATAACTTGAAACAATAGAATAAGAGGTTGTTTTTACATCTTCCTGATAATTTGATCTCAGGCGTTGCTTCGGGTTATATATTGCCCCGAGGGTATAATCCCAATTTTTTCTTTTAAATGAATATTGTAACCCAAAATCGCAATAAAAACTTTTCAGATAGTGGGTTCGTGTCATAATAAAAGAAGAGAACAAGTTTTCGGGTTGTACGATCAACTCATCCTGTATGATGGACCCAAAGAGGTAAGCCCCATGTATCCCTAATGAAAGTTTATCTAATTTTATTGCATTTCCTAAGTATACCTCGTTAATTCCCCCGCTGCCTTCATAGTATGAATAAAACTTGCTGCCTGTACCTTCTACGGTACTGGAAGATACAATGGAATAACCAACATTACTGAAAGGGGTAATTCCTAAAGAGGTACTCAACCAGTCAGTCAGGCGGCAACCAACGGCTACATATTTAAAGTTCATCATTTTGTCGTTACGGGTGTCTCCCTGTGAACTGAGTTTTGAATATTTGTATTCAGCCCCCATTTCGTATATAAACCGTAAGCTGTCAAATCCTGCATAAGAAGCAGGGTTTGTGTTGTTGATGAAATTGGAGGAGGGCATACCAATCCCTGTTCCTCCCATTGCTACATTTGGTCCGAATCCTTTTTGTTGTAATTCCCCCGGTCCAAAAACAGAATAGGGAGAGTTGGTGTTTTGTCCGTATGCGGATATAAAAGCTGAACCCAGGAATATGATGATAAATGATATTTTCTTTTCTATATAATTATTCATAGAACACGTAATAAAGTTTCAAAATTGGCCTGTATTTCCGGTCTGAATCATCAGAAAAAATAACTCTGTCTAAAGTGCTGCCCATACTTTTATTATTTGCAATATTGACCAGTATTGCATGGTGAACATCATAATATCCATCTGACAATTCATCCGAGATGAAGTTCGTGATGTCAAATGAATAATAGGTATCCCTGTAATACGTATAGTCAATAACTGCTTTTGCAGTAACGGATTCGCCCTTAGAATTCACTATTACCCCTTTGTTTAAATTTGTCCGGTTCGATTCATAAAGGTATAAGTTTTCAGGCAGCGTGTAATAATCCAGATAGCTCTGGAATGCAGGTGTTAATATGAGTTCGGCTTTTAGCAGTATTCTTTTTTCAGCCATCGTGAGCACGTTGGAAAGCCCGGGAAATTCAATTCTTGTATATATCCCGGTACCGGCCTGTATGAAACTATGGTTTCCGGTATGGACTGATGAAATATCATTGCGCTCATCATCATCGTCGATAAGCTCAGAATTTGTTCCTGTCCGGTCACTTTCTATATGGTTAAACTGAATGTTGCTGTTAGTCAGGGGGAAAGTATATTTAATATCTTCCTTTTCAAACAGAACACGATGGGCATATATAGTCATATACACGGATGTGTCAGATACAGCTACCGATAATACAGCCCCGTCATCAGTTTCCGATTCGAGTACAATTCCCGGTAAATAGTCAAAAAAATCATCGTTTGTATCAAGATCCTTCGAATCATTCCGTATCATATCCAATAGTTCCTGTCCCCATGCATCACTAAGACGAATCTCTAAATACTGATCTTTTAGGGGTTCGGGTTCAAAGGTCTCTGTGCCAATTGGTTCCTGTTCGTGTTTCAGGGATGATACATTATAGAAATCCCTGTCGTCAGGTTCTTCAAATGTCTCAGCTATCCTGTAAACATTTATAGTCTGTGTTTTGGTTGTATCACCATACGTAACGCCGGAATATCTCATTCTAATTGTTAACGAATCTAAAATATTTTCGGCGTTTTCTTCATATGGATATCCCTCGCTGCTAATTCCCAGTTGGTAGAAACTTTTAGTCCGTACAATGCCTAATTCATCATCTTTATAATTACCTACTAACCCTATTGAAGTATTGGATGTAACCAGTGAATCCACCATAAATGAAGACAGTGAAACTTTAAATGTGTCGATAATTGCGACAGTTGTTTGCGTTTGCAAAAAATCATCTCCAATTGTATATGAGTCGTAATCACCATCGTCACTGCAAGCGGAAAATAATGCCAGTAAAAGTAAGGCTGCAAAATATACTTTATACATTAAAATATTGCTTTTTATCATTACATTTGATATCAAAAGAATATAAGAAAAACATGAGTAGAAAGAAATATATACTAAAACTTTAATAGTATAGATGTAGAGTGTGAATTCTTAGTTTTTAAAACTTTTTAACGAAAAAAAACCGTTATTCATCTGTGTGTTTCATGTTGAGTCTATAAAAATATGCTTTTTGTATGTAAATATACTCATTTTGTCTAAATTCCTTTTTTTCTACCTTTCTGTCTGATAGGTTTGTACAATAAATAGTGCGAAAAATACAAATAATCTTAAAATACATTACTCTATGAGTCTTAAAAAATTTTTTCATTTATTTTTAATCCTCCTGGTGCCGGGGATGTCTTTGTTTTTTGTGTCATGTCAGGAAGATGAGGTGTTCTTAGGAGACTGGTACGAAGGTTCGGATTTTAACGGAAAATCGCGAAGTGAGGCAGTTTGTTTTTTAATTGATGATAAGGCATATGTAGGAACAGGTATAGATCAAGATCTTGACCGTTTAAAAGATTTTTGGGTTTTCGATCCATTAGAAAACAACGGTCTAGGAGGATGGACTAGGTTAGCACCGATGCCGGATGAGGCAATAACCCGGTCAGGAGCAGTTGCTTTTGCTGCCGGTGGTAAAGGCTATGTGGGGACCGGTGTCGATGATGATGGGAATGAATTGAAAGATTTTTGGTGTTACGACCCGGAAACCAATACATGGTCTGCTGTTGAAAATGAATTTCCCGGAGATATAAGGTTTGGCGCGGTTGCTTTTTCGCTTAATGGTCATGGCTACGTTGGAACCGGTTATAATGATGACGATGGCGAACTGAATGACTTCTTCAGTTTTGATCCGGCTACCGGGTTATGGACAAGCGTGGGATACCCTGGTTCGAAAAGAAGGGATGCCTGTGTGTTTATAATCGATAATACTGCTTATTTTGTTGGCGGAACAAAAAACGGAACAAATAGTAGTGCTTTAGAAGACGACTTCTATTCCTATAATGAGAACGATGGTTGGGTAAAATTACGTAAAATATCGAATGATGACGATGATGAAGATTTCGATGATGACTATACAACTATTATGAGGACTGCAGCAGTTGCTTTTTCCATTCACGGTAAAGGTTACCTGGCTACAGGGAGCAGTGGTTCGTCGATAGATTATGTTTGGGAATACAATCCGACGACCGATCTTTGGAACGAAAAAACCAGGTTTCAGGGGGGAGCCAGGACAGAGGCTGTTGGTTTTGCCATTGGAGATTATGGCTATATTGCAACAGGGAAAGCATCAACGTCCTATCTCCATAATGACATGGCAATATTTGATCCGAATGCCGAGGATGATGAAGATTATGATTAGTGAAATACTAGCCTTGTAATATAATAAAGCACTAAATATATAAAAGAAGCCGTCCTGTTTTTACGGGGCGGCTTTTTTTTGATCTCGTGGCTTAATACCTTTATCCTTTCATTAAAATATTGAGGTGCGATTTTTTTATCTGTATCGTTGTTTAATCGTCGAAAGGATTGTCCGAGGAGTCAAAGTCCAAACTGTCTTCAAAATTTTGAAGGTCATCATCAAAATCATCGTAGATCGATAACCTTCTTTTTTTACTTCGATCTTTCTTTATTCCTTTACCAGCCGGGAAGTCATCTTCAAACCTTTGACCTTTAGGGCTTCTGGAATGCTTGCCTGAATTCTTGTTGGTTTTCATTTCTGCAGAGCTATTTGTTTGAAAAATAACAATTTAAGTGTAATTTAATAATTAATTTTTTGATTCAGTAATAATAGAAAAAAAAATGTATAAATTCCAATAGCTGAAAAACACTTTTTTTGTATACTTTTTGGATAAGTTTTATTACGAATTTGTTACTTGTTTTGTTTTTTATAATTTCAGAACACAACCATTGTAACGAATAAAATGACAAGTTGGTTATAGTAATTTTTGAAAAAAATATATCCGTATTGAAATATTTTGTTTTTATAATATTGATAATTGTCCCGGCAGTAGGTATTTCCCAGAATTTATCAGGTTATCCCGGAAAAGTGACCAAACAGTTCGCACAGACCCGGCATTTGTACAATAACCAGGATTATTCTTCTGCATTGAAGATATTAAACAGGCTTATCGGTAAAAATGATGGTTTTTTAGAAGCCTGTCTTTTAAAAGCCGATGTGTTGCACGGGATGGAACGGTATGAAGACGAAGCAGACTGTTTGGAACAAGCCTTGCATATCGATTCTTTAAAATATATAAAGGTATATTTTGCTCTGGGCGATGTCAGGAAAAAACTTGGGCAATACAAAAAGGCAAAGCAGGCTTTTACCAGTTATTTATGCCATGCCGGGAATAACCAGCCGATGATTGACAAAGCGCGGAAGGGAATATCCGGTTGTGATTTTGCAATTGCGCAGATGGCCCGTGCTGCCGACATAAAACCGTTTGATTTGGGTGATTCGGTCAATACTGTTTTTGATGAATATTGGCCCAGTTTATCCCTTGACGGGAAATCACTTGTTTTTACACGGTTGATCCCCTTTACTGATTCTTTAACCGGGCGACAGTTTTTTCAGGAAGATTTTTTTGTTTCTAAACGGAAAGATGATAAATGGATGGATGCAGAACCAATTTCTACGATAAATACGTTGAATAATGAAGGTGCGCAAGCTATTTCTCCTGATGCGGGGCTGCTTTTTTTTACAGCCTGTTCGAGGCGTGATACATGGGGCGGATGCGATCTGTATCTTTCGAAAAAAACAGGAAACGGATGGAGTGTTCCGGGGAATGCCGGAAGACCTGTTAATTCGGCAGCCTGGGAATCGCAACCATCGATCTCATGTAATAATGAATTTTTGTATTTCGTGAGTAACAGGAAAGGAGGAAAAGGCGGAATGGACATTTGGAGGTGCCGCCTGCTGGGATTTAATGACGAAAATCCGCGATGGGGGAAAGCTGAAAACCTGGGGGACTCGATTAATACCCCGGGAAACGAAATGTCGCCTTTTATTCATCCCGATGGGCAGACTTTATATTTTGCCAGCGACTACTGGCAGGGAATGGGGGAAAACGACCTTTTTTTTGCAAAGATGAAGGCTGATTCTTCTTGGTCGAAGCCGGTGAACCTGGGATATCCGATCAATACTTATCACGACGAACGGGGACTGGTGGTCGATGCCACTGGAAAAACAGCATATTATTCAACTGATAAAGCAGGGAGGGGAATGGATATTTTTTCATTCGAAATGCCGGAAAATATCCGGCCTGTGCCGGTAACCTATGTTCAGGGGCAGGTCGTTGATGCGAAAAACAGTGAGCCGTTATCTGCAGTTGTTGAGATGGCAGACCTTAAAAATCCTGGAAAAAGAATGCAGATGCAAGCTGATGAAAACGGACGTTTTTTAGTTGGTCTGCCTCTGGGCCAAAATTATTTGATGAATGTTTCTGCACCGGGGTATCTTTTTTACTCCGAACATTTTGCGTTGGACGATGTAAAAGCTTCATACGATCCGTTTTTGCTGAAGATTCGCTTAAAACCTGTTGAACCTGGTTCCGTTGCTGTATTGCGGAACATCTTTTTCGAAACCGCGTCGTTTCAACTGTTGCCCGAATCGATTACGGAATTGAACAAGCTGCTTGCTTTCCTGAAAATGAATTCTTCTGTAAAAATTGAAATTAGCGGGCATACCGATAATGTAGGCAGCGAACAGTTTAACTTAGAGCTTTCGTCCAAACGGGCAGAATCGGTTTACCGCTTCCTCGTTCAAAGCGGGATTAGTGAAAGCCGGCTTTCTTATATGGGATATGGCTTTTTGATGCCGGTACAAACCAATGAAACAGTAGAGGGCAGAGCAGCTAACCGACGAACAGAATTTAAAATTATAGAGTAATATCTTAAATCAGATTAATATGAAACGAATTATTACGACAGAAAAGGCGCCTGCAGCTATTGGCCCTTACAGTCAGGCAGTCGAAGTAAACGGTACATTGTATATTTCCGGTCAGATAGCAATTGATCCGGTAACAGGCAAAGTCGTTGAAGGCGGAATAACCGGACAAACCATTCAGGTAATGAAAAATGTCGGGGCTATCCTCGAAGCTGCCGGTTATACATTTCAGGATGTCGTAAAATCGACCTGTTTGTTGAGCGATATGGCCAATTTTAAGGCGATGAACGAGGTGTATGGAATGTATTATTCTGTAAATCCTCCGGCCCGTGCAGCTTTTGCTGTGAAGGATTTGCCACTGGGAGTTTTAATAGAAATCGAAACAATAGCAGTAAAATAAGAGGTTTTATCCGGCTTTCCGTATTCTATGCGGACGCTGTGGTCGGTTACTATAGTAGTACGCAACTTTGTCAATAGCTTTTTCAATGCTAATGTTGATGGGATTGACATCGTTTGCCATGCCCGGATCAATCTGGTCTATTTTCATTTGAAAATCGGAAGCCATCGGAATTTTGAGTTTTGTGTTTATCCGGGTAATTGCAGATTCGTATTTTTCGGCCTGTGCGGTTTTAATTTCTTTGCATGTATATATTTTTTTTATTCCGTTTTTGTTAATAAGTCCCGAAAAACCAAAAAGTCTGCAAATCAGTCCGCGATAAGCATATTGGGTGCAACCGGTAAGCTGACCTTCTATTTTAAAATGCGACAGGCAAATACAGTAATCATGGCCTTGGCCCAGTTGGTCGAGGAATTGTTCATATAGGTTGTTTTTGTACAAGTGAATAGCAAGCGGCAGAAATTCGAGTACTGACGTTTCCAAATCTTTTTTCATGCAGCAAAGATTGCATTTTGCTATACAGTGGAGGCTTGTTTTGTTTTGGAATGTGGCAATTTGTGTATCTAGTTCCGAAAAAACCTTTTCAACTTTTTTTGCCGTTTTATACAGATAACTCATTATCGGGATCAAAAAATACAAGATTGTTCAGGTATTACAAAAGGAGGGAAGAATTTTCTACTGATGTCTTTTATAATTCAGAGGAAACAATAAGGCAAATGAGAATTTTTCTGATCGCAGAGAAGCCTGGCAAAAGGGGTTTAATATATTTACCTGTCAACATTGTCGTTTTTAATTGGTAGGTGCAATATTAATACAAATTATCATACGCTATATCCTCGTGTGAATTAAATTAATGATAATATATCCTGGTTGGGGCGGGTTGTGTTGGTGTCGTTCTCGTTCCTGCAAAACATTGTTTGGTCTATGAAAATGGATACTGGTACAGATACTTTCTCTGTCCGGGAACCTGTCAACTTTTTTCGTTTGAAGTTAAACCTTGTTCTGTCTGGTATTTTCCCGTCAGATTGGTCATTTACCTCTCCAGAAGAGTCAATTCCCTCTAGGAAGGTAATCTGCTCTTGGAGCCAAAGAATAGTTTTCTTTAACTCCCCGGAATTGACCTTGATAATTTTTTTTAATTCTTTTTTAAACTTTTTAAAACTAATCGTAATTAATTTTGCTCAAACTTTTATTATAGAATATTTAAAACGGAAGGTATGAAACGGCTTATATCTTTGATGTTTGTAATCATGGCTGTTTGCGACATCGTGTATTCACAGCCCGATAGTATAAAAAAACAGTTACCTCAGGAAAAAGTTACGGTCAATAAAGAATACGATGAAAACGGGAACCTGATCAGTTTTGATTCGACTTACTTTTATTCCTCTTCAGGAGATACTACACTGAGGAGATTTCCTGACGATATTGATTTTTCAGATTTCTTTGACTGGAAAGGAAACTTTTTTTCTAATGATTCGGCCCTAATTGACGATCCATTAGAGGGATTTCATTTCAATAATCACGAATTTGAAAAATTTTACAAGCATTTCTCTGAATTATTTTCCGATTCAGTTGATCATGACCTTTTTTCTTATCGAAATGATTCCATTTTTAAATTTCACAGGGATTCGACACAGGCTTTTCATTTCAGAAATGATGAATTTATGCAGGAATTTGAAAAACAATTGAATGATTCTATGTTCATGCAATTTTCTGATCCCGATTTCTTTTTCGACCGGGATTCGATCTGGCAAAAACACCAGAAATTACTTGAGCAACACATGCAGGAATTGGAGGATATAAGAAAAAAATATCATGAGTTTTAATATTCTGTAAAAAACACGAATGGGAACTACTCTTGACGACTAGCTCCCATTCACATCCAGCAACCGAAGTCGCTTTCAGTGCCAGACTACGGTTATTATGGCCGGCTGTATTTTCAGATCCGAAGATCATCCTATTACAACCCATGGCTTTCCGGTGTGCTTTTTACGGCTACACCTTCCGGCTGTCCGCTCGATTTCCCGAAGGTCCTCTTCCCGGACGAAGTGTCTTCAGGCCAAACCTGCTTTTGCATGTCTTACGATATACTCCGGCTGTTTGTAAAGTATTTCAGGCCTTTCGGCCTTACTGGCTTTTGTCCCTGCTTTCCGGAACCGAGGTTCTTTCATGCATGAAACACCTTTCAACTCAACTTTTCGAAGAACGCAAGCGATCTTTTTTTTGTTGACTGAACCTTGAGAACGAATCCTTTCCGGTTCAAACTTCGGCCCTTCAGTCGTGCCGGCCCGGAGGCCAGGATGAAACGAATCAAATTCCAATTAAGTCATTTTTTTCGTTTCCACTTCTTCAGAGCTGCCTTTTATCGCTCATCTGATGTATTAAATTTACTCAAAATAAAACACTTGAGTCAATAGTTTCTTCATTTTTAAATAAACTTTGTATCAACCGGCAATATTAATAAAAGTTGATAAGTGTCTGACAATCTGTATTATTCATCAGTAAAGGATTTTATCGATCTTATATCGGTTAAAACACAGATTATGAACAGACTGTTGATAACTATTATGCACAAAATCAATCACTTTTGATGAAAAAATAATTGTTTTTCTGCCCCTGCCGACTCTCCCAAAAATCATTTTAATGTGTCTGGTGCTAACCAGCCTTCTTTAAGGGTTATCGACAGACCTTCTTCCAAACGAAATTCAGCCGTGTTAATCCCCTTTTCTTTTAAGGCATTGATAAATCCCTCATTCATCATCTTTCCGGCCATCAGGGGAAAATCGAGTAATGCAGGAAAATTCTTTTCACTTTCAGGATGATGATAAAACTCAAGACAACTCTCGAGCCTGGTTGATAAATATATCCGGCAGGCCATCGGACGTGCCTCATAAGCAGAACAGGCACCGTTAACTAACGCCGGGCATGGGAATTTGTACTGTAATACTTCAGATTCCTTTAATTCTTTTACCTTACCGTTTTTTACCTGGGCCTGCTTATAGATCTGTTCTCTTTCTTCTTTTGAAAAACGTGTTTTAATATATTCCGACAAATAATGAATTTCGTAAGAATTGGCAAAAACAGCCTGATGACAGCACCATTCGCATCCTTTGTGACAAGCGACTTGCATACCTTGTCTTTCAGCAAAATTCAATAAAGAACTGATAAGCAGATCAACCGACTGGTACATTTTTACCAAAGCCCGAAAAATGGAATCTTTACTGACCATTCCGGCAATTTCTGATTTTACCAGTTGATAACCGTCATTAAAAAACAATTCTCCGTTTAAATCCTGATCCACTTGTCCTGTTTAAAAATTCGGCCGGCAAAATACAAAAATTAAGTTTTGAAATTTGTTTAAAGAGGGAATTATTTAGTGTTTGTTCATCCTGTAACGGTACCTCCTCCAAAAACGGAAACGGGTTAGTGATGTGATATGAATAATTTCACGGAAAACTGGTATTTTCAGTAAATAATGAAAGATACGGTATGTGATTATAAAAGTAAATATTGTAATCAAGCCGGAAATAAGGGTATCTGCAATATTCCCAAACAGGTTATCCGGCGGCAACGACAAATATTTTGAAATCAAATTCCAGAAACTTACCAGGATAACAGAATCAGACAGGAAAATGACACCTATAAAATAGCCATGGGCTGTTTGTATCGACCGTTTGGGGCATTTATTCATACAGTGCATGCAACTTTCGCAACGGTATGACCAAAACGGACGTCCATCTATCTTTTTAATTGCCTGTACCGGGCATTCTTTTATACATAATCCGCAATTATTGCATGAGGAATCGGCATAGAACGACTTTGCCAAAACAAACCGTCCAATGAGGTAATACAATAATCCTACAGGTGTAATCACGAGGTCTTGTGCCAGATCAAACAAAGCACGGTAATCGCGTTTCCCTGACAGAATCCGGTCAGCAAAGCGCTTCACCTTTTGTTCCCAGCGTTGGTGCAACGAATCGACAACTTTTGTTTTCAGTCCGGGGTGCAGCGATATCCAGTTCGAAGGTAAATCAACCGGGCGCATGCCAACTACCCTGTAGCCTTTCAGCAATAATACAAGTGCATAAAAATATTGTGCCATCCCGCTCAAACCGGGAAGAAACAGTTTGGAAAGCTTCATTCCGGCCCGGGTATTCATGATAAAAACCTTACTCCTTCCCCGCGGAAAAAACAACAGGAAATGCATCATGACAGGAGGCAGGTTAAAACCATGTGTTGGCGAACAAAAACCAATCATCGTATCGTCTGACGGTTTTGGCACATCACGGCGTTTCGTTTTCGATATATCGATACTCTCCACTTTATAGCCTTTGTCATAAGCGCTTTTTTTGATCCACTCCGAAACTCTTCTTGAATTTCCGGTCCCCGAAAAATAATATATACAAATTGATGTTAACATTATTTTCCGATTATAAAAACAACAGGCCTTTTCTGTATATCAGGTTGGTTTCTACGCCAGTATAAAACCGTTTGGGTCAGTATAAATTCGGTTTCCAGGGTAATATCGGCAGCTACACAAAGTCGGGTCCGGGGATCACAGTTGCGAACCAGGTCACTAAAAAGTTGCAGGTTACGATACGGGGCTTCAATAAAAAGCTGGCTTTGGTTTTCAGTATAAACCCGCTTTTCCAATATTTTAATTGTCTTTGATTTATCCGGTTCTTTAATAGGTAAATAGCCGTTAAATGCAAAATTCTGCCCGTTCATCCCCGAAGCCATTAAGGCCAATAGTATCGAAGAGGGACCGACTAACGGAACTACCCGGATGTTTTTTTCATGAGCGATTTTCACAATATCTGCGCCGGGATCGGCAATGCCCGGACAACCGGCTTCAGAAATAATCCCCATGTCATGGCCGTTTTTTACCGGGGCCAGGTAATGGTAAATGTTTTCAGCCTTGGTATGTTTATTTAACACAAAAAAGGTAAGTCGATCAATATCAATATCTTTATCGATCAGTTTCAAAAAACGACGGGCAGTCCTGATATTTTCCACGATAAAATATGAAACGGAAAGGATAATACTTTTATTAGCGGACGGGAACACTGCATCTGGTTTACTTTCGCCCAATGTGGCAGGGATCAGGTAAATTTTTGCCATTGTCATTTTTTCTTTCAAAAATAGATAAAAAGTATGGCAGACACTGCCCCATTCCTTATTTTTGTAAATCTGTAAAAAAATAAAGATTTTGAAAATTACCTTTCTGGGAACCGGGACATCGCAGGGAATACCAATTATTGCATGCAATTGTGAGGTCTGTCAATCGGACGACCCCAAGGATAAACGCCTACGCTCGTCGGTATTGATAGAAACAGGAGAACAAAAGCTGGTTATTGATACTGGTCCTGACTTCCGCCAGCAAATACTGAGGGTGAACCTGAAAAGCCTCGATGCCATTTTATTAACACACGAACATGTCGACCATCTTTTTGGTCTCGATGACATCCGGGCATTTAACTGGGTACAAAAACACCCTACTGATATTTATGCAGAAGAACGGGTACAAAATGCGATCAGGCGCGTATTCAATTATGTATTTGCCCGCTACAAATATCCGGGGATACCGCAAATGAACCTTCATTTAATTGAAAATAAGCCTTTCCTCATCGGAGAAACAGAAATTATCCCGGTACGCGGGCTCCATTACAAATTACCTGTTTTTGGGTTCCGTATCGGGAGCTTTGCTTATATTACCGACGTGAACTATCTGGAAAAAAGCGAAAAGGAAAAGCTGCAAGGCCTGGAAGTACTGGTAGTAAATGCCCTCCGCAAGGAAAAACACATTTCTCATTTCACCCTCAGCGAGGCATTACAACTAATCGATGAACTAAAACCAGCGAAGGCCTATCTTACCCACCTGTCACACCAGATGGGACTCCACCGGGAGGTATCAAATGAATTACCCCCGGATGTTTTCCTGGCTTACGACGGACTGGAGATAAACCTGTAACGCGTTACATTCCTGCATAAATCAGCATCGATAATCCGACCACGAAAAGTAGGAACATAGCAGTTAGTAAACCAGATGTACCTTTTACCTGTTTAAACTCCTTCCAGATAAAAACGCCCCAAAGCGCTGCCACCAGAGTAGCTCCCTGTCCTAATCCGTAAGAAACAGCAAACCCGGCTTTTCCTGATGCGATAATACTGAACGACATCCCGATACACCAAATCACTCCACCTGCAATACCAGTCAGGTGTTCTTTCATCTTTCCTGAAAAATAATCCCTGAAAAACACCGGTTCTCCTTCAACCGGATGTTTCATTAAAATCGTATTGAAAATAAAATTACTTACCAGGATGCCTGCCGAAAAAACAACAACTGCGGTATAGGGGCTCAGGTATCCGGCTTCCGGGGTTTGCAGGTTGGCAGCCATTGAACTTGCCACAAAACGATAAAACAAGGCCATTAATACACCACCGGAAACAGAAAGCAATATGCCTTTTGCCGGTACTTTTTTATTCTGACTGGCTTTTTTCCGGTATGCAAAAGCATCTAAAATAATAGCCAGTGTAATTAAAGCAACCCCCATGAATAACCATGTCGCATTACCTTGCGGACTTGCCAGATAATTGATCAGTACGCCAAAAACCAGTGCAATGCCAATCCCGACAGGAAAAGCCACAGATATTCCGGCAACAGCAATAGCAGCGACTACCAGGATATTGGCCGCATTGAAGATCACACCTCCAATAAAGGCATTCAATAATTTACTGAAATCAGCCTGAACTATATCAGGAATAAACGAACGCCCCTGATCACCAATGCTGCCAAGGGTAAATGCAAAAAGCAGCGACATCAGTATGATACCGGTCACATAGTCCCAATAGTACAATTCGAAACGCCATGATTTTTCTGCCAGTTTTTGGGTGTTTGCCCACGATCCCCAGCAAAGCATGGTAACCACGCAAAGAATTACCGCGATAAAATATGAACTAACAATATACATTGCAATTTATTTTTAATGATTTGGTTCGTATAACATTAAATCGTCGATAACATCAGCAATTTTCTGATACGGATATTTGTGCACAAGAAACGAATGCCCGGAATCTTTATCAGCATCCCATGTGTTTGAACCATCGGGATTACAAATAAAAGTCCCTTCCCCTATCACATAAAAATAATCCTCAGGGTTACGGACAGCACATAAAACAGCAGTATGATCCCACGAATTACGATTTGTCAACGGCTTTTTTCCATAGGTTGAGAGGCAGTAGCTGTATGCCCATTGAACCGGGCTTCCCACTGTTCCCTGTGTGGCAACCTTGTTCCCGGTCATGATTTTACTTCCGATCCCGAAGCCGCTAAAAAGAATTGGCGTTGGCCAGTTCGAATAAGCATAAAAAGAGGCTCCAGGATGCTGATTCACATTGAATTCGTTACCCTGTGGAAAATCCCCGGCCATAGAAACCAGCTTTTTCACTTTCTTTTTTACCAGTTCTATCCCGGAAAGCGGAGAAAATTCATCAGGGACTGACTTGAGTAAATCAGCCAGGTTACTAACAAATCCTACGGTCACTATAACTACGCTATGATCGGGCTGACCAGCCAACGCTTTACGATACACCTGAACTGCCGGAGGATAATCGGCAATGGTTTTCGGTTCAGGCAAAAATTTGGCTACTACAGAATCATTCCAATGGTTTGGACATGAAAAATCAGGGGCTCCCTCCCCGGCAACGCCAACCGGAATATCAGGCTTTTGAAAATACCGGTTAAACGCTTCAATGGTAGGTGCAACCGTTGGATAACGGTCGCTGGCACAGGTTGCCAGTATCTCGCATTCGCCTTTGGCAGCCAGGGCATGTAACACGGTAATTGCACCTACATCATCAAAATCAGGCCCCATATCAGTATCAAAAATTATTTTGACCGGGGCTTTCTCCTTTTGTCCGTATGTTTCTGTCGAAAAAACAATCAGGCACAAAAACGCACCAACACTCAATATATTTCTCATAATCAAATATTAAAAACCATCAAACATTCTTATTTCTGAAAAGAAAACTTAAAATTTTCGTTGATCTTATCAGCTGTTTTAAATACTACAGCTTCTCTGATATATACATTGGTTCCTTGCGACTCTGTCCGTTTCTCCCCTTTCACAACTAACCGGATGGTATGTTTTCCCTCAGGAAGATTTACGATATGGTACACACTCATGTTTCTGTGCTCCTGATTTGAAAAAAAGAAATAATTGTCGATAGTCCGTTTTAATTCACCATCTACAAAAACATCGGCTTTTCCTCCGTCCCTAAGCCAGTTCCCTACCAAAGACACTCCTGTTCCTTCAAATGTGAAACTGATCTCATCTCCTGCTTTTCCGCTATACAAAGCCTGGTCTTTTATCTCCTTTTTCGACCATTCACTAAAGTAACAATAGCTTT
Organism: Prolixibacteraceae bacterium; assembly: GCA_963662895.1. Lineage (GTDB taxonomy): Bacteria > Bacteroidota > Bacteroidia > Bacteroidales > Prolixibacteraceae > GWE2-42-39. Next base: position 3,287,997 of record OY759982.1, on the reverse strand, counting down.
TCCAGTTGCCTTTCATCTCCCAGGCTCCGGGAGCAAACACACTAACATTCTTATCAAAAACCAGTTTCGGGAAAGATTCTTCAAACGGAAACGGCTGAGGCTGCTGAACACTAATCTTTAGTTTATTTCCTGTTGATTCGCCCCCATTTTCAACCGTTAGTTTCTGCGCATATTCCATAGTCCGTGCTACTGCTTTATTGAATGAATAAGTAGTATTAATAAACAAAGAATCTCCTATTGCTTTTACTGCATCCTGGTATTCTTCCGGTAATCCGCTAAGCCCTTTCATCACTCCCAGTACTGCCATCGCGTTGGAAGGGTTGCAATCCGAGTCCTGTCCGCAACGGGTCGAAACTTCCAGGGTCTTCTCCGGATCACCTTCACCATAAAGTAATCCCATTACAATATAGGCTCCGTTAAGTTTTGCATCAATGTTAAAATCAGAACCGGCGCCACAAATATGGTCCTTGCCCCACTTGGCTTCCAGTTCGGCCCAGGCAGCACGCCAGTCATCCGGGTATTGTTTATGCAGGATGATCACATCTTTTACAATCCTGTAATAATCACTTTCAGAAGGAATGGACAACAAGGCCTTCTCAATGAGTTTATTAATGTTGTTTTCAAAATATGCTTCGGCATACAAAGCGGCAACAAACACCCCCCCGTAAACCCCATCGCCATAATTCATGATATGGCCGATCTTATCAGCAATCTTGTTTGCAGTTTGCGGCATTCCAGGGCACATAAAACCGATGTAATCAGCTTCAATCTGAAAATCAATATCATCAGCATGAAGGTTATCATCAGGATGACCGGATTGTGGCGGAAAAATACTATCGAAATAATTCTTTCGTGCCTGAACATTGGCATGCCATAAATGATAACCAGCTTTGGCAAATAACTCCTGGAATTTTTTTGCCGGGGCATCTATACCATATTGGTCCATTGCCATTAAAAAAGTAAGCTGCACGTAAATATCATCCTGTCCAATGGCCCCCTTCACATCAGCAGGTACCCACTTAATGGGATCCTCATACGTTTTGCCCTGTGCCCGGAACTCAGTCGGGGCCCCGTAAGTAACTCCAATCATCTTCCCTGCCCAGCCACCGGCAATTTTATCTTTCAGAACTTCATTGGAAATAATTCTCATATTGGAACTTTTACGACTGCAGGAAGTACCGGCAATCATAAAAAGTGTTACAAATAAAAACAGGTATGTTTTCATATTATTGGTTTTTGTGGTTAATTTCTCAATCTATATTTCTTTTCTGAACGGAATGGAAGTCTGGGCTCCAATCCTTGTAACAGATACAGAAGCAGCCTGGCAGGCAAACTCAACAGCTTTTTGCAAGGGTTGTTTTTCGGAAAGAGCAACAACCAGGGCACCGTTAAAAGTATCGCCGGCTGCAGTAGTATCTGCCGCCTCAACAGGGGGAGCCTTTACCATTCCGGTGAATTCATCACTCAATACAAATGCCCCGGCCGCTCCCATGGTAATAATGACAACTTTCACACCTTTCTTTTTCAATACCCGGGCTGCTTTTTCTGCTGTTTCAGCATTGACCGCACGAATCCCGGTCAACAATTCTGCCTCTGTTTCATTCGGGGTTATCGCGAAAATGTTCTTAAATAACTCTTCCGGTAACCGATCAGCAGGTGCAGGGTTAAGTATTACTTTTTTACCCTTTTTCGAAGCCACCTCGGCAATATAAGTAACTGTTGTGACTGGTATCTCTAACTGCAGAAGCACAATTTCAGAATCTTCCAGGTCAGCAAGTGCCTGGTCAAAATCAGCCGGAGAAAGTGTCCCGTTCGAGCCGGGAGCCACTACAATAGAATTTTCTCCTTTTGCATCCACAGTGATCATCGCCACTCCACTTGGATTTTCATGATCAGTAGCCACAAAATCAACAAGAATGCCCTCATCTTCCAGTAGTTGCATGGCCTGCTTCCCAAAAATATCATCCCCGGTTTTCCCGACAAACGAAACCATTCCGCCAAGCCGTTTCGCGGCAACAGCCTGGTTGGCCCCTTTTCCTCCGGGATTCATAAGAAAACGTCCACCCAGAATCGTTTCCCCGGGAGAAGGAAATTTACGGGTTTTAATAACCATATCTGTATTGGAACTTCCGACTACCAGAATTTTTTTGTTTGCCATATATTTTTCATTTTTTTGACTAAACGAAGTTACCGGATTTCTTTATCGAAATTTCTCCAAAAATCGGCAAATATTATATTTTTAAATGATATGATATGTATATCTAAATAATAAATAAACTGATTATATGTAATTTATACAATCAGAATTTGAATTTATTTTATAATTTTAAATCTGTAATTAGTAGAATAATGTTATTAAACAGCATATGACTAAAATTGACACTCTTATCCTATTGGTAAATTCCATGACGAAAGCAGAAAAGCGCTTTTTACAGCTAAACATCAAAATGCACCATACCAATAAAAATTATCAGGTATTATACAAATTGCTTCAATCTCCAAAATCGAATTTCCAGACCATTAAACAATCATTCAAAAAACAACTGCCTGATGCGAATTTCGACATCAATTGTCATCATTTGTATAAATTAATTATCAAAAACCTGATCGCCTTTGAATCTGAAAAAGATGTGGAAAATTTATTGCTGAAAAACTTCCAGGAATGTAAAATACTATTTAACAGAGGCCTTTATAACGACTGCTTCAAACTAATTGAAAAAAGTAAAGAATTATCGTTGGAACATGAAAAGTTCAGCATCTTCTGCTCATTTGCACGAATGGAATTACAATCACTCAACCAACTAGAATTCAAAAATATACAAGAAGAAGAACTGATAAAAAAACAGAGTAAACTGGAATCTGTTTCAAGACAGCAACGTGCCATTGATAATCATTATTCATTATATAATATTATCCGGCATAAGCAATTCAACCAGGGGCCAACACACAGCGAAGCTGAAAAAGAAAAGCTGAACGATTTGGCTTTTAACGAATTGCAGGCCAATATCGGGCAAATTAAAAATTCTTTCGAGGCAAAAAAAATCCATCTCTTGTTCCAATCGGTCTATTTTATAATGATGGACAATCCCCGTTCGAGCCTGAAAGTATATTATGAACTGAATGATCTGTTTGAATCAAACAAGCAGTTATGGGCCTCTCCTCCGGTTTTTTACCTGTATCATATCCAGGGTATCCTCCATAACCTGAGAATATTCGGACAACTGGACGAAATGCCTTATTTTATTGAACGTGTCAGGGAAATTGTAAAATCAGATAACAGCGCGAAAAACCCGGTGAATTACCTGGTTTTTCTTTTCGAAAGTTTTATCCTGACCGACCAACACCGCTACACCGAAGCTCTGGCACACCTGGAAAAATCGACAAATATGCTCAGCGATATTCAGGCAAACCTGCCATTGACGTCATATGCCGAACTGGTCTTGCAAATTGCATTTGTTCGCTATAAAAACAGGCAATTCCGTGAAGCCACAAAGGAATTACGTTCCATTCTAAACCAGGGAAAGCCGATGCACCAACTGGCCGTTTATCCTTCTATTCGTCTGTTAATGGCAATGATTCGCTTTGATTTACGTGACTTCGAATTTCTTTCCTACGAGATACGCTCATTGGAACGTGAACTAAAACAATTGACGGGACAAAAAAGAAGTGAACGCCTGATCCTGGGACTGATCAAAAAACTTGTAAATACCAATAACCAGAACAAACAGGCCCAACTGATAAAGGAGAGTATTTCGAATCTCGAAGAACTCATAAAAAATCCCAATGAAAACCTGCGTATCAAATCGCTGGATTTAATTGGCTGGCTTAAAATGAATCTGAAAAAAATCAAATAGAATATTATTTTTGCGGTTTGTAATTAATTTTTGGCAATTATTAATTACCACTGAAGTACAAACACTAAAATAATAGACAAAATGAAATTATTTATTCCTAAAAATTATCAGCCTGTTATAAATCTGAAGCAAACCGAAAAGGCAATCAAGCTGGTAAAAGACAGTTTTCAGGAAGACCTGTCGGCTGAGTTAAGACTGCGCCGGGTAACTGCCCCGCTTTTTGTGATGCAGGGTACTGGTATTAATGATGACCTGAACGGCATTGAACGTCCGGTTTCCTTCCCGGTAAAAGAGTTAGGCGACAAAAAGGCAGAAGTAGTACAATCACTGGCCAAGTGGAAACGGATGAGCCTGGCCGACCTCGGGATTGAAAAAGGTTACGGTTTATATACCGACATGAATGCGATCCGTCCCGACGAAGAATTAAGTAACATTCATTCGTTGTATGTCGACCAGTGGGATTGGGAAAGGGTAATATACCCGGAAGAACGAAACCTGGATTTCCTGAAAAAAATAGTCCGGAAAATATACACTGTGCTTTTACGTACTGAATTTACAGTATTCGAACATTACCCACAAATAAGACCGATCCTTCCTGAAGAAATCACCTTTATTCACTCGGAAGAACTGGAAGCAGAATACCCGGACAAAACCCCTAAGGAACGGGAAACGGAAGCAGCAAAAAAATATGGTGCTATCTTTATCATCGGTATTGGTGGTGAATTACCATGTGGTGAAATACATGATGGACGTGCCCCCGATTACGATGACTGGACAACTGAAACGGTTAACGGTTATAAAGGCTTAAACGGTGACATCGTAATATGGAACCCTGTACTCGAATCGGCTTTCGAAATTTCATCGATGGGCATCCGGGTCGACAAGGAAGCATTACTCCGGCAACTGGCAATTACAGGGACAGAAGAACGTAAAAACCTGTACTGGCACCAACGCCTGCTAAACGGCGGACTTCCTCTTTCTATTGGTGGCGGAATCGGGCAATCGCGGTTGTGTATGTATTTCCTGCGTAAAGCCCACATCGGCGAGATACAGTCGAGCATCTGGCCCGATGAAATGATCAAAGAATGTGCTGCCAACCATATCCAGATTATTTGAGGATAAAAGACAAGAGATAAGAGAAAAAGAAAGACAAAGAGATAAAAGATATTAAAGAAAAGGGCGCTGAATTGAAATCAGCGCTCCGGCTTTTTTTGTCCAATTTGCAATTTTTAAAACCATAAGACGAGGTTTACCAGGATCGTATCATACAAGGGGATGAATTGAATGTGTGAAACAGTTTGTAAAAATGTGGTAACAATTTATCCATATTATGTATACTCAATTTCCTGCTGTGGCGATTTTTTTTCTGCTTAGGAAATTGAAATTGGATGATTAGGAAAATCCAAACGGATAAGCAAGAAAAAAATTTTCCTGCTTAGGAAAACCAGCACCTATGTTTTTTGGAATTTGACACTGTCCATCGTCTCCTGGATCCGGTGGCGTGAAAATAACACCTGCATCTTTTATGGATACCGGGCTACCTCTTCCGCAGTAGCTTCACCCTTTGAACTGAGGGTAATCAGAAGGCTCCCCAGGTCGCCCAAACGTACAATGGTGGCTTTTGCAAAATTGTCGATTGTAACATCGACCATGACATACAACACGGCACGGATATCAGCCCCGCTTACGGTACATATTTTTCAATGGCCCTGGTTAAGTCATTATTTTTTCTTACAAAAACGTCATTATTATTTTCAAAAAACTATTCATCATATGGATTTTATGAGCATTCTTCTGTTGAAAAAAGGGAAATTTATCGTGCACCCATGAGTATTACTCATTTATGGTTAAAAAAAAATTATAGTTTTGTAACCTTAACGATTTTACTAATTTATTGAAAAAGACCAATTCAAATACTGACCTTGTAAAACTCCTGAAAAATGGAGACATGTCTGCATTTGATATCATCTATAAAAAATACTCCAGGAGACTATATGGCTTTGTTTTTCGTTTTGTAAAACAGGAGGCGGATACAGAAGAGATAGTGCAAGAGGTATTTATAAAAATTTGGCAAAGCCGGGATAAAATTAATATTTACTCATCTTTTGATTCTTTTCTGTTCACCATAGCTCACAATGCAACCGTTAATTTACTAAAAAAGAGGGCAACCGAACAAAAATACGTTGAACATGTAAAATCCCTTCAACTCATTGATGAGACCTACGAACTTACCGATGAAATTCATTATAAAGAATTAATGCATAAATTCCAGGACTTATTGAATGAATTGCCTCCCCGTCAAAAAGAGATTTATCAACTAAGCCGGGAAGAGGGATTGAGTAATAAAGAGATAGCAGAAAAGTTAGGCATTTCTGTGCAAACAGTAAAAAACCATCTGGTAACAACACTTTCTTTTTTAAAAAACAGACTTAATAATGGCCTGTTAATTAGCGGATTGTTTGTTAGTTTATTCCTTTAGCCAAAATAAAATCAGTTTTTATTAGTACTTTTTTTCCCCCTTGTTGTATAACTTGTAAAAGATATCATTAAATGATAGTTTAGTTCGTTTTTCGGGGCCTCATTAATATAGTGAGCTCCCATTCAGAAAAAGAAAATGACAAAAGAACTGCTGAAAAAATATTTAAATAACCATTGTACTTCACAGGAAGTTGAGGTGATTATTCAATGGATGAAGCAACAAAACTTCTATACTGAAAGTAGAGAGCTTGGTAAAATAGATTGGCAACAATTTAAAGAAGAAGATAGCATCGTTTCTGACGAAAAACTGGATAGCCTCCTTGATAAAATCCACCATAAACTAAATATTGAAGCGCCCCGTACGACTCAAATAAAAAATAACAGGTTAATTAGCTGGATATCGAAAGCTGCTGCCATCATTTTAATTCCGGTTTTGGCCTTTTTGTTTTATACAATTTCTGAAAATAACAGGTTAACAAATCAAATTACAACTGTATCTGTCGATTCTTTGGAAGTGATAGCACCGGTTGGTTCACGAACAGTTGTTGAACTGTCGGATGGATCAGTGGTTCATCTTAATTATGGTAGCCGGATAAAATATCCTCAGAATTTTAGAGGAGAAACCCGCGGTGTAGCTTTAACCGGTGAAGCTTATTTTGAGGTGGCTCACAATCCTGATAAACCTTTTGTGGTTAATGCAGGCCGTATTAATGTTAGAGCACTGGGCACAATATTTAATGTTAATGCATACCCTGAAAATAATGACATTGCTACTACACTCGTAAAAGGGAAAGTATTAGTAAATAAAATAAAAAACAACGGAAATATTGAAACCATAAAAGAACTTATTCCGGGTCAGCATGTAACATATGAAAAAAGTACGGGTGTTGTAAAGTCAAGCCTGGATCGAGTTGGTAAGTACATTGCCTGGAAAGATGGTAAACTGGTTTTCGAGAACGAACCGATAGACAGGGTCGCCCAAAGGTTAAGCCGAATGTTTAATGTAGAAATACAGGTTGACAAAAAGGTGGAAAAATACAAATATACAGTAACCTTTGTAGATGAACCACTCTTTCAAATACTTGATTTATTATCGGTTGCAACACCAATTAGCTACCATGCACTGCCACGCATTAAAAATCCTGATGGAATATTTTCGAAACAGAGAATATTAATTGAGAAAAAGAAATAAAGTCTTATAAAATGAACTAAAACAAAATTGCCTATGAACTAGCGAATTCATTAAAAAACAACAGGGAAATGCTCTCAACATTTCCCCGAAGATTGTAAAAATTACCCTGTACGCTTCATTTTACAGGGCATTTCTAACTTTATCAATACAAAAATATGAAAAAAAAATTCGGTTTTAACCGGAATGGGAAATTTTCCGGGCTAATTAAACTATTGAAAGTAATGAAACTAACGGTTTTTCTTTTATTGTTTTCGGCGGCTGGAGTTTTAGCCAATAAGAGTTATTCACAAAGCAAAATACTTAACTTAAATATGCGTGAAGCCACTGTTAAGGAGGTTTTAAATAGTATTGAAGAACAAAGTGAGTTTCATTTTTTGTATAGCGAAACCCTTATTAATGTAGAACGGAAAGTTAATATAACCGTTGAAAACAAAAAAATAGAACAGGTTCTGAATTTGATATTTAACGGTACTGACGTCGATTATTCTATACGTGACCGCTTTATCGTGTTAACAACACCTGAAATACGTTCCGAAGAATTAGAAGTATTGCAGCAACAAAAGAAAATATCAGGAAAAGTAACTGATTCCTTTGGTTCTCCTCTTCCTGGAGTATCTATTGTTTTTAAAGGAACTACAATTGGAACTGTTACAAATCCTGACGGCGAATATTCTATTTCATTAGTTCCGAATGGAGATGTCCTCCAGTTTTCATTTATAGGAATGAAGACGCAGGAAATTAATGTTGAAAACAGAAAGGTGATAGATGTTATGCTTCGCCCTGAGAATATGGATATAGATGAAGTTGTGGTGGTAGGATATGGCGTACAGAAAAAAGTCAACCTTACCGGTTCTATAGCAACAATAAAAAGTGAAGAACTTGAGAATCGACCGGTAATGAATGTTGGACAGGCTCTTCAGGGAGCCGTGCCAAATTTGAATATAAGTATATCTAATGGTTCTCCCAACACAATTCCTTCCTTTAATTTAAGAGGAGGAACGTCTATTACCGGAAGTGATGGAGACTATTCTTTGGAGAGTGGCAGTCCTTTGATATTAATTGATGGAATTGAAGCCGGTGCAATAAATATTAATACCCTTAATCCCAATGATATTGATAACATTTCAGTAATAAAGGATGCTTCTGCTTCTGCCATTTATGGAACCCGGGCAACTTATGGCGTTATTTTAGTAACTACAAAATCAGGGAAATTCAATCAGGCAGCAAAGGTTCATTACAATTTCGAATTACAGTTTAATACGCCTTCCAATATTCCTGATGTCCTGAATTCTTATGAGCAACAACTTGCTAAAAATAGCCACAGTATTTATACAGGAGGTACAGTCTCTACTGAAGCTGAAGAAATCCTTGCAGCTAAAAAAGTTTATATGGAAGATCCCTTGAGTAATCCCTACTGGATGTATAATTCAAGTGGTACTATTCAATGGTTAGCCAACATTAACCCATATGAGGAAGCCATAAGAAACTGGACTCCAATTGCCAAGCATGCTGTTGATATTTCAGGAGGAAGCGATAATGTTAGCTATTATATTTCCGGTGCATATACTGATCAAGAAGGGTTCTTTAAAATAAATAATGATGAGATGAAACGCTATAACTTGTTAGCTAACACTCAAATTAAGCTTTCTAAAAAATTTTCTGTCGGAACAAAAGTTTCATTTACACGACAGAAATATGATGAAGCTTATATTCCTTCTTCAAAAGGTACTATATGGTCAGCCATGTTAAGTGAGGCCAGTCGTAATATAAATATGCCTATCCGGACTGCCAGCACGCCGGCAACAGATGCCCCGGATGAGCTAACAGATGTATGGACCGACAATATTCTCGGGTATCTTGCAGATACTGATAGCTGGGAAAAAACGACAAAGGAAACGATGTATTTCAATATAACACCTACCTACCAGTTATTGCCAGAGGTTAGTCTTAAAGGTGAATTTTCTTATCGTCCACGTACTCAATCACAGAAGAATTTGCTGGGACAGCATTATTATGTGAATACAACCTGGTCGCTGGCCCCTTTGAATGAAACAATTACGTTGCAGGAGTATGAGACAAGAACAGAATTATATACAAGTAAGTTTTATGCCAATTTTAAGAAGACTATTGCAAAGCAACATACCCTTTCCGGAGTTATTGGCTACGACCAGGAATCATATAAATACAGGTATACAAATGTTTCAGCAACAGGTTTATTATCATTGGAAGTACCAGTGCCAAATGTTTCTTCACAAGATCAACAAGAAATTTCTGAAAGTTTATCTGAGTATTCTTCCAGGGGAGTTTACGGACGAATTAACTATAATTTTGCAGATCGGTACCTGTTTGAAGTAAACGGTCGTTACGATGGTTCATCAAAGTTTCCTGAATCCGATCGTTTTAAATTTTTCCCTTCTTTCTCCGCTGGATGGCGTATTTCTGAAGAATCTTTTATGTCCCCGCTTCGGTCATGGATTGACAACCTAAAACTTCGGGCATCCTATGGAACTATTGGAAGTCAGCCAGATAGTAATTATCCTACTGCTTCTACCATGAGTGTTGGAGAATCGGGATGGATATATAAGGGAAGTAACTTGATGCAGGTTACTCCAAGTTCTAGACTGGTGAGTAATAGTTTAACCTGGCAAAAAGCGACCACAAAAAATTTGGGATTAGATGCAACTCTTTTGGGATCGCAACTTGATTTATCTTTTGATATTTATGAGAGAAAGGTAACAGATATTTTGCTTGACGGTGCTACTTATCCTGCTGTATTAGCTGCTACTGCTCCTTTGGAAAATACCGGAGAAATGAGGGCTTATGGTTGGGAATTTCAGTTCAATTGGAAAAAGAAGTTACAGAATGGATTGAAATACGGAGTAACGCTCTCACTAGCTGATTCTCAGACAGAGGTGGTAAAGTATGATTTGAATACGAACAATTCTTACAGTGATTTATATCCCGGAAAAAAATTAGGTGAAATGTGGGGATATACAGCATTAGGGCTAATGCAATCTGATGATTTTGATAGTGATGACAATTACCTTGGCCCCAATCAATCCACAATTAGTAGTACATGGTATCCCGGGGATATGATTTATGTGGATATTAATGGTGATGGGCGAATTGACAACGGGGATGCTACCAGGGATGATCCGGGAGATGTTCGAATTATTGGAAACTCAAACTCAAGGTATAAATATGGGATAAACCTGGATGCTGCCTGGAAAGGGGTTGATTTAGCTTTATTTTTTAATGGAGTAGGTAAAAGAGATGTATACATTAGTAACAGTGCTTTTTGGGGATCGCTTTCAGGTGCAGGTAGTAAATATATGTATTACCATTCTTGGACTCCTGAACGCACCGATGCGAAATATCCGATGTATGGAAATGGAAGCAAAAATTACCAGGGAACCGGAGGATTATTCAATGGTGCTTATTTTCGGCTGAAACAAGCTATCTTGGGGTACACTCTGCCTGCTTCTTTATGCGAAAAAGTAAAAATGGAAAAAATTCGTTTAACTCTATCAGGGTATAACTTGTTTGAAATTACAGAAATCCCGGATGTTTTTGCTCCTGACCAAATTTCTACTGCATACCCAAATATGAGATCTGTAGCTTTTGGCGCTCAATTAACATTTTAAGTATATCGAATAAAAAATTACAAAAATGAAATATAGGTACATTTTATTAATATATCTTGCGGTAACTAGTTTGGTTGCTTGTAATGATGATTTTCTTGAGAAAACTCCGGAAAGTTCCTTATCTGATTCCAATTATTTTACTTCGATTAGCGACTATCAGTTGTATTTAAATCAATTTTATACCGATTATATTGAAGGCTACCAAAGTGGATGGTCTACATCTAAGTCCTATCCCAGATACATAAAAGGAAGTCGTGCTCTTTATGGTGATATGTGGACTGATAATTTAGTTACTAAAGGATCTGAAAATAGCAGGTATAACGGAACTTATACCACTCCTACCTCTAGCTCAAGTACTGGCTGGGATTGGGGGAATATTCGGAACCTAAATTATTTCCTGGTACGTTATAATAATACTGATAATGTTTCAGACGATGATAAACAACGTTACGCGGCTGAAACAAAATTTTTTAAGGCTTGGGATTACTACGAAAAAGTATTGTATTTTGGAGATGTCCCCTGGCTAACCCGCGATTTAAATACCGATTCGGAAGAATTATATGGGGCAAGAGATTCCAGAGAAGTAGTAATGGATTCCGTATTAGCCTGTTTAAATGATGCGGTTGCATATTTACCTGAACCCGATGATGCTGATGGTAGAATTAACAAGGATCAGGCAAATTTTTTAAAAGCAAGAATTTGTTTGTTTGAAGGCACTTTTAGAAAATATCATTCAGAACTGGGACTAGCTTCCAGTGCCAATGAATTTTTAGAGGAGTGTGTAACTGCATGTGAAGCATTGATGGAAATGGGACGTTATTCACTTTTTAATGATGGTTCTGATAATCCTTACTGGCAACTTTTTGCAGAATCAGATGTGAGTAGTAATCCCGAGGTATTATTGGCAAGAGAGTATAATTATACAGATGCAGGAGTTGGACATGCAGCTATGAGGTATTATCATCAAAACAATGGAGGGAATTACTTTGCACTTGGTGCAACTCGGGATTTAGTTGATGAGTATTTGTGTATTGACGGAAATCCTATTTATACAGGAGGTAGTGAAGGGAATTATATCCAAAATGAAAATTTTGAAGGTTATGGAGAGTGGACTGAACTCAATAATAGAGATCCAAGGCTTAGGCAAACAATTATGAAACCCGGTGAATATGTTTCAATCTTTAGCAATACTGATGGTACAATGGATATTTCAAATGGCATTATATACCCAACTTTAACTTATTCCAACAACAATGCTGTAGTAACAGGTTATCGGGTTATTAAAAAGTGGATTGCCAATAAAGAAGAAATGGTTGATAAAACTACCAATGGAATACAACCTTGTATCGTATTTCGTTATGCTGAAGTTTTACTTAATTATGCTGAAGCCAAATGTGAACTCGGAACAATTGCCCAATCAGACATTGATAATACAATCAATGCATTGCGGGAACGTGTTGGTTTTACCGCTTACCTGACTATTGGACAGGAGCCGGATGATCCTAGGTTGGAAGAAAAATTTAGCAAATATCTTGATTATTCTGTCTCTGCTTTACTCAGGGAGATTAGAAGAGAACGTCGGGTTGAAATGATGCTTGATGATTTAAGGTATCAGGATTTAATGCGCTGGAAAGCAGGTAATTTCCTAACAGAACCTCTTCGGGGAATGAATTTCGAAGCCGTGGAAGACTTGTATTCTACTAACAACGCTCAAGCAACGGTTGACAAAGACGTTTTTGTTGATGATGAGGGGTTCTTGATTGCTTATCCCAAAAGCTCAGTAATTTCTAATGGAACTCTTCCATGGAGCGACTATCGGTATTATTGGCCAATACCTATAGAGGAGCTTACTCTGAATCCTAATCTTACCCAAAATGATGGATGGACTGGGGTTTCTAATTAATAAAAAATGATGCTAAGACTTTGAAAATCATTATTGGATGCTTCATCTTTTTCTATGGAAGTATTCTTTTTTATTCAAAATGAAAAACATATGAAACAAATACTTTTTAAATACAAAATTATAGCAGCCCTAATAGGTTTGTTATACTTAAGTTCTTGTTCTGATGATTCAATAAACGTAGTTAATATTGCTGTTCAGGAAGCTTCTTATTCCAGTACTTATGAAAGAATGACAATTACATTAAAAGATAACGAAACTGTACAGTTAAATATACATACACAACCGCTTGATGCCGAAAATCAGGATGTTGCCTATGATATAACAGGAAATTATGCAACGGTAAGCGATGAAGGGCTTATTACCCCTATAGGAATAGGTTTCCTGGGACAAGACACCCTAACTATTTCTTCCCTTGACGGGGCAACTTCTGTTAGTTACATTGTGGATGTAGTAACTCATGTTGTATTAGTCTCAAGCATTACCGTTTCTTCTGATTGGGTAGATCCAACATTTGAGGTGGGTACGACAAAAGACCTGAGTAGCGTAATAACCGTGAGTCCGGATAATGCTACAAATGGAGTGGTTGCTTATACTTCGTCTGATCCTTCGGTAGTTTCTATTGATGAAAGTACAGGAGAGCTTGTGTGTGAAAGTGAAGGAGAGGCAATTATTACCGTTGCAGCAACCGACGAAAGTGGCGTTTCTACCACAGTAGATATTACAGTTGTTGCTGAAGTTACCGGCGATGTCGACCTGCATCGTACTGAATGGACAGTAGAGCAAGTTTCTCCTGACCTTCCGGAAGACGCAGCAATAGTTAATGCCCCAGATAGCCATATCGATGGAGATGCATCAACATGCCTTTCTATGATAAAACCGGGCAAAACTTATAGCGGCATTACGGTGGGGGCTGACGAGGAAGTCTTTTTTATCCTTGATTTGGGTGAAGAACAGACATTCAGCTATTTCAGGATTTTGTTCCGCTCAGATGTAGTCCGGGCATATTTGAGGCCTTATGCAATTTCCTTGTTGGGTAGTAACGATGGGGAAACATATACTACAATTGAGGAAGATGTAACCGTAACAAACGCAGACGATGTAGAAAAAAGCGAATCTGGAAATATATATATACCGGAATCTACCTATCGCTATGTTAAAGTTGTTTTTACTGACTGGGATGCCAGTAGCGGTTCCACTATGCAAATGGCAGAATTTTATTTGGGACTAACTCACTAAATTATAAATAAGTATTTATTAGAGCTAATTCCTTTATGGATTATTTTAATGATTAATTCACTATGAAAACAGGGCATGAATATAAAAAAGAAAAATTATTTGTTCATGTCCTGTTTTTATCTTTTGAGAGAAGCTTGTTTGTTAAATTATTTGTTACATCCAACCCCCCATAGTCCATCAGTTTCAGAATATGAAAAGGTGGAATAAAAATGATAGACTTTAATAGTCTTATTTTTTCTTAATACTTGCTTCAATACTTATGTGTAATTCATTTATAATGATTTAGGTGCGTACCAGAAATGTTTTTTTGCTTTCAATTATTTTACTATTAAAAAATCGAGTAACTATTAAAAATTATACTACATATATCATATTATTACTATTTCTGATATCATGGCTCGCCTCTGGTGCACAGAGTCCTTCGGTGTTGACTGAAGATGACTTTTCAACGAAAGATGGAATAGTGACAGATTCCCGTGATGGTAAAACATATTTCTATAAAAAATATGGAGATACATATTGGTTTATGCAGAACCTGAACTGGGACGGTTATGATGGCAGTGATGAATCATCGAGGAATACGGTGGGAGTAGATGTTTTAGAAAAGATTGATAATGAAGATGGTGGGGTGTACGGAAGATACTATTCTACTTTCGAAGCAGAGGAAGATATTTGTCCTGATGGATGGTCGGTCCCAGCCAAAACCGATTGGGGGAAATTAATCGATTCGATTAGTGCGGAATACGATTTGGCTGATTTATATTGTTCCAATACGAAGTGGTACACCATCTGGAAAGCAGCATATTACCTGAGGGAAGGAATGATAGTCAATACTAATTCCCTTTGGAAATTTGGGACAAAAGCAGAGATTGCCAATTCGATACAATTTAACATTTTGCCTTCCGGTTGGCTCAATTCGTCAGGGACAGCTTTTCAACCCGGGACGAATAAAGGCCCGGGATATTCAACCCTGCTTCACATGCAAAATTCACAACTTTACTGGACTGGCACCGCGGAAAGTGGGAATGACATTCATGAAAATATGCGGCACACCCAAACTGAAACTTACGGGAATGTCCGTTGCATTAAATATGCTTTCCCCGATGTTGAAATAACAACGCCTTATGATGCTATTATTAACCTGAAAGAAATAAATAGCGCAGAAAAAGAGCGCATACGCCAGGGACATGCGCAAAAGAAATTCGACCAGCAGCCAACAGGCTTTTATCTGGAAGAAGGTAAAAAATTAGTTCTTTATCTCGAAGAGATTATCCCCTCTGAAGATGAAGATGCATATCCTATGGTAACAATTGGAACGCTGGGATTAATTAATAATTCACGAGAGTGTTTTCGGTTAAGTGAAGGTTCCAATACAATTAGTGGTTCAGAACATTCAGGCGGACTTATATATTTGAGTTATACCACCAGTAAGGAAGATTATGAACCGGAAGGAGAAGTGGAAATAGCCTTTACTTCTGAAAGTGAGCAGGTACGGGCTCCTCAATATGTTTACGGAGTTACCGGTGATGAAGAATTTACTAGTATGTTGGGAAAATACGAGACACAGGATGTAATTTTTTATTCTGATTATGCCATTGTAGCGTTACCAAGAGAAAAAGCCATTTCATATTTGCGAGACGAAGATAAGGAAAAATGGATGGGGTTAATCCATACTTTACTTGAAAAAGAAGATGAGATAAGTGGATTGGACAACGACGATGAAAATTCTGTGCATCATCGTTTAAAGACAGGTGAAGTACGTTACCTTTTTACTTATAATTCAAGCTCAAGCCCTCATGCAAGTTCTGCCGGATATACTGGCTATCCAAGCTCAATGCTGGAACGTTTACTTACGTATTCAGGGCTTTATAATAATCCTTGGATGGTAGGGCATGAGGTCGGTCACCAGCATCAGCAATCAGCTTATCTGATAAATAAAGCAACTGAATCAACAGTTAACATTTATGCATGTTATTTTAAACGATATCTTGAACGCGAAAGTGGGAATGATTCATATAACAGGACTGATGCCGAAACCTGGGAAAAAGTTCAGGATACGTATTTGAGCATGCCCGTAGAAGATAGGGTCTATAGCATGGATGACAATTCCTTAAAGGACATTACCGGTGTTGATTATAACGAAGTACGTTTTATGCCATGGGAACAGATGTTTCTTATTTTTGGCGATGATTTTTATAAAAAGTTACACCGGATTGTAAGGGAGGAGGAGGCTCTTGGCGGAGAGGAAACGGAACGGCGTAGCTATTTAATCTGGCATGCTTCAAAAATTACCGGTTATGATTTACGTGAATATTTTAATCTGTGGGGAATTCGGTTAACTTCTGATTACGATAATGAGGTTTTAGACAAAAAGATAGAGGAAGCTAAAGAAGCTGGAACAATAGTTGATTTGCCCACTTCTGTTACCGATTCAGCACTGGTTTATGTTACAGGTCAAAACCTTCCAGATTGGTGTCCGTTGGAAATGGTTGGAGATACAACTCCTGATTCTACTTCCACTATTGAAGATGTTGACTGGGCAAATGCAAAAAATAAATATTGTGATTATTCAACTTCTACCGGGAGCATAACCGATGAGCGGGATGGTAAAACATATACATATAAAACGTATGGGAATTTGGACTGGTTTACAGAAAACCTGAATTATGCCGATGAAAGTCTCAATAGCTATACCGGGAATGTGGTCAGTATTTGGCCGGAAGATGATGCCCCATCAGGTGAAATTTTTGGAAGAATGTATGAAACCTATACTTCAACGGATATAACGGATAATTGGTGTCCTGATGGATGGAGAGTAGCCGAAGACGAAGATTGGGATTCACTGTATGTTGCCATAAAAAATGAATACGAACTAGATGACGATCAATTGGCATCATGCATGGTTTGTGGTGGAGACCAGGACGATAATGATGATGGACTTTGGGGGGCTGGAGCTTTGGGTTCTGAAGGAACAGGTGCACAAAGAGTAGATGTTGGTTTTAATATATTACCTGCCGGAGTTTATAATATTGAAGACCTTGATTATGATGAAGGGGATGAAAAAGGCAGTAAGGCCAGTTTCTTCGAGCCTTCGTCTGCATGGTATCATGAGATATTTACGGCTACATCGCTAACAACCAGCAATACAAACAGGAATTCACGCCACTATGGGTCAATTCGTTGTGTACGAGATGCTGTGATTTTTGCAACTTCAAAAACTTTTCTTTCAATTGATGATAATGGCACGGTTAACTTTTACCCCAATCCGGTAAATCCAGGGCAATCGTTTTTTGTAGAGATTTCTTCAGAGGTGTTGCAAAAAAATGCCGTTATTCGTATTTATAATATTGCCGGGCAAAAGATACAGCAAAAGGACGTTCAATCTTCCAGGGAAGAATTCTCAATTGCTATTGTCGGAGTATATCTGGTTCAGTATGAATCGGAAAACTTGTCGAAGCAATGCAAAGTTATAGTGCGGTAATATGGTACAATTCATTGAATTTATAAGCTCGAAATATCCATGACAGGCTTTATGAAAACCTGTCAGGGATAAAAATGAGAATTCATTTATGTGTAATATCATGCTTCTTGTATGCATGGTATTTTAACTTGATGTATATAAGTTGTTTGTCTAAATCCTCAAATACAACAGTATAATTAGTCTGTTGGGATGAATAATGGAAAATTGGATTTAATAAAATAACATCAAAAGAAAAATTTATGATAAAGTTTATTGAGTTTTTATTTCTTATTTTTTTTACTTGCGCAGTACAGGCTCAAACTTCACGTCAGGTTATTCCATTTAATGAAGGGTGGAAGTTTAAAAAGGGAGAATCAAATTATTCCACTGATATTCAATTTATAAATGAAGATTGGAAGGATGTCTTTATACCGCATACTTACAATCGGGAGGGATATGCAAGAAGGGAAAAATTTTTACACAGGAGATGCTTTTTATCAGAAGAAATTTATTATTCCGAATAGTCAAAAAGGAAAGAGAATTTTTCTTCGTTTTGAAGGAGTTGGTTCAGTTGCTACTATTTATTTAAATGGGAAATTTCTAACTGAACACAAAGGAGCTTTCGCTGCCTTTTCATTTGAAATAAGCCATGTTGTTAACTATGGAGCTGAAAATACAATTGTGGTAAGAACCAATAATAAACCGAGGAAGGACATTATTCCTGTAAATAATTTCTTATTCCCTGTTTACGGGGGAATTTATCGGCCGGTCAGCATGATTATTACTAATTCTGTAAATATTATTGTAACAGATTACGCCTCGTCAGGCATTTATATCAGACAAAAAGAGGTATCGAAAAAGAAGGCTGATATTAAAGTAAAAACAAAACTTGAAAATAAAGAAATTAGAAATAAGCAACTTACACTTCAAACTGTAGTAAAAGACGAAGAGGGAAAGCTGGTACAAAAAATGGAAAAAGAAATAACAGTTAGCCCACAAGGAATAACAATTGCAGAACAAGAGTTTTCCATTGTTCGCCCTCATTTATGGAATGGAGTAAAAGATCCTTACTTATATTCGTTAACCACCTCAATACTTGAAAATGGGGTTGAGGTAGATGCTGTATCCCAACCGTTAGGAATAAGGAACATTGAAATTAAGGCAGGGGAAGGCGTATTTTTAAATGGAGAGAAATATAATATGTATGGTGTTACCCGGCACCAGGATCGCCTCGGGTTCGGAAGTGCCCTCTCTAAGCAACAGGAGAATGAAGATGTGGAGCTTATTCTGAAAATTGGAGCGACCACGATTAGGCTGGCTCATTATCAGCAATCAGAACATATATATTCACTCGCAGATAGTCTTGGATTTTTGATTTGGGCGGAGATTCCTTTTGTTAATACTTATTCGGGAGAAGAGGCCGAAAATACAAAACAGCAAATGACTGAATTGGTACGCCAAAATTTTAACCATCCATCTATTTATACCTGGGGAATGCATAATGAAGTTTATTCAAAAAACCAGGATGATTATGTTGCCGTTTTGACAGGAGAATTAAATGAAATTATAAAGACCAATGACCCGGATCGTTTTAGCGGTTCTGTTAGTGGATACGGAAAGATGGATAAACCAGTTAATTTGAAGGGATATATCCAGGGAATGAATCGTTATTATGGTTGGTATGAAGGGGAGATAGACGATTTGGAACAGTGGATAGTTGGACTGGAAAATGACTATCCAAATTACCGGGTTATGCTAACAGAATATGGCGCGGATGGCAACATTAACCAACCTTCAGAAAATCTCCCTGACCCCCAAAATATAGATCCGGTACATGGCCAGTTTTCCCCTGAAAATTATCAAACTGAAACACATGTTCACCAGTGGGCTATTGTAGAAAAACACCCATACATTCTTGCTTCTTATTTATGGAATATGTTTGAATTTGCAACCCCCTACTGGGACAGAGGCGGCGAAAAAGCAAGAAACTTAAAAGGGTTAATAACGTTCGACAGGAAAAGAAAAAAAGACAGCTTTTTTTGGTATAAAGCCAATTGGAATCCTCAGCCAATGATTTATCTGGCTAACAGGAGAGACAGTGTTCGCACTGAATCGACAACAAATATTCAGGTTTTCTCTAATTTAAGTAATGTGTCGTTACGGGTAAATGGTAACAAAATAGAGGGAAAGAACGGTGTAAATAATAAACATTGGTTTTTTGAAAATATTACCTTGAAAAAAGGAAGCAATGATATTCAGGCAATCGGAGAGAGTAACTCCACTGTTTATACCGATAAAATAAAATGGACATTAAAATAATTGAAATATGAAAAATAGATTTTTAATAATTGTACTAACTGTATTTTGTTTATTTGAAATAGAATCAATCTATTCGCAGGTTCCACATCGTTCTTCCATAAACCTGGAGCATGGTGCACATCGATTGGGACGCCGAACCGATTCCGCAATGGAGAATTGGAGAAATTATGGATTGGGACAATTTATCCATTGGGGAATATATTCTATTCCGGGAGGTCAATGGGACGGTAAGAAATACAATGGTGCTGCTGAGTGGATACGTTCATGGAGTGGAATTCCTAATAATATTTACGACAATTTATACCAACAATTTAATCCTGAAGATTTTGATGCTAAAGCGTGGGCTAAACAGGCAAAAGAAATGGGAGCACGTTATATGATTATAACAACAAAACACCACGACGGGTTTTGTTTGTGGCCCAGCCAATATACAAATTATACAATTGCCAATACTCCTTATAAAAAAGACATTATAAAAGAACTGGTTGATGCATATACCAATGAGGGGATTGATGTTTATTTGTATTTTTCAATTATCGACTGGAACTATCCGGGCTATCGCAGTAGTATAAAGAATAAGGAAGATAGCTTAGCTTATGAAAGCTTTAAACAGTTTACCCGTAACCAGTTAATAGAACTTCTGAAAATGTATCCTGAAACAAAAGGACTTTGGTTTGATGGGACTTGGGACGCAGCCTGGAAAGAACAAGCAGTATTTGCAGACAGCCTGGGAAATGAATTACGAAATATAATTTTCGGGTTGATAATTGGAAGCCGGTTCCGTCCTGATGAATTTGGCAACAGGCATTTTGATGCGAATGGTGATATGATGGGAGATTATGAACAGGGCTGGGAGCGTAAAATTCCTGATAATATAAGCCAACTTAGTGGGAACGATTGGGATTGTGTTATGACAATCCCTAATAATCAATGGGGCTACAACGAAAACTGGGACGGTCACGTGAAAAGTAGTTTTGAACTTATCGAAATGCTTGTCAAATGTGTGTCATTAGACGGTAATTTTGTTTTAAATTTTGGGCCAAATAGTAAAGGGATAATAAGAAAAGAAGAAACGAGCAGAGCTAAAGAAATCGGTGAATGGATGAAGGTTAATAATGAAGCAATATACGATTGTGGATATGCTGAAGTCGAAAAACAAGATTGGGGATACTTCACCCAAAACAGATCTTCAGGACAAACATACATGGCAGTATTTAATGTACCGGTAAATGGTAAGCTAAAAATAAAATGTCCTGAAAAGAAAAAAATTGGACGAGTTGCTCCTCTTTCATCTCCTGACGATATTTTAAAAATTGAAAAAATAAACAAACAAGAATATTATATTATTCTTAATGATAAAATTTTGAATACACCTAAAGTATTTACTGTTGAATTTATAGATGAAGAAAAAAAGGGAGTGAATGATTCCCCTAAAATATAAATAAGAAATTCTATTTCTTAATGCAATAGTTCGTTAAAAAATTAAGCGGCAATAGTGCCATAATATATAAGTTCATTGACATGCTTTCGATTTTTAGCAGCGTATGCATTAATGCCGAACACGTCAATAAATCGTTGCAATAATAACCTGTTGTGATTCATTGTTTTGATGTCAGTCATTGAAAATGCCATCCTTTCTTTTTTGGGGATGCTCAACCAGTGTTCCACTTTGGCAATATTGATTGCAGTAAGGGAAGCATTGATATGAAAGTTCAGTTTGTTCTCACTTCTGGCTTGAGAATTGGTCAGCCCTCTATATTGTTTTCCATCCCGGTACAAAAACTCTATTTGAAACCTGCTCCGGTAAGAATCCAATATCTCAGTTGCATCCATTTGGGTGTCGGTACAGGAATAAAGTTTACGGGTTATTTTTCCTTTGTTGTCCGTATAGGTAACATGTACCAAACGTATATTGCGTTTTAAAGCCTTTGAATATACAATAGCAGAACAAACAGTCTCTTCCGGGGTTTGCAGGATAAGTTCAAAATAATTTTTATCAATGTTGGCGATGTCTATTTTCCCGTCATATTTTTTAGGCCTTCCCTTTTTGCCGGAGGGAGTGCCCTGGTACAAATATTTCAAGTCTGCATCGTCCCTCAAGCGGCTTATCAAATGCATATCCATTTCTATGATTTGGTCTACAAATGGCTTTTTTGAAAACCATGCATCAACAACAAGGTACTTAGAAATAGAACGAAGGGGTTCTTTCCTTTCCCGTATTGCATTGGCGTACCAATCAAGGTTGACGTATTTGTCGCCCATTAGCGTTTGTACGGCTTCCAGGTGAAAAGCTGTATGGTTGTCTAAGTCAATGGCCGCAAGCCCTCCTATTTCGAGCCCCCATTTTGACTGACCTGCACTCCCTGACCAATACCAATTAAGCCCCGGTGTTTTTTTCCCCGATTTGCTGATATAACTTGGGGCAAATGCAATCACAAAGCGTTTTCCCCTGTGTGTTAGTACAAGTTCTTTGTTAAAATCGAAAAATGGGAAAGGTTTTTCAAATTGTTGTCGGTATCTTTGTTCCTTGAATTTTCCAAAGCGGCCGAGTTGTAAAAAGTTGATGCGCCCTTTGATGGAAAGCAAAAGGATAACGACTTCGCAGAAAAAATCTTTCCTGCATTTATTGAAAACTGATATTTTATTTAATGTTTTTGATAATTAATGAATTATAGTTATTATATCCCCTGATGGTCATTCTTTAACAGATTTGTGGTAAAATCCATTAATACTCTGATTGTCAGGGGATCAATCAAATATTCAGACAACTTATTTCGTTCATTCTCAAATAGTTATTCATGTTTTCAACGAAGTATTGTTTTATAAAAAAATATTGAAAATGAAGGCTAAAACTATAATGCTATTAATGTCACTTGTAGTCCTATGACTTAATCAGAAAACACTGGTATATAGAAAATAAAGACCACCATGTAAGGGAGTAACTGATGGAGGATGCAAGGATTAGGGTTATGCCGGAAATATGTCAACTATTAGAGGCTTTGCTCTAAATGTTTAAAGAAAAAATTATATCGAAAATGTAAAGGGGGAATTGTATGAAGACAGCCTTGATTTCTATAATTTAACCGTTATCAACATTTTATTTAGAATTGAACAGCCCTGCCCTTTTTTGGTTTTTAGATAAGCGCTAAGCGTATTTTTTATATATTTGCAACCGCAAAAAAGGATGCCCCGGTAGCTCAGCTGGATAGAGCAACAGCCTTCTAAGCTGTGGGTCATGGGTTCGAATCCCGTCCGGGGTACTGAAGTAGATAAACTAAATTTAATTAAAAGCACTTAAAATCAATATTTTAAGTGCTTTTTTGTTTTGCTAAAAAACACAAAAAAGGTCAATTTTAGTCATATTTGGAGAGACTTTTGCGAGACCCATTGTTAAATAGAATAAAAAAGGGATCAGTTTAAAAAGTTGTGGAGAAGAGCAAAAAGAGTATTCAGTGTTCTGTCAGTAAGGAGCCATCGTTTTGCTATAGAATATAAGCCAGGGGGAGAGCGAGGTATTTTTTTAGGAAAGAAAACAATGCCCGGGCTGTTTCCGCCTATAGGAGAAAAAGCGTACAGAAAATCGATGGAGTGAGCGTTAAAAAATCAGAGAATATGCTCCCTTTCCACACACCCTCTGTCACTATGCTGACACACCCTCTGTCACTATGCTGACACACCCTCTGTCACTATGCTGACACACCCTCTGTCACTATGCTGACACACCCTCTGTCACTATGCTGACATACCCCCTGTCACTATGCTGACATACCCCCTGTCACTATGCTGACATACCCCCTGTCATTAACCAACTCTCTATACACAGGTTTTCGAAAAGGAAATGAAGACTAACGGGAAACAAAAACGTCCTGAAAGGACAGTTGATTTCAGCCCAGGGGCAAACGACAAAGGAGTGTCGCCCTGGGGTGTGGGAAGGAAACAGGGGGAAAAATCGTCCGCGTGATGAAAATAATAAAAGAGAAGTCCTTATTTCATTTCGGACGAAAGGAAAGACTTCTTATTTCCTTTGCCTATGATGATGGACTTTTGCAAAAGTTTGTATATGAGGCAATATTTTAAGGAACTAAGGACAAAGGGCTCTGCCCATCAAACCTTTTTGTCACCCTGAGTAAGCGAAGGGTCTCATGAACAGAGTTCTAAAGAAACAGATCCTTCTCTGCGTTCAGGATGCCAAGAAAGAAAAGGAGCCATCGTTTCGTTACAGAATAAACAGGGGGGGAGGAAAGAGGTATTTTTTTAGGAAAGACAACAATGCCCGGGCTGTTCCCGCCTAAGGGGAAAGCATTCAGAAAATTGATGGAGCTAGCGTTTATAAATCAGAGAATATGCTCCACAAAAAATTAAAGTGACCCTGACCCTAAAAAAGGTCTCGCTAAACTCTGTAACTCTTTGAAATAGTTAGTGTTAGTTGATTTTATTTGGTCTTGTTTGCTGTTGTTTTGTGCCCTCTCATAGTGTAGTTTTAAGGTACTTTTTACCGCGAAGAGAGACCTGTTTTTGAAAAATTATTAAAATGAGAGTTACAATTGTATTTCTGTTAAAAACATTTAAAGCCAGACAAGATGGAAGTTGTCCGATTTATGTGAGAGTAACACATAAGAAAAGAAAAGAAGAATTGAATTATCTACCGGATTATTTGTTGATCAAGAATCATGGGGCTCTGTAAAACAGCAGGTTGAAGGAAAATCAATTGGGGTAAAAAGTATTAATAACCGGATACGTAAGATATATAGCAATGTTTTAGGTGCTTGCTATCGTCTTGAAACTATCAATGAAGATTTTAGTGTTGACGACGTAAAATCGGAGTTAACAGGAGTATCTGATGTTCATACACTTTTTGAACTTTTCGATTACTACATTAAAACTATTTCTGCTTAGCTTGGCACCGGATTTTCTGCCGGAACATTAAAGCATTACAAAACTTCTAAAAACAGATTGAAGGAATTTGTAAAAAAGAAATACAAAAAAGAAGATGTCAATATCTTGGATGTTGACTATTCATTTATTGCAGATTTCGATACTTTTCTGAAGAAACAATACCGGAATAATTTAAATACTGTGTGGGGATATCACAAGCACTTAAAGAAGATACTCAATATCGCTGTTTCTTTAGACTATATTTTGAAGAATCCATACATTAAATTCAAGGTAAAAAAACAGGAAACGAAAAGAGAATACCTTACTCTTAATGAATTAAAAATCATTAGAACTAAAGAGATTGACATTAAGAGGCTAAGTATTGTCCGCGATATTTTTTTGTTTGCCTGCTATACTGGTTTATCTTACGTTGATATTGCCAAATTGAATGCGGACCATATTCAGAAAGGAGTTGATGGAGGTGATTGGATAATAATAGACAGGACAAAAACATCAACAAGATGTAGGGTGCCTCTTTTAGATGTTCCGAAGGAAATCCTGGAACGATACAAAAATTACCCGGTTTGCTGGAATAAAGGTTTGCTACTTCCTGTTTTAACCAATCAGCGGATGAATAGTTATTTGAAAGAACTGGCCGATATTTGTCATATTAAAAAGAATCTGACAATGCATGTTGCCAGGCATTCGTTTGCAACTTCGGTTACATTAAATAATGGAGTTCCAATTGAAACTGTTTCTAAAATGTTGGGACATACTTCAATTAAAACCACTCAGGTTTATGCAAAAATTGTAGATGAGAAAATATCGAAGGATATGAGGAAATTGAAAACAATCTTGTAAATAGACCTTTTTTTATAATTTTGTCAGGTTATGTGCGACAAATTTGATATAAATATTAAAGGAGAACGAAATAAGGACTACTTTCTCTGGAAAAGGTTTATAGAAGGAGATGATAAGGCTTTTTATTCTATTTATGATCAATATTTCGATGTACTTTACAGTTACGGTATACACTTTTCTAAAGATAAAGATTTAATCAAAGATTGCATTCATGATCTTTTTTTAGACCTGTATAAATACAGGGAACATCTTTATGTAACCGACAATATCCATTTTTATTTATTCCGTTCATTAAGGAGACTTCTATATAAAGAACAAAGCAAAAGAATTTCTGTTTTATCCGACGATCAAATATTATTGCAGAATGATATTCCTGTAATGGCTTTTGAAGACAACATGATTGCCGCTGAAACCAAAGACGAAAACCACAAAATATTGACAGAGGCGATGAAGGAATTATCGGACAGACAACGTGAGGGACTTTCCCTGAAATTTGAACAAAACTTTTCATATAAAGAAATTGCGGATATTTTGGGTATTTCCGTTGAGTCCGCTCGCACCAGTATTTATCGTGCCCTTAAAGACCTTCGGAAGGTACTTAAAAAGAAAGGTGTTTCTTCATTTATATTGTTTCTTCTTTTTCGTGATAAACAATTTCAAATGTACTGAAATATAATTCCGTATAAAATCAAAATAAAAAAACTCATTTTTTTTGTCTATGTTTTGTTTTGTTTGGTCTTTCTCTAATCAGAGGATAGACATAAATGAATAAAAAGAACAAAATAAAAGCGCACGGTATTTTATCCGATGAGAATTTCTCGAAAAAATCATTAACGGATAAAACTGAAAACATTGAAGAGAACGAAATACAGATAGCACGTATTATTTATACGTATCTATCACCTCAAAAAGCAGCTTCACGGGACGAGGAAAAAGAGCAAACCAGAAAAAAGATTAAACAATCAATTCTGAAAATTCATAAAAAGAACAGGTATATAAAAACAAGATGGGCTGTTGCAGCTTCCATTTTATTAGTTGCTTTTTTCGTTTGGCTTTTCCAGGATAATTTAAGCAAAACGTTAGAAATTACAAAATTTGCACAGACTTTAAGCGATGTAAAACCGGACAGCGTTACGAACTTACTTTTACAGGACGGGCGCAAGGTTTTGATATCCCAAAAAGAGTCTAAGATTGTTTATGATAAAAAAGGAGAGAGCATCCTTATCGATTCAGCCCAAACGGTTTCTCAACAAATTGTAGCGGAAGAACCAGTTTTTAATACATTGGTTGTCCCTTACGGAAAACGGACACAGATAACTTTATCCGACGGTTCTAAAGTTTGGTTAAATTCCGGATCGAAATTGGTCTATCCGGCAAGTCTTAAAGAGAAAAGGACTGTTTATATTGAAGGGGAAGCTATTTTTGAAGTTATACATTCAGAACAGCACCCCTTCTTTGTAGCTACAAAAGATTTTGAAATCAAAGTGCTCGGAACGGTATTCAACGTAAGTGCTTACCCTGACGATAATGTTTCCAGCGCAGTTTTGGAAAGAGGGAAAATAGAACTTGCTTCTACAGAAAAGAATCTTTTTAGTAAAGAAAAACTGACTATTCTCCCCGGAACCATGGTCGTTTTTAGTTTAAACGAAAAAATATTTAATCAACAAAAGGTCGATACCCGTGATTATATGTCGTGGCGTGACGGATATTTTATTTTCAAAGATGAACCTTTGGCAAATATCATGAAAAAGCTGGAGAGGTATTACAATGTAAAAATAGTCTTACAAAGCGAAAGCTTAGGAGAAGAAGAATTTTCTGGAAACCTGAATTTAAGAAATACTCCGGAAGAGGTTTTAAAAGTTATTGCAGAAACTACACCATTTTTAGTTAGACATGAAGACCAAAAACTAATTATTGACCTAAACTAATTATGCCTATGTAAAAATCACATTTTTTCTGAAAACAAAAAAGCTTGCAAATGTTGGTACCATCTGCAAGCCTGAACATTAATTAACATCGCCTAAAAGCGATATTTATTAAATTAAAATCAAACAAATTTATGAAAAAAAGTAAAACGGGGTATCTTGTTTTTCTTAAGCGATTAACAGATACACATTTTTTTAAAGTTATGAGGGTAACAGTTTTTCTCATACTAATTGGAATAAGTAGCGTTTTCGCGAGTTCAACTTATTCACAAGCTACTAAATTCACCTTAAATTTAAGGAATGTTTCTCTTGAACAACTTTTTGAAGAAATTCAAAGTCAGAGTGAATTCAATATCTTTTACAAAAACAGTCAGGTTGACAAAAGTAGAATAGTTGATATTACCGTGAGTAATGCCTCTGTTGAAGATATCCTGATACAAGCATTGGAGGGAATGCGACTTGATTTCAAAGTTGTTGACCGGCAAATAGTTATTTTTCCTGAAAAATCATTAAATAATGAAATAAAAACAAAAGAGCAAGTTAAGGAACAACCTCAAAAGAAAAAAATTTCTGGAAAAATAACTGATTCCAGCGGTCAGTCACTTCCCGGAGTTACAGTTATTGTAAAAGGAACAACAATAGGGACAGTTACAGATAATAATGGACAGTTTACTCTTAAGATTCCAATAGATGCGAAATTATTACAGATTTCTTTTGTAGGGATGGAAACACAGGAAATTCTAATTGGAAACAATACCGTTTTTGATATTGGAATGGAAAAAGAAACGGTTGGATTGGAAGAAGTAGTTGCAGTGGGGTATGGTACCCAAAAAAAGGGAATGTTGACCGGTTCTATATCCAATGTGAATTCGGAAAAGCTGACAGTTGCTCCCATAGGTAATACTACCAACCTACTTGCAGGTCAACTAACTGGAGTTATCTCCAAGCAGCGCAGTGGGGTTCCTGGAGATGACGCAGCTACACTAAATATCAGAGGGTTTGGGAGTCCTTTAATTATTGTAGATGGTGTAGAGTCCTCTATGAGCAATATTGATTCATGGCAAATAGAATCTATTTCAATATTGAAAGATGGAGCTGCCTCTATTTATGGTTCGAGGGCAGGTAATGGAGTAATACTTATTACTACGAAAAGAGGTAAAATCCAAAAACCGACCATTTCTCTAAATTCATCCTTTACAATGCAGGGTTCTACAAAAATACACAAGCCTCAAAATTCCGGACAACGTGCTCATATAAAGAGGGAAATACATATTAATAAAGAACTTCCAATGGAGCAGGTACCTTATACAGAAGAACAAGTAGAGAAGTTCTTTAGGGGAGATGATCCACATTATTTGAATACGGACTGGTTTGACGCAACATTACGTAACTATGCTCCGCAACAGAACCACAATATATCTATTTCTGGTGGTACCGAGAACTTGAAATTTTACGGTTTTTTGGGATATAACAACCAGGAAACAATTATTAAAAATGACGGTGGTTCTTATGATAGGTATAATTTTCAAGCAACAGTCGATGCTGATATAACAAAAAACTTGACAATGTCAGTAAATGTTAACTCGATCTTTGAAGATAGAATCTTTTCTTATTTGGGTCTCTATGGAGGAAGTAATTTTTGGATGGATCTGTATGGAGCTGATCCAAAGCTTCCTGTTTCTCTTCCTGATGAAACCAAATTGTCTTATGGTGGCCTTGGATATGGAAATTTAATTGCAGCAGCTAGTACTAAAATCAACGGATACAGTAAGACCAGAGGAAGGAACAATCGTACAAGTGGAGCGTTAAAATATGATGTAAAACAACTTGCAGGTTTAAGTTTGAAAGCATTTATAAGTATGAATGAAAGTTCGTCAAAACTAAAAGAATTTAGGAAACAACATAATTTTTACCGCTATAATATAGATACAGAAGAATATACATTTGAGAGAGCTGGAATTGATCCTACGGGTCTAATGGAGTCTTATAGCTTTAACAGGATATTCACTCAGCAATACTCTGTCAATTATGAAAATTTATTTAAAGAAAAGCACAGAGTATCATTTCTGGGATTATATGAAAACATCGCATATAATTCAGATAACTTTTCCGGTAGCCGTAGTGATTTCATGAGTACTTCAATAGAACAATTATCTGCAGGAAATGCTTCGACATCATATGCGAATGGAGGTGCAAGTGAAATGGGAAGGGTTAGCTGGGTTGGTCGTTTAAATTATGCTTTTAAAGACAAATACCTTATAGAAACCATCATAAGGGCTGATGCCTCGGCTAAGTTTCCGGCATCAAAACGTTGGGGTTATTTTCCCAGTATCTCTTTAGGATGGGTCGTTTCAGAAGAAAATTTCTTAAACAATAAAGAATTCATCGATAATTTAAAGATTAGGGTTAGTTATGGAGAATCAGGAAATGACGGCGTAGGGAATTTCCAATACCTTTCTGGCTATGGTTTTGATGGACAGTATATACTTGGAAACGCAACATACTCAGGATTATATGTTACTGGTTTAGCCAATCCGGCTTTAACCTGGGAGAAAATGAAAATATACAATGGTGCAATAGATTTCAGTTTGGCTCAAAGAAAATTATACGGAACAGTGGAGGGTTTCTATCGCTTAAGAGAAGGTATCCCAGGACGCAGACATATCTCTCTGCCTTCAACTTTTGGAGCAGAGTTACCTTTAGAGAACTTGAATGACATAAATACTCCTGGTATTGAATTATCAGTGGGAACTTATCAGAAGTACGGTAATTTCTCAATGGATGTAGGTGTAAATTTTACTTTGGCAAGATCGAAATGGGCCAAGTATGATGAACCTGAATATACAGATCCTGACCAAAATAGACTATACAAAAAGACTGGACAATGGACAGATCGTCGATTTGGATACGTTTTTGACGGGTTGTTTGAATCACAAGAACAAATTGATGCTTTACCATATATCTATAGCGATTTAGGAGACAATAGCTCTTTGAGGCCAGGTGATGTAATATTCAAAGATATCAATAACGATAAGGTTTTAGACTGGAGAGATCAGGTTGAATTAGGCTCTGGAACAATGCCTCACTCCATCTATGGTATAGTAGGTCTTTTTAAATATAAAAACTTTGATTTAAACTGCCTATTTCAAGGAGCATTGGGCTATTATTCAGACGTGGATCTGCTGTCTGTGCCAACTGATTTTGCTTATAAACACCGTTGGACACAAGAAAATCCGGATCCAAATGCTCTTATTCCAAGAATCGGCGGTTCATCGACCAATGGCTATCTGTCAAGCTATCGCCTGCATAAAACATCCTATATTAGGCTAAAAAATGCTTCTATAGGGTATGACGTTTCTAAGAAACTAATAAATAAACTAAATATTCAAAGATTAAGAGTTTATGTAGCAGGAACAAATCTTTTTACAGCTAGTACATTGGGTAAATACGGTGTTGACCCAGAAGTAGCAGACGGCAATGGTCCCTCAGGTATGCCGATAGCCACCGTATATTATTATCCACAACAACGCACTTTCAGTGTCGGAGTTAATTTGTCGTTTTAATTTAAAATGAATTAATTATGAAACAGATAATAACAATATTACTACTTACAGGAATACTCTCATTCATTAGCTGCAATGAAGACGTACTAGATCGGAAACCATTAGACACATATACTGATAATGAAGTCTGGTCAGATCCTGTATTATTAGAGGGATATATAGCAACGCAATATATGTATGCTCCAGTACTCGTAGGTGACGCAACAACCATGTTTACCAGTTGGTCAGGGAGTCCAATGAATAGAGATTCCAGATCAGACAATTTGAATTACTTTTTCGGTAATAGCGCACAAGCATTCGGGCCAAGATTGACATTAGATATAACAGATGAAACTAAATATATGTCAGATTCATGGGCCGATTTGAATTCCTATTGGATCAATGGAATAAATCAAAATGGAGGTATGCTAGAGTATTGGGAAAATGCATACTATACCATTAGAAACCTGAATGATGCAATCGACAAATTACCTAGTTCCCATGTTGACCCTGAGTTAGCTGAGTTTAGGTTGGCAGAATGCAGATTTTTAAGAGCCTTTATTTATTTTTCCATGGTGAAACGTTATGGAGGTGTTCCGTTATTAACAATTGTTCCTCGGTTAGACTCAGGAGATGAGATCCTTTATCCAAAACGAAATACAGAAAAGGAGATATATGATTTTGTAATATCCGAAACCGAAGCAATCAAAGATGTATTGGCTGAATCTACAGAACAAGGCCGTGCAAATAAAGGGGCTGCCTTAGCTTTACAATCTCGTGCGGCACTATATGCGGGAAGTATTGCAAAATATGGGACGGTACAGTTAGATGGCCTATTGGGGATTAAAAGCGGGCTTGCGAATGAATATTTTCAAATAGCTTATGGTGCAGCCTCAGAAATAAAGAAAAGTGGAGAATATACCTTATATGATCAGAATCCCGATAAAATCCAAAATTTCAAGAATATTTTTTTAGTAAAAGGCAACAGTGAAGCCATTATGGTAAAAATACATGATGGATTGGGATTTAACTCAGGAGGGTTGGCGACATGGTCATGGGATATAATGGAAGGGCCTAATCCTAATGTATGGAACTGTGGAAATATGAATGGTCCTTATCTTGAAATGGTAGAAGAATTTGAATATTTAGATGGCTCATCAGGCAAGCTAGATAGAAATGCCATTGAAAGTAAATTGTGGGATATGGATGAACTTTGGGCTGAACGCGATCCTCGTTTTTATGCATCAATCTGGACGAATGGAACAGAATGGAATACTGCTTATGGACAAGCGTTTGGCGATGGTAGAATAGATATGCATATAGGTCTTAGGAAACCAGATGGGACTATAATTTACCATCCGGACGAATCTTTCGAAGGTATTACTGCCGTTGGATTTCAGAGTGATCATCATGTTCGGGCAGGAGTTACTGAGACAGGTTTTGGAATCATGAAATATGTTGACCCAACAGCAAATAATATGACTTGGTTATGTGAGTCCAGGACAGATTATTTGATCTTTAGATACGGTGAAATATTATTAAATCTTGCTGAAGCGGCATATGAATTAGGAAAAGAAAATGAAGCCCTGGATGCGATTAATCAAATCCGTAATAGAGCTGGAATCGCAAAATTAGGATCCATTGAGATGAATAAAATTAAGCACGAAAGAAAAGTTGAGCTTGCTTTTGAAAACCATAGATATTGGGATCTTCGTAGATGGAGAGAGGCGCATGTAAAGCTTCCTCGTGATTATACAGGATTGCGATATGTTTTAGATTATGAAACAAGGAAATATAAAATTGAGTTTATTGATAAAGTTGATGGTCAGTTAACTCAACCAAAATTTCCTGAGTACAACTATTATTTTCCAATTACGCCTGCAAGAATTGCAGCCAATCCAAATTTAGTGGAGAATCCTGGGTATTAAAAAATCCTTTAACAGTGCGCTTTCTTGTAATTCAAATATTCAAGAAAACGCACTGTTAAACCTTATTGAATACAATTTGATATTTACATGGAATATTAATAAAAAATGAATAGAATATTTATTACTATTTGTTTATGCATGCTTTTATGGCCACCAATGTCGATTTCGATAAAAAGTTTATGTCAGTATATGCAAAAATATCGGGTGAAACTATTTTTATACCTTGGGCAAGAAAGACAAAATTAATGGCAGTTCGGTACAGTTGGACCGATGATGCGGGAAAGAGTAACTTGTTTAACAAGAAGGATTTCCAGCAGTTCCTTTCCTGACAGGTACAGGTTACATAAATAAATGTAAATAAGAGCTAGTACAGTGGTGTAATTTGTAAACTTTCAAGTAGTTATAAAATATATTGAAAAAAAATATTGTTGTTCAGATGAAAAAAAATATTTATTTATTTATAATCCCGAGTATAATATGCTTGTCATATTATGCAAAAGCACAAAATCAGGTTACGTACAGTTCCTTGTTAAAGGAAATGATTAACCTTGAACGATTAACCGATACGAGTGATATGGAGTATAAATCAATTCAATATTCTTCTTACGACCGTACGAGTACATTTCCTGACAAACAGGGCTGGTTTTCTAATTCTGATGGTTTTGGAGGAGAATCTATTCCTGGATTTGTAGAAGTATTAAGAGAGCCTGATAAAAATGGCATTGGGGAGTATCTTATGTGTGATATTCAACAGCCAGGTGCTATTGTACGGTTATGGACGGCCAGGATCAATGGTGATGTAAAGGTTTTCATTGATGATACCAATAACCCTCTTTTCGAAGGAAGTGCTGAAGATTTTTTTTGGAGGACACCAGAAGTATTAACGGGGGAAACAGTAAAGGAAGGTATTACACGACAGTTTGATGGTGTGTATTTCCCAATTTCATTTTCAAAAAGATTGAGAATTGAAAGGACAGGTGATTTACAAAAATTGCATTTTTATCATATTGGTTTAAAATTGTATGATAAGACCGTAGATGTAGAAGCTTTTAGCAAGAAGGTTTTTTTAGATTGTTATCAACAATTCAAAGATGTTTTGGTTGCATTGGACAATACAAAAATTCAAATTTCTGATGAAATACAGTTTTCCGAATTCTACATTCCAGAACAATCAAAGGTAACTATTCATAATTTGGAAGGAGAAGGTGCCATAGAATCTTTTTACATAAAAGCAAGTGCCTCTGAAATAGAAAATGCATTACGTAAGTGTGTGTTAAGAATCTATTTTGATGGTTTTTTAACTCCTCAGGTACAATCACCTTTAGGGGATTTCTTTTGTTCAGCACCAGGAATAAATCCATATACTTCACTCCCTTTTTCAGTGGGGGAGGATGGCATGATGGTTTGTCGTTTTATTATGCCCTATAAAGAAAGTGCTAAAATAGAGCTTGAAAATTACTCCATCAATAGCGGATTAAAAATTGAATCAGGAATTAAATCAATGAATTATTCGTGGATTGAAGGGAAAAGTATGCATTTTAGGGCTAGGTGGAAAATAAGACATGATTTGACAGCATCTAATAGCGAAATTTTTGATTTTCCATACTTAATGGCTATAGGTAAAGGTCGTATTGTTGGGACGGCAACTTTTATAAACAACCCTAGTAATATTCCTACTCCACATGGTAGTTGGTGGGGAGAGGGAGATGAGAAAATATTTGATGATGATGATATATTCCCTTCTTTTTTTTGAACAGGATCAGAGGATTATTACAATTATTCATGGTCATCCCCTTATTCTGGAGAGTGTCGATGCAGCCGATGGCAAAAAGATAGGTGTTGATTTTATTTGGGTTAAAGAGTAGGTCAGAAAATTCCGGAACAATAAAGTAACGGTTTTTATCTAAGGGATGCTTCTTTACTTAAAAGAGTAAATAAAAATTAGGAAGAGTGATATAATATACTCGTCATCAGGCTTGTGTGAATAAGATGTTGTGCAAAAAAACTATCACTTTTCAGATGAAACGCCCATGATGCGTCATAACTAACAGAGTAGAGTTAAAATTAATTGGGAGTTATATCGATACCGTTAAAAGAGAACACTCTGAATGAGATAAAAAATACGAATAAAAATTAAAAAACTAATTGAAAATTGTCAAAGCCTCGTTTGCGGGTAAGGAAATAACCAGACCTGAAGACCAGTTTGCATAAAACCATTTAGAAAATATAAAACAACAACAATCATGAGAAAAATTGGATACATAAAATTACTTATCCTTGTTTTGGTAGTACAGGTATATTCAGCTTGTACGTCGAAAGGAGATAAACGTAAATCGAATAGTGATATTGAGAATATAGACATTTTGGAAATAATCTATTCTACTGCAGATTCATTGAATATGAATGTAATGTGCGATATCGATCTTAAAGGAGGTAATCTTTATCAGAAAAGTACAATAGAAAAACTTACTCAAAATGGTAATCAATATATAGAAAAGTACTACAAACGATATGGCCATCATCCATCATTTTGGGGTTGGTATCTCAATAATGAGATTAATCCCATTGAAAATACAGATCATGAACAATCTTATTTTTGGCGGACTGTGTGGAAATCAGTGGTAGAAAAATGCCATCAAGTGGCGCCAGATAGTAAAGTCACTATATCTCCATTTTTTTTGTTAGACAAGGAAAGTTTACGTGGCTTTAAGTATCTTGAACCTGCTGAATATGAAGAATGGTGGTACAATACGATGAAAGAAACCGGTATTGATATCTTAATGATACAAGATTCCGGTGCCGAGCACCTTTCATTTTTCACTATAGCAGATCGGGAACCATTCTTGCAGGCATTTGCAGAGGCATGTAAAAGAGCAGGAAAAGAGTTTTGGGTGAATGTTGAAACGGGACAGGTAAAAGCAACAGATTGGGATCATGCTTTACAAATGGAAAAAGATTTTAATCGAGCATGGGAATTCACAGAAATAGAATGGTTGAAGCAAAAGCTAAATCTTGCCGCAAAATACGGCTCGGAAATTATTAACTGGGGATACTACCCTTTAATGGCTCCCAATGAGGACGACAAAGGTATTACCTTAAAGAATGTGGACGGACAAGAGGTAGATATTTCATCAAGGAAGCTTAATTATCAAGAATATAAAGCATATGTTGATACGCTTTCTAACCATATTCCTGAAGGTATGTTAACTCAACCAAAATTAAACGGTACGTTATGGGGGATCCCTAGTGATATTGCACAAATGACCAAAGAAGAAGCAGAGAAAGCAATCAAGCAGGAAATACAATGTCAAAAAGATTTAGGATTTAGCTTTGTGTGGATAGTCAACACCCCTGATCATTTCTGATGTAATTTATGTAAACGTAATGAATAGTCTAAAAAGAGCGATCTTTAGAACAAGCGTAATTCTTTTTGTATCCTTTTTAGGATCTGTCTTTGCCTTTGGGCAAATCACTTCCCCTGTTTTTCTTAGATGTGAGCATCTAGTGAACCCCATTGGCATTGATGTAGAAAATCCGCGTTTCACATGGAATTTGAAGGATCAGGAACCTCATATCAAACAGGTAGCTTATGAGATACTTGTATGTGAGGATACTCGTTCCTCTTGGAAAAACGATAGGATTGTTTGGCAAAGTGGAAAAATTGAAAGTGAGAATACTTTAGCTGTGTATACAGGAAAAAAGCTAAACCCAAGGACACGTTATTACTGGACTGTATCCGTATGGGATAATCAAGGGAACAAGACTACGGCACAAGACCCCGTGTTTTTTGAAACCGGCATTATGAATCTGAATAGCTGGCAAGCGAAATGGATTAACGACGGTCAGGATATAATGATTCAGCCTGCTCCCTATTTCCGTAAGGAAATCACCCTGAAAAAGAGAGTGAGATTTGCCCGCATATATATTACGGCTGCAGGGCTGTTCGAATTGCACATCAATGGGGAAAAGGTTGGAGATGACTTCCTGAACCCTATGTTTACCCGTTTTGACAAACGTAACTTGTACGTAACATACGACATTACTAAGGATATTTTAGAAGGAAATAATACGATCGGAGTAATCTTGGGAAATGGATGGTATAACCATCAATCATGGTCGGAGTGGGATTTTCATAAAGCCATTTGGCGTAACAGACCTTCATTTTGTATGGAAATGCATATAGTATATACTGATGGTAGCACGGAAGCGGTATATTCTGATAACACCTGGAAGACAACTCTTGGTCCGATTATTTTCAATAGTATCTACACAGGAGAGCATTATGATGCACGAAAAGAATTAACAGGTTGGGACACAAATAAATACGAAGACAAAGAATGGAAGTATGCCACCATAACAAATGCACCTTCAAAAAGGATAACTGCTCAGGCTTTAAATCCCATCCGGATCGTTGATGAGTTGCATCATCTTCAATGCACTAAGATAAATGATTCTACTTATCTGTACAAACTCCCGGAAAATATTGCTGGCATATCGAAATTCAGGGTACAGGGAGAACGAGGAAACACTTTCCGGCTTAAACATGGGGAAACCATAGACAAAGACAACAGGGTAGACCAATCAACTATTGATATTTATAGTGATCAGAAAGATGGTATGGATCCTTTCCAAACGGATATTTTTATTTTGAAAGGTGAAGGGATTGAAGAGTTCGCTCCCCGCTTCAATTACAAAGGATTTCAGTATATAGAAGTTGCGGCGGACAGGCCAGTCAAACTAAACGCCAACAATCTGGTTGCATATCGAATCAACAGTGATGTGCGTCCCATAGGGAAAATAGAATCATCCAACGAACTGATCAACAAGATATGGGCAGCAACCAATCGTTCTTATCTATCCAATTTACAAGGTTATCCCACCGATTGTCCACAAAGGGAAAAGAACGGATGGACAGGAGATGCGCATATTGCCCTCGAAGCTGCACTATTTAACTACGACGCCATCACTATTTATGAGAAATGGTTGGCCGACCATCGGGATGCCCAGCTCGAAAACGGTGTTTTGCCCGCTATCATCCCTACATCTACATGGGGCTACACATGGGGGAATGGGGTAGATTGGACCAGTTCAATGATTATTGTTCCATGGACATTATATCTCTATTACGATGATACACGTCCTCTTTTGCAAAACTATTCCTGCATGAAACGTTATTTGGATTATATCACATCTATAAGCCCGGATGGGCTTACAGATTGGGGATTGGGAGACTGGGTTCCGTATAAGACCATCGCTAATAAAGAGTTACTCATATCGTTATATTACTATCAAGATGCGCTGATACTATCAAAAACAGCTCAAATATTAGGATACGATCCGGACTTTGTAAAATACAGCAAACTTGCAGAAAAGATTAAGGATGCTATTAATAATAAGTTTTTGGACAAAGAGAAAGGAATTTATGCTACAGGTAGCCAGGCTGAATTAAGTAATCCTTTATATTGGGGCATTGTACCGGATGAACTAAAACAGAAGGTAGCCGACAATTTGGCAAAACGTATAATAGCGGATAACAAACACTTGGATGTAGGATTACTTGGTTCCAAAACTCTTTTAGGAGCGTTGAGTGACAATGGTCATGCCGATTTGGCCTTTGAAGTAGCCACACAAATAACCTATCCTTCCTGGGGATGGTGGATAGTCAATGGAGCGACAACACTATATGAAACCTGGAAAATTGAAACTCAAACTTTATCTAGGAATCATGTAATGTTTGGGGCGATCAGTGCATGGTTCTATAAGGCATTGGGAGGAATCAATGTAGATGAAAGTAATCCGGGCTTCCATTCTATCATTTTTAAACCCCATTTTGTGAAAGCATTGGATAGCTTCAAGGCAGAATATAACTCAGCAAATGGATTGATCGTTTCTTCCTGGAAAAGAGAAGGCAATATAATTGAGTACCGTATTACAATTCCTGCCAATAGCACTGCCAGACTTTTTCTAAAAACTGGTCAAAACATGGAGAGTATTCAGGCTGGTAACCAGGAAAGGGAAGTAACAAAAAAATTAATGCAGGGATACGATTCAAACGGCTTGGTTCTAGAGGCTGGTAGCTATTTCTTTAAAATAAAGGTCTAAAGAATAAAAGATGAACATTATTCCAAATTAAATATAGATAACATGGAAAATAGTAAGTTAAAGATAATGATTATCCGGTATTACTCCTAAGATTGTTATCTTAGGATAATAAACAAAGCAATTATGAACTTACTCAACTTTGTGGCACAATATCCAGACGAAGCGAGCTGCCGAAATAAATTTAAAGAATATCGGGATCGTATAGGAGTAATATGCCCTCATTGCGGAAGCACAGAACATTACTGGAAGCAAGACCGGGAACAGTATGAATGCAAAAAATGTCGGAAACGTCAGACTTTGCGAAGCAATACTGTTTTGCATGGTTCTCAATTGCCATTTCGGTATTGGTTTATAGCTATTTATTTGTTAACCTCGACTAAGAAAAGCTTTTCAGCATCAGAACTTCAACGCCAGTTGGGACATAAACGTTATGAACCGATTTGGGGGATGCTCCATAAACTGCGGTCAGTAATGGGCAAGCGCGATGCACAGTACCCACTATCGGGAGTAATCGAATTAGATGAAGGATTTTTTTCTACAGAAACTCCAGACCAGGACAAAAACAAACCTTTGAAAAGAGGCCGTGGAAGCCAGAAAAAGAGTAAAGTTCTTGTCATGGCAGAAAGTCAGCCTGTTGAAGGAGAGACGACTAAAAACGGAAAGCCCCGACAAGTTGGGCATATCAAAATGATCGTTATAAACGACTTGAAATCAGAAACAATAACGCCATTAGTGGAAGAAAATGTGACTGAGCAATCGACCATAGACTCGGATAATTCAACGTCATACGTCAAACTGAAAGATATTGTAAAAGAACACCGTCCCCAAGTAATCCCCAAAGATGAGATTGGCAAAACATTACCCTGGGTTCATATTGCAATTAGTAACGCAAAACGAATGTTACTGGATATTTTTCATGATATAAAACCGGAATACCTTCAAAACTATCTCAATGAGTTTTGCTACAAATTCAACAGGAGATACTTTGGAGAGGATCTTTTTGACAGGTTGATGATTGCATCGGTCTCATACAAAAATCAATTTAGGCAAAACAACGGATAATCATTTTCTCTAATGTACTATTTAGCTTCTTTCACCAGATCCTCAACAGCATTTGCAAGGAAAACATACTAGGCGCCACCGTCGATGATGCATTCGTTTTCGCCCCAGAAGAATGGCCAGTCATCTTTATTTTCAAGAAAGTCCGGTTTCAGCAATATTAATCCGGGAACAACCCCTCCTGCAATAACTGTAAAATCAGCCCTGTTATTTCCATAGGCCATTTTTTTGGAACGTGTTCCTACCGTGTTTACAAACGATAAATTGGAATAAGGATGGCAGCCAAAAATATAATTGAGTCCTTTATAAACATATTCTTTTCCAATTATATCAGGATAAGCTTTATGAATATAATAATTAGTTATTGCCCAGTTGATTACATTAGAGGTTCCACCCCAACCCCTTGTCGACATCGGAACTCCATACGGATTTTCCTTTTCACTTTCAATTAGGGATTCTTTGTATTTGATAATGTAGTCTTTGAGTTTAGCTTTATAGGCTGCATCCATATATGGCAAAGCGGTCAGAGCAGGATTAATAGCGCTTCTACCTCCAAAGCCTCCGAAAAGACCTGAATTTTTACCATTCCCAGAGGTCATTCGTTCAAGCATTGGCCAAATTTGTTCCTGAAATCGGTCAGCGTATTTCTTGTCTTTTGTAGTGATGTATAACTGGAGTGCAGTATTCATATCAGCTCCTTTTTCCATCATCTTCATAAATGGATCTTTGTTTTCTTTCGAATTTTTGGATGCTTCATCAGCCTCATCCATTAGTTTATTAGCACACGCTAAACTCCGATCAGCAAGGTCGTTGTTGTAACCTCTGAGCGCACGACTTGCCTGAGCCAACGAAGCGGCAGTCTGATAATCCAGAAATGTCATACGATTAGTAAATGCCCAGCGGTCATCCATCGTTCCGCTTGTCAGTCCATCAGATTCGTAAGGTTTCAAATTTGGGTTGTATGGAAGATTATCTGTTTCATTAATTGCATCGCCAAGGTGATGGTATTGGTGCAGATTCGGAACAATGATTCCACGAACCGGGTGACCAATATTTTCACATTGTGCAACCAGATTTAAGGTACCATGCTCAATTTGCTGCAAAATGTCTGGGTTACCATCAGGGCGATGAATATCGACATAACGGGTTTTCTGGTCAATGTAGGTTTCATCCCTGTCAACTTTGAAATTCTCCCATAATTCAACAAAACTAGAAATGACACTGTTGTGTGAGCCAGTCTGAATGTCGAAGTCACCGGCATCGAACCAACCACCAACTGCCATTCCCGGAATCCGTTCCAATGATTTGTATTTTGTATCTGTAGTTGGTCCCTGCACATATCCATCAAAATGCTGATGATTAACCGGAGCCTGAAGACAATCGTCCAGATACGGAGCACCATGCCAGACACGATAAGCCTCGTTTACTTTCATGTGATCCATTTGAACCGGGAACCAGACATCCATGGTTGGGTGCCAAATATTGTCATAAACATTTGGACCAATAACGAATGTATTTGTTTTCTGATCGCCATACCGGATATAATAAACACCTGCTTCTTTTACTGAACTGAAATCAAACTTTGCGTAATTATAGCGCAGGTATTTTCCCCACACCTTTACATCACCCTTAAATTTTTCAACAAATTTGCCTTCCTGAGTTACCTGAAAAACCGACGCAACTTTTAAAGAGGTATCATTTTTATCCAGTTCGATAACAGCCACTTTATCCTGATTTGGGGTATATCCCACCTGAGAGAATCCAATCATTGGTTCACTTTTCCAATTGGGGATAGCATTTGGTTCGAGATACCAGGTCAATACTTTTCCTGTTTTATTTGCAGGAAGCAAACTTCGTACGACAAACCATCCGTTCTGAGCTAAGTTACGACCGTCGAAAAGCATCAAATCAGCATCAATGCTTTTAATTGTAACAAAGCGTTTAGGATCTTCCGGCGCCAATACAATAGTTTTACCTGTTGCCATTGGATATGGAACGATAAATTCACCTTTGCCCCTGTCATCAAAGGTTGTATGTCCACCAAATTGGGGTGTTTTTTGACTTATTGGTTCAATTTTCGTAGTACTGGCTGGATACTTTGGAAATATTCCCGGGTTGCCATCCAGCAAATAGGTCTTTTCAAAGTAAACCGATGGCAAAAACTCAAGGTTAAAACCTGCAATTCCTTCAAACTCATAGGGTAGCGGCTTGTCTAAATACACGTTAATTTCCACCCCTTTATCTTTGGGGGTAACACTTATTTTTGAATTAAAATCATAGTCCTTATAACTTAACTCCACACTTATAGTTTGCGTTGCCTTATCAACTTTCCGGTTAACAACTGAGGGTATCAAATCCCATTGTTCCGGAGTATTCTGCAACCTGACGGCGCCGCCAGTCGAGGTTCTTACTCCATGGTGGATGATTTCAATCCCGGCTGTTTTCTCATCGAAAAACATTCCGTTGTATTGGTTGCTATACATTAGAATGTTGACTCCCTGAGTTTCAAAATATTCTAATTCGTTAAGTTTTAGTTTTTGTCCCAGTGCAGAATCCGGTTGTAAACAGATACTGATGAATGCAACAAAAACAGCTATTGATAGCCGGAATCTTTTAGCTTTAAACAAGCAAAATTGGTTCGGTTGGTTTTTAGTTGTTTTTTTCATATTCTGATTTATTATTTAGAACAATTGGTTAATTCAATTTACTAATCTGATCAATGATGTGGAAGTAATCGAAATCGACAAAACCACCTGGAGTTTTGGTGGAATAGTTAAACAAACCCAAACGATAGCCCATAAAGTGCTCCATCAAGGTATATTCCATATTGAGAGGCCCGCCAATAATCGTCCAGGTTTTACCATCGAGGCTATAGAAAAATTAGCTATATCAATCTTATCACGGAAATTACACTCAATTTTCAAATAAACAATATTTTGAAAAAGTGGTATGCTTTGTAATTCAGTTGGCTTGTCGGTTTTGTTACTCACCATGAACACAAATTTTTGTCCGTTCACGATTTTAACCCCTACCTGTCCGAATTTCCTCTGGAATGCGGATAAACCTGCAAAATCGCCATCTTTCATCTTCGACGCATCAAGCAATGTAGAACCGGAACATTGCGGGCCAAACGTGCGCTGCGTCAAAGTGTTCCTCGACTTAACAAACAGGCTGTCAATACGTCCTGTCTTTAGGCGTAAATATCCTTTATGTTCAGTAACCGACCAAAGACTATTGTCAGGATTGTGGTTCCATTGCCAAACCAACGGTAAAGCAGGTTCACCTTTTTTACGTGTGAATTCGTCGTTGTTGACAATGCCTGGAATTAAGCCTTTGCTTGCAGGCAAATCAAGAGTATCCGGAACTTTCCCGTCAACCCCAATTACCGGCCAACCATTTTTCCATTTCATAGGGACGAGATAAGGAATTCGTCCAACTGCACCATGATCCTGAAATAAATAAGCAAACCACCGGCCATCAGGCGTATCGATTCCACCCTGCGCAACACCTTTATCCTGTAAGGCAATACGACCTTCCCATGGTCCC
Source organism: Prolixibacteraceae bacterium (assembly GCA_963662895.1). Lineage (GTDB taxonomy): Bacteria > Bacteroidota > Bacteroidia > Bacteroidales > Prolixibacteraceae > GWE2-42-39. The sequence goes on along the minus strand of OY759982.1, from coordinate 3,244,073 downwards.
AAAAGATTGTCAGCACGGTGGACAAGTACGGTACGCATACCGCCCCGGGGCCATGAAATATTAAACAAGTAATACTTGCCATCGTGTTTAAAAAGCTGAGATCCTTCGGCTTTAAGCATATTTGGTTCCGACGGGGCGCTTGCATTTTCAATAAGAACCTGATTAATACCGCCTTCTTTAACACCAGTTAAATCATCGTTCAATTCAATGATATTCAGCTTTCCGCCACCAGTAATCAAGTAGGCATGGCCATTGTCAAAAACCAGTGTACAGTCGCGGTAACCTGGTTTGAACTCATTCATCTTCCAAGAACCTTTTTCAATATCCTTGGTACTAAAGATGTAGGTTTTGTCAGTTGTTTGAGCATAGGTTTCGACATAATACGTCCCATTGTGATAACGGAGACTACTTGCCCATGAACCTTTTCCGTAATTGCTTTTTCCGTTAATAAGGCTCAATGCATCCATTTTGCCCAGAGTATTATAGGCATAATTCACCATTTGCCAGTTCACCAGGTCTCTCGATTTCATGATTGGCACTCCCGGGCACATGTGCATAGTCGTACTGCTCATATAAAAGCTGTCGCCTACGCGAACCATAGACATATCAGGAACATCGGCCCAAATAATTGGGTTAAGGGCTGAATTATCCTGTGCAAAAAGGCTATTACAACATAAGATTAATCCTGCAATAAAACCAAAATAAGATGTATTCATTTAATGGGTATTTATTATTTTTATTCTGAAGACTGAATGTGAATTAGTTATTCTTTCTTATCAATCTGATGTGATAAACCGCTCCTGGTTTGCTCCTCATAAGGGAATTTTTTTTCTTGTTTGATCTTCACGCCTTTTTCCTTCCAGTTGAGTTCTGAGGCAATAAAAAGATTCAGGAACAAAGAATCATTAACATGAGTGTAGATAAACTGGTTATATTTGCCGTGATTTTCCATACCCGTACCAACACAGCACCACATGGCTTCGTTTGGAGCAGAATATACCCTGTAATGACGTGGACGAGCCAGGGTGAAATATACATATCCGCCATGTTCAGGATGCTGCGAGGAAAGAATATGATTTAAGATTGTCCGCTCGTAGTAATCGGTATATTTTGCCGAAGGGCGCATCCTGAACAAATCCTCGGTCAACTTGAGCATATTGAATGAATTACACGATTCAGGCCCGTCATTGACAAAATCAATACACGACTCCTTGGCTGGGAAATGTTCCCTTCTGCTATTACCGCCAAATGCCAGCGAACGATTGGTCGTTACCGTTTCCCAGAAAAAGCTACCAGCTTTGCCGTATTTCGCATCATGCTCAAGCTCTGCAATCCGTTCGAAACCAACAATCTTAGGTGTCTGGGTATTTGCATGTTTGTTGTCGAGATTGTCTATGCCCTGCGACAATGGATACAAAAACATCTTGTGAGAAAACGGCTTTGCAGTTGTCAGATATTTTTCATCGCTTGTCATCTGGTAAGCATCGGTAAACACTTCGTCCATGCCGCCATGTTCCATGTTGAGCATTGATTGCATCTGATCATCGGATAATGCAGAGGTAATGCAGATACCCCAATCACAGATCTTTCAGGATTTACTTGTGGAAATAGCTTTCCCTGCTGGTTAACTAAAGATGGTTTGAAATCTTCTGCCCCCCCAACCATGGTTGGGGGGGCAGGACAGATTCCATAAGATAAAATGACTGCAAATGAAATTATAACAAGTCGAATATTCATTGGTCTTTTTGATTAGTCTTTAAACAAAAGCGGGGCAAGTTCGCGCAGACTGCGACGCCAAGTCTGGAACTCATGACGGGTATTCTCAGAAACAAAGGATACAGCATTTATACCAGCTTTTTTCAATGCAACTACAGAATTCTTTACACTATCAGGGTTTTCAAAACTACCACAACTGGTAAAGATGAGTTTGACTTTTGATTTGTCGGTAATTTCCTCGGGCTTATAAGTACCTCCACTTAAAAGGGCATAGTGAGAGAATACATCAGGTTTATTAAGTGTTATAGTGTGGGTTTCCATTCCACCCATAGAAAGACCTGCCATGGCGCAATGTGGTTGATCAGCTATCGTGCTGAAGTTGGCATCGACATACGGAATCAACTCATCAACCAGAACTGTTTGGAAAGGAGTAATATCGAAATTTATCAAACCACTACCGAACTTAATTTCATTGGTCATCCCATAAGTCATTACGATGATGAAGGGTTTCGTTTTTCCTTCAGCAATCAGGTTGTCCATAATCAGATTGGCATGACCCTGATTACTCCATGCTGTTTCATCCTCGCCCCAGCCATGTTGTAAGTAAAGGACAGGATAACGCTGAGATTGATTTTTTTCGTAACCAGCAGGAGTATAGACAAATGCCCGGCGTGAGGTGTTTGTACTCTTCGAAGGGAAAAGTATCTGCTGCACATTACCATGAGGAACATCTTTCAGCGCATAAAAATTCTGATCGTGGGCAGGTATTTCAATGCCGCTTTCCCAACGGGTAGAACCATAGAAATTCAAAGCTCCGGAATCGTTAAATACACCACCGTCAATTGTAAGATGGTAGTAATGGAAGCCTTCTTCCATTGGTCCTGCGGTAGTGCCAGTCCAGGAACCATCCTCAGCTTTCGTAAGGGGAGTACCACCTTTGGTGCCACCAAGTCCAAGGCTCACAACAACACTTTGGGCCTGAGGAGCCTCGATACGGAACCGGGCATAGCCCTGTGAATTAACCTGCGGGTATTCTTTTCCCGGCTGATTGACGGTTTAAAGTCATCGGTAATTGTCGGTTGGCTTGTCTGTGCAAAACACAACGAACTGGAAAAAAACAATAATAATGCAATGATGATTGAATACTGTTTCATGATTATAAGGATTCTTAAAAAAAGCAAGGTTTTGAATTTTAGTTTTTGAATAAAAGTGGTGCAAATTCATTCAGCGCCCTGCGCCAACTCTGCCACTCGTGAGCAGTTAGCGGGGAAACATAGAAATGCGTATTCATACCCGACTCTTTTAGTTTTTCAGTACTTTCTTTTGGATCGCCGCCAAAAACAGCCCTGGAATTTTCGAGTTCACGGCTACCATAGCTCACAAACACCAGTTTTATTTTTTCTTTAAATCCAGGCGCATTTGCCAGATCTTCAGTACTTATACTTCCACCGCTGAATATACCGACCTGTGAGAAAACTTCAGGATGAGCGAGGGTAATTACACGGGTTTGCATGCCGCCCATGGAAAGTCCGGCCATTGCACGGTGTTGTTGATCGGCCAAAGTGCGATAATTGGCATCTATCATTGGTATGATGTCTTCCAGCAGGGTTTTTGTAAAGCCATCAGCCCAACCTTTGGGAGGCCATTCTCCGTTAGGACGTCCACCTGCCGGGGGTCTTGGCATGCTCCAGTTTCCATTATCCATCACAATGATAAATGGTTTGGCTTTCCCTTCAGAAATCAGGTTATCCATAATGAGGTTGGCGTGTCCCTGATTGGACCAGCCTGTTTCGTTTTCGCCTCCTCCATGCTGAAGATACAAAACCGGGTAACGTTTTTGTGTATCCTTATCATATCCGGGTGGCGTATAAATGAAACAACGGCGTATCGTGTTGTTGCTTTTCGAGAAATAAGTGTGTTCGCGTACTTCTCCGTGAGGTACGTTCTTCAAGGCATAAAAATTCTGGTCCTTCGCCGGAATTTCAATTCCACTGCCCCAGCGGCTGGCGCCATAAAAGTACAGGCTGCCGGGATCAGGAACTGCAGCACCGTCAACCCAAAGCTGGTAGTAGTGAAATCCTTCGTCCTGAGGAGCAGATTCACCAGTCCAAACGCCGTTTTCATCTTTTTTTAAGTCGTATTTTACAGCGCCTATATCAAGTTGTACTTTATTGGCCTCTGGCGCAGAAATTTGAATACGCACCCGGCCTTCGGAATTTACCTGGGGAAACAGCTTTCCATCCTGATTTACAGATGATGGTTTGAAGTCTTCAACGATCGGCTGGCTTGACTGTGCCAAGCACAGCGAACCAGATATTGCAATCAACAGAACTAAAACAAATAAATTCGTTTTCATAGCTATCATTTTTTAGTTTTTGAATACAAGTTGTGCAAACTGATAAAGGCTGCGTCGCCATGATTGCCATTCGTGAGCGGTCTGTGGTGAAACATAGAAATGAGTATTCATCCCTGCTCCCTTTATTGCTTCAGTATTTGCTTTCGGATCGCCACCCAAACTGCCTCTTGGGTTTTCGAGTTCCCGGCTACCATAGCTGATGAACAAAAGTTTGACATTCTTTTTAAAATCAGGTGTCTTTTCAATATCATCTATACTTATGCTGCCACCACTAAACATACCGACTTGTGAAAATTTATCGGGATTGGACAATGTAATCAGTCGGGTTTGCATACCACCCATTGAAAGTCCTGCCATCGCACGATGATTCTTGTCTCCAATAACACGGTAATTCGCTTCAACATAAGGAATCAGATCGTTTATAAGAACTTTTTTGAACTCGCCGGCAAAATCAAAACCTCCCATAGGGCCTCCAGGTCTTTTTTTCGCTGCGTCGGCATTCGCATTGCTTTCGGGTTTTGGTTCACGGAGCCTGTCAAACCTGATACTGCTGTTTTCCATCACAATGATGAAAGGAACGGCTTTCCCTTCAGCAATGAGGTTGTCCATAATCAGGTTGGCATGTCCCTGGTTGCCCCAGCCCGTTTCATTCTCGCCCATACCATGTTGCAGATACAATACAGGGTAACGTTTTGAATTGTTTTTTTCGTAGCCGGGAGGTGTATAAATGTATGCATGACGTACACTGTTTAAGCTTGCCGAAAAATAGTATACGTCGCGCAGTTCGCCATGAGGAACAATCTTTAGGGCATAAAAATCCTGGTCTTTCGCCGGAATTTCAATACCGCTTCCCCATCGGCCTGCACCGAAAAAATAGAGGCTTCCGGGATCGGGAACCGCAGCGCCGTCAACCCAAAGCTGGTAGTAGTGAAAACCTTCGTCCTGAGGGGCCGATTCGCCGGTCCAAACGCCGTTTTTATCTTTGGTTAAATCGTATTTAACTGCGCCAATATCAAGCTGTACTTTATGTGCTTCAGGGGCAGAGATTTGAATACGCACCCGGCCTTCGGAATTGACCTGTGGGTATTCTTTCCCGGGTTGGTTTACTGATGAAGGTTTGAAGTCTTCAACAATTGTTGCCGGAGACTGTGCAAAACATGGCGAACCTGATATTGCCAATAGCAGAACTGTGACAAATAAATACTTATTCATAATTTATATATTTATATTAATTAGATTGCCATTAAAAATTGATTTATCAAACTACTTTAAGCCACTGTTTTCAATATGGAAATAATCGAATGCAACATCAAATGGTGTAGCAGGTTTCGTAGTATCCGAATTAAACCAAAAAGTACTTTTCATATACTGGGTGATTATTCCATCGCAAACGATTAATCCTGCTTTGATATCTTTTAAAAGCATATCGGCAGTTTCAAGCTTTTCATATTTAGTACCGTCTGATGAATAATAGGCAGTGTATATGCTTCCTTTCTTCTCAAGTTTAAGTAATAATGAATTGTTTCCCGTAACTTCTTTTTTCAGGTTAAAGGAAGCCACCGATTTAGAAATGCCGTTTTCTTCCATCATCAGGTCGATTGTTCCGGGTTGTACGCCCCTTGCCTGGGTTGTTTTAACAGCAGCCCTATACATAAGTTTAATGAAATTTCCGTCGTTCTCATAGGCCAGAACACCCGCATTCTCAGGTTGGGAAGGTGTTCTGGAGCAGACCAATTTTGTTTCTATAGTCCAGTCGTTGTTTGCACTTTGCAGCAACAAATTTCGGGCATTATTAGTCGCCTCAGATATATCGCCAATCTCACTGGTGATTGTGAGTGAACCTGCATTCTTTGAAAGACTATGGGTTGCCTGATTTTCACGTAGCCATTCCCATTGTTCACCTATGGATGCATCATTGAATTCGTCGCTAACCGAAGCCACATCAAAATTCAAATAATAGGTATTTTTTTCCAGCGTAATGTTATCGATAAACTTAACCTCAGCCGTTCCCGGAATGCCTTTTGCCTGTTCAATATCCACTGTTATCTCACTTCCGGTTGCAGATGCTTTTACTTCAGGTATTTTCGAGGTACTTTTTAAAAGATAACTGTAAGCTTTTACTACTTTATTAAAGCCTGAAATGTTTTTGCCATCGACAGTAATTGATTTAGGCGTGAGATCAGGCATCACTTTTATTGGAAAACTGTTAGAAACAGTGGTACCATCGATGGTAACATTAGCAAAGATTAAGGCAACTCCAACTCCTGAAGCGTTTACTTTGCCATTGGCATCAACAGTGGCCACGTTAGGGTTGTTGCTCTTATATTCTATTTTGGCTTTTTTGATATCGTAAAAACTATCGTCAGACATGCAGGCTGTAAAACTAGACTGTATGGTGTTTCCCGGTCTTAGAATTACCTGATCACTTTCAACCACTACCGTTGTTAATACAGGTTTATAAGTTCCGTTCATGGTGGCTTCAACTTGTCCCTTTATGTCTTTTGAAGATGCACCGATTTCAAAAATATATTTGCCCTGATCGAAAGTAATGTTACCTTTTTGGGCATCCCAGAACCATAGGTCATTGCAATTAATGTCTATAGAAACTCGCTTTATTTGTCCGGTTGGAATGGTTACTCTTTGGAAACCTTTCAAACGTTTAATTGGCCTTTCGAGAGATGCCGGACTATCCGGAGTCTTTACATAAATCTGCACTACTTCATCTCCATCAACTTCACCTGTATTTTTTACATCCACCTGAATGGTAATTTTATCATTTGGGGTAATGTTGCTTTTACTAATGCTGAAATTACTGTATTCGAACGTCGTGTAGGAAAGTCCGTATCCGAATTCATACGAAACATCTTTGTTGAAATACATGTAGGTTCTGCCATTTTTGCCAGATTTGCCCCGTAATGTATAATCGTTGAAATCAGGCAAGTCATTCACCGATTTATACCATGTAAGACTTGTCTTTCCTCCCGGGTTAACTTCACCAAATAATATTTTTGCTATCGCCGTTCCCTGTGCCTGACCATTGTATCCCGTAAAAATAATGCCTGCTACATTCGGATTATTTTTAAATTGTTCCACTTCAACCATTCCCATTCCCTGAATAACGACAATGGTGTTTGGATTAACGGCAGCGACTGCTTTAATCAATTCGTTCTGATTTCCCGGCAAGGTGATGCTAAACCTATCAGATTCTTCTCTGCCAGTGCTTTGATCGGTGCCAACAAAAACTATGGCAACATCAGCTGAGCCCGCCATATCAAGTGTTTCTTTATCTGTGGCCTTAGCTTCCGGTTCTCGATAAACAAGCACCAGAGTTTGTGTACCGGTTATGCCCAATGTTTTAATTTTTACCGGAACAATCCTTGGCCTTGCAAAACCAGGAAATCCTCCTTTTTGCGGAATCGCTTCAATTTTTTCAGAAGCCAGCACATTTCCTGTTGCAGAACCAACCCTTATTTCCAATATTCCACCTTCGCCTGATACACTCATGTTAAATCGAATGGAATCAACATCAGTGATGTCAACATTATTATACAATGTCCAGTCGCCATCCTTAATTCCACGTACAGAAGCCTGACCAAATCGTGCTGAAGCAATTAATCCGCTGGCAGAGTTATCAAATTTTGTTGCATCGTAGGCCTTTAATACTTTACCATCGCGAATCGTTGAAAATCCGATCATGTTAAAGAAGTCGGTTTTCCTATCAGTATTTCCACCTGACTTTGATACTACTTCGGTATTCAGTTTATTATCTCTAATATAATTTTGAATTCCTGCAAGCGGGGAAATTCTTAATTCAGGTTCAACTTGTCCTGAATAATCTCCCAATTCAACCTTATCTGCCTGAGGCCCTAATAAGGCAATCTTTTTAATGCTTTTTAGATTGATTGGCAATGCTTTTTTTCCTGTTTTTGCAAGTGCTTCATTTTTTAACAGTACAGGTGTTTTGGTAGCAATTTCAATGGCAAGATCGTTATGCGAAGGATCATTGATTATGCTTGGTTTGATACCTGCATAAGGCACCATTTCCGGCGGATCAAATTCTCCCAATTTCATCCTAATGGCAAAAATATTAACAAGGGCTTTATCAATATCACCTTGTGTAAGCAATCCTTGTTTCAACGATTTTAAAGCATAATTCTGATAAACGCCCCCACAATCCGTATCAACACCTGATTTAATCCCCATTGCTGCTGCCTCTTCATTATTTTTGGCATAGTGATGCCCTCTAATAATATCGTTGATAGCACCGCAATCGCCTGTGACATAACCATCCAGACCATAAGTTTTTCTGGCAATCGTATCCACAAGGAACTTACTGGCCGACATGGGCACACCGTTTACAGCGCTGTAGGCAGTCATGATGGCCGGAAGATTATCTTCCCTGATAAGAGTTCGGTATGGAAGAAGATAAAATTCGCGCATATCTCTGTCATCCATATCGGCACTTCCGCTATGGCGATTAAACTCAGTGTTATTGGCAAAATAGTGTTTACCGCAGGGTACAGCTTTCAGGTAATGTGGGGCATCGCCCATTAATCCCCGAATAAAACCACTGCCTATCTGCGAAACAAGAAATGGATCTTCTCCAAATGTTTCTGCAGTTCTTCCCCACCGTGGGTCGCGGGCGGGTTCGATAACGGGAGACCAATAAGTAAGGGTGAAAATCAGGTCATGGTTAAAGCCTCTTGCCTCATCGGCAATGACTGAAGTTTCACGCTTAATCAATTCCGGATCCCATGTAGCCCCAACAGCAACACTGTTTGGGAAGGAGGTTGCGGTCATTCCGCTATTGTTGTTTCTCCCCATCACTCCATGAAGGGCTTCGCCCCAGACATCATAATGATTCACTCCCAATCGGGGAATTGGAGGCATGGTATTGCCCAACTGGCTTTGTTTTTTCTTCGGGCGTCATTCTCGAAACAAGGTCTGCCGCTCTTTCTTTGAAAGAATATGCTGTGTTTAAGTAAATTGGCTTTTTAGCCATTTCGCTTTTTGGGATGAAAGCCATAATAAAAAGTGAACACAGAACAAGAATAAATATTTTAAGATGTTGGGTATTCATAGTAAATTTGTCTGCGATTTATTTATAAGGTATTTCAATTTGTGTAAATGAGTGAGCAGGAAAGATATAACTTAAAGTATTTCCATTAAAACTTACTTGTTCCGTTCTTATTCTTACATGCTGTTCTGTTCTGGTATTTTTGGCATCGATGGTTTTTGCATTAATAAGGTTAACTGTTGCCATACCACTGTATTGTCCGGTTTGCAGATCTATATTTGTTGTGATAGCTTGTGTTTCACGCCTGTTTACTACATTAATAATTACTTTTTGAGCCGACTCATTCAACACTGCGGTTACATCGAGGTAAGGAATGTTTTTGAAGATTTCATTATCGTATTTATCACAAATGGTTTTAACATCCAATGCTGTTCCAAGTGCATTTTTAGAATAAAGTGAGAAGGTGTAGAATGTTGAATTTTTGAAATCACCTTCAGGAGAATATCCCACCAAATTGGTTAGCATGGTAATGTTGGCCATTTTTACCACATCGGCGTGTCTTAAAAATGAATTCAGGTGCTGGGCTAACATCAATGAACTAAGCAAACCACCAAATCCCGGAGAATATTCATCGAATGAAATATAAATGGGACGATCGGAACCCGATTTAACCATTGCCTTTTTTATAAGTGCCTGAGTGGTTTCAATTTTTTCATCAATATCAAGACCTAATGACATGTAATCTGAAAACACTTTATTACTTCGTCCGCCTGGCAAAGCTTCTGTTGCATATCGGTGTACCGACAAGTAGTCGATTTTACCAACCATTTTATCCAAAACATAGTCATTCCATTCAATCCAGTCGTTTTTGGGCTCATAAAGCGAAGCCCCACATGCAACAAGTTTAATGTTCTTATCTAATAACGAAATGAGTTTACCAGCTTCTAATGCCCATTTGGTATAGTCCTCTGCACTTTTTTGTCCCATTTGCCAGGGGCCATCTACCTCGTTTCCTAATCCAACATACTTTACATTGAACGGCTTTTCATTGCCGTATTTTATCCGGAGATCAGCATAATAGGTGCCTTTTTCTCCGTTGCAGTATTCAACCCAGTGTCTGGCATCGTCAAGCGATCCGGTTCCACCATTTACGCATAAAAAATTATCGGAGCCAATCAGGCTGCATAATTTGGCATATTCATCAGTCCCCATTTGGTTACGTTCAATTTGCTTCCATGCAAGATCCATTTTAGCCGGTCGTTTATCTTTTGGTCCGATACCATCTTCCCAATTATAACCCGACACAAAATTACCACCCGGCCATCGTACACTGCGAATATTCAATTCTTTTGCAAAGTCAATAAAGTCTTTACGGAAACCGTTTTCATCGGCGAGTGGAGATTTAGGATCGTAAATATTGCCATAAACTACAGTTCGGATTGGCTCAACAAAAGCGCTGTAGATATTGGGGGCAACCTGATCAATTTTTCGATCAAAATCAATTTTAATTACAGCAGGTTCCTGTGCTGTAAGGTTTTCTGCAATAAAGCATGACAACAACATGCCAATAAATAGGTAAGTTAGGTTTTTCATAAGTATCTTTTTTTATAGCTAATCAACATTAGATTCATTTAATCAATTAGTTTAAAATGAAATCATTCATAATTCATTCGCATTAATTATATTGAAATAATTATTGTCGCCAACAATTAATATTTTGCCATTATTTCCAGAAATATTTGTAAGGTTATTATCAGAAATTTCGTATAGCTTGTTACAGTGCGAACAGGATGGAATGGTCATTAATTTTCCATTGGTACAAACCAAAATGAATTGATCTTTTGAATTATCGTAATAAATATCGTTAGGAATATCAATTAAATTATCATTAAACCCTTTTTCATCCGTGTAAATCAGGGGGCGTTCTGACCATACATTACCTTTCGAAGAGAAAAACAAAACAGGCAAACCGTCTCTATTTTTTCCTATCACAGCAATTTGGCTGGCGGTTGTCAGTACTTTAATAAAACTACAAGTTTTGTAATAACCATCGTAAACTTTGTTGAAATCGAAAATGATCCAGTTCAATCCGTCATTTGAGTGAATAATTTCTCCCTTGTCGGTTACTCCGTAACATTCTAAAGTGCCGGAATACAAGGAAACGATATTTCCTTTCAAATCCAGCCGGACGCTTTTAAAAGATTCTCTGGAATTTCCAATCTGCAATTCGCCATTATCGCACCCGGCAACAATTTGATTTTTAAACTGCGCCAAACAATTGATGGTTTGGGTTGTACCAGTGTTAATCTGCAGAAAAGTTGCATTGTTTTCAAAATAAAACAGTGAGCCCAGAACTCCGGCCACAATCACTTGCTGATTATTGATGAGAACACTTTTTAGTTTTTCTCCTTCAATTTTTTTTGTTTGAATGACCGTCCCTTTTTCCGATATCCAGTTGATACCTCCGTCATTCGTAATCGCTACAAATCCTTTGGCCTGGCTGACAACACATGAATATGAACTTTGAAATTTCCGACATGCAATATTCGGAAATGAAGAAAGCTCAAAACCGCTGCAAACCGTAAGCAGCAGGCTTATGAGTATTAAAATCGATATTGGACTTCCTCTCTTCATTTCTGAACTAATTAATGATATGTTATTTTAATCCACTATTCACAATGTGGAAATAATCGAAAGCCACCTCAAATGGCATATCAGGCTCATTGCTCTGTGGCATAAATCTCCTGAAACCGGCAAAGCGTGCAGACATAACTCCATCGCTGACAATCATTCCGGCTTTTATGTTTTTTAAAACAAGTTCTTCGGTTTTTTAGGTACAAACTCGGTTTCGTAAATAGCCGAAAAACCTTCGAGTTTCACCCCTGAAGCAAATTCATGCTGTCCGGCAGTAGTCATTTTTATTGGATTGGCAATTTGGCTACTTGTTGTTATTTCACCTTCCCGATCGGGATTGTTCCAGTAAGCTGCTTTGATACCTTGTTTGCCATCAAACGAACATTGGTACAAATAGCTTTGGGTTACTTTATCTTCGACTAAATCGCATCCTTTATCATAGAATATTTTCTTTTCAGAAAGTTTTGATCCACAGTAACTTCGGTCAAGATCGGCTTCGTGAATCAAATACCAGCAGTCTTTCCCAGGTGTGTTGAAAAGCGCAGGATACCCCCAGCCTTGTTGAGTGTTCCCATCTTCCATGGTAGAATAAAGACCTTCAATAGTAGGGTATTGTTCGTTAATTAACAGCGGGTTACCTGCTTTCAGAGACTTAAGTTTATTCGAAAAATCCTGGTCACTGCGCGAAAGACCAAGGTCAATTTTAGAAATCACATCAACGCTTTTCCCTTCGCTGTTATTACTTACTTTTAAGTACCATTCACCAACATCTGTATCTTGCTGGTTGTAAAACTCAACATTTACCTTTTGATTTGGCGACACAACAAATGCTTTCTGCGAGTACCCTGAAACAGAAATCAAAAAAAGCAATACGAATAGAAGTTTTACTTTCATAATTATATACAATTTCTAATCGACTAAGGTAGTTGTTAGGTTATTCCTTAACATTACAATATTAGATACACCTTTTTAGATATTAGATATAAATGGTTAAGATCATTATTATTCGAATTTGGTATTTAAATAATTAAACTGTTTAAGATCAGGTGTAATTCACGAAATTTGATACTACACATTATAAATTTTACATAAAACAGTTATTGATTCGATATTAAAGAGTCACTTTCTTCTAATGAACCTTGTATCAACAAAAATTCAGAATAAATGCACCTTCAGGGAAACAAGAAAAATACAGCCCAATTGACTTTTTTAAATAAGTGTATAAAGATAGCGGTGTGCTCCAAACCAAAAGCACTATAGCCGTAAGTTGATTGTTACGTGAGGTTTGGTTAATATTAGCGAAGGTTTTTGTTTCGTTATTTTCATTCAAACGATAAAAAAGCAAATAACGTAAATCCTTATTCAGGATAACATCCTGCCTCTATCATTAAGAGTAATCATCTTTACAGGTGTATAGTGTTTTTCCAATTCACCTGTATTCGTTCCATAGTTATACTGGAAAAGCGCTTCGAAACCCCCTTCTTTATATACATGTACCCAATGGCTTACGGTGTTCCTGTCCAAGTCTGCCAGTATGCCTGTGGGCGTGTTGGAAAGGTTTAAACTGGCTTTGAAATATACACTGTTGATCTTTTTTTGTATTTCCGGGCAAGGATATCGAACCCTTTCGTAATTTAGCCGTTGGATTTCAGTATAAAAGGCCCTATGTAATAAGCAACGAAATCGGGTCATGAGTTTTTCTTAAACAGGGGAATTTCTCCGTGCTCAATTTGTCGGGTAAGCCGTATCAAATTTTCGGCACTCTGTTGGTCCGCGCTCATTAACCGAAGGGGTTCACTTGTCAATTGGCATCTTATTGAGAGGTTCACAAACGTAAGGTCCGAAGTCTCCAGTACTTTCTTGCGTACATTAATAAAGAGTGCCAAAAGCTTCGGATTCGACTATTCTTCGGGAGCTCTGTTCAGACGAAACCACAGGGAGAATTGCATTACAGACCTGTTTGTATATAAAGCCAGGTTGTATGCCCCCTAGGTACATACTTATCCTAAAAACGCTCATTTAAGTTGTATATATTAACTAGGAAGTAGTCGTATGGTAAAATGATCTCCTCCAGAGTAAAACATCTTTTTTTATTAAAGAAAAAGGAATATTGTACGCCTTATTATCTTCACCGTATCTCTACCTGCCTGTGGTCTTTTCGCGAGGAGTCCATATTTGCCAAAGGCCTTGCAAATACAATAGCCGAGATATTTAAGAAACCAGAAAACTTGTTGGGTGTAAGAATATGCTTGTAAAGAATATTCCAGGCCGGATTCAGTTAACGGTGGTTATGGAAATAAAAAAAGGGCGTCCGAACAAATTTTATTCGAACACCCTTGAGAAAATTGTGTGTTAAATTATACTAGTCCCAATTTGGATTTTGTTTGAGAGCAGGATTGAGGTCTCTTACTTCTTTTGGGAAAGGAAGTAATTCATGTTTGCCTTTCTTGAAACCAATTTTGCTTTCACCATATTCGTCTAAATAGTAGGTAGCATCTGACTCATCAATGTAACCTTGATGAGGTTCAAGAGTTTTAATATAGTTACCATTTTTATCATACTCAGCCTTAAACTTATCGCGAAGGTGAGCAACATAGTAACCTTGTTTTTCAAGAGTTTCTGTCTTGTCCCAACGGATAAGGTCGGCAGAACGTGTGCCTTCAAGCCACAACTCAAACATTTTTTCTTTCTGAACATCTGCAAGAGTGAGTGAGGAAGAAATGTAATTTGACTGAGCACGATTCTGAATATCTTTGAGGCACTGAAGACCAAGACCTTCCTCATCAACGCCAGTCTGAGCACATGCTTCAGCATAGAGGAGAAGAACTTCTGCGTAACGCATGAGACTCAAGTTCCTGTCCCAGGAATTGTCAATAGCGTTGAGGTCTCCCTGATCTTTGTGAACAACAATCTTCCAGCAGAAGTATCCTTCGTTTCCATAGATAAAGCCAGCATTACCACCAACACCTCGATAAGGATCGTCTTCCTTTGCGGCAGTTCTACCAGGTACAAAATTAGCACCGTCGGAAGCCCACTGATGATCGTAAAGGATTTCATCGTATGTTTTGATCCAGGCTTTACGACGAGCAGATTCCATACCGTCGTTAGCGATAAGGTCTCTGGCAAATTTCCCGGTTGGATTGAGCCATCCCCACCCATTGCTGTTGATTTGTGCATCGGAAATGGTACCGTTAAAGTTTTCAAAACGCCAGTTGAAAGTCATGTGATCGTTCCAGCCAACTCGGTATTTATGGGCGGGCGAACTAATAACAGCAGGATCAGGAGTGATGTTGAATTCAAACACCGATTCACTTGTGGCTTTTCCATCAGCATGACCAATTTTGACCATGTCGGCAGATGGAACCAAAGCGTAATTGCCAGATTTTATTACTGCGCTGAGAGCGGTCTTAGCACCGTTGTAGTCCTTTTTCCACATAAGAGCTTTACCTTTAATTGCATAAGCAAAACCTTTGGTAATCTTAACAGCACCGGCCTTGTCGTTTGGCCCTTGACGTTCTGTAAGTTCAGGAAGTGCAAGATCAATTTCTTTAACAACCCAGTCCATAACTGCTTCCTGAGATTCAGCGTTTTCAGGACGAGATGCACTCGAGAGAACTTCTTCTACGATAGGAGGAGTACCCCAGTAAATACCAAGCACCATGTGGTTGTATGCTCTCATAACGCGAGCCTCGGCAATGCAGCGTTTCATGGTCGTTGAAAGTGTTCCGATTTTTTCTTCTGTGAAGTTTGTGATCACCAAGTTACACTTGTGAATAGAGCGATAGAAAGCAGTATATGCAGCTAGCGGAAGTGCGTTGTCGTTTGCATAGCGGAATTGTTGGAATTCTCTTTGCGTTACACAGTCACCAACACCAGAACCAGCCAGGTACATATTGTCGGACTGAAAGTTAGTGAGTCCAAAGATTGGTCCGAAGTTATACTCGTTGTCCGACTTGGCGAAGTTTCTGTGTGTGTCGAAATACACACCTACCAATGCAGCTTCTGCGTCTGCGTCTGTCTTGTAGAAACTATCTATTGGCAGAACACCCTTTTGAGGTATTTCAAGTTGGTCTTGGTCACATCCTGTAAAAACCAAGGCACTAATACATAATAATAATAAATATTTTTTCATATATTCAATTTTTAGAATGAAAGGTTAACACCAAAAACAATTTGTTTTGCAGTCGGGTATGTACCCATATCAATACCAAGTGAGCTGGAATTATT
The DNA here is from genome assembly GCA_963662895.1 of Prolixibacteraceae bacterium. Classification (GTDB taxonomy): domain Bacteria; phylum Bacteroidota; class Bacteroidia; order Bacteroidales; family Prolixibacteraceae; genus GWE2-42-39. The sequence continues at coordinate 3,228,123 of OY759982.1, read as the reverse complement.
AGCAGAAGCAGCTTCAGGATCAAGACCGATATAGTTTGTGAATGTGAAGAAGTTTTCAAGAGATCCAAATACCCGGAGGTTGCTGATGTGAAGCTTGCTTGTTATTTTGCCAGGAAGAGTGTATCCTAACTGAATCTGTTTGATCTTGAAATAAGAACCGTCGAATATAGTGAGGTCGGAGCTGTATGCATCTCTATTCCATTTAGAAACAGCCGGGAATGCAGCGCCCGTATTAGTTGGAGTCCATGAGTTTTCGTAGAACCATGCATAGTTATTACAATATGCACGATCCGTACGGTATCCCTGAGGAAGAATTTCGTTGCCACCAGCTCCTGTTCCGAACAATAAGAAATCAAAGCCTTTGTATTCGAGGTTGATAGTGATTCCGTATGTAAATGTTGGAAGTCCGCTGCCGATATTTGTCATATCATTTGAATCCCACACGCCATCACCGTTCACGTCCTCGTATGTTGCGTTTCCTTCATTATCCATTTCTTTGAACTTATATCCGTAGAAATACCAGAGAGGTTCGCCTTCTGAACACCGTGTGGTGATACCGCTACCCTGAAGTCCTGCACCGCCAATATGGTCAGTTATTGGATCCAGGTAAGTGAGCTCATTCTTGAGCGTTGCTAAGTTTGCGTTAACTGAGTAGCTTAAATCACCAATTTTATCTTTCCAGCCAAGTTCGATTTCAAGACCGGTGTTCTTAACGTCACCACCATTGATAGTGGTAGTACCAACACCTGTCTCAATCACTGGTTTAACATTTACGAGAAGACCGTTAGTTTTTTTATTGTACCAGTCGAGAGTTAAAGAAAGTCTTCCGTTGAGGAAGCGCGCGTCAAGACCAAGGTCAACCTGTTCAGACTCTTCCCACGTTAAATCTGGGTTAGGTAAACTACCGCCTGGTACAGAACCGTAAGAAAGTGTAGGGTCGTATGGATTGTACTGATACCAGTCGCTGTTAGCGTTGATAACACCAGAGTAAGGATATTTGGAGAGAACGCTGATGTTACCGTTACGTCCCCATGATCCACGAAGCTTCAGGAATGAAAGAACGTTTTGGCTGATATTGTCTTTTATGAAAGACTCATTACTAAGCGTCCATCCTGCTGATATTGACGGGAAATAACCCCAACGAGCATCTTTTGGAAGTTTTGAAGAGTCGAATGCGTCAGCGCGGAAGTTTGCCTGGATGCTATAGCGTTTGTCGTAGCTATATGTCAAACGACCAAAGTAAGAAAGGTTCTTCGAATCGTTTGGTGCATTGGTTGCTGTCACCTTAGCATCTGGTTTCAGATAACTAATATATCGGTAGTTTGGTTCGTAACCTTGAAGAATGTCTTCACCTTCACTAACTACAGTAACATTGTCTGAGTGATTCTCTTCCCAGGACATACCAGCCATTGCACCAATTTCGTGTTTGGCGGCAATTGTCGTGTTGTAGTTGATGAAGTTTTCAAACTGATAGTAGTAAGAGTTGTTTGCATCTGCGCTTATCCTGTAGGTTGTTCTGCGAACAAATTCGTTAGCTTCGAACGGGAACTCATATTGGTGTGCATTGCTCTGTGCAATACGATAACCAAAACGGGAAGTATAAACTAATCCCTTAATTGGGTTAAAATTCAAATACGAAAGTCCGCGCACACTGATACCTTCATTGTATCCATCAACAGCATCTCTCCTGATAAATGGGTTAGAAGACTGTGTTTCACCACTGATTGGAGATAACCTGTAGTATTTGCCATCTTCGTTTGCAATAACTGCAATGCCATTTGCGATAGCATCTTTCTGTCTTTGCGACAAGTCATCTTCGGTTTCACACAAAGGACCGAAAAGAGGATCGGAAGTGATTGCTGCTAAGAGAGCTGAACCGTTGTCACTCTGTTGAGAAACAGACTTTGTTTTCCATTTTTCAATAGAATTGTTGGTACCAACGGTAAGCCAGGGTTTGATTTTGTAATCACCGTTTACCTGAAGTGAAGATCTCTTGTAAACATCCTTGTCTCCAGCGAAGATACCGTTATTCTTAACATGGTTCACAGCTGCGAAGTAAGAGCCTTTTTTGTTACTTCCCTGGAAACCGATAGTGTGACGAGAGTTCCAGGTAGGTTCAAATACTTCATCAGCCCAATCGATGTCAGTTCCGGGAACATAACCAGAGTTTGCTAATCTTTCATCTGTGAGGAATCCTTGTTCCTTACCGTAAGCTATATACTGCTCAGCATTCAGTACATCTAATTTGCGGGCAAGGCTGCTGAGCTGCCACTGTACATTGTAGAATATCTCTCCCTCTTTTGATTTAGAACCGTTCTTAGTGGTGATAAGTACAACACCATTACCTGCCTGAGCACCATAGATAGCAGCAGAAGCAGCGTCTTTCAAAATTTCCACTGATTCGATCATTTCCGGGTCGAGGTATTGGATGTTGTCCACTTTCAAACCGTCAACAATCAACAATGGGCCGTTCTTATCAGAGTTTGACGACATACCACGAACGCGGATGTCTGCGCCTTTACCAGGAGCACCCGAATTTGGTAATACTTGAACACCGGCTGCCTTTCCCTGAAGTGCAACAGCAGCGTCGGATGTGGAGCGGTTTTTTAAGTCTGTAGCTCCAACTGTAACCACAGCACCGTTAAAATCACTTTTCTTTTGTGTGCCATAACCCACAACCACAACTTCATCCACCTGCAAATAATCCGGAATGAGTTTTACATTGATCAGCTTGTGATTTGAGACAAGAATGTCCTGAGTTTTATACCCAATAAATGAAAAAGATAGAGTTGATTTAGAATCAGCACTAATCTGGTACTGCCCATTTAAACCAGTAATTAAACCATTCGTGGTCCCTTTTTCAACCACATTTACTCCTGCCATTGGAGTTCCACTTTCATCAGTTACAGTACCTTGTACTTTAATGGATTGACCAAAACTCAAAAGTGACAATAGCAACATAGGCAGCATTATGAGTGCAACCTGTAATAACTTGTTTTTTTTCATAAATTTTAGTTTTAGTTAATTAATAAGGAGATAAGTTAAAGACAATGTCGGATATTCCTTTCCGACTAGAACCTGTTTCTGGTTTTACAGACCATTAAGGACTTCTTATTTTATGCATACTTTGTTTGTATTTATTATTATATATTTATCATTTTACTTATCCATAATGAAAATTACGAAATATAGCTTTCAGGATAACTTTCAATGTATAAGGCATGTCGTTTTTAATTCCTGACTGGCAATAAGTTCTATATCTGATCTGCAAGTCACCCTCTTTAAACTTGCATAGCAATTTTGGACTGAATTTGTTTTGGGATAAAATGCTGAATGTTATAATTTTAATGCTGTTCTGTTCCGTTCTGTTTATAGCGCATACAAAAAGCATAATCAACCAAATAATTAACTGATTTAAACAAGTCTTCAATGCCGTGTATATTACTGCAATTGAATTTTTTAAAAGATGTAGATTGAACAAAAAGCCAGACAAAAATACGAATATTCGTCTCATAGAAATTCACGTTAGTTAGTAATTAGTAAATCGAGAGAAGTAAAAGTATATAGAACTTCAGAAGTACACTTTCAGTTTTAGATATTCGACTTTCGATTTTAGATAAATTATTACCTATGGTTTTTACCTAACCTGGACGAGCCAGAACCAATTTCTAAAATAAGGCATGGCGCTTGAAAATTTTCGATCTAATGAATGAGTTGATGAAGAACCCTTGCAATTCTTTACTCTAATATTTCCGAAGGGGATTTACCGAAGTGTTTCCTGAAAACAGTGCTAAAATATGCAATACTGGTAAACCCACAAATTTCGCTTACTTCTGTAACTGTATATTTTCTTGACTGTAGCAATTCAACAGCATGATTGAGCCTAATAGTTTTGATAAAGTCTGTCGGCGATTGATCAGTAAGCGACTTAATCTTTTTATAAAGTAATGAAGAACTGACATTCATTGCTGAAGCGAATTCGTCCTTGTCAAATTGAGTATTGGAGATATTGTCTTTGGCAACCTCCAGCATTTTCTTTACAAATTTGTCATTAAGTTCATTCTCAAGAATAGGTTCTGATGATCCGGTATTTATCAACCGCAAAGCTTTTTCCCTTACAACCTTACGATTGCAAATAATCGACTTGATTCTCTGAATCAAAAGATTCATATCAAAAGGTTTTGTTATATAATCATCTGCTCCTAATCCAAAACCATGCAACTGATCAGTTTTTTCAGACAGGGCTGTGAGCAAAACGATGGGGATATGAGAAGTTTCATAAGTCGATTTCATGATTTTGCACAATTCAAAACCATCCATATTGGGCATCATGATGTCGGAAACAACCAAATCAGGGATTTGCTTCAAAATATATTCCCATGCTTTCTCTCCATCGCCGGCTGTATATACCTTAAAATCATCACCAAGAGAATGCTTCATGAAAATTAGGAGATCGTCATTATCCTCAACAACTAACACTTTCATTTCTTTTGAAGGTTGAATTTTAGTTTCAAATTCGGGTTGCAGAGAAACTCCCTTAACCTGATTTAAATCAACAGGTAATATCCGAAGGTACCTTGATTGGTCTAACTCCTTGGATATTGATTTAAATGGAATTACAATCTGAAATGTTGATCCGACATTTTCCTGACTGCTGCAACTTATGCTACCATTATGGATGGTTACATAATTTTTAACCAATAAAAGCCCAATTCCAGAGCCAACAACTTTTGAATTTATTGCATTATCACCTCTATAAAATTCCTTAAACAACTGTCGTTGTGCCTTTTTACTTATACCAATTCCATTGTCCTTTACTTGAAGCGACCATTTTTTAGTATCGCATTTGAGTTCAATCTGGATTCGACTATTGTTAGGGGAATATTTAATCGCATTTGAAATCAGATTATCAATAATTTTTCCCATTTTGGATTCATCAACTGCGGTCATATAACTTTCACGATTAGTAATGAATTCAAGATTGATATTCTTACTTTTCGAAAAAGAACTCAGTATTACCTTACGATCTGATATAAGCTTAACAATATCGGTCATCGACATCGATAAATGTTCTTTTCCAATATCAACTTTCTGGAAATCCATCAGTTGTGTAACAACTGATGTTAGTTGTCTTGCCTGTTCAATGGCCAGGTTTAAATAGTATTTTCCCGATTCAGACAAGTTTTTTTCTTTAATTAATTCTTCAACAGGAGCTTTGATTAAAGTCAACGAAGTCTGGATATCATGTGCCGTGTTGGTAAAGAATCTTACTTTTTCTTCTGTATGTTTCTGTTTTAGCCGATAAATGTAGTAGAGCAAATAAAGAAAGATTATTCCGGATAAAACCATAATAACGAGCATACAGAACCATCCTGTTCTCCAAAATGGAGGAATAAGCATAATTACAATTGATCGTTCGGCTATTAAATTGAACAAAGAACTATCATACATCCTGATTTTCAATTCGAATTCCCCGCTTGGAATGTTAGTATAAGTAATAATTCGGTTATTTGAAGGAGCAGACCAATCCTTATCAAACCCTTCCAGTTTCCATGAATACTTTGAGCCCGACTGCATTCCGATTGAAATTAATTCGAGGCTGATGGTGTTTTGAGAATATTTCAGGTTTATTGTTTGTAAGCTGTCAACTGGGGTATTCAGTTTAAAAGAAGGAATCTCCCTGATAGATCGTCCTGAAATGGTCAGGTCCTGGAAGAAAATTTTCCCTTTTGAGGAAATCTCCCGGATTGATTGGGGGGCAAATAAAATAGCTCCATTATTCGTTCCCCAAGCCAATTGTCCATTCTTCAATTTGAAAAGTGCGCTTTTGTTGTAGGATATACCTGATAACGGGAAAATAGATGTGAAGGTAAAAGCACTTTTTCCTTTTGGGTTAAAACGACACAAACCGCTTTCAGTTCCTACCCACAGGCAACTATCTGCATAAGTAATACTATTGATGAAGTTTGAAGGCAATCCTGCTTTTGTAGTGTATTCTTCTATCTTACCATTTTTGAGATTATATTCCACTAATCCTTCTCCACTTGTAGCAGCCCAAACGATGTCACCTAAAACAAGGACATCCTGAACTATATAACCCGACAAAAAACTTTTGACATCACCTGTTTGCTTATTCAATAATTTTAAACCATAGCTACATCCTAAGATTATCTGATTGGGCGACAACTCAGCAAACGAGCTTATTGGTTCTTCTGTATAGATTCTAAATTTGTCCTCTTTTGACTGATAACAAACAAATTTTCCATTGACTCCTCCTATCCATAAATCGCCCTGGCTATCTTTAAAAATATCAAATATAAAATTGCTCATTAATGGGAATCCCTTTTCACCACCTGAGTAATGTGCCAGTTCTTTTCCAGTCTTTCCATCGAGAACAGATATACCTGAAGAGTAACTTCCGGCCCATATTCTTCCCTGGTTATCTTCACAGAGAGCAAGAAATACCTGGGCGTGTTCAAATTTGTTGCAATAGAAGTTTTTCCAATTATCCGATACTACATCCCAACAACTTATGCCATTGTTTGTCGCGAACCAAATTTTTCCATCACGATCTTCGATTATTCCATTTACATCATTATTTACCAACGAATTAGTATCGTTTGTGTGGTGAACGATTTGATTTACAAGCGGCGAAGCCAGTTCGTAGAACGACACACCTCCACTGATTGTACAAATCCACACTCGTTTACCTTTGTCACAATAAATATCATATACTCCATTTCCACGTAAAGAATGTGGATCGTCTGCGTTTTCTTTATAGACATTTAAAATTTTATCACCTGTTTTATTCAACTCCCAAATGCCTTGCCCATCAATACCGATTAACATTGATGAATTGGAAGCAGGTTCAATTGCTAGAATTGGTTGTCTTGGTAATGTTGAATTAAGTATGTGGATTAAGGTATCTGAATTAAAACTATAGCAAAATAAACCATTTGAATATGTTCCCATCCAAAGCTTATTCTGGATTTTATCTAAGAAAAATGATGAAACATAAAATTTTTCTACATCCCTGATTTCATATATACGTTTACTTTTTAATGATTGAATATCTAGTGACCAGATTCCTTCAGCTTTTGTAATGATTAAATGTTGCTTATCAAACCAAGTCATCGAATAATAACTTTCCTTTAAAGATTCGTCAATTAACGATAGTTTACCCGAGTGATATTTATATAATCCGGAGCTTAAAGCGATCCAGTAATCACCGGAATTATCTGCTAATAGGGCGAATAGATTAAAGTGTTTAGTATCCAAAATGTTGTCAATACTAAACAACAGATCGAATTTATCCAATATCGAATTGTATAAAAAGATCTGCCCCTTGTTTGTATAGGCTGTTAGTCTCGAGTTTTGGTAAATTAAATTTACAATAAGGGCACCAGCTGTTTCATAAGGCAGTTGATAAAATCGGTAGTCGTCATATGTCAACCTTAAAATACCGGTTTTTGAAGAAGCCCAGATAAAACCATTGTCATCTTTACAAATCGAGTTTGTCACTCTCAATGAGAATCCATAAATAGAGTTGGCGCTATAAAATTTCACAGCCAAAACATTTAGTGAGAATGCAAGATGAAAAAATAGAATCAATGCAAACCCGTATTTTATAGTCTTAAATTTTTTCACATCAATTCCCTAACTTTTATAATCTCAATCAACAAACTACACAAATGGTGCAATTGAAATAGCTAAAATTATCATTTTTTGATTAAACAATCAATTCCCCCCCCCAGTAACGCTCACCAGTATAATTTGACTATTTAAATCCAATGACAATTCTATTCCAAAAAGCATCACAAATGCCAGAGAAGAATATATGATTCCCATGGCGGTCAATATTGCCAGCATGCTCTGCAAACCCTCAAATGTTTTAACCAAAGAAAAGACATTTGCGTCACTGTCACTGGAGTATGGGTAGCAACAGGGCTCTAATAATCAAACCGGCATACCCGTAGGTATGCAATAATACCATGCCTGGGGGCATTTCTGTTTCTATTAGGTGCATTTTTCTACCCGTATTTTGTTCCTAAGCGTTACGATACCCTTGGTTAACTTACGGCAAAGAAGCCCCCCTGCGCACCGGAAGCCTGCATGAAACAATGGAAGTCAGCGAGCCTGTCAGCAGGGGAAACAACTTGTTTTTAGGATTGATAAATGAATTCCCTCAAAAATTGTAGGTTAAGATTTCCGAAATTACAGATAGTTAGTGGGTTGTGGTGTCGTTTTTAACTCTGCTATAGTCGAATAAATAGCTTCACAGATTTATGTAAGGATTGTTGACAAGAAAATTTTAGATGGCATGAAGAAATTGAAGGCATTGTTTTAATATATTTTAGCAAGGCAACATAACGATCCTTATTAAACACATAATTGTACCATTTCAGATTATAGTTCAATGTATTTTTACAATAAACATTGGTTTTTTTATGAGCGGAGTGGAACTGAATTTTAGTTATCCCACAAAAATTCGTGCACTTAATTCATTAAAAAGATCAAGTAATATTTAATTAAATTTAGTATTAATCTAACTGAAACAATCTATGAACAAAAGTCTGACAAATTTTGGATTTAGGTTTCGTCTGCTTACTATGGCGTTACTTATTGCTATTGGATTTAAACATGTCGAAGCAAGTGGTTATTATGAAAATCAAAAAACTTCACTTGTGGGTAATCAAAAACAAAAGATTGAAGGACCTGATGAAAGAGGGGAAGCTACATCAGATGTGGCTGCATCAGTGAAAGATCTAATTGTCTTATCGTCATCAAAAAACCCCTCTGTCTCTCAGCAGAAATCCCTCAAAGTTTCCGGTCATGTTAACGATTTTTCAGGATCCCCTCTCCCCGGGGTTACTATTATTATAAAAGGCACGACTAATGGAACAATTACAGATGTTGCAGGAAACTATTCGTTGGAAGATGTCCCCGGAGATGGTGTTTTAGTTTTCTCTTTTGTAGGGATGAAAACGAATGAAATAAACGTTGCAGATAGAAGTACGATAAATGTTACCATGGAGGAGGAAGCTATTGGACTTGAAGAGGTTATTGCAATTGGTTATGGAGTCCAAAAGAAAAAGCTGGTAACAGGAGCAACTGTTCAGGTAAAAGGAGAGAATATTGCCAAATTGAACACGATCAATCCTTTGCAAGCTATGCAGGGACAGACTCCCGGTGTAAGTATCGCTTCTACTTCAGGGCAGCCGGGCTCTGATATGAAAGTGACGATCCGGGGATTGGGTACTGTAGGCAATTCACAACCTCTTTATCTTATAGATGGTGTGGGGGGGGATATTTCCATTTTGAATCCTGCAGATATTGAATCTGTTGACATCTTGAAAGATGCAGCTTCTGCTGCTATTTATGGAGCTCAGGCCGCTAACGGGGTTGTTTTAATAACCACAAAAAGGGGGAAAGAAGGTAAGGCAAAAATTTCTTTTGATGCGTATTACGGAATTCAGAGTGTTGCCCATACGGTTAAAATGCTTGATGCAGAACAATATAAAGCAATAATGGACGAACAGGAAGTAAACAGCGGCAATGCACCTTACGACTGGGGTAGTTTGACAAGCATTTACGACAAGGATGGCAAGTTAAACAACACCAACTGGATAGATACCATGCTCGAAGATAATGCTGCTACTGAAAGCTATACATTGGGGATTACGGGTGGTTCTGCTGTTTCTACTTATGCTGTTTCGTTGGGTTATATGAATCAGGAAGGTGTTGTAGGAGGAAAGGATGTTTCTTTTTATGAACGTTATAATTTTCGTACCAATGCCGAACAAACACTGTTTAAGGATTTGTTGAAAGTCGGGGAACAGATAAGTTTTGTATATAGAAAAAATAACGGCATCCAGGTAGGGAATCAGTACAACAATACGTTACGTGCTGCTTTCAATTCTTCTCCGTTAACCGCTGTTTACAGTGACAACAACCCTTATGGCACCCCTTATAACGATACTTCCAATTCGGATTGGAATAATACAGAGGGCAATCCTTACGGTTTAATGATGACAAATAACAATAATGAGAATAAAAATGCAACTTTCTCTGGGAATGTATATGCTGAATTGCAGCCTGTTAAAAATTTAAGGGTTAAGACGGTTTTCGGAACTGTATATGGCTCTTCCGAGTATCGTAGCTTCACTCCTCTGTATCATTTTTCCATTTACAGTTATAATGATACCCGCACCAGAGTTTCTCAAAATATGAACCACAGCCTTGGCATGACCTGGACAAATACCGCATCTTATGATTATAGATTGAATGATCATGCATTTAATGTTTTAATCGGGACGGAAGTTTATCGTTATGAAGGTACGTATGTGGGTGCTGATCAGGCTGATTTGAAAGAAGGTTTTGATGACTGGGACCATGCATGGGTAAATAACGGGACAGTCAGTTCAACCGATGACGGACTTAGGGCAAGCGGCAACCCTCACGATAAGGGACGTAGCGTATCCTATTTCGGACGTTTGGGCTGGAACTGGAAAGAAACCTACATGGTTAATGCAACATTGCGTGCCGATGGTTCCTCCAAGTTTGCCCGTGGACATCGTTTTGGATACTTTCCTTCAGTTTCTGCGGGTTGGACCATATCCAATGAAAAATTTATGGAAAGTACACGAAATTGGCTTGATTTCCTGAAAATACGTGCAAGCTGGGGGCAGGTCGGTAATCAGAATATTGATAACTATCAGTATTTAGCTCCTATTATGAGTTCTACTACGTATTATCTTTTCGGTACTGCATTAGGGGCCGACGCACAATCTTCCTATTGGGGAGCTTATCCAAGCCGTTTGGCCAATGAAGGCATTTCCTGGGAAACTTCTGAGCAAACAGATATAGGTCTTGATGCCCGTCTGCTTAATGGCCGTTTGGGACTGAATGCAGATTTTTATATCAAAGAAACAAAAGACTGGTTGGTACAGGCTCCTATTCTGGCTACTGCAGGTACAGGAGCACCTTATATAAATGGCGGAAGTGTGAAGAACACAGGTTTTGAGTTTGCATTGAACTGGAATGATAATATTGGGAAAGACTTCCATTACAGTATAGGCGTAAATGGTGCTTATAATAAAAATAAAGTGGGGGAAATCCCTACCGACGACGGGATTATTCACGGGTCCACTAATCAGTTGTATGATAATACCCCGGAGTTTTACCGTGCAGCGAATGGTCATACTATCGGTTACTTCTGGGGGTATCAGGCAGCGGGGATTTTCCAGAATAAAGAACAGATTACCGAATGGAATGCAGATGGCAAGCATGGGATACTTCAGGCCTATGCTCAGCCGGGCGATGTAATTTATATTGACCAGAATAGTGATGGCGCTATCAACGACAAAGATAAAGTAGATCTTGGCAATGGGATGCCTGATTTTACTTATGGGTTTAATATTTCTTTGGATTATAAGGGGTTCGATTTTTCTTTGAATGCAAATGGCATGGCCGGCAACAAGATTGCCCAGTCTTATCGTGCTCAAACCAACATTTATTCCAATTATACAACAGCTATTTTGGACCGTTGGCATGGCGAAGGGACTTCAAACCGTATGCCCCGTGTCACCCGGACGAACTATAACTGGCAATTCTCCGATTTGTTTATTCATGACGCCGATTTTTTGCGGATATCTACAATTACTCTCGGGTACGATTTTGTAAAACAAATCAATTGTAAAGTTATTGGGAAAGCCCGTTTATACGCACAGGTACAAAATGCCTTTACCTTTACGAAATATAACGGTATGGATCCTGAAGTTGGCTACGGTCCGGAGGGCAATAACGGTATTGGTTGGGCATCCGGGGTGGACATTGGCTACTATCCTCGTCCCCGTACTATCTTATTTGGTGTAAATATTGAATTATAATGGATCACATAAAAAACGAAAGACATGGATAAATTAGAAAATATATTGATATTGGGGCTTTCCGTTCTGATACTGCTTTCCTGTACGGAAAGTTTCCTCGATGTAGAATCGAAAACTGAATCGAATACGGCTACATTCTATAAAACGGAAAATGATGCATGGCGTGCTTTAATTGGATGTTATGACGGATGGCAATGCACTGTCTCAAGTGGTGGTTTTGCGTTTTATGTTGCTTCTGAATTAATGTCTGACGAATGCTTTGGAGGAACGGGATATGCAGATGGCTACGGTTATCAGGCTGTTGATCGTTTTGATATTGCAATTTCTCCTTCTGATTTGAATTTATTTGAGGATACCTGGAGAAATTACTATACTGGAGTTTATCGCTGCAATGAGCTGATAGCCCATGATGAACAAATAGAATGGGAAAGCAACCATGGGGTATATATGGGGGAGTGCCACGCTCTCCGGGCCATTCTTTATTTCGATATGGTGCGTCTTTGGGGAAACATTCCTTTATTTACTGAGCCGGTAAACGAAAATCGCGAGCAGGCCGATCCGAAAGAGGTGTATCAGGTAATTTTCGATGATTTACAATATGCAATTGACAGCATACCGTCTGATGCTTATCCCAAGTCGGATGCAGCCGACAACGATGGACATATTACACAGGCTGCCGCAAAAGCTTTAATGGCCCGTGCTTACCTGTTTTATACAGGCTATTATGGCGCAGAACCGGAAGGCATTTCTAAAGCAACTGTATTACAAGGGCTGGAAGAGATTATTACATCCGGGGAATATTCTTTGATTCCGCAATTTAAGAACTTGTGGCCGGCAGCTTCTTCTTCCTGGACACAAGAAGAATCGGATTATGTACAGACCAATACTTATGTTGGTGACGGTAATGCTGAAACTATTCTGGCTCAAAAATTCAATTATACACAGGATTACAATGGAAATAACGACGGAAATGAATGGTTGGTTATGATGGGAATCCGTAGTTTTGTTACTGTCCCTTACGGACAGGGTTGGGGATCGTGCACGGTTAATCCCGAAATCCTGAAAAATTTTGGAACCGGAGATACACGTAAATCTGCTTCTGCTATTGATTTGGAAGGTGAAGGCATAACAGCGCAAGATGGCTTTGAAAAGAACAGTCTGAAAGATCAGCGTGAATATACCGGATATACCGTAAAAAAATATACTCCAATGGCTGAATGGAGAAAAGGTGACGATGGTAACTGGAGTCAGGTTAATGCTGTTGTTGGACTGGGGAATGGCGATTTTCAGATATCACAATATCAGGACTTTGTGGTGATGCGTTATGCCGATGTGCTTTTAATGGCAGCAGAATTGGGAAGTTCTAACGCAAAACAATACCTGAACGATGTCCGCAAACGTGCATATACTGATGAAGAAGGAAACCTGTCTTCTAATTATTCTGAGCTTGATGCTACCAAAGAAAATATCCTGAAAGAACGTATGCTGGAATTTGCCTTTGAAGGCCAGCGTTACTGGGACCTGCTCCGCCAGGGGGTTGATGTGGCTGCCAATACCATTGCTATAAGTAACTATAGCGTATTGAACGGAGGAAACGAAGGTACAGTAACCATTAGTACCAGTAAAATGACAGCGACAAAGGGGCTGTCTCAAATTCCGAATAACCAAATTACCCTTTCTGGTAATGTGTTAAAGCAAAATCCCGGATGGTAATACAATTTATTAATGATAAAATGCATGAATATGAAAAATAAAATTAAAATATTGCTCCCATTCTTCGGGTTAGCGCTGTTATTGATTGCATGTACCCCGGAAGAATATGAAATGGGCCCTCTTTTGGATAAAAGTGATTTAAGTTTCACTGTTTCAATAGATCAAATAAATCCAAACAAAGTGATTCTCGAAAGCCTTACACCAAACGTTACGCCTTTTTGGGAAACACCGTCAGGATACTCCACCAATTTGAAAGATACGATCATTATCCCTTTCCCTACAACAGATACCATTTATTATAGTGTGGAAAGTGCAGGAGGCTTAGTCCAGGCCGATCCGTATCCAATAACCATATCTACTATCGATGAAGATTATGTCAATTCAGAAATGTGGGTAAATCTTACCGGAGGTTACAACCAATCCAAAACATGGGTGCTTGATCTTGATGCCAATGGTATCAGTAAATATTTTGTCGGGGCCATTTACTTTGCCGGCCCTGAATTCAGTTGGGAATGGGATGCTGGCTGGGCTGATTGGATCATGCCAAAAGGAAATTACGGAACAATGACCTTCGATTTAATTGGCGATGCCCATTTTAGCTCAAACAATCCGATGTTAGGAACTTCAGCTACGGGAAAATTTATGTTGTATACAGATAAAAGCCAGTTAAGTACTTTCGGGGCAGAAGTTTTACATGATGATGTACAGGGAGGACAAGTTGATAATTGGACTACAAAATTGACTGTCAGATCCCTTACTGCCGATGCCATGCAACTTGTAGTTGTTAGAGATGCTGATACCTGGTTAATTTATAATTATATAACAAAGGATTATTATGATTCTCATTAATGTTTTATAAACGAGTGGCCTATTGTCCGGCAAGGATAATTTAACCATCAATAAATAAACTGAATCTTTTTCTTATAAATAGGTTAACAATTTGATTCTTGAGCCACTAATATTTTGGTGGCTCAGGTCATTTAATGATTTAAGCTCGTAGCGACAATGAATTTTCAGTTTTTATAAAAAAGTATGTAATAATGAGCAAATATAAAAAAATGATACTGCTAAAATTGTAAATCCAATAAAAATGACTACTGCGGGGCAGCATGAATTTGCATCAGGTGTTAAACTCTAAGGTTTTTTGTCTATATATGAAACAGAATTTGTCCCCAAAGAAACCGGGGAAATTGTATTCAAAGGAGGGGCGACAGGATATTTCGAGCTATTGGTAAATGGTGAATCTCTGGCAAAACATGAAAATTAGAGAACACTTCAATCAAGAATTCCAATTAAAGTTGAGGCGGGGGAAAAATATAAAATTGAAATCCGCTATGCACAGTTAAATAATTGGCTGGCAAATATCGAATTCGATTTTGGAAAAGAAATAGATGTAGATTACACAGATTTAATCAGTAACCTAAGAGGTGTTGATTTTGTGGTATTCTCAGGCGGACTTTCAGGCAAACTGGAAGGTGAAGAAATGCCTGTTAATTATCCCGGTTTTAAAGGCGGAGACCGTACCAATATCGAACTTCCACCTGTTCAGCGTAATTGTTTGAAAGCTCTGAAAGATGCAGGAAAAACAGTAATTTTTGTAAACTGTTCTGGCTCTGCCATTGCTTTAACTTCTGAAACAAAAACTTGCGATGCAGTTTTGCAAGCCTGGTATGCCGGAGAATCAGGTGGCCAGGCTGTTGCCAATGTGCTTTTTGGCGATTACAATCCGTCGGGAAAGTTGCCAATTACCTTTTACAAAAGTTCCGATCAGCTTAAAGATTTTGAAGATTATTCAATGAGAGGACGTACTTACCGCTATATGGATGACGACTGGGGCCAACGTCAAATGGCTGTTTCCCCCGGAGAATATGAAGTGTATTACGGCAATAGTTCCGATGTCAAAAATTTGAAAATGGGAAAAGTAACGATTCTGTAGGTTTCAGTTTGACAATAGAACAAAAATATTTCTGCACAAAGCCATACACAGGAATAAAGGTCAGTAAAAAAATTTTGATCCTGAAAGTAATTGCTTTTCCCTGATATATCTGCGAACCGATGGGCAAACGTATCAAAGAAGCAACAGAAGATAATATTTTACTTCTTTGTGGTTTTTGTCGGTTGTGTTAAAAATTCATCATCGTTTAGTTTGTACTCTTCTCAACTGATTTTTATAACCTTTTAAACCGGACAGCAGTCCCGCCGCCTGCCCCGAGATGGATTTTTAAGGTGTCGTTTGCGCTGACTTCTTGTTTGCTGATTGTTACTGAACTCGGATTGTGTTTTATATCAACACCTTTGCCATCGGCATAAATTTGCGCTTCGTATTTTCCTTCTCCCAGGAAAGACAAATCAATGTCGAAATCCCTTGTTTTTTTGTTGGTGATACTTCCCAGATACCAGTCGTCGGTTTTTAAATCTTTACGAACGGTTGTAATGTATTCGCCAATTTCGGCATTCAGTACTTTGGTATCTTCCCAGTCGGTCGGAACATCGGCAAGGAATTGAAATTCAGGTTTCCCGATATAGTTCTCAGGCAAATCGGCCAACATTTGAATAGGAGAATAGATTACCACATACAATGCCAATTGTTTGGCTGCCGTGGTGTGTACCCTCCGTTTATTGAACCCCTTTGTTTCCAAAATATCGATTACCCCGGGCGTAAGATCCATCGGGCCGGCCAGCATACGGGTAAATGGCAAAATTACGGTGTGGCTGGGCGGGTTGCCTTCGCTCCATGCGTTATACTCCTGTCCTCGGGCACCTTCTCTGGCCATCATGTTCGGATAAGTACGGCGTTCGCCGGTAGCTTTAATCGGTTCATGAAAGTTAACTGTTAAATGGTATTTCGCCGCTTTTTTCAGCACTTCCCTGTAATATTCCACCCCAAACTGGCTGCCGTGCCATTCTTTCATGTTTAGCATATCTCCCACTTGCCCGATTTTTATATCGTTGATGCCTATGTCCTGGTACAACTGCATCCCAGCATCAATTTGTTTCATGTAGTTGATGATGTTTGAACCGGTTTCGTGATAACCGATAATTTTTACATCGTTTTTGCGTGCATAATCCGTTACCTTTTTCAAATCGAAATCATCGGTCGATTGGGTAAAGCTGAACATGTGCATCTTATTCTCGTACCAGGTTGGCGTCCATCCTTTGTTCCAGCCTTCAATCAACAAGTGGTGGATGCCCAGTTTTTTACAGGCATCAATATATTGGTATGAATTGGCTGTGCTTGCGCCATGATTTGGTCCTTCATAAAAAGTATATTTTGAAATGTGCATTCCCCACCAAATCCCGAGATATTTGTACGTTTCAATCCAACTTGTATCTTTCAGTTTATTCGGTTCGTTCAGGTTCAAAATTAAATAAGAAGTGATTAAATCTCCCGGTTTTTCAGCAATCTGAATGGTTCTCCATGGTGTTTTAAAAGAACCGGTTGTACGGACTTTTATTCCATCACTCCACGGCATCAGATCTACTTCAAAACTTAAGCCGCCTTTGTGAGCTACAGTGTAACTTGCAAAATCTTTCAAATCAGCTTCGTGAAGGCTTAAATACAAACCGTTGTTGCTTTTAATGGTAAAAGGGGTGTGGATTGTATCGATTTTGCTTAACAGAGTTTTTGAGAATAGATGTTCATAACGGTTTGTTTTATAGGCAGGTATCCACCAACAGTCGCCATCGTCCTTCATGTTGAATTCGGTTAATTCATCCATGATGAAAATGCTGTCAACAACACCCTGTTCCGGGAAGATGTAACGGAAAGCCACACCATCATCGAATGCGCGGAATTGAATGTCCAATTTTCTCTTGGTTTCAGCTTTTTCCTGTAAATGAACAATGAACTCATTATAATGATTTCTGATGTTGTGTTTTTCGCCCCAAACCTGTTCCCATGTTTCGTCGAATGAATTGGTTTCGGTACTTAAAACTTCAAGGTTCTCACATAATTCATCATTGTCCTTCAGGATAAATCCCATCTTCGAAGGGAGCAACACTTCTTTTTCTCCATGGTTCACCATATAGGTCAGAATTGCCCCCGACATATCGAAAATAACTTCGTTAACACTACCGGGGGAAGACAACGTGTAGATGGTGTCCTTTTTACTTTGTTGACAAGATATTACAACTAAAATCAAAGCTGCAGGGAAAAATAATCTTTTAATCATTTTTGTCTGGGTTTAATTATCATTTTAATAATGTTACTAATATAAGATAAGTTGAAAGCCGTAATGGCATTTTATGTTTTCATTGTGGTTGTTAATGTTGCTTATAACAATTTTTGGGAAACATTATTATCCCGATTTTATGAAAATGGATTAAAAACATTATAATTTCAGCAAATTACGACATTCCGATACTCTAACTATTTCAAAGAATAAAATAGAGATTGACGGGGATGGTGGACAGGATTCTTTTGAAATCACAACCAACACCGCTTCGTGGAATATCGGGAAAAAAGCAGACTGGCTGACATTGTCTAAAAGTTCAGGAACAGAGGCCAATGCAACCATTTTTGTTAATGTTGGGATACAGGCGGGATCATTAACCGCAGAACCAATGCGGTAACCGATCAACGTATCATTGATGCAATTATCGCCGGGGAAAAATAAAACAGCATCATAACGCGATGCTACTCTTTTCATTAAAAATATCCCACCATTTTGTTTTGGGTTATTCTTCTTTATCTTAAATTGTTTTGCAAAACGATACCCAATAATGAAAACACTAAACAAATTTCTTTTTGTGCTTATATTGGTTTTCTCTGCTTCTATAAAAGGTACAGGACAATCTTCTTATGTTTTTCATCACCTGGATACAAGAAATGGCCTTTCAAACAGCAATGTCACGGCAATCTTGAAGGACAGTTACGGGTTCTTATGGATAGGCACACAGTCGGGACTGAACCGTTACGACGGCTACCGGTTCAGAGTTTACCCGATAACCGTAAGCCAGAACAATTTATTATGGACAAACTATATTTCCGGGTTGCGGGAAGACGGATGGGGGAATATCTGGATAAACAATGCCTATGGCGACATTTTGTACAAGCGTGACAAGGATTGTTTTGTTAATGACATAGCCGGGTTTATACATGGGGTGGGAATACAGGCCGAAAGGGATTACAAAACCTATATCGATAAAAACAGGGATTTATGGGTGTTTACCAGAGAAGAAGCCTTTCATTACAATATCGGAAAAGAAGAATTAAAGGAATACGCACTAAACTTTCATATTGACGGCCCGGCAACAATAAAACCGGATGATGACGGAAAATTTTTATACGGATTCCTGGGGCACGACAGCTTGTGGCAAATTGAAATGAACACAGGAAAGCAGTCGGCCTTTACGCTCCCCGGGTTTATAAAAGAAT
This sequence comes from Prolixibacteraceae bacterium, assembly GCA_963662895.1. GTDB lineage: Bacteria > Bacteroidota > Bacteroidia > Bacteroidales > Prolixibacteraceae > GWE2-42-39. The sequence goes on along the minus strand of OY759982.1, from coordinate 3,209,145 downwards.
TGATTCCGTACAATAAAATTTACATAGACTGCCAGGGGTATATTTGGCTCTATTCAACCAGAGACAATGTTATTTATTTTTCGCAGCATCTGGAAACGCAATGGAAAAAATTAGTTTTAAATTTCCCGGTAAACACCCCGAACAATGTGGTATTGGATATCCAGGACGATAAAAAAGGGCACATCTGGATAGGGACCGACCATGGTGGTTTGTATATATATAACCGGGCAAGCGGGACTCTTTTCAACCTTCTTCACCATAACGAGGTAAATTCCACCATTGCATCAAACAATATAGCTTGTTTATTTTTAGACGATAACGAAACAATGTGGATGGGACACAACAAAAAAGGGGTGTCGTTTTACCACGACAGCTTCAATAATTTCATCAATGTGGAAAATTCTAACATTAAGGATGTTAGTATAATGCTTGAGGACAAAAAAGGGAATATTTGGTTCGGCACCGACGGGAACGGGCTGTACCGGTCATATGATATAAAAGCCGGCAAAAGCCACAAATTGCCTATTTCAGGAAATACCGTCGTTTCTTTACTGGAAGACCGCAAAGGACGAGTTTGGATTGGAACGTACATAAACGGGTTGTTTTGTTGCGACAAGGATAAATACACCCATTACACGCATGAAAACAGCATGCTGGCTTCTAACGATATTTGGGACCTGGCAGAAGACCGTTACGGGAATTTATGGATAGCCGCCCTTGGCGCAGGGATACAGCGCCTTCATTCGGATGGGGAAAAACCGGATTCTTTTTCAACTGTAAGCAAAGATATGCAATCCCCCCTGGATATGTACTACGACGGGGGAGACAAATTATACATAGGAACAGCCTATGGCCTGGGCGTAATAGATATTACAACCGATAACCAGAGTATATTTTTAGGCAATAAGCAAAAAACGCAGGAATTCAGACAAGCAGCAGTTACAAATGTATTTAAAGATACCTACGGCAACATTTGGATGGGGCACCTGCAGGGATTGACAATCTGGGACACTAAAAAAGACACACTTTATTTTTTCGATAAAGAAGATGGCTTATGCGACAATATCGTTCAAAGTATTTTCGAAGACAATAACCATAATATATGGGTAACAACAAGCAACGGGGTATCCATATTGAACACCGGGCATGATGACCGGGACGTAATGACAATCACAAGCAGGAACTTATCAGTTAAAGACGGATTGAGCGACAATTGTTTCAACCACAATGCTTTCTGCAAATTAAACAATGGCGATATTCTCCTGGGATACCCGGAAGGCTACACCATTGTCAACCCGAATAAAAACACGGAAAAGAAGCAACCTCGTCCCAAAGTCCTTTTTACAAATCTTAGCGTTGGGGGAACTGGCATTCAGGTCGGGCAGCTTTATAATGGGCATGTTTTATTGAAACACCCGTTGGAGCAGACCGGGTCCTTAACGTTCAGGCATAACGATAAACTGATTTCTTTACAATTTGCTTCGGGCGATTTATTGAACGCCGACAAATCAAAATATGCATATAAACTGACCGGATTTAATGAGCAATGGGTACAAACCCGCGAAAACAAAATTGAGTTCTCTTCACTTGGACCCGGAGATTACAAGCTTTTTATTAAAGCATGTAATAGTGATGGAGTTTGGAATGAAAAAGCAACTGTTATGCACATTATCGTTACTCCTCCTTTCTATTTGTCAAATTGGGCGATAATGGTATACATCTTCCTTTTCGTTGGTCTTATCCTCTTTATTATTTATCGTACCCGAAAACATCACCGTGCCAAACTTGAAAAGCAGAAATTGCAGTTTGAGCAAAAACAGGAAGCAACACTTAATGAAATGAAGCTCCGTTTTTTTACCAATATCAGTCACGATTTGCGGACGCCGCTTACGCTTATTCTTACACCTTTGCAAACGATATTGAGTGGTGTATTGGAAGATGGTTTACGTAAAAAGCTTAACACAATAAATAAAAATGCGGAGCAATTACTACAACTGATTAATTCTTTGTTGGATTTTCGGAAATTGGATATTGGAGCAGAAACACTACATTTACAACCTGGTGATTTTGTAAATTTCATTAAAGAGTTATGTCTTCCCTTTTATGCTTATGCTATCGAGCGTAATATAAATTTTTCTTTTCTTAACGGAGTTGACATGCAACCAATGCAATTTGATTCAGAAAAGGTGCAAAAAATGGCATTGAACCTGCTTTCCAATGCCTTTAAGTATACTCCAAGTGGAGGAAGTATTGATGTACATGTTTATCAGGAAGATGATTGTATGTGTTTTAGCGTATCAGATTCGGGACCGGGTATTAACGAAGCAGATAAAAAGCATCTTTTTGAACGTTTCTTTCAAGCTTCACAAAAACAGGAAAAGACAGGAAGTGGAATAGGCTTACATATTGTGAGTGAATATGTCCGGATACACAAAGGTATTGTTACTGTTTCGGACAACAAGCCACAAGGTAGTATATTCACCGTAAAACTACCAATTCAGAATATCAACATAGAGGAAGATGATGATATCCCGGAAAACCAATTGGACGATGAATTGTCCGAACAGATAGAAAAAAATCAGAACGTCTCGGCTAAACCGGTCTTGTTATTTGTTGATGATAACATTGACTTATGCGAGTTCCTGGCTGACAGTTTATCCGATGAATACACCGTACTTCTCTCCCATAACGGGCAAGAAGCATTAAGTCAAATTGAAAAGAACAATGTTAATATTGTTGTGAGCGATGTGATGATGCCGCTAATGAGCGGAACAGAGCTTTGTAATCAAATTAAAACCAATATAAAATGGTCGCATATACCGGTTATCTTATTGACCGCTCGTACTGCAGAAGAACATCAGATCGCTGGTTTGGAATTAGGAGCTGATGACTATTTAACCAAACCTTTTAATTTCAATTTACTTAGACTTCGCATTAGAAAGTTTATTGAATGGACAGAAAAGTGCCACCTCTCATTTAGCCAAAAGATGGATGTTTCTCCTTCTGAAATTACAATAACCCCATTGGATGAGCAACTAATAGAGAAAGCTATCAAAGTAGTAGAAGAACGCATTAACGACATAGAGTTTTCAGTAGAGGATCTTAGTGTAGCAGTAGGTTTAAGCAGGAGCTACTTGTATAAAAAACTAATGAACATTACCGGAAAAGGACCGGCTGAGTTTATTCGTACCATCCGGCTTAAACGTGGACGACAACTTCTGGAAAAAAGTCAGTTGCAAATAGCTGAGGTTGCTTATACTGTTGGTTTTAACTCCCCCAAAAGATTTTCTATTAATTTCAAAAACGAGTTTGGCATAACACCCTCAGAATACCTTAGGTGCCAAAAATAGGGTCAATGTACAATTACCCGGTTGACAATATTACCAATATTTGATTCCATTGGATATTCTCCTTATTCGGAAATTAATTTTTGCTTTTCTTTTTTTCTTCCGGGATAGAAATCTTCTCCAATATTTCCGGGTGTTCTTTGAGATCACAGGACGTTAACTCATCCAATGAAATGCCGAAATAATTCATAACCTCTTTAAGTAAGGGAAGTTTGGGCTTAAATCCTCTCTCATAGGAAGCAATAGTGTCGCGTGTTACATCAAAAATCTGGGCGAAGGAATCCTGCGTTTTATGTAAATGTATCCGTATTAATTTAAGATTTGAGCAAAGATAAATGCTATTCCTGATTTTAGATAGAGATTCTTTATAGTCTGATACAAGTTCAGAAACACAGTCTTGATCATCTGATGTAAGTAATGGTTCCCCTTCCCCTTTCATTAACCAATTCAAATCGATATTTGGATAAGCATCAATGATCTTCTTCAACGTTGAGAATGACGGATCACTTGCTTTTTTTCCAATTATCCCATTAATGGTAGTTGCCTTAATTTTTGTAGCATCACCAAAAACATTTTGCCTTCCATTCGCAAGTAAATCAATTAGAATTCTAATACGATCATTAATACTCATTATGACATTTTGTAAAAATTTTGTGTATTATTTTGCTTATTAATTTTCTGTGTCGTATTTTTACACATCAAATAATAAACTCCATTATGCCTATGACCCACACTTAACCAAAACTAACATCATGTGCCGGATATTTTTACTGCCTTTCCCGGCATTCTTTTCCTGCGGTTCCCAAAATGTATTGGTGTACGATCAGGAACCGCAGGAGGAATGTAATTGAACTTAATTCTTAATTCCTTTCAAAGGTATTAAAATCTGCTCAAACACGCTTTCTGTGTTACAGGAATCTTTATGCGCTTTTTTTAGGTTCCTGGTACGTTATTGTTCATACTTATCCTCTTTCGTGTTTCATGGCCCGGCCATGGCAGTACTGATTTCTATCTAAAATAATTAACCTATCTTATGTATTTAAAAATTTTTGTTACTTCATTTTTATTAAGCCTGTACACTTTTTGTGCGGCCCAGACCAAAATAGTATCGGGTGTGGTGAAGGATAACACGAGTGCAGGTTTGCCCGGTGTCTCCATTGCTATCAAAGGTACCTCAAAAGGGACTATTACTGATGTCAACGGCGAATTCCGTATCCAGGCTTCGGAGGGAGAGGTCCTTGTTTTTTCGTTCATCGGTAAGACCCCGGTTGAGCAAACTGTAGGCCAGCGAACTATTATCGATGTGACACTCTATGATGATAACACCGAACTGGAAGAGGTTCAGGTGGTAGCTTTTGGCACGCAAAAGAAGGAAAGCGTGATTGCCTCGATTGAAACGGTGAAACCGGCCGAGTTGAAACAACCGGCTTCGAACCTCACCTCGGCCCTGGCAGGCAAGATCCCTGGCATTATCTCGTACCAGACCTCGGGCGAGCCGGGTAACGACAACGCCCGGTTCTTTGTGCGCGGGGTAACGACCTTTGGCTATAAAACTTCACCCCTGATCCTCATCGACGGCTTTGAGGCGACCTCGGACGACCTGGCACGTCTGGACCCCGACGACATCGAAAGTTTTTCCATCCTGAAAGATGCTTCGGCTACGGTGCTCTACGGTGCCCGCGGGGCCAATGGCATCATCATGGTGGTGACCAAGGGTGGGAGAGAAGGGCCTGTTAAAATCAATGTCCGCGTAGATACCCACGTGGCCATGCCCACCAAAATGAACGACCTGCTCAACGGCGTGGAATATATGAAACTGTACAACCAGGCCCGTATTTCGCGTGACCCGTTGCTGGGGGCTTATTACAGCGAGCAGAAGATACAATCCACAGCACAGGGACTCAACCCGATGATCTTTCCCAATATTGACTGGTACGACGAGTTGTTTAAGAAATCGACCGTGAATAAAAAGGTTAATCTGAATGTGTCGGGCGGCGGACGGGTGGCCACTTATTATGTAGCTGGCGGTTATGAGAATGAAAATGGCTTGCTGAAGGTGGACAAACGAAATAACTTCAACAACAATATCGATATTGACCGTTTTCAGATGCGTACCAACGTGATTTTCAAGCTCACTCCCGTCACCACGCTTGATACCCGCATTCAGGGACTTTTTGAGCGTTATACCGGTCCTTACCGTACGGCAGATGATATTTTCGGCATGGTGATGAATTCGAATCCGGTCGACTTCCCGGCTGTGTACGAACCGGACCCGGCCCATGAATATGCAGATCATATCCTGTTCGGGAATACTTACGTGGAAGGGGCGCTTAAGCAGAACCCTTATGCCGAGATGGTACGCGGCTATGAAGACCGCAATGAGAGCTCCATCACGGCCATGGCTACTTTGAACCAGGACCTGAAATTCGTGACCAAAGGGCTGAAGTTCCAGCTTAAGGCTTCGGTGAATACCTGGAGTTATTATTCGAGCACCCGCTCGTATTCGCCTTTTTATTATGATCTGGAATCGTATAACCAGATCACGGGTGAATACACGCTTTTTGCCCTGAACCCTACCAGCGGCCAGTCGTACCTGGGTGATGTGACCCCCGGACGCGATGCCAGTGCCCATTATTATTGCGAGGCACGCTTCAACTGGGACCGTGAGTTCGGTAAGCACTCTGTTGGACTGATGACCGTGGGCATGATGGAGGAATACCTGCTTACCGGCGGAAACAGTATCTCGATCTACGAGACCCTGCCCGAAAAGAACATGGGCAACTCGGGCCGTGTGACCTACGATTACGACAAGCGTTACTTTCTTGAATTCTCTTATGGTTATAACGGTTCTGAGAAGTTCAGCGGAAGCAGGCGTTACGGATTTTTCCCTTCCATAGGCATGGGCTGGCTCATCTCGAACGAGCCCTTCTTTGCTTCGGCCAAAAAAATCGTCAATACGCTGAAGCTGAAATTTACCTGTGGAAAAGTGGGTAACGATGCCATCTCAGACCGGTCGGGACGTTTTTTCTATCTTTCGGATATCTCGAAAGGCGGCGGGAGTTACCGCTGGGGCTCTACCTTTATGAATGCCTACGACGGATATACCATTAACCGGTATGCCAATCCGGATATTACCTGGGAGATTTCAACCAAGTACAACCTGGGTGTGGAACTGGGCCTGCTGGATGAATCGCTGAAGATCCAGTGCGACGTATTCAGGGATATGCGCGATAATATCTATATGACCCGACAGAATTTCCCTTCATCGGCCGGGCTTGAGGCTTCCATCAGCGGCAACGTGGGCAAGGTGAAGTCGTGGGGAGTGGACGGCTCCATCGACTACCAGCATGTGTTTAATGATCACTTCTGGCTGGCAGGCCGTGCCAATTTCACCTACTCGACCAACGAGTACGTGGAACTGGATGAAAAGAATTACCCGGATGAATACCTCAAACAAAAAGGTCATTCCATTAACCAGTGGTGGGGTTTACTGGCCGAACGGCTTTTCGTGGATGAAGCGGAAATAGCAAACTCGCCCAAACAGGACTTCGGGGAATATATGGCAGGCGACATCAAGTATAAGGATGTAAACGGCGACGGGGTGGTGAACAGCAACGACCGCATCCCAATGGGACTGCCCACAGTGCCGGAAATCCAGTACGGTTTCGGACTGTCAGCCGGGTACAAGTCGTTTGACCTGTCGTTCTTTTTTCAGGGCAATGCCAGGGTGTCACTTTTCATCAATCCGGGGACCGACGATGACGGTATCGCTCCCTTTGCCTCAAGACGTAATGCATTGGCGCTGATCGCCAAAGATCACTGGAGTGAGACCAATCCCGATGTGCATGCCTTTTGGCCGCGTCTGTCTGTCGATCCGATTTCGAATAACACTCAGACTTCGTCGTGGTGGTTGCGCAACGGAGCTTTCCTTCGCCTGAAAACAGTGGAGGCGGGCTGGAACCTGCCGGAGAATACCTTTAAAAAGATCGGGATGAAGAGCTGCCGTATTTATCTGAGCGGGGAGAACCTGTTTGTGATCAGTCCCTTTAAGCTCTGGGATCCGGAGATGGGAAGAGGGGGACTGGGATACCCTCCGAACAGGCGATATAATGTAGGGGTGCAGTTGGCATTTTAGTAGTAAGATAAAAGACCGGAGATCGGAGACGGGAAACCGGAGGAACTCAGGAATTTTAAATAAATCAAAATGAAACAAATAAGCAAACTATTGATAATAATCATCATGGGGAGTATGCTCGGGGCATGCTCGGAATATCTGGATGTGGTACCGGATAACACGATGACACTCGAAGATCTGTTTAAACAAAAGGAGGAGGCATGGGATGCGCTGGCCAAGGTGTACAGCTATATGCCTGCCAACGATGAAACACACAATACTTTTTGGACGCTGGGGAATGAATGGCTGGGGCGCCTTGACTTGAACGATAATACAGGCAACCTTAGGGCCATGCGCATCATGCGTGGCCTGCAATCGGTTTCCAGTCCTCAGTTAAGCCACTGGTCGGGCTCGAACGGGGCCACCGACCTGTACGAAGGCATCAGGCAGGCCAATGTTTTTTTGGCTAACATCGATAATGTGCCTGATATGACCGATCAGGAGAAAAGGGAATGGAAAGGCCAGGTGAAATTTCTGAAGGCTTACTATAACTTTATCCTGGTTCAGCATTACGGGCCCATCGTGATTTCGGATAAGCTGGTTACAGCCGACGCCACTACCGATGAGCTGTTTTTACCCCGCATGAAAGTTGATTCGTGCTTTAACTATATCATTGGCCTGATGGATGAAGCGATTCCTGATTTGACGGAAAAGGCTTCGTCGACCAACCTGGGACAGGTGGACCAGCTTGCCGCCAAAGCCATTAAGGCCCGGGTGATGCTTTTCCGGGCCAGCCCGTTTTTTAACGGTAATATGGAATACTTCGGCGACTTCCTTGATCATGACGGGGAGCCATTCTTTCCGATGACCTATGACAAGGAAAAATGGAAAGAAGCCATCGATGCTATTAACGCCGCCCTGGAGACCTGTGAGGCCAATGGCATTGCCCTGTACTCCTATGAAAAAGAACCCTATTCGTTCGACCGGGAGGATTATTCGGCTAACGAAGAGAACCTGCAGAAGCTTTACGACCTGCGTATGGTAATCGCTGATCCGTGGAACAAAGAGCTGATCTGGGGCTATTCGAACATCGACATTTACAATCAGGGAGAGCTGGCCCATTCGACCAACATGCGGCTGCCCGAAGGATACGGCGACGGGGTGACCAATACGGCAGAGTACTCGTGGCAGTGGATGTGCGCTACCTACCGGATGGCCGAACGGTACTATACGAAAAATGGTGTCCCCATCGATGAGGATCAAACCTGGGATCAGGAGAGCAAAAATAAGGTTATCACTACTCCGGGCATCGACGATCCGGACTATGAATCCCTGGAGGGTATCATGCAACCCGGCGCCGAGACCATCGGACTGTACATGGAGCGGGAACCGCGCTTCTACGCTAACCTTGGCATTACCGGCGGATACTGGCGTACTCACGGGGTGAGGATTAACACAATGATGTATGCCGGTGAGGACGGTGGGTATAACTCTTCGCAGCATACCACCGACTTTTACGAAACGGGCATTGCCATCAAGAAATTCGTGCACCCTGAATCGAAGTCAGGTGCCTGGCAGCGAACCATCAAGTATCCTTACCCGATCATTCGTCTGGCCGACCTGCTGCTGATGAAGGCCGAAGCGCTGAACGAATATTATGACACGCCCACACAGGAGGTGTACGATGCTGTTAACAGGGTACGCGAGCGGGCAGGAATCCCTGATGTCGAAGAGGTCTGGAGCGATGCCGGTATCGTGGAAACGGTAGGCAAACACCAAACAAAAGAGGGTATGCGCGACATCATCCTGACAGAACGGAGTATCGAACTGGCTTTCGAGGGTAGCCACTTTTGGGATATGCTCAGGTACAGGAAAGCGCCTTCGGAGTTCTCATCTCCCGTATGGGGCTGGACTTATACCGGTGAGACAGGAACTGACTTTTTCATTCCTGAAGCTAAGCAGACCCGTAAGTTCACTATTACCGACTGCCTGTGGCCAATCGACCTGGATGAAATGAACACGAATTCAAAACTGATTCAGAATCCGGGATGGTAGATTGAAGAAGGTGATAGATAAAAGATATTAGACAAGATGACAATAGACAATGGACAAAAGACGAGATTTCAGATAAGAGGATTTCAGACTTTAGACTTAAAAATTAAGATTATGAGGATATATTTATTCATATTGACTTTTTTACTGATAGTTGCGGTGGGATGCGAAGAAGAAGGGAGGCATCTGGCAGCTTCCGGCGACGGGGGTGCTCCGGGACAGCCTACCATCATTAGTTGGGAACCCCTGTACGGCGGGGCCAGGTTTTTTTATGAACTTCCCCCGGATGAGGACCTGCTCAGCATCGATGCCGTTTACACCAATACCAACGACCAGTCGTTTTCCTTCTCGGCTTCCTATTACGTGGATTCGCTAGATGTATACGGCTTTGGTGACAAGAATGAGCATCAGGTTGAAATTTATGCCGTTGACCGGGCCGGAAACCGCTCAGAACCGGTCATGGTAAGTGTGACACCCATGGAACCGGCCATCACCCGGGTGATGGAAACAATGGAGGTCAAACCAGGCTTCAGTTCCTTCTTCCTCGACTGGCAAAACGAACTGGAACAGAGCATCAACGTGTATGTCGATTTTAGCTATACCAAAGATGGAACTGATTATGCCTTTACGTCGGTTTTCTCGTCGAACCTTGCCGAAGAACGGCGGTTTATCGAAGACCTGGAACTGACGCCCGGGGAGCCGGTGAGTGTAAAGGTAAGGGTAGAAGACACCTATGGTAATATCACCGAACCGGCTGACATGGGGCAGGTCTCACTGTATGAAGACATTGAGATTCCCAAGGAGAACTGGTACCTGCCGGCCACCAACGACTCAATCGGCGGGGTGCCCCAGTGCTTCGGCGACGGACTGGAAGGCCGCCTGCGCTACGTGATCGACGACATCATTGACCGCGGTGATAACCTGAACTTTATGCACACCCATTCGATGGGAAGAACCGGGAACAGTGATGACGGTAACATGCCCTGGAACGTGATCATCGACCTGGGCGGTTATTACGAGCTGAGCCGCATCGTTACTGTACAGCGGCATTCGGGGGGACTTGACAACATTAGCAGGGGCCAGTATTACCAGTCGGAGAACGTGGGCATATACCGGATGTATATCTGGGATGATGCCCTGGCCAAATGGGACACTATATCACAACACAAAATCGAAGTTCCCGAAGGCCTGAGCGAACTGGAATTTGTGAAAAAAGGGGAGGCCGGCGACATGGCCTACATGTACCCTGATGATCCTCAGTATACGGCCCCTACCCGTTGGTTCCGCTACGAAGCGCTGAAAGGGTTCACCTCGAACTATACCCGGGAGGATGCAAACTGCCTGTCGGAGATCACACTGTACGGACGAAAAGCCAATTAGCAGGAAGTATAACACAGAGTTTTCTTACAGACACTAAATATATTAACATGAAACACATACTATCATTTATCATATTTGCTTTCCTGGCAGCAGCGTGTTCGGATATGTACGAACTTCAGAAGAAATACGAAGGGGAATTTGTTTACCCCGGACAATTCGACACCATCGTGGGGCATATCGGTTTTGAGCGGGTTGAACTTGACCTGATGAAGGCGGGCCGGGTACCTGCCAGCCAGGTTAAACTGGGAAAAGCAAAACAAACTGTGGTGGAATACGACGACCAGGTAATTACCATCGATTCGCTGGCCTCGTGGGTCAACATTACCGGCCTTACTTCAGCCAAATTATACCGGTTCTCGGTTTACACGATCGACGAGTTCAAAAATCAGTCAGTGCCCCAGGAGATCGCGCTGATCCCCTTTACTTCCAGCGACCTTGAAGCGCTCGCGCTGTCTTCACCGAGCATTCAGAAATCTCCCTCTTCGGCTGTGATCAACTGGCCCAATGGTATCTCTTCGGTGCTGATGGAGTACTGTTCCCTCTCGTTCCAATACACCGATAAGGACGGCGTGGTTCGAAGCGGTGAAAGAGGCGAAGACTCCAGGTTTTTTATCGGAAACGTGGAACCTGAACAAACAGTGGAGGTTAACATGAAATACCGGGTGGTTCCCTTGGTCAGCAATGAAGCGATTCTGGATACCGTGGTTATAGGGGATGTTTTGTCGGTGAGTATGCCTTCGGGATCCACCGAGTTTTCAGTCGCAGAAAAAGCCATCCTTGAAGCCAACGGCGTGACTGTGTTTACCTCCGACGGCGTGTCGGACATCGAAAAGTTGGTGTACCCGGTCTATGCCAGTTCGTTGCAGGATATTTTTTACTTTCCTAATCTGAAAGTGCTGGATCTGACCGGCGGTGAGTTGTTCCCAATTCCTGAACTGAGTTATACCGGGAATGGAATAACCGGGATCGTTGGAGGAGGAGAATTTGTACCCTTTATGCGCAAAGCCGGCGACATGGTTTCAGGTAATACTCAGAGCCTAAAAGATCTGCTTGAATCGGGCATACTCGAAAAAGTTTATTACCGGCCCCATTCAATGGGGCTCGACGATATGCTTCAGCCTTACGTGGAAACCGGTATTGTGGAACTGGTGGAAGGCCCTGAGTCCGTGCTGATCCCGGATAAGTTCCAACTGGACGGCGTGGTGCAGGACAATGCCTGGAAGATGGATATTACTTATCCGGCCTTCGATGCTCCTGCAGGTGAAGGGCTGGAGAATATATACAAAACGGTGCTAAAGGCCAAAAACGCTTCGTTTGTGTTCGTCCTGCCCAAAGAGTATGAATTCAATATAGAGGAATACCCTTATCTGAAGATGAAGGTTTACGCCCCGGCTGAAAGTACCTTTGCCGGAACCTATTACCCATACCGGAAAATCTGGCTAAGATTTATGAACTATCTGTGGTCGTTCAGCCAGAATAGCAGTTTTGGGCAGCAGTACTGGTCTCCAGATCTCATAACGATCGATGATGCCGAACTGCAGAAATGGACAGAACTGACCATCGATATGGGCACTGCGCTTGACCGGCACAACCGGGCCATCGTGATCAACATAGGCGGGGAACCGTCGCTCACATGGGATCCGCCTGCCGATATCATCTATTATTTTGCCGATATCCGGTTTACCCGCGAACCATAAACAAAGAGTCTGGCTGTGCAAAAAGAAGATTATTAAACATGAAGGCTCGAAGGCACAAAAAGTAAATATTTTATAAAACAATACTTGTGTGTGTGTGGGCCTTTGTGTTTTTAAGTTATTTCTTATCTTTTTGAACAGCCTCTTTGTTACAGGGCCCAACTCTGTGAGGGGGCCCTGCTTTATATATTATAATAAACTATAAAAAACGGGGGGAGGATGGTCAATTAAACAATCATATATTTGTATTCGTTGTTATTTCATATATTTTTGTATGACAATTAGGGAAAAGGATAAAAATGGAATTTATTAAGATTATTCTACTGGCAATAGTATTGGTAACACTGGCAATGCTGGGGTTGGCAATCCGCATTCTGCTGAAAAAGAATGGTGAGTTTCCTAATACGCATGTGGGAGGGAACAAACATATGAAACAACGGGGAATATATTGTGCCCAAACCTTTGATAAAATAGAACAGGCCAAGGCCAAAAAGGAAATAAAATTTGATGAACTGACATTGGTCAGGAAGTAAAATCCGGAAGGATAAGTTTATTCAATTTCATGGTCAAGCATTTCACTAAATCCCTTCGAAAACCAGGTTTTCATTTCACCATTTTTTTCTGAATAGATTAAATATGCATCAAGTCCATCTGTCTGGGTTACAATTTTTTCAGCTTCTTCCAGTCCCAATACCATAAAAGAGGTTGCAAAAGCATCAGCAGTCATGCAATCATCGGCCAGTACCGTGGCACTTAATAATGAATGTTGTACGGGGTAACCGGTGTGAGGATCGATGGTGTGTGCATATTTTTTGCCATTCTCAATATAAAAATTCCTGTAATTACCGGAAGTAGCCAATGCCTTATCTTTTAATGACACAACAGCTTTCATCTCTTGATACACAGGAGAGGGATCATCAACAGGTTTGCTAACCCCAATTGCCCAGTAATTACCTTTTGCATTAACGCCTTGAGCCACTATTTCGCCTCCGATGTCAATCATATAATTTTTACACCCTTGCCTTGCCAGGTAATCACCAACAACATCACAAGCAAAGCCTTTGGCTATTGCACTGCAATCGAGCATGGTATTTGGGTGGTCTTTTATGATTTTATCTCCTGAAACCCTGATTTTTTTGTACCCGACAATCTTTTTCAGTGAATCAATCAATTCAGGGGTAACCTGCTCTTTGTGTTTAAAACCAAAGCCCCAAACATTTACCATAGGCGCCACTGTAATATCAAATGCTCCGTCTGTTATCTCTGAAATTTTCATCGCTTTATTAAAAACCGTCAGGAAATAATCATCAGGTACCACATTCTGGTTCCTGTTAATTTTTGAAATAACCGAAAGACTATCGAAAGTAGAAAGAGAATGGTTTAGCCCGTTCATCTCCGCCTCAATACCTTCCTGTAAATCTTTCCCGTCAGGACTTTCATATTTTATACTATAAATGGTGCCATAAATAAATCCCTGGTTTTCAATGTATTTTGGATTCTGCTGGCAGGCGCTGGCAACCAGGAAGAAAATAAAAATTAATATATAATGGGTCTTCATTTGTTTCTTTTTATATATTCAGGATCAAAGATAAATAAATGAATATCCTGTAACAGAATATCTTTCGCAAGATTGATCATTTAAATTATAAAAATATAACAAGTTACTCATGTGAACATTCATGCCCGTGGTCGTGATGGGAGCAAGTTAAACCATTATCTTTTATTTCTCCTGATAAATAATCATTTACAACCGTTCCTACGTTTCCTCTGCATCCGCGGATTACCTGAATACCGGCTGCTGATAATTTGTCAACTGCCCCCTGTCCCATATTCCCGGCGAGCATTACCGACACATTTTTTTCTTTCAATGTGGCTGCAATATTCGATTTACAACCACAACCAACCGGAGACTCAAGAATTTCTTTTCTTAAGACTTCATTTTTTGCAGAAATATAAACGATTGTATAAAACTCACAATGACCAAAATGACTATCCACCTGGTCTCCCCTGGTTGGTACGGCAATCGTTTTTGCTTTGCCTGCTGGTTCTACATTTGAAAAATCAATCATATTTAAAGTATTTGAATCCCAAAGATGCAAATTCATATAAAAACAAACAGCTATATTTAGCCTGAATTATTCATAAATTGATATATTCTGGAAACAAAAGTTTTTACAGGACGATATGATTCATTGACAATGAGGCCCTCTACTCGTTGTTTTTATTTGCATTATCATTAAAAAAGTTTTCTAATTTGTGTATTCCGTATGGGGGAGCTTGCATGTCCATCACCATAGTTGTCATAAAAAATTCAATCGGACCATAGGTTTTCGAACTGGTAAATGTTCGAACAATCCAAAGTCCAAATTTTCGAATCCAGTCGGGAAGATGAATAATCTTAACAGGTTTTGAATATGCATTTAGTGCTAATTCTGCAATTTCATTTTGAGATAACATATCTGGTCCTCCTACATTCATCTCCTTTTTTTCTGAACCAATTGCATTGATACATATTTTTGCCAAATCTTCACCGTGTATGGGGTTTAATTTTAATTTCCCGTCACCAAAAAGATAAACTTTTCCGCCTTTTGCCATTTTAAGAAAATCACCCATATCCGAGAAAAATCCATTTGGTCGTATAATACAATAGTCAAGTCCTGATGATTTTAAGTAGTCGCCCAGCTTTTCCTTGGCTTCACATATTTTTAAATGCCGGAGTTTTTCTCCATTCAAAACCGAGATATAAATAAATTTTTTTACGCAACCTGTCTTTGCCTCATCTATCAGGTTTGCGTTTGCCTGGTAATCTACATCCATGTAGGTTAATCCATCCTTTTGACGTGTAATGCCAACAGTACTTATCACCACATCAATGTCGTTACATATACCTTTTAAAGTTTCGGGTTTGGTAACTTCTGCTTCTATTATTTTGAGATTCGGATAGTTAAACTTTACTTTGCTCTTATCCCGTACAATAATTTTTGTTTCAAAATCGGCTGATACCAATTCTTGTGTGATGTATCGGCCAAGATATCCTGTAGCTCCTGCCAGTAAAACTTTTTGTTTCTTCATAATTTCTGTTTTACAGCAAAGTTAATTCTACTTTGCCAGATTTAGAAGGAAGGCCAGTTTTTTTTGTTTTATGTATCAGGGTGAACTTCTTGAAAATGAGGTGATATGTTGTTGGAGAACACGTTGAGATAATTCGCCATTTGTTTTCCGGGACTTTGGGAAAAGACAATCGGGCAGGGATAAATGAATTACCCCTTGAAATAAATGAATTATTCTTCGGGATTGTTATTTACATTCTAAATAAACCGCTCCCGTTTTTGAAGATTAAACAGGCCATACAATAAAAATACGACCGAACCAACTGCTAAAAAAATCCGGTTTTTCAGAGCGATACTTTCCCATATCATTTCATTCATATTACGGGGAATATTGAAAGGGTTCAAAAAAATATCCCACATGGTACGATCAACAGCATCCGATAATATCAGGGCCAGCACACCTAAAATGACCATTACTACTGCCGTACCGTTCCCGTTTTTTATAATGGTTGAAAACATAAAGGCCATACTGCCCAGGAAAAACACGGGAAACATAAGCTGACGAGTCATTTCAAATATATTAACAGGCGTCAAAAGAATACTGCTAATGCCTGAAAAACCGAGTAAAATAAGAAACACCAGGACAAACACCAGTATAAACCGGATCAGCCACACTTTGTAACGATAGTCGGGAATACCAAACAGTATCTCGAGAATACCTGCATCCACATCATTTTGTATCCCGAATGTCATGGGATAAAAAATGAGCAGGATGGCCGGGAACAACAGAGTGCTGTAAACAAATTCCTCGTCGGGCACTTCCCCGTTCCATACAGAAGTGATGGCAATAAAAACATAGAAAGCAAAAGCAGCCAGCAAAAACCAGATAAACCGTCCGGCAAACACAATCCTGAAATTGTAATGTATCATTTTGCCAATCAGGTTTAAGGTATTTCTGAATTTTATTTTTTGAGTGTTCATCGTTTCTTATTTGAGGTCTTTAATCAAACACAGGTAAGCATCTTCAAGCAATGGCTTAACTACAACAGCATCGGGTGCGGGTTTTTCTTTTGACAAGACACGTACCCGGATATCTTCACCCACGCGCATGTGGTATACAACCATTTGTTTGTTCGGCATTTTGTCGAACTCCGAAGCAGGCACTTCGTATTGCCATACCAGTTTTTCGGCCAGGTTCACCATATCGGCCGGCGTTCCATGATATTTCACCTGTCCACGGATGATCACAGCCACCTGGTTACACGAACTGGAAATATCTTCGATAATGTGGGTTGAGAAGATAACGATACGTTCGCGGCTTAGTTCAACCAGCAGGTTTCTGAAACGAATACGTTCGCGGGGATCAAGTCCGGCAGTTGGTTCATCGACAACCAGGATACGGGGCAGGTGCAGCAAAATCTGGGCAATCCCGATCCGTTGTTTCATACCACCGGAGAAAGAACCGATTTTTTCATCCCGGTGTTCATCCATGTGGACAGCTTTCAGCACATATTCCAGGCGTTTTTCACGTTCATCCACATCGGTCAGTCCTTTTAGCAGGGCCTGATATTCCAGGAAATCCCAGGCCGGCATATTCTCATACATACCAAATTCCTGAGGAAGGTAACCAATCAGTCCCTGTAATTCTTCCCGTTTTTTTTGGGTATCAATCCCGTTGATCCATATTTTTCCGTAGCTCTGTTCGAAGATGCCGCAAATAATCCGCATCATGGTTGATTTACCGGCGCCGTTGGGCCCCAGTAACCCAAACATCCCGGTAGTAATTTCCATTGATACGCCGTTCAGCGCTTTAAACGGAACCCGCCGTTTCCCGATCACCGGAATTTGTTTTACCAGGCGGGAAACAGCCCGGCGTAGTGAGCCAAAATGTCCGGTAATACGCTCAACATTGACTTTTTCTTCGTACAGGCGTCTGGCTGTAACCGAAACGATCAATCCCAGATACCAAAGGACCGTATAAACCACAACCAAACCGATGTATTTGGTCTTCAGGTAAAGAATAACAAGCTCAACCAGAGGAAGTATCCAGAACAAAAAGCTGTTACTGTATTTTTCAAACAAAAAAAGTATTTTTTTCTGCGTTTCGTTGAACCGGTTATTCAAATATATCGAAACTGGTTTCCATATTTGTTTGATATACAAGTAAGTTATAAGCATCATGACACAAACCCACAAGGCTTGTTCCAGATAAATAAAAGTGAAGTAAATAATAAAGCCCAGCAATGGTATTTGCCAGATCATCTGATCAAATTCGCGTATCGAACGGTATTCTTTTTCCTGTCCTGCGCGGCGCCGAATGTTAAGGCCACCGGTCCACTCGCGGGCAAAACGTCCGGGACGATCATATATTTTTACAAGGTTTTGAATAACGATATGAACTTTTTCATCTGCCCCGATTAATTTGGTGGTAGCTTTTTTCAGGCTGTTTAACACGAACCAGGTTGTCCCGGGAACCAATACCACCGCCAGTATTACATCAACCATTTGCCAGGTGGTGGTATCTACTTTAAAGTAAATCAAAACAAAAGAAGCAGCTATTAAAAGTAATTGGATCGTTTTCAGTTTCCAGTTAAGTCCACGGAACCATTCCAGTGCATTTTCCAGCCCGGAGTAAAATGTCGGGATAAAAATCAAAGTCAGCAAAGTGCTGAGGGCCAGACCTCCTATGACAATAATGGCAAACGGGGCACCAATAATACTGACATACTCTGCCTGTCCCATTGCCAGGGGAACCATTGCAACAATGGTGGTTATTGCCGTGATCAGGATAGGACGCACACGTGAAAGTCCGGCCACCATTAAAGCCCGGGACCGCCGGTACCCCCTCTTTCGCAGGATATTGGTGTAATCAATTAAGATAATCCCGTTATTAACTACCACTCCCAGCAGGATCAGGAAACCGATCATGGTATTGGCATTGAACAGGCTGTTCCCGGTGATAATCAATCCCAGAAGAGAGCCAATGGCTGCCAATGGAATAGAAAACATCAGCACAAAAGGAGTAACAACCGATTCGAACACCGAAGCCAGGATCATGAAGATGAGGACAATCGCTGCAATGATCAGAAAATAAAAATCAGAAAGGTCATCCTCTTCGTGTACCACTTCAACGGCAACACCCGACGGAAGCATATAGCCGGCAACCAGGGCATCGATCTGGTAACGGTACGCTTCGAGTATATCATTTGATTCCTGTGCATCGCTGTCGAACCGATAGGTTACTTCAATCTGTTTTTCCTGGTTCACCCGGTTAATACCTGCCAGTCCTTCTGCATAAACCAGGCGGGTAAAATCCTGTAATTCATGCCAACTCCCGTCGCTGTCGGTTATCTTCAATGTTTTCAGATCGTCCATTGTCCGGGAGTCATCCTCCGAATCTTCATCCTTATCATCTTCACCCTGTTTAATGATAATATCGTATTCGTCAACTCCCTGATTAAAGGTTACACCGGTAGATATTTCCCCTGAAAACGAATTCATCTCGCTGGTCACTGTACTCAGGCTGATCCCAAAATCAGTCATTAGCAAGGGATCAAAGATCATGTGAACTTCGGGACTATTATCCGAAACATTTACCCTTGCATTATCGATCATATCCATATCTTCCAGATAATACTCCAGGTCTTCGGCCACCCGTTGCATGGTTGCAAAATCTTCGCCTTTAATCACAATTTTTTCTTCTTCTGTACCGATGCCAAGCAGGCGCTGGAAGTTATTCATCATATTTCCGCCGCCTCCGTTGAATCCGCCGCCTCCGGACTGGCTTTGTTCAAAAGAAATTTCTGCCGGCCTCAAATTTCTTACCAAATCATTTATTGACGATTTGATTTCAGCAAACGACCTTCCGTCAATATCTTCATAATCATCGGCCAACTGAACCGTAACAACGGCAGATTCTTCTTCAATCGTACTGTAGATATCTTTCTTTTCTTTTACATCTTCCAGCTTTTCTTCAATTTTTTTCACCATTTCATCGGTTGTTTCCAGGCTGGACCCGGAAGGCATGGTCACATACAACTGGACCTGGTCTGATTCGGCTTCCTTCAACGAACTGACGCTGACAGCCAGACTGATAAAAATAGTCAGGAAAAATACAACAACTGTCCCGAGAATGGTTGCTGCCGGATACCGGATGCACGACTTCAGCAAAAGCAGATAAACCTGAACCTGCCGGTTATTGGTCGTCACTTTTTCAAAGAAAATGGATTTTCCTTTTCTTTTTAAGATGAAATGAACCCCCATTGGAACCAGTAGCAAAGCAACAACCAGAGAAACCAGCAAGGTTGAAATAATGGATACACCCACATTTTTCCCCAGCATTTCGATCAGGTAATTATCTGAAAAAACAAAAGGCAAAAACACTGTGATGGTTGTTAAGGTTGCTGCCACGATGGAACGCCATACTTCGGTTGTCCCCTGAACGACTGCTTTGTCTGGCGGTTCGCCCTTACCTGACAACCTATAAATATTTTCAAGCACGACCACGCTGTTGTCCAGCAACATCCCGACAGCCAGGGCCATTCCGACCAGCGTGAGGCTGTTCAAGGTAATGCCGTAAGCATAAAAGAAGTTGAAAGCGGTGAATATTGAAACCGGAATTGCCAACGCAATAAAAGCGACAATCCGTGCATTTTTCAGGAATATCCACAGGACAAAAACGGCCATCAGGCCGCCGATCAAAGCCAGGTTGATGATCTGGTCGATATTTTCTTCCATTGTTTCGGCAGAGTTACTCTGTACCGATAATTCAATATCTTTCGACTTCAGTTTTTCGTTTAACCGGTCAACCAGTTCCAGTACCTTGTGCGACAATTCGATTTGATTGGCCTGTGAATCATTAACAAGCTGAATGGTTATCGCGTCTTTCCCGTTTACCCGGCTGTAACTGGTTTCTTCTTTTGTTCCGAAGGAGACTTCAGCCACATCTTTTAAAAGAACAGGGCCATCAGCCACCACCAGGTTCTCTATATCTGTAACATTATCGTACTCCGCAGTAACATGCACAAAATACAATTTGTCTTTTTCCTTCAGGTTGCCGACATAGGTGCGCGACTGGGTATTCTGCGACAAAAGGGAACGGATGGTGGCCGGCGTTATTTTATAGGCATCGCAGGCTTTTTCGTCCAGAATAATTTCGATGGATTTTTCTTTTCCCCCGTACACGTTGACACCTGCCACTCCATCCAGGTTTTCCAGTTCCGGCTGAATTTCTTCGTCAACCACATTGCGGACCCGGTCGACACCGCCGCTTCCCCGGGCCTGCAGCTCCATAAACTGGCTATTCATCCGGGTCAGGTCAACGCGGTTTACACTAACTGTTATATCTTCCGGCAGATCACCTTTAATGGCATTAATTTTTTCCTGTAATTTTAGATAGGCCAGGCTGAAATCGACATCTTTCTGGTAGTAAACCACGATACTTCCACGTTGGGAATTAATGTTCGATTCCATTGATTCAATTCCGCCCAAAGTGCCGATTACCCCTTCAAGAGGAATAATCACCTCGTTTTCCATGTATTCAGGATCCGTTTCCTGCATTGATGAAGCCTGAACAAACAGGAACGGAAGTTCTACATTGGGGAATAACTCCACTTGCAGTTGTTTATAGGAAACATACCCAAGCAGGGTCAACCCGATAAACAACATGCTAATCAGTGTCTTTCTATCTATTATAAATTTCACAGTCCGTTTTTTAATATTTTGTCATTGATACAAACCAACAGAAAAGGAGGTGCCAAATCTATTGTTGTTGCAAAAGACTAAATCCTCTGTTTTTTTATCCTGTTTTTCATTCCTTCAAACAAATCGAAAACACAGGGGATGACCAGCAAAGTCAGTAAGGTTGAAGTAATCAACCCTCCGACAACAGCCAATGCCATTGGAGAACGGAGGGAAGAACTTTCCCCGATACCGAATGTGAGTGGAAGCAAGGCCAGAATGGTTGTCAGGCTGGTCATAATGATTGGCCGGATACGTTGTTGCCCGGCCTCTGCAATGGCCTCTCTTTTTTCCAGACCGTTTTTCTGTAATTGCAATATGCGGTCAACCAGAATAATTGAATCATTCACTGCAATCCCTACCAGCATAATCACACCGATAAAAGCCATCATGTTGAACGTTTGTCCGGTGACGAAAAAGATTAATATTGAACCTACTACGGCCAGAGGGATTGTCAGCAAGATCGTAAACGGGTGTAAAAGCGATTCAAACTGTGATGCCATTACCATGTAAACCAGAATAATGGACAAAAGCAAGGCAAAGCCCAGGCTCGACGTCGATTCCTGCCGTTTTTCTTCTTCTCCTGTAATATTGATTTTATAATCGGCTGGAAGGTCGATGGGCGCAATCGCTGTTTTTATTTCTTTTACTGCCTGATCAAGCGGCATCTCCCTGGTCAGTTGGGCTGTTATCTGTCCGATACGGTTCTGGTTTCTTCGATAGATTTCTTTCGGCGACTGACCGATGTGAATATCAGCCAGTTCATTTATCCTGAATTCCTGGTCATTGCTCAGGATACGCAAATCATTGAGTTGCGACAAATCCTTATCCGGCAGTTTCAGAACGATGTCCTGCATTTCGCCCTGCCGTTCCACTTCTCCTGCATCTTTACCTTCCAGTTGCGCTTCAATTTGCGAAACGATGTCGCTTACACTCAGATCGTACATGCCGGCCCTCATACGGTCGACTATAATTTCAACTTCAGGAGAACCGCCTTCCATCGATGATTCAATATTGTAAATACCGGGAAGTCCTTCTAGTTTTTCTTTTACTTTTGCTGATAATTCTTCTATAACATCCAGATCTTCTCCCTGAACTTCGACAACCAACGGCGCCTCGTCGGTTCCAAGAATACTTTTAAGGGCTGTTTCATCCTGGGTATAACTGATTTCCACCCCGGATATTTCACCCACGGCATGACTGATCTCCCGGATAGCCTGACTGGAAGCAATTGTACTTTCCTGTTTCAGGATAATTTTGATACTGGCCGTATTTTCGCCTTCAAAAATATCCGATTCGGAACTGCTACTATCGCTGCTCGGTCCAATATGACTGTACAGTGTTTTCAGGTTATTGCCAAGCAATTCGGTAATGACTGATTCCAGATTTTTTACAGCTGAAGAAGTTCGTTTCAAACGGGTTCCTTCCGGCATCCGGATATCCATTGTAAATTCGTGTGTTTCGGTTTTAGGCATAAATTCGGCGCCAATAAAAGGAACCAATAATGCTGATCCTCCCATTAAAATCAGGGTCAGAAGGATAACAAGCCATCTCCTTTTTAATGCCTTTTTCAGAAATTTTCCATATCCTTTCAATTGTACCGAAATCGCTTTCGGTTGTGCTTTTTTCCGGTAGAAAAGATCGAACAGCATGGGAATAACCAGAATGGCCACTACCAAAGAGGAAAGCAGGGAAAAAGCCACTGTCCATGCCTGGTCTTTAAATAGTTCACCTGACGAGCCGTGCAGGTAAACAATGGGCAGGAACACGACAATCGTAGTGATGGTTGAGGCCGTAATAGCACCGCCCACCTGCGATGTCCCTTCGATAGCAGCTTCGCGTACCGACATGCCGTTCTCGTGGTTCCGGAAAATATTTTCCAGTACTACAATGGCATTATCGACCAGCATCCCCGCGCCCAAAGCTAAACCGCCCAGGGTCATGATATTCAATGTAAGATCATTGAAGTACATTAAATTGAAAGTGGCAATAATGGATATCGGGATGGCAATGCTAACAATAATCGTACTCCCGATCCGGCGTAAAAAGAGAAACAACACAAAAATGGCAAGCAGAATTCCGATCAGGGCTGATTCTTCGACTTCCTTAATTGCATCATAGATAAAACTTCCCTGGTTGGTAACCGCTGTCAACTGGTAGCCGGGCAAGGCTTTTTCAATATCCGTAGTTGCTTTGTTGATTTCCTCAACTGCTTTAACCGTGTTAAACTCTGTTTCTTTATAAACAGAAAGGCCCAAACACCGTTTCCCGTTCAGTCTGACAATATTTTCGGGATCTTTGTTTGCAAAACTAACCTTTGCCACATCGTGCAGAAAAATGGGGGTATAGTTCGATGATGTGTCATTCGCAGCTACCTGTTTGTACCCGACGATGATGTTTTCAAAATCTTCGATATCTGACAAAAGACTGACGCCTTTTACGACATAGTTCAATCCCATTTCCTCGATCGAACCGCCGGAAACCGACTCATTGAAGTTGCTGATTTTTGTACTAATATCATCCAGTGTCAGATCAAAGGCATCCAGCATATACTGGTTTGTCTCAATCAGGACTTCTTCTTCCTGATCGCCGGAAACATCCACTTCGGCAACTCCTTCCAGGCGGATCAGTTCATTACGGATGTAGTTTTCAGCCACTTTCCGCAGTTCGTTCATATCTTCGATCGTCGAGTGACTGAGAGCCAGTAATATAACCGGGGATGAATTAGGGTCGTGTTCCGTAATATTAATTTCGTCCAGGTCTTCATTTTGCGAATACGAAGTAACTGCTTTCTGTAAATCGAGAAAGGCATCGTCCATATTTTTATCCCAGGAATACTCAACCGTGATCTGCGCGGTCCCTACCTTGCAAACCGAGGAAACCTGTACCACATCAGACTGGCGGATGCCCAGCGCTTCAATATTCTCGACAAACTGTTTTTCCATTTCTTCAGGAGGCCTTTCTCCCGACTCCAGTTCAATGAACAAACGCGGGTTGTTCAGGTCAGGGAAAAGGTCGATCCCCAGTTTGTCGTAAGAAATGTAGCCCAGTAAAATAACCCCGAGAACCAGCATCAGAACAGTGACCGGGTATTTAACTGAAAATTCACTTAACTTCTTCACGGTATTCCCTTTCTATTTAATAATCTTTACCTTCGACCGGTTCCTCAATGTTTCGTATCCTTTGATAACCAAACGGTCGTTTGCCTTCAGACCGGAAGTAATTTCCACCTTATCCTGGCTGGTATACCCCAGGGTGACCTGCTTTTCCTCGGCAGTCCCTTTTTGAACAACAAAAACCGATTTACCCCGTTGATTCGAAATAATCACATCTTTAGGAATGACAATAACGCTGTCTTTCCGGTCGAGGATGATGTCGGTTTGCACGAACATCCCGGGCCTTAATTTCAGGTGGTCGTTATCGATCAGTAATTTAGCTGTGAACGTCCGTGTTGTACTGCTGATAGCCGGCGATACCTGGCTGACTTTGCCATTCAGGGTATCTTCTGGAAGCGTATAGTTCATCACCCGTATGTCCATTCCTCTTTTTATTGTATTGATATACTTTTCAGGCAAGTCGATTTCAAGCAACAATTTTTCGTAGCTCATCAGGGTTACCACTTCCGTACCTGAAGATACTTTTGTTTCCTGGGTGTAATAAGGTAATTCGGTAATAATACCCTTGAACGGGGTACTGACTTTCATTTCTTCCAGTTGAATCCGGGCAAGCTCATAACTGTTTTGGGCGCTAACCAGTGCCAGTTCTGCATCGCTGAGTTCGCTTTGGGTTACCCCGCCTTTATCGAAAAGCGATTTTTGCTGCGTATATTCCTGTTTAGCAATTTGAAGGTTCAGTTTTTTTTCTTCCAGACTGATATCGCTAAGGTATTCCTTATCTTCCAGTTCAACAATAACCTGATCTTTATCAACCATGTCACCCAGTATGAAAAGGTTGCCGGTTTTGGGATTTATTTGCAGTATATAATTCCCGTCAATCTCGGTTGAAAGGGTTACTTCTTTTGTTGCGACAACCGTTCCGGTGGTATTGACAACCTGTTCAATCGATCCCGGCTTTAAGTCTTCAACAGACACAGGGGTGGCAACATCTGCTTCCGAATCAGATGTTTGGGAACTGCAGGCCGCCAGGATAAACAATGCCAACAGGGTTACAAAAGATAAATGTGCTTTCATCGGGTTATATTTTATCATGATTTTACTTTTTAGCTTTTTTCATTATGTTTTCAGGAATTATCCCTTTTTTGTTTTCAAAATCATAAAGGGTCTGGATTTTTAAATTGAGCAATTCAATTTTATAATCGATCAGGGCCTGTGCGTAATCTTGCTTCTTTGCTGAAAGCTGATTCTGGAAATCTCTCAGGTCCATACTGGTTAAGTCGCCGTTGGCATAGCGTTCCAGATTAATTTCATACGTTAACTGGGCATTGCGTTCATTTTGTTTAGCCAGTTCTATCTGGTTCAGTTCATTCTGTATATTTCTGCAAACTTGTCTGATATTCAATACAATACTTATTTTTTCATCATCCAGACTTAATTCCTGTTGTTTTATGACAGCCTCCTGTGCTTTTATTCTCGATTTTTTTTCACCCCAGTCGAAAATAGGGACATTGAAAGAAAGTGAGACAGAAGGGTTTCTGGTGGGATTATTATAGATGTTGTTTAATTTTTCATCGTTACCGATGATCCCTACCGAAAGATTCATTTCCCCTTTAAATTCGTTGGAGGCTTTAACCGCAAGCAAATCAAACTGGGCTGTTTGTATTCTTATTCCATACTGACGGAGCTCCATTCTTGAGGTTAATCCGTATTCAACGGCCTTTTTCAGGTCAATGTCCACAGGTTGGACATTCACATCTGCCATTACCATAATTTTTTCATCCAGGTCCATGCCGACGTATTGTTTCAACTGGTCTTTATAATTTTCCAGCGTTACACGCCCGTTTTGTACATCCGATTTTGCATTCGAATAGTTTAGTTCTGCCTGGTACAATTCTTCTTTTGCAGCCAGGCCGGCATTAACTTTATTTTGAGTAATGTCATAACTCTTTAGTGTATTGGCTTCTTCTTCCTGTGAAATAGAAAGGTCCATCTGCGCCATGTACACATTATAAAAATACTGGGTTACTTCCTTTTCAACTTCCAGTTTTTTCAGGGCATAATTCAACTGGGCATTCTCCAGATCAAGCTCCAGTTTTTTTAATTCCACCTTCAGTGTATTATAAGTAAACAAGGGTTGCGAAAGGTTTAGATACAGGTTATTCGAGAAAGAACGGTCTTCGGCACTGTTTCCGTAAGTTTCACTTTTACTTCTTTGCCAGCCAAAATTATTCACCAGTGAAAGGGTTCCGTCAGTCCATAGAATGGGCTGCGATACGGTAAATGTACCGGAAGATCCTAACGTTTCATTGGTATACCACGAAGAATAGTAATCATCGAAAGAACGGTTGCGACTAAAATCAATTGGCTTAAAATTCAAAGAAAACTGGGATTTTAATGCTGCTTCCTGGGCGTTTAATGATTCCTGTGATTGTTCCAGGCTAAGCAGGGAACTTTGTATTTCCGGGCTGTGCTTCATCGCAATTTCCAATGTCTTTTCCATTGTAAGTATTTGTTGTGCATACATGAACTTAGCCGACAAACACCCGGTCAGTAACAGGAATAAAAATTTTACATAGCTTTTTTTCATGGGTATCTCTTGTTTATTGTTTTATCAGTTTTACTGCATCGGCTACTACCATGCGGGCTTGAGACTGGTTGGTTATTTCAACCACTGCTGTATCGGGTGAGAAATAATAGGCTCCCAGGCGGTTCCAGCCGTCTTCTGCTGTTTTCATCTCAACAATTGCTTCTTCATCTCCATCGTCGTGATGAATAATATAATGATATTCACCTTTCGCATCCCCGTTTCCATGGCCCATCCGGCGGCTGTTCCTATATACGTAAACATATACATCGTAATAGCCGGCATCCTTAATCGGGATATTCCATATGGCTTTTTTATTCCCCTCCCCTGAACGGATATAATAAGCCGAACGGATGTATGCCCCGTAAAAATCAGAATTGGTGGTTAGTTCCCAGTTCCTGGGAATTCTCCAGCCCGAAAAACCGGAGTATTTACCGGTTGGTTTTTCATCACGGATCAATAACCGGCGTAGCAGACTCCGTTCTTCTTTTTGGGAGACAACAAACGAAGGATCTTCATTGTCGAGGATAATTTCATTGTCTTCGGCAATACGTACCGGGGTATCTGCAATTTTTTCACCTTCGTAGGGTACTGCCTTTTTATCTTCCTCCACATTATCGAACTGTACCCGTATTTCAGAAGGAATATTTTTTGAGGTAAGGGTATTAATAGTGATTCCCCGGGGAGAGCCATTTAATAAAAAACTGACCTCTTTAGTCTGGTTTCCTTCGAGATATACCAGCTTACTGATTGTTTCAGCCGAACCGCCCATTCCTCCGAACCGTCTGCCGGGCCCTCCTCCGATCCGGAAATCAGCTGAAAGAATCCCTTCGGTTTTTTCCGTATTGCTTACTTTGAAGCTGACCATGGTTTTTAACTGATCGCCATCCAGAACATTTACTGCATCCACTTTGCCTATGAGAAAAGCAGGAAGCTCGGTACTGCTAAACCAGCTTTCCAGATAGGGAATAAGGTCGATGCCAAAACGTTGTTTTACTTCCTCGTTAAAATCATTAATTGTGGCCCCCTTAAATTTAGTCCTGTTCAGAAAATCAACCAGGAAATCATGAAATGCTGTTTCGCCTGCCTTACGTTCAATAATCGAGAACAAGGCCTTTCCTTTTAAGTCGATAACATTATCAACAATTTGCAATTGTTCCGGGTCTTTTAATATTTCTTCAAAACTTTGGGACAGAAGGGCGAGGTTTGCTTCTTCGTCTTCCGACATTCCCTGGATACCGCGGATAAATCCCATCTGGCTCCCATCATCGGCTCCTTGTTTTTTATAACTCTCGAAGACCCGGTCGGTTACAGGCCATCGGTCGGATTTTATGTAGTAGGCATAATTATAAAAAAGAGGGAAAATATAATACGGGTTGGGATTTTCTTCAACTTTCATCTGTCCCTGGGAACGGCTAAAATCAGGGCGTCCTTCTGCCTCTGTAAACGATGACAGAAAGTTTTGCAGTATTTGTATCTTTTTTTCCTTTGGTGTCATTTCCGGCTGATTTCCTGGACCGAAATGCCTCCTGCGGCTTGACATGCGCCCGTAAAAATCAGCCTCCCCGACCAGTAAGCCTTTTTCGGCAAATAATATCATTTCGGGCTGGATTTGTTCACTGGCGCCACTTAAAACCCGGTTGTACGAATAAAACTGTATAGGAACTTCGACCAGAGAAAAGCGCTCAAACGGATAATACAAATCAACATTCCGTTCAAAATCCTGTAACGATTCGCTAATAATGCCAGGTATTGTATCTTTTATTTCTTCAAAAAATGAAGAAAAATAGTCGTGCCCTTTTCTGACAAAAATATTAAAGTCAAGCCCCTCGATGCGTGCCTGTTTTTGTTCATAATCGCCAATAACCAGGGAAATTTGCGATTGGGGGTGCGATGAAGAAAAAACAAAATGATCCCCTTCCTGGCTGACAGTCCCCTGCGAAATAGCTGTTAATCCGGGTTTTGTTGTTACATCAAGTTTATAATTACAGAACTGACGGGACATCCACTGGCTGTTTTTTTTGCCAAAACCGGCCCCGGGAACAGGATACCAGTTGTTTTCGCGGGTAAGCAACAGGTAATCGGGGGTAACAAATGCATACCGTTTATCAATCTGGTACAAAAAATTACGGTATGCTTCCATTCTTGTCTCATCGTCAATGTCGAGGTAACACGATGCTTCGTTGATGGTACCTTCGTACAGGAAATTAATTTTTGCCTGTTGCCCTTTCGTAAGCGTAAGGCCTGTCAACCCGACAATACCCAGATTCCGGTCATATGGCTGTTCCCTGCCGTCAACAGTTATTTTTTTGATTGTCAGTCCGGGATTCAGACTGAAAACAACCTTGTTAATCGGCCCGTCCGTGTTGTTTTCAACATCGAGCAGTGTTTCACAAGCGATTGCATTCCCCTGATGTTCCAGTTTTATATTGTAATTCTTTACCTGTACCTGTTTTATTCCCAGGTACTGGTCGTTCAGGCTGATCATTCTTTCCCGCAAATGTTCGTCCTTCAAAAAAGAAATAACATGACGACTTCCTAAATACAACCCAAAAACAAGGCAAACAGAACCTAATACAATTGAAAAGTAACGTACTTTTTTTGAATGAGACAAACGATGGAGTAAAACAACAGTATAAAAGATGAATGCCAGTCCCAGGAACAGGTACATCCCCCGGTGTATTAAAATTGTTTCCGGGTTTCCAAATCCCACAAAATCGGAAAGAGTTAAAGGGATATTGAAAGCCATGTAGTCGAACAGGTAATAAAATTTATCCTGAAGATAGAAAAGGGAAACAGCAACATATCCGAGCAATACCACAAAAGTAATGGCCTGGTTACGGATCAGTGACATGATCAGAAAAGACAAGCCCATAATAAAAATCAGGGTAGGGACACTGATCAGTAAAAAGTAATACAGATAGGCCATCCAGCTAACAGATATGTTTTTTGTAACCATGTTAAAAACAAGAGCTATCGCCAGGATGATGATATTCAGCACGATGAAGACCAGCAGGTTCCCTATGGTTTTTCCGGCCACATATTCACCATTGGTCATTGGCCGTACGTAAATAACCTCTGTGGTGTCCAGTTTCTTATCCCGTTTCAGAAAGTCGGACGACAGGAAAATAGCAATGACTGCCTGTACTACATTCAGAAATAAAAGGTTTACATACGGGATAATGGAAGGTAACCCTTTTAAATCCCATACGCCGGCACCACCTTCTGCTTCGATTAATACCCCGAAATTAAAGAATGCTAAAAAGAGTATTGAAATAATCGCAAAAATGCGAAAGAACCAACTGCGTAATAAAGTCTTTTTTTCATATAAGGCAATGGAACGTATATTATGAAATGAAATCATGATGTTTAATTTTAAATTATTCAGCAGTCCACTGGTTTAATTTATTTTCCATGAAATAAACGTAAGCATGTTCAAGGTTGGGGGCAATGTGTTCACCGTAATAGCCGTTTATTTCATCTGCCACAACCTGTATTTCCCAGCCTTCGTTTGTAGGTACATTCGATATAACCGGATATTTCTCGTTAATTTCCATGTATTCAGATTCTGTCGCTTTAATCAGCCAGACCTTACCGGCAGCCTGTGCGATCAAATCGTCGGGAGAACCGTTGTAAGCCAGCGTCCCCTGGTTTAGCAGGGCCATACTTTTACAGGTGCTGGAAATGTCGCCTACGATATGCGTCGAAAGAATGATAATCACATCGTTTGTAGAAATGGTTGACAACAGGTTACGGAACCGTATACGTTCTTCCGGGTCGAGGCCGGTCGTCGGCTCATCCACGATGATCAGCTGGGGATTGTTTATCAGGGCCTGGGCAATTCCAAGCCGGCGTTTCATCCCTCCTGAAAGCCGGTTGGCCTGACGGTCGCGCGCTTCGAAAAGCCCTACCTCTTCCAGCATTTTATCAACGGCTGTTGCCCTCGTCTTTTTATCTTTCATTCCTGACAGACGGGCAGCATAGTCTAAAAATTCGTAGGTTTTCAGTTTCGAAAAAAAACGAAAATCCTGAGGTAGGTATCCCAGCATTTTCCGGATTTTTTTCCGGTCTTTTACAATATCAAAACCGTTTATTTTTACACTTCCTGACGACGGTTTCATCAGGGTTACCAAAATGCGCATCAGGCTTGATTTCCCGGCGCCATTCGGTCCTAACAGACCAAACATCCCGTTTTCAATATTCAGGTTTAACCTTTTGATCGCGTGATTTCCATTACTATAAACCTTATTTAGGTCTTCAATTTTAATGTTCACAGATAAGAATTGTTTATTGTTTTCGAATTTAGACTGAAAAAGTACTGATAAGTTATAAGCCTGTCAATATTTTTAGACAAATATTATTATTTGTTAGACTAGTTTTTAAATTATTTAGATAAAATTGTGGAGTATGAAAGGTAACTCCGGCATCTTTGAATGTGTAGTTAATTCAGTATTCAAAATATGTACCGGAGTTTTTGGTCTTGGTTCCCCGGACGGAAGCGGAGAAGTCTTTATTCTATATCTTCAGGGACATGTTGTCCGACCATAGGCGGGATCATTATATTCCCGGGATCGATTTTGTCATCTAATCAAATTGAATAATCGAATTTGCCCGGATAACGCAGGCTTTGTAATTGCAGATAAAAATCGAGGGCTTTATTTTCCTTCATTAACCCTCAAATATCGGGTATCAAACATCATGTATTAAATCTGTTCCCATCCCATTCTATAATTATGTCTGATCCATTTTTCTGTCATTTCCAAAGCAGGCAGGCTTGCATAATCTTTTGAAAAACGGGGATCGCCATTTACAACATCGAATTCGTCTTTTGTTCGTATTTTTAGTTGATCGTTCCCGTAGATATTATCAAAACGCATATTGGGGCCATCCCATACCAGTTTCCGGTTAAGGCTTTGCAACCGGACAGCCAAAACCCCCATCAGGACCATTTCGGTCAGGGGGCCTGCATAACTGAAATTTGATGAAGCCTCCAGCCGGTTTGAACGGTCTTCTTTACAAGCCCTGATCCAATCCTGTTCATGTCCTCCGTTCAGGGCATTGGGTATACGGAGCAGTTTTTTTTCAGGCTGGATAAAATGGGCCATTTCGCGGGTTGGTAACAGTTGAGGGTTACGGGCATAGGTCCCGCACATAATTTTACCGCGTGAACCATAAAATATGCATCCGCCATCGTGGTCGCCCATGAGTTCACCATCCAGCAGTTCGTCGGGACGGGGGGGCATCAGGCCACCGTCGTACCATCTTACAGTTACTTCGGGCATTCCTACTTTGGGGAGATTGTTCCGACGGGGAAATTCATAGGTCACCATTTCTGAGTTGGGGGGTGATTCGTTATTGAATGCCGACGAGGAAGCCTGAACGGTAGTAGGGGAGTCAAGCATAAGCGCTTTAAAAACAGGGTCGAGGATATGGCAGGCCATATCGCCCAGCGCGCCGGTACCAAAATCCCACCATCCGCGCCAGTTCCAGGGATGATAAATTTTATTGTAAGGACGGTAACTGGCCGGGCCGATAAACAAATTCCAGTTCAGTGTTCTGGGTATGCGCATCTCTTTCTCTGGTCGTTCCAGTTCCTGAGGCCAGATGGGGCGGTTAGTCCAGGCATCCACATGTGTGACCTCGCCGATTGTCCCGGCCCATATCCATTCACAAATCTGACGGATACCCTCACCTGAATTTCCCTGGTTCCCCATTTGTGTGGCAACGCCGTAAGTTTTTGCCGTGTCGGCTAATACACGGGCCTCGAACACCGAATGCGTAAGCGGTTTTTGCAGATACACGTGGTAACCCAGTTTTATGGCCATCAGGGCCGGAAGTGCATGAGAGTGGTCGGGAGTTGCAATCATTACTGCCTCTATATCTTTTTGTTGCTCGAACATAATCCGGTAATCCTTATATTGTTTGGCCAAAGGCCAGGTCTTAAAAGCATTCCGGTTAGCATAGTCCCAGTCAACATCGCAGAGGGCAACAATATTTTGGGTATCCATGTTTTTCAGGTTGCGGTATCCCATTCCGCCTACACCAATGCCTGCAATATTTAAGCGGTCGCTGGGAGGCGTGTGCCCCAGTCCTGCGATTACACTGGCCGGAAGTATCGTCAGTCCGGCCACGGTGGTTGCAGAGTTGCCTATAAATTTTCTTCGGCTTACGTTTTGTGCCATTTTTTATAATTCTGTTTCTGAAGTATAAAAATAGATAATCATTTTGAAATGGAAAGTTTTATGATTGTTCCCTGGGATAAATTCTAAATAAAGTTATACTTTTTTATGAAAAATTAACGGGTTTGAATAGAGTTTTCAGATTTCAGGTATTAGAACAAAAAAAGGCAGGGCTGTTCAATTCATGAATATTCAATAACCAATATCCAACAAAAAATAAGAAATGAGAAATGCCTGGCGGAACGAGAATTATATTGGTCGTTTTTATATGGGCATAATGAGGAGATGACAGGAAAAGTATCCGGGAGTCCAAGTCCCCGGTTCACCGGAAGGTGAAAAGCAGGGGCGGCCGGTCAAAGTAGTCCGGGCCGGCGAAGGCGGGAGCGGTTTTTGGCGGGTATCCAGGAGGTGTGCCGGGAAGAAAAAAACGTGAGGCGGGGGGAAGGATGACTTTGACAAGACTTTTTCTTCCTTTTGGTCGACTGCAAAAGGAAGGGCCCCGCCGGCCAGAGGCGAATAAAAATGCTCATTTATAGACTGTCCAAAAAGGTTTTGGTATTTTTATTTTATCTTGCTGAAAAAAACAGGTTATGGATTACAAAGCATTTCACAAATTATCATACGGGCTTTATATTATTGCCTCAGAATATGAAGGGCAAAGAGCCGGATATATTGCCAATACTGCTTTTCAGGTAACATCAACACCTCCGCAGCTTGCTATTTCATGCCACAAAAAAAACGAGACCACCGGAGTAATATTAAAGTCCGGGGTATTTTCTGTTTCTGTACTTCGGAAAAATATTAATATTAAAATTATTGGTGATTTTGGTTTTATGTCGTCCTCTGATATTGATAAGTTCGCATCAGTAAAGACTACAACTGCCATATCAGGGGCGCCGGTAATCCTGGATGAATCGATTGCCTGGTTCGCCTGTAAAGTAGTTCAACGGATCGATGTTGGTTCGCATGTGCTGGTGATTGGCGAGATACTGGATAGCCGGATTACATCGGATGAAGACCCGCTGACATACGATTATTACAGGGAAAAATACAAAATGCTTGCCCCCCAAAATGCTCCGACATATATTGATCAGTCAAAACTGGAAGAGAGTGTTGTTGCCGGGGATAAGGATGAAGAACCTTTACCCGGGCCGGAAATGGAAGAATATATATGTGTTATTTGTGGTTACAAATACAGGGAGGAAGAAGGAGACCCGTCACTGGGAATACCGCCCGGAACACGTTTTGAGGATTTACCTGCTGATTACAGGTGCCCAATATGCAATGCAGGAAAAGACTATTTCAGGAAACAGTAACCCCTGTTCTGTTTTTGTTTCTGTCTATCCAATTTATGCCAATTTGTCTTAATGTCAAATAGGTTGATAATAAAATCCGGAAGCCTTAATCAGAACTCCCGGAAGCCTTAATCAGAAACTCTTGAAGCCTTAATCAGATGTTCCTGAAGCCTTAATTACATGTAGTTCCTTGCCCCAAAAACAGAACTGCCAATACGTACCATAGTGCTGCCTTCTTCAATTGCAACCCGGTAGTCATCGGACATCCCCATCGAAATTTCGCAAAATGAACGGTCTTCAGCAAAAAAACCGCTTTTCAACTTTTCAAAGATCGTCTTCAAGGCTGCAAATTCCCGGTGTATCTGTTCCATATCACTGGTAAAAGTAGCCATACCCATTACCCCTGAAATTTTCACATTCCGAAGGTTCAAATATTCATCCGACTTCAGCAAATCAACAGCTTCTTCCAAACTAAGTCCGAATTTGGTTTCTTCTTCAGCAATATGAAACTGTAACAGGCACGGGATAACCCGGTCGTTTTTCTTCGCTTCCTTATCGATCACCAATAAAAGTTTAAGTGAATCTACTGCATGGATCAGGCCCACAAAAGGGGCAATATATTTTACCTTGTTGGTTTGCAGATGCCCGATCATATGCCATTCAATATCTTTGGGAAGCTCCTCATATTTCCGGGCTAAATCCTGAATTTTGTTTTCACCAAATATTTTATGACCAGCCCTGTAAGCCTCCATTATATCCTCATTGGGCTTGGTTTTCGACACGGCAACCAGTTTTACCCCCTCTGGTATGTTTTTTTTAATGCGCTTAATATTTTCTGAAATTTCCATAACCGATAATTGATTTACAAAACTACAAAATTTGAATTTTCTATCTTTGCCCCGGCATGAACGAGTTGAAAAAAAATTTTACAGAAGAAATGAACCGCCGGGGAAAATCCGGCGAACCTTTTGCTTTTCTTATTGATTTCGATTTTCAGAAACCGCAATTGTTCAGTCTTGGCGACACAGGCAATGAAATTTCCTGGCACACGCCTTTTTACTGTAATTTTCAGGAAAAAAAAATTAAAAAAAGACCTGTTACATGGAATGTAAAGCCTGTTTCGTATATCCGGTACAAAAAAGCATTCGATCAGGTACAACAAGGAATCCATAAAGGGAATACCTATCTGCTGAACCTTACTTTTCCGAGCAGAATAGAAACCAACCTGGGTCTCGAAGAAATATTTCATCGCAGCAAGGCCTTATATAAAATTTTTCTGAAAGATCAGTTTATTTGCTTTTCCCCCGAGATCTTTGTACGTATCAATAACGGGATCATCTCATCGTACCCGATGAAAGGCACTATCGATGCCAGTATTAACAATGCTGAAACAGTTTTGAAAAATAACCGTAAAGAACAAGCTGAACACAATACCATTGTCGACCTGATACGGAATGACCTGAGCCTGGTGGCCGAAAATGTAACCGTTGAAAAATTCTGCTATATTGACCGGATAAAAACCAACCGTGGCGGGTTGTTGCAGATGAGTTCTAAAATTACGGGGCGATTACCGGATAACTACGCCGAAAATATTGGAGATATTTTTTTGAAGATACTCCCTGCCGGCTCGGTTTGCGGCGCCCCGAAAAAGAAAACGGTAGAAATAATTAAGGCAGCCGAAGCATACGACCGTGGTTATTATACCGGCATTTTTGGTGTTTTTGACGGTCGGAATGCCGATAGTTGTGTACTGATCCGCTACATCGAACAAACAGATGAAGGACTGATATTTAAAAGCGGCGGAGGCATTACTTATTTGAGCGATTGTCAAAGCGAATATAACGAACTGATTCAGAAAGTATATGTGCCGGTTACTTGAAACCATTAAACTGGAAAACGGCGTACTCTATAATATGAAGTACCATAACCTGCGTTTCAATAATGCCCGGAAAAATTTATTTGGCATTTCCGGAGAGATTGACCTGAAAAAAATAATTTCCATCCCTGATGAATGTAAATGCGGCATTTTCCGTTGCCGGGTAACGTATTCCGAAACCATTGAAAAAACCGAATTTATCCCTCATGTACCTAAAACTATTAACAGCCTCAAACTTGTCACTGACAACGAAATTGAATATTCATACAAATATGCTGACAGGAAAAGGCTTTCTGCCCTGTTTGAACAACGGGGAACATGCGATGAGATCATCATTATAAAAAACGGACTTGTTACCGATTGCTCAATTGGAAACCTGATATTTTGGGACGGACGGAAATGGTGGACGCCTTCAACTCCTTTGCTAAACGGCACACAACGGATGCGGCTCCTTGAAGAAGGACTGGTATTTGAAAAAGAAATCCCTGCCGGTCATATTTTTTCATATCAGAAAGCAGGTATCATCAACGTGTTTTACGGGTTCGGAAATCTTCATGAAATCCCGGTTTCGTCGATAAAAAGATTGGAAAAATGATAACATATTATATCTTTGATAGTATCAAAAAAGCCAACAGTAATGCAAAACGAAGAAATCATTTCGATCATCAGGAAACAACGGGCATTTTTTAAAACCGGGCAGACCAAAGATGTAACGTTCAGGCTTGATGCCCTGAAGAAATTAAAAAAAGCAATTACCGAAAATGAAAACGCCTTACAAAATGCCTTGAGAAATGACCTGGGCAAGTCGGCCTTCGAAAGTTATGAAACAGAAATTGGCGTGGCGCTGAAAGAATTGAACTTCCATATCCGCAAATTAAAACACTGGGTAAAGCCCAAACGTAAACCAACTCCTTTGGCCTTGCTCCCGTCGGGCAGCAGAATATACACCGAGCCGTTTGGAAACGTATTCATCATGGCCCCGTGGAATTATCCCTTTTTACTGCTGGTACAACCTCTCATCGGAGCCATCTCGGCAGGTAATACCGTATTGTTGAAAACATCGCCTTATGTTCCTGAATATGAGAAAACAATTGGACGGATCATCGAAGAAACATTTCCGCAGCAATACATCGCACTGGTTTCCGGGGGACGAGAAGTAAATC
Organism: Prolixibacteraceae bacterium; assembly: GCA_963662895.1. GTDB lineage: Bacteria > Bacteroidota > Bacteroidia > Bacteroidales > Prolixibacteraceae > GWE2-42-39. The sequence goes on along the minus strand of OY759982.1, from coordinate 3,171,556 downwards.
AGTTTCTGTTTCAGCAAAGATTCGATTATCTGTTTTTTACCGGTAGCCCTTCATTAGGCAAAGTAGTTATGAAAGCCGCTGCGGAGCATCTCTGTCCGGTTACCCTCGAACTGGGAGGAAAAAGTCCCTGCGTTGTGACTGAGAATGCTAAACTAAAACTGGCAGCACGGCGGATCGTGTGGGGCAAATTTCTGAATGCCGGGCAAACCTGCATTGCCCCCGATTACCTGTTGGTACATAAAAATGTAAAAGAGGAATTACTCGGCCTGATAAAAGAAGAAATTGAAAAACAATTCGGCAAGAAGCCGGCCGAAAGCCCCGACTTCCCAAGAATTGTAAACGAAAAAGCATTCGAACGGCTGTCTGTACTGCTGTCTCATGGAAAGATTGTATGTGGTGGTGAAACAAACCGGGAAACCAAATACATTTCCCCCACCGTCATTGACGGGGTACAACCTGAATACCCGGTGATGCAGGAAGAAATTTTTGGGCCAATACTGCCGGTCATGACTTATGAAAATACCGGTCAGGCAATCGAATTCATCAACAGCCGGGAAAAACCTCTGGCTATGTATATTTTTTCTTCTGACACCAAAGAGATCAGGAATATTCTGAATAGTACCAGCGCTGGTGGCGGATGTATCAACGACACCATTATCCATATTGCCAATTCGCATTTGCCCTTTGGCGGGGTTGGTAACAGCGGAATGGGAAAATATCACGGCAAATTTAGTTTCGACACCTTCAGCAACCATCGTGCAGTTGTCAAATCAAGTAGCCTGATCGACATTCCGGTAAAATATGCACCTTATTCCAAATGGAAGCAGCGCATCATTAAACTGCTATTGGGGTAATAATCATTTGGGCCGGGCTATTCTGTAAAGGTTTTTATCGGTACGCAACAGGATACTGTTCCGCAGAATAGCAGGAGTCGTCTTCAGTTTTCCTTCCAGTTTGTTTTCAGTAACAAGTTGGTATTTCCTGTCTGGTTTTATCACATAAGTTTTCCCTTTTTCTTCTGAAAAATAAATATTCCCGGCAGCATATATCATCGAAGCATCGAAATGGCCTTTTAGTTTTTCATTCCAGATAAGCTGCCCGGTAACGGCATCCCGGCACGACAGCATTCCCCGTTCGGTTACTGCATACATCAGGCTATCGGCAATGACAGGAGTACTGGTTTGCGGAATATATTCCTCACTCATCCATTTCACATGTGTTCCGGTCACATCTCCCTTTCCTGACGGATCGACAGCATAAAGCCTGCAAAAATAAGGAGGTCCCTGCGAAAGGACCCATCCTGAATTTACATACACTGTCCCGTTAAAAAACAAAGGCATGGCAACAGTTGAATCTTCACCATAATAGATGCGCCATATTTCCTTGCCGGTTTCAGGTTCATAAGCCATACAGAATAAAGAACCGTTACTGATCAACTGGCCTTTCCCATTGACATTGATGATAATTGGCGTTTGGTACGACTTCCGGTAAACAGGTTCTGTATCATCATATCTTTCAGTTGGCCTGTTGGTTTTCCAAACCGTCCGGCCTGTCTTTTTGTCAAGAGCGGCAATAAACTGAACGTCAGTCCCCTCCAGATGGATAATCAATAAATTTTTATACAAAACAGGAGAAGAAGCTGCCCCTTGCAGGTGCTGACAGTTTAAATCGGTTCGTTGCCATACCACCTTCATTTTCTTTGTATCGATACAAGCTGTCCCATAAGTTCCAAAGTGCATATATACAAAACCTTTTTCGATACACGGAGTAGGTGTTGCATAACTGTTTGTGGCATGGATGCGCTGAATTTCAGAAGGATGAAACAGGTCAATCTCCCGAATGACCCTTCCGGTATCAAAATCGAGACAAACGGCAAACATCCGGTCACCATTTTGGGTAGCCGAACTCAACCAAACCTGATCGCCATAAACGACTGGCGACGACCAGGCACGTCCATCAACCGGAGTCTTCCAAACTATATTCTCATTCTCACTCCAACTTACCGGAGCTGTTTCTGATACAGAATGCCCATCAGCATTTGTACCACGGAATTGTGTCCAGTTTTCATTATGGAAACTACAGGAAATGGATACAAAAAACAAAAAAGTGAATACAAGGGGAAATAAATTTTTCATATTACAGATGAGTCATTTTGTTGGTTTTTGTTCCAAAACTAAACTGAAAAAATTGAGAATCAAAACGAAACAGGATAATATTCAGGGTTGTTCAAAAAGACAGGGCAGTTGCATGGCCGGAAATGATGAAATGCTGAAATGATGAAATGATGAAATGCTGAAAAAAATGGATTCCCTCAAAAATTATAAGTTAAGATTTTTATAATTACAGGTTATAATTTTCATGATTATAAGTTAAGATTTTGAAACGGATCACTTATCATTTCAAACGGGTACACGACTACCCCTGGCAACTCTCTGTACACAAGTTAATTTGGAAGAAGGCAAGAATTTCACCATAGGCGGAAGACAGAGAACGGTTGCATGAGGCCGGATCGGTTCTGGAATTTGATTTTTGAGATATTGGTCTTTGGTAAATGGGTGTTAGAGTTTGGATTTGCAGGGACAAGACCCCCTCCCTCCGGCAAGCCGGAGTACTCCCCCTTGACAAGGGGAGAATTTGGGCCGGTGCAGGAGCAAAGGGCAAGGAGCAAAAAGAGTGTTCAGAATTCAGTAAGGAACCATCGTTTCGTTATAGGACAGTCTGTTTTTTAATCCTTCTGATTTTAATGTTCAGATAAGCAAACAAGATGGTCATCAGGGGGCTGATCAGGTTGAAAAAACAGAAAGGCAGGTAATCCAGGGTGGCCACGCCCAACACACGCGACTGGGTTGCCCCGCAAGTATTCCAGGGGATTAATACCGAAGTCATGGTTCCCGAATCCTCCAGTGTACGGCTCAGCAGTTCCGGTTTAAAACCTTTGTCTTCATATGTTTTCCTGAACATGCGTCCGGGTACTACAATGGAAATATACTGGTCGGAGGCAGTAGTATTAAAGAAAATACAGGTTATCACGGTAGAAGTAACCAGACTACCGGTTGACCGGGCTCTTTTGACAATAGGCATGGTAATCCGTTTCAGTAAACCGCCGGCTTCCATCACACCCCCAAAAACCATGGCCGACAAAATAAGCCAGATGGTATCCAGCATGCCCCTCATCCCCGAAGTACTCAATAGTTCATTTACGCTTTCGCTTTCGGTCGAGATGGAAACATCGCCGAACATAGACTGCATAAAACCGATATACGAAGCTTTTAAATACGACATCCCTGTTCCGGCAATTTCCCTGATAATTTCAGGTTGAAAAATAACGGCAAACACACCCCCCAGCAGGGTGCCGATCATTAATGACGGGAGCGGCGGGACTTTCAGGGCAATGATAGTCAATAAAATGACAGGCACCAGGAACAAAAACGGTGATGTATTGAAATGATGGCCAATGGCATTCTGTACCTGTTCAACATCCGATAATACAGAATATGTGTTCGAGTTAAAGCCGATGACCAGAAAAATGATCATCGTTAAGATCATCGAAGGAGTTGTGGTATATACCATATAGCGAATATGGGTAAACAAGTCGGTTCCGACCATGGCAGGCGCGAGGTTGGTGGTATCGCTCAATGGCGACATTTTATCACCAAAATAGGCTCCGCTAATGATGGCTCCGGCAACCAGCGCTTCGTTAATGCCCAATGCTTTTCCAATGCCCAGTAAAGCAACGCCAATCGTGGCAACTGTTGACCAGGAGCTTCCGGTGACGACTGAGATAACTGCACTTACAACTACGGCTGTGAATAGAAATATCCGTGGACTGATAATGTCCAGCCCGTAATAAATCATAGCTGGTACCACCCCGCTGATCATCCATGTACCGGCCAACGAACCAATCAACAGCAAAATAAGCATAGCCGGCATTGCCGATCCAATGGCGTTGACTATTTTCCCGCTGATTTCTTCCCAAAACATTCCGTTTTTACGGACTATAATTACTCCTGCTGTGGCTGCAAGTAATAAAGCAATCTGGTTGGAGCCTGCTAAAGTATCGTCAAAAACAAAAGCATTTGCTGCTAATAAAATTACCAGAAGTATAATAGGAATGAGGGCTTCATACAAAGTGGGCTCTTTTTTCATTTTCCGGATTTTATGCGTGCAATATAATCAGCTAAAAATTAAAACACCCCCAAATAACGCAATTAATGTATTTTTTTAAAATTAAAAGGTAACAAAACCACCTGTTTAACGGATAAACATAAATGTTTTCGCTAATTTTAACCTCCGAAAGTATTTGTAATAAAAAATGTAATGCTTCAGTGGAATTTAATTTATGCATATAGACCAGCGGATAAAAAACTTTTTACTTTGTCTTTTATTCCCCCCCCTTGTCGGATTCGCCCAACAAAAAAATTATGTAGAAATCAAAGCCACTGTTTTTGTCGAAGATGGTAAGCTTGAAGGTACCACTTTAGACATTGATGTAAATGAAAAGGATACCTATCATTTTGAAATAAGCCAAGATGCAAAGTTTGTTTACCCCCTGAAATTTAATAACGAATATAAGCTTACCTTTTCAAAACCGGGTTTATATACCCGGATTATTTTAATATCGACCCTGGTACCCAAGGCAATCCTGGATGTGAACAGTGAATTTCCCCCGGTCGAATTTCAGGTGAATTTATTTAAGGAAATCGGAGGTGTTGATAAAAGCTTTTCTTTACGCCCGTATGCCCGTATATTTTATGATAAGGCAATTGATGATTTTGACTATGAGGTGTTTATGAGTGACAATATGTTTGCTTTCCAGTTGGACCAGGCTTTTGCACTGGAAAAAAAGGTCAATAAAGAACAAAAGGCTCTGGACAAGCTGGAACTACAGGATTTGAAGGAGATGGAGAAAGAGTTCGAGCGGATCATCAGGGAGGCTGATGATTCCTTTGATCAGACCCGGTATGATGAAGCATTGGCAAAATACAAGGAGGCTAATAAGTTATTCCCTGAACGGCCGTACCCTCTGGACCGTATCCGTGAAATACAAAATGTATTGGATGCTTTGACTCTTGCCGGGCAGAAGAAGCAGAATTTGAATAAACAGTATGAAGAGGCTATTGACCGTGCAGATGTAAAATATCAGGAAAAAATTTATGACGAGGCGTTGGTTATTTACAGGGAAGCCATGCAATATAAGCCTGGTGACACTTATGCCCGGGACCGTATAGATGAAATAGAACAACTACTTGCCCAACAGGAGAAAGAACGGAAATTTACAGAAACCCTGGCTCAGGCAGAGAACCTTTTCAGCAACAAGGAATACCAGCAAGCGCGTGAAGTTTACAGGGAGGCTGCCGGGATTCTACCCGATGACCCTCGACCCAATGCACGGATTGAAGAAACAGACCGTATTCTCCGGTCGATAGCAGAACAGGCAGCAAAGGAAGAAAATTACCGGCAGTTCATGCAGGAAGGAGACCGGCTTTCAGGGCAGCAAAAGTATCCTGAAGCTGTTGCTGAATACCGGAAAGCAATGGATATAAAACCAGAAGATATGCCCGCTCAGGAAAAAATAAGGAACGCCGAAGCGGTAATGAAACAACGGGAAGACCAACAGGCATACGACGCAGCTATCGCCGAAGCCGACAAGGCTTTCAGAAAAAAAGAGTATGAAACGGCTGAAGCCGGATACAACAGGGCGCTTGAAGTGAAACCACAGGAAAGTTATCCGCAGGAACAGATTGACAGAATCAGGAATATTTTGGCTACCGCCGAAGCGGAGAGACTCAAAAATCAGCAGTATGATTCACTGATCCGTTCAGGCGATTCCTTGCTGAACATGAAGAACCTGGAAAAGGCAAAAACTGCTTTTACCAGGGCGCTGGAACTGTCTCCGGGACAAAATCATCCGACCCGGATGATCCTTCAGATCGACCGGGAACAGGAAGTGCTGGCAGCCAAAGAAGCCCGTCGCCAACAGATCGAACAGTCTTATAAACAGGCAATATCAAAAGCCGACCAGGCCTTTGTCGATAAACAATACGAAGAAGCCCAACAAGCCTATAACGAAGCATTGGGTTTCAAACCTGAGGAGAGTTATCCGTCGGAACAAATTGAAGAAACAGACCGTATCCTCCGGTCGATAGCAGAACAGGCAGCAAAAGAAGAAAATTACCGGCAGTTCATACAGGAAGGAGACCGGCTTTCAGGGCAGCAAAAGTATTCTGAAGCCATTGCTGAATACCGGAAAGCACTGGATATAAAACCAGAAGATGTGCCCGCTCAGGAAAAAATAAGGAACGCCGAAGCGGCAATGAAACAATGGGAAGACCAACAGGCATACGACGCAGCTATTGCCGAAGCCGACCAGGCTTTCAGAAAGAAAGAGTATGAAACGGCTGAAGCCGGATACAACAGGGCGCTTGAAGTGAAACCACAGGAAAAATATCCGCAGGAACAGATTGACAGAATCAGGGATCTTTTGGCTACCGCCGAAGCGGAGAGACTCAAAAATCAGCAGTATGATTCACTGATCCGTTCAGGCGATTCGTTGCTGAACATGAAGGACCTGGAAAAGGCAAAAACTGCTTTTACCAGGGCGCTGGAACTGTCTCCGGGACAAAATCATCCGACCCGGATGATCCTTCAGATTGACCGGGAACAGGAAGTGCTGGCAGCCAAAGAAGCCCGTCGCCAACAGATCGAACAGTCTTATAAACAGGCAATATCAAAAGCCGACCAGGCCTTTGTCGATAAACAATACGAAGAAGCCCAACAAGCCTATAACGAAGCATTGGGCTTCAAACCAGAGGAGGGTTACCCGTCGGAACAAATTAAAAAAATTGATAATACCCTGGAAGAATTGAGGCTTCAGGCTGAAGCCGCCAGGCAACAGGCTATTCGCGATTCCATTAGCAGGGGCAAGGAACAAAATTACCGGTTGTTATTCCAGGAAGCTGAAAGATTGGCTTCCGGTAAGAAATACGAGGATGCCATTGCAAAACTCAATGATGCCCTTGATGTGTTGCCAGACAAACGATCTGAAGTAAATATAAGGATCAGTGAAATAAAAGACCTGATGCGGATTGCAGAAGAACAACTGGTTGATTACCGGGAAGTTATTGCTCAGGCCGATGTTTTATATAATTCAGGAAAGTATATTGAAGCGCGTCCATTGTATATAAATGCCGGGAATATTATGCCTGATGAGGAATATCCGGGAAAACAGTTGAAAAATATCCAGACCGTATTAAAGGCGAAAGATGCTGAATATGCTGTTATAATTGCCCGTGCCGATGAATATTTCAAACAGGAAAAATGGCAGTCAGCCAAAAACAATTATACCAATGCCCTGACCATTAAACCGGATGATGAATATGCAACCGCCCAACTCGATAAAGTAAACCAACAAATGTCGCGGATCGTGGCTGCCGAAGTGGAAGAATCGTCGACAAAAAAAGCATACAACGATATGCTAAAACAGGCTGAAGAATCGTTTGCTGCCGGGAAGTTGAATGAAGCCAGGCATTTGTTCGAAGTTTCAAAAACACTGAGGGCGGGCACAAGCTATCCGGATCAGATGATCAGAGAAATTGACGGGTTGATCGCAACTGCCAGGGAAGACAGCCTGAGACTGGCTCAAATGAAAAGTGAAGATGACCGGTACCGGCAGGTAATAGCACTGGCCGACCAGGCATTCCGTAACAAAACATTTGATGAGGCTGTCCGGCAATACACCAATGCTCTGCGAATAAAACCGGGCGAAATATACCCTCAGAAACAAATAGATTTTATTAAAGAAATGACTAAGAAACAGGTTCCTGTTTCTGAAAACAAACTTAATACAACAGCAGATAAACCGAAAGTTGCTGTTCAGTATACAAAACCTTCTGAAAATATATTTGAGTATCAGAGGACATCTTCCCGTGACCTTGAAAATCTGAAGATTACCGGAACCAACAACCTGTATAAAGCGATAATTGGTAAAGCGGATTCTCTGTTTAACGTGAAAGATTATTCAGTGGCACGATTCTATTACTATAAAGCATCGGATATAAAGCCTTCGGAAAACTATCCCCAACAACGTATCGGGGAGATCGGACGATTAATCGACGAAGGGTTATCGGCTGATATCCGTATGGCATACGATAAGGCAATAAGACAGGCCGACGATGCTTTTGCGAAAACCAATTATACGGTCGCAAAATTTTACTATTACAAAGCCCTTGAATTAAAGTCATGGGAACGTTATCCCCAAAACCGTATTCATGAAATACAGGTGCTTACCAATTCGTTGCTGTCGGAAAGGGAAGAGCAGCTTTTCAAAGAAGCTATTGCCCAGGCTGACGAAGCTTACTATACAAAAAATTATTCGGTCGCAAGGTTTTATTATAATGAGGCATCACGGATCAATCCAGATGAACGCTATCCGAAAATAAAACTTGAAGATATTAAAAAGCTGATCGAGCAGGAAAAACGCGATCAGGTAAAACAGGAATATATGAATCAGCTTAAGCAGGCTGATCAGGCTTTTGAGCAGGAGAACTACAGCGTGGCCCGGTTTTATTACAACAAAGCGCTGGGTATTCAAAAAAATGAGCAATATCCCAAAAATCAGCTTCAGCGTATCGGGGAAATATTACAAAGAAAAAAATAATACTTCCCTTGAATAGTTCTTCCGGGTCAAAACAAACTTCTTTTGGGCCGGGGAATAATTCTTCTATTCTTCGGAAGAATTATTCCGTGGAATAGAAATATTATACTTATGCGAATCAAGGGTTGAAAACAATATAAAAAAAGTTCATTAAATAGTTGAATATCAAGCAGTAAATTTTGCATTAATCTCTAAAAATCAGTATCTTGGAGTCAGTTACGAATTGACAATCAGATATGATTTCCAGAGATAAGGACGACAAGTTAGTAAGAATTTACTTTTATGTATGTGATAAATTTGAAGAACTTCAATTTTATTGTGAAAGGTTCAGTAATAACAATGAGCCGGAATTTACAGACCAGGAGATTATGACAATATACTTGTACACGATGCACCATGAAGGGCATAGGACAACAAAGCACATCCACCGCTTTGCATCAGAATACCTAATGTCGTGGTTTCCAAAGTTAGGTAGCTATCAGGCGTTCAATAATCGGTTGAACAGACTGGGAGGTGCTTTTACCAGGCTCATTGAAATTCTACTTGCAGATTTTCAGCCGGATGATTGCCTGTTTGACCAAAGCTTATTGGACTCCATGCCAATCATAACCTGTTCAGGCAAGCGTTCGGGCAAGGTTGCAAGGGAGATAACAGACAAGGGGTATTGTTCGACCAAAGGGATGTATTATTATGGGCTTAAGCTGCACCTGTTAGGTTTTCGGCGTATTGGAAAACTGCCCCATCCGGAACAAATATTGTTCACCCCAGCTTCGGTCAATGATTTGACCGTATTTAAAGAAGCCTGGTCAGCAATTGAGAACAGGACTTTCTTTGGTGATAAAATATACTTTGTGAACGAACTAAATCTGTACATGTTGAAACACCAGAATTCAGAAACACTTGCACCGGTCAAAGCTGTTAAGGGAATGACTGATGTGATAAAGCAAAGGATAAAAGCAGCTGATGATTTTTTCTCAACTGCCGTTTCCAAAGTCAGACAACCGGTTGAAGCAATTTTTAATTGGCTGATTGAAAAGGCCGATATCCAAAAGGCAAGCAAAGTTAGGTCTACAAAAGGATTAATGGTACATGCTTTTGGAAGATTAGCCACAGCTTTTATAACATTAGCTATTTAACTCTTGATTCGAATTACTTAGTAATTTTCAAAAAATAAACTTTTAAACTTTGTGAGTGAGAGATTCCTCCCTTCGGTGCCTATGACAGATTTTAGTAAAAGTTTGTATATGAATCAAATATAAAACATCGCTTTTTTCAGCATTACCTTATTGCCGGCCATATAACAGCATTGCTTTTCTTCAAGGAGTTCCGTGTGAATCAGTTTAAAATGTTGTGGAGAAGAGCAGGTAAAGTGTTCAGTGTTCAGTAAGGAGCCATCGTTTCGTTATAGAATAAGCAGGGAGGGAAAAGGTATTTTTTTTAGGAAAGACAACAAAGCCCGGGCTGTTTCCGCCTAAGGAGAAAAAGCGTTTAGAAAATCGATGGAGTGAGCGTTAATAAATCTTCCCTGTTTGACGAACGCAGTGAGGAGTTTGGTCCGGCAATTGCCGGATAGCGAACGCAAACGATTTTTAGCTTTTTAGCCTCTGCGGCGGCTCTTTTTTGTTCCTTTTTCCAGCTGCAGGGAAAAAGGATCAGCCCGTCCGGCTTGAGGACTGTAAAAAAGGGAAATGCGGTGAAGCTTGATTTTTAGCTTTTATCTGTACTAAAAAATCAGAAAATATGCTCCACAAAAGATTAAAGTCCCCCTCCCGTGCCCGGTGTTTTATTTGTTCTCTTAATAACCTGATAATTTTTATTGCTTATTTGTATTCGCCTCTGTCCGGCGGGGCCCTTCCTTTTGCAGTCGACCAAAAGGAAGAAAAAGTCTTGTCAAAGTCATCCTTCAGCCCGCCTCACGTTTTTTTCTTCCCGGCACACATCCCTGAAGCCCCACAAAAAACCGCTCCCGCCAACGCCGGCCCGGACTACTTTGACCGGCCATCCCTGCTTTTCACCTTCCGGTGAACCGGGGACTTGACTTTCAGATACCTTTCCTGTCATCTCCTCATTATGCCCAAAATTTTTGGGTGGCAACTACCAATGACAGATTTTTACAGAAGTCTGTATATGAGGCAAATACGAAACATCGCTTTTTTCAGCATTACCTCATTCCCGGCCATATAACTGCATTGCTTTTCTTCAAGGAGTTCCGTGTGAATCAGTTTAAAAAGTTGTGGAGAAAAGCAGGTAAAGTGTTCAGTGTTCAATAAGGAGCCATCGTTTCGTTATAGAATAAGCAGAGGGAAGCGAGGTATTTTTTTAGGAAAGACAACAAAGCCCGGGCTGTTTCCGCCTAAGGGAAAAAAGCGTTTAGAAAATCGATGGAGTGAGCGTTAAAAAATCTTCCCTGTTTGACGAACGCAGTGAGGAGTTTGGAAGATTTTAGCGAACGCAAACGATTTTTAGCTTTTTCTCCTCAGCGGCGGCTCTTTTTGGATCCTTTTTCCAGCTGCAGGGAAAAAGGATCAGCCTGTCCGGCTTGAGGACAGTAAAAAACAGAAATGCAATGAAGCTTGATTTTTAGCTTTTGTCTGTACTAAAGAATCAGAGCTAAATAATATGCTCCACAAAAGATTAAAGGCCCCCTCCCGTGTCCGGTGTTTTATTTGTTCTCTTAATAACCTGACAATGTTCATTGTTCATTTGTATTCGCCTCTGTCCGGCGGGGCCCTTCCTTTTGCAGTCGACCAAAAGGAAGAAAAAGTCTTGTCAAAGTCATCCTTCCTCCCGCCTCACGGTTTTTTCTTCCCGGCCCACATCCCTGAATACCCGCAAAAAACTGCTCCCGCCAACGCCGGCCCGGACTACTTTGACTGGCCACCCCTGCTTTTCACCTTCCGGTGAATTGGGGACTTGACTTTTAGATACCTTTCCTGTCATCTCCTCCTTTCTTATCTCCTGCTCTTCTCTTTTTTTTCCGGCGATTTTCCCCGCTATACTTATAAAATGCGTTTGTCATTTCGAGCGTAGCGAGAAATCTCGTCATTCTTAACCGCACAGCAGTGATTCGCTTTAACATGTTATTATTTAAATTTCACTTTGGAGTGAAGTTTCCTTCCTTAACACAGTACGGAAAACAGAAAAAATCAGGAAATATTTTCTAAAACATCTTTCAAGTGTAGCCAGAACTTATTAACCGTCTCAATATCTACCCTTTCGTCAGGCGAATGCGCCCCCTTGATGGTGGGACCAAACGAAACCATATCCAGACCGGGATATTTTTCCAGAAACAGTCCGCATTCCAGCCCTGCATGGATGGAACGTACGATTGGTTCTTTTTTGAATAATCTTTTATATGAATCAACAGTAATCTGAAGGATTTTACTGTCCGGGTCAGGCGTCCATCCGGGATAACCATCGGAGTTTGTAACCCGGGCGCCTGCCAACTCAAAAACAGAACGCACCATTTCCGCTGCATAATGTTTACGGCTTTCAAGTTCGCTTCGCTGACTGGTTGTTACCAAAACTTTTTCATTCTCATTAAATTTCACGGAGGCCAGGTTGGTCGATGTTTCCACCATTCCTTCCATCCGGGTACTCATCTCCAAAACTCCGTGCGGACATGCACACAACATGTTGATCAGTCGTTCCTGGCTGGACAGGTCGAGTACTGTTTCAGGCAAATTGGTTGAACTGTGATCGACAACCAGGTTCGGTTCGGTACGCTCGTATTCAAATTCAACTTCAGCAGAAAATATATTCAACTCGGCAACCAACTGCTCTTTTTGTACATTTGGAACAATAATAATGGCATAAGCCTCACGGGCAATAGCATTACGCAGGTTACCCCCGTTAAAGTCGGCAACACGGACCCCGAATTTACGGATCGCCTGCCACAGGAAGCGGGCCAGTATCTTATTGGCATTTCCCCTGCCCTTGTGTATATCATCGCCAGAATGCCCGCCAAGTAATCCTTTGACCATTATTTTTAGAGCAAACGAGTTTCCGGGGACCCGTTCTTTTTTCACTTTCAACTCAGCCAGGGTATCAATTCCACCGGCACAACCAATAAAAATCTCCCCCTCGTCTTCCGAATCGAGGTTCAGCAGTATATTTCCCGACATAAACCCTTCGTGTAATGCGAAAGCCCCCGACAGACCGGTTTCTTCATCCACGGTAAAAAGGCATTCGACCGGGCCATGTTGTATATCATTTGAAGTAAGTACTGCCATTTGTGCAGCTATTCCAATACCATCGTCGGAGCCCAGCGTGGTACCATCGGCTTTCACCCAATTCCCGTCAATAAACGGGACAATAACATCCGTATCAAAATTGAAAACCCTGTCTGCATTTTTTTCACATACCATATCAACATGGGACTGAAGGATCACTGTCGACACATTTTCCCGGCCCTTAAATGCCGGTTTTGATATTAACACATTACCAATTTCATCGCGCTTGGCTTCCAGTTTATTCCGTTCGGCAAAATCAAGTAAAAAACGAATGATTTTTTCTTCTTTTTTTGATGGCCTCGGAACCTGGCAAATATCCTCAAAATAATTCCAGAGTGGTTGAGGTTGAAGTTTTTCCAGTCTTCTCATACACCTGTTTTTTTGTGAACCTGAAATAACAATATTTTTTCATGAATCGCAATTATATTGGTCATTTTGATATTGGCATCAACAGATTATTAAATTTTGAAAAAATATGACATTCGTTATCGTTACAATGAACCGGGTTCTGTTTTTTTGCAGAAAATACGATCATGGAATCGATCAGGGAAATATATAAAATTGGTCACGGCCCATCGAGTAGTCACACTATGGGGCCGCGTAAGGCAGCCAGTATCTTTCTTGAAAAAAACCTTGCGGCTGATCACTTTCAGGTTACCCTTTTCGGAAGCCTGGCAGCCACGGGAAAAGGACATCTAACCGATATTGCTGTTAACGAAGTTTTCAGTAGTCAAAAGCTGAACATCATCTGGCTGCCCGAAACCATCCTGCCCAGACATCCGAATGCAATGAAACTGGAAGCTTTCTCCCCTGAAAACAGGTTGCTGGACGAATGGACGGCATACAGCATCGGGGGCGGGGCTATCACCGACGATTATTCGGAGGCGGAGACGACTTTCATCTACCCGCTTCATACCATGGATGATATTCTGAAATGGTGCTACGAAAACGGGAGGCAACTATGGGAGTTCGTAGAAGAAACCGAAGGCCCTGAGATATGGAATTTCTTAAAAGAGGTATGGACCGTAATGGAGGACTCGATCAGGCGGGGAACTCAGGAGGAAGGCACCTTGCCCGGGAGCCTGAAACTCCCGAGAAAATCACGTGCTTTTATGGCTAAATCACAAAATTTTAGTGGCCCGTTTAAAAAACGCTCACAACTGTTTGCTTATGCTCTTGCCGTTTCCGAAGAAAATGCCTCTGGCGGATTGATTGTGGCAGCTCCAACCTGCGGGGCATGTGGGGTGTTACCCGCGGTATTAAAATATTTCAGCAAAATTTACAAAACAGAACTTCAGCAAATTTACAAAGCACTGGCTACAGCAGGACTGATCGGTAACCTGGTTAAATTTAATGCCTCTATTTCAGGCGCCGAGGTTGGGTGTCAGGGAGAAATAGGTACGGCCTGCGCTATGGCATCAGCCGCCGCCGCGCAACTGATGGGCGGAACCATTTACCAGATCGAGTATGCTGCTGAAATGGGACTGGAACACCACCTCGGGTTAACCTGCGACCCGGTTGCCGGCCTGGTACAAATACCGTGTATCGAACGGAATGCAATGGCTGCCGAACGTGCCGTGGCACATAACACCTATGCACTGATGAGCGACGGACGCCACCGGATCAGTTTCGATGAAGTGGTGGAGACCATGTATCAGACAGGCAGGGATCTTCCAGGCTATTACAGGGAAACATCGCTGGGCGGACTAGCCCGGTTCAATGCCATGCCGAAAAAAACAGACTTATAATAGGATTCCTGTTTGTCTCCGGCAGATTATGATACTGTAACACAAAAACAAAAGATAGAAATAACAAAGGAATACAAATACGAAGATTTTAACCGAAATTTATGCATTAATCTTTCCATTGTTATTTATAATGTTAGTGCCAACCTGACCCCATAGCCCGGATTCATTTTGACCGGGACAATGGAGAGCCTGGATTTTTTATCACGGGGACAAACCATATTGCCAACAGCGATCCCAATCACTGCGCCGGAAAAAACATCGCTAAACCAGTGCTGGTTGTCGTAAATACGCGACATGCCGACCACTCCTGCAATAGAATATGCAGTAAGCGGCACCCAAACAGTCTCACGATACTGATTTGCTATAACAGCAGCCACTGAAAAAACGGCAACTGTATGCCCGGAAGGAAAACTGTCGTCGTGGAAAGGTCCCTCAAAACTGAAAGCAGAAACGTCATCACTGCTATTGGGACGCTGACGTCCTAATAATTTCTTAGGTACACGGGCAAATAAACTTGCAAGTACATAACTTTCTACAGCGAGCAAAGCAGTACTCTCCAGTTTCCTGTTTTTTACCAGTAAGCCACAGCCGTATAATGCCCCGCAAACAGCAAGGGTATACTCAACATCAAAAGGCTCAAAACCATATTTTACAACATCGTCCAAACCCGCAGAACGCCGGTCCTGACTCCATTCCATGATTGGTTTATCTGCAAAAAACGAGGCAGCGGTAACAATAGTAAAGACCCCTGCCTGTTGCCAGTCGGTTTTATTCCACCGAAACGGGGAAGTCACAATTTTTTTTGTATCAATCCAGGATCTTTTCAGATAATATTTATTGAGACGGACAGTATCAACCTGGGCTTTGGCAAAAACAGGCAGGATAAACATTATTACCCCACACAGGATCAAACGGTATTTCATAAAACAACCAAACATTTAACGACCAAAATTAAAGTAATTTTTATTCACGGCAAGATACCACTGATTCTGTCTGCAATATTTTAAATAAATTGCGAAAAAAAAAATGATTGAAAAACTGAACTACGATAAAACGTTTAATAAGCAGGTCTTTTCGCAACTTCAGCTTTCCGGCGTCGAGTTTGACAATTGTTATTTTACTGACTGCGATTTTTCCGGGTGTAATTTATCGGACATTGACTTCATCGATTGCCGTTTCGTGAACTGCAACTTTATGATGGTAAAAACAGCAAATACAGGCCTTAAAAATGTACAGTTTAAAGGCTGTAAACTGATTGGCACAGACTTTAGTATATGCAATAACTTTTTGTTTGAAGCCGGATTTGATTCCTGCCAGTTAGACTATGCCTTTTTCACGAAAAAGAACCTGAAAAAAACCTGCTTTGTAAACTGCTCCATAAAAGAAGCTGATTTTTCGGGAGCAAACCTCTCTGAGGCAATATTCAAAAACACAAACCTGTCCGGATCTTATTTCGAGCATTGCAATCTTGAAAAAACCGATTTCCGGACAGCAATAAATTTTTCGATTGACCCGGATAAAAACAAAATGAAAAAAGCAAAATTTTCAGTAGAAAACCTGCCCGGACTGCTCAGCAAATACAACTTAGATATTTCTTAAGTGAAATCTAAATAATAACTGTTAAAGAGGATCACTACTGTCCGGTTAAGAATGAACAGATTCCTCGCTACGCTATCTATGACAGATTTGGTAAAGTCTGTATGTGAATCAAATATAAAACATCACTTTTTTCAGCATTTCATCATTTTCGGCCATACAACTGCTCTGCTTTTTTTGACGAACTACCGTGGCCGGTGTTTTCTTCGTTCTCTTAATAACCTGACAATTTTTATTGCTTATTGGTATTCGCCTCTGTCCGGCGGGGCCCTTCCTTTTGCAGTCGACCAAAAGGAAGAAAAAGTCTTGTCAAAGTCATCCTTCCACCCGCCTCACGGTTTTTTCTTCCCGGCCCACATCCTTGAATACCCGCCAAAAACCGCTCCCGCCTTCGCCGGCCCGGACTACTTTGACCGGCCATCCCTGCTTTTCACCTTCCGGTGAATTGGGGACTTGGCTTACAGATACCTTTCCTGTCATTGCCTCATTATGCCCAATAAATTTTGGGTGGGGACTACCTATGACAGATTTTTACAGAAGTCTGTATATGAGGTAAATACGAAACATCGCTTTTTTCAGCATTTTAGCATTTCCGGCCATACAACTGCACCGCTTTTTTTCAAGGAGTCCCCGTGCGAATCAGTTTAAAAAGTTGTGGAGAAGAGCAGGAAGAGTGTTCAGTCGCTGTAAAAGCCATCGTTTCGTTATAGAATAAGCCGGGGGGAGAGAGGTCTTTTTTTAGGGAACACAACAATACCCGGGCTGTTTCCGCCTAAGGGGAAAAAGCGTTTAGAAAATCGATGGAGTGAGCGTTAAAAAATCTTCCCTGTTTGACGAACGCAGAGAGGAGTTTGGAAGATTTAAGCGAACGCAAACGATTTTTAGCTTTTTCTTCTCAGCGGCGGCTCTTTTTGGATCCTTTTTCCAGCTGCAGGGAAAAAGGATCAGCCTGTCCGGCTTGAGGACAGTAAAAAAGGGAAATGCGATGAAGCTTGATTTTTAGCTTTTGTCTGTACTAAAGAATCAGAGCTAAATAATATGCTCCACAAAAGATAAAAGTACCCCTCCCGTGGGCGGTGTTTTCTTCGTTCTCTTAATAACCTGACAATTTTTATTGCTTATTTGTATTCGCCTCTGTCCGGCGGGGCCCTTCCTTTTGCAGTCGACCAAAAGGAAGAAAAAGTCTTGTCAAAGTCATCCTTCCTCCCGCCTCACGGTTTTTTCTTCCCGGCCCACATCCTTGAATACCCGCCAAAAACCGCTCCCGCCTTCGCCGGCCCGGACTACTTTGACTGGCCATCCCTGCTTTTCACCTTCCGGTGAACCGGGGACTTGACTTCCAGATACCTTTCCTGTCATTGCCTCATTATGCCCAATAAATTTTGGGTGGCAACTACCTATGACAGATTTGGTAAAGTCTGTATGTGAATCAAATATAAAGCATTGCATTTTTCAGCATTACCTCATTCCCGGCCATACAACTGCTCTGCTTTTTTTGACGAACTACCGTGGCCGGGGTTATTCCGTTTGCATTTCCCCGGGGTTGCGCTTCTGCCTCGCTTACCCCGGGTTATTCAAATTTCATCCCTCCGGGATTTTTGTTCGCCTCCCCTTCTCATCTCCTGCTCTTCTGCAGGAGTTCTCAGGTTATTACTCATATTTTTTTGCCTCTTCCCAAATTACATCCATTTCGGACAGACTCATTTTTTTCAGGTCGATACCTTTTTTCAATGTCTGGCTTTCGAGATAATTGAAGCGTTTTATGAATTTTAGATTGGTTCGTTCAAGTGCCGTTTCAGGATCAACCCCGTACAAACGTGCGGCATTGACCATTGCAAAAAACAAATCGCCAAATTCAGCTTCCATTCTATCAGCATTTGCCTGGCTTATTTCATCCTGAAGTTCGTTTATTTCTTCTTTTACCTTGTCCCAAACCTGTTCCCGTTTTTCCCAGTCAAAACCAATGCCACTGGCTTTCTCCTGAATACGGTTGGCTTTTACCAAAGCAGGTAGCGAAACCGGCACACCTTCAAGTACCTGTTTTTTCTTACGCCCTTTTTCTTTCAGTTTCAACGACTCCCAGTTTTGTTCAACTTCCCTGGCATTCTGAACCTGTACATCTCCAAAAATATGCGGATGGCGGTATATCAGTTTTTCATTCAGTCCTTTTATCACATCGGCAATATTAAAAGCATTTTGTTCTTCTCCGATTTTGGCATAAAAAACAATATGCAACAGTAAATCTCCCAATTCTTTTTTTATTTCAGGCAAATCTTTCTGCAAAATGGCATCTCCCAATTCATAAGTCTCTTCAATGGTAAGGTTACGTAACGATTCAAGGGTTTGCTCTCTGTCCCACGGACATTTTTCCCTCAACTCATCCATAATACCAAGTAATTCACCAAATACTTTCAAACGTCCATCCATAATATTTATTTTTCGGAATAAGAAAAAGCAAATGTACAATCTTTTGGCCAGAAACACAGATCGTAAAATCTCATTTAAAAAATATGGCGATATGCTTTCTCTTTTTAATTAAATCTGATACCTTAAGGCCAAAAAATAAACGATCACATGAAAGGGCCATCACGGGTGGCTGGCATTGGGAACATAACTGAAAATCAATTGATATCATAAAACCGCAGAGTCTAACATTGAAAAAAATGAACATATGAAAAACTTTTTCAGACTGTTTTTTTCATTCCTCTTCTTCTTTTCAGCCAATACAGCTTCATTCGCACAGGGGCTGACCTTTTATATCAATGGGAAAGTAACTGACAGGGAAAGCGGAGAGCCTATTCACCTGGCTGAGTTGTTTATCTCAGGATCTTCTATCGGAACAGCTACCGATGAAGAGGGAAATTTTACGATCATGGCGCCCTATCTGCCCTGCTATCTTGTTATTACACACGATGCGCATGATCCATTTGCCACTTATATTGAAAATTTTATCGATTCGGTGCATATTGCATTAAATCCTAATTCGATTAATCCCGATGATTATCTGATTTTAGATAAGAGAGAACGAAAAAAAGAAGTCCGTTTTTTTTATCAGCAATTTATTGGCGACGACCTTCGCACTTCTTATGATATATTGAATGAAGCAGTCCTTTATTTCAAACGCGACGAATACAGTTTTCAGGCCACATCCAATTTACCCCTGGTAATTATAAATCACCATCTGGGGTATAAAATCAGGGTACTGATACGCGAATTTGACATCACCAAACGCGACGAACTAACGCACGATGAAGTACCGCTTAATTCATATTCAGGAATTTTTGTGCGCCGTATTATGGGACATTTTTACTACGAACCCATTGAACACGGGTCAAAATCACAATTAAAAAGATATGAAAAGAACCGGCAAAATTTCTATTACGGTTCATATCGCCACTTTCTGAAGGCTCTTTACGATGGTGAGATCATGGAACAAGGTTACCAGTTAACTTTTTATCCCCCTGAAGCAATCAGGAATGGTATTACCTTTACAAACCTGAGTTCGGTAAAGCATTCGCCAAGCAGAATAAAGGAATGTGTAATGGAAGCCGATTCCCTGAAAGTCGATTATTACAGCGATACCAATGGATACCCAATCAATCTCACCAAGTCATTCGAATCTTTTAACAAAGAAACATCGGTCATTTTCCCCAGCCGGATATCAGTCAGGATAAGGCCTAATGGCACTACACCAAACATTCCTTTCGATATTAAAGGGCCTATGGGAGAATATTATTTTATTAATTCATTACCCGATGATTACAAACCGAAAAAGGAAGACGAGTGAATTTATATAATCCGAATAATGGAATGCCGGATTATAAATTCATTCAATTTTTTTTACCGTTTGGGTGAACCTTTCTGATTTCAGTTGTATTATTGAAAAATGGAATGAAGAGTATTTGAATATGCTTTCAAGAACAAAGAAATACAGGTGGATGGCCTTTTTTACACTACTGCTGATTAGTGGTTTTCTGCTGATGACAGGACCGGAGGACAGCGGTACCGGAAGGAGCGGTGATATGTTTAATTTCCGCCACATTACATTGTCGCCACTGATAATTATAGCTTCGTATATCGGTTTTATTTGGCTGATTTTGAAAAAAACTACAGAATAAATGCCGGGTAAAGACATACGCACATACAGCGACGAAAAATTAATGCAACAGATTGCAGCCGGCGATCAGCAGGCTTTTAACCTTTTGTACTACCGTTATAAAAACCGTTTGTACTATTATTTTATCAGGATGCTGAACAATTCGGAAGAACTGGCTAACGATTTTCTTCAGGAACTGTTTATGAAAATTATTGAAAAGCCGGAGGCCTTTAATCCTGCGTATAAATTCTCGACATGGATTTATTCGTTGGCCGGAAACATGTGTAAAAACGAATACCGGAAACGTGAAATCCGGGGAGAAACCATTACCAACGAGTTGCAAACGAATGAAACGTACGAATTAAGTTTTAAAGAACACGAAACCGGGCAATTTATTGAAAAAATATTTGACACACTGAACCGGCTTGACCAGGAACATCGTTCCACATTCCTGCTCCGTTACCGCGAAGGTTTTTCAATAAGGGAAATTACAGGGATACAGAACATCGCCGAGGGCACAGTAAAATCGAGACTGCACAATGCAAAGAAACAACTGGCCCGCGAACTGGATTATTTAAAAGATGAAATTGAATTTTAAATCTTGTAAATCATGGAAAAGAACATTGACAAAAAATTGTTCGAATTGATGCAAAAAGACCGGGTTGGTAAACCAAATCCACAAATTGAAAACCGGTTGATGTATGCTTTTTTACTGAAAAACAGTAATTCGAATCTTCGTAAAAATTCGTTTTCCGGTTTTACAGGATGGCTGTTTTCTTTTAAAAGTATTGGCGTTAAAGTAGCAGCTTTATCCTTCCTGCTGTTCTTTTCTCTGATGAATACCAAACTCCGGCAGGAACAAAGTTTCCCAACTAATTGCGACTCGACCCTTGTTGAAAAAGTACTGGTATTGGATACCGCCCGTTTTTCCCGGGAAATTCAGGCTGACCGAAAAGACACCTTGTTTTAAGATGCCGGATATCTAATCTAAACAAATATTGCGGTTTAGCCTTTCAGGATTTCTGCATATTCCAGAAAATCGGATTTTATTTCTTTTATCCATTCTTCCGGGGCATGCCCGTCAATCGAATTAATCAGTTCCTGGTATAAATATAATTTATAGCGAAAATCGGTAAAAACACGGTTGAAATAGTAAGCATCCATCGATATATAGTAGTCAAGCCATTGTTTCAAATTGTTTAAAACCGATTGTGTATACTCCATCCCGGGCTCATTCTTCCCGGCTTCGAAATAAATCCCGGTCATTTGTACCGCAGGAAGATCAATCATCCAATGATCAAGTGAAATACTTTTCCTGCTTTCCTCCAATACTTCAAAAGCTTTTTTTACCTGTCCTTGTTCCACCAGTTTTTTTGCCAAACGCGAGAAAGCGTTCCGTACCTGCATACTGGCCAGCATCCGCCGGTGGTGCCAGTCAAAATATACTGATTTATCCTGAAGGTTTGCCCAATTGCATTTTTTCATCAGGTTTTGGTAAGCCTCTTCCGGGGCAATCCTTCCCATATCCATTATTCCCCCGCTTTCATAATATTCCGGGTTCAGGTTAAATACCAACCCGTCGCAACGGATATAATTACCGAGACCGTATTGTTCAGGATCGGCCCAGGAAGAAAAATAAACAGGACGCCGTCCCCGGTTATTGGCAATAATATCCCATAATGCAATATCACCTTTGGTCAGCGCCTTTTTGTTAAAGTTAACCGGAATCGTCCGGCCATCAGATGTCTGAACGCTAACCTTATCAACCGGGATATAATCAACCATCTCCGAATCGCGGCTTTCCAGCTTGGTTTTGGCCGAATCACTGGCAATAAAATCCAGGACATCTTCAAGCCGCTGTTCTGTTTTTATTTTGGGTATCACGTATAAATAATCGACTTCTCCCGACTGGTATTTCTTTAACGGGATGGAAAACTGCAACCCTTTGTTATCGTATATTTTTCGTTGCAACTGTTCGATATACCAACCCGCGTTCAGATATGGCATCACCACAACCCGCACGTCTTTACGGATACCTTCCACTTCCTGGCAATACCACAACGGATAAGTATCATTATCAGCATGTGTAAACAAGATGGCATTGGGCTTGCACGACTCCAGGTAATTCCTGGCCAGATCACGTGCCGTGTAACGACCCGAACGGTCATGATCGTCGTAATTCTGGCTGATCAGGATGAACGGTCCGGCCAGCAGCCCGGCAACAGCAGAAACTATCAGTGCCGTTTTTTTTCCTGTATATTTTCGAAGCCTGCTAAAAAGCGCCGGAACTCCCATTCCTATCCAGATGCAAAACACATAAAACGAGCCAACATATACGTAATCACGCTCACGCGGGGTAATGGGCACTTCATTTAAGTATATCACCAGTCCCACGCTCATCAACAGGAATAAAAGCAACATCCCGAAGAACTGCTGCATATCGGTTTTATAATGAAATACGAGACCAATCAGGCCCAGCAAAAGGGGAAGAAAATAATACGAATTACGGGCTTTATTATTTTTCATTTCGTCAGGTAAACCATCCTGCGGACCAAGCCGCCATGCATCGATAAACGGAATGCCCGATTGCCAGTTTCCTGTTGTCATCTCTCCAAGCCCCTGAATATCATTCTGCCGGCCAGCAAAATTCCACATGAAATACCGGAAATACATATATCCCAACTGATAACTCAGAAAAAACATCAAATTTTCTTCGAAAGTAGGTATCAGCGTTTGGGTTTGTTCCCCGTTAAAATCTTTAGCAGTAACTCTCCTGCCTCTTATATCAACCCACTGGCGGTAAGCTTTCTGATGTTCTTTTTCATTGCTGTATAAACGCGGGAAAATACCTGTGGTATGATCATCGTAATATACCTTCGGGATCATTTCCGAACGGATGTATTTCCCATCCACATATTTGTATGTGTAACGACTTTTAACTCCGTTTACTACCGAACCAAATGTGGGGCCATATAAAACAGGCCGGGAACCATATTGCTCGCGGTTCAGGTAATTCAGCAAATTAAAGGTAGTTTCAGGGTTACCCTGGTCAACCGGCGGATTGGCTGCCGAGCGGATCATTGTCGTTACATACGATGAATAGCCAATCAGCAGGAAAAATGTACATAACAATACCAGGTTCAGAGTCTGATAATTTTTCTTTATACTGAAAACCATCCCTCCGGCCAGTAACGCGACGATCAGTCCCAGGTATATCATTAAACCTGTATTTACAGGCAAGTGCAAATTATTTACACACAGCAGTTCCAGTCCCTTTGATAAATCGAGAATGCCCGGGATAAATATTTTCATCAGAAATAAAATACCCGCACCTGATGCAATGATCGTTACGAACAATCCCTTTGCTGAATAGTTATATTTCCGGAAATACCAGATCAGTGCAGCCGTTGGTATCACCAATAAATTTAATAAATGTACCCCTGTTGAAAGTCCGATCAGGAAAAAGACAAGAACAATCCATCGATTGGAATACGGTTTATCAGCTTCGCGTTCCCATTTGGTAGCCGCCCATAAAATGGCTGCCGAAAACAAGGACGACAAGGCATATACCTCGGCCTCGACAGCCGAGAACCAGAACGAATCGGTAAAAGCATATGCAAGGGCACCTATTCCTGAAGCTGCCAGTACCAAACCATCAGGATATTTACGTCCCGGTATTTTTAAGATCAGCCAACTGATAGTCCAAAACAAAAACATGACTGTTGCCGCGGATGACACTGCCGAAACCATGTTAATGGCAAAAGCTGCTTTTTCAGGATGCCCGAAACTGAAAAGTGAAAAAAGCCGTCCCAGTAACATGAAAAACGGACTTCCAGGTGAGTGATTTATTTCCAGTTTATACGCTGAAACTAAAAATTCGCCGCAATCCCATAAACTGAGGGTAGGTTCAAGGGTCAGAGTGTAGACCAGCAAAGCAATGGCAAAAACAACCCAGCCTGCAAGGGTATTCCTTTTCGAAAAATTCATGCCCGTTTTTTTTATGTACCTTCAATAGTACACCTAAAAAACGAAAAGTTCATGAAATTTGGAAAAAATAGCATATAAAAAAGAGATTTCAGGAGCGTAACCCCGGGAAAGAGTGAACGAAGAAAACCCCGGCCACGGTAGTTCGTCAAAAAAAGCAGTGCAGTTATATGGCCGGGAATGATGAAATGCTGAAAAAAGAGATGTTTAGTATTTGTTTCACTATACAGATTTACCCAAACAATTCAAGTATGTCTTTTAACCTGACAGGCCCAAAATATCCGGTAAGGTCAACGCCCGAAAGTACCTGCTGAATGGCTTCCGTTTCATGTTTCACACCCACAAATTTTTTTTCCAGTTTTTCAATGGGCATAGAGGCAAAGAAATCACCGAAAATTCTGGCATGTTGAATCATCCCCTTTTTCACATCGAGGTGTAATTCGATAAAGCCAGCTGTAACTTTAATGGCTTTGTTGAAATTATAAGCCGGCGAAGTGCCAAAATTCCAGTCCCAGGTGCTGTATTTCTCATCGGCCAGTTTTTTAATACCTGCTATTTCTCCGGGCGTCAAACAATGAATGGTGGTTGCCGGCTTGTTATCTTTTATGATCTGCTCAACAAGTAATGCCTTAAAACTGTCAACCGTTGTTCCCTGGGGTAAGTACTCAATAAGATTGGTTACACGGGCACGGGCCGATTTAACAGCTTTATCTTTAAATTTTAAAGGATTAACTTTTAAAGCATTGCCCAAAACCGTCATTTCTGAATTCAGCAAAATCGTTCCGTGCTGAATCATTTTCCCATTCCGGGCCTGTTTCGCGTTTCCGCTGAATTTTTTCCCGTCAACCAGTAAATCATTTCGTCCTTCCAGACGGGCCGGAACATTCAGTCCGTTTAACAAGTCAACTACCGGTTTGGTAAACTTTGAGAAATCCAAAAAATCGTTGTTCCCCAATGGCGTATGAAACGAAAAATTCAGATTCCCCTGATCATGATAAACGGCCCCTCCTCCCGACATGCGCCGTACAACCTTAATTTTATTCGCGTTAACATAGTTCAGGTTAATTTCGGCCAGTGTATTCTGAAAACGCCCGACAATAATCGACGGAGCATTTACATATAAAAGGAAAATTTCTTCCTCCGGGTATTTATTCAGTATAAACTCTTCGGAAGCAATATTAAAATAAGCGTCGCTGGACGGTGAATCAATAATCAGCATAAGAAATAAAATTTCGTGCAAAAATAGGCAATTTTTATAATTGGCATGATAACAACTCTGTCGCGGATGTACAACAAAATATTGACCCTTCGGGATGGTTTTATGTTATTATTTTATACCTCAACCCCAAGGGAAGAAATCAGAAAAATCGATCCGGTTCCCCTTGGGGCTTAGGGTAAAACGGATCGATTTTTCGATTTTGAAGGATTCTGTTAAAGTAGAAGTTACTATTTTGGAACTTGCTATCTTATTCAGTTCCACTAAATGGATTTTGGTCTGAGTCGCTTATCGCTTCATTATTTGCAATTTCCAATTTTGGAATTTGACATATAAAACGATAATCGTTCGATGGCAACATACCATACGGTTCTTCATCTGAAGCATTGTAACCATCCAAATATGTCATACCCCATGAATAGTGTCCGGCCGAAGATTCGTAGCGATATAAAGGCTGTTGTAAACGCAATAAATCATACATTCCTGTAACACCTTCACCGAGCAATTCTTTACGACGTTCTATATAGATTTCTTCCAATAATTCGTCTTTTGAAGTGGTCGTTGTCAATGTACTTACTTCACGGGCAGATTGCAAGTCGTTCAGATAAGATAATGCCTTAGGCGTGTGACTCAAATTAGCTTCGGCCTCAGCCATGATCAACAACATTTCAGAGCTACGCATCAAAGGAAATTCAGGATATGTATTCCCTTGTACAGCACCATTGGCATCTCCATAATATTTGAATTTATTATATGCCCATTTGCTGGCAATTTCCGAACTTCCATTATTGGTTCTATGCCAAAACATCTGTCCTGTTTCATCTTCATCTGTTACATCAGCCGTTTTTGTTACTTTTCCACCGCGATAATCAGAATCGTCAAATAAATCAACGTATTTTTCGTCAACAAAAAGATTGATAAAACAGTAGATTGGCCCGGCGGTCATGGCTTCGCCATAGCTTGGATCTTGATTATACCAATAATTAAATTCTGTGTTAGATGAAATATTGGAAACATTTGTATACTCTAATCCCCAAACAAGTTCTTCGCATCCATCGCTAATTAAGCTGCTAAAACCGCTGCACCACTCATTCCCTGTCATTAATGTTTGATATTTTTCATAAACAGTCTGAGCTTCGGATAATGCATTTTCCCAGTCTCCCATTACCTGATACACCCGTGCTAATTCACCGGAAACAACATCTGCATTAATTCTCCACATTTCATTATCGCGGTCATAATCTGCCAATAAAGTTTTGGCACTTTTTAAATCTTTAAGGATTTGATCGTAACATTCCTGCACTGTTGAAAAGCCCAGATCCGACTTTTCAGAAGATGATGTACGTAAAATGACTCCGCGTTCATTTGCTGCGATGGCATATGTTTGCTGATAATTCATAATCAAATGAAAATAACAAACACCACGCATTGCAAGACATTGACCTTCAATTGCATCTTTTTCATTATCATCACCAGTTGCATCCGGAAGAGCATCAATAATAGTATTGACTTGATTGATCGTTTTGTACATAGTTGACCAAATCTTACCTGCATAATCGCCACTGGACTGGGTACGTTCCGGGGCAAAACGATAACTGTTCACAACAGAGCCACCATAGTTGGTTGTACTAACAATATCAGCGCCGCCTAAATCATAATACATACAATAACCAGGAACACCTGCATAACAAGCCTCATTTTGACTATCATCACCGTCCTCTCCATTCATTAAGAAATAATGGTAGGCTGATCTCAAAACCATATTTAATCCCGTTGTGCTTGAAAGAACCACTTCCGAGTCAATCGCAGTAGATGAATTAGTCGTTAATTCTTCACTACAGGCACTTGCCGACAAAATCAATCCGGCAAATAATAAATTCTTAATTATTTTATATAATCTTTTCATAAAAAATTACGTTTTTAAAATGAAACCTGAATGCCACCCATATATACTCTTCTTGAACCTTGAATACCTCTATCGGTATTTGCATTTCCATTATAGTTGTTCCCCTGAACACCGGTTTCCGGCTCTGTATAACGCTTGGCTGCTGGTCCAAATGTAAATAAGTTATCCCCAGATAAATAAATACGCAGATTTGCCACCCCTGCTTTCTTTATCAATCTTTTGGGCAGGGTATATCCCAATGTTAAATTTCTCAAACGATAGAAGTCGTTTTTAAACAGATAGAAATCAGAGGCTTTACGTGTACTTGAGTAATCAGATGCCGACCAGCGCGGAAATTTCGCATTATCTCCTTCCTGCATCCATACTTTACCGTCTATTAAGTCTTGAATTAATCCTACACCATCGCGTTCTGTTGTCCGTTCAAGGTATACATAGTCATACATTTTAGACCCAAACGATGCATACCACATAAATGATAAATCAAAATTATGGAAATTGAAACTATTGGTAATAGAGCCATAGACTTTTGGTAAAGCAGTGCCACAATATTGATAATCGTCTGCTGTAACATCAGAGAAATTTTCAGTTGTTTTCCATCCATTACCGTCTTTAATCCAATACTGCATGTTCCCGTTGTCCGGGTTAACGCCGGCATTTTTGGGCATATAGAATTCATAGAGAGAATGACCTTCTTCTAATTTATAACCGGCAGTACGCAGCGTATAGGTATATGCCCCTCCGGGTAGATTTGTAACTTCATTTTTTAAGGTAGAAAGATTGAGATTAATATTCCATACAAGATGACGGTTTTGTATAGCATTTGCATTTAATGTAATTTCAACGCCACTGTTTTTTACATCCCCGATATTTGTGTTGATACCTTCGGCATCACCTACTTGTGCTGATAAAGGAAGTGTCCTGTAGTACAACAAATCTTTGGCTTTTTTGCTAAAGTATTCGATGGTTCCGTTCAAACGATTATAAACTCCAAAGTCAATAGCTAAATTTAATTGTTGATTCTTTTCCCATTTTAGATTACTTGTTGGAATTGTAGTTTGTTTGTATCCGGCAGAACCATACAAATCATCCGAATCGTAATACCCCTGGTATGCATACAGGATTTCGTCACCGGAAGTTCCGTTACTTGTGTCACGGGTAATTAGTTTATCATTTCCTGATGTTCCATAACTTCCGCGTAATGCAAGGTTATCTAACCATGGAATGTCTTCCATAAAATTTTCTTTTGATATACGCCAGGATGCACCAACTGAAAAGAAATTACCCCAACGACTATCTTTGCTGAAACGGGAAGAACCATCCCTGCGAATAGACGCTGACATATAATATTTATTCAAATAATTGTATTTGGCCTTACCAAAGAAAGATAGTAATGTATATTTATTACGATATGAGTCAACCGAGAAGTTAGTTGTTGTAGAAGCTAATTCATATTGGCCGATTTGCATAATCCCTTCTCCATATCCATAATTGTATTGTCGATTATTTGAATAGAATTCTTGTCCTAACATTGCACTGAAATTATGATCTTTAATAGATTTATCCCAGGTTAAAATGTTATTCCATGTAAGGGAAACTGTCTTATAGTTTGTTCTTGACGCAGATCCGCCACTGGTCATAACTGTTACGCCATAAGGTTCCATCTGTCCGCTACCATGAACTGCAGAGCCGTATGTGTACTCATTTCGAATAATATCATCTAAATTAAGGGCCGTTTTAAATTTAAAATTTTTCGGCAAGGTTAAATCAGCAAAATATTGTGCAGTTATCATTGAATTTTCGTTACAATTGAAATCCTCATCATTAGGATTATCCCAGTAATCACCGCCATTATTCAATACATGAATACCAAAGAAATGGGCATTATTCTGACCAAAGTCATACATGCGTTCTCCTGTTTTTTGCGAATAATACCAATCAGTATTGTCGGCATTACGCAACCATGGAGAGTTTAATGTATTTGAGAACACAAGGGCACGGGTTGCACCAGACACATTCTGACGTGAATAACTGTATGCTAAATTTCCCCCCATTGATAACCAACTTGCAATCTCAGTGTTTACTTTAGCGCGAAACGAATAACGTTTATAATACTGACTATTTCCATAACCTTTATCATTTAAGTATGATGCAGACGTATAATAGTTTGTTTTTCCATTACCGGAAGAGCCACTTACATCCAAACTGTAATCCTGACGAAGTTTACGGGAAAATACAGCACCATACCAGTCATAATCATCTTCATCCCAAACCATTTCTAAATTCGGATTAGTGTAGCAATTTCCGGCGCCATCATGTAAAACATAATTTGAGGCATCTCCTGTCCATGCGAAAGGTGTTACATAAACAGTTTCCCCGTCTGAATTTGTTCGGGCATTTACCAGGTGAGGCAAAAGAGTAGAAGAAGCATAATCCCCGGCCTCGCCGGCATCTAAGCCATTAACATAGTACTGGTCGTTGTAAACAGCTGTCCATGTATTCATTAATTGCTGATATGGATTTGCTTTTGTGGGGTTTTTGACCGCATTATCTGATGTTCCGATTGCTGCACGGAAATTAACAACAGGAGCAGAACCCTTTTTCCCTTTCTTCGTGGTAATCACAACAACACCATTTGCAGCGCGTGAACCATAAAGAGATGCAGCTGTTGCGTCTTTTAAAATAGTCATAGACTCAATGTCTGATGGCGAAATAGAGTTTAATTGACCATCGTATGGCATACCGTCAACAACATATAGAGGAGTTGATTCTCCCGACATGGAACTAACCCCGCGAATTTGAATGCGAGTGTCTCCTCCCGGATTACCTTCGTAGTTCGCTATATTCACCCCGGCAGACATTCCCTGTAAAGTTTCCATGAAGCCGGTGCCTGAAATTTTTTCTATTTGATCAGAATTTATTGATGCCGCAGAACCTGTAAAAGTAGATTTTTTTGTGGTTCCGTAGGCTATAACCATTACCTCGTCAATGTCTTTCATTTCCGACTTCATCATAACATTCAATACCGTTTTTCCGGCAACAGGTATCTCCTGCGTCTTCATCCCTATAAACGAAAAGACCAGTGTTGCATCACCGGGAACGTTCGCAAGAGAATAATTCCCGTCAATGTCGGTAACGACCCCCTGGGACGTCCCCTTAACAAGTACAGTCACTCCGGGCAACGGCTGACTGGTTGAGTCTGTAATTTTACCGGTAATAGTCGTTTTCTGTTGACTTAACTGAAAGGATTTTTCAGGGTACAGCATAATATGCCGGTCAATAATTCTGTATGTAACCTCCGCTCCTTTAAATATTTCATTTAAAATGTTTTCGATAGAAGAAGACTTCATATCCACCGAAACCTTTTTTGAAACATCAATCTGGTTGTTGTCATACATGAAAGAGTATTCAGATTGGTCTTCAATCTGACTAAGAATCTCCCGGATTTGCCCGTTTTTAATGGTTAAATCCAATTTTGTCGTTTGTCCGTACGTTGCAGCGCTTGAGCTAAAAACAGCTACAATAATTAAAAATAAAGTCAGTCTCATCGCCAGCATAAATTTTTTGAAGCGGGAATAACCCGGTTCTGGTTCATTACACTTTTTTTTCATATTTTTGAATAATTTGGAATTTTGGATCTGATAAAGCTCCGGTGGTTTGCAAGACGGTCAGGAACTTTAAAAGACCCAGGTTCAACATTTAACTATTAAGACAGGGAAGAGGGCCTTCCCTGTCTTTATTTATATTTTATATTTACTTTTTCTCCTTCAACAGTATATTTAATCGGGGTAATTACAGAAATAAACTCAAGCACCTCACGCAGACTTTCTGTTTTTACTTTAAAAGTATACCGGTGATGATTCCTCAAAACCGCGGCATCCACCTGAAATTTTACCCCATACCAACTTTCCAGTGTCTGGACTACATTCTCAAGAGGCTCATCCTCAAAAATAAGCATATCATTTTTCCATGCTACTAATGCATCCATGTTATCAATTTTCTTTATAATCCCTGTTCCTTCTTTATATATGAATTGTTCCCCGGGAGACAACACGGTAAGCGGATTACCGGACTTATTTTGTACCTGTATTTTACCTTCGATTAGCGAGACATCTGTTCGTTCATATTTTTTATTTTCCCTGATATTAAAACTCGTTCCAAACACTTTAACTTTGAAATCGGAGCAGTGAACAACGAATGGTCGCTTTAAGTCTTTGGTCACATCAAAAAAGCATTCTCCGGAGATAAAAACATCCCGTGACTTTTTTTCAAATGCTGCCGGATAGCGGACTTCTGCCCCTGAATTTAGCCAAACAGTGGTACTGTCGGGCAAAACAATATGGGTACGGCTCCCCGAAGGAGCTTTAATACTGGTGTATGCCAAAGGATAATTATCTTCCCTGGAAAAATTTCCCAGCCATACTCCTGCAATAAAAACCAAAAGTGCCACCGCGGCAACCGCCAGCCATTTTATCCTGGCATTCATCAGGATATGCTTTTCAGGACGATACCCGATCTTAAGTAATAATTTTTCCCACAAAAGCTCTTTATCCGGCTCGTAAAACGCTGTCTCTTTTTTGGTTAACTGCCATGTGTTGACTATCTCCCTGAGAATGACCGGGTGATCATCCGATTCGGCAAGCCAATCACGGATTATCTTCAGTTTTTCCTCCTCTTTATTTCCTGACAAACAGGAGGAAATAACATCCCATGGTATATTTTCCTGTTTCATAATAATAACTTTAGACGATAACGTCTGTTGCCTTCAAACCTGATCAAAACAATAAAAATGTTTCACATCGCAGGTTTTAAATAAGGTCTCTGTAAACTAGTCGCAAAAAACAATTGAATCCCTCAAAAGGGGACTTTGTTTTTTTTTATAATTTATGGAAGAACAGTGAAATCATCAAAAAAATAAATATCTGGTTATAATATGGCTTCAATGTTTCCCGTAGCTTTCGGAGAGCTATACTAACATGATTTTCAACTGTTTTGGGACTTAAACCCAATTCCCGGGCTATTTCTTTTTGTGAAAGGTCATCTTCCCAGGCCATTTTATAAATCATCCGGCTTTTGGGAGGAAGCCCTTCAATAGCCTGGTTAATAATTTGCCGGAGTTCTTTGTCCTCAATGGCTTGTTGAGAGGAACCCGGATCAGGTAAAGTAAGATTTTCTATTTCGAGTGAAGAAAACAAATCTTTTTGTTTTTTCCGGTAATGGCTGACTGCCCTGTTTTTAGCCGCGGCAAACAAAAAGCCTTTAAATGAAGATTTAATCCGGATGTGTCCCCTTTTTTCCCAAATATACGCGAATATATCAAGGGCTATTTCTTCAGCAAGGCCCTTATCGGAAAAATAAAGCAACAGGAAATTACAAA
Source organism: Prolixibacteraceae bacterium (assembly GCA_963662895.1). Classification (GTDB taxonomy): domain Bacteria; phylum Bacteroidota; class Bacteroidia; order Bacteroidales; family Prolixibacteraceae; genus GWE2-42-39. The sequence goes on along the minus strand of OY759982.1, from coordinate 3,138,751 downwards.
GATCGGGGAAATGGTTATCAAACAGATAACGATAAGCTTCAAGATTTCCTTTTGAAACCCCTTTTAGAGCTGCTTTATCATTAGAGAATACCCCCATCTGTATTGATATTTTAATATTTCCCGGTTAGTGTTTAGCAATCTGCAATAATACAAAAAAATAAAATTTATACACCAATGCCTGGAAAATGGACTGAAAATATACCAGACAGTTAATATTTGATCAGTTATTCTTACAAAAAGAAACTTTACCACGATTGTAAGAACAAAAAATCTGTCAGGTTTATGAACAAAATCCTTTTATCTTTACCCATATTTTTAAACAGAAATATGGCAAAAAAGAATAGAGGAAAAGTTGTCAGGATGCTCAGTCCTGAAAATTACATTCGCCAAAAGGCACGCACCCTGCCTGTATACGAATGTATTGTAAACAGCGACTGGGAAGATTCGCGCCTGGTACAACTATCGATTGCCCGGCAACATACCAATGGCAACATTACTGTAGTTTTCTACCTGGTCGACCTGCTATGTCTGGGGATAAAGGATACCCACTTCATGTTTAACGTTTCGAAAAGCGAATACCGGGAACAATTCGAAAAGCATGACGGACAGATGTCGTTTCAACCAATTAATTACGAACTGGCACACAACATTGTTTATGCGGGTCTCGAATTTGCCGAAGATTACGGGATTAAACCTCATAAAGATTTTACTTCGACCACCCGTTTTATGCTGGAAGAAGACACCGAAGATATCGATTTAATTGATATCGAATGTGGGAGGAACGGTGTGCCTGTATACATGCGCGGCTTTTTCGACGATGATGCCACGGTACAACGCACGCTTGCCCAACTGGAACGTACCGCCGGCCCCGGCAACTATATATTTTTGAATGATGACGAAGATTTAGATGAGTTCGATGATGACGAATACGATAATGACGAGTTCGATGATGAGGAATACGATGATGATGAATTCGGCAGAATGTCGTTTGATGAAAAAAGAGAAAAGTTCCTGGGACTGTGTACCCATATTGATGAACTGGATAAAGATAATTCTGTAATCCTGATGAAGCTGGCCAATTCGTTAGTTGACGAACTTATTGATGTGGATCTGCACAATAAATATTATGACGAATTTTATGAAAAACTGAATGTTAATATCAGCGAGGATCCACTCGAAGACTATGTGTTGGGTATTACCCCCGGTGAACGGATTATTTTCGACGAAATGAAAAAACGGTTCCTGCATATTTACCAATTAATCCCAAACGACCCGGACCAGGCAGGAGCAGAACTGAAAAAATTTGAGAAGGACAGCCAGGGCCTGCCCGGTACTTATTTTCTCGAATTGCTACTTCTTCAGAAACAAGGCTCACGTAATTTCAGCAAACGGCTGAAAGAGTATGCCCTGAAATACCCTGCTTACCCTTTAATAAGGTTAATATACGAAACAGGCCAGGTGATTGAAGGCAAAGAACCGTCGGAAATATTGGATTATCCCTTTTCTTTCGAAACGTTTTTCCCCGGGAGAAAAACCATTTCCGAAATAGAACAGGTTTATTTCCTTACTTTTCACCTGTTCCTGGCCACACGCGGAGACGATCTGAACAAAACAGAAGCATTTGACTCAGTACTTGGTGAATTCGACCTTTCGGAGAAAGACTACGAAATACTTGCATCATTAAACATGATAATAAAAATTAACCAGTTAGTGAATTTTTTAACGCGATAAACATGGAACAAAAAATTGGTGTCAAAAACACGAAAAACGAAATTCTTGCAGCTTATGACGAACTGCTGAAAAAGATGCAGGAACAAAAAACCGACGAACCTAAAAAAGTACAGGAACAACAAAAAAAGGAAAACCTTGTAAAAAGTGCCGTGAGCCTTAGCAACGAAGGGATCATCAAAGAGGTTTCGGGGCTTAAGGTGAGCCTGTCGTCAACCCTCGACAAAATAAGCGAAAATTTCATTGCTGAATTCCGGAAATTTGAAGAACTGCAACAAGCCATTCAAATCGAAAAACAACAACTTGAAGACCTCTATCAGTTATCGGCTACCACTGATTCGCTCTCGGTAATGTTACTGGCCCAAAAAGAGAAGAAAGAACAGTTCGAGCAGGAAATGGCAGCCCGTAAAGCCGAATTCGAAGAAAAAATGAAAACAGAAAAAGAACGGTTCGAAACAGAAATGGCTGAGAAACGGGCCCAATGGAAAAAGGAACAGGAACTTCATACCACCCAGGCAAAAGAAACTGCTGAAGACCGGAAAAAGAACCAGGCCCGCGAAGAAGAAGAATACCAGTATAACCTGAAAATAACACGGAAAAAAGAAACCGACCAGTACGAGGAAAAGAAACAAAAACTCGAAAAAGAGATGGCCGACAAAAAAACGGCATTCGAAAAAGAGTTTGCTGAACGTGAAACTAAAATCAGGGAAGCTGAAGCCGAACTAAAAGAACTGCGGGCAAAAAATGAAGCTTTCCCTGCCGAACTTGAAAAAGCAGTAGAGGCTGCTACGAAAACCGTTACAGAAAAGCTGGAAACCCAATTCCACTTCGAGAAAGAACTTCAGGAAAAAGAAACCAAAGGTGAACTTAAACTGAAAGACCAGACTATTGTAACCCTGAACGGGAAAATTAAAGACCTGGAAGCAACAATAAAGGAGCTCTCACAAAAAGCAATGACGGCTGAAGCCAGCGTTAAAGATATTGCCATACGGGCCATCGAAAGTTCGTCGAAACCCTATTTTGTTGAGAAGACAAAAGAAAACCAGGGGAAAGAATAACCTTGCTTATCTAACCTAACCAACTACTGACAGGGGGCGATCTTTGTCAGGAAAATAAACCTAATTACATGAAAGTCAAAAAACTGTTAGACCAAATCCTCCCGATACTCCATCCGGTAAAAGATGACGAAGAAAAACTTCAGCAAATACTGGATTTTCTGCTTGAAGTAATTTATGAAGAACCTGACCAGCCAGTCGGAATACCGCCAGCAGTGGTTCGCGTTTAAACAACAGGAACTGGAAGAATTGTGTATGGACATTGAATACGAGATACAAAGTTAGCACCTATGCAACGCTACATTGAACAATTAATCGAAGATATTCATGAGGCTACCGGGAATATAAGGCCGCCGCATGAACTTTGGGAAAAGTCGGGAGCCGATCCCGACTGTGAACCGGAACTGGAAGACATGTCATATGTTGAGCAATACCTTTACGGCGAAAAGGAACCCATTGCCCAAATAACCGGGATTAGTCAGGAACAGTTGCCACCTCCCGGAAAACTGACCAGAAAACAGCAGACTCTTCTGGCAACAGAACTGGAAAAACTGTTACAGTATTTTCATTTCTACCTCGATTTCCCCAAAAATTACCCGGTTCATTTGCGCTACCCGTTTATCCTGAATTTATGGGAAGAAGAATATGTTCCCCTTTCATTTGGTGAAAATCACATCGAATTTTGTGATTACGACGAAGAATTTTGTCCCTTCCCCGGCTACTGCACACTCTGTAGCGAAGTGCAGGCACAAATGAAATACGAAGAAGAACATGGTTGCACGGACGGGTTAGATATAAATGTTAAAGACTTTCTGCCTGTGCCCGGACAAATTGAAGCAGGGGAGGACCAAATGAAAAATTCAGACCCGGACAACGATATGTCATCGTTTCTACTTGAAATAAATGAGAATGATGACATCAACTCCGAAGATATAAACGGTTTTTATGATGATGACGGGAATAAGATCGAACCACATTCGGTACCGGTTCCCGGTTTATGTACGATTTGCCGGAAATATCAGAACGGAGACGAGGGAGAAGACCTGCTTTGCCTGATGAACCGTTACGATCAGCGAAATGAAACAGATTTCAGATGCGGAGCCTTTGATAAAAAATGACTACGCCTTTCATTCTTCCGTAAAATCATATTTCTCATTTTTCTATTCACGAAACGAGTAATACCTGCGATAGTTCGCCAATCCTGATTGTCGTTGTATTCAGGTTGCTGCGTACCTGTAACCGGTATTCCCCGGGCTGAAGGCCGGCAGGGATCATCATCATTCCCTGTGAAAATGTATTTTTATACACCGTCTCAACTTTAAATTCCTTTCTCTTGCTGTTAACCATAAATATTCCCTGCTGTTCATCATCCTGATCGTATTTCAGCCGTTTCCCTTTTATAATAGCGGCGCCACCGGGCGTAAGCTGTGAATTTACAGTCCCCGAGTTCATGTCGGTAAACGTGTCAACAGCCGGCTTGGGCAAACTACTGTGTACTTTTTTTGTTTTTATCTTATCAGCAAGTCCCTTTAGCCGGGAACCCGGTTTCAGGTTTATTTTTACCTGGTGACGGTTCCTGTAAAACGAATCATCCGGGCCGGTAAAAATGCCGGCAATACTGCTCCTGGCTGTAAACAACGGCGTTACAACTGTTCCGCCATCTTTCAGTATGTACTCCACCGCATCGAAGAATTGCAGGATGATGCCCTCCATTTCTGCTTCGGTAAATACCGAATGGCGGTTCCCCATTTTTTCGATTATCCGGTTTAATGAATATATCCGGCGGTTCTTTATTGTTGCCCGGTAGTTGTTGCTGCCTTCATTCAGCTTGTTTGGATGTAATGTATAACTAAGTGCCATTGTTGTTATTTTATTTATTAGAGTCTCACTACAGTAAGATATTAGTCTGATTTAAATATATAAATATAATAAGACTATTACTATAATCCTAATAGAATTATTACTATAATTCTATCAGAATTATCATTATAATTCTATTCGGACTATAGCTATAATTCTGTCAGAATTATTAATGAAATTTAAGATATTTATATATCGGTACAGGCAGGTTTTACTTATTTGGAGGTAATGTTTGTGCCTCACTTACCCCGGGTTATTTATGTATGTCCCCACAGAGGGATATTGCAGGGACAAGACCCCCTCCCTCCGGCAAGCCGGAGTACTCCCCCTTTGCAGGGTGAGAATTTGGGGCTGTGCAGGAAAGAAAGGCAAGGAGCACGGGACAGAGGACGAAGAGCAAAAAGAGAGAGGCAAAAGAGCCGGTACACCGGATTTAGGTCAGACACGGCATGGTGAGAAGCCTGAAGGGCTTCACTGTTCATAACGCCGGGTAAAACCCGGAGGAAATTAATGTAATCTGTCCCGGAGTAGAAAAAAATATCCTTTCTCTTTTTGCTACTGACATACTGTTGTCACAGACTCCGGTTTCCTTTGTTAAAGTTTTCCCGGAAAAACAGCATAACTGCACACAATGCAGAATGACCTGCCTCCAGACCAAACTATGAAACAATGTATGAAACAGAATTATTTACTAAAAAGACAAGAAAATGGAAAAGAAAAAAGTAGCCCCAATGACCGTGATCAAGTACTCAATGGAAACAAAAATAGACACATTCATCAAGGACATTGGCGAAATACCCCGTGAACTGGAAGCAAAAATTATTGAACTCGGGCTTGAAGTAACAGGACCGCACACCTGGATATATTGGGGATGCGACGGGGCAGCTGAAAAACCATTTATACTCGACATTGCAATCCCTGTAAAAGAAATGAAAGACAATAGTGATAAATTCAAATATGAACAACTGCCCGAGTTCAACTGTGTGGTTACATACCACAAAGGTCCCTGGTCTGAACTGGCAAAAACATATGAAAAATTTGTTCCTGAGATATTAAAAAGCGGGAATCAAATGTCGGGGGAGACCAGGGAAATATATCATTTGGCTGACTTTAACAATCCGCTAAATTGTGTAACAGAAATTCAAATCGGAATTAAATAGTCATTGACGTTTTCTTTTAAGAATTTGGCGCTGAAAGATATGTGACAGAAATGATTGCAACAAAGCAGATGGTTTTTAAGAAGAATTGATATTTTTGCTAAAAAGGACAGTTGATTTTATTAGACAGGCCTTATGAATGTTTTATACTAAGCTTATGAAACGGCTCGACCGGCTCAATGCCATTTTAATACAGCTGCAAAGCAAACGGATAGTAAAATCAGGTGAAATTGCGGAACGTTTTAATATTAGCCAGCGAACAGTATACCGTGATATCCGGGCGTTGGAAGAAGCCGGTATTCCCATCGGCGCCGAAGCCGGAACCGGTTATTTCCTGATGGAAAACTTCCATCTCCCGCCTGTCATGTTTACCAACGAAGAAGCCTCGGCAATACTGCTGGGTGAGAAACTGGTGGAAAAGATGTCGGACGAACAATCAAAAAAAGATTATCAGTCTGCTGCATTCAAAATAAAAGCAGTACTAAAACCAACCGACAAAGATTTTCTGGAACAATTGCACGGGAAAGTTTCGGTATACAACTGGGCCAATATTGCCGGACAGGACAGGCATTTATACCTCGGTGAAATTCAGCAGGCCCTGGTAAATAAGCAGGTACTGGAAATTGAGTATCAGAAAAAAAACAGCACCGAATCCAGCATCCGGGAAGTGGAACCAATAGGACTGTGTAATTACGGTTCCCGATGGCACCTGTTCGCGTGGTGCAACAAACGTAACGATTACCGTGACTTCAGGCTCGACCGTATAAAAAATCTCCGAAAAACAGGTAACCATTACACAGGGAAACGACATATTTCTATTGAAGAATTCATTGCACGGACATTCGACCCGGAGAATACTGCCAACATTACAATCCGAATTTCCCCTGAACGAAAAAAGAATATTGATGAGAGTAAATTTTACTATGGCTTTATTGAAGAAAAAAATATGAACGGGGCCGTTGAAATGAAATTTACAAATAATGAATTACATGGTTTTGCCGCCTGGTTAATTAGTACCCGTTTGCTGGCAACAGTTATTGAACCACCAGAATTGAAAGAAATACTTGATTTGTATATCGATGAATTAGTACAGGTAAAACATGTCACAAAGAAAAAAGATAGATTTGATAAATAACAAATTATTCCTATTTTTGCGCCTCCCAATCAGGGATTAAAATTTTAATGTATAACTAATTAGAAGTTTTATGAAAAACCAGTATGAAACCGTTTTCATTATAACTCCCGTTTTATCTGATGCTCAGGTAAAGGAAACGGTAAAGAAATTCAAAGACTTCATCACCAAAGAAGGTGGAGAGTTTGTGAATGAAGAGGACTGGGGGTTGCGTAAATTAGCATACCCGATCCAAAAGAAATCCACAGGTTTTTACAATCTGTTCGAGTTTAAAGCTGATCCTTCCATGATCCGGAAGCTGGAAGTGCAATTTAAACGAGAGGAACGTATTATCCGTTTTCTGACTTTCAGAATGGATAAATACTCGATCGCGTACAGTGAAAAAAGAAGAAACAAGTCGAAAGCACAAACAGAAAAGGAGGCTTAAACAATGGCAGCAAATCAAAGTGAAATCCGTTACCTGACCCCGCCGTCAGTCGAAATTAAAAAGAAAAAGTATTGCCGCTTTAAAAAGAACAAAATCAAGTTCGTTGATTATAAAGACCCTGAATTCCTGAAAAAATTCCTGAACGAGCAAGGTAAAATTTTGCCACGCCGTATTACCGGAACTTCGTTAAAATATCAGCGCAAAGTGGCCCAGGCAGTAAAAAGGGCACGTCATTTAGCTCTGCTGCCCTATGTTACCGATATGATGAAATAATTTAAAGCAGCAAAAAATGGAAATTATATTATTACAGGATGTAGCAAGGTTAGGGGCAAAAGACGATATCGTGAACGTGAAAGATGGTTACGGACGTAATTACCTGATCCCTAAAAAAATGGCAATTATTGCTACAGAGTCGGCAAAAAAAGTGCTGGCTGAAAATATCAGTCAAAGGGCACATAAAGAAGCCAAACTGAAAGCAAATGCTATGGAAATTGCAGAACAGTTGAAAAACAAGCAACTGGTTATTGGGGCTAAAACCAGCAGTACCGGTAAAATTTTCGGTTCAGTCAACACCATTATGATCGCAGAAGCAATCAACAAGAAAGGATTTGATATAGACCGGAAGCAAATTTCTATTGTTAACGAAAGTATCAAAGAAGTAGGTAAATACACTGCAAAAGTAAAACTTCACAAGGAGGTAATCGTTGAAATGGAATTTGAAGTTATCTCAGAATAAACAGTTAGTCACACAAGATCTCACTTTATCAAACAGATAATAGAAAGCCATTCCTTTGGGAGTGGCTTTTTTTGTTTTCCATGAATGAGGCCAATATTATATCGGAGTTTTTTTTAGATGGAGTTAATTACTATAATTGTTCAGTTTTTTTCTTGTTCATTTTATGAAAGTCCTTTCTAATGATATAATATTACTCTTAAATAAAAAGAATGAAGCTGCTTTCGAAGTCGTTTTTAATACTTTTTATCCCAGACTGGTTGCTTTTGCAAAGCAGTATGTTGTGGAAGATGATGCTTTAAACCTTGTGCAGGATGCATTTATTGCATTATTAGATAAAACTCCTTTTTTTTCCGATGAAAATCAGTTGCAAAGTTATTTGTATACCAATGTAAAGAATAACTGTCTGATGTTTTTACGTCATGAAAAAGTTAAAAAGAAATATTTTGATGCAAAAATAGCAACAGAAAATCAAGTCTGTTTGAATGTACAGGCATTGGAACGGATAGATACTTCTTCGATTGCTTTTGCAGAAATGGAACATCTGGTGAATAGTGCTCTTGATAATCTTCCTCCCAGATGTCGCGAAGTGTTTGTTTTAAGTCGTTTCGAGAGGAAAAAGAATGCTGAAGTTGCTTCGATGCTGAATATTTCTGAAAAAGCTGTTGAGGCACAAATTACAAAAGCCCTTAAATTTTTTCGGGTAGTATTAAAAGATTACCTGCCCCTGCTGATTTTTTTATTTTGAAACAATTCCCATTAAAATTAATTAATGCGTGATGTTTTGCAAGTCTTTGTATGTTAGCATTTTTGCAATGCTATTCCCTGTTTTTTTTTGAATGGTCAAATTATTTTTGAATTTAGGGATAGGGTAAACAGTTATTTGCACATTTTAAGTATAGAAAATTCAAAATGAAATGGACAAAGACAAGCTCATATCATTTATTACTGAAAATCAATCTTTATACGATTATCCTGAGGTCGCATCATGGATAACCAGGAACGAAGAGAATAAAGATGAATATATCCGGTATAAAAATTTATGGGCAATAATGCAATATGGCGATGAAATATCCGAAAAGCAGATAGAAGATGGTCTTGTCAAAATAAAGAAGAATTCGAGGCAGTCAACGCGACTGAGAATACGAAACTTTTTGAGATATGCCGCATTTTTAGTCATGGTATTACTCGGAGGATACATTGCAGGGACTTACAATACTGATAGTCATGTTGCTATGAATCAGGTTTTCGTACCAAAAGGGAGCAGAACCTCGCTTGTGCTGCCTGATGGAACAAAAGTCTGGTTAAGTAATGGAACAAAACTTATTTATCCTGAAAACTTCGGGGGGAAAACCCGGGATGTTGAGTTGGAAGGAGAAGGATTTTTCGATGTTACTCATGATAAGGAACATCCGTTTATTGTAAATATCGGGGAAAACAGGATTAAGGTATTTGGGACACGATTCGCGGTTGTGGCGTACAGCCAGGACAATATTGTAAAAGCGGAACTTGTTTCCGGGAAGATACAATTCGATATTAATAAAGGAAATGAATCTTTATCATATATGATGAAACCTTCCCAGAGTCTGATTTTTGATAAAGTTTCAGGAAAACTATCCGAGTCAAAGATATCGAATAGTTTTTACAACTATTGGTTAAATGGAGTGTACGAGTTTAAAGATGAAACATTTAAAAATCTTGCAAAAAGAATTGAACAAATTTATAATATACAGATTATTTTCAAAGAAGAGTCGCTGAAAAACCGCCTCTTTACCGGATCATTAAGTATTGATGATAATATATACACCATGATGGAAGTTTTTAGAAGGGCCTCAGGAGAGCCTTTTGCATATACGCATGAGGGGAATCGAATCTTCATCGAAGGGAAAAAGTAACTCGTTAAAAGAATTGCCTATGTATAAAAATTAGAAAAATTAAACGGGGTATGCCTGCCAGCAACCCCGCTTATCAGGGAAACAATATCCTGTTCCCGGTTTAAAAATTACTAAAAGCCAGACTCGGCTTAATAATAAAAGTTTTAACATCGTAAATTTATGAAAAAAACAAATGTTTACCATGGGAAGTATAAACTTCACCACGTAAAAAATTTTATTAGAGTTATGAAAATTACATTTTTTCTTCTCTTTGCTGCTTTTATTCAGGTTCCGGCAGCAATTTATTCGCAGTCGGTAAAATTAAGTCTGAACTATGAAAATGTAAGGCTTTCTGAATTATTAGAAAAGATAGAGAAGACGAGTGAATACAGGTTTTTTTATGACAGCGGGGTAATCGACTTGTCGAAAGTTGTAAGTGTGAATCGGAAAGATTCTAAGATTCAGGATATATTAGATGAAGTATTAGGTTCCGATTTATCTTATGAAATGATTGATCGTCATATTATCATTGTTAAAAGAAAAGGAAATGGCCTTGAGGGGATTTCAATTGGTCAATCCCGGTCTGTAACCGGTAGAGTGACCGATTCTTCCGGCTTCCCGTTGCCTGGAGTGTCCGTAGTCATAAAAGGTACCATGCAGGGAATTATTACCGATGTCGAAGGGAACTATACTTTGACTAAAGTGCCCGGCGATGCAATACTTGTTTTTTCGTTCGTGGGAATGAAAACGCAGGAAATATCGGTTGGAGGTAAAAGCACTGTTGATGTGGAAATGCAGGATGAAACAGTTGGAATCGAGGAGATTGTGGCTATTGGTTATGGAACATCCAGGAAGAAGGATTTGACCGGGGCTATTTCTTCCGTAAATTCTAAGGATTTAAGTTCAAATGTATTAACAACACCAGATCAGGCTCTGCAGGGACGAGTTGCCGGGGTGCATGTACAAACCAGTTCTCATGCTCCGGGGGGAGGTATTTCTGTCCGGGTAAGGGGAACTTCTTCTTTGTCGGCTGACGGTCAACCTCTGTATGTTGTCGACGGATTCCCCATTTCAAATGAATTTTCTTCGGCCGGTTCTGTCGATGGAACTGTTTCAATTTCTCAAAACCCCCTGAATTCAATTGACCCTTCAAATATTGAGTCTGTCGAAGTTCTGAAAGATGCTTCTTCCACTGCTATTTACGGGGCAAGGGGAGCCAACGGCGTGGTACTGATTACTACTAAAAAAGGGAAAAAAGGAAAGGCAATTGTTACTTTTGAAAGTTCAACATCCATCAGTTCTCCGTCAAAGTATTTGGATTTTATTACCGCAGAAGAATGGGGTAGGCTTGTTAATGAAGCAGATGATGAAAACGGAACTGCACGTACTTTTACAGATGCAGAAATTGCCGGCATGGGAAAAGGAACCGACTGGCAAAGGGAAGTACTGCGTACCTCATTGGCCCAGAATTACAAAATGTCGGTTTCCGGGGGTACGCCGGATGTCCGTTACCTTCTTTCGGGAAGTTATTTAGACCAGCAGGGTATTGTTGTAAACTCTGACCTGAAACGTTATTCCATGAATGTAAACCTGGATGCCAATGTCTCGAAAAAGTTTAAAGTAGGAACTAATATTATGTTTTCCAATGCTTTGAACGATATGGTGCCTACCGATTCAAAAGGATATGGGACACAAACAAATGTCATTTGTAATGTATTGTTTTCATGGCCTTATATCCCTGTGAAAGATGAAGAGGGTAATTACACTTTTTTCGAAGATTATAAAAAAGGGGTTGGGTCAATGGATAATCCTGTATATATGACAAAAGGATATGATATTCAGGATAATACATCCAGACTTTTGGGCAGTGTTTATGGAAATTATAAGATTATGGATGGACTGGAACTGAGGGTTCGTGCAGGTCTGGATTACAGGGACTGGAGATACCATTCTTATTACCCGCTTGAATCGGCAGCGGCAAAAAGTAATGGAGGTATCGCTAATATTATCAGTGAAAAGACAACTAATTTCCTGAATGAAAATATCCTGGAGTATAAGAAATACGTTGGAGAGAAACATTATCTTGATATAATGGCCGGTTTTACTAACCAAACAGAAAACGATGAGTTGGTAAAGGCAACGGGCTACGGGTTCCCGTCTGATTATTACAAGTACAACAATCTGGGTATTGCCAAACAGCAATATACAAATTCCAACAAAACTAAATGGATATTGCTTTCCTATATCGGCAGGCTCAACTATGTCTATAACGACAAATATTTACTGACAGCTACCGGACGTTACGACGGTTCTTCAAAATTCGGGAAAAACAATAAATGGGGATTTTTCCCATCAGTGGCCGTAGCCTGGAGGTTGTATGAAGAAAATTTTATCAAGGACTTGAATATCTTCAGTAACCTGAAGTTCAGGGCCGGATACGGTAGCGTAGGTAATGAACGGATCGGGCTTTATAAATCAATCTCGACCATTACAACCGCAAAGGATTATACTTCCGGTTATGTTTTTGGCGGGAACCTGGTAGGAATTGCTTATCCGGGCAGTATTTCCAACCCAGACCTGTCGTGGGAGAAAACAAAAGACCTGAACTTCGGGTTGGATATGGGCTTTTTCAACAACCGGATTAATCTTTCTGTGGATATATACAAGAAAAAGACAAAAGATATGCTGGTTGAAGTTGCTTTGGCAAAAGAAAGCGGTTACAGCAGCGTACTTGAAAACATCGGCTCAATGCAGAACAAGGGAGTCGACATTACGTTGAGGACCATTAACTGTAATTCTGCTTCGTTTAACTGGACAACCGATGTAACCTTCTCGTTGAACAGGAACAAAGTGATTGATCTGGGAGGAGCAAGTGAAATCTACACTGGCTGGTTAGGCGGGGCCAACAACGGGTTAAACGGAAGTAATGCAGTTCGTCTGACACCAGGACAACCTGTTGGCAAATTCTGGGGAGTTATCTGGGACGGAATATGGAAGTCGCAGGAAGAGATTGACGCAGCCGGGACACAGAAATCAGCCAAACCGGGTTCTGCCAGGTTCAGGGATTATGATCACAGCGGAACTTTCGACGGTAATGATTGTACTTACGTTGGTGACCCGAACCCTGATTTTACATTCGGGTTTAATAACAGCTTTTCATACAAACAATGGTCGCTTATCGTAAACACTTACGGTTCAGTTGGTCAGGATGTCCTCAATGTTCTTAAAGTTAAAAAAGATGGCGGAACGTATTACGGTGCATCCAGAAGGGACCGTTGGTCTCCTACCAATCCGGAAGGTACCACCCTTGCAGCTAACGCCGGCTATCCGGGATATGTAAGTACCGATGATGTTGAAAATGCTTCGTTTATGAGAATACAGTTAATCAGCCTTGGCTACAAATTGCCGGTTAAATCGTTAAATATTAATTGGCTGAGCAATGTGACACTTTCCTTGTCCGCTGATAATCCTTTTGTGTTCACAAACTATTCAGGATACGATCCTGAGGTGAACTCATTTGGAACAGAAAATTCTGTTAAAGGAATTGACCGTTTCGGCTATCCTGCATCAAGATCTTTCAGGTTCGGGGTAAAAGTCAGTTTTTAAGTTGTAAACAATAAAACTATAGACACATGAAAAAATACGTATATTATATTTCTCTGATTATCATCATGGCAGGCTTCTCTTCTTGTTCTTTAGATGAAAAAATGTACAGTAATCAAAACGTGGATGATTTTTATAAAAGTGAGGAAGATGCTGATTTAGCGCTGAACGGAGCTTATGCTTTGTTTTGGGACGGCTATATTTATAAAAATGGCGCTTATGTCCAACTGGGAGACTGGCCTACAGATCTTATGACGACTACACCTAATAAAAATACATGGGATTTATTTGCATGGACAGTAAGTGAAAATTATTTTGAACAACTGTGGGATGCAAGTTACAATATGATTAACCGGTGCAATGAAATTATAGAGCGTGTCGGGAACAGCGATATAACAGATGTAGTTAAGAATAATACCATTGGTCAGGCTAAGTTTTTAAGAGGACTTTGTTATTTTAACCTTGTCAAAGATTTTGGAGGGGTTCCTCTTCATATTACGGCAACCAAAAGTTTGTCCGATGTAAACAAGGCAAGAAATACAGCCGACGAGGTATATGTACAGATTATTTCAGACTTGCAAGATGCTTATACCCGGTTGTCTCCTTTCGATGCCTCGAAGCATAAGGATGGTTACGCTACCAGCGGAGCAACCAAAGCATTGCTGGCAAAAGTATACCTTCAGCAACGCGATTGGGCAAATGCTGCTGCTACGGCTAAAGATGTGATCGACATGAAAGTCTATGATTTGTATAAAGATTATTCGCAAATATGGGACCCTGCCTATAAGAACGGTTCCGAACAAATTTTTTCTATCCAGCATAATAACGGGGGCGATAATACGACCAATTATGGCGAACACATGACTTTTTTTCTGTGTCCGAAAGGCTATTCGCTTCCCGACGGAACCGGGATTATATTTACCCTGGACGATGGAATTGCCGGAAACTGGCAGGTTGATGACGACTTCTTTAATCGTACCCCGGACACTTACCGGAAATGGTGGTCTGTCAGGAATCGCATGCCAAGGTATCTCATAACAGGGGCCAGTCCGGTTAAGTGGATCGAAGACACGGTTAAATTGCAAAGAGCGAATATTGTAAAGTATTATCAACCTGATTATTCAACCGGATATTTGCAAACAGGTGTAAACTTTACAGTACTGAGATATTCTGACATGTTACTGACTTATGCTGAAGCGCTGAATGAATCGAACAACGGACCAACAGCAGAAGCATATGATGCAATTAATAAAGTCCGCCAGCGGGCAAGGGCTATCGGAACAGCATACGAGCAGCAGGAATCGGTTTATCCCGATCTTTCAGGTCTCACAAAAGAAGAATTCAGAAAGGCTATTCTGGATGAACGTGCTGCTGAGTTTGTTGGTGAAGGCGAACGGAGAAATGACCTTAACCGGTATGATTTGTTTATTCCAACCGCTGAAGCTCAGGGGGTGACCGGAATAAAAGCAGGATATGTTCTGTACCCGATTCCCCAGAATGAAATAAACCTAAATCCTTTGCTGGAGCAGAATCCCGATTATTGATAAGGCTAATCAGCCCTATTGTAATCTACATGGAAAGATGTTAATTTTGACAAAATGAAGGTTGACAGATACTGAAAAAGTGGGGGATCTACTAAAGATCCTCCACTTAGAAAACAATATAGTATATCGTGAGTAGCTTTAAATACATAATTTTAATGTTGGGTTTTGTTTGTTCTTGTACAAATTCAGACAAGCAACAAAATATAAATAAAAACACATTAGAAAAACTTGCCTGTGCATTTCAGGAACCGCCCATGGAGTATCGTCCCTATGTATGGTGGCATTGGATGGGGAGTAATTTTTCGAAAGAAGGGATCACAAAAGACCTGGAGGCAATGAAAGAGGCTGGAATTGGTGGGGCAACCATCTTCAACCTGACTTCTGCAGTACAAGAGTCACAGGCTCCGATAGAAAACAATCCCTGGCCGGAACAAATATACCGAGGTCAAGCATATTGGGAAGCATTAGAGCATGCAGCCTCGGAAGCTAAACGTTTAGGGCTTAAATTAGGACTTCAAAATACGCCGGGTTACTCAACAACCGGAGGTCCCTGGATCACTGAAGAACGAGGCATGCAGACGGTGGTATTCAGTGAAACAAAGATTACAGGGAGCAATCAAGTTGAAACAACATTAAAAAAGCCGGAACTCCCTATCTATAAAGGTTGGGGAAGCAGTAATAAAAGAGCCACATATTATAATGATATTGCTGTTATTGCTGTTCCGGAAAAGAAAAGCATAAAAATCGATGATGTGATTGATATTTCCAGTTACATGGATACTGACGGTCTTTTGAAGTGGAAAGCGCCGGAAGGTATTTGGAATATCTTCCGTATCGGATATGCTCCAACAATGTCAAATCCTCATCCGGTACCAGACGATTTGATAGGTAAAGTATTGGAAGCTGATAAAATGAGTAAAGAGCAAAGCGTTTACCATTGGAATAACGTACTGGACCCATTAACCGAACATCTCCAAAAATATATCGGAACAAGTTTTACACATATACTTATAGACAGCTATGAAGCAGGCAAACAGAACTGGACACCCGGATTCCGTGAGGCGTTTAAAGAACAAAAAGGATATGATCTCCTCCCATGGATAGCCCTGCGTGAATGTGTAAAAAAGAATGAAGAAATTGAAAAATTTAATGCTGATTACAAGGAGGTTGTAAGTAATCTTTATATTGAAAATGGCTGGCGTGTAGCCAAAGAAATGATCAACAAAGCAGGGTTATTATTTTTCTGGGAACCTTATTACGGACCTTTCGATACGAAAAAATCAGTTTCTATTCCCGATCTTCCAATGGGAGAATTCTGGACCAGGGGGAAAGGGGCTATTTCCTCTGAAATCGTAAATGAAGCAAAAACGGTAGGTAAGAACCTGGTGGGGGCTGAGGCTTTTACCGGACGTCCGGAGATTAGTCAATATACAGAAGATCCGGCTTTCCTGAAACACTTTGCTGATGGAAGTTTCATTTCCGGGGCTAACTGGCTATTCTTACACCACTGGGTACACCAGCCATTCGACGACCAATATCAACCCGGTATGGGTATGGGCTGGTGGGGGACCCATTTTGGCAGGAATCAGACCTGGATAAAACCAGGGAAAGCTTTTTTTACCTATCTGTCCAGATGCCAGATGCTGCTACGACAAGGAACCTTCGTTTCCACTCAAAAAAATGTTCTCCACAGAAGTATGCCGGAAGCAGAAATATATTTTATAACGAATCCAACAGATACTGTTTTGGCGCATTCATTCTCTTTTGCTGTAAGAAACAGGGTTCCTGAGTTATGGCATGCAGATAAAGGCGTTATCCGGCAAACACGGAACTGGAAAGAAACAAACGACTCTACCTTTGTTGATCTTCAATTAACTCCAGACGAATCCGTATTTGTTATTTTTCCCCTAAAGCAAGAAAATGATTATTCAGAGCTAAAATTGCCGGCAACTGAAACAACAAACGAAGTTCGCTATAGTATAGATGGTCCCTGGGATGTAAGATTTGTATCCAAGCTTGATAATTCTTTCCAAATGGAATTTCCATCGTTGATTGATTTTAGTAAGCACCCTGATCTTTCCATCAAATATTTTTCCGGTACTGCTACTTATAAAAAAGAAATTAAAATAGATAAAGCGAAGACAGAAAAAAACAAAAGGCTAATACTTGATTTGGGAAAACTCGATGATATTGCCGAACTAAAAGTTAACGGGCAAGACCTTGGCGTTTTGTGGTATCCTCCTTATCGGGCAGATATTACCCCCTGGCTAAAAACAGGAAATAATACACTTGAAATTGCTGTTACCAACAACTGGGCAAACCGTTTGATCGGAGATGAGCAATATCCGGCCGATTTTGAATGGGGAAAAGACCGGGGAAGAACGATGGGAAGAGCTATGAAAGCCTTTCCCGATTGGTTCATAAAAGAGCAAACACGCCCATCGAAAGGCCGGAAGACATTTAATATTTGGTTTTATTACAGAAAAGATTCACCTCTGCAACAGGCAGGATTAATAGGTCCGGTACAGCTAATCGAACAAGATGTAAAAATATATGAGTAAGGTGTTGGAAAAAAATAAATTAATGGAAAAGAGTGTATGGGCTGATTGCACTTCATTGAATTAAATGAGAGTTTTGAAGAGATTAAAATTGAATTTAGGGAGGCTTATTTGCCTTTTTGCAGTTATTGTAAGTTGTAAGCAAGTTGTTAAATATGACAACCTTAATCCGGGGCAGTTTACACAACCTGTAAAAAGCAGCAGGGTACATACATGGTGGCACTGGGTGGACGGAATGATATCAAAAGATGGTATTACCAAAGATTTAGAGTCGATGAAACGGGAAGGTATCACTCAGGCGACCATACTCAACCTTGGGTTTCCGCAAAATACCGGACGGGTGCCTGGAAAAGATTTTCCGCTTAAGAAGGTTAAGTTTGTTACAAACGAATGGTATGAAATGTTTGAATGGGCTTTACAGGAGGCCAAACGGCTGGGCATTACCATTGGCGTACATAACTGTGATGGGTGGAGCGAAAGTGGCGGCCCGTGGATTACCCCCGAAATGTCGATGAAAAAGTTCGTTTATACCAAAACAATTATTTCTCCGGGGTTCAAGGGTAAAATAAAGCTTGACAAGCCTTTTTGTAATTATGATTTTTATAATGATGTAGCGGTTGTTGCCTATAGAAACAAGGGATTAAAGAAGAACTCTTTTCAAGCTGCTCATCCTGATATGATCCTTAACAATGAACAAAAAATAGCTCCTTCCACGATCTTCGAGATGCAAAAGGGAGATTCAATTGAAATTCTTTTTAACACGGAATTTACTACAGGTAAAATCTTGGTTTTCCAGGGGTATAAAGGTGGAACTTCTGCAATTAATAAAAATGTATCCAATCAATATACTTTGATGTATTCGAAAGATGGCGGCAAAAGCTATAAGCAGCTAAGCCGGTTTAATCTGACTTGCTTTAATGATACAGCAATCATTAAATTTCCCAGGACAAAAGCCAGGTATTTTAAATTAATTGTAAGCGACGGGCTTTCAATTGCAACATGGCGGGACCGTAAATACTTGTTGTCTCACGTGGAATTGTTAAGAGACAATGAGCAGCCGGGTTTTGCTCCGGAGATACCTCATGTATTTGAAAAAAACATTTCTGCGACTAATGTGGATACGAAGAGACTGGAAGAGAAAAGGAACGAACCTGCTGATTATGTGCTTTCGAATAATAATAATGAGGTGGTCGATCTTACAGGCAAAATGGATCCGAATGGAACGATTGATATAGACCTGCCCGACGGGTACTGGACGATTCTTCGGTTTGGCTACACAACCACCGGCGTTATCAATGCCCCGTCAACGATTGAGGGGGAAGGTCTGGAGTGTGACAAAATGGATACTACTGCCCTGAACCTGCATTTTGCAGGTTTCCCTCAAAAGTTAGTTGAACATTCGAGGGGACTCAACGGGAGTACTTTTAAATTTCTGCTGATCGACAGTTGGGAGTGCGATTATCAGAACTGGACTGCAAAAATGCCCGAAGAGTTTGAAAAACGCCGGGGCTATAAGTTAATAAACTGGTTGCCTGCATTGTGTGGCGATGTTGTCGGAAGCCCGGAAATGTCAGAAGGATTTTTATATGATTTCAGAGAGACGATAGCGGAAATGATTGAGGAAAATTATTACCTGCATTTCAGAGAACTTTGCCACAGAGACAACTTGGAAATGCATGCTGAAGTAATTTACGGAGGTGGAATGTATCCTCCGCTGGATATCTTAAAAACAAACAGCTATATCGATTTGCCCATGACTGAATTCTGGACATTGGCAAAAGACGGGATTATAGCTTATTCTCCGCTAAAGAATAATAACCTGAACCGTTTGGCGTCGCTATCAGGTTTATATAACAAACCAGTGCTGGCCTCTGAAGCGTTCACTGCAAGTTGTCGTCACAGCGAAACCCCGGCTGATTTAAAGTTGTATGGCGACAGGGCTTACTGCTCGGGCATCAATCAAATGATTCTCCATAGTTATGTCCACCAGCCCAATGATCAGAAACCCGGGATGACTTTGTATGCTTTTGGTTCTCATTTTAACAGGAATACACCATGGTGGAAGTATTCCGTTGGCTGGCTCGATTATCAGGCGCGTATTCAGTATGTACTTCAAAAAGGAATAATCCAGGCAGATGTCCTTTATTATGTCGGAGATGAGTGGCCCCAGGATTTAAATACTGATCTGGATAATAAGCTTTCCAAAGGCATTCATGCCAACCCGTGTAACTTCGACCTGCTTCAAAAAGCTGTTGTTAAAGACGGTAAAATATCATTTCCGACCGGCGCTGCGTTTTCATTATTAGCTCTGCCAAATATCAGTTACATCAACTATTCCACTTTAACTGAAATTGAAAGACTGGTTCGTGATGGTGCTGTTGTTTATGGTCAAAAACCGCAAAATCTGCTGTCTCTTAAAGACAAAACTGAAAACCGGGAAAATTTTGAAGACCTGACGTCTAAACTCTGGAATGGTTATGAGAATAGGAAAGACGGGAAGAACCGGTACGGGAAAGGACTTGTATGGTGGGGGGCGTTAACAAACGGTATATTCAGGAATTTAAATATTGAACCAGCTTTTTCAACTGCACTGCCCGATTCTCTTGAGGTATTATCAATCCATAAAACCACTGGCGGTGAAGATGTTTTTTTTATTGTGAATCAACATAACCAACCGTTGAATTTTGAATGTATTTTTTCTGTGGGGGATAAGGTACCTGAGATATGGGATCCGATGACAGGTGAATGTAAAAGTCAGCTTATTTATACACAAAGTAATGGGAAAATTCGTATCCCGGTTCGTTTTCAGGCTGACGAATCTCTATTCTTTGTGTTCAAAAAAGGGAATCAGCAAAGTCATATCACAAAGGTAGAATTAGATGGAACCCAAATATTTCCTGCACAAGAAGAGGGTGTCTTGCCCGATGTTATTCCGGAGGTGAAACATGTAAAGGGTAGCTGGTCATTAATCAGTCATGCCGGGGGTAATTACAAAATTACCACGGATACAGGAGAAGAAAAGTCATTTAAAACGATATCTCCTGAAATTTACAAGATAGCCGGTTTTAAAGGAATCATAGAATTTACCCCCATTAACGGGGATACTATTGAACCTGCCAGAATTTCAAATTTGAAATCGCTGACGGAATTCGATCTGCACAAAATTAAATACTTTTCAGGTGAAGCCAGGTATGTTATTGATTTTACTGTTCCGTCCGGGTATCTTAATAATGATAGTCCGGTTTATCTTAATCTGGGCGTTTTTGGAACCACAGGGGAAGTAAAACTGAATGATCATTTTATCCGGAATATCTGGACGTCGGTTGTGACCATTCCGGTTAATGGGTTACTAAAAGAACATAACCGGCTGGAAGTGACTGCTGCAACAACAAACAGGAACCGGTTAATCGGAGACCTCAGGGAAACCGGACATCTGAATGGTATCTGGACTTCTTATGTCGGAGTAAAGGAAACCTATAGTCTGGACAAGATTTCCGGCTTAGCCGGGCCGCTTCAGTTAATAAAATATTCACCAGGACAATAAGTGATAACTACTCACGAATGCATTGAAGCTATTCACAAACTCCAGTAATCCAGTGTTTTTATTTTACCCCGATAGATTCCTTTAATATCGGCAAGTAAAGAGTCAGGATTACAAACAGTAAGAAAATCCGGTTCGGAAAGCTGTTCGTATTCACGGTGCGAAACCGCAACTATCACTGCATTGTAGTTTTTATTTTTTGCTGAAAAAAATGGAGAATCAATCAATTGTATACCATACTCTTTTTTTACATCTTCAGCAGAAGCATGCGGATCCCAGGTATCAACTTCAACGCCATAATCCTTTAATTCCTTAATTATGTCAAAAACCTTCGAATTACGGATGTCTGACACATTTTCTTTAAAAGTAACCCCCATGACCAGGGCCTTTGCCCCCACCGGATTTTTCTTTGCTGCAATCAGCCGTTTAACAATTTGTTTTCCTATATAGCCCCCCATCGAGTCGTTCACAAAACGGCCGGAGTTGATCATCTGGGGATGGTATTTCAGTTCCCGGGCTTTATGTACCAGATAATATGGATCGACACCGATACAATGGCCACCAACCAGTCCGGGATAGAACTTCAAAAAGTTCCATTTGGTACCTGCCGCTTCCAGCACATCATAGGTATTGATCCCCATGCGGCCAAACAGGATGGAAAGTTCGTTCATCAGGGCAATATTCACATCACGCTGGGTATTTTCAATAATTTTAGCAGCTTCGGCAACTTTTATTGATGTGGCACGGTGTACACCGATTTTTACTACCAACTTATATAATTCTGCAATATTTTCAAGGGCCTCATCATCACAGCCTGAAACAATTTTTACCGTATTGCCCAGAGTGTGTATTTTATCTCCCGGGTTAATCCGTTCGGGTGAGTAACCAACTTTAAAATCATGTTTATATTTTAACCCGGAAATCTTTTCGAGTACCGGGATACATTCTTCTTCCGTGGTACCAGGGTATACCGTTGATTCGTATATCACGTAAGCCCCTTTCTTTATATTTTCGGCAACCGTTTGCGTGGCCGACATTAAAGCTGACAGGTCGGGATGATTGTATTTATTAACCGGTGTCGGCACCCCAATGATAAATACAGATGCGTCTTTTAAATCTTCTTTACTGAAAGTAAACCGGATATCACAATTTTCAAAAGCAGGGGAGGCAATCTCACCGTTAGGGTCAGTTTCCCGGTTCAGTAAATCAATCCGTTTTTCATCTATATCAAAACCAAGAACCGGCATATGCTTAGCAAATTCAAGGGCCAGTGGTAACCCCACATAGCCCATTCCGATTACAGCCAGTTTGCTTTTTTTTTTTGTAAGATTATATGTGATATTCATATCCGTGAAATTGATTTGCCCTCAAAGGTATATAAATTGTCTCAGATAAGTCTGATATCATTTACCGGTATCTCGACCAGTGCAGCAAAGCCTATCTGCTCGATTTGTATGGCGACCTTGTTTTTTCCCTGAATTTTTACCAGCACAGCCTTCATACCGATCATGGGGCCTGCAATGACCTCAATTTTTTTACCCGGCTGTAATTGCTCTGAAGTCACTGATACCTCGTGGGCATCCTGTTTGAGCATCATCTTCAGGTATTCGATTTGCTCATCGGGAATGATGGCAGCAGTACCTTCAAAGCGAACATAAGTAACCACATAGGACGACTGTAACACTTTATCATACTCCCTGCGGCTGATCCTTACAAACAGGTACCCCGGAATAAGCGGCATATCCACCCATTTCTTACGGTCGCTCCACTGCCTTAATTTTCGCTGAAGGGGTAAAAACACCTCAATGTTCTGTTCTTTAAGTTCCGACTGTGCTTTCTTCTCTGCCCTCGATTTGGTATATACAGCGTACCAGTAATAAGCTGGTTTCGGAATTATTTTCTCCATTGTTTGTCGCGCTCTGTATATATGCGTTCAATAATGTCCACCACTTTCATGCCTTCCAGGGCATTAGTGCTAATGGAAGAATGCTTGTTCAGTTTTTCTACCACATTACGGATCACAAAATGATGATTTTGTGCCGAACCTTTGTATGCACCGTAATCATTAGGCGGAGTACCCGGTTCCAGTTCCGGCATAATATAATCCTTTATATTACAGTAAGCGACCTCATTCATGTATTGGCCGGCAATTTTCACAGTACCCTTCTCTGCGATGATAATCATACTGCTTTCCAGGTTTTCGTTGTACAAAGCTGTCGAATAATTCAAACAACCGGTACCTCCTTTTACAAAATCGAAAGTAACAATACCTGAATCTTCAAAGTCAGTCAACTTTTGGTGATTAAAATCGTTAAAACGGCCTGCAATATTTTTTATATCTCCGAAAAGCCAGTACATGATATCAATAAAATGCGAGAACTGGGTAAACAGTGTCCCTCCATCCAATTGTTTGTTGCCATGCCAGTTTTTGCCTGTATAGTAGCGGGCATCGCGGTTCCAGTAACAGTTGATCTGTACCTGGTAAATATCACCCAATATTTGCTGATCCATTATATTTTTCAGCCAGACAGAGGGAGGAGAATAACGGTTTTGCATCACGCAGAACACATGCCTTTCCTGCTCCAATGATTTGTGAATAATTGCTTCGGCATCGGGTTTCGTGAGTGCCATCGGTTTCTCAACCACAACATGTAAATTGTTTTCCAAAGCCTGGATAGCCATTGGCGCATGCAAACCATTAGGGGTACATATGTTTAATACATCCAGATTTTTTTCACGGGCCAGCAGTTCATCTATGGAACGATGAAAAGGGACTTCAATCCCTTCTGAACCACATTCTTCGGTAGTTCGTATATCCGCAACTGCAACCAATTCGGCCTCAGGGTTCCGGCGAACCATCTCTGCATGCCGTTTCCCGATATGCCCCATTCCGATCACGGCAAAACGTATTTTTTTTGTCATTTATTCAATTTTCAATTTTTGTAACTATTCCATTTCTCAGGAGATATTTCTGTTTCCCTTCAGGACAAATGGCAATCCCTTCTTCATTAAACCGGAGTTTATGCCCGAATTCGCTCATCCATCCGGTTTGCCTTGCCGGATTACCCATTACCAGTGCATAGTCCGAAATGTTTTTGGTGACTACCGCCCCTGCTCCTATAAAAGCATATTTGCCAATTGTTATTCCACAAATAATGGTTGCATTAGCTCCAATGGTAGCCCCTTTTTTTACTAATGTCTGCTGAAATTTATTTTTTCTGACAATTGCACTGCGCGGGTTCGCCACATTGGTAAAAACCATTGACGGTCCGAGAAAAACATCATCTTCGCAGACCACTCCTGTATAAACCGACACATTGTTCTGTATTTTTACATTATTCCCGATCTTAACTTCAGGAGAAATAACGACATTCTGCCCGATATTGCAATTTTTTCCAATGCTACAGGCAGGCATGATATGGGTAAAATGCCATATTTTTGTTGCGTCCCCGATCGAACACCCTTCATCAATCACGGCTGTTTCATGTACAAAATAACGTGTATCCATCACTGGTAAAATTCAATGATATGGCTTGTAATATATTCCATCTGCTCCTGAGAAAGCTCTGTGTGCATAGGCAAAGATAACACTTGTTGCGAACATTCTTCCGAAGCCGGGAAATCGCCTTTCCTGTAACCTAAAAAGCGATATGCTTCCTGAAGATGAAGCGGCATCGGGTAATAAATCATTGTAGGGATTCCCTTTTCTTTCAGATATTGCTGAAGCTGGTCGCGTCCGGATTTCACTTTCAATGTGTATTGGTGAAAACTGTGTGTACTGAACGGGACTCTTTCCGGAATACAGATTTCATGGAGATCATCAAACGCCTGATCGTAAAACATAGCTGCCCGCTGCCGGGATTCAATGTATTGATCAAGATATTTCAGTTTCACATCAAGGATAGCTGCCTGCAAGGCATCGAGCCGAGAGTTAAGTCCGATTTGCCGGTAATGATATTTTTTACTCATGCCATGGTTGGCAATAGAGCGGATGGCAAGACCCAGTTTTTCATCATTCGTAAAAACAGCCCCTCCATCGCCATAAGCGCCCAGGTTTTTAGTCGGGAAAAACGAGTTACAGGCTACATCGCCAATCGTTCCGGCTTTTGCCCGGGTTCCGTCCGAACAAATATAATCAGTCCCTAATGCCTGGCACATATCTTCAATAACATATAAACCGTGCTCCCTGGCTATCCCTGTTATTTCTTCCATGGGAGCACATTGCCCGTACAAATGAACAGGTACAATTGCCCTGGTTTTCGGACCGATCTTTTTCTTTAGTTTTTCGGGACAAATATTGAATGTCGCCGGATCAATATCAGCCAAAACAGGTTTCAGCTTCAATAAAACCAACACTTCAAGGGTCGAAACAAAAGTAAAGGGAGTAGTGATCACTTCGTCGCCAGGTTCAGGATGTAAAGCCATCAACACCATTTGAAGGGCGTCAGTACCGTTCCCGCAGGTAATAACTTCTTTCACGTTCATATAATTGCGAAGATTTTCTTCAAATTCAAAAACCTTGCCTCCTTTCACAAAAACCGACGAACGGATTACATTCTGAATGGCATCATCAATTTCGTCTTTTATCTTCAGATATTGACCGTAAAGGTCAACCATTTGAATGTTCATAAGTTGCAGTTTACTTTATAAGCAGAGGACAAAAACAAAATAAATTTTGTTTCTTCCCCGATATTCGTATGGCGAAAATATAAAATGTTTATCAAATGAGTTGATTCAAAAGCATCCTTATTTTGTGCACAGGAGAACGATGATTAGAAAAAGATCATTTTTCCGATATTGTTCTGTTTTTTTCTTGGCTTTTTGGAATAAAGAACTATTTTTGCAACCGCTTTTGAAAAACAAAAGTAGTCATAGGATGACTCAGTAGCTCAGTTGGTAGAGCACATCCCTTTTAAGGATGGGGTCCTGGGTTCGAGACCCAGCTGGGTCACCAATTAAGAAGTCAAAAAGACTTAAAAGCGCTTAAATCATAGGTTTAGGCGCTTTTTTATTTTCGGCAGGGCATCAAATATGCACCAACCCAAAGGGGCCCTAAATCGAGACCTTGGATCACATGAAAAAGTTGTGGAGTTACCGGTCAAGCATAAATTTTAGCAACTCTGAACAGGAAGAATTCAATATCAACAACACCTCTTTGAGTAGCCCTGAAAGTTTTCAGTTTAGCATTGAAAGATTCAGCAGAAGCGTTCGTGCTTCGATTGTCAAAGAAGTTCAATATTTCAGGATAATGCGAATAGAATGTTGCAGATATGGTATTGAATGATTTAAATCCAGATTCGGTAACATCATTAAACCACTTAGCCATTTTCGTATAAGCTACGCCTTTGTTTTTGTTTTTTGAAAATATCATCCTTAATGAATGAGTAAGAGAATACCCTTGTTTTATGTCAGGAAAAAGTTCAAATAATATTGCAGCTCTTTTCTTTTGTTTCTCCGTCCATTTATCACCAGACTTGAACAATAAATACCGACTACGGGCAAGTAGTTGCTTTTTTGTATCCCCATTGCTTAATATTTCCGGAACATATTTTTTACCATCTGCTTTTGCATTTTCAATGGCGTTGGTCTCTTCGTTTATTGCATCCCAACGATGGGCAATACGCATCTCCTGTAATGCATCGTAAGCCAATTTTTGAACATGGAAACGGTCGATCACCCGCTTAGCTTTGGGAAAACATCTTCGTACTATTTTATCCATGGAATTGGCCATATCAAGTGTTACTTCTTTTACCATATTGATTTTTTCTTCGGGGATTCTTTTTAAAACCTCTATGATTTTTTCTGCCTCCGTACCTTCAACCATTGCAACTAATGCGCCTTTTTTCCCTTTGCCTGCTTTATTGGTTACAATCGTGTAAAGTTCTCCATTGGTAAGGGCTGTCTCGTCAATGCTTAATTGTGTACCAACGTTCTCCGGGAAAAGAATCCAGTCCTTTGCATGTGGCTTTTGTCCCCAAGTGGGAAAATCACTCAAATACTCTTTGTACTGTTGCCCAAAACGATCCCCATCAATGGAATAGTACTTTTCTAAACTATTGCTGCTGATGGGGTAATTGTCCAAAAAACCCTTTTAAAAAAATTGCAAAACCTTTCGTCAAACGAGTCCCTTTTGCAACACTATCCCAGTCCCTCTCTACTGTCTTGCCTGTCGATTCTGAAAACCATCTCCGACGCTTTACGTGCAAAAACATGGCTTTGTCCCGTAATGGAAAATCCTGTATCACTGATTCGTTATAAAATCCTTTGGAAATAAGCTTTACCAATTCATATCCTTCCGGCTTTATTGCCTTTTCTTCCAAATGTACATGGATTTCTTTTTCTCCTGTTTCTATTTGAACAATGTCGAAATATTCAAAGATTTCTTCTGGTAAAAGTAATTTTAGCAATGTCTGGTAATGTTCGTTTGATTGTCCCTTCATTTGTAAAATATAAAATACAAAGTTCGTTTTTATATTTTTCTCCACAACTTTTTTAACTGATCCGAGACCTTTCAATTAAATCCTGAAAAATAGGTCTCGATCAATGGTTCAACTCGCTGATAATTAATATTTCAATTGAATTACATTGGTCCGTTTTGATGTTTTTAAATTGCTTATTTTAATAAAAAATGCTCCAAATAATTTTTCGGAGAATAATTTGGTTAATTCTGAAATCCCCCAACGTTCAAACTCAATATCACCATTTTTAGGCATAAATATCGAGGAATCTAAAGATTAAAAATTTGGTACTACTGATAGATTCCTGAGTTTTAAAAGAATTTTTCGTTATTCGGAGGTGTAGAAATGTATTATTGATGAAATTTAAACAGCAATATATTTTGTAGTTTGATTATTTATTCCTTTAGAACATTTTCGATGATTGCATTAGTTATGCTACTAGCTGCATGTTCGAAATATCAGTCGGCCAAAAACTACAATAGTTTAAAATCCTCTTTTCTTAACCCTCTGAATGCTGCTAAACCGGGTGTTTACTGGTGTTTCATGGATGGTAATCAGGATAAGGCTGAAATGACAACCGATCTTGAATCTATCAATCAAAAATATGATGCTGATTTGAAAAAATTGCTATCTCTGAAGTTCCAGTTCTTTCAAAATCAAAATGTCCTATTTTATCCCGTATTATAAACCGCTATAAACCTAGCTTTAATATCGTTTATTATTTTTATTTTTAACAATAATTTGGGTGAACGATGCATATTCTGGCTCAACTGGAATATGGAGAAAGATGGATAAAACATTGAAACGTTATGTGGTATTTTGAAAAATGACAGGGCAGGATAAATGGAACTATATTATTGAGTTGGACGAAAAATTGCTTCTTGGAGGAGTAATACTTTCGGAATGGACAACCTTCTTGTCAAAAGATGCAGAGACTGCTTTTTGTGCGGGAGCAAATCTTTCATCAATACTGGCTTGCCAAGCTGCAATAGAGTCTCACTTGCGATATGACTATTTTGAAAACAAAGAAGCAAATAAATGGAGCTTTTACCAGTTAATTGAGAATTCGAGCCTGACTGACGAATTGAAGCAAAATTTTCATGAACATAGAAAATTCAGGAATAAATGGGTACATGTTAAAGACCCAGAAAATGATTCAGACCTTCTGGAAAGACCAGAATTTCATGAGAATGAATTATTCGATTTTTGTAAAAGAGCTATAGAAATCATGCTGCAGGTTTTATATGTAAATCCATGGATTTAAAGAATCAAAAGAGACTGGAAAAATAAAAATCATTGGACTTTATGTTCTAAGCTTTCTAATGTTGACTGCATATTGGTTAATTAACAATTTTGTGGCTCTGAGTGATTTTTTAGAAAAAACAGATAGAGTTATGACCCATTGGGCATTTGGATTTTATGCGATTATTGGAATTGTGAAGTTTGCACTTTTATTAGTAGGAATCGCAATCCCAATAACTTTAACAATAATGATAATTCTACTTTAACAGATTAAAAATTCTTTGAATTAAAGATGTTATATATTTAAATATCAGGGTTATAAATATTACTTTTAAGACACGATCGAGAAACAAACAAGGAGATCACTAAATTGGTTAATACAAGTTAAAAACAGAGATGGATATGGAGAAACACTGCGCCCGATGCGAGGACGGTTTGATTCTTATTTGTCTGATTATGAACAATTTTTCAGAAATAAAACAAAACGTTTTTTCGATAAAGCACAAACTTACTGTCAGGGTATTTTCATGAGTGAACTTAGTAACATTGAAGGAATAAGCGAAGAGATGTTTGCCAACTACCATCAAATGCAACATTTCATAACCGAATCCACCTGGAATTACAGAGTTCTGATGGATCAAGTGTCCAAAGATGCAAGCAATAGCCTGCCCAAGAGAAAATTAACAGGGCTGCTTATTGATGAAAGCGGTTGGGAAAAGAAAGGGGACAAGAGCGTAGGGGTAAGCCCTCAATATTGTGGAAATGCAGGTAAAATATGCAACTCACAGGTAGCCGTATTCGGAGCCTTGAGCAATGGGGATTTTGCCTCTATGGTAGATGCACGGTTGTTTTTACCGGAATCCTGGTGTAATAACGGTTCCCGTTGCCAGGAAGCAGGTATCCCTAAAGGGGACAGGGCCTTCAAACCCAAATGGGAAATAGCCATTGAGATCATCGGTCACCAAAAAGAAATGGGGGTTGACTTTGATTATGTCGGAGGGGACGGTTAT
The DNA here is from genome assembly GCA_963662895.1 of Prolixibacteraceae bacterium. Taxonomy (GTDB): domain Bacteria; phylum Bacteroidota; class Bacteroidia; order Bacteroidales; family Prolixibacteraceae; genus GWE2-42-39. Next base: position 3,108,829 of record OY759982.1, on the reverse strand, counting down.
TACGGCAACAGCGTAGAACTTGCAGAAGCCATTGAGGACATGGGATTTATCTACATGCTTGATATTCATTCCAATTTAACTGTTTATTTGGAAGAATGTGAGATAGGTATCCCCCCCTCTACCGGCAAAGGCCGCAAGCCGGTCAAAGAAAAACCCTTGTCGGAAGGCATAAGGGCAGACAGGTATATGTCAGGGCTTACGGAAAAAGATTGGCAGGGAATAGAAGTTCGCAATACGACAATAGGGAAGTTGATTGCCGATTATCATTTTCGTACGGTGTATATTGGGGATAAGGACAACAACCGTATGTTGTGCCGCTTGTTGGTAATACGCAGGAACAAGACAAAGAAAGGAGATTACGAATATAAATACTCTTTCTCCAATGCCAATCTGGGGCAATACACAGAGAAAGGCATTGCCTGTATGCAAGCCCAACGTTTTTTTGTGGAACACTGCATCAGGGAAAACAAACAGATTTCAGGCATGGACAAATACCAAACACGCAAGTGGTTCGCCTGGCACCATCAAATAGCCCTTAATTTTTTGCTGTCAACTTTTATCCTGAAAGAGAAATTGCTGTGCTTTGACAATATTCCCTTACTGTCTGCACGTGATATTAAACGATGGATTATTTTCAAGCTATACCGACAGATGTCGGAAGACGATATGATTGATCAAATTTTTGAACGGCATTGCCGACGACAAAACGATATAAACCTTGCTTTTGACAAACAATCGGAAATCTGTTAAAGTAGAAATAATTAAAAATAGAAAAAGCACCACATAATAAGTAGGCGTTCTAGCGGCACGCAGTGCCAGGCATGAACGGCAGGTTGAAATGCTTAGATTGTATAACAAGGGGCGGATGAGCAGAGTGGTTCAAGTGCGGTTCTGAGAGAAACTGAGGGGGAACTTCCCTCGGCTTACTCGAACCCACCACCGTTAGCGATTATTAAAAAACACATTATACTTAATTTAGATATAAGACTTAAATGAAAACATGCAAAGAGTGTCTTCTTGACGAAAATTATCCTGGACTAACATTCGATGACAACGGTGTGTGTTCAATATGTTCTGCGAAAAAGGAGTTTAAACCAATTGGAGAGGATAAGCTTCTCGAAATTTTCCAAGCTGCGAAAAATAAAAAAAATGAATACGATGCACTTGTACCTTTAAGTGGGGGAAAAGATAGTACCTATATTTTGCACCTCGCCGTAATTGTTTACAAATTGAATGTCTTGGCAATGACTTATGACAATGGTTTATTTAGCCAACTCGCATTAGATAACATTGACAGAGCAATAAAGATTACCGGAGTAAAACATATTTTTTGCAAACCGGATTTTAATATTCAAAAAAAGATTTACCAAAACATGTTAAAATATTCTGGGGACATTTGCGGAGCTTGTGACATTGCAACAAAAGCAAATGTTCTTAAAGTTGCTAAAGAGTACTCGATACCAATCATTCTATACGGGACATCTCCTTTGGAAAACGACTCTTTTGTGCCAGACTCTATACAAGATATCGCAAGGTTCAAGCACATCATGAAAATCGAAAAAAATATGACAAGAAAACAGTTAAATGATTTTCTAATTTTTCCAAATCTAAATATGTTTACTCATTCACTTTATAAAAAGACAGGAAAGCTTAGCAGAGAAGTTAGACCTTTGTTCTTCATTGAAAATCCAAGCGACAAAGAAATGGGAAACATTATCAAAAAAGAGCTCGGCTGGCAGGATGAGACAAATCGAGAATATTCTAAACATTTAGACTGCATTGCTGAACCATTAACCAATTATATCCGAAACAGAATTTACGGATACGAACGTCGCAAATGTCAATATAGCAATATGGTTAGACGTGATGAAATAACACGCGATAAAGCAATCCAACTATTCGATGCTGATAAGATACATGAAAGACCATCAAATTATCAGCAAGTTTTGCAATATCTAGAACTGACAGAAAATGATATCGAAAAAGCAATTTCCTATCAACCACTATCATTAGAAAATCACACCTCTAAAATGAATCGTGCTTTTTCTTATATGATGAAAAAAATAACAACCGCTAATAAATAGGCGTTCTAGCACGCAGTGCCAGGCATGAACGGCAGGTTGAAATGCTTAGATTGTATAACAAGGGCCGGATGAGCAGAGTGGTTCAAGTGTGGTTCAGTGAGAAGCTGAGGGGGAAGTTCCCTCGGCTTACCCGACCAATTTACCGTTGTAGCAATTTTGAAAAATGGCAAATATAGAAACCAAATATTTTACAAACAGACAGGATTGGAGAAAATGGCTCGAAAACAATTTTGAGACAAGGGATGATGTTTGGTTGGAATATCCAAAAAAAGAAACAGGAAAAAAGAGGATCTTGTACAATGATGCAGTTGAGGAAGCTCTGTGTTTTGGGTGGATTGACACTACAGTCAAATCACTCAACAAGGAAGCGACAGTACAACGCTTTTGTAAAAGAAGAAACAACTCGTCCTATTCCCAAGCTAATAAGGAACGACTTAAATGGTTGCTTGAAAATAGACTGATTCACAAGTCTGTACTCGAAGACATAGAAAAAGTAACGAAAGAAAAGTTTGTTTTTCCAAAAGATATTATAGAGAAATTGAAAACGGATAAAAGTACTTGGGAAAATTTTCAGAAAATGTCAGAACCATATAGACGAATCCGAATTGCATATATAGAAAGTGCAAGAAAGAGACCAGAGGAATTTGAGAAACGTTTGAACAATTTTATCGACAAAACCAAAGAGAACAAAATGATAAAAGGATTTGGAGGAATTGAAAAATATTATTGAAAAAAAACTTCTGCTAATTAGCCTCCAATAAAGCGTTGCTTGCATACGCTTTGTATTGGAGGCAGTGTTGAACTAAACATCACCTGCCGGTCAGATATTTACAGATAGTGTTTTTAATCCGCTTTTTCCGGTTTCCGGTTTGCTGTTTTCGGTGAGGAATTAGCAATCAACCCTCTTTGGCTAAGGATTAAGGCTTCCAGAGTTCCTGATTAAGGCTTCCGGAACGTTTGGATAAGGCTTCCGCAACTTCCGATTAAGGCTTTCACAACTTCTGATTAAGGCTTCCGGTTTTATTATCAACCTATTTGACATTAAGGTAGATTGGCGTAAATTGGAGGGCCCTTTCGTTATAACCTTCTGCATAGCGTCTATTATTATATGCAGTGATGCCCAATCATTTTCACGCCATATTGGAAATCGTTGCTTCAACGAATCACCCGGGAGATATGCCCTTCGTGTGGAGACGAAGCCTGTATTGACCGGGAAATATGTATTTCTTTTGGAAAGAAGGAGCATAATGCCATGCCCATAACGGATGACGGGGATAAGCTCAACGATATTTTATTCATTACTATAAATCGCTCAAAACCAGGCGTTAATTTTATTTATTATTTTTACTTTTAACAATAAATTGCCAGAACGATGGATAAAACAAAAATGTTAGCAGCAAGTAATATTAATCAATATATAATAGATCAGGAATTTAATACATGAAAATTATACAATAAAACGTTACCATAATTTTTTCAAAAAACGGCATAAATAGGAGATAATCAAAACCTCAACTTTGTTGAAAATAAAACCCATCATTTTTGTAATGATGGGTTTTATTTTCTTATCCAACAAGTGACATATAAAATTTACGAAACAATTGCTCATTAGAAACATGTTACCTTTAAGTTCGACTCTCAAGATTAATTACGGAGTGTGTTTCGATATGAAACTAAATATAAACTCCGTAACTCCGGCTTGACTTACATTAAGAAGGCAATATTCACCATCGCGAACGCCATTGGTCTCATTGGTAATGTTAATTGCCTGATTAGGGCTTCCACCCTGACTTCCATTAAGATTATTGGATGGAGACATACTAAAAGCACAAACAAAAATGTTTGTGTGCAGCAATGTCTCGATAGTGCTTTCAGTGGTACATCGTTCTCCATTTATCGTAACAGGATCATGCCCCGGTTGGTCTCCAAACCAGCAAATAACCCTGGTTGCTCCTGCACGCCATCCGGTAACTTTTCGATCAGCCAGTTGAGTTAGTGCATATAACTGTCCTTCAGGTTGATCCCCACCGCCACTTGCGCCCAAATTATTAACGGCTGCTTGCAGAACGCTGCTATCATCTGTTATTTTAGCGAGCACAACGAAAGGATCTCTATCAACACTGTCTTTGTAATACGACACACCAACTTGAGCATCCCATTTTGTTGTAGTGAGTAAAGATTGATACGCATTCACAAAGTTTGCTTTTACATCATTAATAGCTGTACTCATACTTCCTGTATTGTCAGCTAAAAGCATTACATCAACTTTGAAGCCTTCTTCAGAATTGAAATTTAAATGTGGTCTTTTCATTTGTAATTTAATTTATAGAGTTATTAATAATTGATGTAATTTAATTATAAAAACATAATATGTCAATAGTAATAAATAAATTAATTTAAAAATAATAAAGAATTACACCATAATAAATAGGCGTTCTTGGGGCACGCAGGTGCGACAAAGATGTCGCTTACTATGACTGTTTAACTTCATTGAATGAATAGACTCTGTATGCTAACAGGTACAGGTTTTTAGAGAATAGTGCCGGGTTCATTTCCAATAGTGGAAAATCTTTTTCCAACAAATAAGAACTCTTGCAGTAGCAGTGTCAAGTAGGAGTTTTAGGTTAAACAAAATTTTCTCCTTGATATTTTTTTCAACCTCCCGGATTGAATTTTTCCTTAAACAAATTGTTAATTCGAATTCGATTCGTTTTTTCGGTGTACCCCCTACAGAGCGTCTATTATATGGCACTATGAGAAAAAATGGTATACATTGGAAAACAAATATCCCAATATGCGGTGCCATCAAATGGTTATTACGCCTACCATTTTCATTGCATCATCGAAAATATTGCCGTGCGCACCGTAGGGGCAAACCAGTGTGTCTGCCCTAATAAATTCCCCCGCAATCCAATATTTTGGGATAACCGGCAATTAACGGGACAACCACAAACAATGGGTAATAATACGAATGAAACAAAAATCACAAAGGGTTGCCCCTACCGGTGCACCAATGAATCATAAAAACAAAACGGATTCAAAACCGGGAAAAACGTTGGGTAATATGGTTGGTACATTCGAATCACTAACGGGCTATAGCAGGAATAATGTCAATATTAAATAAAATATAAAACCATGCCCGATAAATTTCGAAACAGATACCGCATTTTATCCAACCGGTTACAGAATTGGAATTACGGATGGAACGCATCCTATTTTTACTCTTAAAGTTTAATCTTTGATTCGCATTAATTCCTTACAACCCATTCAGAAGCTTTCCGTGCAAGTAATCTGGTTTGTCGAAGCGTACTATTTCTCTACAAAAACCTTCAATCTGTTTTAAAATAGCACAAATTTCAATATGTTTACAGACCGGTCTGTCTATTTTATGAAACATGAATATTACAAAAAACAGAATCAAAAACACGGCAATGCGATTATTCCTGACCAAAGGATATTCGGTCGGAATTAACGAAATCATTGAAAAAGCAGGAACTTCGAAAGGGGCGTTTTATCATCATTTCAAAAGTAAAGAACATTTATTTATTGAAACGGTTGATGATTTTTTCTTTGCTTATTTGGATGATGCCAAATTTTCTGAAGTTGATAAGTATCCCCTGGGGGAGAAGATAAACAGTTTAATCAGGTTAACCTTTGAGCCTTTCAGGAATGTTAGTAAACTTGTTGGAGCAGATAAGGAAGTGAACATTTTAAATCTTTTTGCCGAATATCCCAGGCACCGGATTTTAAGAAAAAAAAACGAGGAACATTTCAAACAATTCATCGAAGTATTGACAGAAATTCTCAACGAGGCAGTCGAAAGTGGTGAAATAAGGCGAAAGATTAATATTCATACACTCTGTTTCCACATCGGCATGTTAATCGATGGTTCCATTGTCGATTCATTATTGATGTATAACGATATTCAGTTAGCAGAAGAAGCTTGTTTATTATCCGTCAACCAACTGATAGATTTATTATTGGATTAAAATAAATCGTTTATGCATATAGCTATTTATCCTCCATATCAAAACCTTGCAGAGTTCCTGATGAAAGTGGGCAAACATATCGGATTTAAAAATTCGGTGGAAGGAGATCATCTTTATGTTATCCCGGAGCATATTGGTAGTGGTCAGATATGGTACAGAGATGTGCTGGACGGGATGGCTGTATTAATAGTGGAAGATATGGTGGTTACAACGAAAACAGTTTTTAACTATATACCTGATTCAACACAACCCTATTATTCAATGGTTTTTACCAATGGAATGAGCGGACATGCCACACTTGTTGCCTCTGAGGCCGGTTCTGAGTTGCTGTTTCAACAGGGAGCATATCTTATATCATCATCAATAAACGAAATACACACCTATGAATCAGGAGGGAAAAACGATTTTACCTGTCTGATTATTTTTCCTGAATTCATCGGGAAATACCTGGAGGTTCTTTTTAAAAAGAAGAACTTGGATACCAGTGTGCAAGAAAAAATGAAAGAGGTAATGTTGCAAATTCCGTCACTAACGCCGGAAATTCAGTTGGGCATCAGTGCTCTTCATAATAACTCCTTTTCGGGCGAGTTGCGAAAACTGTATCTCGAAAGTAAAGTATTTGAATTGATTACACTTTTCTTTCTGCAATTTGAGGAACAACAGGTAAAAAAGACAATACTGAGAACAAGAGAAAAAGAGCAGGTTTATCAAGCCCAGCAAATGCTCAAAAAAAATTTGGAAATGCCTCCATCAATTACCGAACTGTCCCGGCTTGTTGGGCTTAATGAATATAAACTACGATTGGGATTTAAGGAATTATTCAATAATACGGTGTATGGTTATTTGAGGCAACAGCGAATGCTGAAAGCCAAACAACTCATCGAAAATGCCGCATTAAGTGTTTCGGAGGCAGGAACTTCAGTTGGCTACAGTAACCTCAGTCATTTTGCCGAAGCATTTAAAAAGGAATTTGGCATTAATCCGAGTCAGATATTGCATTAATCTGAATTTATCCGTCATGCAAAAGAGGAAAATCATATTAAATGAGGAGAAGGAAACTTTATTAGTGCCACTCTATGGGAAAGCATTAGAAAGCAAAAAGGAAAGTCCCATCATTTACGATGCAATGGCTATAGAGATTGTCGGCCGATTGAACTATGATTTCACTTCACTGAAAATTCCCGGCAAGACAAATACCATGATGTGCCTGAGGGCAAAACTCATCGACAATTTTGTAAGCGACTTTCTTAGTACAGAGCAGAAAAGTGTTGCATTACATAGTACGTTTTTAAACGTCGGGAACAATTTTAAACAATTGTTGAATCCTATATCGTTAAGTTCATCTTCAGAAAAGCCACCGTCTTTGCCCAGGTTTTTGATTATTTTCGGGGCAATTTTAGCAATGCAAAAATCTGAACCAAATACAATATGCTTTGAGCCGGCAAAATATTGCAATGGTTTTAATGCATATTCGCCGGATACAAGCGCGGTATCGAAGTACATGTTTTTTAAATGTTTTAGTCCTCTTTCCGGTCTCCCTTTCTGGCTAAACCGCTATACATATTATTGTGTTTACTACAATGAACTTATCCTTTTTTCGTGATTGAAGCCACTTCATTTTCGGGGCAGTAATAATCGTTTTCGGGGCAGTCTCTTCTCCGCCTCTTCCACAACTTTGTCACATTCAACTGAAAATAGAAACTATGAACGGTGATGTCGAAGAAATTGAAGGGAGCTGGAAGGTAATTAGCAAATTAAATACTTGCTTGATAAAAATTATGAAGTTTATTTTAGCAGGATTGTTCGTGATTATTGCTTCGTTTTCGATGGCTCAGACAAGCCTTGATTCGTTGCTGGAACATGCCATTCGCTATAATCATGAGATGCAAAAAGCACAGATGAAAGTTCAGGAAGCGGGCTATTCAAGGAGAGCTATTGTCGGACAGGGGCTACCACAGATAAAGGGAACGGCAACTTATGGAAAGATAACGTTCGATAATATGAACTGGTTGTTGCCGCAGGATGGAATGCCCGGTGATTTAGCTTCACTTTTTCAGCAACTGCAAGGAATGGACAAACTCTATTTGGCAAGTGGAACGGTGCAGATTTCACAATTAATATACAGTCGGGAATTCTGGATCGGAATGTCTGCTGCTCAAAAAGAGCAGGAACTCTACTCAATTTTGACCTCCGCGACCGAAGAAGAAGTTATTTATAATATTACCAGCACATGGTACCATATTGGGGTTCTAAAGCTTCAGCTGAAATTAGAAGATAAAGTATTGACAAATCTGAAGGAAGTGCTCAAAGCAGCTGAGTTGAATTATGAAAATCACCTCATCAAATTAACTGACGTCAACCGTCTAAAAGTTGCAATTGCTAATAATAAAACGATAGCAAAAACCATTCGAGATGGCATCATGGTGCAGGAAAATTTATTGAAAGTGATGGCCGGTCTGCCAACTGACTCTACTCTTATAGTAGAAGCTGATTCCATTGGAAATAATTCTGAGTTGGATAAAAATCTTCAAATATTCCGGGCAAATGAACTTCCATCCTACCAGGCCATGCTAAAACAAGTTGAAATAAGTGAGGAGCAAATCAAGCTGGCCAGGTCCAAATATCTTCCAACACTTGCAGCATTTGCTCAACTAAACAAATCGGCCTATAATACTAGATCTGAGCTGAAGAAATGGTCGGGTATAAATTTTTTTTGGGTAAATCTAAACATCCCGTTGTTTACCTCAGGAACCACCAGAGCCGGGGTAAAACAGGCAGAAATCAAACAACTCCAATTAAAACAAGATTTAGCCAGTACAAAAGAATATCTGAAAACTGATTATGATAATGCCTTGTCAAATTATACATCAGGATTGAATGCCTTGACCGCACAAAGAGAAAACAGGAAACTGGCTGAAGAGATATATACTCAAACAAAATTGCAATATGATGAAGGGATGGTCTCAATAACTGAACTCCTTTCGGCCAACAACGATCTGTTACAGGCAGAGAATCTATTCCTTCAGCAAGTGCTGAAATACAAAATAGCGTGGCTGGATTTACTGAAAGCTACAGGAAGTTTGAAGAATACCCTCATTCATCATCAGGATAACTAAACAAATATTAGATATGAAATTAGGAAAACGAATTTCAATAGTAATCATTCTCATTGTGCTCGCCGGAATTATCTGGTTCTTCTTAAGACAAAATAAGCAGGTACAAAAAAGAGAAGTGGCCTTTGCTGCAAAACAGATCGATGCAATTCCGGTTAAGACAAAACCAGTAGAAAAATTTATTCTGGGAAGAGAGATCGAGGGCAATGGTTTTCTGCAGGCAAGCAATCAGTTGGTGATCCTCTCAGAAACACAGGGGCGGATTGTTCATCTGTTTAAAGAGACCGGGGATTTTGTCCGTAAAGGAGACGTTATTGCCAAAGTTGAAGATAAAGCCATAAAGGCAATGGTAGAAGCTGCGGAAGCGAATGTCATGCAGCAAGAGAAAGATATGAAACGTTTTAAACGCCTCGATAAAGGAAATGCCATCACAAAACATGATGTGGAGGAAGCCCGGATACAACTAAAAAAGGCAAAAGCTGATTTGGTATCGGCCCGGGAGGCGCTCCGGAATACCGCCATAACAAGTCCTGTTTCAGGATATATTAATCAGAAGTTTGTCTCCGAGGGACAATTTCTGACTGGTGGAACACCGGTTTGCGAAGTTGTCGACAATTCAGTGTTAAAATTGAATGTTGAAGTATCTGAAAAAGATGTTTCGAAAATACAACGGGACCAATCTGTGTCTGTTCAGGTTCCAACTTTTCCAGGGGAAGAATGGGATGGAAAGGTGTCGGCCATTGCTGAGAAGGCCGATCAATCCATGAATTTCAAAGTGGAGATTACATTGGAAAACGGGGCAAAAAATCGACTCAGAACCGGGATGTATGCCGAAGTTCATATCCCTGTTCCTGAGAAGCAAGCATTGGTTATTCCCAAAGAATGTATCATCGGTAGCCTGGAAAAGCCGGTGGTATTTGTGGTTGAAGGTAACCTTGCCAAAAAACGAAGCATTATCACAGGTGAAGATAATAATAACTTAATCAGCGTCATATCTGGTCTAAAAGAAGGAGAACAAGTCATTTACAGCGGACAGATAAATTTGAGTGGAAATGATAAAGTGAAAGTAATTAATTAGGACAAGTTTCATGAGGATTACGGAAATTTCGATTAAACGTACAACAATTCCGGTTGTTGTATTTACGATATTGATATTGGGAGGGCTGTTCGCATACTCTCGCCTGAGTATGGAATTAACTCCAAATATGAATCTTCCTTACAACGCAGTGATTACAGAGTATCCGGGAGCTGCTCCATCGGAAGTTGAGAATTCGGTTACACGCCCAATCGAAGAAGCTGTTTCATCCATGGAACAGATAAAAAAGATCAATTCCAGCTCTTATGAAGGTTTTTCCCTTATCATTATTGAGTTTCAGGATGGGGTTGACCCGGATATTTCGTTGCAGAACTGCGAACGGAAGGTGAATAATATTCGCAACGATTTGCCGGCGAACAGCAAGGAGCCGCAATTCCTCAAGTTCGACGTGAACATGTTCCCCATGATGAATATAGCGGTTAACTCCGATATACCGGAAAAGCAATTTTACGATTTGGTTGAAAAGGAGATAAAACCACGCTTTTCGCAGGTAAAAGGGGTGGCTCAGGTTGATATCATTGGAGGAAACAAACGGGAAATCCAGATCAAGTGTAACGAGGAGAAGCTGGCAGGTTATGGAGTGTCTTTAGTACAAATAAAACAAATACTTGCAGCTTCTGATATTGATTTCCCGGTAGGCAAAGTAAAAACTGACGATAACAGAATGATTATTCGGATATCGGGTAAGTTTACAAATTTGAAGACAATTGAGAACCTGGTAATCAAAGTAAATAACGATGGTTCGGCTATATCTTTAAGAGATGTTGCCTCGGTCGTTGACGGAATTAGGCAGAGTAAGAAACTGGCAAGAATAAGCGGACAGCCGGCCATCGGTATTGCTATCCAAAAGCAGAGCGGAGCCAATGCCGTAGATATTAGTGACCAGATTCGCAAAGAAATTGTCAAATTTGAGAAGGATTATCGTCAGCAGAATTTAAAATTCACAATAGCAAACGATTCATCGGGCTTTACCCGGGATGCGGTAGACAGCGTTATGTCTGACCTGATATTTGCCATTATCCTGGTTTCGCTGACCATGCTGTTGTTTTTGCACAATTTCCGTAACCTCATTTTCATTGTTATTTCCATTCCGACTTCCCTGATATCAGCGTTTATTGTCTTTCCAATATTTGGGCTATCTCTGAACCTGCTTACCCTGTTGGCGCTTTCCATTGTTGTGGGAACCATTGTTGATGACGCAATTGTCGTTCTGGAGAACATTTATCGTCACATGGAAATGGGAAAATCCCGGTGGGAAGCCTCGCTGGATGCTACCAGGGAATTGGGTGTTACTGTTTTCTCCATCACCATTGTACTGGTAGCCGTTTTCCTGCCAATCGGCTTAACATCAGGAGTTACCGGACAACTTCTGCGCTCATTTTCATTCGTCATTGTCTTCTCCATTCTGATAAGTCTGCTGGTTTCTTTCACGTTAGTACCACTGTTAACAGCACACTTTGCCCGGATTACGCCATTGAATAAACAGCGTTTCTTCGACCGCATTATGCTTGCATTTGAGAAAGGAGTAAACTGGAGTCGGGAAAGAATGTTGGAGGCCTTATCTTGGTCTCTACAGCACAAAGCCTTCGTAATTATTACGGTAGTTATATTGTTTTTGGGATCCTTTCTCTTGGTTTCGCAAGGATTTATTCAGGCTGAATTTATGAACGAAGGAGACAGGGGGGAGTTTACACTTTCCATGGAACTGAAACGAACAGCAACATTACAGGAAACCCGGAATGCATGCAAAGCGGTGGAGAAAGACATTTTGAGCCACCACAATGTTCGCCTCGTATATACACAGGTAGGAAAAAGCAGTGGTAGCATTTCATTTGATACACCTTACAGCGCTGAATTTCTCGTGGAAATGATACCTAAGACTGAGCGGAAATTAACGGCAAAACTATTTGCTAAACAACTGAAGCGTGATTTAAGCTCAAAATTTGCCGGATTGAAGTTCAAAGTACAGGATGTAACCATCATTGGTACATATGAGGATCCTATCGAGCTTTATGTACGGGGAAGCAATTATGCTAAAGTTAAGCAATACAGCGAAGTGGTTCTAAATGTCCTGAAGAATATAATGGGAACATCCGAAATAAGGTCATCCGATGAAAAAGGCAATAAGGAATATGTTGTTCACTTTAACAGGGATAAATTGGCCAAATTGGGCCTCACTATCGGCGATGTTGGTACTAATATGTTCATTGCCTTTGAAGGTGATCATGATTTGAAATACAGGGATGGAGACAATGAATACGATATCAACCTTTCACTCGACGATTTTGACAAAAGGAATAAGTCGGATATCGAAAATATCTCCTTTGTCAATCAGGTTGGCCAACTAATTAAGCTGAAACAGGTAGCCGATATTGTCGGGAAAGAAAGTCCTACTCAACTAGACCGGTTTAATAAATTACCTTCAATCACTATCAAGGGACAACTTATTGGAAAGACTATTGGGACGGTTGGAGATGAGCTAAAAGCACGGCTAACCAAATTGAAGAAACCGAAAGGAGTTAGTATTTATTATGCCGGTGATATGGAACAACAATCCAACTCATTTGATAGTCTGTTCATTGCCTTTCTTGCGTCATTGATTTTTATGTATCTTATCATGGTTGCTTTATATGACAGTTACGTCTATCCCTTTGTGGTGATGCTGTCCCTTCCGCTGTCTGTCATCGGGGCTTTGCTGGCGATGGCGATGGCACGCGAGAGCCTGAGCATATTTTCATTCATGGGTATCATTATGCTGATGGGGCTTGTAGCCAAGAACGCTATCCTGGTGGTCGACTTTGCCAATGACCTCCGGAATAAAGGGATCGATGCTTTTAAGGCCGTGGTAAAGGCCACAAGTCTGCGTTTCAGGCCAATCATCATGACCAATCTTACGCTCATCATTGGTATGTTGCCCATTGCCCTGGCAAACGGTCCCGGAGCTGAATGGAAGAACAGTTTGGGATGGGCTCTTATTGGTGGATTGACCAGTTCGATGTTTTTATCAATGCTTGTTGTGCCTGTGCTGTTTGTAATATTTGACAAATTGGTAAAACGAAAAAACACACCGGCAGAAATATAAAATGACCATGCTAACCTATAGCAAAACGCCTAATTGGTTTTCTAAATTGAAATAAATGTGTGGGGCTTGTGCTGCAATCTGCCCGGAGGCAACAATAAAAATGGCTCACAATTAAGCCCAGGTGTTTTTATTATTGGTATAAATTTGATTTTGTATATCTGTATAAATCGGCTATTTTTAGGGGAAAATGAAATTCAATGATTACATTTTTAACCTCAATTGGTATTTTAATAGCCGGGTATTTTATTTACGGGGCTTATGTTGATAAAGCGTTCGGAGCTGATCCGGAGAGGGAAACCCCTGCTGTAACGAAAACAGACGGAGTTGATTTTGTACCTCTGAAGACCGGCAGGATTTTTCTGATACAGTTTTTAAATATTGCTGGGATTGGGCCTATATTTGGAGCTATCGCAGGTGCTTTATGGGGGCCTGTGGCTTTTTTATGGATTGTTTTTGGTTGTGTTTTTGCCGGAGGGGTACACGATTATTTTTCAGGTATGCTTTCAGTAAGGCACGAGGGGGCCAGTATACCGGAAGTAGTCGGAAAATATCTTGGAACGGGTGTTAAAAAGTTCATGCGGGTTTTTGCGGTGGTACTTTTAATATTGGTTGGCGTCGTATTTGTGAAAGGCCCTGCCAGTATTCTGCATTCGTTAACCGGGACTAATGTTACGATACTGGTTATCATTATTTTTTGTTATTATATTCTTGCCACCATGCTGCCTGTTGATAAATTGATCGGCCGCGTTTATCCCTTTTTTGGCATTACTTTACTGGTAATGGCCATTGGTATTGTTATTGCCTTGATTGCCGGGAACCTTCCAATACCGGAACTGATTCCTGAAAATATTAAAAATATGCATAGTGCACCATCGAGATATCCGGTTTTCCCTTTATTATTTATCACTATTGCCTGTGGGGCAATATCGGGTTTTCATTCGACACAGTCGCCTATGATGGCCCGTTGTTTGCCCAGTGAAAGGGAAGGGAAGAAGATATTTTTCGGGGCTATGATTGCTGAAGGGATTGTTGCACTTATCTGGGCCGCGGCAGCCATGTCATTTTTTGGCGGAGTTCGTGAATTGGGGACTGTGATGGCTGAAGATGGTCACAATGCAGCCTGGGTTGTTAATGAAATTTGTAATAATCTGCTTGGAAAAGTAGGGGGCATACTTGCCATTATTGGAGTTGTTGCTGCTCCCATAACATCAGGTGACACTGCTTTCAGAAGCGCCCGAATGACTATTGCCGATTCATTCGATTTTAGCCAGAAAAAAATTGTTCACCGCTTGATGATCACGATTCCTGTTTTTGCAGTGGGCATTCTTTTGTCACAGATCGATTTTGAGATTATCTGGCGTTATTTCGGATGGGCAAACCAGACATTGGCCACCATTGTTCTTTGGGCTGCTACTGTATATATGCTGAAAGCAGGAGGTAAATACTTGTTTGTGCTGGTACCTGCCGTATTTATGTCTGCTGTGATTTTTAGTTACATATTGATCGCTCCTGAAGGCTTCCGGTTACCGCAACATATCTCGTATATTGTCGGTATTGGTATCGCGTTGTTATTATTGATCGCGTTTCTTTTTTTTAAAAAGAAAATAGTAGAGTAGTGTTGTGTCAACCATCAAACGGTGGTTAGTCTCTCTGGTACATGAGGTGACGGATTGGTATGACAAAGTAGGATTAACATGACAGTAGAAATAACAGATTGAATTTTTGTATAAGTAAATTAAGAAGGATGAAGTCGTGCAGAATAATATTTTTCGTTTTATTTAGTTTGTTTACAGGACATTTGGGCGCACAGCAGTCGTTGTTGGTGGAGGCCGAATCATTTCAGTATAAAGGGGGATGGGGTATCGACCAGCAATTTATGGATCAGATGGGCTCGCCTTTTTTACTGGCACATGGATTAGGAGTTCCGGTGGAGGATGCCACTACAACTATTTATTTTAAGAAAAAAGGCATATACCACATGTGGGTCCGTACCCGCAACTGGGCTTCATTATGGACAACTAAGGCACCAGGAAAATTTCAGGTATTGATCGATGGGCGGCCTGCCGGAGGGACTTTCGGAATTGATCCGGCTGAATGGGGGTGGCTTGATGGAGGAACCGTTGAAATACGAAAAAAAAAATGTCAGCTTGCTTTACACGATCTTACAGGATTTGATGGCCGTTGTGATGCAGTATTTTTTACCACTGATAAAAATCTGATACCTCCTTCAGGGCAAAATGAAATGGCTGCATGGAGAAAAAAAATGCTTGGTTTACCTGTCCTGCCCAAACCGGCTGGAGATTTCGACTTTGTGGTTATTGGCGGAGGAATAGCCGGTACTTGTGCTGCCATTTCGGCTGCCCGTTTGGGTGTTAATGTGGCGTTGATACAAGACCGTCCGGTTTTAGGAGGAAACAACAGTTCCGAAGTGCGTGTTCATCTGGGGGGACGTATCAATCTGGAGCCATACCCTAATCTTGGAAATTTGGTAAACGAGATTGGCCCTAAACATGGAGGTAATGCTCAACATTCTGTATATTACGAAGATGATAAGAAATTCTCCTGTGTGGAAGCTGAGAAAAATATTTCCCTTTTTCTGAATTATCATGCGAATCAGCTTACGACAGAAAAAGGGATGATAAAAGAAGTTATTGCCGTGAATACCGAAACCGGGCAGGAATTGGTTTTCAGTGCACCCCTGTTTGCCGATTGTACCGGCGACGGGACAATTGGGTACCTGGCTGGCGCTGATTTTATGATGGGGCGTGAAAACCGTGAATTATACAGTGAACCAACGGCACCGGAGGAAGAGGATAAAATGACCATGGGCTCATCGGTACAATGGTTTGCTGAAGATGAAGATGTTCCGGTAACCTTTCCCGATATTAACTGGGGACTTCCTTGGAATGAGCAGCGAACTGAGGCTGTTAAACGGGGCGACTGGAACTGGGAAACCGGCATGAACCTGAACCAGATTAACGATTTTGAAAGGATTCGTGATTACGGTTTGTTGGTGGTATTTTCGAACTGGTCGTACCTGAAAAACCATAGCAGCAAAAAAGCAGATTTTACCAATAGTCGTATACAATGGGTTGCTTACGTGGCCGGTAAACGTGAATCGCGCCGTCTGGTTGGCGATTATATTCTGAAAGAACAGGATATTACAGAACACAATGTTTATCCCGATGGCACAGCTTCTACCAGTTGGACGATCGATTTGCATTATCCCGATCCCGCGAACAATGAGTTGTTTCCTGGTAAGGAATTTAAATCGATTGCTAAACACATCGCAATTTATCCTTATCCGATCCCGTTCCGTTGCCTTTATTCCAGGAATATAAATAATTTAATGATGGCCGGGCGTAACATCAGCGTAACGCATGTTGCCCTGGGGACTGTTCGCGTAATGCGTACTACCGGCATGATGGGCGAAGTGATTGGCATGGCCGCTTCGGTTTGTAAAAACGGGAATACCACCCCGCGCGGAGTATATCAGGATCATTTAGATAAACTTATTGATCTGATGAAAAAAGGGACAGGAAACCCTGAACTGGAAAATATACAAACCTATAATTTGGGATCGACCAACGCAAAACATGATTAATTAGTACAGGGCAGGAACCACATCAATTACATAGCTATTTTAGCATTTCCTTTGAAATATTAAATTTGTAATTTAATAATACAAAACCATATCATGACAAAAAAAGATACACCCAACCCCAAGCCCAACCCCAATTCTCAAATTCTGAGCAGATTGCAATCGAGTGATGTAGAAATGGTTATAGCAGCCATTAACGAGTTACGTGAGTCAGGAAATGCTTCCTGCATACCCGTTCTTATTGATTTGCTGCATTCCTCAAAAAATGCTGAAATCAATTCAAAAATCATGGGACTAATGGCTGACATTAAAGACAGCTCTATCGTTCCCCTGCTGATAGAAGCCATTTTAGATAAAAAGTATACACAAGAACGCAAAAACCTGGTCTCACTGTGCTGGCAGAACGAACTCGATTTCAGTGCCTACCTTCCCGTTTTTGTCGATCTTGTATTAGCTGAAGATTTTGAACTTGCTATTGAAGCATACACGGTGATCACTAATATGGACAGACCTATAAGCACGGAAATGATGAACCGTGAAACCGAAAAGCTGGAAAGTGCCCTTGCCGGGATAGATGAAAAAAAGAGACTACTTCTTACTGATATTATAGATTATCTGCCAGAACTTTCGATACAAGAATCTTGTAAATAAATAAAATTATCCCCTGCCGGAGAAATATTTCATGAATTGCGCTCTTTCATACATCATAGGGTCAGGGATATTTTTGTATGACAGACGACCACGAAAATCGCTGATACTTTTAAAATTCCATTTCTGCATAAAATCCTTCAGATCAGACAAGATGCCTGCAATTTGCTGGGCCCCATTGATGTAAAGGGTCGAACAAAGCTGGGTAACCTGTGCTCCTGCCAACAATTGTTTGATCACCGCCTCACTGTCGTGGATGCCGGTAGAGGCTGCAATTTGAAGATTCGGTACTGTGGCAGACAAAATTCCTACCCAGCGCAATGAACGACGAATATCAGCAGGAGAGCTGAAAATTTCTGAAGGAACTATCTTCAACTTTTCAATATCGATATCCGGTTCGTAAAAACGGTTAAACAGTACCAGTGCATCAGCTCCTATACCCACTAAGCGGTCAGCCATCGAAACCAGATTGGTAAAATAGAACCCCATTTTTACCGAAACCGGAATTTTAACCAGTTTTTTCACTTTGGATAACACATCAATATATAACTGTTCAATTTCTTCGGAAGATTTTTCCCGTTCCGTGGGCACCACAAACAGGTTTAACTCCAGCGCATCAGCACCAGCCTGTTCAAAATCTTTGGCAAATGCAACCCATTCTTTGCCTGAAATGCAATTAATACTGGCAATAACCGGTATGGAAACCTGCTTCTTCACTTCCCGAACCAACTCAATATGCTTGGTAATAGAATTATGCCGGGTATAATTCCAGATATAATCTTCAGCTTCGGGATACAAATTCTGCGGATCTTTATTAATCAAATGGCTTACCTCGTGATTGATCTGCTCCTCGAAGATCGACTTTAAAACCACAGCCGCAACTCCGGCAGCTTCCAGTTCCTTGATCTTATCAACCGAATTAGTCAGGCCTGAACTGGCTGCCACAACCGGATTTTTCAGGCTGAGGCCCATATATTTTGTTTCCATATTTACCATACTCTTTTGTTTTTTTACAAACCTAATTCTTTTTCTGTTACTGCAATATGATTTTTTTCTGTTATTAAAAACCTGAACGTACGAATCCGGCTTTTGTTTATTTCATAAAATGACTGGTCTGGAAGATGCCCTTCACTGTCAAAAAAAACTTTGAGATAGCCGGACAGAAGGACAAACAGTTAATAGTACAACTTTTCTTGATTTTAACAGGAGGGGGAGGAGATTTAGAATTAAACAGCCCGGTAGAATATATAATCCAAAATAAATTCATATCTTTGCAGCCTTGACAATCAAGTTTTTATTGAAATCGTCCTTAACAATGCTTTGGTCTGCTGTTGTTTTGCAGATCTTTCCATCGTCAGAATCGACCTCAAAATCAACTTTCTTGTTTGGATTAACTGGTCGCGAAGGTGTGCTACACAATTATCGTGACACACTTTTATAAAAATATGATAAAATCGTTTTTTCTCGGAAATAAAGAAATCAAGCTTCCTGTTATTCAGGGGGGCATGGGTGTAGGTATTTCTCTTTCCGGCTTGGCTTCAGCAGTAGCCAACGAGGGAGGAATCGGTGTTATATCCAGTGCAGGATTGGGCCTGTTATACAGGCAAGCATCGGCAGACTATTTAAAAGACAGTATTTGGGGGTTAAAAGAAGAACTACGCAAAACACGCGAATTAACCAAAGGTATTATAGGTGTGAATATCATGGTTGCCCTATCGAATTTCGCCGATATGGTACGCACTGCAATAGCAGAGAAGGCGGATGTGATATTTTCAGGCGCAGGTTTGCCATTGAACTTACCATCTTATCTTACTTCTAACAGCAAAACGCTTCTTGTTCCTATTGTCTCATCGGCCCGCGCCGCAAAAATAATCTGCGAAAAATGGCAGGCTAACTACAACTACCTGCCTGACGCGCTTGTGGTCGAAGGGCCTAAAGCCGGAGGGCATCTGGGATTTAAAAAAGAGCAGATTGAAGACGAAAATCACTCGTTGGAACACCTAATTCCCGAAGTAGTTGCTACTGTAGCAGAGTACAACAACAGGAAAATGATTCCCGTAATTGCCGCCGGGGGAATCTCAACAGGTGAAGATATACTCCGTTTTATGGAACTCGGAGCTAAAGGAGTGCAAATAGGAAGCCTTTTTGTCCCAACAGATGAATGCGACGCTTCTGCTGGTTTCAAACAGGTTTATATTGACTCTTCGCAGAAGGATATGATGATCATCCAGAGCCCTGTCGGGATGCCTGGACGTGCTTTTAACTGCAAATTTATCAGTAGTGTGAACGAAGGTAATCAGAAGCCTAAAGAGTGTCCATTTCACTGTATCAAAACCTGCGATTATGCCAAAAGTCCTTATTGTATTATGATCGCACTGTATAATGCAGCCCGGGGAAATATGGACAAAGGCTACGCTTTTGCCGGGGCCAACGCCTATCTGGCAGAGAAAATAAGCAGTGTTAAGGAGGTGATCATGAAACTGAAAGAGGAATTTATTATTGCACAAAACAAATTTTTTATAAAAGGTGTATAGCGTTACTGTTATTACATTGAGTTATCTCGTAATGTATCTTATGCGGATCTATCATCCCGGATTCTCCTGCATTTTATCGTGATTATTAATTATTAAAACAGAGCTGCACTTGAATGCAGCCAGACAATTTATGACATTTAAAGAATTAAATATTTCAGAGCCAATACAGAAGGCTCTGGCGAACAAAAAGTATGAAAAGCCCACTCCGATTCAGGAGAAGGCGATACCGGTTGCTCTCGGCAACCGTGATCTGTTGGGTATAGCCCAGACAGGTACAGGCAAGACCGCTGCCTTTGCAATCCCTATCATTCAACAACTCGATCAACCCAGGCCCAAAGGCAGGAGACGGGAGATAAATGCGCTGATACTTACTCCTACCCGGGAACTTGCAATACAGATTGGCGAGTGTTTCACGGATTACGCCAAATACACGGGCCTCCGCCATACGGTTATTTTCGGAGGCGTGAATCAAAGGCCTCAGGTTGACAAATTGAAGCGGGGGATAGATATTTTGATTGCTACACCGGGACGGTTGCTCGATCTGATCAGTCAGAAGCATATTACCCTCAACCATATCCGTCATTTTGTTCTCGACGAAGCTGACCGTATGCTTGACATGGGCTTCATACATGACATAAAACACTTGTTGACGATGCTACCCGAACGGAAGCAAACTTTGTTCTTTTCGGCAACTATGCCTTCAGCAATCGCTAATTTGTCGAAATCTATTTTATATAATCCAGTAAGAGTAGAAGTTGCACCCGTTTCGTCGGTAGTAGATATAATAGAACAGCATTTGTATTTTGTGGAAAAACCGCAAAAAAGCAGACTTCTCATCACTTTGTTGAAGCAGGAGATGAATAAGTCGGTATTGGTTTTTTCGCGTACTAAACATGGAGCTGACAAAATAGCGCGGACACTGAATCGGAAAGGGATCGACTGCGAGGCTATCCATGGAAATAAATCCCAGGGGGCACGACAACGGGCGCTGAGCAATTTCAAATCGAGGAGAACGCGGGTGATTGTAGCTACCGATATTGCTGCAAGGGGGATCGATATTGCTAATTTGGAGATGGTCATCAATTATGACCTGCCCGACGTAGCAGAGACTTATGTGCATCGGATCGGTCGTACAGGCCGTGCGGGACATCGCGGAACTGCCCTTACATTCTGTTCTCAGGACGAACATATGATGGTTAGGGATATCCAGAATTTGACAGGTAAAAAGCTGAATGCCATATTAATTCCGGCATAAAAATATGTAACATTAAAATAAATTTGAATGGCTAAACCAAATTCTTTTAATAAAAGAGAGTTAGAGAAGAAAAGAGAACAAAAAAGAAAGGAAAAACAGAAGCGCAAAGAAGACCGCAAAGCTAATAATAGCAGTAACGGATCATTCGAGGATATGATTGCTTATGTGGATGAAAATGGTAATATTACCACTACACCTGTCTCCCCTGATAAAAAGCAGGAGGTGGATGCAGAAAATATTGCTGTTTCTACTCCAAAAAAAGAAAAGGTAGAAGATATTATATTAAAAGGTCGTGTGGAGCATTTTAATGAAGGCAAAGGGTACGGCTTTATCAAGGATATAGATAGTACGGAAAAATACTTCTTCCATATCACTGATGCTTTCGATACCATTACCGAAGGAATGATGGTTTCCTTTGAACTGGAAAAAGGTCACAGGGGACTGAATGCCGTGAGAATTACACTTGCGAATTAGAAAAACAAATTTAATTGGTTATAAATAGTTTTATCTCGATAATTAAGCGTATCTTAAGCCCAATAATTTAATTTTATATCATGAACAAAGGAATAGTAAAATTTTTCAATGAATCGAAAGGATTCGGATTTATTAAAGACGCAGATTCACCCAAAGAGTATTTTGTACATTCTTCAGGTTTGATCGATCGCATCAAGGAAAATGATGAGGTAACTTTTGAATTGCAAGAAGGAAAAAAAGGATTAAATGCTGTTAATGTTAAACTTGCATAGTTTTACGCTACATTTAAAATTTTTGAGTCCCGCCATTGACGGGACTTTTTGTTTTTCAGTATTTTATTGGGGGAGGAGGCATCGTAACAAAATAGTCAACCAACTTTCCGGCTCCCTCCGGCAATTCTATAATTTTCCGGCTTCCAGGTAATCTTCCTGATGATCATGGCGGATGGTCGATTTTATCTCTTCAAGGTGACAAGGCAAATTTGACTTAACCTCCTGTTTGCCTTGCCGGAACGTTAGTTGAGAATAGAATTATAATTTGCCCACCTCGTTTTTTTCTTTACGTTTTGTCGCTTTTGCTTCCCTTTTTTCTTTTAAGTTCATTGCAGGCGCTTTTTTATTTTTTTTACCTTGTTGCTTCTTTGACATGATTGCTAATTTTAGATTGTTAACTATTTTAATACAATATCGTGGTCCCTTCATAACCACTTTTTATAACGGTTGAAATCATTTTGAACCTTTTATTTGCTTTAACAAAGTGAGAAGTATGGGCCGGTATAATAATCGCTTCTCCTGTTTTTAGCAGGTTCGAATGTTCATCGATAAATATTTCTGCATCACCATCAATGATTTGAATGAATGTATCGAATGGCGAGATTTTATCGGCCAGTGTTTCCCCGGTATCAATAGCAATTACACTTACGTTTCCTGTTGTTTTCCGGATGATTGTTTTACTTACCACCGAGTTGGGAACGTACTCAATGATTTCAATCAGGATATGGGTTTTCGATTTTTCGATCTCTGTATTCTGCATGTGTTTACGTTATGAGTAATAAAGGTACCTTTATTGATGCATGAACGTGTTATACAATTGATCTTTTAAGTTACATCATTCTCACATTTGTTTGTTAACTGTTCTTATTGCCCAATCCAAAAACTTTTCGGTAGTGATAGCCATAAACGGTATATGTAATTGCATCCGCAATTGCATCCGGCCGATTGAAAAGGGTCCAGATTACCAACTTCCAGTATTCTCCTCTTCCTTTATTTAATTTGCATGATTCACACATTTTCAAGGGTATCCCGTCTTTTGTTTTTTAACTTCTTAAAGTGGGAGGGAGTCAATCCTGTAATTTTTTTGAATTGATTTGACAGGTGGGCGACGCTGCTATAATGCATTTTATAGGCTATCTCCGTAAGATTTAGCTCATCATAGACGATGAGTTCTTTTACCCTTTCAATTTTGTGGGTCAGGTAAAATTTTTCAATGGTAATACCTTTAACTTCTGAAAAAAGATTGGCAAGATACGTATAATCGTAATTGAGTTTTTCGCTCAGGTAGTCAGAAAGATTGACTTTAATCTGTTCTTCTGTGTAATGAACCAGCTCAATGATTGCGTTTTTTATCTTTTCAACCAGAATACTTTTTTTATTATCCATTAAGAGCAGCCCGGATTTTTTTAAAGCTATTCCTAATTGTTTTAATTGCTCCGGTTGGATATCCCCAATAATTTCTGCTTCCCCAATTTTTACAGAGGCATAGTGAAGTCCAATCTTTTCCAGTTCCGTTTTAACCACCATCTGGCAGCGTATACAAACCATATTTTTAATGTAGATATTCAAATAATCTATCTTTTTTTATAAAACAATATAGAAAGATACATATATTTTGAGATTTAACGAAATCATGAGAATTTAAGTCTGTAGAATAATTTGTATAAGTAATTTCTTCGTTAAATGAATGCCGGGTAATGCGAAATCCATTATTTTTGAATCACCTTAAAACAAAGAAATGGACAAAAACAGTACTACAATAAACGTGGGATTTTTGGGCGCCGGAGGGATTGCAAAATCACATGTTTATTCGCTTAATTCCCTGAAATATTATTATTCTGATGTTCCAGGAATCAGGTTGGAATCAGTTTGTTCTGCCCGGGCAGAAAGTCGTGAAAAGTTTGCCGGGGTATATGGTTTTTTACAGGCTTCCGGTTTTGAGGATTTTGTTGCTAATCCGGCAATAAACACGGTCTTTATCCTGGGGCCGAACAAGGTGCATTTCGAACATTTAAAGGCCGTTTTGGAAATGCCTTTCGTGACACGGATTTATCTTGAGAAACCGGTTTGTTCGAACCTGGAAGAGGAACAGGAAATGCAAAAACTGCTTGCCCGAACCGATAAGAAAATCCAGGTGGGGTTTCAGTATTTGCAGACTTCTTCGGTACGCGAAGCATTGATTTTCTGGAAATCCGGGAAACTGGGCAAGCCCATTCATTTCGATTTAAAATATTATCATGGCGATTATTTGCAGAAAAGCTATCGCGATAAACGGCAAACCCGGCTTACGCCAGCGCCCGACGGCGGGGCAATGGCCGATCTGGGTTCGCACGGGATTAGTTTGTTGATTGCTTTTCTGGGAGAGGATTTGCAAATGGTAAATGCCATGCAGGCCGGTAACTTCAACGATGTTCCTGCCGGTTCCGATCTCTTCAGCCTGGTTTCGCTGGTTGACCCGGTAACAAAAGCTGCCGGTACGTTGTCGTCCAGCCGGATTAGTTCGGGAACAGGCGATCTGGTATCGCTTGAGATTTATGCTGAAAAGGGGTGCCTGAAATATTCCTCGCAACACGCTGAATATTTTGAATATTTCCTGGAAGAAACCGGCGAATGGACAAAACAGGTGGTTGGAAGCAATTATTCACCCATCACCAGCTTCCCTTCGGGACATGTGCCTCCGGGCTGGCTGCGGTCGATGGTTCATGCACATTATATCTTTTTAACCGGGAACGACCCGAAAGCTTTTGTTCCTGATCTTAAACACGGGCTGGCGGTTCAGCGTTTGGTCAGGGAAACAGCCGGTCACATGGCTACATTTCGTCAGTTTTTATCAGGAATATGAGCAGGAGTAGCGGTATTTTATTGCATATCAGTTCTTTGCCTGGTGAATACGGCATCGGAAGTTTAGGTCAGGAAGCTCGCAGGTTTGTTGATTTTTTGGCCGAAGCAAACCAGGGACTGTGGCAGGTATTACCGCTTGGCCCGGCCGGCTATGGAAATTCACCCTATCAGTGTTATTCTGCTTTTGCCGGGAGTTCCATCCTTATTGATCTGGATGATCTGGCTGAAGACGGATTGCTTTATGCTGAAAACTTGAAGTCGCATCCTTCGTTTCCTGAAAAGAAAGTTGATTATGATCGTGTTTGGGAATACAAACGACGCATGTTGAAATTGGCTTTCAGTAACTTTCAGAAGAAATTCGATCATTTTAAAATGAATATTACAATTTTATAGGTGAACATAGCTGGTGGCTCGACGATTATGCTTTGTTCCGGGCCCTTAAAGAAGCCGATGAACAAAAAACATGGGACGAATGGGCGCCTGAACTGAAATTTCGGGATGAACGTACCTTAGTGGTGCAACGGCATAAACAGGATCAGGCTGTTAATTTTCACCGTTTCCTGCAATTTATGTTTTTTCGCCAGTGGTTTGTTTTGAAGAAATATGCCAACGAAAAGAATGTCAGCATTATTGGGGATATTCCTTTATATGTTTCGTATGACAGTTCGGATGTGTGGGCTAACCAGGATATTTTTTTGCTGGATGAAGAAGGGAAGCCAACTCTGGTTGGTGGTGTCCCTCCTGATTATTTCAGTGAAACAGGCCAGTTGTGGGGAAACCCGGTTTTTAACTGGCCCCGTCTGAAAGAACGTAACTACGATTGGTGGATTGCTCGGGTGCATTTTAACTTCAGGATGTTCGACCTAGTACGTATCGATCATTTTCGCGGGCTTGAATCGTTTTGGGCAGTCCCGGCTGACGAGGAAAACGCAATCAATGGGGAATGGTTGCCTGCGGGAGGGTATGAATTACTTTCAATATTGAAAAAGCAGTTGGGACACTTACCGGTTATTGCTGAAGATTTGGGTGTAGTAACCCCGGAAGTGGAAAAACTTCGTAACGATTTCCGGTTGCCGGGCATGAAAATCTTACAGTTCGCGTTTTCTTCCGACGAAAAAAATAAAAACCTGCCACATCATATCGAACGGAATTTTGTGGTTTACACGGGAACCCATGACAATGATACCTCGCCTGGATGGTTTAAAAATGCAGGCAGGGAAGAACGTTTGGTTTTGAAGCAATACCTGAAATTACCGGGTTTCCGGTTTTCAAAACGTTTTACCGAAATGGCCTGGGCAACAGTGGCCGACAGGGTGTTGGTACCGATACCGGATTTGCTTAGCCTCGATTCCCGTGCCCGGATGAATGTACCCGGGGTTGCCGCCGGTAACTGGGAATGGCGTTTTCAATGGAAAATGTTGAAAAAGAAACATGCCCGTTTTCTGAAAAAACTAACCCGCCGGTACGATCGTTGATGAACAGGAAAAAACGCAGGAAAAACGAATATCCAATAATGAATATTCAATAACCAATATCCAAAAAATAAGAAGCGGAGGAGATGAGAAAGGAAGGTGGACAAAAATCCCGTGGAGATGATATTTTGGCATCCCGGGCACCCGGGATCAGGGAGACAAAGCAGACCTGTCTTGATATTAGTGGTAGTAATGCATTATTACCAGTGTTAGTAATAGAGACTTACTAATACTGGTAATAGTGACTTACTAACGTTAGTAAGTCACCCTGGACGCAGGGAGAAGTTCATGTTTAGAGCTATGAAGTTGAAACTCCTTCATGGCAATCCGGAACCTGAAGATTGACGTGACACTAATTGGTATTTCCGGAGACCAGCCTTACTTTTAGCCACAAACCTAACTTGCTTTTACCCAAAACTAGTAGGCTTGCTTTTTTTCAGACAAACTCTTTAATGGCTTTCAGAAATAATTGCGGTTGTTCGGCATGTAGCCAGTGCCCGGCATTGGGAATGGTTTTTATAACCGAATCAGGATAGATTTTGCGGATCATTGCGTTGTCTTCCTCTAAAATATAATCCGACTTTTCTCCTTTAATAAATAGTACCGGATAGTTAAAAATGGGCATCCGGTCGGCAAACCACTGCTCGTTTACTCCTTTGATGATTTCGTCGAGGTTATCATACAAAACTTTTACATTTGGTTTCCAGCCAAAACTGTTTGTACCATCATTGATACGTTGTACATTCTTCAGTAAAAACTGAACAATATGCGGGTTGTCGATCTTTTCAAGCAGATGGTCTCCGATTTCTGAACGGGACGAAACCTGTGAAAAATCTATTTCAAGCATGGCCAGTAGAATATTGTTGTGCAGGTAGTACTGGCTCTCTTCGTTTAATTGAAAATAATCTTTCGGGGCAATGTCGGCAACAATCAGTTTTTCAATTTTTTCAGGATAATCGGCTGCGAAATACATGGCTGTTTTTCCACCCATGCTGTGCCCCATAACAATGGCCTTTTCAATTTTTTGCTGGTCGAAAAATCCGGCAAGGTCTTCTTTCATTAATTCGTACGAATGTTCGCTGGAATGTGGCGATTGGCCGTGGTTACGCTGGTCAATCATGTAAACGTGAAAATGTGAAGCCAGTTTTTTCCCGATTGTCATCCAGTTATCTGATGAACCGTACAATCCATGAACAATTACAAACGGCAATCCTTCACCTGTTTCTCTGAAAAATAACTTCATAACTAAGCAAGACAGGAAAGGTATTCGTGAATGGTATTTTTCAGCCCCAGGTAAAGTGCATCGGCAATAAGTGCATGGCCAATCGATACTTCATCCAGGTAGGGGATGTGATCGTAAAGGAAACGCAGGTTTTTTAAGTTCAGGTCGTGACCGGCATTAATACCAATTCCTAGCGATTTTGCCAGTTTTGCCGCTTCTTCAAATGGAGCAACAGCTTTAACTTGGTCAACCGGATATAACCTCGCGTAAGGTTCGGTGTACAGTTCAATGCGGTTGGTCCCGGTTTCTTTAGCCCCTTCCACCATCTTCAGGTCAGGATCGGTAAAAACAGATGTACGTATCCCGGCTTCCTGAAAACGGGCAATGGTTTCTTTGAGAAAAATTTTGTGAGCCACTGTGTCCCATCCGTGGTCGGAAGTGAGTTGCATAGGGCCGTCGGGGACTAAGGTAACCTGATTGGGTTTTACCTCGATAACGAGATTTATAAAATCTTCGGTTGGATAACCTTCAATATTAAATTCTGTAACAATATGTGGTTTTATATCATAAACATCTTTCCTTGTAATGTGTCTTTCATCGGGACGGGGATGTATTGTAATTCCTTGTGCCCCAAATTTTTGGCAATTAATGGCGGCTTCCAGTACATTGGGAATATTTCCCCCCCTGGAATTTCGTAGTGTCGCTATTTTGTTTATATTTACACTTAGTCTGGTCATACTATGAAAATTTAGGCCTGCAAGTTACAACATAGAATTGAATTTATAAATCAATAAGAAATAAGTTTTGATTGCTGAAAGCCTTATATCAGAAGTTGTCCCGTCGTTACGATGGACGGATACCGGGCAAAAAGCCCTGAACTGGATGGATGTTTTTCGGATTTCCCATTTGCCGGTAGTGGAAGGACGTCACTATTACGGATTGGTATCCGATAAAATGGTTTATGACCTGAACCTTACTGATAAAAAGCTGGCTGAGGTAAGCGAAAAATTGCTCTCCCCCTGTGCCTTTATTAATCAGCATATTTACCAGGTGGTTTCGGTTATATCTGAATTTAAACTTAGCGTGGTTCCGGTACTTGACCTGCACAAGGAATACAAGGGGGTAATTACGGCATTAGACCTTGCAAAGGAATTCGCTTCGCTGGTTGCGGTGAACGAACCAGGAGGGGTAATAGAACTGGAACTTAATACCATTAATTATTCCCTGTCTCAGATCACCCAGATCGTGGAAGGAAACGATGCCAAAATATTGAGCCTCTATGTCGAGGAAAGAAATAACCCCAAATTAATTACAGTTACATTGAAAATAAATGTTATTGATTTGTCGCGAATTATTCAGACCTTCGTGCGTTACGATTATAATATAAAAGCAGTTTATATGGACGAATCGATGCTGGGCGATTTGTACGACGATCGTTTCGACCAGTTTATGAGGTATATGAATATTTGAAGAATGAAGATTGCAGTATACGGTTTAACGGTAAACCGTGATTTTTCGGAGGAGTTATCGCACCTTTTTTTATTATTCAGGGAAAAAGATTTTCAGGTTTACTTATATGAACCGTTTTATCGGTTCATTAAAAACGAATGCTGTTTTTTGCCTGTTTCCACGGCTACTTTCAATTCGGAAGACGATTTGCCGGAAGATGTCGAATTTTTGTTCAGTATAGGTGGCGACGGTACTTTTTTAAAGTCGTTTCTGACTATAAAGAATAAATCGATTCCCGTGGTTGGTATTAATACCGGGCGGCTGGGGTTTCTTTCCGACGTTTCGATCGACGAAATTGATATGGCCATCGAACAAATCACGAATGGGAAATATACGATTGATGAACGTTCGGTTTTAGAAGTAGAATCGGCAAATAATGCTTTTGGCGATTTTAATTATGCTTTAAATGAAGTGGTGGTCGCCAAGCAGGATTCAGGTTCGATGATCAATGTTCATGTGTCGATAAACGGGGAATACCTGAGCACCTATTGGGGCGACGGGCTGATTATTTCAACCCCTACCGGATCGACAGCATATTCATTAAGCGTGGGCGGCCCTATTCTTACCCCTGATTCTGAAAGTATTGTGATATCACCCATAGCTCCACACAACCTGACGGTCCGGCCTATTTTGGTTCCCGACCATAATTCTGTCACCTTGAAAGTTGAAGGTAGGGGGCAACAGTTTCTTACTACGGTCGACTCCCGGTCCGAATCGTTCGATTTCCCGGGAATGCTGAAAATCAGGAAGGCCGACTTCAAAATTAAGACTCTCCGCCTGCAAGGCCATAACTTTTATTCAACCCTGCGAAACAAACTGATGTGGGGGGTTGATAAAAGAAATTAGCACTGTTTTTTCAGGCTTAACAATTTTTAAAGTTTATTTGGGTTTTATAAGATGCATCGGGTATGTATATTTAAGATTTATATTACTTTTGTAACCCTTGAACGGGTTTATGTTCATAAGTTTTAAGGACGTACCTGGTGGCTTGATCAGATAAAATTGAGAGGCCATTCAAATAAGATTCGATGAAAAAATTATTGATCGTTGTATCTTTAATAATCGTTATCAACGGGGCAAAAGCCCAGCAAGCTGTCGACGTGGGTATATGGGCAGGTGCAGGTACATCATTTTGTGACATGACGCGGCAAAATATGGGACGTTCTTTGGGAATTAGTTACGGGGCTTTTTTAAGGTATAATTTTAACCCGAGGGTAGCTGCCCGTTTGCAACTGATAAACGGAAGTATTAAAGGTGAAGGCGAATTCGATTCGCATGACTGGAGTTTTGGCCCGAAAAATGTGACCAGCCTCTCGTTGATGGCTGAAATCAATTTTCTTCGGTACTGGCTCGGACGGGAAGAAACGCCATTTACCACTTACCTGATGGGGGGAATTGGTTTAGGCATGTATCCGTACGATTATGTGTATTCTGATTTGAGACCGGTTGCGGATTATCTTAGTGATCCTGATGTTGTTTCAAGAATGAGGTTCAATGAAAATTATTCAGAAACCGTAGTCGGATTGCAAATTCCGTTTGGTTTTGGGGTGAAACTTAATCTGGGGAAGAAAGTCGGAATTGGAATAGAATTGCTGATAAACCGTTATTTTTCAGATAAAATTGACAATCTGGACAATCCCAGGAAAAATTATATTATAGAAGGAAAAGATACTTTTTTTGATATGAATGGATTAGTCGCTCCTATTATTATTGACAGAAGTTTAACAACTTATAACGATAAATGGCATAATAACGATTATACAGCCTACCTGGGCTTGCACCTGACATATAAAATTAATTTAAAGAGAGGTGTTTGTCCGGTTTACGAATATGAATAACAGGAAATGACCATTGAAAAAAAACTTATAAAAGATAAGATTCCCAGGCATATTGCCATCATTATGGATGGTAATGGCCGTTGGGCCGAGAAAAACGGGAAAGAACGCACTTTCGGCCACGAACATGGTGTCGAGTCTGTTCGTTCTGTGCTTGAAGGCGCCGGTGAGATAGGGGTTAAATACCTCACCCTGTACGCTTTTTCCACTGAAAACTGGGGAAGGCCTCAGACCGAAGTCGATGCTTTGATGGGCCTGCTGGTACAGTCAATCAGCAATGAAACCGGTGAACTGATGCGGAAAAATGTTCGTCTTCAGGCAATAGGTGATATTAAAAGTTTGCCTGAAAGTGTACAATCAAAACTCGGTTGGTGCATCAATACCCTGAAAAATAATACCGGTCTCATTTTGGTACTGGCCCTGAGTTACAGCTCGAAATGGGAATTAACAGAGGCTGTAAGAAAAATTGCAGAAGACGTTAGAAATAATAAAATAGATACTGATGATATTGACAGAGACTTAATCGATAATTATTTAAGCACAGCAGGGATGCCCGATCCTGAATTATTAATCAGGACCAGTGGTGAAAACCGGATCAGTAATTTTCTGCTTTGGCAGATCGCGTATTCCGAACTTTATTTTACCCCGGTTTTATGGCCCGATTTCAGAAAAGAAGATTTATTTAAAGCAATTTACGATTATCAGCATAGGGAACGAAGGTTTGGAAAAACCAGAGAACAACTTAGTGAGCAAATCAACAAAAAAAAGAATGCAACGATTTAAACTACTATCTATACTGTTATTATTCACCGTAAAGGTGTTTTCCCAGGTAGCCGACAGTACCAATTTTTCTATATATTATTCAAGTCCGAAAGAATACATTATTCAGAATGTTGAAATTGAAGGTATTCGTTATCTGGATAAGGATGTACTGATACAGTTATCCGGATTATCTGTAGGCGACAGGATCGAAGTGCCGGGAGAGGCTATCACTGACGCAATAAAGAAATTATGGGGACAGGGGTTGTTTTCTGATGTAAAAGTAGAGGCTGATAAAATTGTAGATGACCGGATATGGCTGGTTATCTACCTGCAGGAACGGCCACGATTAGCAGACGTTAATTTTCACGGGGTATCGAAAAGCGAACAGGGTGATATTACAGAGAAGGTACTTCTGCTGAAAGGTAGTCAGGTCACCGATAACCAGTTGAATAATGCAGAACGTCTTATTAAGAATATTTTTCATGAAAAAGGCTATTTGAATACTGAGGTAAATATTGTGCAGCGCGACGATACCGTCCAGGCAAACAGTGTTATCCTTGATATCATGGTGGACAAGAAAGAAAAAGTGAAAATTGATGATATTGTTTTTCATGGCGTGGAAAATATAGGGAAAAGAAGCCTTGAAAAGGCCATGAAGAAAACAAGGGCAAAGAAAATCAGGAACTTTTTTAGTTCGAAGAAATTTCAGGAAGACAAATATGCCGAAGATAAAATTAATTTGATTAAGAAGTATAATGAAAAGGGTTACCGCGATGCCACGGTTGTGAGAGATTCGATAACCCCTGTCGAAAAACACCGTGTCCGTTTGGACATCTGGATTGATGAAGGGGATAAATATTATTTCCGGAATGTAAAATGGGTCGGAAATACCGTTTACCCGAGTGAGTATTTAAGTGCTGTTCTGGGGATCAAAAAGGGAGATGTGTTTGACCAGAAAACCCTGGACAAACGTTTGACTGAAGATGAAGACGGTGTAGGAAGCAAGTATCAGAATAATGGATACCTTTTCTACAATCTTGATCCTGTTGAAACAAATATAGAAAACGATTCGATTGATTTTGAAATGCGGATATACGAAGGGAAACAGGCAACAATCAACCGGATCATGATTTCAGGAAATACCAAGACACACGAGCATGTTCCCCGGCGTGAGTTGCGTACCTTGCCCGGCGATTTATTCAGTAAGGAATTGCTGATGCGTTCATACAGGGAACTGGCCCAGTTGGGACATTTCGACCCGGAGTCGATCAACCCGAACGTTGTTCCGCATCCTGAAGACGGAACTGTTGATATCGACTACCAGTTGGTTGAAAAGGCAAATGACCAGATTGAACTTTCCGGGGGCTGGGGGGCACGTATGTTCGTAGGAAGCCTGGGACTTAAATTCTCCAACTTTTCGGTCCGTAATATTACCAATAAAGAAGCATGGAGACCTTTACCAACCGGCGACGGGCAAACTTTGTCCCTCAGGGCGCAAACCAGTGGAAAATTTTATCAGCAGTATAGTTTTTCTTTTCTCGAACCTTGGCTGGGAGGTCATAAACCAAACTCTTTTTCATTATCGTTGTCCTACTCGCGTGTTAATTATTCTGCAAACAGTTATTATAACCGTTATTCCAGTTCTTATTATAATTCACCCTATGGCTATTCACCTTATGGTTATGGCTATGGCTATTCGCATGATACAGATGAATCGAATGATCAGATTCAGCTAACAACGGCTATTGCTGTGGGCTATGGTTATCGTCTGGCGTGGCCTGATGATTATTTTACAATGTATCATGAAGTGTCGTGGCAGCATTATAGCCTGAAAAATATGTCAAGCTACTATTATTTTTTGAGTGATGATGATGACAGTGGTGGAGACGGAGAGTTTAACAATGTTAGTTTTAAAACTGTGTTTGGCCGTAATTCGGTGGATAACCCGCTTTATTCACGTAGTGGCTCAAATATATCATTGTCGTTGCAGTTTACGCCTCCTTATTCATTATTTAACGGGGTAAATTATAGCAATCCGTCCCTGACTAATCAGGAACGGTATCGATGGATTGAGTACCATAAGTGGTTGTTTAAAGGAGCCTGGTATGTCCCCGTTTCATCTGATAACAAATTCGTTTTACATGGCAAGTTCGAGTATGGTTTCCTTGGTTATTACGATAAAAACCGGCGTTCCCCTTTCGAAAGGTTCCGTCTTGGGGGATCAGGGATGTCTGGGTATAATTTATACGGAAGTGACATTATTGCGCTGAGGGGCTATAAAGATTACAGTTTGAGCCCGAGTACCGGGTCGAATCTTTATAACAAAATGACCATGGAACTGCGCTACCCTGTTTCATTGAAACCTTCGGCAACCATTTATTTATTGTCGTTCCTTGAAGCTGGTAATGCCTGGATGGAATTTAAAGATTATACCCCGTTTAAGTTAAAACGTTCAGCCGGTGTTGGCGTACGTATTTTTCTTCCGATGTTTGGCCTGATGGGGATAGACTGGGGATATGGGTTTGACGAGATTGACGGGAGCAAAGACTACAGTGGCAGTCAGTTCCATTTCGTGATCGGGCAACAGTTCTAGCTTTTGGCTTGAATTTTGAATATGAGCATGTATAATATATAAAAAAAAACAGCCATGAAGAAGATAGTTTTAACTCTTGGATTAGTAACGGCATTTGCCATTTTCACAATGGCTCAAAAGTATGCCTTTGTCGATACCGAATATATCATGGATAATATCCCTGCTTTCAAGGCAGTACAGGAACAGTTGGACCAGATTTCTTCCCGGTATCAAAAAGAATTGGAAGCGATACATGCTGAACTTGATCAGATGTATAAAGATTACCAGGCCGAAAGTGTTTTGCTGTCAGAGGAGATGAAGCGTAAACGTGAAGATGTAATTATTTCCAAAGAAAAAGAGTACAAAAAATTGCAGCAGAAATATTTTGGACGCGATGGCGATTTATTTAAAAAGCGTCAGGGATTAATAAAACCCATTCAGGATGATGTGTTCAATGCTGTTCAGGAAATTGCCAGCGAAGGAAACTATGCCGTAATTTTTGATAAGGCGGGCGGCACCACTATGCTATACACCGATCCTAAATATGATCTTAGTGATCTGGTTTTGGAGAAGATGGGTTATAAGAATTAATTCCTATATTTGTTCAAAAATTTAAATCCGATAAAAATGAAAAGTGTATTAAAAATCTGTTTGCTTGCTGCAATTGTTCTAACAGCAGGATTTGTTAGCGCGCAATCGCTTAAGTTTGGTCATATTGATACGCAACAATTGTTGCAGGTAATGCCTGAAAGGGCTACTGCCGAAGCAACTCTTCAGAAAGTTGCAAAAGATCTGGAAGACCAGCAGAAAACCATTCAGGATGAATTGACAAAAAAATATCAGACTTACATTGCAAAACGCGATAGTCTTTCCGATGTTGCAATTGCCAATCTTGAACAGGATCTTCAGGATATGCAACAACGTGCTGAAAGTTTCAAGCAGGTCGCAATGCAACAGTATCAGTCAAAACAGGCAGAACTGATGAAACCGATCGTTGAGAAAATAAATAAAACTATTGAAGCAGTAGCAAAAGAACAAGGTTTACTTTATGTTTTCGATACACAGCAGGGCAGCCCGGTACTTTATAAATCAAATCAAAGTGTTGATTTATTGCCTCTTTGTAAAGTAAAACTGGGAATCCAGTAAAAAAGATATTACCGGTAATATGCCAAGAGCTGTCTTTTTATTAAGGCGGCTTTTTTTATTTTTGCAAGAAACAAATCAAATGATTAATCAATCAGGACCGATAGGCGTGTTCGATTCAGGCTATGGTGGTTTGACCGTCCTCAGGGAATTTGTGAAGGATTTTCCGCGATACGATTTTATATATTTAGGTGATAATGCCCGTAATCCTTATGGCCCCCGTTCGTTCGAAGTAGTGTACGAATATACCCTGCAGGCTGTGAAAAAACTTTTTAGCCTGGGGTGCCGGTTGGTGATACTTGCCTGTAATACAGCTTCGGCAAAGGCATTGAGAAACATCCAGCAACTCGATTTGCCGCAGATAGCTCCTGACCGGCGGGTACTTGGTGTGATCCGTCCAAGTGTTGAAAAAGTCGCTGAAATTACCCGTACCTGCCATGTCGGTGTATTGGGTACCAACGGAACGGTTGTTTCCGGGTCATACCCGATCGAGTTGGAGAAGTGGTCAGGGGGCAAAGTTGTAAAAACGGTTCAGGAAGCCTGTCCTATGTGGGTGCCTATTGTCGAAAATAATGAAATCAGTACGCCGGGCGCTGATTATTTTGTGCAGAAAAACCTTGTTAACCTTCTCCGTCAGGATGAAAAACTGGATACGATTATTTTGGGTTGTACCCATTATCCTTTACTGATGGATCAAATCATGAAGTTTTTGCCCCCGGGAATACAAATCCTTGAACAGGGAAGAATAGTCAGTGAAAGTTTACGAAATTATCTCGACCGTCACCCGGAGATGGATGCCAGGTGTTCCAAAAACGGAAACGTGGTATTTTTTACAACAGAAAATGTGAATACATTTGAACAAAAAGCCTGCTTTTTTCTTGGTGAGGATATTATTGCCAGGCAAA
This sequence comes from Prolixibacteraceae bacterium, assembly GCA_963662895.1. Classification (GTDB taxonomy): domain Bacteria; phylum Bacteroidota; class Bacteroidia; order Bacteroidales; family Prolixibacteraceae; genus GWE2-42-39. The sequence goes on along the minus strand of OY759982.1, from coordinate 3,072,420 downwards.
TACACCTTTGATGAAAAATATTACCGAACATATTTTCTCTGCTTATTCAACTCCTCATTGATCTTAATCATATAGCTGTCACTAAGTTTATAGACGTAAATGAATAGTACCGATAATGCAGCACCAATGGCCGGGAACACACTCAGCATCAACCGAATTGCATTCTGGGTTTCAGGACTTTGTACCATATCGGCTTTAAAACCATAAAGAGCTAACAACCAGCCGGTAATTGCCCCACCTAGAGTCCAGCCAAATTTTTGTGACATAGATGATGATGAAAAGATGAGCCCGGTAGCACGACGGCCCGTTTTCCATTCCGAGTAGTCGGCAATGTCTGCATACATCGACCAAAGCAGGGGGAAAATAGCTCCGGCACAAACACTTATCGCAAAGTGGCAGACAAAAATCAGAACAATTGCACTTTGATCAAACATGTAAAAAATGATGCTCAGTATAGCTGCCAAAGACATTGACAGCAGAAATGTTCCACGCTTACCCAGCTTATCGGAAACCGGCTTTGCCAATATTACCCCTGCGATATTAGCTGCCTGACCCAAAACTAAATAAATGGTACTGTAGGCAACCGGCAACGCTATTCCAAACAAGTTCAGTTCAGCAGCATCTTCATTCTGAATAAAATAACGGAAATAATAGATGGCAGCACCATCGCGGATTGAATTGAAAATTAAAGCGGCAACACCGGCCCCCAGCAGAATGAACCAGGGGCCATTATGCAAAAGGTCTTTAAAATCATTTTTTATTGATGAACGATTTTCATTAACAGGTTGCACCCGTTCTTTTGTCCATGAAAACGTCAGAAAAAAGAATAAAACAGTTATAATAGAAATAACAATAACTGCCTTTTGCGTTCCACTTTTATAATTAACCTCTTCAATCCTCGGGTTATTGAATTCAATCAAATCAGGTTCCGGTGCAGACCATGTGAATTGTAACGAACGGGAAGCAGGAGGGAACATTTTTCCCGAACATAACAAGACAAATCAATTTTCAAAACACACTATTTCTAATTGTAATTTTGAATATCCAGGCATTTTACTGATAGTTTCAACAAGAACTCCTTTCCTGGCTTCGCTCCGGCTTCGCTTATCCTACGTTATGAGGAATATTGGTTTTTACTCCTCTTTTTGAATCGTCAGTTACTTGTTACCAGTCTCATCTGCCATGCCCCGACCTCAGGAATGACAAATCTTTGATAAGGGCCGTCACTGCCGGATATCATACATGAACATAAGCCCGACTATTGTATCTGCTGTGGGGCCAGCCTTGAAGACATTCCCGCGGAATTTGAAGGCAAACGCCAGGTGTATGATATTCCACCGATAGCAATAAAGGTAACAGAGCATCAAATTTATGCCAAACGTTGTAAATGTGGGCATGTAAATAAAGCAGGGTACCCCACAGGAAGCCAACGCCCCGGTAAGTTATGGCAACAATACAGAGAGTTTGATTGGATATTTTCACACCATTAATACCCCTTCAGAATCCATTATTTTAAACTCCCTGGGTATTTGAACCTTTAAAGCTTCGTTTAACAATGTAACGGAGTGCAATTCAACCTTATCTGAAGATTCAGGTTTATTTGACTGAACTTCCTTTTTTAACTTCTGGGTTTTCTTTACTTGCTGCATCCTTTTTATTTTCAGACTTGCAACAAACAGTAATTAAAGCTATGGATATTATTAAATAGATTTTCATTTAAAAGCCCGGTTAACCGGGCTTCTGTTATTTAATTAAATCTGCAATTTCTCTAAATGAAGTACTTTTATTTATTTTTTCTTTCAACTCACTAATATCCCAAGCAGATTGCCAGAAATTTCTATTCCTATCAATCTTATCTTTAATATCTTGCTTGAATTGACTTATATTAATATTAGCACTTTTCCCCTCGAATTCAAAGTCTATAAGCACTTGCTTTCCCTTTTTCAGAAGACTAAAACCGAAAAAACCAGCATCTTTTGTTTTAAATGCATTCTTAATTTTATAAACTTCGCCTGAGGCATCTATAAGAGTTACATTCTTAAAGATATTCTTACGTAGCAAATCTGTATTTGTAGTTTTTAAATCTTTCTCTTTAAAAAAAACATATATCAGATTGTCTTTTTCTTTTAATGCAAATACAGGGTATTTCATATTTTTTTATAAAATTAATCTCCTATTCCCATTACTCCTCTACCGCCATATGAACCGATTACTGCTTTTGGCCAAATAGGTGTTCCATACTAAAGCTGACCTGCTGTTCCATTAATCCGGTATTATGTATACTCAATTCCCTGCTGTAGCGATTTTTTTTCCTGCTTAAGAAATTCCAATCGGATGCTTAGGAAATTCCAAACGGATAAGCAAGAATTTAGAAACGGAAGCGCAGGGAAAATTTTTTCCTGCGCATGAAAATCAGTACCTGTGCTTTTTGAAATTTTACACTGTCCAGTGTCCCCCGGCTGATCAGGATTTGCAATCCTGATCTTTTTATCGAAAGATTGGGTAGCACATGGGAGGGCACCAGCTTCGGATCAATGCGGTAACCAGGGAACGTTTACCCGAAGCCAGGGCCCACCCAAAACTACTAAAAACCTGATTGTCCGCTTCCGGGACAGGGGAGGTTATTTTACAGAGTTTTTAAGATCACTGTATGTCATTTATTCCCTCAATAGCAGCCAAATTTGGATCAGTACCGTAATAATCATTACCAATAACATTGGCAAAGATACTAAGGAAACGACAACGCGGAATTGAAAGTCCGTTTTGAATGGCCTCCTTCCATTTACTTGCATACTGAGAATCACCAATTGACCATTCCGCTATCCCAAAATAAGGGGCATCAGAGGTATCAAGAATACTCAAAGCTGCCGTATAGCCCGACGGATTGGTTGCATCTTCATTATAAAAACTCCATGAAGGACAGGCATATTGATTAATGCAAGCCTCCAAATCCTTTTCCACTCCTCCTGCATGTGAAAAGATGTGGTCCCGGGGTATTCCAAGATCAACACACAATTTGCTGACAAATTCGCTATGCAGTCTTGCTAATTCAGCAATATCATCACCAGTTATATTTCCTGAACTTTTTATACCTCCTGTTTTAAGGGCTGCATAGCCGATAGTTTGGACCCCTCTGCCGGGCGTATCATAAATATTGATTCCTGTTTGCGGATCATTTGCAGTATCCTGGTCAATATAACTATTTCCATTGGGGTAATACCAGTTGTTCACCCCAATTGCCATTTCCCCGGTAACTTTAATCCCTCCGAACAAGTATTTTTTATCACTGGACAGATTCTGATACCATTCTGCAACAATGGTGATCAAATGGGTCATCTCATCGTTGACTGCCTGCCGGTAAACAGGACTCATCAGGTTCGGCATCGGATTCAGCCTGATCTGCTGTCCCCAGTTCAGCCATCCTATTTTTACTGCATCGTCCGATGACCAACTGGTCCATTCGACATTATTTTTATTATCCGGATTATATCCCGGTTGTGAAGGATCCCACCAATTCCACAGATCAGGGCGCGCCGTCATAAACGTGATAGCATCCAACTCCACTAAAACCGGAACCTCCAGCTCTTCCGAAAGTTCCAGATGTTTTCTTAGTTCTTCCTCTAATGTTGCGGAAGAACGTTCGAAGCAATAGATGAGAATTCCGGTCCCTATTGCGACCGACTTCCCCTTTGATGATCCAAAATAACTATTAATTTTCTCGTAGTTATATTCCCAGTCATATGCATTTATGAATACATACTGGTCGGGACCGCCCCACCATTTCGCATGCAATGTAATGTTCATATTGACAGGATTACTCTTGAAATTGAATTTCATGTTTGACGAAGTGTACCATCCGACAAAAATACTATCTCCCTTAGTCGGTTCAATAGCTGGCTCTGTTGCAAGACCTCCTGTGTTTACAATCTGGGCATCAGGTGCCGGCGATCCTCCCTTTGCATCAAACGTAACTGTATATTGTCGTAAATCATCATCTGCTCCCTCTTTACAGGAGAAAGAAAAAGAGAGCATTAATAACGCAACAAACACGAAAAACAATTTTTTTAATAGCATAATTAAAAAGTTTTGATGGTTCACTAATTCAAATTATTTATTATCTGACATTGAAGGCGGCAATTCTCCGTGTGTAGCCCAGGCAGAAGGTTTATCTCCCATCACGAATTCAAAAGTAGCACCGTTGGCTATGTCTTTATGCCGGAACCAGCAGTTATTAAACGGCTTCCCGTTAAGTAAACAGGATTGGATATAGATATTTTTCCCGCTGGCGTTTTTGGCTGTTATGACCAATTCCTTGCCATTTTCCAATGTGATCGTAGCTTTAGGAAAAACGGGGCTTGAAATAAGGTAAACATCTTGTCCTGCATTAGGATAAAAGCCAAGAGAATGAAAAACGTACCATGCCCCCATTGAGCCGGAATCATCATTGCCGGGAACACCGCTCCTTGATGAATCGTACTGGCTAGATAAAATCTGTCTGACAATCTTAGCTGTTTTACAGGGGGCATTAACGTAACAGTAAAGCGAAGGGGTTAAAAATGCCGGTTCGTTTGAAATCTGGCACATCCCGACTAATTTGGTATAGAACAGTAATTCGTCGCGCTTACCGGGGAAAGACCGGGTGAAATAGGTATCTAACCGTTTTGTGAAAGTTTCTTTCCCTCCCGTTTTTTCAATCAAACGGCGCATGTCGTGTGGTACATAAAAAGAGTACTCCCACGAAAATGTTTCGTAAAAGGGATGTTCAAAAGAACCTGAGGCAAACACATTAAATTTGGCAGTGTCCACCCATGAACCATCCGGTTGCCTGGGCCAAATGAATCCTCTGTAACCCAGACTCTCAATATCGGGATTCCAGAGATTTTCCCAGCTTGATGCTTTTTTCCTGTACTTTTCATAGACAGCTGTTTCTCCAAGTTGCTTTGCCACCGTTGCAATCGCATAATCATTGGCAGAGTACTCCAGGGTCCGTGTTCCACAACGCTCAAAATCGGTTGATACATAACCAATCCGATTGTAGTCCCAAAGTCCGCCCCGGCCTTGTTTGCGTTCATCATCACCGGGAGGGACTGTCGCATTTTTGATCATTGCCTGCAATGCAGTTTTGTAATCAATGCCTTTCAAGCCTTTTACCATGGCATCAGCAATCAGCATATCACTGTTGGAACCTCCCTGTACGCGTCCGTTGTCATGGCTGGTACGGGCATCTGGCATATAATTGTCAAAACGGTAAATATCGATCAGTGATTCTACCATATCGGCACCCGGTTTCGGACACAGCAGGTTGATGAAAGGGTGCGTCGCACGATAAGTGTCCCATACAGCATGATAATCACCATAGTATGGTGCATCGGATATCCATAGCGGGTTTTCTCCGGTATAGTTGGTCGGTTGGAGGAAAATACGATATAACGAGGAATAAAATATCTTTTTGCGGTCTTCAGTTCCTCCTTCGATTTTAATTTTTCCTAAGATTTTCTCCCAGGCATTAACAGCCTTTGCTTTTGTTTCGTCCAGGTTCCATGAAGTAATTTCTTTGGCGTTTTTGCGGGCTTTTCCGGTTCCCAAATATGAAATTCCCACTATTACATTTACTTTTTTGTTGTTTCTGGTGTTAAATGTAAAGTAGGCTCCTGTTTTTTCATTGGTGTCGAATTGCGACTTTTCATCCGGATACAGCTTTCCTGATTTCCATGTTCCGGAAGCGATTGCCGGTTGATCGAATTTTGCATAGAAATAAACAGTATATGCCCGGCCCATATTCCATCCTCCGCGAATTCGGCTAAATCCCTCCACTTCTGCATCAGAAAGAATCTTTATTTCCGACCCCACAAATTCCTGCCGTTCATAAGATGACAAAAAACTACCCATATCAAATATCACATTCCCCTGATCTGAACCATTGAACGTATATTCATGGATTGCTGAATGATTGGTAGCCGATAACCGAACCGATATATCATAACTGGTCAGTTTCGTGCTGAACAGGCCGACCTCAGCCTTGTCGTTTTGGTGAGCCGATGAGTAGTCAAGCGGATTTATTTTGCCTGTAGTGGGCATAACCAATATATTGCCGTATTTACATCCTCCGCCCGAACCATTGATATGTGTATGGCTGAAACCCACAATGTTTCCCCTGGCATCCCATCCTGCATTTTCTGTAAGGTTATTGCAGTCAGGGCCTACTTTAACCATCCCCGTGGGCATCGCTGCTCCCGGGAAGGTGTAACCGCCTCCATCGGCACCAATAAACGGGTTAACATATTGACTGTAACCATACTTCTTTTCCTGAGCCATTGCAAAATTTCCTGCAGCCAGTATCAGGCAAAGCATTATTGGTAATGCTAATTTCCTTTTTTGTATGTTCATTGATTCTTCGTTTTCTCTAAGATTTTTATTTTTAATACATCTAAGAGGAGGGTAAGGGTATATTTTTCTTTTCTAATTTCTCACAATCTCTTTAATTGCAGAAATACATTTCTGATTATCCTTAATACCATCCCAGTTGTAAATGCACATGTACCTTATTCTATTATCCGACAGCGTATTGTTTATAGCTGATTTCCATTCCTCTTTCGTCTTCTCTCCCTGGTACAACCATTCAACAGCCCCCCAGTATGGGGCATCGCTTGATTTTAGGGCATTCATGGCCGTTTGATCATCTTTCGGGTTCGATGCATGTTTATAAAAACTCCATCCCGGACATGCGTACTGGTTTATTGCAGCCGAATAAAGTGTTTCGCCCTGGCTCCAGCCACCACAATGAGTGAACAGACGGTTCCTGGGGACACCAAGCCCTGCCATAAATTTGCATAAATCTTCAAGATGCATTCGAACAACTTCTGTCAGATGTTCTTCTTTAAGTTTTCCGGAAACTGCCAGTCCTGCGGTACTTACGGCTGCATATCCGATCGGTTCCACTCCCCTGTCGGGAAGCGAATCAGTTTGCAGCCCATAATCCGGATCATTTGATTCCGGTTGATCCAGCAGATTATTTCCATTGGGGTAATACCAATTATTTACACCGATTGAGCTTTCCCAACCGACTTTTATTCCTGCCAGTAAATATTTCTTTTTCTGAGGAAGTTTTTTCCACCAATTCATAATAATCGGAACCAGTTTCTTCATTTCAACGTGACAGGACTCCCGATAAACAGGACTCATCAGGTTAGGCATTGGTAATACCCTGATTTGTCGTCCCCAGTTCCTCCATCCTATCTTTACTGCAGAATCCGGTGTCCAGGATGTCCATTCAACGTTTTCCCGGTTTTTCGGATTGAATCCAGGCTTGCTTTCATCCCACCAGTTCCATAAATCAGGCCGATCGTTCCACCATTGCTCCCCGTCAATCTGGACGATAACCGGTAAGTCAAACTGTTCGGAAAGAGCAAGGTACTTTTTTAGTCTGGCAGTAGCTTCTTCAGGGCTCATTTGAAAATAAGAAATAATACACCCAAACCCCAGTGCAATTTTTTGATTGTTTTTCGTTTTAAAGGCAGAGGCTACTTCTTCAAAGGATTCTGTCGTTGCATCAACCCCATTCACTAAAATATATTGTAAGGGGAAATTTGTCGGTTCTTTTGAATATCCCTTAGATACAATGCAAGTTAGGATAAAGGAATACAGTAGAATTTTACTAATAAAAGGCATATCCATTTTAATTTTTTTGGGCAGATAAAATAAAGTTCCTGAAATAGCATGTTGTTCCTCTTGACCACACTGCGAAATAGCCAGGTTGCGGTTTAGGGTTATCAATCTCGAATTTACGGGTATAGTGTTTCTTTAGAACTTTGGTTTCGCCATTTGTCGTTTTCAATGAATAAATATTTACTTCGCTTTGCCACCAATTCGGCCAACGGGGGGCATTGGTGAACTCAATACGAAAATAATCATCTCTTTCCCCTGAAGAAGGAATTGCCGGCATCTCTGTACCATTAAGAGGATCACCGGGAATCGCATCACCAAGTGCCATCGGGCTTGATCCATGGAATGCATAAAATCCGCCTGTACTTGTTGCATTATTAACCGTAAAGAAGAAAGAGAATGAATTTTCAGGATCATCTGTCAAATACACTTGCAATCCCCCTTCACAGTCAGCCTTTATATCAACAGAGGCAATAACAACATTATTCGCCTGAGTAACTAATGCTGCTGTTGATTTACATACCAATAATGTATTTGCTCCTACAGTTAAGTAGCCGTTTCCCAATGAAACATCCCCGGTACCATTAGTTTGCCAGTTTTGCTCAAAGTCCTTATCACTAAAACTATCGAAAGTCAAAATACCATCAGCAGCAGCTTGGATAAAATTAATGTTTTGTGCCGCTTCGTTGCTCTGCCCGGTTACTGTTGATATCTGAAAAGTTCCCGTACGAACACTACACACATCATCATTAGCCTGAGCTGTCGCTGCCATTTCAGTATAATCACTGTTAAAATTAGTCGTTATCCATGAGGGGGGAGTGCTTGTTTCCAACGAAGATGAATTTGTTGATATCGTTGCAGAAGTTTTTCCTTCTCCACCGTCAAAGGTTAAATATAAAGGAGATATTTTCAACACCGGGGCAGGTTTATTATTTCCAATAGGATCATAATCATCCTGACACGAGGTGGCTATAATACTCAATACAATAAGGCATGCGAATATTTCATTTATTTTTTTCATAATATTTTCAGATTAAATTAATAAAAATGAACTTTACAGATCAAAATCTTCTGTTTTCACAGAGTTAAGGAACAACTATTTTCTGCACCGTTGAAAAATTATATCTTCCCACCGGGTTTTCTGCAAGAACTGCAATTCTTGCATAGTATGTAACACCGCTTACTAAATAATCGGAAATCTCATCAGTATACTCCGTACCAACTATCGTCTCGTCAGGTATTGCAGATAAATCCCTCTCCATACTTTTATCACTGTAATTCATTCCGACATTTGGATCCCACTTGTTTACCAATAACCTTGCTGTTTTAATTTTACCAGCCCCAGGCGCTTTATTGATTCTATAGGCGGCTTTTATATTATTGCCCGCTTGCGTAATTGTGGCATCAATTGTCAGATAAGGAGTTATTTCAAAATTTACAGTTGTTTCACCCTTTATTTCGGTTTCGACTGTATCCAACGGGAAGAACGCACCATCAATCGGTATAATTTTATACTTCGCTTTGAATATTTTAGTGTTAAGAAACGTTCCGTCAGGTTTTCCCCAGAAATCGCGAGGCTGGGATGATCCATCCTCAATAATTCTGATTTTAAATCCGTTAGGCTGTTCAGTAATAAAAGGGTCTCCATTGTTGTCAGTCAATGCTCCCCGGAGAGTTTCACCTGGAGCATCGTAATTGTCAACTTCGCATGAACTCATAAATATCAGGAAAATTAAACCTGTCAGATATATTAATTTTTTCATTTTTCTATGTTTTATGGTTAATATCCGGGATTATTTGGCAATAAATTGGGATTTTTTTCTATAGCATCATCAGGAATAGGAGCATAATAGTCTCTTGCATCAACATGATATAGTAATTCTGTCCTTTCATGCCGCAAGAATATATACTTGCCTTCATTTTCAATGTAATAGGGGTATAATGAACTAAATGTTTTATTTTGCAGCACATTTTCGAGCATCCTCCATCGTTTCATATCCCAAACGATCAAATTTTCAAAAGCCAGTTCACATCGGCGTTCGTTGATTACTTTTGCTTCATCAATTGTCGTTAATGATGTGGTTCCGGCCCTGTCTCTAATGTCGTTAACCGGATCAAGAGCATCCTGCATGGTAATTACTTTTCCATCGACTGTTTCACCAATAATATTTATGGCAGCTTCGGCTTTATTTAACAGGACTTCTGCATAACGCATTTCAATCCAGTCCTGGTAGCTGGACCAATAAGCTCCTGTGCCGTCCGGATCCTGATACTTCCAGACAATAAATCCGTTGTCGGTTGTATTGACATTTCCTATGCCGCATTTACCCTGAATGGTCATTCCATTATATGTGTCAGTAAAGTTGGTTGATGTATGAAGTGTTCCACCCGGGTATGATTCGTAAATTCCTTTTCTGATTTCATAGATATCCGAAGGATTGTCACTTCCGGGAAACTGGACCCCGGGAAGAAGTACGGATGCGCGTAGCCGTGGTTGTGCTTTTGCAAAAAGGTCTGCGGGGGTGGAATAACGAACCGGATCGTTTGAATCTCCGATATTGAGTATCCCCGGATTACCATCGACATCATCAAATAATTCGACCCACTCCATGGTCGCAGATAATTCACCGGAAGGATCACTTTGTACCGTATAGCCTTTAGGACGCTGATTAGCATCCCAACAGTGAGCACTGCCAACAGACGGATCAAATTTTACAATAAGCATCCGCTCTGTATTATCTGAAGTTTCATCGATAAATATTTGTTCAAAATTTTTTACTTTCCCCATGTAGCTTCCATCGTCATATTTCCTGTACAACTGGTATTTACCTCCGTCTGTCACAAACTGTGCTGCGGCATAAGCTTTTTTATAATACTCTTTCGAATCAGAAGCCGGAATTCCGACCAACCCATCTAATTGTACTTGTCCGTTTTTTGCCTCAGACGCGGCAAAAAGCATAGCCCTGGCTTTCAGGTTCGCAGCAATATACTTATTAGCACGTCCGGTTTCCAATTCATTTGGTCCCATTAACAGCATAGCTGAGTCCAAATCAGAGGCAATAAAATCAACAACCTCTTTTTCTGTATTCCTCGGAATTTGAAGAGATTCGAGGCTCGGATAAGATGTATAAGAAGCCGGGCTTTTTACAATAGGAACTCCGCCGAATGACCTGACCATTGCATAATAGTTATATGCCCGGCAAAAATAGGCTTCACCCAACCAATGATTATATGTATCCCGATCCGAACTAAATTTATCGTAATTGTTTTTCAGCCCTTGTATTGCCAGGTTACAATACCGGATTGATGTATAATTCCACCATTCATAATATTGACCGTAAAGTTCAACATTCTGCCCGCTTGCCCTAAGCGGAATCAGTTGGCATTCTCCCGTAAAAATGCAACTCATACCAACATTGAGGTGTTGATACGGACCTGTAATAATTCCGTTATAATGTGAAGAAAATGTTCCAGCAGGTAGTTGCATATAACAGGACTGAAGTGCTGCATTAACACCAACGGAATTTGTATATATCTGATCTTCGGTAAGCACATTGACTGGTTGGATATCTAAATCATTACACGACCAGGCGAATGCAGCAATGAATATCGCAAACAGTATTTTAGATATTAAGTTTTTCATTTTTTTTCATTTTTAAAAATTAATACTTCCACCAAAGTTTATTGTCCTCATCAAAGGATAAAGCAGGTCGTTATTGCTCGAAGGATGTTCTGGGTCAAGGTATTTCAATTTGGTTAGCGTAAATAAATTATAGGCAGTACCATAAATCCGGACCCCCTGAAGGCCTACTTTGTCTGTTATAGATTTAGGGAGTGTATACCCAAGTTCGATTGATTTTAACCGGACATAGTCAGCTCTTTTTACAGTCATTGAATTTGTACTAAAATTTAGCCCCATTGCAGGACTTGACTGACTGATCGTAGGATATGTCCCGGAAACCCATACCGTGTTAGGATCTTTTGGATCTGCTGTAGGATCTTCCATGTGCCAACGGTCATAAAAAATGTCTGCTCCATTCATATCAAAATAAAATGGATTAGATAAAAAATCAGAATACTTAACGGTCATTAGAGCACCTCCCTGAAAAACAGCAGTTAAATCAAAACCTTTAAATTGTGCAGAAAAGGTAGATCCAAAAAATATTCGTGGTGTATTTTGTGCATTGCGGCCACTGGCAATCGGATGAATATCCCAACTGTCAATTACGCCATCTTCGTTCCAGTCTTCCAGTTTGTAATCCCCTGGTTTTATATAAGAATTGCCGGAACCATCGAGAATGGCGTAAGAATAGATTTCATCATAATTCTGAAACAGTCCTTCTGTACCGTAGCCCCACCAGATATCATTATACCGGTTCGATGTGTTTGACAGCCAATTTCCATACTGGTCTGTACTTTCCGCACGTTCAACATAAACATTCTTTGTTCTTGTAATACCTACATTGCCCGTAATATCATAAGTTATTTTCCCAATTGAAGTATTGATGGAATTTCTATGTTTCAGTGTCAAATCAAAGCCGAATGTTTCGTCACTATTTAAATTTTCCTGAGCTAATCCTTCTCCCAGCCAATCTGGAATTGAAACAACACGGGATGCAACTAATCCATCACGATCTCTTTTGTAAACATCCATTTCAATCCCCAGTAACCCATTCCACATATCAGCATCCAGTCCAATATCATAAAGATTGGAGGTCATCCACGTGAGATGCGGATTCGGTGTGTCCTTCAAGGCTATACCTGCCGCCCGGGTATCTCCGAACATGCGAACCGGCCAAATAAAGGCCTGAACAGGATATGTATAACCCGCCACATATTGAAACGTAGCAGTACGATCGTCTCCTGTAATCCCGAACGAAGCCCTTAGCTTAAGGTTCTGTAAAAATGATAACCCGGAATTGTTTTTCATAAATGGTTCTTCTGAAATTCGCCATCCGACAGAAACGGAAGGGAAAAAGCCCCACTGTTCACCCTTGGCAAACTTTGATGAACCATCATATCTGAAAGAAAATTCACCATAATATTTTGATTTATAATTATAGTTCATTCTTCCGACCAATGCTTTATTTGCAATTTCCCAAAATCCACTCTGGTCTGTAGGATTAAGACTTGAGTTATATCCGGATCCATCCATATAACCTTGTTGGTTTGTATCCACCCCCCCCAGTAATTCTTCAATAGATGTCATCGTTATATAACGGCTGGCTGCAAAATTGTCCATATTGGTTGTTCCTTCTTCATAGAGCAATAGTGCTGATATATGATGCATTCCGGCAATATCACATGTATAATTTAATGATGCCTGCAAAAGAGTGTTGGCACTAAAGCGGGTACTTCTTTCAATATACGAAGTACCGGGTATGGTCGTATTTCCATACAGAACTGGTATGTACTCATCGTTCGCTAAATCATAATCATACAAATAGTAAGGTTTCTGCAGTGATTTATTTTCCCAGAATGTGTAATCGTATGAATAGGAGCCTTTCGCCTGTAATCCTTTTATCCATGGAATATCCCATATTAAATTACCGGTTGCCTGAATCAGTTTTTCTCTTTTCCTGTCGTATCCAATGATGTCTGAGTTACCCATAACAACAGGATTATACCCCATTAAAACATTTTGAGGATATTCACGGGTATAGTTTGCATAAGCAGGGGTTGTAGGAGGTAAGGTCCAGACCATTCTCCAATATTGCTGTGTATTATCACTGCCATAAGGTGAATTTTTTGTGTCTGACATCGCATTGATCAATAACTCCATTTTTAAACGGTCATTAATTTTTGCACTGACATTGGATCGAAGGTTATATCTTTCATAATTCAGATCCCCCGATTTGTATATTCCTTCCTGATAAAAATTACCAAAATCAACAAAATAATCAATCATTCCGGAGTTCCCTGTTGCCGAAATGTTGTGCTGATATTGTGGTGCATAATAGTTTGTACTAATCCGGTCCCATTCTGTACCTGTTTTTTCCCCGCTTTTATATGCTTCAATCTCATCCAAACTATACACAAGTGTACCAGGCGCTACTGAGCCCCTCATAATATTGTTTTCATTAACGATCTCCATATATTGTGCTGCATTCAGTCCTTTGGGCGTGTTTATCGGAGTTTGTACGCCATAATATCCTGAATATTGAAGTTGCATTTTTCCCTTTTCCCCTCTTTTCGTTGTAATAAGAATAACACCATTAGCTGCACGCACTCCATAAATGGAAGCAGAAGCATCTTTCAATACAGATATACTTTCTATATCATTTGGATTTAATTTTGCCATGTTGTCCCGGGGGACACCATCAATTATCACTAAAGGCGTTCCGAACCCACGAATTTGAATGCTTGATGCAAAATCACCAGGTTCTCCGGTTTTTTGTACAATCCTGACACCAGCCATTTTTCCCGCGAGCATATTGGTCACATTCTCATTTTTTGTTGTTATGATTTCATCAGACTTAACAGAACTGATTGCGCCAGTCAAACTAGCTTTCTTCTGTGTCCCATATCCTACAGCCACCACTTCATCAATACCAATTGTTTCTTCCTGCATCACCACATCAATCACACTTTTTCCGGCCACTCTTGTCTCCTGTGTTTTCATCCCCACAAACGAAAACACCAGCGTGGCATCGGCAGGAACATTTGAAAGTGTGTAATTCCCGGCAACATTGGTAATAATTCCTTGGGTGGTACCTTTTACGACTACTGTTACACCGGGCAAAGGGGCTCCTGAAGAATCGGTAACTTTGCCGGAAACGGTTACAGGTTGTGACATCGAGACTGGTTCCGATACAGTTGATAATACGATTGTCCTGTCAATAAAACGGTACTTAACGTTTGTGTTTTTAAATAAATCATCCAGGATGTTATTTACTTTTGTGTCTCTGTAATTAACATTCACTTTTCGTTCCAGATTGATGGCATCACGGTTGTAAACAAAATTGAACTCACTCTTGTCCTCAATATAAGCAAGGACTTGCTCTATCGTCGCATTCTTCAACGAAATGGTTAGTGTTGCCAATTGCGAATAACTTTCTGATGCCATGAGGTTTAGAAATCCTACAAGAAAAAGAAGTAACGTTAGTTTCATTTTCAACTCAATTTTTTGCTCAAAGCCAATAATCCCGCCCCGAGCGTAACACATTCGTTTTTTTTTCATAATTTTAAATGTTTAATTAATAGTAAGGTTTTATACCTTTTTAAACAGATGCAGGGAAGAGGGCCATCTTTCCTGCATTTCTTTTATTTTTAAATAGTTATTGTAATTCCCTTGACATATCTTTTGATATAATTATCCTTTTTGCCAAAAATGTTTTGTTGTTATTTTGTTCCCCCCTGACTGATTCCCATTTTATGGGCAATGAAACTGCAAATATTTCCATAATACGATCTATATTCTGGTCTTCAAAAGTCGCATCAAAGTTGTAATCTCCCAATGCTTTATCTTTCAGGATAAATTCTACATTATGCAACCTTTCGAGCCTTTTTAATATCTCTTTAAACGGTGTGTTTTTGAATACATACTTCCCGTTTACCCATCCGGTAAAAACGTCCATATTGTTCGCCTTTGTTATGGCAATTGTATTTCGTTGCCTGTTTAGCTTTCCTACCTCTCCCGACTTCATTTTGTATTCAGTGTTTGCAGGATTGCCCTTTGGGCCTAATTTTGCTATCGATATTTCACCTTCAACAAGAACCGTCTTTACATCAGGATTATCTTCATAAGCATTAATATTAAAGGTGGTACCATATACTTTTACCAGCATCCCCGGAACGGTCACTAACATTGGCTTATCCGGTTTTTTCACTACTTTAAAGAACCCCTCGCCTGTTAATTTCACCTCTCTGCAGGTTTCTTTACCTAGAATTGGATACTCGATGGAACTACCGGAATTCAGCCATACTTCAGAACCATCGGGTAATACTGCTTTTGTTTTACCTCCAACAGGAGCAAAAACAGTATTACAGACTCCTGTCATGCGGTCAATTTTTTCTTTTTTGAAAGATTCTAATTTCTGCGTTTTATTAAAAAACCAGATTGAAGTAATTAATAGTGGAATAAACAGTATCGCGGCTACTCTGTTAACCCAGTTTATTATTTTTTTATTCCTGATTTTTGAACGAAGAGGAATGATGGTTGTTTCTATTCCTAATTTTTCCCACAGGTAATTTAATTCTGCTTCGGTGAAGTCTATTTCTTTAAAATTTAATCCGTTTATAACTGTCCTTGCCTTAACAAATTCTTCTTTATTAATAGAATACCGCTTGATAAATGTTTTCTTCTTATCCCTGTCAAACGAGTCAAAATGAATGATCCCACTCTGGAATTCTTCATCAGCAAGAAGTTTATGAAAGTCTTTTCTGTATAGCATACCCGATAAATAAAATTCCTTATCTATTTAGTAAGAGTATAAAACAGAAAAACAGTACTTCAGAAATTTGATTTATTTTTTATAGAATAGTAAAAAAAGGTTAAACAGCATGATATCAATATCACTAATATCCTCCTTCGAGATATTGGTTAGGCCTGTTGCCAGTTTTTGAAGAATTTTGGGTATGTTATTTTTTACCGATTGTTCTTTAATATTAATAATATTGGCTATTTCCCTGTATGTTAACTGATGATAAAACCGGAGGAAAATAATTTCCCGTTGATTTACCGGTAAGGCATTCAGGTTTTTGATAAGTTGTTCTTTTATGTTTGCTGATATATATTCTTTGTCTATAAATTCATTGGGTTCAAAAATCAAGGCATGGCTATCTTCTTCTGAAATATTATCTAATGGATTTGTGTTAAATTTATTTTTTTTCGAAGTAAAAAGCCTCCTGCGTAAGGAAGTGAATAAATATGCTTTTAAATTGGACACGTCACCAAGACCTTCCCTGGTTTGCCAGATATTTATAAAAAGGTCTTGTATCTGATCTCTTACAAAATCGGGGAAAGGCACTAATTTGATGCCATAAGCATACAATTTTGGATAATAAGATTTAAAGATTTGTGAAAACGACTTATGATCGCCCGACTTCATTCTTTTCCACAAAAAATCTTCATCGATTTTATTAATCTTTTCCTGCATTCAATTTATCTCTCCTCCTTTTGGATGATCAAAAATAGAACTAATTGAATAAAAATAAACTTTAAAATCTATCATTCTTATTCAACTATTATATGTTTCAGATGGAAGAGAAATAATGAAAGAGGATCCTTTGTTCGGCTCGCTTTCAACCATAATAGTGCCTTTGTTTCTTCGAACCAGCTCGAAAACAAGTTTTAACCCAAACCCGGAACCTTCTTCATTTTCAGTGCCAGACGTATGTACATTGGCTCCCAAATCAAATATCTTCTTTTTGTATGTTTCAGTCATCCCTATACCATAATCCGTAACCTTAAGTTCGGTTCTTTCTTCCTTTCTTTTTCCTGATAAGATAATACGGCTATTCCGGTAAGAAAACTTGATGGCATTGCTGATGAGGTTACGCAAAACTGTCTTGATCATGCCCTTATCTGCAAAAATCTTCAAACCGGCATCCAGATCAAATTCAAGCAATAATTCTTTATTTTTTAAAGCGAGTTCCACCTGGCTTTTCTGTTCTTCGAATAATACAGCAACATCAAGTTTTTCAGGAGTAAATTTTACTTTATCCTGCTGCAGCCGCGCCCATTCAAGTATTTCAAGAAGCAGTTTTGTAAGCATGGAGGCTGCATGAGTTGCTTTGTTCAGGTTCATTTTTTTTTCTTCCTGCGAAAAATAATCAAAATCTTCATTAATTAATTCCAGGTAAGATGATATTGCCCCCGACGCATTTTTCATATCATGTGAGAGAATAGAAAAAAATTGATCCTTTATCTGGTTCGATATTCTGAGTTTTTTCTCCGATTCGACCAGACTTTCCTGTGCCTGATGTTTTCGAAAAGCCATCCTTGAATAGTAATATGCGAATATTGCACCTACCACTAATATTACAAAATAGAACAAAAGAAGGATATGGAAAGGAATAAAAGAAGTAAATGAAATTTGAGCTTTGGGGACAACAGAAAAGATTTTCCAGGAATAGTCCTCCCAGGGGATCAGGCCCTTTTTTTCTATTCCGATTTTTACGAATGGATATACTGTTGCTATGGTATAAATTCCTTTTTTTGTCTCAAACTGTCCATCATTGGTTTTCTGAATTAAACTGGCGTCTTCACCAAAGATTCCCGAGATTTTCATATCTTTTTTGTCCGGGAATATAAAACCCCATTCAAGCAAAGTATCGGGAGCATTTAAAAAGTATCCCTCTTTATTGATCAGGTAAGTTATTCCGGTTTCACGGATTGCGTTTTTTCTAAAGTTCTCCAGAAATTTTGTTCCATCATAGTTTAGAACATTAATCCCGATCTTTTTAGTCCCTGCAAAGACCGGGATACAAATGCGGATCATAGGACGAAAGGGTTTTTCCAGCTTTCCGTGCTCAATATTCAAGTCAAAAGGGGAAACATAGATATTTCCTTTTTCTAATTTTATTGCCTCCTGAAAATAGTATCGTTTGCTTTTATCCTGCAATCTCTCCTGAGGTGCCATTACCGGGTTCCCGTTATCTCTTTCCATACGGAAGACCTCCATTCCTTCGCTATTGATAAAACGAAGCTGGTAGTAATTTTTCTTGTACGTAAAAAGATCGGTGACTAGTCCGTCCAAATAGTTCTGAATTTTTTTATCACTATTTTTTCCTGTAAGTACATCTTTAAAAAGCTGATTTTCTGTCATTACTTCCAGGTCATAGACTGATTCTTTGAATGAATGTTCAATAAGATACTGATCTGACAGTATTTTGCGCACTTGTCCTACTTTGATTTCATTTATTCTTTGGTACTTCAAAAATTTGAGTCCACCAATAAAAAACAAAGTCAATGTTATGCACATGATTAAAAAGTGCCGGATAAAATATCGTTTATATTTATACTTTTTCATCGTTTTATTTATTTAATTCCACCAAGTTATAACATTATACCCGTTTTTTCCTGGTTAATCCGACTCTGGTCATGCTTCCCCATGACTTTTTGCGAAGGATAAAATAATCGTAATTCCCCTTTAAGGCCGAATAAAGGACCACCGGATGATAAACAAATGGTTCAAGTAGTGCCGCAAACAGTTGTTTGAGTACCATAATCTTTTTTGTGTATTTAAAAAAGACCAGGTGATCGAAAAGAATAGCATAAGATGTAAATGCCACAGAAAAGAAATAAACAAAAGAAAGCATTACAAAGAAAAAGGGCCAGTTTGGAGAGCCAATAATAGCAATGATAATAAAATAAACGATTCCAATCAGTTCAATGATTGGTGCCAGCCATTCGAAAAATACCCAGAACGGGTGAGAAATTAGTCCCATTAACCCGTATCGTGCATTCAGAAACAAGGACCAATGGGAAAATAAGGTTTCTATAGTTCCGCGGGTCCATCTGTTTCGCTGGCGGGTAAATATTTTCAGGTTGGTTGGGGCTTCTGTCCAGCATAACGGATCAGGAATATATTCAACGCGGTATTTTTTCTTATGATCGGCCATATACCGGCGCATACGAACAACCAGTTCCATGTCTTCGCCTACGGTATGCCGGTAATAACCTCCACAGGCAATTACAATTTCCTTGTCGAAAAGACCCAGTGCCCCGGAAATCAGTAAAAGTCCGTTTAATCTGCTCCAGGCCAGTCTTCCCATCAGAAAAGCCCGGTTATACTCAAGAACCTGGAATAATGGGATTAACTGATACGGAAGTTCAATGTTGACCAAATGTCCGTCTTTTATTTCACAGGAATTCGCAATCCGGATAACTCCTCCGGTTGCAATAACAGGTGTATTTGTTGCTTCCATAAATGGTTTGACCATTTTTTGTAAGGCATAAGGATCAATAATGGAATCGACATCAATAGCAATAAAATATTCGCCATTCGCAATATTTAAACCGGCATTCAAGGCATCAGCCTTTCCTCCATTGACTTTATCAATCACCAAAAGATTATTCAATGCCTTTTTCCCGGATCTGTATATGCCTCTGATCTCTGCACAGGGAATTTTCGGATCAACCATAAAAGGGATTTTCTCCATGTCGAATGCCCTGATTACCTTTTCCAGTGTATCATCCTTGCTGCCATCATTAATGATGATTACTTCATAATTAGTATAATATAAGGTCAATAGTGCTTTTATATTTTCTACGATATTGAGCGATTCGTTATACGCAGGTGCCAAAATGGAAATAAACGGTACAAAGGGAGAGGTGAGAACTTCATTATTCTCTGTAATTTTTGACAGCAGGTAATATTTACGGAGCACAAACGCTGAGACAATTGCAAGGATGAAGTAGGCAGAAAAGATCGAGACAGCATAATAGAAAATAAACGTTTCGATAAAAAATGCTATGGCTTTACCTATTGTTCCCATTAGTTCCGGATTTTTTTATATGATCGATATAAGGACTAAATATCCAACCAGCTTCTTTATTGAATTCGTTTAAGAATACTTCTCCTACCTCTCCAAGGCTGTATAATGTTTTGCAGGTTTGAAGTCTAATACTGACATTATTTTCTTCCAGGATGTTTTTCAAAAACATGAGGTCATCCTTATCACCAATATTTCCGATCATTTTTAAAATTTCTATTTTATTCCGGAATGACTCAGTATTAAAATTGGCCTTTAACACTTTTTTTGCCGCAGAATAGTTCAGCCTTTTAAGTGCCCGGTAAGCATAAAACCGGACCTTTTCGTCCGGATGCTGCAGCTTCCTGATCAAGAATGGAGCATTCTCATTTTGCTGAAAATAATGGATCATGCGGATGGAGAAAATTACAACATCTTTATTGGCAGAATCCAGCCATTTATCGAATGAAGGAACTGTTCTTGCATGAATACGGACTAAATTCAGTATATTTAACTGGCTCCATTTCGAAAAAGGTTTATGAAGATCATCAAGAAAAGTAAATGATGTATCCCGGTCGAGATAGGCGAATGCGATTTGTGCTTCACTGCTCACCAAGTCATTTTTGTCTTCTACATGCCTTAAAATTATTTTTTTAGCATGAGAAGGATAAAGATTGGATAGTTCTCTGATTCCTTTTACTCTTTTGTAAATAAACCAGGACGATGTTTTTTTTATGGACAGTTTATAAAGGGCAAGGATTTTATAGAGTTCTATAATTTTTCCCCGGGACTCTCCGGAAAGATTTTGCAGATAATTAAAAAGAATCCGAATAAGTAAATTCAGGGCTCTTCTACTTCTGTAACGCCTTAACTTTGCTATAATTTCATCTGCTTCGTCTTCTCTGAACAAATATTCTGTTACTGTTTTTTCAAGGTCACTGCTCATTCTTTTTTCATACTCCAGCCATGTATTTTTTAAGATTAACGTCATGAATAAGATAAAAGAAATTGCTATCACATTCACAATGAACAACAAGCTAAACAAGACAAGAAAGATTAAAGGAGTCTTATAAATGACATCAAGAATCTGAATCACCCATTGAGCAACCTGCGGAGAAAATATATTATTAATTGAAGTTTTCAGAAACTGAAATAGTTCGTCTTCTGCTTTATTCCAATAAGAAAGATGGGGAATATGCTCTGTGTTTTCTTCCAATACCTTTTTTTCTTCTTTATCCGAATAATCAAAAGAATTCACATTCAGAGTTTCCGGAACCTGATTTAATGAATCTGGCCTTCCCTGCAATGTGTTTAGATATTCCACGCCTTGGGGCCCTGCTTGTCCGACCATGCTTATTGCTAACAGCAGAATACTTCCAATTTTGCTTTTCATATCAAAAAACAAATGATAATGAGGATCTGAGTGCTAACTGGTTTCGCCATGAATTACTGATATATTCTGACCTTTCATAAGCTCCACCGATTTCGATAATAATATTTTTCAAAATCCGTTGCTTCCATGCTAATTCCCCTCTCCATGATCTTAGCTTCGATACTGTTTGACCATCTGTATAAAAAGCAGGATTGTCTGGCGAAATACCCGTTCCTAAAGATAATTCGAGATAGTTTTTTTCGTACTGCAGAAAACGCCTTACCGTGAACAGATATTTACTGGACGTGCTTTTTTCGTTAAAAACAATAAGTGGCCTGAAAGAAATCCAGTACTTACGGGGATAGGCTGATAATGCCCCCGTATAAATATGAATATGTACTTTATCTGCATCATCAGGATCAAAGAATAAATAACGATATCCAATCGACAGTTCAACCACTTTCCCGGCAATATAATAATATTCAAATCCAGTTCTGTGATGCGGAAAGTTGGTTCCTTTCGAAAAAGCATAATTCAGAAAAAAATAATTTTTTTTATTAAGCCGGGGATATAATTCCAACGCATATTGGGACATTACATTATTGCTAAAAAGGTTTTCCCCTTGATTAACCATATCGCCCAGGTAGATTTTCCCATAAAAAGTCCCTGCCGAAGTTTTTCGTCCGTATCCGAAAGAGCTGACATGCCAACTGCGATGATAAGGTTCTTTAAAACTTTCCAGATTATACTGAAAAAGGAAAATATTCGAATAATCATTCATGAATAAATTCTTCCTTAGTTCACGGATGACATTGTGATCAGGATCGATTTTTTTTATTTCTTTATATAGTTTCCCTGCTTCCGGGTATTCTTTGGCAGCCATGTATATCCGAAATTTTTTCTCTAAAAGTCCAATATCACGGGGATATAAAGACAGGGCCTTGTTTGCTGCTGTAATGGCAGTATCATATTGTCCGCTCCACCAGTAAAAATCAATTAATGAACGATTGGCCTCATAGTCGGATGGATTTACTTTTAAAATTTCAGAAATATTTTCAATGGCTGCATCAAAATTTTGTTGCCATGCATAAGTTCGGGCTAATAAAAAACGAGCATCGGTGTGATTGGGATACACACGAAGAATTTGCCGGGTCAGGTCAATAGCCTCTTCATAATTTTTGTTGATTGCTTCTTGTCTCGCAATCACAAACAGCGAGTCGGCATTTAACTTGTTGTCTTTTACTTGTGCAGAAGCAGACGAGGCAAACAGAACAAGCAAGGGGAACAAGATAATAAACAACTTCATTTGTTTATTAATAATTAGATTCACATAATCTAAAAAAACATTGTAATCAACCAGAAGAAGATCGAATTTCTGAATGTGCTAATAATAATCTTTTGACACGAATAGAAAGTTCACTTAAACTGAAAGGCTTTACCACATAATCGTCAGCACCTAACTCAAAAGATTTCAAAACAGTATCTTCTGCTCCGTCTGCCGACAAGACCAGAATAGGAAAATTCAATCTTAATTCATTCCTCAGCATACTTATTATCTCATTTCCATTCAAATATGGCATGTATAAATCTGTAATAAGCAGATCGACTGTATTATTTCTCAGGAAAGTGAGACATTCCTGTCCGTTTTGGGTTGTAATCACTTCATAACCATCTCTGGTAAGTTTTTGGTTGATGGTATCAAGAATTAAATTATTATCCTCTGCAACCAGAATTTTTTTCATCGTTTTGTTTTTAGTTGATTTTTACTGGTTTCTTATGCAAAACCAACTGTTTCTCATCTAAATTAAGACTCTTTCATCAATTAATCAAAAATAATGAATAATTATCAGAATAATAGCCATGAAACCAAAAACCAAAGTTGAGTTAGGCGATGTTCAGAAAATATTGTTTATGCCTGTCTGGGCAAGGGCTGTCGAATCCCTAAAGAAGAATTCGGTTTTTACAGACAAAACTGCAATTGATATAATAAGTTCGGTAGATTACGATTTCGACCAAATGTCGGGGGATGTGTCAGACATTAGCCAGATTGCCTGGATAGCCCGTTGCAAGAGGTTTGATTCAGTGATCAATAATTTAGGAGTACTGGTATATTTCCAGGAAGAGGAAGTTTAAAATTTTTTAATTGAGATTGCAAATGCTTTTCCCGGAGCAGAACTGTTTTTTGATGTAACATTCCCCAAAGGTGTTGAAGTGGCCAATGATGTAATCCGAATTCTGGAATAATTAGAGTCTGTAAGAAAACGCCAAATACTGCGTTGCTCTTGTTCTCCTGTAATGTTTGTGCCGGTTATTGTAAACGTCCCGCTTGTGGATGGTGTCAGAAGCATGGCACGCATTACATACAGGCAGGTTTGCCAAACAAGTATGGTGGAGTTTAGAGTAAACTCATAATATCTTTCCATCCGGATACTCTCTGATAATTTTTGTCCTGTATATACATATTATGCGGTTGGGTAAATAGCAACTTCTTTCCTTCAAAAGTAACAAGGTTCTTTGGATGGTCGTCGATCATGATGTTTCCCTTTATACTATCTTTTCGTCCGCAAAATATCATTTGTTCCCAACTTATAAAAGGAAAATATTCGTTCAGCCATTTCTGTTTTTCATTTAAACTGTTAGGAAATTCTGTAGCTGAAGATACTATTAAAACTTTGTATTTATCATTTAGGTATTTTAAGCCTTCAATACTATCAGTCATAACCGGGGCTGTCCTAAAGAAATCCTCACTTCGCATACTCTTGTAACACGAAGGGAAAGCATCAGCTTCCGTTTTCCCGTATAAATCGTCAATATTCAGTTTTATCCCTGAGCTTCGATACTCAAAAGCTATAAACTGAGCATATACATCTGCTAAAACACCATCCATATCAACTAAAACCTGCGACTTCATATTTTTTAACTTTGAATTAATATAATCTCAATGCGAATTTTTCAGCGACTTTACGGTTTTCCCTGTTTTGCCGGGATGAAACCTGTAATAATCCGCATTTTATAATAAAATGTAGCATAATATATTGCTTTTTGTTGCAAAATATATGTATTTTGCGGAAAAATGCAATTTTTGACTTTAAGAGTATGTTAAAAGAAGAGAGACAACAATACATATTAAACCGCATAAGCCAGAACTATCGAATTTATATTACTGCATTGAGTTCAGAATTGGGTGTGTCTGACGATACATTGCGTCGCGATTTGGTCGAAATGGATGAACGGGGATTATTAACAAAAGTACATGGAGGAGCCATTGCCAAATCCGGTATTCCAATAGACTTTACAGACAGATTGAATACGGGGATCGCCGGGAAACAGCAGATGGCTGCAAAAGTAATTCCATTGTTTCAGGCACATGATATTTTATTGATCGACGGTGGTACCTCTAATCTCGAAGTTGCCCACCAGCTTCCTAAAGATGTGGAACTGACTGTTTATACCAATAGTTTCCCGATTATCAATGCCCTTTTCAACCATCCTAAATTGGATTTGATATTTTTAGGTGGCAAAGTATTTCCGTCTTCTCAGGTTACGGTCGGTGTTTCTGTTTTTCAGTTATTGCATACGATACGACCTGACTGGTTGATTCTTGGTATTAGTAATGTGCATCCACAAAAAGGGTTAACGGCTCCGGATCGGGAAGAAGCGATGGTGAAACGGTTAATGATCGAGCGGGCACAAAAGCGAGTTATTTTGGCTGATAGTTATAAGTTAAATACAGCAGAGGCGTATAGTGTCGGTACTTTGGGAGATATTGATTATTTGGTTACAGAAGATTTCAAAGTAGATTATATTAAGCAGAATTGGCCAAAGTATTCATATGTGGTTATGTAGTAACTGCCGGGTTTATCAAAAAAATGGAAATAGTATTTCGGATCACATAAAGATTTATTTCTAATTTTACAGACCACAGTCAGTTTACAATAGTTTATATTCAGCATATAATGACAGCAAAAGAACATTACGATAATCACCTGGGCAACTTCTATTCATGGATGACAGGAGATTTTGACCAACATGAAAACAGGTTCAGGTCGTTTTGTATAGGGAATGGCATTATTCCCCAAAAAACAAGAGCTGCCATTGATTTAGGGGCGGGTAACGGTATACAAACCATTGCCCTGGCAGATCTGGGGTTTACAGTCACTGCAATCGATTTTAATAACCAGCTACTTACCGAACTTCAATCGAGAGCTAAAGGTCATCCTGTTTCAGTTATTAACGACGACATCCGGAACCTGAAAAAATATTCGCAGGTACAACCTGAATTAATTGTTTGTTGTGGCGATACTATTACTCATTTAGAATCCCCGGACGAAGTAAGGCAACTCATTGCCGGTGCTTCGGAGATATTGGTTCCCAAAGGTAAAATTGTTTTGTCATTCCGGGATTATTCACAGGAATTGCAAGATACGCAACGTTTTATTCCCGTGAAGAGCGATACACAAAGGATTCTTACCTGTTTGCTGGAATATTTTCCTGATAAAATACGGGTGACTGATTTATTGCATGAACTTGTGAGTGGCAAATGGGAGCAAAAGATAAGTTCATATTTTAAGATCAGGCTTTCAAAAGAAACCATTACAGGATTATTGAAAAAATCGGGTTTTAGTATCCTGTATGAACAAACAGAACAAGGATTAATCAAAATGATTGCAGAGAATACAGATCTAAAAAGTCGGTTTTGATCTGGTTTGCGGGGAAATTGTTTCATTACGCCAACAACAATAACATGGAATATATTGCTTCGTCGTCGTCATTTAAGGAACCGTTCCTTGTTTTAGAGAACGGTTCCTTTCGCATCAAATAGTTTACTATTCGCTGCTTTTTGAGTTGTTAAAAAACAAAACTCCTGCGTATAAATTGGTCACTTTATTTCTCAACAGTTCCTAAGGCAAGGAACTGACCAAAGAACAGAGACTGCAAAACCGGGAAATATCCCAGGTCAGGGTATTGGTCAAACATGCTATCTGTGGCACCAACCGTTGTTGTATTGTCAAAGATCGTTACTTATTTAGAGTCCCGGTAGAGTAAAGTATTGGTTCGATCTAAATTTATAGGTATAATAGAACTATTATTATAATTCTATTCGAATTATTACTATAGTCTGAAGTATTTACTTATCGATGCAGGCAGGCTTCCCTCCTTTTATGTCAATCCCTTTTCTCCTGAAGAGCAGAACAATTAAATTCTTACCAGTGATTCTGATTGTCAATGTCAAAATTCATATCATGTTGCTTAATCAGTATAAAGTCTGTTATTCAACTCAAAACTCACGTTAATTTATAATTGAACAGCCCTGTGGATATTCCCCGATTCCTCAAAAACAGCTAATTCATGTTTTGTGGCTTTTATAAAAGCATCCTGCATTAATTTCCGGGCCTCAGGAGAGGTTTTTTGTCCTAATTCTTCAATAATATCAATATATTGGTTGATATAATTTGTGTATTCTTCTCCCGAATAGGTATCAATAAATTTTTGATATTTATTGTTTTTAATACTGTTGCTGATAATCTTGATTCCTGTTTCCGCATAAACCCAGAAACAGGGCAAAAGGGCAACAGCAGCCACAGGATAAGGAGAAAAACGGGCATGGTCAAGAATAAATCTTCCGTAAGCACTGAAAGCAGGGGACTGCTCCGTGGCTTCTTCAATCTGAAAATAAGACAGATATTCATCATGCATTATTTTTTCTACTTCAATACCATCACTGGCCATTCGCAGGAAAAAATCGCCATATTTTTTATTTAAAGACCTGTCGGCAATTATTTTTAAGGCTTTATTATCTTGCTGTAAATAGAGAATATCCTGAGATAGATAATGGGAGAAACTTCCATCGCAGAGTGTTCCGTCTGAAAGTTTTACAACAAAATCACAAGTCAGTATTTTGGGGAATATATCTTCAATACTGTGCCATAAATCTGTTGTAAATGTTCCTTTGGGTTGAATGTTTTTCATGACCAGAATTTATAAAAATGATGAACCGGTCCGTGTCCTTTTCCAACTTTGTATTTTGCCCCTTCTGTTATTGCCTGGTTTATATAGTCCTTTGCCTGCTTTGCTGCATCGTTTAAAGATAATCCGTGAGCAATAAAAGAAGCTATAGCCGATGAAAACGTACAACCTGTACCGTGTGTATTCCCTGTTTCGATCCGTTTGGAAGGGAGTTCTATAATTTCGTCTGTTTCGGCATTGTAAAATATATCGATCAAATTTTCATCTGAAAGATGGCCTGCTTTTAACAAAACCGAAACCTTTTTGTTGCAGGAAAGGTATTTTACGACTCTGGATAAATCGTCCTGTTTGTTTATTTTATCTCCAAGCAGAATTTCGGCTTCCGGAATATTGGGAGTGATGACACGAGCCTCGGGAATGAGTTCATTTTTTAAGGTTTCGATAGCTTCATCAAGCAGTAGTTTATCTCCGGAAGTGGCAACCATCACCGGATCAAGTACAATGTTACGGATTTTGTATTTCAACAATGTATTTTTTACCGTACGGATGAGTTCCGAAGAATGAAGCATACCTATTTTTACAGCATCGGCTCCTACATCATCCAATACCGAAGTTATTTGTCCCCTGACAAATTCGACAGGCACGGCATGTACTCCGAAAACCCCTACTGTATTTTCATCTACGACGGCAGTGATAGCCGACATTCCATAGCAACCACAAGCCGACATGGTTTTCAGGTCGGCCTGAATGCCTGCACCCCCGCTGGGATCACTTCCTGCTATGGTTAACACTCGTTTGTATTTCATATTGTTAAGTTACTGAAAATGGTTGAACCCGGTTTTGTCTAATGTTATTTTTGTTCCATTTTTAAGCCATTGAATTGATGGAGATCCCGTTTCGATCGTTCCAACAGGGACGAGCGGTTTTCCAAAGCGGGAAAGAAACCCATCGCAAGTTGTTTGTAAATGTTCCGGGGCAATAGTACAAAGCAGTTCATAATCTTCGCCACCGGCAATAGCAAGATCTTCGTGGCTCCACTCCTGTTGTTTTGCCACTCGTCTGAGTACGTCCGAAACAGGCAAACGGTTAATATCAATTTCGGCACTTTTATCCGAAGTTTTTAATATATGGGTCAGGTCGGAGGCAATGCCATCCGAAATATCCATCATTGCATGGACCCCGGGCATAGCAGCTAAGTATTGTCCTTCGTCTAACCTTGGTTCCGGTAAATGATGTTTCATCTTCAGATAGTTGTGATCGGAGGTCATGATTAAATGATTTAAAAGGACCTGGAGCCCGCCTGCCGAATCCCCGAGGTATCCGGTAACACAGACCACATCGTTCTCTTTGGCCCTGTTTCTCATTTTTGCCTGTCCTTTGGAACATTTGCCAACCACACAAACATTAACAGCGAGGTGTTTCAACGATTTTG
The DNA here is from genome assembly GCA_963662895.1 of Prolixibacteraceae bacterium. GTDB lineage: Bacteria > Bacteroidota > Bacteroidia > Bacteroidales > Prolixibacteraceae > GWE2-42-39. Next base: position 3,043,570 of record OY759982.1, on the reverse strand, counting down.
TGGTATCGCCACCCAGGAGCGGAGTATTATACTTTTGGGAGAGTTCCAGGTAGCCTTTCATAAAATCATCAAGATATTCAACTGTTACTTCCCCCGGGATCGCTATCGACAGAAATGAACCTACCGGCATAGCACCCATCGCCGCAATATCACTAAGATTAACTGCCAGGGCTTTATATCCCAACTGCCATGGAGTAATTGCTTCCTGTAAAAAATGAACCCCTTCTGTCAGTAAATCCGTTGTGATCACCCAGTCCTCCGTATCATTTACAGGAATAACAGAACAATCGTCGCCTATACCGGCTGTATTTCCCGGGACGAGCTTATTAAACCACGGTTTAAAACGCTCGATAAAACCAAACTCACCAATTTCTTTAAGGTTCATATTTTTGATGTTTAGCTTGCAATACCATTTCCTTTAGTTTGCGGGAGGCAAGTTGAGGATCGGGGGCAGAAACAATAGCAGAAACCACAGCAATACCGGAGGCCCCGCATTTTATTACATCCCCGGCTGTTTTTATATTCATCCCGCCAATAGCTACGGCAGGGTAGGGGGTAATTGCTGTAATATTTTTTACCCCATTGAGTCCCAGAGGTTCGTTCGTGTCGGTTTTTGTTGGTGTAGAGTAAACAGGCGAAAGAGCGATGTAATCTACATCCATTTTATTTGCTTCATGAGCCTGCGGAATATTTTCAACCGAAAGCCCTATAATTTTATTCTTTCCAAGAATACAACGGGCGACTTCAACGGGCAAATCGTTTTGACCAATATGCAAACCGTCAGCGTCGGCTGCCTGGACAATATCCAGACGGTCGTTAATGATAAGAGGTATCTTGTAAGGAGTAAGAATTTCTTTTAAATGGATGGCTAATTCATAAAATTCGCGAGTGCTGCAATCCTTCTCCCTTAACTGAACAACCGTTACTCCACCTTTAACAGCTTCTTCAACAATAAAAGAAAGTTGCCGCCCCATTGAGAGTGCCCTGTCGGTTACAAGATATAGGCTAAGGTCAATGTTTTTCATTTTGTTAATTTTAATCCTGACAGGTTTTTGAACCCTGTCAGGATTATTAAATTACAACTTTAAATTCTTTTCAATATCAATATCCTTTAAATTATAAAGGATGTCGAGAAAATGCAACTGTAACGTTCCGGGACCGGTCGATTTTTGTGCCGCCATTTCTCCGGCAATGCCCATTATTGCCATGGCATTTGCAGCAGCATGCAAAAAATCAGGGTTAACAGCAGCAAAGGCCGCCACAATAACGGTTGCCGTACATCCCATTCCCGTGACTTTTGGCATAAGAGGCGAACCATTTTTTACAGACAGGACAGTATTTCCATCTGTAATAAAATCTTCAGCCCCGCTAATTACCACAACCGCATTTGTTTGTTTTGCCAAGGTCCCGGCTGCATTAACGGCAATTTCTGAAGAAGTCGTGCTGTCGACACCTTTTGTTGTCGCCTTTTCTTTTGCCAGGGCCATTATTTCCGAACCATTCCCGCGAATAATATCAGGCTTACAATGTTCCAATATCTGGACTGCCGTTTGGTTCCGGTAGGGAGTAGCCCCCACACCAACCGGATCGAAAATAACCGGGATTCCCTTGAGCCGTGCTGTTTCTCCTGCAAGGAGCATCGCTTCCACCCATTGGGGGCTTAAGGTGCCCATATTAATTACCAAAGCCGATGCAATACTGGACATATCTTTTACTTCTTCAACGGCATGGGCCATAACAGGCGAGGCCCCGATAGCAAGCAACGCATTGGCTGTATTGTTCATTACCACATAGTTGGTAATATTATGAATCAAAGGCGACTGCTTTTTTACAGCCGTCAGGTCTTTAATTATATTTTCGTATTCTATCATTTTCGTGTTTTTTTATATTGTTGTTGGAGCGGAGGACAAAGAGCACAGGGTAGAGAACAGCAGGTTATCTTCTGACTGCCAGCTTCGGCCTCTTGTCTTTGGTCTTCCGTCTTCCGTCTTCCGTCTTCTGTCTCCGGTCTCCGGTCTCCGGTCTTCTGTCTTCCGTCTTTCAGCTCTTCCTAATAGCACAAATTGCAACATAATCTCCGCAGTCATAACCCTCCATGGGCTCTTCTAAGGTATTATTGGAAAAAACAGGATGTTTCGTAAGCGTTTGGGCATACTTCAAATTGGCAAATCCTGATTTTACAAGCATTTCTGTTTTTTCTTTTGTTGTACGCCAGTTGGCAATTTTCACAAATTCAATCGGATAAGGATCTCGCGGATGAACATTTTCCAGCAAAGGATGGTTCCAGGTTTCCAAGGCTTTGGCCAGATTATATAGCAAAGCATACGAACTTTCTTTCGGAACATCTATTACTACAATACGTCCGTTCGGACGAAGAGCTGCATAGGCCTTATTGAATGCCATCTGTAAATCGGTGATATAACTGGGGGTGCCATTAAACAGGATGGTATCGTAACATTCCTTCCCGAGATCGGCATCCTCTATTGCCGTTATTTCCACTTGAACACCCCTCTTTCGCGCAATAGCTGCCATTCCTTCCGAAGGCTCCAATCCATGTTTGATGGAAATGTTAAACTCTTTTGCCAGGATCATCTCGAACAAACCACTGCCACATCCAACGGAGAAAATATCCCCGGCATCTTTTAAAAAATAAGCTACCAGCCTGGCTTCAGAATAAAGCACATTTTGATTGTCTAAAAACCATGCATCATATTGCGACGCATACTGATCGAAATTATTCTTCATCTTTTTTAAATTAAAAATAACGCTTCAACGGAATATGAAACGAAACCAGGGGCAGTAAAAATAAGACCACCATTAATGCTCGTTTTCCTCCGCTGTTATTATACATATCAGGTTCCGGGGTTTAATCTCAGCCCGCTAATTAAATTCCAAAATTCAAACTCCAAATTCCAAAAAGCTAATTTGAGATTTGGGTGTTGTTATTTGGAATTTGCCTGAATAAATTCAAGCTTGGACACCCCCAACGAGATAACCTTACAAAGATAGCAATTGAAATAAGAAATTTGTCCTCGTTAACTAAGAAATTTGGATGTATTGATTTTATCGCCTGCCTCGAAAAGATACTGTTCATCTTTATTGAACCGGGTTCTATTATTAACCTGTAAATAATCTGTCAGAGTAGAATTAGTATCCCAAAAATTAATCTTCTCCCATGTGTCCGGTTCATGGTTAAATATTAATGATTGGAATGCTGGTTGAAATACCTGACAGCATCCTCAATGGCTTTGTCCAGTGCCCTGTATTCCATCTCTAATTCACGGACCGATTTCGTATTAGAGTAAAAGTTACTGACACATAAACTTTTCATGTTTACCGAACTCAGGTTTGTTCGTATATGGAGAGAACGAAGAAAATCACCCAGGTACCCGAGGGCCGTTAAGGTAGCACCGGGAATTCGAAGCAGTACCGTGTGTTGATCCAGAATGTGGTTTAATTTCTGAAAAAAATGGAGATAAGAAAGGTTTTCATTTGCCAGGAGGTATTTTTCTCCATTGCTGCCTTTTTCAAGAATCCGGATAATTCCTTCTGAAACATCCCGGACATGTACAAAATTTTTACCACCGGGCGGATAAAAGACGAATTTTTTCCCCCATAACATCCGTATGATCTTTCCGGAGCTGGGTTTTGAATCGAACGCACCGAGCATAAACGTTGGATGGACAATGATCACCTTCGTTTGATGGTTATTTTTCAGTAAAAAATCTTCAGCTTCCCGTTTGCTTCTGGCATAGAAAGAAGCGCTGAAAGGGAACTTCATTCCTATTTGTTCTGTTCCCGGCTTATCATGAGTACCATATCCCAACGTGTTGGCTGTGCTTACAAATACAAACTTCTCAATATGGCATTTAACGGCTATATTGAACAGATTGACAGTGGCCTCAAAATTGATCTTCCTGTAATCGGAATAACGGCTTAGATTCTGCCGGGTTTCTGCCGCTGCATGAACAATATAGTCGCAGTTGCGGCAAAAAGGGCTCAGGTCGTCAAAGATACTGCTCTCAATCAATTTCAGGTTTTTATGCACGCCCCCGTGATATCTCGATTTGTTCCGGACCAGTCCTTTCACAAAATATCCCCTGTCAAGTAAGTCGATCGCGAGGTTCGTTCCCAGTAACCCACTTATCCCTGTCAGAAATACTGTTTTCATGTGTCTGCTTTTGTATTAATGTTCTGCTTCTTGTATACCAATGCCTGTTCTTTCAACCATAAAACCAATCCGATAATTTTGGTGATATTGTTAACCAGCTATTTAACCTTCTAACCATTTATTTTCCTTTTAAAACTTTCTCATAATCTTCCGGAAACGAAAAATTCCATCGTGCCGGGGATTCGACTGTTTTCAGTTCCCGTTTTACGGCTCTTGTCATCAAAGGTAACTTTATCCAGATTGGGATCAGTTGCAGGATAACCCAACTAACGCTGTTTACCATGATGACAGAATCTTTTCTGAAAAGTTGCCTGATACAATATCGTGCCACTTTTTCCGGGGCCAGCAAAGTTAACCGTCCAAGGACACCTTGTTTTTCTATTCGTTTTGTTACTTCGGCATTTGTTTTCATGGCTCCCGGGTTGACTACGCTTACAAAAACATTTGTACCTTTTAACTCTTCACAAAGTCCCCGTGAAAAAGAATGAATAAACGATTTGGAGGCAGGATAAACAGTTTTATAACCGATGGGTGAAAACGCCGCCATACTTGATACATTGAGGACATAGGCCTGCTCCTGATCCATTAAGTTGGGTAAGAGCTGGTGTGTCAATATGGATGTTGCTATCACATTTACCTGTAAAATTTTAAAGATGTAAAGAAAATTCACATCTGTGAACCGCTTACTGCCCCCTATTCCTGCATTATTAATTAAGATGAAAACCGAAAAGTTAGTATTGATCCATTTGGTCAACTCCAGCACATTCTCTGTATCTGATAAGTCTGTCTCATAGCAATGGGTTTCCACCTGAAAATCAAAGGCAATTTGCCGGGCTATTTTATTCAGTTCCTGATCCGGTAAACTCACGAGTATCAGGTTTATCTTCTGACGTGCCAATTCGATGGCAAGAGCTTTTCCAAGGCCCTGGCTTGCGCCGGTGATAACTGCGAATTGTTTTTCCTCCTTTTTTACACTTTTCATGTTTTGTTCCATGACTTTTCAATATTTTTTTATGTGACAAAAGTCCGTAGTAAATAGCCAGGAAAAGTTCGTTTTTATGATTACGGACGTATTTGAAGTGCCGGGTTTAAGATGTTTTTTATAAGGATGTTATCAATAAAAGAACGTTCGGTTTTATAAAGTCAAACTCCTTTTTTGAACTCAGAAGGAGTTTGTCCTGTAATTTTTTTGAACGTCGTATTAAAGGAGGTTTTCGAATTGAATCCCGACTCGAAAGCAATTCCCAAAATGGAAAGCTTATTCATTTTTTCATTGAGCAACAATTCTTTTGCCTTCTCCACCCGGTATTTATTAATGAATTGAAAAAAGTTTTCGTTAAACCCGGTATTGATCACATAAGATAACTGGTGTGACGTGAGTTGAAGTAATTCTGCTAATTTGAGAAGATTCAACTCGCTGTCCAGATAAGGCTTCTCCTGATCCATTAACTGGTTGAGCCGTACCTTAAACCTGTCCAGCTCATCGTCCGGCATCAGTTTTCTTTTTAATTCAGCAGGGGATTCATTTTCACCAATTAAAATAATTTCATCCCGCTGTTTTTTATCCATAGGAAAAATTTCCTTTTGCTTCAACGTGTAATAGGCAATGCTGAATACGACAAAGAGGAACAGAACATTCATAAATGTATTGGGCAAAGCCAGATTAGCATATACATTATAGATTCCACTGATGATGCCGGTTAAAAAGATCAGCAGAACAATATATTCCAGCCATTTAAGGTTAATTCCAACGGTATTGGAGGCAAAAAGTACGAGCCTTTTCTGATGCCTTCTGATTTTTATATAGGAAGCCGGAATGAGAAAAAACACTTGAATATAGATTAAGCCGGTAAGCACAAACTTGAGAACAACGGGATATTCTTCATCAGAAAATAGCTGAACGAGCAAAACGGTCAAAAATATAACCGGAAACAGCAGATATTTAAAATCAGCTATTCTGAACTGATAATTGGGATTGGTAAAAAAGACAACGCTGAAATAAATGATGATAGGGAGAAAAAATTGAATAAAACGAATCAAGACAGAAAAATAGGCATGTACTGTGGTGTTGAACAGGAGGGAAACAATTTCCTCCGTCCAGAATGTTGACCATACCAGCAGGGAAATTCCGAACCAGAAATTAGCCTTTCTGTTAACTTTCAGTGGATTGCTAATCGTCAGAAAAGCAAGTAAAATCAGTGACCCAAAGATGAGAATGATTGCCAGAAGGTTAATTTCATTTCCTGCCATGAGAATTTTATTCAGTTCATTGAACAAATTTAACAATTTCGGCAAGCATCACCATAAACGTATTTATTTCATTTGTTTTATCTTTAGTCCCTCCGGTCACATATATTTACCCAATTGACTGGGACGGGAAACTGATTTTTTAGAAAAATTGGCCTTCTTGCTACTTTGTGTTAAAGTAGAATTAGCTGGGATTTTAAATTATTTTATGATTTTTTTTTCGCGATTAAAAAATTGTTCTTATTTTTGAAAAACCAAACGGTCGGTTTATGAATAATTCCAGGGAACATATTCTAAAAGTAGCCTTAGTCCTTTTTTTGCAAAAAAGTTTTAAGGAAGTAACAATGAAGGAAATTGTTGAAAAAACCGGCCTTTCTAAAGGAGCTTTTTATCATTATTTTTCCAGCAAGGAAGAACTTTTTAATGAAGTCATCAGCACATTCTATTTAAAAATGATGGCCGTTGAATTTGAAAAATTCAGCCAGGAATCATTTTATGGTTTTTACCACGACTATGTTGATTATTTAATGCGTGAATTCATGGGACTAAAAGAACTGTTAAATGACACAAACGATGAAGATGACATAAATTATTTCCTGCTAATGTTTGACGCCCTGAATATATTTCCCGATTACAATGAGTTAGTGAAAAAACATCATGCACGGGAACTGGCTGCCTGGGCAGAAGCCGTTGCCCGGGGAAAAGCCAGTGGCGAGCTTAATTCGGTGATGACCGATAAGCAGATTGCCTGCATGTTTGTGTATTCAAACGACGGAATTGGGTTACACCTTATACAGGAAGGGCGGGTCAGGCAACTTGGAACAGAAATGCTTGCCCTTTGGGATGGCTTTTATAAACAGCTAAAAGCATAATTTTTAAAACAATATAAAAACCGGATATCCGGTTTATTTTTTCAATACATACAAACCGAATGGTCGGTTTAAGACAGAAAACAATGAAACAAAAACTAAAAACAACAGGAATTTTATTCCTTTTCCTGATTGTACATGCAACAGGACAAAATGTACCGTTGTCATTGACTGAAGCGATTCGAAAAGGGTTGGAAAACAACCCCGGCATTCAGAATGCGGGAATTGATACACAGAAGTCTCAAAGCCAGTTTACAGAACAACAAAGCCAGCTCTACCCGCAAGTTAATGCATACAGCGATTTTTATTACTACTACGGACTGCCCAAGCTTGTTGTGCCGGGTGAAATTTTCGGACAATCGGGCGACATCCCGGTTGAATTTGGTACTAAATATGACTGGAGTTCCGGTTTTCGGGCAACCCAGGTATTGTATAATCAGAGCTATTTTACTTCGTTGAAAATTGCCCGGCAAAATACCGGTGTTGAACAACTCAACCTGCAACAGAAAAAAGAGGAACTGGTCTATCAGATTTCCCAGGTTTATTATTTGTGCCTGGCCACAAACCAACAAACAAAACATCTGTCAACCACCATGGGAAACATGGATAAATTGCTTCAGATTACAAAATTACAGGAGCAGGCCGGCATTATTCGCAAAGTTGACCACGACCAGGTTCTGGTTGACCAAAACAACCTGCAAACAGAGATTGATAACCTAAACCAGTTGTACGAGCAACAACTTAACCTGCTGAAATATATTACCGGGATTGATTTAAATACAAATATTGAACTGACCGATTCGCTTACAGTTCCACACAGCATCAATGGTGATATACAGGCATGGGAAAACCGTACCGGGATAAAACAACTGGATGCCCAACTTGAAATGGCCCGGCTTTCACTAAAAATGAATAAACAGGAATATTTACCCGTATTATCAGGCTTTGCACAATATTACTACCAGGGACAGCGCGACCGGTTTGATTTTTTTGACGGCGGGAGCGACCGTTTTTTTAAGGTCGGTTTTGTAGGGATGAGCCTTTCAGTCCCCATCTTTGATGGTTTTGAAAAACGGGAGAAAATCAGGCAACAGAAATTTACAATCCAACAACTTCAAAACTCCCGCACATATACGCTCAGTTACTTTAGTAAAGAGTACAAAGATGCCCGGCTTCAGTATGAAAACAACCAAATTACATTAAGCAGGCAAGAAGAAAACATCCGGATTGCAGAAGAAAATTACCGGGTTGCCTTACTCGGTTATCAACAGCAAACCACTTCTTTATCCGATTTGCTCCGCACCCAAAACAGTTTAACCGAAGCCCGCTTGTCTTACGACAACGCTTTATTGCAACTGAAAAATGCAGCGCTTGATTTGGTCAAAGCGCGGGGAGAACTGCTCTCTGAAACAAATTGATCAATAACAATATTTACCATGAAAACACAAAAAAGGATAATAAAAATAACGGTTGGCATTACACTAATTGCACTGATTGTTTTTCTGCTGATAAAAAACCGGAAAGATATGCAGGAAGAATTAACAGCCATGCAGAATTTTAACGAGATAGTACCGGTAGAAACAGCGACTGCACGGATAACAGATTTTTCGCCAGAATTCAGGGAAAGCGGATTGTACCAGCCAAACAGCAATGTCCAGGTAATTTCCGAAACACAGGGGAAAATTGTAACGCTTCATTTTCAGGTTGGAGATAAAGTCAGTGCCGGACAGGTTTTGGCAACCGTAGAAAACGAGGTAATAAAAAGCCAATACGGATTGGCAAAAGAAAACCGGACAAAGGCTGAAAAAGATCTGGAACGTTATAAAACACTGGAAGGCGGCGAAGCAGTTACGCAACAGCAACTCGAAGCCGCGAAACTTACCTGGCAACAAGCACAGACTAATCTGACAGAAATACAAAAACAACTGGAAAATGCTACACTAACAGCGCCTGTTTCAGGAACCATCAGCGAACGCCTTGTTGAGCAGGGAACCTGGCTCTCACCGGGAATACAAGTTTGTACTATTTCAGACCAAAGCCGGATGAACTTTCAGGTTAAACTGGCAGGAGAGAATCTTCAGAAATTATCTGCCGGGCAACCGGTTAATTTGCAGGCAGACGAACTTCCCGGACAAATTTTCAATGGAAAAGTGAAAAATATTGGTGTAGCAGCCGATTTATCAGGACGGTATTTGGTTGAAATTGATGTCCCAAACCCAACCTACTTACTCCGCTCGGGAATGATTGGGGAGGCTGTATTTTATCTTCCTGCAGAAAAGAACAAATTAGTTATTCCCCGGAAATGTATCGACGGGAGCCTGCAACAGGCACATATTTTTGTGGTAACCAATAACAAAGTCAGCCGTCGTCTGGTCACTGCCGAATTACTGAGTGATCAGCTGGTTTCAATTATTTCTGGATTAAAACCGGGAGAAGAAGTTGTTACAACCGGGCAAATTAACCTTACTGACGGAACTTCCGTCAGGGTGCTTAATAACCAATAGAAAACAGACAAGCCATGAATATTTCAGAACTTTCAATAAGGCGCCCGACGCTGGTTGTTGTATTATTTACCATCCTTGCTTTTCTCGGGTATATAAGCCTTAATTCGCTAAATTACGAGTTGATTCCCAAGTTTTCGACTCCCTACTTTTCAGTGGTTACGGCTTATCCGGGAGCGTCACCTTCCGAAGTGGAAAACAGCCTGACGAAACCAATCGAAGAAGCGGTATCCGGGTTGCCAAATGTGGAAACCATCCGTTCCATTTCGCAGGAAGGGGTATCGATGGTAATTGTGGAACTAAAATTAAAAGCCGATGTGGATGCTGTTTTGAACGAGGCAGCCCGGAAGATAAAATCAGTACAGGGCGATTTTCCAAAATCGGCGCTGGAACCTTCTGTTTCCAAAATTTCAGTAAATGATTCTCCGGTCATTTCACTGGGGATCAGGGCAGACCTTCCTGCCCCTGAATTGTACGACGAACTGAATTACCGGATAAAACCGGCTTTTGCCAAAATTGACGGCGTCGGCGAAGTCAGCCTGGTTGGTGGCACCGAGCGTGAAATACAGGTAAACATCGACCACGATAAATTAGACAACTATAAACTTTCAATTTTACAGGTGTTACAAGCTGTTCAATCGTCGAACATGGATTTTCCGGCAGGTAAAATTTCTACGGAAAAAAGTCAGACACTCCTGAGAATGTCAGCGAAATATAAAACCCCGGATGATATAAGAAACCTTGTTGTTGCCCGGATGCCGGACGGTGCACTGGTAAAACTGTACAACATTGCCGAAGTAACCGATACGGAAAAAGATATGACCAGTATTTTCAGGGTTAACGGGGAACAATCGGTCGGTGTCCAGATAAAAAAGCAGGACGATGCCAACACGGTGGAAGTTTGCCAGGCTGTAAAAGAGGAAGTTCAACAATTGGAAAAGCAGTATGCAGCACAAAATATTCAGTTCAGTATCCCGCAGGATAGTTCGCTGTTTATTCTGGAAGCGGCCCGGTCGGTAACAAAAGACCTGCTCATTGCCATTGTGCTGGTGACCCTTATTATGGTACTTTTTCTGCACAGTGTCCGAAATGCAGTTATTGTGATGATTGCTGTCCCTTTGTCCCTTATTACTGCTTTTATCGGGATGGAGTTGATGGGTTATACGTTAAACCTGATGACACTCCTGGCATTATCGCTGGTTATCGGTACGCTGGTTGACGATGCCATTGTGGTACTTGAAAATATTTACCGGCATCTTGAAATGGGAAAAAACCGGTGGCAGGCAACCCTCGACGGAATAAAAGAAATCGGGTTGAGTGTAATGTCTATCACACTGGTATTGGTCGTGGTATTTTTTCCGGTGGCTCTGTCCGAAAGTATCATTGCCCCAATCATCAGCCCGTTTGCCATGGTCGTTGTCATCGTTATTATTTTAAGTTTACTGGTAGCATTTACTGCTGTCCCGCTTTTAACTTCCCGTTTTTCGAAACTGGAACAATTGAACCGGACTTCTCTCAGGGGAAAATTTATTTCCGGTTTTGAAAAAATCATTGACAGGTTTGGACAATTTATTCAGGATATCCTGGTTTGGTCACTCCGGCACAAATCCGTAACACTTGTTATGGCAATCATCCTTTTTATTGTTTCATTGGGATTGTTGGGAGGTGGTTTTATCGGCAGTGAATTTATCAGTGTGGGAGATATGGGAGAATGTATCCTGACGATTGAATATCCCAAAGACTACACCGTTCAGCAAAATAACCTCACTACCCGCCGGATTGAAAAAGTAATCAGCACTAAAAGAGAAGTCACCAATATGTACACATCAGTGGGCAGTGCTTCAGGTATGCTTACCGTTCAGGGAGGAAATTACAAATCGGAAATCAATATCAAACTGGTGGATAAGAATAAGAGAAACATTTCTTCCGACCGTTTTGTAAAGAACCTTGAAAGGGAATTGAACGCATCGTTTCCGGGGGTAAAAGTCCGTTCGGCAGTAGTGAGTATAATTGGCGGTTCGGATGAAAATCCCATCCAGATTGTATTCAGGGGTACAGATACCGATACTTTATTTGCTTTTGCCGAAAAAATGAAGAATGATATTTCCCGCATTCCCGGCACCAACAATGTGAAACTGAGTATAGAGGGAGGCAGCCCGGAGGTTGTAATCCAAGTCGATAAAGACCGGATGAACCTCCTTGGTTTATCACTCGATGTTGTGGGGGCAACCATACAAACTGCCTTCAGCGGGAATACCGACAGTAAATTTCAGGTGGGCGATTACGAATATGATATTAATGTCCGTCTCGATGCTTTTAACAGGCAGTCGGTTTCGGATGTCGAAAACCTGACCTGCCTTAATATTTACGGCGAGCCGGTAAAACTGAAACAATTTTGCAATGTAACCGAAGAAACAGGTACTTCAAGACTGGAGCGTTATGCCCGTATGTCGTCGATAACGATTGAAGCACAAGCTTTGGGAAGGGCCGTCGGAGATATTGGCACTGACTTGCAAGCTCTGTTGGATAAAACAGTTTTTTCATCCGGGGTTAATTATGTTATGGAAGGCGACCTTAAATTCCAGGGAGATGCTTTTGGCAGTCTCGGATTAGCGCTGATTATATCTATTTTCCTGGTTTATCTTATTATGGTCGCTCTGTACGAAAGTTACCTGTACCCGTTTGTCATCCTGTTTTCCATTCCGCTTTCCGTTATCGGGGCATTGCTGGCATTGGCACTGGCCCGTCAGAACCTGAGTATTTTTAGTATGCTGGGGATTATTATGCTGGTTGGTTTGGTAACCAAGAACGCCATTCTTGTGGTCGATTTTACCAATACCTTAAGGAAAGAAGGAAACAGCGTGCTTAAATCCCTGATAACAGCGGTAAGATTACGTTTGCGTCCCATTCTAATGACAGCCATTTCAACAGTAGTCGGGATGTTACCAATTGCCCTTTCACATGGTGCCGGGGCGGAATGGAAAAGCGGACTGGGTTGGGTATTAATCGGTGGGATGACCAGTTCAATGCTGCTCACGCTCATTGTCGTGCCAGTAGTTTATCTTATTGCAGAACAGGTTAAAAGTTGGTTTACTGTGCATCTGTTTCACAGACGCCCTGAAGCAACTCAACTTTATCACTTAAAATTTTAAACTAATAGAAAATAATTGATTAATACAAACAGAAAACAGAAACAGCCTTGTCCGGAATAATTATGGTAATCCCGTATTGCCATATCCGGCAAGGCTAATTTTAGGACAATGTTACTTAAAAACAGATTTTATTCCCGCTCCTGGTACCGGGAATTTTTATTCCGGTGTTCGGGCAGGAACATATCTCACTAAAATGATGATTTGGTTTCATGGACAGATAACGGGTTTTATAGTGCAATTGATTTTCGCAAGACAATTATTAGTGGTAAATCGGTAGTATGTTAATAGAAGATTATTTTTTTATTTTTATTGCAGTTGGGGTAGACAGATAGTTTGAATTAAACAACAGAACCTTCGCTACTGCGTTTTTAGTGTTGTCAGACCTGAAAACGTCAATTACACAGCTAATAACTATATTTTATGAGTCCACTTCTGAAACCTGGAGAGACCGATAACTAATAAAGTTTGTCGATAAGTTTGTCAATGGTTTAATTACGTAATTTCGTATTTGTTAAATACTTGTTTTTCTTTTTTTGTAAATTTTTTTTATATTCCTGCATATTACAATTATTGAAAACTACTTTTTAAAGTGGGGGCAAAGTATTAATCATAAAAAACAGCAAGTCATGAAAATAGCTTTTATAGGAACCTATCCACCTCGTCAATGCGGTATTGGCACCTTCACCAATAATCTTGTAAAAGCTATCGTAGCAAATACAGATAGTAAAAAAGTATCAGAACATGCAATGGTTATTGCCATCGACGAAGGAAGGCCGGAATGTGGATATCCTCAAGTGGTAAAGCATACCATACGGCAAAATTACCAGCTTGATTATATTGAAGCTGCAAAATTTATCAATTACAGCGATGCTAATGTCTGTATCCTCGAACACGAATTTGGGATCTTTGGCGGTGACGACGGCGTGTTTATCCTTCCGCTCCTTTACCGGCTGGAAATCCCCCTGATTGTTACTTTTCATACCGTGTTAAAAGACCCCTCATACACCCAGCGTTCAATTGTGGAAGAAATAGGAAAAAAGGCAGCACGTATTGTAGTGATGAGTAAACGTGCCGTGGATTTTCTAACAAGTGTCTATGACATTCCCCGGGAAAAAATTATGCTCATTGAACATGGCGTACCTGAATTTAATAAAATGTCGCATAGGGTGGCTAAGAAAAAACACGGGTTAACCGGGCGTAAAGTGTTGTTCACTTTTGGATTGCTTAGCCGTAACAAAGGAATTGAAACAGTCATTAATGCATTGCCTGCTGTTGTGAAAAAGCATCCTGAAATACTGTATATTGTACTGGGAACAACTCATCCAAATGTACTAAAACATGCAGGAGAAGAATATCGTAATTATTTGCACCGTATGGTTAAAAAGCTCAGATTGGGAAAGAATGTCTATTTTAATAATGAGTTTGCCACCGAAGCAAAACTTTTTGAATACCTGAATGCCACCGACATTTACATAAGTCCCTATTTAAGCGAAGCACAAATTACCAGTGGAACACTCTCCTATGCTATCGGAGCCGGATGTGCTGTTGTATCAACTCCATACTGGCATGCACAGGAACTGCTGGATAATGGGCGGGGGCAATTATTCAATTTTAAAAATTCGGAGCAGTTGTCCGGTATTTTGAATGAGTTACTTGACGACGAAGATAAACTGGACGCTATACGGGGGAAAGCTTTCGATTACGGGAAAAAAATCAGGTGGCCTAAAATTGGCAAACAATATCTTTACCTTGCCGAATATGTAAATGATAACTGGGAGAAAGAGCAGGAACCGGAAAAGCAACCCATTGATATACACATGCTGCCTCCGTACGACCTTGAGCATGTTAAACGGCTGACCGATGATACTGGCATTGTGCAACATGCCAAATATGGGATACCCAATTTGAAGGAAGGCTACTGTGTTGACGATAATTCCCGTGCATTGATTCTGTCGGTAATGGCCTACCGTCAGAACAAAGATAAAGAAGCCCTCCAATTGATGCCTGTTTATCTGAGTTTTATTCATTACATGCAACTGGAAAGTGGTAATTTCAGGAATTTTCTGAGTTTTAGCCGTCAGTATCTGGATGAATCCGGCTCGGAAGACTCGTTTGGCCGTACTATCTGGGCACTGGGCTATTTATTGAAATTTCCGCCAAATGATTCATTCAGGCAAATCGGCAGGGAGATATTTTTCAAATCGGTTCAGCATTTCGAAAAAATTAAAACAATACGGGGGGCTGCCAATACGGTAATGGGTGTAAGCTATTATCTGAAAGTTGCACCGAACGACGAGGGGATGGTAAGAAAAATGAACCAGCTTGTCGGTATTATTACATCAGGGTTTGAAAAAAGCAGTTCTCCCGACTGGAAATGGTTTGAAGACGAAATGACCTATGATAATGCCATCATCCCGTTAGCCCTGTTTTCTGCTTATGAAATAGCCGGGGATGAAAAGGTTTTTAATATTGCCATGGAATCAACCCGGTTCCTTGAATCAAAAACCATGGTGAAAGATTACTTTGTACCCGTAGGCAATAACGGATGGCTGCAAAAGAATAAACCAATGCCCGAGTACGACCAGCAATCGATAGATGTAATGGCAATGGTCTTGTTGTACTACCATTTGTTTCAGGTAATAAAAGAAGACGGTTACATCGAAAAAATGTTTAAATGTTACCTTTGGTTTCTTGGTGAAAATTCATTGCGCCTGCCTCTGTTTGATCACGAGACTCTGGGGTGTTGCGATGGATTGGAAGCACACGGGGTTAACCGAAACCAGGGGGCAGAAAGCACTCTTGCATACTGGATTTCTCACCTGACCGTTTTAATGGCTCATGAAAAGGAACATTTATACATTGACAAGTAAAACATGATTTTATCAGCTTCAATATTATTTTATTAACCTTGTAATTTTTTAGAAAGATGGCACTGGTTACCCGATACAGCAGAAACCCGATTTTAACAAAAAACGATATCCCTTATGAGGTTGCAACAGTCCATAATGCAGGGGTTACCAAATATAACGGAGAATACATTATGCTGTTCCGTTCGCATAAGCATAACGGGCGAAGTATCCTGGGGCTGGCTCACAGCACCGATGGCTTTCATTTTAAGGTAGATGAAAAGCCGTTTATGGAACCGGTAACGACAGGTGTTTTTGCAGAATACGAAGAATTTGGAGTGGAGGACCCAAGGATAACTTTCATTGACGGAGAGTATCTCATAACTTATTCTGCTTACTCCCGGCATGGTGTCAGGATTGGACTGGCAAAAACCAGCGACTGGAAAACGGTTGAGCGTTTCTCGCTGATTACTGAAGCTGACTACCGTAATGTGGTTATTTTTCCTGAAAAATTTAACGGCTTGTATGCCAGACTCGATCGGCCCCATTCCGAAATCGCTCCGTGGTCGGTGTGGATCAGTTATTCGCCTGACTTGCGGTATTGGGGCAGTTCAAAACTCATTATGAAACCTGAACCTTATCATTGGGACGAAATGAAAATTGGCCCGGGGGCGCCACCTATAAAAACAAAAAGAGGATGGTTAAACATTTATCATGGTGTTTTCCCAACAATGAATGGATGCGTATACCGTTTGGGGGTAGCCCTTCACGACCTTCATGATCCTTCAAAAATTATCGGGGTTGGAGATAACTGGATTTTGCAGCCAGAGGAACCTTACGAAACCACGGGCTATGTGCATAATGTGGTATTTACCTGTGGTGCAATCGCAGAGAACGATGGTACCATTAAATTGTATTGGGGAGGTGCCGATACCGTAATGTGTGCCGGTACTGCAAAAAAAGATGACCTGATCGATTTATGTTTAACAAATAGCCGAAAAGCATTATAATGAAAGTTGCAATCTTATCTCCGGTGGCATGGCGTACCCCTCCACGACACTATGGACCGTGGGAACAGGTGGCTTCCAATATTGCAGAAGGACTGGCAGAAAAGGGAATTGATGTAACTCTTTTTGCCACCAAGGATTCCCAAACAAAAGGAAAACTCGAAGGAATTATCGGGCAGGGATACGAAGAAGACAAATCGGTGGAACCCAAGGTGGTCGAGTGTCTTCACATTGCAAACCTGATGGAAAAAGCGTCAGAATTTGATATTATCCACAATAATTTTGATTTTTTGCCATTAAGTTATTCCCGCCTGATAAAAACCCCCATGGTAACTACTATTCACGGCTTTTCATCCCCCCGGATTATTCCTGTTTTTAAGAAGTATAACGACATTAATTCCTATGTTTCTATAAGTAATGCCGACAGAAGCCCGGAACTGGATTATATAGCTACTGTTTATAATGGTGTTGACAAGAATCTTTTTACCCTGAATGAAAATTTAGGTAGTTATCTTTTGTATTTTGGTCGTATCCATCATGATAAAGGCACCTGGGAAGCTATTCAGATTGCGAAAAAGGCAAAAATGAAACTGATTATTTCAGGAATTATTCAGGATAAGATGTATTTTAATGAAAAAGTTTCCCCGTTTCTTGACAATGAAAATATTGTTTTCACAGGCAGTTCTGGCCCTGCAAAGCGTGATAAACTGTTAGGAAATGCCCTGGCGCTTTTGCACCCCATCAATTTTAACGAACCATTCGGATTAAGTGTTGCCGAAGCCATGTTCTGCGGAACGCCCGTTGTTGCTTTCAGGAAAGGTTCGATGCCCGAACTAATTATTGATGGTCAAACCGGCTATCTTGTTAATTCGGTTGACGAAGCTGTTGAAAAAATAAAAGAGATACCCGGAATAGACCGCCGGTATTGCAGAGAATGGGCAGAAAAAAAATTCAGCAAAGAAAAAATGGTTGAAGACTATATCACCGTTTACCACAGGATTTTAAATGCTAAATAATATTTATAGCAACCGGCTCTTTACTTTTCCTGTTTTATTTGCAATATGGCTTTTATTTATTCGCTGTCCGTTGGTTTTTCTTCCGTTAAGTGCGGTTCCTGTACCGGTTCTGGTTGGTTTTCTGTTAGTTTGTTGAGCAAGGTATTCAGGTTTACACTTGCAAATGACGATGCATAGTCACTCATGGCATAAGGGATAATGAGCTCTCCGTTGTGCACAAACGTTCCACAGGTATAGACTACATTAGGCACGTAACCCGACCGTTCTTCTTCGTCAGGTAACAGGAGCGGTTCGTCCAGTTTCCCAATTACCTTTGTCGGGTCATCAAGGTCAAGCAGACAGGCCCCCAGACAATATTTACGCACCGGTCCCACACCATGGGTAATCAGCAGCCATCCTTTTTCCGTTTCGATTGGCGAACCGCCATTCCCAATTTGTATCAGTTCCCAACTGCGCAAGGGCTCGGATAATATCTCTGCCTTGTTCCAGCGTTGCAATTTTTTTGAAAACATGATATAATTGTTAATCCCGTCAATCCTGCTTATCATGGCATATTTCCCATGAATTTTCCGGGGGAACAGGGCAAGGTTCTTATTAATCGCATATTTTCCGTGAAGGGGGAATACTTCAAATCTGCAAAAATCTTTGGTCGCGATTAACTTGGGCAATATGGTGTAGCCATCGTATGCAGTGTAAGTTCCGTAGTAAACCATTTCGCCGTTATCTTTTTTGAATTTTGTAAAGCGGGCATCTTCAATACCCTTCTGCTCAAATCGTGAAGTAGGGAAAATAACACGTTCAGATAAATCGGTATCGAGTGAAAAGCTGATTGTGGTATGGGAATCAGCCAGCCATAGTATTTCATCGATCGCTTTTTTGCACTCAGGAGAAGAGCAGTACTCTGTTTCTTTTACCGACTGTATCACTTCACTAATCTGGTCGTAGGTAAATTTATCAGGCAGACGTTCGAGTACCATATTGGCAATATTTTTTTCAATCTCCATGTCCTGCATTTTTTTTATGAAGTCTTTTTTTTCATAGATATGATCTTTAATGCGTTCGGCTTTACCAATCTGATCGCCTGGTTCGAGCATTTTTATTTCATTTTTTTTGTCAATGACAGCCCTGCGGAAAATAAGGGAAGAGATATGCCCTTCACCTGTAGCCCTCAAACTGATAATGACCCTTTTCTGGCCGTCCTGAAGTTCACTTTGATCAAAATCTTCAACAATCGATGGATTAAAAAGCGCTGCTGATTCGATGGCGTATTCCATCGTAAAATAAGAGCCAATTAATAGTTTTCTCCATTCGGAAAGGTGGTTCTCTTGAGAACAATTTTTTACAATATTTTCTACTTCTTGAAAATTCTTTTTGAAAATGGTTGTTATGCTCCGGTGCCGTTTCGAAAATTCCCTTAAAATCTGGTGTATCAGGCCCTCGACTTCCTCTTCGCTCAGGGCAAGTACCCTTTCAATAAGTTTTTCAGCCCTTTCATCCCCGCTAAAAAAGAAACGGGCAATTACGCGTCTTTTATCGGGATAAATGGTTGTTTTTTTTCTTTCTACTGGTATTTTCATCTGTGCAAATTTTAAAAAGTACAATTCTGCTTCAGCTCCATGTTAAAGAATTTCTATTAAATCTCTTCCAACTCAGGTACTTTTAAGGCTCTCCCGGCGAATGGTAACCCGGCTGTTTGTTTTTATTAGTTATAAAAGTAGTCATTTGTCCGCATTTTTTTGCTAACCCCGCTCTCTATTTTGTTCCTTTTCGGGGGGAAAATTCTGGCAGGGTTTTAAACCTCAGAATTTTAAACCTCATCCCCGGGCGGATACGTTGAACGTGGGGGATAGCCTACAAATTGGCAACCGGGTGCTTTTGCTTTTTTTTGGTGTTTTCTTGCCTATTCGTAGGGTAACGCAAAGTCACTTGGTGAATGAATAAGAGAGAGTCCACTGGCAGGCCTATAGCGTCGACGGGGAATAGTCTAACGATATTTTACCTACCAATTATAAACCCCTCAGAATCCGGCTTTAATATCATTTATTATTGAAAAGAATATTTCGAATGATCAAAGAAGATTAAGAGATGTATGGTGTATAAATCTGGATATAGAACAATAAAACCTAAGACTAATCGAATACCTGCCCCGCTAGTAAACACTGACAGGTAGAGACTTTCATACCACCACGGCTTACGGTTTCCGTTCCGGGCGTCGCGTACGGTGTGTTACCCGGTTGGGCAAGGCAAAAAATACCCTGCCAGAGAACAAAGAGACAATTTTAGATTTACATTTGCGTCACTTTTTTTAGAGGATTAAATATGAACAATGTTTTTAAGCCAAAATTTTTCACCCTTTTAAAATCGGGAGGAATAAATAAGAATCAAATAGCTAGTGATATTTTATCAGGAGTTGTGGTTGGAATCGTAGCTTTGCCATTAGCAATTGCTTTTGCAGTTGCATCAGGAGTATCGCCTGAGAAAGGGTTGATAACGGCAATTGTCGCAGGATTTTTGATTTCTTTGCTTGGTGGTAGTCGTGTTCAGATTGGTGGTCCGACAGGTGCATTTATTGTTATTGTTTATGGTATTTTAGAGCAATATGGTATAAACGGATTAATTATTTCAACAATTTTAGCAGGTATAATTCTTATTATTTTTGGATTACTAAAACTTGGAACGCTATTGAAGTTTTTTCCTCATTCATTGGTGGTTGGATTTACAAGTGGTATAGCCTTAGTTATTTTTTCAACACAAATTAAGGATGCATTTGGCCTTTCAATTGAAAAAGTTCCTTCTGAATTTTATGAAAAATGGGTGGTATATTTCTCAAACATATCAAGTATTAATTGGACTGCTCTTTTTGTAACCTTAATTACCATTCTGATTACAGTTTTCTCCAAAAGAGTTACATCTAAAATACCAGGTTCTTTTTTATCAATTGTCATAATAACTCCAATTACTTATTTCTTCAAACTTAATATTGCTACAATTGAAACATTTTTCGGCTCTATTCCCAATAGCTTTAATTTTACTATACCTACTGTTCAGTTAATCGATTTACAAAATTATATCTCACCAGCTATTACTATTGCATTACTGGGCGGCATTGAATCCTTACTTTCAGCTGTTGTGTCAGATGGAATGATAAGTGGAAAACACCGTTCCAACACAGAACTGATTGCACAGGGTATTGCGAATATTGTAACACCTTTCTTTGGGGGAATTCCGGCTACTGGAGCAATAGCCCGTACGGCAACAAATGTTAAAAACGGAGGCCGAACCCCCATATCAGGCATGATACATGCAGTTACTTTACTTTTAATAATGCTATTCCTTGGTCGTTGGGCAAAACTAATACCAATGTCATGCTTAGCAGGCATCCTGATTGTTGTAGCATATAATATGAGTGAATGGAAGTCTTTTGTGTCTATTTTAAGAGGCTCATATTTTGATATACTGATTTTGCTGACAACATTTTTTATAACCGTATTCTTCGATTTGACCTTAGCAATTGAAGTTGGTGTATTATTATCTGCAATATTATTTATGAAAAGAATGTCTGACATAAGTGAAAAAAGGATTGAAAATATTGTCGATAATGATTTAATTGAGAATTACTCAGACCTTCCAGATAAAATTAAGATATATGAAATTAGCGGTCCATTATTTTTTGCCTCAGCAAGGAGATATTCGGAAACAATCGAGGAGATAGGACTTACTTGTCGGGTATTAATTATTCGGATGCGACATGTTTCATTTATTGACCAAACAGGGTTGCATAACCTTAAGGATACTTTAGGGATATTAAGGAACAAAGATATTACGGTTATATTATCAGGAGTGAATCCTGAGATTAAGTTAGAGATAAAAAAATACAAGTTGACCAATTTAGTTTCGGAGAATTTAATTTTTGATAATTTTAGCAATGCAACACAAAAGGCATATGAGATAATAGAATGCCCAGCACCAAGTCGAGTAGGTAAGGGGGAATTTCAACCCTAAACCTATATTCAATATATCGCTTCTTATCTGGGAATAAGCCCACAACATCTCAGCAGGCTTCGTAGGTTATAAAAATGAATTTCTTAACATTTGTTCAGCAAATACAATTTTCAACTTTTTAAATTTGTGTCAGTTAAAAACTATGAACAAAATTAATTTAATTCTCACGGCCATGTTAATAAATACTCAAAACCCTGATTACATAAAAATGGTTGAATATGCCACCATGGCACCCTCGGGACATAATACACAACCCTGGAAATTTGAAATAGAGGATTCGGTCATTCGTATCCATCCCGATTCCAGTTGTTTACTCCCTGTTGTTGATAATGATAACCGAGAGTTATATATTAGCCTCGGATGCGCTCTGGAAAACCTTTGTATTGCAGCAAATGAATTTGGATATAAAACGAATACCACGGTTCAGAAAAATGGTAATGCGTTTTTTATAAATGTTGAACCTGAAAAAGAAAAATGTATAAAAAATCCTCTTTTTGCACAAATAGAAAGGCGACAAACAAACCGTAACTTATACAACAACCAGATAATTCACCATGATACTATTGAAATACTTAAAAGAGTACCTTCTGAAAAAAATGTAGAATGGTATTTATATGAAAAAGGCGACAAAACGTTTGGCCAATTGACAGAATATATAATTCAAGGCAACGAAATTCAGATGAACGATAAAAATTTTAAAAAAGAACTACTTTCCTGGATGAGGTATAACGATAAACAGGTTGCAAATGAATATAACGGGTTGTCATGTAAAATGTTTAATTCTCCATCGATGCCTAAAAGTATAGGAAAATTTGTTGTAGGATGTTTTCTTAACCCAAAAACTCAAAATAAAACAGACTTGGAAAAAATAGAATCTTCATCGCACCTTGTATTAGTTACAACTACCGACAATACTCCTGAAGGCTGGATTGCAACCGGGCAAAGCCTTGAGCGTTTTTTATTGGCGACAACAGAACTGGGTATAGCTTGTGCCTACCATAATCAACCCTGCGAAGTAAAAACATTGGCACAAAAGCTTCAAAATGAATTGTTAGAAGATAATGAATTCCCGATGCTTATTTTGCGTATTGGATATGCTCCTCCGGCACCATATTCACTCCGTAAACCAGTTGACAGAGTTATCATAAAAGCAGAATAACAAAAAATACAGGGTAAATGGCTATCTGTCCCGGACTTTTGACTACCTGTAGAAAATGCCTGACTACCTTTTGGGGAGTGTTGGCTACCTGTGGAAAATGCCTGGCTATCTGTTTCAGACTCTTATTTACCAGTGGAAAATACTTGTCTGCCTGTTTCAGATAAGTTTCGAAAATCCACGGGGTGATTTCTGCCTGTCCCGGAGGGTGTATGTATGGGGAATGTTTGTTCCGGTCGGTGGTTGTTGCAATTTTTCAAATCTTCAGGGGGACCGAAATCCTGAAGGTTTATCACAACTATGACCAACACCCCTTTATTTCATCATCGCTGCAGCCTTCGCCCGCGTAATACCCAATAATATTCAATCTGGTTCTTTCCTTTGCGTTCTATTCCCGCCCATGCCTGAAAATTAGGAAAATACCCGGCAAGTATTTTTTCATTTTTATGTTCCAAAATTGTTCCGTTTAGGCTATTTTTAAGCTAAATAAACCAAAAACGTAAAAAAATAATGCAGAAACCAGAAAAATTGAGTATTACCTGAATAACCAAATCTTAATCCAAATAATAATAGAGAACGGAGCTTTTCAACCATAACAAATGAAACACTAAATACTTTTATACAACGAATACGAATAGAAAAAGCAGCTCAACAACTGCGAAATGACGATAATATCACAATAAGCGAAATTGCCAATAACTTAGGGTTTGGCAGTGCAGCTCATTTTAGTCGTACATTTCGTAAACATTTTGGGGTGACTGCTAAAGAATTCAGAGAAACAGAAAAAGCAGTTTTTGCAAAAGATGGTTTATATTTTAGCAAGAATGGGCAACTGACTCACAAGATAGATCAACTTGATAAGAATATGCCAAAAGAGATTTTAATAAGATGTAATTTATGCCTTTGCATATAAAGAAAAGGTTTAATAGAAAAGAACGAATTCAAATGGAAGTATTTAGACTATTGACATTAGTATTAATAAGTTTCTTTACATCATTTTTATGTAATGGACAAAAGAACCAATTGCCAAAACCAAGTGGTAAATATTTGGTCGGTATAGATTATCTGAGCTTTACTGATAAATCAAGAAAAGAGTTATTTGATAATAGTGATTTATCTTACAGAGAAATAACGGTTAAAATTTGGTACCCAACTGATAAAAAAGGGGAGTTTGCACGCTATCTGGAAAATGCACAATTAATCATTGAGAATTTTAATTTCCCGGAAACATACCGAAATCTTCTGTCAAATTCATTCAAAGGAGTCCCTGTTTCTAATGCTGAAAAGACATTTCCAGTTCTAATTTTTTCGCATGGCTGGGGTGAACATTTTTCTCAAAACACTATTCTTATGGAAGAATTAGCTAGTCATGGATATATTGTCTTCAGTATTGGTCATCATTATGAATCAAAGTTTTCTTTCTATCCGGATGGAAGAATGATTACAATGGATAACACCAGCGAAAGATTTATTAGAATAATGAACGAACAACAAAATCCGGAAGCAATTGAGGTTTATAGGGAAATGTTTCAAACAGATACAGATAGCGAACGTGTCCTGATATTTGTTAAAACCAGTAATCTAATGCCTACCCTACTTAAGGAGAGCCCCAATTATTGGGCGGAAGATATAAAATTCCTGATAAACGAACTTGATGATGTAAATAAAACAAACGAGATATTAAAGAATAAACTGGACCTTAATCGGATTGGTGTTTTAGGAATGTCAATGGGAGGCATTGCAGCAAATGAAGTATGTATAGAAAATAGTATGGTTAAGGCAGGAGTTAATATTGATGGTGGTATCTATGGTTCTACAATTGATACTCTAATAAATACCCCTTTTATGTTCATCAATAGCCAAAGATATTTTGGCTATGGGAATCTGTTTGTAAGTAAGTCCGGTAAAGATTGTTATTCTATAACAGTCAGGAATTCCGATCATTATAATTTTACGGATTACGCACTTTATCCAATACAACCAAATATGATGGTTGGAACTGTGAATGCCGCCTTACCTGTTGAGATAATGAATTCAATGATTTTAGCTTTTTTTGAAAAATATTTAATAGGAAGAAATGATCAAGACTTACAGACAATTTCTCAAAAATATGATGTTGAATATGTATCGAATGAATGATGGCTGATTTTGAAAAACAAAAAAGGATTTATCAAAATTTAAATTGAAAATATGAATGAAATACTTAATCTTTCAGTAACAGAGATTGCCGGTAAAATCCTGAAAAAAGAAATTTCTTCAACAGAAGTGGTCGATGTTTATCTGGAACGTATAAAAGAAGTTAATCCCCAATTGAATGCAATTGTGCAATTGGCGGAGGGAAAGGCCAGGGACGAGGCGTTTGAGGCAGACAAGGACTTAGCAAAAGAAAAAATCAGGGGAGCTTTGCATGGTGTACCTATGACGCTGAAAGATTCTTTTGATTCAGCAGGCATCGTTTCAGCCGGGGGAACATTGGGAAGGGCAAATAAAATCCCGGAGAAAGATGCAACCGTCTTAGCGCGGCTTAAAAATAGCGGTGCCATACTTCTTGGGAAGACAAACACGTCGGAATTTACACTTTCTTACGAGACCGGTAATTTAGTCTATGGCCAAACCAATAATCCTCATGATTTAACACGTAGCCCCGGTGGTAGCAGTGGCGGAGCTGCTGCTGTTGTGGCAGCCTTTGGTTCTCCTTTCGACATTGGAAGTGATTATGGAGGAAGTTTGCGGTATCCTGCTCATTGTTGCGGAGTAACTACTATAAAACCAACTTCGGGGCGTGTTCCCCGGACAGGCCATATTTTGCCTTTTGGAGGTATCCTGGATTCTTGCCAGCAAGTTGGCCCGATAACGCGGTCGGTAAAGGATTTGAAGCTTATATTACCAATTATTTCCGGCCCTGACGGTATTGACCCTTCCATTGTCCCGGTTTCCCCTGGTGACCCTGATAAAATCAATATAAAACAATTAAGAGTTGCATTTCATACTGACAATGGTATTCTTGCTCCTTCCAAAGAAACAGCAGAAGCCGTAACCAGGGCAGCTTCAATATTAGCCGCTTATGGTATAGCTGTTGATAACAAGAGGCCTGATGGTATTGAGCAGTCATATGAAATTATGATGGACCTGTTAGCTGCCGATGGAGGTGCATCTATCAGAAGATTGCTGAGAGAGTCAGAAACACAGGAACATTCAATTCCCTGGTTGAAATATGCAAAACCTATTGATTTTGATTCGTTTGATTCATTAATTATGAGGTGGTATAAATTCCGTAGTACCATGCTGGCTTTTTTTAACGATTATGATGTTTTATTATCTCCTGTCAACTCTTTTGCTGCTTTACCACATGGCTCAATACGGGATGATTTGCGGGCATTCAGCTATACTATGACCCATAATTTAACAGGATTCCCTGTCGTTGTAATAAGAGGGGGAACATCGCAAGACGGTTTGCCGGTAGGTATTCAGATTATTGCTCAACCATGGAGGGAGGATATTGCATTAGCTATTGCTGAATTGCTTGAAAGTGAACTTGGAAGATTCCCATCCGTAAAATTATCAGATAATGTGTGAAATTGAATTAGTATGAAACCTGTTTTTGAACCCGTTCCTGAAGATTGGAAAAGAAAACCTTACTTTGATTATTTCTATTACACTATTAAAACGAAATATAATGTAAATCATCATCTTGATATTACTGAATTAATCAATGAGGTTAAAAGCCGAAATTTAAGATTTTACCCGACATTTCTGTATGTGATCATGAAAATTATAAATCAAAATGAAGAATTTAGAGTTAGTTTCGATGGAAAAGGCAATTTAGGTATATGGAACTATGTAAATCCTTCATATACAATTTTTCACGAGGATGATAAAACGTTTTCAGATATATGGAGTGAATATAAGCCATTCTTTAAAGATTTCTATCAGGAAATTGTGAAGGATATGAACACTTACAAGGACGTGAAAAAAGTTAAGGCAAAAGAGAACAGACCTCCTAATTTTTGCCCTGTTTCAGCTCTTCCCTGGTTAAGTTTTGATAGTTTTAGTCAGGATACATACTCAAATTCTTCTTTTTTATACCCAATAATCAGATTCGGAAAATATTATACAAGAGAAGAACGATTTTTACTCCCATTTTCAGTATTTGTAAATCATGCTGTAGCCGATGGATATCATACTTGTAAATTTATTAATGAAATTGAAGACTTTGGAAAGAAAGTCAGAGAATGGATCGAGTAATTACCGGAAAGAATACCAGTTGTATGAGGGAAAACCGTGTCTTGATGAAGACGTATCGCTTTGTAAAAACAGCCTTGAAGCGCGTATCGAAATTGCAGGAAGTGAGATTGGTTATGGAGAGTGGGGCGATTCAAAACACTTTTTCTGTCGGCAGCAATTGTAACAAATCCCCAAAGCAGTTAGCTATGGAGATTTGTATAAAGAAACGCCGGGTATGACGCACACAAATTTCAAATTAATTGATTTGGATACCGGCAGTGATGCCTATCCATCCTTCAAGGGTGGTATTTTTTCCTGAATGGGAAACTATTTTATACGGAGCAAAATTACTTTTAAAATCATCTTTATTATCTGTGGTCATTAAATTGATGGTTGGGCCGGCAAAAATATTGAAATGGCCATTGATTTTTTTAGTAAAAGTAAGTTTAGCCTGTTGCAGGTCATTATAAACGTTTGTATGTGTTTCTCCTTCATTAATGTGGTAGCTCATCAGTTCGAGCTTGGCCTTAAAGTCTTTCTTATTCATGAGATGAGTGCCAATTCCATACCCATAGGCCCAACAATACTCAGAGCCCAGGAACTGTGTGCCAACTGAGAAAATATTATAGAATTTATCTATCCCGATTTTAAATGCAGCCTGTACATTCAAACCTTCGCTAAACGACACTTCAAATTCACGAAACCCATTCTTTACGATGCTCAAAATACCAATTGGAATTCCGCTTTCTATAGTGTCGGCAATATTGATGAACCCCAGTTGCAAGCCATTTACTTTTTTGGCAGTGTTCATGAATCCTGATATTTGTACCCCATCGAGGTCTCCCCTGGCAGTATTAAAGAGACCTGCGGCTTGCACTCCGGTTGCATTACCCTTCGAGATGTTGCCAAATCCTGCTGCCTGAATATTTTGCATATCCTTCATTGAGGAATTTAAAAAACCGGCCGCCTGTATCCCGTTCACCTCGCCCATGGTAATATTAGTAAACCCTGACAGTTGAACTGCTTTGCCGTTTCCTTTTACGATATTGGCGAAGCCGGAAACCTGTATGCCTTCAACATCTTCGCAAAAATTGGCAAACCCGGCTAACTGAATAGCAAGAGATTTTCCATTGGTGAAATTGGCAAACCCGGCAGCCAGGACACCATCGGCCTGGTCGTAGTTGAAATTTGAAAAACCTGCAAACTGAAAGCCATTGGAAATACCTTTATTGAAGTTTCCAAAGCCTGCAAACTGAAAACCTGTAAACTCCCCGCCTACAAAGTTTCCAAAACCTGCAAATTGTGCTCCACGCACGAAATCACGTTCGGTATTCGAAAAACCGGAAAACTCCAGCCCTGCCAGTCCTGCCGAATATCCTGAAATAGCATTCAATGAAAACTGGTTAATACAATTGCCTGCATTTGTTCCATTTGTTGTCAGGGGAGGGAATATCCCGATGGAAAAGGGGACCTTATCGTAGTTCCCGTAGCTTTGTCCAAAAAGGGGGTGTAGTATTATTAGAAGCAAGCATAAAGCGATTGTCTGTTTTGTTATATTCATTTTTGAAATTCTTTTTGATGTTTCCGGTTGTTTTTTGTTTGTACTGACATGAAAAATTTATCATGGTTGCAGGTTTTTATAAAAAAGAGGAAAATTTTTTATTCTGAAGTGGTGGTATCTTTTCAATTTTTTTGTTTTCACAATCTTGATGAAAGATTTAGTGGTACATTGTACCTCCTTATATTTTTATTATAAAAGTATGCCTTTTTAAAACATTTTTTAGATTTTTGTTATTCAATTTTGAAATAATCTTCAGAATAAATTAGAAATGAAACTAACCAGCTATTTTACCTGCCTTGTATTATTGATTCTGTCAGGGTGTTCTACCCATTCGAATAAAGATTTCAGCATTCAGGATTTTAAAACTCCGCCGGCAAACGTACATGTCCATACCTGGTGGCACTGGATGGACGGGCGGATCACCCGGGAAGGGATTACGAAAGACCTTGAATCGATGAAACAACAGGGAATCGTACAGGCAACAATATTGAATATTGGCATGTCGGCTGGAAAAAATTTAGGCGTAAAAAGAATCAGTTTTAATACTGAAGAATGGTACGAAATGTTCCGGTGGGCATTACACGAGGCAAAGCGTTTGGGCATTACAATCGGCGTACATAACTGCGATGGTTGGAGCGAAAGCGGTGGCCCGTGGATCACCCCGGAAATGTCGATGAAAAAGTTTGTCTTTACAAAAACATTAATTCCTGATCATCCAGGCCATATAAAACTACCCCGGCCTTTGTGCGAAACCGGTTTTTACCGCGATGTGGCGGTTATTGCCTTTCAAAGCAAAAACAACAAGCAATATACGATCCGGCATGAGTTGCCCGAAATAACCATGAACGATACATTAAACGGTATGTCGCTGGCCGATGGCAACCCGGAAAGTATGATGGAAGTAAGAGAAAAATATTGTATCCGGTTTTCTTATCCTTCAAAAGAGCTTAAAACAAAAATCGCTTTGTTGCACAACTTCAAGGGTGCATTCTATTTTCCGGGGCCAAAAACGATCGAATATACTGTCAAAGCTTCGGACGACGGGGTTCATTTCAGGAAAATAGCAGATGTTGCCACCAACAAGTTCTATATAACCTATATAACAGACATCCCGGCCACTAAAGCCAAATATTTTCAGGTTGAAGTAAGCAATATCCATAATCTTCGTCCCTGGCACCACGCGGCGCTGGCCGAACTTCAGTTACTGGGCAACGATGAACAACCGGCTTACTGTCCCACCATTTTATATCCGCTTGAAAAAGCAGCTTCTGCCCGGATAATTGAGCCCGGTAAATTATATACAGCCAATACAGGCATCGGCCCGGAGGATGTGATTCCCGGAAATTCAGTAATCAATATAACCGGCAAGATGTTACCGGACGGAACGCTAAACTGGGATAAACCGGAAGGGAACTGGTCGGTTATCCGTTTCGGCTACACTACTACAGGGGCAGTAAATGGCCCGGCAACGAAGGAAGGAACAGGCCTTGAATGTGATAAAATGGATACCCTGGCAGTAAACTTCCATTTTCGTAATTTCCCTCAAAAACTGATTGACCATGCAGGTAGATACACCGGCAATACATTCAAATTTCTGATGATCGACAGTTGGGAACGGGGCTACCAGACCTGGACACAGGCGATGCCCGGAGAATTTGAAAAACGCCGTGGTTACAGCCTGCTGAACTGGATTCCTGTGCTGTGTGGCGAAACCATCGAAAGTACCGAACAGTCAGAGGGGGTACTGTATGATTTCAGGAAAACTATTGCCGACCTGTTTGAACAAAATTATTACAAACATTTTAACGACCTGTGCCACCGGAACAGGCTGCAACTGCACGGAGAAGTGATTTACGGCGATACCGGACCTTTCCCTCCGCTTGATGTCCTGCGGACAAACGATGCCATGGATATGCCAATGTACGAGTTCTGGGCCGATATAAATAACCAAAACATGGTTGAATACCAGCCAGCCAAAAATCTTATGGTCAACTTTCCTGCATACACATCGAACTTTTATGATAAGCCCGTTATCGGGGCCGAAGCGTACACTGGTTTTGCACACTACAGCGAATCACCTGCCGATCTGAAATTGTTTGGCGACAGGGCTTACTGCTCGGGTATCAACCAGATGATCCTTCACAGTTATGTGCACCAGCCCGCAGAAAAGAAACCCGGACTGACGCTTGGCAGGCATGGTTCACATTTTAACAGGCACAATCCCTGGTGGCAATATGCAAAAGGCTGGATCGATTACCAGTCGAGGATACAATACATTTTACAAAAGGGGAATATTTCAGCCGGAATACTTTATTTCCCGGGCGACCAGTTGCCCTGGTTTTTCGGGAACAAAACAATCAGCAGCCTGCCCGAAGGGTATCAGACTGTTCCCTGCAATTTCGATGTATTGCAGAAATTATCGGTAAGCAATGGCAAACTATGCTTTTCAAAAGGACAGGATTATTCGTTGCTCGTTTTACCCGACCGGCAGTTTATGGAGTTTTCAACCCTCCGGCAAATTGAACGTCTGGTAAAAGAAGGCGCTGTCGTGTATGGAAATAAGCCTGTACAAATGTTTTCGTTGTCCGGGAAAAAGAATGATAAGCGTGAATTTGAAAAACTCTCTGATGAAGTATGGTCAGGCTACAGGGAAAACCTTTCCGGGCAAAACCGCTACGGGAAAGGGCTGGTTATATGGGGAGAGCCCGTTGCCAAAGTACTGAATGAATTAAAACTGAAGCCCGATTTCTCGACCAACAGGCCTGATTCGGTAAATATCATGTATATCCATAAAAACACGGAACATACAGATGTATTTTTTGTGGTCAACCAACAGGATTCAGCATACAATCGTGAATGCTTTTTCTGTGTATCAGGGAAAGTTCCCGAAATATGGGACCCCCAGACCGGAGAAGTTAAAAAGCCTGCTGTTTATTCCATCGAAGACGGACAGGTACGCCTTCCGGTAAGCTTCAAACCACGGGAATCGCTTTTCTTTATCTTTACGGATGAAAAACCTGCAAATTATATCTGTAAGGTTGAATCGGATGGGAAACAACTGTTTCCATCAACCGGTGCAGATATTGTAACCCCTGTTCCTGAAGTATATTTTGAAGGTCATGGGAATTATAAATATATAGCCCGGGAAAATGGAAATTACACCTTTATCACTTGTAATGGGGAAAAAACAACAACCAGCCTGAAAACCCCGGAAATAAAAGAGATAAAAGATTTTAAAGGAAAAATAAAGTTTCATCCGGTTAATTCAGGCCGGACCGACTCGATTGGAATAACAGAACTGAAATCGTTTACTGACTTTCAGGCACCGGAAATCAAATATTTTTCAGGAACAGCAGAATACGAAATTGATTTCGACCTGCCCCCATCTTATATAAATGACCAGGAGAATGTCGCTTTATCACTGGGCGGCATGGAAGCAACCTCCGAAGTTTATTTGAACGGGAAACTTTTGGGTAATATCTGGATGTCCGGCTGCCAGCTTCCGGTTGAAGGATTGCTCAAAGAAAAAAACCATCTGAAAATAAGGCTTGGCACCACCTGCAGAAACCGCATTATTGGCGATTTAACCGAATACGGCGAACTGAAAAACCTGTGGACTGCCGCGAATGTGAAAAGTTACCTGAACAAAAATTCAGCTTTAAAACCATCGGGCATTACCGGCCCTTTGCAACTGATAAGATATTTGCCGGAATAAAATGATCGTTTCCATAACTTTAAAGGCTCCTGTAAAAATTGTTATTGAGAATAATTGTATTTAATTTCGTACAGATAAATGTACAAAAATTGAGAGTTATGATGACAACAACAATTTCTGATTTCAGAAAAGATATAAAGAAATATCTTGACAATGTGACTCTAAATTTTGAAACCCTGATAATTAACAGAGGTAAAGATACTGGTGTGGTAGTTATGTCGATTGATGAGTACAACTCTTTAAGAGCAACACAGCATGAACTATCGTCAAAAACAAATGAAATGAGACTTGATTCTGCCATAGAAAAATTAAGAAGCGCTAATTCATTCCCAAAAGATTTGTTAGATCAATGAAATATATTTTTGTAGATGAGTCTTGGGAAGACTATCTGTATTGACAGAAAACCGATAAAAAAATACTAAAAAGAATTAATGACCTATTAAAGGATATTTCAGGAAATTTTTTTTCCGGCATTGGAAAGCCGGAACCTTTAAAGTTTAAATACAGAGGTTACTGGTCTCGTAGAATTGACGAAGAACATCGATTGATTTATCAGGTAAAAGATGATGAAATTTTAATTGCTAAGTGTAGATTTCATTATGATTAAAACAAAAACCATATGGTAAAATATAGCAAAAATGCCTGATGAATACTCCATCCAAAATGAATACTTCCTTACCGAACTACAGGCAGGAGAAGAACATGTTTTTGATTTCATCTTTAAAAAATATTATAAAGCATTATGTGCACAGGCGGTTTCTTATGTCTCTGAACTCGATATTGCTCAAAGCCTGGTTCAGGATTGTTTTATCAAATTATGGGAGAGACGATCTGAAGCCACTTCTATCAGGAACCTGAGCTCGTATATGTCATTAATGGTTCGGAATCAATGTATTGATTATCTGAGAAAACAGAAATCAATGACCGAACTATATAAAAAGTCACAGACAGACGATGAGACTAACAATACCAGTGAAACAATTATTTACCGTGAAATTGAAGAGAAACTGATTACTGCCTTGGCTTCGCTCCCGGAACGTAGCCGTATGGCTTTTGAGTATAGCCGGTTCGAAGGATTTTCATACCCTGAAATTGCGAGAAAAATGGGAATTTCAGCAAAAGCAGTTGAAGCTCTTATGTCGAGAGCCCTGAAAGCCCTTCGTTCCGAACTAAAAGAATATCTGCCAATTGTCATAATGATGTACAAAATCATCCATCACTAACTATCTATAGTAATATTCAAAAAAATAAATTTCCGGCATAGGGTGTTCTCTCCCGGGCTTCGTCATGAGAAAAAGATTTACGAAGATGGGAATAGAGGACAAAAATATTGAACGAATTCTTGGTAACTCGATATTCGGTCATATTACTGATGAGGAGCAGGACATACTTGATAAGTGGATAAAAGAGTCCCCTGAAAATAGAAAAGAAGCAGAAGCATACAGGCAACTTTGGGAGAAGTCGAAGAGATTTGTTTATTCCAATGCGATTGATATTGAAAAATCATTGGCAAAAACAAAAAAGCGGATACCTCAGTTCAACCGCAAAAAATGGATCATGCCTTTCAGACAAGTTGCTGCGGTTTTATTGTTAACACTAGGTCTTACAACTGTTATTCAGTATTATAAAGATTACACTGAAAATATTGCGGCTCAGAAGCTGGATTATATGGAAGTAAAAACGGCTTATGGCATGCAATCCAATTTCAGCTTACCCGACGGAACCGAAGTCTGGCTTAACTCAGGAAGTGTTTTGCGCTATCCGAAATCATTAAAAAACAGAAATACAAGGACCATTGAACTGCACGGTGAAGGTTATTTTAAAGTAACAAAAGACACGAAACATCCTTTTATTGTAAAAACCTCTTTGCTTGATATTAAAGTTCTCGGAACTGAATTTAACGTTACCGCTTACGATGATTTTAAATCTTTGACAGTGGCTCTCGAGAAAGGGAAAGTCAGCATTTTTAAAAATGCAGGAAACACAGGCAAGGAACTGCTTACACTTAATCCTAACGAGGTAGTCGAATATAATAAAGAAGAAAACCGGTTCTATCATATTCAGGAAAAATCACTTGATAAATACACAACCTGGAAAAAGGGAATCATCATGTTTTACGGCGATCCTGTTGAAACCGTAATACACCGGCTTGAAAAATGGTACAATGTAGAAATACGTCTCGCAGATAAAAATATTACACGCTATAAGTTCACAGCAACATTTGAAAACGAATCTCTTGATCAGGTTTTAAAATACCTGAGTATGTCAACGCCTCTGAAATACGAGACTCTCCCGCCAAAAATGAAACCGAATCATTCATTCTCAAAACGGGTTATTGTTATCTCAAATAAATAAACAAAAAGAAATTTGCCTATGAATCAAACCTGACTAAAAAAAAACAGCAGGAAAATGTTGGTAGCATCTCCCTGCCATATTACACCTGAACGGCTAATTCAGGTATTCATAATTGTTTAATTAAAACCACACAAATTTATGGAAAAAATTGTAAAACCGTTAGGAATCAGTCATGATCTCCTGACAAAAGTATTATTGACTATGAAACTGATAGTTCTTATTATCTGTTTTTCGACATTAAATATTCTGGCAACAGATATTTATTCACAAAATACCAGGCTTTCGCTGGATCTGAAAGACCAATCGATAAAAGAGGTACTCAAGGAAATTGAAAATTCAAGTGAATTCTTTTTCCTGTATAACAATGAGTTAATTGATGTTGAGAAGAAAGTCAGTATTCATGTTGAGAAAGAACTAATAAACAATGTAATTGATGCTCTTTTTAACGATCAGGATATAAATTACACGATCACTGGTCGTCAGATTATTATTTCCCCCAGACATCCGGCAGGTATCGGGCAACAATCCAATATTAATGGTAAGGTTACCGATACCCGGGGAGAGCCACTCCCGGGCGTTTCAGTTCTGGTAAAGGGAACAACAACCGGAACGATTACCGATGTTGACGGGAATTATTCCCTTTCCAATGTCCCGAATGACGCAATCCTGGTCTTTTCATTCGTGGGAATGAAAGCCCGGGAAACAGCCATTGATGGGAGGCAAACAATTAATGTGGTTCTGGAAGAAGATAAACTTTCGCTGGATGAAGTAATTGTAATCGGGTACGGTACTGCAAAACGTCAGGATTTTACAGGTTCTGTCAGTTCTGTAAAAATGGAGGGTTCTCCTGTATCTCTTGCTCCCAACATGAACGCTCTTGAGTCTCTGAAAGGCAATATATCTGGTTTGAATATCGGGGTTACAAACACAGCCGGAGGCGAACCCGGCATGTTGATCCGCGGAACTAATTCCATAAGCGGAACCAACGATCCGCTTATCATTCTTGATGGTGTGATTTACATGGGAAACGTCAATGATATCAATCCGAACGACATTGCAACTGTCGATGTGTTGAAAGATGCGGTTTCTGCTTCTGTCTATGGTTCCCGATCTGCCAACGGAATTATTGCCATTACAACAAAAAAAGGAAAATCGGAAAAACCAATGATTTCATTTAACACGTCGGTAGGAATACAGACATGGCAAAACGAACCGGTGATGATGAAAGGACCCGAATGGATCAAGGTAGTAAATGCTCGTAACGGATATGCAGAGGGTACTACCGACTGGATGAAATCAGGTGAATTGGCAAACCTGGCGGAAGAAAAGGAACGGGTATGGCTGGATGAAGTGACAAGGTTGGGAGTCGTGCAGGATTACCAGGTTGCAGTTTCCGGCGCCGCAAAAAATGTAAATTATTATTTGTCTGCTACTTATAATAATAACAAGGGGATTGTTGAAGGAGATGACTACGAACGGATTTCTCTTTTGGGGAAAATAAGTACCACTATCACGAATTGGTTAAAGGTGGGGGCCGATGCCAGTTTTTCAAAAAGAGATTATTCCGGTTTTGCAGCCGATATCGGTTCGGCACAAACGATGTCCCCTTATGGTGTTATGTACCGCGATGACAAAGGAAACCTGGAAAAATATCCATATACACAATCATCAATCAATCCTCTTTGGGGAGTCGACGACGGAACACGCGACAACATGGATATTCGTCACAACTATCGTCTGAACACTTATGCCTCGGTTGATATACCATGGATTAAAGGATTAAATTTTCGCTTAAATTATCAGATAAACTCAAATCAAAACCGGGCAGGGAACTTTTATTACGAAGATTATTTCATTGCTGAAGGCGAGGGTATTGAACGATATTCAGCGGCTACCGTACAGGGTTTTTTGGCTAAAGCCAACGGGGATTTGAATACCAACAGGACATACAGTTATGTGTGGGATAATATTCTTAGCTATAAGAATACTTTTGGAAAACACAGTGTCGAAGGAACCCTGGTGGCAACCCGCGACTACTCAAAATACAAAATTATATATGTTACCGGCTCCGATTTCGCGGCAAACGGAAGCACGGCCTTAGGTATGTGGGGACTTCATAAAGCAACAGTACAAAAGGTTGACCTGTATGTGAATAATAAAGATATTAATAATGAGACAATTGGAGGAGTAAAGAAAACGAATATCGGATATCTGGGACGGATAAATTATTCGTATGACGGAAAATACTACCTTACGAGTTCATTCCGGCGTGATGGCGCTTCTGTTTTTGGAGCCAATAACAAATGGGGAAATTTTGCAGCAGTCGGATTTGCATGGAGAATATCAAACGAAAAATTTATGGAAGGGCTTGATCCTCTGAATAACCTGAAATTGAAGTTATCATGGGGCCAAAACGGGAATCAGGGAGCAGGGCCCTATTCGACCCTCTCGCAGGTTGCCAATGGCCCGAGTGGCAATTTCAGGTATGAATTTGGTGATAACGAAGGAACTATCAACTATGGATTGGTACAAACAACAATTGGAAACTATGATCTGGGCTGGGAAAATACATCCTCTTGGAACTTCGGCTTCGAATCATCCTGGTTTGATGACCGTTTGTCCGTCAATTTGGATGCATACTCTTCAAAAACAACAGATCAGATATTTAAGAGAGAAATTCCCCCGATGACCGGGTTCAAAAATATCCTGACTTCACTGGGAGAAATTGACAACAAAGGAGTAGAAATAACAGTTCGTTCTACCAATATTCAAACCAATGGATTATACTGGAATACAGAACTGACTTACTGGCGAAACCGGAACGAAATAGCTCGTCTGGACGGATCGGATATTAATGGCGACGGCATAGAAGATGACGACATCGCGAATAACTGGTTTATCGGGAAACCAATCAATACTATTTATGGTTTTAAACAGGATGGCATTGTTCAGGAAGATGATACGGAATACATCGCATTAACAAGTGCTGCTCCCGGAGCCCCAAAATACAAAGACCTGGACGGCGTTGACGGGATCACGGCAGATGACCGTACAATCCTGGGATACAAAGATCCCAATTTCAGTCTGAATATGAGCAACAGTGTCGGGTACAAAAATTTTGAACTCTATGTGATGATATCGGGCATTTTTGGTGGCAATAATTATTATTTAAAAGAAAATCAGGCTGCCTATATGACCTCCGGCACCGGACGTTTCAACGACAACATGACATCTAAATCATACTGGACCCCCGACAACCCGGGTAATGTTTACCCATCTGCCACTTTCTCCGGCGACGGACGTTTTATGGGGTTGCAGTCGCGGGGATTCGTCAGAATACAGGACATATCTCTTTCTTACTCTTTTAACAAACAGTGGTTGAATTTAACGGGCATTAATTCATTAAAACTGTTCATTTCTGCAAAAAATGTGGCAACATTCACTGACTGGTTTGGAGGTGATCCGGAAAAAGGAACCCCTGTCAGGGAAAATACATTCCCTGTTCCATCAACCTACACAATTGGGGTAAACCTCAGTTTCTAACATTTAAAGGCTTTAGATTATGAAAAAAACAATTATAAAAAACAGCATACTGGCTCTGATCTTTCTGTTGGGTATCATGAGTTGCCTAAACGATGATGATTTCTTAAAAGAAGACCCATCAACTTTTTATACCGTAGAAAATGCATTTTCTACTTCTTCCCAGGTTGATCAGATTTTAGTTTCTATATACTCCCATATCCGCGATTTATGGGTCAATCCGACAGAGGAAACATGGATTTTCGATTTCCGGGGAAAAGGAACAGACATATACGATGTTCCCATTATCCGGAAAGGAAATACATTCAGCAATTACGGAAATATTAATCCCGACCACAAAACTTTCCGCGAGGTTTATACTACATGGTATTATGTAATATCCCGTTCTAACCTGGCCCTTTACGCGGCGGAGTTGCCTCAGATATCCTGGTCGTCTGATTCGGAAAAAGCTTATGCCATCGCCCAGGCCCGTTTTTTCCGTGCTTTCGCCTACAGGAATCTGGCTGAACTTTTTGGAGGAGTTCCGCTTGTAAAAGAAGTTGTAACTGTTCCGCGTTACGACTTTGAAAGTGCCTCCAGGGTTGAAACATATCAGTATGCTATTGACGAAATGGAAGCAATCTTGGGGGACCTGCCTGAAACGACAGGCAGTGGTGGACGAATTGTTAAAGGAGTTGCCGAACACAACCTTTGCGAATTATACCTGGCAATGGGAATACAACTGGAGACTGAAGGAAATTCGTCAGCAGCACAAACAGCCTATAGCCAGGCTATTAGCTATGGGAATATGGTAATTGACGGCGGTACCTATTCTTTAATAAACTCCAGATTTGGTACACGTGCTTCCGAATCTTCAGTTGTAATCAATATTTACCAGGATGGTTCTACATCAAAACCAATAGTTGATACGCTGAAACTGAGTCCAAATTATTACTGGGATATGTTCCAGGAAGGAAATGTAAATTATCAGGATGGGAATACTGAATGTATTTGGGCCGCACAAATCGACTATGCCGCATACAAAGCTGAAGACTCCAAATCTAAATTACCTTATTCCCGTACTTTCGGACCTGTATTCCGGGATATAGCCGGAGCACATACGACAGGAACACTGGAAGATGTTGGCGGACGAGGAATTTCTCAGGTTAATATAACCATGTACGCACGCGATAACATTTTTGCTGATGAATGGGCGGACGATATGCGTAATTCAGAAATTGTTTTCAGAAGAAGATTTAAAGGAAATGTAGCGACCTCTCCCTATTATAAACAGGTAGTCCCATGGAATGTCATTTACAAAGCAGATCAGGGGGCAGAGATATACCGGAATAGCACCAGCGAAGTTTATCCGGTTTCTTGTAAGATCGCAACGGATAAATACACGGGCCTGGCTGATGGTGAAAACCGAAGCAACCTGTTCCGCGATGATTATATCATCCGGCTTCCGGAAACAATTCTTCTCAGGGCAGAAGCAAAACAACGAAGCGGGGATAAAGCCGGTGCTGCCGCCGATGTCAATCTGCTAAGAACCCGGGCCCTGTGTAGTCACTTGGTTACAGCCGCCGATATGGACGATGATTTTAATACCATTCTTGATGAACGGGCCCGGGAACTGGTTTATGAAGAGTGCCGGTGGAATACCTTGCTCCGTATGGGCGGAACGATTGCTGTTGACCGTATACGAAAATATGCTCACTGGCCGGAAACAGCATCAACTCTGACATTCGTTTTCAACTTATGGCCAATTCCACAAGGGGTTATCGATGCCAATACCGACGTTGTCCTGGAGCAAAATCCGGGGTGGACAAACAAATAGACCGCTGGATAGCATACCCGTTGTGTGAAACGATAAAAATTTTACACAACGGGTATCTTGATCTGCATTTATAATCGACTGCACTACCAGGCTTGTCATATTATGACCGATGTGGCAGAAATACATCAACCGGTGTGGTAGACGTTCATCAACCGGTGTGGTAGACGCTCGTCAACCAGTGTGGTAGACGCTCGTCAACCGGTGTGGTAGACGCTCGTCAACCAGTGTGGTAGATGCTCGTCAACCGGTGTGGTAGATGCTCGTCAACCAGTGTGGTAGATGCTCGTCAATCAGTGTGGCACCAACACGGATGTGACACTCACACTAACACGTTTGCGGCACTAACAAAAGCACGTTTGTGGCACTAACAAAAATTTTGACTTACGGCATATACTCGTAAAGTATGATCAAATAGTGCTTTTCTTTTGTTCTGTTCTGTTCAGAAAATATAGTAACGTACCAACTCAAATTTATTATTTTAGTATTTTGTTAAAAATAGCCAGAGAACAAGTGGAAAATATATAAATTGCAGATTTCAATCCTAAAATGAGATTAGAACAAAAGAAATAATACACCAGCAGCACATAAGTGTGTTACGCTGTTATATCAACAAAACCAATTAATTATGAAAAAAAAATCCCCGGTCTGCCAAAATTCATTATTAAAAATACTGTTTGTTTTATTCTTATCAGCCGGATATTTACAGGCACAGAGCGCTGTGAATGAAGAGAGCAGGCCAACCGGCCTGACGGTTAATTTGTTGTCTCATGCCGGCCAGGTCTTTCTGAATGGATACCCGGTAAATACGCCTTTGTATCAGGCCGTATCGCAACATGAGAATTTTCAGTTTACCGAAATTGCCCGGAAACAACCGGTCTTCGGGTGGATTGTTAATTCAGATCAGAACAACACGGTGCAAACCGCATACCGGATTCTTGTTGCATCCACATTGGAAAATATTCAGAATGAAACGGGCGATTGCTGGGATACCGGAAAAATGGGAAGCAGGCAATCAATCAATATAAAATATGAAGGGAAAGCGCTTGAACCCAACAACGTATATTTCTGGAAAGTAAAAACCTGGGACAATCACGGAAATGAGTCTCCATTTTCTGTTATCTCCCAATTTAAAACTGCCGCCACACTGACTGAATATGCAACAGTCCGTTACCCGCTTCAAAAGCAGGATGAATACCCGGTAAGCATAAAAGAGCTCTCTTCTGATTTTACTTTTATCGACTTCGGGAAAGATGCATTCGGACGGATCCGGGTAACCTTATTCAGCAAATCAGGAAACGATACTGTTTCGATCCATCTGGGCGAAGTACAAAAAGATGGCCGTATTGATACCAATCCCGGTGGTTCGAGGCGTTACTCGCTTTACAAACTGGCATTGAAAGGCGGATGGAACACTTATGTTATTGCAATACGTCCCGACAAGCGGAATACGAAGCCTGTAGCCATTCATATGCCGGAATACACGGGCGATGTAACTCCATTCCGGTACTGCGAAATTGAAGGTTATCCCATGCCGGTAGAAAAATACCAGGTGGTACGCGAAACCGTTTTCTACCCGTTCGACGAAACCGAATCGTACTTCACCAGTTCCGACACCATTTTGAACCAGGTCTGGGACTTGTGTAAATACTCGATGAAAGCCACTTCGTTTACCGGCACATTTGTGGACGGCGACCGCGAACGCATCCCGTACGAAGCCGATGCACTGATCAACCAGCTTGGTTATTACTGCGTAGCCCGCGATTTCAGTATTGCCCGCCATTCGCACGAATATTTAATCCATCATGCCACCTGGCCCACCGAATGGATTTTGCAGTCGGTACTCATGGCCTGGAATGATTACCTGTACACAGGCAATATGGAATCGCTCGAACATTTTTATACCGACCTGAAAGCAAAAACATTAACCAGCTTAGCCGGTGAATCAGGTTTTATCAGTACAACAACCGGGAAAGTCACCCCGGAAGTTTGCGAGGCTATTCATTTAAAAGATAAGCTGAAAGACATTGTCGACTGGCCGCATACCGGCATTCTGGGGCTTGGTAAGAATGAAGCAGGCGAAACCGATGGTTATGTGTTCCGGGACGTGAATACAGTGGTAAATGCTTACTATTACTTTGCTTTAAAAGTAATGGGGACTATTGCTGACCAGCTAGGGAAAGAAGAGGATAGTAAATTCTATGCCGGCCAGGCAACCAGGTTGAAAAAAGTGTTCAACACAAAACTGATTGATAAAAAGCGCAAAATATATATCGACGGAATCGGAACCGGTCATGCTTCGCTGCACGGAAATATGTTTCCTCTGGCATTTGGTCTGGCCCCTGAAAAGAATCTCGGTAAGATCAACGCGTTTATCCAGTCACGCGGAATGGCATGCAGTGTTTACGGCTCCCAGTTCCTGATGGATGCCATCTACGACGGCAATAATGCTGAATATGGTCTGGAACTTTTAACATCAACGGCTGAACGTAGCTGGTACAATATGATCCGCGCCGGATCAACCATTACGATGGAAGCCTGGGACAACAAATATAAACCCAACCAGGACTGGAACCATGCCTGGGGAGCAGCCCCGGCCAATATCATTCCCCGCAAGCTGATGGGCATTGAACCCCTCGACCCCGGGTTTGGCAAAATGCGTATCAAACCGCAACCGGCAAGCCTCGAATCTGCACAAATTAAATGCCCGACTATCCGTGGCGATGTGCTGGTATCTTTTGAAAATACTCCGGGAAAATCATTGGTACTGAATATTACAATCCCGGCCAATACAAGCGCCGATGTATACCTTCCCTTCTTCAGCAAATCACAAAAACTAACCATGAACGGAAAGGCTATGTTGTTTATACAGGAAGGAGAATATACTGTTATAAAAGATGTTGGATCAGGAAATACTGAATTCAATATTAAAGATTTCTGAATTTACTCTATACATAAATCAAGAATGAAGAGAATATTAATACCTTTCCTGTTGTCCGGATTTATCGTGACAGCCGGGAAAGCTCAGTCAAACTATAATATGCAGACCGATAAAACGGTTAACTACAATCAACTAAAATCAGGGTTTCAAAATCCTCCTGAAGAATCGAAATTACGGTGTTACTGGTGGTGGTTAAACGGGATGGCAACCAAAGAATCGATCACCCGGGATTTGGAAGAAATGAAAGCCAAAGGCTATGGCGGTGCTTCGATTATTGATGCAGGGAGTTCGGCATACAACATAG
This sequence comes from Prolixibacteraceae bacterium, assembly GCA_963662895.1. GTDB lineage: Bacteria > Bacteroidota > Bacteroidia > Bacteroidales > Prolixibacteraceae > GWE2-42-39. Next base: position 3,000,150 of record OY759982.1, on the reverse strand, counting down.
CCCGAAAAACAGAAGCCGGGCCGGTTTTCATGAGCCCTGCCTGGATGGAACTTTACCAGTACGCTGTAAAGGAGGCCGACCGTATGGGTATCGAACTAAGTGTAAATGTACAAAGCGGCTGGAACCCCGGATCCCCTTCCATTACTCCTGAAATGGCATTAAAGAAACTGGTCTGTTCCGAAACAAAAATAAAGGGAGGAAAAACTGTTTCCGTTGAATTGGCCCAACCCGAAACCTGTTTTATGTATCGGGATGTTTGTGTACAGGCCATTCCGCTTCCCCCTGATAATTCTCCTGTAAAGAATGGTGCCATTACCGACTGGGACAAAAAATCATTTAATCAGCCCATGGGGTGGAAAGGCATTTATCCATTGTACGAATTACGCGAGGGATTCGATAATCCGGTAGAAATTGATATTATCAGCAAGGATGATATTATTGACCTGACTGAAAAATTCGACGGAACAACTTTAAACTGGGATGCACCACAGGGTAAATGGCTGGTGATCCGTTATGGTTGGACCTGCACTGGGGCGCGTACTTCAACCACCAGCGATGGCTGGAGTGGTTTATCGCTCGACCATTTGAATCCTGAAGCATTTGAACTCTTCCGTAAAACAGTGATTCAGCCGTTGATTGATTCAGCACAGGCTGTTGGTAACAGTGTCAGATTTCTGCAAACCGACAGTTGGGAAATGGGAATAGTGAACTGGACCAATCGTTTCCCTGAGGAGTTTAAAAAATTCAGAGGGTATGACTTGTTCAGATACTTACCGGTGATGACTGGCCGTGTAGTTGAAAGTCAGGATGTTTCGAATCGTTTTCTGCATGACCTTCGCAAAACCGTCGGCGATTGTGTAGCCGAGTATCATTATAAACTTTTTGCAGAATTAGCCCACCGGTACGGCATGGGCATTCATCCAGAATCAGGCGGTCCCCATTCTGCACCGGTTGATGCATTGAAAGTGATGGCTGTCAGCGATTTTCCGCAGGGGGAATTCTGGGCCCGTTCCAACACACACCGGGTTTCCGATGCAGCTCGTCTGGCCGTCAAACAAAGCGCCTGTGTGGCCCATACCAACGGTAAACGTTTTGTTGCAGCCGAAGGTCCAACCAGTATTGGTCCTCAATGGGAGCGTTCGCCTAAAGACCTGAAAGCCAATATTGACCGTATTTTCTGTTCAGGAATCAACCGTATTGTCTGGCACACTTTTACCTCCTCTCCCAAAGAATTCGGGAAACCCGGGAATGAATATTTTGCAGGAACACATCTTAATACGAACGTTACCTGGTGGCAGCAGGCCGGTGGCTTCATTAATTACCTGAACCGTTGCAGTTACATGCTTCAACAGGGGGTGTATGTAGCTGATGTACTGTATTATTATGGAGATGATGTGCCCAATTTTGTATTTTTAGAGGAAGAATATCCTGAGCTGGATTCTGGGTATAACTGGGACAAATGCTCCAAAGATGTAATTCTGAACAGGCTTTCTTTTGCAGACGACAAGATTATTTTGCCCGATGGAATGAGTTACCGTTTGCTGGTTTTGGCGTCGGAACAGGCCATTGATCTGGAAGTGTTGAAGAATGTGGAGCAACTGGTAAAAGCAGGAATGACGGTAATTGCTCCACGTCCAAAAGAAACCACCGGTTTGAAAGACTACCCGGAAAGCGACAACGAACTGGCGTCTGTTTCAGATCGTTTGTGGGGAAATATCGATGGTAAGACAATAACCGAGAAGCAATATGGTAAGGGGCGGGTGATCTGGGGACAGAATGTTAACAATATTTTAGCCGGGATGAAGGTTAAACAGGATATGACATTTAGAAGCCCCGGTAAGGAAACAGCACTCGATTATATCCACCGGAACACCGACAATACAGAAATTTACTTCGTGGTAAATCGTTACTCCAGGAAAGGGATTAATGATTTTCGATACCGTTATCTGACCACTCTTCCGGATCGTTATGAGCAGGTAGAATGTAAATTCAGGGTCAGTGATAAAGTGCCACAACTTTGGGATCCGCAAACAGGTGAAATAAAGCCGGTGCTGACTTATTACGAAAAAGATGGTCAGACAATTATTCCTCTGCACCTGGCTCCTGAAGCCTCTGTATTTGTCGTTTTTATCAAAGCTAAACCGGAAAAACACATCGTCAGAATTGAAAAAGACGGGGAAAACCTGTTCCCCGAAAATGGAATTCAGGCAAAAGAAGAACCATTGTTTAATTTTGAAAAACCTGCCGGGAAATGGGAAATGGTTGCATTTGCCCCCGGAAACTATACTTTACATTGGTCAAATGAAAAAACAAGTACCGTAAAAATTAAAAAAGAAACTCAGATTATTCCTGTCTCCGGTAGTTGGAATGTTTATTTTGATCCGCAATGGGGAGGCCCGGAAATGATTGTTTTCGATGAATTAAAATCGTGGACCGAATTTCAAAATGAAGGGATTAAATATTACTCCGGCTCTGCGGTATATGAAAAAATATTCCGTATTGAAAAAAAGGAAACAGAAGGAAAGAATGCAGTCCTGTGCCTTGGGAATCTACACGAAATGGCAATTGTTACCTTAAATGGCCATCGTTTTGGGTTATGCTGGGCTCCGCCTTACAAAATAAATGTGACTGATTATTTACTGGAGGGGCAAAACAAACTGGAAATTGAAATTACCAACCTATGGCCTAACCGTCTTATTGGTGACAGTAAACTTTCTGAAGGAAAAAGGTTAACAAAAACAAATATTAATAAATTTGAAGAAAAAGATTCTGAAAAACTCCTACGGGAATCGGGTTTACTTGGACCTGTTCAATTACAATTAAATGAAAAGGTTGAATTATAAAATGCGTTTGTAATTTTTTTTAGCATTTCATTATTTCCGGCCATACAACTGCTCTGTTTTTTTTTGACCAACTACCGTGGCCGGGGTTATTCCGTTTGCATTCACCCCCGGGGTTGTGTTCGTTCCTCTCTTACCCCGGGTTATTTATATATGCCCCTTCAGGGACAAAAAGCCCCGGCGGATAAGAAGCAACTCCCATCAAACGCTCCGCCTCAAACAGGGGGCAGACCATCAACCCTTTCAAAAACAAGTTGTTTCCTTTGCTGCCAGGCTCGCTGACTTCCGGTGTTTCATGCCGGCTTCCGGCGCGCAGGGGTGCTTCTTTGCCGTAACCTTTGTTAACCAAGGGTAGCGTAATGTTGTTTAAGAACAACTATTTTATAATTCCTGGTATTTTGAAAACCTTATCTGTTAAAAACCTTCGTAGCAATAACAGTGAATAATTTTAACAACCTTATTGCCTTATTATTAGCATACAATCAAAATGCGAAAGGAAGGCGTCCGTTTTGCGCAAAATTTTACAACAAGCTAAACACCCGGTCGCTAACAGGTGCAACCGGGATGTTTTTTAACTATATACTATACTGCATGCAAGTTTTTCAAAAGGTACTGAATGTCATTTGTGTTTGAAGCCTTAATAAAGTCTCGGATTATTATCTATTATGTGAAAGAATTAGCGGTTCACAGAGCAACCATATAATAGTTATTCCTAATACTTTTCAAATCAATATTATTATTGATTGGTAACTTATTTATGAGATCTTTAAAAACATAGTCATTGATAACTCTATCATTATATAAAGTGTAAGCTCGCCTTTGTCCCGTAGATTTTACTGTTGTTAAGAGATATATTTTACCGGTTTTAGAATCTATGAATTTACTCATATTTTCGGTATTAAACTCATTTAAATCATCCGTTGGAACAACTGTTCTGCCTAATGTTAAATAATATTTCGGCATACCTTCAATTTTTAAATTCGGAAAAATTCCTCCAATTCTTGTAGCTTCTTCCTTTAAATAGGCTTGAGCTTCCATTGGGTACATGGTTGCTCTCCTCAATGCGATATAGTCTCCATATCTAGTTTTCAAACTAGTCTCATAAGTGGCTATTTGCTGATTATAAAAAATCATTCTTATACTTATACATGGTTCTTGCAGATATGTAAATTCGCCCTCAGGCTTGCTACCAAATTCATAGTAATGATAAAATGCTTCCTTCAGGTTATCTTCTTCAAGAAAATCTGCTATAGGAATAAGAGATTTCTCAGGCAACTCAACTATCGTTAATTCTTCTTTATTAGATAGAGAGTTACACCAATTTGTTAGATCAAAATTAACTTCATCAATTTCTTTAGGAATAGTAAATTGTGCATATCCAGGTAATCCTCCAATTGTACGTACTGAAAAGCGAATCTTCTTAAATGAATTAGTCTCAAATTCACCTGTTCCAGCGGGTCTACCTAAGTTGAAACGTTGATAAGGTTCACTATTTAAAGAGCTTTTGGTCTTACTTTCCCCTTTATCTTTCAAGTCAACAGTAGCACTAATTTCTGTATCTAGGCTTTTTTCGCTTTTACTTTCCTCGTTATGAGTGTTGCTTTTGTATTCTGCATCATAAAGAGCATATGCTTGCCCTCCTGTCAAAAATTTAACTAATACAAAGCCTCCATAATATTCTAATATTTCATCTGTCGAATTTCTATATAGTTTGTCAGTAAACTCTTTATGTATATATTTCTCAAAAATATCTTCCCGAGTACTTGTAGGTACATTAAATTCATAATATCTATCATAAAATTTCACACTCAACTCTCCATTAACACGCTTACTTTCCTGTATGTCAGAACCTATAAACACTTCTTTCTTCTTTTTCTTTGAACCAATCGAGAAAACTTTAAAATCCAAATTAAAGCTGCTACTGACAGTTTTTGTTTTATTTACTTTTTGTTCATACCTCTCGTAGCCCGCATAAGAGTATAAATCTGTTTGACTTCTTTTTACAGGAGGATTATTTACTGCATCTGGATTATCAGATAAATATTTAGCCATATCTATAACAGGATAGCCAACATTCATTCCATCCTCATATGGATATTCTTTTAACCTAAAAGAACGACCTATGAAATTATCAAAATTAGTATTATTCTTAACATCTTCAGTTTCTAAGTTTTTTAACTTAATTTCTTCATAATTAGAGACTGGATAATTTACATTTCTCTCTTGTAAAATTATCTTATCATATCCATTTTCCACACTATTGACATCCAAAGTGTTTTCTTCATCGGTACAGCCAATAAAATTTAGGGTTATAGCAATAATTGCAACCACAAGAAAATTCTTTCTTTTCATAATTAATAAATTCTTTTTAGGTTCAATATACAATTAATATCTTCCTCATAAGGATTTTGTTTTAGAGTAAACTCATCTTCTGTCAACTTATATATCCACCAATTTCCATTCAATAATCCGATATCAAAGCATGAAATATGTATTATTTTACCATCTTTATTATAACTAAAGCTATCTTGTTTTTTATTCTCATCTAAAATGTAATAACCGTTTTTAATACCGCTAAAAACAATAGTTATATCATAAACTTTTTCAGTGTTTTGAAAAGTACCTTTCCAATGTGTTTGTTCTATGCTATCGATTGTTTTGTTATCATTATCGTCACTACATCCCATCATTAATGAAAAGATAGACAATACCAGTAAAATTTTTAAAATACTTGTTTTCATTTTTCTCATGTTAAAGTTTCAAATTATAAATGGTAATTAGAAGTACATATCACATTCGGCTCAGATTTGTCAATGAAATTTAAATAGTTTAAAAGAAACAATAAGAGATTCTCATTTTGTAAGAATCTAAAAACAGGTATAATGCCTTATATATGTAAAAAATAATATGAGTAAAGATTAATCTTTACAATGTTCATCAGCTTTATTTCCCCGAAAAAGCATTAAACGCTAATCAATCTTGGCAGGTCTTCTGACTTACTTCACCTTTGAACGCCCTTCCCGCTCTTTACTAGAACAGTGGATTGAGTATTGCTCAAAGACTTCAATGAAGCTTACAGCAGCGGGTCTGTTCAGGATTTACACCTGATTCTCTTTTCATCACTTTTCCGTAGATTGGGAAATGTGACACCAAAATTTGATAACAAAAATACGTAAAAAAAAGATACAACCTATCAAATAAGCAGGGTCAACGCATGACTTTTTATAAAAATTAAATATTTGTGTAGTTTATTCGCAGTTTATCAACATGGACTTGCCGCAAAAATTAAAAAATCAAATTTTTTATGCTTTTTGTTGATATTCTATTTGCTGAATGTCAATAACTTATTCATTGGAAGTACCTTGGTTTTGCAGACAGTTTCCCAGTTTTGCTGAAAAACAAAACAATGGAAACATCATTACACAAACACTTTTCAAGTTTAAGGGACCCAAGGATAAAACGTAATAAGAAGCACCTACTTTCTGACATTGTCATATTGACAATAATAGCGGTAATCTGTGGGGCAGAATCGTGGGATTCAATAGAATTGTTTGGGAAAACAAAAATTGATTTTTTGAAAACATTTCTAAAACTGCGCAATGGCATCCCTTCGCACGATACCATTAATAGGGTCTTTTCATTGCTCACCCCCCGGACATTTGAACGGTTGTTCTTTCAATGGGCTTCATCGCTAAAAGACAAAGGCATTGAAACAGAAGTTATTTCTATTGATGGAAAAACAGTAAGGGGGTCGAAAGACACTTTCCACGGACAATCGCCCATCCACCTTGTCAATGCCTGGGCCGGGCATAATGAACTGATACTCGGACAGTGTAAATCAGATGGTAAATCCAATGAGATAACCACCATTCCCCTGTTACTGGAAATATTAGATATAGAAGGTTGTATTGTTACCATTGATGCGATGGGGACACAGACAAAAATAGCAGAAGATATTATTGAAGGTGGGGCTGATTATATATTGGCACTAAAATGGAACCAACAAAACATAAGAGAAGAAACGGAAAGTATTTTCAGGGTACAAAAACCGGATTCGACAAATGAAACAACAGAAAAAGGGCATGGACGGATAGAAACCCGCAAGTGTGAGGTAATCAGCAATCTTGAATTCTTATATGGAAAAGAAAAATGGAAAAACCTGTCAAGCATCGTAAAAATCAGTACCGAAAGGTGCATCCGGGATAAAAAAGAAAAAGAAACACGTTACTACATAAGCAGTTTAAAAACAACAGCCAAACACTTCAATGAACATATCAGGATGCACTGGGGCGTAGAAAATAAACTCCATTGGACTTTGGACATGACATTTAATGAAGACAGGCAACGAAAAAGAAACAAAATGGCCGCTCAAAATTTTTCTTTGGTCAATAAAATAGCCTTAAACATCCTAAAAAAGGATAAATCTAAGGGAAGCATTAAATCTAAAAGGTTAAAAGCCGGATGGGACAACAACTTTTTGCTGAAATTAATTACAAATTAAATGCGTTGACCCTGGGCTTATACCCGCTTTGATCATCGTAACCTGTATGTGACCTTCGATGTAAGTGATCAACTGCAAAAAGGAGAAAACGCAATTGGTGTATTGCTCGGAAACTGCTGGTACAACCATCAATCCACTACTGCTTGGGATTTTCACAGGGCTCCCAAATGCAGTTAAGTTAATGAGTATAGGTGGAGGTAGTTCTACTTTAAAAGAAAAATATGAAGTTAGTCCGTTCCAGGCACTTAGTCGTAAAATAGGGGAAGACGTTGATTTGATGTTTGCCCGTGGCTATGTTGCCGATAATGAAGCCCGATACAACAAAGAAAGTTTGGGTGAGTTTGCTTCTGAATATCGTTCAGGGCAGGAATTAATTGAAGAAGCCTGTGAGATGGCTGTTACTGCTGATTTGGTTATTTTTATTGGCGGATTGAATAAACACCGGGGACAAGACTGTGAAGGTGCCGACCGGAAATCCTTTGAATTACCATATGCACAGGATAGCCTTATTGAAGCTTTAGTTGAGGTAAACCCCAATTTAGTCGTTGTTAATATCTCTGGAAATGCGGTGGCTATGCCTTGGTTGGAAAAGGTTCCCGCAGTTGTTCAATCATGGTATAACGGAACTGAAGCCGGTAATGCTCTGGCAGCCGTATTAACCGGAGATGTGAACCCTTCCGGAAAATTGCCTTTTACCTTTAATGAGAAACTTGATGATTATGGTGCTCATAGACTAAATACTTATCCGGGTAATGATTATAACGTGGAGTATAGAGAAAGTATATATATTGGTTATCGGTGGAATGACAAAGAAAAAATAAAACCACTTTTTGCCTTTGGACATGGATTGAGCTATACGTCTTTTAAGTATGGTAACGCGAAAAAAAATAAGGATCGATTAGTGGCGACCGATTCATTAACTATTAGCTTAGATGTGAGCAATACCGGAAATAGGGACGGTGCTGAAGTGGTTCAACTTTATATCAAAGATAATGAATCGAGTTTGCCACGACCTGAAAAAGAATTGAAGGGATTTGAGAAAGTTTTCCTTAGAGCAGGGGAAACAAAGAAAGTCTGCTTTGTTATTGATCAATCACAGTTAAGCTTCTTCGATCCGAAACAACATGAATTTATCGTTGAACCTGGAAAATTTGAAGCGTGGATTGGTACTGCTTCTGACAATATTAAAAGAAAAATAGATTTCGAACTAGAATAAATATCCTTTGCAATAAAGCTTTTTTTATAATAAAGAAGTAAATATATCATCCCGTTTTTGGTGAGATCTCTCACGCTCCAACTGAGTCTCAAGAAAACAGAGCCTTGCAGATCTTCGATTTGTAAGGCTTTTGTTTTTTACCCGTGGAACTTATTTCAGGATCAATGCATATTTTTATAAAAACACGATTGATGTTAATTCTGGAGCTAATGTTGATTTAATCTCTTTATTTGCGCTCACTTTCAATAGAAAAGACGAAGCTGTCACCTCTGTAATAGCCAAGGTTAAATTCAATCGGACGGTTTTGATCGTCATATACCAACCTGCGGCGAAAAAGCACAGGTTCATCGTGAGAAATATTTAACTTTTTGCACAGAAACGAAGTTGATTTAATGGCACTGATTTCTTCTTTGGAAACTGCTGCCTTTACCTGATATTCTTTTTCAAGGATCTCATATAACGGATTGTTAAAATTCTCGTCTCCTGATATTTCAAGCTCGGGATTGAAATAGGATATAAAATAAACAAAAGGAAAGTCTTTTTTTCCTCGCAAACGTTCTAGGGTAAGCACTTGCTGGTCGGGGAGTAAGTTGAAAAAAGAAGCTACTTCTTTGCTTGGTTTTTGCCAACTGATGTGAAGTTCAAAGTTTTGCACCTGGAGTCCAAGTGCTTTCATTTCCTGTGAAAAACTTAACCAATTTTTTGCTTTTCCTGATATTCCAGGGGGAGCCACTTTTGTGCCATAGCCTTTTTTACGAATCAGCAATCCTTCGTAAACTAGTTTATTAATAGCTTGCCTTAGTGTATTTCTTGAAATGTTGAGTTGTTTCGATAGATCCACTTCATTAGGAAGCAATTTCCCTTTTTGATATTCTTCTTGTTTTATCAATTTTCTAAGAAGAGCTTCAACTTGGACGTGCAAGGGTTTTGAGCAACTGTGATCTATTGTCATTTCCATGTTTTATACAATTTAGATTTACGAAGATAAGCTAACTTTCAAGACAAAAAAGTGTTAAGTTTTTTTGAATTTTAAAAATATTCATATGTTTGCACATGTGTTTTAAATGTTTGAACATTATATTGTTTTTACTTTAAGTTTTTTTGAATAGGCTGCGAAATCGCAAAAAGTGTAAGATTTAAGAAAAGAAGGTAATTTTTATCTAACTAATTTTAATAAAGAAGGCAAACGAATAAAATGAAAAATAAGATGAAAAAGATTCCATTCATTGTGCTGGCATTTGTTTTTACCTGGTGTTGTAGAGAAACTATGAGTGCCCAGGATTTAATTAAATACGTCGATCCAAATATTGGAACGGCTCATTGTCGTTGGTTTTTTTACACGCCGGGAGCTGTTCCTTTCGGGATGGCAAAATTAGCTCCTTCAACCAATGCTCATTACGGTAACGAACAAGGTTGGGAAGCTGTTGGATACGATGCCAGAGACAGTTCAATTGAAGGTTTTGCTAATTTCCACGAGTTTCAGATAGGAGGTATTGTTTTTGCTCCAACAGTTGGCGTGCTCCAAACTGTTCCGGGTGCTCTTGAAAATCCAGATGGAGGATATCGTTCGCGGTTCAATCGTCAAAATGAATTTGCCACAGCAGGTTATTATTCAGTCTGGCTTGATGATTACGATGTAAAAGCTGAATTAACAGCTACCAGCCGTGTTGGTTTTCATCGGTATACATTTCCGGAAACCAATGAAGCTCATATTCTTTTCGATATAGGAAATCAGCAGGGAGAAAGTGGTAAGGTGAAAGATGCAGAAGTAGCCTTCACAGAGGACGGACGAATAGAAGGATTTGTCGTAACAGAACCAGAGTATGTGAAGAAATACCAGAAGGGAGCCGATGTGAAAATGTATTTTTCGGCAGTCATAGATAAAGAACCAACAGAATGGGGAACGTTCCGGGGAAAAGACATTTTTAGAGGAACAAAATCAATTCAAGGAGAAGGTGCCGGTCTGTATCTTACATTTTCAACCAGAAAGAACGAGCCGATAACAATAAAAACAGGCTTGTCTTATACTTCAGTGGAGAATGCTAGGTTAAATTACGAAACAGAAGCTCAAAAGTTGGACTTTGATAAAGCTCAAAAAGCGAACCACGAGATTTGGGAAAACTTACTTGGTCGCATTAAAATAGAATCAAATAATTACGATAATAAAGTGAAATTTTACACCGGACTTTACCATGCTTTGCTGGGACGCGGTTTGGCAAGTGATGTCAATGGAGCCTACCCTATGAATAATGGGGAAGTGGGGCAAGTTGAGCTCAATGAAAATGGAATTCCCAAGTATGATTTTTACAATTCTGATGCTATCTGGGGAGCTTGCTGGAATTTGACACAGCTATGGGCATTGGCTTATCCTGAATATTATTCAGCCTGGATTCAGAGTCAGCTTTTAGTTTATAGAGATGCTGGTTGGCTCGGTGACGGGATTGCTTGCAGTAAGTATGTTTCTGGAGTGGGGACTAATTTTACAAGTTTGGCAATCGCTTCAGCATATAATTGTGGTATTCGCGATTTTGATGTTAAGTTAGGGTATCAAGCTGCTCTTAAAAATGAAATAGGCTGGCAGGAACGTATTGAGGGAGCTGGCAAAATGGATGTGGGTGAATTTGTAAAGCGGGGGTATTCTCCATACTTAAATATTGGATATGATACAAATAAAAAAGGATCTGGGTTTTCAGCTTCGCACACGCTTGAGTATTCTTTTAGTTCGTATGCTGTAGCCCAATTCGCCAAGTTGCTCGAAAAAAATAATGATTATTCTAAATTGATGGACTTATCAAACGGATGGAAAAAACTATATGATCCGTCAACAACTTATATTCGTCCGAAAGATGAAAATGGCAATTTTATTGAATCATTTAATCCTTTTGAACCATGGCGTGGTTTTCAGGAAGGCAATGCTGTTCAATATACCTTTTATGTGCCGCATGATCCAAAATCATTGATAGACACCATTGGTAACGACCGGTTTGTTAATCGTCTGGATAGCATTTTTACACTCTCAGAACCTGATTTCTTTAGTGGTGGTAAAACCATCAATGCTTTTGCGGGTGTTGCTGCAATCTACAACCACGGAAATCAACCTAATCTGCACATTTCCTGGATGTTTAATTTTACAGATAAACCTTATTTGACACAGAAATGGGTACGCAGTATTTGTGATAAATTTTACGGAACAGAAAAAATTCATGGTTATGGATTTGGCCAAGATGAGGATCAGGGGCAACTTGGTGCTTGGTATGTGATGTCTTCCATCGGATTGTTTGATGTAAAAGGTTTAACTGAGATCAATTCAAAATTTCAGGTCGCAAGTCCGTTGTTCGACAAAGTTACCATTCAGCTGAATCGTGATTATTACGAGGGACAAACATTTACAATTGAAACCGAAAATAATTCAGCAACCAACGTGTACATCCAGGAAGTTGAATTAAATGGTGAAGATTTGAATTCGGTTTTTTTACCATTCAAAGAAGTTGTAAATGGAGGAAAACTCAAAATCAAACTTGGTGAAAAGCCAAATAATAAGTGATATTGAATACAAAGCCGAAAGAGAAATTTATTTGGTAAAGATCGAATTGTGATGAAAGAAAAAAGAAATACAACTCAGTTTTTAATGCCTTCTCAGAAGAATGGAAAGCCAGCTTCAAGCTATGATATTTATCCATCGTTAAAACTTGATGACGGGAAAATATCCAGCGAACTGAAATTACTGGCAGAAAAGGTAGTTGATCAAAAAGCCATCATTATTGATGGTTATGTTGGAGTGTTTTTTGATGTTTTTAAGGATCAGCTTGTACAAGCTTTAAAGGAGCTTGGGAAAAAGGTAAACTGGATCATGAGGCAGCTCTTAAGCCTGAGAGTGAAATTGATCAGCTGATTGAACCTTTTATGGGCGATGCAAACTCAATTTTCGGCAAGCGGGCAACAGTTCGTTTGTCTGATTTTTTTGATGTAGAAAAGGTAAACAATCTTAAACAAGATGCTTCGGCAGATCTAAACATTGTGTATGGCTCCGGAGCTCAATTGTCTGGGTGGAGTGGTATATTGATCTATATTGATCTGCCCAAAAATGAACTTCAATTCAGGGCTCGGGCAAAGAGCTTTACAAACCTTGGAGCGAGCCAAACCTTCGACATGAAGAAGATGTACAAAAGGTTTTACTTTATTGATTGGGTGGTATTGAATCAACATAAAAAATCAATTTTAAATACAATCGACATTATTGCCGACGGCCAGTGGGGGGATCATTTTACCTGGATGGATGCTGATGAGTTCAGGATAGGATTACATACCATGGCGCATAATTTTTTTCGCACTCGTCCTTGGTTTGAACCGGGTGTTTGGGGCGGAACCTGGATAAAAGATCACATTGAAGGGCTTAATCCTGATGCTGCTAACTATGCATGGTCTTTCGAGCTTATTACTCCTGAAAACGGGATTGTATTTGAAAGTTCTAAGAATGTGTTGGAGGTATCGTTTGACTTTTTAATGTATGCCCAGCGAAATGCGGTAATGGGTGTCGACGACGGTGAGTTTGAAGATGAGTTCCCTATTCGTTTCGACTTTCTGGATACATTCGATGGTGGCAACCTTTCGGTGCAATGCCATCCGCGTCTGGAGTATTGTAAAAAGCACTTTGGGCAAGTGATTACCCAGGAAGAAACCTATTATATTCTCGACCGGAAAAATGATGCGACAGTTTATCTTGGTTTTCAGGATGATATAAATCAGGCGAAATTTGAATCTAAACTAAGAGCCAGTTTTAACACCAATACGGCGATCGACATCACCGAATTTGTGCAAACACATCCGGCTAATAAGCACGACTTATTTTTAATTCCACCAGGAACCATTCACGCGTCCGGAATTGATAATCTGGTGCTTGAAATTAGTACAACACCTTATATTTTCACTTTTAAAATGTACGATTGGGTGCGCCCTGATATGGATGGAAATCCTCGTCCGTTGAATATCGATCACGGAATGAAAAACTTGTACTTTGACCGGAAAGGGGAGAAGGTAAAAAAGGAGTTAATTTCGAAACCGTATTTAATCAATGAAGGTGCGGATTGGAAACAATACGAGCTGCCAACCCATGAAAAACATACTTATCGGGTAAACCGTTATCATTTCAATTCTGAAATAACAATTGAAACCAATCAGAAATTTAATGTTCTGAGCTTGGTTGAAGGAACTTCAATAACCATTAAGTCTGAAAATGGAATGAAAGATACCTTTAATTATGCTGAAACTTTTGTTGTTCCTGCAGCAACAAAACGTTACACCATTAAAAATAATTCAGAAGAAGAAGCGATCGTTGTTGTTGCTTTCATGAAATAAAAGAGTTAAGAGATGACAAAAAAGTATGCAATAGGGGCAGATGTTGGAGGAAGCCACATTAGTACCGTGTTGGTTGATATACAAACGGGCAATATGGTTATTGAAAGTAAATCGGAGCAAAATATTAATAACCAAGCTTCTGCTGAGGAAATATTTAATGATTGGAGCATTGCGATTAAGAAAACAATGAGTTTTGTTAATGCTGATGAGATAGCAGGAATTGGTTTCGCCATGCCGGGGCCGTTTGATTATGAAAATGGTGTGGCCTTGCTCAAAATGTAGCTAAATATGACAGTTTGTACGGCCTCAATGTTGGTGAAAAGCTACGAAAAATATTGAATATTTCAACTGATATTCCGTTTAGGTATCTTAATGATGCCCTGTCGTTTGCCGTTGGTGAGTGTTGGGTTGGAAAAGCGTCCTGTTATAAAAGCGTAATTGCAATTACACTAGGAACTGGTTTTGGATCGGCATTTTTGGCTGATGGAGTGCCTGTTATTGAGGGTGATAAGGTTCCTGAAAAAGGCTATGTTTTCCATGTTCCTTATCAAGATGGAATTGCTGATGATTATTTTTCAACAAGATGGTTTATTAGTGAATATAAGAAAAGGACTGGTGTAAAATATAAAGGTGTTAAAGAAATTGCAGAGAAAGGAACTCGTGAATATCAAAAGCTATTTGATGATTTTGGAACGAATTTGGGGAATTTTATGATTCCTATAATCACGCAGTTTGGAGCCAATTGTTTAGTTATTGGTGGAAATATCTCAGGGGCATATCATTTGTTTGGCCCATCCTTTAAATCATCTATTGAAAACGATAATGTTGATATCGAAATTGTAATTTCTGAAATGATGGAGTTGGCTGCAATGGTAGGCAGTTCCCGCCTTTTAGATGATCAGTTCTGGGCTAAAATAAAACCGATCATATCAAAAATTTAATAGTCATTAACCAATGAAAACTACAAAATCTAAACTGGTTGTACTTCCCGTTCTATTTGGTTTCTTTATAATGGGATTTGCGGATGTGGTTGGTATAGCTACCAGCTATGTAAAACAAGATTTTGGACTGACGGATTCAGTTGCAAACCTGCTCCCATTGATGGTGTTTTTGTGGTTTGCGGTTTTTTCTGTTCCAGCTGGTTTGTTGATGAATAAACTGGGACGAAAAAATACTGTTTTGGTTAGTATTGGAATTTCATTGTTTGCTTTGTTAGTCCCGCTTATCTCTTGCCAATTTACATTTATACTGGTTGCTTTTGCCTTATTAGGAATTGGCAATACTGTTTTACAGGTTTCGTTAAATCCTCTTTTAGCTAACATTGTAACAGGAAAAAGACTAACAAGTAGCTTAACGCTTGGGCAATTCGTAAAAGCAATTGCCTCCTTTTCAGGTCCGATTATTGCTGGCGTTGCTTCCTGCTCTTTTGGAAATTGGAAATTGATTTTTCCATTTTTTGCGGCTGTAACTTTATTGTCCGGAATTTGGCTGATCATGACTCCGATAACAGAAGAAAAAGTTGTTCAAAAAACTTCTGGTTTTATTGAGATTTTTAGTCTCTTAAAAGATCCGGTGATCTTGGTGCTTTTTATAGCCATTGTTTTTGTAGTGGGGATTGATGTGGGGGTAAATACAATTTTGCCCAAGTTTTTGATGAACAGAACATACCTGTCTTTAGAAAAAGCAGGAATAGGTGTTAGCCTATATTTTGCAGCACGTACCATCGGAACGTTTGTAGGAGCTATTTTTTTGATGAGAGTTTCTGGACGGAAATTTTATGTAGGAAGTGTAATTCTTGGATTGGCATCAATGGTCTTGTTGTTATTTGCCAGTAATTTATGGCTGATATTAATTTTGATTTTTTGCTTGGGACTAGCAATTGCTAATATTTTCCCCATTGTATTTTCTTCAGCTTTAAGTAAAGACCCAGAACAGGCTAATGAAGTTTCCGGCTTATTAATCATGGGCGTTGCCGGAGGCGCAGTTGTTCCTCTAATAATGGGGATTGTTTCTGATTCTATAGGCCAAATCGGAGCCATGATGGTATTGCTATTTTTATTTTTGTACCTTTTAATTGGTTCTTTAAAAATGAAATAATAGGACTCCTGGATTCCCTTTTTAGTTGGAATTACATAACTTTTTTTGTTGCCATACCCTGGTCAACTTACATGAAAGGGAGGCTATTCCCTGTTTTTTTGTTAATATTGCAACTGCATAAAAAATGAATAAACCTTATATTAATGAAACCAACATTATTGATCCTTGCAGCAGGAATGGGAAGCCGTTTCGGCGGACTGAAACAATTAGCGCCAATCGGACCAAATGGAGAGACAATCATTGAATATTCAATTTTTGACGCGATACGGGCTGGCTTTGGAAAAGTAGTTTTTGTTATCAGGAACCATTTTGCTGACGAATTTAAAGCATTGATTGAAAGTAAAATTTCAGGAAAAATAAGGACCGAATATGTCTATCAGGAACTGGACAAACTGCCCGAAGGGTATACCTTGCCGGCAGACCGTGAAAAACCCTGGGGAACAGGTCATGCCGTGCTGATGGCAAAGAATGTGATTAATGAACCATTTGCAGTAATCAATGCCGATGATTTTTATGGTTTTGACGCCTATAAAACCATGACCGGTTTTTTGAATTCATCAAAAGATGAAAAAGAATACAGCATGATTGGTTATTCCCTGAAAAATACCTTATCCGAATTCGGCACTGTTTCGAGAGGCCTTTGCAAGGCCGACGGGCAGGATAACCTTGTTGAAATAACAGAAACACACAATATTGCTGCCGAAGGCGATAAAATATATTGTACAGGTGAAAACAACAGCAAACGTGAATTATCCGGAACCATGCCCGTTTCAATGAATTTCTGGGGCTTCAAATACAACATTTTCACCAAACTTGAAGAACTTTTTGTTTCTTTCCTGGATGAAAAAATTAATGTCCCCAAATCAGAGTTCTATATTCCTTTTGCAGTCTTCGATATGATCAAGTCCGGCATTGTGCATTCCAAAATATTGAAAGCTGACAGTCAATGGTTTGGCGTCACATACAAAGAAGACCAGGCATACGTTGTTGAAAAAATAAAGGGCCTGGTGCAAGCCGGGGTTTATCCTGCTTCACTCTGGAAATAATAGTTAAAAATTAAAAATTGTAAACTTAAACCTAATTATAAAATGACAACAAACGATCAAACCAAGTTGATTAATATTTCGTCTCAATTTAAAATTGATGGGGAAGTTACCTCAGTGCATCCTTTTGGAAATGGTCATATCAATGACACCTACCTGATTGAAACTGCCGGAGACGATACCGCGAACTATGTTCTTCAACGCAAAAATCACCTTATCTTTAAAGATGTCCCGGCCATGATGGAGAATATCGACCGGGTATGTAAACACATCGAAAAAAAATTACGCGAAGCCAATGACCCGAAGGTAGAGAAAAAGATGATCCGGCAAATCCTGACAAAAGACGGGAAGCTATATTTTAAAGACGAAGAAGGTAATTTCTGGACTGTTTCAAATTTTGTAGAAAACAGTAAAAGTGTTGAAATGATTGAGAAACCGGAAATGGCTGAAATAGCAGGTATCGCGTTCGGACGTTTCCAGAAACAACTGGCCGATCTGCCCGGGGGCCCGTTGAGCGAAACAATCAAAGACTTCCACAATATCTATTTCAGGATTAATAACTTCGAAAAAGCAAAAGCTGCTGACCCCAAAGGACGATTGGCCACTGTTAAAACTGAAGTTGAAGAAATCGAAAGCCGGATGGAAAAGATGAAGACCTTACAGGATTTGGCCGACTCCGGAAAACTGCCAATCAGGGTTACCCATAACGACACAAAAATCAATAATGTCCTTTTTGACAAAGATACCGATGAAATACTGGCTGTTATCGATCTGGATACAGTGATGCCAGGCCTGGTGCATTTCGACTTTGGCGACGCCATGCGTACTGCTGCAAATACCGCAGAGGAAGATGAAACAGACTTCAGCAAGGTGAAATTTAACAAGGAAGTGTTCAGATACTTTGCCAAAGGCTTTTTAAGCGAAACAAAAGATACACTGGCCCCGCTGGAAGTAAATTTGCTGCCCCACTCCTGCCAGTTTATGGCCTACATAATGGCACTCCGGTTCCTTACTGATTATATCGACGGCGATACATATTACAAGATCAAACACCCGGAGCATAACATTGAACGGGCACGCAACCAGATCAAACTGGTACAGGAAATGGAAAAAGCTGAAAAGGAAATGCAACAAATTATTGATCAGCTGATCATTCATGTTGTTTAATATATTTCCCGTTTTTTATTTTTCTTAAAAACAGAAATCAGCTATTTTCGGAGGCTAAAATTTAACTCACATTGATCTTGAAGAAAATGAAAAAGTACTTGCTGGTAATCATCTCCTTCTCTTTTTTATGGATGAACATTTCGTGTAAAAAGTCATCATCTGATAAATACAAGATAATCCGGTCATCAAAGTATAAAAAAACAATTCTGGAATGTCGAAAAAACATTAGCCTTTACATGTTTCAGGCCGATGTTCCGGGTGCATCGGTTGCTGTATTTCTGAATAACAAACTCATTTGGTCGGAAGGAATAGGTTATGCCAACAAGGAATTAAAGGTTCCTGCCCGTCCTGATACCAAATTCCGGATTGGTGGCGTATCAAAATTATTTACAGGCGCCCTTCTTGCCCGTTTTGTCAAAGACGGTGAATTTGAGATGAAGACCCCCATCCGCGAATATTACCCGGAATTGCCCAAAGATAAAGATTCAATAAGCCTGTACCATCTGGCTTCCCATACTTCAGGAATCAGGCCTCCCAATTCTAAAGAAAACAGCAAGCAGGGGTATATGACCATACGCAAAGGCATTGCTGGTTTTATCGAAGATTCTCTTCTGTTTAATCCCGGTGAATATTTCTATGAAACAGACTTCGGGTATGACCTGATCGGTGCAACCCTGGAACGAAAAACAGAAAATTATTTCTACAAATTATTAAAAGAAAAACTTACCGATACCCTTAAACTTGAATCGACCGAAGCAGATAACCCGATTGTAATTATTGATAACAGGAGCCAGTGTTTCGACAAGAACTTTATTTCACGGACAGTCAGGGCTACTACCCAGGATAACAGGCACCGTGCGGCATCAGTCGGACTTTTATCTTCGGCTGTTGACATTGCTACTTTGGTTAATGAATACCTGCATCCGACTATTCTTAATGCAGAGACTGTAAAAATGATCCTGGAGCCGATGAGCCTGAAGAATGGTATGAAGTTGACCAGTGGTATGGGGATTAATATTGTTAAGGATAACCACGGACGCGATCTGTATATGCTTGGAGGATCAACCAAAGGAGGAAGTGCTGTTGTAATTGCTTATCCTAAACTGGACATGGTTGTCGCAATGGCTTGTAATCTTACAGGAGAAGATCAAGGGGTACCCGTATTTAAAATTGCCGGCAAATTCATCGATCTGCTTGAACCCAAACCCGAAACAGAACAGGAAACAAAGAAAGAATAGGAAATACATTTTTCAGAACACGCCAAGAAGTTTAACAGTAACGATAACCAGGGCAATAATTAATATATAGCGTACGTATTTAGCACCGCCTTTAATGGTAAATTTTGCTCCAAACCATGCCCCGGTCATATTTCCTGAAGCCAAAATTAAACCGCTTGCAAAATCAACCTGCCTGTTCCAGATAAAAATAGCCAGGGCAAAAATAGTGTAGCTTAATATGATAAAAACTTTTACTGCATTGGTTTTTATAAGATCAAAACCGCAGCCCCAAACCAACCCGGCTATTAACAGAAAACCAATGCCTAACTGTATGAATCCGCCGTAAAGGCCAATCACAAAAAAAATGATATACTGTAAGACCGACGGTTTTGCTGCCTGCCTGTCTGCCTTTGCCTTTAACCTGGATTCAGGTTTAAAAACGACCATGAACAACATGATAACCATAACAACTGCAATTACCTTTTGCATAATTGCCTCGTTCAGTTCAACAGCAAACATGGCGCCTATAATTGAACCGGCCGTGGCAGGTATGGCCAGACGATAATCTTTTTTGAGGTTGAGTATTTTATTTTTCCTGAATGTATTAACCCCGATAATATTTTGAAACAGGATAGCAATCCGGTTAGTCCCGTTGGCTATATTGGCAGGTAATCCCAGAAACATAAGCAGGGGAAGCGTAAGCATGGAGCCACCTCCGGCAACTGTATTGATAAAACCGGCAGCAAAGCCCACTCCGATCAGGGCCGGAATAATATACCATTCCATAGTTTGTCTGTTTTTTTAAGGCCGTAAATTTAACTGTTTTCCTGTGTTATTGATGTATCAAATAATGAACAAGGTCATAAACCGATGGAAATGACTTTTCAGTATCCTTGTTTTTTAACATCCAACGATAAGAATTGTTGACGACCACCTGATTTTTTGCTTTCCCGGTTTTACTTACATAAATAAAACCGGCCCGTGCCAAAGCATGGATGGTCCAACGTTTTACCAACTCAGGTCCGTCAACGGAAAACGATCCCCGGTAATCTTTTTTCAATCTGAAATCGCCGCTTAACTCATCGAACAGAATATTTTCACTGGCAAACACTTTGTTATAATGCCCTTGCAGGATCAAATCTTCAGGGGCCCCCTCCAGGACTTCATTCTCCAGCATCAACCATATTTTATCTGCTTCTGAAGTAGCAATATTCAAATCGTGAGTTGAGAAGATAATGGTTTTGTTTTCGTTCCGTGCAAAATTATGCAGCAGGTGAATAATTTCGTATTTATTGCGGATATCCAGGAAAGCCGTTGGTTCATCAAGAATGATTGCAGGTGTATCCTGCACCAGTGAACGGGCAATCATGGCCCGTTGGCGTTCGCCGTCGCTCAGTTCGTCAATCATCCGGTCTTCATACCCGCGAAGTCCAACCAGGTCAACAGCCTTTTCAACCATAGAAAGGTCAACGGAGCTTAGTGTACCCATAAAATTGGTATACGGGAACCGGGCCAGGGCAAGCAAATCGCGTACCCGCAGGTTTTGCACCCTTACTATTTCCGTGGAGACGAAACTAAGTATTTGTGCCAGTTCGCGGGTTTTATAAGTATGCAATGATCTTTCATTAAACCATATTCGACCGTTCAGTATTTCCTGGAACCCACACAACGAACGAAGCAGGGTGCTTTTACCAATCCCGTTACTGCCGATCAGTGCAACCAGCTCTCCCGGAATAGCTGAAAGGTTCAGTGACTCCTTAACTATTTTTTGTGCCTTTCCCCGCCTGTAACCGATGGACAGATCATTTAGGTTGATATGTACCTCTGCCGTCTCCATTAAACTGATGCAAATTTCCGGTTTTTCAGGATGATCCAGATAATAACAGGAATACCAACCAATGCTGTTACTGAATTTATCGGCAGGGTACTTTCAAACCCGGGCAACTGGGCAATAATATCGCTGACAAGCAAGATGATGGCCCCTAGCAAAACAGAGGCAGGGATCAAAATTTTATGACGGGCCGTTTTAAAAAGCAGGCGGGCAATATGAGGTATAGCAATACCTATAAAACCAATAGGACCGCAAAAAGCGGTGATACTTCCGGCTAAAATACTGGTGCTCAGAAAAACCATGATGCGAACCGTCTTAATTCTCAATCCCATGCTCTTAGCGTATTGTTCTCCCAGGAGCATCACATCCAGTGATTTTGTGCTGAAAAAAGCAATGGCCAATCCTGCCAGGATGGAAGGGAGCAGCACGTTCAATTGCGAATGCGTAACACTACCCAGGCTTCCCATGGTCCAGATGATAAACGACTTCAGCATCGACTCGTCGCTAAAATACTGCATAATACTTACAAAGGCCGAGGCTGCACTGGCAAAAAGAATACCAAGAATCAGAATGGTCAGTATATCTTTTACACGAATGGATACGGCCAGTATCAGGAACATCACCAGCCCGCTTCCCAACCAGGCCATGATGACCAAGGCCCACGAACCGCTACTGGCAAACAAATCGATTGCAAAAACAGAAGAAAAACCCATTACCAGGATAGCGACCCCCAAACTGGCCCCGGCACTGATGCCCAGCACATACGGACCTGCAAGCGGGTTCCTGAAAATGGTCTGCATTTGCAAACCGCTTACCGATAACGCCACACCGGCAGCTACTGCCGTTAATGCTTTTGGCAAACGGAAATCGAGTACAATAGTTTTTATTTCTTCAGAAGCATCTGATATTCCCAGCAGGATAGAAAACACCTTATCAACCGGGATCGTAAGCGAACCTATAAAAATATCGAGTATGAAAAAAAGCACTGCCGCCAGGGAAAGAAGCAGAAACAGGCTTGTATTTTTAAAACTCCGGGCACTGTTCATTCAGGTAATTTTTGGTAATAATACAACGAAGATTCGCCACCTGACAGATCCGGGTGAAATATCCGGATTAAATCTCTTAAAACAACTTCCGGGTTTGTCACACCTGTTTCCCATACATCATTTCCCCCGTTTGGCTCCAGGCGTTTGTTATCATTAAAAACCATACCATCCCTCAAAGGTTTGATAACACCGAAACGTTCATCCATATCGCGTATATCTTTCAGACTTGATGAATACCCGCAGTTGATCCAGATATCGGCAGTTGCCGATTGGAAAATCACATTTTCCGGGGAAAGGACATAACTTTCGCGCTGATCGTTTTTGCCCCACAGGTAGATACCTCCGGCATCTGCAATCAGGTTCGCCATATACGACCTTCCTCCGGGAACCCACCAGTTATCTTTATATGGTATCCCTGTAATCACAACTGGCTGTTGCTTTGCTTGCAATGCTTTTTGTTGCAGTTGTTGATATTGGTGGACCGTCTCTGAAAATATCCGTTCCGCATCTTTTCCCCGGTTAAAAAACGCCGCTACAAATTTTAACCATTCAGCCCTTCCCAGCGGGGTTTCTTCCAGATATTCTGCATTGATCACCACCGGGATACCCAGGTCTCTCAATTTTGAAAGGTAAGAAGCTACCTCCGAACCAATGCCATAAGCCATTACCAGATCTGGTTTCAGCTTTAGTAATAATTCGTAATTCAGGTTCTGATCGTACCCGACATCCTTAACTTTCCCCGCTTCAATATTAGCCCTGACTTTTTTATTTGAAACATACTGCTTCCCGGAAACTCCCGCAATTGCATCTTCCAATCCCAGTTTCTGAAGAAAGCCAATATGTGTTGTCGAAAGGCAAACAACCCGTTCCGCCGGTGTCCGGATAACCCGTTTTGAAACCAGCGAATCAGGTACATTCATATTTTTTGGCACCAGCCAGTACGAATAACTGAATCCACTGGCTTTTTCCCATGGGTTAAAAACATCAATACGGCTCAGATCACCATATTTTTCGATATGAAATCCCTGTGCAAACAGATTGGATGTAACATGCTTATCATGAACTTTTTTACCTGAACATGAATATAACAAAAGGGTTATCAAAAAATATTTGAGTTTCATTCCACAAAGCTAACAATTATCCCAAATTACCCATCAGCGAATATGCAGGGGGTAGATTTTGTCGTACACCCCATATGTAAGCCTATGGAATAAACAGTATCTTCTTCGCGTATTTTTTCCCGTTTATTTCAACCTGTAACAGGTAAATCCCCATACGTGTATCACGCAACTGAAGTTTAAAATTATTTTCAGCTTTTGATAATATCTGAAACGGAATTTGTTTCCCCAACAAATCGCAAATTATAGCCTGTTCCGGTTTTTCAATTGTTTCTGAAGAATATACATTCAACGTTCCGCCGCTTGAAACAGGGTTCGGGAAGACTGTCAGTATATCGACAGGGACGAAACCGCCGTCTGTCTCTCCGTCAATATTACATGCCACGACTTCCATCAGTAAGGCAGTCCCTGCAGAAGTACTGTTTGCAACATTATATTCCTCCCATCCATAATTATCCTTCAGGAATAAGGTATTATCGGCTACGTCGCGTTTTGCACTATAAACCACCAGAGTGTCGGCTTCATTTAACTGGCTGACGGAAAATGAAATAAAAAAAGTTCCGGAGACGTTGACCGTATTATCAAATGCTAAATAATTCATGGCATCCTCAGCCATTAAACTCAATGTGAAATTTTGTGAATGTAAAAGTGTTTCAGGGACATCATCCCCCTCATAAACCTTAATCCCGAAAAACACATCCATACCGGGATTTTCCACATACGATCCTGCAACTCCAACCGAGACCCCTGATATGTCACAACTATTTAATCCTGAAAATTTTTCTGCAAATTCGAAATACCCCCCGGTGTTTGTACCGGTCCAATATCCCTGAGTCGGATCATTATCATTAATTCTCTCCAATTGGGTAGTATCGGCTACTGTGAAATTGGTAAGTACCCCACATTTTAATTCGTCGGTATACGGATTACAGCCGTCTATTTGCGTTTCACCTGTATTCCCTGGATCGAGCCAGTATTTTAGCTGTTTTTCCGAAGTGCCGTTGTAATCCCATGACTTTCCCAATTTTTCGAAATAATCATTTTCCGGATTTTGACAATTGGCCACTCCTCCGGTAAGGGTACCTACCACCCGTGACTGATTGTTTAAAAGCGGGCACCCGGAAGAACCATCTTCGGTTACACCGTATTCCCATCTTTTGACATTCCAGAATGATGAGCTAATGTAATTTTTATTGAAATCCGAAGTAACAGGAGAATCCTCATCAACAGCAATTTTCTTGATGTCGCCCTGCGGATGATGTACTGTATAGGAACTGGCAGGTGCTTTTGGGGCAACATCCCAGCCTGCATAATACGGACGGTAATAATTAGGCGGCGAAACCGATAATTCGACCAGTGAAAAATCGAGACTGTCAAATCGGGCCTTCAATGTACTGCCTTCCAGCGAATGGGTATTGTCGCCATCAATAGAACCACAATAGGGGGATTCATAATTAAAAAGGAACAAAGAATTTTGTGCCTGATAATCGCTTTCTATACAATGTGCCGCGGTTAAAAGATAAGGCTTCCCGTCATGTGAGGTATTATTTATCAGGACCCCCGTACATAGTTCATCCGATGCACCTTTCTGGATATATATACGGCATACGCTGTTTTTCAAATCGGCATAGTCCTCAGCAATCTCACAATTAATATCAATGTTACATTCCCCGGCTATCTTAATAGGCCTCCGGGGATTCGTTGATTTTATTCCGACATAATCGTGAGAAATTCTCGATATCTCCAGTTCTCCTTCAAATTCAGTATCAATCAATTCTTCATACTGAACAAAAATTTTATCACCTGCTACCGGCATGACTGCAAGTTGCCCCGATTCCTTATTATTCAATTCCGTAAATGCCCCGATTATATCTGTCCGGTCTTCGTTGAAAATGAACAGCCTTGACCCCGGGGGAAGTTTATATTTCCCGAATAACAAACCAATAGAAAAAGCACCTTCAGACTCAATGCCCAGCTTCCATATCCGGTAATTACCAGAGACATTCCATTTTCCTGAATTTTCAGTTGAAAGGGAAACATAAAACGGATAAGCATATTTTAATGGTTTATTCGATCGTTCTTTTTTAGTATCTGAAGATGATTCCAGTTGTTTTACCTGATTAATGGAAGGTGTTTTATACCATGCTTCTTCTATGCCTGATTTCCCCTGGCAGACTATATCTGTTGGTCTTCCTCCCTGCGAGATCTGTGCATGCAAATTATTATTAAAAAGAAGAAGTATACCCGTGATTCCACAAACAAAAATAATTAACCTGATCATAAACTATTGTCCTGGAAATTCAAAAATAGGATAAATTAATGAACAATAAGTATTAAATTGCATGCTAATTTGATGATAAACAAAAAATGAAAGTATTAGTAATGTACGTAAATAAATTCAGTTATGTCCCTGCCATAAAAAATATTGAAAATGCAGAAGAAATCACTGAAGGTAAAGCGTATACCAATGCTATTCTGGCATTTATTCAGGTTGAGGAAAGTGATGAGGAAAAAGATGTAAAAAGCAGGGAAAAGAAACTGGTCAACCATTTGAAGTGGACAGCACGGAAAAACAATACGAAGAAAGTTATCCTGCACTCGTTTGCACATCTTTCCGAATCGAAAGCATCGGTTGAATTTACCAAAGAACTTTTCGATCTGGCGGAAGAACGGCTTCAGAATGCTGATTTTGAGACAGCTCAAACCCCTTTCGGATATTTTCTTGACCTTAAAATTGACGCCCCCGGTTATTCGCTGGCCCGTATTTGGGCAAGTTTGTAAATTGATGCTGGATACCCGATGCTGGATACTTGTGACTGGATCCTCAGAATTGGAATTTGGATTTTGAAATTTTTTGGTACTTATGATGTTTATTGATATTCATACTCACAAAAAGAAAGGTACTGCTGATATTGAAATCATCAACCTGTTTGCACAGGAGCTTTCTGCTGATATAAAACTACAGTCTTGTACGGCAGGGTTTCATCCCTGGCATCTGAATGATTATGATGAAAAGACCGTGATCAACCAGTTGCATGATTTTGCTGACCGTCCTGAAATACTGGGGATCGGCGAATGTGGCATTGACCTGGTTACTGCCGTTAATATAAAAAAGCAGGAGCGGATATTTTTAAAACAGGCAGGCATTGCCGAGAATAAAGAAAAGCCACTTCTCATCCATTGTGTAAAAGCATATAACGAAATGATCCGGTTACGGATTTTAATGAATGCCGGTATGCCCTGGATACTGCATGGATACGCAGCAAAGCCTCAAATAACCAAACAGCTGCTGAAATATGATTTCTGTTTTTCATTCGGGGAAGCACTTCTGAAGGGAAAACAAAAAGCAGTTGATTCATTAAAAATTATTCCTGCTGAAAAACTTTTTTTTGAAACCGACGAAACCGATATTCATATCTTGGAAATTTATTCCTTTGCAGCCAAAATCCTGAAAATGGATATGGACAGTTTGAAAAAGCAGGTTTTTGAAAATTATAAGCGAATTTTTCACGATGGATAACTGGCAGAAACGGACATCTTTATTAATTGGGAACGAGGGAGTCACAAAGCTTGAAAATGCGAATGTCCTGATTGTAGGACTTGGTGGGGTAGGGGCTTATGCAGCCGAACAGTTATGCCGGGCAGGCATCGGTAAAATGACCATTGTCGACGGCGATACAGTGGAAGAAACCAACCGGAACCGGCAACTTCCTGCCCTGATAAGCACCCAGGAAAAACCCAAAGCCGAAGTACTTGCCCAACGTTTTTTAGACATTAATCCCCGGCTGAAACTGACGGTGGTCAATGAGTATCTGAAGGACGAACGTATGCCCGAAGTCATTCACTCCGGTGATTTCAATTACGTGGTAGATGCTATCGATACCCTTTCCCCGAAGACATTCCTGATTTATCACTGTGTACAAAAAGGCCTGCCCGTTATCAGTTCCATGGGGTCGGGCGGGAAATTTGACCCTTCGAAAGTGTTGGTTGCCGATATTTCGAAAACATACAACTGCAACCTGGCGAAAATGTTACGCAAACGGCTTCACCGCCTGGGAATAAAGAAAGGGGTAAAAGCTGTGTTTTCTATCGAACTTGCAGATAAAAGCAAAGTTACCCTTGAGGGCGGACAAAATAAGAAATCGACCGTTGGTACTATCTCGTATATGCCCCCTGTTTTTGGCTGTTTTATGGCTTCGGCTGTAATCTGCGATTTATTGAATGATGCAATTACCGGTACCTGATTTGATTCTCGATGCTGGGATTTGGGATTTGACTCGATATTGGATACTAAGATTGAAAACTGAGACTATCCTGGCATATTTTTTGGTAAATTTGGTGGAAACAATTTTAAATTATCATGAAGACAAGAACCTTACTTTTTGCCCTTTTTATATTTTCATTGTTCCTGTGGCAATCGTGCTCTGCACCCAAAAGCCTTGTTAAACTCGAACCGGCACAAGAAACAACTAAATGGCTATACGGACAGGGATTTGCCAGGGATTCGATCTTCGGGATTATTTATGAAGTGGGTTTCGACCATGTTATTGACTTTAATTATTTATTCGATTTGGACATCACTAACCGGTCGAATCTCAATATACTGATAGACCCGAAAGATTTTTATTATATCCCCTTAAACGACAGCCTTCAGCCAATGGCCAATGAATATTTTCAAGCCCTTGATCCGGAAAAGGAAATAGAAAATATAGAAAAAAAACTTGCTGTCACCGAATCCCGTCGGAAAAATAATATTGCCCTGAGTTTTGTCGGCCTGGGCGTCGATATTGCCACTGCTGCCATAACAGCTACTGATGATAACCCGAATAATGACTTTCTCAGGACTGATATGTTCGACGCGGTACAAATAAGCAACACGACCAACGAATTTGAAGCTGCTGACCTTAACGAATTACACGAATCATGGTCAAAATCAACTATTCGGAAAACCACGCTTGAACCGGGGTATTCCATGAAAGGAAAGGTCTTTTTCCCTTTTTTTCACGATGCAAAGTATCTGCAATTGGTATTCCCTGTTGATAATCAGGATGTCCGGATTCTTTTTCAGCAAAAATACATCCCGGCAAATTGAAAATGAATTACAAAACATGGATGATTTTGGGTAAACTTATTTAGACGGGCAACAACACCTGTTGTTGGGATAATTATGCCATACCCAAAACAAACGGCATTATCAGGAAAGAAAAATAGTACTCCCCGAATTAAATCAGGTTTAACTTAAGTTGACCGGGAGGTTCGCCAACCTCGACTTTATATGCACGGCTGGTACAACGAAGTAATTCTACCATATTGAGCATGCTAATCAGGTGTATCCTAATCAATGAAGCCACAACCGAAAAAGCCTTCCTGGTTTGGGCAATTTTTTGAATAACTGTCATTAACAATTGAGCAATCAATGTACACCATACCTGTGTACGTATTGCGTTTTCGTTCTCTCCATAGAAATAATGCAATTGAAAGTTTTGCTTCATTTTCCTGAACAGTAATTCTATGCCCCAACGCTTTTTATAAAGAAAGGCTACTTCTTCTGCACTTATTTCAAAATTGTTGGTCAGGAATTCAAAATACCTGTTCTTTTCATCCTGATAACATACTTTTCGCAAACGGATTTTTTTGAAGACTTTCATTTGCCGTTTGCCATTTTCGTCTTCGGGATGGTACGTGAGTTCTATAATTTCATCGCGCAGCACTTTGGCTTTTCCTTTCTTCCGGTAATGTACCCGTTTTATTTCAATAACCTCATAAACTGCATTTTTTTTCAGGCGGGTAACAAAATAAACCTGCCTGGTGGTCCATAAAGCAAACTGATGATAGTAATTGTAAGCTTTGTCGAACACGATCATACTGTGCGATATAAGTTCAAGGCTTTTCAGAAAGTTTTTGTCGTGGACTTTTGCTGCCGTGATTTTTACAAACCGGCCAACCGACTGTACGGCATCAATTAGCATGTGTACTTTTAGCCCTCCTTTCTTTTTGCCATCTCCCCAGGGATTACGGCCAACTCCTTTTAAAATGTCGCTAAACAAACGGATGGTTGTTGAATCAATTAAAAGCACTTCTTTAAAGGTCAGCCCAAATGTGCGGCTGTCCGACAAAAATGATTTGTATTTATCTACTAATGCAAAATACAAATCCTCGAAAAAGCGGTTGTCGCGATTCCTTAACCCATCACTGGCTGTACTCCTGGCAGGTGCTTTCTCGAAACCAAGATGATTTAATTTTCCTCCCAAAGCCCGCAGCCCTTCGCAGGTTTCGGTCATCGAATCGCATCGGCTTAAGATACCGAAAAGCATGGTAATAAAATGCGTTCTGGACTTAAACGCTTTGTAATAACGGTCACTGTCGTGGACTTTGATAATCGATGATATGTTGACTTTTTCTGTCAAATTAATAACCTGTTTGAATATCGGCTGTCCGACAAATTTTATTTCGCTAATTTTAGCCATGTTATAAAAAGTTTTCTCAAAAATCAATTTACAACTTTGAAGGGAAACCGAAAGGGAGTACCTTCTTTTTAATTAATTTAGTCGGACACTACTGAAAATTAATAATAACAGAAAAATTATTGGATAATTTTGGGGATGACCCGCGAATCTCAGTATTCTTAGAAGCCGATGATGGTCAGGAAGGGAAATTGTTCCAAAAATATACATTAGATGGATTAGACGAACTCACATCTCCTTTTGGTTCTTCTGCAAACAATGAACGACTTTTAAGATATGCCGATCTTAAATTGGTTGCCGCAGAGGCTGAATTAAAAGCCGGAACTACAACTGCTGCAATTGGGCATATTAATGATGTTAGAACACGTGCACGTGGTTGGGCTTTAGCTGAAGGACTTATTACTGACGGATCAGTATCGGCTGATCATCCAACCAATGAAACCAATACTACTACTATTATGCAGTGGATTATGGATGAGCGTTTTGTGGAACTGGCAGGAGAAGGACAACGGTGGTGGGATTTGAAACGTTGGCATAAAGCCGGTGATATAGATCTTACTGGTTGGGATGGAAGCGATGACTGTTTTAGCACGAATTTGTCTTCTTCTGTCCTGTTTGATGTAAACACTCATCTGCTTTTCCCTCTTCCCCAGGATGAGATCGATATAAATTCTGTAATTACAGAAAATAATCCAGGGTATAATTAATAAAGTTTGAGGATGACTGGGATTCCAGTCATCCTTCTCTTATATACAATGAAACGATAAGGCTTATCTGTAATGGAATCAAACTGGGATATTGCTGAAATTGAAAAAAAACTTCGTGCCCAGATCGAACTGGCTTTGAAAAAAGTACCGCATATCAGTCATTTTTCAGAACATATGGGCTAGTTAATGATTTTTTTTGCAGTACTCATGATTTATTTGTTATGATATTAGTAGATTATGGAATGTATAAAAACAAGTGAGAACGTCTTTCACTCTCTCCAATATATATTGTACCGTATATATAAAATAAACTTATTATCATTATGTAATGAATTGATTAAGTGATGTATTAATCTGTTTTTCCATACAAATTCCATTTTTGATTATATAATCTTTCTGAACTAGAAATTATCATTTTATATTTTCGGAGGCATCCCATGGGTCGATCATTTGTAACCTTTTTTTGTTTAGGAAATTATAACAGTCTCGTAAATCAAATGCTTTCAATACATCAGGCAATAAAGTTGCCAACGGCCAGTTATAATCCTCGTATTCTGCAATATCGCTGTAACTGGTCAGCGCATTTTTCAAGGTGACTTGCACAACGGTATTCGATAATATTGCAGCAAATGTTGCCGGAATCGATCCCCAACCTTTTCCTACTAAATGAATTTCATCATATCCCCATGATTTTAGCCAGTTTATAACACGAAGTACATCATAGGTTTTTTGACCCACATAAGGATAATCTAGCATGATGCTGTGTATCGCATAAAAATAATCGCTTCCATACGAAGCCAGAAAGTTGTCTCCGCATGTATTTGGCCGGGATTCACCAATGCCTCTTACATCACATGCAAATACAGCCGAACCCGGTTCATTCAGGATCAACTCCTTCAAAAAAGCCTCATTCCGTAATTCATCATCAGCCGATAAATGCGATATATAAAGAATTCCCTGTCTGGCCCCCTGCAAAGGGCGTGAATAAAGCGGATTATCATCTAAACGATACGTTAAAACAAAAATACCTGGCTCTGTTTCTATGGCATAGCTACATGCATATTTCTTTGGATAAAACCGGTTTTTTGGGGGACGTAGTATGCGAAAATCCGGCGCATTATTGTCTAACGAAATTTTTAAAGTTTCAGTAATGGCCTTTTTTAATTCTTCTCCGCGAAGATTTTTTCTTTCCTTTTTTAGTGAAACTGAAAGTTGGCGTGTAAAAGAGAAGACGTTACGTGCCCCGAAATCTCCAACTTGTCCGTGGGGCGTACACCAAAGCATTTCTTCCGTTTCCAGCGTTAAAGAAGGTTCCGTTTTTACCTCAGGTTGATTGGTTACATGGTTAAACCAGTTATACATGGCTTCACGGTTTCCCTGTGAATAACCATGATACCCGGAACCAATAAAAAGTTGAATATTCTTTTCCGCGCCAAGAAGCCGGTAAAGCTGTTTCAATCGCATATATGATTCTTCCAGGCCTCTCACATCAAAAAAATCTTTTTCCTGTCCCAACAGGATGACTGGCTTGGGAGCCATTGCTGCAATAAAATCGGAGTGATCAAGACCCAATTTAAGAGCGCCTTTAGGACATTGTTCCGTATCTGCAGGAAGTTCATTTTCCATATTATGGAGGAACGTTGTTACAAAGCAACTGGGGGCAGCCATGGTCAGACGAGGCTCAACACCGCACAACCATGTTGTCTGGGTTCCCCCTCCGGAGTTCCCGGTTACCCCAAGGTGATTGGGATCGACTTCCGAACGTGAAAGCAAATAGTCAACCGCCCTGATGCCATCCCATACAAACCATGTGCTTAACGATTCCCCGGTTAGAAACATTTGGTTCCCTGCGTGCAGGTGTTCCGGAACACCAATCCCGTAACGAGACTTACGTTCACTGTCAAGGTATTGAATCCGTTCTCCCTGGCCAATCGGATCATAGATCAGAACAATATACCCCTGCCTGACCAGTCCCTGGGCAAAAGACTGATACGCAGGTTCGGCCTTGCCTGAATTACTATGGCCACATGTTCCGATCACTGCCGGCAACGGAAAGTTTTTTCCTTTGGGAAGATACAGGTTCGCCGTAACCGGAAAATTTGGCCGACTGTCGAAAATTACTTTCTCAATCGTATAAGTATCACGTTCAATTTTTCCGGTAGTCCGGGCATTCAAAGGTGTTTTCTCCGGCCATGGAGAAAAGCATTGTCCGATTTTTCTTCTTACCTCTTGTACATATGCTTCAGCATTGCTCCTGGAACGAAGTGTCTGACACCTTTCATAGCTCATTTTTTCAACTTCACGGACACGCCTGGTAAAGTATTCCTGTACCATACGGGGAAAACGGTTCAATGGTTCAAAAGACGGCGTTTCATCGTCGCCACCTTCCCTAAGGGGATTTTTTTCCTGCAACTGTTTCCCAAAAACGGGTAAAGCAGAACCGGTAACAACAATACCGCTTAATCCTGATAATTTAATGAAATTCCTACGGTTGCTTTTCATTTATATTTCTAATTTTTGGCGATTGAAATACCCAGTACCCCAACAATTACTTCATTAGCAACAGCCGTGATCGTTAGAGACTTCAACTCTTTCTCCGGATTAATTGCTATACGTTGAATAATACCGTGATTATAGTCGCTGAAATATTCTGTTTCATTTTCCTGTTGAACAGCAGAAACCAGCCAATCATCAAAGTTAACAGGATTTATAAGTGATATTTTTTCTTTCGTACCATCGGTATATTCAACAATAAACCGAGCATTTTCAACACGCGACTGCATCGGGTTTGTTACACCTATAAAAAATATTGCCAATTCGCTTCCTTTTACTGAAAGGTTAAAAGACATTTCTTCAGGGAAATTATTCCACATTGAAATACAGGCAACGTTTGCCCCTTTTTCAGGAGTGATAAACGGAATGCCTTTTTCTGTCGTGTAACTACCTCCCGAAAACCTTAATTTACTATCGTCAACAATTACTTTATTATAACCTGCCTGGTTCCAGTCCCATCCAAATCGTCCGTTGAGACAAGCCATGATCGAATATCCACCTGGCCGGGGATGCCAGTATTCCTGTTTATGTATTTCACCAAGGGAGATATTAAAATAATCAGATATATCAACCGGATCATAATGTCCTCCTGCAACAAAAAGTGGCTTTATTTCAACTTGTTTTTTACTGACCATGATTTCTGCCGGCAACCAGCCGTCCCAGTCATGATTCTTTACATGAACAAATATTGTATGTATCCCGGGCTCTCCAATCATTTTGCCGTTGACAGAAGTGTTATCCCTGTTTATATTGTCAAGGCAGGCAGTAGGATCTTTCATTTCTGTTATGAGCCCCCGGTCAATCTGAATATTGATATTTTCTCCCTGAAAAACGTTATGTTGATATACCAGCTTAGGAACAGGAGAAGACAGGTAATTTACTTCGAGATTAATATTCCCTGGTTGTTTACTTTCAACGATCAGTTCGGAATAACCGATACCGGACCGAATCCGGTATTCTACCGAATGTCCATTTAAAAATACATCTCCTATTTTTGATGAACGGACAGGAATCATAAATATCCTGTTTGCTTTAGCTTTACTTTGAAAATTAAATATTTCCTTTTGTTCCTTTCGTTGATATTCAAGAGAGGCATCTGCAATTTTTAAACTGGCATGTTTCCACTCGGAAGGGAAATTGGGAGCAACAGTTATTTTACCATCTAAAAGATTAAACCGTATGCCAAAAAGGCCTTCAACAATCAGTCTCAAATACATACTGTTTATATCCGTAAAATCGGTTGATCCTCCGCTGTATCCGTCCGGAGCAAGACAATGCCCGACGCCACCGGGTATACTACTTAAATAATAAGCATCGACAATTCCTTTTAAAAGTTCATTTCCTTTCTGTGTTTGTCCGCACATAAAATAAGCCCATGCCAGATGAATATTTTCTGCCGTATATAATCCGCAACTGGAATAATTCTGCGGATACCAGTCTGAAGACCAGACCAGACGACCACCACGGGCCTTTGTTTTCTCATTCCGAAGAACATTTTCCGTAAATGACAACATTTGGTATGCCTGGAAGGGATCAACAATTCCCGCTTCAATTGAATGATAAATCGTTGCAAGTTCAGGCGATGGGTGCAAAAGTTTATTACCGATTACATCAACATATTCAGCCATGATGCCCTTTTGGGGAATCCACAGTGTACTTTGCACCGCATTTCGGATTTCGTTACTCCGTGTTAAAAAAGGTTTCGGATCCCGCCCCAGTTTTAATGCAAGATTAGCCATAATTTGATTGGCACTGTAATTATAGGCACTGGCCTGGGCACAACCTCCCCCGTTGTAGGAATGTGCATCCGATATCCATGTATTAAGCCAGTTCTGGTAAAGATTGTCATTATCCGAATCGAGAATACGTTTTTCCCAGTCTAAAACGTCCGAAATATTATCAAATACTTGTTCGGCATATGAAAGGTCTCCAGTCCACTTAATCTCATGGAGGATCATATCCACGCCAACTTCCTGCATATTATAAAAGATTGTCCTTCTCCCGTTATTTATATCCGGCAAAAAACCATAACTATTCTTAAGTTTTGAATATTGACTGTGCCCATTGTAATAAACTTCTTCTGATTCTTCGGTTTTTGAGAGCTGTAAGTCTGCAAAAGTTTTAAAATTCGTTTTCACCCGGTCATGCCACCCGATGACAGTAGGTCCGTACCAAAGTCTCCAACCCAGGTAAGGAGCATGCCAGGCATAAGTTCCATGGTAAAATGATTTCTCATGCCATGATGCATCCATCGTTAAAACATTAGGTGCTAATGATAAATCAAGCATCTTATCAGGGGTGGAAATTTCTATAGCCGATCTGACTTTTCGAATTTCATTTTTCAAATATTCAACTGGATCTGGATGAGAAAGCCATTTGTCCAATGTTCCTTTCACAGCATTTCTTAGTATAACCATATATCCGTCCAGTGTTTCCCCCTGCCTGATCTCACAATCCATCCTAATCATTCGGGCCTTGACAGCCGAGCTATCTCTTTCAAGAAATTGTCCCGGGTATTCTGTTTTATTTGCATCGCCAATGGTTACATTTACCGGGAAAGAAGCTCCTATTTGCATCGTCGTCCCAGTTGCATGTTTTTTTGAATCACTGACTGACGCACGATTTTCACCTATGGCGATAACATTATCCATACAGTCGGATGGAGAAAAATATCTTTCCTGTACATAAGGAAACTCAAACCTGCCAAGGAAATCGGTAACTCCGCCAAACCCTGTAACAAAAATAATTCGCTGATCTGTATTGATCTTAAAATGGACAAGAAAACCATCATCTGTAGTTATGGGCAACACTTCTATCTTCGCCGTTACCCGGGGAAAGCACTGTGCAAAAGTATTTATCTCATACTCCATCCACCCGTTTTTATACGTAGCAACCGTTCCTCCGTTTTGATGGAACCACTGCGAATATCGTTCCCCTCGATGGGCAGGTGTCTCAAAAACAGGGGCACTTATTCCCGGAGTTAAAGCGACACCAGCCATGAAAGTACCACATTTAGCCTGCAAACAGGCGGGAGTCTTGCGCCAATCTGTTACAGCTCCAAGTATAATAGGTTGGTCTCCGGCAAAAGTAATATACTTTTCAGTAAGGGTATCGTTTTCATGCCCACCATACAAAGCCCGGTTAAATATATTATTGCTCCCGACTATTTGATAACCTTTGGGAACAGGTTGGTAATGCAGTTTTGTCGTTAGAATATTATGAACTGTATCCGAAACAAAAATTTCAGCTTTTAAACGACTGACAACAAAGCAAAAAAATAACAGAATAAATAATCGTATTCTATTTTTCATCAGGCAACATTTTTTTATGAAGGAAGGGAAACGATCGCATTTCCCTTCCTTTTTTTATTTAATTTATTCTGCTGTTTCCCACCCCGGATTCTGAACGAGATTTGGATTAAGCACCAGATCTTCTAATGGTATGGGGAACAAATAGTTTTTATTTTCATCGAAAATTCTACCATTGGGATAAAATTGCTTGTAAGGTAGAACGAAATTTTCTTCGTCTAAAAAGATATCTTGCCCTACAGTTACCCTATCCCCGAATTGACTTTGGAGATATTTAATTCCCCGCACAGGTATTTCATAAAATTTCCCAGCTTTCCATCTCATTAAATCATCATAACGTAATCCTTCGAAACACATTTCAACCCTCCGTTCCCTTCTGATTTCGCGTAACAACGGACCGGGAGTATAACCACAATATTCTTGGTATAGCCCATCCAACGAAGGATCAGAAGGTATATTACTTAAATTCAACGCCGGCATCCCTGCGCGTGCCCTGATAAGGTTAACCGAGTTATCCAACACATTTTGAGTACATTGTCCTAATTCACACTGAGCCTCTGCATAATTTAGGAGTACTTCAGCATACCGATAAATTGGAAAAGCCTGCTGACCAAGTCCGACTCTATCGTAATCTTCCTGATCATTTATCCACCACTTACAAATTCGGAAACCAGAAATACATCGTCTTGCGTCCAGAGCCACTCCTCCAGACATTCCATTTAATGTAGGTAAAGGATTATTCCCATTCCATATTAATCCTTCTTCTAACAACTTTTCTCCAAAGTTACAAACAGTCTGTTTTAACCTGGGATCACGGTTTGTAAACTCAGCTTGTATTGAATCTGTTCCTAAAAACAGAGGGCTGACAGAGGTGGGTAATCCGTCACTGCATAAATATTCTTCGACCAAAGTACGACTAGCCGAAATTTGAAATAAATTTTGGATATAATAGCGGCTAAAAGGAATTCCAAGAGATTCTTCATAGCTGAATTCTTTCCAAAGGATTATCTCGGGATTATCATCATAATCGTATTGGGCAAAAATATCATAATAATCATTTTCAATGTCGCCCGTTGAATAAAGAGAATAATGTCCCTCGTTCATCAAAGTTTCACAGGCATCTACCGCTTCATTCAAAAATTTAGTTCCATCCAGCGCTAAATCCGTATGATATGTCCGGTATGTTCCTTCATAAAGACAAAGCCTTGCTTTAAAAAACAGTGCCATATCTTTATTTAAACGGTCAGTTTCTTCTTCTCCATATTCCGGTAACCACTCAATGGCAGTATTAATGCAACTTAATACAGAATCCATCACCTGGGACCGGGGAGTCCGCGGGGCATATAATTCGTCAGAATCCACATTTACCACATGAGAAAGCCATGGTACATCACCAAATAGCTTAACTTTTTTAAAATAGTCAAGGGCTTTAAAAAATAATATCTCTCCTGCATAAATGTGTTTTTTTGATTCATCAATATCAATCTTTTCATAATTATCAAGAAAGTAGTTAAGGCTTCGTATATTTTCAAAATTCCATTCGCCACTTCCAGATGCAGTTGTTATTGTATATGTTCCCGCAGGGATTGTTAAGGATCTCATTGTTGTCGAGTATTCAGGATATGGAACATAATCATCTGAAATAAGATCACAATACGGAAGAGGTCTGTAAATGCCTAATCCATTACTACTATTCTCCGCTGGGAAATTTTTATAAAAACTATTGCAATAGAGTTGAAGGTTTTCTTCTGTTGTCCAGACGGCTTCCTCACTAAGCTCATCCAATGGGGCCCTTTCCAGAAATTCATCATTACAACCGAACAGAAAGACCAGTATAACTCCTGAAATTATAATATTTTTTGTATTCATAATTGTATTACTAATTAGATTCGTTAAAAAGAAATTTGTAATCCTAAAGCATAAGAACGCATCATCGGGTAAGTTGCATCAATAGTTTCCGGATCAATGGTTTTTACAATTTTTGTATGTTCCCATAAGTTTTGCCCGGAGAAATAAAATCTGGCCTTTTCAATTCCTGCCCGTTTGATTAAATTTCCTGGCAGTGTATATCCAAATGTAAAATTTTTCAGTCGAATGTAAGCTGCATTCTGCAGATACCTGGTCTGCACCTGGGTATTACCATTAAAATATCTGTACCCGGGGAAAAAAGCATCTGTATTTTCGGGTGTCCATGAATTTTTATAAGAATACCATGTACCTGTTCCGTCCAGCTTCATCTGCCCCCAGTAAAATTTATCATCGGTCCAATAATCCCTTTTACCTACTCCCTGAAAAAATAAATTAAGATCAAAATTTTTCCATGAGGCATTCATATTAATTCCAAATTGGTAGCGAGGTGTGCTATTGCCAATTATTTTCCGGTCGCCCGGATCATCGGCTGTGTTGGACCCTGTAAATATTTCATCATCACCATCCAGGTTTTTATACCGGACATCGCCCGAATACCATATTCCTGAATTAATATTACTTTGAGACGGAGCTTCAGCTATTTCGTCCTTAGACTGAAAAAGTCCCATTGTTTCATAGCCCCATATCTCACCCATCTTTTGTCCGACGTATAATGAACTCAATACTTTTTCGAGATTACCGTCAAACCTGGTAATTTCGCTTTGATAATCAGATAGCACAAGACTGATATTATATTTCAGTCCATTTTGGAACTGATCTCTCCACGTTGTGGTTACTTCCCAGCCAATAGTTCTCATTTCCCCGGAATTTTCAGTAGGTGCATCTGTTCCGAGAACAGCTGGGTACTGATCCCCGGCAACCAAAATATCACTTGTAGTCCGATTATACCAGTCGAAAGAAAAATCAAGTTTATTGATTAGAGAAAGATCAAAGCCAAAATCGATGGTTGTTGCTGTTTCCCAGGTCAACTTAGACGAAACCAGATCAGGAGCAGTAATACCCATCGGACGGGAACCATTAAATACATATCGAACCTGGGAGATAGTGCCATATGAAGGATAATAAATATAATTGCTGACATTCTGATTTCCAAGAGAACCATACGAAGCCCTGATTTTCAAATTATTCACCACATCCCTAAAGTTTTCTGCAAAATTTTCTTCAGATAACCGCCATCCTGCAGAAAACGAGGGGAAAAATTTAAATCGGCTATCGGCAGGAAATTTGGAAGTACCGTCGTAACGTCCGTTAAATTCAAACAGGTATTTTTCATTGTAATTATAATTAAACCGGCAAAAGGCCCCCCTAATTGCCCATTCACTTTCAGAATCTCCGGTAGTTTGGGTCCCTACCGTCTGGCTAACAACACGTAATGAAGAAGTAAGTAAATCTGTCCCTTTACTCCAAAGACCATTGTATTTTTCCCACTCCTGATTAAAACCTGCTAAAGCATAAATATGATGTTTTTCAAAAAATGTTTTGGTAAAGTCTCCATAAATATTCAATGCGAACTTATCCTGATGATCTACTTCTTTATATATCCAACTTGGAGTTGTATGCGGACTTATAACAGGTGTCCATGTAAGTGCTACATTTTCAAGTTCGGGGACAACGGTTTTTTGGTTGGAATTAAACGACTCATAAGAAAAATCCCCTTTCAGATTCAGTCCTTTCATTATTTTAACTGTCGGGGCTACTCTTAACAAGTTTGTTTCTTTTATTATTTTATTCTCTGATCCGTAAGCCATATAACTTAAGATATTATCGGTGTACATTACTCCAACAGGAGAATCTTCAGGTGTTTTAATCGGCATATTTATATTATATTCCGGATTTTGTGCCATAGCACTCCACCAGCCCTCTTTCCCTGAATTATTATATGGTTCAGTATAGTCTGTTTTGTTATACGATGCTTTATAATCAATAGATAACCATTTATTTACATCTGTTGTTAAATTAAGTAATACATTATACCGGTTTTGAATATCGGTATTGATTTTGTATAGTCCCTCTTCATTTTGATAACTTACTGATACATAATAATTTATTTTTTCACTTCCTCCACTAACATTAATGGCGTGTTTTTGAGTCGGGGTCCAATCCTTGATAGCTTCCCCATATACATCGGTATTTCCAACCCATGTTATAGCATTTCCATCGGTTTTATAGATTGGTGCCGTTTCGGGGTTATCTATATATTCTTTCATCCATTGGAGTTTATTAAGGTCGGCTGTTGATGGAGATTGTCCGGTTAATTCTTCAGCCTTATTTCGAGCCAGTTGTACAGTATAACTATCCAGAAGATCGGGTATTGCCACTGGCTTACTTAGTTGGTAACTACTACTATATGTAACCTTAACTTTTTCCCCTTTTTTCCCGTGTTTAGTTGTGATCAGGATAACACCATAAGCTGCTCTCGCACCGTAAATAGCGGCAGAAGAAGCATCCTTCAAGACAGAAATACTTTCGATATCTTCAGGATTTAGCCGGTTCATATCTGACGATTCAAAACCATCGACTAAAATCAAAGGGCTTCCTTTTGTAAAATTACTACCTGAAAAAGAAGTCCCTCCCCGTATATTATATGAGGCACTTGTGTTTGGGCTCCCATCACTAATCGTTATATTCAGGTTTGGAACAACTCCCTGTAATCCCTGTCCAATATTGGTAATAGCCCTACTCTCCAAAACATCTGATTTCACCTGGCTTACAGCTCCCGTTAAGTTCACTTTCCTTTGAACACCGTATCCTACAGCAACCACTTCTTCAATGCCAACCGTTTCTTCTTTCAACACAACATTAATCGTAGCTTTCCCGGCCACCGCAATTTCCTGTGTTCTCATCCCTACAAACGAAAATACCAGGGTGGCATCTGCCGGTACTTTAGAAAGTGTATAATTACCATCTATATCGGTAATAATTCCCCTGGTAGTGCCTTTTACCACCACGGTTACACCGGGGAGTGGGGAGCCTGAGGAGTCGGTAACTTTCCCTGAAACTGATTTTTGCTGTTCGCTGCCAATTCTCCCGGTTGTTGTGAGCAATACCTGGCGGTCGTTAATGCTGTATGTTATCCCTGTATTTTCGAAAAGTTGATCAAGGATATTTCTTATGGGCTGGTTTTCGCAATCAACACTTTTTCTTTGATCGACATTGATTCTTGAAACATCGAACATAAAATAAAATTCGGATTGATCTTCTATCTTTTCCAGAATGTTGACGATTGTTTCGTTTTTAACATTTAGACTTAACCGCTTGTTTTGTGCATAGGCATCAAGCGCAAAGGTTTGGGTTATTGAGATCAAAATTAATAATGCAACAATCCTCATTCTTTTTAAAAATTTGGATTTCCAGATTTTACATGCTCCGGAAATCAGTTCATAATGATTTTTTTCCATAAATTTGTTTTGATTTGGATTATTTAATAATTCAAGTTGATTTTGCCTCTGGAGTTGGCTACTGCGAGGCAATAATAAAGCAAGAGGGAGATGTTAACAGCATCTCCTTTTTAGTACATAGTTTTAGTTCATATCATAAGCCGGTTTTTTTAAGTTATACAACTAATTATTTCTTTGAAATGATTATTTCGGGTTTAGCTTCTTCTTCGTAGTTATGTATTAATTTACAATTGACATCGCAAACGATTTCTATATACCTGAAAATTTCTTCGTAGCTTTCGTTTTGAATTGTTCCTGAGAAAATAGAGTTATACACTTCCTCGTCGGTTATATCAATATTGATGTTATACCATCGTTTTAGTTTTTCAACCACATTTTTCATTGATTCGTTTCGGAAGATAAGTTTTCCATCTTTCCAGGATGAGTATATGGAAGCATCGGCATAATTTAGAGTTAATGCTTTATTAGCTATATTATACGTTGCTTTTTCTCCAGGCTGCATGGTATAACTAAAGGATTCCAGGCCTTCGTGTGCCAGTTCTATTTTGCCCGATTCAAGCATAACAGCAATCTTATCGTTTTCAGGATATGCATTTACATCGAATTTTGTACCCAGTACGTTTACTATCAGACCATTCGCGTGTACAGAGAAAGGGCTGTTTTCTTTGTGATAAATCTGAAAGAAAGCTTGTCCGTTGAGGGAAACTTTTCTGTGCTGTTCAGAAAAGTTGCTGGGATAAGAAAGTGTCGTGCCTGAATTTAACCAAACTATTGAGCTATCAGGTAAAACGACCTTAGATCGTTGACCATTCTCGGTAATAAAAGAAATATATGATAATTTTTTTTTGGTATCGGTACGGTTAAATTGCTGTTTGTTTGTATAATAAATCGTGGTCAGGCTGATTAGAAAAACAATTATGGCTGCATATTTAAAGACTATTTTAATGGTTGGGATCTGTCTTCTTTTTTTTCCTGAAATTTTTTCCTGAAATTTCAGGTATGCGTTTTCAATTTCATAATTGTTCAATTTTCTTGTTGAAGAGAGGAATGCCCAGGAAATTTTCACTTTTTTAAATATTTCCTTGTTTTCTTTCCTGGCATGGATTTCAGCGACTACCTTTTTCTTTTCCTCACGGGGCAAATTTCCTGTAACCAGTTTTAATATGTCTTCAAAATTTTCCATGTATTATAAATAAAACATGAAATAGCATTTACCCTCGGTAATGCTTTTCTTTTTTTATACATTTTTTTGTGTCAGTATATAAGATACTAAAAATTAAAGAACAAACAGATAGGCTACTAACGGTAAATAATCTTTCAAGGCAACTTTGAATGTTTTAATTCCTTTTGAGATATGTCCTTCTACTGTTTTTATCGAAATATTGAGTTCTTCTGCAATTTCACGGTTTTTCATTTCCTGAAATCTGCTGAGTTCAAAGACTTTTCTACATTGGGGAGGCAAACTGGTTAAAGTTTCTTGTATGATTTGTTCAATATCCATGAATGCGCATACAGATGTATCAATAGTTGACAATGCTTCTATGTTTAAATTCAACTCACTGATATCCATTGTATTTGAAAACATCTTTTGGCTGTACTTTTTATCGCGCAGCCTGTTTAAGGCATTGTTTTTGGCTACAGTAAAAAGGTATGAAGTAAGATTTGAATCGTCTTTTAATTCGTTGCGTTTGTTCCACAACGTGACAAAAGTATCCTGAACAATATTTTCTGCGGTTTCTTTTAAAGGGATAAACTCTAATACGAAATAATACAACTTTGAATAATAGTCGTTGTAAAGCACTTTAAAAGCAGCTTCATCGCTGTTTCTTAACCTTTCAAAAAGTTGTTGTTCGTTTTTGTCCATTGATTTTTATTAGCAAATGACAAAAATATAAAAATTAAACTAACGAAAGTAGGTTCAACTGACGATTCCTCAGTTACACTTTCCAGGTCAGTTTTTTCAATGCGCTCCGCAACGGCCCTTACCAGGTAACTTCGTCAACCCATTGAGAACGGATGCGTTGGCCGGTATTTCAAACCGTTTACTTTTCGATAAAATCACAAACACATCACCTTCGCAAAGGTCATTTCTTTTTAATGCGTTGCAGCAATAACTTCAGCAATACCGATATTGTAAAACTACCAATCGTTCCAACGGCTGCCAGTATCGCTGTCCTGTCCTGAATTTGTCCCGGTTTTTGGCAGGCAGGCTTTTCGTATATTTAAAAGCGTACTTTAAGTATGGATAGAGTATGGATTTATGCGTTTACAGCGAAGTTGTATATATCCCAGGGATGTACAGCGGATCACCGGAAAAAGCGAACGTTCAGGCAGGAGGCTGCTTCAGAAGATTAAAGAAGAGCCGGGCAAAAAGGAACACCAGTTTGTCACCATCGGGGAATTTGTTTCCTACACAGGAATCGACCCCGAATATAACAGGTTTCAGAGTTCATCAATTACACTCAAACCGGTTCAGTGTCCAGTAAGGAGCCATCGCTTCGTTATAGAATAAGCCGGGGAAGAGAGGTATTTTTTTAGGAAAGAAAACAATAAAGAACAAACCTTATTTTATTTCTCTTCTAAAAGTTACAAGATATTACAACTTTTTATATCATTGCATAATGAAAATAGAACGGGAAATAATTGCTTATAAAAATTATTTTTGGGACTTTATGGCTACTTTTAACAGTAAAGAATCCCGGAAAGTGTATTATATCCTTGATATGCTGAAAACACAGGAGAGAATTTCTGAAAAGTTTGTTAATTCTACTTTAACAGATTCTTTGAAAATCGAAAAATCCATCCGTTTTACCCTAAACCCCGAGGGGAACCGGATAGATTTTTCTGATTTCTCCCCTTGGGGCCGGGGTAAAAAATCAGAAAAATTGGTCTTCTTTCTAAATCTGTTAAAGTAGAATTAAGCATATCAAAGAAGGGTTGTATGAACTACGGACTGAAT
Source organism: Prolixibacteraceae bacterium (assembly GCA_963662895.1). Lineage (GTDB taxonomy): Bacteria > Bacteroidota > Bacteroidia > Bacteroidales > Prolixibacteraceae > GWE2-42-39. The sequence goes on along the minus strand of OY759982.1, from coordinate 2,955,401 downwards.
ACAGCAGTAATATTTACCGCGTTTTCTTTTGTTTTGATGAGGGGCGTATTGTAATCCTGTTTAATGGTTTTCAAAAGAAAACCCGAAGGACGCCTTCAAAAGAGATAGTTAAAGCATTGAAAATTAAAACAGAGTATTATGAAAGCAAATAATTTATCAAGTGTCGATGCCGTAATGGATGAAAAATTCGGGAAAGTAGGAACGCCCGAACGTGAAAATTTCAGGAAAGAGGCATATTCTTACTGTTTGGGGCAGGTTATCCACGATGCAAGGAAAGGGGAAAAAGTAACCCAGGAGGAACTGGCTAAACGTATTGGTGCAAGCAAATCATATATTTCAAGGATTGAAAAGGGGGCAATTGACCCCAGTGTGGGTACCTATTACCGGATAATAGAGGCATTAGGGTTACGAATTGAGATTATTAAACCCCTTGCATAAGGTTCCTGTATAAATCACAGTATAAAAAAGGTACTTTGAGTAAAGTTGTATGTAATCTGTATGTGAGCAATAAAAAATCACTTACACAAAAATGAATGTAAGTGATTGATATTCAAAAGAGCGGGAAACGGGGATCGAACCCGCGGCCCTCAGCTTGGGAAGCTGATGCTCTACCACTGAGCTACTCCCGCGTAAAGTGTGGCAAATTTAAAATAATTTTTTATCCTGAACTAAACTTTCCCTAAAAATTAAGTCACAAAAACTGATGTAATTTTGTTCAGAATCATTATTCCGGTAATATAGGTCCGGTAATATGCTTACAACATTTTCCAACAGCCATTATGCAGGAGAAAAGAGGTATAGGGATTTTATACTGAAGGAATCTGTTAAAGTAGAATCAGAATAAAATAAAAACAATCAGGACAGGATGGGGGATTTGCGATTTTCAGGGATATAATGATTGTTCTGTAAGCATAAAGCCGATAATTATAACATAATTATCTGTTTAGGAGAATATTTAATATCTAAACCATAAATTTAGTATGACTTCATTTTCATTATTTGTAAGAAATCAATTATCCGCTGTCCTGTTTTGTTTTTTTTTATTTTCAATTCAGGCAATGGGGTTTGAAAAAAAGAGTACCGGTAACGAAGAGTTTTTAGACATAACAAGTTTTGGTACACTGTGTTGCTGGAATTCAGAAAATGATTTGATTGGAACAGAAACTACTTACGAAGAGTTTTGTTCTGATCTGAAAAGTGATAATATCGGTGTCCGGTGGTGGAATGCACGGGATATTCATCTGTTTGCAGTTTTATGCAATTCCCGGCTGACGGATGATATTGCCGCTTCGATGAAGATAGAATACTGGCACGACACATGGCCGGATAATCCTCCTCATATGCCTTCTTATGAAGATCATGAAGATGATTTATGGCGGGGAGAGTGGATTACTGCAAAAACGAAGGCTGAAAAGAACGGGAATAAGATTGTTTATACATTCCTGCCGTTGTCGAAGGCAGAAAATGTTAATGCTGAGTACCTGCCGGGGGAAGTCAAATACCGGCGAACTATGAAAATACGGCTTAAGTTTCCCTCGGAAATTAGAAATCAGATTAAAAAAATAGATGTTTATTCAATGGCAACTCTCAATGAGGAGGATTTCAGGATTGAATTTTTAGATGGAAATGCCAACAGACTTTCCGGCAAAATAGAAGTTTTTAATGGCTTTTTTAAAAAACTATCAGGTTGGAACTGGAAGAACGGAGATAAAAAGAGTGAGAATTCATGGAATATTAATTCCCCGACAAATAAAGGACTAATCATAAAGACTTTGACTTCACAGCCATTACTGGCAGGTTCCAATGAAGAAACAGTTATAACGGTTCGGTCCTCCGGTGGAACGTTTTCTTTTGCTCCTGACGATTTGCAAAAAGGACCGATGTATATTCCGGATTTCAAGGTGTATATAACAAAGGCGGATGATCCTGTTTCTTTTCGGGAGGCTAAGATCGTTGAGGGGAAAAACATTCGGGATCAGATCATTGAAGAACCGGAGCAATCGTATGAAAGGGCCAGAAACGAGATTCCTCATTTAGATCCTTTGCACGATCAGTCGGGTAGCCGCATTTATTTGCCTTTAGCCTGCGATGCCAGTTGGCAGAAATTTGCAGTAGAGTGGGGCGGAAATTTAATGATCGATAAGGAGAAAGCAAAACTACAAGGTAAGGCCCTTTCTCTTTGTAACTGGAACGGCGACGGACTGGAATGGGATTTTGGGACCGGAGAGGCTCCTCAGTATGAACGATTTCAGGAAAATTGTCGGATGTCGGTACTTAATGATTATCTGCCTGTTGTTAGTTCCGGTTGGAACCACGACGGATTACTATACGAAGAAGAGGCTTTTGTTACTTTTTCCGGGAATGGGGCACTCTCTCCTTTTGATTCTGGCAGGGACGAATATACCCCATCTGTTTTGATGGTTCAGTTAAAAGTTTCAAACCCGTCGTTAAATACCAAAGTGTCCCATTTGTGGCTCAGGGGAAACAAAGCATTGACCAGTATTTCCTATGAAAATGGTTTAATTCTGGATCAGATACAAAATGAAAAATACATCCGGTGCTATGCAAAAGAGACATCTGATGAAATGATAAAAACAGAACTTATCCGGAAAGATGATTTCCAGGGGATTCATCACGGGATAAAGTTAGGACCTAACTCTTCCAAAACCTTATATTTTTATTTTCCTTTTGTCGGAACCCTGACCTCAGCAGATAGGTCGGTTCTTTCGTCTCTTAATTATTCTGAAGAAAAAGAGCGGGTTGTAAAATACTGGAGAGACTTGGTTGCAGAAAATACGGTTTTCAATGTACCCGAAACCGGTTTTAACAAATTGTCAAAAGCAGTTATCCCTCATATCCGGATGAGCGTGACAAAAGACCCGAAAAGTGGTTTGTTCATGGTTCCTGCTGCATCGTTTTACTATCCGGTCTATGCCAATGAATCAATTTTTCAGACAGTTTTGCTGGATCGTTTGGGCGATTTTGAAACAGTTGCCGATTATCTTGACGTTTTTATGAAACGTCAGGGTAGCCGTAAGCTCCCCGGGGCTTATACCGGAGACCAAGAAGCCGTATTTTACGGGGTCAAAATTGATGAAGAAAACGACCTGACTGCCGTGGGATATAATATGAATCACGGAACAGTACTTTGGGGGCTTGCTCATCATTATGAGTACTCCGGAGATAAAGAATGGTTGAAAAAAGCAGCGCCACATATGGTCAAAGCTGCCGACTGGATTATTGAGCAACGAAACCAGGCAAAAGAAACCGACAGAAACGGGGAGCCTGTGTTGCACTATGGCCTGTTACCGGCAGGAATGCTGGAGGATTGTCCCGAATGGCGGTATTGGTATGCCACTAATGCCTATTCCTATATGGGACTTCAGTCAATGGCAGAGGCTTTTGAAGAGGCTGGCTTGCCAAATGTGGAATATTATAAAAAGGAAGCTGCTGCTTACCGGAACGATATTCTGAACAGTTTACAACGGGCAATTGAGTTGAGCCCGGTAGTGCGATTACGTGACAATACCTGCGTCCCGTATGTTCCGGTTCGCCCATATCAGCGGTTCCGTTATTTCGGTTCAAAAAAATCGAAATATTACGACCGGTACGGGAAAGGTATTTACCCGACCCTGAGGTTGTCATCAACCCGCGAAGTTTTGTACGGGCCTGTTACTTTGATGAAAACAGGGATTATCGATTCGAAATCACCTATGGCAGACTGGATACTGAACGACTGGGAAGATAATCTTACTTTGTCAACTTCAATGAATTTGAATACTCACGGTTGGGTGGATGATGAATATTGGTTTAGCCGGGGCGGTATGGTTTTCCAGGCCAATTTGCAGAATCCTGCAGGTGTATATCTGGAACGTCATGAAAATAAAGCAGCTCTGCGTAGCTTGTACAATAATTTTGTAGCGCTTTTCTACCCTGATATTGTTGCTTTATCGGAGGAATACCGGATGTGGGAACATGCCAGTGGCCCCTTTTATAAGACTCCGGACGAATCTCGTCTGGTGAGCCAGATTATCGATCTTTTAATCCTGGAAAAAGATAATGAAATATGGCTGGCCAGCGGTATTCCGGAACGCTGGCTTGAACCCGGACAAAAAGTTGAACTGAAGAAAATTCATACCCGGTTCGGTGAATATAGTTTCTCTTTGTCTCATGGCGATGAACCCAATACAATTGTTGCCAGTATTTTGTTACCAGAGAATGGACCGCAAGCGCTGCTTTTTGTACGTGATCCATTTCAAAAACCAATCAAATCTGTAACGATCAACGGGCAGGAATGGACAAAATGGGATGCCTCCCAAAGAGTGATTTCATTACCTCAAAATCAGAAATTATTAAATCTTCTTGTAAAATATTAATGTTGTAAAAACGATTGAATAATGAATAAAATTACCGGCATCTTCTTTTGCCTGATCTGTTTTTTTCTACATTCAGTTTCTGCATTTGCGCAAAAGGATTATACCTCAAAAGTTCCCCGCTTTACCTTTGGAACTTCTGGGTCTGAACAGGAAAAGCAGTTGAAAGACAATCTGCTTATAAAAAGGTTTCAGGCATCACGTCAGTTACTTTCGAAAGATAAGCACAGGCCATATTATCATTTTATTAGTCCGGAAGGAAAGTTGAATGACCCCAACGGCCTTTGCTATTGGAAGGGAAACTGGCATCTCTTTTTCCAGGCTTATCCCCCGGAAGATCCGCGTCAGCACTGGGGGCATGCTGTAAGCACCGATTTAATTCACTGGAGGGATTTACCGTACGCTATTTATCCCAACCCGGAAGAAATGGTTTTTTCAGGTTCAACCTGGGTCGAAGAGAATCGTGTAATTGCCATGTACCATGGAGTAAACGCCGGTAATATGGTTGCAATCTCAGAAGATCCATTGTTGCTGAACTGGACGAAAATTTCGGACAAAGCAGTAATTACAGCCCCTGACCCCTCTGAAGGATTACCCTATAGTCCCTGGGATCCGAACATCTGGAAGAAAGGCGGTAAATATTATTCACTAATGGGAGGGAACCTTTATACTGGTCCGGGGAAAAAGAAAGTCCGTGCCGATTTCCTCTTCGAATCCCCGGATCTGTTGAACTGGAAGTATTTGTACCCTTTTGTTGAAAACGATCGTTATTCACTGATAGGCGATGACGGTTCATGCCCGTATTTCTGGCCTGTCGGGGATAAAGGGAAATATATACTTCTTTATTTCAGTCATAAAAGCGGAGGAAAATACCTGATTGGAGATTACGATAAGGTAAATGATAAATTTAATGTTACAGATGGTGGAAATTTCAACCATGGTCCGGCCTCCCGTGGTGGAGTTCATGCTCCGTCTGCTTATCCCGACGGGAAAGGCGGTGTTATTGCCATTTTCAATATGAATACCGGAAAAGAAATAGGAGAGGGCAGTTATACAGAGTTAATGACTTTGCCCAGACGTCTGACATTGGATGAAAACGAAAAACTGGAGATAAGCCCGGCCGGCGATTATACAACATTGAGGAAAAAGCATGCTTCTGTTTCCGAAATGAATTTGCCGGCCAATAAAGAGATCGTTCTTGCCGGGATTTCAGGCAATGCGATGGAGATTAATCTGACCCTCGACCCAAAGGAAGCCTCGGCTGTTGAACTGGATGTGTTGCGTTCGCCTGATAAAGAGGAATACACACGGGTTACCTTTTATCATGATGGAGGCTATCTTAACCGTGATTATTCAGGTCCGGCCATACGAACCAGTGCTGTTTCCATTGATAACCTGAACAGTTCAGTATCGGATAAGGTAGATTTCAGAATTCCTGAAACGGCAGATGTCCAGATAAAAGATGGAGAGTTGGTAAACCTGCATATTTTTATCGATCGCAGTATTGTTGAAGTATTTGTAAACGATCGCCAATGTATTGCTTTGCGCGTTTATCCCGAAAGAGATGACAGTAAAGGCGTATCAATAGTTTCCCATGGAAAAGATGCACTTTTGAAATCGCTGGATGCATGGGAAATGGAAAATATTTATGATTAAAAATAAAACAAATGAAGCAAAATAACCGACTCGTTATGAAGAGTAGATTTTTACTAAGTTTTTTCCTGATTTGTATAACTCTGGGAGGATTTTCGCAGACTGTTGTAAGTTTAATTCCTGAGCCTGTAAGAATAACAAAAAATGCCGGGTATTTTGAACTGACCGGAAAGACAAAGATTATTACAAACGGGGATCAGTCGGTTTTGCAACCGGCAAAAATATTTGCAGATCGGGTAAATTTTTTTACCGGCAATGAGTTAGCTGTTGTATCTTTCGCAAAAGGGAAGAATATTGTCCTTCAGATTAATAAAATCAGGAATAACGAAATTGGAAACGAAGGATATACATTGGAAGTAAAGCCTTCCGGTATAGAAGTTTCAGCCAATAATCCGGCAGGAGTATTTTACGGGTTGCAATCGTTGCAGCAACTCATTTCATTAAATTGTTCTGCGGATAAGAAAGGCCGGCCTGTACCTGTCCCTGCGGTTTCCGTGGTCGATTATCCGCGTTTTGGCTGGCGCGGTCTTATGCTGGATGATAGCCGGCATTTCTTCGGCAAGGAATTCATAAAAAAATATATCGACCAGATGTCGGAATACAAATACAATGTATTTCACTGGCATTTAACCGACGATCCGGGGTGGCGGATTGAAATAAAACGATATCCGAAACTTACTGAAGTTGGTGCATGGCGGGTTCCCCGCACCGGCGTTTTTTACAGTATGCCTGCTCAGGAGCCTGGAGAAAAACCTTCGTACGGAGGTTTCTATACCCAGGAAGACATAAAAGAAATTGTCCGGTATGCTCAGGAGCGTTTTATCACCATTGTTCCTGAAATTGACGTTCCTGGTCACAGCCGCTCGTTGCTTGCCGCTTATCCGAAGGCTTCGTGCAGCGGAAAACCGACAACCGTTTATGCCGGGGAATACGGAGGCCCGGAAGAAAATGTACTGTGTGCCGGAAATGAGGCAAATTTTGAAATGCTGAGTAATATTCTGGACGAAGTTGTTGCCCTTTTTCCGGGGAAATATATTCATATCGGAGGTGATGAGGTATGCAGGGATTTCTGGAAAAATTGCCCCAAATGCCAAAAAGTGATGGCAGATCATGGACTGAAGGATGAATCTGAACTTCAGAGTTATTTTATAAAACGGGTTGAGAAAATTGTTGAATCCAAAGGAAAGAGGCTGATCGGCTGGGATGAAATTCTCGAAGGAGGCCTGGCCCCCAATGCAACGGTGATGTCGTGGAGGGGAATGGAAGGCGGAATAAAAGCTGCTTCCGAAGGACACGAAGTGGTGATGACCCCGACCGGTTTTTGCTATTTTGATTATATGCAGGGAGAGTCGGTGATCGAAGGGTTTCCGTATCCGTGGTCTAAGCTAAGGCTTACGCAGGTATATAAATTTGAACCTGTTCCTGATGGAATAGATGCAAAATATATTTTAGGCGGACAGGGAAATGTGTGGACAGAAATGATTGAAGACGGGCGACAGGTTGAATATATGACCTGGCCGCGGGCCATGGCGATGTCCGAAGTATTATGGACACCGAAAGAAAAACGGGATCTGGAATGTTTTTTTCAGCGTATGGAGAAAAATTTGCCTTTGCTGGACAAAACAGAAACGAAGTATGCCCGTAGTGTTTTCGATCCGACTATCGCTCCGGTAAAAGAGCCTTCCGGGGAACTGAAAGTTGCTTTTGGAGCAGAAGTTCCGGGACTGGATATTTATTATTCCTTCAATTTTTCTTTTCCTGATCAGTATTCGGCCAAATATGCAGGAAGGCCTGTTGCCATTCCGGTTGGCGCTGTTGAAGTAAAAGCAATAACCTATCGCGACGGAAAACCAGTTGGACGTATGCTTAAAATGAGGATCGATGAATTGAAAGATCGCTTATAAATGTTTTAGTTTAAGACAATTTCTTTCCGGTAATTCATTTTATTAATTTGGCGGGGTAGAAATGGTAAACTTTTTTATAAGGCAGCATGGAAATAAATGAGGAAAAACTCAAGTTTGATGAGGATGCCATATTTTTGACCCGCCATTACAAGCAGGATTATTTTACTTCTCCGAGGCACTACCATTATGAATACGAGATAGCTTATATTGAACAAAGCGAAGGAAAAGTATATGCAGGTAATAATATTGTCGATTTTAAAGCAGGTAACCTGTTTATTTTTGCCCCAAAATTAATTCATTGTTTTAAAAACGCTAAAGATAAAGATAATCAGGGGCTTAAGTCAAAGGCAACTATTGTACTCTTTAAAAAGGAATTTTTAGGAGCTCCTTTTTTTGAACGCAAAGAAGCCATACTTCTCAATCAATTGCTTGCCAACGCAGAAGCAGGAATAAAAATATCCAGTCCATCAGAAGAGGTAATCTCTTTAATGAAAAAGTTGTCGTTCAATAAAGGATTAAGAAGCATCCTGGACTTGCTGACCATTCTTGATATTTTATCAAGGCATGATGATTATGAATTGCTGACGGCACGCTGGGTAAAAAAATATTATTACAAATTAAACGACAGTTTGATAAAACGCATATTTTCTTTTGTAGAGGAAAACTATTCGGAAAATACAGTATTTAAACGTGCCGTTGAATTATCGGGCATGGGGGCAGCATCTTTTTCAAGGTTCTTTAAAAACAGGACTGAAAAGACTTTCTCCCAATATGTTAACGAAGTGCGGATTAACAACGCACAAAAGATGCTGATTAACTCTAATCTCAATATTAACGAAATATATTCCGGTTGCGGCTATAATAACCTGTCATACTTCAACCGCCAGTTTAAACAAAAAAACGGTGTAAGCCCTAAAGATTTCAGAAACGCCTATTTCAAAATACACACTTATAAGAGATAATAGCGCAATTACAGGAACTGATAGTTTCGTTTCAAGGCCCGGGACTTCCGGGTCAAGACCCGGAAGAAGTTTGCTTCGACCCGGATGAAGTTTGCCTCGACCCGGATGAAGTTTGCTTTGACCCAAAAGAAGTTTGCTTCGGCCCGGATGAAGTTTGCTTTGACCCAAAAGAAGTTTGCCTCGACCCGGAAGAAGTTTGCTTCGGCCCAAAAGAAGTTTGCTTCGACCCAAAGTACTGTGAAAGGAACCGTTTGACCTTTAATCCTCCGACCGTGGGAAGGAATCTGTTCGTTTTGAAATTTATTATCCTGTTTTTGAACTTAGTTAACCTGTATTTCTTCCGCTCTATCCTCCGCTTATCTTTATTTCCGAAAAATCTTGCATTTCGATATTATGCTGAAATGGCGAACAAAAAATAACATTTAGCTCAGAATATGTCAGACGCTGTAACCATTTTTAGATCAAAATTTAGACATGGGAAATGTAAGTAAATAAGAAGTTGAATATTGATCAAACTAAAACTAAAACAGATATGGCAACGTGTACAGGTTTGTTAAAAAAAAGAATAAAAAATAAGGACGTGCTTCTTTCCGGTTGTGTTTTTGACAGCCGGTCAGGCTCAGTGATTGAAATGTACCATGAAATCGGTTTTGATCTGGTGTTAATTGACCGGGAGCATGGAGGATTTAACAGTGAAACCGTTTTTGATCATATCCGCTTGGCCCGGGCATTGGGATTTCCCTGTATGGTCAGGGTAGCCGAAGCTTCGTACGCCGAATTGAACCGTACAATGGACCAGGCGCCTGACGGAATATTTGTTCCCAGGATCCGTTCCCGCAAGGATGTGGAAGATTTTTTAAGGCTGATTAAGTTTCCTCCTTACGGAATTAAAGGGTATGCGGGTAGTGCCTGCCCGGCAGGGAAATACCTGGGATGGGAAAAACCGCTTGAACAGTTCGATTATTTTAATCATGATTTTGTTGTCGGGATACAAATAGAAACAGCAGAGGCTATTGACAATCTGGATGATATTCTTTCTGTCCCGGGAATTGATATCGCATTGGTCGGGAATGATGATCTGTCGCTTGGAATGGGAATTCCTACCCAGTTGGATAATCCCGAATATATCGAAACGGTAAAAAAAGTAATTGCTACCTGTAATAAATACGGCGTTCTTCCGGGGATTGCCTGTGGCGACCCTGTAAAAATAAAGTTTTGGAAAGAACAGGGAATGCGCTTGTTTTGGGCTGCTTTTGATGTGGTCAGTATGTGGCAGCATACCAAACAAAGTTTCGAACGTATTCAGCAGGAACTGTTGAAGAAATAGTCTAACCAACTAATAAAAATATGAGGAATGTCCTCCGTTGTGTATAATCTGTTTCACACAACGGGGAAAAAATTAGCTTTCTAACTGTTTGTTGAATAATTATTTCTCATTTTATTCTAAAAAATAGTTTTGAAATAAAATGATTATAACTTTGTCAAGACAGGGATGGTTTAGCCCATTAACATAGGATTTGAACCTTAATGTATGGATGAAACTGAAAAAATACAATGTGAGGCTAAGTTGTGGGATGATTTTATTTCAGGAAACGTGAACGCATTTAGGATTATTTATGATCGCTATGTCCAGGAATTATTCAGGTTTGGATTGCATTTCTCAAAAAGTGAAGATTTGGTTCTTGATGCAATTCATGATCTTTTTATCGATTTATATAATTACCGGCCACAATTAAAGTCTGGAAATAATATTAAGCGTTATCTTTTTTTGTCGCTTAAACGAAAAATATTTCGTTTGCAGGGAGAAGAAAGCAGATACCTGTCGTTTGATTCGGAAAAAATTTCTTTTTCGTATTTTTTGACATCTTCGGATGAGGAAAGTAATGGAAATAATAAGCTGAAGTTGCTTGAAAAAGCAATGGCAGAATTAAGTGACCGACAACGTGAAGCAATTTATTTGCGTTATGTAAGCGGGCTCAGCTATGAAGAATTGAGCGAAGTACTTCAATTAAATTATCAATCAGCCAGAAATCTTATCCACCGGGGAATGGAAAAGTTAAGAAAATGTTATCAGAAAAAGTTAGTGAGCCTGTTGTATTTGTTATTCTCTTCATAATATTTTACCCTGCCTGAAAATTTTTTGAAAAAAAAATAAGGCGAGGTGAGTACAAAACGAATTTTTTTTGCTCTTGTGGTCAAAATTTATTAGATGGCAGAAATCTCAAACATAAATCCGAATGATTTTATCACCAGGGATGATTTTATCGAGTGGGTTTTAAATCCAACTCCTGAAGCAGATTTATATTGGGAACGGTTTCTGCAAGATAACCCGTCCAGAAAAAAGGATATTGACGAAGCGATTTTTATTATTAAAAGTATTATTCCGGAAGAGAGGGGGATAAACAGTCGGAAACTGGAAAAATTGTGGACGGCTATTGAGAAAAAAATAATTAACAAAAAGCACTCAAAACGGATTTGGTGGTCTGTGGCCGCCGGGTTGATCATATTGACAGGTCTTTCTTCCCTTCTTTATTTTTTCGTGAATTCAAAAAATGAACTTACAGATTATAAGTCTATTGCCAGAGTTGGGGGAGCCGACGAAGTGAAATTAATTTTTTCCGATAATTCAGAAAAAACATTTAGCTCGAATAATCTGGAAATAAAATATAAAGGTAATGGTGAAATTGAGGTAAACACAGCGGATGGAAGAAAATCAACAAAACTGGTCTCTAAAATTCAGGATGCCGGTACTGCAACGCCGCAAAAAACGCCGGTTGTCCCTTCTTCTAAGGAGAGTTCTCAGGAACAATTGAACCAGTTGGTTGTACCGAGGGGAAAAAGAACCAGTTTAACTCTTTCCGACGGGACCAGGTTGTATTTAAATTCAGGTAGTCGGGCTATCTTTCCGGTAAAATTTGCTAAAGAAAAACGTGAGTTATTTGTTGAAGGTGAAGCATATATCGAAGTAGCTCATGATCAGAAAAGGCCGTTTATTGCAGTGACCGATGAGATGACGGTTAAAGTTTTAGGTACAAAATTTGATATTTCAGCCTACCCTGAAGATTCATACAGTTCGCTTGTTTTGGTTGAGGGAAATGTACAGGCTGAAGTAAATTCGCAAAAAATAGTGCTGGAACCCAATCATTTATTAGTATATCAGAAAGAAACAAAAACAACTTCATTAGAGAAGACAGAAGTATTGCCATATATTTCCTGGAAGGATGGTTGGATGTATTGTAAACAGGAAAAGTTGGGGACAATAACCGATAAATTGTCACGATACTACAATGTGAAAATTGAAATTCAGGGGCAGGAGGTAGCAAATATGTCCCTTACAGGGAAACTTGATTTGAAATCAAAGTGTTCTGATATTTTTAAGGCAATTAGCTCTATTGCTCCTATTTCTTGTACGATTAGCGATGATAAAATTATAGTGTCAAAAAAAGAAAATATTAACGTTAAAAATTAATGCCTATTAGAAAAATACCATTATAACTAGTTTAAAATTAAAAATAGGCAGATTATATCTCCATTATAACCTGCCTGGTGTTTTAATCACAGTGTTGTAAAACATTTATTGTAATATATAACAAAACAAATATATGAAAAAAAATGGATTTTACGAGCCAAGGGATTGGTATGTAAAAAAATTGTTTCTGAGAATGAAAATATGTTTTTTCTTTTTGATTATCTCAGTAGTGTCTGTAAATGCAAGTGTGAGTTACTCACAAAACACAAAATTAACCTTGAATTTGCATGATGCCACTTTTTCTGAGTTAATAGAGCAGATTGAGACCCAAAGTGATTTCATTTTTATTGTGGTCGAAGACGCTTTGGATTTAAATCAGAAAGTAAGTATAACTGCTGAAGATTTTACGATACAGAAAGTACTGGATGAGATATTAGATCCGGATAAGAATTCATTTGCAGTTTTTGACAGACAGGTAATAATCGGGAAAAAGGATCTGGATGCGGTATCTACTAAACCCTTGGTTGCTCCTCAAAAAAGGGTAAGGGGAAAAGTTACGGATATGGAAGGAAATCCTTTACCCGGTGTTACAATTACTATTGTTGGGACTACCCGCGGGGTAATTACAGATACCGATGGGACATATTCTATAGATGCCGAGCCAACGGATAAACTTGTCTTTTCGTTTATTGGGATGGAAAGTCAGATTGTTGATGTGGAGAGACAGGAGAAGATTAATATTAAAATGAAAGAAAAATCTCAGGAGTTGGAAGATGTTACAGTTGTTGCGTTCGGAAAACAGAAAAAGGAGAGTGTACTTGCTTCAATTACCACGATTAAAGCAGATGAATTAAAAGTTCCAAGCAGTAACCTGACAACTGCTTTTGCTGGTAGAGTATCCGGTTTGATTTCTTACCAGCGAAGTGGAGAACCAGGAGAGGACAATGCAAGTTTCTTTATTCGTGGTATCACAACTTTTGGTGCGGAAGCTAAAAAAGACCCTTTAATCCTGATTGACGGGGTGGAATTGAGTACTGATGATTTAGCGCGTTTAAATACCGATGATATTGCCAATTTCTCCATTATGAAAGATGCCACGGCAACTGCCCTTTACGGAGCCCGTGGTGCTAATGGGGTAATAGCTGTAACTACAAAAGAAGGTGTTGAAGGTAAGGCAAAAATTAATGTCCGGATTGAAAATTCTTTTTCGATGCCGACCAAAAGGGTAGATGTTGCCGACCCGGTTACGTTTATGAAGATGCAGAATGAAGCTGTAAAAACGCGGAATGCTTCAGGATTATCGTTGTATGATCAGGAAAAGATTACCATGACAGAGAAAGGGCTTTATCCTGATATCTTTCCGGCAACTGACTGGTATAAAACAATGTTCAGGGATGTGGTATGCAACCAGCGTGTAAACATGAGTGTCAGCGGTGGCGGTAAAGTTGTCCGTTATTATGTGGCAGCAAATATTACCCATGATAACGGGGATTTAAAAGTGGACAAGCGAAATAACTTTAATTCAAACATTGATCTTAAAAAGTATGGATTTCGTTCGAACATAAACGTTAATTTGACGAAAAGCACGGAAATGATACTGCGCTTAAGTACTACTTATGATGACTATACCGGCCCTATTGACGGGGGAACAAAGATGTATGAGAAAGTTATGCAGTCAAATCCGGTTTTGTTTAAGCCTTATTATGAACCCGATGAAAACTATGCCTATGCAGGTCACATTCTTTTTGGTAATTACGGCGATTGCAGTTATACAAACCCTTATGCCGAAAGCTTAAAAGGCTATAAAGAATACAGTAAAAATACAACCATTGCTCAGATTGAGGTAAAACAAGATTTGAAAATGCTTGTAAAGGGGTTGACGGCTCGTGCTATGTTTAATGTGGACCGTTATTCCGAATATAATGTGACTCGTCAATATAGTCCCTTTTATTATAACATATCTTCCTATAATTTAAAAGAGAATACCTATACTTTAACGTGTTTGAATCCTACCAGTGGAACAGAATATATTGACTATAAACCGGGGGAACGTCATATAAACAGTACTTACTATCTGGAAACAGCTGTCGAGTATAACAAAAGTTTTAATAAAAATAATGTAAACGGTTTGCTGGTTTATACCATGCGCCAGGAAAAAACAGGAGTCGCCAAGAATTTGCAGCTTTCTCTTCCTAACCGTAACATGGGGGTGTCCGGACGTTTTGCTTACAATTATGATACCCGGTATTTCGGAGAGTTTAACTTCGGATACAATGGTTCCGAACGTTTTTCAACGAATCACCGTTGGGGATTTTTTCCTTCTGTCGGGGCTGCATGGATGCTTTCTAACGAGGAATTTTTTAAGCCTCTGACAAGTGTTTTTAAACAATTTAAGATAAAAGCGACGTATGGATTGGTAGGTAACGATGCTATTGGCAGTGATGACGACCGGTTCTACTATCTTTCACAGGTGGATATGGATGCTGAAAGATATGTATTTTGGGGTACTAATATGAACTATAGTCCGGATGGTGTTAGTGTAACCCGGTATGCGAATGATGAAATCGGATGGGAAACTGCCTATAAAACAAATATAGGAATGGAGATTACTATGAATAATGGCCTTTCTGCCAATCTGGAAGTTTTTCATGAAAAACGTAAAAATATTCTTGTGGATAGAATTACTCCTGCAACAATGGGAATTATCCCTGATGTAAGTGCGAACTTGGGAGTAGCTATAGGAAAAGGAGTCGATTGTGAATTAAATTACGAAAAGAATTTTAGTAATACTTTATGGCTAACCGGAAGGGCAACATTTACCTATGCTACGAGTGAGGTGAAAGAATGGGAAGAACCCGATTATTCTGCAACTCCTTGGAAGTCGAAAATAGGGAAACCTATTAAGCAAGAATGGGGCTATATTGCAGAGCGTTTATTTATTGACGATGCTGAAGTGGAAAATTCACCGACTCAGTTCGGTTCCTATATGTCCGGTGATATTAAGTACAGGGATGTTAACGGCGATGGGAAAATATCAACCTTGGATAAGGTTCCGATTGGCTTTCCTACTACGCCTGAAATAATATACGGTTTTGGCCTTTCTGCCGGATACAAGGGCATTGATGCTTCCTTCTTCTTCCAGGGATCGGCTCGTGAATCTTTTTGGATTGATGCTGAGAAAATTGCCCCGGGTGTTGATAATAATGCGATCCTGACTTGTTTTGCCGATGATTACTGGTCTGAAAGCAATCCTAATCCGTATGCATTGTGGCCGCGTTTAAGTCATGACAATGTTGTTAATAATACGGGAGATGAAGATAAGAAAATTGATAATAGGAGCACATGGTTTATGGAGGATGGTTCCTTCCTTCGTTTAAAATCTGTTGAACTTGGTTATACCTTACCCAAAAGGTTACTGAAAAAAATGTATTTAAAAAATTTGCGTGTATATGTAAGCGGAACCAATCTGTGCTACTTCAGCAAATTTAAACTCTGGGACCCGGAAATGGCAGGAGACGGATTAGGCTATCCTATCCAACGGGTGTTTAACGTTGGGCTGAATATCAGTTTGTAAAAAAGCTCATCATTAACTAATCATCATTTATACAAATAAAATACATTGATAGAGATGAAAAAAATTATTCGATATTTTTTATTAGTACTGATACCGTTGGCTGTGTTGTCTTCATGCGATTACCTGGATGTTGTTCCGGATAATACCGCAACACTTGACGATGCTTTTTCGAATCGTTACACGGCAGAACAGTATCTGGCAACCTGTTATTGGAGTATGCCAAAATTAGGAGGTTGGAATGAGAATCCCGCCATGTTTGGTGCAATGGAAATGATATTTAATCAGGAGAATACCGATGGGGGGATGATGGCTGCACGGGGATATGACAGTGCTACCGAAACATATTTCAATTACTGGAGTGCAACCGGAGAGCCGGTACGCAACCTGTATGCAGGAATTAATAACTGTAATGTCTTTTTAGCGAATATTAGTAATGTGGGTGATTTGGAAACATACGAAAAGAATCGGTGGATAGCTGAGGTTAAAACAATCAAAGCATATCTGCATTTTTATTTGCTATGTTATTACGGGCCGGTCTGTCCTTTGAAAGAAAATATGGAAATTAACGAATCAACGGATAATGTAAGGGTTTACAGGGAAAAGGTAGATGATACTTTTACTTATATTGTTGAGTTATTGGAGGAAGTGATTGATAGCGAGGCGCTTCCTGTTCAGATTCAGAACAAAACCACAGAACTGGGGCGTTTTACCCAGGCAGTAGCCTGTTTTCTTAAAGCAAAAGTCCTGATATATTGGGCAAGCCCGCTTTTTAACGGGAATACCGATTACAACAGTTTTCTGGATTATAACGGTGAACCGTTTTTTAACCAGGCCTATGATGCCGGGCGTTGGAAGAGAGCTGCCGAAGCTTGTGATTCTGCGATTACGGTTTGTAATATCTGTGGAATTCGTTTGTATCAGCAGAGTGATTATGTAACGTCAAAAACATTGTCTGATGAAACTTATTTGGTAAATACTTTGCGTCATGCCATTAGTGAACGTTGGAACTGTGAGCTGATATGGGGATCTACCTCCTGGGGGATAGATGAAGGGGTACAGGAGGAATGTATTCCAAGGTTTGAGGTAGCAACCCAGCAAACTACAACCGGAAATATGAGTATCCCGCTTAATGTTGTTGAAAAATTTTATTCTGATAATGGTGTTCCTGTTGATGAGGATGCGGAATATGATTACGCAAACCGGTACGAACTGCGTACAGGAGACGATGATCATCGTTATTATATTCAGAAGGGAGAACAGACCGCTGCATTGAACTTTGACAGGGAACCGAGGTTTTATTCCACTTTGGGCTTCGACCGTGGAAAGTGGTATGGAAACTCCTACATAAACGAGCCGGACGATGATGCAGAATGTTTATATCCGAAAGACCGTTATGGCGAATATTCTTCGGTTTTCCAACCCGGCGATTATAATGCTACCGGTTATTTTTGTAAGAAACTGGTTTCTGTTAATACCAGTTATCAGGATAGAAATTCCGTAGCTTATGAAAAGTATCCTTTCCCGGATATGCGTTTTGCTGATTTGTTGTTATTCTATGCAGAGGCATTGAATGAAATGAAAGATGCGCCTGATGAACAGGTTTATCAATATATTGATATGGTAAGGGAACGTGCCGGGCTGGATGGTGTTGTGGAAAGTTGGAAAGATCATTCAATATATCCTGATAAACCAAAGACCAAGGCAGGAATGCGTGAAATCATACATAGAGAGCGTGCTGTAGAACTGGCATGTGAAGGTGCATATTTTTGGGATAGTCGGCGATGGATGACTGCGATGGATGAACAGAATGGTCCGGTAAAAGGATGGGATGTTACTAAATCGGATGTAAATGAATATTATACAGTAACAACAATTTATAACCAGACTTTTTCTTTTAAAAACTATTTTGCTCCAATTCCCGAGAGTGATATAATTAATAATCCAAATTTGGTTCAGAACCCGGGTTGGTAATAAATTATTTTGGTAATAAGAAAAATCTATTGACGTATGAAAAAAACATTTATAACACTTGTAGCTTTTCTGTTTGTACTAAGTGCCTGTAACGAAAAGGAGCTTTCCCCTATTACGGGAAGTAACGGGAAACCTTCTGTGGTAACTGATATTCAGACAGAAGAAATACCAGGAGGTGTGCAGATTAATTACCGGATACCTGAAGAAGAAGATTTACTTGCGGTAAAAGCGGTATATACACTGACTAACGGTAAAACCAAAGAACTGGTTTCTTCATTCTATGAAAATAATATTGAAATACAGGGATATACTGATGTTGAGGAACATGCAGCAATGCTCTATTCGATGAATCGTGGCGGAGAAATGTCTGACCCCGTGGAAGTTACTTTTACCCCTTTGGAATCGGCACTAAAAAAGGCTTACAACTCGATGGAAATAAAAACTGATTTTGGCGGAGCACGTTTCAACTGGCTAAATCCTGATAAAGATGTATTGTCATTGGAATTTCTGGCAGATGATTCAGTCGGGGTACTTCAAACCTATAAGGTGCTTACCTCTCAGGATGATACTGCAACGTATTCGCTGCGCGGGTTTAATGCAGAACCAACAACTTTTGGTGTTATTGTATCTGATCTTTGGGAGAACGTTTCCGATACCATTTTCCCAGCGGGGCGAAAATTAACTCCGCTTTACGAAAAGAAACTGGACAAAACGAAATGGTCTTTTATAAAATTAGCGAATGATATTTCCAGTTGGAATAATTGGGAAGGAACTTCATTGGGTATCATCGATGATGATGTGTCGACCATCGGGCATTCACCTGTAGGAGTGTTGCCCGGAGCCTTTACGATAGATCTCGGGGTAACGGCCAAACTAAGTCGTCTTGTAATTTGGCAGTGGGATGATGACTGTGAATATGCCTGGGGAAATCCCAAAGGTTTTGAAGTGTACGGACGTGCTGATGCTCCCGGCATGAGTGGCGACTGGAGCGAGTGGACAAAAATTATGGATTGTACAATTGTAAAACCATCTGGCTTACCTGTGGGAACTAATACTGATGCTGATATTGCAGCATTAGAGGCAGGACATGAATTTACAGTGGATGTGGATGCAGGAGATTTCCGCTACATTAGAATTAAAATTCTGGATACATGGGGGTCATCTACATTTACCCATATTGCCGAAGTAACGATGTATGGTTCTGAGGCTAATTAATGTGAAGGAATAAGCTTGGATGTATAAACAAACATTTTAATCACATGAAAAATTGGAAAAGAATATATAGCTCATTATTTGTTTTCGCGTTGTTGTCAATATTGATATCATGCGAGGATATGATGGATGTACATAAAGAATATATCAAAGGAGGGGAAATAATATATGCCCCCAAACCGGATTCTATTGCTTTTTATGCCGGAAAAGGAAGGATTAAGTTCCGTTTCTGGCTGTATAATTCACCGAATGTTACATCGGTAGATCTGTATTGGAATAGTTATGCTGATTCGTTGATTATTCCGGTAACCCCGGGAACAGGTTTGGACAGCAGTGAAGTAATTTTGGAAAATATGTCTGAAAAAGCCTATACATTCTATGTGAAGACCACTGATCAATATGGTAATTCTTCATTAGAAATGACCGATTTTGGAACATCCTACGGCGATTCTTATAAAGAAAGCCTGTCACAGCGGAAAGTCAGATCGGCAACGATGTCTGGTACTGATGGCATTATTGACTGGTATTCAGCAGCGGAAGACTTAGTGGAAGTACAGGTTCGCTATAAGTCAAAAACCAGTGATGATCGTGTAGTTGTTGTGATGCCTGCAGATGACGATGAGATTATATGCCCGAATGTAGAGGGCGGATCTTCTTTTGATTTCCGTTCTTTATATATTCCTGAAGAAGGAGCAATTGATACTTTTGCGTTGGAATGGGAGCAAAGTGATATTCAGTTTCCTTCCACGTTTAAATACGATAGAACAGGATGGAGCGTAATTTCTTGTTCCGACCAGCAGCCTGATGACGGAGGTGGTGTAGAGACTTTACTTGACGGAGATTATGATTCTTACTGGCATTCGTCGTATAGCGATGGTGCGGCTCCTCTGCCTCACTGGGCTATTATTGACCTGAACGAGGCAAAAAATGTTATCAAAATTGAAACCTGGAGGCCTGGAAATACTGATGCTAATACGGTTCAATACTGGACGAGCGATGATTCTGACCCCAATGCTTCATCCTGGGAAAAGATAGGTGAAGGAGTTTTCTCTTCAGATGCAGATTTGCTTACTGTTAGTTTTAATTCTGTAGTGACAACAAAACGCTATCTGAAACTGGTATTGACTGATAGTAACCGGGTTACCTATACCAGTATTTCTGAGATATTTCTTTACGGAAAGTATTGATTATGTTTTTGAGACTGTGCAAAAAGATAAAAAAACAACTTAAAACACGAAGACTCCAAGGCATAAAGTATTGTTTTATAAATATTTATTTTTTGTGTCTTCGGGGCTTCATGTTTAATAATTGTCTTTTTGCTCAGCTTCTTAGAATGGAATGGCAAAAAGGAATGAAAAGAACATTATTAAAAAAGATAAGATTTGACAGAATATCAGGAAAATCAGGAGACCTGTTATCTTTTGTTCTTACTTTCTTTGTTCTGTTATCTTGTGAGCGAGGGGAAAAAATGAATTCTGTATCCGTTGCAGATTTTGGTGCTGTTCCCAACGACAATCAAAACGACGCAGAATCCTTGCGCAAAGCAATGGACTATTGCAGGGAGCATCCCGGCACAGTTATACATTTTGAATCGGGTATCTACAATTTTGGGGATGAAAAGGCTATGGATCTGCAGGAGGGAATTCTTAACGGAAAAGTCAACGGAAATCCTCAGGATTCTATTTTCAGACCATATTACCCATATGCGAAAGGACTGGATTTTAATGGATTGAATAATATTACTGTTGAAGCACAAGGGGCTGTTTTGCTTTTTGATGGATGGGGAGAACCCGTATCGTTGAATAATTGTGAAAATATTATTATTAATGGGCTTACTATTGATTATAAAATAAAACCCCATATTGAGGGGACAATTACATCGATTGGATCAGATTGGTATGAGGTGGCATTTGATAGTATCTATTGTTTAACTGACAAAATGCCGCTTTGCCGGATTCATTATTTCGATAACCGGGCACACCGGTTATTGTCAAGAGAAGACTACTTTCCTAAATTTAAATTTATAGCTCCCGGGGTTTTTAGAATTTTCTGCAAGATTGATCCGGGTATGTTGGGCTTTCGGATTATGTCACCCCAGACTTTTCATTTTCGTCCTGCCATTTTAATGCTGGAAGCCGGAAATATCAGGCTGGATGATGTAACCATCCATTCTCAACCGGGAATGGGGATTGTTGGTCACCGCTCTGAGAATATTTTATTGGATGGACTGAGGATCGTCCCGTTACCAGGTCAGAGGATGTCTGTCAACACAGATGCGACCCATTTTACCTCGTGTAAAGGATATATCCGTTATCGAAATTGTCAGTTCGAAGGACATGGAGATGATGCTGTTAACATTCATAACTATTACCTGACAATCAGGAAGCCATCTGTGGGCGATGGCTATAATCTGGTTCTGAAAGGGGCAGACTGGCATGCTCAGGTATTGGATTTCCCGGATGTAGCGGATACGATGGAACTGGTCAGAAGACAAACGCTGGAAGTAGTGAAAAAGGTTATCGTTAAGAAGGTCGAAAATAATATTGCTGAACTTTTTACCCATGTTTCCTTTGAGGAAAAGTTACCCTCTGATATTGAAAATTATTACTTAATCGATGTAACCCGATTACCCAGGGTCGAAATTGTTGGTTGTTCTGTAATGTCTAACCGGTCCCGGGGATTTCTGATAAAAGCAAGAAAGGTACTGATTGAAAACAATCTGATTAGGGAATCAACAGGATCTGGTATTCATATAGGAGCAGAAGGGGACTGGCATGAAGGACCTGCTTCAGAGGATGTAACGATTCGTAATAACCGGATACTCCGTTGCGGAGCAAGTTTAGAAGGAATTGAGTGGGCATGTGGGATAACTGTTAATGTAGGAGCTGAGAAAACAGATGCCCCTGGATTACATAAGCATTTGCTAATAGAGGGAAACATCATTGAAGGAGAAGATGCAGAAACGGGTATTTTTATTTCCGGAGCGAAAGATGTGATCGTCCGAAATAATGAGATTGCCGGTTGTAAAAAAGCGATACGGGTAGTTTATTCGGAAAATGTGAAAATATTCGCAACCCGATGTTCTTCAGAGTCTGCGAAAACTATAGCAGATGGATGTATGGATAAAATATTGATGAACTGAAAAAGCAGGTTATAGTTACTGCAAATTTGGAAACAAATAGTGATTAAAATATTAATATAAAATAATTTTTAAGATCATTACGCATGAAAATAGGATTGATAATTGTACTGTTTGTATTTGTCTCGCTAGGTAGTTATGCCCAAAAATTTGAACAATTGGCACAAACTCCGCCGATGGGCTGGAATAGTTGGAATAAATTTGCCTGCGATGTAAGGGAAGAATTAATTATGGGAATGGCAGATGCCATGGTTAGTAGTGGAATGCAGGATGCCGGATACGAATACATTGTGATTGATGATTGCTGGCAGGTAGGTAGGGAAGAGGACGGTGAGATTATTGTCGATAAGGAACGCTTCCCTCATGGGATGAAATATCTTGCCGATTATATTCATTCAAAAGGTTTAAAATTCGGAATATATTCTTGTGCAGGAAGTAAAACTTGTGCCGGTCGTCCAGGTGGTCTTGGTCATGAGTATCAGGATGCACGAACCTATGCCCGGTGGGGGGTCGATTATCTAAAATATGACTGGTGTAATACCTCTTCTCAGGATACAAAATCATCTTATGCAAATATGAGAGATGCCTTGTATGCCGCCGGTCGTCCAATTGTGTTCAGTATCTGCGAGTGGGGCTCAACAAAACCCTGGGAATGGGCAAAAAATGTTGGGCATTTGTGGCGTACTACCGGCGATATTCTCGACCGCTGGGATGCAATGATCGATATTGTAGATAAAGAAAGGGAACTGGCTAAATATGCCGGTCCGGGACATTGGAACGACCCCGATATGCTGGAAATAGGAAATGGAGGGATGACTACCGAGGAATACAGGACTCATTTTTCGATGTGGTGCATGCTGGCTGCCCCGCTGATGGCAGGGAACGACCTCGCGAATATGTCGGATGAAACAAAAGAAATACTGACAAACAGCGAATTGATTGCCATTAATCAGGATCCCGTGGGACAACAAGCCTCCTGCTATCGTGATAACGGCGATTATGAAATATGGGGAAGAGCGCTGGAAAACGACGAAAAAGCAATCTGCCTGCTAAACCGGAGCGATGAAGAAAAGGAAGTTCAGGTTAATTTAGTCTCCCTGTTAAAAACGAGCGATAATTATTGGTACACATATCCTTATGAACTAAAAGATTATAAAGTACGCGATTTGTGGGAACATAAAGACCTGAAAACAAATAATAGCATTTTTATGGTTAAAATGCCTCCTCATTCAGTTAAAGTATATCGTTTTATTAAAAAGTAATCTTTTATCATTATTAAAAAAGTTTCTTGAATTAAAAAAGCGTTACATCGAAATAGCAAAGATTATTTCTTGTCAGTCAGTCAGTCAGTGTTCCTGATTAGTTTTTCTGTTTTTAGATTGCCGGTAATAGAGATGTCGGTTTAGTTTAAAATCCGAAGGGGTAATTTTTAAACTGGTCTTTTAAGGCCTGTAGAGGTTTATTGTCTTTTTTCTGACAGGAATATATTAAGCTTGCAGTGTGTAAGTAGTTGTTTAATAGTAATTTAATTGAATTTATTATGAGAAAAAAAGAAATGTCTATCGGATTGATTAACAAAATCAAATCAATGAGAAAAGTAATTGGATTACTTCTTGTTACGGCAATGGTATTCGTTTCATGTAAAGATGAATCAGATCCTGTATTTGTGAATGTTTCTATATCGGGAACAGTAAGTAGTCCGGTTAAAGATTCAATTGACATGGCAGATCGAACTTACAAATTTTGTATTACTGCAGATCAGGCTGCAGAAGGAAATGTTGTTGCAACTATAGGTGCTGACCTTTCTTTGGTTAGTAATTATAATTCAGACAAAGGAACGGAGTATTTGTCTATGGTAAGCGGAAGTTATGTATTAAGTGCTACTACGCTTACGATACAGGATGGGCAAACAAAATCTGATTCACTGACACTAACTATTGAGCCTGATGGTTTTTTAGAATATGGGAAAAGTTACCTGCTCCCTGTTGAAATAACCGGAATAGAGGGAAATGGAGTAATTAAAACAACTTCGAATGTTATTTATTACATATTTAATGTAAAGGACGAAGTAGTTGAATTGCAGGACTATGGCCGTTCTGACTGGGGAATCTCATGTTCCAGTGAAGAAACCAGTGGTGATCCGGGTGAAGTTACTCATTTATTAGATGGTAACATTTACTCTTTCTGGCACTCTCAATATACGGGTACTACTGCAGAATATCCGCATTGGCTTAAGGTGGATATGAAAAAAGAACAAAAGATCAGGGCATTCTGGATTGTAAATTGCCAGGAAAGCTGGGCTGCATCAATGCCTAAAGATATGTATTTCGAAGTTTCTTCGGATGGTGAAAACTGGACAAAAGTACTTGAAGCTACCAATACCACAAGCCTAGATAAGCAGGTTTTCCAGTTGGATGAAACTGTTACAGCTACCTATTTTAAGGTAACGTTCACAACTTCAATAAGTGGTGAGGTTTACTGCTATTTAGGAGAATTAGGTGCATCATATAATAGTGTAGAATAAATATATCTATCTATCTGATTTGTAATCCTTAGGATTCATTCAATAGAGTAATTTATTTTTTGAATCCTAAGGTCCTTAAAGAGATGCCTGTGACTTGATACCAGGAACATACTAATCATTTTGAATGAGATGATTAAAACAAAGGACACATTTTGAATATAAAATTAACTTAATCAATGTTGGTAATATGAAAAAACAAAACGCAGTTTTTAATAAAACAAAATGGTTTGTCTTTATTGTCTTTATTGTCTTTAGTTGCAAACACGACAACGATCCGGCTCCGGAAATTGTGGATGATGGGACATCCGAAGAAGACACTACTGTGGTTGTCCGGGATGCCGGGATGTATCAGTTAGTTGCAACCGATGCCGTAGGGCGTGAGTTGCCAACATACGATGAAGTAGGTGATCTCAAAGAGGATAAATATGTCGGTTTGTTTTATTGGATATGGCATACTGAATTATCCGATGGGCACGCTCCGTATAACCTCACGAATTTGTTGGCCGCATATCCGGAAATGATTAATGATTATAATAGTTCTTATTGGCCAACCGATGACGGCTATTATTATTGGGGTGAACCCTTGTTCGATTATTATATTGATACGGATAAATGGGTACTTCGAAAACATGCAGAAATGTTGGCTGATGCCGGGGTTGATGTAATATTTTTTGATTGCTCCAATGGTAGCTTTACATGGAGAGAGTCTTATCTGGCAGTATGTGAGGCTTTTGCTGAGGCAAGAGAAGATGGTGTAAATACACCGCAAATAGCTTTTTTAATGCCTTTTGCTGCAACCGATGGAAGTAAAACTGCAATTAAAAGTATTTACGGATTATTATATACGCAGGGAGCTTATGACGATTTGTTTTTCAAGTGGAATGGAAAACCTTTGATTATGGGGTATCCTGATAATTTGCCGGCAGATGTGGCAGGTTATTTTACCTTTCGTCCGGGACAGGGAGTATATAATGCAGGTCCAACCCGCTCCGATCATTGGGGGTGGCTGGAGATATACCCACAGCATGGATTTGGAACAGGTTCTTCCGGCGGTTATGAACAGGTAACTGTAGGGGTTGCACAAAACTGGTCGAAAGAGAGAGGACTTACAGCGATGAACGCTCCGAATGTTTTTAGTCGTAGTTATACAAACAGCGGAGGTATTTCCAGTGATGAGTCTGCTGTAAATTATGGATATAATTTTCAGGAACAATGGGACCGGGCTTTAGAATTAGACCCTGAATTTGTTTTTGTTACCGGATGGAATGAATGGATTGCCGGACGGCAGGAATACTGGCAGGGACAATACAATGCTTTCCCCGACTTGTTTAGTCAGGAATGCAGTAGAGATATAGAACCTATGAAAGGAGGGCATGGAGACAATTATTATATGCAGATGGTAAGCAACATTCGCCGGTTTAAGGGGATGGAAGCTCCTGTTACCCCATCGAAACAAAAAACTATAATAATTGATGGGGAATTTGACGACTGGAAATATGTCAGTCCAAGATATATTGCCCATAAGGGAAGCACAATACATCGCAGCAGTTCCGGATGGCAAGGTTATTATTATACAAATACCACGGGACGTAATGACTTTGTTGCAGCAAAAGTTGCACGTGATGATGATTATGTCTGTTTCTATATAGAAACAGCAAGTGCAATAACCAGCCATTCTGATAATGCATGGATGCGTTTACTTATAGATGCAGATAGGAATAAACAGACCGGATGGGAAGGATATGATTATATCGTGAATCGTACAAGTCCGGGAGAAAAAGCAATATTGGAAAAAAGCACCGGCGATTGGAATTGGACAAAGATTGGAACAGTAGATTATTCTGTGTCAGAAAACAAAATGGAAATAAGTATTCTAAAATCGTTCCTTGGAATAGAGGATAGCGTAGATATTGAATTTAAATGGTCTGACAATATGCAGGATGAAGGTGATATTATGGATTTTTATGTGAATGGAGATGTTGCCCCGGGAGGACGGTTTAACTATCTTTTTTCAGAAATAAGTGAATAACGTAATTAAATATTATATGAAATTAAAGTGGATATTAGTTATAAATCTTCTCATAATTGCTTTTTCCTGTACAGAAAAAGAAGAACCTGCTTATCTGGACATATCATCGAAAGAATTGATATTTTCACCAGAAGAAGGACAAGAACATATTACAGTTAAGTCCAATCGGGATTTTTCTGTAGAATCCTTAACATCGTGGTGTACAACAGAAATAAATTCTTCTTCAGAAGATAATCTTAAAATATCGGTAACAGCAAATGAAACTGTTGGAGAAAGCCGTACGGCTGAAATTACAATAATAAGCGACAATGTTTCTAATAAGATTATAATTACGCAGTTGGCAGTAGAACCGATACTTGAAGTGAATGACAACGAGGTTTTTCTCAATGAAAAGGAAAGTCTCGAATTTGTTTTAGAAATAACAACTAATATGTCAATCGAATTTGAATTGCCTGAATGGATAAATCAACAAGGAGATGATGGGCAAAAAACTTATTCTTTTAAAGCTGAAGCCTTATCTGAAGCTGAGACGTCGAGGTCGGGTAGTATCATTATAAAATCCACTAATCAAAATGTTAAAAAACAGGCTGTTGTGTCTGTCCGTCAAACTAATGAAAATTGCATTTTACGTGTTGCGTCTTACAATCTGTGGGTTAATGAATCATCCTGGCGGCTAACAAGGAGAAACTTGGTTAAATCCTTAATCAATGACTATGATTTTGATATTTTTGGCACACAGGAAGGTACTTTAAAGAATCATCTGGCAGATATTACCGAGAGTGGATATGGGGATTATGCATATATAGGAGAAGGTCGCGATGGAGGACAAGACGGCGAATACTCGGCTATTATTTATAAAGTTGACCGTTTTGAACCATTACAAACAGGAAACTTTTGGTTTTCGGAAACCCCTGATATTCCAGGTAGAGGATGGGATGCTGTTTATAATCGTATATGTTCATGGGGTAAATTCAGGGACCTTGAAACGGGGCGTGAATTCTATTTTTTTAATTCCCATTTTGATAATAAAGGGTCAACGGCCAGATTAGAATCAGCTAAATTACTATTATCAAAAATGAAATTAATCGCTGGTGATTCCCCGGCTTTTTCAACTGGCGATTTTAACTCAAAACCGAATACCACAACGATACAAACTATTTTAAATGATGGTTTGCTGAATGATTCATACGATTTGTCAGAAATGGCGCCCTATGGCTCTTTTGGAACACTTAATCGTCAGAGTGAAAATGTATCGACAAAAAGAATCGATTATGTTTTTGTAACAAGCCATATAAAAATAAAAGAATATGGAGTATTAAATGACAGACCAGATGGCCAATACCCGTCAGATCATGATCCTGTATTGGTTGTTGCGGAATTCTAATGTGGTATTATAAAAGTTCTATATATAAAAAAACATGAGGAACCGATTGTCGATTTTGTACTACAGAGTTATTCCCAACACTTAGAAAAATATACGATCAATAAAACTTATCATGAAACGAAACTTACTTATCATTCTTTTATTAATTGGGATTATATTCCAGGCATGTCAGGACGATGGAGATAATGACCATCTCAACAAAAATCCTGTTGAAGAAAATAAGGAGTACGATCTTCCTGTACCTGAGATAACAATATCTAACCCCGTTCCCTGTATAAATGAGGACGTTGATTTTTCGTTTAAATCGGATATTGAAGTTGAGTCTGTTTGGAATTTTGGTGATGAAACCACGTCTTCTGAAATAGCAGTAAAACATAGTTATTCAAAAGAGAGTACGTTTAATATTAACCTTAAGCTTTCCGACGGGAAAGGAGGAACAGTAAGTGTTGATACTACCGTCTCTGTTATGGGCAGGCGTTTGAATGATGCGCTTGCGGATTTATTAAATAACCCATCCCAAAAATGGATTTGTGCCCATAGAGCAAATACCTATTATGGAAAAAGAATAGCAGATATCCCCGAGAATTCGACAGGAGCCATTGAACAGGCAATTAAAACCGGTGTTGAAATGGTAGAGATAGATGTGCGGACCACATCAGACGGGGCATTGGTAATAATGCACAATGAAACTATTGATGGAACCACTAATGGCACAGGAGCTGTTGCAGAGATGCCTCTCGCGAAGTTAAAGTCTTTTTATATGAGGGATCCTGATGGTGATGTTTCTACTTATAAGGTTCCTACCTTGGAGGAAGCTCTCCTGGCTGGACGCGGAAAAGTTTTTTTTGACCTGGATTTGAAAGATATTGATCCAAAATCCGTAGTGGAACTTGTTGATTCATTACATATGCTTGATCGTGTTGCATTTTATCGTGGAAGTAGTAAGAGTAAAGCTAAAGAAATTACCGATGTAAATTCGCAATGTATCGTATTCCCTTATGTGAAAAGTACTACTGTTATCGATTATTGGAGCGAAGATTCACGAATAAAAATGGTACAGTTAGATTATACGGCATCAACAGCCGGTGATATTGTCACGGTTGCGACAGCGAACGGGTTAGCCTCTTTTGCAAATTATTTGAATGCCCCGGGAGAAGCTGTTTTGCATGGAGACTATTCTGCGCTTGATAATATTGTTGAATTAGGGTTTCATATTATTCAAACAGATTATGCCGAGTATGTTACGGCTCATCTTGAACAGTGAAACTAACCTTTATTTTCTTAGGTGATGCAGGCGTTGAAGAAGGTGATTTATTGCTGAACAGTCCGTTTTGTAAGTTGCAAAGGACTCTGTAAAATTGAAAAAACGATAGGAAAATAAAACGAATAGCAGTAATGAAGATTGAAATAAAAAAAATTTTAACAACACTTACTCTTTTTATTGTTCCCATATATATTTTGTTTGCACAATCTTCGGAGGTGAATTACGGGAACGGGCTTCCGGCTACCGATGCCCTTGGGCGGGAACTTCCGCTTAGCCTGCAGGCAGGAGGGCCTAAAAAAGATAAATATATTGCAATTTTTTACTGGACATGGCACCAGGGAATCGACGATACAACTTATCAGGTAAGAAATATAACCGGGATTGTCAGGAAGCATCCTGAAGCGATGAAAGATTACAATCATCCGGCCTGGGGGCATAAGAAACCCGGTTATTTCTATTGGGAACAACCTTTGTTGGGGTATTACCAGACAACTGATCCGTGGGTTCTTCGGAAGCATGCCGAAATGCTGGCCGATGCAGGTGTCGATGTGGTGTTTTTTGATTGTACTAACGGAGAGCTGACCTGGCAGGATTCCTATGAAGCTTTGATGAAAACCTGGGATCAGGCGCAAAAAGACGGGGTGAATGTTCCGAAGATTGCATTTATGCTTTCGTTTGGACCGATCCGTTATTCCTTGCTTTCTATACGTCAACTCTATCGCGATGTATATAAGCCGGGGCGTTATGAAAATCTTTGGTTTTACTGGAAAGGGAAACCCTGTATTATGGCTTATCCCGATAGTTTGACAGGTTCTGTAACCGATCAGGAAATAAAAAATTTTTTCACATTCCGCCCGGGACAGGCAGACTATGTAAATGGTCCCTGGAGAAACGACCAGTGGGGCTGGCTTGAAGACTATCCTCAGCATGGATATGTAAAAATGGAGAATGGACAGTACGAGCAGGTTCCGGTCGGCATTGCTCAAAACGCGTGTCCCCAAACAAAAGGGCATTGCAGTGCCTTTAATCGTCCCGGTTCATACGGACGGAGTTTTAGCCAACGTAACGGCTTTGATCCGAGAGTTGACAGTTATCTCTATGGTTGGAATTTTCAGGAGCAGTGGTCCCGTGCTTTAGAACTGGACCCGGAGATGGTTTTTATTACAGGCTGGAACGAATTCACTGCAGGACAATGGCTTCCCCGCGATGACTGGTATGGCGATCCTTTTTCTTTTGTCGATCAGTTTGACTGGGAACACAGCCGTGATATTGAGCCCAACAAAGGGTGGGGAGACAGGGGGGATGTGTATTACCTTCAGATGATTAATTACATACGGAAGTTTAAAGGAAGTCCGGCCCTTGAAAAAGCTTCAGCCCCAACGACTGTAAAAATCGGGAAGTTTGATGACTGGAATGATGTAAAGCCTTATTATAGGGCCTACAAAGGAAATACCTTTCACAGAGACCACCGTGGCTGTTACAGCGCTTACTATAAAAATACAACAGGCCGAAATGATATTGTTGGGGCAAAAGTTGCCCGTGATGCAGAAAAACTTTATTTCTATGTGGAAACTGCCGAAAAGTTGAGCCCGTCAACCGACCGGAACTGGATGATGCTTTTTGTAGATACTGACCGTAACAAATCAACAGGTTGGAACGGCTATGATTTTATTGTCAACCAGGTAAGTCCGGATGGAAAAAAGGTGATTGTCGGGAAGAATGTTGGCGGATGGTGGGAATGGAAAAAAGTGGCCGAAACAAAATATACAGTTAGCAATAATAAACTGGAATTTGGAATTTCAAGGGATGTGCTGAATCTTCCTGCTAATAAAAAAATTGATATCGAATTCAAATGGAACGACAACATGCAGGAGATTGGCAATATCATGGACTTTTATGTGAACGGAGATACTGCTCCGGGGGGACGGTTTAATTTTATTTTTTCGGAGGAGTAATATTTCTGAACGACAGATGAATAAATTAGTAACATTTTTTTTTGCAGGAGTTCTTCTTGTTGGATGTATTTCCCATGGAAGAGAGTATGGGAATGATGATTTTGCAAAAGGTTTTATCACTCCTCCTGATACCATACAGACCAGTGTATATTGGTATTGGTTATCTGATAATATTTCAAAAGAGGGGGTGATTAAAGATCTTCAGTCGATGAAGAAAGTCGGAATTAACCGCGCTTTCATTGGAAATATTGGTCTTGAAGATGTTCCTTACGGGAAGGTAAAAATGTTTAGCGACGAGTGGTGGAGCATTCTTCATGCAGCACTGAAAACAGCAGGCGATTTGAATATAGAGATCGGGATTTTTAATTCACCCGGATGGAGCCAGTCAGGGGGACCGTGGATAAAGGCCCACGAAGCAATGCGTTATCTTACTTCTTCGGAAATGAAAGTGACGGGGCCGCTAAAGTTCTGCAAAAAACTGGAAAGACCATTTCCTTTTTTTCAGAATGTAAAAGTTATTGCGTTTCCTGCTCCTGAAAATTTCGGCTTATCTCTGAACTCTCAAAATTCATCTGTAAAATCGAAACCACAGGTTGCTGTACTGGAAAAGCTCACTGATGGGGATATTCATTCCTGTATCGATATTCTTGATAACAAGGAGTTTGTTGTCGATTTTCAGTCTGATAATTTATTTACAGCGCGTAGCCTTACAATTTATACAACGGAACATCCTGTCGTTACTGATGTAGTTTTTCAGGCTAAAAAATCTGACGGGATATTTTATCCGGTTTCCTCTTTTCAGATTGATCGGTCGAATCCGGCGCTTGATGTCGGATTTAGACCCTATGCTCCGGTTGTGGTTTCGTTCGAAAGGGTAACATCCGGTGACTTTCGTCTTATTTTTAAAACGGCAAATGCAGGAAGTGGAATTGCCGAAATTTGCCTCTCTTCTTCTCCTCGTGTTGAGCGATATAGTGAGAAAACACTGGCAAAGATGCACCAGGCACCTTTGCCGTACTGGAATGATTATCAGTGGCGGGAACAACCGGAAGTGGACGATACGGCTTTGCTTGTGAAAGCTTCTGAAGTGGTTGATCTTTCCGGTAAACTTTCTGAAGATGGAATATTAAATTGGAATGTTCCGGAGGGAGAATGGATTATTTTACAAACCGGAATGGTGCCAACCGGAACAAAAAATGCTCCTGCTTCTCCTGAAGCTACCGGCTACGAAGTCGATAAAATGAGCAAGCAGCATGTTGCTCTGCATTTTGATAAATTTATCGGGGAAATATTACGACGTATCCCGGAAGCCGACCGAAAAACATTTAAAGTTGTGGTGCAGGATAGCTACGAAACCGGCAGGCAAAATTTTACAGATGATTTTCCGGAAGAATTTAAACAAAAATATGGCTACGATCCTGTTCCGTATTTGCCGGTTTACAACGGTATTGTGGTTAACAGTCAGTTGTCTTCCGACCGTTTCCTTTGGGATATGCGGCGGATGGTCGCCGATAAAGTCGCTTATGATTATGTGGGCGGGTTAAGGGAGGTAAGTCATCAACATGGACTTACAACCTGGCTTGAATGCTACGGACACTGGGGGTTTCCGGGCGAGTTTCTGATGTATGGTGGACAATCGGATGAGATAGCCGGCGAGTTTTGGAGTGACGGCGAGTTGGGGGACATCGAAAACCGGGCTGCATCTTCCTGCGGACATATTTACGGAAAAACAAAAATATCATCCGAATCAAATACTTGTGGGGGAAATCCTTTTGCCCGTTATCCGGCGCTGTTGAAACAACGTTGTGACCGCTTTTTTGCTGAAGGAATAAACAATACATTATTGCATGTATATATCAGTCAGCCTTATGAAGATAAAAATCCGGGAATGAATGCACCGTTCGGAAATGAATTTAACCGGAAAAATACATGGTTTTCTCAACTCGATGTTTATTTGAAATACATCAAACGAACCAATTACATGCTTCAGCAGGGACGTAATGTCGCTGATGTGGCCTATTTTATTGGGGAAGATACTCCGAAAATGACAGGAGTTACAAGGCCGGAACTGCCAACCGGATACCAATTTGATTATATCAATGCCGAGGTGATTGAGAAATATATGACTGTAAAAGACAGATTGTTAACATTGCCTCACGGGACACAATATCGCATGTTGGTCCTTCCTGCATTGGAAACCATGCGCCCTGAACTTTTATCGAAAATAGAGGAATTGGTAAAACAAGGTGCAGTTATATTAGGCCCGGCACCCCACCGTTCGCCCAGTTTGCAGAATCAGCCGGAAGCAGACCGGCAGGTTCGGAGAATAGCGGCAGAATTATGGGGAGATATGGATGGTGTGAATGTGAGGTCACACAAGTTTGGTAAAGGGATGATCCTGAACGGAATGAATATGGAAGAAGCCCTTGCAATGATTGATTGTATTCCTGATTGTGCACTGCCCGGCGACAGGGCGATTCATTACTGCCACCGGAAAACGGACGATGTGGATGTCTATTTCATAAGCAATCAATCGGATGAACTTCGTTTGATCTCTCCTGCATTCCGGATAAAAAAGAAACAGCCTGAACTTTGGGATGCAAAAAGCGGATTGATTCGTATCCTTCCTGCCTTCTGGCAGGAAGGGGATGCCTCGGTTATCCCTTTGAGACTGGAGCCTTTCGAAAGCGCATTCATTGTTTTCAGAAATAAAACAAGTAGAACACAAGAAGAAGGTAGCTGGGAAGATAATTATCCTTTCCCTGTTACCATTACCGAGTTAAATGGTCCCTGGACAGTCCTGTTTGACTCTTTGCAGGGAGGCCCCAAAGAACCTGTTATTTTCAAAACACTTCAGGATTGGAGCACTTCTGATAATGAGCAGATCAGGTACTATTCGGGAACCGCTTTTTATAGTTGTAAATTTCATATAGAAGAGTTGCCCAACGATCCGCAAATTGTAATTAACCTTGGAGAGGTTGTTGCAATGGCCAAAGTTTTTGTGAATGAGAAATATGTTGGCGGAGTGTGGACTGCCCCTTATCGTCTTAATATAACGGATTTTGTAAAAACCGGTGAAAATGAAATTGAAATAGAAGTGGTCAATACCTGGGTGAACCGTTTAATCGGTGATAGTCGGCTGCCTGTCAATCAACGTATTACATGGTGTCCGGTTAATCCCTATCGGCCCGATAGTCCTTTGCAGGGGGCCGGTCTGATCGGGCCTGTCGTTATTCAGGCTGTTTATGAAAAGAAAACATTTGCAGTAGTTAAATAATTTGATTTTGAATGACTGTTATTAACTTAGTTGCATTTACAATTTTATACTAATTAATGATGAAAGATTTAAGATATTTTTTATGCTTTTTCTGGGTGGGAATGGTTTCCTGTATCAATACAAATGTATCTGTAGATGATTTGAAATGTTGTAATCTGTACAATCCGGAGGGTATTGTTTCTCCGGTTTTCAGTTGGAAAATAAAGGCTTCCTCGGAAGGAATATATCAGAAGGCATGGGAAATAGAAATTGCATCTTCAAAAAAATTACTTGTTAATGGCAGGGCCGATGTCTGGAAATCCGGGATACAGAAGTCGGATGAACAATTTGATATTATTCCAGAAGATGTGAATTTTACAGAATCGACCGGATACTTTTGGCGGGTGCGAATAAGGGATAGTCGAAACAAAACGACTTCATGGAGTAAGCCTGCTTATTTTTCAACAGGTTTGCTGAAGAAACAATCATGGACTGCAAAATGGATAACCTACAGCTATTCAAAACATAAACCATTGCCTTATTTCCGGAAAGTATTCAATCCGGCAAAGGACGGAGTATCCCTGGAAAAGGCTACCATCCATTTTTGCGGATTAGGGGCCGGTGAACTTTATATGAATGGGGAAAAGATCGATTCCACGCGTTTCCTTGATCCGGCTCAAACCAATTACGAACAATATGCCTTGTACAGTACCTTTGATGTGACCGCCCGCTTGATGCCGGGCGATAATTGTCTGGGGGTGATGTTGGGGAACGGCTGGTTTACCCAGGATGAAGCATGGCAGGGGGTGCCTTTTAGTTACGGACCTCCGATGTTTCGTCTTCAAATGGTTGTGCAGTACAATGATGGATCGCGTTCGGTCTGGGGAAGCGATGAGGACTGGCGCTGGAAGGAAGGGCCTGTCCTGGAATCGAATATTTATTTGGGAGAACAGTATGATGCCCGCCGGGAGATTGATGGATGGTGCAAAGCCGGGACAGCATGTACAGACTGGAAGAAGGCAATAATTGCCCGTGAGAATGTCCCTCCCCGTCTGGTGCCTCAGCTTATGGAGCCTGTCAGGAAAGAGCAAATAGTGAAAGCAGTCAATATGTGGCAGGATCCATCGGGAAAATGGATTTTCGACTTCGGAGAGAATGTTGCCGGAATTCCTTTCCTGAACGTGAAACAACCCGAAGGTACTCATTTGACTATTCGTATTGCAGAAGGGAAAAAGTCAGACGGAAGTCTTGATTTTACCTCGCTGGGATGGATTCATCACGGGAAAATTTTTGCCGACGAGTATATCTGTAAAGGAGACGGAGTGGAACAGTGGACACCACGTTTTACTTATCATGGGTTTCGGTATGCCGAACTTTCAGGAATGGATGGAAAACCTGATTTATCAACAGTTAGTTTAAGGGTTGTGCATAGCGATTTGCCGGTAACCGGCACTTTCGAGTGTGCCGATCCTCAGATTAACCGCTTACATAAAATGGCCGTGAGAACCGTTTTGAGCAACCTTCACGGGATTCCGACAGATTGTCCCGACAGGGAAAAATGCGGATGGCTGGGCGATACGCATGCGTATGTAAAAATGGCCAATCTTAACTTTCAGATGAATAATTTCTGGACAAAATATCTGGGAGATATTCGTTCCGGGGCAGCCGTAAGGGAAGAAAAAACTTTGTTCCATGAGCGGTATAACAATACTTTTTATTTCACTGAAAAACAATCCGGACTTCCGTATATGATTGCTCCTGGGAAACGCCTGTGTGGTGTGGCTTCTCCTGATTGGGGAACGGCCCTGGTTCAGTTGCCCTGGTGGTTGTACGTGTACTATGGCAATAAAGAAATTCTGAAAGAATATTATCCGAACATGAAATACTGGGTCAATTATGTGTCATCCCTGGCGTTGAATAAAGAACGGAAAGAAAAATATAATTCAGCAACAAAGCATATTGTCTGGCAGGGCTTGGGTGACTGGTGCCCTCCGGTTGGTGATCCGGCCTTAATTGCTCCGGTTGAGTTTTCTTCTACAGCCTTTCATTATCTCGATGTAAGCATCATGGAACAGGTGGCCGGTATTCTGGGAAAGAATGATGACAGCCGTAAATTTCAGAAAGAAAAGAATGCTGTTGCGCAGGAAATGGTTGAGGTGCTGTACGACAAAGATCAAAAAACATACGGAACTCAGACTGCCGACGCAATGGCGCTGGATTTTGGACTGGTACCAGCCGGTGATGAAAAAGCTGTGGCCGATGCTGTTGTCAGAAATATGAATGGGAAAACAAATGGATTTTTTCACTGTGGTATTTTCGGCTTGAGCAGAATTGGCAGTATGCTGGCGCGTTACGGGCAGGCTCAGGCTGCCTGGGATGCATTCACAAAAAAAGGCGAAAACAGTTTCGGGTGGATGTGGAAACAAGCCGATGCCACATCGTTATGGGAAACACTACCTGTCAATGAGTTAACCCGGAAGAATTCGCTGTCCGATTCGCATAATCATCCGATGCAGGCCGGTTACGATGTTTGTTTCTATGAAGATATTGCAGGCATTCGTCCCGATTCTGCAGGGTACGGATTTAAGGTTATTCGTTTTAGCCCTTTGTTTACCGGACAGTTGGAATGGGCAAAAGCCAGTATAGAGTCTCCTTACGGGAAAGTGATAAGTAGTTGGAAGAAAGAAAATGGCCTGTTGAACTGGCATATTTGTATTCCTCCAAATTCCTCAGGAATGGTTTTTCTTCCAGGTAAAAAGACTTTTACGGTCAATGGAAAAATAATGGATCGAGAAAAATACAAGCCGCTGAGGGAAGAAGGCGAATATACAGTATTCCATTTTCCTTCAGGTGATTTTAAAATCCGGGAAACGCAACAGTTTCAGAAATAATCGAAAAATTTGATTGTGAGTTTAATATTTAGGTCTCAAACAACAGGGCAAAGCGGTGAGAGAGGTTTGTTACAATGAAAAGATGCTTATTCAAGGCCTGAGGAATGATGACCCTCTGGCTTTTGAGAAAATTTTTTTACAGTACAACCAGAAATTGTACCAATTTTCTCTTTCCTATCTAAAATCGGAAGCTGATGCTGAAGACATTGTTGAAGAAGTATTTTTCAAACTTTGGCAAAACCGGAAAGCTATCAAAACAGAAGAGTCTTTTCAGGCTTACTTATTTACCATCACATTGAATTTTATAAAGAAGTTTTTTAATAAAAAGGCCAGGGCTGACAAGTATAAACATGATTTCCTGAATTGCTATATCGCAGAAAGTAACCAACCGGAATCGTCAATTATTTATCAGGATCTTTTAAACAGACTCGATCAACTGATTGAACGTCTCCCCGAAAAAAGAAAACAGATTTTTATTGAAAGAAAGATAAATGACAAACCTCTGAAACAGATAGCCAGGGAAATGGGAATTACTTCTAAGACTGTTGAAAATCAATTAACACGAGCTATTTCCTTTCTAAAAGAAGAACTTCAGAAAGAACGTTTTGGGGGGAAGCTGTTTATTTATCTTTTTATCTGAACATAGAAACTTTTATAACCGGGGTGGGGGATGTATTCTTTTGAAGGATATAATAATAAAATGACAGCTTTTGACAGATGTTATTTTTAGTGTTATATCCAATCGTTGTTGTTAAAATTAGTTGATGTGAAAAAGAACTTCGATAAAGAAGTTTTGGCCAGGTATCTCAAAGGCGATTATACCTCTTCCGATTATCAGAAAGTAAAAAGCTGGTTTGAAGAAAAAGAATTGTTGGATTTGGATCAGTTTATTAATCAGCATTGGAAAAATTTTGATGGAAAATCAGAAGGAAAAGATTTGACTTTTGTTTTGCAGAAAGTTCAGCGACGAATACTGCTTGAGGATACTACAAAAAAGCTGGTCGACAAGAAATGAAACGAAAGACATTTTAGAAACGATAATTAAATTATAAATAGAAAGGGTTATAAATTTACTGGTAACTCTTTCATTTCAAAAATGATGGAAAATGAAGAAGAGAAGTGTATTTGTAATTCTGTTTTGTTTATTGATTGTTCAAAATGTTTTTTGTTTTGATAAACAGAGGTGGAAAATAATCCCCGGTGAAGCTATAACATGGAACGTTCATGGGGATATTCCTCATTATGACCATCTTGAAATGAGCGGAGAGAGTATTTCGTCTGTGTTGCGTTACGGGGTTAAAGATGATGGTTCATTCAGGCTTGAGCGTTCGGTCGTTTGGCCTATGCTTCGCACCATTCCGAATGATACCCATGCCAGTTTAAACAGGCGTCTGGCAATTGATTTCCTGTCTCTTCTTTCATTTGATGGTATTTCCCTGAAAACAGAAGAGGTAAAATCGTTCACCATTGACGGTAGTCTGAATGTCGTCAGTGAATATTCATTAAATTATTCGGAGTGGACAGAGCGAATTCAGCCGCATCCGGCGATCCGGATTACCCGAACTTTTTTCCCTTCTGTTGATAAACCTGTTTTATGTGAACAGTATCGGATTAGAAATATCACAGACAGAACAATCCGGGTAACGGTTCCCGGTCTCAGGACTGTTTATCAAACACCGGCATCCGATGGGGTTTATGGTGCTTATTCTATTGTTGTAAAAATAAATCAGCCGGGAGATTTTCAGGTGAGGCCAAACGAGGAAATCCTGTTCGATGCTTCCATTCAGGCTTTTTCTGAAGAAAAAGGAGAAAAAGAACTTTTCCCTGAAGTATCAGAAGAAAAAGCATTGAGAGATGAATTTGTTCATAATATGTGGAGTACTTTGATGCTTGAAACACCGGATTCGGCAATCAATCAGGAATTTGGTTTTTCGAAAATACGAATAGCAGAAAGTCTGTTCCGGACAGCCGGAGGTTTGATGCATTGTCCGGGAGGAGAGGCTTATTATGCTGCGATCTGGGCAAACGATGAGTCTGAGTATGCTGCTCCTTTCTTCCCTTATTTGGGATATGACAAAGGAAATGAGGCCACATTGAATACCTTCCGTCTTTATATGAAATACATGAACCCGGATTATAAGCGGGTTCCCAGTTCCATTATTGCAGAAGGAACTGATATATGGCAAGCTGCCGGTGATTGTGGAGATGCGGCAATGTTGGTCTATGGTGGCGCCCGGTATGCGTTAACCCGGGGTGATATAAAAGAGGCCCGGTATATCTGGCCTTTGCTTGAATGGTGCCTGGAATATTGTAATCGCAATCTGAATGAGGGAGGAGTAGTAAAATCAGATGCTGACGAACTGGAAGGACGCTTTCCTTCAGGAAAAGCCAATATTCTTGTTTCTTCCCTTTATTACGATGGACTAATATCTTCGGTCTGTCTGGCGAAAGAACTGGGATTACCTCAGAAGCAAGTTGCAAAATATGAAAAACAGGCTAAGGCATTGAGAAAATCAATTGAATCTTATTTCGGAGCGAATGTCGAAGGCTATAATACCTATGCTTATTACAAGGGGAATGATGTTCTGCGTTCCTGGATTTGTGCTCCTGTTTTTGCCGGGATCAACGATCGGGCGAAAGAAACGATTGATGCTCTTTTTGCCCGGTTGTGGACAAAAAATGGCTTATTGAGTCAATCAGGATGCGATATTTTCTGGGACCGATCTACCCTTTCCGGGTTACGGGCGGCTTTTGTGGGAGGAGAGACAGAAAAAGCAACAAAATATTTGTCTGAATATTCTACCAAAAGGTTACTGGGCGATCATGTTCCGTACCCTATTGAAGCATGGCCGGAAGGGAACCAGCGTCATCTTTCAGGCGAAAGCGGGCTGTATTGCCGGATTATTATTGAAGGAATGTTTGGTATCCGGCCTGCCGGATTTAAGACATTTACACTGACGCCACGCCTGCCAAAAACATGGGAGCACATGGCTTTGCGACACATAAAAGGCTTTGCCTCTGATTTCGATGTTTTGATTGACCGTTCAAACGAAAAAATTAAGGTGACAATAAAATGCGGAGAAAGGATTATTAAGCAGACGAACATAAAGAATGGAGAAACAATAACCGTAAGACTTAGGAACTAAGATGATAAATTCTATAAAATTAATATGATGAAAGCAGGGAAATTAATAGTCCTTTTACTTCTGACAGGAGTGAGTTGTACGTTTGTGAAAAAAGAAAATCATGAAATTATTGCATGTGGAGGTCATCAGATTATTATTTTCGAGGAGGAACAATCAGACGGAGACAATTTGAATGTCGTGTGGCAATGGAATATTTCAGAAGCAACCAGGTTACCGGTTGAGTACCGGAAATATTTGAATCCTTTGGATGAATGTAAACCGGTCGATGAAAACCGGAAACTGTTGGTAACATCATCCGGTGGGGGAGTAGTGCTGCTGGACCGGGAAAGCAGAGAAATTCTTTTTTATGCCAATGCCCCGATGGCCCATTCTGCGGAGTGTTTGCCGGGAGACCGTATCGTAGTGGCACTATCAGATCATCCTTATGGAAACAGTATCGAACTTTATGATATAGCAACACCCGAAAAGTGTATCTATAGAGATACCCTGACATGGGGACATGGAGTTGTGTGGATGCAGAAAGCTGAAAGACTTTATGCTCTTGGATCTGACGATTTGGTCTGTTACTTATTAAAAAACTGGGATTCAGACCATCCCGAACTGCAACGGGAAAAAACATGGAAACTCCCGGCCTGGGGAGGGCACGATTTGGTTCCTGTTTCTGATAACGAACTGGTGGTTACAGTAGCCGAGAGTGTCTGGACGTTTTCTCTTGACAGTGAATCCTTCGAATCCTTTGAACCCATAAATGCAGTAGATGTAAAATCAGTTAATTATAATAAAACAACAGGAAAACTGGTCTATACAAAAGCAGAGGAGGAATGGTGGACACATCATATTTATTCTGAAAACCCGGATAAAACATATATTATCCCTGATATCAATATTTATAAAGCACGGGTCTATCCCCGGTAAATCGATTGGGAAAACGAGTTACAACTTAATTTAATAATAATGAAAAGATCAATTTTAATTATATCGATTTTATTTTGTGCTACAACTGCTTTTTCGCAGGCTAAAAAACTTGGCCGTGAGACAGAAACACAAAAACAGGAACGAATGGCATGGTGGACCAGCGACCGCTTTGGAATGTTTATCCACTGGGGCCTGTATGCATTACCTGCCCGTCACGAATGGGTCAAAAATTATGAAAGGATAACCGATGAGCAGTATCAAAAGTATTTCGATAATTTTAACCCCGATCTTTACAACCCAAAAGAATGGGCCCGGAAAGCCAGGGAAGCGGGAATGAAATATGTTGTAATCACTACGAAACATCACGATGGTTTTTGCCTGTTCGATTCGAAATATACCGATTATAAGGCAACCAATACTCCGGTTGGCCGGGATCTGATCAAAGAATATGTGGACGCATTCAGGGAGGAAGGGCTGAAAATAGGTTTTTATTATTCGCTGCTCGATTGGCATCATCCCGATTTTACCATCGACGAATTTCATTCGCAACGGGTTACTGATGCAAAGGAATATGCAAAACTAAATAAAGGGCGCGACATGAATAAGTACCGCGAATACCTGCACAACCAGGTTCGTGAATTACTGACTAACTACGGTAAAATAGATCTGCTTTGGCTCGACTTTTCGTATCCCGGTGAAAACGGTAAAGGTAGTAAAGATTGGGACTCGGCAGGTTTGCTAAAGATGGTTCGCACATTGCAACCCGGCATTATCGTTAACGACCGTCTCGATCTGAATGAATACGAAGACGGTTGGGATTTTACAACACACGAGCAATATAAAGTTTCGAAATGGCCGGAAGTGAACGGGAAAAAAGTTCCGTGGGAAACCTGTCAGACATTTAGCGGTTCGTGGGGCTATTACCGCGACGAATATACCTGGAAAGACACCAAACAACTCTTGGTCTTGCTGATAGAAACCGTGAGCAAGGGCGGAAACCTGATACTGAATGTTGGCCCGACAGCCCGTGGTGTTTTCGACGAACGGGCAGACGCTTCTCTTGCTGCTTTTGGTAATTGGATGAAATACAACAGCCGTTCTATATATGGTTGTACCAAAGCTCCTGATGAATTCGAAGCTCCGGCAATGAGCCTGTTGACGTACAATCCGAAAACAAACCGGTTATATATTCATTTGCTTGACTACCCCTTACAAAACCTTGTCCTTCCGGATTATAAAGGAAAAGTGAAATATGCCCAGTTACTCCACGACGGTTCAGAAATAGCAATCAGTCCACGTTCAGGAGAGGATATAAAGGAAGGAGAGTATGCTAACGACTTAAGCCTGAGGTTGCCTGTTCGGAAGCCGAATGATGAAATTCCTGTTATAGAATTGATCCTGGAATAGACAGTGGTTGTCCTAAAGCATTAATCAGGGCTTGCTTTGTTTTCTTAAAAGGCCCTTTCTCAAGGCATCGATTTCCGGCAGGTTCTTCTATATTCTCATGGGATACGATCCGGGCAGGCGCCTGGCTTAAAACTACTATTTCGTCGCCCAGCAAAAGGGCCTCGTCGACATCGTGGGTCACAAAGATAACTGTGCGTCTGTCGGCCTTCCATATTTGTAAAAACCATCGTATCATATTTTGCTTCAAAGCAATGTCCAGTCCATTAAGCGGTTCATCCATCAGTATGATATCGGAAGGGCAGGCAAAAGCCCGTGCAATGGAAACCCGCTGGCGCAT
Organism: Prolixibacteraceae bacterium; assembly: GCA_963662895.1. Taxonomy (GTDB): domain Bacteria; phylum Bacteroidota; class Bacteroidia; order Bacteroidales; family Prolixibacteraceae; genus GWE2-42-39. The sequence continues at coordinate 2,912,036 of OY759982.1, read as the reverse complement.
GCCGCCGCTTAACTGCGAAGGATAATAACCGGCAAAGCCTTCAAGTTCAACAAGCCGAATAAGCCGGTCGGTTTGTTTTTTTCGTTCGCAGGCAGGCATATCCCTGCTTAAGACAAATTCGATATTGCCCTTAACTGTTTTCCACGGCAACAAACGGGGCTCCTGGAAAATATACGAAAAAAGCTTGCCGTCAAAGCCAATGAGGCTACCGCTGTCTGGGACTATAATTTTACCAAGAATATTCAGTAAGGTGGTTTTTCCGCACCCCGAAGGACCCAGTATACATGTAATAGTATTCTCGGTAAAGGCTATATTAAAATCCCTGTAGAGGGAAATATCGTTAAATGTTTTATTAAGGTTCCGTATTTGTAAACTCATAATCAGACCCTCCAGACTACAATTTTATGTTCGCCCCACCGTATTATTTTTTCGAAACCGTAACTTATAAGTACGGCTATAAGAGTCCAGGCAATGACAGCATCTACATTTAAGAAAGTCTGGGCTGACTGCATTTTTGTTCCAATACCGTATTGGGGCTGGCTAAGTACTTCGCCAATGATTATAGCCCGCCATCCTATTCCCATGGCACTGGATGCCCCGCTGATTATAAACGGCATGATGGCCGGGATATACACTTCGTTTATAATCCTTCTCCTGTCTGCCCGGTAAAACCTGGCCATCTCTATAAGCCCGGGATCGACACTTCTGATGCCATCAACCACATTGGTACACATAAACGGGAACATGGTAAGCATGGCTATAAAAACAGGTACCATGCCTGGGCTAAACCATATAAGGGCCAGAAGGATAAGGGCGATTACAGGCGTAGAACGGATAGTGACCAGTATAGGGGTTATAAAAGCATTGAACCCGGGACTGATGCCTGCTAAAATTCCCAGCCCTATTCCTAAAATGCCTGATATAATAAAACCAATTACCCCGCGTAGTATGGTCATGCCGGCAACCTTTAGAAATCCGGTATCACTAATTAATTTTATAACTGTTAAAAAAGTATCCTCCGGGTGAGGAACAATAAAAGCAGAGTCGAAATACAATGCCAGAATTTTCCAGACGACCAGTATTGCTGCTACTGATGCAAAACTTATGTACTGTTTTTTAGTAAAAAAAATTTTCATCAGGTATTTTCCCTCCAATAATATCAGGGTTCATATCATAAAAAACTTTCAGGTATTCGTCGATTTGTGTTTGTATGTTCCGTGCCAGCACAAAATGAAGGTTCGATCGCGGGATGGATTGACAGGCAACCACGGTGTCAGACAGGATGTTGTACTTCACGATCAACGCTGCTGCGCTGTCGGGGTTTTGGTTTACCCAACGCGTTGATTTTTCGTAAGACGAAATTATTTGCTCCACCAGTTGCGGTTTCTCCCTCAAAGTACTGCCTTTCCCTAAAAAAGCTGTCATGGCAATAGGAATACCCTGTTGCTTGTCCCATTCAATGTTCAAATCGAATATAGGGTGTACATCTTTATTCTTGTGCATCACCAGGCTAACCAGGGGTTCGGAGATAACGCCAAGTTTTGCCTGCCCGGCAGCAACAGCGTTTGCCAGTTCAATATGGGTTGGAAAGCTATAATCAAGGGTAATATCTGTTTCAGGATTGATCCCATTTTTTTTCAGCAGGTAGCGGAAAAGCACATCAGGGGTCATGCCCTTTGCCATAACATTTACTTTCTTATTCCTGAGGTCCTCCCAACGGGTAATGCCTCTGTCATTTCCAAACAGGTAAAGCGTGCCCCACACCGGAATTGCAATCAGACGGTAATCCAGTCCCTTATTATATAATATTGCAGCCATGGTTGTCGGAAGGATAGCAAAATCGGCGCTACCGTCAAGCATCATTTTTCGCACCTGTATAGGTTCGTTCAGAATTTCTACCTTAATATTCGGGGGGTCGGCTTTGCGCAAGCTATCGATAAGCCCGATCATCCCCATCGAAGAGGGGCCTTTCAGCGTAGCAATCGTATAAGAAATTTTGCCATTGTTATTTTGTGCCGCATTCCTGCAACCTGCTACGAGAAATATGAATATGATACATAAATAAAATCTGCTGCGCATAATTTTTTAAACCTTTCCACAAAACTATTTAATTTAGACAATTTATCTGTTTTTTTCGGAGCCTTAAAAACCGGTTGCCTGAAAAATATGAATATCGTCATTTTTCTATCAATAAAAAGTAATATATTTACATCAGTTATAAACAATCAGACCGTATTTACACTGCGATTCAGGATTTCAATCCTGTCAAGGTCATACGGGAATCAATAATCTAATCCGGAGGAACTCTGATGGAAAAGAGAATAGGAACAGCATTAATTCAAATAGGGAACCGTGAAAACGTTCAGTTACTGAACGAAATAATCTCCAGTCATTCCCATATTATTATCGCGCGTCAGGGGGTGCCCCGCAGCAATGAAATGGGCATTATCTCTCTTGTTCTTGAAGGTACTACCGACCAGATTGGTTCCCTTACAGGTCAGTTGGGGCGTTTAAAAGGAATCCAGGTTAAATCGGTACTTTTAAAGAATAAGGATCATGAATAAATTATGGCTTCTGACGGCTGTGTGCACAGTCGTTTTAACGTTCAATTCTTATGCACAGACCGATAAAAGGCAAAAAGTAGATAATGATTCGGTTACTTCTCCGGCATGGAACATACAAATGGGAGAAATTGTTGTGTCGAGCCTTAGGATTGACCGGAAAATAAAGGAGTTGCCTGCTTCCATAAGCGTTGTCAGTTCTTCCGGTTATCAGAAACAGTCGGCGCTTACCCTTTCCAGTGTTTTGAATGAGGAACCCGGTATTTCTATGGGGGGTGACGGGATATGGGCCACCAATATCAATATCCGTGGGTTAGGTGAAAATCGTCTGGTTACACTCATTGACGGTAACAGGGTGGAAACAGCTACTGATTTAACCGCGTCGCTGAGTATGGTTGATGTAAACGATATTGAGCGTGTTGAAGTAATAAAAGGGGCACAATCATCGCTCTATGGAACCGGGGCGATGGGAGGAATTGTAAATATTATTACAAAAGACGGACACTTTGCCGATAAGCCTTACCTGTCGGGAAACATCATTTCGGGCTTTGCTTCAGCCAATACCCTTTTTTCCAATCACGCAGCTATCAACACCGGCTCTGATAAATGGTACTTCAGGGTGAGCGGAACCTACAGTGATGCTGACGATATACATACACCGGAAGGCGATTTACCGAATAGCCAGTTTACAATGAATAACATAACGGCAAAAATAGGAGTAAAACCTCTTGCCAATCATTTATTTAAGATACAATATCAGCGTAACTGGTCTACTGATGTGGGCATTCCGGGAGGTGATGCTTTTCCCGGTCCGGCTGAAGCCACTTATTCTGATATAGGCAGGGATTTACTTGCCGCCAGTTATGAAATTACCGGTTTAACCGGCCCCCTGGCTTCATTAAAAATGAATTACTTTTACCAGTACATTCTTCGCGATGTAGAGATGATACCAAATACTGTTACAAAAACAACGCTTCCCAACAAGAACATCAAGCGTACTACACCCGAATTGATTACCCCTACCGGGAAACACCTGACAAACGGCGCTCAACTGCAAAGTACCTGGAATCTGTCAGAAAAAGATGTTTTTATTGCAGGGATAGATATCTGGGGCCGTAAATTAACCACTGAACGCGAAAAATATATCACGGTTGATGTCTTAAATCCTCAAAATGAGATTATCCAAACAAATGAACTGGTGCGGGGGGAAACACCGATTCCTGAATCAAGGTTCAACAGTGCCGGATTATTCCTGCAAAATGAAACCCATTTGTTAAATAACCGGCTTACGTTCATTACAGGAGGAAGGCTGGACGAAATATGGATTAAAAACGAACAGGGATTTGATGTTGATTACCTTATTGTTAACGGGACCCGGAATGATTCTCCGTCCACGCAGCGGGTGACCTTTGAAAAAGACAATGAAAACAGTTTTTCATGGAGTGCCAATGCGGGCATCCTTTATCAATTGCACGAGAATGTCGATGCCTCTCTGAACCTGGCACGTTCGTTCAGGGCTCCATCACTCGAAGAACGCTATAAATATATCGATCTGGGAAATTATGTCCGGCTGGGTAACCCTTCCCTGGAACCCGAAAAAGGTTATTCTGCTGATCTGGGGATAAGAGTATGGAATCCCGGGTTTAATTTACAGTCAGGAATATTTGTTAACCGGCTAACAGATATGATCGTGGAAAAATCGGGAGAGTTTATTTACACCCTTACATCTGAGTCCGATCCCGATACTGTCCCGGCATTGATAAATTCCAACGTACGAAAGGCCTTGCTCTATGGATTTGATTTTAAATTCGACTACAATTTTTATAATAATATTGTGTTGTTTGGGGCAGGTGCATATGTACGGGGACGAGATACCGGTGCCGGTGAAAATCTTCCTCAGATTCCGCCCTTGAACGGACGGGCAGGGATACGTTATACATACCATAAAATTGGCTCGGTTGAATTTTCGGTAACCGGTGCGGCAAAACAAGATAAAATTGCCGAAGGGGAACAGGAAACCGATGGATACTGCCGACTGGATATGGCTTTAAACACAAACAAAATAGACCTGGGCATAACCAGCTGCAAATTTTCTCCGGTATCGACAATATAACGAATACGAGTTATACAAATCACCTTTCAACCAATAGGGGAGATATCAGCATTGAACCCGGACGTAACATTTTTGTACGTCTGAAACTGTCTTTTTAGCCTTTTTACGAAGAAGGGGAGCCCCTCATTATCCCTAACACGAGGGGCACACCCACAAAAATTGCGGGTGAGAGTAATTTATTCCTTAACAGTTCCTATGTCGATTTCTTTTTGTATTCCATGGGGGTTATTCCAAATTTTCGTTTAAACGCGGTGCAAAAGTGTGCAGGATGTTCATAACCTGTCAGTTCTGCTACTTCTGAGATATTTAAATCCGGGGTTTCTAATAACTGTTCTGCTTTTTTCATCCGGTAATCAAACAAGTACCCATATACTGTATTGTGAAATATTTTCTTAAAACAGGTTTTCATAGTAGTGCTGCTCACCCCGACCATCAGTGCCAGTTCCTGAATACCGGGTGGTGCATTGTAGTTCGCCTCTATAATATGTTTTGCCTCATATATTTTTTCACGAACAGCACACGAAATATTATCACACCTGTTTTTGTTTGTGCGTCCAAGTAATAATGCAAATAATTCCTGCGTTTTTGCTTCAATATATAAGGGGGCCGTTTTGCCCAGCAAATACGCTTCTTTTATGTCTTGTACTGTTTTATAAATATCAGGCCGGATAAAAATCCCTTTTTCATAGAAAGAAAAGTTCTTATTTCTTTTAATATTTTCATAGAATGGTTCGAATATCCCGGGATATCTCTCATACATATTCATAATGTATTCTTTTGAAATGATAATATCCAGAACTTCATTTTTTCGTCCCTTATTTAAATGTTTTATCGTGTTATATTCTCCTTCCATGTAAAATAAATTATATGTATTCTGTGGCAGAATGCAATTTTTAATGGAACCACAGGTAAAACAGGAGCTTCCCCTATTCATGAAAGACAGACAAAGCATTTCGCCTTTTATCTTCCCGTACAATTTTAGGTTATTGTTTATATCATATTCGCAATAGCAGATACTGATTTCTTTAAGGTGCGTCTCTTTAAAGTTAAACCGTCCGTATTGTTTCGAAATGTTTTTCTCTTTTACCCGGTATCCTTCATCTCTGTCAAAATGATGGAATTTCTTCCCGGCAATTATTTCGTTTAAATCTTCATCAAACATTTTACAGGTCATACCATTTTGTCTTTATATTTAAGTAATATGTCTTCCGGCGTAATTATCCGGCCTTCCTTTCCATGTATTTTTGTCGTGTGTTATTTGTTTTCATTCTAAATAAAGAACGAAAGTAAGATTATAGAGTATGTTGAACAATCCCTAAAAAAGAGGATATATGAGGTTGAATTTAGCTATGACTGGGGTGTATTTATATAAATTGTAATATAAAAATGAGTTAACAACAATGTAATATTTAATAAAAATGAAAAAGACAGGAATATTTTACGGTTCATCTACCGGCAATACAGAGAGTGTAGCAAAATCGATAGCAGAAAAGTTAAAAGCAGAATCATATAATGTAGATAAAAATCCAATTGATGAAATACAGCAATGCCAAAACCTTGTTTTAGGAACTTCTACCTGGGGACTGGGAGATTTGCAGGACGATTGGGAGGCCTTTCTGCCGGCACTGGTCAAAACCGATTTAACAGGAAAAACAATTGCTTTGTTTGGCCTGGGAGATTCCTCTTCATACCCGGATACCTTTGTTAATGGGATGGGAACAATATACGAAGCGCTAAAAGATAAAGGTTGTACAATTGTTGGTAGGATTAATCCGGATGAATATGATTTTGATGATTCATCGGCTAATGTCGACGGGAAATTTGTAGGACTCCCTCTTGATGAAGATAATGAGTACGATCAAACGGGAAAAAGGGTAGAAAAATGGCTGGAACAAATCTCTTCTGAATTTATTTAATATCCGGGTTTCTGTATCTTCGGGAATGTCTGATTAATAATTTAGGAACAGTTATCAGGATGCATATATTTAATCATCATATATATGAATATAAAAAGGGACTCCGGTCTTTAGTACTTCATACTTTACATAGCTCATTAAAACAGGAAGTTATTAAGAGGCTTGAAAAAAATGGTATCCCTTTTATCATCCAGGAAGTTACAAGCAATAAGATCAATATTTTTTTTGGAGCCCCGGAATGTATTTCTGTCCTTCAGCAATTTGGAGACAAAAAATTGAATGAGTTTACTCCTGAAGAAGATTTTATTTTAGGTATTATGCTCGGATATGACCGGATATTACAATGTAACAGGTATCTGTCTAAAACGACCATCAGAGATACTGCTTTGCCTGCCAAACTGCATGTTGTTGCAGAAAAAGATAGGATGGTAATTTAAGGAAAAAATTATCAAAAGGATGCTCCGTTTAGCGCCGGAAGCTAAAGTTTCCGGATTGGATTATTCTTCTGCCAGCGTAAAAGAGACATGGTCGTTAAACAATAAGGCTGTGTTATGATACAGGCAGGTTTTTCCGACATCATGTTTTTCGCAAACAAAAATATGATTTGTGTGTCAGGGCTGAAAAAATAAACACATTGGTAGTTATTTATGCTTCATCAATACGACTCATAAAGATCAGGCTTTCCTGAACTTCCGGGTTAAAATCAGCGATTTCATCACGCCCTGTAATGCCGGAAATAATGAAATGCTGAAAAAAGCGATGATATATCTATCGATATTAGAAGCACTGATTCCGGCCAATATTGGAAATGACATTCCGGAAGCCTTAATCAGAAGTTCCGGAAGCCTTAATCAGAAGTTTCTGAATAATCCGTATTTTTGTCAAAAAGGAGATTACTGTATTTCCGATTTGTTGTATGGAATTCTTTTTTGCATTTATATTATGGACGAAACATATTACATGAGAGCATTGGAACTGACAGGCTTACTTAGTGAACCTGCCATTCGTAATGCAATGAAATCCATTTCATTAAAAGAAGGAAGCAAAATACTGGATGCACCCTGTGGAATAGGCAACCATATAGAATGGATGCTTGAAGAATTTAAAAATCCCCAAATTACAGGATTTGATTTGGCCGAAGCCCACATTGAAGAAGCGAAAAAAAGAGTTTCAAAGAAAAATGCAGACGATAATTGCTCTTTTGTTGTCGGCGATATGAACCAACTTGAATTTGGAGATAACTCTTTCGACATGGTTTGGTGTAGCGACGGTTTGTGGGCGGGGCCAAAAGAAATGGGGTGCATTTCCGAAGATCCCTGTGATATTCTCGAAAGTATGGTACGCATAACCAAACCCGGAGGTATCATAGCTGTTTTGTTCTGGTCAACACAAAAAATATTACCCGGTTATCCCTGGCTTGAAGCACAATTAAATGCTACACAGTCGGCTATTATGTCTGTCAATCCCGGGACTGCCCCGGAACTGCACTTCATGTGTACGCCGGCATGGATGCGGAAAACCGGATTGAAAAATATTCAGTCACATACATTTGTTGCCGATTTACAGGGGCCGTTAAGTCCTGAACAAAAGGAAGGTGTTGCATCGATGTTTGAGATGTTGTATTCGCAGTCGGAACAAGAAGTTTCAGAAGAATTATGGGCAAATTTTAAAAAGATAACCAACCCCGACGATGAAAATAGTTTGCCAAACAATGAGAATTATGCAGGATTTTTAACATATACGATGTTTACAGGAATTAATAAAAACTCTCAATAAAAGCCACTTCCCGAAAAATATCAGTAACGATATCCTGGCGGAACAACTATTTTATAATCCTGGTATTCTGAAAACCTTTCAGGTTGTCTGGGGAGAAATACAAAAAGGAAATTTGTCGCACACCCCTTATTTCTTAGGAGTAAGAGGAAGGTAAAATCCCAACAAATGGGGATTGTAGCGACCGACCCTTTTATGTCTCTTTGCATAAACGAACAATGTTCATTTATGCAAATACAAAAAGGCGATATACGGAAGATAATTTTAAAAATAGCCCGTGAGGAATTTCTGGGAAAAAATTTTAAAGACGCATCCATGCGAACTATCGCCAAAAAATCAGGAGTTGGATTGAGCAACATCTATAACTATTTCACCAGTAAAGATGAAATATTCTGTGAAGTGCTTTCCGGCTTATTGAAGGCGATTGATGAGGTAATGCTGGAGCATAACAGTTCCAAATACATTAGTGTTGATATTTTCAGTTCGGATGAGTATATGCACAGCCAGATAAACATGTTTGTGGAGCTTGTCGCTAATTATAAGGAAGATTTCAAGCTGTTGCTTTTTAGATCAGCAGGCTCATCACTCGAAAATTACCGTGAGGAATGCACCGAACAACACACCCGGACAGGAAAGGAGTATATAGCACTGATGAAACAAAAATATCCATCGATTAACGGAGATGTTTCGGATTTCTTTATCCATACCATGAGTTCATGGTGGATGAGCATAATAGCCGAATTAGTAATGCACGACCTGTCTCACAAAGCGCTGGAAGACTTTATCAGGGAATATATGGAATTTGGAACCTCCGGTTGGAAAAGAGTCATGCGGATAGAAGATCAAAAATTTTTTGAACAAATATGAACATTGTTCTCTTTTCAGAAATTAATCAAACAATCAAACAACAATAAATAACAAACGGAGGTTTCCTGTCTATTTCAGACTTTGGACTTCCGGCTTAAAGAAAAAATATGAGTACACTATCAAAACTACAAACTTACATGACTGGCAGGAAAGCACTTCTGCCTGCATCGTTGGTGTTGTCGGCACTGAGTGCCCTGGCGGGGATGGCTCCGTACATTTTAATCTGGTTTATCATTCGTGAATTTATCACGGCAGGTGGAGCTTCCTCTTCCGGGCTTATTCACACCTATGCATGGTGGGCTGCCGGTTTGGCTGTTGCCAGTATTATTACTTATTTTTTGGCGTTGTCTGTTTCTCATCTTGCTGCATTCCGCGTTGAATGCAATATGCGAAGGTATGCGATGAAAAAAGTGGTAGGTATGCCACTTGGCTTTTTCGACAACAATACGAGTGGCCGTATCCGTAAAATCATTGACGACAACGCCAGCATCACGCACAGCTTCCTGGCACACCAGATGCCCGACCTTGCTGCAACTGTTGTGATGCCTGCAACCGCTGTTGTGTTAATATTTGTTTTCGAATGGCGCCTTGGCCTTGCCTGCCTTGTTCCTGTTGCTCTTTCGATGTTTATAATGGGATTTATGATGGGCAAAAGAGGACGGTATTTTATGAGAAGCTATATGGATTCGCTCGAAGAAATGAATACCGAAGCAGTTGAATACGTACGCGGAATTCCGGTAGTTAAAGTGTTCCGGCAAACCGTTTTCTCTTTCAAAAATTTCCACAACAGTATTGTCAAATACAAAGAAATGGTTTCAAAATACACAAGAATGTGGAGGATTCCAATGTCGACCTATACTGTAATTATCAATGGTTTTTCATTTTTTATCGTTCCTGTTGCAATTTTGCTTATCGGAAACACCGGTGATTATGCAACGGTTATTCTCAATATGTTCCTTTATATACTTATCACTCCTGTTTTTTCGCAAAGTATTATGAAAAGTATGTATATGAACCAGGCACTCGGCCAGGCAAAAGAGGCTATCGACCGTTTAGAAAACCTTACCTCCGAAAATCAGTTGCCTGTGCCGGCCAACCCGAAAGCATTGGACGGGCACGATGTTCGTTTTAAAAATGTTTCGTTCAGCTATCCCCGGGCAAACAAAAAAGCAATTGACAATGTCAGTTTTGATATTTCAGAAGGGAAAACAGTGGCACTGGTAGGCGCTTCGGGAGGTGGAAAAACGACCATTGCCCGCCTTGTCCCCCGTTTTTGGGATGCCGGTGAAGGGGAGGTTTCAATTGGCGGCATCAACGTGAAAGATGTTGATCCGAAAGATTTAATGGACCATATTTCTTTCGTTTTTCAAAATACACGTTTGTTTAAAACAACTCTTTTAGAAAATATCAAATACGGAACCCCTCATGCTACTTTGGACGAAGTAAACCGGGTGGTTGATTTGGCGCAATGCCGTGAAATCATCGACAAACTGCCTAACGGATTGAATACCCAAATAGGAACCGAAGGAACCTACCTCTCAGGAGGAGAACAGCAACGTATCGTGTTGGCAAGGGCTATTTTAAAAGATGCCCCGATAGTGGTACTTGATGAAGCAACCGCTTTCACCGACCCTGAAAATGAACACTTGATACAAAAAGCGCTTGGAAAACTTGCCGAAGGGAAAACGGTGTTAATGATTGCCCACCGGCTTACCAGTGTTCAGGATGCCGACAATATTCTGGTGATTAATGAAGGAAAAATTGCCGAACAGGGCACGCATCAGGAATTACTGCAAAAACAGGGAACCTATACAAAAATGTGGAATGAATATCAACAGTCTGTAAAATGGACTATTGGGAAAAAGATGGAAGTAGCTGTTTAAAATATGAACAACAAAGAACCTTTAAAAGAAATATACATATGATTACGATACTACAAAAACGCTTAGCCCTTTCTGAAAAAGGGGCAAAAGATTTTATAAAAGGGACTCTTTTCACCACTTTGCTTGATATAGCGCTTATGCTTCCGGCAGTGTTCATCTTTTTCTTCCTCGAAGAATATCTGAACAAGGTGATTGCCCCCTCTTCCATCATCACTCACGGGGTAGGGTACTATGTTTTGCTTGGGCTGGGTTTTATGGTGATTATGTTCATCATAGCGATGGCACAATATAAAAGCACTTATACAACTATTTACGAGGAAAGCGCCAACCGCCGTATTTCCCTTGCAGAGAAACTCCGCAAGTTACCCCTGGCATTTTTCGGAGTGAAGAACCTTTCCGATCTTACCTCAACCATCATGAACGACAACACCGATTTGGAGCATACTTTCTCGCACGCGGTGCCTCAACTGTTTGCATCCATTATTAGTATTATGTTGATTGCTACCGGATTGTTCTTCTATAATTGGCAATTGTCGTTAGCGTTATTCTGGGTAGTTCCTTTTGCCGCTTTAATTCTCATTATTGCTAAAAAGATGATTAACCGGGAAAATCAGGCAGGCTACCAAACCAAGCGTAATGTGAGCGAAAAAATACAGGAAGGCCTGGATACCGTTCAAGAAATTAAATCGTATAAACAGGAAGATACATACGTTAAAGAATTAAATAAAACCGTTGATAAATACGAAAACCAACTCATACGCGGCGAATTATTAGTCGGAATATTGGTAAATTCAGCTCAAAGTTTTTTAAAGCTGGGATTAGCCGGGGTTATTATCGTGGGGGCGAATTTGGTGGCATCGGGTAGCATCGTTTTATTCAAATACCTTATCTTCCTGATGATAGCAGCCAGTATTTATAACCCTTTAAATGAAGTTTTTAATAATCTTGCAGCATTGTTTTATCTCAATGTGCGTATCAACCGCATGAACGAGATGGAAGCCCTGCCTGTTCAGCAGGGAAAAACCAAATTTAAACCGGACAATTACGATATTACATTCAGGAATGTAGATTTTTCTTACGAGGAAGGAAAACAGGTATTGCAGAATGTATCATTTACCGCCAGACAAGGAGAAATAACTGCTTTGGTAGGCCCTTCGGGAGGAGGAAAAAGCACTTCGGCCAGGCTGGCCGCCCGTTTTTGGGATATTGATAAAGGAAAAATATTGCTGGGAGGCCAGGATATCAGCGAAATAGAGCCGGAAACCCTTCTGCAAAATTATTCTGTTGTTTTTCAGGATGTCATCTTGTTCAACACTTCGGTAATGGACAACATTCGCATTGGAAAACGCAATGCTACCGACGAGGAAGTGATACAGGTGGCAAAACTGGCTCAATGCGATGAATTTGTCAGCAAAATGCCCCAGGGATATAAAACTATTATTGGCGAAAACGGGGAAACCTTGTCAGGCGGTGAGCGCCAGCGTATTTCTATTGCCCGGGCTCTGTTGAAAGATGCTCCTATTGTTTTGTTGGACGAAGCCACTGCCTCTCTTGATGTGGAAAACGAAACTAAAATTCAGACAGGAATTTCGGAATTAATAAAAAACAAAACCGTGCTGATTATCGCCCACCGTATGCGTACCGTGGCTAATGCCGACAAAATTGTAGTACTCGAAAACGGAATGGTGGCAGAAAGCGGTTCGCCGGATTTGTTGAGAAAGATAAACGGAATTTTTGCGAAAATGGTAGAACGACAAATGGCTGCTGTAAATTGAAGTAAGATGGAAACTAAAAGGCAAAAAATAAAATTAATAAAAGGCAATGTACAGGAAACACTTTTTTTGCCTTTATGGGGGCGGGCAACCGAAACAAAAACAAGCAATCCCCGGATAGTTGATAACAAAGCGGTTGAAATTATCGATAAACTTGATTATGACTTTTCAACGATTACTGCGAACTTTAATGAAGTGTCGATAACAGGATGGGTAGCACGATGCCTTCATATTGACCGGGCTGTTACAAAATTTATAGAAAAACATCCGGAGGCAACCATTATAAATCTTGGTTGCGGACTGGACACTACTTTCGACCGCGTTGATAACGGGAAAATTATGTTTTACGAATTGGATTTCCCGGAAGTAATTGAGCTGAGAAAGTCTTTTTTTCAAGATACGGAAAGGCACAAAAGCATTGCTTCTTCATTTTTAGAAAAAGAATGGTATCGCAAGATAGGGAAACCCAAAGGTCTGTTATGTATTGCCGGAGGTGTGCTGTATTATTCTAACGAGAAACAAATAAAAGGCTTCTTTATTTCGATGGCAGACCATTTCGGACAATGTGATTTTTTCTTTGACTCACTTTCTCCAATGGGGATGAAAGTTGCAAAAAAACAAGTATTGAAAAAAGGGGGAATGGGTATGTCCCAGGATGGTGGATGGGGACTGAAATCCATAAAATCGCTTGAAAAATGGGACAAGAGATTGAAAGTTGTTCGTGCAATTCCTATGTACAAAGGAATGAAAAAAGGACTTCCCTTCTCAACAAAATTTATACTGTCTATGCCTGACATATTGGGAGTTTGCCATATGGTATATGTAAGAATGGAGGAAAAGCAAATGAAATAATTGCTGTTAGCCAAGGGCTAAAAGCTAATAGCAAAAAGCATAAAAATTAAATTATGGAATACAGAATAGAAAAGGATACTCTTGGAGAAGTAAAGGTTCCGGCAGATAGATATTGGGGGGCACAAACACAACGCTCACGCGAGAATTTTCCTATCGGCCCTGAGGCATCTATGCCTAAAGAAATAATTAATGCGTTTGGTTACCTGAAAAAGGCAGCGGCAATCACCAACGCAGAACTAGGCGTATTGCCGAAAGAAAAAGCATCGCTTATTGAAAAAGCCTGTGATGAAATTATTGGAGGAAAATTAGACGAACATTTTCCGCTTGTAGTTTGGCAAACAGGTTCGGGTACACAGTCGAATATGAACTGTAATGAGGTAGTGGCTAACCGTTGCCAGGTGCTGAACGGGAAAAAACCAGGGGAAGGCGAACGTATTATCCATCCCAACGATGATGTCAACAAATCGCAGTCGTCGAACGACACTTTCCCGACAGCAATGCACATCGCTGCCTGTAAAAAACTGGTGGAATATACCATCCCGAAAATTGAACTATTGAAAAACACACTGCTTTCCAAGTCTCAGGAAATGAAGGATGTGGTAAAAATAGGCCGTACGCACTGGATGGATGCGACCCCGTTGACCTTACAACAGGAATTTTCAGGATATGTGTCGCAACTAGAACATGGTCTTAAAGCCTTGAAAAACACATTGTCCCACCTGTCGGAACTGGCCCTGGGGGGTACTGCTGTCGGAACAGGGTTAAACACGCCCAAAGGTTATGCCGAAAAGGTGGCTGAAAATATTGCAAAACTCACCGGGTTGCCGTTTGTTTCGGCACAAAACAAATTCGAAGCCTTGGCGGCACACGATGCCATTGTAGAATCGCACGGTGCTCTTAAGCAACTGGCTGTGAGTTTGATGAAAATAGCAAACGACATTCGACTGATGGCGTCAGGCCCGCGTTCGGGTATCGGTGAGATTACCATTCCTGCCAACGAACCCGGCTCTTCCATTATGCCGGGAAAAGTAAACCCCACACAGGTAGAAGCGCTTACGATGGTTTGTGCACAGGTGATGGGTAACGATACTACCATTACCATTGCAGGCTCAAACGGGCAGTTCGAACTCAATGTTTTCAAACCGGTAATGATTAATGCCTTTTTGCAATCAGCAACATTGCTTGCCGATGCCTGTCAGTCGTTTAACGACCGTTGTGCTGTTGGTATTCAGCCTAATGATGCACGCATCAACGAATTGATGAACAATTCACTGATGCTGGTTACGGCGCTTAACACGCATATTGGTTACGACAAAGCAGCCAAAATTGCCAAAAAAGCACACGTCGAAAACACCACGTTAAAAGAAGCGGCACTGGCGCTTAATTTTCTTACAGAGGAACAATTCGACCAATGGGTTGACCCCGCAAAAATGACCGGTTCTTTATAAAAAAAACAGTAATTATGGTACTAACACTTAATGTTTTAGATATAAGAGGACATACGCCGCAACAGGCCTTGTCTGAACTAAAACAACGTTCGGGACAAATAGGAGAAAAAAGTTCGATGTGGCTGATTAACGACAGCGAACCCAAGGATTGCTATTCGTATTTGATGGAACACAATTTCTATTTCAGGACTTTCATCGTGTCGAAAAATGAATACCGCGTGTTTATAAGCAGGAATGAATGCTAAAAAAGCCATACAACCGATACTGTATTGATCGTGTTCAATAAAACAAGTATTTGTAAAAAAAACATCAATTGAAAAACATGAAGATACACCAAATCAATACCTTTTTTAAAAAAATGGGGGAATTTCAGCTCCGGTTTCGCTGGCCAATGATTATTATAGCCCTTTTACTTACTGCCTTTGGATTTGCAGGCCTGCGGTATGTCGAAAGGGCAAATTCACGCGACGACTGGTTCGACGACAGCGAAGCCATTGAAATTGCCACTGAAAAGTTTGAAGAACAATTTGGCAACAACGACAACGTCGGTATCCTGGTTGAAGCCAAAGATGTGTTCGATCCTGAAGTTCTGAAAGCCATTAAGGAACTTGGAGAAGAGCTGCTCGACAGCGTTCCGTATGCCGATGAAGTTACCTCGCTGGTAGAACTGGAAATATCAGTGGGTACCGACGAAGGAATCGAAGTCATCAATCCGTTTGAAGATGGGATTCCCGACGATCCGCAGAAAACAGAAGAAATCCGTAAGTTGGTATTATCCCGCGAAGCCCTGGCTAATAAGCTGGTTTCGCAAGATTGTACCGAAACGTGGCTTACGCTTTCATTGTTTGAATATCCCGAAGAAGAAGAGTGGAAAAAAGAAACCACCAAAGACCCGATGTTCCTGGTGGGAGAAGCCGCCATACGGGTGGTGACCGATCCCAAATGGGAAAGTGATAAATATACTTTTAAGGCAGCGGGGATGCCCTATACCGAAACCGAAGAACGGGACTTTTTCGGCCCCGAGACCATAAAACGGATATTATCGGGTTTTGTGGTTATGATTATCCTGCTGGCATTATTCCTGCGTTCTTTCCGTGGAGTTTTTGTGCCTGTTTTTACCACTGTTATTGGCATTGTGCTTGTTTTCGGGGCAATGGGCTGGCTTGGTATTGCTGTCGATTCAAATATGATGACTTTACCTGTTATGCTAGGTATGGCACTTTCGGTTGGTTATTCCATTCACCTTGTCAATGCCTTTAAGCGGTTTTTTAGGGGAAGCGGTAACCGTAAAGAATCTGTTGTCAAAGCAGTTGAAGAAACAGGCTGGCCAATTTTTTTCACGGCCATGACCACCATTGGTTCCGTTCTGTCGTTTATTACTGCAGGCATCCTTACCATCAAATGGGTGGGGTATACCTGTGCTGCTGTTGTGTTTGCTGATTACCTGTTTGTCATGATCCTGATACCGGTATTGATGAGTTTTGGTAACGACAAAAAAGAATTTTCCGGGGATAAGAACAAAAACCCCTTGTTTGAACAGTGGATGGAACGATTCGGAAAAGCTGTCTTGAAAAACAGGAAAGCAGTACTGGTAATATCTGCCATCTGTGTATTGATTGTGGCTCCCGGGATACGGGAAATGACCGTTAATATGGATTCTTTCCGTTTTATGGGGCTTAAAATCCCATATATTAAACGTGTTTACGAGATCGTCAATTCGCAACTCGGCTCCTACCTGACGTACAACATCACCATTGATTTTGAGGAATCCGATGCCATTAAAAACCCAAAAGTGCTCAGAAATTTTGATGCACTGCTCGATACTGTAGGCGGTTTCGAACTTACCAAAAAAAACGAATATGCATCGTCTGTATTTTCGATATTGGATATTATAAAAGAGATGAACCGCACACTGCACAGCGACAGCGTTGCATATCACACCATACCTGGTAACCGGGACCTTATTGCCCAGGTACTGCTGTTGTACGAAATGTCGGGCGGTACTAAAACCTTCAGATGGATCGACGAAGACTATTCCATATTGCGGGCCCAGGTACAGGTAATGAAGTTCGATGCCAACGAAATTGTCAGGGAACTGGAAACCATTAAACAAATAGGCAGGGAAAATTTCGATGGGGCTAAAGTTAGTATTGTCGGTAGTGCCGTTCAGTTCGCCGAGTTGAACAAAAAAATTGTAACAGGTGAATTAAAATCGGTTATCTGGGCATTCGTCATTATAGGAGTTCTGTTAATTCTTGTTTTCGGTAGCCTGAAAACAGGCCTTATCGGGATGATTCCTAACTTTATGCCGCTCATATTTATCGGTGGCTACATGGGGTATTTTAATTCCCCGCTTGATATGATGACCATGACCATCATGCCCATGCTGCTCGGTATTGCTGTTGATGATACCATTCATTTTATCAACCATATAAAATATGAATTTGAGAAATGCGGGAACTACCATCATGCTATTGTCTCATCATTCCGGACTGTAGGAAAAACACTGGCAATGACAACAATAATCCTTTCTGTTACATTTGCTATGTATATGTTCTCGCCGGTTGCCAACTTGGTCAGGATAGGCTACCTGGCATCTATGGGATTAGTTGTCGCCCTGCTGACAGATTACCTGATTACGCCCGCTTTAATTAGTATAACAAAACCATTCGGAATAACGAACAAAAAAATACAAAAACATGAACATTCCAACATTGCAAACACAGTACAGTAAAATAAATAATCTTTTATACATTAGTTATTTGCCCAAAGTAATCAATGCGGCAATTGACATCAAATTATTTGAAATTCTTTCGGGTAGCGACCTTACATTAAATAACATCGTTGAAAAACTCAATACTCAAAAGGACGTTACCGGAGCCCTTTTGAAAGTGTTAACTGAGATTGGGCTGGTTGCTAAAGAAGATGACAGATACAGCCTGACCGGATTATCAGAAGAATATCTTGTCCAGACGTCGGAAGCAAACCAATTACACGAAGTAAAACGATTTGTCGGGAGCACCGGCCCATTCGATTTTTTACCTCAGGCGCTGAAAGGCCAGATGTCTGAATTTGATGGTAAAATGTGGAGTTCTAAAGAAGCTGCTTTAAACATGGAACAGGGGATGAAAGCCGGCGGTTTGCAAAGCGTGGTCTCTTTTGTAAAAAGCATTCCCGGATTTCATTCCTGTACCAACATGTGCGATTTGGCAGGAAACATCGGGTATTTTTCGTATGCTTTTTTACAGGAAAATCCCAATCTGACTGCACATGTTTATGATTTGCCTGCAGTTTGTCAAATCGCGAAAGAAGTAAAACAAAACGAAAAAGGTTTTAACAGGGTTGCTTACCACGATTTCGACATGAAAAAGGATGAATCGTTTGGCAAAGGCTACGACTTTTTTTTTATCTCCCATTTTTTGTATGAATATGCTGCAAACGGTACGCTTGGCGATTTTTTACGGAAAGTGAACCGGGCGATGAAACCGGGCGGAATATTTGTATCAAACCACATCTGCGATAAAACTTTTGATAAAGAAAATTTATTAACTCTTTCGTTAGTCGAACTGCAAACGCGTGCTTTGGGGTATCCCACGCACCAGCTACCGGAATCTACATTGAAAGCAGCACTTACGGAAGCCGGTTTTGGAGACTTTCGCATCCAACAACCCGAGGGAAGTTATGCCTACCCGACACTCTTGTTATCAGCAAAATTAAAATCATGAGTATACAGAAAATTAACAACTGGTTTGAGAGACGCGCTTCGGGAATTATAAAATACCGGTGGCTTGTAATGGTAGCATTTATTGCAGTGGTCGGTTTTTCGTTTACAGGATTGCCGAAACTGGTAATGGAATCGTCGTGGGACGGGTATTTCCTCGAAGACGACCCCATGCTGGTCAAAACCGACGAGTTTAAGGAAATATTCGGGAATGATAATTTTGTGGCCGTGCTTACCGAGTGTGATAACACATTCAGTAAACAGTCGCTCGAACTTATTCGGGAACTTTCCAATGAACTGATGGACAGTTTGTCGTATGCCGAAAAAATTACTTCGCTTACCGACATCGAATTTATGGTGGGCACCGAATACGGAATGCAGATTGAACAGATTGTGCCCGAGGAAATCCCTTCGGATAAAGCATCTCTCGATTCCATTCGTGCAAAAGCATACAGCAAGCCGAATGTTGCCGAGAAATTGGTGTCAAAAGACGGGCGTTTGACCTGGATAATCCTGAAACTGCGTACTTTCCCCGAAGATTCGGTATGGCAAAAAACAAGTACAAAGGGGCCTGATTATACAACAGGTGAAGAAACGGAAAGGATTATAACCAAGGAAAAATACAAAGCTATTTCTCCACGTGCCACAGGAATGCCTTATATTGCCTGTAAAAAACAACAATATTTTGCGGGAGAAACCGGACGGGTAATGGGCCTGGCTTTTATCCTTGCCATTATTGTTCTCATTTTTGCCACAAAATCGTTCCGGGGCGTAATTGTTCCGCTAATTACTTCAATAAGTTCTATTGTTATTATCTATGGCACATTAGGACATATCGGTTATCCTATCGACAGCGGTATGATGTCCTTGCCGATTCTCTTGTCGTTTGCTATAGCCATCGCCTATAACATTCATATTTTTTCATTCTTTAGAAAACAAATTACCTTTCACGGGAAGAGGAAAAAGGCGGTTACCGAGGCCTTAAAAGAAATGGGATGGCCCGTATTATTTTCAGCCCTTACCACGATGACAGCCTTGTTGACATTTTTGGTAATTCCTATGAAACCACTACGTTTTGTGGGTATTGCCACAGCATCGTGTGTCTTACTTACATTCCTGATTGTTATTTTGTTGATGCCTTCGCTGTTGAGTTTCGGAAAAGATAAAATAGATTCTGTAAAAGAAGAGAAAAGAAGACATTGGCTCGACCGCCAAATGGAAAAATTGGGGGAATTTGTCCTTTCCCGTTCAAAAGGGATTATTGTTATTTCCATTGTTCTAACCGTTTTGCTTGTTATTGGTATATTTAAAGTTGAAACCGCTTTTGACATTGAGAAAACAATGGGGCGGAAAATTCCTTATGTGAAAAACCTGCTGGATGTTTGCGATTCGGAACTGGGTTCGATTTATTCATACGATTTGATGATAGATCTTCCCGAAAACGGGGATGCCAAGAAACCCGAAAACCTCAGGAAACTCGAAAAAGTAGCTAACTGTGCCGAAGGATATGAACTGACCAAGCGTACAACGTCAATTCTGGATATTGTTAAGGATTTAAACCAAACCCTGAACGAAAACAATGCGGCTTATTATTCCATTCCTGACGATGAAAATCAAATTGCCCAATTGTTACTGTTGTATGAAAATGCAGGGGGGACAGAATCGGAATACTGGATGGATTACGATTATAAACGCCTGCGGATTATGATTGAACTAAAAACCTATAATTCGGGCGAAGCAGAACGTGAATTAACCGACATACAGGAAAAGGCATCTGCAATATTTCCTGACGCAAAAGTTACAGCCGTAGGTAACCTTCCTCAATTCACGGTAATGATGCAATACGTGGTAAGAGGCCAAATACAATCATTCGGGTTTGCTTTAATCATCATCGCCGTGTTGTTAATGATTGTCTTCGGTAGTTTCCGTATCGGTTTAATAGGTTTGATTCCAAATATCGCCCCGGCACTGGCTGTCGGTGGCGTAATGGGATGGTTGAATATTCCTCTTGATATGATGACTGCGACGATTATTCCTATGATACTCGGACTGGCCGTTGACGATACCATTCATTTTATTAATCACGGGCACCTTGAATTTACCCGTTCGGGCAATTACAAACAATCCATTCTTTGCTCATTCCGTATCGTTGGGGTAGCTTTGGTGTTATCAACCTTGATTATATCTGCCAATTTTGTGGTATATACTACCTCCGATGCGTTAGCCTATTTTAATCTTGGATTATTAGCTGTAATAGGGATGCTGGCTGCATTATTGGCCGACTTGTTTATTACCCCGGCATTGTTCATATGGTTTAAAATTTTTGGAAAAGAAAAATTAAATAGAAATATAAAAAATGAAAATACTAAAAGTTAACACGTTAATTGTTTGCCTGATTATGGCAGCAATAAATATTAATGCCCAAACATTTACAGGGCGTGAAATCGCACAAAAAGTAAAAGACCGTCCCGACGGCGATACCCGTTCTTCGGAGATGACCATGAAGCTCATTAACAAACGGGGAAGCATGCGTGAACGTAAAGTCATTTCCTATTCGATGGATGTCGGAAATAATAAAAAGGACCGTAAAACCCTGATGTTTTTTCAATACCCTGGTGATGTAAAAGGCACGGGGTTCCTCACTTGGGATTATGACGAAATTGGCAAGGATGATGACAAATGGCTCTACTTGCCAGCCATGAAAAAAACACGCCGGATCAGCGGTTCGTCGGCTAAGAAAGATTATTTTATGGGAACTGATTTTACTTATGACGACATGGGGAAACGTAATGTTGACGAGGACGACCATAAGCTCCTGCGTGAGGAAACCGTTGACGGGCACAAATGCTGGGTGCTGGAATCGACTTCAAAAGACAGCCGTGACATTTACTCGAAAAAAATATCCTGGATACGCCAGGATTGCCTCATTGCCATGAAAGTAGAATACTACGACAAACTCGGAAAATTGCACCGCGAACTGGAGATGTCTGATATTACAAAGGTAGATGGGTTTTGGTTGGCAAAAAAGATGCATATGACCAATGTGCAGACCAATCATCAAACCATTATTCTTATCGAAAATTCAAAGTATAATATTCCTGTTGACGCAAATGTTTTTACCGTGGCTAAGTTGGAGAAAGGGGGGATATAGGGATATAGAGTGGCAGTAAGCAGTGACAGTATGGATTTTATGAGTTTTTTGGTAAGAACTTTTCTGGATTTGAGGCCATGGAATTCAGCATTTTTCCAATAATTGGTACTTATTTTTTGCAGCTACCAACTGCTACTGCTACTGCTACTGCTACTGCTCCTAAAAGTTTAACTGTATGAAAACAATATATACAATCATATTTTTCCTGCTTTCAACCGTCGTTTTTGCGCAAGACGAACTTAATTTTAAATTCAGCGGTTTTGCCGACACCTATCACGCTGTGCGAAGCCAAAGCCCCAACGATTTTATGAGTTCGCGCAGCCGTTTGCGTACCGAATTGAGTGCAACGATGGGGCAATCGTATATGTTTGCTTCGCTTAATTCGGTTTACAATAGTTTGGATGAAAGTCAAACGAAACTTGAGCTACGCGAAGCATTTTTTCAATACACCAGTAATAATTGGGACGTTAAAGTCGGGAAACAAATTGTTATCTGGGGTGTTGCCGATGGCCTGCGTATTACCGATATTATTTCACCTATGGATTACAGCGAATTTCTGGCCCGTGATTATGATGATATACGTATTCCGGTAAATGCCTTTCGCCTGAAATATATTAAACCGGGCTATAACTTCGGGTTGATCTTCGTTCCTGTTCCCGGGTTTTTTGTCTTACCTGTTGAAGAAGGAAACCCATGGTCAGTTACTCAATCTTTTGAAATGCCGTTCCTGGCCGATATGGACAACACTCCCGGAAAAACAATAAAGAACAGTGAATTTGGCGGGAGGTTCTCATTTTATCTGAGCGGAATCGATTTTTCTGTATCGGCATTGCATACATGGAACAAAATGCCTGTTTTTAGTTACAGATACCCGCAAAATACGGATAGTCTGTTGCTCTCTGCACATTACGGGCGCCTTGAAATGCTGGGAATGGATTTTTCCAAACCCATCGGTAAATTTGTTTTAAGGGGAGAAATAGCTGAATACTTCAACGAACTTCAGGAAGTCACGAATAATGAAATGATAAAAAAGGATGCCACATATTTTCTGTTGGGAATTGATTGGTACGCCGGAAACGACTGGACGCTTATGGCACAGTATTACCATAAATTCATCAACAATTATGACAAAACAATGACCGGCGATAAAAATATTGCCTACACCACATTAAATGTCTCGAAGAAATTGTTGCACAGTATGTTAAATCTGTCGGCCTATGCCTATATTGATATTATTAATAAGGCTTCATTTACACGTTTTTCTGCCGATTATTCGTTAACCGACCAAATTCACGTAATGGCCGGCTACGACTGGTTCCGGGGCGACGAAGGAATGTTTTCGTATTACAAAGACAACTCGGAATATTGGGTGAAGGCTAAGTTTAATTTCTAATTTGGTTTTATGAAAAAATTGGGAGGGAGAAATGATGAAAAAAATGGATTTAATTTACAGAATATCGTTCCATTGCATTAAGATAATGCATGACAGCGTACTTTTAAGGTTACTGGTAAAAACGGAACGTGTCCTTCGTTAAAAGAATGTTAAACGGTTGGGTTTTGGGGATAATTGTTGATGAATGTTATGTATATTTAGACCAAATATAAATAGTAGTAATGAAGAAATCACCACATAATCATCATTCCCACGAGCATCACCACCATCTCGGGCACGATTTGTATGAGAAAAATCTCCTGTGGGTTACCCTGTTAAATTTGTCTATAACCATTGTTCAGGTGGTTGGTGGGATAATTTCCAACAGTTTGTCCCTGTTATCCGATGCCCTGCACAACCTGGGCGATTCATCGGCAATATTTATTGCATTTGTTGCAGGAAGAATAAGCGGGCGAAAACCCGATACACGAAAAACATTCGGATATAAACGGGTAGAGATACTGGCAGCGCTTTTTAATGCTGTTGTTCTTATTGCCATTTGTATTTTTCTGTTTTACGAGGCATATCAACGGTTTATCCATCCTGAACCAATAAAAGGCAGGTTGATGTTTGTCGTAGCTGTGTTCGGATTGCTGGCAAATCTTATTTCTGTAGTGTTATTGAATAAAGATAAAACCCACAACCTGAATGTAAGAGCGGCCTATATGCACCTGTTGGGAGATACCCTTTCTTCTGTTGCCGTCATTGCAGGCGGGGTGGCTATCTGGCTTTTTGATTCCTACTGGCTCGACCCGCTGATCACAGTTTGGGTGGGAATTTATATCATCTGGCATACCTGGGGTATTGTAAAAGAGACCGTTGACATTCTGATGCAATCAGTTCCCGACAGCATTGATCTTGAAGAAATAAAAACACAGGTTGAACAAATGGACGAAGTTGATAATATCCATCATGTGCATGTCTGGAAACTGGATGATTCCCAGATACACCTGGAAGCACATCTGAATCTGAAAAGCAATATCGATATGGTAGAAATGATGTCAGTCAGGGAAAAAGTAGAAAACTTATTGCATGAAAAATTCGGGATTAAACATATTACCCTTCAAACTGGTTATAATTGTTGCGAAGGGTGTAGAAAATTAATTAATAACTAAAAATAAAAAGCATGTTACAAACAAAACAAATTCAGGAACTATTGGGGACTGATGGATCATTGCTCGATTTTTCATCTCCAAAAATAAAGAAGGACGCAATAACCATTCCTGAAAAAGAAATGGTTGATAAAGTTTTTATGTGGGCTGACCGTAATAACCGGGTGTTGGGAAATTTAAACCGGTTGTATCATTCAGGGCACCTGGCAGGTACCGGCTACCTTTCAATCCTGCCGGTTGACCAGGGGATAGAGCATTCGGCAGCAGCTTCATTTGCCAAAAACCCGCTGTATTTCGATGCGGAAAATATTGTAAAACTGGCTATCTCTGCCGGTTGTAACGGGGTGGCTTCTACCTTGGGGGTACTTGGGATCGTTTCGCGTAAGTATGCCCATAAAATCCCGTTTATTGTGAAACTGAACCATAATGAGTTGCTCACTTCTCCCAATACTTTCGATCAGATTCTTTTTGGTGCTGTTGACCAGGCGTATGAAATGGGTGCTGCAGGGGTAGGCGCTACGATTTATTTTGGTTCGCCCGAATCCGGACGGCAAATTGTAGAGATCAGTAAAGTATTTGCTTATGCCCATCAAAAAGGGTTATTCACTATTCTTTGGTGTTACCTTCGGAACAGCGATTTTAAGAAAGATAAGGATTATCATGTATCAGCCGACCTTACCGGGCAGGCTAACCATCTTGGCGTTACCATCGAAGCCGATATCATAAAACAAAAACTGCCAGAGAATAATGGGGGCTACAAAGCCATGAATGCTGATGGAAACAAATTCGGTAAATACGACGAGCGGATCTATACCGAATTATGTTCTGACAACCCCATTGATTTAGCCCGTTACCAGTTGATGAACAATTATGCAGGACGGATACCTTTAATTAACTCGGGCGGTGCTTCAGGCAAAAACGATATGGCCGCTGCTGTGCGGACTGCTGTCATCAACAAACGTGCCGGCGGAAGCGGATTGATCCTGGGACGGAAAGCCTTCCAGAAACCATTTGAAGAAGGAGTCTCTATTATTGAAGCTGTTCAGTCAGTGTATTTAGACCAAACCATTACGGTTGCTTAATATCTGACAGAAGACAGAAGACGAAAGATGGAAGTAAAAAGAAACAGCATTTGCAGAAATACATCAACTTTTTGTCTCTTATCTCTTGTCTCTTGTCTTCTGTCTTTTAACTTTAAACTTATAACTAAATTATGGCAAAATTAGTTTTAGTCAGACACGGGGAATCGGTCTGGAACAAAAAGAATGTATTTACCGGTTGGGTTGACGTACCGCTTTCTTCAAACGGGGTTATTGAAGCGGTAAAAGCCGGGGAACAATTGTCCGACATAAAATTTGATGTCGTATTTACCTCAGTGCAGGTCCGGGCTATTGAAACAGCAATGCTGGCACTTGCACAAAACAAAAGCGACAAAACTCCTGTGGTTATCCACAACGAAGGGAAAATGAAGGACTGGACAACCATCTATAGTGATGAAATGGGAAAAAGTATTATTCCGGTGTATCAGGACTGGCATTTGAATGAACGGTATTACGGCGAACTGCAGGGAAAAAACAAAGCTGAAACAGCTAAAGAATACGGCGCAGAGCAGGTACACCAATGGCGTCGCAGCTATGATGTCCCGCCTCCAAACGGCGAATGCCTGAAAGATACTGCAGAACGGACCATTCCTTTTTTCAGGGAAAATATAATCCCTCAATTGGAAAGGGGAAACAATGTTCTGATCTCGGCTCACGGCAACAGTCTGCGTTCCATTGTTATGTTTATTGAAAATCTGACAAAAGAAGGCGTACTCAGCCTGGAAATACCAACAGGTAAACCACTTTTTTATGAATATGAAAATGGAAATTTGATCAGAAAGTAAACCGTTGAAGGAAGACAAATAGTGGCAGTAGAACATAAAAGAGAAGGTGCCTCAGTAAAAGCATCAACTTTTAAAGGCACCTTTTCTGTTAGTTAAAACAGGTTCCCGAACTTAATACCAAAGTTGATTGTCCGGGGTTGCAACGGGCCATAAATGTAACCGGCATCGCGGTAAATTCCTTTGTCGTAATCATCTTGTATCTGGTTGAAAAGATTTTTTACTCCGGCGTAGAACTGTACTTTTGTCTCGTTGCTTATAGGAATATCGTACGACAATAATAAATTTGTTACCAGGAACCCATCAGATTCTTCTAATTTTTCACCTTCTATTACGTAGCCTTTTGCAATTGCTTCTTTCATTGCCTGTGCTTCCTCAGGAGTTTCTGCATCATCAGGGGTTAAACCCATATGTGGTATCTTCATAGAGCCGGTGTAATTAAAGGAAAGCGTGGTTGCAAAGTTTTTAACAGGCTTCCAGATAATGGTTGCGTAACCATAGCAATCCGGTGTGCGCATAAAGTCTTTTGAGACACTGGCCTCTTCTTCTCCCCAGCCTTGAGCTTCTTCAAAATGGCTGGTTTGAACGGTAAAACCCAATTGTGTTTCTAAATGTTTAGAAAGCAATGATTTCCATTCAACGTTTGTCCCCGCAACATAAGCTCCGTCTTCGGCATTTACCCGCAGGTAATAATAATCTCCCGGCTTATCCTCATATTCGTCATATATATTTGAGAATGGGTTTTCCAGGCGTGTATAGAAACCTTCAACCAAAACTTCATTTAAGGCATTTTTTATTTTGAAAACAGAATTCATGGAAGCCGTAAAAGCATTCGATGTTTCCTGTTTCAGGTTGTCTGAGTTTAATGTTTCAACACGTTTGGCATTTACGAGGTCGATATGAAGGTCTTCGTCGAAAACCTGTGGCGCACGGTAGCCTCTTGCATAGCCGACCCGGAAACGCAGGCCTTGCGTGAATTTGTACATTACACTTACTCTTGGGGCAAAAACACCGTCGTCTAAATCGCCGTTGTCACTTTCTTTGTCTTTTACCCAATAATAATCGTAACGCAGTCCAAGTGAGAGATTTACCTTTGCTGACTTCCAATCGTGCTGGACATAAGTACCCAATGTGGTTACATACTGTTTGGTTAGTATTGTATTATCGTTTCCGTTGGCTCCGAGTTTTATATCTTTCAGGTAATCACATGTATTGTCAATCCCAAAGATAGTTGAAGAAGGGGCAAACAGGAACGAGGATGAATTCAAGGTATAATTCAACCCTGCAGAGGACGTTATATTTTTTGTGTGTCCGTAAGCATCAGGGTCTTGTTGGGCTCCATAATACGATTTGCGGTTGACATGCTGTGCCGACACATAGGCTGATATTTTATCGTAATTGCCGTTAAGGAATGCATCATACGCAAGGTTACCGCCGGTGATCAGGTGGTCAAGTTGTTCTGCTATATCGGCTTCGTGGGGAAGATAGTCCAGTTTGTTGCCCCCGCGACGGAATTCGCTGATGCGGTACCCATCAAGAGATATTTTGCTTTTGTCCCCAGGTTTATGATAGGTATTAAAACCGAAAGTTGTGTTTTTCAGTTCAACATTTTCACTGAAATCATCGCCATTGGCATCGTAAGCACCCCGGTTGCGTAGCGTTGTGTATATATATCCCCCTGATTTCCGGCTGTCGTTAACGATTGAGGCATTTAGGTTCAATTGACCGTCGGTACTTGTTGAAGAGCCGTTGTCGCCACCTACATTGACTGTACCTACCCGTCCGTCGATGTTGAACGAGTTGTGGTTGGGTTCTTTGGTAATCAGGTTTACCGTTCCTGCAATGGCATTTCCTCCAAAAAGGGCAGAACCTCCGCCTCTGATAACTTCCATGCGTTCTATCATGTTGACGGGGATAATTTCGAGTCCGTAAACGCCTGTTAATCCACTAAATACAGGCCGGCTGTTTATTAATATCTGTGTGTATTTTCCTTCCATGCCGTTCATTCTCAACTGGCTAAAACCGCAATTCTGGCAGTTGGTTTCGGTACGTAACCCGGGGGTGAAATTCAAGCCCTCGTAAACATTTACCGATTGGGTACAACTCATTAACCGGGGCGAAATAGATGTGACAATAACAGGCGCTTCCGCCCTGTTAGTCTGGTTCCGGTCGGCAGTAACTACCACGCTTTCAATATTCAATACATCTTTTTCAATCTTGAATTTTATTTCTATGGTTTTATCAGCTTCTGTTTTTACTTTTTTTGAGACGCTTTTGTACCCGATGCCGCTGGCACGTATGGGTAAATTGCCAACGGGAAGGTTAATTAACTGAAAATGGCCGGTTGCATCGGTGGCTGTGCCGAGTGTTGTCCCGTCAACTGTAACATTGATAAACGGAACGTGTTCTCCTTCACACTGTACATCCCCGATGACATTGGCATCTGTATTCTTTTTTTGTGCGTTCCCGATCGTTATGATTGTCAGAAACATAATCGTAATAAGTAGTATTTTTTTCATTGCGTTTATTCTTTTTATTATGTGTTATTTTCTCACCGGGTTTCACCCGGCGTTATGAACAGGGTAACCTTTCGGGCTTATCCAAGCCATCTTCAAGGCTCCCTGTTGTTTGCCTCTACCCACTGCTCCTTGCCTTTCTTTCCTGCACAGGCCCAAATTTTCTCTCTGACAAGGGGGAGTTCTGCTTCAAGCAGGGAGGGGGTGTTTCCCTGACAAGAGAAGTAATCCGGTTGCCGGAGGGAGAGGTTTCCCTGCAAAGGCTATTCTTTGTACATATCTTTTCGAATTCGGAATTAATATTAACAGGATAAAAACGGGGGGTCCCTGCCTTTTAACCTGAAATAAAAAATGGGGTGAACAGAATGAGTTTTATAGAAGAATTTGTTTGTATGTTTTTCCTGCAGAATGTTGATAATTCGTAGTAAAGGAACAAAGAAGAGAAGCTGAAAATACGAAATTTGAAATAACCCGTTTACTGTATGGCTGTGTTTTTTTAATGGCGCCGGATCTTTGCTTTTGTTATAAGGGTGTGCGTGGATCAGGATTTTTCCATTGCTCAGTTTATGAGCATGAATAAAAACAACATTGTTTACAATGAGCATTCCCATCAAAATCACCAGTAACCCTGCTACCAGTTTTTTTATTTTATTTAAGAATGTTGTCTTCATTATTACTAAGGAAGGAATTATTTTAATATATAATTTCAGGGATATAAGATATTATCTAAAATTTAATATTTTAATGATAGGGCATTGTTCCATCATCCTTTTCTGTGCATTATCCGTGTAACATTAACCAAATTTGTGTGGTGATAAAACAAACCATAAAACCAAGTAAAATGGGTAGAAAGGTAGATACCAAGGTCCATTTTACACTTTTTGTTTCTTTATAAATAGTATAAATTGTTGTTGAGCATGGGTTGTGTAACAGACTGAACAGCATTAGATTGACACCTGTAAGCAGAGTCCATCCCCCGGCACGGAGTATTTCTTCTGTCCCGTTGGCCGAATCCATTTCAAACATGACCCCGGCGCCGTTTCCAAAATCCGTTAATCCCGCTGATAATACAGTCAGCATCAGGATGGTTGGTATCACAATTTCATTGGCGGGGATCGCAATAATGTAAGCAAGGAGAATTACACCGTTAAGTCCGAATATAAGGGCAAACGGGTTACTCCAGTCGATAAAGTATCCGGCCAGGCTTAGCCCGTCTATTTTGACGTTGGCAACCAGCCAGATTACAATACCTGCGGGCACTGCAAAAATAATGGCGCGCCAAAGTACGAAAATGGTACGATCGATGAGCGATGTGTAGAGGGTTTGCAAAATCCGGGGAGGACGATACGGCGGCAATTCGAGGCTAAAGGCCGAAGCTTCGCCCCGGAGTACCGAATTACTTAGCGCCCACGAAACGACCAGGCTTAAAAAAATACCCAATACAGCAATAGCCACCACTGCGCCTGCTGAAATCAGTCCTGCCAAATGGGCAGGAACAGCACTGCCAATAAAAACAGAGGCAATCAATATTTGAGTGGGCCATCGTCCGTTACAAAGCGAAAAGTTATTGGTTATAATTGCGATCAGTCGTTCCCTGGGACTGTCGATCACTCGTGCTGCGATGACCCCGGCGGCATTACAGCCGAAGCCCATGCTGAGGGTTAGCGCCTGTTTCCCGTGTGCCCCGGCCTTACGGAATATTTTGTCCATATTGAATGCAACCCGGGGTAAATAACCCAGATCTTCCAGTAAAGTAAAAAGCGGGAAAAAGATAGCCATCGGGGGCAGCATCACCGAAATAACCCAAGCCATAGACAGATAAGCGCCATCGAGTAAAACACCGCTTAACCACCAGGGCGTATTTACAGAAGAGGCAAATTCTTTTAGCAATGGATGAACTTTGTCTATTAAAACCGACGCCAGCAGTCCCGACGGATAATTAGCTCCCGAGACGGTCAGCCAAAAAACACCGGCTAATAGGAGGAACATGATCGGAAAACCCAACCATTTGCCTGTTACGATTTTGTCTATTTTTATATCGAGACTGTATGCCGGTTTTTCGCCTTTCAGGGAAACGGTCTTTTTTGCTATTTCCGAAGCGTTTTCGTAGATCGATTCAATAACGGTATCGTGGAAATCAATGTCCTGTTCCCATCGTACGGCGTTGGCTGCCGACAACAAATTATCCCTATCTTTTTGTTCTCCGGATAGGGCTTCTTTTTCCCTGGCTTTGGCTGAAGGAAGGTCTTGCTTCAGAAGCCCCAGTTCCCCGGAGCGGATGGCATCGATAATACTTTGGTCGCCTTCGAGCAAGCGAAGAGCTACCCAGTTAATGTTAGGTAGATCGGAAAATTGTTCGTTTAGCTTTTCGGCGATGACCGATACTGCATGTTTTAATTTAGCCGGTTGTTTTATTATCCGTCGCGGTTTACAAACATATTTGCCCGAAGCTACCTCTTCGATGGCGGACAGGAGTTCCTGCATCCCTTGCCGGCGGCGGGCTGATGTGGCAATCACCGGAATTCCCAGTTCCCTGGACAGGGCGCGTATATTAATTTCTATGTCATTCCGTTTGGCTTCGTCCATCAGGTTCAGGCAGAGGATTGCCCGTTCGGTGATCTCAAGAATCTGTAGTGTCAGGTTCAGGTTCCGTTCCAGCCTGGTTGCGTCGGCAACGATTACCGTAACGTCCGGGCGCCCAAACAAAATGAAATCGCGTGCCACTTCTTCGTCGGTACTGGTGGACAGAAGCGAATAGGTCCCCGGCAGATCGACAACTTTGTACCGTTTTTCATTATAGGAAAAACCACCTTCGGCTCGGGTTACTGTTTTCCCCGGCCAGTTTCCGGTGTGCTGCCTTAAGCCTGTCAGATTATTGAATACCGTACTTTTTCCGGTATTGGGGTTCCCCGCCAGCGTTACCACAAAATCGGTATCTTCCATATCAACACCCAACCGGGTTAGATTTTCTTTGTGGTGTATGGGGCATGTTGCACAATTATTTTGAATATTCATGGCTTTCTTTTTCTTTGTTTTCAATAAAAATAAGGTCGGCCTGGCTTTTGCGGATACCAATGGTTGTTCCCATAACCCGGTAGCCTGTAGGGTCACCCGAGGCGCTTTTCATGATCGCTGAAATTCGGCTTCCCGGAACAATACCCAGATCCATCAACCGCCGGCGCTGTTGCCCCCTGCAATTGGGGGAGATCCCGGTTATTTCTGCTTTTTCCCCAATTTTAAGCGACGAAAGTTGTTTCTGTTTTACCGATGCAAATTTTTCTTCTGTAAGTACCTCAACCGTTATTCCTGATGCAAATTGAGGAATTAGTGTACGTTCCTCTCCGTCGGCAGCAAAGGTGATTTTTTCTTTTTCAGCATTTAATATATAAACCTGCATGCCGGGATAAAGACCTTCGGCTACTAATTGTTTGTATATCTCAACCGGCTCATCTTCAATATGGATAATGCGGGCAATATCACTTTCGTTAAGCTCGTTGAGAGGACACCCTTTATATTTAGGTAACTCGCCGTCTGATGTAGGGATCGGATCTCCATGCGGATCGAAAACCGGGTTGCCAAGTTGTGCTGCAAGTTTGTTTATATCGTCGTCCGACACTTTGTGCTCCAGGTAATCGGCCCTTGTATGCCATTCTGTATGCTTTAGTCCTGTTTTATCGGCAAGGTACTGTTCCCATACCCGGTGCATACGTACCACACGCAAGGCATAAGAACGCCCGGCATTGGTCAGATGATATTTTTTGTCTTTTTCATAAATCAATTCCATTGACCGAAGCCGTTCCAGTAATTTTTCAGATTTATCTGTGGTAATGTTTGATTTTTTTGCAAGATTATGGCTCTGGCATTCCATTCCCCTGTATTCGCAATCATACAAAAATTTGAGAGCGTCTTCCAGTAATACCCGGCGGTTGTTCATGCTTATTTTTGATATTCGGGCACCAAGTCCTTTTTTAGGCCAAAACAACCACAGGATCAGTACCGCTATAAGAAAAGCAACCAGTATCGCAATTGTCGGATTAAAAAATGTTTTCATGGCTCTATTCTTTTAATGTTAAACAAAATTGATGTAATATTATTAGATGATGCAAATATATAAAGTTAGATTAGTCTAACAATTATTTTTAAATGTTTTTTTTATCTTTGTAAATAAATATTTCACATATGCCTTTAAAAACAAAAGAAAATTATTTGAAGACCATGTATATGATTGAAGAGGACATGGAGACAATATTTTTGTCTGAACTTGCTAAAAGGTTGAATGTGAGTATACCAACGGTCAATAGCATGGTGAAAAGGCTTCATGCCGAAGGGCGGGTTATATATGAAAAATATAAACCTCTCCGGCTAACAAACCTGGGGAGGAAGGAGGCAGCCTTTATTATCAGGAAGCACCGTATTGTTGAAATGTTTCTGGTGGATAAACTTAACTTTGGATGGGAGGAAGTTCATGACATTGCAGAAGAAATGGAACATGTTCATTCCGAAGTCCTTTTTGAACGGATGGATGAAATGCTGGGGAACCCTGTTTCCGATCCCCATGGATCGCCTATCCCTGATAAACAAGGGAATGTATATCCCAGGCACAATTCCAGATTATCTGAAATGAAAAAAGGGGACAAGGTGAAATTATGTGCCTTACTCCGCAGCAATCGCGACTTTTTAGTGTTCCTGAATGATAAAAAACTTGAATTGGGAACAGAGATCACCGTTACCTATGTTGAACCTTTTGATAAAAGTATGACTGTTTCGTATAGCGGGCAAACAGAAGTAACCCTTAGCAGGGAAGTATGCGACCGGCTGCTTGTTGAATTTTCCCAGTGACAATCCGTAATTTGATGCCTGGCTTTTTCCATTTTATTATTTTTATCAATCCCCAAAAATGGTGATGGTTTTTCTGAGAGTAAGATTATTGTTTTCGGGAACAGAAATATTTGTTTTTCCGTTGACTGATGTAAAATAGCCAATTTTAGGGATGATTTTGACTTGCCCGGATAACAGAAAAGTTCTACATTGCCGGTCTGTTGATTAATGAAAAATATTATGGAAATACCTGTTGGTTTAAAAGCTGAAAAAAAGATTACGGTAGAAGCAAAAGATTCTGCCAAAGCATTAGGTTCGGGAGGACTTGATGTGTATGGAACGCCTGCAATGATTGCCCTTATGGAGAATGTAGCGTTGGATATGATACGTCCTTATTTGCCCGAAGGGAATGATTCAGTAGGGATTAAAATGAATGCAGATCATATAAAAGCATCACCGGTTGGAGCTAAAATTACTTGTGAGTCAACCATTTTTGCCGTTGACGGTAGAAAAGTCTCGTACCACATTGTTTGTTTCGATGAATCGGGGGATAAAATCGGCTTCGCTTCGCACGACAGGTTTGTGGTGGATGTAGAACGGTTTTTAAGTAAACTGTAGAAGATAATTACCACAAAAGATGCTAAGGTGCAGAAAATATTCCTTTGCTTCTGCGTCTTTAGTAATTTTTGTCAATAAATTCTTCCGTCGCAATTAATTTGTCAATGTCTTTTTTTTAATTCAGTATTTTGTGCAGGCTTATGGCTTTCAGTTTGTAAAAGAAATAATTCTAAGTAATACATTCCAGGCTGATTTGGTGGTGCTCTGATTTTTTTGTAAATTACATACCTTGAAAAATCAATAATGAAAAGCAGATCATTACTCCCGGAAATTAAAGCGCTAACGAAAAACCTTCTCGAAGGTGGAGAAGATTTTTTACTGTTAAAACAATCGGCAGACAGTTTATACCAGATTTTTTCTTCCATTACCGGCATTAAAGCAAACAGCCTGGAAAATAATGAGATCGTATTACCCACAGGCAAGGCGATTTCTTCTGCATCAGCAGCACATTGCCTGATTGAATTCATGCGTACAGCTGTTTTTTTACGCGGAATTTATAAAGCCATTCAGCAAAAAAAGGAAGAGGAGAAACAACCTGTACAAATTTTATATGCAGGATGCGGTCCTTATGCAACGTTAATAACTCCTTTGCTCAGTCTTTATCAGCAAGGTGAAGTTGAAGTTACAGTAATTGACATTAATAAGAAATCGTTGAATTCGGCAAAAGGATTAATTGAATATCTCGGTCTTGGTGGGTTTATTCATGATTTTTTGTTTACCGATGCAGCAAAGTTTAATTTTGACAGAAAGTACGACATTATCATTTCAGAGACCATGAGCTCGTGCCTTGAGGGTGAGCCTCTTCCCCATATCCTGCACAACCTCGCGCCACAAATGTCAAGCGAAGCGATATTTATTCCTGAAAAAGTGACCATCGATGCCTACCTGACAAATCCGGAACTGGAAATTGCCCGGATGCGCTGGGAAAATAGGGATAAAGGAATTGTTGACAAGATATTTATCGGAAAAATTTTTGAATTTGACCTTCAAAATAATGAAGGAGAAAAATTAAAAGGGGAAGTGGATATCCCTGAAGATACCGGAACCTATTACGAGTTGAAATTGTTTACTACCATACAGGTTTTTGCTGATGAAATGTTGAAGGAAAGGGATTGTAGTTTAACTTTACCTAAAAAGTTTTACGATTTCCGGCAGAAAAGATACGCAGACAAAATAGACTTCTGGCTTGATGTGACAGGACATCCAAAAATAAATTGCAAAGTTGTTGAATTTACCTGACAATAAAATCCTTTCGGGAAGGGGCAAGTTTTATTTCATAATTTAATTCATCCTGACTGACAATTGTCTATTTTCAGAATAACTTTCTTCAACTCTTTTTTATATTTGGTATGGATACTTTTTTTTACATGTTTTTTGTTAAAACAAAACATAAGTAAATTCGATTATTCAAAAATATAGTAAATAAAAAATTGATAATATTCACACTCAACTAAGATATAGCAAGCTTAAAAAAATGCAAGTTGAATTCTCTGCAAAAGACAACCCCCGTGAATGGTTCAAAACAGTAGCCCGTGAATTCGGAGCCAATGTTATTAATAATGCGTTTGATATTCCGTCTTCACTGGGTGAAGGTTTTTTCAGGCAAATTTATTTTTTTAAAGGGTTTACTCTCTCGTATCTTCATTTTAAACTTTTCGAACCATTGGAATTAATCAGGCATTCGGTACCCGATGCCCGGCTCATACCCATCATGTTTTACAGTCAGGATATTCCTTTAGAACAAAATATTGACGAACAAAAAAAGCTGGTCGGGTATCATACTTCGAACGGCATATTCATGCCGTCGCCACAAACAGAATCCAGGTGGATGATCCCAGCGGGTATCGAAGGCTATCAGGTTACCGTGACTATCGAAAAGAACTGGTTTTTGCAGACACTCGATTACTCGAAAACCGTATATCTCAACCACCTGTTACTGTCAGGAAATCCCTTTTATCTTTTTGAATCTCTTACCCCGTACATGAGACAGCTAATTGGAACTATCCACGACCTGATTAATTCGGAAGATAAACTTCAAAATTTAAAACTGCACCAACGAAGCATGGAATTGCTGAACCTGTTTTTAGAACAGCTTGAACAAAGAACTGTCGTTCATGATTTTTTAGGAATCAATCAGCTTGATGTACAAAAGGTTTTTGCAGTCAGAAAACAATTATTGGAAAACCTTACCAATGTACCACCATTGAAGCAGTTATCGCTGGAGACCGGAATGAGTATCAGTAAACTGCAAAAATGTTTTCAGCAGGTATTTGGTAAAAGCATTTCTCAGTATGCCTTGTCTGGAAAAATGAACCTTGCCAAACAACTGCTCGACAGCAAAAAATATTCTGTATCAGAGGTTGGCTATCAACTTGGCTATTCCAACCTGAGCCATTTTAGCAAAGCGTTTAATAATGAATTCGGAATTAACCCCAAGGCCTATTCGTATAAATAATAAATAAAAACTTTTCAGGGGCAATAATGTGTTTTTCATGGTTGTTTTAGCCATAGGAGGCAGTATACTTTTGTCGTTTAAAATATTATGGCAGAAATATGACATGTATCACAATACCTTATAAAAGGTTCCCCGGACAATATCTGGCTATTCTTCTTTATTTTCTGATTTTTTCTTTTCCTGCCTGTTCACAAAGTTTATTTGAGAGTGCACTTTCAGAGAGTAATTCACAGCAGGAATTAAAATACCAGTTGAACGGGTATTTTCGTGGCGGGCTGTTTGCCAGCGATGAAATAATCCGGGGGAAATATTCCGAAGGAGCTCTTAAAATCGATATAAGAGGGAACAAGTATGGCAATGCCTATACCGAACTACGTTGGTTCATTATCCTGGTTCAAAGGCTATCACAAAATGCCGGGCTTAAACTATATTCTCTCAGATACCGGGGCTGAAATTTTTACGCAGCCATACCAGGTTCAGGTTTTTGGGTGCCGATTTTTCAACAACAGCAGGCAGTTACGGCTTGCGGGGCGAATTTGCATATACGTTTCCTGACGAAAATACAGATTCCCTCTTTTCTGTTCCCTGTCAACAATTGGAATATACCCTGGGGATCGACCGGGAATGGGTCAATTTTAGCCTGATTGTGCAATATGTAGGAAAATATATTTTTGATTTTACCAAAGAAAATGGCTTACAAAACGTCCTTACTCAGGAAGTAAGCCGCTGGAATCACATGCTATTTTCGCAACAGGAAGAATGGAACCATAAGACAAACGTAACGCCGGTTTTGCCGAACTCAAAATTTCATTCTAAAGACGGAAAACGGAGAATAGAGAAAACTTGCCCTGCTTACAATGGTCCCGCTTATACTCGGAACCGTTTGGATGGTTGGGGTAATGAAACTTCTGGGAATGAAGCTGAATATTTTAAATGTGATGGCAGTACCACTCATTTTGGGAATTGGAATTGACGATGGCGTGCATATTATTCATCGTTATCGCATTGAAGGCAAGAATAAACTGCGCATTATTTTTTCAAGCACCGGCAAGGCCGTGCTGCTAACTTCGGTTTCAACCTTTCTGGCTTTTGGTTCGATGGGATTTGCTACCTATAAAGGAATAGCTAGCCTTGGGATAACTCTGAGCATAGGCATTGTTGCCTGTTACCTGACAACCATCGTTGTATTGCCCGCTGTAATTGGCTTAATCGATAAACATTCAAACAGATAAAACACATTATCATGAAAACATTCATTATCACCATTTTATTCACAAGCCTGCTTTTCGGCCTCAGAGCACAAAATTTAACAGTAAAACAAATCGTTTTCAACTTTTCAATTGCTTCCAAATCAATCTGTAATTATTTTAAATATGATGCGATTAAAATATATTTTTTTGATATTGCTTTTTTCCTGCATGGCAACATTTGCACAGGAAAATTTATCACTGCAGGAAAAATTAAATTTCTCGGGATACTACGAAAACCGGTTTTTCCCACAGGAAATAAAAGATGAGTTTATTTTCCAGGATTATAATAAATTTCGGTTGAACATTCGGGTTGGAAAACAGCAACTTCCGTGGGGAACCGGGTATGACTGGAACCCGACCGATATTTTTAATGCAAAAGACATCCTTGACCCTCTCAATCTGGTGGGTTATTTCCCATTTGGCAAAAAAGAAACCGAATATGGAGAATTTGGGATGGGCGGCTTTGCACGGATACGGATAATATTTATAAGGGGCTTCCCAAAAGTGTCGGAAAGCTCCTTCATATTCATATTTATTCGATTAACTCAAAATTTCTTCGATTGTGATGTATTCACCAACGTGGCCGGCCATTTTTTCCATATCGGTATTTACCGGAAGTGTTTTCTTGCCGGGGCGCCAGCCTGCCGGACAAACTTCGCCTGTTTTGCTGGCGTGTTGCCATGCCTGTACCTGTCTTAGGAATTCTTTAACGTTACGTCCAACAGAATCGGCCTGGACTTCCTGTGCCACGCAAACGCCATCAGGATTGAAAAGGAAACGGCCTCTCAGGGCAACGCCTTCTTCTTCTACTAAGATGCCAAATAGTTTACTAACTTCTTGATTAGCATCTGCTCCAATTGTTAGCTGCAAATTTTTTAATAGCGGTTCAGTTTCTACAAAGCGTTTATGCGAAAATTTTGAATCGACAGAGACAGCCAAAATTTCTACTCCCAATTTTTGAAACTCATCGTAATGCGCATTCATTGCCGCAATTTCTGTCGGGCATACAAATGTAAAATCAGCAGGGTAAAAACAAACGACTGTCCATTTGTCTTTGTAATCGGCACTCGATACTGTTTTGAAATGACCTGTTTTAGCGTCATAAGCATCCATTGTAAACTCAGGCATTTCCTGCCTTACCATTGTTGTACTCATTGTTTTTTCCTCCATTTTAATGTTTTCGACTACTTGTTTTTGTTTCTTTTTTAAAGGTTTTACCCCATTTGCACAAGCCATAATTATTTGTTTTTAAGGTTATTTTTTGATTTTATATTTAATAAATTTTCCGTTTATGTTTACTGTTATATCGTCAATCGAGAAATTGTCAATTTTATTTTTCTCAAAAAAATCCTTCAAAAGTTTATCCAGTTCTTCATCTACATAAT
The DNA here is from genome assembly GCA_963662895.1 of Prolixibacteraceae bacterium. Taxonomy (GTDB): domain Bacteria; phylum Bacteroidota; class Bacteroidia; order Bacteroidales; family Prolixibacteraceae; genus GWE2-42-39. The sequence goes on along the minus strand of OY759982.1, from coordinate 2,872,511 downwards.
CTTCAATATAATCACATTTTTTACAGTAAATATGATGGTGGTTGTTAAGGTCTCCATCGTACCTCATCATCCCTTTATCTGTTTTTACTCTTTTTATTAAATCATTTTCAACCAATGTTTCCAAAACTTTATATACCGTTCCTAAACTAACATTCGGGTCGGTTTTTCTAATGTAATTAATGATGTTTTCTGTTGTGGGATGATTCCCCAGTTTATAAACAGCCTCCATAACCCGCATCCGCTGTGGTGTTACTTTCAGCCCTTTCTCCATCAATTTGTCCCTTATTTCAGCAGCATTGTTCATTTGAATAATATCTAAATAAGAATCATTCTTTTTTGAAAACAATTCAAAATTACAAGTTCAAAATGAATTTGTCAAGAGTTTGGTCATTGTTTTAATCTATGGGCAATAAATATTCTTTAATTCAAGAAGAATGAAAAATGTTCTAAGGCAGCCGTTCTGTCGTTGTCGTTATTGACTATTATGTCGGGGGCAGGTGTTGCCCCCGGCATCCATAAAATAGCCGAAGCATTTTCCGGTACATCCGAAAACTGTTATTTATCTGATTATTTCCTTCCTACCGGAAAGAAAAAATATAAAGAAAAGAGAAGATCTTATGGAAGCATACAGCTACCTTACAGGAATCTTACAGCTAAGATACAGAAGAAAATAAAAAATACTATCGGGATATTACTCTGCCTGTTTTTTTATAAATTGTCTATTTTCAAAATAATTTTTTTAACTCTTTTTGAATCTCTTACCCCGTACATGAGACAGCTAATTGGAACTATCCACGACCTGATTAATTCGGAAGATAAACTTCAAAATTTAAAACTGCACCAACGAAGCATGGAATTGCTGAACCTGTTTTTAGAACAGCTTGAACAAAGAACTGTCGTTCATGATTTTTCAGGGATCAATCAGCTTGATGTACAAAAGGTTTTTGCAGTCAGAAAACAATTATTGGAAAACCTTACCAATGTACCACCATTGAAGCAGTTATCGCTGGAGACCGGAATGAGTATCAGTAAACTGCAAAAATGTTTTCAGCAGGTATTTGGTAAAAGCATTTCTCAGTATGCCTTGTCTGGAAAAATGAACCTTGTCAAACAACTGCTCGACAGCAAAAAATATTCTGTATCAGAGGTTGGCTATCAACTTGGCTATTCCAACCTGAGCCATTTTAGCAAAGCGTTTAATAATGAATTCGGAATTAACCCCAAGGCCTATTCGTATAAATAATAAACAAAAACTTTTCAGGGGTAATAATGTGTTTTTCTGGGTTATTTTATCCATATGAGGCAATATACTTTTGTCGTTTAAAATATTAATGACAGAAATATGACATGTATCACAATACCTTATAAAAGGTTCCCCGGACAATATCTGGCTATTCTTCTTTACTTTCTGATTTTTTCTTTTCCTGTCTGTTCACAAAGTTTATTTGAGAGTGCACTTTCAGAGAGTAATTCACAGCAGGAATTAAAATACCAGTTGAACGGGTATTTTCGTGGCGGGCTGTTTGCCAGCGATGAAATAATCCGGGAAAAATATGCCGAAGGAGCTCTTAAAATTGATATAAAAGGGAACAAGTATGGCAATGCCTATACCGAACTACGTTACCGAACTTCGGGAAACGATGATGATGACAATGAATTTTGGTTGCGCGAAGGCTATGTAAACCTGTATTTTGGTAAATTCGATTTCCGTATCGGGCAGCAGGTGGTGGTCTGGGGACGTGCCGACGGTTTTAACCCTACCAATAATATCACTCCGGCTGATTTTACAGCCTTTTCGCCTGACGAAGACGATAAACGTCTTTCTAACTTTGTAGCCAAAGGCACTTACAATTTTTATCCATTCAAGCTGGAATTTGACTGGGTGCCGGGTTACAGGGCTTCGGTGCTGCCTTTTGCCAACGCCACATTGCCAACCGGCGTAAGCTGGGGGGATGACCAGAATCCGTCATCGAAATGGAAAAACAGTTCTTTCGGGGTAAAGTTTGATGTAGAAAAGCCTGCATTCGACGGCTCTCTCTCGTATTTTAACGGCTATCACAAAATGCCCGGCTTGCATTACACCCTGTCGTCAACCGGGGCGGAAGTTTTTACACAACCCTGGCAGACACAGGTTTTGGGCGCCGACTTCTCAACAACTACTGGCAGTCACGGGGTGCGGGGCGAGTTTGCCTATACGGTTCCTGACGAAGATACAGATTCCCTTTTTTCCGTTCCTTGCCGGCAACTGGAATATACTCTGGGAATCGACCATGAATGGGGTAATTTCAGCCTGATTGTGCAATATGTGGGAAAATACATTTTTGACTTCAGTAAAAAAAATAATTTACAGAGTGATTTGTCACAGGAAGCGAACCGGTGGAACCGTATGTTATTTGCCCAGCAGGAAGCCTGGAACCATTCGGTTTCCATCCGGCCTTCCGTCAACCTGTTCCACGAAACGCTGACCTGCGAAATGCTGGGATTGACCAATTTTAGTACCGAAGAATGTTTCCTGATGCCTAAAGCCACTTATACCATTTCCGATGCCCTGGAATTTTGTGTCGGGACACAATTGTTCTTCGGCCCCGGTGATACACTTTACGGGTTCATAGAAGATAGCCGCAATGCCGGTTTTGCCGAATTAAAAATTTCATTTTAAAGACGGTGAATGGAAAAGGGAGAAATGAGAAATGACGTAATAGTAGAAACATCCGGTTTCCGGTCTCCCGTCTTCGGTCAAGAAAAAAATCAGAAATTCAAGCGATTAAAATTATAAGTATGAAAAAAATAGCTCAATTTGCCATCCGTTTCCGGTGGCTTGTTCTCATTGCCTTCCTGGGCATTACCGTGTTGATGGCCATGCAGATAAAAAAGGCACATTTTAATACCGATCTGCAAACCTACTTGCCTGATGATATGCCCGCACGCGTCCATCAGCGGGAGATCGAGAATATTTTCGGCGGTACCGATTTGTTGATGATTGTGGTTAAAACCGACGATGTTATTAACGCGGCAACACTGAAAAGGGTCAAATCTTTTTCGCAGGAAATGAAGAAAATAAAAGGTATCGAAAAGGTAATGTCGCTATTTGATACCAAACAGGTACGTAACGAGGACGACGCTATGCTCGTTGACCCTGCAGTAAGAATAATTCCCCGTAATGCACAGGAAGTTGCAGAAATAAAAAAGGAACTTGAAGAAAACGATATGGTTTACGGGAGTGTGGTCTCAAAAAATTTTACCACCACGGCTGTCATTGGCATGCTCGAACCCGATGCTTCCGATAAATCGGTTGTGGAACAGGTCGAGGCACTCCTTGAAAAATATCCGGGGGAAGAAGAAACCATGCTTGGCGGAAGTCCTTACCTCCGTGTTCAGAATGGGAAAAGTATGCAACGCGATATTTCAAAATTGTTACCTCTGGGAATTCTGCTCATGCTCGTGTTCCTGTTTGTTAGTTTTCGCCAGTTCAGGGGCGTTTGGTTGCCAACCCTTGTCGTATTTATCTCCATTTTTATCTCCCTTGGCTTTATTCCGTTAATTGGTTGGGATTTTACAGTGGTTACTATCATCCTGCCTGTCCTGTTGATTGCCGTGGCCAACGATTACGGCATTCACATGTTCTCTCACTACCAGGATGATAATGCACCTGGAAATACGCTTACAAAGAAAGAGATTTCTCTGCGGATGGTTACCAGTCTCGGTAAACCCATTATTATTGCCGGAGTTACTACGATGGCCGGTCTGTTGTGTATGTTGGGGCATATACTTATTCCTGCCTGGCAAATGGGAATACTGGGCGCTATCGGTATTTCGGTTGCCTTGATTGCCAGCCTGTTGTTTGTTCCGGCTGTCAGCTCCCTGTTGCCCAAACCAAAGCCCGTTGCAACACCAGCTAACACAGAAGGGAATAAAGGAATAATGAACAAGTTTTTGTTATTTCTTAGTAACATAGTTACCCAAAAGCCCCGTACTGTATTATTTTCGATGCTGGTTGTTACAGTGTTTATCTCGCTTGGCATTTCCAAACTTTCCATAAATTCCAACCCTTTACGGATGTTCCCGGAAGGGCATCCGGCAAAAGTTTCGGGAACCCTTATTAACAGGGAATTAGGAGGCTTCTTCCCCTTGTCCATTGTATTCGAAGGTGATATAAAAGACCCCGGGTTACTGAAAAGGATAGATGCTACCGAAAAGAGGATTAGGGAAATGTCCGAAGTAGGGACTACTCAATCCATCGCAAAAGTAACACGCCAGATTAGCCGGGCATTGAATAATTCAGGGGAACCGCTATACGATAAAATCCCGGATACCTATAATGCTGTGTCGCAGTATTTCGAACTTTATATGATGAGCGGCGACCCGGACGATTTGGAAAAAATGGTGGATTTCAATTTCGAAAGAGCCATGATCTTGGTACGTTTTAAAGAAATGAATACTCCTGTTTTGCGTAAATGTGTCAAACAAATAAAGAATATGTTTAAAGACGACCCCAATGTCAAATATATCGGGGGCAATGCTGACATATTTTCCGAAATGGACAAAAGGGTGGTTGACGGACAGTTTTCTTCTCTTGTAATATCCTTGATTACCGTATTTATCATTCTTTCTTTATCGTTCCGTTTCCGTTCATTCAAAGGAGCCGTGCTTCAGCTTATTCCCCTGTTTATGGCTATCTTGATTCTTTTCGGTATTATGGGATATGCCGGGATAGAACTCAATTTTACCACTGCACTTTTGTCTTCCATTATGATTGGGGTGGGGATCGATTATACCATTCATTTGGTATGGCGTTACCGGGAAGAACGCCGGAACGGCCTGGAAGCTGCCGAAGCCATGAAACAGACCCTTCATAGTTCAGGTAGAGGTATTATCCTGAATGCCGTGTCTGTCATCATTGGTTTTTCCGCCCTTATCTTTTCGTCTTTCTTGTCCGTACGCTTTTTTGGAATACTGATGGTTGTGATGGTGTTTACCTGTCTCGTTGGTGGTCTGCTGCTGGTACCTGCCCTTTGCATGGCATTCAGACCCAAATTTCTCGAACCTGAAAACAAATAAGTAAAATGTATAATCTTATAAATTTCAGAATAATGAAAAAAGTACAAGTAATAATAGCAGCCCTTTTATTAAGTGGCGTTAGCTATATCGTATCAGCACAAAATATGAGTGCAAAACAAGTTCAGCAAAAAGCCATTGATGTTACCCGTGTAAGCGGGACCGAAGCCCTTTCTACTCTTACAATCATCAGTCCAAAAGGAGATAAGCGGGTGCGAAAAATGACCTCTGTCACCAAACTGTATGACAAAGGGGAAACTGAAAAAAAACTAATTCGTTTTATTGAGCCGGCCGATGTAAAAGGCACCGGCTTCCTGACCTACGATTACAATGCTGAAGACGACGATAAATGGATTTACATGCCTGCTTTACGGAAAACGCGTCGTATTATTACTTCCGAGAATGCCAAAAGTTTTATGGGCTCAGAGTTTTCGTATGCCGACATGTCCATGCCTACAGTTGATGATTTTAATTACAAGTTCCTTCCGGAAGAAGTAGTAAACGGAACCCCTTGTTATGTTGTCGAAATTGTTCCCAAAGACAACGATATTGAAGAAGAAAATGGTTTTTCGAAAAAAATATCCTGGATCAGCAAAGATAAATTCCTTTTGCAGAAGTCGGTTTATTACAATCTGCCGGGCGATAAAGAAAAAATGATGACTGTAAAATCGGTTATTGAGGTAGACCCTAAAAACCACCGGTATAAGCTAAAAGAAATGGAAATGGTGAACCTGCTCGAAAACCGGAAATCCATTTCAACCATTGAACAAATAAAGTTTAATCCAGATATCCCGGATGAATATTTTACAACAAGATATTTGGAAAGATAAAAGAAAACAATGGAAACAATGCAGAAAACCGGTTTTAAGGCAGCCGTGCTATCGCTGTCCTTATTAACCATCATGTCGGGGGCAGGCGTAGCCCCCGGCATTTATAAAATAGCCGAAGCCTTTCCAGGTACTTCCGAAACGATTATTAAGCTGATTATTTCGTTGCCTCCTTTGTTGATGATCGTTTCTGCTTTGTTGAGTGGGATACTGGAACAGTTTGTCAGACGTAAAACGCTCATCATCTCAGGATTAGTTTTGTTCATTATTGGCGGCGTGAGTGCCGGATATATGAATACCATTCCGCAAATATTATTGCTCCGGGCAATATTAGGAATTGGTACCGGCATCATCCTTACATTTTCGACGGGGCTGATTGCCGCTTGTTATGAAGGAAAGGAGAAAAGCCGTCTGATGGGCTATTCTTCGGCTGCAAATTGTCTGGGGGCCATAATCGGGAATGTGGCAGCCGGCATACTGGCTGTAATCAGTTGGAAGTATATGTTCCACATTTATTGGCTGGGAGCTCCGGTGTTATTGGGTGTACTACTGTTTCTTCATCATCTCCCGGAAAAGAAGGCATCCGAAAAAACACTGGATAAACTTCCTGCCCGTGTATTCCTCTATAGCTTTTATGCCTTTCTGACCATGATGGTCTTTTTCCTTATTGTCACCAACCTTTCATTTTTTGTGGAGGAACGACATTTGGGCTCATCCAAAATAACAGGCTTCCTTTTCGCGGTTAATTCGTTTGCCATGCTTGTTGCCGGGATATTGTTACAATACCTGTTACGGTTAAAAAAATTTCTTCTGCCTCTTGTATTTGTATTAATCGCTGCCGGAATATTTGGAATTGCACAGATAACAGTTTTACCTGTCCTGTTTTTATCGGTTATTAGTGCCGGTTTTGGACTCGGGGTGTTGTTCCCGTACCTTTTAAACTATATCTCTAACGATGTTTCAAAATTGTTATCCGTAAAAGCGATGTCAATAGGCATGGCCAGTGCCTGGTTTGGGCAGTTTGCCTCGCCTTTGGTTTTTGGAGGTATTGCCGGGGTAACTGGGTTGACTATGGACTCCGTTTTTTTGTACACTTCGGGTATTGTTCTGGTATTGGCTTTGTTTGTTTTATTTCGTCAAATTTGGGCACAATTAGAAAATGACAGGAAAGGTATCCGGAAGTCAAGTCCCCGGTTCACCGGAAGGTGAAAAGCAGGGATGGCCCGTCAATGCAGTCCGGGCCGGCGAAGGGGGGAGCGGTTTTTGGCGGGTATTCAAGGAAGAGGGCCGGGAAGAAAAAACCGGGAAGCGGGTGGAAGGATGACTTTGACAAGACTTTTTCTTCCTTTTGGTCGACTGCAAAAGGAAGGGCCCCGTCGGCCAAAGGCGAATAAAAAAATGAGAAGAGCAGGAGATGAGAAAGGGAGGGGGACAAAAATCGGAGGGATGATATTTGAGTAACCCGGGGTAAGAGAGGCACGAACGCATCCCCGGGGAAGAGTGAACAAAGAAAAACCCGGCCACGGTAGTTCGTCAAAAAAAGAAGAACAGTCGTATGGCCGGAAGTAATGAAATGCTGAAAAAAGTGATGTTTTGTATTTGCTTCATATACAGGCTTCTGTGAAAATTTGTTATAGGCAACCTTTCTCTGAAGAAAAAGAACAAGTTCTTTTAGGAAAACCAACTTGATGAGTTCCAAATTTCAACTTGATAAATTTTTAAAATCAACTTGTTGATTTTTCAGAGAGAACCTGTTGATTAATTAAGAGGTGAAAGGTGTCTCCTTTTTCCTACCAAAATGTAGGATTTTATGCCTCCAGAAATATCCATGCCCGAAAATTTTATTCTTATGAGTTTCAGTTCTGAAGGCTGTTAAAACATAAATTACAAGTAGTGAATCGTAATTCATAAATCCTTTGGCACTCTTCTGGCAATAGGGGCAAACAAGAATGCCGAAATTTTTAAAATTTAATACGATGAAAAAAACAGCAATTTATGGGAAAGGTGGAATTGGAAAATCTACAACTACCCAGAATACAGTAGCTGGTATTGGTTGAAGCAGATAAAAATATAAAAGTAGTTGGATGTGACCCAAAAGCTGACATGGTGGTTGGAAGTGTTATGTTGAAAATAAGTTCCCTGTTTTACTTAGAAAATTATTTTATTATATCAACATCTCTTTTAAGTTAATATCAGAACATCTTTTGAATGTGAATAAATATTAAAAAAACTTAATTGTGCTAAAGAACACTTGCCGGGTATCCCTTCAAATAAATAATTATTATCATATTAAATGAGGAAAAAGAGAATAATGATTTAACGATCCGGAACGCTGATTTACTGTAATAATTTGGGAATATAATGCTGCCTTTCGGCTTTTAAGTTTAATTCAAAAATAAGGAGAGATTTTTTTATGAAACAGCAACTTGTCATTTTGGTTACGTTCGTATTGGCTACATTGAATGTGATAGCTACCGAAATAAAAACAGATTGTTTTAAAGTTGAGATTGCCGGGAAATTACCACAGTTGTATTTCGGGTATGATAATGAAGGTTATGCCGGCACATTTTCAGGTATTATTGATGATAAACTTTTTTTGGCAGGTGGTGCAAACTACCCGGAAACAAAGCCATGGGAAGGAGGGATGAAAATATTTAATGACAAAATATATGTGTTTGATATTGTCAATGATACCCTCATTTCTACAGAAAACATATACTCTCTTCCATATTCGATTGCCTATGGCGCTTCTGTTTCCCTTCCTGAGGGAATTTTATGTATTGGCGGGAACAATTCAGATCAGTGTTTTTCATCGGTTTTTTTGATGAGATGGGATCATGAATATCAGAAAATCAGTTTTTTTGATTATCCTGAATTACCTGTTCCGCTTAGTTATGCTTCAGCAGTATTGCTTAAAAACAAAGTTTATGTGATAGGTGGCTCATCGTCGGTTGATGGGGAGGATACGGGAAATCATTTTTATATGCTTGATTTGTCGGAAGGAAAAACAGAAGAGATGGAGTGGAAAACACTTCCTGCTTTTCCGGGAAAAGGGAGAATCTTTTCTGTTACCGTTGTTCAATCGAATGGTTCTACCCCGTGTATTTACCTGTTTAGCGGCAGGAACGTGGATGAAAACAGAAGACTTAGTGTGTTTAGGGATGGATTGGTTTTTAACCCGGAATCGGAAGAATGGCAGTCTATAGCTACGAATAACAATACGGTCGGTTTTCCGGTGATGGGAGGTGCTGCCTTCCCGTTTGGCAGGACCGGCATTGTTTTTATTGGCGGTTCATCAGGCGATCGTCTTATTGAGGAACAAGAGCAACGGAAACAATTATCTGAAATAATCAGAGCGAGAGATACGGCTGCAATATCAGTATATAAAAAGGAACGAGTTCGCTATTATTTTGACCATACAGGATTTTCGAAAGATATAATGGTTTTTAATACCGTTGATAAGACAATGACCAAAGCCGGAGAATTTGATAGTTTATGTCCGATAATGACCAGTGTAAACCCGTATAAAAAAGGGGTGATTCTTGCCAGTGGTGAGATTAAGCCGGGCTTACGGACTCCTAATATATTTTGGATAGAAAGGGATCGGCAACCTCTTCGTTTTAACTGGTGGTATCCGGGAGGAATATTGTTTTTTTGTTTGATTGTAGGAATACCCACATATCTTTTTGTGAGAAGACAACGGAAGTACCGTTTATAGGAATTGAACAGCCCTGTTTTTCTGTCTGTCAAATCATTCAATTTCCTTTTCATTTTTGTATCTTGCCGCTTTATTTTTCGCGGATGATCAAAAATGTGGTTTTAATAGGGGCCGGAAATCTTGCAACCCAATTGGGGGTGGCATTATACGATATCGGGATCAATATTATTCAGGTATACAGCAGGACAAGAGAGGCGGCATGTGCTTTGGCTGGTAAGGTTAATGCCTCGTTTACTACCGATATTTCAGCAATAGAAGAACACTGTGATTTGTATATTGTGGCGGTGAAAGATGACGTATTGGCTGAAGTTGTAAAGCAGGTTAACTTTGGCCGTTCGTTGGTCGTTCATACTGCAGGTAGTCTGTCAATGAATATTCTTTCTGCATATGCCGGGAATTACGGCGTGTTTTACCCGTTCCAGACTTTCTCCAAAAATAAGAAAGTCGATTTTAGCAGAATCCCGGTATGTTTAGAGGCCAATACCGAAGAGAACCTGAGGATACTGGAAGATTTTGCCCGTATGATTTCATATAAAGTGATCCGGCTTGATTCCGAACAGCGGTTTATCCTTCATATTGCGGCGGTTTTTTCCTGTAATTTTGTCAATCATTTGTATGCCCTGAGCGAATGTATCCTGCATGAAAATAACATGGGGTTTGAACTGCTTTATCCTTTGATACAGGAAACAACCGGGAAAGTGATGAAACTTAGTCCGATTGAGGCACAAACCGGCCCCTCGGTCAGGAATGATAAGAAAGTAATCAGGAAACATTTAGAACTTCTAAAAGACAAACCGGAGTTGCAAAAAATATATCAGTTGATATCCGATAGTATTTACCAATTACATCACTCATAAAATGACTTTTTTAAAAGAAGAATTCAAACAGGTAAAAGCATTTGTTTTTGATGTCGACGGCGTTTTGTCGACTGATATATCTCATTTAAATGAAGATGGCGATCCTATCCGGACAACCAATGTGAAAGATGGGTATGCCATACGGAATGCGTTGAATAATGATTACGAGGTAGCAATAATAACCGGGGGAGCTATAGAACGGGTAAAGTTGAGGTTCGGAAAAATAGGCGTGAAATACATTTATATGGGGAGTTTCGATAAGCTGAAATGTTTGGATGATTTTCTGGCGAAAACAAAATTACAAAAGGAAGATATTTTGTATATGGGCGACGATATGCCTGATTTTCCGGTGATGAAAGAGATTGGGGTGCCAACATGTCCAAAGGATGCAATACCGGATATCAAGGAAATATCAAAATATATTTCCGACAAAAAAGGGGGAGAGGGCTGTGTCCGGGATGTAATTGAGCAGGTGATGCGGTCACAGGGTAACTGGATAAATGAAAACTCTTTTTACTGGAAAAGCTTATGAACCCGCTTTCAAATCTTGCCGGATATGAACTCATCCTGGCTTCGAAATCACCCCGGAGAAGGCAGTTGCTGGCTAATTTGGGAGTGACATTTAAAGTTATGACCCTCGACATCGATGAATCCTTTTCTGAAAGTATGCCGGTACACGACGTCGCTGTTTTCCTGGCCGAAAAAAAAGCCAATGTTTTTTCTGAAAAAATAGGGGATAACCAAATCGTTATTACTGCTGATACTATTGTAGTCTGTGAAAATAAGATATTTAACAAACCAGAGGATGCCTCTCAGGCTCGGGAAATGTTACAAATTTTCTCGGGAAAAAAACATGAAGTAATTACCGGTGTATGCCTGTTGTCGAAATCGAAGAAGATCGTTTTCAGTGTAAAGACCGATGTGTGGTTCAAAGAGTTAAGTTCGGAAGAAATCGATTTTTATATTGAAAACTATAAGCCTCTTGATAAAGCCGGGGCTTATGGCATCCAGGAATGGATCGGGTATACCGGTATCTACCGGATCGATGGCTCGTATTTCAATGTAATGGGGTTACCGGTACAGCAACTTTATACACAATTACTAAAATTTTAAGCCGGAGGGAATGGGACGATTAAAAGGCCTGCTTTTTGTAATGTGCGTTCTGTTTGTTGTTGAAAGACTTTTAGCCCGGGATAAGGATACGATCCCCTCAATATTTAAGGATGATATTTTATTTACAGAAGTCAACCCTTTACATCCGTTCGGAATATTTACACTTGACCATCCGTTTTATATCGGAACTTTCAGTAAAAGAGGTGGTAAATTTTCTGTTGGATATTCGATGGGCAATAACTGGCATCCCCAGGCAACTATTTATTATCCAAAATATCTGACAGCATCGCAACGGGAAGAGGTGAGCAAGTTATATATGACTCAACGGCCTTATTATTTTTTTGAGAACAATATCCCGGTTAGGACAAAGACTTTTTCATCCGATGGGGTATTGCAAAATCTTAGTTTCACGTATTTGAGGCAACTGGGGAAGAAAGGTTCTTTTATTTTTAAGCTGAACACGCATTTGTTGTCTGGCGGAACGGCTGCAATACACTCCCTGGCAAGCGATAATTTTGTAGAGTGGTTTCACGACCGGGTAGGGTTGCACGACAATTTCGGACGTCGCCAGTATATTTTTGATCGTGCCCATATTGCTTTTGAAGATGAAAATAGTAATTCAATCCGTATCGATAAAGGTGACGTTTTTCTGGGGACTTTTGATATTCATTACTATCATCCGCTTTGGCGGAAAGTAAACAGGGCTTCGTACCATTCGTTTCAACTGGGAACACACATGGCTGTTCCGTTAAATAAATATTACCAGAAAGTGGCCGGCGGTATTTCCGGGGCTTTTTTATACCGGAAAAAAATTACCCGGGGCTTTAACTTCGATTTTGGCCTTGATTATCAGATAACCCATCATTCGCTGATCAGCTTTAAAAAGACTGTAAATATGATTGACCGCGACTTCCGGAGTTCAGCAAAATCGTATTTGTCGTTCAATTTTGTGTCGAAAAAAAAGCGTGTGTTTTATTTCGGATTGATTAATAATTACCAGGAGTCATTTCTGAAAGGTTATATTTTTAGCCATCCACAGGATAAAAACGATGATCTGGGAGTGTATTTCCTTCAGCCAGGTGATGTTTGGGAAGGTTTCGAGGTGAAGGAAGAGTTTTGGCAGCCCCGGTTCACGGTAGCTTCTATGTATTCGTATTCGCTGAAATCATACATATTTATGGGGTTTAAAGCGGCAAAGGGAGACTTTTCTTTTAATGTAGGTGAAGATTATTGCTCGGCAAATAATGCTCCTGATATCCAGTATGGTTTCAGGTACACCCGGACATTCGGGAAATGAGACGGAAAGTATAAATCGGCGAATGTTTAGTTATTATTGATATTTATCACGTTGTGGATTAGCATTTTCGTTATTTTTATTCCCTTCAAAAAAAGAGATATGATGAGAAAGATAAGTTGTGTTTTCACCCTGATTATTATTGCGGTTATTAATTTGTATGCCAAGGAGGGGATGTGGATTCCCACTCTGTTGGACAGGAACATCGAAGAAATGCAGCAAATGGGTTTTCAGCTAACTGCTAAAGATGTTTATGATGTAAACCATGCCAGCATGAAAGATGCAGTTGTGATTTTTGGACGTGGTTGTACCGGGGAACTGATTTCCGGTGAAGGTCTGCTGATTACCAATCATCATTGCGGTTATGGGTCTATCCAGAAACATAGTTCGGTGGAACACGACTACCTGACCGATGGATTCTGGGCTATGTCGAAGGAGGAAGAGTTGCCCAATCCTGGCTTAACCGTTAAATTTTTGGAACGGATGGAAGATGTTACCGGACAAGTACTGGCAGGTACATCTGATCTGGAGAAAGAAAAAGTTCAGGAGAAGATAAATGAAAATATAAGAACGATACAGGAATCGGCCTCCGACAGCGGGCGTTTCTATACCGTTGTAAAGCCCTTGTTTTATGGGAACCAGTATTTTTTGTACGTGTACCTTGAGTACAAAGATGTACGCTTGGTGGGGGCTCCGCCGTCGTCTGTCGGAAAATTTGGAGGCGATACCGACAATTGGATGTGGCCCCGTCATACCGGTGATTTTTCGGTTTTCAGGATATATGCTGATAAAGATAATCAGCCGGCTGAATACTCAAAAGATAATGTTCCTTACCAGCCTGAAAAGTTTTTCCCGGTATCGATGAAAGGAGTGCAACCCAATGATTTTACGATGATCTTGGGGTATCCGGGAAGAACTACCGGGTACCTGCCGTCGCAGGCTGTTTCAATGGTGATGGACCAGGGTAACCCGGATAAAATAAAGATCAGGGATAAAAAGCTGGAAATTCTTTCTTCGCAGATGAATGCCGATCGAAAAGTACGTATTCAGTATGCAGCTAAATATGCGGGGATCAGTAATTCATGGAAACGCTGGCAAGGTGAAATCAAGGGGCTGAGAAGGATGGATGCTATCCGGGAGAAGAAGGATTTTGAAGCTGATTTTACAGCATGGATCAATGAGAACGATTTAAGGCAGAAGACATACGGACAGGTGCTTGCCGATTTTGATGATTTGTATTCGTTGATCGGGCCGTATGCAAAGGCACGCGATTACTATAACGAGATCGTGGCCAATGGTTGCGACGTATTTGAACTGGCTTCTCTCCTTGATCGTAGTGTAAAGGCAGTTGAATGTGTTGATCAGGAGAAAAGGGAAATACTAAAGACTGGCTTACTTGAGGAACTTGAAAAGTACTTTAAGGATTATGACCGGGCAACGGATGAAAAAATGTTTTTAGCGATGCTGCATATTTACAGGGATGACCTCAATAAGCAATTTCTGCCTGTAGAGTTTATCCGGTTAATGGACAAAACCGGTGATCAGAAATTAAAACAAAAGATATACGGAAAGTCGGTTTTGACTGATCAGGCAAAGTTAACCGGTCTGGTTGAGAAAATGCCTGCAAAAGGCTTGAAGGCTTTGAAAAATGATCCGTTGATAGAGCTGTATTGCTTACTCCGTGATTTTTATAAGTCGAATGTTGCAGGGATTTATGCCAGTCTGGACGGGCAAATACAGGAAACCCAGAAGCTCTACATGAAGGGGATCATGGAGATGAGGGCAGGAGAGAGGATTTATCCTGATGCTAATTATACGCTCCGGGTGGGGTATGGAAAGGTGGAAGGATATGAGCCCGCCGATGGTGTGGAATATGACTGTTATTCTACTATTGATGGGATCATGGAAAAAGATAACCCTGAAATTTACGATTATAATGTACCTGAGAAGTTCCGTGAGTTATACGGGCAGAAAAATTTTGGTCAATATGCCGTAAACGGCACGGTTCCGGTATGTTTTGTGGCTTCAAACCATACTACGGGAGGCAATTCGGGCAGCCCGGTAATAAATGCCAATGGTGAATTGATCGGTGTTAATTTTGACCGTTGCTGGGAAGGAACGATGAGCGACATCATGTTTGATCCTGATCGTTGCCGGAATATTGTTCTTGACATTCGCTATGCCTTGTTTATCATTGATAAGCTGGCCGGCGCCGGTTACCTGCTCGATGAGATGCAACTGTCAAGATAGCATTTCCCTTTTTTACAGTCCTCAAGCCGGACGGGCTGATCCTTTATCACTCTGTCCATGAGATTCTTTGCTTACTCATGGGATCAAAAAGGTTTGATGGTCTGTGTCCTGTTTGAGGCGGAGCGTTTAAGGAGTTTTATGACTTCGCCGTTTAAGGGGCGTTGCCCTTTGTCCGATGGAACTTGCTGTCCCTGAAGGGACATACATAAATAACCCGGGGTAAGTGAGGCACGAACGCAGCCCCGGGATTGAATGCAAACGGAATAATATTGGATCAGTTTAAAAAGTTGTGGAGAAGAGCAAAAAGAGTATTCAGTGTTCTGTCAGTAAGGAGCCATCGTTTTGCTATAGAATAAGCCAGGGGGAGAGCGAGGTATTTTTTCAGGAAAGAAAACAATGCCCGGGCTGTTTCCGCCTATAGGAGAAAAAGCGTACAGAAAATCGATGGAGTGAGCGTTAAAAAATCAGAGAATATGCTCCCTTTCCACACACCCTCTGTCACTATGCTGACACACCCTCTGTCACTATGCTGACATACCCCCTGTCACTATGCTGACATACCCCCTGTCATTAACCAACTCTCTATACACAGGTTTTCGAAAAGGAAATGAAGACTAACGGGAAACAAAAACGTCCTGAAAGGACAGTTGATTTCAGCCCAGGGGCAAACGACAAAGGAGTGTCGCCCTGGGGTGTGGGAAGGAAACAGGGGGAAAAATCGTCCGCGTGATGAAAATAATAAAAGAGAAGTCCTTATTTCATTTCGGACGAAAGGAAAGACTTCTTATTTCCTTTGCCTATGATGATGGACTTTTGCAAAAGTTTGTATATGAGGCAATAATCCCGCCCACGGTAGTTCGTCAAAAAAGCAGTGCAGTTGTATGCCCGGAAGTAATAAAATGCTGAAAAAAGCGATGTTTCGTATTTACCTCATATACAGACTTCTGTAAAAATCTGTCATTGGTAGTAGTAATGACATCAAACAGGTTGGAAAAATCCTTTTCACAAGCACCCTTCGCGGATACCCGGACAGGACATTATATTACAGAAGGGACGATATATAATCTTACTTTGATAAATCTGTCAAAGTGGAATTAAAGAGGCTGTTCAAAAAGTAAAATCATTAGAGTTTTTGAACAGCCTTGTTTTTTAATTTAAATCTTCAGTTTGGGTTCCCACCCTGGTTCATATTTGCGTTTCCATAGTTTCATGGCTTCACGATCGAAAATATGGCCGGTTTTAGCATCCACTTCAAAAGGCTTGTTAATCCGGTACGAAATATTTGCGTAGTGGGTTAATTGTTGGCTAACCACCCCCATATCAATGGGTGAGTTCAGCTTTTCGGTACCTCTGATGGTGTTGAAAAAGTTCTGGACGTGAAGGGTAGTCATACCACCACCGCCACCGAGAGTGTTCCCTGCTTCTTTTGCAGCCGATTCGCTGTCTTTTATCAGTTTGCCTTCCAGGTCGAAAAGTTTATATAAACTACGGTTTACAAACACAGTCCCTTCCGATCCGTAAATGATCGTGCCGCGTCCGCCGCCATAGGTATCGTAACCGGTGCGGCTGCGCCCGTCCCATTTAATGATTTTGTTACCGGGGAAACGGAACATGGCATCCATGGTATCGTACATTTCCCATCCATCATCTAAATAATGACGTTTGTCAGCTTCGACAAAAACGTATTCCGGGAAATCAACCTGCAAAGCCCAGCGGGCCACATCCAGTTCGTGGGTGGCGTTATTTCCCATTTCGGCAGTCCCATAATCCCAGCCATACCAGTGCCAGTTGTAATTCCATGTGTCGTGTGTATATTCCCTGCGGGGAGCCGGTCCCTGAAACAAATCCCAGTCAAGGCCTGCAGGAACAGGAGCTTTCCTCTGGTTGACCACCCGGCCACGATTGTTGGTGTAGAAAGCAACAGCTTTGTATGCCTTGCCAATTGTTCCCTTGTGGATTTCCTTTATTATTTCAATGGTATGGTCTGATGAACGTTGCTGGTTCCCCATTTGTATTACCTTGCCATATTTTTTTTGGTAAGCGATCAGCAGTTCACCTTCGAGTGGGTTATGGGAACATGGTTTTTCCACGTACACATGTTTACCGGCCTCAACAGCCATGAATGTACCGGGAGCGTGCCAGTGGTCGGGAGTTGAGTTAAAGATCAAATCCAGTTTGGGGTCTTCCAGTACTTTTCGGATATCATTTTCCAGTTTCGGTTTGTAATCAATACTTTTAGCAAAATTTGCGGCAGCCCTTTCCCGTTGGCTTTGCATTACATCGCACAGATAAAGCAATTCAGTATTACTTTTCTTTAATGTGATCGGTTCGATGTATGCACCATACCTACGGCCTAATCCGACAATTGCAACAAACAATCTGTCGTTTGCTCCGATAATTTTTGAATAACTCTTTGCCGACATGCCTTGTGCAATGCCTCCAATGGTAATACCTGCCGCTCCTGCGGCTGTCTTTCTCAGAAAATCTCTTCGGTTTGAATTCATTATTATTTAGTTTTGTTTTATTGAACAGCAGCTAACATTCCCCGTAAATAGCCAATTGATTCTCCCATACCAGGGAACGGGTCATCAGCATCTTTTTCGTACTCAAGGGCCAAAACTCCGGAATATCCCAAATCAATCAGATCATTGATAAAAGTCTTGAAGTCAATGACCCCACGGCCAATTTCACAGGTAGAACCATCCGAATCGGCTTTGGTTACGTCCTTGACGTGAATATCGAATACACGGACGAAGAAATCTTTTACATCCTGCGAAGGACTACGTTTGATTCGGGCCGTGTGGCCTATATCAATACATAAGCCCATTCGCGGATCCATATCTTTTATCAGCATATAAGCGCTTTCTGCGCTGGGATATAATTTATCGCCGGGACCATGATTGTGGATTGCAAGTTTTATGTCGTATTCTTTTACTTTACCCTCGACATATGGCAATAATTCGTGGGCTGGTACTCCAATTATTATTTTCATACCGGCCTTTCGGGCATATTCAAAAGCCTGGTCTACTTCGGCTTCGGTTTTCATATAAATAACACCACCACCATATAAATCGATGCCGGCATCCTTGCATTTTTGTACGGTTTCTGCAATTTCTGCATCACTTGCATCCAGGGGAAGGTGGAAACTTTTGAATGCAATTTTATCAATACCAAGTTGTTTGGTAAAGGCAAGTGTTTTTTCAACCGGAAATTTCCGGAGAGAATAGGAAGCCACGCCCAGTTGAAACTTAATTTCTTTTTTAGGGGCCTGTACCTGTTCTGTCTTTTTTTCGCAGTTACACGACATTACTGTTATCATGGAAAATGCCGCGACCCAAAGCATCATTTTTTGAGCAAAAGTTTTCATTTTAGTCTAGTTTTTTAATTTTTAAGTTCCTGAAGTGTACTGTATCGTTATGATCCTGTAAAAGAATGGGACTTTCTTCTGCCATGCCGAAATTTTCATACCTGGCATATTTACTTCTCGCTACCAGTGCTTTATATATATTGCTGCCACGTACGTATTCGACTACCTTAAGGCCGTTTAACCAATGTTCAACCCGGTTGTCGGGATACAGGATGATTCGTCCCTGGTTCCATTCCCCGACTTTCTTCAGGAAGCGGCGGTTTTTTTCCGAAGGGATCAGGTCGTACAGCGAAGCAATGGTGCGGTTACCTACTACTCCCTGAGTGGCATCGGGATGAGTGTCAGCCAAAAGCTGGTATTCCAGGCCGATTGATGGACCGTTGTTCCCCGTGCAATATTTGATCCCGCTGTTAGCGCCTTCTGTAAGCATAAATTCAAACTGGAAAGAAAAGGCTTTGAATTTTTCTTTAGTGACAATATCGCCGCCTTTTTTTGAGGGGTCTCCGCCATTAGACAGTACTGATAAAACACCATCTTTTACTTCCCATCCTTTGTCGGGGAATTTGTCAGAATTGGCACTTTCCCATCCTTTGGTGGTTTTTCCGTCGAACAGGAGTTCCCAGCCCTGGACCCTCTCTGCTGCGGAAAGGTTGTTCGGGAGCAGGTTTAAAATAAAAATATTATCAGCGGGCGAAGGTTTCAGGTTTTTGGTTTTGATACGGATATTTTTCCACCGGATCTGGCGGCCTTCATTTTCTTTATTATTTCCGATGCCATGTACCTGGAGACAGATAAAACCTTCGGGGGGCATGTCATCGATCAAATGGGCAACCGGAACCCCGTTTAACCATGTGCGGATATCGTTTCCGATACACTCGATACGGTAGTGGTTCCATTCGCCATGCTTAAAGGCTTTGCCTCCTTCAGGATTATAAGTACACGGGTACAACCAGCCACGCCGGGCCTCATCGTAAATACCCCCGCTCCATGCACGTGAAGAGGGGTCTACCTCGCACTGATAACCATGTACCCGTCCGTTTCTGTAATCAGCATTGCTTTCGCTGCGGAACTGAATACCTGAATTCATGTGGTCATCCACGAGAAGATCGACTTCCAGTACAAAATCACTATAGTTTTGTTCGGTTGTCAGAAACGAGTTGGGTGTATTTGCAACAGTGGTGCCTACAATTTCTCCATTAATTACTTCGTACTTAGCCTTGCCGTTTAATTGTTTCCAGCCGGCGAGGTCTTTCCTGTTAAAAAGAGACTCCCATCCGTCGGATTTTGGCGCAGCCATCGAAATGCTACATAATCCTAAAAGGAATAAACTGATTGAGATAATTTTCATGTTTTATTAATTTTAGTCAATTTATATTTTTTGTGAATGATTACGAATTTACTAAATATCAAATTTTTCAGGTATATTTGTTAGCCGGGAATGGGTTTTATAACCGTTATAAATGCAGTTACATTTGTTAAGATGGATCTTGATAGTGAGTTGATAAAAAATCAGTTAGAACGTATTGTAAAAAGTAGTCACTTCAATAAATCGAAGATTAGTTGCGATTTGCTGGAATATCTGGTAAATGCAAGTCTGGAAGAAAAAAATCCGAAAGAATTTACTATTGGTATCGAACTTTTCGGCAAAAAATATGATAATAGCTCCAGGCAAGACTCCAATATCAGGGTGTATATTCACAATCTTCGGAAAAAACTGAACGATTATTATAAAGAAGAGGGAAGTAAAGACCCGATTGTTTTTGAGATTGAAAAAGGGAAATACAGGGTTCGTTTTTATTCACGCAGGGAAATCAGGAACAGTCAGGGCCAGCCACGAAATTATCTTTTCCCTTTTTTAATGAGCCTTGTATTGTTGCTTGCTATTTCCTTTTTGTATTTCTTTTCAGAGAGAAAACGCAACAATCCCTGGATCAACTTACCCGTTTGGCAGAATTTTGCAGAAAATGGTAAAAAGAATTTGTTGGTAGTGGGTGATTATTTTGTCTTCAGTGGAATTTTGCCTACCGGGAATGTGGGTATTTATCGCGATTTTAGCATCAACTCGGAAGTCGAATACGAACATCTGCTTGACAAAAATCCGGAGCTGGTTCAAACCCTAAGCAAATCACCTCTTACGTATCTTTCGAAAATGGCGGCTTTTTGTCAGAATGATATTCAACGGGTTTTTGCACAAACAGGAACCAATCTGGGAATAAAACTTTCCTCCGATGTTCAACCCACCGATTTGAAAGAGTACAACATTGTTTTTATCGGAAACTATAAGAATATGGGACTGTTCGAAGATATTATCAGGGAGGCTCATTTCAATTTTGGAATTTCCAGTGGACAAGACCAGTATATTTTCCCATCTGATCCGTGCGCCGAGGTTTATTCTCCTGAAAACAGTAATCTGAAACAAACCGATTATTCACTGGTGTTTTATACTCAGGGGTATGCCGATAATTATTTTTTGTTTTTTCTTTCTACCCAGGATATTGGTAACATTTCGACAGTAGGGCAACTGACAGATCCCGGATTTTTGAAGAAATTCAGGGATGAACATTTGATGAATCTTGACCCGCAGAATTTTAAGGCTCTTTTTAAAGTGGAAGGCATTAATAAAACGGATCTTTCATTTGAACTGCTCAGGGTGGAGTAAAAATGATATGAATTTAATCAAAATAAAAATATTAATGGATTATGGAAAATTCAGTAAGCCGGTTAGTTGAAGATTGCATGGCATATGTAAAAGCCCGTGATCCTTTCCAGCCTGAGTTTCATCAGGCAGTTGAAGAAGTTGTTGAGTCGTTGGCCCCGTTTCTCCTGGAGAATCCTCAATATCAGAAATTCAGGATTCTTGAAAGGATTATAGAACCTGAACGAGTGATTCAGTTCAGGGTTCCCTGGGTTGATGACCGTGGAAATATTCATGTTAACCGGGGATTCCGTGTTGAAATGAATTCGGCGATCGGTCCTTATAAGGGCGGTTTACGGTTTCATCCGACAGTAAATCTTAGTATCATGAAGTTTCTTGCGTTCGAACAGGTTTTTAAAAACAGCCTTACAAGTTTACCGATGGGAGGTGGCAAGGGAGGTTCTGATTTCGATCCTAAAAACAAGACCGATAATGAGGTAATGCGGTTTTGCCAGAGTTTTATGTCTGAGTTGTTCCGGCATATCGGCCCTAATACTGATGTCCCTGCTGGTGATATTGGTGTTGGCGGACGTGAGATCGGCTTTCTTTTTGGTCAGTATAAGCGGCTGAGAAATGAATTCACCGGAGTTTTGACAGGCAAGGGGATCGAGTGGGGCGGTAGTTTAATCAGACCGGAAGCAACAGGATACGGAACGGTGTATTTTGCCGAAGAAATGATGAGAACCAAAGGCGAATCATTTTATGGAAAAGTGATAACTATTTCTGGGTCAGGTAATGTTGCCCAGTATGCAGTTGAAAAAGCAATTGAGTTTGGAGGGAAAGTGGTAACCCTGTCTGATTCGGGAGGGTATATTTACGACCCCGACGGAATAGACCGCGAAAAACTGGACTATGTATTGGATTTAAAAAATAATCAGCGCGGGCGTATCAAAGAATATGCGAAAAAATATGATTGTGAATATCATGCGGGGCAGCGTCCCTGGTCTGTTCCGTGCGATGTGGCCATGCCTTGTGCCACAGAAAATGAAATCGGTGTTGACGATGCAAAAACATTACTGAAGAACGGGTGTCAGGTGGTATGTGAAGGAGCCAATATGCCCTCAACAATTGGCGCAGTACATGAATTTTTGAAGGCCAAAATATTGTATGCTCCGGGAAAAGCGGCCAATGCCGGCGGAGTGGCCGTATCGGGGCTGGAAATGACCCAGAATAGTATGCGGTTGAACTGGACCAGGCAGGAAGTGGATAACCGTTTGCAGACTATTATGAAAACGATCCACGAGATGTGTTTAAAATATGGCACAGAGGAGACTGGTTGGGTAAACTATGTAAATGGCGCTAATATTGGAGGTTTTGTAAAAGTTGCAACAGCAATGATCGTACAGGGAGTTGTATGAGCCTGAGGTGAAGGTTATAAAATGATCTTTGGAGAAGTCATGGAAGAATGGATTGAGACCAGGAGACTGCCAAACCATTGGCAGCCTCCTGGTCTTTTTTTTATTTAACTGAAAAAGGTACTTTCATATTTATACTAATATTCCTGCCAATATTGTGGTAACCCATACTTTTCAGGGTCGACAGGTGATCAATATACATTTCATTTAAAAGGTTATTAGCCTGTACTGACAGGAAAATAAACTGATTGTCCCATTTTATTTCTGCTCCGGCACCTGCATTCAGGATGAAATAATCATCCGTTTCCGTTTCAAAATCAGAAGGATTGCTTTGTTTACATGCGTAAAGTCCTCCAATTTTAAAATAAGGATTATTCAGAAAGTCAATACGTTTCTTTTTTAATTTCAGTTCAATACGGAACTTGTTTGCCGGTATAAAGGGGAGATAACTATCATTATCCTGTTTTCCGATCAGGTAACTGTAATTGGCACTGGCTTCAATCCATCCGACAGGTAACAGACTAATTCCGGCTTCCCCTCCATATAATTTTGCATTGTTTTGAGAGTACTGATATATATCATATCCCCCGGAACTTGTTTCACCTGTGGGGCTAATGTAGATATAGTCCTGTATCCGGTTATAAAAACCGGAAATGTCAGCCATTACTACATCAGAATGAAAATGAGCGCTTAGATCGGCTTCATAGTTGCGTTGTGATTTGAGGTCAGCGTTACCGACTTCATACCTTGTTCCGTGCATCCCGTTCTCAGTTAATTCAGCTATATTCGGGGTTCGGAAAGCTGAAGCCAGATTGGCCCGTAACAATATGGTTTCCCGGAGTTTGTAAGTGGCCCCCAGGGAGGCGCTGAAATCATCAAAATCTTTATCAACAGCATCTCTGCCTGTTTCAGCATCTGTATTTATCGACCTGTAATCGTACCGGATTCCCGCCTGTGTTTGCAGCTTTTTCCAAAACGAATACTGGGCAAGTCCAAATATTGAGAAATCATTGACATCGGCATTGGGCAATACATGGTTCGGGGCCTCATGATTGCGGTTGGTCTCGTTTGCCCCCTGCAGGCCGATAATGTATTCGGAACCGACAGCCGATGGCAAATAAGCTTTTATTTCATATGAAAGCGTATTTAAGTCCATATCGACCATTTCGAAGGCAACCTTACTTTCATCGGTCTGAAGTTTCCTGTTGTTCATCTGGTACGATACATTAAGGTCAATTTTATAAGCTCCCGGGAACAATGTATTCTTAGCCGAAATAATATGATTGGTCAGGTCCTGGTACCAGTATTTGTTTTTTCTTCCTTTTCCATCAATCAGGGAGATCACGTCACCGACACACATTCCCAGTTTCGGGCGATTGTAATCGTAATATAGACGGAAAAGCCCGAAAGGCCTGCTTGCCCCCATATTCAGTTTTAAAACCGATTCATTAAAACGGCTATTCGGGACGTAGTCTCCGTTCCCGTCTTTATAATCGGTATGGCTCTTTACTCCTCCCCGTATTCCCCAGAAAAAGTTTTCACTACTGCCTTTTATCCCAATATTCGATACAACTCCTTCTGTATTCGAGTGGTACTGCATGTTATAATCTCCCTGTATCTTTTTTTCAGGAGCCGGTTTTTCCCTTATGATGTTTATTACTCCTCCCACTGCATCGGAACCATAAAGCAATGATGCAGGCCCTTTAATAACCTCTGCATGTTCTGTTCCGAATTCATCAACAATAAACGGGTGGTTTTCTGAAAACTGAAAATTTTCGAGCTTAACGCCATTGTTCAGCATCAGGATATTGGTCATTGATAATCCCCGGATAACGGGTTTGGTAACACCTGTCCCTTTTGCGATCATGTCGACCCCCGGGATACTTGTAAGAGCCTCTACTAATCCCTGTGACCCGGAAGTTGCAATGCGTTTGCTCCCCAGCGATTCGATTTTTATTGCATTCTCATGTTGGGTAGAATACCTTCCTCCGGATACAACTACTTCTTCTGCCTGTAGCAAAACCGGTTCCAGAGACACGTTCAGTGTTGTTTCCTGTTTGTCCGGGATTATCGTTATCATATGTGTTTTATATCCCACATATGAGAATTGTATTTTAACTTTCCCTTTAGAGATTCCACTTAAAAAGAACGCTCCTTTTTCATTTGTTAAAGTTCCCTTATTCAGTTCGGGAAGGTATACATTGGCTGAAGGCAGTACGTCTCCTGTATCCATATCGCTTACTACCCCTTTTATACTATTTTGTGCATAACCTGTATAGTTTACCAACACAACAAATAGTATGATAAACCATGAATATATTGATTTCATATAAATACAATTTTAAAAGTCAGCAATTCTCTAACTGCTGCATGTAAAAAAAAATACCAATAGTTTTATAAAAAATGATTTTTAGCTGAAATGTGTTACAGGAGGTGCTCTCAGCTGAAATGAATAATCAGGAAAGTCAATAATTACCTCGAAGACAGGAGGCAATAAATAAGACCAGTAAAATTCGAAAGCTTTAATAAATATTTGCTCATCATTCCCGATTAGCTTAACAAATTTATACTCACAGATCGGGCATTTGTCGTAATGATTGCTTATTTCCGGTTTGCCGCTAAATGAAAAGTGAGCATGCTCATGATGAACAACAAAAATGTGGATTGTTTTTATAAACAATGGATTGAGGAATACTACTACTAAAAATAGTATTAACGATTGTTTGCTATATTTTTCTATTTTCCCCATGTTTATAGAACAACAAAGATAGCAAATATGGAATTGCCGGAATAAGAATAAAAGCAGCTATTCCTTAAGTTTGTAAATAAATGGTTTTATTTTTCGAAAAACAGTTCTTCCTTTATTTTGTTCAAACGGCTGAGAGCATATTCGGCATTTAATGCTCCTTCCCCGGCTTCGAGCAAATAGGATTTATAATAATTAAGGGCCATTGTTTTATTGAAATCGAACTCTTCGTAGGTAGTGGCAATCTCAAATAAAACTTCCACTTTGCGGTTGTCCAGTTCGTAAGCCTTTTTCAGTGCTTCAATCGACTTCTCAAACTCGCGCATGCTACCATATATCTGTCCCAGATGGTGATACATTTCAGGAAGAAATTCGGGCAGGGAAATGTAAATGGCAAAATCAATATATTTGGCAGCCAAATCGTAATTTGCCAGCTTTTTGTGACTTACCCCAAGATAAAAATTGATATACGGGTCGTTGGGAAAGGCTGAATAGCATTCCTCCAGTACGTCGATTGCTTTCTCTTCGTGTTTGGTGTGATAAAGGCATATCCCGTAATTCTCCAGTACCGGAAAAATCGTGTCATACTTCTCCATATATTCTTTATAAGATTGACATGCACTTTTGTAATTTTTTGCAACAAATAAGGAATTGGCAAATTTTAAATCGACTGTTTTATTGTGGGGGAATTTTTTTTTGGCCAGCATCAGGGCTTTGAATGCAGCGGTATCATTTTTCATTTCGCCGTAGGCATGGGCCATGTTAAGATATGCCCCCAGATCATTAGGGTTCTGTAAAATGTATTTCTCGTATAATTGGGCAGCCTTATTGTATATTTTTGCTTTATATGCTGCCAGGGCATAAAATTTATTGAACATGACATTGGTTGAATCAACCGCATGAATATCTTCAAAAGTTTTAACCGCATCTTTGTAATCATTAATCCTGATCTGGGTTTGTCCCATATTGTATTTAATCAGCAGATCATCCGGCTGGATTAAGATTGCTTTATTATAACTTTTCAATGCCGGATCGTAGTTGCCCAGCGATTCGAAAAGGTCGGCTTGTTCAACCAGGTAGCCGACATTCAGAGAGTCCAGCTTCAGCGCTTTGTCGAGTTGCTGTAAAGCTTCAGGGAATAGCATTTGTTTTTTCAGTACCTGACTTTTTTTGAAGAAAAGGTTTGCATCAGGGTGTTGTTCAAGCCGGCTGTTTATCAGCTTTAAAGCTCCTGAGTAATTTTTATTCAGAATGAAAAGGTCTATTTTGTCTTGTGCACGGGAAATAAAAGGGATAATGATAAACAGGCTGATAATGATTTTTCGGGACATAGTTATTGTTTTTGTAGAAAGAAGGGGACTTCGTTTTGGTGAAGTCCCTCAAAAAAATGTTATTGCAATACGAAATTTACCGGTATTGTGTATGATATGGCGACTGCTTCACCTTTTTGTTTACCGGGTTCCCATTTCGGTAATGCTTTTGTCACTCTCAGGGCTTCGGCGTCGAGAGAAGGATCGACACCTCGTGCTATTTTAACCCGGCCAACCGAACCACTTTTTTCAACTACAAAGCTTACATAAACTTTTCCCTGTATGCCATGTTCGCTTGCATAAGCCGGGTATTTAATGTTTTGGGCAATAAATTTTCGTAAGGCCTGTTCTCCTCCCGGAAATTCAGGCATTTTTTCAACGATGAAAAATACCGGATCATCCGAAGATGCTGTTTCTTTTTTTATGGCAACGACTTCATCAATATTATTGGCAGTTTTTGATTTCAAAACAATATCAATTACGCCATCTTTTGCCTTTTCTCCATATTTTTTGTACATCTCGGCATTTTCTTTATACACAGAAACCGATTTGATATCATCTGGATTAAGTTGCTTAAATGCTTCGTTACTTGCAATCTCCCCATCTATAATAAATAAGGGGCGTATATCAGAATCCGGGTTAAGCTGAGTGTTTTTTTCCTGAATAGCCTGTTTAGAGTTATCTTTATTATCACAGGCAAAGACCAGCAGCAATGCAACCACCATAATTCCTCCGGTGATATAGCGGAGGCCGGCCAGTTTTGAAGATTTCATTTTTGTCATCATTTTTAGTCGTGATTTTATTAAAGAAGTATTAAAATTGTTAGCTATCGAAAACTGATTGCCAATCAACTGACAGAGGAGCACCCGTTTATACAGGTCAACCGGAACTCCTTTACTTAATACCGCCTGGTCAGCCATGTATTCGTGGTTCTCTTTAATGATCCTTCTCAACATCCAGAAAAAGGGATTAAACCATTGAAAGATACTGATCAGTTCGAGTATTAATATATCCACCGTGTGTCCCTGGCGGATATGCTCTGTTTCGTGTGCAAGCATTTTTTCCCAGGACGGATTGTTTTCCAGGTTTTTACTTACAAACAAATAATCGAGGAACGAATACGGGCTTGAATCTTCTTCCATATAAACAAATTTTATCCCCGTCTTTTGTACTACCTTTCCTTTCATGATAATTCTGATCACTTGGAGAATCCGGAATATTAACAGAAACGCAATGATGCCTGCACCTGTAAGGTATCCGAAAACAACCAGGTGACTGGCAGATAATATATCAGCCAGCGAGCCCGATAACCCGGTTCTGTAAACCGTGACTGTTTCAAGTATGTTTTGTGTCCCGGAGCCGGTATTGGAACTCAGGACTGAACCTCCCGACTGATAAATTTTTAAATGAAGAAGAGGAAGAATGCTTGAAAATATTACGGAGAAAAGCAGGAATAAGCGATTTGCCTTAAAAAATGTCTCATTCCTGAGGAATATGAAATAAATGATTGAAAGCAGCCCCAGGCTGATTCCTGATTCTATAATATAATTTATAAAGCTATTCATTGCCTGTGTTTTTATTATCATCCAAATCTTTACCTACTTCTTTCATCAGTTCTTCGAGGTCGGAAACGCTCATGTTATCTTCACGGGCAAAAAAGGAGACCATCTCTTTAAATGAATTACTGAAATAATTCTTCATGAAATTTTTCATATACGAGCGGGTATATTCCTTTTTGCTGATCAGCGGGAAATAACGGTGGGTTTTTCCAAAAGCTTCGTAACCGACAAATCCTTTTTTCTCCAGAATCCTGACAATTGTTGAAACAGTATTGTAAGCAGGTTTGGGTTCCGGCATTTGTTTGATTATATCTTTTACAAATGCTTTTTTAAGTTTCCACAGAATTTGCATTATCTGCTCTTCTGCCCGGGTAAGCTCGCGTGCCATAACTGTACTTTTTAAATTCATTTATATAAAACAAAGATTAACTAAGATAATAGTTCGAAAACTAAATATTTAGTTGCAATATTTATGCCAAAAAAAAGAGCGGCCAAAATTTGACCACTCTTCTCAGGTTTACAAGGTTTTATCGGTTATTCAGAGAACCCGGTTGTTATTATGGACAACGTTTCACTGATTTATTTTTTTGTGCAGATAGCAGCCCAGCCACCACCTTTAGCCATTTTTATTGTTAGTTTATCTCCTGATTTTTTTCCCAGCATCAGCTTTTTGTAATCTTTTGCTGTACGGTTTGCATTGATACCGTCCTGCATGATTTCAAGCTGGTAGTTCCCTTCATCAAGGAAAGACAAATCAATTACCAGTTCCCGTTCATCCCAGTTGGTCATTGCCCCGATATACCAGGTATCATTTTTTTTGCGGGCCATGGCAACATATTCGCCTACTTTTCCATCCAGCCCGATCGTTTCATCCCAGGTAGTCGGTATTTTACTGATAAAGCGGACTGTTTCATCTTCCTCCCGTAAATTTGTCGGGTTATCGCTCAGCATTTGCAGGGGAGCTTCATAAACCACATACATGGCTACCTGGTGACAACGTGTTCCCTGGCTCATCGGGTTCGAGAATGAAACAGCATAATCTCTTTCCTGTGCATTCAGCATCGAACCGGGGGTATAGTCCATCGGGCCTGCCAGCATACGGGTAAATGGTAAAGTAACATCGTGTTTGGGGGTAATTAACTTCGACCATTTGTTGTTTTCCATTCCTTTCAATCCTTCGTGGTTTACAATATTCGGATAAGCCCGGAGCATACCGGAAGGTTTGAAAGCGCCATGATAATCAATCAGCATCTCCCGTTTGGCACACTCGCGGGCCGCCCTTTCGTAAAAGTTTACCATGTACTGATCGGCACGTTGCATGAAATCAACTTTGATTCCTTTTGCGCCCCATGCTTTAAACTGATCAAGAATAGTTTCCATTTCACGATCGAGAGGCCCCCAGAGTAACCAAAGAATTACTCCTACATTTTTCGATTCGGCATAACGGATCAGTTCTGCCAGATCAAGCTCGTTGTTGGGTTTAAGCAAATTAGTAGTCGTAATCGACCAACCTTCGTCCAGAATGATGTATTCCAGACCATAGTCAGCGGCAAAATCAATATAATATTTATAGGTATCTGTATTTAATCCTGATTTGAAATCAACGCCATAGATATTGTTGGCGTTCCACCAGTCCCAGGCAACCTGTCCTGGTTTTATCCAATCTGTTTTTTCCAGTTTGCACGGACGCGATAAAAGATATACCATTTGGTTTTCCAGAAGTTTTGCATCGTTTTCCGATAACATGAAAACCCTCCACGGGAATGTTCTTGTCCCCTTGGTAAGTGCAATATAATCAGCTTCTTTATTTATTTTTTGACTTCGATCACCTGATGGAACAGCTTCCTGTACTACCTTGGGGAATTTGCTTACCAGCGATTTTTCCCCGGTTCCCTCTAAAAACAGGCATGGATAATCGAAAAGGTCGGTTTCTGTTATACCTATCTTAATATTATTATCTGCCTTCACCAATGCAGGCAGCGAACAAAACCGGCCTTTATCAATTCCAGCTATTGGTTCATCGAGATACATCCTCTCGTAATGGGAAATAAGCGACTCTTCTTCTGGAAAGAGGACAGAAAAATCACCGGCGAAATTAAGGTCAGTTTTTTCATTAACAACCGTGATCTGATTTTTCATCCGTGTCTCAAAACGATAGGCAATACCTTCGTTAAAAACTCTGAAAACAACAGAATAATTACCCTTAAATTTTATATTAAGTTCGTTGTATTCGTTTTTTACCTGCTTCGATTTAATACCTACAACCGCAGTCTCGACAGACGTATTTGAGCTTTTTTTCGCGGAAATAATTTTAGGCATGTTTCCCAGCACCTGATCAGACAGAGCCAGGCTTATTTCATTCCCGGTAAATATCGATGTGCCGGCATAAGTGCTACTCCATTTGATGGCATCCGAAACAGAGACTGAAAGTAGTGTTTTTCCATCAGGGGATTGTAAAGAATAATCTTTTGCAAAAAGGTTCAGGCTAATAAAAATAAAAAGAATAAAAGAGATTTTTTTCATTGCTTTACTGATTCAATTAGAAATTTTGAATAACAAAAATGGAAAAATTGGAACAGGCAGGCATGGACAAATAATCAGATCGTATGGATAATTATTCAGTCTTTTGAAAATGAATAAGTTAGTGTAACAGGAATAGGATGGTAGATACCCGATACCGGATGATTTGGAATTTGGATTCTGAGATTTATTATTTGGAATTTTGACATTTCTATTCCATTTTGAATTGGTCAGCATCGTTGAGTGCCGGGAATTTACGCCGGAATTTCTGAAGGCTTTCCAGGGAAATTTTTTCAGTTAAAATGCCTTCCTGGTTTTGATTTAATTTTTGAATTATTTTTCCTTTTGCATCGATGGCAAAAGAATCGCCGGAATAACGAAGTCTGTTGCTATCAGTCCCGGTCCTGTTTGCCGCAACCAGATAGGCCTGATTTTCGATGGCCCTTGCCCGGAGAAGTACCTTCCATGCCTTTCGTCGCGGAGCAGGCCAGTTAGCCACATAAATCATCAGGTCGAAGTCGTTCCTGCTCCGGCTCCAAACAGGGAAACGGAGATCGTAGCAAATAAGCGGCAGTATCCTGAATCCTTTGTAATTTATTAATAGCCTTTCGTTGCCCGGAGAATAATATTTTTGCTCGTTGCCCATTGTAAACAGGTGCCGTTTGTCGTACTTCTCAATATTTCCTTCAGGATGAACAAAAACAAGACGGTTGAAACAGGAGCCTTTTTCCTTTATCATTATACTTCCGCAAACAGCCGCCTCTTTTTCTTTGGCAATTTTTTGCATCCATTTTACTGTCGGACCACCGGTTTCTTCTGCCATCGATAAAGTGTTCATGGAGAAACCTGTTGAAAACATTTCGGGAAGAACAAACAGGTCTGTCGATTTATCCTGCCGGATCAGTTTTTCGATTTTTTTGAAATTAGCCTGTTTATCTTCCCAGGCAATATTGTATTGTACGATTGAGATAATTAGGTTTGTCATGTCTTAACTGATTGAATTACAGAAGTAATTATTCTTCGGTTGTAAATAACTCAGGATGCCTTCCAACAATGCCCTTTTTACGGTAATAAGCTTTCATCCGGCGGATGTCGTCTTTCGGGTCGTCGGTTAACTCAAGGGTATCTATCCATCCGATTTCTTTTTTGCCAAAATCGAAGAATCCCAGGTATACCGTTGCTCCCGTCGCTTTGGCGATAGTGTGGAACCCTGTTTTCCATCTTTTTGTCCGTTCCCGGGTACCTTCGGGTGTAATCCCCAAATGAAATGTTTCATGTTTGTTCATTTCATCTGCAATTTGTTTTACTACAGAAATTCCTTTTGAGCGGTCAATCGGGATAGCTCCCATTTTTTTCAGGAAAAAGCCAAACGGCCAGAAGAAAAATTCCTTTTTTATTACAATGTGTGCCACCCCGCCTACGGATGTATAATAAAGATATGAGATCAGGAAGTCGAGCGCGCTGGTATGCGGAACCCCGATAATTATAGCTTTTTTATGAGGCATCACCCCGTTTACAGCCTTCCATCCCCACAATTTCATTATAATTTTGCAAATGTATCTCATCTGATATAATGGTTTGTTCAATATTTTCCGATGCACAATATTTTTTCAGAAACCCGGTTGCTTTTTGCATCGCATCCTCCAGTCCCGGATCGTTGGCAAAATTAATAATTATCATCAAAAAACGTCTGGTATTTTCCGATACGCAGGTGCGTTCCGAATCACTGGTAGGGGTACCGAATGCACCTTGTTTGTCCCGTAAAACGGGAAGATTTTCGATGTTCAACGTTCCACGGCCAATTCCTGTATAGGGTTCATTCCCCGCAATTCCAAAGGAAATATCGCCTTGTATTTTATCCGCATCATACCCCCCGATAGAAAACCCGGTAGTTACAGAAACCAGGTTTAGCTGATCGACTACATTATTAATATGGTATAACCCTTTTCCATTTACGATTCTGCGCAACAATGCCTCTGATGATAACCGGTACCTTGCCGGCTCCTTACCACATGCTTTGTAGGCCTTCCGTGAGGAAGCAATTACAGGAATCCGGCTGATATTTTCCATTTTTAAGCTTCCGGCTATTTCATTTACAGCTATATTTATTTCAGCCCATAATTCATGGTTTTCCTGCTGAACCTGTACATCTGTTTCGATACAACCCAGCGATAACCCGGGACATATTTCATCCCAGCATTTTTCAATTTTAATTTTTTTCATCGTAGTTTGCCTGATGTTAGAATTTTTTATCTTTTTCAATTTTTTTAAAAAGTTTCTGATTGTTTATTGTTTTTTTTATAAATATATTTGTCGAATAAATGTAAGAATCCTAAGCTATTTGACCTATGAAGAGGCTTATTTTTTTTCTGACCATGGTTTTTTGGGTATCTAATATTTTTGCCCGGACTTTTGCTATCATTCCCCAACCTTCGCAGCTTAATATGCGGGAAGGCACTTTTCTGTTGGGGCAGGAGACAGGAATTTTTTATGATGCTGAGAATACCGATTTAAAAAATATTGCCGGATTATTTAAAAAATATCTGCAAAAATATTACGGGTTTCAGCTTCCCGAAAATGCAAAAGCAAAAGGATCTGTAACTTTTAGGTTAATAAAATCACTTCCGTTGGGAGACGAAGGTTACATGTTGAAAGTTGATAAAAAGGGAATATTGATTACAGCTTCAGCCCCGGCCGGAATATTTTACGGGGTTCAAACCCTTAAACAGATGATCCCGGTTCCTCAGGAAGATAATACCCGCCTTGCTGTTAATTATGTTGATATTAAAGACCAGCCCCGGTTTAAATGGCGCGGCCTTCATCTGGATGTGGGCAGACACTTTTTCCCGGTAAGCTTTATCAAAAAGTATCTCGATTACATGGCCATGTACAAATTGAATACGTTTCACTGGCATTTAACTGAAGATCAGGGATGGAGACTTGAAATCAAAAAATATCCGGAACTTACTGAAATATCTCACTGGCGCGACCAGACAGTTGTTGGTCATGCCCGGGACTCAGAGGTCTATGACGGGATTGGTTACGGAGGCTTTTATACCCAGGATCAGGTAAAAGACCTGGTGAAATATGCCGCCGAACGGTATATTACCATCGTTCCTGAAATCGAGATGCCGGGGCATACCTCTGCTGTACTGGCAGCCTTTCCTGAATTGGGATGTACCGGTGGTCCATATAAAGTAGAAACTTCCTGGGGTGTGAAAAAAGAAGTGTTTTGCGCAGGTAAAGAAGAGACATTCCGTTTTCTTGAGAATGTGTTGGATGAGGTTTGTGAATTATTCCCTTCAGAATATATACACATTGGAGGAGATGAGTGTCCGAAAGACCGGTGGAAAGAATGTCCGGCATGTCAAAAAAGGATGAAGGATGAAGGACTGTCCAGTGAGCATGAATTACAGAGTTATTTTATACAGCGCATCGAGAAATACCTGAATTCAAAAGGAAGGCAAATTATTGGATGGGACGAAATACTGGAAGGGGGCCTGGCACCGGGTGCCACTGTTATGTCCTGGCGCGGGGAAAAAGGAGGTATTGCCGCAGCTAAAGAAAAACATAATGTGGTGATGTCGCCTAATTCTTACCTGTATTTTGATTATTATCAGTCGGAAGACACGGAAAAAGAACCATTGGCTATCGGTGGGTTCCTTCCCTTGGAGAAAGTATACTCCTACGAACCTGTTCCCAAGGAGCTGGCTGATGATGAGAAACATTTTATTTTGGGGGCACAGGCTAATGTCTGGACGGAATATATTGCCTCGACCATGAAGGCTGAATATATGCTTTTCCCCCGGGTATGCGCATTGGCTGAAGTAGTATGGTCGCCTAAAGACAAAAAGAATTTTACTGATTTTGAAAAACGAATGGATACAGAGTATCAACGTCTGGATATGTATGGCGTAAATTACCGGAAAGAGAAATAATCCTTCAATAACGTAAATGTAAACCTAAGCCTGTTATGCAGGTTGAGCCTCGCTATATATTAGTGGGGCTTTTTTAATTCATTTTTAATTTCTGTCCCTCGAAATACAGATAATTTCTATATTTGTTTTATGCCGGATAGTATTGATCAGGATATAATGTATTTGCCGGGAGTTGGCCCTAAGCGTGCTGAGCTTTTGAAAAAGGAACTGCAGATTTTTACGTTTAAAGACCTGTTGTATTACTTCCCGTATAAATATATCGACCGTACCCGTTTTTACCGTATTGCCGACTTGTCGAACCACATGCCACACGTCCAGGTAAAGGGCCGGATTACTCATTTTGAAACCATAGGCGAACGGAATAAACAGCGGCTTGTTGCCCGGTTTGCTGACGAATCGGGTGTAATGGAACTCATCTGGTTCCAGGGTATTAAATGGGTGCGTGAGAATTTGAAAATGGATACACCTTACGTGGCTTTTGGTAAACCGACTATTTTTGGCGGACAACTAAATATAGTGCATCCCGAACTGGAGCCGGTCGAAAGGCAATCGGCAACTACCGGAGTATTTCAGGCGTTTTACAATACGACAGAAGCCTGCAAAAAGAAGTTCCTCACTTCGAAGACTATCAATAAATTGCAATGGTCTTTAGCTCAGCTTGTTCAGGACCGGGTTGCCGAAACTATGCCTGATTATCTCCTTCAGAAACTGAAAATAATGCCCCTGAACCTGGCATTGAAACAGGTTCATTTCCCGGAAACCCCGGCTCTGTTAAAAGCTGCCCGGTTCAGACTAAAATTTGAGGAGTTGTTTTATATTCAACTCAAGATTTTAAGTTTGAAATATAAACGTGAGCAATATTTCAAGGGATTTGTCTTTTCGAATGTTGGTTACAATCTCAACGCATTTTATAAAAATTATTTACCCTTTGAACTTACTGAAGCCCAAAAAAGAGTGGTTCGTGAGGTCAGGAAAGATATTGGTTCTGGGAGGCAGATGAACCGGTTATTGCAGGGAGATGTGGGCAGTGGCAAAACACTCGTTGCATTGATGATCGCCCTGATTGCTTTCGACAATGGCTACCAGGCATGTCTGATGGCCCCGACGGAGATTTTGGCCACCCAACATTTTAATACTATCCGGGGAATGATCGATGGTTTGGGTATCGAGATTGCATTGTTAACCGGTTCGACCAAAGCAGGCGAACGTAAAATAATTCATGAAAAACTGGAGTCGGGGCAATTACAGTTGCTGGTTGGCACCCATGCCTTAATTGAAAGTACGGTACAGTTTTATAAGTTGGGGCTTGTTATCATCGACGAACAGCACCGGTTTGGTGTTGCCCAGAGGGCTAAACTTTGGAAGAAAAATACGCTTATCCCGCCTCATATCCTGGTGATGACAGCCACGCCGATCCCGCGTACACTGGCCATGACGGTATATGGTGATCTGGAGGTGTCGGTGATCGATGAACTGCCACCGGGAAGAAAACCAATACAAACCATTCATTTTTATGAAAACCGTAAAAAACAATTGTACGGGTTTATCCGCGAGCAGGTAAAAAGAGGGCGCCAGATATATATTGTATATCCATTGATCAGCGAATCGGAAAAACTTGACCTGAAAAACCTGGAAGATGGTTTTGATTTAATGAAAGAGGTATTCCCCGGATATTCAATAAGCATGGTGCACGGGCGAATGAAAGCAGCCGACAAAGATGCCGAAATGCAACGGTTCAAGGAAGGAAAAACCCAGATTATGATGGCCACGACAGTGATAGAAGTAGGAGTAGATGTGCCCAATGCTTCGGTGATGGTCATTGAAAGTGCCGAACGGTTTGGTCTTTCGCAGTTGCACCAGTTACGCGGGCGCGTGGGACGTGGAGCCGAACAATCGTACTGTGTGCTGATGTCCTCGTTTAAATTAAGCCAGGAGAGCCGTAAGCGTATTGAAACCATGGTACGTACCAACGATGGCTTCGAAATTGCAGAGGTAGATATGAAGCTACGGGGGCCCGGGGATATCGAGGGGACTCAGCAAAGTGGTATTGGTTTTAACCTGAAGATTGCAAACCTGGGCAAAGACGGAGAAATCCTGCAACATGCACGTAATATTGCCCGTGATATCCTTGATCAGGATTCCTTACTCGAAAAATCAGAGAATAGTCTGCTGAAACAACAACTTTTGAGCATGAAAAATACGGAGTTCGACTGGAGCAATATCAGTTGATATTTAATTGTTTTTAGCTAACTTCGTTGAACCTAACTAAATCAATGAAAAATGCAAAAAACCGTTTTTTTATTCATATTCCTGTTTTCTTCATGGTTCCTTTCAGCCCAGGTAAGTATGGTTATCGGAGATGGTGGTTTTCTCTTTAAAGAAGGAAACGACAGTATTTGTTTTTACCAGCGCTCTCCAAAAAGTTTAAATGGTGAATATACCAGGAATAACTATATACATCCGTTGTATGGCCTTGATGGAGCTGTCCTTACCGAGGATTTTCCTGAAGACCATTTGCATCACCGGGGAGTATTCTGTAGCTGGCACCAGGTGCATATCGACGGGAATAGGATTGGTGATCCCTGGATGCTTGAGAATTTTAGTCAGAATGTAAAAAACGTTCAATTTGAACAATTAAAAGACGGGGATGCAACTTTTGAAACCGAGGTTTACTGGATGTCGCCTTTGTATATGGAAGGGAAAGAAGCCTACCTTAAAGAGCAGACAATAATTCATTTTTATTTAGAAGAAAAAAATTTCCGAAGGATCGATTTTGAAATAAAACTGAAGGCCCTGGTTGATAATCTTAAAATCGGGGGGTCTGAAGATGAAAAAGGGTACGGTGGTTTTTCTGTGCGGTTACGTTTGCCTGATGATGTTATGTTTTCATGCGAAGGTAATCAAATTGAACCTCAGGTAACCGCTGTTGATGCTGGCTCCTGTGTCGACATTTTCGGTTCGATGGGAAAAAATAATTCGTATGCAGGGGTAGCCATTTTGTGTGCTGAAGATAACCCGGGGGTTCCTCAATCCTGGATTTTACGCAGGGAAAAAAGTATGCAAAATGTGGTTTATCCTGGACGTGAACCAATTGATTTAAAAATAGATGAACCTCTGGTTTTAAAGTATTCTTTATTGATTCATGATAAAGAAATATCCAAAAGAATAATTCAGAAAGAAGGTAAAAAACTTTGATTTTTAAGAACGAAAATTAACAACCATCCCATCCGGCAAGCCGGAACACCCCTCCTTGGAAAAAGGAGGGGAAACGAAGAAAGTGGAGAATAAGTTGTTTAGTGAAATTAAAAAAATAACATATAAAAAAGAGATTCCTCGCTACGAAATGACACGCCGTTAGTCAATGGGGCAGGGGGAATGGTACAATTTTCAACCTTAATCCCCAGCTCCGTTAGGAACGCAAGTATGGTAGAAAGGCACATGACCTTCCATTTCCCGGAGCTCCGCCAGGAGCGACACATAGTTTGCAGGACGGGTATTGGTGTCGTTCCTTCGGAATTCAGGTCGGTCTATAGAAACGGCTGCTGCTACCATACTTTAGTCCCTCCGGGACTTTGGTACTTTGGGCAAGCCGTGATGTCAATCTATTATCCGGCAAAAGTGTATGAGTTAAAATCCCCGTGGAATATTGCTCAAAAAAAATATTTTGATCCAAATCTCCGTGGAATATTGCTCAAAAAGAATATTTTGGCCCAAATCCCATTGGAATATTAGCCGGGGAAGATGGAAAAGCTGCATTCTCGCATTTCTGAGGTGGGACATCGTACTGATTTGGTTCGTTCATATATCCCGGAGTTGAAAAATATGTTTTTTAGGATTGTTTTAAAACATCCGAAAACTAAGATATTTTAAAACATTTTGGCAGGTAAAAAAGCAAATTGCTTTGTAGTTTTGAAAAAGATAATAAAAAAGGAAAATAATAAATTGTCGACCGAAAATGAGAAATATTTTAAGCAGTTATTTTGAGGGAAAAAGCAATATAAACATGACTCAAGGTCCGGTAATAACCATATCCCGCGAATGTGGTTGCTCGGCTAAGCGGATAGCTACCAAATTGTCGAAAATACTTACCGGTTACAGTTATCTGTCGGATACCAAAACCAATGTGGAATGGAGATGGGTAAGCAAGGAAATTATTGAGCAGGCGGCCATCGAATTGGAATTGGATACAGAAAAAATCAAGAATGTATTTTTAGGCGAAGCAAAAACAAGCCTGCATGAAGTTACCTCCGCTTTTTCCACCGAAAAAATGTACGATGCCGACGACCAAAAGGTAATCGATGCAGTTAAAAATGTTGTACTCAGAATAGCTGAGGAAGGCCATTATATTATTGTGGGCCGGGCTGCCGGTATTATAGCCCGCGGGGTTCCCGGAAATGTTAACATCAAATTACAGGCCCCGCTGGAATGGAGGGTAAACCGTATTATGCAGATCAGTAACATGACTTATGCTGATGCACAATCGTATGTGCTTGAAATTAATCGCCAGCGTGAACTTTTCGTGGAACATATTGCCGGACGTAAGTTGAATAACAGCGATTTCGATATGATTTTTAATTATGCCACCATGCTCGACGACCATATTGTAGATGCTGTTATTTCTGTATTGAAAAACAAAAAGCTGATCATCCATGCAGAAGAAGATTATTGATTCGTTTCTTCAGTATATAAAAATGCTTGGAATTTAATTTATTCCTGCCGGAATTTTTTTTGTGAATTTAGAGACCGACAGGTTTTTGTTCCCTTCATTGATTTCTATCTGCCAGCCTCTGTTTTTTAGTTGTTTGCGTATGTCCCGGATAATGTAGCCATGACAGACAACCACTACTGTGCCCTGTTTTTGGGTAAGGTCAATTAATTTGTTGGTAGCCTGTTTCATTCGTTTAATTGCATGACGACGTGTCTCTCCATGTGAATTCAACCGGGTTATCCAGAAAAAACGGGACAGGAAAGTCCATGCCGGGTAAGGCAAAGGAAGCAATGGAATGGAAACCATAGGTAACGAATACTCGTCGAACAGGGGAGACGTGATAATTGTGTCGGCTTCAGGAAATAATATTCGGGCGGTTTCAATGGCCCGTTTCATGGTACTTGAAAAAACAACCGCCTGATTTTCCGGTATCATTCTTCGTATACGTTCCGGCTCAAAGCTATGGATAGACTTCTCGTTGTACTGCTTATAAATTTGAACAGCTTTGCTGGCCGAACAAAGCAACGGGCGTTTTTGGTCGACTTTTGCATGACGTATCAGTATAATTTTTAATTCTTTTGCCGAATCAGGTTCTGTTGCATATACAACTGTCGCTGAAATTACGAAAAGAAGGATATTTATAAATTTTCGTATCACGATTAATAAATGACCGTATTCTGATTACAGGTTACAAAAATGATATAAAAACAGGAAATATCAATATTCTAGAATTTGAAATTCATCGTAAACTGAACTAAATCATCTTCGTTACTGTGATTATATGTTACTGTAAAAATTGTCATTTCAAACGGCGAAATCCATAATCCCCCGCCATAACCTTTGTGCCATGTCTGCGATTTTTCATTTTCGTACCAAACCCGGCCTGCATCGTAAAATGTTAAAACACCTATTTCTCCATTTAAAATGTACGATGAAAAGTCAGCTATTTTATACCTGAGTTCCAGATTCTGGTATATCGATTGATCGCCGTAGAACCGGTCGCTCAGGTACCCTCTCAGGTTGGTTTTTCCGCCTAACTTTGCTGCTTCAAGAAATGAATAATTACCAAACAGGCTGGCACCACCCAGACGAAATGCAAGAATTGCACGCGGATTTTTCGTGAAGCTGATATAAGTGCGGAAATCGGCATTTAGCCTGAGGAACTGATGATATTTATTTTCGATCTGAAAGAATTGTTCCCCGCTGAACGAAAATTCGATTCCTCTTTGTGGGTTTACTTCCTGGTCTAAAATGGAGTAGGTATATCTTGCTGATAATCCAGCAAATAACTGACGGTCAAGATCATCTGTATTTAACCCGTTCGAAGTCAGATCAGAAATAAAATAACCGGGTTTCTCTTCAATATTAGAACGTTTTAAAAATATTCCGAACCGTAACTCGCTTTGGTTCACCGATCCCTCTTCGGTTGGTTTTAAAACCGTTTTTCCCCACCGGTAGCCCATGTTATAATTCAGGAGGAGTTGATTCACCCGCAGACGGTAGTAACTGTCGTTGAATAAATTACTTTTTATACTTCTATTTCCCATGCCGAAAAAATTCATGGCATAATCGGGGGCTTTTAATTCAACGCTTATATGATGGTCGGGTCTGTTTGTCGTACTTTCCGAGTCAAAGGTGTAACGGAGGTTAAAAGCATTGGTAAGCGTTGCAAAGTTACCCATGATTGAATGGGTTTCATCCTTTCTGAATTTATTTTGTTTAAAAACCGGGCCGCCTCCTATAAAAAGCCCGTCGTCGTGGTTGTATCCCATGAAAATACCAGGAGTAACAACGTCATATTTGAACCCCATCCGGTTGTAATTATTTATATTTTTATTCCGCGAAAGTTGGTTCCTGGTGTCTTTGTTTGGTATTAATACAGTGTTCTTTTTCAGATCGTAAATTACTGTTTGTTTGCCGGCAGTTTTTACAGACGATTGGTTGATGATTGTATCTTTCCCTTTTCCTCCGATAATACGGACTAATATTCCGTTTGAAACATTTCCTTCGAGCTTATAGTAGTCATCTCCCTTCAATCCGTATAACCTGATTTCTTTTGTTTCGTCAGAAGAAAATATGCGGTGATAATACGGTTGTTTTTTATTCTTTTTATCTGAATCTTCATATATTGAAACGTCTGTTTGCAGGTCATTTTTTCTGATAACTTCGAAAATATCGTTTTCGTTGGTTCCTGTTACGTTCACGTTTTTTGCAAGAGACAGGTAATGTTCCCTGGCCATTATTTCCAGGTTATCTCTTCTTTTTTTCAATATGGACGCAATGCGGTCGGCACATAATGGCTGTATTTCTTTTGGGAAAGCAAGCATGGCATTGGCTATTTGTGCATCGGTTAATCTGCTCTTCAACGAATCGACTGTTGATTTCCATTGGTACCAGCCGGGTTCGGAAAGAAAAGCCCTGTCGAAATACCGGGCGTTGAAAGCCAGACCATCCATATTGGGGGTAAGAGGGGCAAAGCCCTGTATCTTGGGCATAAGCCATTTTCGTGCAGCAATTTTGGGGATAATTCCTTCGTTCACATAAAAAGCCTGATCGCGATCACGGGGGATGGGTCGGTATATTGTTTCCTGGTCATTCATGAAAGAAGCCCAGCGCCATTGATCGTCGTGGCGATCCCAGTCGTTAATAAATGTATCGAATATACGTGCTTTTAACACGGCTTGCTGATCAACCTGATAGCAAGGGCTATCCTGTGTGTTTTCAATCACATCGTCGGTACCTACAATATTTTTAGAATAGCCAAAGCTACGGGTTCCTGTCCAGTTTCCTGCCGGACGTTCTTCGTACAAAAAAAGATGACCGGCCAAATCTTCGGTGTATTCACCCAGACGGTAATCGCGGGGGATGTAAACAATTCCGGGGTTTGTGTGCATCACCCCGGCAGCGTCGGCCAACCGTGCAACAGCTAATGCTGCATAAGGGTTCGAGGCCGAAATATTATCCTGAACAACATCGACAGCAAACGTGTTGGATACGTTTGCCGGGAGTGCCCCTTCTACATATTTTTCCAGCGACCGCAGGTTGTACTGGTGCCCTTCAAAATCTTCAAGCCTGATCGAATGGGTTTGTTGTCCTCCCCCACGTTTGATAATTTTTAGACCTCCATGTTCCTTTTGTATATCGAAAACTGCTGTTTTAACAGGTTGGGCCCATACATCCCTGTAATTTTTCCCCATCCATTTCCATATACGAGGTGAGCTCTCATATTGTGTGCTGGCAGCCTGGGTTACGCTGTCGGGGAATAATTCAGAAGCAAGGGGCGATGTTTGTAAATTGTTTTTGGGGGAATGATAAGTGTATAAATCGCTGTTACATAGCGGACTTTTGGGGTTATACAGAGGAAAGAACAGGAGTTCCACCTTCCCGTCCCTGTAAAAATCGATCCGTGAATAACCGGCATCCCTGTCGCCGCATTCCAGTTTTTTTTCTTTTATATATTTTCCTCCTGCCAAAGAACCTCCAATGATATAATGAATATTGTTTTCTGTCAGATACTGAAAATTTTGTTCATGCGAAGAAGCATATATTACATTCGGAAATTCTTCGAGTATTGATTTCATTTTTGAGATGAATTGCCTGTAATCGGGATAAGCCAGGTCGAAATGTGTGCCCAGGTATTTCCGGTACAGGGAAACCGGGAACCCTAAAAATCTTTGTATGGCAGGGTAATAGCCTCCATATTGGCCATATGAAATTACCGGATGGTAGCCGGCAACAACGATTTGCTTGTTTCTGTTGCGGCGTAATGCATCCTGCAAATTAGTCCAAACGTCCGATTTATCTTCCAGATCGCATTTTCCGAAACGTGTGTCGAAAGGGTGTAGCCACCATTGAGTATCGAGCAGAATAACAACCAGGGAATCATTAACAGGTACCTCAACCGGCCCGGGACAGGCACCTTCCGGCATATATATTTCTTTGTTTTTTAATATTTCATGGATCGTTTTATTTTCACATTTTATCATTTCTTTCCCGTAAGATGTTCCGTATGCCCAGTCTGTCACCCCCGGAACAATACATATCTTGCCATCAAAACTTTGCAATTTTTTGAAAAGTTTTGTGTTTTTCCGGGGTTCAAAATTTTCAGTGATTATTTCCTTTAATGACAGAAAAACATTGTTACCAGTAAGAATGATTCCTTTGGGATTATTATCGTAATCGATGATTGATTTAAACATTTTTTCATGATCCTGATTGTCAGGATCATATTTTCCTGAATTCCCTATGAGGAAAAGGCTGAATGATATTTCTCCGTCGGGTTGAGAAAAAACGGCAAAATTTAAACAGCTCAGTATAAAAAAGAGAAGTATTTTTTTCATCATTTTAAAATAAAAACCCAAATTAGCAGTTAGTTATAAAAATCAGACACATGACCATCGTTGACGAAGCCAAACTGTTTGTAATCGATTATTTTGAAAAGAATAAATCCGAAAAGTTGTTGTTTCATTCCCTCGAACATACAATGAATGTTGTTCGTCATGCAGAACAGATTGGCCGGTATGAGAAACTGTCAGAAGAAGAACTTCAGGCGGTGTTGGTTGCAGCCTGGTTTCACGATACCGGCTATTTGGTACAACACGACAACCATGAAGAGGCAAGCAAAGCTATTGTCCGTTCGTTTTTCGAAGCTCACCCGGTTGACCCAAGGTTTACAGAATTGACAGAACGTTGCATTGATATTACCAAACGTCAGGAAGAACCTGCTATTTTGCCTGA
Organism: Prolixibacteraceae bacterium; assembly: GCA_963662895.1. Classification (GTDB taxonomy): domain Bacteria; phylum Bacteroidota; class Bacteroidia; order Bacteroidales; family Prolixibacteraceae; genus GWE2-42-39. The sequence continues at coordinate 2,828,462 of OY759982.1, read as the reverse complement.
GAAGGTAATACTGGACGCTGATGTTTCCCATATTGGCAATGCTGGTTTTATTTCTATCTCAAAAAAATTAAAAAAAGAATATTCATTATACCAGGAACGGGAAATTTCATCCCTTGAATATTGGGAAGGAACTCTTCGTTTCCTTGAAAAACAGTCTTTTTATACCAGTTATGCACAGCAATATTATTTGCCTGAAAAGGGAAAAAATATGCAGACTGTTGCTTCTATGATTGACGAAATCAGGAACAAGGAAACAGATGCTGGCAAAAAAGGAAAGAAAAAAGTACGGACACCCGAAAAGGGAATTGAGTCGATGTTTCGCTTAACTGCCAGTAACCAAATGCGGTTAACTGCTATTGCTGATAAAAAAGCAAATATCCTGATTTCCATTAATTCGATCCTGGGTTCTGTTTCTGCTGCTATTGCTTCATTACAACCTTTTTCGCAGGGAAAAATTACGATCCCTGTTATTATTCTTTTTATCTCCAGTATTTCATCCCTGGTTTTTGCGATCCTGTCGTGCCGTCCGAAATTAAGTTCCCGTAAATATTCTGTACAAGATGTGAAAGAACGTAAAATGAACCTGCTTTTTTTTGGTAATTTTTATCAGATTGCATTTCCACAATACCTGCAGGCCATGAGAGAAATGATGGAAGATTACGATTACCTTTATTCAAACATGATTAAAGACCAGTATTATTTAGGTTTGTCATTATATCGAAAGTATAAATTGCTCCGTATTGCATATAATATTTTTATGTTTGGGTTTGTCGCTGCCGCCACAGCTTTCATTATTATTCTCTTTTTTTTTCAATAATAGGTTAGGTTATTCCTGTTTTTCCAGACTGTATGGAATAAATATTTACAGGATGTTGTTTCCCTGTAAGTTTTTTATTTGCAATCCATTCAATGTTATAGTCTTCTGATATTTCTTTTAATTTACCGATGAATTTTTCTGTTACAAGAAGTTCTTTGTCGTAGCTTTTACATTGCTTTTGAATCCGGGCGGCAGTATTCAGTACGTCACCATGAAATGCAATTTCACTTTTTAGATCACCTACTTCAGCCATCATAATTTTACCCGAATTAATTGATGCCGTAAAATTAGGGATCACACCAAATTCTTTTTGAAAATATTCTGTACGCGATTGTAACTGTTGTTTAAATTCAAAAAAGAAATTAACAGCATTTTTATAATTTTGTTTTCTTTTTGCCGACCAACTGATAACTACTTCATCTCCGACAAACTGATATTGTGTTCCCCTGTATTTTAACTGAAGTATTCCGATTCCCCGAAAGCATTCCAGCAGAAAAGAACTGTATTTTTTGTGACCAAGTAATTCGGCATACCGGGTTGATGAGATAAGGTCTATAAAAATGAAAATGCGGTCTTCTTCGCGTGGCGTGCGGTAATAACCAGATATAATACGGTAAAATTTTTCGTAACCGACTTTTTGAATTATTGCCTTGAATGAGTTTATAATCAATGATATGATGATGCCTATCAGGAAAAAATAGAAAGTAGTTTTATTGATAATGAAATCCATTATCCGCGAAAAATATTCCGATTGGCTGGAAAACGTTTTCCTTTGATAGTGGTAAATCGAGGTAAAAAGAAGAATGACGAGTAATAAAAGAATAATAAAAACAAGCCTCATCAAAAATAAAATCCCCACACTTTTTTTTGCCAGATACCTGTAAAACAGAACATCTTCAAGCAGCCATGCACCAATTCCAATTATAGTACCAATGCTTATTAAAGGGGTAAAAGATTGATGGATCAGTTGAAAAATTTTTGGCCCGCTGATAAATAAATCAGGATTAATAAGAAAGTTTGAATAAATAAAAACAGAAATCAGTATATTCCATGCCAACAGGTTGGTAATTAACATGTATAACCTCCATTCAATGAATGCCCTGATATATTGTTTTTTTGATTTCATTCATTTTCATTAGTCAAGTATAAAAATAGGAATAAAAATCAGATCAATTAATATCCACGATGTTTTGATGGCACATACTCCCCTTTGAATCCACTTAAAATATAAATCTGAAAAGGAGGTTTAACTTCTTCTCCCCGGTAGACCCGTTTTTGTGTTTTTACCAGTTCTGTCTTTTCAAATGATTCCCGGAACCAGCCGGGAAGTGGTTCTGAACTTACGTAAACAGCATTATAACCTTTTCCTGAAAATTGGTCAATTCCCGGCCACAGGTCAAACTGGTTCATTCTGCGTCCTGCATTTATGCAGTAAGTTTGCGGCTGGCCATCGACATAAAAAGCAAGTTCAGAGGCAATATGATAACTATTGCTGAAAATGAATACTTTATCTTTTCCTGTTTGTTTTATATTTATAATTTCGGATACATTTTCTCCCAATTTATCCCAGCCTACCTGTTTATGATACAAATCTATTTTTGGGGGGATCAAGCTTTTTATGCCCATTCTATCGAGAGCAGAAGGCACCAGGAATAAGAGTATCCCGATACCACATAATGAAACTGTTATAACCCTCTGATTTTTGCTGAAAAAATGAACTAATGAATAACCAATCAGCAAAGGAAGCGATGTAAAGGAAAAAAAAGTCCAGTTTATTTCGTTTTTTTGAGGAGACAAAACTAAAAACAGGCTCCATGTGATAAGCAAAGGTATTATCAAAAAGTTAATTGCCTGGTAATCGTTACCTAATGTTTTGGATTTCCATTTCCGGGATACAGCATAAAATACCGGAATAAAAAGAGGAGAGACACATACTACTTGCCCGCCAAGGTACTCCAATATTTTTAGTACAGAATGTGCAATTCCCGAATGAGATTTATACATTCCCATCAGGCCGAAAATATGCTTTGCCCCTACATATTTTTGTGTGATGTTCCAGTATAGCATCGGAATACAAATAATGAAAGCAATGAACAGTGCAACATAAAAGCGGGGACTTTTCAGAAGCTTTTTATTAATCATGGATACAGCGATAATAAACAAAGGGCCCCATAGTACCATCGTATATTTGCTTATCATTCCTAACCCGAATGTCAGACCTGAGAGAATCCAGTATTTCCATTTATCCTTTTTGATGGCATTCCAGCTATATAACATGCAAAGTGACCAAAATAAGAGAACAAGTGTGTCTGTTGTGAAAACCATGGAAGTATAATGATAATGTGGCATTGCAAATAAGACAATTGAAGACCAGAAAGCTATTTTTTCATCATCGAACAATGTTTTTGCCAGTTGATAGTGCACCAGTGGTAAAATAAATCCAACGAGAGTAGGATTTATCCGAATACCAAGCTCTGTATTTCCCAGAAAGTAAGTGGATAAATAATTTACATATGCAATTAACGGAGGTTTTGAATAATAAGAGAAATCGGGATGTCTGGACCAAAGCCAGTATTGAGCCTCATCGCTGTTTAAGGGAACATATTTTCCCACTATCCACCATAGGTGGAAAATTGAAAATATTATACATAATGTGAGTATAATGTTTCTGTAATTTATTTTGGAAGTATTTGTTGTCATTACATTTTTATTTAGAATGAGAATTGGAGTGATAATAACACTATAACTTTATCATAATCAGATATTCCTTTTGTTAACCGCCATACCGTATCGATCCTGATGATTTTTAAAATGTTTTCAATACCCGCCGATAGTTCGGTATAGGTCTTTCCATTTAGCGGTTGCATTCCTTCCGGAAATATCAATTGGTCATGATGTGATTTATCCAGATCGCCGATAAGCCATTTGCCCCCAATAACCTCGCGCCATTTAAGCTTCCTCAGCAATGGAATTTTATTAAAGAAATATCCCTGGAAATGATGTTCTATTGAAATACCGGCATAGCGGTCGCTGATAAACTCCTGATAGTTCATCAGGTTGAAAGCATATCTGTCATAAGCATAGGTTTCATTTCCTTCATGTATTTTAGTTAACGGGAAAGGCACATCTCCCCAGGTACGTCCTGCCTGTAGAAGACAGGCTGTATAACCAACAGGATAAACCGGAAGCTTATCGTACATGTCAGCCTGCAGGCTCAGATAACTGTAATCGCCCGAAAGAACATTTTTTATTCCGACACCTGCTTTTAAGTTGAAAATAGGAAGAGTACTCCCCATACTTGTTTTTTCAAACTTACCCAGAATTGTTCGTTCCTTTGGTGATAACCTGGTATTCAGAGATATTTCTGTATTGTGAATGCCTGAGACCGGATTTTGCTCTTTGTCAAAAAAAGGAACAAATTCACTGCTTTTTATTTCGGTAGATGAAAATTTCAGTGTGTTTGAAAAAGTCCTTGACCATTCTTTATCGGCTTGGAAACTAAAACGGTTAACCATATTTAGTTTACTTAAAGGTTTTTTGCTCATTATCGACATTAAGATATTATCTTCCATAAAAGCATTTCCACTTCTCCCCAATAGTTCGTAGTCGTGTTGGTATTGGGTTTCCAGCGAAAATCTTTTGTCTTTTTGGAAAAAATATTCGGCGCCTGCTCTATACTTTAAACCTTCATCTTTTAACCCATAGGCAAGATAACCGTTAAGCCTCAGTTTCGAACTAAAATCTTCAGTTGTCCTGCCTCCGAAACGAAAGCGGTTACCTTCAATTTTATTAAAACTGTACATGTAATAATAAGGGCCAATTTCAAATTTGCCAACATCTTTATACCCGAAGAAAAACATGTGTATATAATCGAAAACAGTTTTTATAATCGGTACATTTTTGAGTGAATCTACCATTTCGTAAATAGCAGCTTCGCGGGCTTGTAAGCCGATGGGCCGGATACTGTCCCAGAATTGTTCGCTGTACGAAAGGGCATCGGATAATACGGTAACTTCTTTTTCGTATTTTTTTATTTTTTTTGCATTGACGCAGAATTTGAAATCATCGTATACCACTGATCTTCTTCCTATTATTCCGATTAGTTTTCCTTTGTCGTTTTTTTGCAGGTTAAGATCAATCCAAAGAGCCTCTTTAGACGGAATGTAATAATCTTTGTACAGGGTATACGTTTTTTCGAAAGCCATATCCCGAAGAAAATTAACATTGGCATTTTCAGAAAGTTTCATTTCAATTCGGGTGAGGGCAAAAGTTGAATCTGCAACCCAGAATCTTCCTTTGAAAACCGGTTCCTGCTTGTGTTTCGGGAAAAATGAAAGTTCATATATCTTTTTACCCGCGACAATAGAACTGTCACGCAGATAATACCGGTAATAGTTTAGGCCCTGCTCGTTTAACGGAGAGATTAACCCGATATTTGTAAGATTGATGAAATTATTGTACGGGTTGACATTGGTGTACAAATTGCCTGTAAACTCAGAAACCATATTTGTCCTTACCCCGGATATTTTGTTTGCAATAATTTTTTCGTGCTCGGTGCCATCCTGTAAGTGAAAATAATCAGAAAGGGTTTCGGTAATAAAAATGGGCAAAAATGTTTTCCCGTCAGAATCCAATGTGTCTACATAGTCATAAATAAAACCGATCTGATTCCATAGTTTGCTTTTTTTATCAGGCTTATTAATATTTTTCAGGTCAATTTCAATTTTATTATATACCCTACTTTGCCAGTCGGGATAGAATGAGGGATCGTTATCTTTCTTCCTGTCCAGTACCTGTTTTAATATTTTGAGAGCAGGGTTTTCCCCGGGCGAGACCGTGATTTCACTGATCGGGATGACTTCTTCTTTTAGCTCAATATTAAAAACAGGGAACTGAATCGCCCCAAAAGGAACGAGTTGTTTTTCGTATCCCACGGCAGAAATTAATAGGTTTTTACCAGGAGGAACGCCAGATAATTTATAATAGCCATCGGCATTTGACATGGCGCCAATGGTCGTATTCTCAAACACGATATTTGTATAAGGAACAGGTTCTCCTGTGTCTTTATCTGTTATTCTTCCTGTAAGTAGTTGTTGTCCAAAAGCCGGTATTCTTGATGCTATAAATATTGGTAGTATAAGAAATGGCAACAGCTTTTTGAACAAGCCATTCTGATTTGCCATGGTATAATACAGTAAAAGGTTAATTGTAAAGAAGCATTATCCGGTCATTGTTGTTATCAGGATAAAAAAAGATTTTGTTTTCCCGGAGGAGCAAACCTAAGGCCATCCCCGGAGCGGCATTTGTTATCGACAATTCAGTTATTATTTCTTTAAAGTTTCTGTTTCGGAACTGCCATACTTTGCTGGCATTAGTTCCAATTTGTGTTTTGATCATGGCTTACATTTATTTGATTGGTTTCTAATTTAAAGGGATGTTCGACGGACGTTTCCTTTTCCATCGTTGATGCGACCATAGCCAATATTCCGGTTTTTCGACGATTATTTTTTCGAGCATCCGGACATACGCCCGGGTAATTTCATATTCGTCGGTTAGAGAAGCGTCGTCACATATTTTAACAAATTTGACAGAGTAATGGCCTCTCCCGGTTTTTCTCATATCAGCAAAAAGTACAGTTGAGTTTTGCTTGCGGGCTACTTTTTCGGCTCCAAGAAAGAATGCTGATTCCTGATTCAGAAATATTGTCCAGTATTTCGATTTCAATGGTGACTGATCTGCAATAAAACCATTGATAGGTAGATTGTTGTTGCCTTGTTGATCAAGTATCATCCGATACGATTTTTCCATTGGAATTCCGGCCATTCCGAATTTTGTTCTTGTTTTTTTCATAAACCGGTCTATTACTTTATTATGTATTGTTTTGTATATCACGGTGTATGAGTGGTCTGACAGGCTTGTCATACCGGTTAACCATTCCCAATTTCCATAGTGTACGAGTAGCGTGGTTACCTTTTTCCCCTGCTTGTATAGTTTGACCAGAAGTTCAGGATTGAGATACTCTACTCTTTTTTGAAGAGATTTTGCATTCATCCCGTGTATCTTTATGGATTCCATCATCAGATCGGCCAAATGATGATAATATTTGACAGCAATCTGATGAATCTCTTCCTCTGTTTTTCCGGGAAACGATCGTCGGAGGTTTTCAAATACTACTTTTTTCCGATACCCTATTCCATAATAGACGAAGAAAAAGATCAGGTCAGATATCCGGTAAAGCAGCCAAAACGGAAAGCGTGAGACCAATCTCATGAAAAAAACAGTTAAATATCCAAAAAGGTTATCCAATTTTTGATTCATTTTATTTGTTTTTATCATTAAAACCAATAGCCGAGATTGGCAGAAAAAGTTGGTTCACTATTCAAATCAGAATACCCGATCCCGACATTAACAGGGCCAACAAGCGTTTTTATACAATATTTGATTCCCCCTCCATATGCAGCATTAGGGCCATTCCATCGGGTAAGTTTCGATCCTTGTTGCAACGTGTTGAAAATGAAAGATAAATATTGGGAATGATGAAATTTAAACCTGAGACCAACTAGGCCAACAGAAGCATAGCGGTCGGCCAAAATAAGCGGAGGAAGTCCTGTAAAGGGCAAATGATAACTAAAATATTGAGAATAAGTATCTCCTCCGACAAATGTTGTTTTTATTAACGGATAACTGGAATTAAAAATTGACCGATTATAAAATTCGGCCAGAAGGGCTGTTTTCTGGTCAAGAGGAATTACATTTTTCATCCTGAAAAGAAAAGCCAGACTACTATTGTCAATGTCGCTTGTTTCTGCATTTAAAGAAAGTTCAGCATATAAATTTGTTCCTTTTTCCGGGAAATAAAAATGATCCATATTGTCTAATGAAAAATAACAATATGCATTTGTCAGAAAATCGTTGTTTTCATCTTCCGAAGGAACCTGATAATTTCCATTTTTCGAGAATACATCTCCGTTATAATATTCTTCCTGAATTCCAATTTCTATATTGTATTGATTTTGAAAAGATTGATGCAAATATGTTTTCCCTGAAATATAAAATAAATCTGCATTATAAATTTTATCCCCCTTTTTGTAAACATCGTAGTTCTGGTATTTCCCTTTTAATTCAAGCCCAAGAGTCGGTAAATTTATTTTATTGGTTTCGGCGATGAGACTAATTCCCGGATTTGCAGATAACTCAGTACTGGCAGATAAAAAACCAATTCTGTGTCCGTAATTTTTCATTGTTATATTGAGTAATAATGCTGCGGCATCAGTCGTATTTCCTTTGAAACCGATATTTTGAGAAATGTCGGTTTTTGTGATAATGTGCAGATTTAGTACTTTGCCTCCTGGCACGTCACTCAAACTAAAGTAAATCTTATCAAATCCGCCAAAGCCATAAAGCCTGTTTATCGCATTTTTAATTTCTGAGTACGAATATATACCGGGTATTTGCAGTTTTAGTATTTTTTGAAAAAACATTTCATTCTGGTCACACCTGTTCCCGACAAAATTTAAGCCTACAATATTCCATTTATCAGGCATTACTAAATTCCGTGATTTCGTTTTTTGTTTAAGATTGTACTTTGTTTTCAGTTCCCTGATTTTATTGCGCAACGAGTTAGCTGCTTTTTCCCCTCGTAAAATAAGGGTATCTGCAGCTTCTGTTGTGAAACTGGCCGTGGAATAACCCGTAATGTCGGGATGGATAATCAGGTCACAAAGACTATTGTTTGTTGAATCCTTGTTTTTCGAATAAAAGTTGATCAGATTTCCAAGTACTTCACTCACTGATTTTAATTTTTCCCGGTTCTGGAGCCCTCCACGGATGTCAACTCCAATAATAATGTCGGCCCCCATTTTTTTTGCCACATCTGTTGGAAAGTTATTGACAATCCCTCCGTCAACCAGGATTAGCCCCTCTCTTTCTGAAGGATGAAAAACACCGGGAATAGCCATACTTGAGTACATTGCTGTTGGTAAAAAGCCATTAGACATAACTACTTCATCTCCTGTCTCCAGGTTGGTTGCCACACAAGCAAAAGAGATGGGTAATTTTGAGAAATCTGCATTTTCAGACAAGTTCCCTGCTAATCCGCAGAATATATTTAATACATTTTGTCCTTTTATCAATCCCTGGATGCTGAGTGATATTTCCTTGTTTAAGGGTAACGAAAGAAGATAACGTTGTTTAATAGCCTGGTCATTTTTCGATAGGGAAAGACGGGGAACTTCGTCGGACAATACCATTTCCCAATTTTGTTTTTTTACAATCTCTTCTATTTCAGAAGCAGTATAACCTAGCGAATAAATTCCACCGATTAAGCTTCCGATACTGGTTCCCACAATAATATCAATAGGAATACCTTCTTCTTCGAGAATTTTAAGGACTCCGATATGGGCAAAACCTTTAGCACCTCCTCCGCTTAATACAACAGCAACTTTGGGGTGTTTCATCCCATTATTAATATCTTCCTGTGCGTTTATCGGGAAGGTAATTCCAAATAAAAAGAGTAAAAAGAAAATTTGTTCTATAATTTTCATAGCTTTTGAATAGTTCGTTTTTCTGTATTCGCAATCTAACCCCGATTGTTTAATTAATTCAAATTTATTCAAAAAACTTAGGTTTTTAAAGCATTAATCCTTGTTATAGGTAAAATATCTATTAGTCGAAAATAATTGCTTTTAACTCTTTTTCATTGGGGACGAGAAAAATTTTATTCTCGTGAGACAGCCAGCCCAGCGCAACAAGTAGTTCTTGCTCCTGTACCATTAGATCTTTCTGCATCTCTGTAACAGTAGCCTCTCCTTTATGGTCCAGATATTTCCATATAGCCATAGCATTTGATATAATTTTGTCTTTTATCATAATTTCGAATTATAAATTAACCATTCTCTTTTATTGTTGTTATAACGCAAGCCTGTTATTATTTAAAAGGACAACTTTTTTTATAAAAAGTCGATAAAGTTTCCTGTTTGTTATGTCTATACATAACTTTTATGAGTTCTTTGGAGATTGTCAATATATTCTAATTCATGAAAAATCTACCTGCTCAGGCAGTTCCCGGATTTCATAGAAAAAACAGGTAGATTTTTCGAATGTGTCAAAGCCAGGCTAAATTTTCTGAGAGACTAATGATTTTCTGTATTTTCTATCATAAATCTTTTGGGTTAACATTTTCAGTTCTTTATCATATTCTATCATGATTTTTTTGTACTCTTCGTCGTTCAATGCTTCACTTGCCTGTGAGTCTATCCCTTTTGCATTGGGTATCAGTATATTTTTACGGAAGTTTTTGTAATTATCCCGGATGGAGCAAGGCATTAATAAGTATTCGCCATGGTGGTCTGTTTGGGCAAATCCCATGTCTTTTTGCCATTTTCTTCCGTTCTTAAAGAGTTGAGATTGGATAGCATCAGCCAGTGTTTCTCCCTTTGCATAGATATTCTGGATTTTATCAACATAATAGGGAACAAAAACACAAGGAGCGATATTCCCTTCAAAATCAATATAAAAATATCCGTTCCAACGTCCATAAGCGATGCACCCGGTACAAAGAGAAGCAGAATTCCAGAAATCGGCCAAAGGATATCGCAGGGTACGGGTAACATATTCCCATTTTTTATAAAGTCCGACCCGTTGTTTCGGGGTAATCATTAAATCCATCATATCTTTAGCCTTACCAATGGGCATCAGTTGGAACTGCCACATGTGAGTGGCTCCCATTTCTTCGAAATAGTATTTATAGAAATCATCTGTAAGCAAGATTTCGTAATTTTTTGCTGTAGCTGTTACTGATATGCCAAAGGGTACACCTGCCTCTCTGAGGTTTGCCAGGGCTTCCCGTATTTTTTTATGAACACCTTTTCCGCGTCTCTCATCAGTTTCATGTTCATATCCCTCGACAGATATCAGAGGAACTACATTTCCTGATTTTGCAAGTTTCTCCGCTATTTTTTTTGTGATCAAGGTTCCATTGGTGTACATGAGGAAAAACATATCATTAAACTCCTCAAAAATGTCCATTACTGTTTTGTCCTTGCTTCGGTACATTAAAGGTTCCCCACCGCTTATGGTTATAAAGCGGCTTCCTAAAATGTCGTGGGCTTCCTGCACAATTCTTCTTGAAAGGTCAAAATCAAGGTGAGTGCCTTTCCCGGGAGAACAGGAGGCGTAGCACCCGAGACACTCAAGGTTACATGCCTTTTCAGGAGACAATACAAGGAATTTAGGAGGATATTCACCATATTTTTTTTCATAATCCAGTTTTACATCGGTTAAATGAGCTTCTCTGTTGACTTTAAAAGAATCACTCATAAATACCTCTACCATTCTACGTGCTACATCTTTACTGATGAAATTGCGATCAAGGCATTTGCTCACTTGTCTGACGACTGAACTTACAAAGTAATAACGGTCTATTTTTTCTTCATGAAATAAAAGAGAGTTATCATTCAGGATCGATTCATAAATTTTTTTGTCCAACTTGTTAACAGCCAGTTTCCTTACTACTTTGTTTGAAATAGCCTGATTAATTGTTCCTGCAACAAGGTTTTGTGTAATACTTTTCATGACTAATTTGATTTTTTTAATAATGTTTTTTTGATTTGTTTGCAGACCGACCGTTTGGTTTGTTGAAAATAAAAGTAATTTTTTAAATGCAAATAAAAATGAATCATAAAAAAGTAAATAAAAATTTCAGATATCGCCATTTTTTCTACTTCGTGATTTAATCATAGCCTCAAATTTTATTTGCTTAATTGAACCCTGCCTGCCTGGACTTGTGCATGTCCAGTACAGACAGGATTTTGTTTCTGCTTCCTGTTTCCATGGTTAATAACACACATCGGAAAATAGGCTTTTCTCAATGTTAAATCATAATTTGTTTCATATTGTTAATTAGTTTAGTGTATTTATATCGATATTGATCGGATATATTTCTTTTTGTTCTTCTAATCGTTTGTCTTCGTTTTGTTTATCTCTTTTCAATATTTTCGAAATCAGGACATAGATTACCGGAATTACGATTAATGAAAGGAACATGGAACTGGTTAAGCCACCGATCAGTACCCATCCGATTCCGCTTTTCCATTCTGCTCCCGGCCCGCTGGAAAGTGCCAGGGGAAGCAAACCAAAGATCAGTGCCAGGTTGGTCATTAAAATCGGACGGAAACGAAGACTGGTCGCTTCAATAATAGCATCATAAACTTTTATCCCTTTATCAACCAATTCGTTTGCAAAGTCAACAATCAAAATAGCGTTTTTAGCTACAAGTCCCATTAACATGATAATTCCCATAATAGAAAAGAGGCTTATACTTTTTTGAGCTAATGCCAGGGCAAGCAATGCCCCTGTGATAGACAACGGCATGGTAAACATTACCACGAGTGGATATGCGTAACTATCGTACAGGGCAACCATGGTCAGGTAAACAAAAAGGATAGATGCTATGAGGGCAACAAAAAGGCTCCCGAAAGATTCTGATTGTTGTTTCATATCCCCTGCATATACAACATCTACCCCCAGAGGTTTATCTGTTTTTGCCAGTTTAGCTTTTATTTCTTCCCCCACGGTACCGATTGTTTTTCCGGCAACCGATCCGGTTATAACTACTGCAGGTAATTTATTGTATCTTTGCAGAGTAGCAGCCCCTTTCCCTTCTATAACAGATGCGAACTGTTTCATCTGTACATATTCTCCATTGGAAGTCATAAAAGAAATATTTTCGACATCGGCTTTGTCCCTTTTATCAAAATCGTCGAACTGGATGTTGATATCATACTCTTCCCCTGCTTCTTTATATTTTAAATCATCATCGCCGGCAAAGGCAATCCTCAGCTCTCCCCCTACCTGTGCCAGTGTTAACCCTAACTTGGAAAGTTTTTCCCTGTTTATTTCAATATTTAATTCGGTACTTCCTTCTTCGTCACTGGTTTTAATGTCACTTATCCCTTCGATTCCCTGGGTAATTTCATATACCTTGGTAGCATATCTTTTTACCTCATCATAATTATTTCCCCTAATATACATTTCAAGTGGATGATCTGTCTTTCCCAATATAGACACTTCATTGATGGTAAATTCAGGCCCGGCAAACATCTCCGACATTTCTTTTTTTACCTGAATACTAAATTTCTTCGAGGATATATTCCTGTCTTTTTTGTCCACCAGTTTCACGTTAATTTCAGCAGCATAAGGTGTTTCCACTATAGAAAGGCTTCCCCCTTTTGATCCGACCCGGGTAAACACTACATCTACTTCTGGATGAGACAGTATTTGTTTTTCTATTTGAGAACACAACTTACTTGTCTGTTCAAGGGTAGCGCTCTTATCCAGTTCTGCCAGCAAAATAAATTCACCCCGGTCGCCTGCATCCATAAATTCTGTTTGGATATACCCGTTAGAAACCAACAGGAAAGAAGAAAAGAAGAGTATTACGACGACAATGAGAGTCGTAGCTTTATGTTCCAACGCCCAGTGTAAAATATTCATGATGAAATTCTTGATTTCATTTATTATTTTTTCAAATCCCATCAGGAAGCGATCAAACAGATTACCTTTTTTTAGTACTTTAATTTTTCCGAAACGGGAAGAAAGAAGAGGTACCAGGGTGAAAGAGACCAGCAAACTAATTAAGATGGAGAATACAATAACCAGGGAAAACGAGCGAAGTATCTGCCCGGTTATTCCACCCGTTAAACCGATGGGCAAAAATACGGCAATCAACACAATGGTAATGGATGTTACCGTTACACCCAGTTCCTTAGTTGCATCCAACGATGCCTGCCACCGTCCTTTGCCCATTTCCATGTGCCGGTATATATTTTCGAGTACCACAATCGCATCGTCAACAATGACCCCTACCACGATTGATAAGGCCAGTAAAGTCATCAGGTTCAGTGAAAAACCAAAGATATGGAAAAAAACGAACGTCGAAACAATGGATGTCGGGATAGAAACTATTACGAAAACCAGGTTACGGAAACTATGCAGGAACAACAGCATGGTAACCGAGACCAGTATGATCGCAAAAATAAGATCGTCCATTACACTGTGAACCGCGTCTTCGGTAAACTGGGCAGTATTACTGGCCACTATGAAGTTAAGATTGTTGCCGGTATACTTTTGTTCAAATTCATCGATTATTTTATATACTTCTTTACTTATTTTCACGTCGTTGGCACCGGTTTGTTTCTTGATCGATAAACCGATACACGGGACACCGTTAAGATGTGCCAGCTTCTTACTTTCTTTGGCCCCATCAGTTACCGTCGCTACATCTTTAACTTTTATATAGCCCTTTTTTATGTCCAAATCTTCAATTTCCTCAATCGATTTAAATTTTCCATTTACACGGATTAAAGAACGGACTTTGGCGTCTTTTACAGAACCGGCCGGGACATCTAAGTTGGAAGCCTGTAAAATTTGCTTCAGTTGCAGCAAAGAAACCCCATACTGTTGCAATTTATCGGCATCGGCCTTTATCTGAATTTCCCGTTGGTTACCGCCAACAATATCTACTTCAGCCACTCCTTTTATTTGCGAGAGATAAGGTTTTATATTTAAATCAATAAGGTCATAAAATTGTTGTTCGGGCATATCGGCAGTCGCTCCGATAGTCATAACCGGAAACATGTTTATATCCAGTTTTTGGAATATTGGCAACTCTGCATCTTCCGGTAAATCTTTCTGAATAGCGTTTACTTTTCGTTCACAATCCTGCAACGAAATATCCCCGTCCATGTCGTCTTTTAGTTTGATCAGTACTAAAGACATATTTTCAAAAGAATACGAAATCATTTCATCTATGCCTTCCATTCCTGACACGGCATCCTCAACAGGTTTGGTAATAGAGCTTTCCACCTCGCTCGGCGCTGCTCCCGGGTAACCAGTCATTACAAGATTATACGGGATATCTATATTTGGTATCAGCTCCATGTTTAACCGCGTATAACTATATATCCCGACGAGAGTCAAAATCGTAAAAACAACAACCGGGATGGTCGTCCTTTTTATGGAAATATCTGTAATTTTCATTTTTAGTCAACAATTTTTATTTGATCGCCATCATGTAAATTCAATTGTCCGCTTACTATTATTTTATCGTTTTGCGACACTCCCTTCACCACCTCAACATATTTATTGTTGCTCTCATTGGTTACAATCTCTTTTTTTACTGCCTTCTTTCCCTTGGCTACAAAAACTGACGGCTGTTTTAAACTGCCCACCAAGGCTATTTTTTCTATCAAAAAGGTTTTAGAGCTTTCCACCGGTATGGTTGCTTCTGCATACAGGCCTGCTTTGAGGTGTTGCCCGTTCCCTGTATTATCGATTAATATTTCTACGTCGAATTTCATAGACTCGTCAGCTTTTTCTCCTATTGCATTTACCTGCCCTTCAATAACCTTATCGGAAAACGCGGGAACTTTAACCTCCACTTTTTGTCCTTTGAAAATTTTGAAAATATCTTTTTCCGGTATTTTTACCCACAATTTTAATTTTGAGGTATTCACAATTTCATAAACAGGTATTCCTTCTGCAATAAACTGTCCCGTTTCCACCATTTTTTTGTTGACAAAACCGGATATTGGAGTTTTAATTTTTGTATCCCGTAAAGCTTTTTGGGCGGTTATTAAATCTGCTTTGGCTTTTTTCAATCCAATATTCGCCTGTTCCAAATCGTGTTTGGCTATCGCATTCCCTCGTTCTAATCTTTCCATACGTTCTATATCTTTTTGTTGTTGATCGTAGTTTGCTTCGGTCACCAAAACATTGGCCGCAATTGTTTCGTCGTCGACTTCAAGCAGGACTTCGTCTTTACGTACATAATCGCCTACATCTTTATATATTTTTTCCACTTTCCCTTGTGTCTCTGAAACAATGGTCAATTCTTCGAAAGCACTTATGGTTCCTGTGGCAGAAATTTGCTGGTTAAGCGCTCCCATCCGGGGGGTGGCTATTTTTACAGGAACTTGTCCTATCTCCTGTGAAGCGAACGATGCATCTTCCTGGATTTTTTGTTTGTTGGAACTCAGTTTAATTCCTGCCCAAACGGCAAAAACAAGAATAACCAGCGGAACGATAAATCTTTTTACTGTTTTCATATTACTGTTTTTAATTGTTTATCAATGATTTTAATGCACCTGTTGCTTTGAGCATTTCGACTTCAGCCAAACGGTATTTTAGTAACTGCTGATTGTATGAATTTTCTGCTTCCAGAAGGGCCGAATCAACATTTAATAAGTCGGTGAGGGATGCCATTCCTTCATTAAACTGAAGTTTAATCTGTTCATACACGCTGTGTGCCAGTGCTTTGTTTTCTTTTTGTACCTGAAGGTTTTTCCATGACGAGAGCAGGGAATTTGTAGCATTCCGGTAGCTTGTTCCTAATTGTTTTTGTACCAGGTTGGCACTTTCTTCTACTTGCTGAAGGGCCAGTTTCGATTGCATTACCTTGTTTTTTCGTATGCCGGAACTAAAAACCGGGATTGTTGCTTTTAGTCCAATGGTGTTCATGTTTGAAAAATCATTGAACTCAAAATCTGTATTATAGCTTGAGTACTTCAATTGTCCGAAAGCAGCCAAACTGGGATAATAAGCAGCCTGATCTGATTTTATTTTCAGACCGGCAAGTTCCTGTTGTTTTTGCAATATTTGATAGTCAGGTAATATATCTAATGTGAAATCCGGGATAACCGGCCCCTGGATATTATTTATTTCACTGGTTGTATCCAGTTCCATTTCCTTATCCAGGGGAAGTCCTGCAATTATTTTTAAAATTCTTTTTTGAATCAGGATTGCATTATCAAGGGTTTCGCGTTGGGTTTCTAAGTTTGTTATATTTACTTTTAAACGGTTTACATCTGTTTGTTTCACAAAATCGTTTTCATATTGAAGTTTGATGATTTCGTAGAGTTTTTCAAGATTTTGAATGTTTTCATCTAATACGGTACGTGTTGAGAAATTCATTAATATCCGGTAATAATTTGAAGCTACATCGAAGATCACTTCATCTTCTGTTTTTTGCTGCATCGTTGAATATACCTCTTCTGCTTTTTGGGCTACTTTGACACCTAACAGATATGACTGGCTGTAAATAAGCTGGCTGACTGTCAATCCTGCCGATGAAATATGGAAGGCATCAATGTCTTTCAGCCCTTCCAGTAATGGTGTAATATCTTCAGGCAGAGCGGACATTATTTCTGAAGAAATACTAAGGTCAGGTAATCCTATTCTCGAATAATCAAGATTTCCGTCAATTTGAGGAAGACCATTTGCTTTTACTTCTTTGGTCTTATAATTACTTTCCGATTGTTGTAAGTTTGCTTTTTTTACCTCTGTATTGTTTTCTATAGCACAGTTTAACAGTTTTTTCAGATCATATATCTGGGCGTTTGCTTTGGGGGTATAGAGAAAGACAAAGCACAAAAAGACTAAACAAATGAATTGTTTCATGGCTTACTTTTTATTTTGTTATTTAGTTCTAAATTAACCGAACTAATTATTTAAAAAAATATTATTCTATTTGATTTTTAAGTTCATCCATTTTTGAGATAAAAAATTTCATTCCTTTTGATAAATTTCTAAGTAATTTTGCATTTGTTGAATTCGCATTTTTTTTTAAGCTAATACTCAGGTCTATTATTTCAGCACGGTGCATTAATTTCTTTTTTGTTTCTTCTATCAGTGTTTTTGTATCGGAGGTAATAAACCGGAAATAGCGTTTCCTGTCACCGTGATAAGTTACGTATTCAATTACCCCCCTTAATTCAAGATTCCGAAGTGCTGTGCTGGCCGAACTTTTACTGATTTTCATTTCTTCAACAATTTCATCGAAGGTATATTCTTCTTTGTCCATCACCATCAGTAGTCCCATTATTCGTGCAGCAACTGGTTGAAAACCTTCTTTTTCACTGTATCGTCCTACCTGTTCAATCAGTTCTCTTTGTTTCTGTAGCCTTTCAGCTTCTTCCATAATTATATTTGTATGTCATTCAATGAAACAAATATAAGAAGTTTTTTTAGTTCGGAAATAAAAGAACTAAAATTTTAAGAAAAATTAATGAATTATTTCTTTGTCGTGTTTTTGGAGAAATGTAAATATTTATAAATGAGTTTTATCTAACCAAAAGCTATTTCCACATATTTTTATGAAAAAATTTTGAAACAGCTTTTGGTTCGGTAATATACAAGTAACCTTTTGGTTTTTACCTTCCGGTAACCTGCAAATAGTTTATTTTCGCCAAATGATATTGGGTTACGGCATCAATATATTTATCTTTTGAGTTTTGTAACTGGGCCTGGGCATCAAGCATATCCGAAATATTTATTATTCCTGCATGATAATTATCGCTGTTTACTTTTAGATTTTCTTCAGCTTGTTTAACCGATTTTTGAGCCAGTTCAATCTGTTGAAACGATTCGTTCAGCGAGTTGTTTGCCTGTTGCATTTGCAAAAGGAGTTTTTCTGTATTGTCGCTAACCGTATTTTGGTTTTGCATTTCCTTTAGCTTTCGTTCTTTCATCTTGTGCGAAGCTTCCCACCACCCGGAGATCGGAATTGTTACAGTTCCGAATATCATGCCAATAGTAGAAGCGTCATCGTCCATTATATCGAGATATTGTCCGCCTACACCAACAGCTATCTGGGGCATATATTCCCCTCGTTGCATTTTTGTCTGGTATTTTTCGGCCTCTGAACTTTTTTGTAAAAGCCGGTATTCTGAACGGTTTGATAAAGCCTTCAAATGATCTGTTATTATTAATTGTGGATCTTCTGTTTTTGGCAATTTATCCGTAAAAGCCATCCCTTTTTTGTATTCTGTACCAATATATTGGCAGAGGGCCATTTTGGTAAGTTCAATGCCATTGGTTAGTTTCAGGTGGTCCATTTGTAACTCGTTTTGTTTAAGTTCCACTTTTAGCAAATCATTCCGGGTGATCAGTCCTGCATTGAATGAGTCACTAACTTCTTTGTGTAGTGTGTCGACCATCTCCATATACCGTTCCAGTGTTTTTAACTTTTCATTCAGGGATACAATTTGCCAGTATTGTTTCTCGGTTGATAATGTAATTGCATTTTTAGTGGTAGTTAACTGAAGTTTATTTACTTCAATTCCAAGATTTGCCAATTTGTTTCCTGTAGTGATCCTCAGGCCTGAATATATGGGTTGGGTGGCTGTTACAATTCCTATTGTTCCGTTTTCGAGCATTGAGATTGATGTCCCGGGGAAATAGGCATATTGTGTTGCAGAAGATAAGTTATCAGCATTCCCGTCGTAAACAGGAAGGTCTCCTCCTTCCATTTCAAATTCCATTAACGGTTTATCAAAACGAAACGACAGGGCAGTAGCTTCAACCTGGGGAAAATACTTTGTATATGCTGCTTTTTTTACTTCTTCTGCCGATTCAATATCGATAATTTTATTTTTTATTGCTGCATTGTTGGTAAGCGCCATTTCTTTACATTGTTCTAATGTGAATGTGTTTTGGGCAAATAAAGAAGAGCTTGCTACGAGCAGGACAGCAATTGTTAAAATAGCCGGTTTCATTTTTCCGTTTCCTGAAATTTCTTCAATTGTTACTTTTTTCCTGTTTTTATCCACTTTTCTGAAGATAAGCCAGTAAGCTACCGGAAGAATAAGCACCAGCAAGATCATTGATGTTAATGTACCAAAGCAGATTACGGTACCCATCGGTGACCACAAGGCGCTTTTGCTGATAATCATCGGGATAACGCCCATAGAGGCTGCTGCCGATGTCAGGAAAATAGGGCGCATCCTCCGTTTCCCGGCCTCAAATGCAGCTTCCAAAACTGCCATTTTCTTTTTATGGCGTAATTCCTCTGCATAATCAAGCATAATAATTCCATTACGAACCAGGATACCGACCAGGCTCACAACGCCAAGTATCGATGTTAAGCTAAATTCAACATGCATAATTAGCAATCCTAATACAGCCCCAATAAAACTTAACGAGGCAGAGCCAAGTACCAGCAGTGCCAAATTTATTTTACGGAAATGGAAGATCAGAATCAGGAAGATGATGAATATACTGACCACCAATCCACTGAGAATCTGGGGAAGGTTTTTCTGGTCATCTTCATACGAGCCACCGTATTGTACACTGATTCCCTGTGGCAAAGAATGCTGTTCGGTAATATTGCGTACCTGCCGGAATACTTTGTTTATATTGACATTCCTTTTCACATCGCCCAGAATACTGATGGTACGAACACCGTTTCTCCTGACAATTTTCCCTTCATTCCAGTCTGGTTTTACTTTTGCAATTTGCCGAACAGGCACAGAAATCCCGGGGATCAATGAGTGTACATATTCATTTTCAATATCATCATAATTGGGTTCATGCTCTCGTTCAGCTTTTAATTTTACTGAAATAGGATAGTCGCCTTCCCATAATGTTGTAAGCGGTAACCCATCGAAACGCATGGCCAGATTAGTGGCAACAGTTGCCCGGTTTATTCCCAGACGGTTAGCATCAATCTGCTGAATATCAATTTGTGCACCAGGGAGCATTTCTTCGTAGTTGGTATGTACCCAGGTAAGACCAGGCACATTGCAGAATTTTTTGCTGAGAGAATCAGCTTCAGTTTTTAATTTGTTTATATCGTCACCCACTAATCGTACTTCAATGGGGAATGCTGCTTCCTGATATTCAAGTTGTTTGAAGCGAACATGTGCTTTAGGAAAATAATCTGAATATTGAGGGGTATATTCATCCAACACTTCAACTGTGGCTTCATTTGAAATTGTTTTCACGATAAACTGTGCATAATTTTTTGCAGGCAGGTTCGGGGCATAGGCGGTATGGAACCGTGGAGAACTGGTTCCTGTAAAAGAAGTTACCGAAACAATCCGTTCATCCTGCCTGAATATTCTTTCCATACTGTCGGCAACAGCGGCGGTCTGCTCCAGGGAACTTCCCTGCGGGAGATAAATTTCCACAGCGAACTGGTTTCGTTCGGCAATTGGCATCAAACGTTGCGGAACCTGAGTAAAAAGAAGCCCTCCAATCACAATTGACAAAAAGGCTGCACCAATTGTAATCCGGGGATGTTTGAAAGCCTGTACCAACCATTTTTCATACGTTTGTTGAATAATATCCAGAAAAGTACGTTTCCCTTCTTTTTTACGGGATTTCGTTTTTTTGAAGCCTTCCCTGATAAAAACATACTGAACAAACGGGATGAAAAGCATGGCTACGATCAGGGAGATTCCCAGGGTAATAGTTACTGTCCATGGAAAGAGTAGTACAAATTCCTGGAACATTCCTTTCAGGGTAAAAAGGAATGGGAAAAAGGTAATGCTGATAGCCAGAGTTGCCGAAAAAATTGCTTTGAAAAAGCTTTTGGCACTGCTGATAGCCGCATGCCACCGGGACATGCCATGATCAAGTTTTTCCATATAACTGTCGACAATTACGATTGAGTTGTCGACAATCATTCCCAGCACCACGATAAGGGCAGCCAAGGTCACTGTATTGAGTTCCATCCCGGTTATAAGCATGATACCCAGTGATGCAAAAATGCTGACAGGAATTGAGGTAGCTGCTACCGATGCTACCCGGAAAGGGAGCAAAGCCATAGTTACCAGAATTACAGCAACAATGGCATAAAGCATTTCTCTCAGGAAAGTAGTGATTGAATTGCTTACAACCAGCGGCTGGTCGGCTATCCGTTCAATATTTACACCTTCGGGAAGTTCCGACTGAAATTGTTTTAATACCTCATCTACTTCTTTCCCGTATTGTACAATATTATTACCTTCCTGCATCTCCATTGAAATCAGCAGACATTTATTCCCGTTATTGGTAATATAACTGTCCGGGTCGGGATATTCGCGGACAATCCGGGCCACATCTTTCAAACGGATAAGGTTCCCGGCAGGATCTGAATATATAATCTGGTTGGCAATATCCTGTTCTGTATTATAGGATGGAGAAATATGGATCGGTGCTATCAGGTCGTCATTATCAATAGTTCCGCTCATGGTCGTAAATCCCTGAGTGAATAAGCTGGCCATCAAGGTAGATGTTCCGATACCGTAATTGGTTAGTTTTTCTTTTTCCAGGTAAATGCTGATTTGTTCCTTTTCCAGACCATAATGACGAAGTTTGGACACAGACTCAATACGCCGGAGACGGTTTTCCAACTCGTCCATATAATCCTCCAGTTCCCGGTAAGTTTTATGATCGGCTTCCAGTGTAATAAGTAATGCTGAAGTGTCACCAAAATCACTGTTGGAATATAAAGCCAATACACCGGATGGAAGTTGTGCCTTCAGATTATTAAGGCCATGATTCAACTTAGCCCAAAATTCATCTGCATTTTTTACGTTATCGTTCAACTCAACAAAAACGATCATCAGCCCGTCTTTCGAATACGAATAGGTTTTCTTCTTTTGGATTTCTTCATAGCCGAACAGATACTTTTCAACTTTCGTGGTTAGTTGTTCCTCTACTTCTGCTGAATTGGCTCCCGGATATACTCCAATAACCAGTCCCTGACGGATGGTAAACGTCGGGAACTCCTGTCTCGGCATCACCATAAGGGCATAAACACCCAGTACTACCAGTAACGTAGTAATTAAAAATACGATCTGCCTGTGTCTCATGGCAGATTCAACAATGCCTGACTTTCTCATAACTACCGGATGATTTGAACGTTTGAATTATTCCTGACCTTTTGGTTTCCTTCTGTTATCAAAAGGTCCCCATCAGAAAGTCCGTTTTTGATAACCAGCCCGTTACTGACCAGTAAGCCTGTTTCAATAAGCCGTTTTTCAGCCCGGTTGGTAGTTGGGTTTACTACATATACATATTTGTGATTATTCCCGTCGACTTGTATGGTTGCTAATGGAATGATGATCCTGTTTTCCAGTTCCGGGTTTGTGATATTTACTTCGCAGACCATCCCGGGCTTTAGCATTAAATCCGGGTTTTTTATCTCCATTTTTACGGTGTAGGTGTGAGAAAGGGGATTGGAAAGGACCCCAACTTCTTTTACTTCACCTTCAAAAAGCTGGTCGCCAAGTGCAGAAACCCTGACTTGTGCCTTAAGGCCCCTTTTTATTTCTGAAATCTCTCTTTCAGGGACAGGAATACTAACTTTTACTTTTTCAATTTTTACCAGTTGGAAAACCGGGTTGCCTGGAATTACATTCATCCCCGGTTCAATACTCCGTTTGCCGATAATACCGTTGGTTGTGGCATATAATTTACAGTCTTTTAAGTTTTTTTCTGATATCGAGGCCATTGAACGGGCTTGATCCAGGCCGGTTTGTACCTCGACATACTTAATTTCGGGAAGGCTTCCGTTTTTATAAACCGGCTCTAAACGGTTATATGCATCTTCGGCCTGTTTTTCTTTTGCCAGGGCAATTTGGTAGGCGTTCTGATAACTTTCGTCGTTCAAAACAGCAAGTAGCTGTCCTTTTTTTACATTCTGCCCTTCTTCGACCATCACTTTTTCTACAGTCCCGGAGATTGAAAAGCTCAGGGGTACCGAAACCGATTCTTCTACAGTACCGATATACGATTGTCCTGTACTCCCTGAGTTTGTTTCCAGTTTCTGAATTTTTACTTTAACAGCCTGATCGGCACAGACTGTATTTTCTTTTTTTGCGCCGGAATTACACCCGGTAAAAAACGCCAGGATAAGCGATAGATAGAATAATTGTTTCATTGTTTTCATAGCTTTTTTTGGGTAATATTTATTTTGTGTTTTCACTGACAACACTATTGTTTTTATACTCTTCTTTTAGTAGGTGTCTTTATTTTATAAAATACTGAAAACATATTTTAGTCGATATTTCTTTAGGTCAGCAAAATAATTTTGGTGTAATAAGGTTAATTGTTTTTTCCAGTTTTTTTTCATTAAGAAAACCTTCTTTTTCTACAGTGTATTGAACAACCCCTAAGAATGCAGCTAAAAACATCTCGGCAACCCAGGGAATGTCTTCTCTTATTACTTCTTTGTATTCTCCTGAATCGTAGCCGTCTTCCAGAATTCGTATAATATATTTTTGTTCGAATTCCATCATCCTGAGAAAAAGTTTTTTAGCGTATACTTCGGTGATTGCAAAGTCTTGTTTTATAATGCGATACAGGTTTGATCTGTGGATGGCTTCCCTGTGAAATTCTAATATATAAGTTTCTATTTTATCGACCATGGTTTTGTGTTCCTCAACTTTGCTTTTTACATATTGCCGGAGATTGAGTATTTCCATTTCTATAACAGCGTCAAAAACTTCATTTTTACTATTAAAATAATGGTAAAGAGTGCTTTTTGCTTTTCTGCAGGCAAAGGCAATTTCATCCATAGTGGTTTTTTTTAGTCCGTATTGCTGAAATAACTTTTGTGCCTGGGACAAGATTTCATTTTTTACTATTTCGTCTTTTTCTGCGATCATCTTATTCGACTATATTGGTTTTTTAGTAGTGCAAATATAAAGTTATATTTTTTATTACCTTTTCTTTTTTTTTGAAAATCTAGGTCAACTTCAATTTTTCTTAATATTGAGTCAACTTAATCACCCTAAGAATGGAAGAACTACATTAAAATACAGGATGGCTGAAATTGACAAAAAATTATACATTATTTGTAAAATAAATTGACAGTTGTTGTGGATAATTTTAATTTAATGTGTTTATATTGAGGTGTTTACAAAATAGGTATTCTTATTGATAAGATTTATATTATTTCGGCAAAAATAAAGGGACAACCGGTGTAAGTGGATTTTGCCCTGGCCGGTTTCCTGGCCCTGGGAATTGCATTACTGACGGTGAGCTGGCAAAGCTGGAGGGCAGCTACGAGAAATCCGGTGGAAGCGTTAAGGTATGAGTAACCCCCCAACCCCCTAAAGGGGGAGCTTGGGATAGATGATAAAATGAACAAGAGAAACAAATATAGACCACAGCCTTAAAGTCCCCCTTTCGGGGGATATAGGGGCTTATAAATACAACAACTATGTTAAAACATATTAAACAAATAATCCGTTCGACCATAAAAAACAGAACAATTTCTGTAATTTCAATTAGTGGCTTTGCTTTGGCAAGCGCCATTATGCTTTTGTTGGTGGCTTTTATTGCGAATGAAAGAAGTTACGATAAAGACATCCCGGAAATAAATAATATATACAGGGTAATTGGCGACGGCGATAAAGCATCTATTCCGGAAGATGCCGCAGGTTTAATCAAGGAACAAATTCCCGAAGTAGAAGAAGCTGCAAATTATTTTGTAGGATATAAACCTGTCATTTTTCAAAATGAGAGTTATCCTTCAAAACTCATTTCTACCGACAATGCCATTTTTAGTTTTATTGGAGCAGAAGTTATTGCCGGAAATCTTGATAATTTTCATACTGACCCCAATCAGGTTGTTTTAACAAAATCGTTTGCTGAAAAAGTGTTTAAAGATGAAAATCCGATTGGGCAAACCATCAATCTATCGCACAAAGAAGATGCAATGGTAGCAGCAGTGATTAAAGATTTCCCTAAAAATCGCTCATTAAATGGAGATGTGTTTTGCAGTAATAAATTGAAAATCACATACACCGGTGGTAATTGGAACGGAAAACAAATATACCTTGACAATTTATTACTAAAACTAACGGATAAAGCTTCTATTCAGAATGTTGAAGAACGGATAAAACCCATCATTAATAACTTGAATCCGGATTATCGTCGTAATGCCGGCGTTTATGTACTTTTTCCTTTTAAGGACGCTTATTTCACCCCAATAAATTATGATGGATTGAACCACGCCAATGTAAAACTTATCGATTTGCTGTCGTGGCTTACCCTGTGTATCTTCATTTTTGCGCTATTCAACTACATCAATTTCACTGTTGCAAAAGTTACCAGCGAATTTAAAAACGTTGGAATGCATCAGGTGTTGGGAGCTTCTATGTTCAGTGTTTTTTGCCGATTTATTTATGAAGCCCTTGTTCTGTTAATAGTATCGTTGCTATTTGCTGTTGTTTTAGTATTTCTTATGAAACCGTTGCTGGAGAGCATATTGGGACAAAACATTATTTTTAGCACCTTGCTTCATAGTTTGCCATTAATGTTGACAATTGCTTTCTGCATAGTCTTTGTTGCCATTCTTGCCGGAAGCTATCCTGCTTATGTTGCCCTTAAAGCCAAACCGGTAACAATGCTTAAAAACAAGGTATCCGATTTAAACAAACAACGCGATATACGTATGCCGTTAAATATCATCCAGTTCGCGGCAAGCATTGTTGCGGTGGTCGCATTTATTACTATTCAGCGACAGATTAATTTCTGTAAAAACAAAGAAGTGGGTTTCAATACCGGGCAGTTGGTGCGCATTGGTGTTCATTATAAAATAAAAGAACATGTTCCGGCTTTAATGGATAAAATAGGTTCCCTTGCCGGAGTGAAAAACATTTGCCCTACACACGGAACACCTTGGGCTATCTATAGCAATTCGGAAGCTGATGGAACCGGACGGGTTGATGAGATATGTTCAGATTCACATTTTTTGGAGACCTTTAATGTGAAGCTAATTGACGGGCGTAATTTCTATGATAATGAGACAGCCGAAACAGCTTTAATCAATAAAACCGGAATGCAACAATTGGGTTGGGATTCTTATGAAGGCAAAAAATTGTTTGGAGCAGAAGTTGTAGGTATTATCGACGATTTTAACTTCCGGGATTTGCATAACGAAGTAGGCGCATTAATGATTCGGAACAGCAACGGCATTTCTCACTTCAATGTCAGGCTATACCCCGGAGATATACACGGCACAATGAAACAAATTGAAGATGTTTTTAAAGAAATAGCGGGCAACTTCAATTTTGAATATCGTTTTTACGACGAATGGATGGACAGTATGTATAAAAAAGAAGAAAATCAGGCTCGCTCTATACAATTTGTTTCCATACTGGCAATGTTACTGGCAGCGTTTGGAATGTTCGGACTGGCAAGTTATTCCCTAAAAAGAAGAATAAAAGAAATCGGCATCCGCAAGGTAAACGGTGCTAAAATTTCCGAGATAATGGCAATGCTGAATAAGGACTTTGTAAAGTGGGTAGCTATCGCGTTTATGATTGCCACTCCCATTGCTTACTATGCAATGCATAAATGGCTTGAAACCTTTGCGTACAAAGCTACTCTAAGCTGGTGGATCTTTGTACTGGCAGGAGTGCTGGCGTTGGGAATTGCGTTGCTGACAGTGAGTTGGCAAAGTTGGCGGGCGGCTACGAGGAACCCGGTGGAGGCATTAAGGTATGAATAAAAGAGATTGAACAATATAGAAAGTAAAATCAGGGAAAGCGATGAACAACCATATTAAGATTTATCTGAAACACCTGGCAAACAACAAGCTGTACACGTTTGTCACCATCTTTGGGTTTGCTGTATCGCTCATGTTTGTATTGTTGCTGGGCGTTTACATTCAGCAGGAACTATCGGTTGACCAGTTTCATACGAAAAAAGGCCGTTTGTACAGGCTTTATCGTAGCTATGAAAACTGGTCAGGATTTGCCCCACCTGTGGGTGCTTTTATCAAGGACAGGTTTCCTGAGGTGGAAAATTATTGTCGTATCTCTTACAATGAAGAGGTTGCCATCAATAATTCAGGGCAAAAATTCAAAATGAATTGCCTGTTGGCCGATTCATCGTTTTTTTCGATGTTTTCGTTCAAGCTTGATGTCCCTGGTCAAACAAATGTACTGGCTACGAAAAATTCAATGGTGATATCGCGTTCGTTTGCCCGGAAAATATTTGGGAACGGCAATCCGGTCGGGCAGGAAATTAAAATGCAGGATGGACTTGGTTTTGTGATTACCGCAGTTATGGATGATTTCCCGGGAAATACCCACTTTACGAAATGTGATGCAGTACTTAACTTCCAGGTTATAGCTGACTTGTGGGGTTGGAAAGATGTCCTTACCTCTTATGGCGCCAGTACGTTTGGCATTTATTTCCTGGAAAGGCCTGGTACCGACCTGCCGGCAAAAGCGCCCCAAATAATGGAATTGTTTAAAAAGGATTATTGGATTTACAAAGACAACCGTGCTAAAGACCTGAAGTTTGAGTCCATTACAGATGTGTATTTTAGCAACAGTGCCGGGCAGGGGGTCAGGCAAAACAGCAAAACACTGATTATGGTTTTTATGTCGATTGTACTTCTGGTCTTTTGCATCGCTGTAATTAACTATGTGAACCTGACCATGGCACAGGCAGGTTTCAGGGGAAAAGAAACAGCTATCAAAAAGTTAATGGGCAGTTCTAAGACAAGGCTTATATTTCAGTATATCTCCGAATCGGTTATATTAACCTCGATTGCTTCGTTAATTGCCATTTTATTGGCTTTCATGGCCGAACCTTATTTCAATTCATTGCTGAATACCAACCTGTACCTTGATTCCCAGCTTATTAACCGGCGATTTTTTCTGCTTCTTCTGATAACAGTCCCGTTTATCGGTTTTATTTCCGGGTTGCTCCCTGCAATATTTATTACCCGGGTTAATCCGGGTGAAACAGTAAAAGGAGCCTTCTCCCGGAAAACAAAAGGGACATACTCCAAAGTCCTGATCGGGGTTCAATACTGCATTGCAATTATTTTGCTTGTATGCAGTTGGGGAATCGGCAGACAAACGGGTTTTATGCGTTCGTATAATACAGGTTTTCAGAAAGACAACATTTTTTGGATGGAAAGTACGATCGATGCTAACCAGAAAATGGCATTCAGTGAAGTCCTGAAGGCAATACCCGGCGTCCGGGAGATTTCGTATGCCTGTGGCAGCCCCATTGACGGAGGCAATGTGCAGTGCTGGAGCCATGAAGGGAATCCCTATAATTTTCGTGAATTCTTTGTTGATTCTGCTTTCTTCCATTTGATGGGGATGAAAATTACGCCGACAAATGTAGCTTACGATAAAAAGGGATATTATCTGAACCACCAGGGCCTGGCAGAACTGGAGCTTCCGGAGAATTCCGTCACATTTAATCATTACAGGGGGAAACGGCCGGTACTGGGAATTGTAAACGATTTTAATTTTCGTTCGTTGCACAAAAAAATTGGTCCGGCAATGATCGGTCAAATGGAAGAAAATCAAGACCCATGGCAGGTTTTTGTAAAAATATCGGGCGTTAACCAAATAGGAACAGTGGACCGGATTAAAAAAGCACAGACCGAATTTACAAAAGGTACACCAATGGAATCGGGCTTCCTTGATCAAACAATCAATCAATGGTATCAAAAAGAAGAGCGGACAGCCAAACTTGTCGGGGCATTTACAGTGTTGGCCATCGTCATTTCAGTGATGGGCATTTTTGCCATGTCATTGTATTACATTCAGCAGAAAATAAAGGAAATAGGCATTCGCAAAGTAAACGGAGCCAAAATTTTTGAAATACTAACTATGCTGAATAAGGATTTCGTTAAATGGGTCGCTATCGCTTTTATAATTGCTACGCCCATTTCCTGGTATGCTATGCACCAATGGCTCGAAAATTTTGCCTACAAAACCAGCCTGAGCTGGTGGATATTTGCCCTGGCTGGCGTGCTGGCGTTGGGAATTGCGTTGCTGACCGTTAGTTGGCAAAGCTGGCGGTCAGCTACGAGGAACCCGGTAGAGGCATTGAGGTACGAATAGTCTTGAACGATGATATTTTCAACGAAACCAAAGTCCCCCTTTGGGCGATTTAGGGGGGCCAGTAAACTAAAAACGAGACAATTTTATGGAAGAAAAAATGGAATTTGCTGATAGAAATCAATTTAGAAATTGGTTATTAGAAAATCATAACAAAAGTAATGGTATTTGGATAACCTTTGACAAAACAGGAAAGATAAAGTTATTAAAATCCAACGAAGCACTTGAAGAAGCATTGTGTTTTGGCTGGATTGACGGACAAATAAAAAGTATTAATGAAGAAAAATATCAAAAAAAATTTACTCCAAGAAGAAAAGGTAGCAGATGGTCTGAAAGGAACAAAGAGTTAACTAAAAATTTGATAGCAAATGGTAATATGACAAAATATGGATTGATTGCTATTGAACGAGCCAAAAAAGAAGAAACGTGGGATGCAAGAAAAAAAGAACCGATTTCAGATGAGCAAGTTAAGGATTTTATTAAATTATTAGGAGGTTTTGAACCTGCACTAACTAATTTCCTGAAAATGTCCCCATCGGTTAAAAAGACATACACAGCCCTGTATTTAGATGCAAAGAAGGAAGAAACCAGAATAAAAAGACTTAATAAAATTATTGAACGTTTAAATGAAAATAAAAAACCAATGTAAGGAGATAATCACAGTATCGACAAACAAAAAGCAATATACAAATGAAACAATACGGAATGTGGTAGAAATAGCCGATTACCTTTTCAAAAACATAAAAAACTCAAAATCAATTGACATAAAATCAGCGGGACACTTCTCAAATATGAAAAGGCCCGAAAGGTTTAATGAAATCATTTTAGATTTTCTAAAAGATAAATGACCCTAAAATATCCTTCTATAGCCGTATTTCTGTTACTTTTTGCAGGCTGTAACAAACAACTTGATTGCTGCGAAATAACCGGAAAAGGACGGTTTAGCCCCAAATGCAGATGAAATCGTTTTAATTACAGATTCGTTTTTCAAATGATTTGCGACTTTCGGATTTTTGACACAAAAAATTCTGATTATGAACACAAAACATTTCATACTATTTCACCTGCCCGTTTGGCTTGTCGCTGTCGGGCTCATCCTGGTAAAAGAAATTTCAAGTGTCGGGGCTTTTGCAAATCCGTTGTTTGATTCTGTCCAACTGGGAATTGTAACGTTGTGGATGTTGGGCACATTTTATCTGTTTTACCTGTACCTTGTCTCCCGCTTCCTGCAAAAGGAGCATATCTTTTGGTTCTTACTCCTGTCGCTGGCAATTGTGTGCACCCTGCCTGTGCTGAGCCATTATGCCATCTGGCTTAACAAATTGGCATTCGGACAACCGCACAACTACTCGATGACCTTTCATGGATGGCTGGCAGGGCTTTTTGCAACAACTGTTGTCGGGGGATTGGGAACATTCTACCGCTTTGCCACCGACTGGTTCCAGAACATAGGCTTGCAGGAGAAAATGGAAAACCTGCAGTTAAAAACCGAAATCAACCTGCTGAAATCAAAGCTCAACCCTCATTTCCTGTTCAATACCCTGAATAATATCGACACGTTGATTGAAACCGGTTCAAAAAGCGCATCGGTCTTTCTCGGGAAACTGTCTTCGATTCTCCGATATATCGTTTACGATTCCGAGAATGAAAAGGCAGATTTGTCAAAAGAAATCAATTGCATAAAAGACTATGTTGAATTACAGAAACTGAGGCTTGACGATAAAGATTCAATAGCGTTAAATATCAGCGGAAACTACGAAGGATATACGGTTGCTCCTGTGCTTTTGCTGCCTTTTGTCGAAAATATTTTTAAACACGGCGTTTTTGTATCTGCCGGAAACCAAAGCCATATCAATATTTGCTGCAACGACGGAGTATTACGGTTCGACGCTGCAAACCCTTTCACAGAGCTGTCAACCGATAGCGGGAATAACGGCATTGGGATTGAAACCACAAAAAAAAGGCTGGAATTATTATACCCGGGACACTATACCCTTGATATTGAGAAAAAGAATCGTATATTTCGTGTGAGACTTCAAATAAACCTGGATGACAATTAATTGCATCATAATCGAAGACGAGCCGCTGGCTATGAAAAAGATGGAAGGTTATATCGGCAGGCTTTCCTTTCTCAATCTGGTTGGTAAATTCCGGAGCGCCATCGATGCCATCGGTTTTATCAAAGAGAACAAGCCGCATTTGATATTCCTTGACATCCAGATGGAACAAATGACAGGCATCCAACTGTTGGAAACTTTAGCGCACCGTCCTAAAGTGATAATTACCACTGCTTATCAGGAATACGCCTTAAAAGGCTACGAACTTCAGGTATGCGATTACCTGTTAAAGCCAATTCAATTCGAACGGTTTGTGCAAGCCTGTGAAAAGTCGTACCACGAAATTGAAAATACAGGAACAACAGAGCCCGGTTATATTTTTGTAAAGACCGAATACCGCCTGGAAAAAGTTGGCACATCGTCGATATTATACATCGAAGGAATGCGCGATTACCGGTATATCGTTACAACCGGCAAAAAAATTATGACCCTGCAAACATTCAAAGACATTGAAAAAGCGTTACCTGCAAACCGTTTTATGAGGGTACATAATTCTTATGTGGTAGCAATCGATAAAATAGAAAGTATTGAAAGGCACCGCATACGGATTGGAAATAAATTAATACCGATAAGTAACAGTAAAAAAGAAGAGTTTTACCAAAGAATCGGGAACAAAATGATTTAACAAAAAGACTCAGTACATGAAAAAAAATAACCGGCTGGGAATTATATTTTCCGGAGCAAGGAGGAAATAATATGAATTGGAAACGTTTTCTGGTGGTTCTGCCAATAGTTTGTGTAGTCATTATTTTGTTCGACTACATTTATAATTTCATTTTCCTGCAGGAAGCATTTATGAAAAATAGTCAATACTGGCGTACTCCCGAACAAATGAAAAGCCTTGTCATTCAGGGATGGATAGTTATGGTGCTGTGTATAACAATCATTTCATTACTATTTATACAATCTGGCAAAACAGGAATATATAACGGTTTGAAATTTGGTTTTTTAACAGGCCTTTTACTTTTTCTACTTATTTATGGCTTTACTACGATAGTCCCCTGGCCTGCCTGTTTACTCATTGCCTGGGCAGGACAATGGTTTGCCAACAGCATAATTATTGGTTTTTTATTTGGGTGGTTATATAAAAGAAAAATTCTGCGTTAAAAAGATAAAACCGATAGCGATGAAACACATAATATTATTTGTAGCCCTTCTTTCGTCCGTCCATTTTCTTTACGGACAGGAGAAAAGAATTAAAGTTTCCGATAAACTTGAACTGGTACAACTATCGCCCGAAACCTATATGCACATCAGCGAAGGAAGCGATGGTATGGTAACGATAAGTAAGGGAGAAGCTATTATTGTTTCTACTCCTCCTACCGACGAGGCAACTTCTGAATTGATAAAATGGGTAGTTGATTCCCTGAAAGTAAAGATTACCGGGGTGGTTATAGACAGTTGGCATCCCGACAACATGGAGGGGGTGGATGTTTTTCAGTCCAGGCATATAAAATCGTATGCGAATGAAATGACCAGAAAAATAGCAGAGGAAAAAGGGTTACCAGTCCCTCAATTTGGATTTACCGGGAAAATGGAATTAAAAGTTGGAAATAAAAAGCTTGTCCTGCAATATTTCGGTCCGGCACATACCAGCGATGGTATCGTGGTTTGGATTCCTGAAGAGAAAATCCTGTTTGGGAACAACGGTGTGCGTAATTTCAATGGCTGGGTTGGCAACATTGGTGATGCAGACCTTCAGGAGTGGTCAAAGACAATTGAAAAAGTCAAAAATGAATTTGGTTCAGCAAAATATGTGATCCCGGGCCATGGAAATTACGGAGGGCCGGAATTGCTCGATAATACAATCAACCTGTATCGACCCGGTTTGTGGGGAAAAATATTGAAAGACAACAATGTTAAGTCTTTGCCGGTTTTCGATAATTACGGAAAGGTATTCATCGCTGGCCGGGCAGATTCTGTATCAGGGAAACTCCATCATATATCCGGCGCAATGGTTTTTGTTGATAAAGGCAAGCAATATGTCATGATCGATTCACCAATGGTGAAATACAACACCGAAAACAACAGCATCCGGTCAGCTTATGGAAGAATGAAAATTGTCAACAAAAAAGCCGGCCCGGTTACGCCTGAGACCGACGGCTATTACAAAACGCTGATGATCGATTTTCGCAACGATGCAGTGGGCATGACCATCATTTTAAAAGAATTCATCCAATAAAAGAAGCATATATGAAGGCAGTTATTTTATTCATCTTGATTTTTGTTGTCAACATTTTATTTGCCCAAAAGAAACAGGTTTGCTTTTCGTTCGACGATTTGCCTGTGGTCAATTACGGGATAACCGATTCGGTTTACCAGCAACAGTTGATGAACCGGCTGGTAGCATCGCTCAGCAAACACCATATACCGGCCATCGGGTTTGTAAACGAAAAAAAACTGTACAAAAAAGATGGAACAGTCATCCCTTTTCTGGTCACGATGTTAAAGAGCTGGGCAAACAACGGGTTGGAATTGGGCAACCATACTTTTTCGCACCCCGATTACAACAAAACATTTTATACCGATTTTACAAATGAAATTATCAGGGGCGAAACCATTACCAAAGAAATCCTTGCCGGAAAAGGGCAATTGCCCCGTTTTTTCAGGCATCCGTTCCTGCATGTTGGCAATACCAAAGAGAAAGCCGATTCGCTCGATAATTTTCTGAAAGAACTCGGCTACAGGGTTGCCCCGGTAACCATCGACAACGAAGACTACCTCTTTGCCGTAGCCTACAAGCGGGCCAGCATTAAAAACGACACGGCATTGATGCGGCAGATCAGAACCGATTTTGTTAATTACATTGAACGAAAATTGAAATACTTCGAAAAGCAATCCGAAGCCCTGTTCGGACGGAATATCCCGCAAATACTGCTGCTCCATGCCAGTCTGTTGAATTCCGACTGCGTTGATTTATTAGCCGTGATGTTCGGGAAAAAACAATACGAATTTGTGACAATGGATGAAGCCCTTCAGGACAAAGCCTACCAAACGCCGGTAACGGTTTACAGCGATTGGGGAATATCGTGGATCGACCGGTGGGCACTTTCCCAGGGAGAAAAAGGTGATTTTTTTAAAGAAGACCCTGAAACTCCCGGTTATATCAAAAAGTTGGCAGAATAAGACGAAAACAAAAATTGATGATAAGATACTTTTTCTTTTTGTTGGTGTTGGTGGGGGAGGCCTGCACATCAAAAACAGGTAATCAAAAAGAAATGATGCCTGTCGGTACTGTCTTTCAGGTTGTTCCTAAATATAACATTCAAAAACAAAATGTCAACTTTCTATAAATATCAAGGCCTGATTTCCCCGTGCGGGATGAACTGCGGAATTTGCATCGGGCACCTTCGAGAGAAAAGGTCTTGTGGAGGATGCTTCAGAAAAGATGATGAAAATAAACCAACGGTTTGCCATAGTTGTAAAATCATTAATTGCGAATTGCTGGCCGGAATCCAATCTGGATTTTGCTACGATTGTGCAAAATATCCTTGTGCCAGATTAAAACAACTCGACAAACGGTACCGTACAAATTACGGGATGAGTATGCTCGAAAACCTCGAATTTATCAGAACTAACGGGCTTAAAAAATTTTTGGAACGGGAAGAAGAAAAATGGAAATGCAAGGCCTGCGGTTTCGGGGTATGCGTACACAGGAATTTTTGTTTAAACTGTAAGGCCAGGATTAATAAAAACGAATTGCATGCCTGAAATAAAAGGAATAATCGGTTTTGCCCACGATACAATCCAAACAATATCATAAAAAGAGCTACGATGCTTTTTTTGAATATTTTCCAACAGAAAGGAGAAGGTTATACAACCAATGGGAAAAGGAAGACCGTGATGCCTTTTCAGCCTTTAAGATATTAGAAATTAGGCAAACCTGTTAATATTTTTCCTGTCTCCAAATAATAATTCATTGCTTTTTCCCAGGAATCCATCATTATATCATGTCCTTTTTCAATGTCATAATCAGTCACTATCCAAACAATATCTGTCTCTCCATCCGATGTGATAAAAATACAGTCTTTTTCAACTAATCCGGAATTACTAAAAACCGCTTTGGGATTCCAGTTCTCGCACCAGTCAAGTTCCTTTACCGGACAATACAAAGGCATAATTTCTTCTTTTGTCCCATTAATTGTTTGTTTATATACATAAGAAACCCTGTTTGGCTTATCAACTTTCGTCTTTCTCATAATTTTTCTTTTTAATTGCATTAATAAAATCCGATGCAAATTTAAAGGGCCGTCCTGAGCCATTCATTTACATTTGTTGAGAAAACGCTTTGCGTGTCCTGCTTAATTGAGTTGGTGTCATTCCAATGAAGCAAAGCGGAATAAGGACGCTTATCCTTCCACAAAATGTTTCAGTGCCTTTAGCGGCATAAAAGTACGTTTGGCAGTGGCTTCCAGGTCCTTGCCTTCTTCTTCGTAAATCCTTTTCAAAAAGATGGACATTTCTTCGCCAACTTCTATCAAATGCTCGTCGGGATCGTAGAAACGGATAGTTCGTTGTCCCCAGATTTCGGTGTTTATCTCGTGTAGGAATTTAACACCGTTTTTTTTGAGCGTTTGGTATATCTTATCCAATTCATCTGTCTCAAAACACAACTCAAAACGGCTTACATTTTCTGAATTTGTGATATTTTCAGCCCCAAGAGTTTTGGGGATAATATTGTCAGGATTGATTTGCCAAACGGCAAAGCCTTCTTTAAAAAATAAATTAATTCCGCCATTGTCCATTACGACGGTAAAACCGAGAATTTCGGTGTAAAATTTTCTGGATATTCCGGCATCTTTTACAAATAATACCGGTGTGCAATTTTTTAAATTCATAATTTTAGTGTTTTATTGATTACATCCATTTTACCTCAGCTTCTTTGCGGTATGGCACTTTGGAATAACGATATTTCGGATAGCCAATCATCAGCGCGGAACGTACGGCGTGCGATTCGTCCAGGCCAACGACATTCTTCACTTCCTGTGAACTGCCCAGGGCAATCATTACAAAGCCTGCCCAGCATCCGCCAAGCCCAAACGAAGGCAACAATAATTCCATATGTGCAGTGGCTATAACGGAATCTATTGCTCCTCCGGCATAGGCAGCATCGGTATAGCCAATAACAAGATTGGAGGCATCGCGACAAATAACATCTTCGCCCTGTTCATAAGAATTAACTAATGTCTCAAAACCAAGGTATTGTGCAAGGTCTGCTTTTGCCTGTATCATTGTTCTCATCCACTCGATAACGGCACTGCTCAACTGTCGGATGATTGCCGGAGCGCAAATTATTATCCATTTATTTTTTTGAAGGTTAACTCCTGTCGGAGAATAATTGACCACTTCGAATATTTTTTCCAACTTCGATTTTCCAACTGCTTTTGGAAGAAATTCGCGGATTGAACGGCGGCAACGGAAATACTCGGACAGATTTTCAGGTGTCATTTCCTTTAATTTATCCTGTTGAATGAGTGGCATTTCAGGTAGACGATTATGCTTTAATGCCTGGGTAGTGCAAACCGCCTCGCAATGGCCACAAAGCACACAGCATTGTTCGTTTTCTTCCGGGGCAAACGGAAAACCATCATCTACCATTGAAATAATGTCCATCGGGCAGATATCTACACAAATTTCACATTGCTGACATTTTGAACGGTCGATAGTTAGTAAATTCATAAGGTTGTGTATTAATCGGTAATTCCTTCTTTTTTTTAACGGAACATTAAATTTTGATGTTCCGACTTCAAAATTAGCACTTTCTGCCAAGATGTTTTATATACAATTAGCGTTTCGTTGTTTTCTTTTTATATCACTTTCTCTAAATAAACCATTGACATATTGTCACTCAACGTTTCTCTCTTAAATTCCTTGTAACCAAGTTTATCATATAAGTACAAATTCTTTATACTTTTATTTCCCGTAAATAGCTCAAATTTTTTACAATCCGGAAAAGAAGATTCCATCGATTTCAATAATAGTTTACCTATCCCTTTATTTTGAAAATCCTTTTTTACAATAAGTTTCCCTATATGGCATGTTTCTCCATCAAAGAAACCACGGACAGAACCTACAATTTCACCCTCAACTACGGCTTTCAGGAACTTATGTTCAATAAATTCTGTTTCTAATGAATGGATATCTTGTTGCAAAGGCTGAATATTGTAATCATTATAAATTTCAGCTTCGCTTAGATAACACTCTTTTTGCAATTGTAGAATTAATTCTAAGTCTTCTCTATTTGCTTGTAAAATATTTACTTGCATAATTTTCAAAAATAAATTATTAAACTTTGTGAGTGAGAGATTCCGACCGAAGGGAGGAATCTCTTTTTTATATGTTATTTTTTTAATTTCACTTAATTAATTGTTTCAACAATAATAACTTCTCCTTCAGAGGCTTCCTTTCTTATACTCTTTGCCACAGAATATTCAGAAGAATTGTAAAATTCTTTTGCTTTTTCAACGGAAGGAAACTCAAGGATAATTATCCTGCGATTTTCTTCCTTCCCTTCCATTGTTACAGGTTGTTCTGTTCTTACAACAGTTTTACCTTCGTACTTTTGGATAATTGCGGTCACAAGCCTTAAATATTCTTTATATTTTTCTCTGTTCCAAATATTAACCCTTGCTATAAAATACGCACTCATTTTGTAATTCCTTTCGATAATGTATATCATATATTACCCTGTAAATCAAAACATAATTAAACCAAGCGGCGTGATCTTCATCAGGCAAATGTCATCTCCCATTTTCACGCTTTTGAGCAGTTCTACATCGACTTCGCACCCAAATGCTTTTTCGAAAAGGACTTTGCTGTACCCGGTTGTGCATTGGCACCAGGTATCGTCATCCAATCGTTCTACTTCGGCAAGCATCGGGCAGGGACAAAACGGGAACATCAGGTACAGTTCGCCATCGCGGTACGATAAACCGGCTGCTTTTGCTTTTTCCTGCGAGGCAAATTCTTCCAGATTGGAAGACGATGCCATAAGCTCTTTGACCAAAGCAAGTTTCTCGTCCATCGCGTAACCGCACTGGCAGTTCATCCTGATTTTTTTTACGGTAGAAGCATCGAATTTGTCTTTCAGCCTTTTCATTGTATTTTTTACCCATTCAGGATTGTTTTCCAGGGCATTATTTGCAATTTGTTGAGCCGTTGTATCATCGCTTTCTGCTTTTACGGCGTTGTATATTACCTGTTCCTGGATTTTTCTTATATCGAACATATTTTTTGAGTTTATGATTAATCTTTTTTTGTAATTACATAAAAAACACTCGTTATCTCTTGTGTGAAATAACTTTTAATACTAAATATTAATGTATAAAGAAACCCTTTCAGGAAGATTTTCCTGAAACAACAAACATTAACCTGTGGCTTCCTGAGGTTAAATTATGCTGTAATTACCAATTTTAGAATAATTCTCAAAACTAACCGTTTTTAATCTGTGTGCAAATGTAAAGAAAGTTTGGCAATCAATGTATTATCTACTCTTAATTTTCTAATGTCAAACAGATTAATTCTTCAATGACATCAAATTACTTTTTGCCTGGGGCACAAATTTATGCATTCCTCCAATGGTAGGGCAGGTCTCCATTTCGGCACAGTCGGCACAGGTAGCAAAAGCTTTTTTCTGCACGCAATTGCGGATTTCGCATTCGGCACAATGCCCGATTTTTACGCCTTCGACACGGCAACCGGTACAGTTAATCATTTCGGCTGTAATTTCAGGCACGTTGTATTGAACCTTCCATTTTTCAGCTACTTCTTCACGAAGTTTTTCATCGTTGTTGACAGTTGCGATTCGTGCATCGCATTCGGCGCAGTTAAGGCCGCAGCAGGCAATTAGTTCGTTCATAATTTTTGTCTTTTAAGTTCTTACACAAATTTACGCAAGTTCACACTCCTTCCCGACGTGTAACTGCAAAAATGTTTTTTACGGTTTATCTATTAACGGATACTTTCTATTATAAAAAGATAAAACTCCGCATTAAACTTATAGGCATCGGCTAAAACCTGCCCCAGGTTTTCAGCATAAAATCCCTGTCCGATTTTTTTTGTACAACTTACTGCGATATTCTTTTTTTGATACCAGAGATGAAATTCTTCGGGAAGTTCATTTGGAATGAGTTTTTTGTAATTTTCCCCAACCAGTTTAAAGCAATCCTGATTTTCATAAGCTTCAATTATTTTCTTAAAACGTTGTGGATCGCGGCTAATGTGTTCTCTCATACACCTCATATTTTCAGATGTTGCCGCATAATACCCCATGCCATATTGGTATTCTTCCGGTGTAAAATAAAAGTAAAATTCAGGAACATTCCCCCACAATTTGTTCGGCCGCCTAAAAGTTAACCATAACCCTGTACGAAAGGGCGATTTGTCGTTCGAAAAACGTGTGTCCCTGTATATTTTCGAGATGGTTTTGTTTACTTTTGGGGCTATTTCTATTTCTTTGTCAATATTGTTTATTACAACCCCCAGCTCGGCAGATAACTGTTTTAACGGTTTCAGGAGATGTGCTTCGTAGGTGTCCCTGTTGTTTTCAAACCATTCCTTGTTGTTATTGGCAGCCAAATTTTTAAGAAATTCGATAGCTGTTTTTGTAAATCCTGTAAACGCCATTTTATATATTTTTTTGATACAAAATTACAACCGCAGTATTTTAACCGATGCCACAAAACAAGGTAAAAATAGTACTTTTCAAAGATAATAACATAACCTTCCGGTACTTTATCGAAGTTCCATTTTTGGATTTACCCCGGAGACGAAAAAGTAACAAGTCCTTTTGACTGTTCGTACTTTTATGTAATTATCAGTATTGCACTGTTCATTACTTTCCTTATCTATTGGTTGTCGTTACCTGTTGGGGTTTATTTCGATTCGCGTAACAGAAATGAGAAATATATTCTATGGACAATATTTGTCTTCATTGGCAACCTGCCTGCCTTTATCGCTTACCTGTTATCAAAAAAACAATAATAGACTTTATTGTGCTGCGAAAGGAACCGTTCTTTTTTTAGAGAACGGTTCCGAAGGAACGACACCAACACCCCCCCGTAAACCATGTGCCTGAAGAATAACTGAACTATTTCGAAGAGTAATTGAACAATTCCAGGGAATAATTGAAGTATTTCAAGGAATAATTGAGTTACCCCAAGGAATAAAAGAAGTATTTCAAGGAATAATTGAGTTACCCCAAGGAATAAAAGAAGTATTTCAAGGAATAATTGAATTATCCCAAAGAATAAAAGAAGTATTCCGGGGAATAATTGAGTTACCCCGAAGAATAATTGAAGTATTCCCAAAGATAATTGGGTTACTCTTTGGAATAAATCATTTTCGCTTCGAAATACCGGAGTTATTCCAGGGAGTAATCTTTTCATTCCAGGGGCTGAGTCTCTCACTTCAAGGAGTAAAACTTTTACTTCCCGAAGCGGAACTTCGAAGAGCTTTTTCAGAGTTTTGAATCTTTGTGAAAGCTAATGTGTTGATTTATAGTAATCATCTTCAATTCATGCCCCGTATTAGATGAATAGAAAAAGGGCTTACTAATTACGATGAATTTTTGTAATTTTATTAGTTCTACTGACAGATTTAGGAGGAAGGCTAATTTTTCTGATTTTATACCCCAACCCCAAGGGGAGAAATCAGGAAAATCGATCGGGTTCCCCCACAGGGCTTAGGGTAAAGCGGATAGATTTTTCGATTTTGACGGAATCTGTTAAAGTAGAATTAGAGTTCAAAATATTAATGTATTTCTAAAGTGTTGTATGAGAAATTATAATATGTTTGTAGAACTTGAGCTAATTCTGAGCAGAGAGGATGGATATGATCATGAAATTTTTAAAGTAAGCAGGTAAAAAGAAATGGCATTAAATATAAAATTTGACGAGACTCAATTTAACTGTATTTTTCCGTTTTATATTTTAATCAATTCTGATTTGGTTGTTACTTCATGCGGAAAAACACTTGAAAAATTATTCCCCGGGACCAGTCAGAAATTTTTCCTGGCTAACTATATTATAAAAAGGCCGGAATTAGAGATTCCCGATTTTTGGTCAATGCTGTCGCTAACAAATCAAGAGGTTGTAATTGAATGCAGTAATCCGCATCGTACAATACTGCGGGGACAATTCGAATTTTTAGAAAGCAACCAGCAATTATTATTTATTGGATCACCCTGGTTCGGTTCAATGGAGCAAGTAATTGCAAATATAAATCTGGGATTACTCGAAGTTGACAATGATGAGATCATTCAATATGCAAACCATAGTTTTTGTGTAATGAGTGGTTATTCTCAGGAGGAACTTATTGGGAGAAAAGCTTCTGCATTGCTGGCAAGGCCGGAAAGTATGGAGATCTTCTGTGAGAAAAATGAACTCCGAAAAAGAGGTATTCCGGATGCTTATGAACTATCTGTTTCTAATAAAAAAGGAGAACACCGCTGGTGGTTAATAAGCGGGGCGCCAAATTACAACAATAAGGGAGAATTAGTCGGTTCTGTTAGTGTTCATTTTGATATTACAGAAAAGAAAAAGCTTGAATTGGAAATGAAAAATGAAGATGAAAGAACCA
This sequence comes from Prolixibacteraceae bacterium, assembly GCA_963662895.1. Taxonomy (GTDB): domain Bacteria; phylum Bacteroidota; class Bacteroidia; order Bacteroidales; family Prolixibacteraceae; genus GWE2-42-39. The sequence continues at coordinate 2,786,307 of OY759982.1, read as the reverse complement.
GTCATATTTCAGCTCCGGAGGAACAGTTATATGACCTCTCTTTGATGAATTCATTTAGCAGGGGGAGCGATGCTTTCATTAGGAAAGTGGTAGATTTGTTTTGTACCCAGACACCTCTGCTTGTAGATGAAATGATTCAGGCATATGAATCTGACGATTTGGGACAAATGGGGGCTTTAGCCCATAAAATGAAGTCAAGCATAGCTAGCTTCAAAATTAATTCACTAACTACAGTTATACAGTCAATTGAAAAAGCAGGCAAAGAAAAATTAGTTCTGCCGGATTTAAAAGATTTGCTTGACTTAACCAGGAGTACAATTCATCAGGTTGTCACGCAAATGAGGAAAGACCTTCGTGAAAAGATGTCAGATGAACAAGGGGACTAATGCCACGTTGATTATATCCGATGGAAAGAAATAGAAAAGACAAAAATGATAACCTTAAATAGTGGGGTTGGAAGTTATATCAGCCTGAACAATAAACAGTATTCCTATTTTGCAGGGAATAATTATTTGGGACTGGCGAACCATCCTGAAGTTGTGAATAATGCTGTTGATGCTTTGAAAAAATACGGGGTGAGTTTTTCAGCATCGAGACAAACTACCGGAACATCTGACATTCACCTGGAACTGGAGCAGCTTTTGGCTGAATTTAAGGGGCAGGAAGCAGCTATGGTTTTTGCTTCGGGGTACATGGGGAACAAACTTCTGCTTGAAAATCTGAAAGACCGGTATTTTGTAATTCTCGCCGATTCGATGGCCCATGCCAGTATTATTGACGGTATCCCCACCGGAATGAAAGAAATTATTTTTTATAATCATTGTGATGCAAACCATCTGGAAAAATTATTGAAGAAAAATGAAAATCAGAGGGCACTGATTATTACAGATGGTATTTTTGCCCTTACCGGAGAGATAGCTCCGCTTGATCAGATTTACTCCCTGGGAAAGAAATACAATGCAATCATCGTTGTCGACGATGCACATGCAACCGGTGTTTTGGGGGTAAATGGCAGGGGTACTCCTGAATATTTCAATTTGGATGGGATACCCGGCATATACCAATCCGAAACGATGAGCAAAGCTCTGGGATCATATGGCGGGTTTCTTTCAGGAACGGAGGAATTTATTCAGCAGGTACGCAGTCGGTCGGCATTTTACAGTGCATCAACATCTTTACCGTCTCCTGTTGTTGCCGCCTCTTGTTCATCATTAAAAATGATAAAAAATAATCCGCGATTACGCGATGTTCTTTTAAAAAACGCGGGACTTTTAAGAACCGGGGTCAAAGAGCTGGGATTTGAAACATCGGGAGAAAGTACACCGATCGTTCCTGTCTGTTTTAAGGAGGAACAAACAGCCCGGGCATTATCGGCATACCTTGAAGAAAACTATATTATTGCACCCTCTGTAAATTATCCGGTTAAAATGGAAAAATTTATTGTTCGTGTAACAGTGTCAGCAGTTCATTCTGAAAAACAAATAGAAAACTTTTTATCTGTATTAAAAAACTGGAGGAACAACTATGGACGCAGCCATCATTAAACAAGTTACAGTTGAACCGGTATCGATCCCTCTGGAAGAGCCGTTTACCATTGCAATCGGTACCAAGCATAATATTGAAAATGTACTGATCACGATTCGGCTTGAAAACGGAATAGAAGGCTACGGGGAAGCAGCGCCGTTGGAACCCATAAATGGTGAGAACCAGGCAACAGCATTAGCAACACTGAATAGTTGTAAGGATTTTTTAATTGGGAAAGATGTTTCCCGGTTCCGTCAAATTTCGCAACACCTGAAGAACGTCTTTTGGGCTCAGGTTACTGCTCGTTGTGCGATTGAAATGGCCTTACTTGATGCTTATACAAAAATGTTGAACATTCCGTTATTCCAGTTTTTTGGCGGGGCAGAAAATACGCTTGAGACCGATTATACCATTGATATTGTTCCTCCTGCAACGGCAAAAATTAATGCAGCAAAACTGAAAAACAAAGGTTATCATACACTAAAGACCAAAGTCGGGAAAAAGCTGGTTGATGACATCGACCGGGTCATGGCAATTAGAGAGGGGGCCCCGGGTTGCGGGATCATGCTTGATGCCAATCAGGGATATTCTCCTGTACAGGCAGTTCATTTTTTGGAAGAACTGGAGAATAACGGGATCAGGCCCGATCTTTTCGAGCAGCCTGTTATCAGGCACGACCTTCGGGGTATGAAGTTCGTGAAAGATCATACTTCTGTTCCGGTAGCTGCTGATGAATCGGTTTTTACTGCTGCTGATGCAATTGAGGTAGTAAAGCTTGGTTGTGCCGACCTGATCAATATTAAAATCATGAAATCGGGAATTGTAGAAGCTTTGGATATTGCAACAATCGCCCGTAGTGCAAACATCGGGCTGATGATCGGCTGCATGCTGGAAACAAAGCTGGCTTTGAGTTGTTCGGTTCATTTTGCAGCAGGGCTTGGAGGCTTTCAGTTTATTGATCTGGACCCGCATCTTACCCCTGAACAGGAACCATTCACCGGAGGCCCTGGATTTATCGATCCGGTTTACCGGCTTACTAATGTTCCGGGTATTGGTGTATCGAAGAAACAGAGATTATAATTTTTACCAGATAGAAATGAACAAATATTTTATTATCATTTTTTTGCTGGCCTGTTTTTCCTGTTCACGCAGGCCGGCCCTGATCAACAACCCGGAACGACAGGCTGACATGCGGCAGATGCTGGAAGAACAAAAACAATTGTGTACCGGCAGCATCATCGATGTATGGAAAATTTTTGACCAGCCACTTTCCACTGACGAAAGGCAGGCCCTTGAGTTCCTGTACGCCTATATGCCCCTGAGTGATCTGGCCGATTATCCGGCAGACTTTATGCTGGCAAATGCCCGTATAAGTCTGAAAGCCCGGATGGAAATGCCTTGGGGGGCATCCATCCCCGAAGATGAGTTTTTGCATTTTGTATTGCCGTTGCGGGTTAACAATGAAAACCTGGACTCGTTCAGGATCGTGATGTACGATGAGATCAAACAGCGGGTACAGGGGATGGACATAGAACAGGCCGCCCTGGAGATCAACCACTGGTGCCACGAGAAAGTAGTTTACCGGGGAACTGACGAACGGACCAGCGCTCCGCTAAGCACCATCCGGAAAGCTTTTGGCCGCTGCGGCGAAGAGTCGACCTTTACGGTTTCTGCTTTGCGTACGGCGAGTATTCCGGCCCGGCAGGTATATACCCCGCGCTGGGCTCATATTGATGATAACCATGCCTGGGTGGAGGTATGGATCAACGGGACCTGGAAATTTCTGGGTGCCTGTGAACCTGACCCGGAGCTGAACATGGGGTGGTTCAGGGAACCTTCGCGCCGGGCCATGCTGGTACATACCCGGGCTTACGGGAAATATTTTGGGAAAGAAGATGTGGTAACCCGGGAGAAAAGATTCTCCGAGCTAAACCTGACTTCCCGGTACGCCCCTGTCAAGCGTCTTTTTGTCCATGTGAAAAATCAGCAGGGACAACCAGTTTCCAATGCCAAAGTGGAATTTCAGTTGTACAATTATGCCGAGTTTTATCCTATTGCTACTCAGTTTACCAATGAAAAGGGAGAAGCGTCTGTTTCCATGGGACTGGGAGAGATTATTGTCTGGGCAAGCCAAAACGGACAGTTTGCCTTTCAGAAAATATCGGTTGCCAACACCGATACGCTTTGTTTAAGCCTGGGAACCCCGTCACTTGCAGGAAAGACTTTCAAATATGATTTAGTACCACCTCATTTGATAAAAGACACCTTTACTGTTTCACAGGAAGCCGAAAAGATTAATGAACACCGGCTTGCTTTGGAAGACTCTATCCGCAATTGCTATACCGCAACCTTTAAAGATACCGCCTGGAGCCGGAACCTGGCCAGCGAACTGGGACTGCCCGAAACTGATGTAATACATGCCATCCACCTGGGTTACGGGAACTGGTCGGAACTGGAAAAATATTTCCGGGAGAATGCGTCCGAAAGACGGGTGATGGATTTACTGAAAGGTATATCCGATAAAGATTACAGCGACACGAAAGCATCTATCCTTACTTCCCATCTGGAAAATACAGCGGAAAGCGATCAGTACCCGGAAGACATTTTTATTAAATACGTTCTGGCGCCGCGGATACGGAATGAAATGCTGTTGGCCTGGAGACCGGACATCCAGTCTTATTTTTCAACCTATAAAGAACAATTCATCAAAGATCCCGGACTTTTAACATGCTGGATCAAAGACAGCATCCGTATTGATGATACAGCTAATAAACATTCCCGGGCGCCTTTAAACCCGGCAGGAGTTTACAAACTCAGGGTAGCCGATACCAATTCCGCGCATTTCTTCTTCGTTGCAGTATGCCGGGCACTGGGTATCCCGGCCCGCCTGAATCCGGCAACCCTGGAACCGGAATATTATGCCGGGAATAACTGGTACAAAGCCGGGTTCACTGAAGACCTGCCGGCGAAACCGGAAACCGGCCTGCTGGTACTCAAAAACGGGAGGAACAACATCGAACCGCAGTATTACATCCATTTTACCCTTGGCCGGTTTAATGACGGGAAATACCAGACACTTGAATATGATTTTGGCCGGAAGATCAGCGATTTCAAAGAAGCTTTGGAACTGGAATCCGGCAGTTATGACCTGGTTACCGGTAGCCGGCTTGAAGATGGTACTGTGCTTAGTTCGGTATACTATTTTAATATAGAAAAGGGAAAAACAAAATCACTGACCATAACGTTGAGGCAATCGGCCAATGAACCAAAGCCTGTTGCCTCACTTGATCTTTCAAAACTGAATGTGTTGACCCTGCCGGATAAAACACCGGTGAACCTTCACAAGCTGGCTGGCGGACAAAACCTGGTCATTGCCCTGCTCGACCCGGAAAAAGAGCCCTCCAAACATATCCTGTACGATCTGACCGGTTATGTGGATTATTTTGAAGCATGGCCCGGAAAATTTGTGTTTCTTGCCGCCGAGGACAGGCCCCAACTGGAAAAAGTACTTGACTCTTATCAGTTGCCCAAAAATCAGGTACGTGGATTTGACCCCAGCGGAACGGTCTTAAAAGCACTGACCGGTTTGTTTGGTGAAGAAGTAAAAAACAAATTACCTTTGGTGTTGCTGACCAATGAGGACGGAGCAGTTTACCTGTTTTCTTCAGGCTATAAAATAGGAACCGGTGAACAGTTGCTCAAATTATTCCCGGCCATGAATAAATAATCGTGTTTTGTTTCGGGTAGCAATTCTTTTATTTTTGTGAGGATGAAACTTATTCAACCTAACTTTTTGAAATGGATCGTTTGCAAATAATCTGGCGTAATTTTAAGGAGGGGAGCAACGATGCTTTTGAACAAATCTACAATGAATATATCGATGTTTTATTTCGCTACGGAACAAAAATAAGCCGGAATGAGGAACTTGTGAAGGATTGCATTCAGCAGTTATTTCTTGAGTTGTATTCATCAAGAAACAGGCTTTCTGATCCGGAAAACATTGAGTTTTATTTGCTGAAAGCACTGAAAAGGATCATTATTCACCGGGAAACACAGGAAAACAGGTATTTTGAATACCAGGATTCAGCTTTACCTTCTTTCGAAACCGAGCTTGATATCGAGAACAGAATCGTTACCTCGGAACAAGAACGGTCAAAACTTGAACTTTTAAATGAAATATTGAATTCACTTCCTTCAGAAAAAAAAGAATTGCTGTTTCTGAAGTTCTATTCAGGATTGAATAATCAGCAAATTGGCGATATGACTGGCATTAAATCCGATACTGTTCAGAAACAAATTATCAGAATTTTGAAAAAATTACAGGTCAGTTTCCTCGACCGTTTTCTGGAACTTTTTATTTTGTGTTTTAAAGCATAAAACAATTTCTCCTTTTTTTGTCCGGTTTTGAATTTTCTCTTCACTATATAGAAACATCTGTTTCTATGAGGACATACAACGATTATATCGATGATCCGCATTTTATGAAGTGGATTTTTCATCCGGATGATTCGACAGTGAAATACTGGGAGGATTATATGGAAAGTAATCCGGGTGAAAAAAAGCTGATATTATCAGTAAAAGAAGAGCTTCGTAAACTGAAATTGAAAAATAAAGACCTTACCGGTTATGAAAAAAAATTGTTATTCAAAGAAATACAGAAAAAAAGGAATCAGCAACCTGTTATCCGGCTTTGGCAATTCGGGAAACGGATTTTACCTTATGCCGCTATTGCATTTCTTTTTCTTCTGGTCGGAAATATACTGATGTATTTCTATCTGGACGGACGATTCACGAAAGACCGGATTAATTATGCTGCTTTGGAATATACTTCTCCTGCCGGTACACCCAGGCTTATCCTTTCTGACGGCACGGATGTCCCGTTAAAAACAAACTCAACAGTGAAATGTTTTTCCAGGGAAGTGGTTGTTGACAGTAAAAGTGTAAAAATTCCTGCCGGTATTTCAGATAAATATGGTCCAAACCAGTTAATTGTTCCGAGCGGTAACCGGTCCAAAATTACCATGAGCGACAACACCGTTGTATATCTGAATGCCGGCAGTAAATTAATATATCCTTCTGTTTTTAAAAGGAATACCAGGGAAGTGATACTGTTTGGAGAAGCATTTTTCGAGGTCACAAAAAACAGACATAAACCATTTGTCGTGAAAACGCCTTCCATTGATATCGAAGTGTTGGGTACCCGTTTTAATGTTTCGGCCTATTCTGATGATAATCAGGTCCGGACAGTATTGGTCGAAGGTCTGGTAGCGGTAAAAAAACATGACGCATCTGTTTTTAACCGGAAGGTCTTGCTGGAGCCAAACCAGATGCTGGTATTCAATAAACAAACGAAAAATATGACGGTCAGTGATGTTGATGTAGAGTATTATACTTTGTGGAAAAACGGAATACTGAAATTTGAAGATGAGGAGTTGAATCAGGTCATTAAAAAGATAGAAAGGTTCTATGACCTGAAAATTGTATTTGATGATCCGTCGAAGAGTAAGATGAAAATAAGCGGAAAACTCAATCTAAGTGAAAACCGGGCCGAAGTTTTTAATTATTTATCGGTATTGACCAAAATGAATTTTGAAAAAGCAGACGAAAAAAGCTATGTAATAAAATAATAAAACCGGGAGATGTACCACCATTTCCCGGTTAAATAAAATAACTACTAAGTGAATTAGTAAATTATTAATTTAAAGCTACACAAATTTATGAAAAAAAAATTGTTACGATGTTTCCATCGAAAGGAAACTCTTAAAGTATGGCGAATTATGAGACTATTAACGATCTTTTCTTTCTGTTTCGCGATGACTGTTTCAGCCAGTATCTATTCGCAAAATACGAAGCTGAACCTTGATCTGAAGAATGCAACTCTCCGCGAGATACTGGATTACGTGGAACAAAACAGTGATTTCATTTTTTTGTACAAAAATGAAGAAGTTGATATTGACAAAAAGATGGATATCAATTTGCAGAATGCTTCCATTGATGAGGTACTGAAAGAACTTCTGTCCGATCAGAATTTAACTTATAAGGTTCTTGGCCGGCAGGTAATAATTACGACACCGGAAACAGGCCGGTTAGATTTAGCAACAGGCCAGTCTGTTGTGAATATCAAAGGCAAAGTTACCGACTCCTCCGGCATTCCGTTACCTGGCGTTACTGTAGTCATAAAAGGCACTACCCAGGGAATTATTACCGATGCTGACGGAAAATATTCACTTGTCAAGGTCCCTACTGATGCCACGCTGGTGTTTTCGTTTGTGGGGATGAAAAGCCAGGAGATAAAGGTTGCAGGGAAAACAACAATTGATGTTGTAATGGTTGAAGAAACTATTGGTATTGAGGAAGTCGTGACTATTGGTTTTGGCACGCAGAAAAAAGTTAATCTGACCGGTGCTGTCGGAACTGTTTCTTCGGAGGATTTACAAAACCGTCCCGTGCAAAATGCAGTACAAGCGCTCCAAGGCATGGCGGCAGGTTTAAATATCCAGCAGACAAGCGGTTTTTTGGATGCTACACCCGAAATAAATATCCGTGGAACGGGTAACCTGGGGACCGGCTCATCGGCTGCTCCATTGGTATTGATAGACGGGGTAGAAGGCTCCCTGAAAAATGTCAACCCACAGGATATTGAAAATGTCTCCATATTGAAAGATGCTGCAGCTTCTTCTATCTATGGTTCCCGTGCACCATTTGGGGTAATCCTGATAACAACTAAAAAAGGAGATGCCAAACAAATCAAGGTCAGCTACAGCAACAATTTCCGTTGGGGAGCGCCGATAGTCCAGCCTAAGACCATGGATTCTTATACATTTGCCACATTCATGAATGATGCTGCTGACAATGCAAACAGAGGACGTTATATAAATGACGAACGGCTGCAGCGAATCAAGGATTATCAGGAAGGTAGAATCACCACTGTATCCGTCCCTGACCCATCGAATCCAACGATATGGGCAAACGGGAATTCATACGGGAACGCCAACGTGGATGCATATGATGTGTATTACAAGGACTGGGCATTCTCGCAGGAACACAATGTGAACGCCAGCGGGGGCAACGACCGGTTTACTTTTTATATGGGGTTGGGATACCTGGACAAAAGCGGGTTACTGGAAATTGCCGACGACATTTACCGCAGATATTCACCTACAGGAACCATTGAAGCACAGATGACCGCCTGGATGAAACTGCGTTACACTGCCCGTTTTATCCGCACCGATTACAACAGGCCTACTGATCTCGTCCCTGGCATGTATATCAACTTAGCCCGCCAGAGTTGGCCGTTCCTCCCGGTATATGACGATAATGGGTACTATTATCCTGCCAATTCGCCTATGCTGGGGATTATTGAAGGCGGAAGAACCAATGCCCAGACAGATAATTTCAACAACCATGGGAGCCTTGTAATGGAACCGGTAAAAAACTGGGTGACTACTGTTGAATTCAATTACAACATAAATACTTACACCAAAAATGCTGTTTCTTTGAAGACTTATATTCACGATGTGGCCGGTAATCCTATGGTGAAAAGGGAAACTTCTTATGTTAGCAATGATTACAATAAAAATAATTTTCTGAACCTTAATGTATATTCGTCTTACAATTTTAGCCTGGATCATGTGCATAACTTTAAAATCATGGCAGGAGCCCAATTAGAGGATTTGAAATACAAAGTTTTCGGATTGAGCCGTGTCGGTGTCATTGTTGACGACCTGCCGGTGGTAGACCTTACTTCCGGGCTGAACAATAATGGTAGTGCCGCAACGCCTTCCGTCTATGGGCGCATCAGCGAATGGAACACAGCAGGCTATTTCGGGCGGTTGAACTACGATTACCAGGGGAAATACATGTTGGAAGCCAACCTCCGTTATGACGGCACATCCCGTTTCCGCCGCGAAACACGCTGGAATTGGTTCCCTTCTTTCTCTGCCGGGTGGAACATAGCCCGTGAAAACTTCTGGGGAGAACTTGGGAATACCGTGAATACACTGAAACTGCGCGGTTCTTACGGGGAACTGGGGAACCAGAATATCAACAGCTGGTATCCCACATACCAGGTTATCAGCGTAAACGCCAGTTCCGGTTCATGGCTGCAAAACGGTGTAATGCCCAATACCGCATCTTCCCCGGCTCTGATCAGTTCCTCCCTTACATGGGAAAAAATCAACACGTGGGATGTAGGTGTGGATGTAGGGGCGTTTAATAACCGGTTGAGCGGTTCGTTCGATTACTATGTGCGGAAAACACTGGATATGGTAGGTCCTGCCATGGAATTGCCCAATATTTTGGGGAAATCCGTACCTAAAAGTAACAACACCGACCTGAAGACTTACGGTTTTGAACTGGAACTTGACTGGCATGACCGCCTGGATAACGGAATATCCTATGGCATACGCTTTATGCTCTCCGATTACCAGACTGAGATCACCCGTTATCCGAATGATAAAAAGTTATTGTCTACTTACTACGAAGGGCAGAAACTCGGCAATATCTGGGGATATGAAACCATCGGCATTGCCAAAAGCGATGAGGAAATGGAAGCGCACTTAGCCTCACTCCCAAATGGCGGGCAAAGCACATTGGGAAGCAACTGGCTGGCCGGCGACATCATGTACCGCGACCTGAACGGAGACGGTAAAATTAATACAGGGTCGAATACCCTCGAAGACCATGGCGACCTTAAAATTATCGGCAACAGTACCCCCCGTTACCAATTTGGAGTGGATTTGAATGCAAAATGGAAAGGATTTGACCTCCGCATCTTCTTCCAGGGGGTAGGCAAACGGGATTTCTGGACTAATTCGTCTAAGTTTTTTGGATGTAGTTATACCGGGCAATGGCAAATTATCGGATTGAAAGAACATGTCGATTATTTCCGGCTTGAATCGTCTAATGATTTGCCTGCCAACATTGATGCCTATTATCCGCGTCCGTTGCTTGCAGGAGCAGGCAAAAACCAGCAAACACAAACCCGTTATTTGCAAAATGCAGCCTATATCCGTCTGAAGAACCTTTCGCTGGGATATACGATTCCCCAACACATCACACAAAAGTTTTATGTCAACGGGCTACGCCTGTTTATTTCGGGCGAAAATATCTGGACAGGCACCAAAACAGCTACCATGTTCGACCCTGAAGCAATTGACGCTGCCACGAGCTATACCACTGGTGATTATTATCCTTTGGAAAAAACATTATCATTCGGATTAACCGTTACATTCTAATCAACCTATAAAATGATAAACAGTATGAATACAAAAATTATATCCATATACACAGGCATTGCGTGTGTCTTGTTTTGCCTGTATTCCTGTAATGACTTTTTAGACCAGGAACCCCAGTCAGCTATTTCACCGGAAAAGTACCTGGTAGAGGCATCACAACTGGAGGCTTACGCCAATAACCTTTATCCAAGCATTCTTCCGAGTGGAACCGGATTCCTTTTAGGGGACGAGCACACTGACAATATGGCAAGTGTAGACTTCAACAATAAATATGTTCCCGGGCAATGGAAGGTGAGCCAAACGGACGGGAGCAACTGGTATTTTGGAAATATCTATAATTGCAATTACTTCCTGGATAATGTATTGCCGAGGTATGAAGCCGGTACACTCAGCGGGTCAACCGATAAAATAGAACATTATATCGGGGAAGTCTACTTTTTCAGGGCTTATGAGTATTATAAACGTTACAGTACGTTGGGTGATTTCCCGATTGTCACCCAGGCGCTTCCGGATGACATGGAAGTGTTGACTGAGGCCAGTAAACGTATGCCCCGCAATGAAGTGGCTCGTTTCATCCTATCTGATCTGGACAAAGCCATTGAACTGATGGACGCCAATGTGGACAGCCGGAAAACGCGCGTCAATAAAGAGTCTGCCTTATTGTTAAAATCAAGGGTTGCTTTATATGAAGGTACTTTCCTGAAATATTTCAGTGGGACAGCTTTTGTCCCTGGCGGCTCGGGATGGCCCGGCGCTACAAAGGATTACAACAAAAATTATCAATATTCGAGTGGTAGTATTGACGCGGAAATCAATTGGTTCCTGGAACAGGCGATTGACGCTTCGCAACAACTGGCATCCATGATTACTTTGACAGACAATACCGGGCATGTGCAACAAGACGCCACTGAACCAGCCAATCCTTACATGGACATGTATGCCAGCGTGAATCCTTCAGGATACAGCGAAGTATTGTTATGGCGGGAGTATAACCGGGGGTTGGGGCTTTACCATACCTTGGGAGAATGTACTCAACGGGGTAATTATGGCAGAGGGACCACCAGGGGAATGACCGAATCCTTTTTAATGGCCAATGGGCTCCCCATTTATGCGGCAGGTAGTGGATACTACGGAGATGATTATATCTCCGATGTACGTGCTGAACGCGATAACAGGTTAGTATTGTTTTTAAAAGAACCGGGACAAAAAAACATATTGTGGGAGGATCCGATTGGTGTTGAAGCATGGCCTATTGAACCGGTTCCCAATATTATAGGTACCAATGGTACAGATGCATCCCGTATTTATACAACCGGCTATGCCTTACGAAAAGGGAATCCGTGGGACCAGGAACAACTAGCTACAGTTAATGGTTCAGGGGGTTATACTGGCATCATTATTTTCCGTGGAGTAGAAGCATTACTGAATTATATCGAGGCTTGGTATGAAAGGTATGGTTCACTGAATACTACGGCGACACAATACTGGCAAACTATTCGTGGTCGTGCTAAAGTCGATACGGATTTCAATAAAACCATTGCTGCAACGGAAATGGCAAAAGAAGCCCCTAACGACTGGGGAGCTTACTCAGCGGGGAAATTGATTGACCCTACGCTGTATAACATTCGTCGTGAACGCCGTAATGAATTTATAGGCGAAGGCATGCGTTGGAAGGATTTACAACGATGGAGGTCATTGGATCAGATGATAACAACCCCTTACCACATTGAGGGAATGAAAGTCTGGGGCCCTATGAAGGAGTGGTATAAAAATTCAGACGGCACTTCTGCCCTGACTTACGGATTGAATTTGCCCGGAGCATTGGTCTCTCCCCCGGACAGGAGCCAATACCTGCGTCCTTACGAGAAAACAGGTGGTAGCCTTGTTTTGGATGGCTACCGTTGGAAAATGGCGCATTACCTGTCTCCTATTGCTTTACAGGATATGCTCATCACTTCTGAAGGTAATGATATTTCTTCTTCCCCGATTTATCAAAATCCAGGTTGGCCTGTAGTGGTAGGCGAAGGGGCAATTGAATAAATTTAATAAACTGGCACAGCCGAAATTTTCGGCTGTGCCGGATATTTTACGCAACAATAGTAATTCCTTGAATTATGAGAATAAAAGTAATTTGTATATTCTTTCTTTTCATCCTTTTTGAATATAGTGCATGCACAAGTAATAGTGCGTCTACCCCAAAGCACTTTTTTTCTATGACCTGCAAAGTAGACTGCATCAAAGAACAGTTCAACAGCCGGGAAGGCCGACAGAAAGCATTGAGCTTTTTTTAAAAAATGCATGTCGAACGGGTCTATCTGGAATCATACAGGCATGGAGTAGTTGTTCCGTCCGAATTATTGGTAGAAGTGAAACAGGCATTTGAAAAGGAAAGCATCGAAGTTGTCTCATCCTATCGTAGAATACATTCAAAATATGAGGGATGGATTTAAGATCATATTAATGTCGGATAAATTAGCCAAAAATCTTTATCTGGCAATTGGAGACGAAAAAGGTTTTTTCTCAGATAATTATTTCGATTTGCTCATAGGTAAGCAGGCAACAATTAACCTGAAGACCAATATTCCGGAAGAAAGGTTAAAAGAAACTCTGAGTATCCGCACCCCGGATGGGGCATTTTAGTTAATATTTGATTATACAAAATAACGAATGGATAAATTCATAACAGTCTGTTAAGCTTTATACTGATTCTGGCATCGGAATATATGAATATTAAAATATAAATGAGAGGTTAATGATTATGAAAAAAATGAAGATTGTCTTTATGTTCTTTATGCTTGTATGTTACAGTTGTACAGAGAATAACTATAAAAGCCGGGAACATCATTTTTCAATGACATGTAAGGTTGATTGTATTAATGAACAGTTTATTACAGAAGAAGGACGGCAAAAAGCCATGGATTTTTTCAAAGCCTGTAAGGTGGATAAAATTTATTTGGAATCGTATCGCCATGGCGTTTCAGTTGATTCAAAAATCTTGAAAGAAGTACGTGATGCTTTTACCATGGCAGGCATTCAATGTGCCGGGTGCATTACCACAACTCAAATGAGCAAAACAGTAGTTAGTGAGTGGGATATCACTACTTGTTATACTGATTCAACAGGGCTTGGTTTTTTAAAAGAAACTGTACAGCGTACAGCAAAATTGTTTGACCTGATTATTCTGGATGATTTCTTCTTCACAGTATGCAAGTGCCCCTTATGTCAGGCTGCCAGGGGCAATCGGACCTGGGAAGAATTTAGAAAAGAACAAATGCTTCAGGTATCACAAGAATTTGTACTAAATGCAGCAAAGGAAGTTAACCCTGCTTGTAAAATTATTATTAAATATCCGTGCTGGTACGAAACATTGCAGGGAAGTGGCTATGATGTAATCAAACAATCGGAATTGTTTGATTACACATTTGCAGGGACGGAAACCCGCGACAGCAAACCACAGACTCAGGCTTGTTGGTACCAATCGTGGTTAAATGATATTGGTGACGGAAAATGTGAAGGAGGGTGGTATGATCCATTAAGCTCGCCACCTGACATATACGTCGAACAAGCCCGGCAAACCATTCTTGGTGGGGCAAAGGAGTCACTATTACATTGTTACGATTATTTAGATTCTGATAATAAAGGAATTGCCATGGATAAAGATTCCCAGGTAAAGTATGGAAAAGTAGATGCCTTGGCTTTAATAAATGAAATTGAAGGATTACAACAAATGGCAGACCTGATTTCAACAATGAAACCTCAAGGTGTTTTATTGGCTAAAAAGCCAAATGAAAGTCCAAAACACGACTTTGAATTATTAGGTAAAATAGGAATGTTAGGCATCCCGTTTATAGGCTCAGCAAATATCAAACAAAATGCTGCCTGTTTATTTACAGCTCATGCTTCGAATTTTAACAATATAGAAATCGTTATAAATAAATGTATAAATGAAAACACACCGTTTATTGTATCTTCTGGATTCTATAATGCTTTAGATGAAAGGATTAAAAAACAGTTTAACCTTGAGAAAAGTATGCCTGAAAACACATATTTATTAAGGGATATAAATGGGGAAACGGTTTTTTTAAATGATTTGTTTACTTTGGATGAAACTCAATTAGATTGGGTTCGTAATAAACTTATTTTACCATTCGGAATTCAAATAAATGCTCCTAAAAATGTTTCATTACATTTGTTTACATCTGACCAGGGAAATGCAGAAGTTATTGAAAATTTTAACGATGAAACAGTATTTGTAAAAATTAGTTTTAACAATGCTCAGAAAAGAGTATTGAAATTAGGTCTGCCCTCTATTAACGAGATTAATTTTCAACAAGAAAATGAGAAAGAATATTTGATTCAACTGGAGCCACATACACTCGCTCTAATTGGTGGAGATATAATAAAATAGTATTAAACACAACTTGAAAGTAGGTGAAATAGAAATTAACGCGTTGGTGGAGTTATTTCTTAATCCTTTGATAATCAGATTTTGATTGCGTTGAGTCTTGTCGTCACAGTGGATGGATTCAAATTGTATTTCAATATGTTATGAAATATCTCCGCCAATAGGTTCATATTCAAGGTTATTATTCTTATCAAACCAAAATGAAGTTTTTATGTATATAATTGATTCCTACCAATTAGCCGTATTATTTTGTTTTATAACAATGTTGTGCTGGGGGTCCTGGGCTAACTCAGCAAAGTGTACAACCTCAAAATGGCAATTCCCTTTGTATTACTGTTTCCGCGTCGGCCAGAGATGCTACCATCTGGGGGAAAGAAACGATACCATCCATCAGTGACCTCAGTATAGCGGGCAATTGCCAGGGGCGTTTTTTTGTGTATCCCGAGACTGATATTTGATTTCGTTTTGGGATTTGATCCCGGCAGGTTGCAGATCGGGGCATGTGAGCCGGATGGAAGCCTTTTGCCTGCTTTTAAACGGGTTCGATGCCCGTTTAAAAACAAAAAAGACGCCGGAGATCATACTGCCGGCGTCCGTGGCTGACCATCGGTTTAACGTTTCACCGTCAGTCGCCTCTTGCCAAAGTCGGTCAGATGGTATCTTTTTGGACTTGTTCATATTTTTGCCGGAGCAACTCTCCTTGATGTTTGCGGTAACTGGGTCCCCTGATCTCCACCCGGATGGAGTGATGGAAGACGGATTGACACACCGCGGTTCGAGAGAGAATTTGATTGGTGCTAATCCTGATGCAGAGATGGTAAAGTTTTTTTCTAACGAGAAACAGGTTAAAGAAAATACTCCGCGTACTTTTTTGACTCATGCGGAAGACGATGATGTGGTGCCGGTGAAAAACAGCATCCGATTTTACGAAGCATTGAAGGCAAAAAATGTTTCGGCAGATATGCATCTGTTCTCCAAAGGCAAACACGGGTATCCACTCGAGCCGGCTGCTTCAAACTGGCTTAATTATGTCTTTCAATGGATGCATGAACAACAATTAATCAAATAGAAAACAGTAAAAAGCGTAATAAAAATTTATCTGTATGAACTACAAAAGTTTAATCATTTTACTATTTATCGGTTTTTCTATCGGAGCTTATTCTCAGGTGCCGCCTGTTGTGGAAGCGGCCAATCAGTCAATTCGGTCAACTGCTTTAACGCAAAAATTTCTCAGTCCAACACGAATTGTTTGGAAGTCGGACGAAACTGGGACGAAAGTGGTAAATGCCGAAAGTATATTAAAACAAGGAATCGGACAGGCTGATTTAAACCAGGGAAAATATTTAATCCTGATTAACGACGATGATTCAAAGGCGGGTTTGATCCTTGATTTTGGTTGCGAAATCCAGGGCGGAATTGAAATTATCACCACAATTAATAATCAGAATCCGGTGGGACATGTTCGTATTCGTTTGGGTGAATCAGTAAGTGAGACGATGAGCGATGTCGGAGCAGAAGGAGCAACAAACGATCACGCTATGCGCGATTTTACTGTTCAGTTGCCGTGGTTGGGACGTTTACTTGCTGGCGAATCCGGTTTTCGGTTTGTAAGAATAGATCTGGTTGATCCGGATACAAAAATAGAAATCAAAGAGATCAGTGCTGCTTTCAGGTATCGCGACATCCCTTACCTTGGTTCTTTTACTTGTAGCGACGAGCAACTCAATAAAATCTGGATGACCGGTGCTTATACCGTTCACCTGAACATGCAGGATTATTTGTGGAACGGAGTAAAGCGCGACCGTTTGGTTTGGGTTGGCGATATGCACCCTGAAGTGATGACCATCAACTCGGTTTTTGGCGATAACGAAGTGGTTCAGAAAAGTCTCGATCTGGCCCGCGACCTTACGCCGCTACCAAACTGGATGAACGGAATCAGTTCGTATTCCATGTGGTGGTTGCTTATTCATCGCGATTGGTACTATTACCATGGCAATTTGGATTATCTGAAAGAGCAGAAAGAGTATATCGTTGACTTATTACAGCTTCTATCTTCTAAAATCGACGAGAATGGCAAGGAAATTCTGGATGGTAACCGTTTTCTCGACTGGCCTTCAAGCGAAAATCAGGAAGCCGTTCATGCAGGTTTGCAGTCGATGATGGTGATGACTTTTAATGCAGGAGCTGATTTATGCGAAATTTTGGGTGACAAGGAAACAGCAAAACTTTGTGAAAGCACAGTCGAAAAACTGAAGCAACATGTTCCCGATATGGCCGAATCAAAACAGGCAGCAGCCTTACTTACTATGTCTGGATTAGTATCACCAGAACAGGCAAATAGTCAGATTCTTGCGAAGGATGGCGTTCATAAAATGTCAACTTTTTACGGTTATTATATGCTAATTGCAAGGGCGATAGCCGGCGATTACCAGGGAGCGATTGAGAATATTCGTGAATATTGGGGCGCTATGCTCGATTTGGGGGCTACTACTTTCTGGGAAGATTTTGATATCGACTGGGCTAAAAATGCAGCCCGCATTGATGAGATTGTTCCCAAAGGAAAAGTTGATATTCATAAAACCTACGGTGGTTATTGTTACGAGCAGTTGCGCCATAGTTTTTGTCATGGCTGGGCATCAGGGCCTACGAGCTGGTTAACACAATATGTGTTGGGAGTAAACGTAATTGAGCCGGGATGTAAAACAATCAAATTGGAACCTCATTTGGGTGATTTAAAATGGGTGAAAGGAAGTTTCCCAACACCTTATGGTGTTATTAATATTAAGCATAAAAAAACACCAGAGGGGAAAATTATTACAACCTATGATGCCCCCGATGAAATTGAAATTAAGCTCAAGTAGATTTCCCGGTAATTTTAATATTGAAACAGGTTTTTTATTAGTCGTTGTCAGTTTGTTTTTTCAACAAGCAAGATCAGCGTTGGTATAAAAAGTTGAATACAGAAAAGAATAAAAAATAGAGATCAGTATAGGATCGTTCATCCCAATTATATAAAAATCATTTTAGTATTAACCGTCCCGTTGGGACATCAAACCAATAAAATTATGGCAGAATCAAAAAAAAATCTTGCCACCGAAGGCCTTAGCGGCCGGGTCGGCAATTTTATTTTTCGACGCCGCAAATCCGACGACAAGATTTTTGTGGCAAGGAGGCCGGTAGCCTCCGAACAGGAGCCCACAGAGGCTCAGAAAAATGTCCGGCGCAGGTTTCAGCGCGGTATCATCTACGGCAAGTCGGCTATTGCCGATCCTGCCACAAGGTCTCTTTATGCAGCAAAGGCAACAGGTGGACGTTCTGCATTTAACGTGGCGGTAGCCGATTTTTTCAACGCCCCGCAGATTGAGGAAATTAACCTGGGAAATTACAGTGGGGCAGTAGGCAGTACCATTACCATCACGGTAACCGACGACTTTGCAGTTTCTTCCGTTCATGTGAAGATCGAAAACATGGATGGATCGCTGGTTGAAGAGGGCGAAGCTGTTCCTGCTGATACTGAAATTGATTGGGTATATACGGCCACTGTCACGAACGACAACCTGGCCGGTGATAAAATCACCGTAACAGCTTACGATATGCCCGGTAATACCGACGATCAGGAAAACGAAATACCGACGAGTTAACAAACTTCAGTTGGTGTTTCAGATGCATTGACCTGACAGGCTTTGAAACCCGTCAGGTCTTTTTAGTTCCATTTATACGACTGAGTATAGGATGAGTGAGCCATCAGTGAAGGATGAGTATAGGATCAAAATGAAGTTTGAATTGTACAAAACAACCATTTAAAGGAAGAAAAACAAAGATTAAAATATAATCAGTTTTGAGCCCTTCGCTTTTCTGTTTCAACAAAATTTCAACAGTTTCTCTGTAAAAAAGTCTTATTGGTATTTAATCTTATTTTTATTCCTTTCGTGGAAATTTGATATTCTCTATATCAGACCCCAAATTTTGGGTCACTTTAATTTTTTGTGGAGCATATATTTAGCTCAGATCTTTTAGTACAAACAAAAGCTAAAATCAAGCTTCATTGCATTTCCCTTTTTTACTGTCCTCTAGCCGGACGGGCTGATTCTTTTTCCAGCTGGAAAAAGGATCCAAAAAGAGCCGCCGCTGAGGTTAAAAAGCTAAAAATCGTTTGCGTTCGCTATCCGGCAACTGCCGGACCAAACTCCTCACCGCGTTCGTCAAACAGGGAAGATTTATTAAAATTTAAAAAACCACCGTCTTTGACGGTGGTCATGGACAATCGGCTATGCCATTATAATTTTGCCCACGTATAAAATAAATTATCATGGGTAAATTTAGACAATTATCGCATGTGTACTACCAATGTGAGTACCATGTTGTTTTTGTTCCGAAGTATCGATTTCGAGTACTAACAGGAACATTGAAAGTTCAAGTAGAACAAGACCTTTTTGCCATTAGCCAATGGAAAGACGTTGAAGTATTGGAACAAAATGTCCAAGCCGACCACATTCACATGGTTTGTTCAATACCCCCAAAGATTTCAGTTTCTGATTTCATGGGAATTTTGAAAGGCAAATTGGCCATGCGCATTTTTCAATCTTATCCAGATTTGAAGCAAAAGCCTTATTGGGGCAATCACTTTTGGGCAAAGGGTTACTTCATAAGCACCATTGGTTTGGATGAAGATATGATTCGAAGGTATGTTCGTCATCAAGAAAAAGAAGAACGTAAGAGGAATCGGCGTTAATGTTTTCCCCCTTTTAGGGGAATCCGAAAATCAAAGCCACGTCCTTTGGGCGTGGTTGTTTATTGATAAAAGAAAATTGTGAATATTATCATCTGTATTGGTTTTACTTCGTTCATATTCAATCCTGCCACGCTTGGGCGGTTTCAGTAAAAAGAGATCATTGATGTTTATTCCCATCAAATAGAACATCATCATGAAAATATCGCGGCCTATATTTTCCCGTTCTGTATTGAAGACCCCGTCTCTTATTCTTTTTATTTCATCAATGCCTATATTTTTCCGTTTACGTCGAACGGCGGGTATTTTTATTTTAACAAATGGATCATGTTGAATCCTGATAATATCCAGGTTGTCATCATTGTACTTCAGCTTACATTTATTAAATAAGGACCTTAAGGCCCGGAGGTAATTGTTTACAGCGCCAGGTTCAAAAGGTTTCTTATTCTGTCCTCCTGATTCCGTTAATTGTTCAATATAAGCCTGAAGTTTTGAACTGGTTATTTCCTTTGCATCAATAACCTGTTTTCCATAGAACCAGACCAGAGAATTGATCGCTACTGTGTACCAGTTTAATGTGTTTTTCTTCTTTGTTTTCGCAATAATTCTCCGGGAAAAAGCAACAAAATCAATCAATTCATAATCTGGTTCCGATGCTTGAGTTAAATATTCCTTTAAATCCTTACAGTTTACATTTTTCAAACGGTGTGTGCCTAGCTGAATAACCAGCTTCCTATATCCCTGTATGAGTTCTCCCAATTCATAGTTTATCAGGTCAGCTTCCGGGTAGTCTTCTTGAACCTCCCCATTTTTGCCCATATATAAAGGGGGAAGATAAAATTCTGTTGGAATATACTGTGATTCTTCGTTATGGTACACTCGGATTTTGATATTGGTTGTACCATCATTTTTGATGTGATTTTTTGTTGAAAATACAATTGCCTTAAAAGTTGCCATTTTTTCAAAGATTTTTAAATCCAGGTTTGGTCAACTCTTTGATTTTCAATTGAAATTTTTTCAAAGATATTTCAAAGAAACTAGGCTTTTGTTTTGCCAAAATAGCCTAAAATAAGGTGTTTTTTATGCAAAAAAAAGCGAGAAACACAAACCTGTGTCAACTCGCTTAACTCTTAAAAGATACTGCTTTTCAGTTTCTTAGTTTCGTCGGGATGACTAGATTCGAACTAGCGACCCCGCGCCCCCCAGACGCGTACTCTAACCTGGCTGAGCTACATCCCGAAACTTTTGTGCCTGCAAAAGTATATATCTTCTCCATTATAGCAAAAGATTCATTCATTTTTTTATACTCCCTCTTGTGTGGGGGCCTCGTTGTTGTTATATAATTCAGTGAAATAAAATGAACAGTTTTATATACAATGGAATAAAGACGAAAACGGGAGTGTTATATTTTCATAAAATGATACTAATCGTTATTCCGGGATTCCTGCGTATCCTCCATTTGCCAGTCTACTATAAATGAAAAATCCTTTTTATTCCGATTTCTTTCCGATATTAACGGAGGATAAATCTCATTGGACTCGTTGAATAATTGTAGTTTATCTTTGGGGGGATGAACAGAAATAATGTTATTTCTTCTGATTGTTTTATTTTGTGTTTTCATCGCATTTTGTTTTTAGTATTCTAAATATACTTCAAAAATCCTTAAATGTTTCTTTTTTTAGGTTTATTTCTGATTATTTTATAGTTGTTAACGTCTGTACCTTAAGATTTTAAATCCAATTCGTGTCTATTTGTTAATTCTCGTCCATTAAGTACTGCTGTGGTGTATTTCCACTTTGTATATAGCTGTATACAATAAATAAAAGAGTACAGCAAGATTACTCATAAAATAGGTACCTCATCGGGCATATGAGATAATGTGGTAAAGGTTATCAGATGCAGAAATAATCATAACCAGATAAATGCAGGTAATTATATTTCCCCTGATCTTTTTTTCATTTCAATTTCTATAGAATTGAAAATATCTTCAATTTTACCGGATAGTTCCAAAATCTGTTTTACTTCAGCTTGTTCAACTGCAAGTTTTTCAATTTGTTCCAGCATTTCGAAAATATCATCACGGCCAATCATTTTAAAACCTGGTTTTACAGTATGTGCAGAAATTTTAATGCTTGGATAATTAGAAGATTGAATGTTTTTGTTGATTTCATTAATTCCTTTTCTGGTTGAATTAATAAAAGAAGATATGATGTTTTCGAAGAAGCCGGCATTTCCACTTGCCATCTCATGGAATGAAGAAAGGTCATATAATGTGGTCTTTATTTCATCTTCAGGCTTGCTTGTATTTTTAGGTGGTGTCGGTTCCTGTCCTGACAATGTTTTCAATATGACCTTAGATAAATCAGCCGACTTGAATGGTTTTGATAAGTAGCCATCCATTCCCAGGGCAATATATTTTTGGTCGTCACCTTTTAATGCATGGGCAGTAAGTGCAATAATAGGAATTTCTGATTTTGGTTGCGTCATGTGTTTACGGATAAAAGAGGTTGCCTCTATTCCATCCATCACGGGCATCTGAATATCCATCAGGATAATATCATAATTGTTTTCTGATAATTTTTTAATTGCTATTTTTCCGTTTGAGGCAATGTCTATTGTTGCATCCAGAATTTCAAGCAGTTTTTTTGCAACAAATTGATTGAATTCCTGGTCCTCAACCAGTAAAATTCTGATGCCAGATAAAGTTGCCCCCTGAGCTTCCTGTTTGTCATTTGTTTTTCCTTCTGTTTCCGAAGTTAATTCTTTATCAAAGTTAAGGGTAAAATAGAAAGAAGTGCCAATTCCTGGTTTGCTTTCAACATTCATCTGTCCTCCCATTAGTGCGACCAGTTTTTGACTAATCGATAACCCCAGACCGGTGCCGCCATATAATCTGGTAGTACTGATGTCTGCCTGGTTAAATTCGTTAAAAATAGTCTCCAGCTTTTCATGAGGTATACCTATACCTGTGTCTTTAACTTCAAATTTTATCCGGCAATTTTCAGCAGTTTCCTCTACCAGCGAAAGCAATAATTCAACAGATCCCTCACGTGTGAATTTTATAGCATTATTTACCAGGTTTAGAAGAACCTGTCCGAGCCGCAGAGAATCGCCGATCAGTACGATCCTTTCATCTCTTGGAGCACAGAAATATTTAAGACTGATATTTTTTTCATCGGCCCGTATCATCGAGGTTTTGATTACCGAAATAATAACATCTTTAAGGATAAAAGAGGTTTTTTCGAGAGAGAGCTTATTGGAATCGATTTTGGAAATGTCGAGGATATCATTAATAATGTTCAGAAGATTAGCGGCTGATTCTTCGATGATCATTAAGTATTCGAGTTGCTGAGATGTTAGTTGCGTCTTTTTAAAAAGCTCAGTCACACCGACAATAGCATTCATCGGGGTTCTTATTTCGTGGCTGGTATTTGCAAGAAACAACTCTTTTACCCTGGCCAGTTCTTCTGCTTTTTCCTTGGCTTTTTTTAAATCTTCCTCAAATTTTTTTCGCTCTGTGATATCGAACAGAGTTCCGATGACTTTCACTACTTTCCCATCTTTGAAAATAGGGACTCCTCGCACCAATATGTGTATATGCGATCCGTCGGGAAGAATATTTCTGATTTCGACAGAATTTTCAACCCCCTCTTTCACGATCCGGGTTAATGCTTGTTTTAATAATCGGCGGTCTTCAGGATGTACAATTTCCAAAAAGTTTTTTTCTGTGGGGGGCGTATCGGTCGGCTTGATCCCAAAGAGGTTATAAGTTTCTTTAGACCAGTATATTTGGTTCTGAACGAGATTAATTTTCCAACTACCCACGCGTGCAATTTGTTGGGTCTCATTTAGTCGTGCTTCACTTTCCAGTATTTCCATCTCGGCCCTTTTTCGTTTGGTAATATTTCTGATAATGGCCAAAACTTCATTTTTCCCGTTCACTGCCGCTACCCGGCACTCATAATATTGTAGCCCCTGTGGCATTTCAAGTTCGTCTACAAAAGTCTGACTTTCCCCTGTTTTTATTGCATGAGTAATGTATTTGTACAGAATTTCAGCATTTGCTTTAGGTAGTACATCAAAAATATTTTTCCCAATTAATTTTTCCGGAGGGGCAATCATATCTATCTCGTTTTCTTTTTTTACATGAAAATCGAGGTAAGTGCCTTGTGTATCGAAACGAAACATCAAATCAGGAATTGCGTCAAGAAAAGCCTTATGATGGGTATTCCAGTTTTGAACCTTTTCATTGATCAACCGAATTTCTTCCTTCATCTTTCGTTCATTCGTAATATCAAGTGCGAGAGCAATAAATTTTTCGACATTCCCGGATTTGTCTATCACCGGATCGATATGTAATTTCACCCAATAGGGTTCTCCGTTCTTTTTGTAGTTAAGTATTTCTTCAACAACGGGTTCTTTTGCATCAAGTTTGGATCGTATTCGACTGATAATTTCCGGCTTGCTTCCTTTTCCCAGAAGAAGCATGCCAGGTCTTTTACCAATCAGTTCTTCCGGTGAATAACCACACATTTTTACAAATTTTTCATTTACCCATTCAATTACCCGTTCTTTATTTGTAATAATAATTCCGTTATTGGTTTTATTTACAACCATCGAAAGTTTACGAAGTTCGGCCTCTGCTTTTTTCTTTTCCCTGTAATCTTTGATAAATGCTGTGAAAATGTATTTTTTGTCTATAACAACCTGTGTTAATGTCAGGAATATTGGGATTTTTTCCCCGTTTTTCGTTTGTAGTTCAACTTCCCGTCCAATGTCAATGACCTTCGGAATTTTTGTTTCGATATAACGCTTTATGTAATTGTCGTGATGGTTAGAATGTACGGATGGCATCAGTATCTTTACATTTTTGTTCAATACTTCATTACGGTCATATCCGAAAAGATCCTCTGCAGCTTTATTGAAAAATTCGATGATACCATGTTGGTCTATCGTTACTACAGCATCGATACATCCCTCCAAAATAGAATGGTGCTTATCTTTTTCTTTTTGGATATTTTTACGGTAATCAAGGTCATTCATATGCCGTAATTCTATTTTTTTTGATACTGTTATTCTTTTCTTCTGTAAATGTAGTATATTAGAGTAAAACTAAGCCTATAATATGATGGATAATGTTAACATACTGGTTGCAGAAGATTATGAGTTTAATCAATTAGTTATTAAACAATTATTGAGTGATATTGGTTCGAAGTATGTGATCGTAAATAATGGGAAAGAGGCCTTGAAACAATTATCGAACCAATCATTTGATGTTGTTTTTATGGATATTGAGATGCCGGTGATGGATGGAACAGAGGCTACCCGGATCATCAAATCGTCAACTACTGAAAGGATTAACCGAATTCCGATAATTGGATTTACAGGCCATAAAGATGTAAAAACATTGAACGAATTAAAAAAGGAAGGTTTTGTTGAGTTTATACAAAAACCATTTATAAAGGAAGAAATCATAGCTGTAATCGACCGGTATGTTTTAAGGAAGAAAAATGTAACTTCTGAATTAAATATAGAATCCGGCGATGCTGAGGGGAGGGGGGAGAAAAGTTATGATTTGTAATATTTAGGAAGTATGAACAATTTATGAGTAGATTTTTTTGAATGTTTTAACTTCATAATCAATAGCTTGATTGAAGAGAAAAATTTTTCTTCAAAAAAATGACAGAAAAGATTTGGATGAATGAAAAAAGAAAGCATATCTTTGCCGCCGCTAAAGGGATAGCGGAGTTCATAAGAGGTAATGGGGATGAAGGATTAGAGGAGAGAGATGTACTGGATTTTGTCAGGAAGATGATATATTTTCCGTAGTTTATGCGGGGATTTGAGGGAAGAAAAAAAAGGCAAAAAAAGGCAAAAAAAAATTTGGGAAGATAAAAAGTCTTTCTACCTTTGTCGGCCCGATAATACGGGGTTAGCATAAGAGAAAGAAGTCCTGTTAAAAAGACAGGGTTTAAAGATAAGATAAAGAATAGTTCATTGAAAATATTGAAAAGGAAAAACGAGGTAAATTACGTTAGAATTGAAAAGCATCCACGTTGAAGAGCAGGAAGACATACTTTGTACGTAAGTACAAATAAACAAATACTATACAACGAAGAGTTTGATCCTGGCTCAGGATGAACGCTAGCGGGAGGCCTAACACATGCAAGTCGAGGGGTAACATTTCCTTCGGGAAGATGACGACCGGCGGACGGGTGAGTAACGCGTATGCAACCTGCCTTTAACAGGGGGATAGCCCAGGGAAACTTGGATTAATACCCCATATTATTAAGTATTCGCATGGATACTTAATAAAAGCGATAGTGGTTAAAGATGGGCATGCGTGACATTAGTTAGTTGGTGAGGTAATGGCTCACCAAGGCGACGATGTCTAGGGGTTCTGAGAGGAAGATCCCCCACACTGGTACTGAGACACGGACCAGACTCCTACGGGAGGCAGCAGTGAGGAATATTGGTCAATGGGCGGAAGCCTGAACCAGCCATCCCGCGTGAAGGAAGACAGCCCTATGGGTTTTAAACTTCTTTTCTGACAGAAGAATATGCGATACGTGTATTGTATTGACGGTATGTCAGGAATAAGGATCGGCTAACTCCGTGCCAGCAGCCGCGGTAATACGGAGGATCCAAGCGTTATCCGGATTTATTGGGTTTAAAGGGTGCGTAGGCGGAGATGTAAGTCAGTGGTGAAATGGTGCCGCTTAACGGTAGCACTGCCAATGATACTGTATTTCTTGAGTTTAGTTGAGGTATGCGGAATGAGTAGTGTAGCGGTGAAATGCTTAGATATTACTCAGAACACCGATTGCGAAGGCAGCATACTAAACTAATACTGACGCTGATGCACGAAAGCGTGGGGATCGAACAGGATTAGATACCCTGGTAGTCCACGCCGTAAACGATGCTCACTCGCTGTTTGCGATATATTGTAAGCGGCCAAGCGAAAGTGATAAGTGAGCCACCTGGGGAGTACGATCGCAAGGTTGAAACTCAAAGGAATTGACGGGGGCCCGCACAAGCGGAGGAACATGTGGTTTAATTCGATGATACGCGAGGAACCTTACCTGGGCTTAAATGTATGCTGTATGACTTGGAAACAGGCTTCCCTTCGGGGCTGTATACAAGGTGCTGCATGGTTGTCGTCAGCTCGTGCCGTGAGGTGTCGGGTTAAGTCCCATAACGAGCGCAACCCTTACCGTTAGTTGCCATCGGGTCAAGCCGGGGACTCTAACGGGACTGCCACCGTAAGGTGAGAGGAAGGTGGGGATGACGTCAAATCAGCACGGCCCTTATGTCCAGGGCTACACACGTGTTACAATGGCCGGTACAAAGGGCAGCTACCTGGTAACAGGATGCCAATCTCGAAAGCCGGTCTCAGTTCGGATCGAAGTCTGCAACCCGACTTTGTGAAGCTGGATTCGCTAGTAATCGCGCATCAGCCATGGCGCGGTGAATACGTTCCCGGGCCTTGTACACACCGCCCGTCAAACCATGGAAGCTGGGGGTACCTGAAGTATGTGACCGCAAGGAGCGTCCTAGGGTAAAACCAGTGACTGGGGTTAAGTCGTAACAAGGTAGCCGTACCGGAAGGTGTGGCTGGAACACCTCCTTTCTGGAGCTTAAGACGAAGGATGATTATTTTAAAGTAATACCTTGTTTTCCTTTTTAAAAAATATAAAGAGCAAAAGCGGATAGCTGTTGGCAGGCAAGGCCGGATGGATGATGTTAAAGGCTAGAAGCAGTGCAAGACAGTCCCGTAGCTCAGCTGGTTAGAGCGCTACACTGATAATGTAGAGGTCCCCAGTTCAAGTCTGGGCGGGACTACTGTTTTATGAATGATGAGTGATTATTTATGAATGTAGTTCTGCAGTCAGATGAGGACAGGAAATGCGGAATAATAAATAGGCAATTATCGGTCGCAGATTATAACGGGGGATTAGCTCAGTTGGCTAGAGCGCCAGATTTGCATTCTGGAGGTCAAGGGTTCGACTCCCTTATTCTCCACAAAAGAGTCTCACAGGTCACTTAGAAATGAGTTGATAGAAAAGAGAGAAAAAAAGTTGAGAAAGAGAGCTGCACTTGAAAAGAAACAGCGAAGTTCAGTATAAATGATGGAACAAAATGGTACGCCTGGAGGCATAAAAGTTCGGTTCGAGTCCGGAAGTATCAGCGTTAAGAAGGCGTGATGAGCAAAAGTACCCAGTACCGGAGACTCAATACTCACGACTATCTTTAAAGTTCTTTGACATGTTGGGAAAGTGAATAGAAAATAGACCTGTAGATATAAATCAAGAAGAAAGTTATTAAGGGCGTACGGAGGATGCCTTGGCTCTCAGAGGCGAAGAAGGACGTGATAAGCTGCGAAAAGTTACGGGGAGGTGCAAATAACCGTTGATCCGTGAATATCCGAATGGGACAACCTGTCCGGCAGAAGCCGGAAATCCAACGATGTTGGAGGCCAACCCGCTGAACTGAAACATCTAAGTAGGCGGAGGAAAAGAAAACAAAAGTGATTCCCCGAGTAGTGGCGAGCGAAAAGGGAAGAGCCCAAACCAGACTTGTTTCGGCAAGTCTGGGGTAATAGGACTACGAGATTAGATTTAACATTAAGTAGAATATTCTGGAAAGCATAACCAAAGGAGGTGACAGTCCTGTATACGTATATTGTTAAATTTATAGTAGTATCCTGAGTATGGCGGGACACGAGGAATCCTGTCAGAATTAGCCGGGACCATCCGGTAAGGCTAAATACTCCTGAGAGACCGATAGAGAACTAGTACCGTAAGGGAAAGGTGAAAAGCACCCCGAACAGGGGAGTGAAACAGTACCTGAAACCGTACGCCTACAAGCGGTCGGAGTCCGGCATATGTTGGATGACGGCGTGCCTTTTGCATA
>OY759982.1:0-2755000 GCA_963662895.1 Prolixibacteraceae bacterium | reverse complement strand
TTAAGCCCGCCAACGCCGATGGTACTGCAGAGATGTGGGAGAGTAGGTCATCGCCGGTTTTATTTGAACCCCCGGTTCCCTTGGAGCCGGGGGTTTATTTGTTTATGGAAGTGCAATTTTATAAGAATTTGAATCGTTCGCTAACAGTATCCCAGTTTACAATATTCCAGAAATTATCAACGTATGCAGCCCTTTTGTTTTGATAATGAAGATAATAGGCATGTTCCCAAACATCAAGACATAATAAAGGGGTTCCTTTTTGTGGCGTAACATCCATCAGTGGATTATCTTGATTTGGCGTAGAACTGACAAATAGTTTCTTGTTTTTATCTGCTGATAACCAAGCCCATCCACTACCAAATTGTGTTTTTGCAGCTTTCCCAAATTCTGCTTTTAGTTGGTCAAATGAACCAAAATAGCGGTTAATAGTTTTGCTTAGTTCTATTGATGGGGTTGTCTTTTTGGGGGTCATGTTTTCCCAGAATAGCATATGATTATAAAAACCTCCTCCGTTATTGCGGATGGAGTTATCCAACTTGCTAACTTTTTCGAAAAGTGTTTTTATATCAAGTTTTGTTTCCTCCGTATTTTTTATTGCGGCCATGAATTTATTAAAGTATCCCCGGTGGTGTTTGTTATAATGCAATTCCATTGTTTGTGCATCAATATATGGTTCCAGCGCATTATAAGCATACGGAAGCTTCGGAAATTTATATTGTCCGGCTTGAAGAGGAGAATCTGACTGATACAAATGAGCAAATACCGGACTTGTAACTAATGTTGTTCCAACTAACGATATGAAGTTTCTTCTTTTCATTATTTCCTTCCTTTTATTATTAATTCAAATTTTTACATTAAACTATTAACAGCTTGTCTCCTTGTTTTGTTTGAAAAAATAAAATGTTACTGATTTTTACTTTCTCTAGAGCTGTTTTAGAACATTATTCTTCCCGGCATTTTATAATTTTTAATTGTCATATTTGTAGGACAAATAGTATTATACTAATATGAGCTTTAAAATAGATAATCGCACAGTTACTCTTGTTGATAAGGTTGAAATGTCCATTTTAGATTATATCAAAGAGAAAAAGCTGGTTCCGGGGGATTCTCTTCCTAACGAAATGGAGCTTTCCGGTGAATTGGGAATCAGCCGGAATGTCCTGAGGGAAGCATTAAGCCGTTTAAGAATGCTTGGAATTGTCCAATCACGTACCAGGAAGGGAATTGTTATTCAGGAACCTTCTTTGCTTTCAGGTTTCGAAAAAGTGATTGAACCTTATTTGTTAAGTGAAGGTGCCATTGTTGATATGATGGGTATGCGAATTGCACTGGAAATAGGTCTTACTGATTTTTTATTTAAAAATCTTGACGACCGGAAGGTTGAAGAACTGGAAGACATTGTCCGGTCGCAGGAAGCCATGAAATATAACCCAACGGTAGAGCATGAGACTACTTTCCACAAAAAAATATACGAGATATCCGGCAATAATTTCATTATACAGTTTCAGCAAATTATTTATCCGATTTTTCAATTTGCAAAAATTAATTATGAAAATTATTTCGAACCGGTAAACAAGCGCCTTATCATGGATGGGAAAATTATAACACACAGGGATTTATACGGATTTGTCAGAGAGCGTGATACCGAAGGGTACAGAAATGCTATAAAAATTCATCTTCAGCCTTATATGGAATTTATTTACAGAGAAGTTTAATTTATGAAGACAACGATTTGTATAATACTATTTGTGTTATTTTGGGTAAATGTTTATAGTGTTAATAAAAAGGATGTTCGGTTTGATGTGATCCATCTGGCTCAGTTGCCGCGGACTTATTCAGGACAAATAAATCCAGGACTGGCTGGTGCATTTTCCGGGATAGCAGATGGCAAATTAATTATTGCCGGTGGTGCGAATTTCCCGGATAAAAAACCATGGGAAGGAGGCATTAAGAATTTTCACGGCCGGATTTATGTATATGATATTACGGCGGATAGTTTGACTTTTCGGAATGAGTTTTTCAATTTGCCGTTTCCTGTTGCTTATGGCTCTTCTGTTTCTTTGTCTGACGGGGTATTGTGTATTGGGGGGAATGATCAGGATCACTGTTTTTCAAAAGTTTTTTTGATACGGTGGAATGACTCACAGCATGAGATAGATTTTGAAAATTATCCCGATTTACCGGTACCATTAAGTTTTTCTTCGGCAGTTCTGATAGACAATATAGTTTATGTTGTTGGTGGTTCATCTTCGCCAGACGGTATTGATAGCGGGAATCATTTTTTTTGTTTGAACCTGTCGAAAGAAAATTCGACCGATTTTAAATGGGAGAGGCTTCCTGCTTTTCCAGGTGTAGGGAGGATTTTTTCAGTTGCTGTGGCACAATCCAACGGGACCCGTCCGTGTGTTTTTCTTTTTAGCGGACGAAATGTTGACCATGATAAAAAGATCACAGTCTTTTCGGATGGTTTTTTATATGATCCTGTGTTGAAGCAATGGAATCAGTTAGCAACTGCAGGCTCGATGAATTTTCCGGTCATGGCGGGCACTGCGTTTCCTGTTGGTGCGAGTAATATTGTTTTTATTGGAGGGGCACAAGGCGATCTTTTATTAAAAGAACAGCAGTTAAGAGAGCAGTTTAACGAAGTACTTAGGCTTCGCGATACCTCAGATATTGCTTTGTACAAAGCAAACCGTATTCGTTATTATACGGAACATCCCGGGTTTTCAAAGGATATTTTACTATATAATACGATTACAAATACCATTATTTCCGCCGGTAAGTTTGATACTTTTTGTCCGGTTACGAGCAATGTTGTTCCCTGGAAAAACGGGGGTATCCTTACAAGCGGAGAAATTAAACCGGGGATTCGTACCCCGGAGATATATAGTATCATGCCGGTTACGCAGTCTTTCAGTTTTGGTCGGTTAAATACGGTTGTACTGTTTATTTATTTTTTTGTATTGATTGTCATCGGATATTGTTTTTCCAGGAAACAAAAAAGTACGGACGATTATTTTAAAGGGGGAGGACGTGTTCCCTGGTGGGCAGCAGGCTTAAGCCTTTTTGGGACTGCCCTGAGTGCGATCACATTTATGGCAATTCCTGCAAAAACTTATGCTACCGACTGGTCGTATTTTGTTTTTAACATGTCTATTTTTTTAGTTGCGCCTGCAATTATCATTCTTTTTATTCCTTTTTACAGAAAGCTAAATGTAACTACAGCTTATGAATATCTTGAAAAAAGGTATAACCTGACGATCCGTCTACTGGGGAGTATATCCTTTATTCTTTTTCAAATCGGGCGAATGGGAGTTGTTTTGTTACTTCCCTCTCTGGCATTGAATGTGGTAACAGGGATGGATGTTTTTTTATGTATTATCCTGATGGGGATAATAAGTTTGGTTTATACCTTAATGGGAGGCATCGAGGCTGTTATCTGGACCGATGTGATACAGGTGATTGTATTGCTTTTCGGGGCAGTAGTGGCTTTGTTCCTGATGTCAGGAGCCGTTGACGGGGGGTTGCCGGCGATTTTTGAGACTGCTGCTTCTGCTCATAAGTTTAACCTGCTCGATTTGAGAATGACCCTCAGGGAACCAACAGTTTGGGTTATGCTGGCCGGAGGTGTGTTCACGAATATCACCACTTACGGAACAGATCAGACAATGGTACAGCGTTACCTGACCACGCAAACGGAGAAAAAGGCCCGGCAAAGTGTTTGGACTAACGCCTGGCTGACAATCCCTGCTACGATCCTGTTTTTTTCGATCGGAACAGCTTTATTTGTTTTTTACCGTAATTATCCGGGGTTAAACAATCCGGCTTTGGAAAATGCAGATTCAATATTTCCATGGTTTATCGCTACGGAATTACCCACCGGCCTTTCCGGACTGCTGATCGCCGGGATTTTTGCAGCAGCCATGAGCAGCCTTTCCAGTAGTATGAATTCAGCAGCTACTGCATATTCCACAGATATTCATTTTCGTTTTGGTTTGACATCAAAAGTATCCCGGCTAAAAATTGCCAGGATAACGACTTTCATCGTTGGTCTTTCAGGTACTTTGTTTGCATTGTTTATGGCTACCTGGAACATTCAGTCGCTATGGGACGAGTTTAATAAATTAATAGGGCTTCTTATTGGTAGTTTGGGAGGCCTTTTCCTGCTTGGGATACTGACCCGCAGGGCGAATGTTAAAGGCGCTTTCATTGGGATCGTTACCAGTATCATTGTCCAAATAATAGTAAGCAACAGCCATTCTGTTCATTTATTGCTTTATACAGCTACCGGCGTTGTCTCCTGTTTTGTTTTCGGATGGCTGGGAAGTTTGTTTTTTTCTCAGAAAAATGAAGAGATAGATGGATTAACCATCTGGAATTTAAAATAAATATAATAAGTATTAAAAATGCAGAAACTAAAAGGATTGATTGCAGCACCATATACTCCCATGTATGGAGATGGTTTGCTTAATTTGGACCTAATCGTTCCATATGCAGCAAAATTAAAAGAAGACGGCATTACCGGGGTATTCATTTGCGGAACTACCGGCGAAGGGATGTTGATGAGTTTGGAAGAACGGATGGCTGTGGCTGAACAATGGATAAAAGAGCAGACGTCTGATTTTAAGGTAATCGTTCATGTAGGTACCACTTCTGCGGTGCAATCGAAAAAGCTGGCGCAACATGCACAACAAATCGGGGCTTATGCCGTGGGATGTATGGGCCCAATGTTCCTGAAACCGGGAAATATTGACGATTTAGTGCGGTTTTGTGTCGAAGTTGCTGCCGGCTCTCCGGAACTTCCGTTTTATTATTATCACATTCCGACTGTTTCTGATGTTTGGCTTCCGATGCCGGATTTTTTAAAGAAGGCTCAATTGGTAATACCGAACCTGGCAGGAATTAAGTTTACACACCGGAACATGATGGAAATGTTGCAATGTATTCAGCTCGACGGTGGAAAATGGGATATTCTTCATGGTTTCGACGAAGAACTATTGTGTGGCCTGAGTATGGGCGCTCAGGCAGCTATCGGAAGTACATATAATTACATGGCGTCCGTGTACCATAAGTTAATGGATGCTTATAAATCCGGAGATATGGAAACAGCCAGGTCGTTCCAGTCAATATCGGTAAAATTCATTGAAATACTGATCCGTTATGGCGGTGGTGTAATTGGAGGAAAGGCTGTGATGAAAATGGTTGGACTGGATTGCGGGCCATTAAGGGCTCCGGCCCGTAACCTTACTGATAAAGAATTTGATCAGTATAAGAAAGAGTTGGAAGATATTGGTTTTTTTGACTTCAGCAAAAAGTGAATTTTTGAGAAGGAACTGGTGTCAAGTCGAATAATTTAATCTATAATGAAGAAAATGTGTAAATATTGGTTGTTGCTTTTATCTTTTTTTATCGGGATAAACCTTCATTCGTTTAATGGTTTTGCACAGGTACTAAAAAGTCAGAAACTATGGGTAACCGGGGAAGGAGCTTACAAAGGGTACCGCATCCCGTCGGTTATTGTGAGCAAAGCGGGAACCGTTTTAGCTTTTGCTGAAGGACGGAACGGCAGAGGAGACAGTGGTGATATTGATATTGTATTAAGGCGGTCTGAAGATAACGGGAAAAGCTGGGCCAAAGAAATCGTCGTGTGGAACGATGAACTAAATACCTGTGGAAATCCATGTCCTGTGGTTGATGAAGTAACCGGGCGTATCTGGTTATGGATGACCTGGAATTACGGGGAAGACGGAGAAGGGGAAATTATTCACAAAAAATCGGAATACCCGCGTTTACCTTACCTGTGTTTTTCTGATGACGATGGACTGAACTGGTCTAAACCTCAGGACATGTCGGCAACCTGCCGGAATCCATCATGGGGATGGTATGCCACCGGTCCCGGCTTTGCTATTCAGATAAAAAATGGAAAGTACAGAGGACGTTTGATAGTGCCGGCCAATCATAGTTACGATGACCCAAACGGAAATATCCGCAAAGGCCCATACGGCTATGGGGCACATGTACTTATTTCTGACGATCATGGTAAAAACTGGAAAATGAGCCAGTCAATTACTCCCGGCTGTAACGAAAGCCAGGTTACTGAGTTATCAGATGGAACTCTGATTATGAATATGCGTTCGTACAACGATAAGTATTGCCGTGCCATATCGTACAGTAAAGATGGTGGCGAAACATGGAGCGAAATAGAACATGATTTTCAGTTGGTTGAATCGCGTTGCCAGGCCAGTATTTTAAGCTACGGAACTTATAAAGGCAAACCGCTTCATCTATTTTCAAATCCTGCTGTTCTGGTCGGACGGACACACATGACCATAAAAATCAGTGATGATGACTGCCATTCGTGGAAAGTCGCCAGGTTGATCAATGAAAAACCATCGGCTTATTCATGTCTGGTGAAATTACCTGGAAATAAAATCGGTTTGTTATATGAAACCGGGCAGAAAAATGTATATGAGACGATCTGTTTTGATGTCGTTCTTTTAAAAAATTTGGAATAAGGTGAAATCCAGTATCCAGTATCGGTCTTTATTAATTCCATAAATATATACTGATGAAGAAATTACCGTTTATTATCTTTTTTGCCTTTCTTATCTTTTCGTGTCAGGAGAAAGCCTC
This sequence comes from Prolixibacteraceae bacterium, assembly GCA_963662895.1. Taxonomy (GTDB): domain Bacteria; phylum Bacteroidota; class Bacteroidia; order Bacteroidales; family Prolixibacteraceae; genus GWE2-42-39. The sequence goes on along the minus strand of OY759982.1, from coordinate 2,748,367 downwards.
TGTCCAGACATCCGATAAACCGAATATCCTGTTTATTACCATCGATGACATGAACGATTGGACGTCTGTGTTCGATAAAAATAACCCGATAAAAACGCCGAATATTGAAAAATTGGCAAGTCGTGGTGTTTTTTTCCAAAAGGCATACTGTTCTTCTCCAGCCTGTAATCCTTCACGTGCTTCGGTGATGACCGGGACGCGACCGCATAAAACCGGGATTTACGGAAACAGTTCCGACTGGAGAGGGGCTTTGCCAAAAGTAAAAACCATCCAGCGCTATTTTAAAGAAAACGGCTATTTCGTTTGCGGGGCCGGAAAGATATTTCATCACCATAAAGACTGGGCTTTTCACGATAATGCTTCTTTTCACGAATACCTGATGATGTCGATTAATGAACCTTACCCGGAGAAAAAACTGAATGGCCTGGATTGGTATGGTTCCCGAAATACCGACTGGGGCGCTTGGCCTGATGATATAAAAAAAACAGCCGATTACCGGACTGCTGAATATGCCATCCAAAAATTTCAGCAAAAGTTTGACCAGCCCTTTTTCCTGAATGTGGGAATTTACAAGCCTCATTCACCATTTTTTGCACCGCAGGAATATTTCGATAAATATCCGGACGATAATGTTCGAATGCCTGAATTATTGTCAAATGATCTGGATGATCTGCCGCAAGGGGCCAGAGAGTTGATGAAAAGTACCAATTGGTTCTGGGAAGGAATGATGAAAGCTTTGAATGAAGATCCCAAAGCCTACCGGGATTATGTGCAGGGATACCAGGCCTGTGCTTCGTTTGCTGATGCAATGATCGGAAAAGTGATAGATGCGCTGGATAAAAGCCCTTATCGCGATAATACAATAATCATTCTTTGGTCCGACCATGGTTTTCATCTGGGGGAAAAAGAACATTTCGAAAAGTTTGCCTTGTGGGAAAAATCCACGCATATTCCTTTCATTGTTATCGCTCCCGGCTTAACGAAACCTCATACCATTATTGATAAACCTGTAGATATGACGGTTATTTATCCGACCCTGTGTGAGCTTTGCGGCCTTACAATTCCTAAGCATGTGGATGGTTTTAGCCTGGTTCCGTTATTAGAAAATCCGGATGAGAGTATTCCTCCGGCGTTGATGACATATATGAAAGGAAATCATGCGGTAAGAACAGCGAGATGGCGGTATATTCAATATGCCGACGGGACAGAGGAATTGTACGATCACGAGAGTGACCCGAACGAATGGTATAATGTTGCCGGGACAGAGGAAAATAAAGTGGTTATCGATAAATTAAAAAGGTATGTTCCGCTTGAAAATGCGGATCAGGTTCCAGACCTTTAATGAGAAAATGATGAGACGAATTATACTGATTTTGTTGCTGTCCTTTATTTTCGGTGAAAATGATTTTGGGCAATTGTATCTGAATAATCTTGATGCGATTTCCCAGGAAAGGCAAAAGAAGATCTCTCTTGTTCGTGTCCATCCCCCGAAAGAAGAACTGTTTTCAGGAAAAATAAAGGAAAAATATCCAATGTATTTGATAAATTAACCTGTAAAACCAAACTATTATGAACTTGAAAACGTTTTTTTCAAGAATTGAGATCACTCATTTGTTCGTTTTATGCTTCTTTTTGATTGCTAATTTTAGTTTTGCACAGGAACAACCCGATTTGCCAATCATTGATATCTCCGGGGAAACCAACCGGCAGGTTGTTATTGCTGAAGGGACAGAAGAAGTTTACCAGGGACACCCGACTACGGTGTTGCTGGCTGACGGGAAAACCATGTATTGTGTATGGACTATTGGTCATGGGGGACATGCCGGGCCAATGGCTGTAAGCCACGACGGGGGACTGAACTGGGAACGGGTGGATGACCGGCTTCCGGAAGGGATTACCAAACATAAAAATTGCCCAGGCATTTACCGGATGCTGGATATGAAAACAGGAAAAGTACGTTTGTGGATTTTTTCGGCCCAATCTGATATGCCGCGGGTCATGAGCGAAGATGGGGGAAAGACATGGACCGAACTTCCGGCTTTGGGCTTTGAATGTGTAATGACATTCAGTAGTATTGTCCGGCTTAGTGACGGGAATTACATGGGGTTTTATCACCGCCGGAAGGGAGAATCACTTGTTGTATTGCAAACCAAAACCGGGGATGGAGGGATGAGCTGGTCGGAACCGGAAGTAATTGCCGACGTGGACGGAAAGAACCCTTGCGAACCTTTTGTGTTCCGTTCACCCAATCAGAAAGAGTTGTGTTGCCTGATGCGTGAAAATGGTCATAAAGGGCGGAGCCTGATGATGTTTAGTAATGATGAAGGGAAAAGCTGGTCAGAACCGGTGGATACGCCCTGGGGGCTTACCGGCGACCGGCATATGGGTGTTTATACGAAAGACGGAGGCTTGGTTATTGCCTTTCGGGATGTTGCACTTAATAGCCCTGCAAAAGGACATTTTGTGGCCTGGGTAGGGACTTACGATGATATAAAAAACGGGAACCCTGGGGAATACCGTGTTAAACTACTGAACAGCTATGCCGGTTGGGACTGTGGCTATCCGGGTATGGAAATCCTGCCCGACGGGACGATTGTTGCCACTACCTATATTAAATATTGGGATGATCAACGAAAACACTCTGTGGTAAGCACCCGTTTTAGGATAAACGAACTGGATGCGATGGTTGCTAAGCAGTTGGTCGACGCAAAGGGTGAAAAACCATATTTTCAAAAACAAACTCTTTTTAAAACCGAAGCCGGCGAAAAAAATATCAGAATGCCCATCATTATTGCTTCGCCCGACGGGACGGTATATGCTTTTGCTAAAGCAGGTTCATTATTTAGAGAAAGTGTAGACAACGGGAAAACATGGACTCCTTCAAAGGAAGCTGTTCCCGGTGAATATTTAGGGGGCAATGTATTATTCAATGATGAAACCGGCGAATTGACCGTTCTTTCTCCATCAGTAGAGAAACCCTGTATTTACAGAAGTTCCGACAAAGGAGAAACATGGAAAAAGGAAGATGTTGTTATAAAGCCGAATGCTATGGGACATGGTGTTTATGGCAGTGCTCCGATAAATATTATTTCGATGGAACCCGGTATCCGGTTGAAACATGGCGAACACGAAGGCCGTCTGATCATTGCCGGGAGAATTCAGCCGCCCAAAGGCGACAATGCCCAGGAATACTGGATGTATAATTACAATACCTCCATTTACAGCGACGATAATGGGAAAAACTGGCAGGTGAGCGATGCAATTATGACGGGTACCGGCGAAGGTGCTGTTGCCGAATTGTCGGACGGGCGCGTATATTATAACTCGAGATCGCATATGTCGGTTGACCATAAGCGACGGATCGCCTGGAGCTATGACGGGGGCAACCGGTATGTGGACTGGAGCGTTTCCGATGAATTGTATGAAATAGGTGAACCTTTCTATTTTAAATACGGAAGTAAACCCAGCTATGGATGTAAAGCGGGGCTGGTGAGGGTTCCCGATGGGATCATCAATGCAAAAGACGTGTTGTTGTTCAGTATTCCCGACTGGAAAGGGGGCTGGCGTTACCAGATGACTGTCTGGGCTTCGTTTAACGGGACGGCTACATGGCCGGTAAAACGGCTGATTGATGCAAGTGACAGCGCTTATTCGTCGCTGGCTGTTGGAAAAGACGGAACAATATTCCTGCTTTACGAGGGGGGTAACAAAGAATTGTACGACGAAATAAACCTGGCTGTGTTTAATCTGAAATGGTTAATGGAAGGTGAAACGTATTAATGGTTAAAATGTAGTGAGAGTTTCACTTTAAGTGAGGCTCTCACTATGTCTGTAAATATTTGAATATGAAGACTAATTTATTGATCGGTTTGTTTCTTTTGACGTTCCCTTTTCATGTTTTTTCTGAAAGGAAAGGGACGGTTGCCGGTATTCCTTCAGAACACCTTTGTGCTACTGTTGAGACCACAAGGGATCAGGTACCGGTATTAACAATGAAGGATGATAATACGGTACTCAGGATGAAGTTACAGGTCGGGAATTCTTCCGGCTATATAGTGAAAGCCGTTAAAATATCTTTGGACGGCACTACTGATATAAATGATATTGAGGCACTCAGACTTTTTTATGCAGCACAGGACGGTGATGGTTCCGGGAAGAACTTCCAGTTTGGAAAAACCAGTTCACCTTCTCAGGAAATTATTTTTAGCGATGAGCTTCATCTCGACGGAAATATCGTTTTTTTCAGGCTCTCGGTAAAACTGAAAAAAACGGTTGACCTTTTGCACCGGATTAATGCATCATGTGAATACATTGAAACTAACTCCGGATTTGTACCCCCTTCTGAAAAAATTGAAACTGAAGGGTTGAGGATTGGTGTAGCTTTAAGGCAGCATGGCGATGACGGAGTGGACACCTACCGGATACCCGGGCTTACAACTGCAGGAAGCGGGACTTTGTTAGCTATTTACGATGTACGGCGGAATAGAAGTCGCGATCTACAGGGAGATATTGATATTGGTCTTAGCCGGAGTACGGATGGCGGTAATACCTGGGAGCCAATGCGGATTGTTCTTGACCGGGGAACATGGGGAGCCCTTCCGCAGAAATTCAATGGCATAAGCGATGCCTGTGTTCTGGTTGATGAGAATACGAACACCATTTTTGTTGCAGGCTTATGGATGCACGGTGTTTTGGACGAGAATGGCAAATGGATCGAAGGCCTGAATGAAACCTCAAAAGCATGGAATCACCAATGGAGAAACAAAGGTTCGCAACCTGGTTATGATGTAAAGCAGAGTTCCCGGTTTCTGATTACCAAAAGTACCGATGATGGCCAGTCTTGGTCTGAACCAGTCGATTTGACCCGTATGTGCAAAAAGGAGAACTGGTGGTTATGGGCGCCTGCCCCCGGGCATGGGATTACCCTGGATGATGGAACGCTGGTTTTTCCTACCCAGGGACGCGATGAAAATGGGGACTCGTTTTCGAATATTACATGGAGTAAAGATAGGGGAGCTACCTGGCACATCAGTAATTTTGCCAGTCGCGGTACCAATGAAAATATGGCGGTTCAACTCAGCAACGGGGCAATAATGCTGAATGCCAGAGATCAAAAAAATCGGGGCAATTTAACAGCATCGAATGGACGTGTGATAAGTGTCAGTAACGATTTGGGTGAAAATTGGGTTTCCCATCCAACCTCACGGGGCGCATTAATCGAACCAGCCTGTATGGCTAGTCTGCACCGGCATTTTTATTATGAAAATGGAGTCAAAAAAAGTATCCTGATTTTTTCGAACCCGGATTCAAGAACGAACCGTGACCATATGACCATTAAAATTAGCTTTGATGATGGTGTAACCTGGCCTGAAAAATACTGGTTATTACTGGATGAAGGAAAGGGTAGGGGATATTCCTGCCTGACCTCGGTTGACGAGCAGACTATTGGTATTTTGTATGAAGGAAGCCAGGCTGATATGACTTTTCAGAAAATAGCTTTAAGTGAACTGATTGGAAAATGAAAGTTTTAAAATAACAAAATATTCGAAAACTGGGCAACTTTGCTCCTGGCAACCGATAAAAACGGAACTGTTGATTTTTCGAAACTGGTGGATGAAATTGATGTGCTGATTGCCTCATAGCCCAATGGTATTTATTCGAACGGGATGGCAGGAGAGTTTTACTCGCAAACCGAAGACGAGGGATTAGTTTGCTTTTATCCGAAAAATGTGAAAAAGCATGTGTGCCATACCAGATTGGGGTAAGCCACATGAGTCCCCATATTTAGCTCGGATAAAACGTATCCGGCATTTGTACCCCCGGTGCTGTTCTGCTTATTTTACCCGGCTGGGGCTCCGTGACGCTGGAGGAAGCAACTGATTTCTTACTGAAGATGTAAAGTGAGGCAAACAGCATCAGTTTAATTTTGATTGTAACCTTTTTTTGCTAATTTGGATAAGATTTCAAAAAAGTAGTTTAAGTAATATGAAAAAGCAGGAAACGAGCAAACATGATTTTAAAGCCCGTGAGGTATCGTTAGAGCCTATCTCTTTTTCAACTTTTACTGCTTTATATAACAGCACAATTGACCAACTTTACTTATATGGAACAAAAATAACTCCTGATAAAACTTTAGTAAAGGATTGTATTCAGGAGGTATATATTGATGTTTTTATAAACTGGAATAAAATCAGAAATCCCCAAGCCGTAAAGTTTTACCTTTTGAAAGCATTAAAACATGAAATTTACCAAAAGTTAAAATTTAAAAGACAAAATGATTCTTTTGACTATGAAATGTTTGAAAATCATGGTTTTGAACAATCATTTGAAGAAGAAATAATAAATGCGGAAGAAGAAAATAGTCGTGATAGAAAGATACAAAAGGCACTGGATGAACTTACTCCGAAATTAAAAGAAATTTTGTTTCTGAAATTTACTATGGGGTTTACATACAAAGAAATAGGATGGTTTATGGATATAAATTTAGGATCAGCTAAAAAACAAACATACAGGGCTTTAGGTAAACTGAGAAAGTTTCTTGATAAAAATTCTTTATAAAATTTGTCCCCTTTTCCATATAAATTCACCCTTCTGTATGTTCATCGTCCGGTTTTATTAAAAAGTAATATGCAAGAAGGATATCTTAAATTTATCGAAAACCCCGAATTTGTAAAGTGGATATTTGAATCCACTTCAAAGGCACAGGATTATTGGGATAAGTACATAAATGATAACCCTGGTGATAAAGAAGATTTACTAAAAGCAAAAGAAATACTCCTTTCTCTCAAAAAGAGAAACGAAGTGTTGGCTGCAAATGAAAAAGATGCCATTTTCAATTCGGTTGTAAATGCTATTATTATCAGGAGTGGGCAGATCGCAAGAAAAAGAAGTTTAAACATATATTTCAAATATGCAGCGATATCTATTCTGTTTTTTGCTATCGGTTCTGTTTTTGTTTACCTGCAGACAAATTTTAAACATGAAGATTATTTTGAGCAGTTAAGTAAAGTGGAGCCAACAGAAGAAGCAAAAATATTACTCCCTGACGGTAGCGATATTATAATAAAAAGTGAAAAGTCACAGGTTAATTATACTGAAAATGGGAAAATTATTGTTGACTGCGATACCATTCTCACCAGCTCTGAGATAGAAGATGACGCCTTAAATCAGTTGATTATTCCATACGGAAAAAGATCGAATATAACACTTTCCGATGGAACAGTTGTTTGGTTGAACGCAGGAAGCCGTCTACTTTATCCCAGCGGGTTCAGTGATAAAAACAGGGAAGTATTTCTGATTGGCGAAGCTTTTTTTGATGTAACAAAAGATCAAAAAAGACCTTTTATTGTCAGGACAAATGATATTTCTGTGGAAGTCATGGGTACACAATTTAATGTGACTTCTTATCCGGATGAAAGAATAATACAAACGGTTTTGACAGAAGGGAAAATTAGGCTTTATGGTAACAATAGTTTATTAAAAAAGGAGATTGTATTATCCCCAAAGCAAATGGCCTCGTTCAATAAAGATAGCCATGAAACGAAAGTTATATATGTTGATACCGAATATTATACACTTTGGAAAGACGGGCTTATCCAGTTCGGAAATGAAGATCTGAGCCGGGTAATAAAAAAGATTGAAAGGTTTTACAATATCCAGATAAAATTGAAAAATCCATTGGATGGCATGATTAAGATAGATGGAAAACTTGATATGAAAGAGGATAAAAACGAAGTTTTGTACTATGTATCCAAGGTTGCCAAGCGGAAATATGTTAAAATTAGCGAACGATATTATTTGATAGAATAATGGAATAAAAAATAGCGGGAAATGTTTGGCGCATTCCCGCTATCAAAAATAGTCGGCTGATTTGACGATCAGCTAACGTATTTATAACAATAATACTTAACAAAGTTATGAAAAAAAAACAGTTTCATGCCTCTTTGTATAAGAGGTGGCACAAAAAAATGTTTAGGATTATGCGGATAACCTTTTTTTTAGTTTTCTGTATGTTTTTTTATGCTTCAGCCAATTCGTATTCTCAAAATACGAGATTGAACCTGACTGCAAAAAACTCTACAATTGTGGAATTAATCCAGAATATTGAAGCTCAAAGTAAGTTTGTTTTTTTGTATCAGGCCGAAGACCTTAACCTGGACAAGAAAATAGATGTTGACTTTAAAAATGCGACTATTCAGGAAATTTTGGATGTAGCCTTGGAAGGCGAGAGTATATCATATGAAATTTTCGACAGGCAGATTCTACTTTCAAAAGATGAGAAATCGTTGCCCGGTGTACAACAACAGAAACATGATGTATCAGGGATTGTAATCGATAAATCAGGGCTCCCTCTTCCGGGGGTAACCGCTCTCATAAAAGGGACAACAATGGGGGCTATTACCGATAATGACGGGAAATATGTCCTTTCTGATTTAACAGATGATGCAGTACTTGTTTTTTCATTTGTCGGGATGAAAACGAAAGAAATTGCAGTTGGAAACAAGACTGTGATTAACGTAACACTGGACGAAGAAACGATTGGTCTGGATGAAGTTGTTGCAGTGGGCTATGGCACCCAATCGCGCCGGACTTTGACATCTGCAATTTCAAAGGTAAAGGGAAATATTTTGGAAGATGTTCCTATTACCACAGTTGGTGATGGTTTGAAAGGCAAAATTGCCGGAGTCCGTGTAACTACCACCAATAGCCAACCGGGATCCAATGTGGAAATACGAATCCGGGGTGGTTCTTCTATCAATAATAGCAACGATCCCCTTATATTAATCGATGGGGTTGAACGTTCGATGGAAGAATTGAATCCTAATGATATTGAATCAATAGAAGTATTAAAGGATGCAGCCTCCACTGCAATTTATGGCGCCCGTGCCTCCAATGGTGTGGTTTTGGTAACGACCAAAAAAGGTACTAAAGGAGCCCCCGGTGTTACTTTTGAAACATCGGTTGCTGTTCAGGGGCCGACCCGTAAATACGATTTTTTGAATGCTCGTGAGTACTTGACTTTGCTGCGTCCTGCCATTGCAAACAGTAAAACCACTTCATACCTGACAAAGGTCGGTTCTGCAGGGACAGGGAATGATGAGAGTTCTCTGTATTCTGTCCGGGTATTGGCTGACGGAGAGACTGTTTCCACGGGGTGGCAGACCATGGTTGACCCGGTTGATGAGACTCAGACTTTGATCTTTCAGGATAATTCATTTCAGGATGAAGTTTATAAGACTACTTTATGGCAAAATTATTACCTCGGAGTTTCCGGTGGCGGCGATAAAGCAAAGTATGCCGCCAGTTTAGGTTATACCGATGACGATGGTGTTGCCATTGGTACAGGATTTAGCCGTGTGAATTTCAAATTGAATACAGATATTACTGTTTCCAAGAAGCTGGAGGTTGGAATGGGAATAAATTATGCTGAGATGACAACTGATGAATATGATAATCAGAGAAATGTTATATCCCGGGGGTTGTCCTGCCCTCCAACTCAACGGTTGTATGATGATGACGGAACACCAACACGGGGATACAACAGTACTTCTCCAAGCCCTTTGTTTTATGCTTATTACAACGATCAGAACAAAAAGACAAAAAAAATGACCCTGATTTCTAATCTTAAGTATAAAATTGCAAAAGGTTTTACTTTGAATGCACAAGGGGCTATATATCGCCGGAATTACAATGCCAATTCGTTTCAGAATGCCAATTATTATTCTTCTGCCAGGACGGCCTCTTTTGCGTCGAACTTGTTCGACCGGAATAAGTTTGAGGCTTATCTTTCCTATCGTCGTAACATCGATAATCATTCCTTTTCAGTGATTGGTGGATACTCATATATGGATCAAAAATCAACGCGTTATTCCGGAGAGGCTGAAGGGGGAAACTCCGACAAGATTACTACTTTAAACGGTGCGCCAACCAAAACAGATGCAAGTAGTGTCATTGAAAAACAAGCGCTGATCGGATTTTTCTCTCGTGCTACTTACGATTATAAAAAGAAATATTTGCTGACATTAACATTTCGTACTGATGGATCTTCTCTTTTCTCCGAAGGAAACAGGTGGGGGTATTTCCCCGGTATGTCGGTGGGATGGATTGTTTCGGAAGAAGAATGGATGAAGAGTATCCGGGATATTTCCCTACTGAAATTAAGACTTAGCTATGGACAGACGGGGAATAACAATATTGGCCTTTATGATGCCTTGGGAAAATATTCTGTAAATTATAAATATAATGGGAACGGAGCCATTATTACCAGTACGATGCCGAATGCCAATCTGACTTGGGAAACCACAAATCAGTTGGACTTTGGGGTCGATTTGGGCTTGTTTGAAAATCGTATTTCATTGTCAGCCGACTACTTTGATAAACGAACACAAAATCTGCTTTTCGACAAAACGCTTCCGAATACAACCGGGTTCTCAACGGTAGAAACGAATGTGGGGAAAGTGAAATTTTATGGTTTTGATCTGGAATTAAACAGTACCAATGTAAAAACAAAAGATTTTAACTGGAAAACCAATTTTGTGTGGAGTTTTGTCCGGAATAAAGTTCTTGAGTTGCCCGATAATGGTCGCGAAAGGAACCGTATCGGGGGGTATTCTATCGATAAATATGAAAAAGCAGAGGATGGAACCGTTACTCAGGTTGGAACGGAGGAATTTGGAGGAATTGCTGAAGGAGAATCTCTTTATTCTTTTTACGGATATAGAAACGCAGGTATTCTGAAAGATCAGGAGGCCGTGGATAATGCGTTATACGATCAAAATGCCTCGGGGTGGAGACTATCAGACAAAAAAACAAAGAAAGGACGTAAAGAGCTCGGAGATTATGAATGGGTTGATCGCAACGGAGATGATAAAATTACCAGTGAAGATATGTTTAAACTGGGATCGACCGAACCAACCAGCACGGGTAGTTTAACCAATACATTTAAGTACAAAAACTTTGGATTGAATATATCGTTGGACTGGGCTTTGGGGCATTCTGTTTACGAACAATCGTATTCCCGTTATTTTCTTGCTACTTTCGGATGTAATTATGCACTGGTTGAAGGGGCGAAGAATACCTGGAGTGAGTCCAATCCAAATGCCAAATATGCCCGTTTTGTTGCAAATGACCCGAATTACAGTGCTAATTTTAGCCGTACATCCGATGTGTTTACATATAAAGCAGATTATTTATGTATCAGGGAAGTAAGTTTATTATACACTTTGAAAACTCCGATGTTGTCCAGAGGAGGTGTAAAGAGTATTACTTTTTCTGTTTCCGGGAATAATCTGTATTTCTTTACTGCATTGCCCGGAGCTTTGTCTCCTGAAAAAGGAGCTTCTACGACATATAGTAGTTCTTATTATTGTTATCCTCCGGTACGGAAGATTTCTTTCGGAGCTAAATTTTACTTCTGATCATTTATAATCTAAAAATCATGAGAAAAATAGTTTTTAATATATTTTTAATTGGAGTATTACTCTTTCAGACTTCTTGTTTCGATAAATTAGATATAGGGCAGGAAAGTCAGGTTTCTTCTTCTGATATGTGGGCTTCGGAAGAGGATGCACAAGCTGCTGTTTATGGAATGTTTTATCAGTTCCGTTCCGCTTTTAGTTCGAATATGGCTTATTGGGGGGATTTCCGTACAGGTGTGTACAGTACAACTCAAACGTTGGCCGGAGACATTCTTGATGCAAATAATAATGTAATCGATGCAAATAATACCGCATCCAATTGGGCCGGATTGTACAAACTGATTAATATTTCAAACCTGATTATCCGTCATACTCCGGATATTAGTTTTAACGATGAGGACGATAAAAACAACATCTTAGCCAATGCCTATTTTGTTCGTGCCTTTGCTTATTATTGGGTAGCCCGTATTTGGGGCGATGCTCCTTTATTACTGGACGGATTTGAATCGGATGAGGAAGAAAAGTTATTCCCTTATAAATCATCATCTGATTTAATCTTTGAACAGGTTGCTTCTGATATTGATTTGGCCGTTGATATGATTTCATCCTCATCGACAGATAATACTGTTGCAACCCCGGCTGCCGTTAATATGCTGAAAGCCGATTATTATATGTGGGTGGCAAAGGTTCGGGCTACAGACAATACTGAAAAAAGTAATTGTTTCGCAAAAGCTCAGGAGGCTCTGAACGAAGTGTTAAACAATTCATCGTATGAATTAGCTTCTGATTATTCAAAACTTTTCGATGCCGCAAATAAGGATGCTACCAACGAAATTATTTTTACTATTCGTTTTGTAAAAGATGAATATGAGGGGGGCTTTGCCAAGAATTTTTTACTGAGTGTTAACGCTGTAGCTGCAGCCGATAAACAGTATGTTGGTGATGGAACAAATAATACAATTGTTGTTGGTACGGAAGGTTCCCTTGCCCAACGTGTTACTTTAACCGATGATTACGAAGCCTTCCTTTTTGCAGAGTCGTCCGATCAACGTGCTCTGGTTACTTATCCTACCGTTAGCTACAGAAAAAATTATCAATGGATTAATAAATACATAGGCACGTGGGTGTCTGACACCCGGATATTTGATTCCGATATTATTGTTTACCGGTTGGCTGATGCAATATTATTCCAGACAGAGCTTTATAATGCAACCGGAAATAAAGATATGGCTGTGAGTTATCTGAATCAAATTGCTAAGCGAGCCTATGGTATTGATAATTACTATTCCTCCTCATTAACCACAGGGGAAGTTGATAATTATATTATGAACGAACGCATGAAAGAGTTTGCTGTTGAATGTAAGATATGGTGGGATTTGATTCGGATGGATATGGTTTTCGACCGGGTTCCTACTTTACAGGGACGTGAAAGTGAAACAAATATCTTGTTGTGGCCTGTTAGTTACAGTTCTTTGAATTCTAATCCGAATCTGGAACAAACAGAAGGTTATTAATGATTTTGTACGTTTAGAATCATTATTGTTTCGATGGATAGATAGGCTTTTGCTGGGATGATTTTTGCATTCGTGCTATTTCTTGAGGGTAAAGAGATGGTCTATCTATCCATTTTTTCGGTTAATTTCAATATAAACATCGATTGAACAGCCCTGCCCTCAGAAGTATCCATCAGCATAGTGATGAAGCATTCCCCCTTATAATGTGCTTTAATTCCTGACACGGTTTTAGAACCACGGGGTGTTATGGAAGGAACGATGTTCCCGGAAACTTCATTTATAACGGTTAGGGCAAGTAGGTATCAGGATTTAATTAGAATTGAACAGCCCTGCACCTGTAATTCCCGATTTGCTATTTATCTTCTCTTTTCTAACTTTGAGGTCTTCTTATGATTATATCAGTAATGATGGATCCGGATAACCCGAATGATATGAAGAGGTGGGATAGGTTCAGGGATGGTGATGATCTTGCACTTTCTGCTATTTATTCAGACAATGTTGTTTCGCTATACCAGTATGGTTTGAAATTTACTGTCAACCGGGACCTTATCGAAGATACCATACACGATTTATTTTTAGACCTTATCAGGAACCGGGAAACAATAGGAGATACAGATAATATTCAGTTTTATTTGTTTAAATCTTTCCGAAGGAAGTTATTCCGCAGACTGAAAAAAGAACTGCGTTATACCGACAACCTACTTTCTGATATGATGTTTGACATTTCTTATTCCGTTGAACAGGAAATCATTTCAGGGGAGCAGAGGGATAATACATCCCGGTCGGTATTGAATGCTATTGAAAAATTAAGTCCGCGTCAAAAAGAAGCTATCTATTTAAGATTTAATAAAGAACTCGATTATAACGAAATTTCAGGTATTCTGGGGATGGGCATTGAAGCCTCCAGGAATTTGGTTTATAGAGCAATAAAGTCATTAAAAGAATCAATTCTAAAAGCAGGTGGAAGTTCGGTACTTCTTTTTATCCTGAAAAAAATCACCTCTTCTTTAAAAAAAATTCAATTTCAGTGATGATGTTTTGAACATGCCTGCCTTATTAAAGTGTAAGTATTTCAGAATGGAAAAATATCATAAGTTCGGCATAGAAGATTTTATTGATGATAACGAATTCCGGGCATGGGTGGTTTCCCCTTCAAAAGATTCGAATGCCCGGTGGAATAAATTTATTTCCGGGTATCCCCAAAAGAAAGAATTAATAGAACAGGCAGCAACGATTGTCAGGTCGCTGCAGCCTGTTGAAGATAAAATTTCAAAAGATCGGTTGGATGTAATATGGAAGCGGGTACTAAAGAGCAGAAATTCGACACGATGGTTGCATTCACTTGCTAAAGTCTCAAGGTATGCTGCTGTTTTTGTCCTGGCATTTTTACTGGGAATCGGGACTTATATCATTTTTGAAGGATCAGATACAAAATATTCAGAAAATTATACTGAAATTAATGTTCCATATGGCGAACGTTCGCAGCTTACACTTTATGATGGCACAAAAGTGTGGCTCAATTCAGGTACTACTTTAAAGTTTCCACTTGTTTTTAATTCCGATAAACGAAAAGTATTTGTTAAAGGGGAAGCCTTTTTCGATGTGGCAAAAGACAGGAAAAAGCCTTTTGTTGTTAATGCCGGATCATTGAATATCGAAGTTTTGGGTACACGTTTTAACGTGTGTGCCTACCCCGATGACAGTGAAGCATATGCAACATTGGAGGAGGGGGAGATCGTTGCCTCAACATCTGCCGGTGGAAAAGTTCAGCTAAAACCGGGGGAACAGGCTGTTTTTCATTCTGACAGCAAAAAAATTACGCTTCATAAAGTAAATACAGAATTATATACTTCATGGACAGAGAATCGCCTGAAGCTAGAGAATGCTGCTTTTTCAGATGTTATAAAAAAGATGGAACGCTGGTATGATGTGAAAATCACTGTTGATGATGAAGGGAGTTTTACCAAGCGTTATAATATGACCATAAAAACGGAAAGTTTACGTGAAATGCTTCATCTATTGTCGTTTACAACACCAATGAAATATGAGATAAAAGAAGATCGTGTCTTTATTTGTAAACCGTGATAAAAAAGGAAAGTGTTTCCAGCACTTTCCTTTAAAAAATCATGCTTTCACATGAGATAAATAACCCCATCAGAGATGGGGAATGTGTAACTTAAGTAATTACAAACTTATGAAAAAAAAATGGTTTATTAACAAAGGGCATTTTTGCCCTTTACTAAAATGGTTACGTATTATGAAACTAACCTTGTTTATCCTTTTGGTTTCGCTTGTACATTTGAGTGCGAGCGTATACTCTCAGCACACAAAGCTGAATGTGTCCCTGCAGAATGCTCCGGTCAGGGAAGTGTTAGAGTATATTGAAGACCAGAGTGATTTTTTTTTCCTTTATACCAACGAAGATATTGATGTGAACCGGAAAGTGAACATTGATGCCAAAGACAAACCAGTTGAAAAAATACTGGAGCAGGTTTTTGAAGGGACTGGCGTATCGTACCGGATTTCCGACCGTCAGATCGTGTTGGTTAACAACAAGTCAATGACCAGTTCATCACAACAGAAAAGGACCATTACAGGAAAAGTTACGGATAGCATTGGTCAACCTTTGCCTGGGGTAACCGTGGTCGTGAAAGGAACGACTACGGGAATTATTACCGATACTGACGGAAACTATTCGCTTGCCAATGTTTCCGGTGATGCCACGCTGGTTTTTTCTTTTGTAGGGATGAAAACACAGGAAATCGATGTTGCCGGGAAAACTAATATTAATGTTACAATGGAAGAAGAAACGGTTGGCATTGAAGAAGTAGTGGCGATTGGCTACGGCAGTCAAAAGAAAGAATCCTTAACAGGAGCCATCACCAATGTTGTTTCCAAAGAGATAGAACGCTCGCAGGCCACCACTACTTCCGGGGCACTGGTGGGTAAAATCGCGGGAGTGAACAGCCGCCAGTCTGATGGCCGTCCGGGAAGCAGCACCAGCATCGAGATCCGTAATATGGGAACTCCTCTTTACGTGATTGACGGCGTTCAGAAAGATGAAGGACAGTTTAACAACCTCGATTTTAACGACATCGAAAGTATCTCGGTACTGAAAGATGCTTCCGCGTCCATCTACGGGGTGAAAGCTGCCAACGGCGTAATTGTGGTAACTACCAAAAAAGGAAAAAGAAATACGAAGAACACCGTAAATGTGAATGCCTATCATGGCTGGCAGAAAATGTTTAGTTTTCCCAAACCAGCCAATATTGAGACCTACCTTCGCAGTTATATACAGTCGGATGCCATCACGGGTAATTCCAGTCCGAAATATACCATGGAAGATCTGGACAAATGGAAAGCAGGCCGGGAAAAAGGTTACCGTCCGTTCGACTGGTACAATTATATTCTGATTACTGCTCCCCAGGATTATATAGGGGTAAATACCACGGGAGGCTCTGAGAAGATTAACTATTATCTTTCAGTGAGCCACCTGTCGCAAAAAGCAGCTATCCTAAATTACGGCGGATTTTACCGTACCAATATCCAGATGAATATTGATGCCAATATTACCAGTCGACTGAAAGTAGGAGGATCGATGAACGGGCGTATCGAAACCCGTAAGCATCCGGGGGTTCCCGGGGGTGATGATACCTGGCAGGCTCTTTTCGCCGTTTACCGTAACCTGCCAACGGCCCGCCCCTTTGCCAACGATAATCCTCAATATCCAACCCAGACTTCGGCATTAAGTGAAACCAACTTCGGGATGCTAAACTACGATATGTCGGGTAAGTACAAAGAAGTGTGGCGGGTCATGCAGCTCAATTTTGATGCAGAATACAAAATAGCGAATGGATTGACAGCCAAAGGACTGGTAGGCTATTACTTCGCCTCTAAATGGATGGATAACCAGGAATATACCTACAAACTGTACAACTACGATGAAGAAACCGACACTTACCCGGTGAGTTTCAGCATGGATAATCCCTGGCGGGAAAGAGACATCCGGAACGTGGAAGAAGTAATGACCCAGGGACAGTTAAATTACAAGCAACAGTTCAGTCAACACGGCGTGAATGCAGTGGTTGCAGCCGAAACCTACCAGCGAAAAACGCCGGGCTTCTGGATTCATACCCGCCCTGAGTCCAATTCATTATCGCTTCTGAACTACGAAACCATGGATGAATTTAATGATGACGGAGATAATACCGAAGCCCGAATTGGTTATGTAGGCCGCTTTAATTACAATTATGCTGAAAAATACCTGTTTGGTTTTTCGGCTCGTTACGATGGTTCATGGAAGTTTCCCCCTAACCACCGCTGGGGCTTCTTCCCGTCAGCATCTGCCGGATGGCGAATATCAGAAGAAGATTTTTGGAAATCAAATCCGCTGTTATCGGGCATCAGCAATTTGAAATTACGGGCTTCCTACGGACTGTTGGGAGACGACAATATTAGCGGCTACAGTGCTTTCGACTACATGAGTGGATACACCTATGGCAATGGCGGAGCTGTACTCGACGGGACTTATTACAACGGGGCTGTTCCCCGGGGCTTACCCGTGACCAGCCTCTCCTGGATCAAAGCTAAAATACTGGACATTGGCATCGACTTTGGACTCTTTGGCAATCAGCTAACCGGTAGCCTCGACTATTACAACCGGAAAAGAGACGGGCTCCCGGCTGCCCGTTACGATGTGCTTGTCCCTGCTGAAGTTGGATTCTCCCTCCCCAATGAAAACCTCAACTCAGACAAAAATACCGGGATGGACGGAATGATTACCTGGCACGATCAACTGGGCGAACTAAACTATTCCGTGGGAGGTAACTTCACCTATGCCCGGATGTTCGACTGGCACCAGTACAAACCCCGCTACGGGAATTCATGGGATCAATACCGGAATACCATCAACGAACGGTTCGCCTATGTCAACTGGGGCTATCACTGCACCGGACAGTTCCAGTCGTGGGACGAAATAGCCCAATACGAAATAGACAACGATGGGCAGGGCAATAAAACCTTAAGGCCGGGAGACCTGAAATACCAGGACGTGAACGGCGACAAGGTGATTAACTCAATGGATGAGCGCCCCATTGGTTTTCGACAGGGAGCCACTCCTATTCTCAACTTCGGACTAAACTTCTCCTTTCAATGGCGTAACCTGGATCTGGCTCTTGATTTCACAGGCGCCAGTGGTTACACCTACGAGTATAACTATGAGTCAAAACGCCCGTTTCACGACGGAGGAAATAACCCCCAGTACTATCTGGAAGATCAATGGCATTTATCCAATCCTGCCGATGCAAACAGTGAACTGATCCCCGGTAAATACCCCACTGTTATCGTGGGCAACAGCGGGCACAGCAACTACTGGAACAGCGATTTCTGGAAGATAAATGGTCGTTATCTTAAACTGAAAAACCTGGAACTGGGGTACAACATTCCGGGATCAATAGCCAAAAAAGCAGGACTCTCGAAAGCCCGGATATACGTGATGGGACAAAATCTGTTCTCCATTGATAACCTCAATGGCATTGATCCGGAAATAACCACCGATTCCGGCCTGCAGTATCCCACCAACCGGGTTATCAGTATCGGTGCAAAAATTACATTTTAATGAGTTTGTCTGTTTCTTGTTGTCAATATTCTTCGGATTGTTCTACCAACATCATCAACAACCGGATTACAACGACAACCGGACGACATAAAATTTTTGAAAAACACAGACCTATGAAAAAGATATATACAATACTATTGATGATCGTACTGGGAGGCTTTGTCCCCACCAGTTGCAGCGATATGCTCGATCAAACTCCGGATAATATCCTGACCAACGAAGAAGTATTTAAAGACCGGAACATGATTCAGTCGGTGCTGGGCAATTACTACGGACGTGTGAAATGGGGACAGCATATTAATGATGACTCGCAATATATTTATCTGGATGAAGCCTGTAATTCGAGCGGAGGCCCGGACTATACCCAAAATTTCGGGGATACCCACTGGCGCGTCTTCGATTACGAATTAATTCGCAACATCAACCAGTTTCTACAAGGCGTACGCTCCGATGCTGCTTCCGGCTTAACGGCTACAGAGAGAAATGAGATAGAAGGGGAAGCCCGTTTCCTGCGGGCCTGGACCTATTTTAACATGGTTCGCTGCATGGGAGGGATGCCTGTTGTTGGCGATGAAGTTTTTGATTACAGTCAGGGAATGGATATTGCGCCCCTGCAGGTTGCCCGCTCTACGGAAGCCGAATCATATGACTATATCATCAGCGAGTGCGATGCCATTTTTGATCTGCTTCCCGGTGAAAAAACGACTCACTCAGCCCGGGTCAACCGCTGGACAGCTTTGGCTTTAAAAGCCCGGGCTGCTATTTACGCTGCATCGCTGGCCAAATACAATAACCTGCTTGAAGCTCCTATACAGACTTCCGGCCGAGAAGTGGGCATCCCGGCAGATCAGGCTACTGCCTATTATGAACTGGCTCTGGCCGCTGCTAAAAAAATCATCAGCGAAAGCCCCTATGCTCTCCAAAATGAGGAAGATGACAAAGGGGTAAATTTTTACAATGCAACCAGTGTAAAGGATAATAATGCAGAGGTGATGTGGACCACCGATTACATCTACCCGGGCATTACCACTCAGTTCACCACCCGCAATATGCCCCGTTCTATCCGTGAAGACATGGACGGAACCATTATTACCCCAATACTGAACCTGGTTGAAGCGTATGAATATGCCAATAACCGAGATGGAAGTCTGAAGACACTTGACGATGAAGGCAATTACATTTTCTATGACCAGCCACAGGATATTTACGCGAATAAGGATGCCCGTTTATGGGGAACCATTATTTACGGGGGCTCTACTTTCAGAAACAAGGAAATCAATTTTCAGGCCGGACAGAAGTACCTGCAGGATGGTAAATGGACAAGCCTGACCGGAGCCATCGGCTCAAAAGATGAAAACGACCTCGTTATAACAGACGAAAACGGCCCCACCACTACCAACGATCAGAATGTCAATAAGACAGGCTTCTGCATCCGTAAGTTCCTGGACGAAACGGTTGGGGCAGGCACCCGCGGACGGGGCAGCGAAATGTGGTTTGTACATTTCAGGTATGCCGAAGCACTCCTGATCGCCTCCGAAGCAGCTATGGAGCTGGGGAACCAGACAGATGCAGTGAACTACATCAACCAGGTTCGCGAACGTGCGGGTATTCAGCCATTAGCATCGGTAACGCTCGACGACATCATCCATGAGAACCGGGTTGAATTCGCGTTTGAGAACCATCGTTACTGGGATCTGAAACGCTGGCGTAAGGCTCATATCATCTGGAATGGTATTGACGGTAACCCAAACGCTACTCATTATGCCCTGTTCCCTTATTTAATAAATGAACCCGGCAATGCAAACAATGGCAAATGGGTATTCGACAAGCAAAAAGCGCACATGAGCGTATATCCCCGTTACTTCCAGATGAAAAACTATTATAACTATATTGATCAGGATTGGATCAACCGGAATCCGAAGTTAGTGAAGAATCCTTATCAGTAAACTAAAAACAACATTCATTATGAAAACAAATCAATTCTGTTTCCTCCTCTGCTCCCTGGCCATATTGCTGGCGGGATGTGGTAAAGATAACTACGATGCACCTTCCTCTACGCTTACCGGTAAAGTGGTTTACAACGGACAATCCATTGGCGTAAAAGGAACCGGCAGCTCTGTTCAACTTGAATTGTGGCAGGATGGTTACCCGCTATATACTTCAATTCCGGTTTATGTTACGCAGGAAGGAACCTTCAGTGCTTCCCTGTTCGATGGAGATTACAAAATGATTTCCAAAAACGATAACGGCCCCTGGCTTAGCGCACAGGACACCCTTCGTTTCACGGTGAAGGGAAACACCGAAGTAGATTACCCGGTAACTCCCTTCTTTACCATCTCCAACGAGACTTTCTCATTGAATGGGCATACCCTGACAGCTACGTTCACCATCAACCACGTTTCAGGAACGCAATCAGTTGAAAGAGCGATCCTGATGGTCAACAAAACCAGGTTCGTTGATGAGACTGCTCAAATCGAACGGGTCGACTCACTAAATCCGTCAATGGGGTCATTCTCAATGATCCTAACTCTCAGTGAAGAAGACCTGTCCCTCTACGAACTGAACGCCCGCGTAGGGGTAAAGATATCAGGACGTGAAGCTATTTATTCAGGTATTCAACCCGTAAAGTAACAAGGAAGAAAGCCCGGAGAGGCTGTGACTGATTTCACGGTCTCTCCGCTTTTTTCCATCATTCACCTTTTGATGAAAGCAAAGATTATTATAAATTGGACACTTCTAAAAAAGAAAACGTTTAAACCACTAAATCTATCAACAATGAAGAAACGATCAATCATCTGTATTCTTAGTGTTCTTATGACCACCGGCTTGTTGGCTCAGCCATGGCAGCCGGCAGGCGACCGGATAAAAACAACCTGGGCTGAAAAAGTAGACCCGGCTCATCCGCTGCCCGAATATCCCCGCCCGCAAATGGTGCGCAGCCAGTGGCAAAACCTGAATGGCTTATGGGACTATGCCATTGTTGCAAAAGGAAAGTATATTCCATCGAATTATGATGGGAAAATTCTGGTTCCATTTGCCATTGAGTCATCTCTTTCCGGTGTACAGAAAACAGTAGAACAAGACAATGAACTGTGGTATCACCGCAGTTTCACGATTCCTGCTGACTGGAAAAACAAAAAGATCTTATTGCATTTTGGAGCCGTTGACTGGAAAGCTGACGTGTGGGTAAATGGCATTAAGGTTGGTGCCCATCAGGGCGGCTATACTCCTTTTAGCTTCGACATTACGGCTTTTCTGGCAAAAGGAAAAACACAGGAGCTACTCGTTAAAGTATGGGATCCTTCAGACCGGGGCTACCAACCTCGCGGCAAACAAGTTGAAAGACCCAATGGCATATGGTATACGCCGGTGACAGGTATCTGGCAAACCGTTTGGCTCGAACCTGTTGAACAGGCTTTCGTATCTCATTTAAAAACCATTCCCAACATCGATGGAGGTACGGTTTCGGTTCTGGCTGCTACTGAAGGAACAAAACCAACCGACATTATTGAGGTGAAGATTATGGACAACGGGAAAGTAATCAGCACCGGGAAAGCAGTTGCCGGGCAGGAGGTATTGCTCGCTGTCCCCAATGCCCGGCTCTGGACTCCCAACTCCCCTTTCCTTTACGATATGGAAGTTTCCATTCTTCGGAATAATGTTGCGCAGGACAAGCTAAAAAGTTATTTCGGAATGCGCAAGATCTCAACCCGGCGCGATGCCAATGGGATTGTCAGAATGCAACTCAACAATAAAGATTATTTTCAGTTTGGACCACTCGATCAGGGATGGTGGCCCGATGGTTTATACACGGCTCCTACCGACGAAGCTCTTCTTTTCGATATCAGGAAAACCAAAGATTTCGGTTTTAACATGATCCGTAAACACGTGAAGGTAGAACCTGCCCGCTGGTATTACCACGCCGACAAAGAGGGTATTCTGGTTTGGCAGGACATGCCCAGTGGAGACCACTCGCCTCAATGGCAACAACGCAACTATTTTAATGGAAAAGAGTTGCAAAGGAGTGCTGCTTCGGAACAAAACTACCGTCAGGAATGGAAAGAGATCATGGATCTTGCGGTTTCCAATCCTAGTGTGGTGGTATGGGTTCCTTTCAACGAAGCCTGGGGACAATTTAAAACTCCGGAGATCGTTGAATGGACAAAAGACTATGATCCCTCGCGCCTGGTGAACCCGGCCAGTGGTGGCAACCACTACGACTGTGGCGACATACTCGACATGCACCATTACCCGGAACCGGCAATGGGATTGTTCGACTCGAAGCGCTGCAATGTGCTGGGTGAGTTCGGAGGCATCGGGCTGGTATTTGAAGACCACATCTGGGAAAAAGGCCGTAACTGGGGCTACGTGCAATACAAAACCTCAGAAGAAGCAACCCAGGCTTATATTGACATGGCTGAAAAACTAAAGAAGCTGATTCCCTTTGGCTATTCGGCTGCTGTTTATACCCAGACCACCGATGTTGAAGTAGAAATAAACGGGATCATGACCTACGACAGAAAGGTAATAAAACTTAATGAGCAGCAAATAAGAAAAGTAAATCAGGAGGTTTGCAAATCACTGGATAAATAGGAGGTACAGAAGGAACCGTTCTCTAAAAAAAAACGGTTCCTTTAATGGGCATGTAACCAGGGCGAAGAGATTGCTTCTCCCGATTTCGTCCCTCATCGGGATGACGCAGGGGATATGTGGAAAAGGAGGCATCAGGGAGGCATAGCCGCTCTGATGCCTCCCCCTTTTTTTAGGCGCCGCCGGTCATTGTGAGGAGGAGGCACGACGACGAAACAATCTCTTCCATACTTATCATTCTCCTGCAGCCGACAATAGATTTTTGCAGAAGTCTGTATATGAAGCAAATATAAAACATCACTTTTTTTATCATTTCAGCATTTCCGGCCATATAACTGCACCGCTTTTTTTGACCAACTACCGTGGCCGGGGGTGTTCTGTCTGGCATTCACCCCGGGGTTGCGTTCGTGCCTCTCTTACCCCGGGTTATTGATGTATGTCCCCTATATTTGTGTCATTTGTCTTACAAAAAACCAAATGACACAAATATAGGGGACACTGCTTCGATCATTGCAGGACTCTTGTTCAGGGCGAAAGTCCCCTTTAGGGGATTTAGGGGGAATTTGTTTCAAAAAAGGCATAGCAATGCCGGGAAGTATCAACCGGGGTTGATACAGTCAGAGGATAAAAGGGATCGTTACGGGTATCTTTCCGCCTTACCATCCTCTGCTCCTGGCAGGTTTTTGACCCCTTTCAGAGGACAGAGAGATGGATCGATCGGCTTCCGGTCATGAAAAAACTAAACCCCGGAAGCGATAGAAAGATGAGTGTGTCACCACCTAAGCTGGAGGCGACCGTCTGGGAAATATTAATGTAATTTTTTGATGGAACATGAGCGTTTAAGTTTAGTGTTCTATTTGCTTCATCAAAGGGAAGAGTATTAGATGAGGACTTAAAAATAATTTGCCCTACAATTATTGTTTTTGCTTAAATAATTATCGTCATAATCAGTAATTTACTACTTTCGTTATCACATTATTTATTCAATAGGAAAAATGGAAATCAACGAAAAAACATTCAAGAACACCCATCATGGGCATGCAATTAAAAGGATTCGTCACACTATGGGAATCAAACAGGACACTATCGCTATTGATGTGGGGATTAGCCAGGCTCAGATTTCAGCTTATGAACAGAAAAAAGTGATTGATGATGAAATGATTGAACGATTTGCAAAAGCACTGCGTGTAACTCCCGAATTTATAAAGGAACTGGAAGAAGATCCGGTAACGGTAATTATACAGAATAATACCTTTGAAAAAGGGAGCAGTAATATTGGGAAGGTTGATGGAGACCATATTATAAATAATAATCCGATAGACCAGATCCACGAATTAAATAATGAAAAACAAGCACTATACGAGCGTATGCTTGAGTTGGAAAAAGAGAAGAATGCTCTTTTGGAGAAATTGCTGAAAGAAAGGATGTAACCAGGGCTTGAGCCAATAGTTCAAGATTTTGATGCCTGAGAGAATGAGGTCTACACATAAAACAGTAAATAAAGATTTTGAAGATACTTTGGTTGAGAGACAACAGAGTTATGGCCAATACAGGAAGACGAAATGCCAACAATAGAAATCATATCAATAGACAATAAAAAACTTGGAATAGACCAAGAAGAATTTTGAACTGAGGGTAACCCGAAGGCTTTTCAGGTCGCCCAAACCGTACAACAGTGGCTTTTGCAAGGTTGTCGATTACAACATCGACCATGACATACAACACGGCACGGATACCGGATACCGGCCCCGCTCACGGTACATATTTTTTCAATGGCCCTGGTTATTCAATCGGCCAGATTTAGTCACTGTTTCGTAATAGCCTGTATGAATGATTAAACCCCAGGTGCCAACAGGTACAGGTTTTTGGCGAACAGTGCCGGGGCATTTCCAATAGGGAAAAATGTTTTTCCAGTAACGTTTACCTGAATATTTATTCCCGAACAAGGAATGAGGATGCTCGCGTAGGGTGCAGCAAGTGCCTAAAAAAACAGGAGATGTTTGTTTGGCGAAATCCACAACCGGAAAATGCAATTGAATGATGCCGGACGGATGGTAGAAACGGAATGGATTAAATTACACGAACGTTTCAAAAGCATTCATTTACACGAATACGTTGTGATGCCCAACCATTTTCACGGCATATTGGAAATCGTTGTGCCTGTAGGGGCGACCCTTGTAGTCGGCCCCAATAGAATGGTCATCCATCCCACCCCGGATAACACGACCATCCTCCAATCAAATAATACCGGAGAACCGGAACGACAAATAGGGCAACCGTAGGAGCAATCCCTCGTGGTTGCCCTAATGAATCATAAAAACGAAACGGATTCAAAATCGAAAAAAACGTTGGGCGATATGGTTGGTGCATTCGAATCCTTCACCACCGTGAATTATATCCGTGGGATAAGAACCCTTCATTGGTCACCATTCGATGGTAATTTATGGCAACGTAATTATTGGAAACACATCATCTGCGACGAACAATACTATCAAAACATTTCGGAATACATCATCAATAACCCTGCAGAATGGGATGAGGATAGATTCAATTCCTTCGATAAAACGGTCTGAGAAACACCGCAAAATGAAGAGCTGTTATCTAAAAAGAATAACCAGCCTGCTTTCCAAAGCCAAAGTTCGCACGCCCGGATTTATGATTTGCAGCCTGAGATTATCGTTTTGCTCATCCAACAAATGAACGTAACGAATTTTACCAGAAACCTATTTGACTTTAAGGGAGATTGGCGTAATTTGGATGAATAAAACTAAATGCTAAGGTTATGGGAAATTATTGCGTTTCGGTGGATTCCAATAGCTCTTGAAAATTATTGAGAGGGAGGACTGTAACGTTGTGACAAACATGATAGGGATCAACAATATTGCAGGGAATAATTATAGCTCAAGAACCCCATTGCCAACATGGATTTTGATGATAGGTGATTGGTATAAACATATCGTGCCGGACAGGAGAAATATATTACACTTCCCCGGCGATAAAACAGAAATATATTTGACGATTAATTTACACAAACGTTAGGCAACATAGAAATGAAAAAACTACAACTACTCAAAAGACAATACAATTTGTTTGAAATAAATTTTTTCAAGCAATTATCTTGCATAGGTGGTTCTATTTTTGTCCTACTCTTTTTATGGATTTTTCAACCTTTTGGATTTAGTTTTTTTAATATCAGAGATAAATT
Source organism: Prolixibacteraceae bacterium (assembly GCA_963662895.1). Classification (GTDB taxonomy): domain Bacteria; phylum Bacteroidota; class Bacteroidia; order Bacteroidales; family Prolixibacteraceae; genus GWE2-42-39. Next base: position 2,722,024 of record OY759982.1, on the reverse strand, counting down.
AATTCTATCATTACTATACAGCCTGGGACCAGCAATTATTTGGTATTTTATTCTTTACAAATTCAAATATTTGACAAGTATCAAGCATACAATTGGCAGCACGCTTTTGATAGTAGCAATTGGCAATATAATTATTGGGTTCTATATTTTTACCATATATGAACTATACTTTTTTGAATGGTCATTCACACTAAAGCACTACCCCAAAATTACTTTGCAAGTATTTGAAATGGGAATATTTGTATTTGCAATGATTGCACTACTTCATAATTCTTATAATACAAAAATGAAAATCAAATCAACCAATCAAATCAACCAAAATTTGAATGAGATTAAATCAAATAGTAATAATGAAACAACCATAACCTTAAAATCATACAACAATCAAAACTTTTTCACAATTAAGCCAAATAAGATACTTTTTGTTACAACTGCTGGTAATTATGCTGAAATTAACTGGATTGATAGTGAGGTCTTAAAAAAATCACTAATAAGAAATACACTTTCAAATATTGAAAAAGATATTTTAAAACAATGCAATCATATTGTACGATGCCATAATAGCTATCTGGTAAACTTATTTAAAATAAAAGGAATCGTTGGTAATTCTTCATCATCTGTAATTAAAATGGACTTGAATAAAACAGTAATTCCAATTTCCAGAAAATATAGAAACACACTCTTATTGAAAATTGAGCAGTTAAAACAATTGTCAAATAACACAATTCATGGTTAGTTACCCCAACAATTTGAAAACAACATATTATCAAAATAGATTCGTGGTTTATAAACTTTAAAAGGATTAAGCCATGAAGAAATGTACTATCGTATTTACCATTTCCTTGTTGTTGCTAACACCGGTTTTTGCAAACAAAACTATTGGATTAAAAAAGGATAACAACCCAATTGTAACATTTGAGAATCAAATGAAAGAGGTTTGGGAATTTATAAATGAAACGGAATGTTTAAGTGACTTAGCACGTATTGAATTATTTAAACAGCAAATTATTGAGCCACAAATTGACAAGTATGCTATATTTAAGCAATATCTAAATGATAATTCAATACAGTCTTACCTGTCTGACCTGACAGAACGAAAGGCAGAGGTGAAGAATATTTGTTTATCTCCTGATACTTCAAAGATTAAAACTATCGCCCAGAACTTCAAAGATGTTTATACCGATTTAGAGCCAAAAATCAAAATATATTTAATGCCATCTTTTGGCTGGCTATTTAAAGCTCAATCATTAGTTGTTGATGGAGAAATATTCATTCGTTTAGGGTTAGAGGAATTGACTAAATATGATGAGAAAACATTTAATAGCTATATTCAACATGAACTATTCCATGTGTATCATTTTCAAAGAAATATATCATTTAAAAATGGGGCTGAGAATTTTTTTAAAACTAATAATCCACCGCTATTATACAATCTATTATGGACAGAAGGATTTGCAAATTATGCTGTATTAAACATCAACCCTGAATATCAACACAGAGATATTGTCGGAATGGAAGAATTGACTAAGCAAACACAGTTAAACTTAGAATACTATTTAGAAATTTTATTAGAGAAGCTGAACACAAAAGATATAACAGGTTTTTTTTATTTTCCTGACCCACAAAACCCAACAATTCCGGTGGGATGTGGATATTATTTGGGGATGCTTATAGTTGAGGATGTTGCAGAAAGATATAATCAACATGATTTATTATTTTTAGAAGGTGAAAAGTTATTTAAAGAAATTAAGACATCAATATTGAATTTGAAAGAATAAACTACGATTGCCTAACAAAGGCTATGTTTAATGCGGGGTTCAGCGGGTAATTCAACCGCAGCTCTTCGTTGCTGGCACCGCCAATTCGTCTTTGACGATTTGGCTATAAAAACTAAAATACGGATAAACGAATTGGCTCTGTGGCAACCTGACAATGAAGTGTTTCAAAGTCCCGCACTAAACATAGCCAAACCGTTGTGTGCAAGTTTAACAGACACTGTGGCACTGAAAATTATTGATTAATGATAGAGGAATTAGTACATAAGCATTACTGGATTAATAATGATAATTGTGCCATCACAACAATGAGTATATTGAGTGAGTATTTTAACATCGCGATTAATCAACAGGTATATGATGCATTGATTGGAATGAATGGGGCTGGAACGTTTGGAGCGCAGTGTGGACTTGTGGAAGGAACTTTAACTTTTATAGGAGTGATTGGTAAGTTTAAAGGTTTTTCAAATAACAAAATTGAGAATTTATGTAAAGATTTTGCTTTAAAGTATAAGACGGAAAAAGAAAGTATTTTATGTAATGACTTGAGACCTCAAGGATTCTCAAAAGATAATCCACCTCATTTGTGTGAAAAACTTACAGTTGATTCAGTTTCGTTTTCAATTGATTTTATAGAGAAAAATGTAAAATAAGACTTATGGATATAGAAAAATTCAATAAAGAGAGAAAGTTACTCAATGAATTAATGACAGAATCAGACGATTTCTTCAATCAATTTGGGGGACTTGATGATAATGTATATTCTAATGGAGCAATACAAAAAAAGTATAAGGAGTTAACTGGATTGGCAATATCTGTATTGACAAAGTGTGATGAATGCGTACTTTACCATCTTCAGGGATGTATAAAAGAAAAAGCAAATAAAGAAGAGATAATAGAAGCTATAAAAATGGGTGTGATAGGCGGTGGTTCAATTACTTATCCAACTGCTAGATTTGCATATAAGACAATGAAAGAATTGAAGATATTAGAATAAAACCAGCACACAATCGAGTAGATGGCCGGTGAGCCATTAGCCCACCGGAGCACCTCTCACACCACACGTAGTGCGACAAGAAGTTGCTTACACTAACTGTTTAACGTTCATTGAATGATTAAACCTTGTGTTCCATCACAAGTAGCCTATGGACACATGCATACCGGGTAACCGGTTTGTGTGAAGCTGTCCAGACAATATAGCCTGTAAAGGAGTCCTGCGAGGGAAGCCTGTCATGGTATCGTCAAACTATGGAGGAGTTAGGCTTAACCGGTATGGTCAACCAATGTGAACTGCTGATAAATGTCGTGACGTGAGAATAGCGAAAGGCGATGATACGCTATGACCAAAAGGTAAGGGGTATAGTTAACAGGCTTTGCGGTCTCTGTTACATGGATTACGATTCCCCCGGCAAAGAGGCAGAACCTAACCCGGTGTGTTATGTAAGTGGAACTTGGTAAGCCCGTACTGTTTCCCGGGCAACCGGGATAGGCTATCCGTAAGGAAAGCACAATACCGTGCGGGTAAAGGAAAGACAGAGAAAGCAAATGCCGTGGTGTAATGCAACGGATATGCCCACTTCTGTCATGGTACTCTTTTACGAGAAATTTACAGTAAGACTTTCAATGAGGAAAACGCAAATGAATCCCGATGAACCGGGATGTGCATCCGAAACAATATGGACAACCTGGGATTCCATTAACTGGAACAAAGTTGCCCGTGCAGTTAAGTCACTGCAAGCGCGTATCGTAAAGGCCGTCAAAGCAAAACATTTTCACAAGGCTAAAGCTCTCTTTTTTCTGCTTACCGGTTCGTTCTACGGGAAGCTACTGGCTATTCTAAGAGTAACTACCAACAAAGGCAGCAAAACCTGCGGCGTTGATAAAGTACTATGGAACACCCCACAAAGAAAATGGAAAGCTATCGAACAATTATCCATCAAAGGGTATAAAGCAAAACCTTTAAAGCGAAAATCTATTCCCAAGAAGAATGGAAAACTAAGGCATCTTGGCATTCCCACAATCAGGGACAGGGCTATACAAGCCTTGTTCAAACTAGGTCTGGAACCTATAGCAGAAACCACGGCAGACCCGAACTCTTACGGATTCAGACCAAAACGTTCGTGTGCCGATGCTATTGTTCAATGTCATAATGTACTTTGTCAACGCAAATCAGCAGAATGGATTCTCGAAGCAGACATCAAAGGATGTTTCGATAACATCTCGCACCAATGGATATTGCAACATATACCTGTAAACAAAAAGGTTCTGAATCAATGGCTCAAAGCTGGTTATATGGAGAAGAAACACTGGTTCCCAACTGAAAGCGGAACTCCTCAAGGTGGTATCATTTCGCCAATAATTGCCAACATGGTACTTGATGGGTTAGAAGAGGTTATTAATCGTCACGCTCATCATAAACCCAAAAGGAACCCACACAAAATAAACTTCGTCCGTTATGCCGACGATTTTGTGGTTACCTGTAGCAACAGCGAATATCTCGAACAAGAGATTAAACCGCTCATCAGCAAGTTTCTTGCCGACAGAGGATTGAAACTCTCTGAAGAGAAAACCAGGATTACCCACATCAGAGATGGTTTCGACTTCCTTGGATTCAATGTACGCAAGTATAAGCATAAATGCCTTACTAAACCCGGCAAAGATTCGGTAAAGGGCATTTTTACGAATATAAGCGAATGTGTTACAAACCACAAAGCTGTATCCCAAGAAGAACTTATCCGAATGATTACACCAAAAATCACAGGATGGGCTAACTTCTTCCGACACTCTGCTGCCAAACAAACCTTTTCACTATTGGATAACAAAGTTTACAAACTATTGTGGAGATGGGCTAAACGAAGACATCCCAGGAAAGGTGCTCATTGGATTAAAGCCAAATACTTTAAAACCAAAGGCAACCGACACTGGGTATTCTCAACAGCGGATAAAAAGCAAACCTACGAACTACCTCTTTTTGATGCCACTAAAATTATCAGGCACATCAAAATAAAGAACCTCTCAAATCCTTACGATAAGCAATGGGAGGGATACTTTAGGGAAAGAGCAAAGCGTAGGCTTACAACCCATCAGCAAATTAGCCATTACAACCTGACGACCGGATTACTAAAGTAGTCTTTAGGGTGCTTGAGCCGTATGAGGGGAAACTCTCATGTACGGTTCTTAGAGGGGAAAGGGAGAGCAATCTCCCTGACCTACTCGACCATACGTTGCGACATGAAGTCGTGTAATATAACTGTTTTACAATGAATTATTTTTTTTTGATAAAACCTGTTGTTTCCCCAACAGTACCCTTACCGGACAGCTGATTTATAGTGAAGCTATTATTGGTTGAAGCTTCGGAAACATGTACCGAACGTCAGGATTTCATATCCTATGACGGGGTTGAAAACCGTGAGGCAGACAATCTTCGGGGTCTCGATACCGATTCAGGACTTGGGTGTACAGGTATGACTAACATAAGTAAACATTCCGCAACCATCGTGATGGTGTTAAGGGCGAAAAAGAGACTGACACGCCTCGTACCAAAAGGTAAGCCGACAGGATAAGTGTCTCGTATGTACACTTACGGGAATGACGATCGGCCGGTGGACAGGATGAGTCTAACCCTGTAGTTGTTATTTACATGGAACATGGAAGCCCGACACTCTCTTTCCACGCCAATAACGTGGTCAAAAACCGTAACCGTAAGGCATCGGGAAATGTCGGACAGAGAGGACAAACAAAGCCAATGCCCTGATGTAATGTCAGGGATAGTGATTGAAACATTATCACAGGTGAAAACCTGCTGACCTTTGTCTGGTACTTTATGGCAAAAGCCTTTGTAGAACCTGTTAATGGAAGAAAGCAAATGAACGAGAATGCTGATTCATCGTGTGCACTGCCACATTCGACAGATAACTGGGACCTTATACATTGGAAAAAAGTTATCCAGAGGGTGAACAGGCTTCAAAGACGTATTGCCAAGGCTATAAAAGAAAATCGTTGGGGCAAAGCCAAAGCCCTGATGTATCTTGTTACCAAATCATTTTATGCTAAACTCTTGGCTGTTTTCCGGGTAACTGCCAATAAAGGCAAAAATACGCCGGGGATGGATAATATTATCTGGATAAATGGATATGACAAACTCATCGCAGCCAAAAACCTCAAAACCAGAGGTTACTCATGCAAACCTTTACGTAGGATATATATTCCAAAGAAAAATGACAAGAAACGTCCTTTAAGCATTCCGTGTATGGATGACAGGGCTATTCAGGCACTGTTCCTGATTGCCTTAGCCCCTGTGGCTGAAACAACGGCCGACAGAAACTCTTTCGGATTTAGAGAAAAAAGGTCGTGTGCAGATGCAATAGCACAATGTTTCAACATTCTTTCCCGGAAGAATTGTGCCCAATGGATATTGGAAGCCGATATAAAAGCATGTTTTGACCAAATTAATCACAAATGGATTTTAAGGAATTGTCCTGTAAACAAAACCATTTTGAATAAATGGCTCAAAGCTGGATATATTGAAAAAGGAAAATTATTTCCCACTAATAAAGGAACCCCACAGGGTGGTATCGTATCCCCAGTTATTATGAACATGGTTTTAGACGGATTGGAAACGCTCATCAATAGAAAGTTTCCTCGATGGAAGAAACTAAAAGTCAATTTTGTAAGGTATGCCGATGATTTCATTATTACTGCCAAAGATAAGGCGATAATAACAGAACAAATCATACCCCTCGTTAAAGATTTTCTCAAAGAAAGAGGTCTTGAACTCTCCGATGAGAAATCTAAAATAACACACATTGACCAAGGGTTCAATTTTTTATCGCAGAATGTCCGAAAATACAAGGGCAAACTGTTGATAAAACCATCACGTAAATCCGTACAATCTTTCAAGGATAAGATTAAAACTATTATTAAGGATAACAAGGGAATACCAGCACATGACCTTATCAAAATACTTAACCCTGTTATCAGGGGTTGGGCGAACTACCATAAGGGAATATGTGCAAAAGATACCTTTAACAAGATGGACAACTTCATTTTCCGAAAAATCTGGAAATGGGCTAAACACCAACATGGCAATAAAAGCCAGAAGTGGATTTTCAATCGCTATTTCCTGAATAACAACTTTTCTGATACAAGGGTATTCTCTAAAGGAACCTATGAATATAGGTTATATAAAATTAGATATGTCCCTATCAGATACCATGTTAAAATATTAGGAGACGCAAACCCATACTTTCCAGAATTTGACCAATACTTTGTTCATCGACAGAAATGCAGGGAAAGTTTAGCTAAAGAATGCAAGCAGATAACAACATCTGTTCACAAGAGCAACAAGTGTAGCCGGGTGGCCTATACCAAGGCACGCCTTAGAAGTGCTTGAGCCGTATGCGGTGAAAGTCGCACGTACGGTTCTTAGGGGGCGTAAGCTACCCGGTGGTCTCGTATACGGCGGTTCTTTAAACCATGGGAAACAGTGTATTCATCCCCGAATTGTCAGAAATCATTTTAAACATAGCCGATAAAGAAATATATCCACGCTTCATAAGACGGGCCTTGGTAATAGTGGTGCCCAATATGGGACTTTGAGCTATTGCCCAGCCACCCATCCGGCTGCGGCTCCATGCATAGGCCTGTCGTGGCTCTACACCCAAACGGATCAGGCTACGCCTCTTCTTCTCGGGTTTCTTTATTCACAAGTATTTATTTTTTATGGTGTTCATGATTTACGCTGCGCTCCAATTCAATGATGCCATATGCAGTATCTTAAACGATTACGCAGCCAGCCATCTAATTCTGCCAATTTCCCTTTAATATTGGCATGTTTGAAGGCATTTAACCAGCCTTGCAAGCTCCAACACACAAGCTGATGCTTCAGCTTGCAAAAGAGCCAAATTTTTGCCGACGCGCAGTTATATCGTGATAAGTGAATATGTTTGTAAAAAATTTATTTAAGCAGATTTGATTTTGTAATTTTGTTCTATGATTGGATTAAAAAATGATATTGAAAGTTTAAGAAGTTTATCTCAGATTTTTACTCCTACTAACTTTGATAGAATAGTTAGAAAGAATGATATTGCAAACACTCAAGCAAGGATTCAGAAACATTTAAGCTTTCCAGATTCAATTAATAATCTTGAAATTATACAATTCATTTACAAGGCACTTTTAGCAAATTATAAAAGTGAATATCTCTATAAAAATGCTCTAATCAACAAATTGCTTTTAGGAAAATATAGTATTAATACTACTACAGTAATAAATGAATTTAAAATTGGCAGGTCGATTGCTGATTTTGTTTTATTAAATGGAGAAGCAAAAATATTTGAGATAAAAACAGAATATGATAGTCTTGAAAAACTTGATAAACAACTGGCAGATTACAAGCAATTCGCAAACAAAGTATATGTAGTTTCAAATTCAAAATTCATTAGTAAGCTATTATCGGATTATAATGATACAACAATCGGGATTATTGAGTTTACAGAAAACAACACACTTAAAGAATTGCATCCAGCAAAGGAAAATAATCTGACTTTTAATCATAAGGCAATATTTAAAACATTACGAAAACAAGAATATCTTGACATTATACAAGAATACTTTGGAAAAGTACCTGATGTTCCAAATACCAAAATATTTAGAGAATCTTTAAAACTTGCAGAATCAATTAATATTGTTGATTTTCAAAAAATGGCGTTTCAGAAACTTAAAGAGCGTAAATTGAAATGTTCCAAGGAGTTTTTATCAGATAAAATACCATATGAATTAAAACATATTTGCTATTCCCTTGATATGTCAAGTAAGGAATACAGTTACTTATACCAATTTCTAAATCAAAAAATTTAAGATGTATTACCCTTATCTTAGAGGCAAACAATTTGAACTTATTGCATTACGGGAGTTAAGTGAATTAATTGCAGAAGCCCCACAAAAAATCTCACCGATTATTGAACCTGTTAAAAATTCATCTACATTAAAATCTACAATTAGTGAACTAAAGAATAAGGATATCAATTTTAACATTATCCTAAATCCTTCAGTTGGTGATTTGATTGGTTCGACTGATGACATTATAGAAACCATCTCAGGAGAAATTGGTGATTACACAAATTTTCAGTTAGGAATAATAATCGATAGCAAAATTGGTATTTCTGGAATTCAAGCAATTATTAAAAATATTTCATTCAATTTCGCTGGCTTTTCTTTAATTCACGTTGGTATAAACAATAACATTACTGATATAATAAGCACACTTGAAGATAAGGCTCAAGTGATTAACAATATCATATATTTTAACAAAACTAGTAGACGCTATTATAGAAGCTTTCCTTCTGATACTAGAATAGGACTTGATGACTATTTTAATTGCCTTCCAAAAAACTCAGATTATTTATCTGTTCCAGATAGTCAATTTTCGGAAGAGCACCTTTTTTATAAAGAAGATGGTTATAAAGGATTTTCTGATTTTTTGACCATTGGTGATAACTATTCAGAAACTGGCTTTTTGCCATATGCAGTGGCAATTCATTTATCTTATGTTGAAGATGACGATAAAATTAGAATAAAGCATTTTGTTTCAGATTCCAATGATGACACTTCAGATATTGGAGGAAAGTTTGCCGAAGCAAATGAAAAACTAGTCGAATGGTGCAATACAAATAATATTGACGAAACTATTGGTATTGCTGAATTTAAATCATTAAATGAAAATGGACACTTCCCTGGCTTAGGCAGTATTAAGAAACTTTCAATTAAACATCATATTGAACTCGTTAAAAATTTGATATAGTATGTTCTGTTGTACTGAATGTTTTTCGAGTTCGTATTTACGCAATATTATACATTCGAATTCTAGAAAAGGTAATTGTGATTACTGTAAGTCTAAAGATGTATCTATTTATATCCCAAGAGAACTTATCCTATACTTTACAAATATTTTAAATCTTTACAACGTTGATAATGAGTCTGGAATTGATATATTGTCAGCATTAGAACGCGATTTTGCTGACACAATTTTTAGTGATAGAGTTGAAAACAAGCTGAATTTGCTCAATTCAATCATTGAAGATGATAGTGAAGAGTTCGGAGAATTATTAAACAATAAAGTGACCTCTGCTTTGTGGGAAGGAGAGCATTCTAAAAAAACTGATGCTATTCATGGCAAGTGGGAAGAATTTAAAAACGAAATAAAAAATATTAATCGTTTTCATATTCAAGCTACATTAGATTTAGTAAAGCTTAAGAAAATATTTAAGAATGAAGTTTTTGAGACTGAGCTTAAAAAGGGCAGAATATTTTATCGAAGTAGAATTTCCGAAAAAAAAGGAATTGAAATTAAAAAAATGGGGAATCCACCCAAAGATTTAGCAACTAGTGGTCGTGCAAATCCAAAAGGTATTTCATATTTATATTTAGCAGATAATGTTAAAACTTCGCTCTATGAAGCAAGAGCGACATTATTTGACTTTGTTACAGTTGGGGATTTTAGGTTGATTGATGATATAAAATTATTAAATCTAAGGTGTCTCGACAACGACCCTATTCCCTGGGCTGGTGCAGAAGAAATAAACGATTATTTGACTTATATTCCATTTATTAAAACACTACAAAAAGAGTTGTCCTTGCCAATTAGAAAGCTAGATAAGGAGATAGATTATTTGCCGACGCAATATCTTTCGGAGTTTATTAAATCTATTGGATATGACGGAGTTGAATTTCAAAGTTCACTACATTCTGATGGATACAATCTAGCTATTTTTAATCCTGATAAATTTGAATGTATAAAGACTAATATTTACGAAATTGAAAGTATTGAATTAAATCATAGAAAGCTTTGACAGCCCGTCGCATCCATACACATTGCCAAGTCGCTCAAAAACCCGACCCACAAACCAAAACTTGTCAAAGAGTATGGCTGCCCCAACGCACAGACAGACAGCAGATAATAAAGCACGAAAACACAACGCAGGATAGCTGCAGAATTTGGCATGAGCCAAAGTACAGTGCACCATATTTTGAAATCGCATGATTTAAAGCCACATAAAGTTGAGTATTGGTGCAGAAAAAGCACAGATCCAGAATTTGAGGAAAAAATGTTGAATGTAGTTGGGCTCTATATGAACCCGCCGGAAAATGCGATTGTATTGTCTGTTGACGAGAAAACTCAGATTCAGGCATTAGACCGTTCACAACCGGAACTTCCTTTAAGACCTGGCAACCCCAAACGATTGACCGCCACCTACAAAAGACACGGCACGGTATCTTTAATAGCGGCCCTTTCCGTCCATGACGGTGAGATTACAGTCAACACAATAGAAAAAAACAACGCAAAAAACTTCTTGAAATTTTTAAAGAAAATATACCGCAAATACCCGAAAAGGCACTTGCATGTCATTGCAGACAACTTGAATGTCCACAAACAAAAGGATGTCAAGGAGTGGGTAGACTCCAAGCCGAGAATAACAATGCATTTTACCCCGACTTATTCGTCATGGCTGAACCAAGTCGAAATCTGGTTCAATATATTGACTAAAGACGTGCTAAAAGGGGCTGTATGGCACAGTAAGGAACAATTGGCAAAGCAAATTATCCAATACGTAGACACTTACAATAAAGAACGGGCCAAGCCTTTTGAATGGACATATGACGGTAACAAGAAAAATTAATTCGGGCAATAATGAATCATTACACTAGGAGTGCAAGAAGAATATATAAATCTTATGGTCTAACTCAAAATAAATAAGAATATAAACGCCCAGTTGTTAATAAATAGGCGTTCTTGCGGCACGCAGAGCCAAGCAGGAACGGCAGGTTGAACTACATCCCAACCACCGGCGTTTTTTCTATGGCCTTATCCATGTTTTTTCTGCTTTATAGATATTCATTTAGGGGTGAATCCCAGTACCTGGATGGTATGATCAATCGTTTTCGTTGTTAATTTCGTGTCCGGGTTAGCACTTTCAGAGCCCGGCTCTGTTTGTTCGCGCAATTTTTACCCGGATTAGGCAATACAATCCCAGTCCGCACCAAGTGCAGACCGGTATAGGGGATGACGAAAATTCACAACTGCATAACAGTACCCGGGGCATAAAAGCCGGACGGCGAACGAACCCGGGGCAGTTTTTCAATAATGCACATCATGCCCTTTTTACAGAACGGGCAGCGGTACACATCGAAACCGGTCAGCCGTTTAAGCCGCTCCTGTGAGGTTTCCTTTGGTTTGATAACCATCTTCGGGTTTTGCTTTTGCCTGGTTGTCCTGGCCCGGCTGCTGTAAATGCCATAGCGTCGGATTTTAACAAAGCGGTGTGGCAGGATGTGCAGGCAAAACCTTCGCAGGAACTCCACACCATCCATGGTGATTGGTTTTTGTCTGGCCCCATCAGTGTAATCCTTGTGCAAAAACGTGACTGTTTTTTCATCAATGTCAATGATACGCTGGTTGGTGATAGCTACCCGGTGGGTATATTGCCCCAGGTACCTGATCACCTGTTCCGGTTTGCCCAACGAAGGTTCGCAGTGTACAGACCAGGGTTTGTCCCAGGCTGTTTTGAGTGCTGTCCTGTATTGGTCAGAAAGCTGTTGTTTTTTCAAATGCTTTTCGATCCCCTCCATCATTTTAGCCCTGAAAACCAGGCTTAACTGTCTGACCGGGTACAGGAACTTACCGTCACTGCCGATGTGTTTCATGTTTCCGGCCAGGGTTTCCCCAATGGCCGGGACAATGCAGTGAACATGAGGGTGCAGACTAAGGTTTTGTCCCCATGTATGCAGCACACAAACGGCGCCCGTTTCCACGCCAAAACGGGTGTACCCGAACTGTCGCAGGGTTTCCCATACGCAGGCAAACAAGCGGCTGTAAAACCATTTGCTGTTTTCCATGCAGATGGCGTTCAACCCGTGCGGGACGGTAAACACGATATGGTAATGTTTGACCGGAAAAGTAGTTTCCAGCAAATCTTCTACCCAGAATGCCTGTTTCGATGCCTGGCATTTGGGGCAGTGACGGTTACGGCAGGAGTTGTAGCTGATACGTTCCCTGCCGCAGCAGTCACAAACTTCTTTGTGTCCGCCCAGGGCCGAAGTACGGCAAAGCGACAAGGCCTGGAGTACCCGCCGCTGGTAACTGTTGGGGTGGCAGGTAAAAATGAAAGCTTCACCAAAGCGTTTTATCACATCGGCCACTTCAAAGCCATGCCGCCCCATTATTCATCCGGGTAAAGGGTGTCCAGCGGGCTGTGCGGGTCAATTCGCGGACACTGTACATATTCCAGTAAAAGTTGACAGGTGATTCCGGCGAAAGTTGACAGTATCATTTTTTTCGATGATTTCGTGGTTAAAAATAGCCAAAAAAAATTATTGTTTTCTCATTTTTTTTCTCATCGATTCTCCTTTTAATTCAAACCGGTGTGCCGAGTGGGTTACACGGTCTAAAAAAGCATCAGCAATGGTTTTTTCTTCAAGCAGTTCGTGCCATACTTTTACCGGGATCTGGGAAGTTATTATGGTCGATTTTTTTCCATGCCTGTCCTCAATAATATCCAGAAGCATCAGTTGCCTTTCATTATTGATCACCTGCAGTCCAAAGTCGTCCAGGATCAGCAGGTTTTGTTTTCAATCCGGGCTAATTCTTTCATATAAGTGCCCCCTGCTTTGGCCATGGTCAGTTTATCGAAAAGTCGGCCCAGGTTAAAATACAGTGTTTTGTACCCTTTCAGGCAGCCCTGGTATCCCAGGGCGGTGGCAAGAAAACTTTTACCGGCACCTGTACTGCCGGTAATAATGATATTTTCCCCCCGGTCGATAAAAGAGCAATCAGCCAGACGGGTAAAAAGGTTTCTGTCCAGTTCCCTTTCGGGGGCAAAACTGATTTCCTCAACGGATGCCTGGTAGCGGAACCGGGCTGTTTTAACCAGGCGGTCTGTTTTCCGTCCGACCCGTTCGTCCCATTCGGCCTCAATGAGCCAGGCTAAAAATTCATCATTGGTCAGCGAGTTGTTTTGTCCTGTTTCAAAGGATGCCTGGTAAGCCCTTTTCAGGCCATGCAGCCGCATCTGCTGCATTTTTTCGATGGTTGCATTCGTGTTCATAATTCAAATGATTAATTATTTGTAATACTGTTTTCCCCTGATATTATCATGAAAGGGAATTTTCAATACTTTACTGTTTTCAGGGCCCAGTCTGTCGAGTCCTTTTTCCAAAATATTCCTGATGGTATGGTAGCTGTAAACCTGGTAATGCAATGCCCTTTCACAGGCATTATCGAGTCGCTGGCTGCCAACACGTTTGGCAAAACCAAGGATGCCAAGACACGATTTGTATCCCTGCTCCGGGTATGGTTTGGTTTCCAGTACCTGCCTGATGTACGCCTGGGTTGATCCCCCGATGGTTGCAGCCCAGCGGGTAAACTTTTCCGGGCTCCATTCCGAGACAAACCGGTGGCTGGAAGGAAGGTGCGTTTTTATGGTGGTGTACCTGTGCGGGGAATAATCCCGCCGGTGCAGGGCGATGCGTTGGTGATTGTAATAAACCTCAACAACGCCGCGTGTATAGATGAGCTTAACTTTTTTGCCAATGTAAGAATAAGGCACACTGTAATAATGTTTGTCTTTCCCCAGCAACACATGGGAGTTTTTTTGTACTGTGGCCATTCTGTATTCTTTTAGTTCGTAACCTGTGGCTGGAAGTGGTTTTAATACACTTCTTTCGGTTTCATTAAACAAATCCCTGCGGCTGTAATCCCTACCCTGGAAGTGCCGGTTATTATATTTTTCCAGTTCCTTTTTTATGGCTGTATTTAATTCTTCAAGTGAATAAAATTCTTTATTCCTGAAGGCAGCATAAATACGGTGGTACACGATTTTAACCGCACCTTCGACCAATGCTTTGTCTTTGGGTTTGCGTACCCTTGCCGGGTAAATGGTAGTGCCGTAATGGAAAGAAAAATCGGCTAAGCGTTCGTTTATCCCCGGTTCGTACCTGTCACTTTTGCTAACGGCTGATTTTAGGTTATCCGGCACCACTGCTGCGCTTACCCCGCCAAAATAGAGGAAGGCCTGCTGAAGGCTGTGCAGAAAATCGGGCACTCTTTGACTAAGGGTTGCTTCTACAAAGGTGAGCTGGCTTGCACCCAGTGTCGCAACAAATACTTCTGCTTCTTTTATCTCTCCGGTTTCCCGGTCGATAAAACTTAGTTTTTTGCCCGCGTAATCCACAAATAATTTGTCTCCTGCCTTATGCTCCATGTGCATGCAGGCATCGTTTTGTTTTCCCCACTGCTGGAAATGATGACAGAACTGGGAGTACATCACTCCGTCCGGGTGTTTGTTTTTGTACTCGTTCCATAATAGCTGACGGGTTACCCCCGGTTTTTTCAACTCCCGTTCCACGTAAGGAAAAAATTCTGATAACTCTATAAATATTATGTTCCTGTCGTTGCGCGACGGCGTTACCCCGCCTTCAAACAGTTCGTGCAGTTCTGCATCACTAAAAGATCCCAGTTCTTCAAGTTTGAACCCGCTGGTTTCAATTTGTTTTACATACTTGATAATAGTGGGCCGTGAAAGATTAAGTGCTTTCGCCAGCCGGGAATTTGAAAAATTTTCTCTCTTTAATCGAATGATCTCCCTAATCATAATTGCTCCTATTGATTTATTGGCCATATCTTTTTTTCGCAAAAAAAAGCATGACCGGGAAACCATCGAAAATTACCTGTCAACTTTCAGCCGGAACCGGGTGTAAACTTTCACCGGAATCAGGTGTAAACTTTCACCGGAATCAGGTGTAAACTTTGAGCCGGAATATGCACACTGGGCAACATGAAGATAAATCATGGTGGTGGCAATTTCGGCATGCCCGAGCAGTTCTTTTAAGGTCACGATGTTCAGTCCTTCCTCCAGCAGGTGCGTGGCATAAGTGTGGCGTAACGAATGAAGGTTCACTTCTTTTTTGATGGAAGTTTTTTTCAGCGTTTCGCGCATCACCCACGACAGGCCCCGTACACTGTACCGCCCGTCGGGTTCTTTCCCGTTGAACAGCCATACGTGCGGGTTTTCTGCTGCAATGTACTTTTTCAACCCTTTGTCCATGTACCTGGAAAGCGGCACGATACGGTCTTTTTTGTACTTGCTTTGACGGATGTGGATGGTGTATCGTTCAAAGTCAATGTCGGACAGTTTCAGGTTGATCACTTCCTGCCCGCGTAACCCCGCTGAATAAATCAGCGTTAGAACAATGCGGTGTTTCAGAAGGGCGGGTGCTTTGAATAACTCTTTCAGTTCCGAACGGTTCAGGATAACCGGCAGACGGGTATCCCCTTTCAGCGAAGGCAGAGAGATAGCCCGTTTATTGTTTCCCAGCAGACGAAAATAATACCGCAGGCCGTAAACGGCATGTTTAAAATTACTGCGGGAAGGGGATTTTGACGACATGGCCAGCGAGGCCAGGTATTCATTGATCTCATCGTCGCTCACCTGTTCTGGCAATTTACCAAAGTGAAGCGATATTTGTGCAATGCGTCGGATGTAATTATCAAGTGTGCTTTTGCTCTGCCCGCGAAGGATGACCTGCTGTTGAAGCAGTTTGTACACTTTTTCAAAACCATCAATGGTTTGAATGGCTTTTTCTACCAAGGTAGGCTCATTTCTTTTTTTTCATGATCATTTATATTTATGGATTAAACCTGAGCCCAATTTACCAATTATCTATAACTTTGGTTCCGGGCTAGCCCGAAGGGATTTAGTTCAACAAATTAGGAATTAAGGCACAGTTGAGCCATGAAAAAAGGCAGTAGGTTTGTATATCTGCTGGCTTTTTTGATATCTCAGGCTTTCGGCCCCCTGCTCAATTATGTTTTAATTCGTGTTGGGCTAAACCGCTGGTACTTAAATGATCAGTCTAAGGGGATTAAATGATTTTTTACTGTCCTTCCTGCATTTTTCCATGCCGGTTTTGGCCTTCCTTTCCGCCGGGACCAGGAAAAGCGGCAGAGATGCCAGCTTTTTATCATCCGGGCGGGCATCATTTTTCCGTTCGGCAAACGCGGAAAGTTTTTTGCCGTCAACAGGAAAGTCCATTTTTTCAAAGAACGCTTTTTTACACCGTTATCATCAGAGTGCTCAACCCGGTTATACGGGGGTGGTCAAATTACCACAAGGGCATATGTGCAAAACGGACTTTCTCCCGTTTGGGGACATTCATTTACCGGCAGCTTAAACGATGGGCTAAATACCAGCACGGGAACAAAAACCGTTGGTGGATTTATTATCGTTACTTTCAAAACAATCATTTTTCCGATCAAAGAATAACCAAGAAAGGGATCGAACACAACCGGTTATACCGTATTGCGTACGTTCCAATTCGTTATCATGTTAAAGTGAAAAGTAATGCGAATCCTTATCTGCCTGAATTCGACAAATATTTCTTCAAACGAACAAAATGGAGAGAAGATTTAGCTAAAGAGTGCAAGCAAGTAACTACATTTGTTATGCAAGAAACAATAAATCATGGCCGGGTATTCCTTCGCCGGGATAGCCTTAAAAGGGCTTGAGCCGTATGCCGGGAAACTGGCTCGTACGGTTCTTTGGGGGCGTAAACTACCCGGTGCTTTAATTGAATCAGCACTCTGCAAATTATGAACAAAATGAAATATATTTTACCGATTATTCTATTATTAATAGGCTGTTCGAGAGAGATTGACTCAAATAGAAATAGATTTAGTCAAAAGGAACTATCTACTGACTTAGAGATATTAAGAGAAGTATTGGAAGAAGCGCATCATGGATTATACATGTATACGAATAAAGATAAATTCAATTTCATTTTTGACTCTATTCAGGATTGTTTAATCGATTCAATGTCCGTAACAGATTATTACCGACTGATTGTTTTATCACTAACCGATAAAATCCAATGTGGACATACTGGTATTTATCCGCCTAAAGGTATGTTTACTAAACTCATCCCGATTGATGTTTTTATAGTAAAAGATGAAATATATATCAATCGTATTTATGATTCAGTAATTGATTTAAAAGGAATTTTGAAACTTGAATCAATAAATGGGATTGATGCAAAATCTATTTTTAAAACTTTAAGAGAAGGAATCCCATCTGATGGAAATAATAACAATTTCAAAGACAGGATTATGGAAGTCGATTTCCCTATGTATTTTACACAACTTGTTGGTGAAGCTGATACATTTAAATTACAAGTGATTGAAATGAATTCTGATAAAGACACCTCATTATTTGTTTCTGCAATAAATTGGGATAAACTAAATAAAGCAAGGTCAAATTACCCAATAAATAGAGATAATAAATTGGATTTTAAGATTATTGACAGCTTAAGTACAGCTTACTTGAAAATTGGTTCGTTTGAAGGATGGAGGCTCGAACAACAAGGATTTGATTATGACAAATATCTTTTAAACACATTTGACAGCATACAAAAACTTGGGATAGAAAATCTCATTATCGATTTAAAATGGAATATGGGTGGTGATACTGACAAAGGAGCCAAATTATTATCTTATTTTTATGACAAGCCTTTTCAATTCTACTATAAAGTAACAGCCTCTTCAAATCATTATAAGCATCTTAAATACACTGATAAAAACTGGAAGTGGAATTTTGATATTAGGCATGACCATAAAAAAAATAATGTAGGAGAATATGTTACTTTTGGTATGGATAATTTTTTTCAACCACAGCAAGTATTGTTTAAAGGCAAGGTTTATTTTTTAGTAAATGGAAATTCACATTCCACAGCGTCTACTGTTCCTGCATTAGCACAATTCTTAAAAATAGGTAGACTGATAGGTGAAAAACCTTCTGGCTCGTATTCAGGATATAATGGGGGAAACTGGATTGGGCTAACATTACCGAATACAAAGATATATGCTGCTATTCCGATACGCTCTTTCCATAATGCAATAGATAGTTCATTCTATAAAACGGACTATATTCAACCTGATTATGTGGTAAAATATACGCTTGAAGATAAAATAATGAATACTGATTTGGAACTTGATAAAGCATTGGAGTTGATTGGATTGACAAAAAACAACTAAAGCTAATAATTAGCCTCCAATAAAGCGTTGCTTGCATACGCTTGACATTGGAGGATATGTTGAACTAAACATTTGCCAAAAAAAAGGAGAAAATTAAACGTATTTTTCCCATAGTGGTTTCAATCGCTTTTTTGAATGTAAAACACTGTAAGGGTGGACTATACAAAGGTGGGGCACTTTTGCTTTTTTCATGTGGAATCTATTGAAAATTCAGTACTGACAATGTAATAAATATTCGCTAAATGAACTTCAAATATGACAGGAATATTTTCGATACATTTGATAGGAAATTCGAATCGTAAGATTACGATTTACATTGCAAAGTTTATAGTTTTAGCCTAAGCTCCCGTTGGAAACGGGTTTAGTTCAACACGCGGTCATAAAACATTGAGCGGATAGTTGTATATTTAGGCAACATAACATTTAATCAACGGCTTAGCGGGTTGATAAGTTTGAGCTCCGGAATGCGCAACGTTTCATACCGCCACCGTTACCATGCATTGTGAAGAACCACAGTGTAACTTGTAAAATAAGATATGACTGATTTTTTAATAGCAATAATAATTGGAATTGTAGCAGGATTGATAGATATTACACCGATGATAATTATGAAACTTGAGAAGGCTGCAAATATTTCAGCTTTCGTACATTATTTTGTGCTTGGATTGATAATTTCATTTGTTAGTTGGGAAATGACACCTTGGTTAAAGGGAGTTATAATTTCATTTATTTCAGCAATTCCAATTATGATTATTGTTTACCCGAAAGACAAAAAGGTGATAATTCCAATGATTATTTTTTCATTGATACTTGGTGCAAGGATTGGCATCGTTGGAGCAAAATATATTAGTTAATTTTAAATTATGGATAAAAATGTAATAGGTACGGATGGAGATGTTATTCTCAGAGAATTAATGGACTCCGATTTGGAAAAACTGGCTATTTATGCAGACAATGAAAAAGTGAGCATGAATTTAAGAGATGGATTCCCAAAACCATATACAATTGATAGTGCAAAGAGCTTTAAAAAAATGGTTGATTCTCAAAGTCCAAAGACATTTTTTGCAATTGAATATCAGAATGATTATGCAGGAAATATTAGTTTATCTCTTGGCACAGATGTATATAGGAAGAGTGCAGAGATTGGATATTTTATAGGTGAACCATTTTGGAATAAAGGTATTGCGACAAAAGCCGTGAATTTAATAACGGAATGGGGATTTAGTCAACTTGATATTGTTCGAATATATACAGGGGTTTTTGAATATAATCTAGCTTCACAGAGAGTTCTTGAAAAATGCGGATTTGTAAAAGAAGCAGTGTTTAAAAAATCTATTTGCAAAGACAACAAGATTTTTGATGAAATTAGATTTGCAAAAATAAAGGAATGACAAAAAAACGCATGGTAACAAATTAGGAATTAAGGCACAGTTGAGCCAAGAAAAAAGGCAGTAGGTTTGTCTATCTGCTGCCTTTTTTGATATCTCCGGCTTTCGGCCCCCCTGCTCAATTGTGTTTTAATTCGTGTTGGGCTAAACCGCTGGTTATTAAATGCTCCATGTAAGGGGATTAAATGATTTTTTACTGTCCTTCCTGCATTTTTCCATGCCGGTTTTGGCCTTCCTTTCCGCCGGGACCAGGAAAAGCGGCAGTGATGCCAGCTTTTTATCATCCGGGCGGGCATCATTTTTCCGTTCGGCAAGCGCGGAAAGTTTTTTGCCGTCAACAGAAAAGTCCATTTGTTCAAAGAACGCTTTTTTACTCCCTTATCATCCGGGTGCTCAACCCGGTTATACGGGGGTGGTCAAACTACCACAAGGGCATATGTGCAAAACGGACTTTCTCCCGTTTGGGGTCATTCATTTACCGGCAGCTTAAACGATGGGCTAAATACCAGCACGGGAACAAAAACCGTTGGTGGATTTATTATCGCTACTTTCAACACAATCACTTTTCCGATCAAAGAATAACGAAGAAAGGGATCGAACACAACCGGTTATACCGTATTGCGTACGTTCCCATTCGTTATCATGTAAAAGTGAAAAGTAATGCGAATCCTTATCTGCCTGAATTCGACAAATATTTCTTCAAACGAACAAAATGGAGAGAAGATTTAGCTAAAGAGTGCAAGCAAGTAACTACATTTGTTATGCAAGAAACAATAAATCATGGGCGGGTATCCCTTCGCCGGGATGGCCTTAAAAGGGCTTGAGCCGTATGCCGGGAAACTGGCACGTACGGTTCTTAGGGGGCGTAAGCTACCCGGTGCGGTAAGCGTATATAACAACCGCAAACCGAATTGACAACAATGAAGAAACCAATTTTAATAACTTTGACACTTGCGACAACTTTTTGTCGAGGATTCGCTTTTAAGTCAATAACAACAATTAATAACGATAATAAAATGAAAAGAGTAACAGGAATTGGAGGCGTTTTCTTTAAATGCAAAGACCCAAAAGCAGTAACAGAATGGTATCAAAAACATCTTGGACTTGACACTAATCCATATGGTGCGACATTTGAGTGGTACGAAAGTCCTGACAGCACAACAAAAGCACAGACTCAATGGACACCATTTGCACAAGATTCAAAATACTTTGACAATGACTTTATGATAAATTACCGAGTGGAAAACTTGGAAGCTCTTGTTGAAGAACTTAAAAAAGAAGGCGTAACCATTGTGGACAAAATTGAAACTTACGACTATGGAAAGTTTGTTCACATTCTTGATGGAGAAGGAAACAAAGTTCAACTTTGGGAAGCAATTGACTAATGCTTACGATAGACAAAAACCTGAAATTGAATAAACGTGAAGAACGCCTAACCGCTAACAAATTAGGAATTAAGGCGCAGTTGAGCCAAGAAAAAAGGCAGTAGGTTTGTATATCTGCTGCCTTTTTTGATATCTCCGGCTTTCGGCCCCCCTGCTCAATTGTGTTTTAATTCGTGTTGGGCTAAACCGCTGGTACTTAAATGATCAGTCTAGGGGGATTAAATGATTTTTTACTGTCCTTCCTGCATTTTTCCATGCCGGTTTTTGGCCTTCCTTTCCGCCGGGACCAGGAAAAGCGGCAGTGATGCCAGCTTTTTATCATCCGGGCGGGCATAATTTTTCCGTTCGGCAAACGCGAAAAGTTTTTTGCCGTCAACAGGAAAGTCCATTTTTTCAAAGAACGCTTTTTTGCACCGTTATCATCAGAGTGCTCAACCCGGTTATACGGGGGTGGTCAAACTACCACAAGGGAATATGTGCAAAACGGACTTTCTCCCGTTTGGGGTCATTCATTTACCGGCAGCTTAAACGATGGGCTAAATACCAGCACGGGAACAAAAACCGTTGGTGGATTTATTATCGCTACTTTCAAAACAATCACTTTACCGATCAAAGAATAACGAAGAAAGGGATCGAACACAACCGGTTATACCGTATTGCGTACGTTCCCATTCGTTATCATGTAAAAGTGAAAAGTAAGGCGAATCCTTATCTGCCTGAATTCGACAAATATTTCTTCAAACGAACAAAATGGAGAGAAGATTTAGCTAAAGAGTGCAAGCAAGTAACTACATTTGTTATGCAAGAAACAATAAATCATGGGCGGGTATCCCTTCGCCGGGATGGCCTTAAAAGGGCTTGAGCCGTATGCCGGAAAACTGGCACGTACGGTTCTTAGGGGGCGTAAACTACCCGGTGCGTGCATTCGCCACATAAGCACTTCCGAAATAGATTTAAACGCAAATTATCTATTTCTACAGAGCTTATTAAATACTGTTGCTAACGACAAAATTTTAGCACTTTTTTGAAAGTTTTCAGAGATAAATAAAGCTGAAAACACTATGAACAAAGGGACACGACACAAAAACAACAAAATTTGACGTTAGTCAGAATTAGAAAAAACGGCATCAAGTACATTAAACCTAGAAACAATGATATGAAAAAGTATAGATTATTAATGAGTGCCTTGATAATTTTTCTTGGGATTTCAATTCTCAATTCCTGTGATAAAAAAGAGGATAAAGAAACTGGATTGGTGACATTTGGAGCGAATTACCATATAATTAATTGCATTTCCAACGTAACGATTTATATAGACAATGTTAAAGTCGGAACATTAATCAATCCTACAGATACTATTAAAGATTGCGGCGAGGAATCTAATATCACCAAAGAGTTGACTGTTGGAAACCATTCGTATAAGATTGAGATTCGACCTGAAACTGGGACAGGTTGCACTAAGGATATAAATGGAACTTTGACGATTTCCAAGAATAAGTGTGAGAAAGTATTTATTGACTACCTTAAAGTGTTTAGCAATCAATCAGATTGCGACCAAAATGTAATAGTAAGTCCAACAGAATATCAAAATGCTCCAAACGACCCGTTTTCAATAACGGAAATTACAATTTCTGGAGACTGTCTGAATATAAAATTTGCAGCAAGTGGATGTGATGGTAATACATGGATTGTGAAATTGATTGATTCAGGAATGATTGCGGAATCTTATCCTTGTCAAAGAACACTAAGATTATCACTTGATAACAAAGAAGATTGTATGGCAGTTCCTACAAAAGAGATTTCGTTTGATATAAAGGATTTGCAGATAGTTGGTAACGATAAAGTGATTCTTCATGTATCAGGAAAAGAAATACTATATGAATATTGAAAATGAATTAATAACGCACTACAATAATTAGCCTCCAATAAAGCGTTGCTTGCATACGCTTTAGATTGGAGGTAGTGTTGAACTAAACTTCCCCTTGCATCAAAACCACCTGCCGGGCAGGCGTTTATTCATAGTGTTTTAAACCGGTTTTTCAGGTTTCCTGTTTGCTGTTTTCTGTGAGGATTAAACCCCCGGGTTCCGTTTCCGGGGAAAGCAACCGGATATTCCTCACCCCAAAACCGCACCCGGAATGGTAGCCTCTCTATCTCCCTAATGGGACATTGTGTCCCATTAGGCTGGGAGTTCGTCTCCCATTAGGGAGGGAACCCGACTCCCTTTAGACTGGTAGCCTGTTTACTATTAGGCTGGTAGGCGTTTGTAATGCCAAAAACAGCAACCGTCTGCTCACGGGAAAATGGGGCATCAACCAACCATAGAACCGAACCGGGAAACATTAAAACAATGCTGTTTGGGGCAGGTGGCGGAAAAGAAAATGATATTATCGGAATTAGGAAATATGGTAGATACCGAATGGTTAAAAACATTGGACATTCGTAAGGATATGAATTTAACAATGGGAGAATATGTGGTGATGCCCAATCATTTTCATGCCATTATCATAATAGGCAAAAATAAATACAACCAACCACTTGATACAGACCTGACGTTCCGTAGAGACGCGATGCATCGCGTCTCTACAACAATCCCCAACGAACCTGCAAATAAATTCGGGCCACAATTCAAAAATTTGGCGTCCTTCATTCGTGGATTTAAATCGGCCGTTACCACCAATGCCTGTAAAATCCATTGTGGGTTTGCCTGGCAATCCCGGTCCCACGACCATATTATCCGCGATGATGAAGAATACCAACGTATCGCTGATTATATCAATACCAATCCCCAAAATTGGGACACAGATAAATTTTTCAAACCGGAAAAATGATGGGCAACGCCTCCCGCTTGCCCCTCGTCACCGCCCCTGGCTGGTCAGGATTTGCAATCCTGATCTTAGTAAGAGGGGATTAGTAATCACCTTTATCCCAGTCCCGGTGGAGGTCTCTGTTTTTAATATAACCTAACCCAGGGATCAGCGAAGGAGCACCGAAGGAAGTCGATAATCCTGTTCCTACTCGTTTGAGTGCAACAGGAATGGGGAATAAGCTCCACGATATTTTATTCCTCATTATAAACCGCTCAGAACCTGGCATTAATATCATTTATTATTTTTACTTTTAACAATCGTTTGTCTGAACGATGGATAAAATGCTAAAAAGTTAGCAGTAATATAACCACAAAGCGGATTTTGACTACAACAAAAATAAATTAGACTAAATTATTCAACTATTATCTATTCACCTTTGTATAAATCAAAATATTAAAAAGATGAAAACAAAAATTGCACTGATTACCGGAGGAAGCAGAGGTTTAGGTAAAGATATGGCTATAAATTTGGCTAAAAAGGGCATAGACGTTATTCTAACTTATCATTCCAATGAGCTGGCAGCTCATGAAGTGGTTGCAGAAATTGAAAACATAGGACAAAAAGCCAAAGCATTTCAATTAGATACCAGTAAAGCCAAAAATTTTGACAAATTTTTTGGTAAAATATCGATTTATCTAACCAGGGAAAATGGAAATCCATACATTGATTATCTAATAAACAATGCAGGTACAGGTATTTATCAATCATTTTCAGAAACCACTGAGGAACAGTTTGACGAAATGTTTAATATTCATTTAAAAGGAGTTTATTTTCTCACTCAAAAAGCTTTGCCTTTTTTGAATGATGGAGGTAGAATTATTAATATTTCTTCTGGTTTAACCAGGTTTACATTTCCTAATTCATCAGCTTATGCTTCAATGAAAGGAGCTATTGAAGTTTTTACACGATATTTGGCAAAAGAATTAGGGTACAGAGGTATTATTGCAAATGTAGTTGCTCCAGGAGCAATCGCAACTGATTTTGGAGGTGGAGATACCAGGGACAATGAACAGAAAAGAAAAACTTTATCGGGCATCACTGCTTTAAGCCGTGTAGGAGAGCCTGATGATATTGGTGGTGTAGTTGCATTTTTATGTACTGATGATGCTAAGTGGATAAACGGACAACGTATTGAGATTTCAGGAGGTGCTTTGTTATAAACATATTAAGATGAGCAGCGAAAGAATATTAAAAGTAAATACTATTTCAGAATTTCATAATTTAAGAGGATTGCAACCGCCAGAGCATCCGCTAATAAGTATAGTGGATTATAGCCTTATTAAACATACACCCGAAAACAGCAAGATAAGCTGGTTGCAAAACTACTACACGATTGGATTAAAAAGAGATATTCCCGGGAAATATCGCTATGGTCAAAAAAACTATGATTTTGATAATGGCCTGATGTCCTTTTTTGCTCCAAATCAGGTTTTAAATATCGAGTATGTTGAAAATAATTCTTCACAAAAACCATCAGGATGGTTATTACTTATCCATCCTGATTTTCTTTGGGGAACTTCTTTGGCTACTAAAATAAAGAAGTACGATTTTTTTGACTATTCTTTAAACGAGTCGCTGTTTTTATCAGATAAAGAAGAAAAAATAATACTCGATATTTATAAGAAAATAGAACAGGAATACAAATCAAATATCGATGAGTTTAGTCAAAACATTATAATTGCTCAAATTGAACTGTTACTAAATTATGCCGAACGCTTTTATCAACGCCAATTTATTACCCGCAAAAAGAATAATTATGAGATTCTGGACAAATTAGAAGTCTTGCTGAATGAATATTTTGACAATGAAACTTCCCTCAATCTGGGAATACCATCCGTACAATATGTTGCAGATCAATTAAATCTTTCTGTAAGTTATTTAAGTGGCTTAACAAAAAGATTAACCGGGGAAACAACACAACATATCATTCATAATAAGCTTATTGAAAGAGCTAAGGAGAAACTTACAACTACTAACCTTTCAATTAGTGAAATTGCTTATGATTTGGGATTTGAGCACGTGCAATCATTTAGCAAATTATTTAAGTCAAAGACAAATTATACTCCATTGAAATTTAGAGAATCTTTTAACTAATTAAATACTACTGTTAATAATTAGCCTCTTGAAGCGTTGCTTGCATACACTTTGTATTGAAGGCAGTGTTGAACTAAACATTACCTCGGTTAAAATCACCTGCCGGTCAGACATTTGCAGATAGTGTTTTTAATCCGCTTTTTCAGGCTTCCGGTTTGCTGTTTTCGGCCAGGATTAAACCCCCGGGTTCCGTTTCCGGCTGGTCAGGATTTGCAATCCTGAGTTTAGTAAGAGGGGATTTGTAATCACCTTTATCCCATTCCGGTGAAGGTCACCAAAAAGTTGGTAATTTCGCCCCCTTCTTTTGAGCAAACGAGGATAAGCCTTTCGCTCCAAGGGCTGAGACTTTCGGGTAAAGAAACAGAACGCGGATCAGTTTAAAAAGTTGTGGAGAAGAGCAAAAAGAGTGTTCAGTCAGTAAGGAGCCATCGTTTCGTTATAGAAAAAACCGGGGGAGAGAGGTATTTCTTTAGGAAAGACAACAAAGCCCGGGCTTTTTCCCCTCAGCGGCGGCTCTTTTTGGATCCTTTTTCCAACTGGAGGGAAAAAGGATCAGCCCGTCCGGCTAGCAGGCTTTTCGTATATTTAAAGCGTACTTTAAGTATGGATAAAGTATGGATAGAGTATGGATTTATGCGTTTACAGCGAAATTGTATATATCCCAAAGATGTACTTTCAGCAGGAAATGCTGTCCGTTTACAGCAAGTACAGGTGTCCGTTTTGCTCAAGATTTTGCAATGTATAGCGGATCATCGGTAAAAGCGAACTGACCTTTCCTAAAATACCTTGACAGGATTAATACTTATTTTTAGAATAGTATGACAATCATAAGGATTTATTTCTGATATGTATGTCATGTTGTTCCCAATTTACTGTTTTCTTTTTTGAATAATTTGTTTTTCCTGTTTTTGCTTACAGCCTTCTCTGTAAATGCTGCAAATTCGCCCCCTGGTTTTGTTATGCACTGAAGAAGCAGACATGCCAGCCGAAGGGATACCCCCTGCTCAATTGTGTTTTAATTCGTGCTGGGCTAAACCACTGGTACTTAAATGATCAGTCTAAGGGGATTAAATGATTTTTTACTGTCCTTCCTGCATTTTTCCATGCCGGTTTTGTCCTTCCTTTCCGCGGGTACCAGGAAAAGCGGCAGTGATGCCAGCTTTTTATCATCCGGGCGGGCATAATTTTCCCGTTCGGCAAGCGCGGAAAATTTTTTGCCGTCAACAGGAAAGTCCATTTTTTCAAAGAACGCTTTTTTACACCGCTATCATCCGGGTGCCCTGGGCATATCTCGCACCATACCGGCAAAACGCAGCCTCCCCTTTTTACATACCGGGCAGTTGGGTTGGCGGTAGTTTCGAATACATTCCAGGATTTCATCCCATACCGTATCCTGTTTTCCCCAAACCTGGCGGCCATCTTCCAATGCCTCTTCTTTTTTGGTTTGGGCTTCTTCGTCCAGCAGCATTTTTGCCATTTCAATGTTTCCTTTGCGGTAACGGCTGGAAAAAATACCGTAATACCTCACTTTAAAAAAACCTTTCGGCAACACGTGCAACAGGAAACGACGGATAAACTCATCGGTATCCAGCCGCATTTTCCTGAAATGCCCGGAACGGTAATCTTTCCACGAGAACAGTACTTTGCCGTCTTTCAGCTCCAAAATGCGGCGGTCGGTAATGGCAATGCGGAACACGTAACGAGAGAGGTATTCCAGTATCTTTTCGGGTTTACCCATGGGCGCCTGCACATTCACCACCCAATCTTTTTGGTATAAAAGTGTGAGCATCCGGTTAAACTTCACAGGCCCTTTTATGTCCGTCAGTTTGCCGGTCAGTACCAGTTTTCCCTTGTCGTATTCCTGTTTCAGTAAATCCTGGTATTTACCCCTGAACTTTTTTGACAACACCTTTCCTGCTATAAAAAAATTGTTTTTGTCCGGTACATGCACCCAGTGCTCCCGGTCAAAACTCAGTCCACCTGCGGGCATTATACAATGCAGGTGCGGATGCTCCGTCATGTTTTGCCCCCAGGTGTGCAACACGGTAATTAATCCAATATCTGCCCCCAGGTGCCGCGTGTCTTTGGTGAGTTCCAAAAGGGTTTGCGACACGGCTTTAAATAATAAACCATACATTACTTTCTTGTTTTGCAGGCAAAGCCTGTTTAGCTCATGCGGAAGGGTAAATACCAGATGGTAATATCCAACCGGAAGAAGTTCTTTCATACGCTTGTCCAGCCACTCCAGCTTGTCTTTTTGCTGGCATACCGGGCAATGACGGTTACGGCAACTGTTGTATGACTTTCCCTTCCTGTATATTGACCTGCATCCGCTTACTGTCAATGTCCGTAAGTTTGAGGTTGACACTTTCCGATACCCTGGCCCCGGTGGAATAAATAAGCATGAGGATGGTCCGGTGCTTGAAATTGTCAATAGCCGCCAGGACTTCTTTTACTTCGTCTTTCGAAAGGACCAGCGGAAGGGTTTTGGCTACCTTGGGGGTAGGAAGGTATTCTTTCGCCCATTCTTTGTGATAAATGTTGGTAAAAAGGACCCGCAGTGCGTAATACCCCATTTTGACACTGCCCGGTTTGTGGTTCCCGTCGGTGAGCATCGTCTGAAAATAAGCCCGGAGCTCTTCCACCCCGGTTTGTGCCGGATCTTTTTTGCAAAAAGTTGCTGAAATCAACGATGTGCCACCAGTAACTCTTTCTTGTCTTTAAACTTAAATTGCGTAATACCGCTTCCTGTTCAAATCTTTTTTTAAATTTGTCATAATAAGATAATTAAATGATTAAATGCCTCAAAGATACTGGTTTTCGGTGGCCTCAAAAACCACCGAACGCCAGTGAGGTTTAGTTCAACACGTGGTATAAGGCATGGCTGGGTTTGTGCGGATTCGACAAGTCGAATCTCGTCCCAACCTCAGTTTCGGTCGGACTGTTCAGACTCTCGTCTGACCGCCACGACCTCGACCCACCACCGTTGTATGCAATACAAACAAAGTCTTGGATATTATGGAAAATGAGATTTTTAAAATATAAATAACAAATTAAGAATGATGAAAAAAATAGGAATCCTATCGCTACTTGTATCTGTAATGTTTTTTTACGGCTGCAATACTTTTGTTTATAATGATAAGATTGATAGTATAATTTCAAAAAATGACCTTAATATTTTGCTGAAAATTGATGATAACAATGATTATCAAATTAACGAGGTGTCAGATAATGATAATTACTTGAAAATTGATGTAATAGATGAATTTACAATTAGAGGAAAAACAGAAATTGAAACTGGAAAGAAATACAAACTTTCAATTACTTTAAAGAATCTTAGTGCCAATCCTGTTATTTTGTATTCTTTTTGGAAAAACCCTGTTACATCTAAAAGAAATTTCACACTTGCAGGAGAGAATGGAAACCCTCCGATATCAAAAACACAAGAATTACATACTGACTGGACTACATTTTATGATTATTTTGAAGCTAAAGAAGGTGAAGATTCATTTATGTTAACCATTTTTTGTAATTCTGGGACATTTTATTTAAAAGATATTAAGATTGAGGAGGTAAAGAAATAGATTATAAAGCTCAAAAAACAAAGTACAGCATAGACACGCGGTAAAAAACATTGCGCGGATAGTGCTAAATTTGAGCGACATAACATTTAATAAACGGCGGCAACGGTCTGATATGGAAGTGCTTCGAAATGCGCAACGTTTCATA
This sequence comes from Prolixibacteraceae bacterium, assembly GCA_963662895.1. Lineage (GTDB taxonomy): Bacteria > Bacteroidota > Bacteroidia > Bacteroidales > Prolixibacteraceae > GWE2-42-39. The sequence continues at coordinate 2,691,703 of OY759982.1, read as the reverse complement.
CCTGCAAACCGTTGGGGCACATGCTGAAAAAAAAGACACTAAACATATTCACTTTCACTGATGAATGATAACTTAGTTAACCGAAAATGAACACAATTGCATTCATAGATACCGAAATTGAACCAAAAAGCCGAAAAATTCTTGACATAGGAAGCGTCAAGGATGATGACAGTTCTTTTCATAAAAGTTCGGTTACGGAGTTCACACAGTTTCTAAACGGTACAGAATTCATTTGCGGACACAATATTTTCAATCATGACATAAAATACATAGGTAACGCATTGACAGATGCAGGTATCAACGCAATTAACATTGTTGACACGCTGTTTCTCTCTCCATTACTTTTTCCAACTAAACCATATCATGCTTTACTGAAAGACGACAAGCTACAATCTGAAGACACAAACAATCCCTTGAACGATTCAATCAAAGCGAAAGATTTATTCTATGATGAAATTGCCGCATTCAAGGAGACTAACAGAACGATAAAGCAAATTTTCTATTTGCTTCTGAATAACCAAAAAGAGTTCCGCTCTTTTTTCCATTTTATTGAATACACAAGCGAGAGGAAAGATATTGAAAACCTGATTCGTGAAAAGTTTGAAAATGAAATTTGCGAGCAGATCGACCTCTCAAAAATAATAAGAGAACATCCTATTGAACTTGCTTACTGCTTATCCCTAATCAATTCTTTCATTAACCACAAAAAGATTCATTCCATAACACCTCCTTGGGTACTTAAAAATTACCCTGAAGTTGAAAGGATAATGTTTCTACTACGTAATAAACCATGTATTGAAGGTTGTGCATATTGCAACAACGCCTTAGATATACATAAAGGACTGAAAAGACTGTTCGGCTTTGATTCATTTAGAACATACGGAGGAGAACCATTGCAAGAGAAGGCAGTTAAAGCAGCTGTTGACAATAAATCAATTCTTGCAGTATTTCCGACTGGCGGTGGAAAGTCAATCACTTTTCAAGTTCCGGCTTTGATGAGTGGCGAAACTGCCAAAGGATTAACAATTGTAATTTCACCTTTGCAATCTTTGATGAAAGACCAAGTTGACAATCTTGAAAAAATTGGAATTACTGAAGCAGTTACAATAAATGGGTTGCTTGACCCTATTGAAAGAGCCAAATCATTTGAGCGGGTTGAAGATGGTTCGGCATCTATTCTCTATATTTCACCTGAGTCGTTGCGTTCACGAACAATTGAACGCTTGATTTTAGGCAGAAAAATCGTTCGTTTTGTTATTGATGAAGCGCACTGTTTTTCATCATGGGGGCAGGATTTCAGGGTTGATTATTTATATATCGGTGATTTTATCAAATCAATTCAGGAGAAGAAAAATCTTGAAGATGAAATTCCTGTTTCGTGCTTCACTGCAACAGCAAAACAAAAAGTGATTGAAGATATCCGCGACTATTTCAAAGAAAAACTTTCTATTGACCTTGAACTGTTTACGTCAAAAACATCGAGAACAAATCTTCAATATAAAGTTTTTGAGAAGGGGAACGAGGAAGAAAAATATCAAACCGTACGAGATTTAATTGAGGAAAAAAATTGCCCTACCATCATATATGTGTCAAGAACACGAAAAGCATACTTATTAGCAGAAAGATTAACCAAAGATGGGTTTAATGCAAAACCATATCACGGCAAAATGGATGTCAAGGAAAAAACGGCAAACCAAAATGCTTTTATTTCGGGTGAAATCCCAATCATGGTTGCAACTTCTGCGTTCGGAATGGGAGTTGACAAAAAAGATGTCGGCATGGTTATTCACTATGAAATTTCCGATTCATTGGAGAACTATATTCAGGAAGCTGGACGAGCAGGGCGAGATGAAAAAATTGTCGCAGATTGTTTTGTCCTGTTCAATGAAGAGGACCTTGGAAAACATTTTATTCTGCTAAATCAAACAAAACTATCAATTAAGGAAATTCAACAGATTTGGAAAGCGATAAAAGAAATTACAAAATTTCGTTCTACTGTTTCAAATTCAGCTTTGGAGATTGCAAGGAAGGCAGGTTGGGATGATAACGTAGTTAAAATAGAAACAAGGGTAACAACAGCTATTGCCGCATTAGAAGATGCCGGATATTTAAAACGGGGGCAAAACATGCCGAGGGTTTTTGCCAATAGTATTCTTTCAAAGAATGCACAAGAAGCTATTGACAAAATCAATGCTTCTGAACGATTTGAAGAAAAGCAAAAAGAAAAAGGAATCCGAATTATTAAAAAACTCTTTTCAAGTAAAAGCAGGAAACAATCGAACGAAGAATCAGCCGAATCAAGAATTGACTACATCAGCGACCATTTGGGAATTGTTAAGGAGGAAGTAATAAACATTGTGAACCTTTTACGAGAAGAAAAAATTTTGGCTGATGCAAAAGATTTAACAGCGTTCATCAAGAAAGGAGAAAATAAGAACCGTTCTCTCAACATTGTTGAATCATTCAGCAGGATTGAAAATTTTTTACTTCCATTATTTGAAGAACAGGAAAAGACATTCCACATCAAGGAGTTGAATGAAGAAGCAGAACAGAAAGGTTGTGATGATATCAACACCAATAAGATTAAAACTATCATAAACTATTGGGCAATAAAAAATTGGATTAAGCGACAAAATCTGGAATATTCGAACAACCATTTTGTTGTTCTTAGTCTCCATCCAAAAGAATTGCTAAAAGAGAAATTAGAGAAGCGGTATGAGTTGGCAAAGTTCATAGTTGAATTACTTTATGATAAAAGTAATTTGTGTGTTTCAGAAAATGATGCAGAAAAAGAAGAAGTTTTAGTTGAGTTTTCTGTTCATGAACTAAAAGAGGCATTTGAAAATTCAATAGCCAGTTTCGGGAAAAAAGTTTCAATAGAAGATGTTGAAGATACACTGTTCTATTTATCACGAATTGAGGCAATTAAAATTGAGGGAGGTTTTCTTGTAGTATATAACCGACTAACAATTGAACGTTTAGAGCAGGATAACAAGAAGCGTTACAAAGTTGAAGATTATCAGAAATTAAATCAGTTTTACGAAAATAAAGTTCAACAAATTCATATTGTTGGCGAGTATGCTAAGAAAATGATAAGTGATTACAGAGATGCTTTACAATTTGTTGAAGACTATTTCCAATTGAACTATACTTCGTTTCTCAACAAATATTTCAAAGGTAGCCGACAAAATGAAATTAAACGAAACTTAACTCCTGCGAAGTTCAGACAGTTATTCGGTGAACTTTCACCAACTCAGTTGAAAATCATTACCGACAATGAAACAAAATATATAGTTGTCGCAGCTGGTCCCGGAAGCGGAAAAACCCGAGTGCTAGTTCACAAACTTGCTTCGCTGCTTTTAATGGAAGATGTAAAGCATGAGCAGTTACTCATGGTTACTTTTTCTAGAGCAGCAGCAACAGAATTTAAAAAACGTTTACTCAAGCTTATTGGCAATGCCGCTAACTACATAGAAATTAAAACATTCCACTCTTACTGCTTCGACTTATTAGGGAAGGTTGGAAGTCTTGAGAAGTCGGATGTGATTTTAAAAAAGACGATTGAAAAAATCAGGAACAAAGAAGTTGAAGTTAGCCGAATTACAAAAACAGTTTTGGTAATTGACGAAGCCCAGGATATGGACGAAGATGAGTTCAACCTGATAAATACGTTGATGGAACAAAATGAAGACATGAGAGTGATTGCGGTTGGTGATGATGACCAGAACATTTATGAATTCCGGGGAGCAAGCTCAAAATATCTTGAACAGTTTATTCAGGTAAACAAAGCAGTTAAAAATGAGCTAGTTGAAAATTACAGAAGCAAAAGCAACCTTGTTCATTTTACAAATCAGTTTGTCAAACGCATTCAATACCGATTGAAAGAAACACCAATTATTCCAAAGCAAACTGAGAATGGAAAAATAAAATTGGTCAGTTATCAAAGTGCGAATCTCATTACTCCGCTTGTACAAGATATACTCAAAACTGAATTTACAGGAACTACATGTGTGTTGACAAAAACAAATGAAGAAGCTTTACAAATAACCGGACTTCTTTTGAAAAATGGGATGCAGGCAAAACTGATTCAACCGAATGACGGATTCGGTTTATATAATCTTGAGGAAGTCAGATTCTTTTTAAGTAAGTTGAATTTTGCTAATGATGTTTTCGTAATCAATGATGAAGTTTGGGATACTGCTAAAAGAGAATTATTTAATAAGTTTAGCAAAAGCAATAAGTTGGAAATTTGTACTAATATCATCAAGGATTTTGAGGCGACAAATCCAAAGAAAAAATACAAATCCGATTTAGAGGTTTTTATTCGTGAATCCAGATTGGAAGATTTCTTCAATGACAACGGGGAGACAATTTTTGTTTCAACTATTCATAAAGCAAAGGGAAAAGAGTTTGATAATGTTTTTCTAATGCTTGAAAATTTTAACCCTTCAACAGACGAAGCCAGGCGGCAATTATATGTTGCTATGACAAGGGCAAAACAAAACTTAACCATTCACCTGAATTCTAATTTTTTAGACAATCTTTCAGCAGAGAATATAGAACGAATTGAGGATAGGGAAATTTATCTGCCACCAAAGGAGTTGGCTATGCACTTAACTTACAAAGATGTTTGGCTTGACTACTTCATTAACAGACAGTATTTAGTTTCTCAACTTACAAGTGGAGATAATTTGACTTTAAACGGGTATGAATGTTTGAATTCAAAGGGACAATCTATTTTAAAATTTTCCATGCAGTTTGTAAATCAAATTGAATCACTAAGACAAAGAAACTATGAACTGAAAGGAGCAAAGGTGAACTTCATTGTTTATTGGCAGAAAGAAGGAACAGAAAAAGAAGTAAAAATAATTTTACCCGAGCTATACTTTGAGAAGAAACATGATGAGAGTTAATGAAGAAAAAAGCACGATGCCCCAACAAATTAGGAATTAAGGCACAGTTGAGCCATGAAAAAAGGCAGTCGGTTTGTATATCTGCTGCCTTTTTTGATATCTCCGGCTTTCGGCCCCCCTGCTCAATTATGTTTTAATTCGTGTTGGGCTAAACCGCTGGTACTTAAATGATCAGTCTAAGGGGATTAAATGATTTTTTACTGTCCTTCCTGCATTTTTCCATTCCGGTTTTGGCCTTCTTTTCCGCCGGGACCAGGAAAAGCGGCAGAGATGCCAGCTTTTTATCATCCGGGCGGGCATCATTTTTCCGTTCGGCAAGCGCGGAAAGTTTTTTGCCGTCAACAGGAAAGTCCATTTTTTCAAAGAACGCTTTTTTACACCGCTATCATCCGGGTGCTAAACCCGGTTATACGGGGGTGGTCAAACGACCACAAGGGCATATGTGCAAAACGGACTTTCTCCCGTTTTGGGACATTCATTTACCGGCAGCTTAAACGATGGGCTAAATACCAACACGGGAACAAAAACCGTTGGCGGATTTATTATCGCTACTTTCAAAACAATCACTTTTCCGATTAAAGAATAATGAAGAAAGGGATCGAACACAACCGGTTATACCGTATTGCGTACGTTCCCATTCGTTATCATGTTAAAGTGAAGAGTAATGCAAATCCTTATCTGCCTGAATTCGACAAATATTTCTTCAAACGAACAAAATGGAGAGAAGATTTAGCTAAAGAGTGCAAGCAAGTAACTACATTTGTTATGCAAGAAACAATAAATCATGGGCGGGTATCCCTTCGCGGGATAGCCTTAAAAGGGCTTGAGCCGTATGCCGGGAAACTGGCTCGTACGGTTCTTAGGGGGCGTAAGCTACCCGGTGCAACAATTAAAAAAATAAGATGAAAAAAATTCTACTTTGTATTTTCCCTTTAATTCTTTGTAACAGATCAGTTTTAATTCTATGTTGTTGAGAAAACGATATTTGAAATTTTTTCATTGAAAATTGCTTTTCAATGAAATATTCGATTCTCAGAGGGTTTAAATTTTCAAAAGCAACCTTTATTAACATATTGCCGTTTTCAGACTTGACAACTTTTCTGTTAACACCTTGTATTTAAATTGTAAAGAGCATTTCTTTGTGATATGTCAAACGATTTGGAAAAATTGCAACAAACGGTTATTGCGCTTGTCGAAAAAGTAAATTACCTGACCAATAAAGTTGATACCCTAACCAAGGAAAATGAATACTTAAAAAAACGTTTGGCCAAATATGAAACACCAAAGAACAGCAATAACAGCAGTATCCCCCCATCGAAAGACGAAAACCGTCCCAAACGCAAAAGCTTACGCGAGAAAAGCGGGTTAAAACCGGGAGGCCAAAAAGGAAGAAAGGGAAATACGTTAAAAATGACAGATAGTCCCGATATAACAAAAGACCATGTACCCAATTACTGCCATTGCTGTGGCAACAGCCTTGAAAATATCCCGGCCGAATATAAGGGGAAGCGGCAAGTTTACGATATTCCGGAAATAAAAATAAAGGTGACGGAACACCGCATATACACAAAGCAATGCAGCTGTGGCCATATCAACGAAGGGGATTACCCCGGAGAAGCCGGTTCCCCTGTCAGTTACGGGAACAACATAGAAAGCCTGATAGGGTACTTCCATACAAGGCAGTATATCCCGTTCAAAAGGATCAGGGAAATCTTCTCCGATGTTTTTAATGCCCCCATAAGCGAAGGTGGAATCCATTATGTATTGGACAGGCTTGTCACAAAGGCGCAGCCCGCATATGAATTGATTAAGCAAAAACTACAGGGCAACAAAAAATATGCTACCGGTAGCGATGAGACCGGGGTGAAAGTAGACGGGGACAAACACTGGGCATGGACATGGCAGAACGAAGAAGCTACATTTATTACAATAACCGACAACAGGGGGCAAAAGAGCATAGACCAGACGTTTGAAAAAGGATTTAAAAACTCCGTCCTCGTACATGACTGCTGGGTAAGCCATTTTAATACCAAAGCATTATCCCACCAGCTCTGCCTTGCCCACCTGCTAAGGGATCTCAACTATTTGGGGGAACTTTACGCACACAAATGGAGCCGCGTCACAAAACTTCTTCTCAGCCAAGCCCTGGATCAGGAAAAACGGATGGAAGCCCCGGACTATTACGTGCCAGATCCGAGAATATTCCAGATAGAATCCAGGCTTGATTTTTTATTGGGGTACAAAATACCTAAGGACAAAAATGAATTGACCGTTTTTCAAAAACGATTGAAAAAGTATCGTGAATTTATTTTTACATTTCTTTATAGGCCGGAAGTACCTCCCGATAATAATGCATCGGAACGGGCTATCCGAAATATAAAGGTGAAACAAAAAGTATCAGGTCAGTTTAGGTCGACAAACGGAGCTTTCAGATTTGCCGTATTACGATCCATCACGGATACTGTGTTGAAAAATCACATGAACGTTTTAAACTCCTTAAAGATTATTGCCAGATTGAAAACTGATCTGTAACAGATTTAATTGTATATGTGTTTTATTTGATGTGGAAAAGAATACTCATATTCCGCCAGATTTTTCAATGATTTATTTTTAATTTTTCTGAAGTCCGTTCTTTAACCAATCGGCAAATTTTTGTGGATCGGGATTATAACTATATCCATCGGACAATTGCTGTTCCTCTTTATTTAAAATAACATAGTACGGCTGAGTATTCCGGTGAAAATGCGATATCTGAAAATCGGACCATTTGTTTCCAACTGTTCGTATTTTTTTTCCTGTTGTTTCAGAAGTGTATTTCTCGCTTTCGGGTAATTGTTTCCTCAAATCAACAAATAATGAAACTACAACATAATCTTCAAGAAGCATTTTCTTCACTTCAGGATTGACCCAAACATTATCTTCCATCTTCCGACAATTTGTGCAACCTTTTCCGGTAAAATCGATCAGCAAAGGCTTCCCCGATTTTACTGATTCATCCAGCGCTTTGTCATAATCTTCATAAAGTGGTATTCCATGAGGGCCAATATGTTTTTCCGGGTCAACGTTTACCGTCGACTGAGCTACCCCTTGAACCTGCAACTTGCCAACTCCAAGCGGCGATTCAGCATAATCAACCGGAGGAGGGAACCCGCTTATCAGTTTTACCGGAGCCCCCCACAAACCCGGAATCATGTAAATTACAAAAGCGAAAACAATTGTTCCTAAAACAAATCTTGAAACAGGTAAATGCGTCGTTGGCGAATCGTGTGGAAATTGAATTTTTCCCCAGAGGTAAAGTCCCAGTCCAACAAAAACGGCAATCCAAATCGAGATGAAAACTTCGCGTTCCAGAATATGAAGATTCAGTACCATATCAGCAATTGACAGGAATTTAAACGCAAAAGCAAACTCGAGGAAGCCAAGAACGACTTTCACTGAGTTCAGCCAGCTACCTGACTTTGGTAAGGTATTTAACCAGCCGGGAAAAGCCGCAAACAAGGCAAATGGAACTGCCAGTGCAAGCGAGAACCCCAACATGCCAATTACAGGCGCCATGCCTCCGCGGAGCGCTGCCTCCACTATCAGTGCTCCCACAATTGGTCCGGTACACGAAAATGAAACCAGTGCGAGTGCAAAAGCCATAAAGAAAATACCAGCTAAACCACCTTTGTCGGCTTTGGCATCAATGGTATTTACCCATTTGCTGGGTAAAATAATTTCGAAAGCCCCCATGAATGAGAAGGCAAACACAAAAAGCAGCAGTGCAAAAAACAGGTTAAACCACGGATTGGTGGAGAGATTGTTCAAACTCTCGGCTCCAAAAATTGCGGTAACAATAGTTCCTAAAATCACATAAATTATGATGATGGAGATTCCATACCAGATTCCATTCCGGATACCTTTCGCCTTGGTTTTGCTTTGTTTGGTGAAAAAACTTACAGTCATCGGAATCATCGGGAAAACGCACGGGGTTAACATGGCGGCAAAACCTCCCAAAAAGGCAAGAATAAAAATGTTCCAGTAATTATGATTCTGTTCCGTGCCAGCTCTGGTTGTTGCATCATTGCCCGTGGTTTTTGCTTCCGAAGTATTTTCTTTTTTTAGTTCGAAAGAAAATTCTTTATCCATGGGAGGAGTGCAGGTCTCATCATTACAACTCATAAATTCAACATAACCTTTAACAGAACCTGACCCCCCCTTCAATTTTACCCGCTGAGTAAAGGTAACCTCTGTTTCATAATAGTTTACCTGAAGTTGAAATGAAGGGTCAAACATGTTAGTGGTTTCTTTGTCAGGCACAATATCACCCGACAGTTCAATATCTTTCAGGCTCTCGAAATAGAATGCTGTTTTTACTGGCCCTCCGTCAGGCAACTCGGTACCATAAAGATGCCAGCCTTTGTCAATTCTTGCAGTCAGGTGTAAATCATATTCCGCCTCAGAAATCTTTGTTTGTGAAAAAGTCCATTTTACAGGTTCTACTATTTGAGAATTTGCTCCCAATGCAATAATTAGCATTATACATGAGAGCAAAATTTTCTTTAATAACTCCATTTTATCTTTTTATTTTTTATTGAGCATGATATTGAGCACCATCTTGTCGGTTTCCGTCATACCTTCAGACCCAATTGCATTCAGGTTATTTATCGTTTTATCAACATCCTCGTCGGCAATACCCTCCAATGAACTGACGACTTTATTATCCATAGCCATCATAGCAGAGAAAGTTGCTGATGATGCGGCATTCGAAACTTTGAGCGCACAACTTGGTTTGGCGCCATCGCAAATAACGCCGGCAATATTGCCAATCATGTTTTTAATTGAAAAAGCGACTTGCTCTCTGCTTCCTCCCATTAAATAAGTAATACCACATGCTGCCCCTATTCCGGCCACTGTTACTCCGCAGAGTCCCGACAAACGCCCCAGACCCCGCTTAATATAAATAACCATCAAATGACTTAAGGCCAGGGCCCGAATCAATTGTTCTTTCGGTTTATTCATTTCTTCGGCAAACACCACAACAGGCAATGTAGCTGTAATCCCCTGGTTTCCACTTCCCGAATTACTCATTACCGGAACCATGGCTCCAGCCATCCGAACATCGCAGGCAGCAGCTGTTACTGCTACCAGTTTATTATAAACGCTATCACCCATGATGTTTAAGTACGATTTGCTTTGAATAACCCGTGCTACAGAATGCCCGAAAATACCATTTGAAGATTCATCAGCCGCCAATTTGTTTAATACAGCCGCCTGCTGAATAAATTCCAAATCTTCCAAAGGAGAGGTTGTTGCAAAATCATATATTTTATTGAAATTCAACTCCACCAGATTTGTGTCTGATTGTTGCTGGTTATTATCGGACAATTCATCAAGAAGAACACTATCATTTGCTTCAACATAGGCAATATTGGTGTGTTTACCGCAAATAATTGCTTTGGATTTTGCATTTTCACCAAAACAACAAGCTTCAATATATAATTTATCAGAAGCGTCCTCTTTCAGATGGACAAAGATTTGTTTGCTGTCAACAAACTGTTTGGCCTCTTCCAGTTTTTTATGGTTCAGGTCTTTTAATACTTCAAGCCCATATTCCGATTTACCCACCACAATACCCAATGCAATTGCAATTGGCAGGCCAATCATTCCGGTGCCGGGAATGCCAACTCCCATCGAATTTTTTATGATATTGGAACTTAAATAAACTTCGCAGCGGATAATTTTTTCATCAATAACTTCTTTCGCTTTTGATACGGCCAGTGCGACTGCAATTGGTTCTGTGCAACCAATTGCCGGTACGACCTCTTTATGCAGTAAGTCTAATAGTTCTGAATATTCTGTTTGTAACATTTTAATCTGTTTCGTAATTCCTTCAATCTTATTTAAAACTCTGGCGTCTCCATAAAATGCACTTTGATATTACATTTACCACGGATAAAACTCCACCCTGTTCAGGTAAATCAGTGTGGTAACCCACCGTGTTTTCAAATCAAAACGGTTATGCTGCGCATCAAGCGCTTCGAGACATTATCATAATAAAAGAATTGGTTGAAAAATCAACTGGCAGATAATAAAATGTTTAGTTAATGCTGCCAGTTGAATTAACAGTTGTCTGATTCGTTCGTTTTAGTTTTCCAGGAGTTCTTCCAACTTTTTGCCCAATTCTTCTTCACGGACATCTTCTGCAATTAGTTTCCCTTGGTTATCAATAAGGTAAGTTGTGGGGACTGCTTTTACTTTATAAAGTGCAGAAATATCAAGGTCATTGAAGTTTGGCCACTTCAGGTTTTCTTCGTCCACTGCTTTCTTCCACGCTTTCGGGTCTTTATCGATCGAAAAGCCAATAACCTCAAAGCCTTTTGCTGCAAACTTGTCGTAGTTGGCTTTTACGTTCGGAAGCTCTTTGCGGCAAGGCGCACACCACGATGCCCAAAAATCAATCAGGATTACTTTTTTGTCTTTAATAAGGTCATTCAAACTCACTTCTTTTCCGTTGGCATCAATAGTTGTAAAATCAGGAACCTTTTCGCCCGTGTGGTTGGCCGGGTACAAATCTTCGGCAACCATTTTACCATAGTAGCTCTCTCGCGCTTCTTTTGACATACTTTCAAAAACCGGACGTTCATTAGGAGTAAGATAAGAATACAGGTTCAACATCATCAACGGCCCCCAGAAAGTCTCTTTATTGGTCTCAAATACCGCGTTGTAGCGTTTTTCTACTTCACCCAAAAATGCTTTCTCTGCGAGTTCCATATCCTTATATTCCTGCGTATTCTCCAGAGAGTCTATTTTCAATTGATTTTTTTCAGATCTCGCTTTATAAAATTTCGCTTGAATATCGGCAAACCTCTCATTTTTATCTTCGTACATTTTATTTAACCCCTGGCGAACGGCCATCTGGCTTTTGAAATAATCATCATTGTCGGAACCATTTACCTCCATGTTTATGAATTTCAATACCGGGCTCTCTTCTCTTCCTGTGCTTTCTTCCACTTCGCCGTTTACAGTTATAGTTGAATTTTCAAGCATAACCTGGAAATAAGCTTGTTTGTCTCCTAATACCAGGTAATATAAACGTGGTTCAGGGAGCTCTCCTGCAAAACTGAATTTCCCGTTTTCAATAGTCGTTTCAGCTTCAGGTTTTACATCATAACTAGCAAAAGGAACTAGAGCTATTTTTGTGCCATCAGCAGCACCGCTTAACTTGCCATTGATTTCATAACCACGATTCGATTGCTGGCACGATATAATCAAAGCAATTAATAAAATACCCAACAGGTTTGTAAGTAATTTTTTCATCTCATCTTTCTTATTGAGCAAGCCCCAAAGACACCCAACTGGTAACATTAAAGATACCTGTTGGGCAACTTCTTGTGCTCTTTAATTAATAATATTTCTATTTTTCTACATTTTGTACCAAACTCCCATTTCCCGGATTGTCAATTGCTCCTTGGGGAAAAGGCATAGTCCACATATGAGAATCGGGAGACAAAGTCAAAGTTTCTCCATCAACCACTTTCGATAGTGTTATTTTATAAGTCCCTTCCTGGTTCAAACGGCGTATATCGCAAAAAGGGATGAGTGTAAGAATTAGCTCATTCCGTTTGTTTTGTATAATTTTCGTCATTGCTTCGGCCTTGTTTGCGGCTGTCAGGTCGGAATATTTTTCCTGCAAAATACGGGTTTTCCTCACCGCATTAAGTACCTCCATTGCCCCGTCAACATCACCGCTTCGGGCAAGGCATTCGGCTTTAATCAGATAAACCTCAACGGTGGTTATTCCTCCATAATTGAAGTATCCCTGCAAAGTTCCGTAATAGTAGGTCTCTGTTCCAACCGTACGCAATTTCCAGCGTGACAGAAAACGAGCATCACCCTCTTCAAACGATGCTGCACGATCTGTTGTCAGCGATTTTTCTGAGGATGAATAATACGTGCTTCCATGACGATAAGAATAGTTTTCGACATAATCGTACCCCATTGGCGAAGCAGTACGAATGTATGAATCAGGATTTGTAATCTGGTCCTTATTTTCCTCATAATAAGCAGTCCAGTCGAAAAGAACATCGTTTTCATTTAGCGCTTTATTGGCAAATTCCAATGCTTTGTCGTAATTATTCATTTGCAAATACAAACGCGCATAAAACGCGTAAGCAGTTCCAAGGCTAGGGTGCAAAACTGTAGCGGCTACTTTGGGCAGATAAGGAAGCGCTTCCTCCACATCTTTCAAAATAAAATCATATATCTCCTGAATTGTTACCTGTGTATAGGCTGCATTAACATCGGCGCTTGTAATCAACGGAACAGACAGTTTTTCGGATGCCGTAGCTGCATCGTACGTATCAGCATAAAAATTAGCCAGATTAAAATAGGTCATGGCACGCAACACTTTGGCCTGTGCCCAAACCTCGTTTTGTTCGCTTTCGCTTGCTTCTGCTGAAGTTAATGCATTCGAAATGATTAGATTAAACGCATTAATTGCAGAATAACTGGCATAGTAAGTTGTTTCATCAGCGTTATTTAAGGCCACGCGGTCGGCTGTTTCATCCCAGAAATAATTTGCTTTATACAGCGGGTAGTACGACCATGATGAAGAAGACACCCACTGGTCGTTTAACAGGATATTGGCCTGACGTACATCAACCAGGTGGTTCCCGTATTCATAGCGAATCATAGCCTCAAAATCTGCTAAAGTTTCAGGTATTTTTTCTCCTTTGGGAATTACTCCCAGGTATTCGTCGCAAGCGGTGAATCCTAAAGTTAAGAGCAAAGCGCTCAGTAATGTTATTTTATGAAATATTTTTATCATGATTAATTCAATTTAGTATTAAAAATTAACGTTGATACCAAACACATAATTCGGCGTCCTGTATCCACCAAGCATGTACTTAGCGTCTTTACTTTTTGCCAGCGTGAATACATTTTCCACGTTGAAATTCAGACGAACACTCTTCAATTTCAGTTTTGTCAGTAAATTTTCCGGAATATGATAAGCCAGAGAAACATTGCTCAAACGGATATTTGAGGCATCCAAAACATTTACACTGGAGCTGGAATAGATGGAATACAATGCATAGCTAAAATCGCTGTCGTATTCGAAAACCGCGCGTGGCACATCGGTCGTCAGCTCATCGCCAGGTTGTTGCCAGCGTTCGTTAATCCGCTTATTGCCAACAGCAATATTGGTAATGTATCCACCGGCTGCGCTGCTATAACTATTATTCAACATTGGCAAATAGGTGTTTCGAATTTTGTGTCCCAACTGGTAAATAAATAAAGCTGATAAATCGAAGTTCTTGTAGCTGAATGAGGTGCTAAATGACCCACTGTGTTTTGGTACAGTAGTTCCAAGATTCTCTATTGACTTCAAGTCAGTGGGTTGACTCGTAATCGCGTTCCCTTCACTATCATAAACCTGTGGCAAGCCGGTTTCACTTAAACCTGCCCACTTGTATCCATAGATTGAATTATAGGGAGTTCCGATTCTTGGAAATTCGCTTGGATAATCAAGCTGTAGAAAATAAACCGGGGCCTCCACATTTACATAAGTAACTTTGTTTTTATTGTAGCCATAAAGCAATGAGGCGTTCCAGCCAAAATCGCTTGTTTTAATGATTCCACCATTAAGTGTTAATTCAACTCCGCGGTTTTGCATTTCGCCATTGTTAATGGTATAAGTCGAATATCCCCAACCTTCGGTGGGAACGCCCTGTGTATTGGCCAACAAATCAGAACCTTTTTTATTATAGAATTCAACTGTTCCGGAAAGTCGTTGTTTTAATACTGAAAAATCAACCCCAATGTTTGTCGTTGCTGTTTTCTCCCACGACAACTCCGGATTCGGACGACTTCCCACATAACCATATGTGCCTCCAACGGTGGAACTCGGGAAGTAGTTTGCCGTCATATAAGGCGCTGAATTTTTTGCAATATTACCGCCGATTCCGTACGAAAAGCGAAGTTTTAACATATCAACCGATGAAACCTGAAAGAAATCTTCCTTCGACAAATTCCACGATGCTCCTGCTGACCATGTTGGCTTATTTTGGTATTTGTTGTCGGTACCCCACAAATTCGAGCGATCCCAACGTAAACTACCGGTTGCAGTATATTTCCCGTTATAAGTATATCCGGCATTTCCATAAAACGAAACAAACCGGTTTACCAGTTCACGTATCACTGCAAAATCGCTATTGGTCATACTTGAGCCTCCGAGAATTGAACCGGTCAAACTCGTCAACTTTTTTTGGTCAATGGGAGTGAAACTCAAAATATCAGGGTCGTAATTGTATAGGGTGTTTCCACGATACTCCAGTTTTGAATTTCTGGTTTCAGTTCCTGCGATTACCGTCAAATCGTGTTTTTCAGCAAAAGTTTTACTAAAGTCGATTTGTTGTCTGAAGTTGTAAGCATTCGAGTATTGCTGAACTTCGTTGTATATATTTCCGTAAGGAAGATTATAAACTAATGATCCGGAATTTAAAGAAGCCATTTGGTTAACCAGGTTTCGAACAGCGTACGACTCTTTATTCTTCAGTTGTTCGGTTCGGTCAACTCCATATTCATACTGAAACATTGCATTGTATTTCAACCAGTCGGTAATCTTGATGTTCAGTTTTCCATAAGTACGGGTAGAGAAATTTTTGCTATGTTGCAAATTCATGCTCAATTCGTCCATTGGTGTAATATCCATATTGTACAAACCGTAGTTATTAATGGCATCAATGGTTGATTGGCTCAGGCGGGATTCAGCAGTTGAAACAAACGGATTGCCGGAATCGTCAACCAAACGGTTGTATGGCTGATAAACAAAGCCGGGGTCTAAAGGATCATAAGTTTGTGTGGTACCTTTTTGGTAGTTAAGGTAGTTCCCCAAATCAACGCTTAGCCATTTGGTAACTTCGGTTGAGTTCCTCAAATCGATTCCAACAGATTCATTTTTCGAATAAATGTCCTCGTATTTGTTGTTTTTATAGGTTACAGATGCCATGAAATTATTCTGTTCGGTAGCTTTACCTATGCTAACATTATATTGCTGGTAGAACTTATTTTGTTTAGCGTATTTTTCAACATCGTTGTAATACTGGTAGCCCATGCCTTTTAATGCATCAAGTTGACTGTTCATCTCAGCTTCAGATTGATTTCCGGCATAGTAATTTAAAATAGATTGCATCCCCTGGCTTGTAAAAATAGCATTGGTTAGTAGCGATTGAGCGTAAGAAGCGGCACTTCCACCGGTGGCCTGCAACTTGGGATTTCCTGCTGCCCACTCTTTTTCAAGCCCAATTATGTCTCCTGCATCTGTTAGGGGCTCAGTATAATAACGGTAGGGCGATACGGTAAGATTCGAAGAAAAACTCACATTTGTTTGCCCTTTTGATGCTTTTCGGGTCATAATAACAACCACGCCATTTGCCGCGCGCGCACCATATATTGAAGTCGCGGCGGCATCTTTTAATACCGTTATACTTTCAATATCTTCAAGGTTTAAATCAGGAAGATTTTCAACCAAAGAACCAGATTGTGTGTAACGTGTATTTTCAACCGGAAAACCATCAATGACATATAATGGGGTTGTTAGCCCTTGCATTGAAGTGACGCCCCTTATTACTCCATCGCTGAACCCCGCAATCTGTCCTTCCAGTACAGTACTCAAATCGCTTAAACGTTTTTGTGCAATCTGGTCGCTTTTCAGTTTAACAAATGAGCCTGTTGAACGTTCACGGGATATTGTTTGATAACCGGTTACCATAACTTCCTCAAGTCCGGCAATATCCTTCTGTAAAACAATCTCAAAACTTGTTTTATTACCAATCTCAATTTCTTTTTTTAAATATCCTACACTTGATATAACCAACATGGAATATTCACCTTCGTCAGCTTCAAATCCAAATTCACCCTGTTCATTAGTAGCGGCACCAACCGTTGTGTTTTTAATGACAACTGCAGCAAAGGGGACCGGATTTCCTTCTTCATCACTTACTTTACCTGAGAACTTGATTTTTTTCTGCTCATCCGGTTCAGTCACATTGTTTGATTTGGTTTTTCCGGGAGCAGGTGTAATAACGACTACATTATTGACTTTCCTGTAGTTCAGATCGTAATCTCTTAAAACCTCATCCAAAATTTGTTCAACAGTAGCGTTTTTAAAATTTGCGGTAATATTTTTTACTACCGCCACTTCTTCATCATTATAAACGAATTGAAATTCGCTTTGCCCGGCTAATTTCTCAAAAACACTTTCGAGCGTGGTGTTTTTTACATTAACTGATAACTTTGCGCTCTGCGAATAAACCGAAGCCATTGTGCTAACGGAGAAAAGCAGCGTAAGGATAATCATAAGCCTCATAATTAAAAGCAGCTTTTTTACTTCCGAAAAATGTTTCGAAAGATAGTTTACACATCGTTTTTTCATAGATTTGTAATGTTTTAACAATTTGTATTAGAAATTCTAATGTATTTACTAACGGGAAATGTGCCCGCATTTCCCGTTTTTTATAAACATATCATTTCGCTCTCATTTTTTTACTACCAAAATTTTATTCCCTGAGATTTTAAAATCAACATCTGTTGTAAGACCAATTAAATCGAGATGTGGATTGATCCCTTCATATCTTTTCAGGTTACCGGTAAAATGACGTTGTTTAAGATCATCCTTTCCATACGAAACGGTAACATTATACCAACGTTCAAAGGTTTTCATAATCTCTTCAAGAGTCATACTTCTGAATGTAAACATTCCATTTACCCAGGAAGTATAAATCCTGGTATCTACCTGTTTTACTTTCACACTGTTATTATTGGTATCTACAATTCCCTGTTCACCGGGCTTCAGTATCACATTGGTTGAAGCATTTGTATGAATATTTACTTTACCCTCCACCAACGTAGTTTCTATATTATCGTATGCTTTTACATTGAACGATGTGCCAAGAACCTCAACCTGTACTCCCTTCACATCTGCCACAAAAGGGAAGTTCTCGTTTTTTTCAACCTCCAGGTAAGCTTCGCCCTTTAACGAAATTTTTCGTTTTTCTCCGGTAAATTTTGCAGGAAATGAAAGTTCTGAGTCTGAATTTAGCCAAATTCTGGTTCCATCCGATAAAACCAGGTTATATTCACCTCCCCGGGGAATGCGAATGGTATTTATAAGCTCCGAATTAGCAGTAGCCCTGGTATAATCTATGGTCTCATTTTTTATTTGAATGTTAAGCCCTCTTCCAAGAAGTAAAGTAGAATCATTCATCCCTTCCAGATCGATACTGCGACCATCGCTCAACTCTAATGTTGCCTTTGGTTTTCCGGGGGTAATTACATGCGCTTCGGAAACCATATTGTTATTCTCTTCTGGTTTGTGGAACAGCTGATAAAAAATTGTTAACGATACAAGTGCCAATAAAACAGCTGCATATTTAAGATATGGCCGGAAACTGAATGCTTTTCGTTTTTCAAGCTTAGAATGAATAATTTTCCAGGCTAAATGTTCGTCAACTGTTGCTGAGAAACGGACTCTTTGCGCATTTTTAAGGAAAATCAGGTATTCTGAAAAGACCTTTTTATTATCGGCATCTCCTTCCATCCATGCTTTCAAAATATGGTATTCCTTCTCGGTGATATTTCCCTGACTATATTTAGCTATCAGCAGATAAATATTTGAATCTGGTTGAATCATCTGTATTTGTTTTTAATATAGATGCAACATTTTTATAATTGGGTGACAAAAGAGTTGCTTTTTTTAAAAGAAATATAAAATAAGATTTCAAATTGAAACCATTATCCTAATTAGAATTACACAATGTAAGTTGCTCAAAAGCCAGTTATCTTATTTCTGTCGCAAGGACTTTTACCCGGCCAATATTACCTTAATGGCTTAATTCAGGGCAAAAATAATAAGATAAGAACATCAAGTAATTCCCGCAATTTTGAAAGCGATCTTGAATATTGCGTCTTTACTGTATTTACCGATATTCCATAACGTTCTGCTACTTCGCTGTATTTCATATTCTCAAAAACAATTGCCTTGAAAATTTCTCTTCTTTTGGGCGGCAATTGTTCAATTTGGTTGAAAAGCAGATCTTTTAGGCTCTTTAATTCATCCTCCGGCAATTCGTCTTCAATCAGGTTCTGAACATGATTATCAATTTCTTCAAACCTAAATTTTGATTCTTTCCGAATAAAGTACAACGCATTATTTCTAACGGCCCTGAATAAATATGCTTTTATGTTGGAGTGAATATTATTATAGCTGCGGGAGTTCCAGAAATTAATAAATGTATCCTGGACAATATCTTCAGCTTGTTCTGTCGAATCAACAAATTTCAGGGCAAACAGACATAGGGGGTTATAGTACAAATCAAATAATTTGCGAAGACTGTTTTCATCTCTTTTCTTCAAATTAAATATGATTCTCTGTTCAAAATCTGCCATATTACCCTCTAAATAACACAAAAGTATAGGAATTGAATAATTCCTTTCCATTCGTTCCAGAATCTGCTAAAATATAAAATTCTAACGTGTTTAATTCATCCAAAAAGGTTTTAAATGATCAATGTGTACATGCTCCATAATTACTATTTTATACCACATGGGTTTTCCGTTGTGCTTATCAGGAACCAGACCATACTTTGTTTGCAAGTTCTTTTGTAATGTGCTTCGCCCGAATGGTAACAATATTTGATCCTGCATGATGATAAAAATCTACTCCCATTTCTTTAAGATGATTGCATAGCCAGTTTGCACGGTAATTAAGGATATAAATTTTTCAAACCATATAAAGTAGTAATGATTTTATGTGTTGTTCTATTTATTCAGGTTTTTATAACAAGAGAACACCAGAGGTTACCTCCTGGAAATTGAAAAGTAAGTTATTGATCAAGGTTGTTTAGTCATTTTTGTTATTAGTTTGTTAATCCATGATATTAAATTCCGACTACTTCCACTTTACTCTTTCCACTTTGTTGTTTACTTACCTTGATCTGCACAGGTATCCGTTCTGTCATTTCCTGTACATGAGAGATTACGCCTACTTTACGGCCCTGATTATGCAAACGCTCCAATGCATCCATAGCTATATTGAGCGTTGACGGATCAAGTGATCCAAAGCCTTCATCGATGAATAATGATTCTACTTTCATACGGCTGGAGGACAAGGATGCCAAGCCTAAAGCAAGTGCCAGTGAGACCAAAAAAGATTCACCGCCTGAAAGCGAATACACAGTACGGACTTCATCCCCCATATCCCGATCAATGACCTGTAACCCTAAGGAATTGGGAATCCGTTGCAACACATACCGTTTACTCAATACTTCTAAATGAACATTGGCATAGCTTAGCAATACATCCAAAGTATATTCCTGTGCAAGCTGGCGGAATTTTTTACCATCAGCCGAACCAATAATCTCATTCAGTTTTGCCCAATTTTCCACTATAGCGGCCTGCTTTTCTATATCCTGCAAGAGTGTTCCTATTCGCTGCTTGTTCAACGTATCTTCTTTTACTTTAAAGTCAATTTCATTGGACTGTAGAGAATGCTGTTTTAGTAATTCCTGTGTTTCGGTTCGTAATTCGGTCAATTTTTTCGATGTTCTTTCCGAAGACCGCTGCCCGATATGTGTTGCCAATGCTTTAGTGTGTTCCTTCAAAATAGATTTAGCTTGTGTGACCGTATCATCGATAGCACGCAGGCTGGCCCTTTCTGTTTCTATCCAATCCTGGGTAAAAGCTAAAAGAGGTAATAGTTCCTCTTGGGTAAGTGATGCCTTGTGCTTTTGATTATATTTGGTAATCCATTCGGAGAGTTGCTTTTTTAGTTCTGATTCCTGTTTGGATAAGCCGTTTATATCTTTTTCAAGCTGCTCGTGCTGCGCTCTGTTTCGGGTAATATCTCCTTGTATTTTTTCTACTGTTTCCCGTTGTTTTTCTAAAGTCTGTTTTGCCAGATCAATCGCTTCTTTCAGCTTTGTTTCCACTTCTTTTGCAGGAGTGCCGTTAAAAAGAGCCGTTCTCTTATCAGACAAATCTTTGTTTTGGTTTTGCAGCTTAGAAAGCTTCTGTTCATTTGCCTGTACTTCTTCCCGGGTGTTCCTGAGTTGCTCCTGCATCCCATTTCTTTTTTCAGTCAGTATAACTTGTTTCCGAATATACTCTTCAAGTTGAGCTATATTGACTTTCCATTTGCGGGTGAATTCCTTGATGCGGGCTACAAAAGCATTCGGATTGGACTGCCAGTTTTCAAACCAATTCTCCGAAGAAAAATAGACAGCCAAAGCTTGTGCTATCTCATCCAGTTTCTTATGGATATTCTCCCGTTCTGTAGTGTAACTCTTTTGCTGTTCTTCTAACGATTTCAGGATTCTTTCCGCATCCTTGATTTGATTTTCAATTTGGGTTAATTGTTTATCCAGCGCTATAAGCTGTGTTTTAAGAGCTTCCAGTTGTTTTTTTTGCTTGGTATAAGACTGTATTTTTACTTGTAATTGCTGCTGTTTCGTTTTTTGTCGCTGTAATTGTTGCTGTAAACACGTGGCTCTTTCCTCAAAAGGATGTTCACTACATTTTTCAGAGACCTGAAAATTCGCCCATATTGCTTCGAGTTCTTTTAAGGATTTATCGTTTTGTAAAGTTTTGTCTTCCAATTCCCCAATCACTTTTTCTAATTCTGTGCAGCTCTGTTTCAGCCGGGTATGAGAAGTCAATTGCTGTGTATAAGAAGCTTCTACTTGCGCATGCCCGGTTTCCAGTTTGGAAAGTACAAGATCAAGTCCCGGATGATGCGAAGCGTATGGATGGTCAGTGCTACCACAAACCGGACAAGGTTCCTTTGGCTCTAATTGATTTCGAAGCCGTTCCACACTTTCTGCTGCTACCAATTTCGCTTTTTCAAGCATTTTTAAAGAAGCTGCTCTTTCTGATGTCCTGGTTTCCAAAAGCTTTTCTGCTTCCACGAATTGAGCCGTGCTTTGCTCCAGTGCTTTTTTGTTTTTTTTAAGCGATTTTTGTAAAGTATTTTTTTCTGTTATAGCCTGAAACAATAATTTCCAATGAGCCGTTGCTGCAATCAGGTCTTCTATGGAAGTATCCAAAGACGACTTTTCATTTTCGACATCCTGAATAGAAACAGCCGATAAAACGGTATTCGAAGACTGGTATTCACTTTGTCTTTGTCGCAATGAAGTTTGAATAGTGTTTAGTTGCCGCTTCAAAGCCAGTTGCTCTTGCTGGTTTTTTGTGATATTTTCTTCCGTAGTACAAATACGTATTGTATAATTTTGAAGGCTTTCCAAAATTTCTTTGGCATCTCCTAATTTGGATAAAATCAGATTCTCCTGTTCGGCAATTTGCTGACGAAACTCGTTTTCAGCTTTCCACTGGCCAAGTTTTACTCTTTCCTTTTCTATATTTTCCAACTCTTTAACAGTCTGGGAAAATTGTTCTTTTTGTTGTGTTTCTTTTTTACGAACAGTGGCAACATCTTCGTTTGTTTGTTTTATCTGTTCTGCTTTTTCAGTGAGTTGTACATCCAATGTTTTTGCTGTATTCAGCAGAGGTTGAGCCTGTTCTTCTTCCTGCATTTTAATATTTAATGTCTTCGTTGCCTGCTCAAAAGCAACATCGGATATTTTTTTCTGTTCTTTTCGAGAATTTAGGTTAGAGGAAAGCTCCTCATCCTGTTTTGACCTGGAAGTAATTTGTTTCTGAGCATTCTGTAGCTCACTAACAATAGGTCTGGCAGGTTGGATACGAACAATTTGTTGAAATTGCTGCTCCCGTGATTTCGCTTCTGTTTTTGCTGTAATTGCCTGGTTATGCTGTACATTCGCAGACTGAACGCCTTCCTGTAATTTCAGCCATTGTACATGCCAGTTCAACTCCTTATCCAGATCGTCAAGTTTCTTTTCGTCAGTTTCTATAGATGCCTTTAACGTCTGTTTTTGCTCTTGTAAAGCGCTTATTTCTTCTGTAGTAAGAGTAGCTATTCCTTCCCGTTGTACATTCAGTTCCCTGAGTTGTTGCTGTTCTTCCCGATGGTGTTCAAAAACCTTTTTAGAGATTTCAGAATAAATATGCGTACCCGTCAATTTTTCCAATAAGGATGATTTTTCATCTTTTCCTGCTTTCAGAAAAGCTGTAAAATCCCCTTGTGCCAATAAAACAGAACGGGTGAATTGTTCAAAGTTCAGCCCGACCAATCGCTCTATTTCTGCCAGCAACTCTGTTTTCCTGCCTGGTATGTCCTGATTGGTGGTAACATTTTTCAAATACATCTCATAAGCCTGCAGGTTGCCGTCGGCTTTATTGCGTGCTCTTCTTACACTCCAGTTAGCCCTATAATATTGCCCGTCAATCCCTACAAAATCTACTTCGGCATAGCCACTGGACGTGCCATCTCTTAAAATTCCCCGTACATCATCCTGTTTGATGGTACTTCCCTTTACGTCCATGATATCTATGCCATTTTCGGCCAGCCTGTACCGGGGAGTCCTGGCATAGAGCGCAAGACATAAAGCATCTAACACTGTTGATTTTCCTGCACCCGTAGGACCTGTTATAGCAAAGATACCTGCCGAAGAAAGTGGGTCCTCGCTAAAATTAATCTCTGTATTGCCATCCAGAGATGCTAAATTTTGAATGCGTATGGCTTGTATCTTCATGCTTATATGTCCGATTCGTTTACTTCCTGAGTAACCTGTTGAAAAAGCTTCTGCAGGTCTTCAGGAATGGGATTGTTATATTTACTTTGATACACTTTATGCAACACTTCCAGTGGTTGTAGCTCGTTAAGTTGTTCAGGGGCTACCACTTTATTTTCATCAGGTTTCGTTGTTGAAGTATTATAGCGAACATCTATTTTTGCCAGTCTGAAATTTTTACCGGAAAGCGCGGTTTCCACTTTATGCCGCAAGCCGGGCTCCGGCCCATCCAGTAATACAAGGACTTCCAGATATGGTGCAGTATGGATATCTCCTTCAAAAGCCGCTAATTGTTCCACAGAAGAAAGAACTTCCGCCAGCGAACTGTGTACGGCAGGAATTCTTTTAAGCGGAACTGAAACCGGGATTTCGATTGTTTTCAGACCTTCGATATTGTCTTCGGCTATGTCGAACACAATGACTTGATGCTTATAATTCGTTTCTGAAAAAGACATAGGTAAGGGACTGCCACAATAACGAATATGCTCTTTACCCCCAATACGTTGGGCTTTGTGAATGTGTCCCAGTGCCACATACCGGATATTGCTGTTAAATGCAGTTGCCGAAATACATTCCACACCGCCCATAATCAATCTTTCCGTTTTATCTATATCGCCCACCTCAGCCTGTTGAGCGTGCAAATGTCCCATAGCTATAATGGCTTGCCCTGGCTCTTTCTGCGATGCAGCATAATCGTAAGCCATTTTATAAAAAGAGGTAACTCCTTCGGCATAAGGATTAGCACAATCCGGTATTGACGGATAATCTCCCATTCGTAAAAATGGAGCCGCTATACACCAGACTTTTGTGTTATCCTCTTTGTCCTTTATCGATATGGTGATTTTACTATAGTCAACAACACCATGCTCATCCTTTTCGACAAGTCCGACAATATGGATGTTAGACGATTCTAAAAGAGGTTTCGGAGATTCCAGGCGTGATGCAGAATCGTGGTTTCCTGCAGTAACAATAATCTGCAAATCCGGATTTTTCTTCACCGCTTGATTCAGAAAAGAGTAGAACATTTTTATAGATGATGCAGAAGGATTGGATAAATCAAAAACATCACCACTGATCAATAGAGCGTCTATCTGCTCTGTCACCAGAGTTTCCAGTAACCAGTTCAAAAATTGCTGGTGCTCATATGCCCGGTCATATTCATGAAAAAGTTGCCCAATATGCCAGTCTGCGGTATGTAAAAATCGCATCATATCACTTCAATAGAAATTCAAATACTCCTTTGGGAAATCTTGTTTTAAACCGTCGGAACAGTTAGTTATTTTTCGTTTTAATGAAATAGATCTGGTCTCTTCTATAAACGTTGTTTTTGTTTTAAAGGAAAGAAAATTACCTACAGAAAATTCGAGTAACATATTTTTTGTTTTATGGAAATATTTCTCAAAAATACAAAATTCGAACCATTTAATAGCAGAAATAAAGCTTTTGAGAGACCTTTAGGTTTAGTAACCGATCATCAAATAATATATCCCTGAAAGGAACCAGTAGCTCAGAATAGAATTTTATGAGAACTCCAAATTCTGTTTTTTCTATGATATAACATCAGACGAGTTGCCTGTCGTGTATTGCATCAGCAATGGTGTCCTCCCCAATCAGTCCATGCCAGTCTTTTGTCGGTATTTGAGATGTAAAAATAATTGAAGCATTGTCGTTCTTATGCTCTACAATATCGAGTAAGGCCTGCCGTTGCATTTGGTCAATTGCAGTTAAGCCAAAGTCGTCAAGGATCAGCAATTGGGTGTTTGCTCAACCAGACCATCTACATTTTCCTTCCAAGCACTCGATTGTTTTGCTTTGCGGTAACCTTGCAGCATTTTTTCAAAATTGGCAAGACTGTCTTTTTAAAATATTTCGTTAATAAATTTTGTTTCAGGCATGTAATTTTACTTATTTAACCATACATCCCGAAACTCTACAGCATTCAAACGACTCACAATAATCTTTTCATGATGCTCTGGCTCTGTAAATACTATCAACTTACCGTTAAACCATGTTTCTATTTTTTTTATGGCGTTTATATTGACTATGGTTTGTCTATTGGTTCTGAAGAACAGTATTGGGTTTAGCTCTTCCATAATTTTACCAATCCGCAGATTAAGAATATGCTTTTTCTTACTAAAGCTTACAGCATAACTTATTTCATTTTCAAAATAAAAATACGCTATTTCTTCAACGTTGAGTGTGTACCAGTTATTTGCAGCACTAATTAAAAAACGCTCTCGGTACTGTTTTTTTTCGTAGACATTATCGTGAGCAGTTAAATTAAAGTCTTTGAATATAGCCTTTTGGAATAAATCTTTCTTTGAATCAAGTTTTTCAAATGTTTTTTTAAGCTCTTCTTTTTTAATTGGTTTTAATAAGTAATCAATTGCATTATTTTTAAATGCTTCTATGGCATATTGGTCGTATGCTGTGCAGAAAATAACAAAACTCTTCGTGTTAGCTTGTTCTAATACATTAAAACCTAAACCGTCAGTTAACTGGACATCAAGGAAAATTATATCAGGACTTGGATTCTGATTTAACCAATTAACCGATTCTGCAACATTACCAAATATGCCAACAATTTCGCAATCAGAATTAAGCTCCTGGATATATTTTTTTAGCAGTCGTTGGGCTGGAATTTCATCTTCAATAATTAGTATTTTCATACGTTTCATAATGCTATAATAATGGTAAGGCTACTTTAAATTCTGTTTCATTAGAGTTGATAATAATACTTTTATTAGCCAAAATTTTATACCTGGTATTCAAATTTTTTAGTCCGGTTAATTCAGAGCTGACATTATTCTTTTTATTTATATTGTTAGAAATAATAAGCTCGTTATCAGTTGTGTATATTTTTATAATTAGTGGTTGACCAGGAAGTATGGCATTGTGTTTAATGCTATTTTCAACCAATATCTGAAGAGCTAATGGCGGAATTTTCCGATGCAATAAATCATTTGCAATATCGATTTTTACCTGAAAACCATCATCGTATTTTGTTTTAAACATATAAATGTAAGAGTGAAGGAAATCTAATTCCGTTTCAATATCAACCAGGTTTTTTTGGGTACTCTGCAATACATATCTATAAATATCGGATAAATGTTGTATGTAACTTACTGCTCTTTCCTGGTCGAAGTATATTTCTGAGACCAAAACATTTAAACTATTAAATAAAAAATGTGGATTAATTTGACTTTGCAGTACTTTCAAGTCTGACTCCAGCTTAACTTCTCTCAATTGTGCATTTTTAATTTTTTCGCTTCTTAGTCGTTTGTAATAGTTTCTGGTTATTAGTATTAAATCAAACATAAAAATGTAAATCGCAGAAAACACAGTTATAAGCGATGTTACTCTGAATTCTACAAAATAATCGAAGAGTATGATTACATAAATCAATATTGATACAATGTACAATACCGTAATTGCATAATATTTATTGATACTTATTTTGCGGTTATTTCTTAGTCTTAAATAAAAATTCTGGTCATATCTTCTGTCAATAAAGATGGTAAGTTCGCTCATGAGTAAATATCCCAAAAGCACTGATGTATAAATGTATGTGTCCGTTTTGAAATCATTCAGGATGTCTTCTTTTGTAGAGTAATGAGAAAATAGAATAATAAAAAAAAACACACAGGTAACAGTTAAGTTTCTTAAAAGAAACTCGAACACTTTATTCTTTAGTATTATTTTGTTGTTCTTGTCCATTCTTCTGTATCCGATAAAAACCCAAGATAGCCTTTTAACTCAAGATTTTCATCATGTCGTTCTGCCAACCAAAAAATCTTACCAAAATACTTATTGCCAGATTTATACATCTCTATTTTGGCATCTTCATTTTCACTTAACCAAGTTCCTGGAATTTCGTTTTGTGCAAATGTTAATGATGCATAAGCTAAAATAGCAATTAAAAGTACTAACTTCTTCATGATTTTTCTGTTTTTCGTTCTATAGATTTCCCGTTGATTTTAAATACATTGTATTTGCTATTTTATAATTTGTTTTAGACTTAATGCATTCTGCATAAGCCTTTTGCCATTGGGCTTGAGCTTCTAAATAATCCGTTAATAACTCCATTCCTGCTTCATAATCATTTTTGCTTATTTTCATATTCTCTTCTGCTTGTTCAAGGTTTTCAACTGCAGCATTATTGTGCTTATAAGCTTGAATTAAGTTCTGCCTGGCCTGATTTATTTCCAAATGCATGAGCTTATCATATTTGTCAAACTCTGCTTTTGCGATTTCTGCATCAACCTTCGCTTGCTTAATTTTATTTTTACCTTCTCCCCATTGAAATAGAGGTATTGAGACTGTCGCCATTAAAGTAGGGTTTGCCTCATTTATAACATACCCCTTTTTTATTCCATACACATCAGACCCTTTACTAACTTCTAAAGATTTTAAATAATCATAGGATACTCTTAGGCCAACTTGAGGGAGAAAATCAGACCTAATCAGCTTTTCATTTTGCTTTTGTAACTCCAAATTTTTCTGTAACATTTGATAGTCAGTCCGATTTAATATTGCCGTGTAATCTGAGTCAAGTTGCAGTTTTTCAGATATATCAATTGTGGTGTCAGTAACAGTTAAGGGAGTTAATAAATCTAAGCCCATTATTCTACACAGTGACATACGCAATAATTCTTCTGCATTTTCAACTTCAGTATACTGCAATTGAACCTCATTGCGTTTTACCTGAACTTTTAATAGTTCGTTTCGGTGTGTTAAGCCTACATCTACAGAATTGCTCACCATTGATGTTAGCGAATCAAGAAGTGACAAATACTTAACAACTACTTTTTTTTGCTCCTTAACCGAAACGTAGGTCCAATAAGTTCTATCTGCTTCTACAATTACTGCTTGTCTTCGGTCTTCAATGTTTAATTCCGATATATCAATTCCAATTTCGGCCATTCTGTTTGCTGTCGTTATTTTACCTCCCATATAAATTGGCTGCTCTACTCCAACAGATGCATAAAATGTATTATTCATATTATAGCCAATGCTACTTTCAGGAATGAGTGCGTATGTATTGAAAACCGGATTTCCTGTTTCGTCAATAATTGGGTTGCCATCAGGGCCTAAAGCAACATTCGGTTCCAATTGTCCGGTTAAAGGGTTAAAGTTTGCAGTTGGTAAGTAAGTATTGTTTATGTCTATTTCATCTTTCCAGTTCGTATAAAGGTATGTTCCTGAAGCACTAAGTTTTGGCAAGAAATTACTCTGTTGTTCATTTTTTACATATTGTGCCTTTTCAAACTGTTTTCTTGCTATTACCATTTCTTCGCTATTTTTTACAGCTAGATTACGGCATGAATCAATGTTCACTATCATTTGACCTTTCACAAGTGATGCAAATAAAAATATACAGCTTGTTATTAATAAATATCGTTTCATTTCTTTTCTAATGTTAAGTGGTAATACTGAAGAAAGTGCCTGTGCAGTTTAATAATTTAGTAAGTAACATAGGTTTACTTCATTCATCATGCTTCTAATTCTGCTTTAGTATTTTGTTTTTCAAATACGATATAATATAGCAACGGTAGTATGACTAGTGTAATAATTGTACCCGCTAATAGTCCACCCATGATGGAAACTGCCATAGAACCAAACAATACATCGCTCACCAATGGAATCATTCCTAAAATGGTTGTTAAAGATGCCATCATTACTGGTTTTACCCTCGACAATGAAGAATCTACAATTGAATTGTAAAAATCCTTGCCTGAGTTGATTTGTCTATCAATTTCTTCAATGAGTACAATGCCATTTTTTATCATCATTCCCATTAAGCCGATTACTCCGACAATAGCCATAAAACCAAATTCTTTACCAGATAAAAGCAATGCAGGAAAAATCCCAATTAATGAGAAAACAAGACATATAATGATGATTCCCATTTTTCGGTAGCTTTTAAATAATGATAATAACAGAAGAATGATGCCAAGAATAGTAACCGGTAAAAACATGATAATATATTTCAGTGCTTTATCCTGATCTCCTATTTCACCTTTCCATTTTAAAGAATAACCTGTTGGGAGCTGAATACTTTCTACCTTGCTTTGCACCTGAGCAAGCACTTCGGTTGCTGTGCTACCCCTAAGCGGATCGCAACTTACTTTTATACTTCGCTGGCCGTTTGTATGTCTAATTATTGGTTCTTCCCAATCAATAGAAATATCTGCAAGCGCACTTAACGGTGTTGACTGTAGGATTTGTTCTTCAACCTGATCCAGCGGAATATCTCCTTCCAGTACTTTTTTTATGGGTAAATTGATAGAATTACCTCCCCAAACGGGTATATTATTAAGCTTATTAAGTTTTTGTCCATCCTGACCTGTAAGCTTAAATTGAACCGGTATTTCATAATCATCTTCGAAATAGCGTGAAATTGGAACTCCTTGATTTGACGTTAATATAGCCAGACTTACATCTTGTCGCTCGGCGCCAAAATAGGTAGCTTCGTTTTGTTTATACTCAACATGAAGGTAAGGTGTTCGGGGTTCCCAATTATTTTTTAAGGTAGCATGACTTATGGTTGGTTCTTCTAAAAATATACTTTCAACTTTTTTAGTCAGCTTTTTAAGTGTATCAATGTTATCACCATGTAATTCTACCTCAACCAGTCCATCAACATACATGAGGCTGTAATTATTTAGTCTGGCATAAGCATCCGGATAGTTTTTGCGAATATAATTCTCTATTTCCGTCCTTAACGTTTCTTCCGTTTCTGCATCAGTATAATTAATTATTAATTCTCCATATGACATATTCCCATCGGGCATCCCTCTAACGAGATTGTAACGCGTAGGGGTTCCACCTAAGCTTGCTGTTACTGCTTTTACGTCATCTTTTTGTAAAAGCCAATCAGTTATTTCATTTAAATCTTTTTGAAGTTTTCGTGTGTGCGTCCCTTCCGGAAGTTTATATTCTAAATAATTTTGTGAGTAAGGTATATTGGGGAAAAACAATTGCTTTACATAAGCAGAACTCCATACCGAAATGACCAGCAATACAACTGATGTGATAATTACTGTTTTCGGATGTTTAATAGACCATTCGATACTTGTTTTTATTCTTGAGGTAATTGTTGATTCCTCTTTATCCTTTTTATTTTCTTTTGGTTTCCTTAAAATAGAATTTGCAAACAATGGAACTTGAATGATGGATAAAATCCAGCTTAAAAGCAAAGAAAAAGCCAGAACAAGAAATAAATCCTTAGTATATGTGCCTGTTTCATCTGGCGATAAATAAACAGGGAGAAAAGCAAGTATCGCAATTAAAGTTGCTCCTAACAAAGGCCATGCATTTTGATTAGGAGCAGTAAACATCGCAGTTTTACGCTCTTTATTATTTTTAAGGTCGTTGTAAATTCCGTCAATAACCACAATGGCATTATCTACCAGCATACCCATTGCAACAATAAATGCTCCAAGTGATACACGCTGAATCGTTCCTCCTGCCAATAGTAAAAAAGGAAATGTACCCACAATACTTACCAACAAACTCATACCTACTACTACACCACTTCGCCAACCCATGATAAGCATAATAACAAGCACAACAATTAATACAGATGCTATTAAATTGAGAACGAAATTATTAATTGCATCACTTACCAAATCAGATTGAAAATAGACTTTCTCAAACTCAATACCGATTGGTAGTTCTTCTTTGATTTCAGCTATTTCCTCTTCTACTTTTTCGCCAATTGCAACAATATTTTGTCCAGGGCTGGCAGCAATGGAAATACCGATAGACGGCATATTATTATAAAACATCTTTGAGAACGGAGTCTCTTCATAACTTCGCTCAATTGTCGCAATATCTTTTAATCGGTACTGCATACCATCATTATCCGAAATGGTTAGATTTCCGATATCTTCAACAGAATTTAATTGTTTATTAACCGAAACTCTTATTCTTCTTTCGTTTGATAAATAATTACCCGGATATACAATGGCTAAGTGGTTTTCGAGTGTTTCCAGTATATCTGTAGGCGGAATTTTAAGGTTTGCTAACCTGTCAACAGGCATCTTAATATCTATAACAGCTTGCTGTTCACCATTAAGATTAACCCTATTTACTCCTTCAATGGTTAAAAGTTTATCTTTTATATCGCGAGCATATTCACGCATTTCATCATATGAAAAACCTTCAGATGTCATGGCGTAGAATAAGCCATACATATCACCAAAGTCATCAAAGATCATTGGCTCCATTGCCTCGTTGGGTAAACCTGATTTAGCACTACTTACTTTACTTCTTAATATATCCCATCTCTGTTCAACCTCATTATCTTGAATAGTTGTAGCCAAATTCACAGTAATCTCAGACATGTTGGGAAACGAACGTGAAGTTACATCGTCCAAACCTGACATGGTACGTATTTCTCTTTCCAGTATTTTTGTTACTGATTGTTCTACTTCCTCAGCTGACGCTCCCGGGTAAGGTGTTACAATTAATGCGGTTTTAACCTTTATCTCAGGATCTTCCAGCTTACTCATCATCAAGTATGCACCAATTCCACCTGTCACCAATGCAAATAAGAAGAAATAAACTAATCTATTCTGTTTAAATGCGAATTGAGTAATATTCATTTTTTTAGTATTTTCCCTTTAATAATTAGGTAATTACTTATTCAGTAACTTTACTTTTTGCCCATTACTAATCTGCGAATGCCCAGCTGTAATTACAATATCTCCAGGTTGTAAACCTTCAAGAACGACTACATTATTATCTCTACTTACTGCTCCAACTTTAACCTCAATTAAAACTGCTTGCCCATCCTTATATTTATATACACAGGTTGTATTATCTTTTTCAAAACAAGCGTTTATGGGTATCAATATTTCATTCTTATCATTTGATTCATGAGAGAAGAAGACCTCAACGTTCATTCCAGGTGCAAGCATAAAATCTTTTGAAGATTCTAATGAAAAGGACATTTTGTACAATTTATTAACTCCTGTTTTGTAGTTAGTCCCCAAGAGCTTTAAAGGAAATTTCTTCCCTTTATAATTACTATTTGTACAGTAATATTTCGAAATTTGATCTTTTTTAATGAAAATGCTTGGCGGAATAGCAGTTTCAATTTTTAATGAAGATGAATTTACTAAAGAAACAACAGGCATGCCCGCATCAATAATTTCTCCTTTACTAATAAAAACAGTTTGCACAAATCCATCGAAAGGTGCTACTAAACGAGTATCGTTCAAGGCATTTTTTGTAGCATTTAACTTAACTGTAATTTGCTTCTTTCCTGATATTGCTTTTTCGTAATCGTTATCAGTTAAGTTCTTTTTCTTATAGAGCTCCTCTAAACGTTCAATTTCTCCTATAGCCTGCTCGTATTCTGCTAAAGTTGCTTCATACTGCAATTTGTAATCTCTGGGATCTATTCGCGCAATTAGTTCCCCTTTTTTAACAAACTGTCCTTCTTTTACAGGCAATTTATCAATTGGTCCAGCAATACGAAAAGATAATTTAACTTCATCAAACTCCTTCACTACTCCAGGGAAAGTCTCAGTTATTACACTTTCTTTATGTTCCACAGTAAAGGTTTTTACATATCTTGCATCTGTATTATGCTTATGATTACTATCTGAACACCCTGTGATGAAAAAGAATCCCCTAATTGCTACGAGCCATAACAATACACTACTATATTTCATTGCTGTTCTATTTAAATTTCACACCGTAAAGATTGTAAATACAAGGTCTGTTTTATGAAGAAAAGAAGGGAAGTGTTATATTTTTCAAGGGAAGTGTATCTTAGGGGAAGGTAAATGATTTTCGGTATTCAAGGCAAATAGTTCGTTGAAAAATTAAGCGGCAATAGTGCCATAATATATAAGTTCATTGACATGCTTTCGATTTTTAGCAGCGTATACATTAATGCCGGACACGTCAATAAATCGTTGCAATAATAACCTGTTGTGGTTCATCGTTTTGATGTCAGTCATTGAGAATGCCATCCTTTCTTCTTTTGGGATACCTATAACCAGTGTTCCTCTTTGGCAATATTGATTGCAGTAAGGGAAGCATTGAAATGAAAGTTCAGTTTGTTCGTATCCCTTCGGGGATGAACATCTTGCAAAAGAATTGATTCATTTCGATCTTTGCCCCAAAAAAGATGAGCAATCAGGAAAAAACAGAACGGATGTATGCCCTTGTAGAGCAATGGCAACAAAGCGGACAAAGTCAGTCATCATTTGCAGAGACACATCAAATCAGTATTCATACACTCAGGTATTGGATTAGTAAGCGGTTCCCGACAGAGCAGTCACCTGGTTTTATCCAGCTTGGTTCAATTACCGGAACGAGCATCAGCCTGCGTTATCCCAATGGAGTGGAGCTTTTGCTTCCTTCCACTATTTCGGTATCGACCCTAAAAGGGTTGGTGAATCTTTAAAGATAATGTTCTCCATATCTTCAGGCCGTTACTTTCTTTACAGGCAGGGCACCGACATGCGAAAAAGTTTTGATGGTCTGTGTGGTCTTGTCCTGGGAAAACTGGGACAAAACCCCATGAGCGGTGACGTGTATATTTTTATCAACAAGAAGCGCGACCGGATCAAGTTGTTACGATGGGAACCCGGAGGCTTTGTATTGTTTTATAAGCGGCTGGAAAAAGGCACCTTCGAACTACCTGTACCATCGAAAGCCGGTTTATCCTGCCCCATTGATTACAGTGAGCTGGTCATGCTGGTTACTGGTATTTCCCTGGAACATGCAAGAAAAAGAAGACGTTTTTTACAACAGGACATCGTTGATAAAACCCTGATAAATCACAATGTTATAAACAGTTAAGCAGGTATCTTTGTGGTATGGCAAGCGAAGAAATGATCACCATACCCAAGGCAGAATACCAAAGCATGAAACAGCAGATCGAACTGCTGGCACATCAGCTTGCCGAACTCAAACGCCTGGTTTTTGGAGCCAAAAAAGAACGCTTCATCCCGTCTGATCCAGACCAGTATCGTTTATTTGACCTTCCGGAAGAACAGGTCGTGGAAAAGCCGGGGGAAGAGATCAGCTACACCCGCCATAGACCGGTACAAAAGAACCATCCCCTCCGGCTGGAACTGGCCCCGCATCTCCCGCGTAAAGAAGAGGTGATTGAGCCGGGGGATTTACCTGAAGGAGCTAAGAGGATTGGCCAGGCCGTAACGGAAGTACTGGAATATGAACCGGCCAATATTTACGTTCGCCGGATTGTCCGCCCCAAATACATTGTATCGTCCAATGACGAGCAGACCAAAATCGTCGTGGCTGACCTTCCCACGTTACCTATACCCAAAGGCAACGCGGGACCAGGTATTTTAGCCCACCTGCTGATCAGTAAATTTGCTGACCATCTCCCGTTTTACCGGCAGGTACAAATGTTTAAGCGTCAACAGGTGGAAATCGCCGAATCAACTATTAGCGGTTGGTTTGGTGCTGCATGCCGGTTATTGGGCCCCTTGTATGATACGTTAAAAAAACAGGTATTGTCTGCCGATTACCTGATGGCAGATGAAACACCGACCCCGGTTTTAACCAAAGATAAGCCCGGATCAACACACAAAGGTTATCACTGGGTTTATTACGATCCGGTTAATAAACGGGTACTGTTTGACTACCGTTCAAGTCGTGGACGGGAAGGGCCGGATCAAATTCTCGAACATTATTCCGGTTACCTGCAAACAGACGGTTATCAGGCTTATTCCAATTTGAAAAATCAAAAGAACATCATGCTTTTGGCCTGTATGGCCCATGCCCGCCGGAAGTTTGAACATGCTAAAGACAATGACCCGAAACGTGCCGGAGAAGTTTTGCTGATGTTTCAGGAACTTTACCTAATTGAGAGACAGGCAAAACAAGAAGAACTGGAACCGGCACAAATCAAAGAACTCCGGCAGGAAAAAGCCCTGCCTGTTTTGAAACAGATGGAAGTCTGGTTAAAAGAACAAGTCTGCCAGGTACTTCCTAAAAGCGCCATCGGGGAAGCCATTGCTTATACGTTGAACCTATGGCCCCGTTTGATCCGCTATATTGATGACGGTCGTTTCCAAATCGACAACAACCTGATCGAAAACAGCATTCGCCCGGTAGCTTTGGGAAGAAAGAATTATTTGTTCGCCGGTTCCCATGATGCTGCACAACAAGCAGCTATGATCTACTCTTTGCTGGCTACCTGTAAAATCAATGAAGTGGAGCCTTTTTCCTGGCTGAAACAAACACTGGATAAAATCCCGGATCACAAAGCCAACAGGCTAAACGAACTACTGCCCGGTAAGAAATAATCATTTATCTGCATCTTGCCAACAGGCTCGTGCCCGAAGGGATACGTTTGTTCTCACTTCTGGCTTGAGAATTGGTCAGCCCTGTATATTGTTTCCCTTCCCGGTACAAAAACTCTATTTGAAACCTGCTCCGGTAAGAATCCAATATCTCAGTTGCATCCATGTTCCTTGAATTTTCCAAAGCGGCCGAGTTGTAAAAAGTTGACGCGCCCTTTGATGGAAAGCAAAAGGATAACGACTTCGCAGAAAAAGTTTTTCCTGCATTTGTTAAAAACTGATATTTTATCTAATATTTTGGAAATTAGATTCGATTATTTTTCCTTCATTAGTTTATAGTGTATGTCACCAAAGACACGATGTCCAACCGATTTTGTATGGCAAGAGTTGCAGCTCATTTTGACAGCTACATTGTTGATTTTACCTTCACTGCTATGGCATGTTAAACATGTATTTGCCGTTTCATCTTTATACACATTGGTTGTGTATGAGTTAGTAAAGATTTCGTTAAGCGAAATGGCTACTTTTCTTGCGACATCAGCTGATAATCTCCGGCATCTTTCTTTACGTTCGTTACTGTCAACTTTAAATCCAGCAGTTGTACACCAGTTTGTATTCGATGCATGACACAAAACTGAATTTGAAATACTTTGAGCCGGGATATAGTCATTCCCGGGATTTTGCGGTTTAAATACCGGCAGTGACTCTTTTTCATACCATCCGAAAATATCTGCAATCATTTTATCCCGAACACCCTTATCTGTTATAAGTAAACCAAGAAGTGCTGCTGTTCCGTTTAATGTGCCACATACCGTACCATAACCCCCAACTCCACCATGCCCGTACCTAAACATATGATAAGGGAATGAGCTAAAGGGCTCACCAACTTTATTAGCTAACTGAGACACAACGCTCTTTATCGTTGCATACATACAACTCCCTTCAGGATAAAATTTATAAGCCAGTTCAGCAGTAGTTTCAGGATCAAGTTGTAAATATTTCCAGTTACCTTCTTCCTGCTGATAGTCAAGTTCGTGAGGACTATTATCAAAATTTATTTTCGGCTTGAATGCATTTGTAAGTGTAAGCAGACCGGCTCCACTCCCCGCAATAGCACTGGCTGCCACTTTCATTGCTTTTCTTCTATTCATTTTTAGATTTTGTTAGTTACTTGTTTAATCCATACAAAATAGTACGGTATAATAATGCCAGGGATTGACGCCAGAATACTTCCGGTAAATAAAGATTTTCCTTCCAAAATTTTTCGTGTTTTTTCAGGTGTGAAGTACGTGCGGATAATTTCCACAAAAAAAATGATAAGAACCAGCAGCAACATCTCTTTATGGATTTTTTAGAGATAAACGGTAACGATGTGATAAATTCCGACAAGTATAAAAACAACAGAAATTACCCTGCGAAACCATATTTCAAAAGTTTTAAGCTTGTTGTAAACTGTTCCCACACCTGAAATGGTATAAGCTATCAACCATGCAAAAATGATTACAGGGATACCTGTGGCAATGGCAAAAACTATTGGCAGGTAAAGTCCTGAAGCGCTGCTAACGGTCATTGGAACCAGCATCCCGAAATAAAGTACCCCGCTGTAAGGACAAAATGCCAAGGCAAAAAGAATCCCAATCAAAAGCACGTCCCGGTAATTTTTAGTTCCTTTCTTTTCAATACGGGTGGTTAAACTGCTCATCCCCGGAAATTTTATTTTCAGGATGTCGAGCATAAATAATCCGATAACAACAAGCAAAGGGCCAATTATTTTTTCGCCGTATTTTTGAAAAATACCTGAAACTGAAAATTGGTCAACACCCAGGAATATGATAAAGGCGAGCAAAGTATAACTGATTGCCCTTCCGAGAGTATATACCAGGCCATTATAAAAAACGCGATTCCGGTTCTCTATATCTTTACCGATAAAACCAATGGCCGTTATATTAGTCGCCAAAGGACAGGGACTAATGGCGGTCATAAGCCCAAGCACCAATGCTGTAATAAAAGGGAATGAACTGTTTTCCAGCATTCCCGTTAAAAATTCCTGCATACTATAAAAGAGGTTTTATTTTGTCTTCAATTATTTTTCTGAATTTGTCCGGGTCTGTTTGTGCATATAAAAAACCTTCGTTAGTAAGGTTTATTTTTTTATCTCCTTTCACAATAAACAAAGTCTGGCTGTTCACGCCCAACTCTTTACCTTTGGCTTCACCTTCTTCCTCATCCAGATTTAAGGCGGTAAATTCTACTTCGCCGCCAAACAATTCTTTCACATTCATTTTAGCTTCCGATTCAACGGCACGACAGGTTTCACAGCGTGTATTAAAATGAAAATAATAAACTTCTACTTTGTCAGTGTCACCATTCTGCATCGGTGATGCCTTCGGCGATTGTGCCGAAAGGTTCAAACCACCCAAGAGCGAAAAAAACAAGGTTAAAAATGTTGCGTTAACTTTTATTTTCATGATACATTAAAATTACTGAGTTAATAGGCTTTTTAATTCTTTGTCATTCGGTAACCTTCCGCTTAAAACCACTTTACCATTAATCACCAAAGCCGGTGTCTGCATAACACCATACTGCATGATTTGCATAATGTTTTCCACCTTGCTTACATCGGCCTGAACATGTAATTCAGAAAGCGAGTTGATAACTGCTCTTTCAAGCGCCTTACATTTCGGGCAGCCTGTACCTAACACTTTAATGTCAATTTTTGTGAGTTTTAAATCTTTGTAATCCATATCTCCTCTTGTTTGTTGTTCGCAGAATAACGAACAATATTTTCAAAATTTTTTAAATTTTCAGTAAGCTTTTAAACAACTCACGAGCTTCTTCCCAATTTTCTTTATTGATACAATATTTAATTCTCGGAGCTTCAATCTCGCCCTGGATTAGCCCGGCATCTTTCAGTTCTTTTAAATGTTGTGAAAGTGTCGATTTTGCAATGGGGAGTTCATCGCTTAAATTGCCACTGTAACAACAACTTTGCTTGGATAACAATTCTAAGACATACATCCTTACAGGATGTCCCATTGCTTTAGCGTAGCGGGCAATTTTTTCTTGTTTTTCGGTATAAACATTTTCGCCTGGCATAGTTTTATTCGTAATATCACGAACAAAGATAGCAACATTTCAAAAATAACAAATACTCTAAAATTATCTTTTTCAATATGGTCAAATATTCGGATTATAAAAATCTCAATTGCAATACTTGACCAAAAGACGAATACTAATAAACTAAAAACCTTCTGTTAACATCGAACCATGAATAATAAAGCTTTCGAATGGTGATTTGAAACAGCCTTTTGCATAGAGTTTGGCTTAAAGAGTGATGATTTGGGATGAAAATTAAGAATTCTGTAAGTAAAATGGATTAAAAAAAAGGAATGCAATTTCTGCATTCCTTTTTTTGTGACCCCAACGGGAGGGGTATCGAACTTTTTGGCTGAAGATTATGAGGCATTTCTGCATTTTATGAATACTGAAACGCAGAAGAAAAAACTCAAATTGTAACAAGTTGCCTTTGTTATTTTATTTCCTAACAAGTAAGACTTATTGAAACTGAAAATTTATCTCCGTGCCAGTTATATAAGCGGCTTCTTCAGAACACAAAAACAGAACTGTTTCTGCTATATCCTGTGGGGTAATATTTTTTCGGGTTATCCATTCATCATCTTTGTTTGATAAGTTTACAGCACTATCAAACTGTTCAATATGAGCTACTGGTCCTGGTGATAGTACATTAATGGTTACATTGCTTTTCCATGCCTGCTGGCTTGCTTGTAACAATGCTTCTGTTCTTGCCTTTTTTGCCACATTGTACGAATACGATGGAGATGGCGGATTTGCCAAAACAGAAATACCAATAATCCGTCCCCAATGTTGTTGATGCATTAGCGGTAATACTTTCGGCAAAAAATGATAGACTGGAGTTATTTCATTATTTATATCCTGTAATGATTTTTCGACTTCCAAATTATCAACTGATTCCACGTGCCAACCCGCTCCGGGAACGATTATCAGAATGTCAACTTTGCCATACTGTTCGATGGTTTCATCAACTAGAATTTCACATTCTTTATCAACAAAAATATCTGCTTTAACTGCAATGGCATTACCGTTGTTGTCCCTTATATATTGGACAATTTTTTTTGCTTTGCTAACACTGTTTTTGTAATTAATTACCACATTGGCCCCTTCTCTTGCCAATGTCAATGCAATGTTTCTTCCAAGCCCGTTTCCTGTGGCTCCGGTTACAATTGCTGTTTTATTTGTGAGTTTTTTATACATGATTTCGTTTTATCTGGTATGATTTGGAGGCATTGTATGATGTGCCTGCTTCCTCTTAAACCAGCCGCCGAAGTTATTGCTGCTAAATGTCCATAATTCTGTTTCTCAAAATAACTAATTGTCCAACCGATAATATTTATAAATACGGTTACATTTAAATCAATTGTTTCTTTCTCAATGTCAAAGTCCGATGTTCCAACTATAATTGCTTTTTTCATTGATTCTTTCGATTCATTTGATGCAAAGGTTTAATTTTAATAGCCACTAACCCACAATGATGTACCCTGATTGTTTATTTGTTTTTAAATATTCCCGCATTCAAATCATAACCTGCTGATTCGGGTATGATGTGTAAATATGTCCGGGGAATTTTCTCGCTATTACGCTCTACAAGGAGTATTTTGTCTGTTTTATCGATATTGTTTTCAGTGAATTTCTGCTTACTCTCCGTTATTCCGGTATTTCCCCAATTACCCCTGAGGTGTTGGTTCCCTGAAATTATTGAATTGGATATCTTGAATTCTGTTTTACTGTCGGGGTCGCCAATCCAGAAGTAATCGCAATTGCTCACAATGTTATTCTCAAATTTCAGGTTTTCATCGTTACCCATCCATAA
This sequence comes from Prolixibacteraceae bacterium, assembly GCA_963662895.1. Lineage (GTDB taxonomy): Bacteria > Bacteroidota > Bacteroidia > Bacteroidales > Prolixibacteraceae > GWE2-42-39. The sequence continues at coordinate 2,650,899 of OY759982.1, read as the reverse complement.
TGCACTTTCATAGGCATCGTATATAATATTGTTGCTGATAATAGAATTGTTTATGTTTTGGAATAATAAAATAGCATTTCGGCATTGGTAGAATACATTATGATTGATATTTATATCTGTTCCATGTGCCCAAACCCCTCCCTGAATAATACCAGAGTTTTTATCGCCAATAAAGACACATTGTGAAACAACAAGGTGCTTTAAGTCCGAATTTTCCCTTGTTATCGGGTAGTAATAGCTGACCGAAGGATTTGCGTTACCAAGGAATTTAATCCCTCTGAATTCAACGAAATCTGAAGCAACTAAAAAACCTGTTGAATGCTGGAATTGAGTTTCTGAATTATTTGCTGAACAGGATACAACAACCGGCATTTTTAAAGGTGTCCATAATGAATCGTCTGGCAATATGGCTGATTCGATTATAAACTTTGAGTTTTCATTGAGAATGCGAACAGGGTTAATATCGATTCTGTTGGATAATATGTATATCCCCGGCATCACTTTTATTGTAATGTCGCCCTGCCCGGTCAATTCATTTGTTATTTCAATTGCTTTCTGAATTGTTTTAAGAGGTGTGGTAACATTCCCTGTATTCATGTCGTTTCCGTTTTTGGAATCGACATAGAATTCCTGAGCATTATTGATTTGGCTTAAAAACAGGCCAATGGTCAATAGTAAAAAAAGTTTTGATTTCATGTTTTGTTGTTTAAAAATTAGTCTTCAATTTAAAATAGAAGTAATCCGACAAAAACAAATATACTTTCCTGTTGGCATGAGCCTTCTTATTTCCATCTACTCATACCTTAACGCCTCCACCGGATTCCTCGTAGCCGCCCGCCAGCTTTGCCAGCTAACGGTAAGCAATGCAATTCCTAAAGCCAGCACTCCGGCCAGTGCAAATATCCACCAGCTTAAACCGGTTTTGTAGGCAAAATTTTCGAGCCATTTATTCATGGCATAATATGCAATTGGAGTGGCAACAACAAAAGCAATTACAATCCATTTTACAAAGTCTTTATTGAGCATGGTTAGTATTTCAGAAACTTTTGCACCATTTACCTTGCGAATGCCAATCTCCTTCGTGCGCATTTTTGAAATTAACATCGACATGGAGAAAAGCCCCATACACGAAATAAGGATGGAAAACAGAGCCAAAACAAACAAGATGTTCGAAATCTGGATTTCTTTTTCGTAGAGTTTAGCAATGTGCTGGTCGAGGAAAAGCACATCCGAAATGGCGGTATTGTCAATATCATCAGTTACCTGAGTTATTTTCTTTACTGTTTCGGTTAAGGATGTATTGGCAGATGCCAGTTTTACCATAATCCGCGATTGATATGATTCTTCACAGCGAATGGCTACAGGTTCAATTTCGTTGCGCAACGAGTTGTAGTGAAAATCTTTAACTACCCCAATTACCGGCGATCCATTTAACAAGGTGCTGGAAATATCCTGAATGCCGTGTTTTCTGATAAACGCTTCATTCACAATATAGGATAATTTGTCGGAAGCTATTTTTTCATCAAAGAACCTGCCTTCTACAAGTTCAAAACCCATCGTTTGAGGATAATCGGCTCCCGCCATGTTATGGTTAATGCGAATTAATTTTTCTTCCCCCTTTAAAACAAGCGGTATTCCACCTAAATCAGAGTAATGTTCGTCGCCTGGTATGCTCAGGCTGGTGCTGACTTTTTCAATTTCAGGAATCCGTTTTAATGCTTCTTCTATTCTTTTGATATTTGGTGCAGTTTGTGCGCTACGGTTTGCAATTGGCATATAAATAACTGCCCCGTCAGCCAGATTTTTACTGCTTTCGGAAAACACAAAATTCATTTGTTTGTAGATGATAAAAACCGAAATTATCAGGGCAATTGAAGCAGCGAACTGGATAACCGAGAATACGTTTCCGATACTATTTACCTTTTTGCCCGAATTGTTGGTCTCCTTCAAAGAACTTGTAATCTTATACGACGTAAATTTTAAAGCAGGGAACAACCCAACCAGCACACCGGTTAATGCCCCGATTAAAAGCACAACAACAAAATAAGAGAATTTTAAATCGGGCATGGTAATATTCAAAAAGTTGCCCAATATGTTTTTTGCCGGAAAGCTTATCAAAAATGCAATTGTTACCGCGGTAATGCTTGGCAAAACTGCCTGGTAGACCAAAAAGCGGATGTTGTTTGTCCGTGAAGAACCATTGACCGACCTGATGCCAATTTTTTTAATGCTTTCAGATGCCCCCGATAAAATGGTGTTTGCGTAATTTAACAAGGCGATAAGGAGTACAATAGAAACCAGGCTTATCAGCATCAGAGTTATTTTTCGGTTGCCGTGCACGCATATACTGTCGGATGAACTGTCAGAATAATAAATCTTGTCCAGCGGGTTTAACCGGTAATTTCTGTTATTTGTCTGTTCTGTATATCCTAATGAATTAAACTCTGAAATAATCCCGTCCTGTATTTTTTGTTGCAATAGTGCATGGGAAATGTGATTGTCGGATTGGATAAATGTCTGCACATTGGTGTTCATCCACTCCATTGTAACATAACCGGGCATGTTTGAAGCGGGTAAAATCATGTCGAACCTGATGGATGAATTTTGAGGAATTTCATCCATTACTGCCCTCACGATGAACATTTCTCCTTTGTATTCAATAGCCTTCCCAATTGGATTTTCATTCCCAAATACCCTTTCCGCTAAAGGCTTGGAAAGCGCAACAGAATATTTATCGGTAGAAAATGATGTAACTTCACCGGATAAAATCCCGAAAGAGAACATAGAGAAAAAATCATAATCGACAATCAGCGGATTATTAATGTTGTACTTTGTTTGGTTATAAACAATGTTTCGTTCGATATAGCCAAAATTATTATCATTCAAAACCCTTACTGTATGAACCACTTCTGGAATGTTCTCTTTTACCCACGAATTCATAATCCCGGGAGTAGAACAGAAATTCCCATCAGAGGAGCTCCATTCCACCCGGTATATTGATTTATAGTTTTGGTGGAAGCGGTCGAAACTCATTTCCGAGAAAGCATAAACCCCGGCAAGGATAACAAAGGTAAAACCGACTGTCAATCCCAAAATGTTAATAGATGAAGTGGCAAGTTGCCTTTTTAACATGCGAAGAATTAATTTTATTTCTTGTTTAAACATGGCTGTGAAATTTTAAAGTTATTCATATCTCAACGCTTCCGTCCTGAGTAATCGGGATGGAAGCTTTACTCATATCGTAAGGCTTCAACCGGATTACGCGTAGCAGCCCGCCAGCTTTGCCAACTAACCGTTAGCAGTGCAATTCCCAAAGCCAGCAAACCGGCCAGCGCAAAAATCCACCAGCTTAAAGTGGTTTTGTAGGCGAAGTTTTCGAGCCACTTATTCATGGCGTACCAGGCAATGGGTGTGGCAATTACAAAGGCGATGGCCACCCATTTAATAAAGTCTTTATTTAGCAATGCAAGTATTTCGGTGATTTTGGCCCCGTTAACTTTTCGGATGCCTATTTCTTTGATTTTATTTTCAGTAATGAAAAGTATCATTGCCAATAGTCCCAACGAGATAATGGTAATGCCAATTAGGGCAAATAACAGCATTATGGTTCGTGCTGTGTTTTCCGCTTTGTAAAGATTGTCATAAACATCATCTAAGAAATGGTATTCAAACGGAACACCTGAGTTGTTTTCATTGCAGAAAATGCGAACACTATTTATTGCTTCATCATAATTATTCGATATTTTAATAAGCATTACCCCATCATTACTCTTTTTCTCAGTTCCTCGATAAATACAAGGGTCAACACCTTGCGCTAACGATTTTATATTAATATTCTCAATAACTCCTTTAATAACTAATTGCTTGTTTGGTCCTTCATAAATAACTTTATCGACATAAGGAGCTTTAAGCCCCAAATTTCGTACAGCCATCTGGTTCACAATACAAAAGTCTTTGCTCGAATTATCTTGTTTATAAATGTTTTCACCTTCGATAAAATTAATTTTCATTAAATCGAAATAGTCCTTATCCACAAAAATTTCTTCGGTAGCCATTATCTCCTTAAAATCGGAATTTTTCGACAAGGGATTACCATTGTTCCAGATCGTTGGCAAACTACTTCGAAATGCAACTCCCTGAATATTTGAATTACCAAGCAACTCGTTTTTCATTCTGTTTTGAATAGTCTTCTCCTGCAATTTGCTGGTAGTATAAATATAAATAATATTTTCCTTGTTGAATCCCAGTTGTTTGTTTTGAATAAACGACAGTTGTTTGCTTACAGCAATAACACTGAATATAAGAACAATGGCAATAACAAATTGCGTGATGACCAATACTTTTTGAATGCTGAGATTATTTCTTCCCGAAGCACTTTTTTCTTTCAATATCCGAGTCGGCTTTAAACGTCTCAGGTGTAACCACGGAAAAATACTGGTAAGAATAAGCGATATAAAAACAATTGGGATACTAAGTGATAAAAATTGTAAGCTGAATATATTGATGAATATTTCTTTACCTGCCAATGCATTAAAAAACGGTTGAATGATTTTTACCAATGCCACAGCAATAAGAAATGATAATATAAAAAACAACAATACTTCAAAAAACGATTCTTTTAAGATGTGAATTTTGTTAGCGCCGTTAGTAAGTTTTATGCCCATTGCTCGTTTGCGTTTAAGGCTTGAAGCAATAAACAAGTTGGTAAAATTAATACAGGCAATCAGCAAGATAAGAAAGGCAGCAATGCTGAAAATTACAATATTTCTTTTGCTCCCGGTTTCTGTGGCATATTCAAATTTATAATTACTCAGGTAGATGTCGCGCAAGGCTTGTAGTCGAAAATCAATCTTTAAATCTTTCCATAATTTTTCACGAGCATATACCAAAGCGGTTATCTTGCTTTCAATTGTTTTGTTGTTATCGGTACGGTTTAACTTTAAGAATGTAATACAATTGTCGCCTCCCCACGGATTTTTCACAATCCAATCAACATTGATAAAGGGAATGATAAAATGGAACTTAAGGTGCGTGTGTGCCGGTATGTTTTCCATTACTGCCGCAACAGCGTATTTGTGTCCGTTAACCGAAATAAACTCGCCAATAGGATTTTCATTACCAAAGCATATTTCCGACATATATTGGTCAATAACAATTTGGTCGCGCCGCGAAAGAGCTGTTGTAAGGTTGCCGTAAATGGCTTTGTAGGGGAAAATATTGAAAAATGTAGAATCGGCAGCATATCCCGATTCTCTGAAACTTTCCTGTCCTTCGGTTTTGATGATACAATCTTTGTAATTATTAACCAAACGGGCATAATCTTCAACTTCGGGAAAATTCTTTTTAGCTTCAGGTGCTATCCCTGCCAATGCTTGAGTCGATTGTATAAACTCGTTGTTGATGTATCCTTCTAGCGTAATACGATAAATCTTATCGCTATCGGGAATGTCTTTGTCATACGAAGTTTCATACAACACCCACGATGTTAAGACTATGGCACACGCAATGCCCAAACTTAACCCAACAAGATTTACCAAACTGATGATTTTGTCTTTAACCATCCGCCGCAATGCTATTTTGATGTTTGTGTTGTTCATTTTATTCAGTTCATAATTTATTGTTGGTTACGGTGTCTCTCTGAGTGACGCTGTGACTTGTTAATTAATAATGAGAATTTGTCCATTTTTAATTATTCATTACTCATTCATACCTCAGTGACTCCAACGGATTCCTCGCTGCTGCTTTCCAACTCTGCCAGCTTACTGTTAGCAATGCAATTCCCAACGCCAGCAAACCGGCAAGGGCAAAGATCCACCAACTCAATGCTGTTTTGTAGGCAAAATTCTCCAGCCATTTATTCATAGCGTAATACGCAATGGGCACAGCAATAACAAAAGCTATGGCGACCCATTTAGCAAAGTCGCTTCTGTGCACAATTCTAAAAGCAGGATGAATACTGTTGTATTTTTTGTACTTTTGAATAAAATTGTCATGCCATGTTACTAAATGAAAGAATAACTTTGGAGCCCGGGAAAAGAAGCGGTAAACCCTGCGTAAGGGGGATGCAGATAACTGTAGCTGATGTATTAAACTATCTTGCTTCGGGAATGAGTTTTGACGAAATTCTTGAAGATTTTCCCTATCTGGAAAAAGATGACATCCTTGCATGTTTGAGCTATGCAGCAAACAAAGAAAAGATTGAACTTTGCGCCTGATGAAACTTCTGTTCGACCAAAACCTTTCTCCTAAGCTTGCAAGTTTTTTTGCATAGATATTTGCAGGTTCAAAACATTTACAAGAACTCAGTCTTGATGCGGCCAATGATTCTATTGTTTGGGAATTTGCCAGAAAAGAAGGATTTACGATCATAACCAAAGACAATGATTTCAACAACTTGGTTGCTTTTTTCTGATTTCCCCCAAAAGTTATCTGGATTCGTAGGGGCAATTGCTCCACAAACGACATCAAAGAATTGCTCAATTCCAACATTGAAAAGATTAAAGCTTTTATTTCGGATTCAACCAATGGCATTTTAACGTTTTATTAGTTATTAATTTCATTTTTCATTCATACCTCAACGCTTCCACAGGGTTGCGGTGAGCTGTTCGTGTGTAGTTAACGGCAGCAATAAATGCCATAAGGAGCATTATGAACAGGCTGCTTCCCAAGAAAATTGTCCAATGCAGCGGAACTTTGGTGGCAAAATTCTCCATCCATTTACTAACCGTCAGCCAGGCTCCTGTTAATCCCAGCAGCACTGCGGGCAGGGCAATGTATTCGAGGTTGAGGATGAAAATCCGGAGAATATCACGCAGGTTGGCGCCGCTTATCCGGCGAATTGCCAGTTCTTTACGGCGTCGCGCTGCTTCGTTCGAGGTGTAGCCCAACAAGCCGATGACAGTTATTAACAGGATGATGACATTCCCGGCCATCATTGCATTGCGGAACCCATGTTCTGATTGGTAACTTGCTTTTTGTTCCATTTCCAGGTTTTTTACCACGGCATCCTGGTAAGGTAAAAACTGGTTGAAAATATCGGTAAGTTTTTTCAGCATACCGGCTTCTGCTGTTTCGTTGGTTTTAATCAGTACATAAAACAGGAACGATGAACGTTCGGACCTTACCTGTTCAAACTTTTCAGCCGGGTAATAGTAAAAAACCGATGGACGAAGGTCAGGTTCGGCAATGTTATTCACAATAAAATCGGGGAAAACACCGCGGATAGTCGATATTCCGTGCTCACTAATGTCAACCTGTTCGCCCACCACGTTTTCCCATCCGTTAAATACTTTCAGTTTCTCAGCTCCTTTTTTGCTGATGAGAAGGTCATTAACCACGGAATTCTGTCGTGAAAAGCTTTCTCCTTCAACAACCGGGATATTCAGGATTGACAAATAATTTTCATCAATAAAATAGAAATCGGCAATGTTAAACAGTTCCTTTTCCCTGTCGGACGAAAAAATATTGTTGCCCGAAGCCCCTTCTATTGGTAAACTGTGCCCTAAACCTACTTTTTCAATTCCGGGTACAGATCGCAACTCATTAAGCAATGTTGCGATTTTACTGCCCTCCATTCCGCCGGTTGCTCCAAAATAAACTCCTTCGGTCCGGTAACCGTGATCGGCAGTTACCAGGCTGTTGTATTGTATGCTGACAACCACCAATATGGTCAGGATAAAAGAAGCACCTGCAAACTGGAACGAAAGCAGCACTAATTTCCACTTATTCTTTTTTTGCTGATAATTGCGAAAAGCTGTTGCCACCGGGATACGTGAAAAAAAACTGCCGGGAAGGTAACTGGTTAATACAACCAGCAGCACCACAAGGAAAAGCAGTGGCCAAATTACCTGTGGGTTTATTACCGAAATAAGTTTATGCCCCAACTGTACTTCGGCGAGAGGTTTAATAAGCCAGATGAGAAGCAATGCACCAACCAGTGACATCAGAAACAAGACAAAGGTTTCCGAAAAAATTAATTGCCGGAGGTCGCGGGCTTCGGCACCGCAGGTTTTATGAATGGCCGAACTTTTGGCCCGTCTTATCAGGGCGCTCAGCGTTAAGAGGATATAATTCATAAACGACACAAAGAGAACAGCAAACGCAATGGTGGTAAGTATCAGTATCATATCTTTTACCCCGTCGGAATACATTTTCTTTATGGGTTTGAAAGAATATTTCAGAACTGTCCCTCCCTGCTGCTGTTCCAACTTTTCGATATCCTGGTGCTTTACCTGCATTTCGCGAACAGCAGGCTCCAGGCTTTCGGGTTTTACTCCGGGGGCCAGTTTTACGGCGGCATAGTAGCGGTCGTTACCCATCCAGTTTGTAGAGCCGTCCCAGGAGAAAAACTGGCTGGTAGAAACCATCGAAATAAGGATGTCGTATTCGTAGTTGGTATTTTCGGGCAGTTCTTCAAAAACTCCGGCGATCGTTATTTTTTTGCCTGAATATCTTTTTAGCTCGATTACCTTTCCGGTGACATCACCTCCAATTTCTTTAGCCACTTTCGTGGAAACCATACAGGTCATCGGGCTTTTAAGAATCTCTCTTGGATTCCCGCTGATAATTGGTACCGGAAGCACGTCGAACAGGTATTCATCGGCCAGCGAAAAATGTGCTTCATAACTCTTTTTGTCTTCGGTATAAAAAACAGACGAGCCGATGCTGTTGAGCCGTGTTGCTGCTTCAATGCCCGGAACCTCAGCTTTTAAGCCGGGAGCGATGGCGCCGCTTACCCCCCGGTAGCTTTCCATCTTGTCCGACGAATCGTCCATTTTAAAATTCTCGTGTACCACATAGATGCGGTTTGCATCGGGATAAAAGCTGTCGAAACTATGATAATACAACACTTCCGATAAAAGCAAAATACCGAATGCCAGTCCAGCGGTCAGCGATATAATCCGCGTGGCAGTGTGTTCGCCTTTTCGGAATAAGCGGCGTAATGTTGGTTTAATTAAATTTGTCATCATTTTCCTTTTGCGATTTTTCGTTTATCCTTTCAGGGCTGATTCAATGTAAGCTTATGCATATCAAAAGTCAGAATAACTGCGAAGAATTAATCGAATATTCTACTTTCCTATCTACTTAAGGTCACGGACCTATCTATTATTTTTGTTATCACTTCTCTCATAGTTTATTAGAAGACAGAAATACGACAACAATTATTGCTTAGTACTTACATTGGTTTTTTATTTTCATTTAAACGTTCAATAATTTTATTAAGTCTTTCTATTTTGGTTTCTTCCTTCTTGGCATCTAGGTACAGAGCAGTATACGTCTTTTTAACTGATGGGGACATTTTCAGAAAATTAGTTAGGGCAGGTTCAAAACCTCCCAATAATTTAGTGAAATCCTTAACTTGCTCATCGGAAATTGGCTCTCCTTTTTTTGCAACCCACGTTTTATCTCTTTTGGCTTGTTCAATAGCAATTAATCCAAATTCTGTCATATTACCATTAGCTATCAATTTTTTAGTTAGCGCTTTATTTTTTTCAGACCATTTACTACCTTTTCTTCTTGGGGTAAATTTCTTTTGATATATTTTTTCATTAATGCTTTTTATTTGTCCATCAATCCAACCAAAGCACAACGCTTCTTCAAGTGCTTCGTTTGGTTTTAATAGCTCTATCTGTCCTGTTTTATCAAAGGTTATCCAAATACCATTACTTTCATGATGATTTTCTACTAACCAATTCCTAAATTGGTTTCTATCAACAAATTCCATTTTTTCTTCCATAAAATTACCTCGCTTTAAGTTGACTATTCATACCTCAAGGCCTCTACCGGGTTCCTCGTAGCAGCTCTCCAACTCTGCCAGCTCACCGTTAACAAAGCAATTCCCAACGCCAGCATGCCAGACAAAGCAAAAATCCACCAACTTAAAGTGGTTTTGTAAGCAAAGCTCTCCAGCCATTTGTGCATGGCGTAGTAAGCAACTGGGGTAGCAACCACAAAAGCAATGGCTACCCATTTTACAAAGTCTTTGTTAAGCATAGATAAAACTTCAGAGACTTTTGCTCCATTCACTTTTCTTATTCCTATCTCTTTTGTCCTGATCTGAATAAGAAAGATAGTCAGGCCTAAAATTCCTATCATTGAAATACCAATGGCTAAAAACGCCATAACTGAGAGCAGCGTTCTGGTTCGTAACTCTTTTTCGTAGTTTGCCTGAAGTTTTTGGTCAACAAATTCATATTCAAACGGGATATTCTTTTCTAGTTTATGCCAGGATGCTTCTAGTTTATTCAGGCTTTTTTTCAAATCACCGGGATTAAGTCGGACCAATATCCTAGACAGACCCATTCGATTCATATAATAGATGGCAGGTTCTCCTTCTTCCCTCAACGATCGATATTGAATATTGTCAACGACCCCAATCACCTCCATCGTTTTTTTGTTGCCCATAAATCCATTTTTTACCTTGGCACCAATGGGGTTGGTTAATTCAAGTTTTTCCATCCCTCGTTTATTAATGATAACCTTATTGCTATCGGATCCCAGCGATGGATTAAAGTCTCTACCGTAAAGAAATTTAGGTTCCAGGGTTGTAAAAAAATCTACATCAACAGGCAACTGACCAAAATGTGATCGTTTGTCGTTTTTTACGACTATTACATCACTGTAGTTGTTGATATATTCTCCAGGCACATTCCAGCTTCCTGAAACATTTTTCACTTCGGGCAATTTTGAAAGTTCTTCTTTAAATACTTTGAACCTCTTTTTACCATTTTTATCCATTGGGTTCTCTATTGAAACAAGTTGCGATTTGTTGAATCCCAATTTTTGTTCCATTAAGAGATTTGTTTGTTTATAAATGGTAATGAGTGCCACGATTAAAATGATTGATATTGCCAACTGGACAATCGTTAACGATTGCGAAACTTTCGAAAAGGAATGTCTCTTTCCAAAAAATGACAGTGCGGTTTTTGATTTTAGTATTTCTACCGGTTTTAACCTGATTCGTTGCAAACTCTGATAAAGCGACGAAACAAGAACTGTGAATAGTATCAGAAGAATCAGAGCAATTGAAATGATTGGGTTAGAGAAAGTGAAAACAAGCTGAGTGCCCATAATCTGATTGAACAGTGGCACCAGTAACATCGATAGTACTACCGATATGAAAGCGCAAGCTACTACCAGGAGTATCGTGTTCGAGAGGGTAGATTTTAGGATATCAGATGTGTTAGCGCCCATCGTTTTTTGCAAACCAATCTGGAAATTCTCTTTCCCGGAAAGGGCAAAAGAGAGGTTGATATAATTGAAACAAGCAATGATGAGGATGAGAATGGCAATCAGGATAAACGCCTTTACAATTTGAATATCTCCCCTGATGGCACTGTCCCATGATACATCTGACGAATACAGATGGATGTCTGAAAGCGGTTGAAGCTTGAATTTGCTTTCACCATATTCTTTGGGTTTTTCTTTCATATAAACCGCATCTATTTTCCTTTCTAATGCTTTGATATTTGTATTGGCGGGCAGGTTATAATAAAAACTGGAGCCTGAATTCCACCACTTAGTCATCATGTTTGGGTTCAGTTGATTTTCTGCATCTATAGAAGCCAAAAGATCGACTCCGAAATGCGAAGTTGGCGGTAAATCTTCAATGACACCTGAAACTGTAAAAGTGTATTTGTTCTCATAGTTCATGGTCTTACCAATTGGCGATTGATCACCAAATAATTTGTGGGCTGTCGATTCGGTTAAAACAACTTTATTGGGAGCATCAAGCGCATTTTTCTGAACACCCTGTAAAAACTTCACACTAAAAATATTGAAGAAATTCTGGTTGGTGAACATGGCGTCTTTGAAGATGAAGTCTCTGTTTTTAACTTTAAAAAAGTCCGTCTGCTTATTGTAATAGTAAAGAATAGCACTGTTCTGAAGTTCCGGAATATTGTCTTCGATTATTTTATTAAAAACTACCGGGTGGTCAGGGTATCTGCCTTCGTCATCAACTTCCAATAACCTGTAGATGGTGTGATAATTTTGATTGTACCGATCAAATGAAAATTCATACTGGACATAGAGCACGATAATCAGGCAAACGGTTATTCCAGCCGAAAGTCCCAGAATATTAATGACGCTCCCTGATTTTTGCTTTTTTAAATTTCTTAATGCAATTTTTAAATAGTAGTTCATCATGATTTATCTTCTATTTTATGTTTCCATATTTTACCCTCTGTGGTTGCTCATACCTCAGCGCATCCCCCTGACGCTTGGGTCAGGATCTTCGCACCACCATACTATTCATATCGGAGAGCTTCAACAGGATTCCTCATAGCTGCCCTCCAACTCTGCCAGCTCACTGTTAACAATGCAATTCCCAACGCCAGCAAACCAGCTAACGCAAAAATCCACCAGCTTAAAGTGGTTTTATAGGCAAAGTTTTCGAGCCATTTATTCATGACGTAATATGCAACAGGTGTGGTAATTACAAAAGCAAACACTACCCATTTTACAAAGTCTTTGTTTAGCATGATTAAAACTTCAGAAACTTTTGCTCCGTTCACTTTTCGGATACCAATTTCTTTTATCCTTCCGTTAATTGCAAATAAAACCAGACCAACCAACCCTATACATGAAATAAGAATATTGACGATGGAAAATATGGCTGATAATTTTGAAAACTGTCCTTCCTTCTGGTAATAAGTAGCAATCCGGTCGTCGGCAAAAGAATAGCGGAATGGACTATCGGGCTTTAATGTTTTAAAAACATTTTCAATATATTGAACAGAGCCTTTTAAATCGTTTGAAGAAAGCCTGACATTTGCAACCCACAATGCTTCTGAGGGATCGCATAACAAAGCAACAGGCTGAACGCTGTTTTGAACCGGTTCAAAATTGAAATCTTCTACAACGCCCACAATAGGATGATTATTCAGTTTTTCCTGAAGCGGATTTTTCATATCAAAAGCCCTGGCCAGCGACTGGTTAATAATATAAGCTTTTGACGTTTCATCCGATTTCATATTACTGCAGAAATTCCTTCCTTCAACAATTTTATATCCCATTGTTTTAACATAGTCTGGATCCGTTGGAATTCTCCTGTATAAAAGTTTTTTACCCTTTAGTTCACCAGTAATACCACGGCGGACATCGCCAAAAATACCGGCAGAATAAGAAACATTCTGTATACGTGAATCTGTTATTAACTTCTGTTTCAATATATCAGCTTCGGACGAGGTTAAATTGTAAGATATCAAATCAACATAAACCAGTAAATCCTTATCAAAGCCCAGATTTTTATGATTGATAAAGTTTACCTGCTTTTTAATGGTTATTGCCGACACAATAAAAAGAATGGCAATAAAAAACTGGATAATTATCAGTGGTCTGTTAAGCAGATTTGAAGAGCCGTTTCCAAAACGTTTCATTTTGATTATTGCCGAGGCCGGAGCCTTTTTAAAGTAGTGTAATGGTACTATCCCTGAAATTAAGGCAACAAATAGGAACACCCCAAATGCAATTATTAAATTAGTTCCTGTTAAAAGGGATAAAAACTGATATTCTTCGGCCAATATACTTTGGAATGGTTTATTTATTAAAAGCACAATTAGAGTAGCTAATCCAATTGAAATAATAAAATATAATATGGTTTCCACCAGCGAATTGATAATTACCTGCCAGGGGTTTGCTCCCAGTATTTTTTTTATGCCAAAACTAAACAGGTTATTTAGTGTTACTGCCGAGTTTAAATTAATGTAATTAATAATGCTGATAATAAGCAATCCGATAGCAATAGACAGTAAGAGGATTACAATAGATTTTTCCCCTTTATGAATCCATCTGTCGCGGTTGTTGTACCCAAAATAGATATCACTCATCGGTTGAAGTTTGAAATTCTGTCCAAACCCATTGTCCGCAATAAATGTGGTGATTTTGTTTTCAACAGAAGCGACATCAACATTCTTCTTAAACATAAGATAAGTATGAAATGATTCGTTACCCCTGATTTTCAACGCATCGGATAACTCATTCGGATTTCCGTCCCAGAGGTAACCCAGCACCGGAAAGGGCAAGATGGCATCAACTGTAAAAGTTGAATTGGAAGGAATATCCTCAATTATTCCGGTAACTGTAAAATCACAAAGATTATTGTACCTGAGTACCTGCCCGATTGGGTCCTTCTCTCCAAAAATTTTAGTAGAAATACTTTTTGTTAAAACAATAGAAAAGGGGTTTTGTAACGCATCTTTTTCATTTCCGGCTATGAGATTGAAATCAAACATGCTGAAAACAGTGGAGTCAAAACACATGTCATACTGGATATCGACAACGGTATTTTCATATTTATAATAACCGCCTCCAATATGCCTGACACGCATTACCTCTTCAATTTCAGGAAAAGCACTCATTAGCTCCTGGGCTAACAGCGGCTGTGTAAATGCAGTACCATCGCCGGCATCGACAACCCTGTAAATCCGGTCGCGATTATGGTGAAATACATCTACATGAAACTCATTATACACATGCAAGAGCAAAAGCGACGACAGGGCAAATGCAGTGGCCAGTCCTGCAATGTTAATTATTGTGTAGTTTTTGTACTTCAGCGCTTTCCGGTAAATCGTTTTAAATGTATTTAGCATGGTTTCATTGTTTTTGCTATTATAGTTTTTGGACTTATATGATCATTCATATCTAAGTGATTCAACAGGATTCCTCGTCGCAGCCCTCCAACTCTGCCAGCCCACCGTCAACAATGCAATTCCCATCGCAAGTAAACCCGCTAATGCAAATATCCACCAGCTTAAATTGGTTTTATAAGCAAAACTTTCAAGCCATTTATTCATGGCGTAGTATGCAACTGGTGTTGCAATTACAAAAGCTATTGCCACCCATTTCATAAAGTCTTTGTTGAGCATGGTTATTACTTCCATGACTTTTGCTCCGTTGACTTTTCTGATGCCGATTTCTTTAATACGTTGATTGATTCGATAATAAGATAAGCCAAACAATCCAAGTACTGCAATAAAAATTGCCAGGATGGTGAAAAAAGTAAATGCCCCGCTGAATTTTTTTTCCTCGTTATAAAGCGAGGCAAATTTTTCGTCGATGAAAGTATAGTTGAATGTACTTTTAGCAAAAATCTTTCTCCATTCTCTTTCAAGGCTTTCTATCTTCTTGTCGGTTTCGGCAATTGATGCAAGATTCCCTTTTAGTTTTACAATTAACCCTTTTTTATCCGGCGCAAAGCGGATGATGAAAGGTTTGGTTTCGTTTTTTAACCCAAAGTGGTGATAATCCTTTATAACTCCGGCTATTTGGAAATTCCTCCCCCAGAAATTTACTTCTTTGTTAACCGCTTCATTCATATCGGTAAAGCCCATTAACCGGGCAGAATGTTCATTAATTATTATTTTATTGGGGTCTGTGTCCTTATTCCCCGAGAAATTGCTTCCGGCAAGTATATTAAATCCCATCAGGGGAATGTAGTTTTCATCTGCTTCATAATTATACCAGTTGGTATGTTCATCTTTCGTTCCATCGGGGAAAGTGATATAAGAAAATGTTCCCATATTATCGTAACCTTCTCCCGGGTATGTTTGAGCCAGCGATACACTTTCTACAAAAGATAATTTTTCGACTTCATTTTTTAAAACCAGGAATGAATTGCCTAAGTTGTCATTGTCGTCAAGAATTGTACTTTTTATTGAAATGGTTTGGTTCAGGTCCATTCCCAAAGGAACTCCGGTCATAAACCTTAATTGCTTTAGTATAGTTATTGTTCCTGCGAGAAGAATAATGGTTGCCAGAAATTGTACCGTTACAATTCCTTTTCTGAAACTAAATTTGTTAGGCATCCCGATAAGTTTCCCTTTTAATATTTTTACGGGCGCAAAAGAAGAAAGTACGATTGCCGGGTATAAACCAGATAAGAATATACCGACAAGTGGTATCCCGACTAAGATTATTGCCTGGCTAACTCCAATTACCCCTAAGGACAATTCCTTACCGACAAACGAATTGAATAAGGGCAAAGCCAGCAGCGTAAGCGCTATAGCAATAAAAAATGCGATAAAATTTAGCAAGAATGATTCTGAAATAAATTGAAAAACGAGTTGTGTTTTTCGTGCTCCCGATACTTTCCGGATTCCCACTTCTTTTGTGCGCTCCATCATTTTGGCAGAAGTTAAACTGATGTAATTTAACCAGGAAAGCAAAATAATAAAAACCGATATGGCAAATAGAAACCGGACACTGTTTACATTTCCATTGGTTTCTGCCTCGTACGGTTTATCGGATTGAAGGTGGATATCAACCAGTGGCTCGATGTTTTGCCGTTCATTCCTTAAAGGGACATCGAGCTCAAAGATTTTCCGGCGAAGTTCATTTTCTGATACCCCTTCTTTTGCCAAAAGGTAAGTGAAATTACAATTGTTGTTCCAGTTAAGGGTTTGAGGATTAAAAACCCGCCAGTTTTTATAGGTTGAGTACGATACCAGAAAATTGATTTTCAGGTGCGTGTTTTCAGGGACATCTTTAATTACCCCTTTAACCCGGAGTGTGGTTTTTTCTCCGTCGTAAAAGGCCAGGATTGTATTGCCAACGGGTTCCGTTTTTCCGAAGATTTTACGTGCAGAACTTTCGGTCAGTACAATTGTATTTGGTTCGTTTAAGGCAGTGGCAGGGTTTCCTTCCTTTACGTCCGGTGTAAAAACAGTAAAAAATGAAGGGTCGGCCAAGTGTCCGTCCTCAATGTCATATACTTTATTGTCATATTCAATCGATGTTTTTTTCATCTGATAAAACCGGACAAAATCGACTACATCAGGTATATTTTCTTTTATTGTTGGCCCGGCAAGGTTATACGACTGGGCGTCGCCGGGGACCAGTTCTCCGTTTTCGGTATAATCCATATACACGCGGTAAATATTTTTATAGTTTTTGTAAAATTTGTCATAGCTCCTTTCGTAGCCTACGTACAGCATAATAACTATAAACGAAGCCATGCCAATGGCTAATCCCGACAGGTTTATTAAAGAGAATAATTTGTTTTTAAGTAAACTTCTTATAGCTGTTTTAAAATAATTTTTTATCATGACTTTAGTTTTATTTATTCATACCGCAACGCCTCAACAGGATTCCTCGTTGCCGCCCTCCAACTCTGCCAGCTAACCGTCAGCAGCGCAATCCCTAATGCCAGCAACCCGGCCAGGGCAAAAATCCACCAGCTTAAAGTGGTTTTGTAAGCAAAGCTCTCCAGCCATTTGTGCATGGCGTAGTAAGCAACTGGGGTAGCAACCACAAAAGCAATGATTACCCACTTCACAAAATCTCTGTTGAGCATTGTAAGAATTTCAGAAATTTTGGCTCCGTTAACCTTGCGGATGCCGATTTCTTTTATTTTTTGCTCAGCCAGCGAGATGGATAGTCCAAGGATTCCAAGACACGCAATCATTATGGCAATTGCTCCGCCAATTCCTACCAAAGTGCTGAATTGCTCTGCCGATTTATATTGTTTGTCGTATAAATCATCCTGAAAATTGTATGTAAGCACATGAGACGGACTGAACTTTCCCCACACTTTTTCAATGCTTCCCATCACTTGTTTTGTATTGGCGGCATTAATTTTTAAGTTAACGAGGTTGTACCTGTTATCTCTGAAATAAAACAGCACAGGTTCAATCGGGTATTGTGGCGATTGAAAATTGAAATCTTTCATCACGCCAATAATAGGATAGATTTTACTGTCTCTTTCCATGGTTTTTTCAAGCGGATTTTTGATGTTGTGTTGCTTCACAGCCATTTCATTGATAATGTAACCTTTATCCTGTTCGTCTTCTCTGAATATGCGCCCTTTTTTTAATTGAATTCCCATAAGGTCAAAATACCCGGGCTCAACACAATTTACTTTAAATGCTTTTCCGCTACCATCCATTTCATTTACCCAATTTGACCAGTCATGTCCCATACTATTTCCCGAATAGGCAGCCTGAAATACACCGGGAATTTGAAGCAATTCGTTTTTAAAGGCTTTCTGTTGAGCTTTTAAATCATCATTTAGTTCAACGCAAACAATTTGTTCAGGTGAAAAACCGAGGTCTTTATTTTTTAGATAATTGAGTTGTTTTACAATGATTAAAGTTCCGGCTATTAGTATAATCGAAATTACATACTGAAAGGTTATCAGCGATTTACTAAAGAAAGTCTTTTGAGAGAACCTGCTCATTTTGTTCTTTATCAGCGAAATAGACTGAACTGAGTTTATACTAATTGCAGGAAACAATCCGGTGATTATTCCTGTCAGAAAGATTAGCAACACTATTACAAAAAGGTTAAGGGGCGAATAAATAGCACCAAAATCAATGGTTTTATCGACTAAATTGCAAAAAGAAGGTTTGACTATTTTTACGAGTAGCAATGAGAATCCCAAAGCAATAAGCAACAACATTATCGACTCAACTAAAAACTGAGCAATTAAGGTACTTTTGGGACTTCCAATCATTTTTTTTATTCCTACTTCTTTTAACCTGATGTTGGTTCGTGAATTGGTAAGATTTATAAAGTTGATTCCGGCAAGAATAAAAAGTAATACAGCAATTGAAAAGAGAATGTATAAAACAGCTTTACTTCCGTGCCGGGTATTTCCCTCGTAATACAAAGGAGCAGCAAAATATAAATCCTTTAGGCTGGTTAAATAAAACTCCTGCTGGTAATTAAATTCTTTCAGTTTGCTGTTTAGTCTTTCTTCTGTTTGTGCCATTGTTAAAGAAGGTTTTCCCACAATGTAGGTAAAGTAACTCCACCCGTCCTTTTGCTCCAATATTTCGGGATAGGCAAGTTCTTTAAGACTTTCCAATGTGGCAATGGCTGTAAATGGCAAATGAAAATAATCCGGATTTTCAACCACTCCAGTTACGGTAAAAGGGTATTTATTTTTTAATAGAATTGTTTGATTCAGAGGATTGGCTTTCCCAAAAATCCGTTCTGCCTCTCTCTCTGTAAGTACGATGGAATGCTTTTTTTGAAGTGCATTTTCCTGATTCCCCAGCAAAAATTTAAAATTGAATATGTTGAAAAAATTGGCATCTGCCATTCCGATATTATCTATTCGAAAAACCTCATCGTTATAGCTTATTTCGTGTTCTTCCATTTTTACACGGGTCACATTTTCAATATAGCCCGATTCATTTTTCAGAAAGTGCCCGATAAACGATGGCATGGTCGCCCAGTTGGTTCCCATCCGGTAAATCTTATCCCGGTTATTTATTTGGGTGTCGTATTTTTGTTCATTCCCGATATAAACCAGTATGATAAGAATTGAAGTTATGGAAACGGTCAATCCAAGGATATTTATGAAATTATAAATTCTGTTTTTCCATAAATATTTAATGGCTGTTTTAAAAATATTTTTAATCATGATATTCGTTTTTACTTAAATCAATTCTATTCATACCGCAAAGCTTCCACGGGGTTCCGCGTAGCCGCCCGCCAGCTTTGCCAGCTTACAGTGAGTAATGCAATTCCCAAAGCCATTAAGCCAGCCAAAGCAAATATCCACCAGCTTAAGTTCGTTTTGTAAGCAAAGTTTTCGAGCCATTTATTCATAGCGTACCAGGCAATGGGAGTGGCAATTACAAATGCAATTACTACCCATTTTACAAAATCCTTGTTGAGCATCATCAGGACTTCTGAAATTTTAGCGCCGTTTACTTTGCGGATGCCGATTTCTTTTATTTTCTGATTGGCGATAAATGAAATTAAACCATAAAGTCCGAGAGAGCCAATAAAAATGGCAATAAGCGCAAATAGCTGGATGAGGTCAAACGTTTTCGTTTCTTCCGAGTAATATCCTGCAATCTGCTTATCTAAGAAATTGTAATCAAAAATGTCGTCAGGAAAAATTTTATTCCATTCATCCTGAATCTTACTGGCAGCAGTACTATACCCTTTTAAGCCGGCTGTAGCTGGATTTAGTTTTACCGAAATCTCTTTTATATTAAAAGATAAGTTACTTAAAATTACATTGTCAAGTTCCTCCTGCAACGATTGTGCATGAAAATCTTCCACAACCCCAGCAATCTTAAATTCCATAGCGTTAATTCCGTATGTAAAAATTTTGCCCACTGCATCCCGGGGACCACTAAACCCGAGTAGTTTTGTTAGCTTCCGGTTTACTATAGCCTCTCCTGTGTTTTTTCTTTCAGAAATATTTTCGCCTGCAATTAATTTAAGTTCATAAAGATTCAGGTAATCTTCATCAATGGTTTTTAAGTTTCCTGAATAAACGTCCTTTTCAAGACCCGGGTAATTTATTGGATTTCCAACCCGCCAGTCAGCCATTGGGCTGCGGGTATCGTAACTTACTTTCTCAATTTCAGGATATTTCAACAGATTCGATTTTAAAACGTTCAGATTATTTGGATTTGCATCAGGAAGAGTGGCAATCAGAATTGCATTTTTATCGAATCCCAAATCTTTGGAGAAAAAATAGTTCATTTGCTTTTTCATTACTAAAGTGCCTGTTATCAGCACCAGCGAAATTGCAAATTGAGTAATTACCAACGCGCATCTTACGGATATTGAATCGGAAGTTTTGTCGGTAAAGGTGTTTTTTAAGCTCCCGATTGGTTTCATCCCTGCCATAATTATCGAAGGGTAAAGACCGGAAATAATACCTAGCAAAAAAGTTGTTGTTAAAAGAAAGATTAAAGTACCGGGATTTCTAATTAAATCGAGCGGAATTTGATAACCAAGAATGTTTTCCATGTAAAAGATTAGAAAATAGGATATTGTTAATCCGACAATTGCAGCGACAAAAGAAATCAATACAGTTTCACCCATAAGTTGAAACATAAGTTGAGGCCTGCTTATCCCTGCCATTTTTCTTACCCCGATTTCCTTATATCTTTTGGATGCCTGAGCCGTTGATAAATTAATAAAATTAATGGACGCCAAAGCAATTATAAATAAACCAATAATTCCAAGTAACAGTAACCTGTTTTTGCTAACCTGTCTGTTGTTGTAATTGTTGCAATTACCGAAATGAAGGTCGGATAAAGGTTGTATTGCATATTTCTGTCCATCGGGAGATTCGCTGCCGTTATACTTGACAAAAAAAGGTGCGAGCTGATTTTCAAAATCTGCCGGATTAATATCATCCGGCAGAAGAAGATAACAATTGGTTGCTGAATTATATTCGTTCCAATCGGTTCCGTTTCTGAAATATGGATTCGATGTGGTTTGGTCGGCATAATTGGCAATCATAGTAAAAGGCAAATCGGTATTTTGGAGCGGGTCGGCAATTACTCCGGTAACTGTAAAAGTGGTTTTATTATCGATAATAATTGATTTACCCAATGCTGCACCAACATTTTTTAAATCCAGCTTGAAATATTTTTGCGCCAGCGAAGAGGTTATAACAATACTCCCGGTATTTGAAAGTGCGTTGTCGGGATTCCCGGCAAAAAATTCAAAATCGAATATTTCAAAGATTTCTGGTTCTGCGTACGCTAAGCCTTCTTTTTCTTGAAACCTGTCGGGGGTGCCGTTTCCGTTTTGAATTGTAACCTGTCCTTCTTTCGCATAAAAAGTCATAACTGCATTTACTCCCGGGAAGTCGTTACGAATGGCTTCACCCAAAGGGTGTACCTGTCCTTCGGAATATACAATTCCCTCTTCCGGTAAATTATAACGGTTAATTACCCGATAGATGTTAGAATAGTTTTTATGGTATTTATCGAATCCGGTTTCATAGTTTATTATTTCATAGATAACCAATCCGCAGGCAATACCAATGGCGAGACCAACGATGTTAATAGCCGAATAAACTTTATTCCGGGTTAACTGACGCCAGGCTATTTTTATAAAGTTAGTTTTCATTTTTTCTATGTTTTATTCATACCTCAGTGCCTCAACCGGATTCCTCGTTGCTGCCCTCCAGCTTTGCCAACTAACGGTCAGCAACGCAATTCCCAACGCCAGCACGCCAGCCAGGGCAAATATCCACCAGCTCAGGCTGGTTTTGTAGGCAAAATTTTCGAGCCATTTATTCATAGCGTAATATGAAATTGGTGTTGCGATGACAAATGCGATTACCACCCATTTAACAAAATCTTTGTTGAGCATCATCAGGACTTCTGAAATTTTAGCTCCGTTTACTTTTCGAATGCCGATTTCTTTTATGCGTTTTTCTGTCCCGAATTTGCTCAAGCCAAATAGTCCCAAACAAGATATAAAAATGGCTATCAGAGCCACTATACCAAATATGTCACCTACACGTTTATCGTTATCGTACAAGCGGGCATATGTCGCATCCAAAAAATTAAAATCAAACGGGGTTTCAGGATATATCTCTTTAACAGTAGTTTTTATTTGTTTTATCAAGCTGTTGGGCGAAGCTGAAAATCCGGTATTATATCTTACAAAAATATAGTCGGGGGAATATGTATAAACATAAAATTCGGGTTTTATAACTTCGTTTACCGACTTAAAATGTGTTTCGTCAATTACGCCGGTTATATGATAATTTTTGCCCCAGAAGTTTAGTGTTTTTCCGATAGGGTTTCCTTTTCCAAGCAATTCTTTTGCCTGTTGGTTAATAATAACAGAATTATTCAGGTTGCCTTTTAATTCTTTGGAAAAATCCCTGCCATCAGTAAAATTTACTTTTAATAACGGGAAAAAATCTTCATCAACTCTGTTTTCTGAAAAACTTACTTTTTCATTGCCCCCTGGCCACGAAACAGAGGAAGTATTGTATATCGTTGAGGAAAAATAATTTTTGCCCGCGACCATTTCAATGCCGGGTATTTTCAATAATCTTTCTTTCAAAACCGGGTAATCTTCGTCTCCAGTCCTTATCCGGAAATAACCGGTGTGTTCTTTGTCGAAGCCCAGGTTCACCTGCCGCATGTGGTTGAGTTGTTTTATGCTGACCAAAGTGGCAATAATCAGAATAACCGAAAGGGAAAACTGAAAGATAACCAGACCATTTCGTTGCCATAGTGCGATGCCGGATTTTGGATTTTTATTTTTTGCAATATTTGAAAACGAGGCAAGATAAATAGCCGGATAAAGCCCTGATAGCCCTCCGGTAAAAAGGATTATCACAATCAAAAATGCAATATGGGTTAAGCTTGTAAAGTTAAAATCAAGAGCCTTCCGGGTATAATCATTGATAAACGGCAGCAATAAATGCAAAAGGAGAAGGGCTATGGCTGTTGCCACTCCCGATGCGAACATCGATTTCAGCAGGGAATTTCTTATTAGGCTTGTTTTTGTGGCGCCCAATATTTTTCTCAGGACATTATTTCTTATTTCTTTTTCAGAAACGGCAGTTGACAGGTTTATAAAATTAATACAAGCCAGTACAAGGATAAAGAACCCCATAAAAGAAAAGATGTAAACATATTTTTTATCTCCAAGATATGTATAATCATCGTCGGCAAAGCCTTTTGTGAAATGAATATCATTTAACGGCTGAAGGGCCAGTTTCATTTTATTTTCAGCGTCGATGTTTTTTTCTATAAAACCGGAAATATTTGAAGCCATAACATTTGGGTCTGTTCCGGGAGAAAGCATTATGTACGTATATAAACTCTGGTTGTCCCATCTTGTCCCTGTTCCGAAAAAATCCTCAGGAACAGCCATTTCAAAGCGGATATGCGAATTGTAATCAATGTCCCTAAAGACGGCAACTACTTTTAATACTTTTTTCTTTATTTCAATTGTTTGCCCTACAGCCTCTGCATCGCCAAAATATTTTTTTGCCAGTTTTTCAGACAAGACAACCGAGAATTTGTCGATTTGCTGCAGGTGAGGGTCCCCTTTTAAAAATGGAAATGAAAAAATATCGAAAAAATCTTTGCCAACTACTGCCATTTCTTCTTCATTGTAATAGTTTTCGCCTGCGTGGACAATAATTGGCCAGTCCATTTCAAAACTTGCTGCTTTTTCAATTCCCGGTATTTTTTCTTTTAATGCCTGAGATAAAGGAGACATCGTCATTCCTGAGTATGAATGTCCGGTACCTTTTTCTTCAACAATAATACGGTATATCCGGTCGGCATTTTTGTTGAACAAATCATATTTCAGTTCGTCTTCTACCCATAGTGTAATGGCCAACACACAAGTAATACCAATAGAAAGACCGGTGATATTCAATAACTTGTAACTCCAGGTGTTCTTAAAATTGAAAAAATTCATAATTTAAATATTCATTACTCATTATACATTACTCATTCATAACGAAGTGCCTCCACCGGATTTCGCGTTGCTGCCCTCCAGCTTTGCCAGCTCACTGTTAGCAAAGCAATACCCAGCGCCAAAAATCCTGACAGTACAAATATCCACCAACTTAGGTTGGTTTTATAAGCAAAGTTTTCGAGCCATTTATGCATAATCATCCAACTTGCAGGCATTGCAATTAAAATGGCTATCAATACTATTCTTGTAAATTTATTCGATAGAAGCTGAACAATGCCAAATTCTCCGGCTCCGAGTATTTTTCGGATACTAATTTCCTTGGTTCTTTTTTCTGCTGAAAATGTGGCCAGTCCAAATAACCCGAGACACGAAATAAGAATGGCTATTCCTGCAAAATATCTGGAAAGAATGCTCACCCTTTTTTCGGCAACATACAGCGACTGGTAATCGTCATCAACAAATTTATAATCAAAAGCCAGCCCCGGATTTCTTTCATGAAAGAGTTTGCCCAATTGCGCGATAGTCTCTTTTTGCCCGGTAGCGCTCATTTTTGCCATAATGTTATAGGCACGCGGTTCGAGTTGAATGATACAGGGTTTAACGCTTTCAAAAAGCGATTCAAAATTGAAATTTTTAGTAACGCCAATAATTTGTTTTTCCTGTTCCCAAATCTTTATGGTTTTTCCAACCGGGTCCTTCAACCCCATTTGTTTCACGGCCTCTTCATTGAGAATTACTTTTGAAGTTTCGTTACTTAACGAATTGGAAAAGCTTCTCCCCTGGGCCATTTGAATACCAAGTGTTTCAATAAAGTTGTAACCAACCTCTAAATTTGAGAAGTGCATCTTATTGTCGCTGTCACCTTCTTTCCAGTCAACCCCCTGGATACCACCGGAGTTGCCTGTTAAATCGTGATTGAAATTAGCCACACTAATTACCCCGGGAATTTTTTCAGCCTCTGCAACAAAGGTTTCCATATCTTTCTGGAGTTTTCCGCCATAAGCAAGAAAATCGTCCGTGTTTTCAGGATTTATTTCCGCATTAAAATGAATGACATTCTCGCGGTTGTATCCCAGGTTTTTTGATTGTACAAATTCGATTTGTTTGTAAACAATTAAAACAGAAACAATAAGCGTTACAGAAATAACAAATTGAAAAATCACAAGTCCCTTTCTGGCTAAAAATTCAGCAATTGCTCCATGCAATTTTCCTTTTAAAATTTCAACAGGCTTAAACCCGGAAATATATAGCGCCGGATAGCTGCCGGCAACAAAACCGGTGATTAACATCACCGCAAACAAAATGAAAAGTTCCTGATTCCCAAAGCTCAACACCATATGTTTCCCGGTAATTTCATTGAATTTTGGAAGCAGCAGAACAACCAGCGCCACCGATAGAACAAGCGAAATAAAAGTTATAAGTATTGATTCGCCCAAATACTGAAAAATTAAAGTCGTACGATTTGCTCCCACTACCTTTTTTACACCCACTTCTTTAAATCTTTTGGAAGCTTTGGCCGTCGACAGGTTCATAAAATTAATGCAGGCAATAAGCAGAATAAAAAGGGCGATAATTGAAAACAGGCGTACATATTCAATTCTTCCTCCATTGGGAACGCCATTTTCGTAATGACCAAATAAATACCTGTCAGAATACTTTTGAGCGAACAGCGTGCTTTCTGAATTTGCATTTTTTGATTGGATATAATTTATAATTTTAGCATTAACGTCAGCAACATCAGTTCCGCTCTTCAACAAGACAAAAGTACTTGGGTCGCTGTTTCCCCATTCTTTTAGCCATGGATGAGAATCAAAAAAAACGTCATAATTAATAAGAAGGTCGAACTTTTCAGTGGCCTCTGCGGGTAAGTCTTTGAAAACACCAGTTATTTGATACGTACCGTTCATTGCGTCCTGATTCCATTGAACCGTTTTTCCGATAACATCGCTTGTATTTCCAAATAATTGCTGGGCCAGTTTTTCAGAAATGACAATCCCGTTTTTGTCTTTCAGGGCGTAATCTCCGTTACCGGCAATAAATGGTATCGTAAAAATTTTAAAATAATCTTTACCAACATATTGAGCATCAAGCTTGATTTTTGTTTCATCAACTTTTAGAATTCCCTTTTCTGAAAACCAGGAAGCAGGTACCACCGATGTTGCATATTCAACTTCCGGGATTTCTTCAGCTAACGAACTTGCCAGAATTCCGGGAGTAACTTCCGTTGTTTGAATTTCACTTCCATCGGGAGAATTTTGCATGACTTGAAAAAGCCGATCGTTATTTTCGTTAAATGTATTAACATGCAACTCATCGTTTACCCACAGATAAATTAGTAAAGCGCAGGCCAATCCGGTTGACAATCCAACCAGGTTGATAAAAAATGAACTTTTATTTCGCCTCAGATTGCGAAAGATTATAAGAAAGTTGTGTTTAAACATGGCCTATTTATTTTAATTGTTATTCGTACCTCAATGCTTCAACCGGGTTCCTCGTAGCTGCCCGCCAGCTTTGCCAGCTAACAGTCAGTAATGCAATTCCTAGCGCCAGCAAACCAGCTAAAGCGAAAATCCACCAGCTTAAAGTGGTTTTGTAGGCAAAGTTTTCGAGCCATTTATTCATGGCGAAGTATGCAATTGGCGTGGCAATTACAAAGGAGATTACTACCCATTTTACAAAGTCTTTATTCAGCATGCTTAGTATTTCCGATATTTTAGCACCGTTTACTTTGCGGATGCCTATTTCTTTGATTCGAAGTTGATTGTAATATGTTACCAGTGCGAGGATTCCCATAACTGAAATAATGCTTGCCAACATCGAGAACCACGAAATGATTTTCGACGTATTTGCTTCCTTTTTGTACCAGCTATCCACTGTAGCATTGGCAAAATGATAATCAAAAGGACTGCCATTTGTGTAGCGATTCCATTCCGATTTTATTTTGTCCATCGTTCCGGCAATATTCGTCCCCGATATTTTTATCAATACACTCCAGTCGTTTTGTTGCTTATTCATGGGGTGTAACATTGCAAGGCCAATGGTTTGTTTTAAATCGTTGAAATGATAATCTTCAACAACACCATAAACCGGAAGCTCTTTTTCATATCCTTTGAAACTTTTTGACAAGGGTTCGAGGTTCAGTTCGCGAATAGTTGCTTTGTTTAACCAAAGGACATTATCGGACCAGGCAACTCCCGTTTTTTCATATTCTATACCCATTAAAGAGAAAAAAGCTGAATCGACATAAAATTCACTAAAACTGACCGGTTTTCCATCGTATATAAACGACTGGTTATTGCCTCCATCAAGAGGAGAGCCGGCTACAAACGAAAATTGCTGAACTCCCGGAATACGGTTTAAAATATCTCCGAATGCCTGTCTTTGACTGCTATTGAAGTCAGATACAATTTCAACTATATTTTCTTTGTTAAAACCCAAATCGTAATTTTTCAGGAAGTTGGTTTGTTTTACAATAAACGACGCACAAATAATCAGGGCGATAGTGACTGTAAACTGAAACGATACCAGCACTTTTGAATAAGCTGTTTTGTTTTTTTTCTGAAAACTTCCCTTTACAACTTCCGCCGGATTCAAACCTGTTAAATACAAGGCTGGGATAATACCGGAAATAATCCCAACAAGAAGAACAACTGCAACAAAACCTGCGATTGTCGAAACACTAATATTAGCAATAATATTTATGTGGGTTTCCAGCAATGAATTAAAAACTGGTTTGGCAACAGTACTGAGCAGAATCCCTAATCCAAATGCAATGAAACAAATCAGGACAGATTCGGATACGTGTTGCCTGATTAAGCTGCCCCTCGAACTACCCATCAGTTTTTTAATGGCAACCTCTTTATTCCGAAACCCGGATTGCGCAATGGTTAAATTGATGTAATTAATTACCGACAGGATTAAAATCAGCAAAGTAATAGCCGATAAAACGGTTACCAGTGTTTTGCTGTTTTGCTTAATTTCTCCTTTTTTGTTACTGAAATAAGATGTCGTAATGGGCTCAAAATCGAGTGTTTTTACTCGTTCCTGCTGGTACATCCAAAAATCCTTTTTTAAGAGAGCCAGAGCCTGTCCGCTTTTTGCAGTTAGATTGGTTCCCACTTTTGCCAGAAAATAGTACATGACAATACTTGCCCGTCAGTATTTAATAGCTGGGGATATCCCCAAAAATCAGCCAGCGATTGATAGTTAATCACAGCATCACACTTTCTGAACTGGGTATTTTCAGGTAAGTCATCCATAACGCCTGTAATGGTAAGCGAAACATTGTTAGAGCTTATAATTTGTTTACCAACAGGCGATTCATCGCCAAACAGTGAACGGGCAAAACGTTGGGTTACTACTGCAGAATTTTTTAGCAGCAAAACATTATTGGCATTTCCTTCTTCAAGTTTAAACGAAAACATATTGAAGAAAGTAGAATCGACCATTAACAAATCGGTATTTAGTTTCTTTTCGGGAGCGCCCTGTGCGTAAAAATATTCTTTATAGTTATATGCCCGGGTTTCGCATTCAACTTCAGGTAAGGCGTCCTGTATTTTTTGCCCGATGGTAGAACCAAAATTGGAATTGCCTTCGTTTACCAAACGGTACAACCTGTCTTTTTTTGCATGAAACTTATCGACCGAAAATTCCTGTTTAATATAAACACTTAAAAGGATTACAAACATTAACGACACTGAAAACCCAAATATGGTTACCAACGAGTAAAGCTTATTTTTACTGAGTTGCTTACCGAATGCTTTAATATCCCGAAATTTCATAATCTGCATTTTGTTTTATTGCTCGTATTACTCATACCGTAATGCCTCTACCGGGTTCCTCGTAGCTGCCCGCCAACTTTGCCAGCTAACAGTCAGTAATGCAATTCCCAGCGCCAGCAAACCAGCTAAAGCAAAAATCCACCAGCTTAAAGTGGTTTTGTAGGCAAAGTTTTCCAGCCATTTGTGCATAGCAAAATATGCAATGGGAGTAGCAACGATAAATGCAAGTGCCACCCATTTTACAAAGTCTTTGTTGAGCATGGACAAAATTTCAAAAACTTTAGCTCCGTTTACTTTGCGGATGCCTATTTCTTTAACGCGCTTTTTGGTAATAAATACAGTTAAGCCGAATAAGCCAACTACGGCAATAATAAGTCCCAGTAGACTAAAAAAGCTAATTAGTTTTTGTTGTGCCTCCAGCGATTTATAGTTCGATTCCAACATTTCGTCGAGAAATGTAATTTCGTAGGGTGTTTCGGGGAAACGCTTCTGCCACAGTTGTTTGATTTCCTTTATCAACCCCTGAATATTGGAGGTCTGATAACGGATATTTACTGTAGAATATCCCCAACCATCCCATTCAGGATTAGCCATAATTAACATTGGACGCACAGCATGTTCAAGCGATGCAAAATTAAAATCCTCAACAACACCAATAACTTTAAGATCGCCCTCGCGACTTATGGTGTTGTCTATCGGATTATCCCATCCGGCGCGTTTTTCCAGTGTTCCATTGATTAAAATGGCATTTTCATCGAGCGTTTTATTGCCCCGGAAATTCTCACCTGTTTCCAGTTTAACTCCAAAACATTTTAGAAAATCAGCATCAGTATAAAGGGCATTTATCATGGTTGTTTGGGTTTCGTCACCAATTGTATAACCATTCTGGGTAATACCTGTTCCAATAGGTTGGCTTGATAAACTCACCGATTGGATTTCTCCTAAACCCTTTAGTTGTTGTTTAAATTCATCAAGCTCATTATTGTAGAATTCTTCTTCAGACGACAGAGTTAAAATATTTTCTTTATTAAATCCAAGCTCGTGATTTAGCAAAAAGCTATTTTGTCGTGCAACTACCGAAACTGCTATCACCAATATTGTTACGGCAGCAAATTGAAATACCACCAAGGCATTTCCCTGTCTATTTTTTGCACCTCCTATATTTTTATTCTTTATAATATCGATCGACTTTGAGACAATTATTTTTCGTGATGAAATTAAGGTTACAACAGCCGAGACAATAAGAATTGTAAGTATCAGGAAAGCAAAAACAGACAGCCAACTATTACCAATAGAAACGGATGTTTGCAATTTTGTGTTCAGAAAATTCTTTTCCATAGCTAGTAATCCGATTCCCACCAGCGAAGAGCTTGCAGAAAGAATAAATACCTCTGCAAACATTTGTGCAAACAGCCTCATTTTTCCTGCTCCATAAATTTTTAGTACACCTGTATTTTTCGATTTTGAAAGGATTTGTGCAGAATACAAAAGGATGTAATTAATTATCGCCAGCAACAGAATAAGAAAACTAATACTTGCCACCACATACAAACTTGTTTTGCTGCGGACAGACCGCACATCGTAGCCCATCGATCCATCAGAAAAATGAACATCGCCTATATTTTGCAACCCGGCAGTTACTGTCATCCCTCCCTGCTCTTTCCAGTATTTATTAACTTTCTCTTCGAGCAATGCGGGCAAGGCATCTTCTACCTGTTTTGCGCTCACTCCTTTTTCAAGCTTTATATAGGATAGAAAAGTGATTCCGCCGCCCCATCCTTTCCAGTAATCATCGTTTTGAGCGATGTATTCTACAGGAATTAACGCATCGAAAGTAAATTGTGTGTTGGTTGGTGGATTGGCTGCAATTGCTGAAACAGTAAAAAGTTTATGGTTGTAAAGAATTGATTTTCCCAATGGGTTTTCTTTGCCGTAAATGTAGTTAGCTGCTTTTTCAGATAATACAATTTTATCGGCGCTGTTAAGTGCGGTTTCCGGATTTCCGGTCAGTAAACTAAAATTAAAGAAGTTAAAAAAATTAGTGTCGACAAAACGAAGCTCGTTTAAACGATAAAGCTGCTTATCCCTGTAACATTTTATCCCTTCAGAATCGGTAACCCTGCAAAAACTTTCAACTCCCGGAATTTCTTCTTTTACTGCCGGAGCAGTAGGATACCAGGTAAATCCCTGTTTGCTGTCGTCGTCTGCCGAATGATAACCCCCTGTAATTCGAAATATTCGCTCTTTATCTTTCTGAAAGTCCTCAAAACTCCGTTCGTAATTCACAAACAGATAAATAAACAGACAAGCGGTAATACCCAACGAGAATCCAAGTACGTTGATTGCTGTATTTAACTTGTTTTTTAAAAGGTTACGAATTGCAAATTTGACAAATATTATATTCATATTTTTTCATTTTAATGTTGTCAGGTTATTTTTATTCATACCTAAGTGCCTCCACCGGATTTCTTGTTGCAGCCCGCCAACTTTGCCAACTAACCGTTAACAGCGCAATTCCCAATGCCAGCAAACCAGCCAGGGCAAATATCCACCAGCTTAACCTGGTTTTATAGGCAAAGCTTTCAAGCCATTTATGCATAGCGTACCAGGCAATCGGGGTAGCAGCAGCAAAAGCAATAATTACCCACTTTATAAAGTCTTTGTTGAGCATCATTAAAACTTCAGAAACTTTTGCCCCGTTTACTTTTCTGATGCCGATTTCTTTTCTTCTTCTGACTACGACAAAGGAAACCAGGCCAAGTAACCCGAAACAGGCAATAATTACCGAGATCGCAGAAAACAGACCAACAAGCTTGCTCAACCGTTCTTCGGTTTTGTACTGGGCATTGAATGAATTGTCGAGGAAAAAGTAATCAAAAGGAACTTTATCGTTCAGTCCTTCCCAATCCTTTCTGGCTGATTCAACGACCTGCCTTGCACTTTCAGGCCGGATTCTGACTGCCAGGTATTCTGCCCGGTCAGTAACACGCATTATTACCGGTAACTGCTCATATTTCAGGGAACCCAGATGAAAGTCGTTAACAATGCCAATAACGTTGTAATTTTTCCCTCCATCATTGTAATCGAAAATTATCTTGTTGTTACTGTCCGTCCAGCCCAGCATTTCAGCGGCTTTTTTGTTAATTACTGCATTATTTTTCTCTTCATTTATTTTATCAGAAAAGAACCGGCCATCAGCCAATGTAATTTTTAAAGTGTTTAGATAATCAGCATCAACATAAAGCCTGCTAATTAATATTTTGTTATCATCACCGGGCTTACTGAAAGGATTGGAAAGCCCGTCAAATTTTGAAGGCAGGCTTGAAGCAAAACTGGCATCGATAACTTCAGGGAATTTTTTTAGTTCATTCTTTAAAACTTCGGAACTTTGTCCGAGTTGTTGACTGTTTTTTAATACAAGAACATTTTCTTTTGAAAATCCGGGATTATGGTTTTGCAGCTCAAATAATTGTTTCCTGATAAGCAAAGTCCCTGCAATCAGCATAATAAATACCGCAAACTGCATAGCAACCAGGCTGTTTCTGATAACACTGCGCGAGCCTGTATCTTTTGCTTTTCCTTTTATTACCTCAACCGGATTGTATTTTGAGATGATAACCGCCGGGAATAATCCTGCTAAAACAGCAATTAAAAATGGCAGTGAAATAAGAATGATAACAAAAGGGAATTTTATAAAATCGAGGAATGAAAAAGATAATCCGGTAAGCGAATTTAATATAGGAAGCGCCACTAATAAAACAAGAAAAGAGGCACATAAGGCCAGCAGCGACTGGACAAATGTTTCAGATAATACCTGGATAATAATTGTTGATTTTGAAGACCCCAGCACTTTTTTCATTCCTATTTCTTTTGCTTTTAAGGATGCTCTTGCCGTGGTTAGGTTAATAAAGTTGAAACAGGCAACAAACAGGATAAGAATGCCAATTGCGCCCAAAATATACAGCATTTGTTTATTGCCGTAAACAAGCACATCATCCACAAAAGTCTTATCGAGATGAACTTTAATCAGTGGTTGCAATTGATGTTTTACAAAATTACCCTGGGCTTCAAATTGCGCCATCGACATTCCCATATGGGCCTTCATCATTGCCCCATAATATTTGAGGGGTAATTTTTTAAACTTTGCCTCAAATGCTTTAAAATCTGTATTTGGCTTGAGTAAAACGTATGTGTACATGTCCCGGAAATTTCCCCAGTCGAAATCACTAACTTTTTTGAACGCAGGCAGGCTATTGTATGACGCCAATGCTTCGAACTGAATATGTGAGTTTTCTGGAATATCTTTTAAAACCCCTGTTATTGTATAAGGGACTTCGGGATTTCCTACGTTTATAACTTTCCCAACCAGTGAAACATTTCCAAGGTGTTTTTTGCCAAAATCCTCAGTAACTACAATAGAATTCGGTTGGGCAAGCACCTGTTTTTTATCACCTTTCAGAAGTTTAAAATCAAAAATTCGGAATACATTTTCATCAGCGTACCATAAGTGTTCTTCCACTATTTTATTATTGCCAACTCTTATTAACTGATTGTTGTTAAAATATAATCTTGTTGCTTCTTCAACTTCGGGAAGGTCATTTTTGACAGTTGGCGCCATTGGGTTCTCAGATTTCGCTATAAATTGCTCTGTTTCACCCACTTTTACATCTGCAACAATTCTGTAAATTCGATTTGCTTTTGAATTAAATGTATCAAAAGAGGTTTCGTTGTAAACATAAGTAGAGATAAAGATTACGGCGGTTAATCCGAGTGTCAGCCCAATAATATTTAACGCCGACTGATAAACGTCTTTCCTGATGTTTCTTATTACTAAAAAAATAAATCGTTTAATCATGGCTATATTTTTAGTGTTATATTTTACTCATACCTCAGCGCCTCCACCGGGTTTCTCGTTGCTGCTTTCCAGCTTTGCCAGCTTACCGTCAGCAGTGCAATTCCAAGGGCCAGCAAACCGGTCAGGGCAAAAATCCACCAACTCAATTCCGTTTTGTAGGCAAAGTTTTCGAGCCACTTATTCATTACATAGTAAGCTATTGGTGTAGCAATAACAAAGGCGATGGCTACCCATTTTACGAAACTTGAATTTAGAAGAATGAGTACTTCAGATATGGTTGCGCCGTTCACTTTGCGTATTCCTATTTCTTTTGTTTTACGGTTTATACTCACCAAAGTCATTCCCAATAAACCTATTACAGAAAGAAAAATTGCCAAAACAGAAAATACACTAATCAGTGTTGCCTGATTTTGTTCTTGCGTATAAAAATGATTGATTTCATCGGTTAACCAATAGCTGCTAACTGTTTTGTCGGGCGATATATTATGAAAAACGCCATTAATTGACTTTATTAATGCAGCATTATTCTTGCCATCGGTTTTGATTGCAAATAGCCTCATTTTTGTGGGGTTCTGTTGTATGATGGTCATTGGTTGGATGAGTTTACGAAGCGAGTGTGCGTTGAAATCTTTCACAATGGCCCGAACGTAAATATTGTTAAAGGTTGTTCCAACTTTGATGTCATATTTTTTTGCTGCCGATTCGTTAAAAATAAACTGCGGCTTTCCTTGCTGATAATCGCCAAAGGCTTCTCCTTCTAATACTTCTATTCCGAGCAAATTGAGCATTCCTTGCCCCATTATTAATCCGTCAAACTTAACTTTATCGCCATTTTCATCGGGAATACTAATGGGCAGAAAATTATTAAAAGGCGGAATAAACGAAGAACCGGCGGTTGTGACTATCCCCGGAAGTTTATCAACTTCATTTTTGATAACGTTGAATTGTTGACTTAGCTCCGATGAGTTTAATTCGTACACCAAAACATTATCGGGATTAATGCCTTTAAAATTCGTAACAGCAAATTTCAATTGTTTGTTTATGGTAAAAGCACTGGCAAGCAGAATAATAAATATCGAAAAATGAACACTCAAAACAGCATTGTTCCATCTTGATGTTTTAACTGTGTTTGTATTTTTTCCTTTCAACAATAAAACAGGCGAAACTCGTAAACTTCCTCGGGCAATAAGCATTCCCGAAAGTGTGCCTGTAAGCAGTAAAATAGCGATTAATATGCCCCAGGTTTGCCACATTTTAAATACCTCTATCCCAATAGTCTGACCTAAAATTTTATTGGCAAATGGTATGCCGAAAGCAATCACTAAAGCTGCCGGAATTAAGCTGATAAATGCAACAATATTTGATTCGGTAATAATTTGACGGTTAAGCAATGTTCGGGAAGCTCCCAATGCTTTTTGTGCACCGAGTTCTTTGTATTTCGATTCCGTTTTTGCCTTATTCAAAGAAATGTAATTGATAATGGCAATCAACAGAATCAATGATGCAATACCCAAATAGTACATTAGATCTTTCGCATTACCTTGTCGTGAATAAAGGGCGTCAGTTAAATTGCTGGAGTTTAGGTAAATATCTCTCACCGGTTGAAGTGTGTACGCTTTTTTTTGTTGTTCCTGACTGGACGTCATTGTTTGGTATTTTGACATAAAATCAGTCATTCCCGAATTATTTGTGTTCGGCACTAATCGGAGATAGGTGTAAAATGAGGTTCTATCCCAATTTTTAAATTGGTCGTAATCGTAATTGTAATCGCCAAACATTTTTTTACTAAAGGCAAGTGCTTCGCCCGATAGTTCGATGTTGGCAATAAACTTGGGTGACAATGTAGAGTTTGAAGGGAAATTATGATATACACCACAAACGGTTAATGGCAAAAACTCTTCATTGATTCTGATGTTTAATACATGTCCAACGGCATTTTGTTCGGGAAAATATTTGTTGGCAATGTCTTCTGAAACAGCAATTTCGGTTTTACTTTGAGCCGCAACGCCCGTTTGCATCTTTATTCCCATAAAGTTGAAAATCGATGCATCGGCAAAGGCAAAATTATTATCGGTAATCTTTTGAGTTGGACTTTTTTCTATTTCCACATCAGCCTTTTCGTAATATCGAAAATAATCATCAACAAGCGGACTCTCTTGTTTAAGCTGTTCGCCCAAAGGATAGGCTGTAAGGCTACTGTTATCACGTGTAATTCGATATGTGTTTTTATAATCGGGAATAAACTTATCGAACGATTTTTCGTGAATGAATAATACCGAAAGCAACATAATGCTTCCCAATCCAATACCCAGTCCAACAATGCTTATCAATGAATGAACCTTGTTCTTTCTGATTGACCTAACAGAAAGTTTGATGTTTGTATTCATAATGAAATCAATTAGTAATTAATCATTCATACCGTAGAGCTTCTACCGGATTCCTCGTTGCCGCTTTCCACGATTGGAAAGAGACTGTAAGCAATGCAATACCCAATGCCAGAACACCCGCCAGGGCGAAAATCCACCAACTGAGTTCTGTTTTGTAGGCGAAGTTTTCGAGCCATTTGTTCATGGTGTAGTAGGAGATAGGAGTAGCAATCACAAAGGAGATGGCCACCCATATTACGAAGTCTTTGTTTAGCATCAATAATATTTCGGAGACTTTAGCACCATTTATTTTGCGGATACCGATTTCTTTTTTACGTTGATTTGTTGTTAGCATAACCAGTCCGAAAAGTCCCATAACCGAAATAAAAATGGCAAAAAAGGAAAAGTAACCCAACAGCTTTTGAGACTTGGTTTCTTTTATGTATTGATGCTGTATTTGGTCATCCAGGAATTTGATTTCAACATATGCACCAGGAACAATTTCAGCGATTTGATTCTTCACATTCGAGATTAATGCCGGAATCCCTTGCGTCCCTGCCATATCAGTTCTTATCATCATCGTAGTCTGGCTTCCATTGGCTAAACGAATCGATAAGGGCCCAACCGACTGATGCAATGAATTGAAGTTAAAATCTTTGACAATGCCGATAATTGTTCCTCCGTTCATGGTTGTTCCCAGCGGGTCAGTCAGTTCATAATCTTTTACAAAAGTTTCATTTACGATGAAGTTGTGCTCATCGGCCTGACTGACCTTGTAGAAATCCCGCCCCTGAATTAATTTCAGACCGAGTGTTTTAAGGTAGTCCTTGCTTACCCGTGTGTGATAGATTTGTAATGTTTTGTCTTCCCCGTTAACACTTAGAGTCATCGTTTGCTGAGAATAGGGTTGGCCCGGAACAAAGTCGCAGGTACTTGCACTTATAATACCCGGGATATTCTCCAGCTTATTTAAAACCGCGTCTTTTTGTTGAGTAAGTTCATCGTTTAGGCGCAAATACAAAACCTGTTCTTCATTAAATCCTAATTGTCGGTTTTGAATAAAATTCATTTGTTTAACAATGAACATCGTGACAATAATTAATGCTATTGACGTTGTAAACTGAAATACCTGTAATAAGTTATTCCATTTTCCGACACCTGGTTTTAGTAATGATTTGTTGTTTAGTGAAACGTTTTCGGTTAAATGCGAGAATTTTATTGCAGGATACAGGCCAGACAAAACTCCTGTAGCAAGACTTATAGTTGCCAAACTGATATAAAACCAAGGTTGTCTGACTTGACTTTGGCTTAGTGGGGAATCTAATAAGTGATTAAAAACAGGAAACAATAATTCAATAAATGCAATGGTAAACAGCGATGCTGTGAAACTTATAAAAACAGCCTCAAAAATAAATTGTAAAGAGAGTTGCCAACGACTGGCCCCTTCAATTTTGCGGATCATATTTTCCTGAACCCGCAAAGAAGATGTGGCAATTGTAAGGTTTAGAAAGTTGATGATAGCAATAACCAGGATAGCTATTGCGACAATCAAAAATATATACACACTTGTTTTACTCTCGTGCCTGAAAATATTGTCATACTCTGAATGCGATGAAAAATGAATGTCTTTAATCGAAAGAAGTTTATAGGTAAACTTTTTATCCGGGAATTGTTCTTTTATCTTTTGATTAATCTGAGCTGTCAGCAATCCAGCTACATTATCGGCAACTATAAATGTTTGGTAGGTCAACCTGTCCCAGCTTTGCAGGTTGAAATCATTGTAATCATTAAAACTTGCAAAAGGTAAAAGCAGCTCAAAATTCATTGAGGAGTTGTCTGGTAATGTTTTCAAAACAGCCATCACAGTCAGCTCGTTTTTGCCACAATATTTTATCGTTTTTCCTACCGGATTATCCTCACCAAATAATTTTTCAGCTAATGGTTCGGTTAACACAACTGCATTTTTTGTGTCGAAATCATTTGTGATACGCCCGGCTTTTACTGGGAATGAAAAAATGTCGAAAAACGCAGGATCAACAAAAACCGGCTTGCTGATTTCAAATGATTGATCTCCAATTGTAGCGTAATAAAGACTTTTGTAATAGGGGCTAAACATTCGCGCCGACTCCTTAACAGTCGGGAAGTTATCTTTGAGCCAGTCGGCCATTGGTGCTGCAGTAAGAGGATATGTTTTTGATTTTAGCTTCGAATCAACACGGTAAATGGCGTTGATATTTTGATGAAACTTGTCAGCCTCCAGTTCATTTTTAAGGTAAACAGCTATAAACATGATTAACGTTAACCCTATGCTGAATCCGAACAGATTTATAAAGGTCGTAAGTTTCCTTTTTCTCAACCCCCTGATAAATGATTTTAAATGAATGTTCATATTACAGAAAGACTTTTAGATAATTTTTCAAATGCCGTTCCAGTTATCTAAAACATAAATAATCAGTCAATTATACCGATTATGGTTTCTTGTTCTGTGTGATTTTTAGACAATTTGTGTAAAATATTTTAACATGACAAGTAATTCTTGGGTTTGTGTTTTATGTTAGGTATGGTAGGAGAATTAAAGGATCAGTTTAAAAAGTTGTGGAGAAGAGCAAAAAGAGTATTCAGTGTTCTGTCAGTAAGGAGCCATCGTTTTGCTATAGAATAAGCCAGGGGGAGAGCGAGGTATTTTTTTAGGAAAGAAAACAATGCCCGGGCTGTTTCCGCCTATAGGAGAAAAAGCGTACAGAAAATCGATGGAGTGAGCGTTAAAAAATCAGAGAATATGCTCCCTTTCCACACACCCTCTGTCACTATGCTGACATACCCCCTGTCACTATGCTGACATACCCCCTGTCATTATGCTGACATACCCCCTGTCATTAACCAACTCTCTATACACAGGTTTTCGAAAAGGAAATGAAGACTAACGGGAAACAAAAACGTCCTGAAAGGACAGTTGATTTCAGCCCAGGGGCAAACGACAAAGGAGTGTCGCCCTGGGGTGTGGGAAGGAAACAGGGGGAAAAATCGTCCGCGTGATGAAAATAATAAAAGAGAAGTCCTTATTTCATTTCGGACGAAAGGAAAGACTTCTTATTTCCTTTGCCTATGATGATGGACTTTTGCAAAAGTTTGTATATGAGGCAATATTTTAAGGAACTAAGGACAAAGGGCTCTGCCCATCAAACCTTTTTGTCACCCTGAGTAAGCGAAGGGTCTCATGAACAGAGTTCTAAAGAAACAGATCCTTCTCTGCGTTCAGGATGCCAAGAAAGAAAAGGGGCCATCGTTTCGTTACAGAATAAACAGGGGGGGAGGAAAGAGGTATTTTTTCAGGAAAGACAACAATGCCCGGGCTGTTCCCCGCCTAAGGGGAAAGCATTCAGAAAATTGATGGAGCTAGCGTTTATAAATCAGAGAATATGCTCCACAAAAAATTAAAGTGACCCAGGATACGACGAAAACTGAAAAGCCTTGATTTGAATCAAGAGTTTTGAGATTCTGCCTGTCTATCTTTGCAAAGAACTTTTAGCGAAAACAGAAACAATGAAAAAATCACTATTCCTTTTAGTGCTGGCAGTTACATTATTTGCCTGCGAGAAAAATGACGACGGAATAAAACTCCAACTGAACACCGAGTCCTGCACACTTGACAATGAAACCAGTTATGCTGAAATTCGAATAGACAGAGGCGAAAGTTTTTTGACAGTTATCTCTTCTGATTCCGACATTGCAGAAATCCTTTACGACGAAAATGATGAGAATGTTTTTTACATCATTGGGCATAACCAGGGGATCGCTGCTGTTTCAGTTGTTGTTTTTAATGATAACGGAGACGAAAACACAAAAACAATCGATGTCAATGTGCGGGAAGCAATTTATTACGAAAATTTCTTGATGGACGTAGGAGTATATCTCAAGAAGGGGGAGAG
The DNA here is from genome assembly GCA_963662895.1 of Prolixibacteraceae bacterium. Taxonomy (GTDB): domain Bacteria; phylum Bacteroidota; class Bacteroidia; order Bacteroidales; family Prolixibacteraceae; genus GWE2-42-39. The sequence goes on along the minus strand of OY759982.1, from coordinate 2,610,815 downwards.
TCGGAAGTTTGGTTTACCTTTCACGTTTAACAAGAATTATAGCGTAGTAGCTGATAACAGCGCTATTATTGATAACGATGGAGTAGCTACTGTTTCGGCCAGTGTTGAAATGGGCAATAAATTCAAGGTAGAAGCGAAAGCCGTTGGCAGTACTTCGTTCAATATCTGCAAGGGAAAAGTGGTAATCTTTTCTGCCCGTGTTTTTGTGGTAGATGAGTATGATTTGTTCATTCCCGAGTCGGAAAACAGCCAGCTTACTTTTGACCTTCCGTTTATTGGCGGAGTTAACGGTATTACTATCTGGCGGGGAAGCGGGCATTATTCTGCAAAGATAATGGATGAAACGATAGCTACAGTCAGGTCTATTACGCCAAGTGATGACCATTTTGATCAGCAAAATAATTCTGCTGTTGTTCGGGTAACGCCGTTAAAAAGTGGTAAAACAAAAATGATTGTAACCGACGAAGTCACCGGGCAAACCTCTGATGTTGATGTTATCGTAAATTAACCGACAAACCTGTTTTTCTATTTCAAAAGCCATGAATTCAATTTACCTATTTAAAGTAATCTTTTTGCTGTTTTTCTCCGTCACGATTGTTTCGTGTAATAAAGATGATGATACTCCTAATCCGGAGCCTCCACTTCTTCCGGTAACTTCCTGCGAAACAACGTTTAGTGTAACGTTAGAGTGTGGTTACAAGGTAACGGACGAAAATACCGGACAGGTTCTGGTTGACGTTGATTACGGAGTAGCTGATGTAAACACTTTGGTTTATGTAATTCACCGGGAGAGCGACGGACAATATTTAAAACTTAATAAGATGAATGCTTCTTCCGTGAAAAATATTACAACAGATAATATCGCTGCAGTGAAGGATACGCTACCGGAAGGGAAATATTATGTCACTTTCGTGGCGTTTAAAGATTTCTCAGTTACTGGCTCTGATGTTCTGGCATTTTTTAAGTCTTTGACAAAAAATTACGACGAGGCTGTAATGCAAATACCCAACGATTACGTGCATTATGCAACAACTGAATTTGAAGTATCAGCAATTGATGGGGCAAATCAGCCCGTGTCGTTGGATTTAAAAAAGATGACCACTGACCTTATTTTTGAATTTATCGATGCAGATAAAGTTCCGGACAGTTCAGAGTACTGTTTAACTGTAGGTGTAGATAGTATTCCATCAGCATTCTTTATTGCAACCGGAAAAACACTTTCAGTTAAAGAAACAGAAGAAAAAGAACTATATCTCTATTCAGGAGAAAAAGACATACCTCTGCATACCTCAGCAAGAGAGAAATCTGTTGCTGCCACCTTCCATTCTTTAGCGAATGATAATTTACAGGCATCAGACAGGGGAAGATACTGGTTCGAATTCAAAGAAAATTTCGATGGGGGGAAACAGATCAGGGCTGTTTCAGAAGAATTGGGAGAGTTCTCTTCCAAACTTTCTTCTTCAATATATAGCTATGGATTGTACGATGAAAAACAAGCGTTAGTTAAATCAATTAGGAAAACAGAGTAGAAAAATAAATATCATGAAAACGCAAATTAAAAGTATTTTGGCTTGTATTGCCTTACTGCTTATGATAACCAGTTGCGACAAGGACGAAATTGAGAACACTTTAACATTAACCGTATCTCCTGAAACTGTTCTAAGAACGACTGTCCCCGGGCAGGAAGAAAGTGAATATATGGAGATAATAGATGATTCGGAGCAAACCCTTTATTTACCAATCGGAAGTATTGAAAATTTTGAGTACGAAAAAGGATTTGAATACAAAGTATTAGTCAAAAAAAGAAACCTGGAGAACCCGCCTCAGGATTCAGTAGATGCTGTTTATACGCTTATTGAAATTTTATCAAAGGAGAAAAAAGACACATTGCCTTCAGACCCCGAAGAATTTTCTCTTCAATGGGACAGTTTTATTGATAACAGTGCTGAAAACACTGATATTTTTATTGGGACAAAGTATATCGGGATACAAGGGTGGCCTCTTCTTGCTAATCCACCGTATATTTATGCCGGTGCTACATTTCCCAAAAATGCCTTTGCAAGCTCTTTTGATGGAGAAGTTAGGGGCAACAAGAATCCTGTTGATCTTACTTTCAATTTTCCGGTACCTTACACCACCGGTATGGAGGAAGTAAAAGGGACTGAATACCTGCAAAAGTTGAAGGAAGCTATGAATTCAGAGGAATATAAAAGCTATACTCCGCCAATAAGACCTTATATTGCCAAACTTGCAAAGCTAAATTCATTAGCTAATCTGGATAGCTGTTTTTCTGAAAACAAAGATTTCGGCAACGCATTTGAGAGGATAGCCAAACAAGAATTTGAACTGGAAAATGTAAAGAGCTTATCGGTTGGGGAAATTGTGTTTAAAGGATTCACGGTCTCAATGGAGGCTCCATCAAATGGCTTATTTATTGATAATCCATCTAATTTAAGCGAGTTAGTTTACATCCGAACACTAACGTATGGTGTTACTGCTTATTTTATAATAGCAAGTAGACATTCTTATCAGGATGTTCTCACGGCTTTTAAAGGCGATGATTACCAAAATCCGGAAGGAATTCTATGCAAATCTCAAATCATTTTATTAACGGTTTCGGATGTAAGCCAGGAAGCAACAATAAAATCGTCTTTTAATGATCTAAAAGAGTTTATGAATAAGCCATTTTATAACAAAGACGCCTACGGATACCCTATATTTTGTAAGGGATTTTATGCAAAAGGCAATCAGGTTTTTAACGGAGACAACGGAATATCGAATGATTAAATTAATCATGAAAACTAAATAAAAAGTCAAATACCATGAAAATAAAAAATGTATCCAAATTATTGCTCCTAACATTTATAACCCTTTTTATAGGGGCGTGTAATGATGATGACCCAGAACCTTTAAGTTTCTATGACACTTACTATGAAGTTCCTATGCACGGTATCCGTTATATTGGCCCCCAAACAGGTTCCGGCGACTATTCTCTTCAGACAGAAAATCCATGCTTGCTTTCGGCTTCAGAAGAGAAAGGTTGGTCTGCCCCTGAGGGAATGATCTTGCTTCGGGGTTTATTAACAGGAGAATCAACACTTACGGTTACAGATAACAGAACCGGAGAAACAGCAAATTTGACAATTAAAGTAACCGACAATTACGAGGCTCTTCGGATATCTACACTTTACTGGGATGAATCCACCTCTAAGATTATGGAAAATGAACACCCGGTTTTTAGCAAAATTCCTTTTGTTTTTCTCATTAACAACAAGGAGCGTGATGTATATCTTGCTGATAGAAGCGGAGAAAACTCGCTAACAAGTAATGGAATAAAAATACAGGGCAAAGGTACTTATTCTTTTACAATGGAAGATGGTAAAACATACCTTACACTGATATACCCGGGAGATGAAAACGGACAATTAACCGATGATGTTTCTGCTGTTTCCACCCCTCATAAATTTGAGATTACCCAAAGCAGTGAATTCCTGCGGCACCGGTTGGATGAAAACCTGAACCTCGGATGGGAAACCATTGCCAAAGCTTATCCTGACAGTCTTCGGGGCGAGGCCATTACAATGAAGGGAGTTAATTCAAGCTACCAGCTTGACGGTAAATTTGAACAAATTGAAATCCCAACAGGTGTGTTAAACTAAATTTTACCGACTTAGAAGTAAAAAGCAAATTATCTACCAATGAACCGAAAGTTATTATTGACAGCCAACATTATTGGGGCTGCGTTGATTTTATTTGTTATTGTTGCGGGGAAAATAAGCTACGCCGCCTTTATAAATGGTCTTACCGAATCAATATCGGGTTCCTCGGCAGTAGGAATCATTGGCGGAGCCGATGGTCCAACGGCTATCTTTGTGTCAGGCAACTTTAACTTGAATACTACTGCTTTACTATTACTACTGCCATTATTATTGGTAGAGATTCTTTTAATATTCAATGTCGTTCATCTGAAAAAAAACATCAAATCATGAAAAAAACATTGTTTATTTTATTTATTCTGGCTGCCTTTATTGGCTGCGAAAAAGAAGATGATGACACCAACAAGGTATTCCCACTCCTGGTTAAAAAAAGAAGCAACAACCGATGCAAATGGTTATTACACTGTTGTCACTGATGGTATCCCTTCAGTGTATTTGTTCTTGCATAGTACAAATGAAAGCGAAACAGCTTTTGCACCCAAAAGCAAACAAATTCTTTTTGATTATATAAACTCATTATATTCTGAGGCAACGTACAGCAGCGATGAGAGTAATTCGCTTTCAGAAGTTTACAACAATCTTTTTAGAAACAAAAAAGAAGGTGTTACTCCCGAGTATATATGGGTAACCCCTGCTTCTAAAATTACACTGCTGAAAGAATACGACAGTATTGAGGGATATTCTAAATACGAAATATATGCTGAGCCAACCAGATGAATTGTATCTTACTACAAAATAAAAGAGAACCATAGCATATCATTGCCACAATATTGGCAAAACAGCACTTACCAATGAGGAACTGCGTAGATTAAATTTATAACTCGATTGCTTTCGAGAGCATAACATATATGGAAAAAACACTTTACCTGTAATTGCTTTTTATTAATTCCTTGCCAACTCAGGTCCTATAAATTTCTAGTAATGTTCTCTGGTATATTTTTAAATTATTGATATTCCTCTATTCTTGATGAAGAGTTGTTCAAATTCAAAAACCTAACTAGACTCGAATCAGTAAGCGTTTATATTTGAATTAATTACGTTTCTGTTGAAATGTGCTTAAATTTTGGTTGGAGCATAAAAAAAGCCCCGTAATAGCTGTAATTACGAGGCTTTTCTAAATTTTTTGTGATCCCGGAGAGAGACAAAACTCGAACCATTTTGTTGAAGACTTGAAACTTTTATCAGATCTATTTGTAGCTTGAAGAGAAAGCGTCTTTACTGGATTACAACATTAAATTTCCCATCCTTTGGCTCAACTATATTATTTGGTGAAAAGAACTTTTGCATTACCGGCATTCATCTTATGATGATTGTATGCCAGGGCACTGTACAACTAACTTCCTGAACTTATTTTTGCAACCATTGCTCCTCAAATTCGCGGGTTAAATCCATTACCTATTTGTTGATGGCAACTAATTCCAGTCACCATTCCAGGCAGATTTCTGCAAAACCGGAGGCTTAAACTTGCATATCCCAAAAAAGCGGATGTCACAATTTTGTAATTTCAAAGACATCTCCTTTTTGTGTTGCCAGATCATACTCATATACTTTCTTTACACCGGGCACAGGTAACTTTTCCCTGGTGTGAATTAAGGGACTCTTTTGTTTAGGAATTTCATAAAATGGATTAGAATTTTGACCTTCGGCAGGCTGCAAAGCTTTCCCTTTTAATGGAACATAAGAACGCAAACGACAATTTCCTACAAGGGAAGACTTAATTGTGGCAACGGATAATTTACCATCTTTCCAATCAATATCAACCTCGAAACCACCTCTTGCTTTTAAACCTTTTATACTTCCGTTTTCCCAGGCATCAGGAAGCGCCGGCAACAGATGAATCGCTCCATCCTGACTTTGCATCAACATTTCGGCAATACCAGCCGTACAGCCGAAATTACCGTCAATCTGAAAGGGTGGATGAGCATCGAAAAGATTAGGATAAGTGCCTCCACTTAGTCTTCTTCCGGAGCGTGTGACCGGTTTTAATTGGTCCGTAATGAGTTTGAAAGCATGGTTGCCGTCAAGAAGCCGTGCCCAAAGATTAACTTTCCATCCCATCGACCAACCGGTTGATTCATCGCCTCTTGCAATCAGGGAAGTTCTTGCGGCAGAAAATAATTCAGGCGTGCGATAGGGAGAAATCTGATTGGAAGGATACAAACCATACAAATGCGAAACATGCCGGTGTTTATCGTCAGGGTTATCCCAATCATACATCCATTCCTGCAATTGCCCCCAGTGCCCAATCTGCATCAGGGGCAAACGTTTTAAGGTTTCTCGCATTTTAGCTACTAATTCTCTATCGGTATTTAAAATTTCTGCGGCTTGTATTGTTTTGGTTAGCAAGTCGAAAACCAATTGGTTATCCATAGTTGTACCGGCTGATATTGAAGATTCAGGATGTGCTGATGGTGCATTTTCCGGCGAAACAGAAGGTGCAACTACCAACCAGCGATGTTCCGGTTCTTCAACCAAAAAGCTAAGATAAAACTCAACCGCTCCTTTCAATACAGGGTAACCCGACTTTAAATATTCCTTATTGCCGTTAAATTCATATTTATAGAGTAAATGTTGCGTAAGCCACGCTCCGCCCATGGGCCACATTCCCCAGAAGGAGCCATCTACCGGACCATTGATTCGCCAAATATCCGTATTATGGTGGAGTCCCCAGCCATCTGCGCCATACATATCCTTAGCGGTTTGTCTCCCTGTTTGCGAAAGTTCACGAACCATCTGAACCAAAGGTTCATTCATTTCAGTAAGATTAGTAATTTCCGATGGCCAGTAATTCATTTCCGTATTAATGTTCACGGTATATTTACTATCCCACGGCGGCATGAGCTGGTTGTTCCATATTCCCTGCAGGTTAGCAGGTTGTCCGCCTGGCCTTGAAGATGAAATCAGCAAATAACGTCCAAACTGAAAATATAACTCTACCAACTGAGGATCGTCGCCTGTGGCAAACTGTTCCACACGCACATCTGTTGGATTTTTAACTGCATCTGTTACGCCTAAATCGAGGCTAACCCTGTTGAAATATTTTTGGTAATCAGCGATATGATCTTTTACTATTCTCTCATAATTTCTTTTCAGTGCATTGTCCAGCCAGGTAGTGGCCCTTTTATCAGCATTGGCACTAATGTCGTTGTAATTCTTAAAATTTGAACCTATAGAAATATAAATGGTGGCAACATTTGCATTTGAAACGGTTAACATTGTGTCATTTGCTGAGACAGAGCCTCCTTCAGTAACAATCTTTGCAATGGCTTCAAATTTCACTGCACCTTTTACCGTTTCGTGGTCGCTGGTGATACCTGATAAAATCAGTTCGTCATTCCCTTTTGTTGAAATATTAACCTTTGAAGGCCTGTCCATAGTTGCAGAAAAAGAAACTGAACCGGGTTTGTCGGCTTTAATTTGGGCAATTATTACCTGATCAGGAAAAGAAGAAAATACCTTAGTGCTGTAATTTATTCCGTTAATACTGTACCGGCTTGAAGTTATAGCATTTTCAATATCAAGTTCACGGTAATAATTGGAATAACTTTCATGCCCGGGAAATTGGAGGTTAAGGTTTCCTACTGTTTGATATGGCATCCCCTGCGAGGTTTTGCTGATAAAATTTTGATTGACCAAATCCTGAGCTTCCTTATATTTCCCCTCAAAAATCAATTTTCTAACTTCAGGCAATGCTGCTTTTGCATTTGGATTGTCATTACGATTAGGCTGACCAGCCCATACCGTGTTTTCATTCAGTTGTATTGTTTCCCTGGAAGGATCGCCAAAAACCATAGCCCCCAAACGCCCGTTTCCAACAGGCAGCGCTTCAACCCATTGTTTTGCAGGTTGGTTGTACCATAATTTTAAATGAGAATCATTTTGTGCCGATGCCTGAATATTAAAAAAAACACTTACAATTATCAATAAAATATACTTCATTGTACTAAATCTAAATATCTAATTTACAAATCTAATCCAATCAATTTCTACAGGATTTTTATTTTTTAATACAATAACCAGATTATGATTTCCCGGTTTTATTTTTGAGATTTTCGAGTCAATTATTTTCCCATTGGTTCCTTTTGGAATGTTTACTTCCGCAATAACTGGGCCGTCAACATCATCCAAACGAATTTCAATTGTTCCACCCAAATCTGATGCAGTTTTCACCTGAACATTTTTCGGTTTCTTACCAAAATCAACCGAATTGTATTTAACCCAGGCACCTTTTCCAGACAGTATAGATTTCCAACCTTCAAACGTATTTTGCGGATTATTAAATTCAACGCTTGCACCGTCATCACTGATCGTACTGTAACGATCTATTTGAATCTCGTCCGAAGCTTTGGTCAATCCAACACCCCGCAGTGTCGGAATTATTTTCCGGATAGTGCCATCGGCATTGAAAAACAGGCTATCAACACAAACCGACCGGTTTTTGTCAAAATCAGGTGAATAATCATTATGATGATAAAATAAATACCACTGCCCATTAATTTTAACTACCGAGTGGTGGTTTGTCCAGCACCCTGTTGGCGATTCATCCATAATTACCCCCGCCATTTTAAATGGCCCCATTGGGTTGTCTCCAACAGCATATTCAAGCCTTTCAGTATTATTCTCGACATGTGGGAAAGTAAGGTAGTAGATTCCATTTTTTTCGAATACAAAGGGTCCTTCTTTCAACCCCTTTTCAGGCAAATTTGAAATTACCATGGGCTCGGAATCCAGTTCAAGCATATTTTCTTTTAATTTGGCAACAAATATATTTCCCAAAGACCAGTAAATATATGCCTGTCCGTCTTTGTCTATCAGTACATTAGGGTCGATGCCATTTATTCCTTTAATCGATTCTGTTTGCGGAACATATGGCCCCTCCGGTCTGTCTGCAACTGCCACACCAATGCCAAACCCTCTTCTTTTCTTCGTACCATCGTCTTTTTTATTGGCAGGAAAATAGAAATAGTATTTCCCGCCCCGTTCAATACAATCGGGCGCCCACATACTGTAAGTTGTTGAATCCACCCACTCAACTTCATTCTGACTAACAATTATTCCATGGTCGGTCCAGTTAACAAGGTCTTCAGAAGAAAATACGTGATAATCCTCCATACAAAACCAGTTTTCTCTCAAATTTTTTCCGGGGGGAGTTGGTATATCATGCGAAGGGAAAAGATATACCTTCCCATTAAAAACCCGGGCAGTTGGATCGGCAGAAAATTGGTTTCGGATAATGGGATTCTGACTAAAAGCAAAACCCGTCATAACAAACAAACCCGTTATAAACAATATATACTTTTTCATATTTCCAATCATTTTTAATTTTTCAACAAGTCATTCACGGCTGCTCCAAGCAGAATATATTCAGCACTACCTCCAATGGTTACTTCATTTTCACCCCAAAGAAATGGCCAATCGTCTTTATTTTCAAGAAAATCAGGTTTGAGCAAAATCAATCCCGGAACAATACCACCTGCAATGGTTGTAAAATCGGCACGATTGTTTCCGTAAGCAATTTTCTTTGTCTTAGCTCCAACATCGTTTACAAACGACACATTTGAATACGGATGGCACCCAAAAATGTAATCCAGACCTTTTAATACATATTCTTTGTTTACAATATCAGGGAATGCTTTGCAAGCATAATAATTTGTAATCGCCCAGTTGACGACTGAACCGCTTCCGCCCCAGCCTCCCAGGGTAACCGGGACTCCATAAGGATTTTCTTTTTCCTGCTCCTCCAGCGATTCTTTGTATTTGAGCACATAATCCTTTAGTTTGTCTTTGTAAGCAGCATCCATATAAGGGATTGACTTTAAGGCCGATTTGAGGGCCCTGGTATTAAATCCTCCGCCCGGTCTGCCCGAACGTGGTTCAAGGGCTGCCCATATTTGTTCCAGAAATCGGTCTGAATATTTTTTATTTTTTGTGGTTATAAAAAGTTGCAAAACGGCATCTATGTCTGAACCAAATCTTCGCCTCATTGGATTTTTGCTGGTATTCGTGTTCTGCGATGCTGCATTTGCTTCTTCCAGAAGTCTTTTTGCTGAAACAAGGGCACGGTCCGCAAGATTGTTATTATAACCTTTAAGGGCGCGGCTTGCTGCTGCCAGAGATGCTGCTGTCTGCAAATCCAGAAATGTTGTTCTGGTGGTGAATGCCCAGCGGTCATCAAAAGTACCACTTGATTTTCCGTCGGTTTCATAAGGTTTAAGCTTTGGATTATAAGGAAGGTTATCTGTTTCCGTCGAGGCATCTCCGAGGTGGTGATACTGGTGGAGATTGGGTACAATTATCCCCCTTGCAGGATGCCCTATGTTTTCGCACTGTGCAACTACGTTTAAGGTACCGTGCTCGATTTGCTGCAAAATATCCGGTTTTCCGTCCGGCCTGTGAATATCAACATAACGGGTTTTCTGGTCAATGTACGTCTCGTCTCTGTTAACGTTCAGATCCTCCCATGCTTCTACAAAACTAGAAATAACGCTGTTATGCGAGCCGGTCTGAATATCGAAATCACCGGCATCAAACCATCCTCCGACAGCCATATTCGGAATACGTTCCAGCGGTTTGTATTTTGTATCTGTCGTATCGCCCATCCTGTAACCATCAAAATGCTGGTGATTAAGCGGAGCCTGAAGGCAGTCGTCGAGGTAAGGCACACCATGCCATACACGGTACGCTTCATTTACTTCCATGTGGTCCATTTGTACAGGGAACCAGACATCCAGAGTTGGGTGCCAGATATTGTCATATACATTCGGGCTGATTGGAAAGGTGTTTGTCTTCTGATCGCCATACTGAATATAGTAGATCCCGGCATCTTTTACCGAACTGAAATCAAACTTTGCATAGTTATAACGAAGGAACTTTCCCCAGACCATTACATCACTTTTTAACTTTTCGACATGTTTTCCATCTTGTGTTATCTGATAAAGCGATGCTGTTTTTAAGGGAGTATCATTTTGATCCAGTTCTATTACAGCAACTTTTTCCTGTCCGGGAGTATAACCAACCTGCGAGAAACCAATAACCGGCTGCCTTTTCCAATTTGGAATAGCATTAGGTTCGAGATACCACGTGAGAACATTACCTGTTTTCCCCGCGGGAAGTAAACTGCGTAGAATAAACCATCCGTTTTGCGCCTGATCTCGCCCGTCGAATAACATTATTTCGGTTTCCGACTTAACTTTTACCAACCTTTCAGGATCTTCCGGAGCCAAAACAAATGTTTTTCCGGCAGCTATGGGATCGGTTACAATAAATTCGCCCAGTCCCCGGTCATCGAAAGTAGTGTGCCCGGCAAATTGTGGAATTTTTTGGGTTATGGGCCTAATTTCTGTTTTGCCGGATGGGTACTTTGGAAAAATGCCCGGGTTTCCATCGGCCATATATGTTTTTCCGAAATAGGCAGATGGTAAAAATTCGAGGTTAAATCCTGCACGCCCACTTAGTTTCTCTGGAAGTGGTTTGTCGAGGTTGACTGTGATTTCCACACCCTGATCTTTTGGGGTTACAATTAACTTTGTATTAAAATCCAAATCGAGGTAACGCAATTCAACTTCAATTCTGTTGTTCTCTTTGTTCACATTCCGGCTCATAACCGTAGGTATCTGATCCCATTGTTCAGGAGTATTCTGCATTCGGATAGCGCCTCCGGTCGAAGTCCTTACCCCGTGATGTATAATTTCAACTCCGGCAGTTTTTTCGTCGAAAAACATACCATTATACTGGTTGCTGAATACCAAAATATTTACACCCGGCTTTTCAAAATACTCCTTCTTGTTCAGATGTAATCCCTGCCCATTGCTGCTGTATGAAACAAAAAGAAAGCAACCGGAAATAAAGGAGACGGTTATAATTTTCAATAAAACATTTGCATTTGCCCAGACAGGAAAATATTTTTTTAGCCTTTGGCCCTTTTTTAACGTGTTTATCATGATTTTTTTGTTTAATATGGTTTAATTTTATCCGGCAAAAGTCCTTGTAAGAAATGAATCAGATACCTGACTAACCGGAATAGTTATTCTTAATTTATTGCTGAAATATGATCGTCAATATGGAAATAATCGAACTCCGCAAATCCTCCCGGAGTTTTTGTAGCATAGTTAAACAATCCAAACCGGTAGCCCATAAAGTGCTCCATTAATGTGTATTGCATGTGCAATTCCCCACCAATTGAATTCCATGACTTTTCGTCCAGACTGTAGAAAAAATATGCAATATCCTTTTTATCACGAAAATCGCAATCAATCTTTAAATACACTTCGTTTCCTGACAATGGAATACTTTCCATCTCAACCGGAGTTTCGGTTTCGTTGCTGATCATAAAAACATATTTTTTACCGTTAACCTTTTTTACTCCAACCAGGCCAAATTTCCTTTGCAACGCACATAATCCGGCAAAATCGCCGTCTTTCATATTCGAAACATCAATTAATGTTGAGCCGGAACATTCCGGACCAAAAGTGCGCTGAGTTAAGGTGTTCCTTGATTTTACGAATAAAGAATCGATACGTCCGGTTTTTAGCCGCAAATAACCTTTACGTTCATTAACCGACCAAAGGCTATTGTCCGGATTATGGTTCCATTGCCAAACCAAAGGAAGAGCAGGTTCTCCGGCTTTCCGGCTAAATTCATCGGAATTTACAATACCCGGAATCAAACCTTTGCTTGCAGACAATCCATCAAGAACATCAGGAACTTTACCGTCAATACCCAATACAGGCCAGCTATCTTCCCATTTAACAGGTACAAGGTATGGAATACGGCCCACAGAGCCGTGATCCTGAAATAAATAGGAAAACCACTTCCCATCAGGAGTGTCGATTAATCCGCCCTGGGCAACCCCTTTATCCATCAGACCAACACGGCCTTCCCATGGGCCAGTAATTTTATCTGCCCGATGAATAACGACTGTACGTATACCACCACGCGGCCAGGTTATATTGAAAAGATAATATTTACCATTTACTTTGAAAAGCTGAGATCCTTCGGCACCCAGCATAATTCTGTTGCCTGCCGGGGCACTTGCATTTTCAATAAGAACTTTTTGAGTGCCTTCTTTTAATCCTAAGAGGTCTTCTTTCATCTCGGCAATAAAGAGTTTTCCATTCCCCCAAATAATATAAATATGGCCGTCATCATCAAAAAACAGACTATGATCGTGTAAACTAGGACTAAATGCTATTCTTTTCCATGGACCTTTTTCAATATTTTTTGTGGAAAAAATATAGGTTTTCCCAGTTGTGCTTGAAAATGTCGACACATAAAATTTATTGTTATGATACCGAATATAACTTGCCCATGAACCTCTTCCGTAGGAAGTTTTTCCATTTACCAGATTTAATGCATCTATATTGGCGAGCGTATCATAAGCATAATTTACCATTTCCCAGTTTACCAGGTCTTTCGATTTCATAATCGGTACACCCGGGCTCATGTGCATAGTGGTGCTGCTCATATAATACACATCGCCAACCCGAATCATCGACATGTCGGGAACATCGGCGTAAATAATTGGATTACGGGCAAATTTTGATTTGTCCAGTGCCTGTGAAAACAGTGTTGAGGATAATATCACTGTAATAATAATTATCAGATTCATCATCATTTTTTTATTAGTACAACTATTTATTTTTTTCATGCAGCAAAAAATCATTTAATTTTCTGAAGATACAATCAAAGCACCACCATTACACGGAATGGTAAGATCGATTTCCTGATTTTTGTCCAGTCTAACCGATGTTAAATTACCATTCAACTGTTCATCATCGCTGTATAATTTGACTGCTTTCCCTGCCTCAATCATTGGTAGTTTCACCTTAAGACTGAGCGCTTCTTTTGGTGCATTTATACCTGCTATATACCAGTTTTTACCATGACGACGTGCAAGCACTACATATTTCCCAGGGTAGCCGTCGATAAACCTGATTTCGTCCCAGGTTACGGGGACTTTTTTCATAAAGTCAACCGCCCATTCCGGGGCATCTGTAAGGTTATTGGGAGCCAAAGCAAAATGCTGTACGGCGCTTTGGAACATTACTGCTGTTGCCAGCGCAAAAACGTCAGACGTCATTCGTTTAGAGCCATGGTTTGGTTTGTTGTCAGCATTGTAAAATTTGTTTAGCGCACTTCCGCCAAAATCCATGCTTCCCACAGTGTTGCGGATAAATGGATGTAAACATGCATTAAAAGCTTCTGCGTTGCAGCTGCTTTGGTTAAAATGAAGGTTTTCACTTGCCAAAACAGCTTCACTGGCAGCATAGTTCGGATACATTCGCTCCCATCCGCGGGGAAGGGTACATCCGTGAAATATTACAAGTAATCCGAAATCATTGGCATCGCTCAAAATATCTTCATATAGTTTCATTGTCACCTGTTTGTCGCCGCCAAAAAAGTCAACTTTTATTCCACGAACGCCACAATAACGGCTGTCTACACCTGTTTCGGAAATTAAAATCCAGCCCGCATCGTTTATTTTAAACAGACAAGGGAAAGTGTATCCATTTCCCTGCCCGTTTTCACCCGTTGGTGCATCAACAGTATATGGAATTTCATAGCTTGGCATCGTGCGGGCAAAACCAACCATTGCCTTACTTTGTGCCGAAAGAAACGTTGTTGTTCCTTCGGGCAGAATAAAACCTGTAACCTCATCCTCAACCAAACAACTTTTCCTTTGCCCCTGCTGATACAACCGGTATTTAAAAGCTACATCATTATTACTTACTCTGAAAACTACATCGAAAGCGGCTTTATCATTTTTTGAAAAAGAAAAAATACCTTCAGTGGCATTATAATTAACGCTGCTTTTTTTTATGTTGGGCAATTGATACGTTTCTGTAATTTTTCTCATATTTACATTCTCGTCTAAAGCCATACCCGAGGAAAAATCACCGACGTTTGTTATTAGTCCGAGCGGAGAGTTTTTCAAAAATGTTTTTCCGTTGTATTTTATGGAATAAGTAGGTATGCCATTGTCGACATTAACACTTACTTCCATCGCTCCATCCGGGCTTTTAACAACATTTTGCGCTGCATTAACAGCATAAAACGCAATAAATAAAATGAATACTGTTGAAATTAGATTTTTCATAATTAACAAATTTGACCTTCAAATTTTTTCCAAGTTTTTCTGCCTGACATAAACCAGTTAATATTATTGTTTGGACTCATTTTCCAGCAAAGACAACATTTTTTCTCCATATCTTCTACCCAATAGACGGTAACCTTCTGCTGTAAAATGCAGATGATCAGGTTTCGCGGGACAACCTTCAGATGAAATAACATAGGAATTTGGCAAAGTTTCCGGCAGGGTTGCTATAATTGAATTCATACTGGCACAGGCACCTCCTTCATTTTTGCCAACAAGCTCACCGGCCAAAAACGGAACAGATTCAGGATTAAGGTTCAAATCATTTATCAGATTATCGTAAACACTTTTTACCTTTAAAGGCCATTCAGTATCACCTGTATTCGATTCTCCCTGATGCAATAAAATGCCTTTGATGATACCATCTTTTTGAGCGAGTTTTGACATCTCCACCAGTTGTTTATAAGGATTTCCTCCGTAATGGTCTATCATTCCTTTCATCCATTCGGGTGCAGTTGCTACGTACGACTCATAATTACCTTTGTCAAAAAGTTCAATTTTGCAGCCGCCTACAGCTACATTTATCACTCCTACTTTTATAGTTTCAGGAAGGTGGGCAACCAATGCCCGGCCAAAATAATCAGCCGGAGTAAGGCCGGTTCTGCATCGGCACAGTGGCGGCACAGCCGTGTACCAGTTTCCTTTTTCCCGTCCTAACTCAGGACAATCGACCGTGCTTAAAACCTGAAATCGTTCATCAATATCTATGGTATCCTGCGGCTGAATTCGAGCATTTCCTTCCATATTTGACTGCCCAAAACAGAGGAACACAAAAAAATCCGAATCCTGTGAAAAAACTTTCGTACCAGTGAAGAGAGTTCCCAGTAAAACAAACAATATAATTCTCATATTCATTAACATTTTCTTTAGTTGGTACAGTACTGAACCTACAAATTTATTCAGCCCATGCCTTACCTTCAGGACTGCGCCTCCATTCAAAATAATCATCCAATACTTTCAATGACGCTGCACTTGGAACCTCGCCCACAAAAGGTGTTGCCCCTTTTAAGTACATCACATCGGGATTTTCGTTACTGAACGCTGGCCATTCAGGAACACCTTCACCATTAGGATTGCCGTATTTTGCAAAGTTGGTCCAGTAATCAACCATTGTTTCCGAAAGCGCAAGGTTTGACTCATTCACATGTTGATCTTCGGGCTTCAATCCAAAAACAAAAGCTACATCCTGTCCGTGTGGCGAACCATATCCGTATCGAGGTGAGTCTTCAGGATAATCGGGGTGCTGATCGAAATAGTACAAATACACATCAGATTCTCCGGTTTCCGATTGCAAACGAGCCCAACTCCAGGTATGCCAGCCAAAAGCCGCATCGCGAGCCAGGTCGCGCGCCGTTTTAGGAACCGTGTTTTCTCCGGCAGGATAAGCTTCAATCAGCTTGTCGGCAAATTTTCCGTACCGTGCTCTTACACCGGCAAAATATTGTTCGGGTGTTTTTTCATGCGAAAAACTTGCTCCCTCATCCGAATTGTACCCAATAAGCACAGGCACATCGTTGTATTTTCCTTCTTCGTAAAGTTTATACTGATCGTCGGGGATTACATAGCCATCAACAATTGGCCATCCTCCGGCCATTCCGAAACCGCTTGGCACCTTGTCGGCATCCAAAGCACGGAGTTCGGCCAGACTGGAGACACCTGCTTTTTGCATATATTCCACGCCATCGGCTTCTGCCATCTCAAGTGTTTTCATGTTTTCGCCGGGGAAAGTTGTTGGACGGGTCGGTCCAAACGATCCGCCACTTTCAGAAATAGCCCCGCTAAAAAGACCTTTCGCCAAAGGTGACGCACATAACATGCTCACAGAAATACCACCAGCGGATTCGCCAAAAATGGTTACTTTATCAGGATTGCCGCCAAAAGCAGCAATATTTTTTTGTATCCATTCTAAACCGGCAATCTGGTCGAGAATTCCGTAATTTCCGGAAACATGATTCGGGCTTTCGGCACTCAATTCAGGGTGCGCCAAAAAGCCAAACTGATTTACACGGTAAGCAACACTTACCAAAATAACTCCCTCTTTAGCCAGTATGGTTCCATCGTAATACGAAGTTGCCCCGCCACTAAAACCGCCGCCATAAATCCAAACCAACACAGGGAGTTTTTCGTTTGCCGACATTGCCGGGGTCCAGATATTTAAATACAAACAGTCTTCGCTTTTACCTGAAGGTGGATTTCCACCTTGCATCGGGGCGGGAGCAAACGCTGTAGTTTGTTTTACGCCGTCCCATTTTTCTGCAGGTTGCGGTGCCTTCCAGCGCAAATCTCCAACGGGTGGTTTAGCAAATGGAACGCCCTTGAATACCCGCAAACTGTCTTCAATGGTTCCCTGAACAATTCCCTGTTCCACTTTTACCTGATCTGGCGGAAGTGTAGAGCAAGCATTTATTAAAAACAGAAGTGAGATTGCAATCAAAAAAAATAGATTTTTCATTGTGTCAGATAATATCGTTCAATTTTATTGTTTATTTGAATTACCTCTTTTTATTAATCTTTGAACAGAAGAGGTGCAAGCTCATACAGACTTCTGCGCCAGGTTTGGAATTCATGTGCTGTTCCTTCAGAAATATACGAAACGGCATTGAAGCCTGCATTCTTTAAGGCGGCAACCGCATTATTAACTCCGTCAGGTCTTTCTTTGCTGCCACAGCTTAGAAAAACAAGTTTTACTTTTGACTTGTCTTTTATATCGTCGGGGGAATAAGTGCCACCACTTAACAACGCATAATGAGAAAAGAGTTCAGGTTTATTAAGTGTAATCATTTTTGTTTCCATTCCTCCCATTGAGAGCCCGGCCATTGCACGATGAGGCTGATCGGCCATTGTACGAAAATTGGCATCGACATAAGGAATTAATTCCTCCGTCAAAACCGTTTGAAATGGTTTAATATCGAAATTTCTTAAACCTCCGAACTTTATTTCATTGGTCATTCCATAGGTCATTACAATAATAAAAGGTTTGATTTTACCTTCTGCAATCAGGTTATCCATAATCAGATTGGCATGGCCCTGGTTTGTCCAGGCGGTTTCATCCTCGCCCCAGCCGTGTTGCAGGTATAGTACCGGATAACGTTTTGATTGATTTTTATAATAGTCAGGAGGCGTATAAACAAAAGCCCGGCGTGAGGTATTTGTGCTTTTTGAAGGAAAAAGAACCTGTACGACATTACCGTGAGGAACGTCTTTCAAAGCATAAAAATCCTGATCGTGAGCAGGAATTTCAATACCACTTTCCCAACGTGTGGAGCCATAAAAATTCAGGGCTCCGGGATCGTTAAATACACCACCATCAATTGTAACATGATAGTAGTGAAACCCTTCATCCATTGGACCCGCAGTAGTACCCATCCACGAACCGTCTTCAACTTTGGTCAAAGGAGTCCCTCCTCTTGTTCCGCCTAAGCCGAGGCTTACCGCCACACTTTTGGCCTCGGGAGCTTCAATTTTGAAACGCGCGTATCCCTGCGAATTTACCTGAGGATATTCCTTTTGAGGTTGATTAAGCGTTGAAGGTTTAAAATCTTCCTTGATTTGCTGCTCTTTGTTTTGTGCAAAACAATTCGTTGTGAAAAATGCAGCTGATAAAATAATTATTGCAAAAATTCTTTTCATAATTGAAGGTATTTAGTCATTAAATAAAAGTGGTGCAAATTCGCGAAGACTGCGTCGCCAGGTTTGCCATTCGTGAGCGGTTTGAGGTGATACATAGAAATGTGTGTTCATGCCAACCTTTTTTAATGCGTCGGAATTTTTTTTGGGATCGCCTCCAAAGCCAGCCCTTCTGTTTTCTAATTCGCGGCTTCCATAGCTGACAAACACCAATTTAACTTTTTCTCTGAAACCGGGAGCATTTTCCACATCTTCTGTGCTTATACTACCGCCACTGAAAATACCAACGTATGAGAATACTTCAGGATTTGCCAGAGTAATCACCCGGGTTTGCATACCTCCCATCGATAGCCCGGCCATTGCCCTGTGTTGTTGATCTGCAATAGTACGATAGTTGGCATCAATCATCGGTATAATATCGTTAAGTAAGGTTTTCATAAAACCATCGGCCCAGCCTTTTGGTGGCCATTGTGCAGGGCGCTCGCCCCCTTCTCTGTTTCGTGGCGGGCCTGACATCGTCCATGTGCCATTATCCATTACAATAATAAAAGGTACAGTTTTGCCTTCTGCTATCAGATTGTCCATAATAAGGCCTGCATGTCCCTGGTTCGACCAGCCGGTTTCGTCTTCTCCACCTCCGTGTTGCAGGTAAAGAACAGGATAACGTTTTTCGGTATTTTTTTCATAACCGGGCGGCGTATATATAAAACATCGGCGAATACTGTTATTCCTTTTTGAAAAGTAATGAAGTTCTCGTATTTCTCCATGCGGTACATTTTTCATGGCGTAAAAATCCTGGTCTTTTGCCGGAATTTCAATTCCGCTTCCCCAGCGGCTGGCTCCATAAAAATAAAGGCTACCGGGATCAGGCACTGCTGCGCCATCAACCCATAGTTGATAGTAGTGAAAGCCTTCATCCTGTGGAGCCGATTCGCCAGTCCACACACCTTTTTCATCTTTTACGAGGTCGTATTTTACTGCACTGATATCCAATTGAACTTTTTGAGCTTCAGGTGCGGAAATCTGCACACGTACCCGTCCTTCGGAATTTACCATGGGATATTGCTTCCCGGGTTGATTTACTGATGAGGGTTTAAAATCCTCAACAACTGCATTTTGAGATTGTGCAGGATAAACTCCGACAATCAGAATAACCGCTAACAGAATATTTACAATTTGATTCTTCATAATTTGTTTTATTTGGTTTACCTATTGTTATTTTAATCCACTGTTTTTAATATGGAAATAGTCAAAAGATACGTCAAACGGCGAATCCGGCTTGGTGGTGTCTGAATCGAACCAGAAGGTACTTTTCATGTACCCGTTTATTATTCCGTCACAGACAACCAAACCGGTTTTAATATCTTTTAAAGGCAGGTCGGCGGTTCCTCCAAGCTGTTCAAACTTTTCGCCGTCAAGTGAATAATACGCCGTATAAATACTTCCTTTTTTATCCAGCTTCATGTATAAATAATTCTCGCCTGTTATTCCATTTTTCAGGTTAAACGATGCCAGCGATTTGGTGATTCCGTTTTCTTCTATTACAAGATCGACAGTACCAGGCTGCGGTTCCCGAATCCTGGTTGTTTTTATCACAGCCCTGAACATAAACATCACTAAATTATCATCGTCCTGGTAAGCCAGAATACCCGCATTTTCAGGTTGAGACGGCATTCTTGATGCTGTTAATTTTGTTTCAGCAGTCCAATCATTATTGGCGCTTTGTAACAAAATATTTTTTGCATTGTTTGTTGCTTCAGTAATACCGCCGGGTTCACTGGTAATTGTCAGGAATCCGGGATTTGTTGTCAGGTTCCGGGTATTTTTGTTTTCCCTTAGCCATTTCCACTGGTTGCCAACTGAACCTTCAAACTCATCGCTTACTGATTCTATATCGAAATTGAAATAATAGGTATTGGTTTCAAGTGTAATCTTGTCAATGAATTTCACAACTGCGGTTCCGGGAATCTGCTTTGCCTGTTCAATATCGACGGTAACTCCTGATCCAATCGCCGATGCTGAAAGAACCGGTAATTTTGAGTTATTTTTTAACAGGTAACTGTATGCTTTTACCGTTTTATCAAATCCTTCAATTGGTTTTTCGTTTACCAGAATTGATTTTGGATTAAGGTCGGGCATTACTTTTACAGGGTAACTGTTCGAAACCGTTTTACCGTTGACTGTAACATCAGCAAATACCAGGGCAACGCCAACACCGGTGGCCGTAACTTTGCCGTAAGCATCCACCGAAAACACCTTCGGGTTATTGCTTTTGTATTTAACTCTTGCTTTCGAAATATCGTAAAAACTATCGTCTGACATGGCAGCTGTTACAACGGTTTGAATGACATCACCGGGACGTAATATCATTTTGTCGCTTTTGGCAACCACCGTTGTTAATACAGGTTGGTAGACCCCACTCATCGTTGCTTCTACTCTGCCTTTTATATCTTTTGACGATGCCCCGATTTCAAAAATGTAACGACCCTGATCGAAGGTTATATTTCCATTCTCAGCATCCCAAAACCAAAGATCTTTACAGTCGATGTCGATATTGACGGTTTTAATTTGACCGGCAGGAATGGTTACTCTTTGAAAGCCTTTCAATCTTTTTATTGGCCGTTGCATGGCAGCCGGACTATCAGGCGTTTTGACATAAACCTGTACCACCTCATCGCCATCCAATGCGCCGGTATTTTTCACATCAACACTGACAGTGATTTTATCGTTGGGTGTGATTTTGTTTTTGCTGATTTTGAAATTGCTGTAATCAAAAGTGGTGTACGACAAACCGTAACCAAATTCATAGGAAACGTCCTTGTAGTAATACCAGTAGGTTCTTCCGTCGGTGTCATCGCCACGCAATGTATAGTCATTAAAATCAGGAAGATCATTAACCGATTTATGCCAGGTTACGTTTAATTTTCCGCCGGGATTTACATCGCCAAACAATATTTTAGCTATGGCAGTTCCCTGCGCCTGTCCGTTATAGCCGGTCCAGATAATTCCGGGAATGTTGGGATTGTTTTTGAATTGCTCCACCTCTACCATTCCCATGGTTTGCATGACCAGGATGGTATTCGGATTTTCTTCAGCAACCGCTTTTATCAGTGCATTTTGGTTTCCGGGCAAAGCAATGGAGAAACGGTCTGATTCTTCACGCCCGGTAGTTTGATCGGTGCCCACAAAAACAAGAGTCACATCCGCCGAAGCAGCCATTTCCAGAATGGCCTGGTCAATTTCAGGACTTTCAGCTTCGCGGTAAACCAACACCAGTGTTTGCGGTCCGGTTATACCCAGCGTATTGATTTTTACAGAAATATTTTTGGGCCGGGCAAAACCCCGAAATCCGCCACGTTGCTGATCGGATTCAATTTTTTGCGTTGCCAGAATATTTCCGGTAGCGGAACTAACCCGCACCTCCAGTACACCGCCATTGCCTGTTGCTGCTACGTTAAAACGAATGGAATCGATATTTGTAATATCCACACCGTCGTAAGCTGTCCAGTCATCGTCTTTTATACCCCTAATCGAAGTCCGGCCAAAACGCTCCGAAACAATTAATCCGGGCGCTGAAGCGTCATATTTTGTTGCATCAAATTCTTTCAAGGTTTCACCATTGCGAACAGTTGAAAAGCGGTTCACGGAAATAAAATCTGTATTTCTGTCGGTGTTTCCACCCGACATTGATACTACTTCAATATCCAGGTTGTGGTTCTTGATATAATTCTGAATTCCCAGAAGCGGTGAAATACTCAAGTCGGGTTCAATCGGTCCCGAGTAGTCGCCAAGTTCCACTTTATCCGCCTGCGGACCAAGCACTGCAATCTTTTTAATGTTTTTCAGGTTAATGGGCAACGCTTTTTTATCGGGTTTTATAATCGTCTCATTTTTAAGTAAAACAGGGGTTTTGGTTGCTATTTCAATCGCCAGATCGTTGTGCGAAGGATCGTTAATAATATTTGGTTTTATGCCAGCATAAGGAACTATCCCGGGGGGATCGAACTCACCAAGCCTCATTCTGATGGTAAAAATATTGATGAGCGCTTTGTCGATATCGCCTTCTGTAAGCAACCCTTTTTTTAGTGCATTTAATGCATTGTTCTGGTAAACGCCGCCACAATCGGTATCAACACCGGCTTTTAAACCCAACGCTGCCGCTTCTTCGTAACTTTCGGTAAAATGGTGCCCCCTGACAATATCGTCAATTGCGCCGCAGTCGCCGGTAACATAACCGTCCATACCATATGTTTTTCGGGCAACCGTATCCACCAGGTATTCGCTGGCCGACATGGGAATTCCGTTAACAGCACCATAAGCTGTCATAATTGCCGGCAGATTGTAATCACGTATAAGCGTTCGGTAAGGACGCAGGTAAAACTCGCGCATATCGCGGTCGTCCATATCCGAACTGCCTGAATGCCGGTTAAACTCGGTGTTGTTGGCAAAATAGTGTTTGCCACAGGGCACTGTTTTTAGATATTTAGGGTCATCGCCCATTAAACCCTGGATAAATCCTTTCCCGATTTCAGAAACCAGAAAGGGGTCTTCACCAAACGTTTCGGCTGTGCGTCCCCAGCGTGGATCGCGGGCAGGCTCAATTACCGGCGACCAGTAGGTAAGCGTAAAAATCAGGTCGTGGTTAAATCCGCGTGCCTCGTCGGAAATGACTTTTGTTTCACGTTTTATCAGCTCCGGGTCCCATGTTGCGCCAACCGCTACACTGTTTGGGAACGAAGTTGCTGTCATTCCGCTGTTGTTGTTGCGCCCCATTATGCCGTGCAACGCCTCGCCCCACACATCGTAATGGTTTACGCCAAGCCGCGGAATAGGTGGCATGGTATTTCCCAACTGACTTTGCTTCTCCTCGGGAGTCATCCGCGAAACCAGGTCGATGGCACGCTCTTTAAAAGAATATGAAGTGTTCAAATAAATCGGCTTTTTCGCCATCTCGCTTTGCGGAATAAAAGCCAGAATTAGCAATAAAACCAGTAGTAATACTAAAATTTTCGATGTGTTTTGTTGCATAACAGATTATTTAAGCGAAATTTCCAATTGAGTAAAAGAGTGTGCCGGGAATGTATGTTTAATCGAGTTCCCTTTAAAACTGATTTGTTCGGATTTAATCTGAATGGGTTGATCTTCTTTCGTGTTTCGGACATCAGTCTTATCGGCATTAATCAGGTTTGCCGTTGCTTTGCCCGTGTATTCACCGGTTTGCAGATCGATGTTTGTTTCAATGTTTTTTGTTCCATTGCGGTTTACCACATTTATAATGACCTTTTTTGCCGATTCATTAAAAACAGCCGTCACGTCGAGATAAGGAATGTTTTTAAAAACTTCATTATCATAACTGTCACAGTTGGTATAAACGTCCAAAGCCGTACCCTTAGCATTATTTGAATAAAGGTAAAAAGTGTGAAAGTTGGAGTTTTTGAAATCGCCTTCCGGACTGTTTCCAACAAGGCTGGTAATCATGGTAAGATTAGCCATTTTTACAATATCGGCATGACGAATGAAAGAATTCAAATGTTGGGCCAGGAGCAATGCGCTGGAAAGACCGCCAAATCCACCTGAATATTCATCAAAGGAAATATACACCGGACGGGTGGAGCCTGACTTAACTATTGCTTTTTTAATGAGCGCCTGCGTGGTTTCAATTTTTTCATCGATATCCAATCCAAGGCACATCAAATCTGAAAAGCTACGGTTCTGGCGTCCTCCGGGCAAGGCTTCCGTTGCATAACGATGCACCGAAATGTAATCGACTTTTTCAACCATTTGTTCAAGTACATAGTCATTCCAGTTTATCCATTCATTCCCCGGCTGGTAAAGCGATGCTCCTGAGGCAACCAACTTAATGTTTTTATCGAGTAACCCGATTAGTTTTCCTGCTTCAAGTGCGAATTTGCAATAATCTTCAGCGCTCTTTTGTCCTATCTGCCAAGGGCCGTCAATTTCGTTACCCAGCCCTACATATTTTACATTGAAAGGTTTTTCGTTGCCGTATTTTACTCTTAGGTCAGCATAGTAAGTTCCTGGCTCGCCATTGCAGTATTCCACCCAGTGGCGGGCATCATCAAGGGTTCCCGTTCCGCCGTTGATGCATAAAAAATTATCAGCGCCTATCAGGCTGCAGAATTTTGCATATTCGTCAGTTCCCATCTGGTTGGTCTCAACCTGGTTCCAGGCCAAATCCCGTTTTGTGGGACGTTGGTCTTTGGGGCCAATTCCATCTTCCCAGTTATAGCCGGAAACAAAGTTTCCACCGGGCCATCGAACACTTCTTATATTTAGTTGTTTTACCAAATCGATAAAATCCTTGCGGAAACCATTCTCATCAGCAAAAGGAGATTCCGGATCGTAAATGCTGCCATATACCACTGTTCGGATGGGTTCGACAAAAGCACTGTAAATATTAGGATCAATGGTGTCGACCTGTCGATCCAAATCAATTTTGATAACTGCAGGTTTCTGGGTAGATAATCCGTTGGAAAAAAAGCCGGCTACAATTAATCCAAAAATCAAATTTTTCATAGTTCTGTTTTTAAGTTTTTCGTTGAAAAGTAAATCTTCAAATCTCCCGAATTCCGAAAATTAAAATACATTCAAGAATTTTCAGGCCGTTATTTAAATAGCAGCGGTGCGAATTCATTCAATGATCTTCGCCAGGTCAGCCATTCATGAGCCGTTCCCTGAGACTCGTAAAAAACAATATCAACACCATGGTATTTTAGTGTTTGAACCGCTTCTTTAGGATTGCGTTCTTCGGTTCCAGTGCTTATGAATAGCAGGTTCATCTTTTTATTAAATGCTTCGGCATCTTTAAAAATGCCATTAAATGCATCTACTACATTGTCATTCGGGCGAACAAAAAAACCGCTGAAAAGGCCCATCCATCCGAATAAATCCATATTGCTAAAAACGGTCATTGAGGTTTGCATTCCTCCTCTCGATAATCCGGCCATGGCACGATTCTGCTTATCGGTTTTTGTCCGAAACGAATTATCAATATACGGAATAAGATTTTTAATATAAATATCGGTTATGTTTCCTGAAGCTTCACGTACATCGGAATTGGTTTTGATATCGCCGCTAGGCATCACCACGATCATTGGGACTACTTTCCCGGAGGCAATCGAGCCATCCATAATATTGGCCATGTGCCCCTGCACCGACCAGCCGTTTTCATCTTCACCCCAACCATGAACAAGATAAAGTACCGGGTACCTTTTATCAGGATTCTGTTCATATTCAGCAGGAACATACACATTAATATGACGTTCCATTCCGTTGATTTCCGACCAATAGTAAATTGAGCGAATTTGTCCGTGAGGAATGCTTTTGTTAAAACGGTAATAATCTCCTTCCGGGCCTTCGGGAATTTCAATACCCGAGTTTTCCCAGTTGCTGCCAAAGAAAGCTTCACTATTGCGATCCATTACTGTGGCTCCGTTAATACGGATTCCATAATAATGAAAACCAACTACCAGTGGCTCGGTGGTTATCCACCACACGCCGTTTTCGTCTTTTTTCATGTCATGCGTTCCTCCCAGATTCAATTGGACTGAATCTGCATCAGGAGCTGAGACCCTGAAAATTGCCTGGCGCGTTTCCGGGTTTACTCCCGGATAGGTGGATATAAATGTGTTGGTTGATGCAGGTTTAAAACCTTCGGGGAGCGGTTCAATCTGTGGCCCCCGGTTAAACTGGGCCATTACAATTCCGCAAAAAAGAATTGCCGTTAAAGTAAATGTTAGTTTTTTCATGATTTGATGAGTTATTTTGGTTTATAAAATATCTGATTTATCACTTATTTTCAGCCCTTAATAACCTGACTACATACACAGCGCCCGCTGTATTTCCCGGAAGTGCCTGAAATTTAATTCTAACACTACTTTTTCCTTTTACAAATGAATCGGGAATATTGTAAACCTCATCTTTAAACAGCGATTGATTCCAGCGACCTGTGTTGTCTTCGGTCACCAGTTTTTCATCGTCAACATAGATTTCGAATTTTCTACCACCCCATTCTGCCCCCCAATAACGAGCCAACAGGCTTAAACCAGTTTCAGAATTGGTGGCAAGATCGTAACTAAAATAACCGCCATTAAAAGCTTCCCTGTAAAACTCATCCCGGTTGTTTCCCGACCTCGATTTTTTCGCTTGCACGGCATGATCGGTTTCCGGCTGTTGTTCGCCGGTTTCAACGTAGTCGATAGTTCGTTTTTCAAGAGCCAGTTTTGCTTTTTCGATATTTGCCAGCGAATCGACATAAGCCTGGTAACCGTCATTTGTCAAAGCGAGCCAATACATCATGTACCGGGCATCGTGGATCTGACTAAAGGGCTCCAGTGTAAGTTCCATCGGGTTAATCATTTTTACATTTAATTTAAAATTTAATGGTTTTCCTTTTACAGGTTTGAGTTTACTACTTATGCTTTCAATATTGTCATCCACTAAAACAGGTGCTTTATCTATGGGTAAATATTCTCCGGCAGCATACTGCGACCAGCGACCATCATCGGTAATAAGGCCTTTTAAATCTTCTGTTCCGGTTTTTGCACTCAGCAGGATGGGACCATGCATAAATGCAATATATTCAGGCACATTTGGCATATGCTCAATTGTAGATTTCATCGGAAGTTGGATTTGCACCACATCACCTTTTTCCCATTTCCTACCAATACTTATATAACTTGACGGGAGTGCCGAATAGGCGACTTCTTTTCCATTGACTGTAATTTTCAGGGCATTTTTACTTACCCAACCAGGGTATCTTATTTTCAGGTTGAAGTCTGAATTACCTTTTGCTACTATTAGTTTGGTTTGTTCTTCATATGGAAATCTGGTCTCCTGCCTGATTGTAATTCCTTTTTCCCTCCAGTTGAGCTCTGAAGCAACAAACAAATTCAGGAATAATGTATCTTTTGAATGGGTATAGATAAACTGGTTGTATTTGCCATGGTTTTCCATCCCGGTTCCAACGCAACACCACATTGCCTCGTTTGGTGCTGAATAAACACGGTAATGCCGTGGTCGGGCAGGAGTAAAATATACGTAACCACCGTGTTCGGGGTGCTGTGCAGACAGAATGTGATTGTACATTGTGCGTTCATAGTAATCAACGTACTTTGCCAGAGGTTGTACCCTAAACAAATCTTCCGTAAGTTTTAGCATGTTGTAGGAGTTACAAGATTCAGGCCCGTCGTTTACATTTACAAAATCGATACACGCGTTGGCGCCTGGGAAATGTTCCCTGCGGCTGTTTCCGCCAAATGCCAGCGAACGGTTTTGGGTAACGGTTTCCCAGAAAAAGCGGGCGGCTTCCTTGTACTTAATATCATCACTTAGTTCAGCTATTCTTTCAAAACCAATAAATTTGGGAATTTGCGTATTTGCATGTTGATTATCAAGGTTGTCAATATTTTCCGATAATGGATCAAGAAATTTACGGTGCGAATACCGTTTTGCAGCTTCCAGATATTTTTTATCTCCGGTTATCTCATAAGCGTCGGCAAACACTTCGTTCATTCCGCCGTGTTCCATATTTAACATTTCCTGCATCTGTTCTTCACTGAGTTCTGAAGTAATGCTAATTCCCCAGTCACAATATTTCAGGAACATATCTTTTGCCTCTACATTGTCGCAATACACCCACGCATCGCGCAGTCCGGCGTACATTTTATGCAGATTGTAAAAAGGCGCCCATGATGAAAAATAAACGCTGAAATCGCCTTTTTTAAACGTGGACCATAATTTAACGCTGTTTGGGAAACCGCCCGCATAACCCACTCCCCAATCCGTATTGTCTACAGCATTTGCTTTCTGGCAGGCATTTATTTCGTCAAGCATATACTCCATTCTCTTTTTGCTCTCTTTATTTCCGGTTGCGGCATAGTTCATGGCCATTGCAGACAGGTAGTGACCGGCAACATGTCCGTCGAGTCCAATCCAATTCGGATAGCTTTCTGCTTTTGCTGGCAGTCCGGCTTCTTTCCGATACGGAGCCAACAAACGATCTACATCATATTGCAATAAAACCTCGATGTTCAGGTCCCGTGCATGTTTGAAAGGGCTATCCAGCAAAGTAACATCAACCAGAGGGAACTCATTGGCATATAATTTATTTTGCGCATAAGCAGTTGAATTATTTAAAACAAAACTCGTTAAAACAAGAACAAATAAATAAGTCCTTTTCATTTTTGTATATTTTGATTCCTAGCAACAATTTAAATTTCTATGTACTTTTAATTTCAGTTTAAACCGTAAACAGAATGGACTTTAACTCCCCATCCCTTCTATCGTCTTGATCGCACCTTTTTGGTCATATTCCAGCTCCGCAACCTTCATACTTCGTAACCATGTTTTTCCTCCTGACGGAACGCTATCATGGTAGAACAAATACCACTTGCCTTTAAATTTTACTATCGAATGATGCGTTGTCCATCCCACAACCGGTGTTAATATTACACCTTTGTAAGTAAATGGCCCATAAGGATTATCACCCACTGCGTAACAAAGTTTATGCGTATTGCCGGTTGAATAGGAAAAGTAATATTTCCCGTTGTATTTATGCATCCACGAAGCTTCGAAAAAACGACGATTATGATCTCTGGCTTTTAATACCTCTCCTTCTTCATCTAAAATAATCACTTCCTTAGGCTCCTCGCCAAATTGAAGCATATTATCACTTAATTTAGCGACACGCGCCGGCAGCGCAGGTTTGTCATTTTCTGGTTCGTGACCATATTCTATGGCTTTGTTGTTTCGGTAACGTTGCAATTGTCCTCCCCACAAACCACCAAAATACATATAGTGAGAACCATTCTCATCTTCAAACACACAGGGATCAATTGAGTAACTTCCTCTCATTGGCGCATCCTGCGGAATAAAGGGTCCTTCCGGTTTATCGCTAATTGCCACCCCTATACGAAATATATCCGTTTGGTCTTTTAATGGAAAGTAGAGATAATATTTACCGTTTTTAAATGCACAGTCACAATCCCATAGTTGACGCCCAGCCCACGGGATATTTTTTACATCCAGCACTACACCATGATCAATCACTTCACCATCAATGTCATCCATTGAAAAAACATGGTAGTCGCGCATATCAAAGTGATCGCCATTATCATTTTCAGGAATCCCCGAATCAATATCATGCGAAGGGTAAATATATAATTTGCCGTTAAACACATGCACCGCAGGATCGGCTGTATATAAATGTGGTATCAGGTATCTTGCTTTTTTCATTTTGTTTAAATTTTAGTTCTTCAACTGTTCATTTTTTCTGTTTATTTCTACAATTCACTTTCGGGCGGTTTCACCGCTTTTTCAATTGTTGTCTCTTCCATTCGTCTGTCTCCCAGTTCTGTCTCCAGTTTCACTTCCATTTCCTTGTTTATTACATAAAAGAACAGCAATGCCACTCCAATCAGGAACGGAATAGACGGATAAATACTCACCAGCATCTTTGCACCTTGTGATACACTTTCTGGTTGAATGATTTCCTGACCGGCCGTTACCGCTTCTTTACTAATGTACCCATACAATCCAAGAATCCAGGTAACAATTGCACCGCCAATGGCAAGACCGGCTTTTAGTCCCACCATCATTGCTGAGAATATAATTGCCGTAGCCCTGCGGTTATTTTTCCATTCCGAATAATCAGCCACATCAGCAATCATCGCCCATAAAATGGGAGTGGTAATGCCATAAAAGAACATATGAAGTATCTGTGCACCAAACATTAAACGAACATTTTGGGGATTAAAAAAGATGAATGAGGTGATAAATAAAGTGGCAATAAATAAGGTTGTTCCAAACACGTCGCGTTTCCCGAACCTATCCGCTAGTTTACTTGAAACAGCAATTCCTATCATTGAAGAAATGATACCTCCTGCGTTAAACAGTCCAAATCCTGCAGAGGCAAGATCTGAATCAAAAAAGTTGAGACCAATCCCTGAAAAAAAATTCAAAATAGGTTGAATAAATTTACGTAGTGAAGTTTCATTGACATAATTGTTAAAATAGTAAACATATGCGCCACCTTTCATGGCCAGTGTAACAAAAATCAGAATGGTAAGCACCAGTATAATAATCCAGGGTCTGTTTTTAAACAAATCACCTAAATCTTCTTTTAAACTCGATTTCTGCTCCGGTTTTGGAATAATGCGTTCTTTTGTTGTTACAAAAGTGATCAGTAAAAGAATAGTCCCAATTATAGCCACCCAAGTCATAACCGACTCAATGCCGGCAACTTTATCACCCTTTCCAACATACAAAATTATTGGTAGCATAAATACCTGCACAAAAAATTGTGCAAACATTACTGCAGCAAACCGGTAAGAAGACAAGCTGTTTCGTTGTGCCATATCACCCGTAAGAACACCGCTTAATGCCGAATAGGGTAAGTTATTTGCCGCATAAGTTAATAACAGCAAAGTATAAATACCAGCCGCATAAATTAGCTTCCCCTTGTACGAAAAGTCGGGAGTAGTAAATGCCAGCAGGGCCACAACACCAAACGGTATTGCTGTAAATAAAATCCATGGGCGGAACTTTCCCCATCGGGTGTTTGTCCTGTCGGCAAGGGCCCCCACAATTGGATTAAACAAAAATGCCGCTATCAAACCAACAGTCAGCATAATAACCGAAGCATGCTCACTTTTTAGTCCGTAAATATCGGTATAGAAAAAAGCCAGAAAGGTTACAAGCGTTTGAAACACTAAATTGGCCGCTAAATCGCCAAGGCTGTAACCAATTTTTTCCAGTACGGAAACTTTCTGTGATGTACTATTCATAAATTTGTTTTTACATACTAATTAAACTTCCACCAATCGAAATTGAACAAATCGTCCCTATCACCTTTAAATACAAAATACATATCGTGGATACCTTTAACTTTTTTAACTGTGCATGACTGAGTTATCCATTTCCGTTCGTTGCCGGGACTTTTTACTTCCAATGTTCCCAAAAGGTCTCCATCTTTACTGTCAATATAAATTTCTATTTTTGCTCCAGAAGCCTCAGTTGCGACACTTGCTTCAAACTTTTTAGCACCTTTCTGAAAATCAACACTGCGCACTTTTATATAGTCACCGTTGTCGATTTTAGTAACATAAACCCCAACAACGTCTTCTTTAGCTGTTTTTAAACCTTCCGACCAGGCGATGGTTTCGGCCTCTACTCTTTTATAAGGATTTAAATTTGCTGTACTCTCTGTAACGCCTTCTTTGGTGGGTGTAATCAACGGAACCGAACCGTCAGCATTAAATTCGAATGATTCGACGCAAACTGAACGTTTAAATCCACCGCCACCGGGCAAAGCTCCGTTGTGGTAAAACAGGTACGTTTTTCCTTTATAATCAATCACGCCGGGATGGTTGGTAAACGCACCTTTGTCTTTTATTACATGCATAATAGTATCGCCATAAATCCAGGGGCCGGTTATACTTTTGCTTGTTGAATACGCAAGGTGCTCGGGCACGCCACCAGCCGGGTAAAACAGGTAGTACAAATCGTTTCGTTTATACAACCACGGGCCTTCTTCGTAGTCTGCCGTGCGGTTTTGTACTTTTTTTGCGCGATAACCAAAATTTTCATCTTTCAAATTTTCTTTCTCAATACCGTAATCTTCGTCATACGAAACCATGTCTTCGTTTAATTTTACATGCCACAGGTCAGGATTTCCCCAATATAGGTAAGCCTGTCCGTCATCGTCAATAAAAACAGTAGGATCGATATACCCGAAACCGATAAGCAGTGGCTTGCCGATGGCGTCTTTAAACGGGCCGGTAGGGTTATCTGAAACGGCAACGCCAATCGCATTTCCGCCGTTTTTCATATTAACAGGAACATAATAATAGAATTTTCCATTCCGGAAAATACACTGCCCGGCCCAGGCATCTCCCCGCGACCAATCAAAATCTTTATAGGACAGAACAGCACCATGGTCGGTCCAATTTACCATGTCATCCGAAGAATAACATCTCCAGTCGTTCATTGTAAAGAAATTCCGAACGGTTTCATCTTCGTCATGCGAAGTATAAAGATAAACCGTACCGTTGTAAATCATGGGTGCCGGATCAGCGGTATAAGCTGTTTGAACAATCGGGTTTTGGGCAGATAACGTGAAAGGTATAAACACCGTAAAAACGCAAACTATCGCAATATTTTTTATCCAATTTTTAATCATACCTGAAATTTTTATTAGCGTATACTGACTTTAAGAGTTTTTAGATTATTGTTATCCGAACTGCTTCCGTAAAGAATTTCGTACTCTCCGGGAGTAACCGTCATTTCGCGTTGGCTCCAGTCATAAAATTCGAAATCTTTTAGCTGGTCGGAACTTTTATAGAAAGTAACGGATAATTTCCCTGCCGAGTTGTAATCACCAAACAGCACATCGGAAACAGCATCATAAATTTTGTATAGCAAAGCATCGTCAAAAGAAGCTGCCATTCCAATTGGTTCAGGAAAAACTGTAGCACATACGCCATAGAATTTATCTTCAATGCTATATAACGAAATGAGAGTGTCGGTTTTGCCATTGCCATTCAAACGAAAATGGTCGTCATTAACTTTTGATAGGTTGCCTAATATACCTTTCTCGACTCCTTTCAAAATAAGTTCCGTATTATCCTCAAAAACCAAAAGCATCGGCCATAATTTTGATATAAAAATCATACTGAAAAACCAGTTTTATTTTATCCCCGTTTTTCCACTCCCCGCTTAATCTGACACAGGATTTCGGTGTGATTTCAATATTTTGTTTCTCATTCAATGCTAATCATCGTCCCCATTAATTTTACAGGCTGTTGCATTCGATATGAAGCTCTCGCCGATTTAGCAGGAGCTTTAGGTTCTATCGAAACCCGAACGTCGTTATTTTGCCCGGAAAACTTGCAAACTACAGTCTCCGAACCGAGGCTCTCTTCAACGAACCTACCTGATATTTCCAGTGTATTTTCATCGGCCCAGGAGTATCTGGCTCCCAATTTAATAACTGGTTGTATAATGGAATAATTTGCATCGATTGATTTTGAAAAGTTATTACGGTTCGGGGCCAACAATGAAGACGACAAAGTGTTTGACATTTTCCATTTCTCTTCACCGGCTTTAATCGAAAAAACAGTGTTGTCTCTTTTTATGGCAAAAGTACATTCGCTATTCTTAAAACTAAAATAAACCGATTGTATATTATAGTCATTGTCCCTCAAAATAAATTCACTGCCTGTAATTTTAGCTTCGATATCTGAAACAGAAGAAGCTTCGAAATCGGGTTGAAGGGCTAAAGCTGCTGTTTGTTCCTGAATTTTTTTATTAAGCTCAGGAGCAGGCGGCAGGGCTTTATCTGATTTAATTGCGGGAATAAGGTAATCGTGCATCAGGTTTAATTGTTTTTGCGTGTTGGATACATTTGCAGTAAATACAACTATTGCATCTTTATCAGGAATCAGCACAACAAACTGGCCACCCATCCCGTCTAACCGAACTGTATTGTTTCTGCCACGCCACATCTGGTAGGCATATCCCTGTCCCCAATCATTTAAAATCCTTCTTTCTTCTGCCTCATCAGAGTTTTTTATGTGGAAAGCAGTGGCTTCTGCAATCCATTCTTTTGATAAAAGTCGCTTATTTTCCCACATACCATTGTTTAACAACAACTGCCCAAACTTTGCCAAATCTTCAGTGCGAAGCCTTAACCCAATCATACCTAAATTTATGCCCTGTGGATTAAGATCCCAATCAATTCCGCGAATGCCCAATGGTTTGAATATTCTTGGCATCAGGTAATCGAAAACGGTTACCCTGGTAACCTGCTGAACAATTGCCGAAAGCATAAAGGTGGCCATATTGTTATACATAAAAATAGTTCCAGGTTTGTGGATGGGTTCAGTTTCCAAAAATTTAGTTATCCAATCTCCGCTAAAACCCATAGCTCTCGGTTCAGGATCCTGCCCGGCAGACATGGTTAATAAATCCTGAACTGTCATTTCTTTCATATAATCGCTAACTGAATCCGGAAGAGAATATGGAAAAAATGAAACGACCTTATCTGTTACTTTTAACCTATTTTCTGAAACGGCAAGCCCAACCGCTGTTGCTGTAAAGGTTTTACTTGCTGAGAACATTATATGTTTATATTCCGGTCCGTAGGGGGTCCACCAGCCTTCGGCAATTACTTTTCCGTGCCGCAGGAACATAAAACTATGCAATTCCAATCCGCTGGTATCAGCTGCGTTCAAAAAATCAATAATTCCTGCTGAAGAAACACCTTCCACTTCAGGTATACTCCTTGGAAGTTTTTCTGTTCCCTGCCCAAAAACAAATGCAGAAAATCCTATAGTAATGATTACCACTAATATGATTCTTGAAAATCTTTTCATACTAAGTTTTAGTTTCATTTATTCTGTCAACTAAGATTTAAAAGTATTTAGGAGTTTTATTCAGGTACAGCATCATTTCCTGATGTGGCATATAACCCAAGCAAACAACCTGTAAAGCCACCCGCAACATCGGTTGAAAGGATATCGCCTGAAACAGTTCCTCCAATAATCTCAAAATCAGTATCATTGGTTGAGTAAGAGAATTCGTATTTATTGCCAATAGCTGAAACCTGCAAACGAACAGGTTTGCTGAGGACAATTTTGGTGCTGGCCACAATGGTTGATTCTGTTTCCCTGCTTCTGAATTTTCCTTTGGTTTTTTCAAGCAAAAGATAATAGTCGGCACCTTTTTTAGTAATCCCAAAAACATAATTAAATCTTTCGCTTTGCATAGCTATGATACCAGCTAAATCCTTTTCTGATGAAGGTTTATAATCCACTGTTACTGAATAAAAAAAGTTGTCGTGCATTTGCCTGAGAAATAGCGTGGAAGTAGGAGCAACCTGTTTAATGTTATTTGCAAACGGATGAATCAATAATCCTGTTTTCGTTACTTCAATAAATTTTTCGCGAGAGCCCCGTAAGCCAATCCATTTGTAATCCAGCTTTTCAGAAGTAAAATTGTCCTTAAAAGTAAAGTTCCCGTTAGGAATAAAATCATTCTCTCCGGTTTTATTTTCAACGCCTTTGGGGAGTTTGAGTTTCGGTTCCATTGGAATAAGCCCGTTTTCAAAAACCGGAAATTCACCCGACCAGTCAACCGGTAGTATAAATGTTTCGCGTCCGGTGTTTACCCTGTTTCCTTCGTTTGGACGAACAGCCAGAAATACACCATAATATTTACCTCCGGGACCTTCAACAAGGTCGGCATGACCTGCCCAATCCACTTTGTTTTTGCGGTCTTTTGGGAAATACCTTTGCGTAAGTATCGGATTACTTGGCGCAGGAATAAAAGGGCCTTTAGGATTGTCGCTTTTAAAAATAACTTCGCTGTGCCACCCGCCGGTTCCACCTTCAGCACACATTAAATAATATTTGCCATCCTTCTTATAAAGGTGAGGCGCTTCAATCCAAATTGGTTTTTTCGACAGGTCAACACCACCATTTACGATTATTTTATCGGTTCCTTCAATTACCTTATCTTTATTTAGGTCGTATTCCCAGATTTTGATCACACGGTGCCCGTTATACAATTCTGTTCCTCTGTCAGGAGCATCGTTATGAACAATATAAGCTTTACCATCGTCATCAAAGAAAATAGATGGGTCAATACCATTAAATTTCTGTTTTATAGGTTCGCCCCAGCCTTTAAACGGATTTTTTGTTTTAACGATGATGTTTCCCAAACCGCCTGTAAATGCGGTTACAATCATATAAAACGTATCGTTATTCGGATTGTAGGTGATACCCGGGGCATAAACACCGGCACTAATTCCGCAATCGTGTGTATCGAAATTGGATGCATCATCAAGCACGCCACCCAATGAAGTCCAGTTTACCAAATCTTTTGAATGGAAAATGGGTACCCCCGGAAACATGGCAAATGAGGAACACACCAGGAAATAATCGTCACCTTTTTTCGTAATTGCAGGGTCAGGATAGCAGCCTTGCAAAATCGGATTGTAAAACTCATCAGCCTCCAATGGATAATCTTTATACACCTGATCTTCGCCCTGGTAAACAAACTTTGAAAATACAGGCGCATTTTTTACCTCATCTTTTTTATTTCCTTGTGCATTTGATGAATTGAAGGTGAACATTAATACAAATAGAGATAGCAGAATTATTTCTGCTTTTGTTATAAAAACCGGATTAAAATGTTTCTTTTTCACTTTATTATTTTGTTTATTATTAATTACTTAATTAAATTTCATTGGAAGTACAACTGCTTTAATACCTGTCAGCCTCTTCAATAATTTTCGCTACAACGGGTTTGGGGTGATTATTTCGGTCAATCAATAATGGATAATCGGTACGTCCTCTTACCGGCCAATTATTTTTCCATGAATTTCCGTCGTTGACACCCCACAATGTAACCCTTGAAATTACATCCTTATGTTCCAGAAAAAGTTTGAAAAATTCAAGATACCGTTTTTCAAAAGCTGCATTGGCAGCATCAGTTAGTCCATCAGTATAAGGATTCAGTTTTTGTTTATATTCAAAACTTGCAGATACTTCAGCCCCAACGTTTCTGTCGGGTGAAGGAAGAACTGAAATATCCATTTCAGTAATCATAACATTGACACCCAAAGTAGAAAATGCTTCAATACTCTCCCTAAAATCCTTAATATCCGGATAACTCAAACCTACATGACATTGCATTCCAATACCATCAATTTTTACACCTTCTTTCTGCAGCTTTTTAACCATAGCAACAACGCCATTTCTTTTTGCCGGAATAGCCATTGAATAATCATTATAATACAGTTCAGCCTCCGGATCAGCTTCATGTGCAAATTGAAAAGCCAGTTTTATAAAATCCTCACCAATAATCTGATAGAATTTGCTTTTCCTTAAAGAACCATCATCCAATACCGCTTCATTTACAACATCCCAACCTTTTATCCGGCCTTTATAACGGCCAACAACAGTACTGATATGATTTCTCATACGTTCAATTAAAACCTCCCGTGAAACATCATTCCCGCTGTCATCTTTAAAAAACCAACGAGGAGCCTGCGAATGCCAAATCAGGGTATGACCAGTAACGAACATATTGTTCCTGACTCCAAAATCTACGAATTGGTCAGATACCGAAAAGTCAAATTTATCTTCTTCCGGGTGAATTGGACCACTTTTCATGCAGTTCTCAGGTACGATTGCATTAAATTGTTCCTTAACCACCTTTGTTTCAGCCGGTTTTTTACCTGTTATCTGACGGGCGTTTAATGCGGTTCCGATATAGAGCTTTCCTGAAAATGCATCTTTCAGAGATGATTTTTCAGTGAGATTAACCGGTTTAAACAGTAACTGCGAGAACATGTACAGGCTTTCTTTCCAAACTCTGAAATCATGCTGTCCGTCAGGGATTACACGGTAAATATGAGGGACATTGTTAGCTTCCAGATAATCATGCGTGCGTTTACTAAAAGTAATAAGTCGGTCTTTATCGCCACAAGAAATCCAAAGCAATTTAAGTTGCTGTTTCGCTTTTACAGGGTCGGGAACCAGTTCTTCAGGTGTTTTTGTATTGGGTGCTGACGAAAAACCTCCCACCCAGGCGAATTTATCAAGATTGCCCAGTCCGAAGTTAAGTGATTGTCCGCCTCCCATTGATAAACCAGCAATAGCGCGGTGTACACAGTCTTTTATTACCGGATAGTTTTGTTCGATAAAAGGTATCAGGTCGTTGAGCAAGTCGCTTTCGAAGTTGGCAAATGCCTCAACTTTATCAGGGGCCATAATATTACCGGTGGCACGATCGTCTTTCATTGCTCTACCATTTGGCATAACAATAATCATAGGTTCAACCTTGTTTTCTGCATATAGATTATCAAGAATTATTTCCGGATGACCACCATTTAGCCATTCAAATTCATCACCGCCAATTCCATGTAAAAGGTATAAAACCGGATACTTATTGTTTTTTGAATAACCAGGCGGAGTATAAATAATTGCTTTTCGGATGGTCTCAACAGTTTGGGAATGATACTCAATTGAATCTATTTTCCCGTGTTTTATGCCAGACTGAATCACATCATAACCTTCCGCAGGAGACATTACTGTTGTTTGTCCAAAAGCATTCAGATTAAACACCAAAAGGACGAATACAAAATTTACCAGTTGTTTCATATCAGTTTCGTTTACGTATTTGCATCTTGTCAATAAAAACGTGCCTTATTCCTAATAATCAGCGATTAAAAAACAATCTTCATCAGAAGGACAAAGCCAGTTTTTACTTAATAGGTTCATTTGACAATTCAGAATAAATGTAAAAAGAACCCTTTTCCCAGACTTCTAATTACAGATATTAAATTTTTAATTTTAGATAATTCTTTGATTATTTTAACAGCGAGTATTTCAAGCCGTATAAAACAAAATATCAGTTCCGATTTTCAGAAGATTATCAACTAAATCGATACCTCAGAAGGCGATTTTCCAAAATGTTTTCTAAAAACGGTACTGAAATATCGGGCACTGGTAAAACCACATAATTCGCTTACTTCCGTAACCGTATATTTGCTTGTTTGAAGTAATTCCAGCGCATGGTTGAGTCTGACATTCCGAATAAATTCAGTAGGAGATTGGTCGGTAAGTGTTTTAATTTTTTTATAAAGGAGAGAAGGACTGACATTCATCTCCATTGCAAGCTCATCTTTACCAAATCCTGAATTAGAAATATTTGCCTTTACCGCATCCAACATCTGTTTTACAAACTTGTTGTTTATTTCATTATTCAAAATGGGTTCTTCAGAATTTCCCTTTATCAGTTTCAAAGCCTTTTCTCTTACTACCTCGCGATTTCCAATAATTGTTTTTATGCGTTGCACCAAAAGTTGCACATCAAAAGGTTTGGTGAGATAGTCATCGGCACTTAAACCTAATCCGCGTAGCTGTTCCGTTTTTTCAGAAAGAGCGGTAAGCTGAACAACAGAAATATGAGAAGTTTCATAGGTCGA
The DNA here is from genome assembly GCA_963662895.1 of Prolixibacteraceae bacterium. Lineage (GTDB taxonomy): Bacteria > Bacteroidota > Bacteroidia > Bacteroidales > Prolixibacteraceae > GWE2-42-39. The sequence continues at coordinate 2,571,307 of OY759982.1, read as the reverse complement.
TTTCATTAACTGGCACAGTTCAAAACCATCCATATTGGGCATCATGATGTCTGATACAACCAAATTTGGCATAACAGTTGAAATAAGCTCCCAGGCTTTTGTTCCGTCACCTGCAGTAATAACTTCAAATTCGCTTTCGAAAGTACTTTGCATAAAATGTAATAAATCGTCATTGTCTTCTGCAATAACTATTTTCATCCTTTTGGGAGAATGAATTTTGTTCTCAAACAAGCTATTTTGACTGACATCCAAAACCGGATCAGCGACCAACGAAGTATCTGCAACTGGTATTACCTTCTTTACTTTTTTATATCCTGTTTTATGTGGAATAACAACCTGGAATGTTGAGCCGATATTTTTCTGGCTCATACAAGTTATACTACCTCCATGTAATGTAACGTATTTCTTTACCAAGAGGAGCCCGATGCCTGAACCTACAATCTTTGAATTTATTGCATTATCACTTCTGTAAAACTCTTTAAAAAGTTTACGTTGTGCTTTTCGACTAATCCCAATTCCACTATTATCTGTAATATCCATTTATTCTCATAACATTTCAGGTCAATCTACACCTGGGTTCCCTTATGCGAATATTTTGCTGTATTGGATATCAGGTTGTCAACCACTTTTCCCATCTTTAGCTCATCAACTGCAGTTGTATAGCTCGTGCAGTTACGGGTAAATACAAGCTCCACTCCCCTGCTTTTTGCAAAAGATTCGTACATTAATTTTTGGTCGGATATAAATAAGTTTTACAAGATCCACCGAAGAAAAGGCCACCTGTTCTTTTCCGATATCCACTTTCTGAAAATCCATTAACTGGGTGACCACAGTAGAAAGCTGTTGCGCCTGTTCTCTGGCCAGTTAACTTCTTCCTGATTCCGATAAATTAGTTTCCTGACTTAATTGCTCAACCGGTGCTTTAATTAAGGTAAGTGAGGTTCGAATGTCATGTGCAGTATTGGTAAAAAAACGAAGTAGTCTTTTTATATGTATTAAATCCATTTTTATGAAGATAAGCATCTATTCCTTTATCCTTTTAGTTTTAACAAACTGCCAAAAAAAGTAAAATTATCAGTAGTGTCCGACTAAATTAAATAAAAAGAAGGTACTCCCTTTCGATTTCCCTTCAAAGTTGTAAATTGATTTTTGAGAAAACTTTTTACAACATGGCTAAAATTAGCGAAATAAAATTTGTCGGACAGCCGCACATTTGGGCTGACCTTTAAAAAAGTGCTTTTAATTGATTCAACAACCATCCGTTTGTTTAGCGACATTTTAAAAGGAGTTGGCCGTAATCCCTGGGGAGATGGCAAAAAGAAAGGAGAGCTAAAAGTACACATGCTAATTGATGCCGTACAGTCGGTTGGCCGGTTTGTAAAAATCACGGCAGCAAAAGTCCACGACAAAAACTTTCTGAAAAGCCTTGAACTTATATCGCACAGTATGATAGTGTTCGACAAAGCTTACAATTACTATCTTCAGTTTGCTTTATGGACCACCAGGCAGGTTTATTTTGTTACCCGCCTGAAAAAAAATGCAGTTTATGAGGTTATTGAAATAAAACGGGTGCATTACCGGAAGAAAGGAAAGGCCAAAGTGCTGCGCGATGAAATTATAGAACTCAAGTACCATCCCGAAGACGAAAATGGCAAACGGCAAATGAAAGTTTTCAAAAAAATCCGTTTGCGAAAAGTATGTTATCAGGATGAAAAGAACAGGTATTTTGAATTCCTGACCAACAATTTTGAAATAAGTGCAGAAGAAGTAGCCTTTCTTTATAAAGAGCGTTGGGGCATAGAATTACTGTTCAGGAAAATGAAGCAAAACTTTCAATTGCATTATTTCTATGGAGAGAACGAAAACGCAATACGTACACAGGTATGGTGTACATTGATTGCTCAATTGTTAATGACAGTTATTCAAAAAATTGCCCAAACCAGGAAGGCTTTTTCGGTTGTGGCTTCATTGATTAGGATACACCTGATTAGCATGCTCGATATGGTAGAATTACTTCGTTGTACCAGCCGTGCATATAAAGTCGAGGTTGGCGAACCTCCCGGTCAACTTCAGTTAAACCTGATTTAGATAGGGGGGGCTGTTTTGAAACAAATAATTAAATGTCCATAAACAGGGCGTTACAGAGAATAAAATTTGAAATCCCGACTTTTCTCGGATAATAGTGTAAATCTATCTGAATTCAAATGGAAACGGCACTTACTATAATAACAATAAATAAAATATTTCCTTCTGATGAATCGTATTGGATGGCTCAAAGCGGAGTTATGTCGAACTTTTTGCTTGAAGATTATGAGGCTATGTTGGAGGTTGCAAATACTGAAAAGCAGATGTAAGCGATAAAGCATACTACTGGTCTTTCTTATTTTTTCTGAAGAATCCAAAGCTCATACTTCAGCTCCCCTTTTCTACATTTCAGCTCCCCATTCATCCGTTTGGGTAAAATCGCCCAAAAAATCAAGCAAAAGAGCCTGAAAGCCGTCCTATTTTTGCAGAAAAAAGACATGAAATATCTCATCATTTTTGCTATTACAGGTCTCCTGTTTAGCTGTACATCAAACAAACAGGCCGAAGACAGCCAAACACTTAGTCTTCCGGTCATCACCCTGCGGGAAGATTCCATAATACTATACGAAGAGTTTCCGACCCGTTTAGAAGGAAAGGTAAATGTAAATATACGGCCACAGGTAGACGGATATATTCAGAAGATTTTTGTAGAAGAAGGTGCTTATGTGAAAACCGGGCAATCACTGTTTAAAATAGATGACCGTTCCTACGTTGAGCAGGTAAATACAGCAAGTGCCTACCTGGATGCAGCATTAGCTGCCCAGAAGAATGCGAAGCTGGAAGTAGAAAAATATACTCTACTCAGCCAAAATAACGTTACCTCAGATTTCCAGTTGCGAACAGCACAAGCTCAGTACGAAACAGCGCAAGCTAATGTGGCACGACAAAGAGCAGCATTAGAAGCCGCAAAGATTAATTTAGGCTTTACCTTGATAAAATCTCCGGTAAATGGTTTCATTGGTCGTATTCCGAAGCGTATTGGTAATCTTGCTTCAGCTAGTGACACGCAGCCTCTTACTACATTATCCGAAATAAGCGATGTGTATGCCTATTTCTCGATGACTGAAAAAGAATTTCTCCGCTTCAATACAAGGTACAAAGGCGATAATTTAATGGAGAAGATAAGCGAGACAGATAGTATTTTCCTGAAGCTTGCGGATGACAGCGATTATCCCTATCGGGGAAAAATACAAATGATTAACGGAGAATTCGAGGCGAGTACCGGTGCAATCAGTGTCCGTGCATCATTTAAAAATCCAGGTTACCTGCTCAGGACCGGAAATACCGGACGTATCATACTCCCTTATACCGAAAAGCAGGTACTACTGGTTCCTGTACTGTCCACACTCGATATACAGGACAAGATATTTGTTGTCCGCCTGAATAAAGAAAATAAATCCGAACGTGTGGCGATTACCGTCAGCAAAAAACAAGGTGATTATTATATCGTGAAATCGGGTCTTCACCCCGGCGACAGGATTGTAAGCCGTGATTTAGAAACAATAGAAGAGGGCTCTATCATTCAACCGCAATAATATGTTACAAAAAATAATAAACAGGCCTGTTTTGGCCAGCGTCATCTCAGTTATCTTAGTATTATTAGGCCTAATCAGCCTGTCCCGATTACCCAGCACTCAGTTTCCCGACATTGCTCCTCCTACCATTAATGTTTCAGGATCTTATCCCGGTGGTAACAGCGAGAGTGTCACCCGATCTGTTATTATTCCGTTGGAGGAGGCAATAAATGGAGTAGAAGGGATGGAGTATATCAATTCTAATGCCGGAAATGATGGTTTTTTTTCCGTTACGGTGGTATTTAAGCTGGGAACTAACCCGGATCAGGCTGCTGTAAATGTACAGAACCGTGTTGCGCAGGCAAATAGCCTGATGCCACCTGAAGTATTGCAAACAGGTATTACTACAACAAAACAGCAGAATAGTAATATCATGATATTCAATATTGTAAGCAACGACGCAGCAAAATATGATGAGTTATTCCTTCAGAATTATGCCAATATAAATTTAGTGCCGGCGCTTAAAAGAATTCAAGGTATCGGTAATATTATGATATTCGGAGTAAAGGACTATTCGATGCGTATCTGGTTAGACCCGCAGAAACTGACTGTCAATGACCTTGTACCAAGTGATATTGATAGGGCGATTCAGAATGCAAGTTTTGAAGCATCTCCGGGAAAATTGGGAGCCGAATCAAAGGCACCCATGCAGTATACAATGAAATACAAAGGAAAGCTGAATGATCCCGCTGAATTTGAAAGAATCGTATTGAAAGCTAACTCAGATGGTTCTATGCTACGTTTAAGTGACGTGGCAAGAGTAGAATTTGGTGCTTCGTTTTATGATAGTGATAATAAACAAGATGGACAGCCAGCTGTAACACTGATGATACAGCAAATTAGTGGCTCAAATGCCAATAAAATAGAATCAGAAGTCAGAGCCTCTCTTGAGCAACTGGGCCAAAGTTTTCCGACCGGTGTTACGTACAGCATTATTCAAAGTGCTAAAGAACGTTTGGATAAATCAATTGACCAGGTGCTAAAAACGTTAATTGAGGCATTTATATTGGTTATACTTGTAGTTTTCATTTTCTTACAAGATTTACGTTCCACATTGATACCGGCCATAGCAGTTCCTGTATCCATTATCGGAACTTTCTTTTTTCTGCAGCTTACCGGATTTTCTATAAATGTTTTGACTCTGTTTGCTTTGGTTTTAGCTATCGGTATCGTGGTCGATGATGCGATTGTTGTTGTCGAAGCGGTTGACACAAAGATAACAGAAGGAGGCATGGATGGCAAGCAAGCTACAACAACTGCCATGAGTGAAATTGCCGGAGCCATTATCTCTATTACACTGGTAATGTGCGCGGTATTTTTACCTATTGGGTTTATGGAAGGGCCTGCCGGAATATTTTACAAACAATTTGCATTTACCCTTGTATTTGCTATTCTGATATCAGCTGTAAACGCCCTCACCTTGAGTCCCGCTTTATGTGCAATAATTTTAAAACATCATGAAAAGGGAGGAAGAAACGGATTAGGCTTTAAGGAACGTTTCTTTTATGCGTTTAATACAGGATTTAAACATACGACCAATAACTATTTGGGTATCATTAATTTCTCGGTTAAGCATAAATGGTTTAGTGCAGTAATGCTTACTTTGATTGCAGTTGTAGCTTTTTGGATGATGAGCAATGCTCCCAAAGATTTTGTTCCTTCTGAAGATGACAGCTTTATCACTTATTCTCTATCTCTCCCGGCGGGTACAAACTTGCAACATACAACTGCCGTTATCAACCGGATCGACAGTGCCATTCGTGTAATGCCCGAAACGCATTCAGTTACAAGTGTATCTGGCTTCAATATGCTTAGTAATAGTTCCGGACCTTCTTATGCAGTGGGCTTTATACGCCTAAAAGACAAAAACGAGCGAGGAGATATACAAGATATGGACAGGATTATTGAAGCGATGAATACAAGGTTAGAAAAAGTAAAGTCCGGAGAATTAAGTTTATTCCGGAGTCCTCCGGTTGAAGGTTTTGGGAATGTTAGTGGAGCCGAACTTATTCTTCAGGATAAAACAGGAGGTGATTTGGATAAATTCAACAAAATCACACAAACCTTAATTGGCAAACTTAATAAAGAGCCCTCTATATCTGAAGCTTTTACTACATTCCGAAGCGATTTCCCCCAATTCGAGGTAGAGGTGGATGAAGATAAGGCCTATCAATTAGGCACCACGCCAAAGGATGTTTTAAACACGTTACAATTGTTTTATGGAGGTAGCCAGGCCGGAGATTTTATTCGTTTCGGGAAACTTTATAGAATTAATATTAAGGCTGAAGGACAATATAGAATGGATGAAAGGTCTTTAGGGCAAGTATATGTGAAAGGTCTGACGGGAAGTATGATTCCGATAAATACTTTGGTAAAACTCAAAAAAGTATATGGTCCGGAATCACTAAGCAGGTATAATCTTTTTAATAGTATAGCTGTCAATATACTACCATCTAAAGGCTATGGAAATGGAGCTTTGATGACAGCTACTGAAAAAGTTATAAAAAAAGAACTGCCAACAGGCTATGGTTATGAGTGGAGCGGACTGAGCAGAGAGGAGAAACGTTCGGGCGAACAGATATTCTTAATTTTCGGACTATGTATTCTTTTCACCTATTTTATATTAGCGGCTCAGTATGAAAGCTATATTCTTCCGTTAGCCGTTCTGTTATCGGTTCCAACCGGGTTGTTAGGTGTTTTTCTGGCTATAAAAATGACTGGAATAACAAATAATATTTACGTACAAATTGGACTCATCATGTTAGTCGGTCTTTTGGCGAAGAACGCAATACTGATTGTAGAGTTTGCCATTCAGGCGCGCAAAAAAGGTGTACCGATCGTAGCATCTGCAATAGAAGGAGCGCGCCAGCGTTTCCGTCCCATACTAATGACTTCTTTGGCTTTTATTATAGGCTTAGTACCACTAACATTTGCAACTGGCCCAGCCGCTGTAGGAAACCGTTCTATCAGTGTCGGAGCAATTGGAGGGATGCTTAGTGGTGTTGTTCTTGGAGTAATATTTATACCCGTTTTATATATTCTATTTCAATCATTACATGAAAAGATTTCAGGGACGAAAAAAAACGATTTAATGTTAATGAATCATGAATAAAACAATGAAGTATCTTAAATATACATATATAGTTTTTGTTTCCTTGTTGCTGACATCCTGTATGGTAAGCAGAAAATACGTACGCCCTGACCTTAACATACCGGAGCAATATAGGAACGTGAAAGACGGCATAATTTACACTCAAGACACACTGATGCATCGGCCTCACTACTTTTTCAAGAATAAGTCATTATTGCAATTACTGGATAGTGCATTCTTAAATAATAGCGATTTACGTCTTGCTGTGCAGAATATATCACTGGCGGAAAAGACTTTAAATATGGTAAAGCTGAACTATCTACCAGAACTCAATGCACAAATTAATGGGAATTATACGAAGGTATCCGAAAACAGTCTGGACGGACGGTCCGGCGGACAGCGTGAAACGAAGGATTTTAATCTTTCGGCCGGATTAAGCTGGGAAATTGACATCTGGGGAAAAATAAAAAACGAAAAAAAAGAGGCTTTAGCTAACTATTTGAAAACGGAAGAAGTTCGCAAAGCTGTACAAACCAAGTTAGAGGCAGATATAGCCAAAGGGTATTATAATCTTCTAATGCTGGATGAGCAGTTGAATATTGCGAATAAAAGCAGGGAATTAAGTGACAGTACTTTGCGAATAATGAAAATACAATATCAGGTAGGAGATGCTAGTGTATTGGGAGTAAAACAAGTAGAAGCCCAGTTAGAAGGAAGCAAAATGCTTGTGTCTCAGATTGAGCAGAGTATAAGTTTGCAGGAAAACGCTTTGAGCGTGTTGTGCGGTAACTATGCAGGTCCTGTTAATCGAAACCTGGAAGACAAGGGGGAGTTCCATTCCACACCATCCGAAGGTTATCCGGCATCCTTACTTTCCGCACGTCCGGATATAAAGGCAGCCGAACTCTCTTTGCAAGCGGCCAATGCCCGGGTTGGCATACAGCAGGCGACGATGTATCCGAGCATCAACATTTCCCTTTCTGGCGGCCTCAACAGCCTGACTTCTTCAAACTGGTTCTCTGTTCCCGCATCTCTTTTCGGAACGGCAGCGGGAGGAATAACTCAACCAATATTTAACAGAAGGAAACTGAGAACGCAGTACGAACAAGCGCTCATTGAAAGAGAAAAAGAGGTCATCACATTTCGGCAGGCTGTACTCGAAGGATACGCACAAACATCTGATGCTCTGAAAAATAAAGAAGAAATAGAAAAACAATTTATCTTTGCTCTGAATAAAGAAAAGGTACTGAAGGATAATATATCTTCCGTCAAGGTGTTATTTGCTACAGGAGCAGCTAACTATCTGGATATAATAACTGTACAATCGACATATTTAGAGGCTAGGTTACAGACTGCCAGACTATCTATGGAAAAAGTACTGGCAAACGTAGAGTTATATGTTGCGTTAGGCGGTGGGTGGCAATAGCAAAGATGAAGAGATGAAAACCGGAAAACAAAAATATAACTGGAAATTACGAATAGGACTTAGTGCTTTTGTTCTGTTTACTGTTTATGTGATTAGTTTTATTTTAAATCCTTACGCATCAACTTGGACAGAGCTATTGAGCTGTAGCATATTTGAACTTGCCTTTGATCTTTTATTGACATTTCTATTTTGCTGGTTAATTATCGAAACAAGTATTCTGATTGCAAAATGGTTGGAACGTTTCCTGCCTTGGACTCGTTCTCCATTACTTCGTTTCCTAGTGCAAACTATACTTATTGTCTTTTCGACATTGCTTCTTATATATATACAGGGACAAACATATGAATGGATATTCGGCGATATGCCCCTGACACAGCAGGAGCTTTTGGAAACCTGGCAATTCTTTGTTGTTATCGTTATTGTTTCACTATTAGTTAGCGCTGTACACACCGGTTATTACTTGCTGAACAGGTGGAAAGATTCCATTTCAGAAGCAAAGGATTTGCAATTAAAAGCAATGGAATTGAAAGAGATAGCCATGCAGTCAGAATTGCAATCGTTGAAAATGCAGCTTGACCCTCATTTCATGTTCAATAATTTTAGTACCCTGTCAGAACTTATAAATGAAGACCGGGAAACGGCAACCCGCTTTCTTGAAAACCTTTCCCGCGTTTACAGGTATATGATACAGAACTTAAAAAAAGATATTATTTCCCTGAATGATGAAGTAGCGTTTGTGAAAGCATACTGCTACCTTATTCATATACGCCACGCTGATAATGTGCAGGTTGTCTTTGAGCTGAATGAAGAATCTCTGGATTTGTATATTCCTCCGATTTCATTGCAATTACTGGTTGAGAATGCCATTAAGCACAATATCGCCACCAAAGAACAGCCCCTGATTATAAGAATAACATCGAACGACAGACAGAAAATAAAAGTATGCAATAACCTGCAACGGATTTCCAGTGCCTTCCCCGCAACAGGTATCGGACTGAAAAACATCATCGACCGATACCGTATTTTGACCGAAGAACAATTGCCCGAGATAAAAGAAACTTCCGCTCGTTTTTGTGTTACTTTGCCTTTACTCAATAACATGTAAGGTTATGAAACGAGCATGTTTATAAAAAACACCAATGAATATGATAATGGTGTCATGCGAGTTCCATCTGGCAATTAAAAATCAAATTATAGACAGATGAAAATACTGATTATAGAAGATGAGAAGCATAATGCTTCCAGATTACAACGGTTGTTGACTGAAATTTCACCTGAATTTGAAATTGAAGGAGTATTGGAAACTGTCAGAGAAAGTGTATCCTGGCTGGAAAAAAAAGCGGCTCCGGATGTCATCCTGATGGATATACGTTTATCTGATGGTTTGAGCTTTGATATATTCGATAAAGTGGATGTTGTTAGTCCGGTTATCTTTACTACCAGCTATGATGAATATGCTGTCAGGGCATTCAAGGTAAACAGTATCGACTATCTGTTGAAACCCATTGAAAAAGAGGAGCTGGAAGCGGCCCTGGAAAAAGTAGATATAGAAAGGAAAAAGGGCGTCCCCAGTTTGGAATTGGAGCAATTGCTACATCTTTTCAGGGAAAAATCGCCTGTTTTCCGAAAAAGGTTTCTGTTGCCCAGAGCTAATGGATATAAAACTTTAACCGTAGGCGAAATAGGCTATATTTTTACCGAACAGAAAATCACTTACCTCGTTACCCGCGACGGAAACAGCGAAATATTGGGACAAACAATGGATGAACTGGAGGATGAATTAGACCCGGATGTATTTTTCAGGGCAAACCGGCAGTTCATTATCCATATCGATAATGTAGGTATGATACAAAATGATATTAATGGGAAGCTGAAAGTTGTCTTAAAACATGACCATACGATAGAGATTATTGTCAGCAGGGAAAAGGCCCCTCTACTGAAAAAATGGCTGGATAGGTAAGAAGGAACAATGGCAGATGAATTGTGATGCGGATTGAAACAGGACGATTAATTATAAGAAGTTTTCAGGAAAGTGATGCATTCGGATTATTGGATTATCTTTCTCATCCGCGCGTAAATTGCTTCATTGATGAAAAGCTCAACACATTGGAAGAAACCATCGCTGATGTGAAACGAAGGGATAAAGATGAATTACAGTTTGCTGTTTGTTTGAAAGAGAATGATAGTACGGAACACCAAAATATGAGAATACGCTTCAATATGCTGTTTTAAAAAAGGAATGGGAGCTGATAAGCATTGTTTCATAAAGTGTCTTTTAAATTAAAGAAACATGAAAGTATCAAGTCTGAATATGGCCACAGCCTACGAAATCATCCATTGCTTAAATAATGCTGCTTTATTTTTGCTGATATAAATTCGCTCTGGTGTTTCAACCATTAATGAAATGAAGAGCCGATTATCAAACCAAATAGTAATGTCGCTAATATGTCTTTTTGCAATAACAAACTGTTTATTTGCCCTGAAAAATAAGGAAGGATTTACTGCACTTATAATACTATCCAAACTTTTATTATATGAAAATTTTTGTCCGTCGAGGAGTATGATTTGAGTTGAATTATCCGTGGTATAAAAGCAGGCAACTTCATTCAATGTTACCGGAATTAGCTTGTCGTTTACCGGAATCAGTAGTTTTTCCGGATATTTGCCTGTTGGCACTAATTGAGACAACTGACTGATATATTTTACTAAATCATGTTCGTTTAATTTTCGGTATTTTTCAATTGCACGTTTTACTTCGCTTTTTTCTATTGGCTTCATCAGATAGTCAATACTATTGACCTTAAATGCCTCAATAGCATATTCATCATAGGCAGTCGTGAAAACAATGGGTGCATCAACTGTTATCAGGTTAAAGATGTTGAAAGCCGAACCGTCAGACAAGTGGATATCCATGAAAATAAGGTCGGGAGCAGCATTGTTTTCCAACCATTTCACGGTTTGTTTTACACTTTCGGTGTTTTCCGCAATCTCGATTGTGTTATCGACCTCTTCGAGTATTTTCTTCAGGTTAATGTATGCCGAAGTTTCGTCTTCTACTATCAATACCTTCATAAGCCTTATTTCTTTAAGGGTAAATATACCCGAAACGTTTCATCTGTTTCTTCTACTTGTATCTGTTTGTCCATCAGTAAAATAAAACGGTTTTTTAAATTCGTTAAGCCGATTCCGTTCGAAAGAGACTCTTCCATTTTTTTATGTATTGGATTCGAAACAACAATTTCCGACTTCTCATTTACCAGGACCGAAACAACCATCCTGTTTTCACTATCAATTACATTGTGTTTTACAACGTTCTCAATCAGGGGCAACAGGGATAATACCGGGAGCTTCAGTTTTCTGTTTTTACTATCAATAAAAATATCAAACGAAAGCTTATTTGCATAACGAACCTCAAGGAGATAACGGTATGATTCAAGAAAGTCGAATTCTTCGTCCAATGTTACCAGGCCTTTTTTGTCGCTTTGCAATATATAGCGAAAAACGGCCGACAACTTGTTTACATATTCAAGTGTTCGCTCTTTATCATCTTCTCTGACAAGGGAAGAAAGCCCTCCAAGTGAATTGAAAAAAAAATGTGGATTAATCTGGTTTGCCAGGGCTTCGCAACGGCTTTGCAGGTTTTCAACCTTTAATTGTTCTATTTCCTGTTCTTTTTTTCGCTGCTCTGAATACATGGCCAAAATCTGTCCAAGGAGTACACAGAGTAAAAAAACAATAGCAAACTGGAATATCAGTATGTCATTAAAGCTGTCGCCATGTGGGACAATAGCAAATGCAATGAGAATATAAATACCATAAGAAACCAGAACAATCACAAAAATGCGCCCCAGCCGTTTTGCAAGAGTATCTTTATTAAGGTGGCGAACATTAACCTGAAAGGAAATATAAATGATTGTGGCAAAAAAAACATAACGAAAAGCAAACAGGATGAAAAACGGAATTCTTCCGCCGTAAAATTCAATATCTTCCATGTCCCAACGCAAATAAACAATATTTGGATAAATAATAAATATTGCCAATAAAAGACTGGATATTATTATCGCTTTCCGGGAAGTAAGTTTATCAATTTGCATAAAAAGAAATTTTCCACAAAGATAATGAAACACAGTATTATCCGGAAAATAAACGACAACCTATAAAAACCCGGTTTTTCGTTATCAGCCTGCATTTTTTCGTTTTGCCCGGATATCGAAAACAACGCCCGTTTTAATTCAACAATTTTACGTGAAATATAAATCATGAAGCAATTATACATTAAACGGGATAAAATAGGACATTTTGATTTGGTCAGGGGCAGTACTTTTTTTGTGATGGCATCAATAACGCCTAACACATTGATTCTGTTACGCCCGGAAGATGCTTTTACAAACAGGCGTGCCATACACCAAAGTGCACAGATAAAAGGTTGTAAGATAAAATGGGCTGCATCCATAAATAATAACATCTCCCTGTTAATTTCCGCTTTTTTTATTGTCGTTTTTATCCCGTTTTCTGTATAAAAACTAACTTTGAACTGTTATTTCTTAAACGTTACTAAACATGTCACTCACTAAGAAATTACTTGAATTTTTCAATAAACCTTTTTTTAAAAACTACAGGACAATCTATTGGTTATGGATAGCCATTTCTGTATTCATAGGTGTATTCAATTCCCTGACCGGTCGTCTTCACAACAATTATAAAATCTATAAATATGTGTTCCTTAATATTCTGGAACAATTTCCGCTTTACCAGCATCGCCCTGAGTTTTTCGATGATCTGAACCATTACGGCCCCGTTTTTGGTATCATTATGGCTCCGTTTGCCTTGATGCCCGATATCCTGGGAGGAACACTTTGGTTGGTGATGTTAGCTATGGTGCTATATTACGCAGTTAAGGAGTTGCCGCTCAATCAGTGGCAACACATGGCGATCTTTTGGATTTGTACTAATTCGCTGATTATTGCGCAAACAAATGTACAATTCAATACAGCAACTGCCGCCCTTATTATATTGTCGTATACCAACATCAGAAAAGAAAAAGACATACTGGCTGCCTTTATGATCATGTTGGGAACCTTTGTAAAATTGTATGGAATTGTGGGATTTGCCTTTTTCTTCTTTTCAAAACATAAACAAAAATTACTACTTTGGAGTGTGATTTGGGGAGTCATTTTTTTCATCTTGCCAATGTTTATTTCGTCTCCCGAATTTATTGCCGGACAATATAAAGATTGGTTTAACGAGCTGGTTATTAAAAACCAAGGGAATGGCAGTGCACTCCAGCAGAATATTTCTTTCTTAGGGATAATACATAAATCAACAGGAAATTTCGAATTTTCGAACATACCAGTACTTCTCGGAGCACTTCTGCTTTTCGCTCTTCCATACCTGCGGATCAAAGAATACCGGCAAAATTGGTTTCAATTATTGACACTGGCCTCTGTCTTAATCTTCACAGTACTTTTTAGTACCGGTAGCGAGCCCAATAGTTACATTATTGCTCTTGTTGGTGTGGCAATCTGGTTTGTGATTCAGCCCCATCCCTATACACCGTGGACAATATTCCTGATCATCTTCGGAATTTCGGTTTCAAGCTTTGCTCCTTCCGATTTGTTTCCCGATGCTTTATACCGGCACTTTATTCAACCCTATGCACTACAAGCACTTCCATGTACGATTATCTGGCTGACTATTATATATGAGATGACTTTTCGAAAGTCAGATGGTTACCTAACAGATTTGCAACAATGAAAAAGAAACTTGTTTCAATTGTACTTCCCGCATATAACGAATCGGGAAATATCGACATCATGAATGAGCGAATCAATTCCTGTTTTCCACATGACCGCTATGATCTTGAGGTAATTTTTGTCGATGACGGCAGTACAGACGATACTTTGCAAAAAATTGAAAATCTCCAAAATGACAACAGTGGTATATTCTATATTGAACTGTCGAGAAACTTTGGACATCAGAATGCACTAAAAGCTGGTCTTGATTCTGCCAATGGTGATTGCATCATATCAATGGATTGCGATCTTCAGCATCCTCCCGAAATCATTTCCAAACTCCTTCAAAAATGGGAAGACGGTTTTGATATTGTTTACACGCGACGTGAAGAGAGTGAAAATCTTTCCTTTTTAAAGCGTAAAACCTCAAATATGTTCTACTCCTTCGTAAGTTGGTTATCTGACATTAAAATAGAAAAAGGCACTTCAGATTTTCGGTTAATAGACAGACGAGTAGCCTATATATTTTCACGATTTGAAGAGAACGATCTTTTTATTAGGGGACTAATTAAGTGGGTTGGATTTAAACAAATCGCGATTGATTACCATCCGGATGACCGTCATTCGGGATGCAGCAAATATACATTTCGTAAAATGGTCGGCTTTGCCTTTAACGGGATTACTTCGTTAAGTATCCGTCCGCTTTATCTTGCCGTTTACCTGGGATTTATCCTTTCACTACTTCCTCTCTTATATTTGCCTTACGTAATTTGGTCATATTACTATTCAGGGCATTACACCTATGGATGGGGATCTGTAATATTAACAGTTGTATTCTTTTCCGGGTTACAGCTTTGTGTTTTAGGGATTATTGGGATCTATATTGGTAAGATGTTCATGCAAGTCAAAGATCGGCCATCGTACATCATAAAGTCGACAAATTTAAAAATCAAATAGTTGTATGATATTTCTTAGTTTTGATATCGAAGAATTCGACAATCCGCTTCCCTATACAAAGACATTAAGCTTTGAGCAACAAATGTCAATTTCAAAAACCGGAACAACCCGCATTCTTGATTTGCTTTTACAGAAAAACGTGAAGGCTGCTTTTTTTTGTACTGCAAACTTTGCGCTTAATGCAACCGATCTGATTAAAAGAATGGTAGAAGAAGGACACGAAGTTGCATCGCACGGCTATTATCATGCGAAATTCGAGATTGAAGACCTTAAGAAATCAAAAGAAACACTGGAACGACTAACAGGAAAAACAGTGTTCGGTTTTCGAATGGCAAACATGAGGCAAGTCAATCCATCGGATATTATTGAAGCCGGATATCAATATAACTCATCGTTAAATCCTACTTTTCTGCCAGGGAAATATAATAATCTGAACAAACCACGCAGAATTTTCTACGAAAATTCACTTTGCCAGATACCTGCCTCCGTCTCTTCAACATTTAGAATCCCTCTTTTTTGGTTATCGCTGCATAATTTTCCACTGAATATCTACAAGCACATGTGTATCGGAGCAATTAAAAAGGATGGATATCTTAATGTTTATTTTCACCCGTGGGAATTTGCCGATCTTTCTTCACCTGAAGTAAAATTACCCTCATATATTGTCCGAAATTCGGGAAATGCACTAGCCGAACGATTGGGCAATGTGATTGACTGTTTCAAACAGAACAATTACCAGTTTGGTAAATTAAACCAGTGCATTGATCTTTTTTCTAAGTGATCTTTCACCAATTTTTAAAACGGATAATAAAACAAAAAGCCACTTACAAGAGATTTGAATAATCCGATCTATTCACGGATCAGTTTAAAAAGTTGTGGAGAAGAGCAAAAAGAGTATTCAGTGTTCTGTCAGTAAGGAGCCATCGTTTTGCTATAGAATAAGCCAGGGGGAGAGCGAGGTATTTTTTTAGGAAAGAAAACAATGCCCGGGCTGTTTCCGCCTATAGGAGAAAAAGCGTACAGAAAATCGATGGAGTGAGCGTTAAAAAATCAGAGAATATGCTCCCTTTCCACACACCCTCTGTCACTATGCTGACACACCCCCTGTCACTATGCTGACATACCCTCTGTCATTATGCTGACATACCCCCTGTCATTAACCAACTCTCTATACACAGGTTTTCGAAAAGGAAATGAAGACTAACGGGAAACAAAAACGTCCTGAAAGGACAGTTGATTTTAGCCCAGGGGCAAACGACAAAGGAGTGTCGCCCTGGGGTGTGGGAAGGAAACAGGGGGAAAAATCGTCCGCGTGATGAAAATAATAAAAGAGAAGTCCTTATTTCATTTCGGACGAAAGGAAAGACTTCTTATTTCCTTTGCCTATGATGATGGACTTTTGCAAAAGTTTGTATATGAGGCAATATTTTAAGGAACTAAGGACAAAGGGCTCTGCCCATCAAACCTTTTTGTCACCCTGAGTAAGCGAAGGGTCTCATGAACAGAGTTCTAAAGAAACAGATCCTTCTCTGCGTTCAGGATGCCAAGAAAAAAAAAGAGCCATCGTTTCGTTACAGAATAAACAGGGGGGGGGAGGAAAGAGGTATTTTTTTAGGAAAGACAACAATGCCCGGGCTGTTCCCGCCTAAGGGGAAAGCATTCAGAAAATTGATGGAGCTAGCGTTTATAAATCAGAGAATATGCTCCACAAAAAATTAAAGTGACCCCTATTCACCCATGGGTTCCATTGTTTTTTCACGCTATTAACGCCAAGGTTTGTGTAATGTTACTATGACGCATGATACAGCAACATTACACAACCCTATTTTAAACCTTTCCTAAACTGCGAAGTTGGTATTATGAAATTAAAACGGGAGATAAAATACGATATCTAGCTTTCCCAATTACTTAAAATCCCTGTTGTTCCATGTTCTGCTCATTGTTATTCGAATCATCCGGTTTTTGGCGGTTACCCTGTTTTGTCTTGTTGTGTAGGAGTAAAATACAACATTATATTTTAGCGATTACTTAACACAGTATTATTCAGGAAATAAACGACAACCTATAAAAACCCGGTTTTTCGTTATCAGCCTGCATTTTTTCGTTTTGCCCGGATATCAAAAACAACGCACATTTTAATTCAACAATTTTACGGGCAAATTATAAGTCATGAAACAATTAATAGTCAATGTCATTTTTATGATAATCTTATTTGGTAATGCCCATGCTGCCGAAAAATTTCCCGGGGCATTAAAAGGAAAGGCGCTCGATGCACAAACAAATGAGCCCCTTGAGTTTGTTACCATCAGCATAACAAAAAAAGGAACAGACGATTTTCAGCCCAGAGGTACGATTACCAACAAGGAAGGAATATTTACATTAGAAAATCTGCCTGTTGATACATTTATTTTAAAGGCATCGATGGTAGGTTATGTTGCCTATGAGACAGATATTGTTATTGCTCCTGAAAATAACGTTGTTGATATTCCTCCAATTCTTCTGTCTAAAGATGTAGTTGGAATTGAAGAAGTGCAGGTTAAGGGCTTACGGTCGCAAATGAAATTTGAGTTGGATAAAAAAGTTTTTAATGTTGACCAGAATATTGCCTCAACAGGAGGGTCGGCCAGCGATGTGCTTCGTAGCATCCCATCTGTGAAAGTCGGTAATAAAGGGGAAGTATCATTGCGCGGAAATTCATCTGTAACCATATGGATAGATGGAAAGGCATCCGGGTTGTCTTCCCAAAACCGGGGGCAGATACTACGACAGTTGCCCGCAGAGAGTATCGACAAAATAGAAATTACCACCAACCCTTCGGCAAAATACAGCCCCGAGGGAACAGCAGGAATCATAAATATTATCCTTAAAAAGAACCGTAAAGCCGGGTATTACGGAGGAGTGCAGGCAGGTGCCGATTCGCATGGAGGATACAGCGCCAGCACAAACTACAATTTCAGCAGCAATAAACTGGATGTTTATGCCAATTTGGGGTTTAACCGCTGGGTATTCAAAAGCGGTGGTTATTCAAACCGGCAGAATTATTTGGGTGCTGATACCACTTATCTAAATCAGGAATCAGCAGGCAAAGGAACCTGGGATAGTTGGTTTGCCCGTACCGGACTTACTTGGCATGTTACAACGAAAGACCATTTGTCGCTTTCGGGTATGACAATGATTGACCACGGAACGGATAACAACAGAATTGATTACCGAAGCAACATCATAGATCTTTATTCCCAAAGCCACCGTATTTCGTCGATGAAGGACGACATGTTTGGAGGTAATCTGCAGTTGGGGTACAAGCACGAATTCAGCGACAACAGTAATATTGACTTTTCAGCTTCTTACAACAGATGGAAAATGAACCAGACTGCCGTTTATAAACAAACTTCATTGTTCGCAAACAATAAAGAAGTATCCTCTTATCAAAAACAGAAAAGCGATATGAGCAGCCATAATTGGGAATTTCAGGCCGACTATGTTAATACAATCAATGAAAAGCATAAAATTGAAGCCGGATATAAAGGAACACTCGATAAGAATATCAGTCCGGTAGAAACCTATTCGGGAAGCAATGAAAATAACCCCCAGCCGGTTACCAGCCTTTTCAACCGTTTTACCTATAATCAGGATGTACACGCGATTTACGGGACCTACGGAGGCAAACTGGGAAAATTTTCTTACCAGGCAGGGGTTCGTGGAGAATATTCAAATATTGTTACCCGCTCGCTTGCATATATGCAATCGGAGAAAGATGTAGTCCCTTATAAAACCCACTATTTTAAATTGTTCCCAAGTACTTTTCTCTCATATTCGTTACCGAACGACAATGAGGTTCAGTTAAATTATTCGCGCCGGATAAGCCGTCCCTGGGAAGAACAACTAAACCCGTTTATGAATATAACCGATTCGACAAATATTTCATTTGGGAACCCGTTTCTGAAGCCTGAATATTCAAATTCATTCGAACTAAATTACATAAAGAACTGGGAAAATCACATGTTCTCATTCTCCGGTTATTTTCGGACAACAGAAAATGTCATCCAAAACATCAGTTATGTGGAGAACAACATAATGAAAACTACTTATGAGAATATTACAAAGTCAACATCTACAGGAACTGAACTTGTATTGAAAGACAGATTTTTTAAGAAAATTGACCTTACCACATCGGTTAACTTGTTTTACTACAAGCTTGATGGATTCAGCTATCTGCCCAAGGGTGCTGTTTCTCCGGTAACCGGCAAAATGCAGGATAATTTTACATGGAACGTGCAAATGATTGCCAATATAGCCTTACCTAAATCTTACACCCTGCAATTAAATGGCGACTATAATGCCAGGCAGTTGGTTGCCCAGGGCCACGAGAAAGCCAGTTACTCGTTGGATGCAGGACTCCGAAAATCGTTTGATAAATTTAGTATAAGTCTTAGCGCCGAAGATTTATTTAATTCCCGCAAATGGAGTACAGTTACCAATGGCACAGGCTTTAAGCAAGTGTCGCAAAGCTGGTGGGGAGGCCGGCAATTGGGACTAACATTAACTTATAACTTTGGGGATAATATGTCATCTCATAATCAAGAACGTGAAGATGAACCTGATTTTTCTAACCGGGGCAAAAGCCAGCCCAACGGAAGGCGGATGAACCGTTAAATGTGTTAGATTTAGTTGACCCGGACAGCCCGGAGAAAAAGTCAAATAATCTCGGGGTTTCTATTTTTCTCCATCCACTCTAGTCCCTGAGGCTTGGTTAAGTGTATAAATAAAATGCGAATACAAGTTATACAAAATTGTGTCAGCTTCATTAAATGCAGAATTTATAATACTAATTCCAATATCGAATTAACCTTTAAAAAATTGACAGGAGAATAGGAGCAATACTAGAAAAAAAAAGAAGTCGAAATATTGAATAAAAAGTGTTCAATCACAATACGTATCAAATTGCCACCGGTTATTGGTTTGCAAGAAGTTTTGTATGAGCTGTTTATTGGTTGAGTGCTCTGGCAAAAGGAGGAGAGTATTCATTGGGGATGCAAAGATTTAAAGAAATTTAACGATGAGATATTTTAGAGATTGCAACTATTTGGGTCTTTCCAAATCACTAGTATATGGTAATAATTGTTTTTAAGACTATGCCATGGACAAAGCAGTGATTGAAAGAAAACTGGTAAATGAATTAAAGAAAGGGAGCGAATCTGCATTTACCACTCTCTGTAAAAATCATGAAGGAGGGTTGTACAACTTTGTTTTTGCCCTAGTAAAGTTAAATAGTGAAGCAGAAGACATCGTTCAGCAAACATTCTTAAAGCTGTGGCTTAACAGAACATCGATTAATTCGGAAATGAATTTTTCTACGTTCCTATTTACTATTGCCAAAAACACAGCACTCAATAGCCTACGAAGAATAAAAAATGAAAAAAGCTACCTCCACGATGAAATGTGGAAAAGCGTAGAACTTAGCCGATGTTTTACCGATGAAAAAATCGAATATGATGAATTACTTTCTCATATACAAGACGCATTAAACAATGTAAGCGAACTGAAGAAAGAGATATTTGAAATGAGCAGAAGAAATGGTATGAGTTATAGTGAGATTGGGGAAAAGATGGGCATATCAAAATATACGGTAAAAAATCATATTGCAGAAACAATTCGGTTGATTCGAAAAGAAATCGAGAACAATAAGCACATCCGAAATTCATTCAGCATTCTCCTTTTATTCCTTTTTCAAAAAAACAGCTAGTCTCTCTTCATCAGTTAAGTGTATAAGGTATAAAGCAAGTTAAAATGAGTAATTCATCACTGGACAAATATTTAACCAACAAGTGCACCCGCGAAGAGTTTGATGAAGCTCTGGAAATGCTAACCCGCGAAAATTCGGACATAGATTACAATGATGTTTTATTTGCATTCTGGCAAAAGTGCCAGGAAGAATCAGTAAAAGTATTTCCTGAAACATTAAATATTGGGGAACCAAAAAGAGAAACGAAAAAATATTTACAATTCTTCGCTCCATTAAAAATTGCGGTAATGATTGCAATATTGATTGCCATCGGGCTGGTAGTGTCAAAAGTATTAAAACAAGAACCAATATACCATGCAACTACTTTCATATCTACAAATAAAACAAAAAACATTGATTTAAAAGATGGCTCTAACATTACACTATGTGCCGGGAGCAAGGTAGAACTCGCCGACAATTTTAATAAGCAACGTAATGTTAATTTACTGGGCAAAGCATCGTTTGAAGTAAAACATATTGACAAAACTCCATTTTTCGTACATACCGATAACATTAGTATTAAAGTTACCGGCACATCATTCAACGTTAGAAATTTTAATTCCGAACCAACGGCTACAATTACGGTAAAAACCGGAAAAGTTGAGGTTAGCTTAGCAAGTACCTCAGAAAAAAATCCCATTCTGCTTATCCACGGGCAACAATTAATATTTAATAAAAAAAATAATGAGCACTTTTTGCGTAATGTAAATAGTGAAATGTATGTAGATATCAAAGACCATGAACTTTATTATAATGAAACACCTCTTTTCGAAGTAATTACAGATATTGAGAATTATTACTCAGTTTATATCGAAGTACAGGATTCTGCTTTGCTTGACAGCCGGGTTACAGGTACATATACCAACTTAAACCTTCAAGAGGTATTACGATCGGTATGTTTTATTAATAATCTCAGCTATCAGGAAATAAATCACAACCAATACAGACTATTCAAAAAGCATCAATAGTACAAATCTTATTAATTACTGATTCCTTGAAAATACAATCGATATCTTTGATGTTAATGCTATCACTGGCAGTTCCTTTACTAGCCTGTGGTATCAATATCAGCGGCGTGGTATTTGACGATGAAACCAACGAACCAATTCCATTTGTAAATATCTGGATACAGGGAACAACAATTGGGACGACGTCTAATATTGATGGGAAATTTACACTTCGTACAGATTCATGCACAACAATAAGTTTTTCATCTGTCGGGTATGTTACTCAATCGAAGCAGGTTGACCTTAAATCCATCGATTATGTGTGGGAAATTCGCTTGAAAAAGGATATACAAAATATTGCTGAAATATCCGTTAAACCAGATAATTCGTACGATGAAGCCTTGTTTAAAAAGGTGCTAGACCATAAAAAAGAGAATAGTAAAAACCTTACTCTATTTAAAAAATTTAGTAACTACGACCGAACAACAGTATTGTTGGCAGCAAATAAAGATGGGAAATTACAGAAGCTTCTAAACGTTTCCGACAGTGTACTTATTAAAGAAGAAAATGGAGCTTCATATTTGCCGGTTTATTATTCTGAATCTCTAAAAAATATCACACAAGATAATGATAATGAGGTTGATGTAATTTCGGACCACAAAGATGGTATACTACCAAACCTGAACAAACAAATTGAAAGTATAGTATTGAAGAAGATCGCAATCGGTTTTAATTTCTATAAAAATCAGATTACAGTTCTCGACCGTGGTTTTATATCTCCGCTAAGTAGCATGGCTTTACTTTATTACAATATTTATGTTTCAGACAGTTTATTGTGTGATGGAACGAAACATTATAAGTTTAGCTTTTATCCGAAAAATAAACATGACGTAGTTTTTAATGGGCATTTTTGGGTCGAAGACAGTAGTTTTGCCCTAACAAGTATTAGCGCCACCCTGCCTTCTAAAGCCAATATCAATTTTATTAATGAGTTGAATGTAAACGTTACTTACGAGAAACAATCCAACGGAAAATGGTTTTACAAAGACCAAAAAACGGATGCAAAATTTTCTCTTGGGAAAAGTACATTGCTGGATGTGTCCGATGACCAATACAACAAAAAAGCTGAACAGGGAGGAGCGTTTCAGATTAACAGGTTCCTGCAATACATGCTGCAATTGCCAAAAGATACTGTGGAAAACCAAAACAATATTGCATCGAAGAACCCATTCCTGATTTCTTATAGCGAAATCGAACAACAAACGAAAAGCGGGATACAAAAACTTAAAGAGAATAAAGTAATTAAACGCGTCGATAAGATTGGTAATATGTTTTTATCAGGCTATTACACGCAGGGGAAATTTGAAATAGGTCCTATTTTCGACATATACAGTACCAATAAAATAGAAGGAAACAGGTTTACCATACCAATAAGGACCAGTGAAGCTCTATTCAAAAATTTTACAGTTGGAGGTTATATGGGTATTGGAACCAAGAATAATAAAGTAAAATACGGAATTTCTACCGCTTTCCGCTTGCCTTCGAAAACACGAACAATTCTTTCGGCACAATACTCCGATGATTACGCTATAGCATCGAAGAGCCAATACACTCAGTTTATTCAGGAAAATCCGTACAGTAAAGGGAGCGACAATTTTATTTCAGCGTTAACATCGAAAGAGAGAAATGCTTTTGTTTATCATCAAAAACGTTTTGAAATGAAATTGGAAACCGACCTTTCAAAATGTGTCGGATTATCATTAAACCCATATTACAACAGAAATTACAGTTCCGATTACTTAAAGTTTAATGTAAATAAGGTAGATATTGGCAGTTTTGACAATACAGGTATACTAATTAATTTTCGTTTTGCATTCGACCAACACTACGATGAAACATATTTTGCCCGTGTATATTATGGCAACACGAAGCCCGTGCTAAATGTAAGCTTCGATATTGGGAAAATCAGGAAGTTGCCCGGAAATACAAGCTCCCAAAATTTTTATGCCCTTTCCAATGTATCGGTTAAACATCGTTTTAACCTGGGACAGGCATATCTCAGGTATATGGTCAATGCCGGATATATGGTTGGAAATGTTCCTTATACGCTGCTAGATACCCCTTACGGCAACAATTCGCTGGGCTATTCGCGATATTCGTTTAACTTATTAAACTATGCCTCGTTTGCCCATAACCTATATACCAACATTCATTTAAATTTAAATGGCGGAGGTATTCTGTTCAACCGTACGCCGCTCCTATCGAGTCTCAACCTTCGTGAAATTGTATCGCTAAAATGTCATTACGGAACAAGAACAAAGCAGCTAAAAAATACAATTGACATTCCAGATTTTTATAATCAGGAACAAACCAAGCCCTATGTTGAACTAGGTTTTGGGATAACCAATATTTTTAAAGTTTTGAGGGTGGAATATGTAAGAGTTCTGGGCAACAAGGAAGCAATTAATAACTATGCAATTAAACATGGCATTCGAATGCGCTTCGAAGTTATGTTTTGACAAACAAAGAATATTTATGGCTAAAATTATTTCAATATTGTTATTGTGTTTGGTGATAAACAACAGCTTTTCTCAGAATAAACTGAACATTCACCAATTTCCGGATCCGGAAAGAACGCCAAAATTATTTTTTTATATACAACGAAGTTTAAACAAAAACACCGTTATTTACGATGCTAATTTCGACAAGAGAGGTTTATTGGACATAAAAAACCCGATAGATGTGTATTGGATAAGGTACGCTGAAGAAGGACAAAAAATGCCCCTTAGCTTTTTAGAAAAACAATTTGCGTTTGGTGTTACTTGCAAAAAACTAATAAACTCGGAGTACGATTACAAAGTTACAATTGCAGCCTGGAGTAAAAGGGCAATATATATTAAGCAGATTTCACCTTTCAAGGTTATTGCCTTTATTAATATTAAAGGTACTTACTCAATTCTGGAACATATTTTTATAGGTTCAGATCCTGAAGGACGTTTGAACAGGGCGGAATACATCGAGATATACGGGTTGGCACAAAAAACCTTAATCCAAAATTACGAACGAATATTGTTATAAGTTATGTTGTTGCAGTTTTTATTACATGGTATTTTTGTTGGAATTATAATATCGGTCCCGGTGGGGCCTGTTAATGTTATATGCCTGTCGCAAACCTTGCAAGGCGGAAGAGTATATGGTTTTAAGTCAACGATAGGAGCGACAATTGCCGATACCATTTTTGCCATAATAGCCAGTTTTGGAGTTAAAATCTATATTACTTTCATTACCAATAACCAAACAATATTCGAAATAGGAAGCGGGTTGGTTATTTTAAGCTTTGGTATTTTTCTCTTTTATAGTAATCTGAAAAATGATTTGACTAATGAGAAAAATATATATCAACATTTTGGCAATTATTTTAAGTCATTTCTTTTTACCATATCAAATCCGTTAACGGTTCTTTTTTTTATTGCTTACTTAACTAATTTAGGAATACCTGACAGCGAATTTAATGCAGGAATAGCCGGTATTTTTGTTACAGGCGTTGTATTCGGCTCCTTGACATGGTTCTATTCGTTATCAGGAATTGTAGCCCGGGTTAAAGAAAAAATAAATCTGAAATACTTTCAACATATCAACGTTATTTGCGGATGTATTTTATGTATTGCAGGATTTGTTTTACTGGTAAAATCACTAGCCCCTTGATTTTTGTCTGAAAAAGAGGTGTAATTGAAGATCTGAAATAGAATAATAAAAAAATATTAATCCTCTCGTCGGAAATTGAATTTATACAACAAACAGATGAATAATAGTAACCATGACAACAATATGTCGATTGTTCCACCACAAGTTATTCTTGACAGCAAAGAGCTAAAAGAAATAGCAAAACTCCATTTTCCTGGAGGAGAGCTTATCTGCTCAGTTATTATTCGGTTGCTGAAGTTTCATAAACTCAACAAAATTTATCATGCATATAACGGTCCGGGCGAACTTCATTTTATTGAATATGCAATTAAAAGTTTGAATTTAAAGTATGAGATAAATAAAGAAGCATTACAATATATTCCGCAAAAAGGGGCTTTTGTTACTATCTCAAATCATCCGTATGGAGGAGTTGACGGTATAGGCATATTCAATTTGCTGCTGCCGGTCAGACCTGATTACAAAACAGTAAGCAACTACATGATGAGCAGGCTAAAACCTTTACAGAATAATTTTTTCACTGTCGACCCTTTTACTTCAGGAAGAAGTGTAACAATGAATATTACCGGAATAAAAGCATCAATGCAACATCTCAAAGATGGTCATCCCTTAGGGCTGTTCCCCGCCGGAGAGGTATCGAGCTATAATAAAGATTACCCCGGCATTAGTGATAAAAAATGGGGCAAATCAATAATGCGGTTGGTACAAAAAGCCAATGTCCCGGTTATTCCAATCTATTTTCATGGCACTAACTCGAAGATATTTCATTTGCTTGGAAGGATAAACCCTTTTTTGCGGACGGCAAAAATACCATCGGAGTTAATGAATAAACATAAGCACACAATAAAGATTACAATTGGAAAACCAATTGATACGGATACTCAGAAAAGTTACCTGTCAATTGACGACTATGTCAATTTTTTAAGACAAGAAACTTACACACTGGCTCACAATGAAAATTAATTTAGACTACTCAAACCGGGTTCCTGAAAAGGTTGAACCTATTGGAAAACAGATAAGCGTAAGTTTGCTGATAAAAGAGGTCAATCATTTAAAAAATACCAATAAAAGCTTTCTTAGAAAAGGAGCATTAGAACTGTTTTGTACAAACCATAATGAGATACCTGCGCTGATGTATGAAATCGGTCGTCAGCGTGAAATAACTTTCAGAAAAGTTGGAGAAGGAAGCAACAAGAGCATTGACCTTGATACATTTGATAAAACCTATAATCACCTTGTAATTTGGGACCACATGCACAATCAACTGGTTGGCGCATATCGAATAGGCAATGGAAAAGAACTTATGAAAATAGCGGGTATAGAAGCACTCTACACAAGTACCTTGTTTAACTTCAATAAAAAAATTGAGCCAATATTAGCACAAGGCATTGAGCTGGGGCGTTCGTTTATTACCCCGTCCTATCAGCGAAAAACATTGCCGTTATACTTATTATGGTACGGTATCTTTAAGTTTGTCCGGTTAAACCCGTGGTGCAAATATTTATATGGTCCGGTAAGCATTAGTAATAATCTCTGCAAACTAGAGAAGGACAGAATTGTGTCATATATCAATAAGCATCATCAACATAATACCTATAGTAATTATGTCTCCTGTAAAAACAAATACACTGTTGATTCAGACTATGATTTTGAGAAAGATAACCCTGATTTTAAAGAGCTAAAGTTGCCTGTATTATTTAGAAAGTACATACATATAAATGGAAAGGTAATTGAATTTAACATCGACCCACTTTTTAATAACTCATTGGATGGATTCCTGTATCTTGATTTTGCGAAAATACCACATTCGTTTATTGAACGTTTTTATGTTTACGAAGCGGTAGATTCTTTAGAAACAGAAGATAATATATTAATGCCAAATGTAAGAAATTGATAGATAGTAGCATAAATAATAATGGCAGGCATTGTGCTTATGTCATTTTGACGCTTATGTTATTAGTGCCGAAGGTTACTTTTGCAGGAACCCAACAACAAACTTTCGATTTTCGTTATGAAAATGAATCATTGGTTCGCATTGTCAACCATATTCAAACACAAAGCAATTATCGTTTTGTTTATAACAGCCGGGAAATAAAAACGCAAAACCTGAAAATAGATATAAACATGGAAGATGCGAGTATATATGACCTGCTTAAATACTTAAAACAAAACTACCCGCTTGATTTTTTAGTAAACGGGAACACCATTTCAATGGCAGTAAAAGAAAAGAAACCGAATAAGCCGATTATTGCAAAAGGCTATGTTACAGATTTAAAAACCGGAGAAAGGCTTGTTGGCGTTAATATATATAATTTAGAACAGAACATTTACTCCACAACCAACAGCGAAGGTTTTTATTCTATCCTCTTACCGACGAATAAAACAAAGCTGTGTCTTCAGTATTTAGGCTATGAAAAAAAAACGGTAGCATTAAATCTTGCTTATGATTCTGTTCAAAACATCTCTTTAACACCCAACGAAAACAAACTAACTGAAGTTGTTGTGGGAGCCAAAAAAAAGAGTGTTCAAGTCGACAATTTTAATATCAATACAAATACACTTAGCTTAAATGATATAAAAAGCCAGCCAACCATTGGGGCTGAAAACGATATCCTTAAAATTGTAGAGTTACTGCCGGGTATCAACTATAATAGCAACAATCAGCAGGGATACAGTATAAGAGGTAGTTCCGACGGTGCTAATCTCATTGTTGTCGACCATGTTCCTATTTATCAGACCAACCACACGGTTGCCAACCTGTCAATCTTCAATCAGGATGTTATCCGAAATATTAGTATTCGTAAAGGAGGTATTCCTCCCACATTCGGGGGAAAGGCATCGGCATTAATGCTTATAAATACACGAAATGGCAACACCGATAAATTCAGCATGTCTGGAGGTATCAGTAACATTTCGTCACGGCTAACACTCGAAGGTCCTATTCTTAAATCAAAACTTTCTTTTTTAATTTCGGCACGTAGAGGAGGGGAAAATCCTTTATCGACTCTGTTTACCAAAGACAAGAAAATTTACTTTTACGATTTGAATGCTAAAATTTCGTATAAGCTAAAAAACAATTCCACATTACTTTTTTCGTTTTATTGGGGAAAAGACAGGGCTTTCTTTGTGCCTGACAAGAGTTTTCATACTTTTAATCAGTGGCGAACCAACTTGTATTCGCTACAACTCAACCGGATTAAAAACAGCAAGCTATCGACAAGGCTTAATGGATATTTTAGTTTGTATGACTATTTCTATAACCAGGACAAAATGTTTTTAGGAGTTGGTATTTACGATTTTGGAATAGAAAAAGCTTATAATTGGTATGTAACACCATCTTCAATATTGCATTTAGGAGTACAAGTGAAAATTCACTCGTTCTTTAACCCTTTTATACAGTCTGAAAATAAACTTAGTGATAATACGATTTACAATGTATCAACTGAAAGTAGTCTTTACATTCAGAATGAACGAAAATTAAACAATAAGATTTACCTGAAAGCTGGCTGCAGGGTTTCCCTTTTCAATAAGTTAGCCGACGGGAAGTTCTATAGTGCACTTTCTTCTGACACCTCCTCTGTTGATAAGGACATACAGAAAGCAGATTTGCATTATAATTATTATTTGACCTTTTTACCTTCGTTTGAGTTAAATTACAGACTCTCAAACCAGGCATCAATAAAGTTTGCCTATAATCGCTCTTCTCAATACCTACATCAACTAACCAGCATAAATACCGAAGGATTAATGTACCGTTTAATCATCCCCTGCAACGACAATATTAAACCATTAATTATCAGTCAGTATTCGATGGGGTTTATGACTCAGTCAAATAACTCAACTTACGGGCTTACTGTTGAGTCGTACTATAAGTTTATTAATAACACAATCGATTACCGCGATAATGTTTTCCCAATAGATAGCGATAATCCAATAGAAAATTATACGCGACAAGGAAAAGGAAATGCTTATGGAATAGAATTCATGCTGAAAAAAGAAAAAGGTCGTTTAAACGGAACATTGTGTTATACTCTTGCACATTCGGGCAAACGAATAAAGGGTATAAATAACAATAAACGCTACTTGTCATCCGAACACATTCCTCACAATCTTTCAATTTCAGCTGTCTATAAAATAAATGAAAAGTTTACATTTTTTGCAGATTTTGTATTGCACTCAGGTATAAGATATTCTGATAATAACTCGTCATCGATTGAGCGTAACATGGTAAAGTCTCCGGTTTATCACCGGGCTGATTTGGGGATTAGTTTTGCCCCCAAAAGAACAAAGCGCTTTAACTCGGTTTGGAAATTTTCCATTTATAATGTTTACAACCGTCAGAATGCTTATTTTTTATATGGTCAGGAAGAGAAACTATCTACAAATACCAATCTAATCTCATATAACTTATATGATTTCGCTCCTTCTATTTCGTGGAGTTTTAAGTTTTGAAATTTCTGTTTCAAAATACCTCCATTTTTAGGTGTTCTTTTGAGTCTTTTTTATATCGTAATACGACAAACCGGTAAGGGAAAAAACAAGGTAAATAGTCATACCGGTATCTGTATCGAAATATTCAGAGGTAACCAATAATAAGTTCACACCCCAGTCATGTTTTCTGAGCCAGGACGGAACCCACTCGTCTTTAGGATGGCCGACATAAACAACCTGTCTCCCCATGGGAACATAATGTGTGTATCCTGCCAGTTCCAAAGCCGATAACCCACCAACATAAAAATGGTTGCCGGTTTGTTTGTTCAATGACGATAAAGCCCCGTATATGGTTGGACTATCACCGGTACGGACCATCACACCTGCCCCTATAGAGATCAGCCACTCGGAATCACGGTAGCGTCGTTGGGTCAACTTCAAGAGAAGCTCGAACCATAAATTTCAAAGTATGAGAGTGACAAAATTTTATTGAATTTATCCCCAAAATGAAGGATTTTGGATTGAATTTGATGAAGTTTGCCCAAAATAGAAGTCTATTAAAAAAAAAAAGAGATGCCTTAATGACATCTCTTCTGGTGACCCCGGAGAGACTCGAACCCCCAACCTTCTGATCCGTAGTCAGATGCTCTATCCATTAAGCTACGGGGCCTTTGGTTATCGTTAAAAACGCTGCAAATATAATACTTTTTGAATATACGAATAAAAAAAATGAATCTTTTTCCCTATTCATCATATTTGCGTATTTTATCTTCAGTCAAAACATCTTGATTATTATTCATCATTTTCCTCTCCTTTTGTTGATTCATTCTGTAAAAAATTTTGGATTTCGCGAATATTCAGTTTTTTTACGTTGGTTAAGATCACGTCTTCATTTAAAAAATTACCATACTGGTTACATTCCTCTATAAAGGAACTAAACAGATCCTGTATATTACTTTTTAAAGGCATCAGAAAAAGAGCCTTGGCAAAACCTTCTTCGAACTCAATTTCTTCAAGCACTCCATCATATTTTTTTATACTGAAAATTAATTCACTTTCAATGAGTTGTTTTTGTGCCTTCGTAAAATTAGCGCTGTAATTATTGGAACGCAATACTACAAAATAGCGGAGTTTTTGACCCTGTCCACCCAGCCCGGTAGAAATGAATACCTGTTGCTCATCGAGCAAGGTGCTTTGGAGTAACATTCTGCTTTCCTGCAGGGCCAGTACCGACCACTCTTTTAACTCGGGAAGGGGGTTTTTTGCAAACTTTTCAATAGCCCGGTATGCCTCCACCTCATTCTCAGATGCTAATAAGACCAGCAGATTTTTTTTCTCCTCTACAGAAATGTTTTTATCAAATAAATCGTTTTTCCGTTCAAGTATGTATTCTTTCGTGAAATCATTTTTTAAATCTTTTGAAAAGTTAAAATACTGAATTTGTAATTCAACGTCGATTTGTTCCTCCAGAATACTAAAATTATCCGGCAGGTTATTAATAGCCTCTTGTATTTGCCTGTATATTTCGTCCCTGTCAATACTCATAACTGCAAATTTAACCGAATGATATACGAATTCTCAATAAAAAGTATTTTTTTAATGAAATATTTAAAACTTAAATATCTTTGCATGATTATTTTTATTTAATTTAAATTAGCATAGAATTTAAGACTGTGAGACTTTCTGAGGTAAAGAATAATGAAACCGTGATTATTACCAAAGTGCTTGGGCATGGTTCATTCCGTAAGCGTATTATTGAAATGGGGTTTATTAGAGGGAAAGAAGTTACTGTTATAAAGAATGCACCTTTTAAAGGCCCTATCGAATTTAGAATCCTGGATTATAATATTACCCTTCGCCGATCAGAAGCGAATTTAATAGAAGTTGCCACCCTCGAAGACGCAAAACAAATGTTTACAAGTGTTTACGAGGGGGTAATCGATATGGAAATTTTAAAACATTCGGCAAAGTTTAAAGAAAAAACGATTAACATTGCCCTGGTTGGGAACCCCAACTGTGGCAAGACCACCCTGTTTAATTTTTTATCCGGTTCGAAGGAACATGTCGGTAACTACAGTGGTGTTACTGTCGATTCAAAAAAAGCAAGCTTTAATCAGTTTGGTTATCGTTTTAATATTTTCGATTTGCCGGGAACATATTCGTTGACTGCTTATTCGCCGGAAGAATTATATGTACGGAAGTTTATCACCCACGAAACTCCTGACATTGTTATCAATGTGATTGATGCTTCAAATCTGGAACGAAATTTATTTCTTACCACCCAGTTAATCGATATGGATATCAAGGTAATTATTGCCTTGAATATGTATGATGAATTGCTTAAAAACCAGGTACATTTTGATTATCAAAGTTTAGGCAAATTAATCGGAATCCCTATAATACCTACCATAAGTTCGAAGGGAAAAGGGTTTGATGACCTGATTAAAAAAACCATTGAAGTTTATGAAGACCAGGAGCCAATTGTGCGGCATATTCATATAAATTACGGGCTTGAAATTGAAAACTCGATTCGTTTAATCCGTTCAAAGATCAGGGAAAACAAGCCTATAACGGATAAAATATCATCGCGTTTTCTGGCTATTAAGTTGTTGGAAAGAGACAAACAGACGCTTTTTGCATTGTCGAGATACAAAAATTTTGAAGATATTCATCAAACTGCAGAATCGGAAATTTCCAGGATTGAAAAAATTTATAATGAAGATAGTGAAACGGTCATTACAGATATTAAATATGGTTTTATCTCGGGTGCGTTAAAAGAGACCCTGTACCAAAAACGAAAACCGGAGAAAAGCCGGTCGGATAAAATTGACCATTTTCTGACTCATCCGTTTTTAGGCTTTCCCCTGTTTATTTTTTTCATGTTTGTAATATTTTTCGGAACTTTCAAGTTAGGGGCCTATCCGATGCAGTGGATCGAAAACCTGATCGCTTTTATTGCGTCATTGGCAGATCGTTATTTGGCTGACGGAATGTTGAAGGATTTGCTGATCGATGGCATCATTGACGGGACGGGAAGCGTTTTGGTTTTTCTTCCCAATATTCTGATTCTGTTCTTTTTTATTTCGTTGATGGAGGATAGTGGATATATGGCACGGGCTGCTTTTTTGATGGATAAGGTAATGCACCGCTTCGGCCTTCATGGCCGGTCGTTTATTCCGATGGTAATGGGATTTGGCTGTAATGTGCCTGCTATCATGTCTACCCGTACTCTTCGAAATCCCGGCGACAGGCTCCTTACCATGCTTATTATCCCGTTCATGTCGTGCAGCGCAAGACTTCCGGTGTATGTATTGCTCATTTCTGCTTTCTTCCCGAAAAATCCGGGCTTAATGCTTGCCATGATATATTTTACCGGGATTTTACTGGCCCTTCTGACGGCACAGGTTTTCAATAAAACAATATTCAGGAATAAGGAAACCCCTTTTGTATTGGAATTGCCTCCGTACCGGATGCCTACTTTTAAAAATATTGTTGTGCATATGTGGGATAAAGCTCAGCAATACCTTAAAAAAATTGGAGGAACTATATTGGTGGGGGTTATTATTATTTGGGCACTGGGGTACTTTCCCCGGGAACACACTGTAAAAAATGATGTTATTGCTTCGGAAAAAAATATTCCGGCTCATTCTGCAAAGGTAGGGCAGGAGGGGTCTCATTTGCAGAATAGTTACCTCGGACAGATGGGGCGTTTTATTGAACCGGTCATGCGTCCGTTGGGGTTCGACTGGAAGATGAGCATCAGTTTATTGGCCGGCTTACCTGCAAAAGAAATAGTAGTTAGTACAATGGGGGTACTTTATCAGGAAGAAGAAGGTTCGGATACAGCCTCACTGACGAAGAAACTTCAGACAGAAAGGTATACCAGCGGAAAGAGGTCGGGCCTGAAAGTTTTTACGGTCCCGGCAACACTGGCTTTTTTGTTTTTTGTATTGATTTATTTTCCCTGTATAGGGGTTATAGCTACCATAAAAAATGAATCAGGAAGAATTAAATGGGCTGTTTTTTCCATGCTCTACACCACATCTTTGGCGTGGATCGTTGCGTTTTTGATATTTCAGGTAGCCAGTTTGTTAATTTAATTTTAAGTTCATTCTTAGTTTTGCTTTTTGAGTGGAAGTTGTTTGTTAATAATGGAATAGAGATTGTTTTATGGTTCAGGAGATTATATCATATATTATTATTGGGAGCGCCGTTGGTTTGGTTGCACTAAAATCAGCAAAATGTTTTTTTATTCCGGAAAAGCGAAAAAAGAAAGGTTCGAAGTGTGCATCCTGTACGGCTGAATGTATATTAAAAGATATTTTACCTGCCAACAGAGACCATTGTCCCAGCCCAAAAAACTAAACCTTCATTTATAATTCCTTTAAATTAAGGATTGTTTCTTCAGGATTTATAGAACCAAAGACAAAACTACCTGCCACTAAAACATTTGCACCACAGGCAAACAGTTTTTTCCCGGTGTCATAGTTTACTCCGCCATCAACCTCAATCAGACAATTGGGATTTTTTGTTTCAATCATTTCTCTTAATTGTTCTACTTTCCGATAGGTATTTTCGATAAACTTTTGACCTCCGTAACCCGGATTGACCGACATCAGCAAAACCATGTCCAGGTCTGAAATAATATCACTTAAAAGATTAACTGGTGTGTGGGGATTCAGGCATACACTTGCCTTTATTTTACAGCTTTTTATCAACTGAACAGTCCGGTGCAAATGTTTACAAACTTCATAATGTACAGTAATAATGGATGCACCTGCATTGGCGAAAGGAATAACAAACGGATCGGGATCGATGATCATCAGATGTACATCCAATGGCTTTTTTGCAATTTTACGAACATGTTCAATTACCGGAATGCCAAACGAAATGTTGGGAACAAAAACACCATCCATTACATCAAAATGGATATAATCGGCTTTACTTCGGTTGATCATTTCAATATCCCGGCCTAAATTATTAAAATCGGCAGATAAAATAGAGGGGGCAATAAGCTTTATGTTACTCATGTGACAAAATAATTTGCCCAAAAATACATTTTTCCACTGGCAAATAAAACCATCGCTGAAAAAACAGCTAAAATGAAAAGCTAAGATCCCAAATAAGTCTTCAGTAATTTATTACGGTAGTTATTTTTTAGTTTTTTAATGGCTTTTTCTTTTATTTGCCGAACCCGTTCTCTTGTTAACCCAAAAGTATCGCCAATCTCTTCCAGCGTGTGCTGCCGGTAGCCGTTTAATCCAAAATAATGCCGAAGTATTTCAGCTTCCCTTTCCCCCAGGGTCGATAAGGTTCGTTCAATTTCCCTGCGAAGAGAACTGTCGATCAGTCCGTCATCCGGGCTGGGCGATTCATCGTTTAGCATTACGTCGTACATGCTGTTATCATCATCATCACGCAAAGGGGCATCCATCGAAATATGATGGTTCGATACTTTCATGGCATCTTCAACTACCTCGGGCGTTACTTCCATAATGCTTGCAACTTCATTGGGGGTAGGCTCCCGTTGGTATTTCTGTTCCAGTTGTGAAAAAGTCTTGTTGATCTTATTGATCGATCCTATTTTATTAAGCGGAAGCCTGACAATGCGTGCCTGTTCGGCCAACGCTTGTAAAATAGATTGCCGTATCCACCATACAGCATATGAAATAAATTTGAATCCACGTGTTTCATCGAATCGTTGTGCTGCTTTAATGAGGCCAAGATTGCCTTCATTTATAAGGTCCGGTAAGCTCAATCCCTGATTCTGATATTGTTTTGAGACTGAAACGACAAATCGTAAATTGGCTTTGATCAATTCTTCCAAAGCCACCTGATCCCCTTTCTTTATACGCTTAGCCAACTCAACTTCCCGATCGGCCGTCAGTAGGTCCACTTTTCCTATTTCATGCAAATATTTATCGAGTGATAAAGTCTCCCGATTGGTTACCTGCTTGGTTATTTTCAGTTGTCTCATTATACATGTTTTTGGTAGTGGTTTTATTACTCAATCTAACAATTAATTCCGTTTTCAGTTTAATGGTACCCCCGGATGTGAAAATAATTATAAATGTTTTTTAATATGTCGAATTTTTCCTGTTTTTCATGAACCCCCCTGTTTTTCTGCTGAAGTGTATCATTTTTCATATGAACGATGCTTTTTTTTTACTTATTGTTCATTGTTTTTACGAAAAAAATCTTAACTTGTTGTCCGGTTATTTCAGTAAAAAAGTATATATTTTTTTTGGTAATATTGACTTATTGCTTATACTTGCAAAAAATTTCGAAAAAAGAGTTATCCAAATTCTCAATCCCGCTTTTTATTTAAATACTTGATTTTTGGATATTTAAAAAATTCAATCACATTATGATGTATGACATTATTGAATTAAGCCGAAAATTGCTTCCAGACCTCAGGGATATAGCAAAAGAGCTTAATATTAAAAAAATCGAATCATATAAAAAACAAGATTTGATTTACAAGATATTAGATACTCAGGCAATTCTTGCTTCTGAAAAAAAATCAACGGAAAGAAAACTAAAATCTCCCCGTGATATTTTGCAAAGAAAAGAAGATAAACCGAAACTTTTAGGTTTCATAAAAAAGGATGAAGATGAGCCTGTTAAAGCAGCAACGCCGGAACAAAAGGAACCCAAAGGTGAGGAGCAAAAGCGAAGAAGACGCCGCACCTCGGCCGGACCGATAATTGCCGGTTCTTCAAATCGAAACCAGGATACAGAACCATCTGTTTCTGCGAAAAAGTCTGAAGCTAAACAGTCTGATGATGATGTTTTAGCAGAGAAAGCAGAGAAAGCAGAGCATAAGAAATCTGAGAGTGTTGACGATGTTGCTCCGGTAGTAACAGCATCCCTGGAAAATTCATCTGCCGATAAGAGCAGGGCTACTGAGAAATCGTCCCGTAGGGAAAATCAGCAACAGAAACAAAATCAGCAGCAAAAGCCTTATCAGTCCAAGCCACAGCAGGTTCAGACTCCCCAGGATAAGCCATATGAATTTGAGGGAATTATAACAAATTCAGGCGTTTTGGAGATTATGCCTGACGGGTATGGTTTTTTGAGGTCTTCTGATTTTAATTATCTGAATTCACCGGATGATATTTATGTCTCCCAGTCACAGATTAAACTTTTTGGTTTAAAAACAGGAGATACCGTGAAGGGGACTATTCGTCCGCCAAAGGAAGGTGAAAAATATTTTCCGTTGATTAAAGTGGTGGAAATCAATGGCAGAACCCCTGACTTTATCCGGGATCGTGTACCATTTGATCATCTGACCCCGCTTTTTCCAAACGAAAAGTTTAACTTAACAGGAAAGGGGCACGACAATATATCAACCCGTATTGTCGATTTATTTACCCCGATTGGAAAAGGGCAGAGAGGACTGATCGTTGCCCAGCCAAAAACAGGGAAAACTATTTTGCTGAAAGATATTGCCAATGCAATTGCAGCCAATCATCCGGAAGTGTATATGATTGTTTTGCTGATCGATGAGCGTCCGGAAGAAGTGACGGATATGGCCCGGAGTGTAAATGCAGAAGTCGTTTCTTCGACATTCGACGAACCTGCTGATCGACACGTGCGGGTTGCCGGTATGGTTTTGGAAAAGGCTAAACGATTGGTTGAGTGCGGACATGATGTAGTTATTCTGCTGGACTCAATTACCCGTCTGGCCCGTGCGTATAATACGGTTGCCCCTGCATCGGGAAAAGTATTGTCGGGTGGGGTTGATGCCAATGCCTTGCACAAACCCAAACGTTTCTTCGGAGCTGCGCGTAATATTGAAGAAGGTGGTTCTTTGACTATTATTTCAACCGCATTAACCGAAACCGGTTCTAAAATGGATGAGGTAATTTTTGAAGAATTTAAAGGAACCGGTAACATGGAACTTCAACTTGACCGAAAACTTTCGAATAAACGTATTTTCCCGGCTGTTGATATTGTTGCATCGAGTACCCGCCGGGAAGATTTGCTGATACCGAAGGCAATGATGGATAAAATCTGGATTCTTCGTAATTATTTGGGAGATATGAACTCGAATGAAGCAATGGATTTCATGAAATCAAGAATAATGAAATCGAAATCTATCGAAGAATTTTTAATTTCGATGAATGATTAATAGATATTATTATTACAATTTAATTATCAGAAAATAAAAAAAGAGGGCCTTAACCCTCTTTTTTATTTTCAACTATATTAAATTCGTATAGATCACAGTTTTATTAGATTTTTATCGTGCTTTGTTATGCATAGAAATATAAAAATGAGGGATATTTATCCTTCATTTTTATACAAAAATGCGACATTTTTAACAAGAAATACAGCATTTTTATACAAAGTCAGAGCATTTTTAACAAGAAATGCCGTGTTTTTATATAAAAACAGCGTATTTTTAACAAGAAATGCGACGTTTTTAATAAAAAATATGGCGTTTTTAATAAAAGTCAGAGCATTTTTAATAAGAAATACTACATTTTTAATAAAAATTGTTGCCTGTTTTTGCCTGAATACAAAAATTTAATTCAGAAGAATATTTTCGTTTGCAAAAATTATTTTTGCCATGTGATATTTCCTGTTTCCCTGATATGTTGAGATAAGCGGTACTGTAAGTCTTTGAAATACTGGGAATTTTTATCAAGAGGTATGTATTCTTTGGGGTCAGTATCCAGGTTAAAAAGCTGCATTTGTTCGAACGGGGTATTCTGAACGAGTTTATACTGACCGAGCCGTACTGCATAGTAACATAAACCTCCATAATTGCCACCTTCCCGTCTCATCCAGAAAACCACACGGTTATCAGTTACCTGCGGACGTCCTTCCAGTGTTGGCACTAAGCTGATCCCGTCAATCGGGTGATAAATATTTATCCTGGCCATATCACAAAGTGTAGGATAGATATCCATTGTTAATGCCAGGTTTCCTGTTTCCGCCCCTGACTTTATAAGATTTTTCCACACAATGCAGGTAGCTACTTTAATACCTCCTTCATACATATCCTGTTTACCGCCCCTCAGGGTTCCGTTTGATGCCCCGCCGGGTAAATTTCCACCGTTATCGGATGTAAATACAATTACTGTATTCTTTAGTTGATCCGATTTTTCAAGAGCTTTTATCACCCGGCCTATTTCATTATCGAGATGTTCGACAAAAGCAACATTTTTAGCCCTTTTTTTAGCAATATTTTTTTCACGCCTTTTTACTTCTTCAAGATATTCATCCGGTGGCTGAACCGGAGAATGAGGGGCGTTGTATGCCAGATACAGGAAGAAAGGGGCCTCGTTTTTTTGTTCATTGTTGATATATTCAACAGCCCAGTCGGAAAAAATATTAGTTGCATGGCCTTCAGGATTAATTTCCTGTTTATTCTCCCGCATGTAATTGATATTATGTCTTAGATGAGTCCAATAGTCATCCATCATATCACCCAGAAAACCTTTGAAAAAATCGAATCCCCTGTCGTTAGGCAAGTTTGGTGATTCAAGACCCAAATGCCATTTGCCGATCATTGCAGTTCTGTAATTTGCTGATTTCAGCACTTGGGGCAATGTGATCACTTTAGGAGAGAAATATCCCCAGCTATCGGATTCCTGCGAGCGGATAACACCGGGAACACCAACCATATCGGGGTAACAACCGCTCATTAGCGATGCACGCGAAGGAGAACAGACTGTACTGTTGGCATAAAAATTATTAAAACGGATTCCCTTGCTGAAAAGGTTATCAATATTCGGCGTTTGAATATCTGTTCCCCCCATGCAGGATAAATCCCCGTAGCCTAAATCATCAACCATTATTAAAAGGATATTGGGCTTCCTGGAGTTTTCAGAAGCCGTACCTGGAAAACCGTTGCTCATGAAAAGAATGGTTAATGAAATAACAAAAGTTTTTAGGTGAAGATGTTTCATAGCCTTCGTTTTTTTTTGTTTTCTGACGAAGTCTAAAGTTATAAAAATGAAGAGAATATAGAAAATAAAAATGAATTTATATATTAATATTTTATGCCATAGTGGCAACCATTACCGCCTTGATTGTATGCATCCTGTTTTCAGCCTCATCAAAGACCCGGGAAGAATTGCTTTCAAATACTTCTTCGGTAACTTCCATGCCATCCAATCCGAATTTCTGATAGATCGATTTGCCAATTTTAGTTTCACGGTTATGAAATGCCGGCAGGCAATGCAAAAATTTTACCTTCGGGTTCCCGGTCATCTCCATTATATTTTTGTTGATTTGGTAAGGAAGTAATAAATTTATGCGTTCGGCCCAGATTTCATTGGGTTCGCCCATCGATACCCAGACATCGGTATACAGAAAATCGCAATTTTTAACGGCAGTGGCTACATCTTCGGTAATCGTAATTTTAGCGCCGGTTTTTTGGGCTATTTCCCTGCATGTTTTTTGGAGCTCTTCGGCAGGCTGACAGGATAACGGGGCGGCAGCCCGAAAATCCATTCCCATCTTTGAAGCTCCGACCATCAGCGAATTTCCCATGTTGTTATGTGCATCGCCCAAATAGCAGAGCTTAATTTGATGTAAAGGCTTATCGGAATGCTCTATTATAGTAAGTAAATCAGCCAAAACCTGGGTCGGGTGAAATTCATTGGTCAATCCGTTCCATACCGGTACTCCTGCGTATTTGCCTAATTCTTCCACAATGTTTTGTCCAAATCCGCGGTACTCGATACCGTTGTACATTCGTCCCAGGACGCGGGCGGTATCTTTCATCGATTCCTTTTGACCGATTTGTGTTCCGGTGGGGCCCAAATAGGTTACATTTGCCCCCTGGTCGAAAGCAGCGGTTTCGAATGCGCAACGGGTACGGGTTGATGTTTTTTCAAAGATGAGGGCAACATTCTTGCCTTTCAGCATTTGTGCCTCTGAGTTATTATATTTGTCGTGCTTCAATTTTGCTGATAACTCAAGCAGGTACATGATTTCAGGGGATGTGAAATCGAGTAATTTCAGAAAATTACGTTTTTTTAGGTT
The DNA here is from genome assembly GCA_963662895.1 of Prolixibacteraceae bacterium. GTDB lineage: Bacteria > Bacteroidota > Bacteroidia > Bacteroidales > Prolixibacteraceae > GWE2-42-39. The sequence goes on along the minus strand of OY759982.1, from coordinate 2,530,579 downwards.
TATCATTTTTCAGAAATTTATTTATCGTAATACATTGTTATTTTTGATCCGTATGAACGGTCTTCCAGTTTTTTTGCTTCAGTGATTACACTTTTTTTCCCGCCTTGTTCTATAAAATATAAACAGGCACGGATTTTTGGGGCCATCGATCCTTCTTCAAAAGTTCCTTTTTCCAGATATTTTATTGTATCAGCATAATCCAGAAATTCCAGTTTTTTCTGGTCCGGGAGCCCAAAATTTTTATAAATAAAGGGAACATCGGTTAAAATGTAAAATTCGTTGGCTTTTATTTGAGCAGCAAGCAATGCCGAAGCAAGGTCTTTATCGATTACTGCATCGAGAGTCCTGATATTATTTTCATTGTCGAAATATACAGGTATTCCTCCACCTCCCACGGCAATTACAATATTTCCTGCACGGGCTAAAAGTTCTATCAGTTCCTTATTGATTATATCAACCGGGGCAGGAGAGGGGACTACCCTGCGCCACCTTCCTTTTTCTTTCATCGTTGGTTTAAACGACCATCCTTTTTCTTGAGAAAGTTTGTCTGCCTCGTCTTTTTGATAAATTTTACCTATTCCTTTGGTCGGATTTTTCATTGCCGGATCATCCGGGTGTATTACGGTCATGGTAATAATGGAAATCACATTTTTTTTAATGCCGTGTTTATTCATTACGTTTCTGATCATACGTTCGACCATATATCCGATCCCGCCCTGAGAATCAGCTACACAAACGTCGAGCGGCATGGGGGCAATGTTATAAAATTGTTCACCGGCGTCATTGCGCATCATAATATTGCCAACCTGGGGACCATTGCCATGTGTGAGTACCAGATCGTATCCCTCTTTTACAAGATATATCAGATTTTCCAGGGTGTCAGTGGTGTTAGCTTCCTGTTGGTCAATGGTTCCTGTTTCATTTCCTCTTAAAAGGGCATTACCTCCAAGTGCAATTACTGCAAGTTTGTTCATTGGTCACCATTTTTGTTATTGAATCAGACAAACTTATAAAAATAGATGGAACAAATAATGATATAACAACAGGGCTGTTCAATTCTCCAACGAATGTTGATAACTAATGCGGATCTGGAAATTAACATCATAAATCTCTGTTTTATATTTTTGGAATTACTGTTGATTGTAAAATTACAGAAATGCCAAAAATCGTTAACTTTGCAATCGAATTTTACAAAAAGTTATGGCGAAAAAAGCAACCAAGGCAGTCAAAACAAAAAGGACTTCAGTATTTCGGAAAATCTTCGGTTTTTTTACGGGTGATAAATTCAGATACACACTGGGGGTGTTTTTGTTGGTTTTTGGAGTTTACCTGTTGGTTTCTTTTGTTTCCTTTTTATTTACAGGCGATGCAGATCACAGCAAGCTTGATATATCGTGGAAACAATTAATCCTGAATTCTGAAATTAAAGTTGAAAATGTGGCCGGAAAAACCGGGGCTTTTTTTGGTGAAAACATTATTAACCGTGGATTTGGCCTGTCGTCGTTTCTTTTTGTATATCTGATTATAATCACTGCTTTTCGTTTATTTGGATGGAAAATAGCTAATCTTCCCAAAGCATATGCATATTCTTTTATATTGATTATCTGGCTGTCTACTGCTTTGGGGTTAATATTTGCAGCTTCAGAATCCGGACAGTTTTTATATTATGGCGGTCTCTGCGGATTTATCCTTGCCAACTGGTTAAATGCAATGGTGGGGATAATTGGTACTGCATTCCTGCTATTTTTAATCCTCTTTTTGATTCTTGTATTTGCCTTTAGTGGATTTATTCCCGGGGTGAAGAAGATATTTGGTAAAAAAGCCGGGAAAATTGAAGATTTGAAAGAAGATGCCGCTGGTAGTGGTCGTAGCAGAGAACCTGGAACCCCGGTTGAGCTTGATGATCCGGCGATTTCGAAAGTTATTCGTGATGATGATATTATTGAGGCTATTTTTGATCCTGACAGTAATAATGGACCTGCATTTGAACGGAACCTGAGTAATAAGGATGTTTTGGAAAGTATTGAAAGTCAGAAAAAAAATGCCAGTGACGAAGAGAATTCAGGGCCTGAATTATCGGTTGAAAAAACAGTGGAAGACGAGGAGGAAGAATATAAAAATGAGGAGATGGAAGAATATGATCCAACCCTTGAATTATCGAATTACCGGTTTCCTTCTCTTGAATTATTGGATGATCATTCCACTGATAATGCAGAAGTCAGTAATGAAGAATTAATTTCGAATAAGAATAAAATTGTTGAGACGCTTCGTAATTATAAAATAGAAATTACCAAAATACGGGCTACTATCGGGCCAACTATTACTTTGTATGAAATAGTACCGGCTCCTGGTATCAGGATTGCGAAAATCAAGAATTTGGAAGATGATATTGCACTGAGCCTTGCAGCCTTGGGTATTCGTATTATTGCCCCTATTCCGGGACGGGGAACTATTGGTATTGAAGTTCCTAACCAAAATCCGGAGATTGTTTCGATGCGGTCGATTATTGGGTCGAAAAAATTCCAGGAATCGTCAGCCGATCTGCCAATTGCTCTTGGTAAGACTATTTCAAATGAGACCTTTATGGTTGATTTGACTAAGATGCCTCATATTCTGGTAGCCGGTGCTACCGGACAAGGAAAATCGGTAGGATTAAATGCGATTATTTCTTCATTGCTTTATAAAAAACATCCTTCGCAGTTAAAATTGGTATTGGTTGATCCCAAAAAGGTTGAGTTAAACCTGTATGCCTCCCTGGAAAAACATTTTCTTGCAAAAATGCCGGAAGAGGAAGAAGCGATCATTACCGATATTCAAAAAGTGAAGAATACCCTGAACTCTCTTAATATTGAGATGGATGATCGGTATGACCTTTTGAAAAAAGCACATGCAAGGAATGTTAAGGAATACAATAAGAAGTTTATCAGCCGGCGTTTGAACCCTGAAAAAGGACACCGGTATTTGCCCTATATTGTGGTAATCGTAGACGAATTTGCTGATCTGATTATGACTGCCGGCAAGGAAATTGAATTGCCGATTGCCCGGATTGCCCAGTTAGCCCGGGCCGTGGGAATACATATGGTAATTGCCACACAACGTCCATCTACCAATATCATTACCGGTGTTATTAAAGCAAACTTCCCCGCCCGTATTGCATTTAAAGTGGCTTCCATGATCGATTCCCGTACAATTCTTGATACGCCCGGGGCCAATCAGTTGATCGGAAAAGGAGATATGCTGATTACGCAGGGAAGCAATATGACCCGTGTTCAGTGTGCATTTGTTGATACACCGGAAGTAGAACGGATTTGCGAATATATTTCGCAGCAACAGGCCTATCCAACAGCTTTTATACTGCCTGAATATTATAGCGATGAAGAAGGGCCTCTTGACATTGATTTAAATAATAAGGACGATTTATTTGAGGATGCAGCCCGTTTAATTGTACTGAACCAGATGGGCTCAACTTCGATGATCCAGCGTAAATTTTCGATTGGTTATAACCGTGCCGGACGAATCATGGATCAATTGGAAGCTGCGGGAGTGGTTGGTCCCAGTGAAGGAAGCAAAGCCCGGCAGGTGCTTATTCAGGATGAATATACTTTGGAACAATTGTTGAATAGCTTATAATAAAAAAGCAAATATGAGAAGAATGATTTTATTGGTTGTTGCCTTATTGGAAATAAATCTGGTTTTTGCACAACAGGATCAAAAAGCAAAGGAAATTCTTGATAAGGTGACCCAAACTACACAGTCGTATAAATCAATTGAGGCGACATTTTCGTTTGAAATGGTAAATAAAGAAGAGCAAATCAAAGAAACGAATAACGGCTCAATAATATTAAAGGGGAACAAGTATAAAGTCCATCTGAACGAATTGGGGATGGATGTTTATTCAGATGGCAAAAATATCTGGACCTATATGAACGACGCTAATGAAGTGAGCATTTCTGAATTCGATGGAGAACAGGATGATATGATGGACCCTTCGAAGGTTTTTACTATTTATCAGAATGGTTTCGATTATAAATTTTCAGGAGAAGATGTTAAAAATGGAAAAAATGTATATACAATCGACTTAACTCCTCAGGATCAGAACATAAACTATTCTCAAATCAGGGTATACATAGATAAGTCAGCAATGTTGATTTGTTGTGCAGAAATGCAGGGGAAAGATGGTAATGTTTATTCTGTAATGGTAGATCAGCTAAAAACAGATAAACTATATGATGATTCATTTTTCGTTTTTGATCCCTCGAAGTATGCAGATATTGAAATTATTGATATGAGATAAAAAAGGGGAGGGCAGTTCATTTCTAAATCATCTTCCCTTCTGTAAAAATCAAGTAATGTGTTAAAGGCACCGTTCTTTAAAAAAAAGAACGGTGCCTTTAAAGAGCAGGTCATCTTTTTAATTATCCGATTTATTTTTGTAGGTCATATTTTCCACTTTGGTTATTTCCATATAAGTTGATCCTCCTCCAATTCCCAGGCTTCCCCCTACATAAATAATAGTATCATCGTTCTCTAATATCCCGTCTGTAACCAGCGATTTTAATGCAGCACGGGCAATTTTGAATTTGTCTTTCTTTGGTTCCAGTAAGCTTGGAAAGACTCCGTACGACAAGGATAATTGCCGTACTACATAAGGGATATAACATTTGGCATAAACCGGGTTTTCTCCGCGAAAAGCAGCAAGGTAGCGGGCTGTCCTTCCGGTTAGTGTATTTGTTACAATTGCTTTTGTCTTTAATTCGTTTGATGCAATGATGGCTGATTCAGCCAAAAAAGCAGTTATTTCATTCTCTACCGGGGGAAGTATAATATCATTCCTTTTGTCCTTGCTTGACTCAATTTCCCGGGCAATACGGGCCATGCATCCGACAGCTTCTACAGGATATTTCCCGTAAGCTGTTTCTCCTGAAAGCATAACTGCATCAGTCCGTGAGTAGATGGCATTAGCCACATCGCTTACTTCGGCTCGTGTAGGACGCGGATTGTCAATCATACTATGAAGCATTTGTGTAGCTACGATAACCGGTTTTTTACGTTGCACTGCTTTTTTTATCAGGTTGCGCTGAATACCCGGAATTTGTTCGGCTGGAATTTCGATCCCCAAATCACCCCGTGCCACCATAATTCCATAAGCATAGTCAAGAATTTCATCAATGTTGTTTACCCCGTCAAAATTTTCGATTTTGGCAATAATCTTTATCGGGCTGTTGAACTGATCGAGTATTTCCTGAACAGCCAGTACATCTTTCTTATTCCTGACAAATGAATGGGCTATAAAATCAACATCATTACGCGAGGCAAATTCAATGAACTCCTTATCTCTTTCGGTAACAGAAGGAAGGTTAATACTGATACCAGGAGTGTTGATACTTTTCCTGTTTTTTATTACTCCATTGTTTTCGACCCGGCAGACAAGTGATGATTTATTTTTATTAATGACCGTTAACTCAATATCTCCGTCGTCGATCAATATTTTGTTTCCAACCGGAATTTCTTCGGCAAATTTTTTATAACTGACAAAAAACTTGTCAGGATTTGCTTTTCCCGGTTCTCCGGATACTTCAATAGTTTGACCTGTAACAACAGTAATGCCATCATCTGAAATTCCACTGGTACGTACTTCCGGGCCTTTGGTATCGACCAGTATTCCAATGGTATCGGAAACCTGACGGATATTCCTGATAATGCGGAGTGCCGATTCTGTAGTAAGGTGTGCCGTATTTAAGCGTGCTACGTTAAAACCTGCTTCGTATAATGATTTTATGAAGTCCGGTTCACAGCGTTTATCCGAGATGGTTGCTACAATTTTCGTATGTTTCATCTGTAAGATATTTATTAAAAGACGGCAAATGTAGATATATTTTCAGAGCTGTCTTGCAGAGAGCTTTTTCTATCCGCTAATATTATCAAACCTTTAATTCGGCGATAAAGTGTTCCAGCGCAAGTCGGTATGAATCAAATCCAAAGCCCATAATACTACCTTTACATGCCGGTCCGATAACCGATTCGTGACGAAAATTTTCACGGGTCAGTATGTTTGAAATATGTACTTCAATTACCGGGGTTTTTATCCCGGAGATAGCATCTCTTATTGCGATGGAAGTATGGGTATAGGCTCCTGCGTTAAGGATAATCCCATCGTAACTGAACCCGGTCTCGTGTAATTTGTTTATTAGCTCTCCTTCTATGTTCGATTGATAATATTCTAAATGTATCTGGTTATATTTACGCTGAAGCGTTTTAAAAAAAATATCAAACGAAGTATTTCCGTATATTTCTTTCTCTCTGATACCTAGTAAATTTAGATTTGGACCATTTATTAACAAAATTTTCATATTTTTGTGCTTTATTTAAAAAAAATAGTAACTTAGTCTTTTCAATCACGTAGTAATTATTATGTATTTTTTCGGTGTCGAAAAGTTTATACAAATAAAAGCATTTACGAAACCAAAATTATCTAAAATTGTTATAGAAATAAAAACTTAAAGTGTTTTAATTATGAAATGGGAAGATAGCAAGAAAGGATTTGAATCTTTTTTACGACTGGAGAAATCACTTTCAGCCAACTCGGTAGCTGCTTACATTAATGACATCAATAAGTTGATGATATTTTTGGAAGGCACCTATAACAAGCTTCCGCCAGAAAAGGTAAAGCTGGAGCACCTGAAAAGTTTTGTTGAACACATTAATGACCGGGGAGTTTCTCCCAGAACACAGGCAAGAACTATTTCCGGCATTAAATCGTTCTTTAAGTATCTGCTGATGGAAGGAAAGATCATCGCTGATCCTACCTCATTGTTGGAATCTCCAAAAATTGGCAGAAAACTTCCTGACGTATTATCCATGGAAGAAATTGACATGTTGATTGATGCGATTGATCTGAATAAACCGGAAGGCCAGCGTAATAAAGCAATGCTGGAAACTCTTTACAGTTGCGGTTTACGTGTTTCAGAGTTGGTTAACCTGAAAGTTACAAACTTGTTCTTTGACCAAGGCTTCATCAAAGTAGAGGGAAAAGCTGACAAGGAAAGATTGGTTCCGATTAGTGAAAAAGCGGTTGAAGAAATTACTTTATATCTGAGTAATTACCGCAAAACACTGAAGATAAGTAAGGAAAGTGAAAACATTCTTTTTCTGAACCGACGTGGGAAGAAACTTAGCAGGGTCATGATTTTTACTATTATAAAAGGCTTGGCTGAAAAAATTGGTTTGGAGAAAAAAATTAGTCCTCATACTTTCCGTCATTCGTTTGCAACACACCTTATCAATGGTGGTGCAGATTTGCGTGCAGTTCAGGAAATGTTGGGACATGAGTCTATCCTTACGACTGAAATCTATACACATTTAGACAGAAATTATCTAAAAAAGACAATGGATAAGTTTCATCCAAGATCGTAGATGCACAAAATAATCGTTTTCAATTGAATGTTAAGAGGTTAATAATTTCTTAACATTCTTTTTTTGCCTTTTTGTTTTTGTCAACTATCTGTCTTATTGTATTTTAACATCTGTATTTATGTGTTCTTGTTTACAGGTTTTTTTGTTTTAATTTAATTTAAAATTGGTCTCAAAAGTGCAATCGGGGAAAAAAACTACTTTTGTCAACCGAGAGAAATTTGTACAAAAAACTCAAATTTTATAATCGAAGACTATGAAAAATTTAGATTTAACAAAGTACGGCATTACAGATGTCAAGGAAATTGTTCATAATCCATCTTACGAAGTTTTATTTGAAGAAGAAACCAAAGCTGGTTTAGAGGGGTTTGAAAAAGGTCAGGTGACAGAACTAGGTGCAGTTAACGTCATGACAGGGATTTACACCGGCCGTTCGCCAAAAGATAAGTATTTTGTTCAAAACGAAGCAAGTTTGTCGAATGTTTGGTGGGATAATCCAGATTATCACAACGACAACCACCCTATGAGTGAAATCGCATGGAAATCTGTAAGGGAACAGACCATGAAACAGCTGAGCGGGAAAAAACTTTATGTGATGGACTGCTATTGCGGCGCTAATCCTGCTTCTCGCCTGAAAGTGCGTTTCATCATGGAAGTTGCCTGGCAGGCACATTTCGTTAAAAACATGTTCCTTCGTCCTACCGATGAAGAACTTGAAACTTACGAACCTGATTTTGTATCGTTCAATGCAGCAAAAGGGAAAGTAGAAAACTATAAAGAACTCGGCATGCGTTCTTCAACAGTTACTACTTTTAATCTGAACACAAAAGAACAATGTATTATGAATACATGGTACGGCGGCGAGATGAAAAAAGGTATTTTCACACTGATGAATTACTACCTTCCACTGCAGGGGATGGCTGCAATGCACTGTTCTGCAAACGTAGGGAAAGGTGGTGATACTGCTGTTTTCTTCGGACTTTCAGGGACCGGGAAAACAACCCTTTCTACCGATCCTAAACGTGCATTAATAGGCGACGACGAACACGGATGGGACGATGAAGGTATATTTAACTTTGAAGGCGGTTGCTATGCAAAAACAATCCATCTCGATAAAGAAGCTGAGCCGGATATCTACGGGGCAATCAAACGTGATGCGTTGTTAGAGAATGTTACAGTTGACGAAAACGGTAAAATCGATTTCGACGATAACTCGACAACCGAAAACACTCGTGTATCGTACCCTATTTACCACATTGAGAACATTGTAAAACCGGTATCAAAAGGAGGACATGCAACCAAGGTTATCTTCCTGACAGCCGATGCTTTCGGTGTTACCCCCCCGGTATCAAAATTAACTCCTGAACAGACCAAATACTATTTCTTGTCAGGTTTTACTTCTAAATTAGCCGGAACTGAACTTGGCGTTACCACTCCGCAACCTACTTTCTCTGCATGTTTTGGCGAAGCTTTCCTTGCGCTCCATCCAACTAAATACGGTCAGGAACTGGTTAAAAAGATGGAAGCTCACGGGGCAACTGCTTACCTGGTAAATACAGGTTGGAACGGAACAGGAAAACGTATCTCCATTAAAGATACCCGTGGTATTATTGATGCTATTTTAGATGGATCAATCGAAAGTGCACCAACTAAGAACTTACCAATTTTTAACCTTGAAATTCCTACTGAATTGAAGGGCGTTGACACTGGTATCCTTGATCCACGTAACACATACGCTGATGCAACCGAGTGGGAGGCAAAAGCAAAAGATCTGGCAAGCCGCTTTATCAAGAACTTCAAGAAATTTACTGATAACGAAGAAGGAAAATCGTTGGTAGCTGCTGGTCCTCAATTGTAATAAAAAATTATATCTGTTTATATAAGAAGGCTTCCTGATCAGGAGGCCTTCTTTGCGTTTGCTAAAATCTTCCAAACTCCTCACTGCGTTCGTCAAACAGGGAAGATTTATTAACGCTCAGCTCACTCCATCGATTTTCTAAACGCTTTTTTCCCTTAGGCGGAAACAGCCCGGACATTGGTTTTTCCTAAAAAAACACTTCTCTCTCCCCTGCTTATTCTATAACGAAAATGGTTTCTTACTGAACACTGAACACTCTTCCTGCCCTTCTCCTCAACTTTTTAAACTGATTCCATTTAAGGCCTCTTCGATGGAGGGTTTCATGAAAATAAAACTGTTGTTTTTTAATCTTTCAGGAATAACTGTTGGTGATTTTATTAAAAGTTGAGCAGCTTTTCCGAATACTAATTTTAAAATGAATGAAGGAATCATAAGAAAAGACGGACGGTTCAATTTCTTTGCCAATTGTTTTGTGAATTGACGATTCGTAATTACCTGTGGTGCTACAAGATTGTAGATCCCTGTTGCCCCTGTATTTTTTATGGCCCATACAAAAGCTGAAACCAAATCATCGATATGAATGAAAGGAAATGCTTGTTTCCCGTTTCCAATTTTACCTCCCATGTACATTTTAAAAGCAGGAAGCATATTTTTTATGGTTTTTGAATCGTTTCCCAGCACCAATCCTGTCCTAAAAACCACTCTTCTAATTTTTTCCGGTAATGTAGCAGAGGCCGATTCCCAGTTCAGCACAAGTTCCCCCAAAAAATCATTGGAAAAACGGTCGCTCGACTCATCATGAGTTTCGTTGTTTTTGTAGATACCGATGGCAGAAATAGAGATAAAAGTATGTGGCCGTTTTATTTCAGGCAAAAGATGAATTGCTGATACCAGTTTTTGCGTGGTATGAACCCGGCTGGAATATATTTCATTTTTATTTTTTAAAGTCCATCGTTTTAATACCGGTGCACCGGCAAGATTAATTACCACGTCGGTATTAGCCAGTAATTCCGAAATTCTTTCGACCCTGCCATTCCAAAATTCCCGTTTTACCCGAATGCATTCAAAACCTTCATTCTGTAATTTAATAATGAGCTTTTGCCCAATGTAACCGCTTGATCCAGTGATGGCAATTTTCATTTTATTCTGAAAAATTAATTATAAATATTAATACAAATTTGTTGAAATAAAATCTTATAATTTAACGTTTTCAGAAATAATAACTGTTAATTTTGATAGAAATATTTTTATAATGGTCAAGAAGGAAAAAGCTCCTGCAAAAAAACGTAAATCTACTCCTGGCAAAAAAAAGAAAACCAGCAGATCACAAAAAAAGAAGTCATTTAAATCCCGCCTCATAAAATTTTCACTAAAGGTAATAACGGTTAGTATTTTACTGGTTGCCCTGTTTTTTATGATTGTTTATTTGGGATTTACGGGACCTGTGCCGGATAAATCACAGCTTCAGAAAATAAAAAATCCTGTGGCTTCGGAAGTTTATTCTAAAGGCGGTCAGGTGCTGGGACGATATTATGTCGAGAACCGGAGCGATGTGAAGTTTGAAGAAATTAGCCCAAACCTGATCAATGCACTGATTGCTACAGAAGATGCCCGTTTTTATGAACACCGGGGAATTGATGAAATTGCACTGCTCCGGGTTCTTTTTAAGACTATCCTGTTGCAAAATGAAAGTTCAGGAGGGGGTAGTACCCTGAGTCAGCAAATAGCCAAAAACCTATATCCGCGTAAACGGTTTGGCCCTCTTACTATGCCGGTTAATAAATTGCGCGAGGCTATTATAGCATATCGTCTCGAGCGGGTTTATTCCAAAGAAGACGTGCTGGCCCTTTATTTGAATACAGTTCCGTTTGCTGAAAATATTTATGGGGTCGAACTTGCCTGTGAGCGTTTTTTCAGTAAAAAGCCCTCGGAAGTAAATGTCGACGAGGCAGCAACCATTATCGGAATGCTGAAGGCAACCAACAGTTACAATCCACGAAAATATCCTCAAAGGGCGAAGGAACGGCGGAATACAGTGATCGCACAAATGGTTAAATATGGTTATGTAAGTAATGCCGAAGGTGATGCTTTCATGAAAGAACCAGTGAGGTTGAAGTATCGCGTTATTAGCTATAACCAGGGGCCTGCGCCGTATTTTACGGAACGGCTGAAACCACAATTACTTGAATGGTGCGAAACTCATTATAAAGAAGATGGTACCCCGTATAACTTGTATACTGACGGGCTTAAGATCAGAACAACGCTTGACTTTGATATGCAACGGTATGCCGAATCGTCGGTTGCAGGGCATATGGAAAATCTCCAAAAAATTTTCGATCAGCACTGGGGAAAACGCAATCCCTGGGGAAATGACCAGTCGGTGGTAGACCGTGCTGTAAAGCGATCTGAATACTATAAAGAATTAAAAAAGAATGGTTTGAGTGAGACTGCCATTAAAGCTGAAATGCAGAAAAAGGACAGCCGGTTATTATTTTCATGGGATGCCGGCCCAATTCAAAAGCAGGTTTCAGCCATCGATTCAGTTAAATATTTTTTGAAGTTGCTGAATGCGGGATTTATGGCCATTAAACCGGATGATGGTTCTGTAAAAGCTTATGTCGGGGGAATTGATTTTCGTTTTTTTAAGTATGACCACATATTGGCACAGCGGCAGGTAGGATCGACTTTTAAACCGATTGTTTATCTGGCCGCTCTTGAAAAAGGGATCAGCCCCGCCCTGTATTTTGCAAACGAGAAAAAAATATATGCCAAATATAACAATTGGTCTCCCAGTAATTCACATGATCATTACGAAGGATTTTATTCGATGGAAGGGGCACTGGCTCATTCAATCAATACGGTTGCTGTTGAAGTTATAATGCAGACCGGATTCGATGAAGTTGTTGATGTTGCCGAGTCGTTGGGAATTACTGCCGAATTGCCCAAATATCCGACTTTAGCACTGGGCGTAGCATCCATCCCTTTACAGGAAATGTTATGTGCCTATTCGTCACTGGTAAATGGCGGGAAAAAAATAAGCCCATATTTTTTGGTTTCGATTGAAGATGCTGAAGGTAATCTACTGGATCAGTTTGATAATGTCCAGGAAGGGAAGCCGGTTGTTGAGCCTGAGTATTGCCGTATAATAACTCACATGCTGGAATCAACAATCACAGAAGGAACTGCAAAAACAATCCGTTCGGTTTATGGCATCTGGTCTGATTTTGCCGGGAAAACAGGTACAACACAGAATCATGCCGACGGATGGTTTATTGGTATGTCCCCGGGATTGGTAGCCGGTGCCTGGGTTGGGGGAGAAGACCCTGCCATTCATTTTCGTACAATTACATATGGACAAGGTGGATATATGGCGCTTCCTATCGTGGGTAAATTTTTTCAGAAAACATACAGTGATCCAAAATTTTCAGGATTAAAAAAGCTTCATTTTACAGAACCCTGTCCTGATAATCTTGCAATCATGAATATTCCGCTTTATAAAGAAATTCTTGAAGTTGACAAAAGAGGTTTTAATATAGGTAAGATTTTTGGACGGGATAAAACAGATGAAAAGCCAAAGGCTCCTGTAATACCCGAGAAGAAGGAAAAGAAGAAGAAAAAAGTGTGGGAAAAAATTAAGGATATTTTCAGGAAAAAGAAATAAAACGAAATCTGCATTACATCGCTTGTTTTATTACTTTTGTGCCGGAAATGGCTGAAAAAACTTCTATATTAGTACGCTTTCACCGATGGCGTTTGCGGCATTTAAGTGAACGTAATTTTTTATTAATATTAAGTGTTGGGGTTGGCGTTATTGCTGGTATTGCAGCAACGGTAATCAAAAATATGGTATGGCTCACTCAGGGGTTGATCAATCGACTGGTGAGCAACGAAGTACATAATTATATCTATTTTATTTTACCTGTAGTTGGTATTTTACTGACAGTCTTGCTAATAAAATATGTCATAAGAAGACCCGTCAGGCATGGGATTCCAAATGTTTTGCACAGTATTTCGAAACGCGATGGCTTGCTTAGCAGACATAACATGTATTCGTCGATTATTGCCAGTACATTTACGGTCGGTTTGGGGGGCTCTGTCGGATTGGAAGGCCCTACTGTGGCTACCGGGGCAGCTTATGGTTCGCAGATATCGAAATTGTTCAGGCTGGATTATAAAAATACCATGCTGATGCTGTCCTGTGCCAGTGCCGGTGCTATGGCTGCTATTTTTAAGGCGCCGATTGCTGCAATTGTTTTTGCTGTGGAGGTAATTATGATCGACCTGACTACCTTTTCGATGGTACCACTCCTTCTCGCTTCATTATCGGCTGTGATGACTTCATATTTTTTTATGGGACAGGATGTCTTATATCCGTTTAAAGTCGAAACCTCTTTTTCGTTGGGCGAACTTCCGTTTTATATTCTGCTTGGTATTCTGGCCGGTTTTGTCTCAGCATATTTCACAAAAGTGTACATGTTTATTGGCGATTTTTTTGAAAAAATTGAAAAAATGCGTACCAGGCTTTTACTGGGAGGTTTGTCCCTGGGAGGACTGATTTTCCTTTTCCCGTCTTTATTCGGTGAAGGCTATGAAGCGATCAATTCATGTTTGAAAGGAAATTTTGAATACCTCTTTAATAACAGTATTTTTTACAGTTTCAGGGAAAGTTTTCCTGCTGTTCTACTGTTGCTGGGAGCTATAGTATTATTAAAAGTAGTTGCAACTTCGCTTACTTTTGGCAGTGGCGGTGTGGGAGGAATTTTTGCTCCGACCCTTTTCATAGGGGTAAACACAGGAATGCTGTTTGCCAAAATAATTAACCTCACCGGCGTTCATGAACTGAACAGCAATAATTTTGCTTTGATCGGGATGGCCGGACTCATTGCAGGAGTATTACATGCTCCACTTACCGGTATTTTTCTGATTGCTGATATTTCAGGGGGATATATGCTGTTTGTGCCCCTGATGATTACGGCAACATTTGCCTACGTAACCACTTTAGCATTTACCAAAAATTCTGTTTACCATTTCCAACTGGCCCGGCGTAAAGAATTGATGACTCATGATAAAGATAAAAATGTTTTACAGATGATGCAGGTTAATAAATTGATTGAAAAAGACTTTGAAATCTTGCATCCCGATTCAACATTACGTGATCTGACTGAAGCAATATCCAGGGCTCATCGCGATTTATTTCCAATAGTTGATGAAGAAGGTTACCTGAAGGGGATGCTGAAGATGGACGATGTGCGGCACCTTATTTTCAGACAGGAACTTTACGACAAAGTGCATGTGTCACATTTGATGTATATGCCCGAACATTTTATTTCGCCTAACGATTCAATGGAGACAGTGGCCGAAAAATTTGAATCGAGTGGACGTTTTAATATTGCCGTTATTGATAATGGAAAATATTTGGGGTTCATATCAAAAGCACGTGTATTTTCTTCGTACCGGAAAAATGTCCGGCGTTTTTCACATGATTAATCTTTTTGCAATGAAGTTCAGTAAATTCATAGCCTGGAAAATAAATAATATTACAGAACGTAATTTTTTGTACATTCTCAGTTTTGTTATTGGATTGCTAAGTGGTACAGCAGCGCTTTTGCTGAAATATTCCATTCATTTTATTACCCATTTTTTAACCAGTAATTTTTCTGAATCATATGAAAGTTTCGGGTATCTGGCGTATCCGATGATCGGGATTTTTATCACCGTGCTTATTGTCCGGTATTTAATTAAAGATAACCTGGGGCATGGTGTTGCCAAAATTTTATATGCCCTTTCCCGGAAACGGGGGACATTGGAGACACACCATACGTTTTCTTCCATCATCACCAGTAGTTTTACCATCGGTTTTGGGGGATCGGTAGGAGCAGAAGCGCCTATTGTTCTTACAGGGGCTGCTATAGGGTCGAACCTGGCACGTTATTTTAAACTCGATTACAATGCCATCCGCCTGATGGTCGGATGTGGCGCAACCGGGGCAATTGCCGGAATATTTAAAGCTCCTATTGCCGGTATCGTTTTTACCCTCGAAGTGCTGATGCTTGATCTGACAATGGCTTCGCTTATTCCTTTAATGATATCCGGAATAACCGCTGCTGTTCTGGCTTTCTTTTTCATGGGGGATTCGGTGCTGCTGAAATTTACGCTTGTTCATGCTTTTGATGCCCGTAATATTCCCTATTATATTGCTCTGGGGATATTCTCAGGATTTTTATCTCTTTATTTTACAAGAATGACGATGTATATTGAGACCCTGTATAAAAAAATGGGTAAGTTTTATATACGTCTTCTTTTTGGTGGACTGATACTGGGTATCCTGGTTTTTTTGTTCCCCTCATTATGGGGTGAAGGTTACACTTCTGTCAATAATATTTTCAACGGGCATGGAGCCGATTTGCTGAATAATTCGATTTTTTATTCATTAAAAACCAACCCGTTCAGTTTGCTGTTCGTTTTTGTATTGATCCTGATTTTTAAAGTAGTTGCCATGTCTTCGACTTCGGGGGCTGGTGGTGTCGGCGGTATTTTTGCGCCGAGCCTGTTTATGGGGGCCGTAGGAGGATTTTTTGCAGCATATGCACTAAATACTTTTTTCAATTTAAACCTTGCTGAAGAAAACTTCGCACTTGCCGGAATGGCTGCCATGATGGCCGGTGTGATGCATGCCCCTTTACTGGGCATTTTTCTGATTGCTGAAATAACAGGCGGGTACCAGTTGTTTTTGCCATTGATTATTGCATCAACCGTTTCGTACCTGACCATTGTACGGTTTGAGTCGCATTCGATATATACCAAACGCTTATATGACGAAGGAGATTTGCTGACCCATCATAAAGATAAGATGGTACTTCATTTTATGCATGTACGCGATCTTATTGAAGACGATTTTGAAAGAGTATCCCCAGACTTGACGTTGGGTGAATTAACTTATGCCATTGCCCGGTCGAAACGTGATCTTTTTCCTGTTGTTGACAAAGATGGGATGATGAAAGGGATGATTAAAATGAACGATATACGTCATCTTATTTTTGAACAGGAATTGTACGATAAAATAACAGTCAGTGAATTAATGTATATGCCGCAATATTTTATTTCGCCGGAAGATTCAATGGAAGAAGTGGTTGATAAATTTAAATCTTGTGGCCGTTTTAATCTGGCAGTAATCGATAACGGTAAATATTTAGGTTTCATATCCCGCGCACGTGTTTTCAGTTCATACCGGGAAAAAGTGGCTGATATGTCTGAAGATTAATCATTTTCTGCCAGTGCCGGATAATTTTCTGTCTTGTCCTTTGGCAATGTTATTTTTGTTCATTTCTTCAGGAAAATGTAAATTTGGTATCTAACAAAAAAACGAAAAGAAATGAAACGAAATATTGCAGTAGTACTGGCAGGGTGTGGTGTTTTTGATGGAGCCGAAATACATGAGGCCACACTTACCCTTTTGGCAATTGCCCGGCGAGGCGCCGCTTACCGGATTTTTGCCCCGGATATAGATCAGGCCCATGTAATTAACCACCTAACAGGTAAAGTAATGCGGGAATCGCGTAATGTCCTGGTAGAATCGGCGCGTATTGCAAGGGGGAATATTAAAGCACTTTCCGAACTTGATGTCAGTGATTTTGATGCAGTTATTTTCCCTGGTGGATTTGGTGTTGCCAAAAACCTTTGCACATTTGCTTTCGAAGGCTCTGACTGTTCGGTTAATCCGGAAGTAGAACGTGTGGTATTATCGGCTGCCGAAAAAGGAAAACCCATTGGCGCGCTTTGTATTGCCCCGGCAATGATTACAAAAGTACTGGACGGAGCAAAAGTAACAATCGGGCAGGATAAAGGTACGGCTCAGGCTATTGAAGCAATGGGAGGACATCATGTGAAAACAACGCATGGAGAGATCATTATTGATGAAAAATATAAATTAGTCTCTACGCCCTGTTACATGCTCGATGCAACTATTGACCAGATCGCAGACGGGGCTGAAAATGTAGTTGCTGCAATACTGAAACTCTGTTAGTTTTTCCGGTCTGCTACGTATTGATCAATCATCCGGTTATATTCAACCATTATTTTCCCCATGGTTTCGTTAGAGCATGAAAAGCTTATTTTATCAATCGAGGCAATGGGTAAGATCCTGGGGGATGTTCCGGTCAGAAATACCGATTCAAATGATTTTATATCATTTTTAAAAACCGGTTTTTCAATTAATGGAATATTGATATTTTTTAAACATTGAATAACCTTTTGGCGGGTAATTCCCAGTAATATTTTTTCAGGAGGACATGTGTAAGCCACCTTTTCTTTTATAAAAAATAAATTAGACCTGCTTCCTTCAGTTATAACCCCATCCCGGTCAACATATAAAATTTCATAAAGACCGCTTTTCTTTATATAAAAGTCTACTTTTTTCCTGAGTTCGGTTAAATGGGTTTTTACGTTGGGATTGGTGCGTTCTGCTTCAAACAATCCTGTTTTTACTCCTTGTTTATAATCGTTATCAGTAGGATAGTAGTGAGGGATGAAGTGCATGATCAGGTTTTTAGCCTGGTCGCTGACAATAATTTTAACATTTCCGTTTTGAATGTTGTTTTTGCCGGCAAGCAACTTTATTTGGTCTTTAAAACTTTGATATTCAGTGTCGAAATGTTTATGAAGCAATTGTAAGGAATTCATCATCCGGGCAAAGTGATCTTCGCAGAATAATGGAATTCCATTTATGATCCGTATCACTTCGTACACTTCGAAATTAATTTGCGAACATATAGCTTCAAATTTTTCAATTGGTTCAACAGAACCGTTAACCAGAAAATAATTGCCTTTTATTTCATTCATTGCTTTTGGTTGTTTTAATTGATGCAATTTTCAAGTGATCCTAAAAAAAGAACAAAATTAACGAATGAAAAATAAAATAGTGTATTAGTTCTACTTAGTATTAGAAGCTGCTGACAGTACCACTGAAATTCAATGCACTTAAGACCGCAGTTTTAAAACTGCGACCGATGGGAAGTTCTTTTCCTGCTATTTCTACTGTATTTGCAGTAAACGATTCAATTTTAGGAATGGAGATAATATAGGATTTGTGAATCCTCAGAAACTGTTCGGAAGGCAATTTTTCATCCAACATGACAAGACTGGTTTTGGTAACCACCTTTTTTTTGTCGGTATAAATCTGAACATATTCACTCAGCCCTTCAATGTAACGGATTTCTTTCATGTATATTTTTATAACTCTCTTATTTTCTTTTACATATATAAATGTATCATTGCCTTCCGGGTTAGGGCAGGGGCCATTCAGGATTTTTATTTCATCCCGGTTAATGCGGTAATATTTGTTAATCGCTTTCAGGAAACGTTCAAAACTGACAGGTTTTAGCAAATAATCAAGGGCTTCCAGTTCGAAAGCTTCCAGAGCAAATTCTCGATAGGCGGTGGTTATAATTATTTTCGGCGGTTTTTTAAGCGATCTTAGAAAATCGATCCCTGAAATCTCCGGCATCTGAATATCAATGATAATCAGATCAATCTGTTTTTCACGAAGCGACTCAAGAGCTTTTATTGCATTGCTGCATTCATTAATAATTTCAAAATTTTCCAGTTTCCCGATATAACTCTTTATCAGTTCCCTGGCCAGTGGTTCGCTATCAATGATCAAACATTTGGTTTTCATTGCTCGTCAACGGTTCGCTTTTCTTTTTGAATGTTCTAAAAATACAAAATATTACTCATATGCATAAACAAAAGATGATTATATCAATAAGTCTTTATAACAGCTAAAACGAGTATTACAGACACCTCAATTTGAGAAATCGAAAACGAGTGAATACTGACTTTTACTTCTCCCTTTTCAGGTTTTAACGATTTGCCGTGGGTAATGAACAGGTCGAATTTAAACAGATAGAATAAAACATATTTGTCTGGTTAATGTTATATTATTTGAATTTTGGAATTTGAAATGTTGCAGGATATTCGAAATAATTACAAGCAGGGAGAATTGATTGAAAATGCTCTGAAGACAGATCCGGTAGAACAATTCCGTTTATGGCTGGATGAGGCCATTGAAAAAAATGTGCATGAACCTACGGCCATGATTCTTTCATCCATTGGAAGTCAGAACCGGCCTCATTCCAGGGTTGTCCTTTTAAAAGAATTAACCGGTCAGGGATTTGTGTTTTTTACCAATTATGGCAGTGCTAAGGCCGGGCAAATATCGGACAATAAGTTTGTAGCGCTCACATTTTTCTGGCCTGAAATTGAGCGTCAGGTGCGAATTGACGGACAAGCTGAGAGAATCAGCCATAAACTTTCGGATGAATATTTTGCAAGCCGACCCGTCGATAGTCAACTTGGGGCATGGGCTTCTCCTCAAAGTCAGGTGATCAGTTCGAGAAAAGTACTTGAAGATAATTTCATAAAGTTCAGTGAAAAATATGGAGAAAACATACCCCGTCCCAAACATTGGGGAGGTTACCTGGTAATCCCTTATCAAATTGAATTTTGGCAAGGCCGTCCTAATCGTCTGCACGACCGTATCCTGTATCATTTGGACGGAAATAAGTGGAGGATTGTTCGTCTGGCCCCTTAATTTGTTGTTTATTTCAGATATAAATTACTGTCGCCGTAACTTAAAAAACGGTAGGTGTTTTTCAACGCGTGGTCATAGATAAGTTTCCAGTCTTTTCCAACAAATGCAGAAATAAGTAATAATAGTGTACTTTGCGGCTGGTGAAAGTTGGTCAGCATACCATCAATCATTTTAAATTCATAGCCCGGTACAATAATAATTTGTGTTGAAGCGTGGAGATGATCCGTTTGTTTTTCTTTCATAAGTTCCAGCAAGCCCTGGAGCGATTCCCCGAAAGGTATTTCTGTATTATCCTGGTAAGGCTCCCACTGTTGTATTTTCAGGTTATCCGTATCCGGAACAGCTTTCTTACAGATTTGGTATCCGAGCCAGTATATACTTTCCAGTGTTCGGATAGTAGTTGTCCCAACAGCTATCCGGGGGCCTTCATGTGCCAACAATTTTTCAATTAGCTTTTGTGTAATGAAAATTTGTTCTGAATGCATTTGATGTCCTTCAATAGTCGGTGATTTTACCGGTTGAAAAGTTCCGGCGCCGACATGTAAGGTCAACTCTTCTGTTTTAATTCCTTTTTCCCTGATCCGTTTAAATACCTCTTCTGTAAAGTGAAGGCCTGCCGTAGGGGCAGCAACCGATCCTTTTATTTTCGAATAAACGGTTTGATATCGTAAAAGGTCCGAATCCTCTGAGTTTCGGTTTAAATAAGGTGGAATCGGCAATATCCCTGCATATTCAATTATTTTTGAAAATTCAAACTCCGGATCATTCCAGTAAAATTGTATATGGTTGCCCGAAGAAGAAGTATTTACCTTTTCAGCACAAAGTATAACTTCTTTTCCTTCTATTATCAATGTCTTTTTTAATATCCCTGTTTTCCATTTTTTCAGGTTGCCAATCATGCAGTTCCATATACATGAATGGTTTTGCTGAAAGGCCAGTTGATAATCGGACGGCTCGTACGGGTCAAGGCAGAAGATTTCGATTCGTGCACCGGTCTCTTTTTCAAATAAAAGTCTGGCTTTGATTACTTTGGTGTTATTGAAAAGTAAAAGGCTATTGTCAGGCAATAAATCGGGAAGCTCATAAAAAATGCGGTCATCAACCGAATGATTCTTCCATACCAGTAATTTTGACTGATCACGCCGGGGCAAAGGGTATTTGGCAATTTTTTCTTCAGGAAGAATATAACTATAATCATTTACTGAAATATTGCCCGGATGTATGTTCCTGAAATTTTTCATAACTGTGGCCGCAAATGTAAAGATTCTGAATGGCTGCACAAAATATTTGTACTTTTGATAAAAATTGAATGAAATGATAAAGATAGGAGACAAGGTGAAATTTCTGAATGCAGTTGGCGGCGGTGTAGTAACCAGCTTTGCAGGAAAAAATATGGTAAATGTGGAAGACGATCAGGGATTTGAAATCCCGACCTTGATTTCACAACTGGTGCTGTTAGATGACAACCCGGACGAAAAGAAGGAGACAGAAAAGAGAATTAATCCATCGCAAAGAAGTGAAGTAGTTCGTCATACTGAAAATATTTTGTTGGAGTCTGCCAGTTCACCTGATTTTTATTTTGCTTTTGTGCCTTCAGATGCCGGCAATCCGGTTGGCGGTGAATTGAAGGCCTATCTGGTAAATGCCAGTAAATACACCCTTTTATACAATTACAGTTATTTCCTGAATGGGGAATACAGCAGCAAAAAATCGGGGAAGCTCGAAGCCGGGATGATATTACAACTGGATTGTTTTTCACCCAATGAGATAAACGAATTGCCCGGTTTTTATTTTCAGTTGATTTATTTCAGTGACACATCGAAGAACATTGAAAAGCCTGTTTACAAGTTGATTAAAGTGAGTCCTGTGAAATTTTATAAGGAAAAAAGTTTCAGGGACAACATTTATTTTTCCACTGGTGCACTGTTAATCCCGATTAATAATTCTGATTTTGAAGATGAATTACAGGAACTTACGGATAAGGAATTAAGGACGGCAATTCGTGATAAACAAGAGCCAAAGAAAAAAAAGCAGATAAAATTAAATACTGATTTGGTGGAAGTTGATCTTCATATACACGAACTTCTGGATGATATTCGTGGCCTGTCTAACCACGAAATGTTGGAAATACAAATGAAAACATTTCATAATAAGTTGGAGGAAGCATTAAAAAACGGAACTAAACGTATTGTTTTTATTCATGGCCTGGGCAACGGAACCCTGAAACACGAAATTCGCAGAGAACTCTCTCAAAAATTCAAAAAATATGCTTTTCAGGATGCCAGTTTTCAGGAATATGGCTTCGGAGCAACGATGGTTATTCTGAGGAAATAAAAAGTTTTATATTTTTGCAGCGCAGACCGCTCTATCGCTTTTTCAGGGTAACCTGGGAAGGAGGAAAGTCCGGGCAACACAGGGTGCCATACTTCCTAACAGGAAGGCAGACGAAAGTTTGCAGTAAGGTAACAGAAAATAACCACCCCGGGTATCCGGGGAACGGGTGAAAAGGTGAGGTAAAAGCTCACCGGTCCCGGTGGTGACATCGGGAGCCGTATCTCTCTTGGGTTGCAATGCCAAATATATTACGATTTTCCGGCTTATGCCGGAAAGCAGGGTGACCCGCTCTGTTTTCAGTTCTGAAAGTCGTAAGGGGTAGGCAGCTTACGATCGTGCCAGCAATGGTACGGCCAGATAAATGATAGAGGTTTTGTTTCGGTAATGAAACAGAATACAGAACCCGGCTTACAGGTCTGCATTTTATTTTAGAAAGTTATTGGGGATTCCAGTCGTTTTATATTTCCCAAATATGGGGTTAAACTTTTTGTTTCTTTTCTTTCAATACAGATTCCCCGTTTCTTTTTAGTTGTATGGTATAAGAATCTTCTTTTATTTTTGTTGTATAAAAAACGGAAGGAAATCTAAAACTTTTAGTTAACAATGGGTTTTGCTGAAGGTCAAATCCCGGGAATGTATTGATTTCGTTTCGTTGATATTTTAAAATATAGGAGGGCAAATAACCGACAGCCAACCCCAGAGTGAAGATAATTAATAAAAGACTATTGATTTCAAAAAGAGTACTTAATACCAATGACAATAAAATGAATATAGCATTCGCGCTGGTTATTATAATAGTTGACTTTAAATGACTATTCCCTAATTTTAAAAGTTTGTGATGAATGTGATTCATATCAGGAGAAAAGGGAGATCTTCGTTCAGAAATACGAATAAAAAATACCCTTAAAGTATCAATCACCGGAACAATTAAAAAGCCAATAGATACTGCAGGCGCTGCTGAAATTGCATAAGGGGCATTAGTATTGATATTGAATTCATTAAATTTTATCACAATAACCGACATGGTTGTGCCAAGAATCAATGAACCGGTATCTCCCATGAAAATTTTATTGGACTTGCCAAATACATTATATATGAAAAAAGCAACGAGGCTACCAACAAATCCGAGACACAGGATCCCATATTCATAATGACCTGCAAGAAGAAACCAGATTCCGAAAACAGATGCTGTCAGTATAGATACACCGGACGCGAGACCATCAATACCATCAATTAAATTGAATGCGTTTACCAGCACTATAATAGTGAAACATGAAACAAAAACACTGGTAGCATAATTAATTTCATGTATGCCTAATATTCCATGAAAACTAGTAAATCGAAAATTTCCAAGGACTACCAAAATCAAAGAAGTTAAAATTTGGATATACAATTTTTTCCGTGCAGATAAAATAAGAATATCATCTTTTAATCCGATAAAAAGCATGATGATGATTGCCGCAATAAGATATTTCAATTCATTGAAAGAATATCCGTTAGTGCTGATTATCGTGCTGATGGTTAAACCAATGAAAATAGCAACCCCTCCAAGTGTTGGCACTATATTTTGTGACGCTGTACGTTCGTTTGGTTCATCGTATAAATGCTTTGCTCTTGATACATTAATAATCGTTGGTATGCTAAGATATACCAGTATAAAACCTATCGTAAATGCAATAATTGGATATAATATACTCATCACAAAGGAGGTATTAGATTTGGTTAAGCAATAATTTTTGGTAAAAATAAATATATCTCAAATAAAACATCCTATTTTTCTATTTTATTATAAATATTATAACTTTTTTATAAAAAATTAAGACAAGTGAAATTTTGAGAAAATAAATACAATGTAATAAATTAGGGTTCATAATAAAAAACATTTTAATAAAACAATTAATTAATAGATGTGATATATTAAGAAAAGGTTTACAGGGGGATAAAAAAAATGTCACAGTTCCGGAAAATAATACATATTGATATGGATGCCTTTTATGCCTCAGTGGAACAACGTGATCATCCGGAATTAAAAGGAGTTCCTGTTGTTGTTGGAGGAGAAAGGGAACGAGGGGTTATTGCTGCTGCGAGCTACGAAGCACGGAAATTTGGTATCCATTCGGCAATGGCTTCCAAACTTGCAAAACGAAAATGTCCGGACTTGATTTTTTGTCCTCCGGATTTCAGAAAGTACAAACAGGTAAGCCAGGAAATACGTAAAATATTTTTTCAATATACCGATCTGGTTGAACCTTTATCGCTTGATGAAGCCTTTCTGGATGTTACTGAGTCAAAAATAGCAAAGAATTCAGCCACATTAATTGCAAAGGAAATAAAACAAAAGATAAAAGAACAGCTTCAGTTAACGGCCTCTGCTGGTGTATCCTACAATAAATTTTTGGCAAAGATTGCTTCAGATGTCAATAAGCCCGACGGTTTGTTTGTTATTCCCCCGGAAAAGGCACAGGAATTTATAGATCGTCTTGAAATCCGGAAATTTTTTGGAGTGGGTAAAGTAACTGCGAAAAAAATGAACGATTTAGGAATTTATTATGGTTCGGACCTGAAACTGGTTACAAGAAGCGAATTGATCCGTTTATTCGGGAAAGCCGGGAGTTATTATTTTGATGTTGTCAGAGGTATTGATGAAAAGCCTGTAGTGCCCGACCGGCAGAGAAAATCAGTTGGAGTGGAAAATACATTTGCAAAGGATTTAAAAGAAAAAGATGAATTGAATTCAGAAATAGATAAGCTTACCCATGAACTTTGGCGCAGGTTGGAGCGAACCGGTAAAATTGGCCGAACTTTGACCTTAAAAATTAAATTTTCGGATTTCGGGCAGATTAGCCGGAGTATCACCAAACCCAACTATTTCCATGAGAAAGATGAAGTAATGAATAGTGCTATGCAGATGATTGATATTGAATATCCATTCCCCAAAAGTGTCCGGCTTTTAGGACTCACTATTTCCAATTTTTATATTGAAGGCAAAGGGCCGGTACAACTCGTGCTTGACTTCCTGTAAAAATAAACTTATTTTCGTGCTTCAAAATAAGAACGATGACCGATCATATCATTCAACTCATTGCACAAAAGCTGGGAATTCAGCAATACCAGGTAAAAAATACCTGCCAGTTATTAGATGAAGGTGCTACTGTCCCTTTTATTTCCAGATACCGTAAAGAACGTACAGGTAGCCTCGATGAAGTGATGATAGCGGCAGTAAAAGAAGAGATGGGGAAATTTTCAGAATTGGTGAAACGAAAAGAAACAATTTTGAAAACCATTGAAGAACAGGGCCAATTGACTCCTGAATTGAAAATGCGCATCGAAAATTGCTATGATCCGACCGGGTTGGAAGATATTTATTTGCCGTATAAGCCAAAGCGGAAAACACGGGCTTCCGTGGCACGGGAGAAAGGCCTGGAGCCGTTGGCTAAAATAATGATGAAACAATATGAGCAAAACCCGGAGTTTCGTGCTGTCTCGTTTTTGAACGATGATGTTGAAACAGTAGAGGACGCAATGAGTGGTGCCCGCGATATTATAGCGGAATGGGTCAGCGAAAATGAAAAAGCGAGAGGCATCGTGAGAAAAGTTTTTTTGTTTGAGGCGGTAATTAATTCAAAAGTGATCAAAGGGAAAGAGGAAGAAGGCATAAAATATAAAGACTATTACGAATGGGAAGAATCGTTAAAACGTTGTCCTTCACATCGCCTGCTTGCCATGCGGCGGGGGGAAAAAGAGGGAATCCTGAAAGTTTCCATTTCTCCTGAAAGTGAAAATGTAACAGAGCGCCTCGAACGGTTTTTCGTGAAGTCGAATAATGAATGTGGCAAACAGGTATCGCTTGCCGTGAAGGATTCATATAAACGACTGCTTGCCCCTTCCATTGAAACTGAGTTTGCCCAACTATCGAAAGAAAAAGCAGATGAAGAAGCTATCCGCGTTTTTACCGGAAACCTTCGGCAGCTTTTACTGGCACCGCCACTCGGGCAGAAACGGGTACTTGCTGTTGATCCCGGATACCGTACGGGGTGCAAGGTGGTTTGCCTTGATGCACAGGGAAATCTGTTGCACAATGAGACGATCTATCCGCATAAACCTCAGGAAGAAACCAAACTGGCTGCAAAAAAAATAACATCCCTGGTGAGTGCATACCAAATTGAAGCTATCGCAATAGGAAACGGTACAGCCGGCAGGGAAACAGAACATTTTATTAAACGATTACGTTTTGACCGGGAACTTCGTGTGTTTGTCGTCTCCGAAGACGGTGCTTCCATTTATTCAGCCTCTAAAATTGCACGTGAAGAGTTCCCTCAGTACGATGTGACTGTGCGCGGTGCAGTTTCCATTGGACGACGGTTAATGGACCCGTTGTCCGAATTGGTTAAGATCGATCCAAAATCAATCGGGGTGGGGCAGTATCAGCATGATGTTGATCAAAAAATGTTGAAAAGCAGCCTGGATGCTGTTGTTGAGTCGTGTGTGAATAGTGTGGGTGTCGATTTGAACACTGCATCAAAGCATCTTTTGACATACATTTCCGGTTTGGGGCCGCAACTGGCGCAAAATATTGTTGACTACCGGAAAGAGAACGGCGCTTTTGTATCCAGGAAAGAATTGATGAAGGTACCCCGGATGGGGACGAAAGCTTTTGAACAGTCGGCGGGATTTTTGAGGATAACAGGGGCCGACAACCCTCTTGACAATTCTGCTGTCCATCCTGAATCATACGGGATTGTTGAAAAAATGGCCTCTGATTTCAACTGTACAGTATCTGAACTCATGAGCAGCAATGAACTTCAGAAAGAATTTAAGCTTGAAAAATACATTACAGATCAGGTGGGATTACCAACTCTTCAGGATATAAAACAGGAACTGGCCAAGCCGGGACGTGACCCGCGAAAAGCCATTAAAGTATTTGAATTTGCAGATGGCATTTTTAGGATCGAAGATTTACAGATCGGGATGGTACTGCCCGGAATCGTTACCAACATTACTAAATTTGGAGCATTTGTCGATGTTGGCATTAAGCAGGATGGATTGGTACACCTTTCGCAAATGGCCGATCGTTTCATTACTGATCCAAATGAAATAGTAACCTTACATCAACATGTAAAGGTGAAAGTAATCGAAGTAGATATCCAGAGGAAACGTATCCAGTTAAGTTTGAAGCAGGTACCTCAGGAATGACAGAGAAGATAAATTAATCGTCTTCACCGTCTTCAAAATATTCATCCTGGTTATCTAGTTCTGTAATCAGAAAATCTTCTGCTTCTCCCAGTAAATGCTCAATAAATTCTTCGTTTGCCGGAACCTCGTCAATCCAATGAACTTCCTGGTTCGTCCAGAAATCTTCAATGTCGCTTTCAACAATGAAACGTGGTGATTCGTTGTGGATAACAAAAATGGTGTCGGACATTTCCTGCGAATTGTCTGCTAATAAAAATTTCGGTAACATAGCGTTTAATTTTATTTATGGCTACACAAATGTACACAAAAATAGGAACCATAAATACTTCTTATTCAAACGAAATCATCGTTAACAATTCGTTAACGATTCAATGGTATTTCTGATTTAATGACAAAAAATAATCAGTTTTCTTTAATAAATTACAGATCTTATACCACCAGTATCGGGGATAATATTATTTTTAAACTTTTGTAAATTGATAAAATGACAGCGCATGAATGAATTGAATGAGATTTTATCATTAATTGACAGTTATATCGGAGGATCACGGTGGTTTGTTTTTCTTCTGCTGGGGACAGGATTATTTTTCACTATTTACCTTAAATTTCCCCAGTTCCGTTATCTAAAACACTCATTCCGTATTGTTCTTGGTAAATTTGACAGAGATACTGACGAAGGTGATACATCTCATTTTCAGGCATTGGCAACGGCCTTGTCGGGTACAGTAGGTACCGGTAATATAGCGGGGGTTGCACTGGCCATTCATCTTGGGGGACCGGCGGCTTTATTTTGGATGCTGGTCACTGCTTTGTTGGGGATGACCACTAAATTTGTAGAAGTCACCCTTTCACATAAATATCGTGAAAAAGCAGAAGATGGCAGTATTTCCGGAGGTCCTATGTATTACATGAAAAACAGGCTTAACATGAAATGGCTGGCAGTTATTTTTGCTGCTGCCACTGTTTTTTCTTCATTCGGGCAGGGGAGCCTGCCACAAATAAACAGTATTGCCAATTCGGCTTTTACAACCTTTGGAATGAATAAAGTATTCATCGGGGCTATACTTGCTTTGTTACTGGGCTTTGTTATTATTGGCGGAATTAAACGGATTGCCAAAGTTACTTCCCGCCTGGTACCTTTGATGGCTATTTTTTATTTTGTCGGAGCCCTTGCTGTTATTTGTTATAACTATGACAATATTATTCCATCGATCGTTGCTGTTTTCAGGGATGTATTTACCGGAACTGCTGCTGTAGGAGGCTTCCTTGGTGCGGGCTTTGCTTATGCATTCAACCGGGGGGTAAACCGGGGCCTGTTTTCCAATGAGGCAGGGGAGGGATCAGCTCCTATTGCCCATGCTGCGGCCCGGGCTCATGAACCTGTGTCTGAAGGATTGGTTGCTTTACTTGAGCCTTTTATTGATACAATTATAATTTGTACACTAACCGGATTGGTTATATTGTCCTCCGGGGTATGGAATCAAAAATTAGATAATCAGTTTCAGAACGCCGACTTATTGATTTTGAACGGGCAATTATCGGACACCAATAAAGAAGATGTAAAAAGCCTGAATGCCTTTTTGCACGGCGATGGTAATATTCCTGCCTTTAGCGGTAGCCTGAATATTTCTGAAGGAAAAATAATGAACGATGTAACTGTTTTTCACGCACGTTCAATTGCTGAAGATGTCGTGGTTAAAACAGGAAATGACAGGTATACCGGTTCCCTGGAAATAGAAGACGGGAAGGTTCTTGCAAGTGAAAATGTAATTTTTGAAGGAAAATCATTGATACATAGTGCCCCGCTTACCGCTGAAGCGTTTACAAAAAGCTGGATGGGAGGGTATGGCAGGTATATCGTCACTATCGGGTTGTTATTATTTGCTTTTTCCACGGCTATCTCATGGTCTTATTACGGAGACCGTGCTATTACCTTTCTTTTTGGTTCAGGTGCTGTTGTTTATTACCGCCTCGTGTATGTGGTTGGATTCTTTTTCGCGGCGTTTACCGATACAACAATTATCTGGACTTTATCCGGAATTACGATTGCCATGATGACTATACCAAACCTGATCGGAATTTTATTGCTTTCAAAAGAAATGAAAAATGAAGTAACCAGTTTCTGGGGAGAGTATAATGAGTTCTTTTCAAAAAGGAAAAAATAACTGTTGAGATAAAGTTAGCCACTTACGTTTTCTTCCGGAAGGTAAAGTAAGAAACGGGAGTATTTATTTCTGATACATAATCTTCTTTGTATTTTTGCCATCGAAAAAACAAACGGATGGTAGCAATATTTCCTGATAATTTTGAAACGAAGATCGGTTTCGATAAGATACGTGAACTGCTAAAGTCACGTTGTTTAAGTGATTTAGGCCGGGAAGAGGTCGATCATATTCATTTTCAGAACGAATTTGAAAGTATTAGAAAAAACCTGTCTTTAATTTCCGAATTTGTCAGGCTTATTGAGGAAACAGAAAATTTTCCGACCAGTTATTATTTCGATTTGAGACAGGCTCTTTATAAAATTCGTATTGAAGGGCGTTTCCTGGAAGTTGTTGAATTATTCGACCTGAAGCGTTCGCTGGACACCATCAGTTCAATCATTCGTTTTCTGAAAAATGTAAACGGGGAATCATATCCTTCATTGAAGGAATTATTGACAGAAGTCCAGATATTCCCATATGTTCTCAACCGGATCGACAGCATATTAACAAAGCTCGGGACAATTAAGGATAATGCTTCGCCTGAACTGGCCCGTATCAGGAAAGAGCTTTTAAGTTACCAGTCGGGGGTATCGAAAAAGCTGCATTCTATTTTGCGTAAAGCGCAAAGCGAAGGTCTGGTCGACGAAGAAGTCACTGTGGCTGTTCGCGAAGGCAGGGCTGTGATCCCGGTATCTTCTGCTTTAAAACGAAAAATAAACGGGATTGTTCATGATGAATCGGCTACCGGGAAAACAGCATATATAGAACCGTCTGAAGTGGTGGAGATGAACAATCACATCCGGGAACTGGAATATGCAGAAAATCGTGAGATTGTAAATATCCTGATTGCTTTCTCTAATGATATTCGTCCTTATATTGAAGAACTTGCAGGTGCATATTTTTTCCTTGGAAAAATCGATTTTATACGTTCAAAAGCACTGCTGGCCATTGAAACGAATTCCATTCAACCTGAAATTGAAGATTATTGCAAGCTGGAATGGTATGGGGCTGTTCATCCTGTATTACAAAAGAAACTTGCCCGGGAACAACGTTCTGTGGTTCCGCTCAATATAAAACTTGATGAGCAGAAACACATTCTGCTTATTTCGGGCCCTAATGCCGGGGGAAAATCGGTGTGCCTGAAGACAGTCGGATTGCTTCAGTACATGTTACAGTGCGGCTTGCTGATACCCCTGGAAGAGACCAGCAAGACAGGCATCTTCGAAAAAATATTTATCGACATTGGTGACGAACAATCCATAGAAAACGACCTGAGTACCTATAGTTCGCATTTGCTGAACATGAAATTCTTTGTGAAGAATGCAAATGCAGAAACGTTGGTTCTGATTGATGAATTTGGTACCGGCACTGAGCCTGCGCTGGGGGGAGCTATTGCCGAAGCTATTCTCGGCAGGCTGGCACTGATACGGGCTTACGGTGTAATTACGACCCACTATACGAACCTGAAACATTTTGCGGCTTCATCAGAAGGGATTGAGAACGGGGCCATGTTGTACGATTCGCACCGGATGCAACCGTTATTTATGCTTCAAATCGGGAAACCGGGAAGTTCGTTTGCTTTCGAAATTGCCCGGAAAATCGGCCTTCCTGAAGAAATTATAGAGGATGCCAGTAAAAAAGTGGGGCAGGAGCATGTTGATTTCGACAAGCATCTTCGAAATATAACACGCGATAAACGTTACTGGGAAGAAAAACGGCAGCGTATTCGCAAAGTTGAGAAAATACTGGATACTCAGGCTGAAAAATACGAAGCTGAATTAAAAAATATAAAACAACTGCGTAACGAAATTCTTCAGAAAGCAAAAGAAGAAGCGGCACAGGTTTTAGCCGAAACCAATAAACGCATTGAAAATACGATCCGTGAAATACGTGAGAGCCAGGCTGAAAAAGAAAAAACAAAGAAAGTTCGTGCTGAACTCGAATCGTTCAAAGAAATGGTTGATGAAAAGAATGCTGTGGAAGATGAAAGGATTGACCGGAAAATAAAGCAGTTACGCGAAAAGGAGAAACGTCGTAACCAACGGCGTCCTGAAAAGAAGAAAGAAGGGGAAAAGCCTGTGCTTCAACCTTCTGAAGAATGGCAGGTCGGTGATCATGTACGCATTACAGGGCAGTCGAATATTGGTGAAATACTTGAGTTGAATGAGAAAAAAGCGGTGGTCGCTTTTGGTCAGTTACGGACTACGCTGGATCGCCTGAAATTGGAACGGATCAGTAATAACGAGGCCAAACGTGAAATGAAAAAATACAACCAGTCGCTCACTAATATTACCCAAAGTATGTCAGAGAAGAGGCTTGGTTTTAAAACAGAGATTGATATCCGGGGACAACGGGCAGAGGAGGCGATCCCAAATATTCAGTCGTTTATCGACGATGCCGTGATGCTAAATTACCACGAACTCCGTATTTTACATGGAAAAGGGAATGGTATTCTGAAAGAAGTAATCCGTACTTACCTGAAGTCTGATCCGGTTGTAAGGTCGTTCCGCGACGAGCATGTCGACTTTGGAGGGGCAGGAATTACCATTGTTGAACTTGATAATTAGTTTTTGTAAGAGGACTTGGAAAAGGAAATGAAGCAATGGTAAAACGTAGCTGTCATTTATCCAATTCATGTTTTTTCCGATCGTGGTAAAAACAGTAGCATCGCATTGATCGCAAATCCCGCGATAATGATCCAGTTTCCGTATTCAAACTGAAAAAAGCTTAAGCTTATTTTTCCTGTCAGGGAAATAATACCACCCGACAACATGGCCCATAAGCTATATTTTTTGCTAAAAGGAATATTAAATAGTGCAGCAATCATGGGGACAATAAATGCCCCGGAATAGAATGAAAGAGCCAGTAGCAGCGATGCAATGATTGAACTTACATGAAGGGCTATTAATATGCTGGCAATACCAAGAATTACAATAAAATATTTGGTTTGTATAAATGATTTGCGGTTGTCAATATTTTTTTGAAACAGTTCGCTTAGTATGATCGAAGCGGTGAGAAGGGTTGTGTCTGCTGATGAAAGCACTGCCGACAACAGGGCTGCGACCATTAATCCAACACCCCATTCTGGCAGGTATTCGAGAATAATATTTACCAGAGCAGAAGTCCCTTCCTGATTTGGGTTCGATTCGAAAGAGCAAATGCCTGTGTATGCCAGCAAAAAGGCAAAAGGAATTAATATCAGTGCGGTAATGAATACACTGATTTGTGAAACACGTTCGTCTCTGGCGCAAAAAACCCGGGAGTAAATATCCGGACCAACAACAAAAGTACTGGAAAAAGTAAAGATAAGTATTAACAGATCTACTGGGGAAAAGTGTGGGTTAAACGGAAATGTAATCCGGACCGGAACCGGATCAAGTTCAGGACTGGCTTTCAGTATGAAAAAGGTAATTGTAATTCCAGTCAGGATAATGACGGATTGGATGAAATCGGTTTTCAGAATGGAAATTTGCCCTCCGATAAGCGTGTAAACAATAAAAACAGAGCCTGATATAATCACCCCGTAAAAATAGCCAAGATTGAAAAAGCTGGCTAATATCTGTGCGGCAGCTATGATTTGTGCTGCAACGATACCCAGCCATGCCAATGGAATGATTACCGATGCTGTTTTTCGTGCCTTTTCTCCATAAAACTGACCGATCAGTTCCGGTAGGGTAAATTTGCCACGACGGCTTACTCTCTTTACAATAGGTATTAAAATCAGTAATCCTAATGCCGCGCACAGGATATACCAGGCGGCAGCCCAGCTTTGTTGTTGAGCCAGATTAATAGTTCCTAAAATAGCTGAGCCTCCCAGGATAGTTGCCAGTAAACTCCCGCTAATCTGTAATACCCCGTTTCGCTTTCCTGCAATAAAATAGTCACCAGGGCTTTTTACCTTAAATGCTGAATAAATCCCGACAGCAAACATTAATAATCCGTAAACAATGAGAATAGCCAGTTTCATCTGTCTTCAATACTGATTCTGTTGTAAAGGAAAGAATTTTCATGCTAAAAGCATGATCCGGGATAACATAAAAAGAAAAAGGCCAGTCACCGTATGGTGAAAGGCCTTTCGAGACACTAACCAATCTAACTAAACCAAATATGAATAAAAAACTAATCTTTAGAGATAAAACCTATTCCTTCAATATTT
Source organism: Prolixibacteraceae bacterium (assembly GCA_963662895.1). Classification (GTDB taxonomy): domain Bacteria; phylum Bacteroidota; class Bacteroidia; order Bacteroidales; family Prolixibacteraceae; genus GWE2-42-39. The sequence continues at coordinate 2,496,836 of OY759982.1, read as the reverse complement.
TTATACACTTCAGGCTTTCCTTTGTAAGCAATTTTTCCAACCCCCTCGATACTGGCATACAGATAATCGGTTGCATATACTGACCCGGCGCCAACTCCTTCTATCTTAATATCAACACGCTGGCATTTTAAATCTTTAGCATTGATATATGCAGCGCCGGAAATATGGGCATCCAGAGTTTTACTGATGCCTTCCAGATTGAAACTTACTCCGCCTTCTCCAAGCAATTTCAAATTTTCGGCTTTCACATTCATTTTTATCTTTGCACCCCCTTCAACATGTATATAGAAGTCGTTAAGCTCAATGTAACCACGGGTTTCAAGTTTTATTCCGCCTTCAACATATAGTTTTTCAAGTTCCTTATAACTGATGTAAAGCACAATTTGATCGAGAGTGAAATGTTTGTCTTTTATCTCTATATCAAGCACTTCATCGTGAACATCAACATCCAGGTAATCAAAATCATCTTCATCGGCTTTTATTTTCAACTCCGGCTTATCCGATTGCTGTAAAACCACTTTAAAGCCTCCTTCAAGATGGATATACCTGAAATCGGATATCTCATAACTGCGAATGTCTGTATCGTCCCATTTATCAGGAACGTCTGTGTTTGAAGTCGCAGTACAGGCAATCAGGGTGGTGAGTATAAAAATGAATAACCTTAAATGTTTCATCTGTTTGTTCTTTTATTTTCTTTTCCGGTACCAAAAATAGGGGTTACATCAAGCCGGGACAGGAACTAATCGATAAAATGATGCTTTTTTTAGGTAAATGAATTTTTCTTAGAAATAAATGCTTAGCGTTTCAGTATTGAGCGGGCAAATAATAAGCAGTAAAAAGAAACTCCGAATGCTATGATAATTACGACAATATCCATTGCTGAAAATAATTTCAGGATGAAAAACCAATATACCACATATCCCAAAGCAAGGGAAAGTATGATAAGCATATCCCTTATAATAACTGCTTTTTTTGTTTTTAAAAGTTTATAATTCAAGAAAAGCCAGTATCCTCCGGTAAGTGTAAAAACAAGGAACATTGCGATTTTCCCTTCAAAAAGATTAAGGCCTGCAAAAAACAATGGAATAATCCCCAAAATGAAGTTTAGACGATGGATACCTGACAAAATTTTTTCTTTTTGCTCCTGTTTATTAATGACCGGAAACAGAACTAACCGGTATCCGGATGTTTCGCGGTATTCTTCCGAAAACAAATCCTGTTCCGAACAGATAATGCCCCGGCGGATAGCTTCTTCAATTGCAGCCTTTGCTGCTTTCTCCTGATAATGCTTCCTTTTTAAAAGGATCTCACGAATTTCAGTATCATTCAGGTGTCTGTATTTCTCCTGATAATCAACTTCCGGATGTATTTCGTTTGTCGTATTCACAATTATTAAGATTTCAGGCAAAATTAATTTTTAAATTTGATGAACGAAACAGAGGTGATAATGGTTAATTTGAAATAATAAAATTATTAAAATGAACAATTTCGTATTTTATAATCCGGTAAAAATATTATTTGGAAAAGAAACCATCGCAAACACAGGATCGGAAATTCCGCAAGGGGCAAAAATCCTTCTTATCTATGGCGGTGGAAGTATCTTTAAGAATGGTGTTTATAATCAGATAAAAGAATCAATAAAAGGTTTTGATGTGATTGAATTTGGCGGTATTGAACCGAATCCGCATTACGAGACCCTGATGAAAGCTGTTGATGTTGCAAAAAAGGAAAACATCGATTTTTTGCTTGCAGTTGGAGGGGGCTCAGTGATTGACGGTACTAAATTTATTGCTGCTGCAATTCATTTTCATGGAGATGATGCATGGGACATTCTTGCAAAGCATACCCCTGTTACTCAGGCTGTACCAATCGGTGCAATACTGACATTACCGGCTACCGGTTCGGAAATGAATGGCAATTCGGTAGTTACCAAAGCTGAAACAAAAGAAAAACTGGCTTTTAGTTCGCCTTTGGTGATGCCCAAATTCTCGATTCTCGATCCTGAAGTAATATTTTCTCTGCCCGACCGGCAGGTGGCTAATGGTATTGTTGATGCTTTTATTCATGTGATTGAGCAATACCTTACCTACCCGGTAAATTCACCAATTCAGGATCGGTTTTCAGAAGGGATCATGCAAACATTGATTGAAGAAGGCCCTAAAGTGCTTGCGAACCGTACAGACTATGATGCAGCTGCAAATTTTATGTGGAGCGCTACCATGGCACTAAACGGGCTCATTGGCGTGGGGGTGCCGCAGGATTGGGCGACCCATGGAATAGGTCATGAATTGACGGCTTTTCATGGAATAGACCACGGGAGGACACTGGCTATTGTATTGCCGGGAATTATGCGGATTTTTGCTGATGATAAAAAAGTCAAAATACTGCAGCTTGGAGAACGGGTATTCAACGTTCAGGGAGAAACAGACAAAGAAAAAGTCGATAATACAATTGCTGCCGTGGTGAGCTTCTTCGAATCGGTAGGTGTTCCAACACGTCTATCTGATTATAATGTCACGAACGAAACGATTGAACGTATTTGTCAGCGTTTTGAAAAACGTGGCTATAAAATAGGGGAGAGGGCTCATGTTGGACCGGAAGAAATCCGCATGGTTCTTGAAGACCGGCTTTAAAAATTAAAATCAGAAAAATTGCTCTTCATTCTAAATCTGTCAAAGGAAAAGTAAAAAGCCTCTTTTTTTCTGTTGATCTTTCAAACAAAAGATAAATAAGTATTGTTTTCTTCTATAAAGCCTGTTTGAGATTTATCTGGAAAGAATTGAAGATTGGGAGATTTTTAAACAGGCTTCTAACTTTTAACTATTGATGAAAGGAAATATCATGAAAGTAAACGGATTTGTACGACCGCTTACCCATACTCCGGGAATAAACGGCAATTCACATACAGCAGTAAAAAACAATAATAACGGACACGATATAATCGGCGATAATCATATTGCCACATCCATTGAGACCCCGATGCGTGAAGATGCATTTGTTTTGAGCGACGAACAAAAAATGGCCATCATTGAGAAAAAGTTCAGGGATATCATGGAGGTAATGGGACTGGACCTGACTGATGACAGTCTGAAGGGGACTCCGCACCGAGTAGCAAAAATGTTTATCAAAGAAATCTTTTACGGGCTTAATCCTGAAAATAAACCTGAAATATCAGTTTTTGAAAACAAGTTTAAATACGGGGAAATGCTGGTTGAAAAAGATATCAACCTAAACTCGACCTGTGAACACCATTTTTTACCTATTATCGGGAAAGCGCATGTTGCCTATGTTTCAAATGGCGAAGTTATAGGCCTGTCGAAAATTAACCGTATCGTCGATTATTTCGCGCGCCGTCCACAGGTACAGGAACGCCTTACAGTACAGATTGCAAACGAACTGAAAAAAGTTCTGAAAACAGAAGATGTTGCCGTTTTGATTGATGCCAGACATATGTGTGTATCATTGCGCGGTATTCAGGATAAGGACAGTTCTACAGTAACCGCAGAATATAGTGGCATTTTTAAAAATCAGCAAAAACGCGATGAATTTCTGAAATATATCTCTTTGGATAAATAATTACATTTTTTGTTAGTGATGTTGAATTATTGCGGACAAATCCATCAATAAACTTTAGTTTTACCGGATGAAACTTGTAATTTCTGCACTTTTGGTTTTTATATTCAATGTCCCTTTTGGCTACTGGAGGGCTAATGTCAAAAAGTTTTCACTGCAGTGGGTACTGGCTATCCATATTCCGGTACCTTTCATTATTGGTCTTCGTATTTATTCTGACCTCGGCTTTGCATGGCATACCTATGTCTTTTTGGTTGCAGCTTTTTTTCTTGGGCAGAAAGCAGGCTATCAGTTACATAAACGGATAAAGACAATATCAGGCAAAGCAGATTCATTTCTTTTTCATGATATTTTGATCCTGTTAAAAAAGCAGCACACAGATTGATCCCAAAGCATGAGCTATTTTTCTGTTATTTCTGATTGTTTTCGTTGGATATTTTATGCTTATTAACATATGAAAGGCCTAAATTTGTCCTTATAAATAACATTATTTTGAAATAACAATGAAACGATTAGATACCCGATTGATGCATCCGCGTGATCAGATCACGATGATTATTGATAAGATATACCGGAGCGGGTTAACCACTACTTCGGGAGGAAATGTATCCATTATCGACGAAAACGGCGATATTTGGGTGACTCCATCTGCAATTGACAAAGGGTCGTTACGCGCGTCTGATATTATATGTGTGAAGAAAGACGGAACAATTATTGGCCGTCACAAACCTTCTTCGGAATATCCTTTTCACAAGGCTATTTACGAGTGCCGTCCCGGGATAAAAGCAGTAATACATGCCCATCCGCCGGCATTGGTTTCATTCAGTATTGTTCGCCAGATTCCGGATACGAATATCATTCCCCAGGCAAAGAATATCTGTGGTGATATTGGTTACGCATTCTATGAACTTCCCGGCAGTGATATGCTCGGTGAGTCGATTGCCAAAGAATTTAGAAAAGGTTTTAATGCGGTTATCATGGAAAACCACGGTACCGTGGTTGGAGGTAGTGACCTGGCTGATGCTTTCCAACGGTTCGAAACACTGGAATTTTGTGGCCGGACCATTATTTACGGGAATACAGTAGGTACCCCCAAATATCTGACCGAAAAACAAATCGAAGAATTTGAGAACCAGATACCACGCCTGCTCCCTGAGATGGAAACGGTTGAACACCCATCGGATGAACGGGCCATCAGGGAAGAGATCAGAAAGATCGTCCACCGTGCCTGCAAGCAGGGACTGATGATCAGTTCGTACGGAACAGTGTCGGTACGCTGGAGGGGCAGTGATTTCCTGATCACGCCGACTAATGTTGCCCGCTGGGATATTCAGAATGGTGATATTGTACAGATTAAAGATGGTAAACGGGAACCAGGAAAAATACCCAGCCGTTCCACCTGGTTGCACCAGGAAATTTATAAACGTTTTCCAAATATAAACTCCATTATTCTGACACAGACCCCTTATATAATGGCATACAGCGTTACCGGGCGGAAATTTGACGTGCGTACCATTCCTGAAAGCTGGATTTTCCTGCAAGATGTGCCCAATGTGCCTTTTGGTTCTCACTTCGCAGGTTCTGAAACAATTTTAAATATTCTATCAGAAAATACACCGGCAGTGATTATTAATAATGATTCTGTTTTGGTAACAGGTGATAAATTGCTTGGCACGTTCGACCGGCTGGAAGTGGCAGAGTTTAGTGCAAAGTCGCTTACTATGGGGGCTTCACTGGGTAAACTGGTTCCAATCAATCCGGATCAGGTTGAAGAGTTGAGAAAGAAATTTTTAAGCTGATAAAAAGAAAACACCTGGCAGGACTAATCTGACCAGGTGTTTTCTTTTGTAATTTTTCCCCGCACAAACTGGTGATTTTCGGCTCTTTTACCTTTATTCTCTGATTTCTGAACGCTTTTTCCTCTTAGGCGGAAACAGCCCGGGCATTGTTGTCTTTCCTGAAAAAATACCTCTCCCCCGGCATATTCTATAACGAAACGATGGCTCCTTGCTGAACACTGAATACTTTTTTTTCTACAACTTTTTAAACTGATCCAAAATTTGGGCATAATGAAAAAATGACAGGAAAGGTATCCTGAAGTCAAGTCCCCTGTTTACCGGAAGGTGAAAAGCAGGGATGGCCAGTCAAAGTAGTCCGGGCCGGCGTAGGCGGGAACGGTTTTTTTGTGGGTATTGAAGGATGTGGGCAGGAAAGAGAAAACCGAGAGGCGGGAGGAAGGATGACTTTGACAAGACTTTTTCTTCCTTTTGGTCGACTGCAAAAGGAAGGGCCCCGCCGGCCAAAGGCGAATAAAAATTGTCAGGTTATTAAGAGGACAAAGAAAACACCGGAAAAACAAATATCCAATAAGGAATATTCAATAATCAATATCCAAAAAAAAGAAGAGGAGGAGATGTGAAAGGGAGGGGAACCGGATCGATTTTTCTGATTTCTCCCCTTGGGGGTGGGGTATAAAATCAGAAAAATTGGACTTCCTTCGAAATCTGTCAAAGTAGAACTAACTAAAATAATTTGAACTGAAAAAAATTGAGTGCCCGGGAGAAGGGAGACAAAGTAGTCTTTATTTAACGCCTAATTATGTAGATGGTGATGAATAATATGTGCTTTTTGTTTGAAGCATATACACTAAAAATTGCACCGGAACGACGAGGCAGGGGAATTGCTCAGAAGATCGGTCGATTAGTATTGATTTACTTGTTCTTCAATGAATATATACTTTAAAAGATCAAAAAATACAATTTTGTCTGGATGTTCTCTCTGTACTGTCTCTCATGGTTCGTATTATGCTTAATAAATTAAAGAAATAATTTAAAAGCAGTTATGAGAATCATAATTTTTGGTATATTTGATTATAAAATTTCTGTCATGATGAAAAAATATATAAAGAAAAAAGTAAGGGCCTTCACTCTGCCAGAGTTATTGGTTGTATTGGTAATAATTGGTATTTTGGTCTTAATTGCTTTGCCTAATCTTATGCCGTTGATTTCAAGAGCAAAAAGTACAGAGGCAAAAATGCAGCTTTCCCATCTTCACAATTTGGAGAAGAACTATTTTTACATGTATTCGAAATACTCCTCAGATTTTGATGCTATCGGATTTGAGCAGGAAAAACTAATAACAGAAGATGGAAATGCAAATTACAAAATTGAAATACTGGAAGCTACTACAAACAGTTTTAAAGCCCGTGCTACAGCTGTTGCCGATTTCGACGGCGATGGCATTTTTAATGTATGGGAAATCGATCAGGATAAAAAGTTACTTGAAGTTACGAAAGACTGATGCCTGTTGTTTTAACCGTTTTTATCACAGCAAACTTTTTGGGGATATGCTGGCAGGATTTTAAATCCAGACAGATTTATCTGGCTAATTATTTGGTTTTATACTTGTTGTATCTTGTTTCTGTAATATTCGGAATTTTTACGGTAAAACCTGATAATATCATTTTGAATATGCACCTATCCCTGATTATTCTATCAATGTTATTTATGTATTACCTGATCAGATATAAAACAGAAGCTTTCCGAAGAATAAAGTCTTCCATAGGCGTGGGAGATGTAATGATGCTCCCGGTCTTCATGATCAGTTTTTCTGTTTTCAATTTTGTCGCGGTGTATATGATTTCATTGATAATTTCTCTTGTTTATTCATTGGGAACTGTTTCTTTCAAAAGAAACTCAACCGTTCCTTTTGCAGGAATTCAGGCTATTATACTCACGGTATGTTACATCTTGCACGTTACAGGTATTACTGATATGCAAAACGATATTTTCCAATTTTGAAAATCCGGTCTATGTCCAACGAATATATCATCGATAAAAATTCTGTCGACCTGATTACAGCAGAGCAGGCATGGCATTATAATATTATACCAGGCAAAGTTTCTGCAGATGAAATCCTTTTTTATTGCCTTAAAAGCGATTTATTAATTCAGGAAGAGCTGGAACTTTTACTTGGCAGAAATATTATTCTTACAGAAATTGATGGAAGCGAAATCAGAAAACAGTTGATAAAATACTATCCTGCAAAAGCCAAAGCAAAAACGGGGATTAGCCATTTTAGTAACGATTTTAATGATTTTCTGCCCAAAATTATTAATGAGGCGCAGTTACTAAATTCAAGTGATATACACGTTGAAGCATATGAACAGGAGTGCCGGATCCGTTTCAGGGTAGATGGTAAACTTGCCGAAAGATATCGTTTTGGTAAAGAGAAATACCCTGCGTTGGTCAACCGGATAAAAATACAGGCGCATCTGGATATTGCAGAAAAGCGTCTGCCCCAGGATGGACGTATAATCTTTAAGCACGATGGATTTAAAACAGATATCCGGGTTTCTGTACTTCCAACCCTGTACGGAGAGAAAGTCGTTTTAAGGTTACTAAACGCGAATGCTGCGGATATTAATCTTGATGATTTAGGATTTGGAGAAGAACAATTGCAATTATACAAAACATCCATTCAAAAGCCATATGGTATTATTCTCATAAGCGGTCCTACCGGGTCTGGAAAAACAACGACATTGTATGCCAGTCTGAAATTCCTGAACAGGGAAAACGTAAATATTATGACGGTTGAAGATCCGGTAGAATATACGCTAGACGGGATTAACCAGGTTCAGGTAAAGGATGACATTGGATTGACTTTTGCAGCAGCATTACGTACTTTTCTGCGACAAGATCCTGATATTATAATGCTTGGTGAAATACGGGACAAAGAATCTGCCCAAATGGCTATCCGCGCTGCTTTAACCGGGCACCTGGTTTTTTCGACCCTGCATACCAATTCAGCTTACGGGACTATTTCCCGTCTGCTGGATATGGATATTCCTCCTTATCTGCTTGCCGGAACATTAAATTTGTCGATGGCCCAGCGATTAGTACGTTTACTTTGTCCGCATTGCAAACAGGAAGAACCCTTTTCGAATGACTTGCTACCGGTTGGTAATACATTGACTATAAGAACTCATTATAAAGCAGTAGGATGTGAACAATGTTATTTTACAGGTTATTCAGGACGGAAAGCCATTTACGAGTTAATCCCGGTTAATCATGATATTGCAGAAAAAATAAAACTCAATGAGCTATCTCTTGATGATCTGAAGTTCAGAAGTCTGAAGAACAGTGCCCTGGAACTATTTACATCCGGACAAACTTCGCTGGAAGAAATATTAAGCTATTTGCTGTAACAGACTTTTTTGTAACACCTGTATATATGCTATGAGGATTGCAAATCCTCCACGAATAAGACCGGGATTACAAATCCCGACCAGCAGGGGATTTCCTTTTCTTGTTAAAAATATCGTAACTTTGTCATGACTTCCATACATGAGGGCGAGAGAAAGCTCGCCGGTTTTATCGTTGCGGGTATTTTTTATGCCAATACGATCCGATCATACAGGCGGCCTTGTACCCCCGTGCGGAGCGTTAATGCGCCCGCTGCCCTCGTGGTGGAAGTCAACGGGAAAGGCAGGGCCGTTCTTTAATTTCTGCCTGTAATAACTTAAACCATTCAGTTATGACTTCCACAGAAAAAAATCAGGTTGAACGGGTAAAGGATGCCCTGTTCAACGCATGGGAAAAAGAACTCCGTCCTGTGTACGGCAATAGCGAAGAAATCGCCGAAGCCCTTGAGTCTTCGATTTACCAGGTAACCTTCAGGGTTCTCGATATGCTCTGTAAACCTTTCGAAGATATATTGAAAAGTAGTGAGATTAGCGATATCATGTTCGACCTCCGGTGCATTTATAATTTCCTGGAGTCTGTTAAAACCTCTCTTCGGGAATTGGATCATTAGACAATTGGTAAATCCTGAAGTCTTGAGAAGATATGGGAACTAGAGAATAGCAGTTTTGCTACTGCTTAAATATTCTTTGATAGAGGATATCTTCAATAGTTTCTCTTTTTTTTCTTTCTCGAGCTTTATGTCCCTGTTGGCACTTACCAGTGATTCCAGAGGGATGCCCAAATACCTGTTCTGTAAAGTGATCATTTTAAGGGTCAGTGCCCTTTTGCCGTTCAACACTTCTGAGACACGGGTCTTTCCACCAAATAGAGGGGCTATGTCCGACTGTCTTAAACCCATTTGCTCCATTCTAAACTTAATGGCCTCGATTGGGGTTGGCGCTTCCATCCTGTGGTGTTCCTGGATCAGTTAAAAAAGTTGTGGAGAAAAATATAAAAACGAACTTTGTATTTTATATTTTACAAATGAAGGGACAATCCAACGAACATTACCAGACATTGCTAAAATTACTTTTACCAGAAGAAATCTTTGAATATTTCGACATTGTTCAAATAGAAACAGGAGAAAAAGAAATCCATGTACATTTGGAAGAAAAGGCAATAAAGCCGGAAGGATATGAATTGGTAAAGCTTATTTCCAAAGGATTTTATAACGAATCAGTGATACAGGATTTTCCATTACGGGACAAAGCCATGTTTTTGCACGTAAAGCGTCGGAGATGGTATTCAGAATCGACAGGCAAGACAGTAGAGAGGGACTGGGATAGTGTTGCAAAAGGGACTCGTTTGACGAAAGGTTTTGCAATTTTTTTAAAAGGGTTTTTTGGACAATTACCCCATCAGCAGCAATAGTTTAGAAAAGTACTATTCCATTGATGGGGATCGTTTTGGGCAACAGTACAAAGAGTATTTGAGTGATTTTCCCACTTGGGGACAAAAGCCACATGCAAAGGACTGGATTCTTTTCCCGGAGAACGTTGGTACACAATTAAGCATTGACGAGACAGCCCTTACCAATGGAGAACTTTACACGATTGTAACCAATAAAGCAGGGAAAGGGAAAAAAGGCGCATTAGTTGCAATGGTTGAAGGTACGGAGGCAGAAAAAATCATAGAGGTTTTAGAAAGAATCCCCGAAGAAAAAATCAATATGGTAAAAGAAGTAACACTTGATATGGCCAATTCCATGGATAAAATAGTACGAAGATGTTTTCCCAAAGCTAAGCGGGTGATCGACCGTTTCCATGTTCAAAAATTAGCTTACGATGCATTACAGGAGATGCGTATTGCCCATCGTTGGGATGCAATAAACGAAGAGACCAACGCCATTGAAAATGCAAAAGCAGACGGTAAAAAATATGTTCCGGAAATATTAAGCAATGGGGATACAAAAAAGCAACTACTTGCCCGTAGTCGGTATTTATTGTTCAAGTCTGGTGATAAATGGACGGAGAAACAAAAGAAAAGGGCTGCAATATTATTTGAACTTTTCCCTGACATAAAACAAGGGTATTCTCTTACTCATTCATTAAGGATGATATTTTCAAAAAACAAAAACAAAGGCGTAGCTTATACGAAAATGGCTAAGTGGTTTAATGATGTTACCGAATCTGGATTTAAATTGCATATTCCGGCTCAAAGTTTACACCTGATTCCGGTGAAAGTTTACACCTGATTCCGGTGAAAGTTTACACCCGGTTCCGGCTGAAAGTTGACAGGTAATTTTCGATGGTTTCCCGGTCATGCTTTTTTTTGCGAAAAAAAGATATGGCCAATAAATCAATAGGAGCAATTATGATTAGGGAGATCATTCGATTAAAGAGAGAAAATTTTTCAAATTCCCGGCTGGCGAAAGCACTTAATCTTTCACGGCCCACTATTATCAAGTATGTAAAACAAATTGAAACCAGCGGGTTCAAACTTGAAGAACTGGGATCTTTTAGTGATGCAGAACTGCACGAACTGTTTGAAGGCGGGGTAACGCCGTCGCGCAACGACAGGAACATAATATTTATAGAGTTATCAGAATTTTTTCCTTACGTGGAACGGGAGTTGAAAAAACCGGGGGTAACCCGTCAGCTATTATGGAACGAGTACAAAAACAAACACCCGGACGGAGTGATGTACTCCCAGTTCTGTCATCATTTCCAGCAGTGGGGAAAACAAAACGATGCCTGCATGCACATGGAGCATAAGGCAGGAGACAAATTATTTGTGGATTACGCGGGCAAAAAACTAAGTTTTATCGACCGGGAAACCGGAGAGATAAAAGAAGCAGAAGTATTTGTTGCGACACTGGGTGCAAGCCAGCTCACCTTTGTAGAAGCAACCCTTAGTCAAAGAGTGCCCGATTTTCTGCACAGCCTTCAGCAGGCCTTCCTCTATTTTGGCGGGGTAAGCGCAGCAGTGGTGCCGGATAACCTAAAATCAGCCGTTAGCAAAAGTGACAGGTACGAACCGGGGATAAACGAACGCTTAGCCGATTTTTCTTTCCATTACGGCACTACCATTTACCCGGCAAGGGTACGCAAACCCAAAGACAAAGCATTGGTCGAAGGTGCGGTTAAAATCGTGTACCACCGTATTTATGCTGCCTTCAGGAATAAAGAATTTTATTCACTTGAAGAATTAAATACAGCCATAAAAAAGGAACTGGAAAAATATAATAACCGGCACTTCCAGGGTAGGGATTACAGCCGCAGGGATTTGTTTAATGAAACCGAAAGAAGTGTATTAAAACCACTTCCAGCCACAGGTTACGAACTAAAAGAATACAGAATGGCCACAGTACAAAAAAACTCCCATGTGTTGCTGGGGAAAGACAAACATTATTACAGTGTGCCTTATTCTTACATTGGCAAAAAAGTTAAGCTCATCTATACACGCGGCGTTGTTGAGGTTTATTACAATCACCAACGCATCGCCCTGCACCGGCGGGATTATTCCCCGCACAGGTACACCACCATAAAAACGCACCTTCCTTCCAGCCACCGGTTTGTCTCGGAATGGAGCCCGGAAAAGTTTACCCGCTGGGCTGCAACCATCGGGGGATCAACCCAGGCGTACATCAGGCAGGTACTGGAAACCAAACCATACCCGGAGCAGGGATACAAATCGTGTCTTGGCATCCTTGGTTTTGCCAAACGTGTTGGCAGCCAGCGACTCGATAATGCCTGTGAAAGGGCATTGCATTACCAGGTTTACAGCTACCATACCATCAGGAATATTTTGGAAAAAGGACTCGACAGACTGGGCCCTGAAAACAGTAAAGTATTGAAAATTCCCTTTCATGATAATATCAGGGGAAAACAGTATTACAAATAATTAATCATTTGAATTATGAACACGAATGCAACCATCGAAAAAATGCAGCAGATGCGGCTGCATGGCCTGAAAAGGGCTTACCAGGCATCCTTTGAAACAGGACAAAACAACTCGCTGACCAATGATGAATTTTTAGCCTGGCTCATTGAGGCCGAATGGGACGAACGGGTCGGACGGAAAACAGACCGCCTGGTTAAAACAGCCCGGTTCCGCTACCAGGCATCCGTTGAGGAAATCAGTTTTGCCCCCGAAAGGGAACTGGACAGAAACCTTTTTACCCGTCTGGCTGATTGCTCTTTTATCGACCGGGGGGAAAATATCATTATTCCCGGCAGTACAGGTGCCGGTAAAAGTTTTCTTGCCACCGCCCTGGGATACCAGGGCTGCCTGAAAGGGTACAAAACACTGTATTTTAACCTGGGCCGACTTTTCGATAAACTGACCATGGCCAAAGCAGGGGGCACTTATATGAAAGAATTAGCCCGGATTGAAAAACAAAACCTGCTGATCCTGGACGACTTTGGACTGCAGGTGATCAATAATGAAAGGCAACTGATGCTTCTGGATATTATTGAGGACAGGCATGGAAAAAAATCGACCATAATAACTTCCCAGATCCCGGTAAAAGTATGGCACGAACTGCTTGAAGAAAAAACCATTGCTGATGCTTTTTTAGACCGTGTAACCCACTCGGCACACCGGTTTGAATTAAAAGGAGAATCGATGAGAAAAAAAATGAGAAAACAATAATTTTTTTTGGCTATTTTTAACCACGAAATCATCGAAAAAAATGATACTGTCAACTTTCGCCGGAATCACCTGTCAACTTTTACTGGAATATGTATTAAATCATTCAATACCATATCTGCAACATTCTATTCGCATTATCCTGAAATATTGAACTTCTTTGACAATCGAAGTACGAACGCTTCTGCTGAATCTTTCAATGCTAAACTGAAAACTTTCAGGGCTACTCAAAGAGGTGTTGTTGATATTGAATTCTTCTTGTTCAGAGTTGCTAAAATTTATGCTTGACCGGTAACTCCACAACTTTTTCATGTGATCCGTGTTCCTGCTCATATTTCTCAATAAGCAATGACAATAACTCCATTTCTTCTCCTTATTAATAGTCTGTGCGGTGGAAGTTGGTTATTTTCTTAGTGGTTTTTGTCTGGAGCTTCGAACGTTTAAAAGTTCTATTTGTTTCTTCCGGGGTTTCACCCGATAAGTAACTATTGTAAGACGGTTCATGTGGCCTCTATATATGTTCTTTCGGACTTGGGACTGCTCCAGCAAATGAGGATTCTTTTCGAGAAGGGATAAAAATTGCCGTGTTTCTTCGATAAAATTCCGAATTTCACGGTCTGTCCATTCTTCTGCCAGGTACTGTATTATTTTATCGTATCCATTTTCTGCTCGTTTGGACCAGACTATTTTTAAAGCCATTTCTTGTACTTTGATAAGACATCTTCCGTTGTCTTTGTCTCGCCCTTATCAGCCTGGGAGATTCCCTCTTCAATCTCAGCCTTTTCTTCTTTACTAATCAAATCCCACCAATCTTGCTTTTGAGATTGAAGTTGCTCAATCCTGGTAAGCACAGTTTCATCCTGAAGATGAGACACCCAATTGATGATCTTTAACTTTCTGGTTTCGATATTCATAATCTTTATATTTTCCTACAAATTTAAAGATTAATAATCACTTTTGTCACCATTTAGCGGATGTAATTTTTTCAGTTTGCTTTGAAGTTCATCCAGATTATTCAACTGGTATCTTTCCGTTGAGGTTATATTGAGCATTACCAGTCAGTGTTCCGGTCATGTCGGTATTGTAATACAACTGCATGGCAACCCCGGATATTATAACAGTAGTCAATATCCTGGTGCCCGTTATGCAGTTCTTTTTGTACCAGTCGTCCGATCTCATCGTAAGTATTTTCAGCCAGGGTAACGGCAGTTGCCCCGTTGTAGCTGTGGGTAGTCGTCAGTAACCGGCCCGTGTGGTCGTAGGTGTATTGTTCTTCGCAGGTGATGGCTGTCGTGCAGAAAACGCCGATCTGAGGGATTCATTACTTAACAAGCGAACTATTAAGCTGCATCTGTATATATAACAAAACCCGGCGCAGTGGCCGGGCCTGTCTATCCTTCTTATTGTTTCATTACCAAGGTATTTTTCTTTCATTAATTCTATAGATGTCAAGAGCCTTTCGTATATATGCAAGCTTTTCGCTGTCGTTTAGTTTGTAACTAGCCCCATCCATGAAACTGAGGACTGCCTCAATTGTTGATGGCATGTCTTCAAAGTCTAAAAAGATTTCTTTCTCATTTTTTTTATCTAAAAGAAATAAATAAATTAATCCATGGTCAGAGAAAGTACCAATTCGATAAATGCCAAAAACATTATCATTAATACTATTTGACTTTAACACTTCGAATGAATAAATAGAAGTTTTTTCATTATTATTCAATTCACCTTTACTAATCAAGTAATCCTTAATCAATTTATTATAGCAATGTGTTTGAGCTTTTGTTTCTCTCATTATTACAGTATTTAACAATGAGAACAAAATTATGACATATATTTTTTTAATTTTCATTTATCAAAACTTTATGGTAGTAATGGGATCGATTGTTTTTAAGTTTTGTATATGTTGTTCATCTAACACTTGCATTTCTACTTTAACCGGCTCATTTTCTGTATCATGGTTAGTCCCTTTTACTTTATTCTCCATGGTATCTTCAATGTTTTGTTTGTCAGTTGCATGTACTGATTCATGAGCTCCAATAGCCCCGATAGCTTGATCATTATTTTTAGTACTCTCTCTATAAGCATCAGATTTTGAAGTGCCTGCTTTTTCCAAGTACTCGTTCAGTGTTCCTTCGAAAACTGTCACATCTACGGAGTTTATTTTATAATCTCCAGTATTCGGATTATAGCTTACAGACTTACTAGCTTCTCCTAATTTATAAACTGTTTTTCCACCAATTTTATAAACTTTCTTTTCCTGACTAATATTTAAAGTGATACCATAATCAGTATTAACCATTTTGTTAAATTGCAATATTCCAGTACGTGTTCCCATCATTGCTTTACCTAATCTAACAGCATCAGTAGGAGCATTTTTTGACCACCCTCCTTGTTGCGTATAGATCACATTGCCTGTGGCATCAACTATTTTGTTTCCATCAGAGTCGATAAATCGGATAGGATTGTTTGCAGCATATGCATAAGTTGTAATCGGGTAATATTTTTCGGCCTTGTTGTCAATCACATGCCACCTTCCCAGTTCAGGGTCATAAAACCTGGCTCCGTAATCATAATTCTCAAAGAACTCGTTGTTTAACTCTTTACCATTGTAAAGGTAGATATTTTATCCAGATTATTATCGGCAAAAAGAGTTCCAAACGGGTAATATTCCACTTCCTGATCAACTACGGCAGTGGTGCCGCTGTAATGGAAAGTAATTCGCGTATTACCCAGGTGGTCTTTCAGGTAATAATGGTACAGGCTGGCTTTTTTAGTATTTATTGTATAACTATCATTCCTTCGGATAAATATCGTGTAGCTCTGCCCACCCTATACTTTGCATTTCACTCCACTGTCTATCCATGCTTAATGGTTCGTTAAGATTATCTGGAATAAAAACAACAACATCTATCGGAAACTTACTTAGCTTCTTTAAGTCTTTATCTTTATATTTTGCAATTAACAATAGATGTGATATTGCATTAAATCCTTGATTATAGTCTATACCCGCTAAAGCAGGTTCTATTTTTACGACTAAGACCTGTCTCTTGTTTATGTAAGTATTACTTATTTCTTCACAAGCAAATGGTCCTTTTAGACGCTCATATTCAGATGATGTTAGATACAACATGTCATTAAATTAGAAGTTAACCCAAAAATCTTTGACAACAATATTACTTTTATCAAATACTTTCAACTCAGGTACAAGTCTCCCAAAATTATCGTCAAGGGGTGCTGCAGGTTTGATTGTACTTGGGTTAATGTTCTTTAGTGCTGTTGTTGCTTTTAATGTAAATGCACCCGTATTGGTGTTTGGAAGTCCTGCTAAATTTCGATATTGAGAACCGTATAACCTAGGATTAATTGGAGACCAATAATTTCCTATCGCACGAGCCTCTCCTCCAAAAACACGATAAATAGGAACTCTTAAATTTCCAATCCCTCTTACTATTCCAGAACCTAATGCTGCAACTCCTTCAATTCCTCCAGAGGCGACAAAAGTTAATCCATTGATTGTTGCCTGGGTAACAGGATGATTTATAAATTCTTTTTGCCCCTGATAAATAGCAGTTGTAACAGGATTGGCTTTTACAGTAATATCATTAGAAGCTAAAGAGCTTTCGGTAATTGTCCCATCAGGCTGATAAGTTTGTAAGGCTCCTGTTTCTTCATTGATTCCATAGCCTTTTTCCCCTTTATATTCACCTTTGATTCCTTTTGTGTCAAGGTCAGTCTGACTTCTTATCGTTTCGTCATAAACCAACTTTTTGTTTTCGTCCTCATACCAGTCAGCGGACATCCCGGTCGGGTCAACCAAAAGTATTGGGTTATTATGTACGTAGTGGTAAGGAGTCCATGATGGATAATCACTTGCCAACGGGTCAACGCTGTGGAATCTCCCTATAGCTGGGTCATAAAACCTAGCCCCGTAATCATAATTCTCAAAGAACTCGTTGTTTAACTCTTTACCATTGTAAAGATACTTATTATTTCCCATAGTGTTATCAGTAAATAAGGCTCCAAACGGGTAATATTCCACTTCCTGGTCAATAACAGGTGTTGTTCCGCTGTAATGGAAGGTGATACGCGTGTTGCCCAGGTGGTCTTTCAGAAAGTAATGATACAGGTTGCTGGCCGGGTCGTAATAGCCTTCCTGGGTCAACACCATGCTCAAACTGCCGCTAAGGTAAATAAACGGGCCGTAGTACAGGGTTGTTGTTGGAGTTCCGTTTCGGGTTGCCGTTTTACTCCATTTCACAGCCTGGGCATCGTAACAATAATCAACTTTACTGGTATCGTTCCTGAAGTATTGCCTGGGCAGGTTCAGTTCATCGAAATAACTGACGGTTAATGAACGAGGTCCGTCACAGGTCAGGTTCCCGTTGCTATCGTAATTATATGATCCGGACAGGGTACCACTGACCGAAGCCAGTCGATTCCCCGTAAGGGTATAGCCAAAGTTATCGAGCGTATTGCCCTGGTGGTCTTTGCGGGTCAACCCGTTGATATTGCCATTCATGTCATACGATGTTATGCCCATATCGTTGGCATTACCGGCAGCCCAGTTTCCGCTGTAAGTACCGTAGTCCGCGGCAGTGAGTCGGTTCAGTCCGTCGTAACTGAAGTTATATCCTTTTTTTGTATTATCTGTACGTCGCCACATCATTCCGTTAATGTTCCCGTTATATTGAGCATTACCAGTCAGTGTTCCGGTCATGTCGGTATTGTAATACAACTGCATGGCAAACAACTTACTGTTGGTTGCCGAAGCAGTGGGATCGTTCATTTGTGTCAGCCATCCCCGGATGTTGTAATTGTAATCAATATCCTGGTACCCGTTATGCAGTTCTTTTAGTTCCAGTCGTCCGATTTCATCGTAAGTATTTTCAGCCAGAGTAACGGCAGTTGCCCCGTTGTAGCTGTGTGTGGTGGTCAGTAACCGGCCCGTGTGGTCGTAGGTGCATTGTTCTTCACAGGTGATTGCTGTCGTGCGGAAAACACCGATCTGAGGGATTCATGTCTTAACTCTATTAAGCCACACCAGTGCATACAGCAAAACTCGGCGCAGTGCCGGGCTTGTCGATTCTTCTATTGTTTCATTACAAAATAAGGATTGCAAATCCTCCACGAATAAAATCGGGATTACAAATCCCGACCTGCAGGGTTAAAGGGGCGCAGCCTCCAGCCGAAGTATTGAACCGGCTGGCCGATGTATTGGGTACTTTTGTTGACTTCCTGATTAACGGTAACACCAGCGAAAAAGCCCAAAACTCCCTCAAGGACGCAGAACTCTTAAATCAATTCAGGGCGGTAGAACAAATGGAAGAAGAAGACCAAAATACCATTAAACGCCTGATTGATGCATTCATTACCAAAAAGAAACTTAAACAGCTAATGCTATAAAAACAAAACCCGACCATTGCGGCCGGGTTTGTTGTTTAATATCTCAGACTAAGTCTCGCGCCAGACGGGGGTTTTACTCATCAATATTCTGCAATTTTGTTATCAGTGAATCATTACCTGCTTCAATATCCCAATTAATTCCAAGTTTGGTTAGTGTATCGTTGATGTTCTTACACGATGAAAGTATTGCAAAATCATGGTTTATGCTATCATTCCAAAGGTACTTTCTACATATAAAATTTCCAGAAAACATTGAGCTGTCAATGTATGTTGGGTTTTCCTTAAATTTGTTGTTGAAAAAATCATAATAGCATTTAAACCTCTGGCTATTCACGTTACTTTCAGTATACAAAAAGATCCTGCTCTTTTCTCCAAAAATGAAAAACGTAGAATTTGGGTTAGTTTTATGTTGTACCTCTTTGTATACTTCTCCATTAACTTGATAAGTGTTGATGATAGAGAAATGAGCTGGATTTAGCTGATCTCCGATATCATAGATGTTCTCATTGTGTTTGTTGTTACAAAACGTCAGATATAGAATTGACAACACTATCAGGGTCAGAAGTTTAATATTTTTTCTTATCATCTTCATAATATTGATTGTAAATATTAGTGTTGTTTTTCTCATTCAAGTCTTTAACATAGCTATTCATTTTGGTGTTCTCATTAGTTCCTTCTGTCACAAGATTCTTATGTTCTTCATTAGCATTCATCTCTTCACCCCTAAGTCTTGAAACTAACTTTGTTTCGCTGTTGATAGTGCCATCTGAAACATCAGATTCAATCTTATCTAATCCAGCAGCATTATTTTCTGCATGCACAAAAGACTCATGACCTAAAGTGTAAGTTGATTGTTCTGCTGAATCTCCATTCCTGAGGTTAATATTGATTTCATACTTTCTTTTTCCTTCAGGCAAATCTCTTGATGTAAGCATATTGCGCAACCTTAGCTCACCTTTAGGACTGTTGCTTAAATATGTACTTGTTTCTCCAAATTTTCCTTCAAGATTCTTAGAATTAATGGATAAGTTGATACTTGAATATCTGCCAGCTGTTTTGTAGGTAACCCCATTGATCGTTTGACCTGCACCAGCAAATTGTGCAATAAATCGTTGTCCTTGCTTAGTATTTGCAAAATTTTGAAAGGCTTTCAAGTGTGCCTGATTCTTGATGGATAAGTATATATCATTCCCATCAGGGTCTATGAATATTATAGGATTGTTTATTGCATATGCATACGGAGATGTTCCGTAGTATTTTTCGGCTTTATTGTCGATCACATGCCACCTCCCTAACTCCGGGTCATAAAACCTTGCCCCGTAATCATAATTCTCAAAGAACTCGTTGTTTAACTCTTTACCGTTGTAAAGATACTTATTATTTCCCATAGTGTTATCAGTAAATAAGGCTCCAAACGGATAATATTCCACTTCCTGGTCAATAACAGGTGTTGTTCCGCTGTAATGGAAGGTGATCCGCGTGTTGCCCAGATGGTCTTTCAGGTAATAATGGTACAGGCTGCTGGCCGGGTCGTAATAGCCTTCCTGGGTCAACACCATGCTTAAACTGCCGCTATGGTAAATAAACGGGCCGTAGTACAGGGTTGTTGTTGAAGTTCCGTTTCGGGTTGCCGTTTTACTCCATTTTACAGCCTGGGCATCGTAGCAGTAATCAACTTTACTGGTATCGTTCCTGAAGTATTGTTTGGGCAGGTTCAGTTCATCGAAATAACTGACGGTTAATGAACGAGGTCCGTCATAGGTCAGGTTCCCGTTGTTGTCGTAAGTATATGAACCAGACAGGGTCCCACTGACCGAAGCCAGTCGATTTCCGGTAAGGGTATACCCAAAGTTGTTGAGCGTATTGCCTTGGTGGTCCTTGCGGGTCAACCCGTTGATATTGCCATTCATGTCATACGATGTTATGCCCATATCGTTGGCATTACTGGCAGCCCAGTTTCCGTTGTAAGTACCGTAGTCCGCGGCAGTGAGGCGGTTCAGTCCGTCGTAACTGAAGTTATACCCTTTTTTTGTATTATCTGTACGTCGCCACATCATTCCGTTAATGTTCCCGTTATATTGAGCATTACCAGTCAGTGTTCCGGTCATGTCGGTATCGTAAAACAGTTTCTCGGCAAATTTTTTATCATTGCTCCCGTTGGCAGTGGGATCGTTCATTTGTGTCAGCCATCCCCGGATATTATAACTGTAATCGATATCCTGGTACCCGTTATGCAGTTCTTTCTGCTCCAAACGTCCGATCTCATCATAAGTGTTCGAAGCCAGGGTAACGGCAGTTGCCCCGTTGTAGCTGTGTGTGGTGGTCAGTAACCGGCCCGTGTGGTCGTAGGTGTATTGTTCTTCGCAGGTAATGGCTGTCGTGCGGAAAACACCGATCTGAGGGATTCATGTCTTAACTCTATTAAGCCACACCAGTGCATACAGCAAAACTCGGCGCAATGGGGCGGGTCTATTGTTTCATTACAAATATATTGAGGATTGCAAATCCTCCTCTAACAAGATCGGGATTACAAATCCCGACCAGCAGGGGGCAAGCGTTCCGGCATTAATGGCGACATTGTGGGCAAGTACGAGCGTAACGAGATGAAGCCAAGTATCGAGACGGCCAAAAAACTGGCGGATGCCCTCGAAGTGTCTTTGGATTACCTGGTGGGCGAAGGAGAGTTAAGGGTTCTGGATAAACGGACTTTAAAACGTCTGGAAGATATTGAGCTGTTGCCGGACGAGGACAGGAACCACATTTTCTACACGCTCGACAACCTTATCAAAGCAGCTAAATTAAAAGCGATATAACAAGAGAAGCCCGGCACTGCCGGGCTTCTCTATTACTTAAACTGATGATTCTTAAATTGATATCTCGAATGCTCAATATTTCCATTCGTGCTTTCCTTCTTGGCATTCAATATAATATCATTGCCGTCAAGTTTTAATTCAAAATTTTGTATATATGAGATTCCTTCCTGACATAATGGATCTCCTGTGTTAAAATATTCTTCTTTTTCTATGCCCTCAAAACTTTTATACACTTTAAAATGATCTAAAACATAGATACACAAAGCCTTTCTTTCACTACAGACATCGGAATATGTATTGTTCAATTTGAAGAATAAACAGTTATTCATATTTATCTTTTCAATCGTATCAATTAATCCGATTTGCTCAACATAAATAATAGGCTTTTCTTCATTCTTTTGAAGAGCTAACAACAAAGAAGTTTTTGACCCCATAATATTTCCAATTATAAAAATGAAGTCATTCTCTTCATCAGCATAAAGAATTTTTTCTAAGTAAATAGAATCATTCTTGCTTTTGTAATTCTGGTAATCAGGGAATATTAATTGACCTTCCACTTTATTAGGAATAGAGTAATATCCATCCCCAATTGAAGTCATGAAAGGAATTGCATTTTTGTTCTGACCTTGACAAGAAAAGAAAATCCCAAGCAATATTATATACAATACTCTTTTCATCATTTATATTTATAAAACTTGAAACTATTGGTTGATATATCAGGAATAGTTATTTCCTGTAAAAGATTAAAATTCCAGCCTGGTGCACTATTTTTAGGAACCATTGACTTAGGACTATAGTACAGTAAGGCTCCATTTGTTATTCCATTTTCACCATTAAATATCTTGATTGCAGCTGAAACAGAATTTGCAAAGGCTGTTCTTTCGGATTGGTTTGTTGTTGATAAAGGATTTGAATACCTCCAGCTGCTTTTATCATAGTAATCAACAGATGAAAACTGATAAACTATTCCGCATTTTGTATTCGACTTTTGTTCTGCAACTTTTTCATAGGAGTCAGGAAACCTAGAACTCTCTACTCGATTTCTCACAACGTCTGCAACTGCTTCCTTACTGGTTTGATTTTCACCTCCGGCCTCTGCATATGTTATTCTAGCTAAATGACCTACTTCGCTGTCTGTACTTACCTCTGAGTAATTTCCCCCGTTATATTCTGTATCTCCATTGTCATCTAGAACAAAAAATCTGTCTGGTTGATCGTTTTTTACATAGTCAATTTGACTCCCGTCTCTATCATAGTAATAATCATCATAATTCATACCGTTCAGGTCTAACAACCGAATCGGATTATTACCTGAAAAATGGAAAGGAGATTGTGAGTAATAACTTTCAGCCATCGGGTCAACAGAGTGCCACCGCCCCAGTTCCGCGTCATAGAACCTGGCCCCGTAATCATAATTCTCAAAGAACTCGTTGTTTAACTCTTTACCGTTGTAAAGATACTTATTATTTCCCATAGTGTTATCAGTAAATAAGGCTCCAAACGGATAATATTCCACTTCCTGGTCAATAACAGGTGTTGTCCCGCTGTAATGGAAGGTGATCCGCGTGTTGCCCAGATGGTCTTTCAGATAATAATGGTACAGGCTGCTGGCCGGGTCGTAATAGCCTTCCTGGGTCAACACTATGCTTAAACTGCCGCTAAGGTAAATAAACGGGCCGTAGTACAGGGTTGTGGTTGGAGTTCCGTTTCGGGTTGCCGTTTTACTCCATTTCGCAGCCTGGGCATCGTAACAGTAATCAACTTTACTGGTATCGTTCCTGAAGTATTGTTTGGGCAGGTTCAGTTCATCGAAATAACTGACGGTTAATGAACGTGGTCCGTCATAGGTCAGGTTCCCGTTGCTATCGTAGTTATATGATCCGGACAGGGTACCACTGACTGAAGCCAGTCGATTCCCCGTAAGGGTATAGCCAAAATTATCGAGCGTATTGCCTTGGTGGTCCTTGCGGGTCAACCCGTTGATATTGCCATTCATGTCATACGATGTTATGCCCATATCGTTGGCATTACTGGCAGCCCAGTTTCCGTTGTAAGTACCGTAGTCCGCGGCAGTGAGGCGGTTCAGTCCGTCGTAACTGAAGTTATACCCTTTTTTTGTATTATCTGTACGTCGCCACATCATTCCGTTAATGTTCCCGTTATATTGAGCATTACCAGTCAGTGTTCCGGTCATATCGGTATCGTAAAACAGTTTCAGGGCAAATTTTTTATCATTGCTCCCGTTGGCAGTGGGATCGTTCATTTGTGTCAGCCATCCCCGGATATTATAACTGTAATCGATATCCTGGTACCCGTTATGCAGTTCTTTTAATTCCAGACGTCCGATCTCATCATAAGTGTTCGAAGCCAGAGTAACGGCAGTTGCCCCGTTGTAGCTGTGTGTGGTGGTCAGTAACCGTCCCGTGTGGTCGTAGGTGTATTGTTCTTCACAGGTAATGGCTGTCGACGACGATGTTTTTTTGTGGTAAGTCTGCTGTTTGATGGGCTGACCGGTAAAATTATAAGCCGTTGATACCCGGTTGTACCCCTCTTCGGGGTTCGACTGGTATTGCTGAAGCAACCGGCCGTATTTATCGTAGTAATTCACAGTATACAGCCATGTGCTGGTCCCCAGTACTTTTGTTTTCATGCCGGTTACCCGGCCTTTTACAGTAGTGGTTCGCGGATTGTCGGTATATACCTGTGAGTAGGAATAGCCCCATGAGCCGGAAGTATCGTAATCATCGTAATAGGTGTACACCTGAGCATTGCGGGTAGCAGGAATGTAATCATTGCTAATTCTTATTTCTCTTCGCAGAGCGCAATAAACCCCGGGGTAGTACAATAGGGTTTCGGTGCAAATCCCCTGTTCTGTCGGGCGGTTAAAACTGTCATATAAGGTATAATGGTACTGATTGGAATTCACTGCCCGTAGTTTGGCATCCTGTGTCAGAACAAGACGGTCTTTTTTATCATAGATCATATATTCCCATCCTGCTCCGGGTAACTTTTTTTCTATTAATCGGTTGCGTTCATCGTATATATATTGATAACACAGCTGATCCAGTTCGGTAGCTGTTACGGCCCCGTCTGCTGTGGCTTTCGGGGAAAGGACAAACCGCAATAGCCCGAAAGCATCATACACATAATAAGTCTTCAGCCAGTTTATACCGTCATAAGCTGATTTTAATACTACCTGTCCCTGCTTGTTTTTGTATTCCTTTGCAGGGTTCAGGTTTTCATCCGTAGTTTGGTTGACATACAGCTCGTTTGCCCCATAGGTGCCGTTTTGCTGGCATTCCCCGTTCACCGTCACAATCCAGAGGGGCACTTCCCCTGGCGTATTGGTCCCGTATTCATAACTGACGATATGTTCTGAAGGGGATCTGTCCGGCGTTTCAGAGGGTTGCCAGGTTGCCCCGGGAGCCCCCTGTTTTAATACCCTGTTCAGGGGAGAGGGCTCGTACACGGTATGGTAGCGGGCACATGTCCCTTCTCCCGGATAAAGGCTGTTGTAAAATGGCTGTTGCCCTCCTGTAACAGGATTGCTGACCAACGCCCCGTTGTTCCCTTCTGCAGCTGCAAAGGGAAGGTATTTGTCAGTTTCCCTTCCGTACTGATCGTACAGGAACGGTAGTACCAGGTCGCGTTCCGATCCACTCGCTTTTACCGACACTGTTTGCAGGGGGCGGCCAATTCCGTCAAAGTACTGCACCTCATCGTTAATGGTCCCGGCTGTATGGCCGGCCGGTATGGTCTGCATGGGTCCCCTTGGCTTACTTACATGGATGTAATTTGTATTCACCGGGAGGTTTAATGTATAAGTCCCCCCTTCAGAAGTATAGGTCACCAGTAATTTGGGCCTTTTGCCCGGGGTGGAATAATCGCTTGAGTAAAAGCACATGCGCCGGTATTTGGTTTCGGTTTTCAGTATCAGCAGCATCCCGTCGCCCTGTCCTGGATTGTTGTATATATCCGTGAGCAGTTGGGTGATATCGGTTACATAGTCCTGAGCAGCGCTGGTTGATTGAGAGAGGGTAACCTGGTGCAGGGTCGTCACTGAAGGCTGGGTATTCCAGGTCACGGTCATCTCGTCCCAGGAACTGGTGGTTCTCCGCAGGGCGCATTCATTAGACAGGTATGGCGAGCCGGAGATCAGGGCGCTTGAGTGTGTTCCGTCACTGTACAGGTAGAGTCGGGCATCCCGGATAACAGCGCCGGGAGGTAGCTGGGACAGGTCAAGTCCCAGGAGCGAGCGTTGCCAGTGTTTGTATCCGGAGTTGGTACCTGCCTCTGCCCGGATACGCTTATACGTACCATAATTGGTTGTCAGGGTGCTTTCACAACCCGGCCGGGTGTTGTTCGTCGTCATCGCATCCTGGTCGGGGTTTAATGTGAGGGTGGTCTCCTCTCCCTGTTGGGCCTGTAATACTGCTGATAAAAGAATCAGTACCAGGATTAATATATAATGTTTCATAAGGTCTGATTTAAATAATTAAAAGTGCTGGATAAATGAGATATCAGTTCTTTCCGGTTTTTCCCCCGTCTTGCGTATCCCGGGTATTCCGGTTTTCCATGGCTTCCCGCAGTGCACGGACCTGTGCCTTTAATTCATCAGGACCCAGATAGTTTTCCTGCCTGCCGTGCAGGTACAGGGGGTATGCTGTTCCTTCGGCATCCTCTGCTTCGATGATTACCGGGATATCATATTTGTCGTAGTTACGGATAACCACACGGAGCTGGTCTTTACCCGTTTTGATTTCCATACCGTCAGGCCTGTTTTTACTTAAAAGTTCCACCCGCTGACGCCCGGTAGAGTTTTCCAGCACCAGGGCCCGGTAGTTTTTTACATCTTCCCGTGAAAAAGTATATTGCAGGCTAAAGGTCGAATCAGCCTGGTTTTTTATTTCTCCCTCAAAGACAAAGCTCATCTGGTAAGATTTTAGTTTGAGGTTATCAGTTTGCTGTCCCCGGGCCGTAACCATAAAAGTTACAATAAGTATTGAAAAAATGAGTTTTTCCATAGGGTTAGAATTTATTGGTTATAATAATGATATTCGTACTTATTTGCAATTTTTTCGTCGTCGTCTTTTACCATCTTAAGACGGCCAAAATCATCGTATTCATAATAAATGGTAGTACCGTTCGGATCGGTTTGTGAAGTCATGCCAAGAAGAGGTTTGTAGGTATATAACGTAACCATATAATCATCATCATTGATATAGCTTGTTAATAAACCTTCTAAATAAGCAACATCATCCTCTATATCGGATATTTCGTCAGATTTACTTAATTCATTATCATAAACTGTAATAGAAAGGGTTGTATTGGTACTACTTTCAATCTTGGCAACAGGGTATTGACTGTCATATGCCCAGATGTAGTAGGTATAAATTCCGTCCCGGGTTCGTACCTTTGTAAGGTTGCCCCTGCTGTCGTAATCCACGAATTCAGTTTCGGGAGTACTTCCGTAACGGCTGTCTTTTGTGCTACCATTAAAATATGTAAAAGAAGACAGAGGCGAAGCTGTTTCAAGTGAATATACTTTATCCGGGACATAAATCCCTTCATCTGATTTGTAAGTGGTAAGAGAACTGGCTGTTATACTGCTATTTCTTATGGTCGTTTGCTCAATGGGATAATTGAGCATATTTAAAGAGGTCATTGAGGAATAGATTCCGGTATTAATATCATATGGATAATACAAAAATTTAGTCAATGTTTCATTTCTGCTGTTTGTGGTTTCAATTTCTTTTATTTGTTTATAAGAATCATATTTGTATATATTTGTATTGCTGATACCATCAATAGTTTCTGTTACCGAATCTAACCTAATCCATGAACTTATATAGTCAAATTGATAATAAAAATAGGAATAATCTTGATCCTGTGTATAAGTTTTGATTTCCGGAACTCTATCCAGTTCTATAAATGAATAATTATTTTTTATTTTTTGTAATGGAATATTATTTTCATTGTATGTCTTTTTTTCTATTAATTGCCCCATTTTCCAACTGTTATTCGGGTATGGTCCATATGGCCATGTATTCCACGTCAAAAAATAATCATAGGTAATATCTGCCGGATTTCCCACGATGCTGGTTCTTGTAATATGTGATAAAAAATATTCGTAGATTTCTTCTGCTGGATCGTAATTTCCGTCAGTTGAATATATATATGTGGTATAGCCATTACCTGTTTCAATTTCTTTTACCTGACTATATCCTATCAGCGGGCCTTCATTAAGCTTCGAATCATCTTTCGGAACAGGACTAATTTCCAATAACCATTTCCATCTTTTTGCTAAACAATCATCACTAGTTGCTGCACTACAAACACAATAAGGAAAATTGCTAAAAATATTTGGAGGTTGATTAAAACCAGTATAATGATACATGTATCCATAAAAAGAAGGTGCTTTATAGCTTTGTACCGGATTAGAATACTCATAGTTTTTTTGTTTTAATAATTCACCACCTGTATCAAAATATTTAATTTCTTTTATGTTGAGGCCCCATGTAGGTTCATTATTAATATCAAATTTCTGCGAATAATGAAATTCTACTTTTCCTCCGGTTGGGTATTTTATCGATTTTATCGTCCCCATTCTCATATAATTGAGGTTCGAACTTCTGTCTGCCCCCTCTCTATATATATCATGAATGTAATTGTCATAATCTATTCCACTATAATCGAAATAGGGAAAATCAGGATTTCCAACATAATTAGGTATCGCCAAATCGCTGTAAACATCTTTATCAAATGTAGGAATAAGATCAGAGTTGTCGTCATTTCCATTATAGTAGCCTCCAAAATCTTGAGCAAAAGAAAACCTATTAGCAAGAGAATCCTTGCCTTCTGATGACCTTCCATAATATTTAAACTGGTGTGACAGAATATTTCCTTTGTTATCAACTTCTTTTACTCCATCTAAATATATTCTATAGTTCATATATTTATCCGTTAATGAAGGATAACCTGTAAGACGCTTCGAATAAGGTTTTAGCGTCTCTATAAGATTCGTGTTGAATTTAAAAGCTTTTATTCTTTTGCCTGAACTGTAAATAATCATTGAGTCTAATGCCTTTGGAGGATAGCCAAAATTTGCTTCCGGTTCAGAAAATATTTTTGTTTTAAAAACAATTGAGTCATTATTTGATGTAGTAATTTTTCTTAATAAATTGCCTGTAAAATTATATGTAGCAGGAGCCATATAAGAAGAATTAAACTCTTCACTACCATAATATAAACTGTAAAATCTGGAATTTTTAGGCGGTATCAAATAAGTATCTCCTCCCTGATATTCAAAAGATATAGAGTCCGTATTGTTTGCATTGGCAATTTTTCTAAGCCAGAAATCTGTTTTGTTCCCTTCGTTTTTATGAAAAAAATACTTTGTACCTTCTTTTGTGGTAGTAATAATATCATCATTAAAGTCAAGTTCTATTTTAATACCATCATACTTTTTCAATACTGGTTTTTTGTTTTTTAAGAAAAAAGAACCTGAATGGTCATTAAAATTATAATAATACATTTCATTCTTTGTATGTTCTTGTAATATGGCAATGTTTACAATTTTTTCAAAATTTTCTATTGTTGGATAATCAAGTATGGGCAACTTTGAGGTTGTACTAAAACTATCGCCATAACTGTTTATAGCTTTTTTTACAACTAATCCTCCTGCTTTTAAAGTCCAACCCACTCCAACCCATGTAGAATAATCTTCTACTTTAATTCCAGATGCATAATATGTAAGATAGATTGGAAGGATTATCTCTCCACATCTTAATGTATATAAAGGAATTTCTACTAGAGGGGTGCCTGTATATAAACTCACCGGAATATCAGCATATTTTATTAATGAAGCTGCTTCCGGAGAAGGAGAAGTATAACTTGGGACATAATTTACTGCGCTCATAGAATCAAGCCCGATTGCATTTATTGGGAAGAAACTGTACAGTATAAACAGTAAAATATTAAAGGTAAAAATTACTCGTTTCATCAGTATCAAGTTTAAGTTATTGTTTAATCTTTTATTTGTTGCTCTAAAAGTTTTGTATGCTTATTTTCAGCTTCCGATTTGTTAATCTTCAATGTATAAAATGTGTTGGATCATTCACTGTCAAACATTGTCCTCATCTTTGTTACTACCCTCTTCCCCCTGTAAATAGCTATAGCTAAACCCGTAGGTAGCATGATGCGGCGTTGGTTCGAAGCGATGCTTTTACGTAAGCCTCTGCGGTTATCCTGCAGGAGCTTTTTAGTATGTACTATATTTCGCATTTTCCTTTTTATACCGGGCAGTTCTCCTTTTTCGCTTTTCGGAGAACATTATTCCCGGAGAGGAAATAGGTTACTCCAGTTCCCGGAGCAGTATGCTCCCGAAGCGGGAGTAGCGTGCTCCAGCATCAGGAGTAGTGTGCTCCGGCATCAGGAGTAGTGTGCTCCGGGAGCGGGAGCACGGCTCTCCCGGTAACGGAAGTTGTCAAGTCAGGTCATCAGCTTCCGGTTACCGTAATTGTTGCATCGAGCCTTCCGGAAGAAATTTCCTTGTGCCCTTTTATGATGGTCCGTACTTCAACGTGGTATTCCCCGGCAGTCAGTGCAGGCGCCAGGAAATGAAGCTCGCCGGGTTTATTCCGCGAGATCACCACGACACGGGTTTCCGAAGCATCGGCAGCAATAAAGAAGATCCCCTGCTGCGTATCAGCAGGATCGTATTTCAGGTAACTGCCCTTGAGGGTAGCCAGCCCGCCTGATGTGATCTGCCCGTTTACATTGCCTGTTGCGACATCGGTAAGCCGGTCGATAATCGGGATTATTTTTCCTCCCCGTATCTTCTGGGTTTTAATAGAGCTTACTGCTTTGCTCAGCTCTACCCCGGGATTCAGGTTCAGCTTAATAGTATGCCGCGTCGAATCGAACGAATCGTCAGGTCCTTCAAATGTCCCTTTGACACTCATACTCAGGTTAAAGACCGGAGTGGTAATGTTGTTGCCCATAGCTGCCTGTTCGCAAATCACTTCGTGTTCCATTTTCAGTACAGCCGTTATATCGGTTTCGGTAAGGGTAGAGCCCCGTGTCAGCATTAATTGAGTAATTGCATCCAGGTCGAGGCTGATGGCATTGGTCGTAACTGCCATGTAGTCGTCGGGGTCGCTTGTCAGATGATTCTTCTGCAAAAAATAGAATAATACATCATTGTCCATCATTTTTGTTTTAATGTTTCTCTACACAGGTTTGTTCTGTAATGACAGATTTTACTAAACCTTAATTAAAATATTCAGAGAGGGTCATTCGTTTTGCCGGATGAACAGGAACAGATCACGGCTATTGGGGTTCAATGAATAAATACATATACCGGGATAGCCTTTGGTATAAACCAGTTTTAATGTTTTCGCAGCCGGACCAGACGGACAGAAAACGAAGAAGAAAGTTTCTTACGGGTATTTTTCATATCGTTGTTTTTATGGGAACTGCCATTCCCTGTTTTAAAATTTAACTCAGAGCCTCCGCAGTTATCCTGCAGGGGCTTTTTTAGTATGTATTATATTTCGCATTTTTCTTTAAATTCATAGAACATAAATTAATTATATTCCTTATCTGACTTTCTTTTAAATTACATCTTGCATATAAAATAATAGACCTGGTGTTTTTTGACATAAGAAAGATATAAAATTTAATTATAAAAGAAACATAAAATTTTAAAAAAAATCAGAGATTTTTTCAATTTTATCTTTAAAGTGCCTGTTGGTTATACGTAATAGCCTATGTGACAGGAGAATTAAAATGCAAATTATATTTCATGTTTTACAACAAGTATATAAAATTAAAAATCTGTGCTAAATAATAACATTCTCGTATTCATTGTGTCGGAATATATTATTATATTTATGTGCAAACAGTCATTTCCCCATGGTAAAAAAGATTATTGTACTAATATTGTTAATACTTCCGGGGTCATTACACGGGCAGGATAAAAGAACCGTGACCTTCCTGCTGGATTCGCTGGGCAGGACTTCTGTTCCTCAACTGAACAACGAGGTAGACCTGTCTTTTAATAACATCCCGATGCAGGAGTTGGTACGGACATTATGCAATATCACCGGAATTAATATTACCATCGATCAGAAGGTGGACTATCCGGTGAATGCGAATTTTGATAATGTGAAAGTACAGGATGTGTTAAATTTTTTAGCTGAAAAATACCACCTTATCATCACCTGTTACGGGAAAATTATTCATATACAGCCATATATTGAGAAAAAAGAGCGATTGGTCATTGAACAAACGGAAGATACATTACTAAATTACGACATCTGTAAAATAAGAGCGGATTTGTTTTTCCGGAAATTAACAGATATAAGCGGATATAATTTTGTATTATCGCCGGAGACAAATAATCTTTTTATTAACGGATATGGGCAGCATCTTTCATTAGACAATACGTTATTGCAGGTTGCCGCAACCAATAAATTGAGCATACGCAAACTAAATCCGGTACTTTTTTCCGTTTCTCCGCAAATAAACAACGCTGCGGATACCCTGCTAAATCCCGGGGGAAAAGGGAAAAACAAAAATCTCGTATTGGAAATTACAGATGGTTTAATAAACGCCGATATCAGGGACGCTTCCTATCTTGATATAATTACGGAATTGTCGGAACAAGCTGATTATTCAGCTCAACTGCTCAGCCCAATCAATGGAAAAACCAGTATCCATACGGAGCATACCACCATCCGGGATTTCTTAAATATGCTGTTTTATGGTTCTGAGTATACTTATAAGCTGAAAGAGAATATCTTGTTTATCGGATCGCGGAAAATGAGCGAAATAAAAAGTTTTGAATTAATAAAGCTCAACAACCGCAGGGTTGATTCACTCATGTACCTCATCCCAAAAGAGATGAAACAAGGGCTTGTTATTAAAGAATTTCCGGAACAAAACAGTATGATCGTTTGGGGAGATGCAGATATGATTTTCTGTTTCAGAAAAAATATAGAAAAAATGGATGTGATGGTGCCGGTTATTCTTATAAATGTAATAATTGTGGATGCTGAAAAGAAATTTGATCTTGAAACAGGTATTGAAGCCGGGCTTGGTACTAAAGCAACAGAAACTTCGGGAACCATTAACCCCGGACTCGATTATACCATGAGCGCAACCTCGGTGAACAATATGCTGGGAACCATCGGATTAACAAATCTTGGTAAAGTAACCCCAAACTTTTATATGAAACTGAAAGCCATGGAGACAGATGGTATTATCGACATTAGAAGCACCCCGCAACTGGCTACTTTAAACGGCCACTCAGCAACGATGTCGATCGGGCAGACCGAATATTACAAGGAAGCATCATCCAATTACTGGGGGACACAGACCCCGAATATAGAAACACAATACCACTACAAACCCGTGGAAGCCAAATTGGGGATTACCATTAAACCAATTGTAGCAGGCAACGGGGAGGTGATTTTAAGCATTAATGTGGAGCAATCGACTTTTTCTGACCGGATAGAGGAAACAGCTCCCCCGGGACTTAAATCTAAAAAGTTTAGCTCCATCATCAGGGTGAATAACGAGGAGATGGTTTTGCTGGGAGGCCTGAAGGAAAATTCTAAGTCTTCCAGTCGCACAGGATGGCCTTTATTATCAAAAATACCTGTACTGAACTGGATATTCGCAAGTAAAAAAGAAGGAAAAAATAAATCGCACCTGGATATATTTATAAAACCAACAGTGATTTATTAGGGGGGAGAGACGGGAGACAGAAGACGGGAGACAGAAGACGGGAGACAGAAGACGGGAGACAGAAGACAGGAGATAGGAGACAGAAGATAGAAGACAAGAGATAAAAGACGGAAGACGGGGAGGGGAGAAGGGAGATGAAAGATAAAAGAAGGAAGACGGAAGAAGGAAGACAGAAGAAGGAAGACGGAAGACAGGAGACAGAAGAGGGAAGAGGGAAGATGAAAGACAAAAGTATCGGGTATCATGGATTTATTACTGAACATAGCATCTGTAATTAAATACCGGAAAATAGGAATAGTAGTGACCGGGAGATATAAATCAGGCCTTGAAATTTCGTATTACCAGGTAAACAGACGGAATAACTCTGTCGATACCTGTCTGGTACAGGAGGGGATCGCTTCATTTAAAGATATTCCCCTGTCTGCTGAAAAAGTGCCGAATATTCTTTGTATCCAGGGGAACGGTCTTGTGCAGAGGATAATTGATCCGGGCCCGGACGATATTACGCAAAGTATTCCGAATATAGAGCCCGAAGAATACCTGATACAGTCCGATGAACTGCCGGATTCAAAGAAACTGACAGCACTTTTCCGTAAAGAACAGCTTCGCTCGGTTATTGATGATCCTGAATTTGAGCGGATACCGGTTTGCGGAATTTCCCTTGGTTTTACAGGACTGCAGAATTTCATGCCGCTTTTTAACGGTCGGACAAACGAATTTGACTGTGGCGGTAATTTATTACTGATTAATGACGGAATGATCGCCGGCGTGAAAAAAAGCAGGCAAACGGTCAGCCGCCAATACCGGTTTGCAGGGGCCGACCGTACCCCCGGTGAAATACTGGCCTTATCGGCCGCATTGAATTTTTATACCGGCAGGCAGGAAAAAGGGGCATCTCTTCCCGAACTAAAACAAAAGATCAGGGAAATTACGGCTAAGAAGCTTTCAGAATATATGATAAAATATGCCGGAGCGGCCTTGTTTATATTACTGCTGATCAATTTTCTGTGCTTTGATCATTTCAGTAAAAAGCTCAACCGGTTAAATATGGAGTCGCAGGAAGTGATTAAACTTCAGTCGGAAATAAAAGGGCTCAGGGAAGAGCTTATTCAGAAAAAGCAGTTTATAAGCCAGAATAATGTACCCGAGAATTATTCTTTTGCTTTCTATGCCGACAGGCTGGCATCGTTTACCGCCGGAGGCATCCGTTTCTCCGAGCTTTCGATTTGTCCGGCTGCCGGTAAAATAAAAGAAGATAAAGTCATTACATTCAAAGGGAACACGATGCAGGTAAAAGGGACTTCACCCGACCCGGCTGTTTTCAGCAGTTTTATGGAAAAGATCAATAACGCGGGATGGGTTGCCAAAGTAAACAGGCAGATATACCGGTACAATACCGACCATAATAATGCAGAATTTGAACTGGAAATCGTTTTGGACAATGCAACAGAATAGCACCGGGAAATATCAGAAAAGACTTTGGATAACCATTATTATAAGTGTTATGGTGGTTTTCTTTGCCTGGAAAGGGGCATTTGAAAAAACATGGTCGTTATACCGGCAAATAAAAAGATTGGAAAACAGTATTCATTCGTCGGCGCTCATCGCATCAAAAAAGCAGGAAATACAATCGGAAACAGAACAGTTGAACCTGATACTGGGAATTCATGACCACTATTTACCGGCTGAACAGATTTTCGAGGAACTGGTTTCAATATGTGACAGTACAGGCGACCTCAGGATTGTTAATTTCCCTGATATCCATACAATTATTGTCAACAGCTATAAAATAACGACCATGTTTGCCGGGGTCGAAGGAAATTATTCCAACCTGTTGAAAATGGTATATAAACTGGAACGGAATAAAAAAACAGGACGGCTGGCGTCGGTTTATTTCAGGAAAAAGAAAGATTACAGGAAAAATAAAGAGTTTTTAAGTGCAACCATATTCCTTCAAAATTATGAACTCACGAATAACCAATAGCTTAACAGCAATCTGTGTCCTTTTATGGACGATGTTCTTTCTAATGAGTTGCGATGATATTTTCGTTGAAGATATAAGCAACGATACTCTTCAGTTGTTATTCCCTTCATCCGGGGCAGAGATCAGTAATAGTCAGGTAAAACTCAGGTGGAGTGAAGTTTCCGGGGCTACCGGTTACCTGTTGGAAGTAGTAACGCCGGGATTTTCGACAGGATATGAACTGGTATTCGACACTCTTCTGGAGGTTAATAAGTGCGACACTACCTTACAGGCAGGTACATACGGATGGAGGGTTAAGGCCCTGAATTCTGAATATTCAACCGCTTATTTCAGTTCTTCGTTTACCATTCTTCAACAGTAAGAATTGAAAAATAAAAAGCTCACATATTTTGTATTGTTTCCCGCAGTAATTATTATTTGGGGAGTGGTGGTATATAAGATAATTGCAAAGGACCAGCATGGTGCCATGAAACATTCAATACCCGTCCCTGTTAGTAAAGAGGATAAAATTACCGGTAATAAGGGGTACCAGCTTCTGATCAATTATCCGGATCCTTTTATTCCCGGAAAAAAAACAGTTCCGGCAAAAAAACGGGAAAACCCGATTGCCGGCCCGAAACACCATTGGCCAAATATCCGGTTTAACGGGTATGTCTTAAACGGGAATACTACCAAAGCACATGTGACCATCGACGGAAAGAATATGATCCTGTCTGTTCATGAAAAATTTTCGGATGGCTGTATACTTACCCGGATAACCCGTGATTCGATCCGGATAAAATATAAGAATGATATAAAATGGTTCAGGCAACAACCATAACATGTCAGGGTAAAAGGATTATTTATGAAACAATGAGTAGTGCTAATAAGAACATATTGAAGAAAAAGCTGCGGGGCGGGGTGTTGCAATATACCATTGCTTTTTCACTGCTGATATTGATGATGGTGAGCTTATTTCTGGTTTATACTCGTTTATGCTCGCTGGAAATTATTCAGGCCCAAAGGCAGACACAGTTAATTGAAAATATACGCTCGTCTATCGTTCTTCTGGAGAATGAACCGGCATTATTTGAAACGTCCGTACACCATTTTCAGATAACCGGCGATTCAAGCTATACGACAGAGGTAAACATTCATCCGTGGGGTTTTTATGATGTTGTAAATATTTCATCAGTACATACTCAGTACCGGCTGTCGGGAATATATTTATTCTCGGATGATATCCGGAAAAATAAGCTATTGCCTTCGTTATACCTTTCCGACCCGAAGCGCTATTTATCAGTAGGGGGCAAAACATACCTGGGAAATAATTCATACCTGCCGGCTTACGGGATTCGAAAAGCATACGTGGGAGGGGTGGGGTATTCCCGTGAATCATTCGTCCAGGGAGATGCCTACAAAGCCGGTAATACCTTGCCTGCACTTAATAAAAAATGGAAAGAAAGGTATTCACAGGTTGCATATACGATTGAAAAATCGGAGAACAAAATGAATATTGATAATCTTCTTCAGTCAGATACAATATCGAACTCGTTTGCAGACACAACCCTGGTGATCGTTTGTCCTGACAATTATTTCTTATCACAGCATTGTTTCGAAGGAAATATTATTATTACCGGAACAAAAATAACCATCGATTACACTGCAACCCTGAAAAATTGTATAGTCTTCGCCGATTCGATTGTGCTGGGGGAAAACTTTACAGGAGAAGGCCAGTTTATGGCTGTAAACAGAATAGAAACCGGTAAATCATCTGTGTTAAAAGTCCCGTCCGTCTTATTTCTGAACAATACTAAAAATACAGACCAGATATTACTTAAAGATTCATTGCAGGTTCAGGGAGAAATAATTGTGGCCAACAATATTTCCGGGAAAAAGGAGGTGTTGATCATCGAACCAGGATGCCGGGTCATGGGACAAGTCTATTGTAATGGATATTGCTCATTCCAGGGAATTGTGTTTGGCAGTTTTTACACCTGTGGATTCATAAAAAGAAGCAGAAATGGCTTATACGAAAATTATCTGGTTGATGTGTGCATTGATATTGAAAAAATGCCGGCTGAATATAATGGTATTTCATTAATCGAAAATTCATTGGCTAAAAGTTGTAATGAGGAAGTTTATTAAGAATATTAAAACGAGGATCATTGGTTCTACCATTGTGGAAGTTATTGTTGCATTAATCATTTGTATGATCATTTTTTCGATCTCTGTCAGTATTATTTTAAAAAGCCGGATAAGTAACAATATCAGTTTAAAGCAAAAAGCCAGCCTGGTCCTTTCCAATATCTCCCGGAATAATCTGGATGAATATGTGAATTTTAATAGTCCTGAGTTTACCCTGTCGGTTGATAAAGAGGAAAATGACAGTATACAGGATGTTTACAAAGTAACAATATCAGTATTTGACAGTGAAGGGAAGGTGCTGGGGGAGAAGATACTTTTGATAAACAACTATAATGACGGGAATACCGGAGAAAAATATTAACCAGGGAAATGAAAAACAGAATATCTATATCCGGAAAATTAAGGGCATTCACGATCCTTGAGATAAGCGTTACTTTAATATTGTCATTCTTCCTGTTGGGAATACTGTATCTGTCATACAATATTATGTCGCAGTATCTGGATCAAAAGAAAGAATCGGATCTCTCCCTGCTTTTGTCATTACGTTCTGAATTTGAAATGATTTTCTTTCAGGCATCCGGTATAGAAGAGAAAGAGGAGGGATTATGTTTTTTCTGTAAAAACAAGGAATCCTTATATATATTCCCGGACAATGCCATAATCAGGAAGCAGGCTTCCCGGTCAGATACCCTTTATACAGGAAAATATTCATATCGAATCAGTGAGGATGGTCAATCTGGCAGGATATCCCGGTTAATATTAAAGTTTGAGGAGAAAAAAGATACCATCCAGCTGATATTTGATAAGCAGTATTTGCCTAATCAACTTTTAAAAGATAAGGAGATAAATTTTGAGTATTGACCTTCGCGATATTAATATAAAAAGTCCACGGCCAAAAAGGATTGACTGGCATAAAAGCCTTCATGCCGATATTCACTTCGGGAAAAAGGAACTTTCCTCCAAAAAGAAAGAAGATTTGTATTCTGAATTAAGTATTTTAATTGGCTCAGGGCTTGATATAAAAAGCAGTTTTCTGGTGTTGATTGAAGAAAGTAAAAAGGACGCCAAAAATCTGTATGAAAATGTGTATAATCAGTTAATTAGAGGTATAAGTTTATCGAATGCACTTCATCATACAGGAAAAATATCGATGTATGAATATTTTACTATTCAGATCGGTGAAGAAACCGGGAATTTATATATTGTACTGGAACAGCTTGCACAACATTTTTCCCAGCGGATAAAGCAAAAAAGACAACTGATCAATACCTTTTCATATCCTGCACTGGTAATGGTCACTGTTATTGCAGTAGTTCTGTTTATGATGAATTTTATTGTGCCTATGTTTGAAGAGCTTTTTAAAAGATTTAACGGAGAACTTCCTGCATTGACCCGTGCCGTGATCCACACTTCTGAGTTTATATCGAAATATCTGTGGTTTATGATTGTTCTCTCTTTAATCATTGTCTTCCTGATCCTTATTGTCAGGAAAAAAGATTTTTACCGAAAAACAACATCTGCTGTCATATTAAGTATTCCCGGTATAAAGACTATTGTAAAGAAGGTATACCTTGCCAAGTTTTGCCAGACTTTTTCTTTGTTGAACTCTTCTAAAATACCGATCATAACATCCATAGAACTAATCCGGAAAATCATTGGTTTTTATCCTTTTGAGAAAGCATTGGCCGGGATTGAAAAAGAACTTGTAAACGGGAAACTGCTTCATGAATCATTTCAACCGTATCCTGTTTTTGATGCCAAACTGATTTCTCTGACTAAAGTCGGGGAAGAGGTAAACAAGTTGGATGATATATACAATAATCTTAGTAATCAGTATTCGGAAGAAATACAACACAAAATATCCCTCCTGAATACATTACTGGAACCAATTTTAATAATTTTTATGGGGGGGATTGTTGCTCTTATCCTTATAGCAATGTATATGCCCATGTTCCAGATGGGGAATTCGATGTTTTAATCGAATTATATTTCTTCGCGAAGTTTTTACGGATTAGTACTTCTGAAGAATAATTGTTTTTATCTGTCCTCCGTCAGATAAGGTTATTTTTAGTTCCTGGCCGGTTAAGGTCGCTATTCCTGAAGTTTTTTCACCATTTGCATTTTTCCATGATATGGCATATTCGCTATTTTGTTCCGATGGGGTTAAAACCGCGATACTTTCCAAATCGTCATTATAGCCAAGCAATTTACCGTTAATGATAATCAGTTCTATCGTTCCCTGGTCTTTTTCCACCAGGTCGGTAAAATAGGTATAGTTATAATAAAGATTGGACGGTTTATAGATTCTGCCTGTTTGTTTTTGCCTGACAGGAGCAACCATCGTCAAAGGCTCTTCTTTTTTAACAGCCCTGCTGTATGTGCCTCTTCTTTCCATCTCCGGCATTTCCTTTAGTCCTTCCAGTGCATCAGCCGCAGCTTCGGCATAGCCTTTTGCGTACTCTTTCGATTGTCCCATACCTTCTCCTTTCCAGATAACCCGGTTGTTGCAATCTTTTAATTCGATGCCTAATTTATTTTTGAACATGTTCGAATTATTATGTAACTCCAATATTAGGGCTTCACAATAATCATCGGGAATCTGGTCTGTCTGGAATTTATTGGCTATCGATTTTTCATTCAATATTTTTTGTATGGAAGAACTAATCCCGTAAGGGTTCAGGCCTTTACCTATTTCTGAAGAATAGGTTGGAATAATAATGTATTTATAAGACTCTTGTGCATACAAACAAATGCTGAAGGCAACAAGGATTACTGTGATAAAATGTTTTTTCATATTTTATGTTTTTATTTCTTTAACAAGGTAGAGCAAGATACTATTTTTCAGGGAAAAGAATTTATTTTTTTCTGACTTTTCCAAAATTTTTAAGTGCAGATTACACAGCAATCGCAGTATCAAACTACTCTTTATACACAAGTTTATCAATATCCAACAAAGAAATAAGAATCCAGAGAGACTGTCATTGGTATGGGGCGGGCTGAATTCAGATGTCCTTTCCTTTAAATTTGTTTCCCGTTAGTTTTCATTTTCTTTTCGAAAAGATGTGTATAAAGAATAACACCATAGACAGGAGAACGGAGGCCGGATCTGTTTTGGAATTTGGTTTTTGTCAAATGGGTGTTGCGGTTTGTAATTATTGCAGGGACAAGACCCCCTCCCTCCGGCAAGCCGGAGTACTCCCCCTTGACAAGGGGAGAATTTGGGCAAGGAGCAAAAAGCGAAGGACAGAGCGCTAAAATTCTGGCTTTGGGTCGGACACGGCTGAGAAGCCCGGAGGGCTACCCTGTTCATAACGCGCTGGGTGAAACCCGGTGGAACAAGGACGCCTGCCGGCGCTTCGCCGTGATGGGCGTTGTCCCTGACGGGGGCATACATCAATAGCCCGGGGTAAGCGAGGCACGAACGCAACCCCGGGAGTGAATTCAAAAAAGCAGTGCAGTTACATGGCCGGAAATGACCGGCGCCTAAAAAAGGGGAGGGCAAGTCTGCTCAAAAAAACAATTATTAAACACGAAGACTCGAAGACACAAAGAATAAATATTTATAGAACAATACTTTGTGTATTTGAACGGTTTGATGGCCTGCCCCCTGTTTGAGGCGGAGCGTTTGAGGAGTTTGATAACTTCGCCGTGATGGGCGTTGTCCCTGACGGGGGCATACATCAATAACCCGGGGTAAGCGACGCAGGAGTGCAACCCCGGGTTGAATGCTAACGGAACACCCCCGGCCACGGTAGTTCGTCAAAAAAAGTAGTGCAGTTGCATGGCCGGAAATGCTGAAAAGTGGTTATTCACAAATAGGGGAGGAGGAAACTGTTCTGTACCTGTTTAGACTTAGTGGAACGGTCTTTTATTGCATCTCATAACGAAAAAGCCGTCGCCCGGGTATCCGGGAGACGGCTTTTCTCAAATTTATAATCGGTGTTTATTTATTCGGTTACCGAATAATCCATAGCAGCCATCCGTTTATACGAATTATAACGCCATTTGGCATTTACTTCGGCAGCGGCAAACAATTCTGCAGCCTGTTCAGGGAAGGCTTTTTTCAGAGAGGTATAACGAACCTCACCATTCAGGAATTCCTGGAATTTAGACCAGTCGGGAGCTTTCGAGTCGAGCATAAAAGGATTTTTACCTTCGTCCTGAAGCGTTGGGTTGTAACGGTACAAACTCCAGTAACCAGCTTCCACTGCATGTTTTTCTTCTGCCTGCGATTTGCCCATTCCTATGCGCAATCCGTGGTTAATACACGGGGCATAAGCGATGATCAGCGATGGACCGTGATATGCTTCAGCTTCGCGGATAGCCTTCAGATACTGTCCCTGATTAGCCCCCATGGCAACCTGTGCTACGTATACATATCCGTACGACATGGCCATCACACCCAAATCTTTTTTGCGGATTTTCTTTCCTGAAGCGGCAAATTTAGCCACGGCGCCAACAGGGGTCGATTTCGAAGCCTGTCCTCCGGTATTCGAGTAAACTTCAGTGTCCAGAACAAGCACATTTACGTCCTGCCCGGATGCCAGTACATGATCCAGGCCGCCGTAACCAATATCGTAAGCCCATCCGTCGCCACCAAACACCCAGATCGATTTTTTCACCAGGTATTGTTTCAGGTTAAGGATCTCTTTTGCATAAGCGGCATCTTTACCTGTTAATACTTCGATAACTTCTGCTGAAGCCGTTTCAGAGCCTTTTGCTTCGTTTTTGGCTTCGATCCAGGCTGCGAAAGCTTCTTTTTCTTCACCGGAGATGCCGTTGTTCATTTCGGCTTTCATAATGTTTTCAATACGGTCGCGTTGGGCTGCAACTCCCTCGGCCATACCAAAACCATATTCCGCATTGTCTTCGAACAGCGAGTTTGCCCATGCCACACCTTTACCACTTTCTTTATGTTTGCAGTATGGGGTTGACGGGGCCGAACCACCGTATATTGAAGAACAACCTGTTGCATTACCCACCATCATCCGTTCGCCAAACAGTTGGGTAATAAGCTTGATATAAGGAGTTTCGCCACAACCGGCACATGCTCCCGAGAATTCGAACAATGGCTGTGCAAACTGTGAGTTTTTAACCGATTGAAATTTATCAACTACTTTTTCTTTGTAAGTTACTTTACTGTTCATGTATTCCCAGTGTTCGATTTCAGCTTCCTGGGTTCCAAGAGGCTTCATTTCGAGTGCTTTATTTTTTGCCGGGCAAACATCGGCACAGTTACCGCATCCGGTACAGTCAAGTGTGTTCACCTGGATACGGAATTGTAACCCGGGGAATTGTTTACCTGGAATAGCAGCCTTGGTAACAATTCCTTCCGGTGCGGCTGCGATTTCTTCTTCAGTCAGCAGGAACGGACGGATAGCAGCATGAGGACAAACATAAGCACACTGGTTACACTGGATACAGTTTTCAGGAACCCATTCAGGAACCTTTACCGCGATGCCACGTTTTTCGTAAGCTGCGGTACCGGCACGGAAAGTACCGTCTTCGGCGCCCACAAAGGTTGATACCGGGAGGTCATCACCTTTTTGTGCGTTCATAACATCTACAATTTTTGTGATATATTCCGGACGATTGGCATCGACTGTTTCTTTTTCAACCTCAATATCCTTCCATTCAACCGGAACTTCAACTTTCTCAACGTTTTTACCACCGGCTTCAACGGCAGCAAAGTTCATGTTTACAATCTTTTCTCCTTTTTTTCCATACGATTTAACGATCGCTTTTTTCATCTCGTCAACAGCTTTGTCGTAAGGAATTACTCCGGTAATTTTGAAGAATGCCGACTGCATAATCGTGTTGGTACGGGTTCCAAGACCAAGTTCTTCTCCCAGTTTGGTACCATTAATGATATAGAAATTAATTTCGTTTTCAGCAAGGTACTTTTTCATTGCATCGGGCAGACGGTCTTTGGTCTCTTCTGCATTCCAGATTGAATTCAGAAGAAAACTACCCCCTTTTTTTAACCCTTTCAATACATCGTACTGGTGAATATATGCAGGTACATGGCAGGCAACGAAGTCAGGGGTTGTAACCAGGTAAGTTGAGCGGATGGCATGGTCGCCAAAACGAAGATGTGAACAGGTGAATCCACCTGATTTTTTCGAATCGTACTGGAAATATCCCTGGCAGTATTTATCGGTAGAACCACCAATAATCTTAATTGAGTTTTTATTTGCACCAACAGTTCCGTCAGATCCCAGTCCGTAAAATTTAGCTTCGTAAATACCTTCAGGCGAAATTTTAATTTCAGGTTTCTGAGGAAGTGATTTGAACGTTACATCATCAACAATACCGATGGAAAAGCCGTTTTTCGGTTCCTTCATTTCCATATTTTCAAAAACCGAAAGGATTTGCGAAGGGGTAGTGTCTTTCGATCCCAATCCGTAACGTCCACCCACGATAAGCGGGGCATTTTCTTTTCCGTAGAATATGTCTTTTACATCAAGATACATGGGTTCACCGTTTGCCCCTGGCTCTTTGGTCCGTTCGAGAACAGTAATGCGCTTTACTGAAGCAGGAAGTACTTTTCTGAAATATTTTTCAGAGAACGGACGATATAAATGAACAGAGATCAACCCCACCTTTTTACCCTTTGTTGTCAGGTAATCAATCGTTTCTTTGGTCGTTTCGGTAACCGACCCCATTGCTATAATAATATTTTCAGCATCTTCTGCCCCGTAATAGGTAAACGGATGATATTCGCGGCCCGTAATCTTCGATATTTTTTGCATGTAATCTTCAACAATATCAGGAACAGCATCATAGAATTTGTTTGCTGATTCCCTGACCTGGAAGAAGATATCAGGGTTTTGGGCAGTCCCGCGGGTAACAGGATGTTCAGGGTTCAACGCACGGTCGCGGAATGCCTGTATGGCTTCCATGTCGACCAATGGTTTAATGTCTTTTTCGTCGATCTCTTCAATTTTCTGAATTTCATGGGAAGTCCGGAATCCATCGAAGAAAGAAAGGAACGGGACCCTTGATTTGATGGTTGATAAATGCGAAACACCGGCCAGGTCCATTTCTTCCTGAACCGA
The DNA here is from genome assembly GCA_963662895.1 of Prolixibacteraceae bacterium. Lineage (GTDB taxonomy): Bacteria > Bacteroidota > Bacteroidia > Bacteroidales > Prolixibacteraceae > GWE2-42-39. Next base: position 2,452,294 of record OY759982.1, on the reverse strand, counting down.
TCCGGCTGCCAACAAGGCAAAACCGGTTTGACGGGCTGCATAAATATCTGAATGGTCACCGAATATGGAAAGTGCATGGGATGCAAGAGCACGCGCACTTACATGAAAAACGGTGGGTAATAATTCGCCTGCAATTTTATACATGTTCGGGATCATTAACAGTAACCCCTGCGAAGCGGTGTAAGTCGAAGTAAGTGACCCCGATTGCAACGCTCCGTGAACAGCACCGGCTGCCCCTCCTTCGCTTTGCATTTCTGCTAACCGTACCGGACGTCCAAAAATATTCAGTTTACCATTTGCCGCCCATTCGTCAACATATTCTGCCATGGTTGACGAAGGTGTAATCGGGTAGATACAGGCTACCTCGCTGAACATGTAACTCATATACGCTGCAGCGTAATTACCGTCACATGTTACAAATTTTTTTTCTTTAGCCATTTTATTCACTTTTAGATTCTATTATATAAATTTTTATCCAGTATCTAGTACAAAAAACCAAATAACCACAGTGGAATCGTATTTCCTTTTCCAATTTCAATCAAATCGGCTGCTGCATAGCAATTTTTATTCTTAGGTTCGGTATATTTTCCACCTACAGAAAAATGATATTCATCATTGATCTTAAAATCAGCAATATCTGAGTTTTGTATCACATGTTGATAACCGACCTGATTATAAAAGAAAGTCAACCGAAGATTACTGTTTGTAATATTTCCAGGGTCGATTGCATATATCAGGTTGGTATTTTGTAAGTAAACCTGATCAGGCTTTTTCATCTGCTCTTCATTTCCATTGGAGAACAAATGATTAATTAACCGTGCATTTTTCAGGTATCCTAAGTAATTCATTATAGTTGCCCTTGATGTTTTTACATCGGCGCTTAATTTACTTACATTAGGCGAAAATGGCACCTGACTGGAAATGATTTGCAGCAGTTTTCTCAGTTTGGGCAGGTATTTTAATTCAATCTGATTTAAATATGTAACATCAATTTCCAATGCCAGGTTTACATGTTTTAGTAAAGTCGCATTATAAAAGAGCCTGTTATTCTGAAAATAAGGGTAGTATCCTTCTTTTAAATATTCATTGAAATAGGCAAGGGGTTTTATTTTACTAACAATGTCTGAAGCAATTGTCTGATGGTTGCTCAGTATTTCTTTCAGAGAATATCTTTTGAAAGCTGAACCGGTTGTAAAGTTCAGGTACTCGCGAAAGGAAAGCCCTTCGAGGTGGTATACCTTTGCAACATCTTTTAAATATTCGTTACCATCGATTACCCGGAGAACAGGCGATGTTGAGAATATAATTTTCAGGTCAGGAAACTGGTCATAACAGGCCCTGAGTTCTTTTGCCCAATCGGAATATTTATTTATCTGATCAAGAATTAGGGTTTTTCCACCCTTCTTGTAAAATTCATCGGCAAAATTGAAAATCTTCCGGCGCGAGAAATAAAAATTATTCAGGTTGACATACAGGCAGGTACGATCATTTGGATATTGTTCCCTGACAATATCAAGCAAGAAAGCTGTTTTCCCTACTCCCCGGAAACCTTTAATGCAAATTATCCGGTCATCCCAGTTTATTTCGTTTGACAGTTCTCTTTTTATTGTACTCCGGGTACTACTCTGAAGCGAATTATGTATGTCAATAAGATGATTCATTTCGTTGTGCAAAAATATAACACAGTAACCACAAATTGTAATCTCTGGATAGCAAAATTAACTTTAAACTGCAATTTATAATTGATAAAAATAAGGATTGATTGTAATCCCGGTTTTGTAATTTGGGAGAAGCCAGTAAAACAGAAAAAGTAAAATAATAATAGCAATTATGTCGGTGAATCAGCTATATTTGTTTTCAGCAAAAAATAAAATCATGAAGACCATGCCTCTGTTTTACCTGTTCATTTTTTTGATGACAGGAACTTTATCACAGGTTTCTGCTCAGGAAACAACTACTTACCAGTTACTTTCCAATATTTCATACACTGATGTTTACCAGGGACTACTTGACGATTATATGAAAGAACGTTGCAAGCTGGATATTTACTACCCGGATAATAAAGAAGATTTTGCCACTGTTGTCTGGTTTCATGGTGGAGGACTGAAGGCAGGGGAAAAATATATTTCTGATCTTCTGAAAAATAAGGGAATTGCAGTTGTTGCAATTAACTACAGGCTTTATCCCAGGGTAAAATGCCCGGTATATATTGAAGATGCAGCAGCGGCTGTAGCCTGGGTTTTCCGAAACATTGAAAAGTATGGAGGCAATACCGCTAAAATTTTTGTTGCCGGTCATTCGGCAGGAGCCTATTTAACCATGATGGTTGGCCTCGATAAATCGTATCTGGCCCCTTATGGGATTGATCCTGACTCGATTGCCGGACTGATTCCTTACAGCGGGCACACGATTACTCACATGACTGTCCGCGAAGAAATGGGTATTAACGACCAACAACCAATCGTTGATAAATATGCACCGCTTTATCATGTACGCCCCGATGCCCCTCCTCTGATCTTAATTACCGGCGACCGTGAACTGGAAATGCTGGGCAGGTATGAAGAGAATGCTTACATGTGGCGGATGATGCAAATTGCCGGTCATAAGAATACTACCCTTTATGAGCTCGACGGATTTAACCATGGGGAAATGTGTAATCCTGCCGACTTTATTTTACTGAAGGAAATAGATAAGATTTTAAAATCGAAATAAATTGAAAAGGTATAATTGGGCCATATTAGGCTGCGGCAAAATAGCAGCTAAATTTAGCAGCGATCTGAAAATCCTGCCAAATGCAAATTTATATGCAGTTGCAGCCCGCGATTTGCATAGGGCTGAACAATTTGCAAACGACCATGGTTTTGCAATAGCTTATGGTAATTATGAAGAAATGGTTGCCGATCCGAATGTAGATGTGATCTATATTGCAACCCCTCATTCGCATCATCGCGACCATGTTCTACTTTGTTTGAACCATAAAAAAGCAGTACTCTGCGAAAAAGCATTTGCCATTAATTCACGGGAAGTATCGGAAATGATTACCTGTGCCAGAAAAAATGATACGTTCCTGATGGAAGCCTTCTGGACACGCTTTCAACCCTGTTTTAACAAGGCGATGGAAATCCTTCAATCAGGGCGATTGGGGGCATTGAAAATTGTCCGTTCCGATTTTGCCTTTAAAGCTGAATTTACCCCTGAAAAACGTTTATATAATATTGACCTGGGAGGCGGTTCACTACTCGACATTGGCATTTATCCTGTATTTGCCTCACTGATAACTTTGGGGAAACCTTCGGAAATCCGTACCCTGGCTGAGTTTAGTTCAACCGGGACCGAAGAAAGTATCCTGATGTCGTTTAAATATCCAGGGGGACAAATGGCCAGCCTTACATCCAGTTTTACATGTCATTCATCCGTCGAAACTGAATTTTGGTGCGAAAAGGGTACCCTGAAGCTCAATCGTCGCTGGCATGGCCCTACCACCATATCTATATGGGAATCGGGTACACAAAAAGACGAATTAATTGAAACAGGACCGATAAAAGGAACAGGTTATTACTATGAAGCAGCTCATGTGATGAAATGCCTTGATGAAGGGAAAACAGAAAGTGAACTGATGCCTTTATCTTTTTCTGCAGATATGATGGAAATTTTAGACCGGGTAAGGAAGGATGCAAACATTGTTTTTCCAAAACATGATTAATCTCAGTTCTACTTTAACAGATTCTTTCAAAAACGAAAAATCCATCCGTTTTACCCTAAGCCCCGGGGGGGAACCGGATCGATTTTTCTGATTTCTCCCCTTGGGGTTGGGGTGTAAAATCAGAAAAATTGGTCTTCCTTTTAAATCTGTTAAAGTAGAATTAGGTGAAATTTTGTATTCGTCGAAAAAATCAATTGATTAACAACATTTTTTCATTTATTCATAGATTTTTTCATTCTTCAATAAATTAATATTTGTACTTTTAGTACTTGAAAACTTATAAAAATTCATTCTTCCTTATTTTGGACAAAAAAATTTAGGCTATGAAATATATCATCCTTACCTCTTCCATTTTTTATTTACTGGGATTAAAATTTACATCAAATATTGATTTGAATGCCAAATTTCAAACAGACTCGGTTCAACTAAAAACAGAGGAGATTCAATATCAGGATAAAAAAACAAAATTATTTCAGGAAGTGCTCACCGTTAAAAAGGATTCTGTTGATGCCCCATCGGGTGGCTCTGATGAATTACTCGCCCCGTATATTAAGGTCAAAATGAATTAACTTTTTCAAACCGGAACTTTAGATATCCGGAACTCAGCGAGGCTTTAATTAATTAATAATTGCTCCACCGGAACTTAGGTAAAGATTTTAGTTTTATCTCTTATCTCTTTCTTTTATATCACCTGCTTTTATCCAAAACAAAAATGTAATTTTGGAGGGAGGAACCAACTTCTACTGCAATGACAGCAACAATCAGCCAAAACGATATTATAGTTCACAGTTGGGAACAATTGTGCGAAGAGGTATATTTCGATTCGTGGAAGCCCCAGTTTAAAAGATACCGTTCTGATTATGCTTTCCGGGGATTGTCGGATATGGAGTATGAGTTGAAAAACAGCTTCCTGAGAAATTGCGGTAATCGTCCCGACCTGGAATATCATCTGCTTCGTAATTTCCGGAAATACTCGATAACCCAGTATCCTGAACTGACCAGCACATTCTGGCGATCGTTGGTTTTGACCCAGCACCACGGATTGCCCACCCGTTTGCTCGACTGGACATACTCTCCTTTTATTGCGATGCACTTCGCAACTGCCAACACCGAGAAATTTGATATAGACGGGGTAATCTGGAAAGTTGATTTTGTAAAGGTAAATCAATTGGTTGCCAAGCCATTGAATATCCTATTAAAAGAAGAAAAATGCAATGCTTTTACCGTGGAAATGATTGAAAAGGTTGAATCACTATCCGAATTCGACAAAAAGCTGGGCCCCGGGCAGGTCTGCTTTTTCGAACCTCCTTCGCTCGACGAACGCATTGTTAACCAGTTTGCCCTGTTTTCTGTAATGAGCAACCCCACTTCAATACTTGATCACTGGCTGGTAAAACATCCTGATATGTTCCGAAGAATTATCATCCCCAGGGAATTAAAATGGGAAGTACGGGATAAGCTGGATCAGGCAAATATCACCGAAAGGGTTTTATTCCCCGGTCTCGATGGTCTTGCACGCTGGCTGAAAAGGCATTATCAACCAGTATGAACGGAACAAGTCAGAGAGCCTCCTTCCGGTTCATAATATCTGAAAATCTCCGGTAAGGTTGTTCCCAATCCTGTTCTTTCACCGGATCGAACCGGATAACTTCAAAAGAACAGCGGATTATTTTACGGATTTCTCCAAGCGATTTCACATGATCCAATGCCTTTGCCTGCATTAAAATATTACCGGTTGCTGTCGCTTCAGTTGGTCCGGCAATAACCGGAAGGCCAGTCGCATCAGCCGTAAGCTGGCAAAGGAAATGATTGTTTGAACCACCGCCGATAATATGAATTTTTTCAATATCATTTTTTGTTACAGAAATAATCTGATCAAGGGTATAACGGTATTTCAATGCAAGGCTATCGTAGATGCAACGGATAATTTCGCCGTGGGTTGCAGGTTTTCCCTGTCGTGTTTTTTCACAAAAAGCACAAACTGCTGCCGGCATGTCGGAAGGGTTCAGAAATGATGTATCATCCGGATCAATCAGAAATTTAAAAGGTTTTGACTTTTGTGCCATTTCTACCATTTCAGGCCACGAGTAATCCACTTCACTCGCCCAAATCCTGCGGCATTCCTGGATCAGCCACATCCCCATGATATTTTTTGAAAAACGGGTTGTTCCTTCTACTCCGCCCTCGTTGGTAAAATTCATCTTCAGGGTTTCTTCTGAAATAATGGGAAACGGGCTTTCAATTCCCATTATCGACCAGGTTCCCGAACTTATATATGCCCAGTTTTTACCTTCAGCAGGTACTGAAGCAATGGCAGAAGCCGTATCGTGCCCGCCAACTGCAACAACCGGGATCAGTTGGCTTCCTGTTTGCTCTGCCACTTCCGGTAAAATCCTGCCAATAACCGTTCCCGGCCATACAATTTCCTGAAGTATCGTTTCATCAATTCCTGCCTTTCTGACCAGTTCAGCCTGCCACTCATTTTTACCCGGTTTTAGCATCTGGCTGGTACTGGCAATTGAAAATTCAGCTTTTTTTACACCCGAAAACAAATAATTCAGGGCATCGGGCATGAACAAAATATCTTTGGTTATTTTCAGAACAGAAGCGTCTTTCTGAACCATCGAAAAAAGCTGGAATAAACTATTGAATTGCATGAATTGAATGCCTGTCTGTAAATAAACTTCTTCTTTGGGTATGATTTTGAACAAGCCTTCGATTGCCTGGTCAGTACGCGAATCGCGGTAAGCAAACGGAAGCGAAACAATTTGTCCTTCTTTATTCAAATGCACAAAATCGACTCCCCATGTATCAATTCCGACTGATTCCGGCTGAATATGAATATTTTTAATACATTTTTTTAGCCCGGTCTTTAATTCCTCAAACAAACTAAAGATATTCCAGAAGTAACTTCCATGGATTAACTGCATCCGGTTTTCAAATCGGTGTATTTCCTTAAGTTCTAGTTTTTTTCCGTTCAGGGTACCAAGGATTGCCCTTCCGCTTGATGCGCCTAAATCAAAGGCTAAAAAATGATGCCTGTTCATAATTCTACTTTAACAGATTTCCGATTGTTTGTCAAAAGCAAGGTTTATATCGTTTTGTCGTCGGCAATGCCGTTCAAAAATTTGATCAATCATATCGTCTTCCGACATCTGTCGGTATAGCTTGAAAATAATCCATCGTTTAATATCACGGGCAGACAACAAGGGAATATTGTCAAAGCACAGCAATTTCTCTTTCAGGATAAAAGTTGACAGCAAAAAATTAAGGGCTATTTGATGGTACCAGGCTAACCACTTGCGTGTCTGATATTTGTCCATACCCAAAATTTGTTTGTTTTCCTTAATGCAGTGTTCCACAAAAAAACGTTGGGCTTGCATACAGGCAATGCCTTTCTCTGTGTATTGTTCCAGATTGGCATTGGTGAAAGAGTATTTATATTCGTAATCCCCTTTCTTTGTCTTGTTTCGGCGTATTACCAACAACCGGCGCAGCATACGGTTGTTGGGCTTATCCCAGATATACACCCTGCGAAAGTGATAATCAGCAATCAGCTTCCCTTTTGTGGTGTTGCGCACATCTATACCCTGCCAGTCTTTCTCTGTAAGCCCCGACATATATCTGTCTGCCCTGATACCTTCAGACAAGGGTTTTTCTTTGGTTGGTTTGCGGCCTTTGCCGGTAGAGGGGGGAATACCTATCCCACACTCTTCCAAATAAACAGTTAAATTGGAATGAATATCAAGCATGTAGATAAAACCCATATTTTCAATGGCTTCTGCAAGTTCTATACTGTTGCCGTAATAACCGTCCCCGCCAACATAATCAAAGTCAACCCCCAATTCTTTTTGGTGATTGATAATATCAATAGCTATTTCCCATTTGGGTTTAAAAATCCTATCTCCTTTGGGGATGCCTGCTTCCTGGCAACGAGAACTGTTATTGCACCAGGATTCCGGTAAAAACAACCGTGCATCAACCATAGAGGCAAAATCCCCATTGCTTAAGGCTCCGAATACGGCTACCTGTGAGTTGCATACTTTACCTGCATGGCCACAATATTGAGGGCTTACCCCTACGCTTTTTTCTCCTTTTTTTTCCCATCCGCTTTCATCTACAAGCAGTCCTGTTAATTTTCTTTTGGGCAGGCTATTACTTACATCTTTGGACACTTGGTCCATCAGCGCCCTGTAATCCCAGATGGATTCGGTTATGAAATGTTGCATTTGATGGTAGTTGGCAAACATCTCTTCGCTTATTCGTTCAATGTTACTAAGTTCACTCATGAAAATCCCCTGACAGTAAGTTTGTGCTTTATCGAAAAAACGTTTTGTTTTATTTCTGAAGAATTGTTCATAATCAGACAAATAAGAATCAAACCGTCCACGCATCGGGCGCAGTGTTTCTCCATATCCATCTCTGTTTTTAACTTGTATTAACCAATTTAGTGATCTCCTTGTTTGTTTCTCGATCGTGTCTTAAAAGTAATATTTATAACCCTGATATTTAAATATCTAACATCTTTAATTCAAAGAATTTTTAATCTGTTAAAGTAGAAATAATAATCTCTTAATAAAAGTTTAAAGAACAGGCAAAATAAATAATTTTTCGGAAACTATGCTGATGTGTCCTGTATTTTAATTCAGATATTTTTTTGCGAACCGGATATATTGTTCCCAGTCGTACTTGGTAATATCGTGTTTTCCTGTCCGTATATGATAACTGATTATCCCGGAAACAGGACTGTCTGCCTCAGGCATCACATCTGCCGGTAATCCTGCAAGTCCATACAAATGGTACACCGGCGATGCGTATTTAGCAGATAAAAACTCCCCGTGGGGATCGGCCCAACGGTCTTCTGTTGCACTGGCAACATACAACGGGCGTGGCGCTATAAGTGCTAAAAGCATATGCTGGTCGACCGGGAGGTTATTTTCGCGATTATTGTATTTGTTGAAATTTTTACAAAACCAATGAGGGAAAGCGGTATTGATACGGGCCACTGTTTCTCCAAACCTTCTTCTTGAAAGTGCTGCTCCTCCGCATCCTGAATCGTTGGAGATTACTGCTGCAAAACGCTGGTCGGTCGCTCCGGCCCACAAAGCTGTTTTTCCCAGACGGGAATGCCCGAATACAACAACTTTTGAGGCATCCACATCGGTATCGGTTCCCAGGTAATCCAATACCCGGGATAAGCCCCAGGCCCAGGCAGCAATAGCTCCCCATTCATCATGAGCAGGTTGTGTTTCATTACCCTGGTATAATAAAGGATGTACCCCATCCTCAAAATCATCACGATCCGGGTCCACATCGCCGTAATATACTGTAGCCAGTCCGCATCCCGACCGCAGTATCATTTCGACCGGCCAACGGTTTTCCCGTACACCACGCGATTGCTCGGTGATCTGGTTATGTATGATCCCAAACGCAGGATTGTCCCGAACCCAGGATTCAGTAAGCCGAATGGCCGCATCGTTACTAATCGTATGGTTACCGTAAAAATTGTACCCAAGGAACAAAGGGAAATGCTCAATGTGTTTAGGCAGGTACATTAACAATTCCAGATAGATTTCTTTTCCGTTTCGTTCAAAAGTAAGTCCTGCCTGCTTTCTCCTGGCAAGCCCATTCAGGGCTTCATCATCCTCTTCCCATACAACGCTTTTAGTGATTTTTAGTTCACCTGGAACTTTGCCGTAAACCTCCTCCTTAAATAATGAAAAAATTTCTGGCCGTCTTATTTTTTCCCATTTTTTTGCCGAATTTATTTTTCTGCCTTTTTGAGAAACCAACAGTTCGGGTAACACATAATCGGGAACCTCTGCCTCGTCATAAATTACATGACCTTTCTGAGCCATCATAAAAACAGGGCAAAGTAAAAAGATTAATGCTATACATTTTAATTTCATTTCTTTGTTTTTGGTTTATTCTGTTTATAATTCTTTTGTCTCAGACATCGACATCGTAGTGGTATTTTTACTGAAAGGATTCGCAATAAGCGACCAAGCCATAATAATACTGGTCACAATAATGATCACAAATAACACTCCACTTTCAAAGTCAGGCAATTGAAATTCTTCAGGAATGGCATAAAATAAGAGGATTGAGATCAATCCACGCGGAGCAATGAATACCTGCGGAAAAATGTTTTTTCTTAAAACGATGTAATGTAATATATAGCGTAAAAAATAGATTCCAACTAAAATGCTTATACTGATCAACCAGACCCATAAGCTTGTAACAGTTTCGAGAGACATGCTCATTCCGAAAACCACGAAGAAAAAAGTACGGATCAGGAAAGAAGTTTCAACAGTAATCATTTTAAAATTGTCAAAAACCCGGTCAATTGCATCCGGATTAAACCAGTTTTTCAGTTTACCAAACAGCAGTACCCGGTAATTTCTCAGTAATAAGCCAAATGAAAGGATAATGAGCAATGAAGAGAAATGAAAAAGTTTTGCAACGGCATAAAGTAGCACCAATACTGCCAGGAAAAGAAAAAATTTGGCTTCGGAACGAACATACTGGATAATGTATACTAGCAGATAACTTAGCAGGACCGACATTACAATTGTCAGGAATATATTGCTGCTTATCACAAATGCAACACGGCTTGCACTGCTGGCATTCATGTTTTCCAGTAATAAATAGAAAGCCATAATCCCCAATATGTCGGAGAAAGTGCTTTCGTATACCATAAACTCCCTTTTATCCTCTGACAGATTACTTACCGAAGGAATAATAATAGCACTGCTCATGATAGACAGAGGAATAGCATAAATTAGAGCCGGCAACAACTCCAGCCCCTGCATAAACCCCCGGATAATAAAAGCAATGAAAAATGAAGTCGCTGTAAGTAAAACAAATGCTATCATAAATGATTTCCAGATAATCGGCCATTTTTTCCATGTCAGTTCCAGATCAAGGGCAGCTTCCAAAACAATCATGATAAGCCCCACGATTCCTAATATCTCAAGCGTCGAAAAATATTCAGGCTGGATATTAAAGTATTCCAGTAACTGACCAAGCCCTATCCCGGTAAAAATAAGCAGGATAACACTGGGGATATTTGTTTTTTTAGCTAATAACCCGAAAAAAAATGAAGTAATAATGACGACACACAGGCCGATCAGAAAAATATATGCATTCATAGAACCGATATTTAGCTATCAGGCAAAATTTTCCTTAAAAATACTTCATTTTTCAGGAGGCATAAAATTTAGTTCAGAGAAATTTATTCACTAATTATTATCGTACCAGCTTCGTTGTTTGTCAAGTTTCAGGTCTTTTAGCAGTGACGATTTGGCACTCAGCGTAAAGCTGTAGCTTTTACGGTCGCCGAACGGGACAAAATTAAACGACATGCCCCAGCAATGTAATTCCCGGGCAACATTAAATGTGGTATATGAAAATTTCATGGCATCTACATCGAAATTTGTACTCATCGAAAGCCGCCAGTTATCTGTTAAACTCAAATGCCCATTCAAGCTAATACTTTGATTGATGGTAGGACTTGTATTAGGTTTAAACGAATTTGAATAGGTCATACTATAATTGAGATTGAAATCCCAGGGAATATTAAAATCATAATACTGGTCATATCCTCCGGGTAAAATATGTTCCTCTTCATCCAGTTTCCTTGTTTCATCAGCTTTCTCCTGCCCCTGTCTTGACTTGAATGATAATCCGAAAGACAGATTTGCACTTGTTAACCGTCCTAGTTTATGTATTCCCCTACCTGCTTTCCACATGTATTCATTATACCGGTTTCCTTCACTATCCACGTTGTATGGATCCAGGGTTCCTCCGAAATTGATACTGACCCCTTTAATGGTAGTCCGTCCCCGCACGCTGATTGTACTCAGGTTCATTGAATCGGCTACCAGATTATAGGACCCCGACATACTCAGGTTATCAAGTATTTTTACTTTTTTGTATTTTACTTCTTCGTTGCTATCATTTCGTACAGAATCGGAATCGGAAAAATCCAATACTTTTGCCTCTATGTTATTGCTCAAACTAAAGCCAATTGAACCGCTTTCCCCTCTTCCTGCCGAACCAAAAATTCCGTTTGCAAATCGGTTATAATAATGCACCTCTCCGTCATAATCGGTATAGGTGTCCCAAAATCCATATTTCGCTAAACCAAAATCCGGAGTATAACTAAAACTAACCGATGGAGTAATTTTATGGCGAATGGCTTTAATTCTTGATTTAGGGTTTTTTATGGTATACATCCCATACAAGTTGGTGGTAGAACTCAACGAATATGAATAATTATAGTTTCGCTTAAAAGCATAGAGCGTATCAGTCTCTAAGTATGAACTTTCTTCATCGTCACCAATAATATATTTTTTATCCAGATAACTGGTATACCACCTTTCAGTATAGCTGATACTAGGGCTAAAATTAATATACTTGAATAAGTTAAAAGTTGGCAACGAAATTGAAGAATTATGTTGCCATCCATTATTCCAGTCTTTTATAAGCGACTTATCCAAAATTTCATATTCTTTGGCAGTAATCGAATTTTTAATATTCCCGGTATAACTGAATCCTATTTTATCGTACCACTTTGCTGCTCCTATTCTGCTCTTTTTCTTAAACGGATATATTTTAGACATATTAATGGTCATCTGGGGCATGGTCAGGGACATGGTCGTATCAGTGGAATTTTGGGAATGTCTCAGGTTCACCGAAAAATTGAATGGTGAATTTTCTATTTTCTGGGTATATGAAATACTCGACGATTTAGTGGTCGACAAATAGCTGGTAGTCGAGTATGAATTTTCCTTGTCATACGAAGTGGTCGACAAATTTACACTGGCCGAAAAAGTACGGTTGGGATTTGCCTTCGAGTCTTGTGAATGAGTCCATATTATACTAAACCCTTTTGTTGGCGATGCATCTTCAGAATACTTATTCAGATTATATTTAAAATTGAACTTTCCATTATATTTATACCGTTTTTTATAATTGGTACTTATATCGGATCCCCAGGAACCTTTTGAGTATATACTTCCTCTTAAGGTGAGATCGAAATATTGGCCTGCCGCCCAGTAATAACCACCATCACGAAGGAAAAAACCACGATTTGCTTCCTCTCCATATGTTGGTATCAAAATACCTGACGAATATTTGGTAGAATTAGGGAAATAGCCAAACGGGATCATTGGAAAATAAATGGGAAAATCTTCCAAAACCATATAAGCCGGGCCGGTAATGATTTTTTTATTTGAAATTACTTTTGCCCGGGTCATCCGAAGGTAAAAATGCGGATGTTCAGCATCACAAGTCGTGTATTTCCCTTTTTTTAGAATAAAAGCATCATCAGTGATTTTTTTTGTACGGTCACTGTGAACAATCCCTTCTCCCTGAGTTGTTCTTACTTCCGTAATAATTCCCTTTTTTGTTTCAAAATTATATCGTAAAGTTTTTGAATCGAATTCCTCCTCACCATCCATGAATATCGGGTTTCCCTCCATAGTACCAGTCGAATCAGGCAGGCCTTCGGCATAAATTTCTTTATTGATCAAATCCAATTCGATATAGTCGGCTTTTAATTCTATCGACTGATAGGTAACCACTCCATTTTTATACAAAAACACTTTTTGGTTTTCCATATCAGTTATTATTGAGTCGGTCGCATTATATTTGATTTCCGCTTCCAGTACAGGTGGCTTTGTTTTTACAGTATCGGCCTGTTCTATCGCCAGCGTATCATACACATTCACATTTTCAGGAATAATAATACTGTCGGGCAAAGTTTCAGAAGACGGGGCAATCAAGGTATCTTTTACCAGAGGAACGGCAGTCATTACTAAAGAATCGGGCAAAACAGGCTCCTGTCCGTAAAGTTTTATCACGGTCAGAAGGAGAATATATAATGTAAATCTTTTGATCAAAACTATGATATAAAAATATGCCAAACGTAACATTTGGTATGCAAAAATATAAATTAGGCCTATACTAAAAAGTGAACAGATGCAAAATAATTTTAATATTTCTATTTTTGTTAAAGAAATAGAATAATAATGAACCTTTCAGTAAATAAATTTTTTTTCTTTCTTATGCTGATATTCTTCCCGCTATTTCTTGTTGCAGGGAAAAAGGAGATGGTCGTGATCATTGACCCCGGACATGGAGGCCGTGATAATGGTGCAACCTATAAAAATATTTGTGAAAAAGATATAGTACTGAACATTGGACTGAAGCTTGGACAATATATTAATGAATATTTGCCTGATGTGAAAGTAATATACACCCGGGACAATGATTCGTTTGTTCCTCTTCACATGCGGGCTAGCCTGGCCAATCAAAGTAAAGCCGATCTTTTTATTTCGTTGCACGCCAACTATTACGGAATACCTTCAATCACTGGTACTGAGACCTTTATCCTGGGGTTGCACCGTTCGCAGGAAAACCTGGCGGTAGCAAAAAAAGAAAACTCGGTAATTTTGTTTGAGGATGACTATTCGGAACATTATGAAGGATTTGATCCCAATCTATCGGAATCCTATATCATGTTTGAATTAATTCAGGATGAATTTATGGAACAAAGCGCCAGTTTTGCAAATCAGGTTCAAAGCCAGTTCCGCGAACGGACCGGACGAAAAGACCGGGGCGTAAAGCAGGCCGGTTTTTTAGTATTGAGACAAACCGGAATGCCAGGAGTACTTATCGAAGCCGGTTTTTTAAGTAATCCGGCCGAAGCTCAATATCTTAATTCAGATAAAGGCCAGTCGTATATTGCTTCTGCTATTTTCAGGGCTTTCAGAAACTATAAAAAAATGATAGAATCAAAAAGTGAGTTTAATTTACAAGAGCCTCAGCATCATGTAACAGAAAACTTACCGGCAGAAAAAGTGGTAAATACAATACCGGGACCAAATATCTATTTTTCACTTCAAGTGGCAGCTACGAGAAAAAAGAAGACGCTTACTCCATCCAATTTTAAAGGTCTTGAGAATATAAGAAGAATTAAATCCGGGAATGTGTATAAATATTTCTACGGGAAAGAGTCAAAGCCTGAAGAAATTGAAGAACTGAAAAAACAAATACAGAAGAAATATCGCGATTCATTTATTGTTGCCTTTCAGAATGACCGGCAAATACCTGTCAAAGAAGCAATAAAACTGATAAAAAGAAATTAACCTGTTAGCAAAACTTTGTTTTCTTCCGAATGCTTTATAATATTGTATAGAAATCAAGAATGAACCCGATGAAAATTTCAAAATATACCAAGCTGGGGGGCCTGATTATTTTCAGTCTGGCTATACTAATCTGGGGACTGAATTACCTGAAAGGGATCGATTTTTTCAAAATCAACACCAAATATCATGTAGTTTACGACCGTATTGACGGGTTGCTCGAATCAAGTGCAGTAACGATAAACGGTTATAAAGTAGGACAGGTTACAGAAATTGATTTCATGGATGATAATTCAGGCCGACTTATAATCACATTTGCCCTGGAAGGTGACTTTTTAATTCCCAAAGGCTCTATGGCCCGTATTGTAGCAAGTGATCTGATGGGGACCAAATCCATTCATCTGGAAATTACCCCTTCTGATGAATATTATGCTGCTAATGATACGCTACCCGGCTCTATCGAGAGTGACCTGAAGGAACAGGTGAGCATGCAGGTGCTACCCCTAAAACAAAAAGCAGAAGAATTGCTTGCTTCTCTTGACTCGGCTATTACAGTAGTAACTTACGTTTTCAATAAGCGGACAAGAGAAAACCTGTCCGAAAGTTTTGAACATATCAATCAAACAGTAACAAATGTTGAAGAAACCTCTGAAGAGTTTAAAGAACTTGTAAAAAGAAACAGTAATAATATCAGTTCTATTATTACTAATATTGACAGTATTTCAACTTGTTTCAAAAATAATTCAGATAATTTTGACATGATTATCCGTAATATTAGATCAGTTAGCGATACACTGTCCGGCATTAGTTTCAGTCCGCTTATAGGAGAAATTAATAAAACAGTTGAAGAATTAAATTCGGTTATTGCAAATTTGCATAGCACTGATAATTCAGCAGGTTTATTGTTGAATGATCCGGAACTTTACAAAAATCTCAGCAGGCTCTCAGCCAGTCTCGATCTGTTGATCAAAGATTTCAGGAATAACCCGAAACGTTACGTTCATTTTTCGGCCTTCGACTTAGGAAAAAATGTTTACATTACTTCGAAACCGAAAGAATCAGTCACAAGTGGAGCCATCATTTTTAAAGTACATCTGATTTCGAGTCCATCCCGGATACCAACGAATAATAAATTATTTGAAGGATTGGGTGAAGTGGACGAAATTTATATAAGCGAAGTCTATAATTATTTGGTAGGAAATTCTTCTGATTTTGGAGAAATTACAAAACTCCAGGAAAAAGCCCGGGTAAATTTTCCCGATGCAAATATTATTGCATTCAAAAACGGACGGAAGATGAAACTTGAAAGAGCAATTAAAAAACAAAATTGATAATATACTGTTCGTAAATTATTATTAGATATTCTGTATTGCCTTAAAACATAGGTATTTCAAAATTGGAGGCAATAATGTGTTGATTTCCTGTGTTTTATAAAAAAATAAAAAAATAGGGAAAAATATATTTTTTAAGTGCCTGAAGATTAAACTACTTATAATTATTTCCAAAAAGTCAATAGCAAATTAATTTTTTTAATAGCTTTTTTTTTTCAAAATTTGTTGAAGGGAAATTTCAAGGGAAAGAATTGTCTAATCATTTAATCCTGAGTAAGAAGAAATGAGTAAAGATCATAGTGTGGTATGGGAAAATTGTCTCTCAGTCATAAAGGATAATGTTCCAAGTATAAGTTTTAAAACCTGGTTTGAACCTGTAGTACCGGTAAATTTAAAGGATCAGGTGTTAACCATTCAGGTACCCAGCCCGTTTTTTTACGAGTATTTGGAAGAGCAATACATTGACCTCCTGCGAAAAACCCTGCGTAAGGAACTTGGCTCCGGGGCCAAACTTGAATATGTTGTGGTAATGGGTAATAATCAGCACAACAGTCAGCCGTATACTGTGAAATATCCTACTACCAACAACAGTAAGATTGAGAATAAACCATTGAATGTTCCTTTGAAGACCGAGGGTAAACCATCTATTAAAAATCCGTTTATTATTCCCGGTATCCAGAAATTGCAAATTGATCCTCAACTGAAACTTGATAATACGTTTGAAAATTTTGTTGAAGGAGAATGTAACCGTCTGGCCCGAAGCGCTGGATTTGCAGTATCGCAGAATCCAGGAGGTACCGCTTTCAACCCGTTGATGCTATACGGGAACTCAGGACTTGGAAAAACCCACCTGGCTCATGCTATTGGTATCGAGGTAAAAGAACGTTTCCCGGATAAAGTAGTATTGTATGTAAATGCAAATAAATTTCAGACTCAGTTCACAGAGGCAACCCGCAATAATAACCGGAACGATTTTTTGCATTTTTACCAAATGGTGGATGTGCTGATACTGGATGATGTTCATGAATTTGCAGGCAAAGAAAAAACGCAGGAAACGTTTTTTCACATATTCAACCATCTGCATCAAACGGGGAAGCAATTGATCCTTACTTCTGATAAACCGCCAATCGAGTTGAAAGGGATGGAGCAACGTTTGTTGTCGCGTTTTAAATGGGGGCTGACAGCCGACCTTCAGGTTCCCGATTTTGAAACCCGTAAGGAAATCCTGAAACGGAAAACCTATAAAGATGGTATTGTTATCAGTGATGAAGTATTGGAATACATTGCTTCGCATATCACCAATAATGTACGGGAACTGGAAGGAGCATTGGTTTCACTGCTTGCTCAATCAACCCTGAACAAGAAAGAAATAACCATTGATCTGGCCAGCGAGATGATTAACAAGCTGGTTAAAAGCTCGAAACGTGAACTTTCGATCGACTATATTTCGAAAGTGGTTTGCGATTACTTTAATATGCCGGTCGATTCGCTCCAGGCTAAAACCCGGAAACGTGAAATTGTTCAGGCACGCCAGTTAGCCATGTATTTTTCGAAAAACCTGACCAAATCATCACTGGCATCTATTGGTTCTCAAATCGGAAAAAAGGATCATGCAACAGTGCTTCATGCCTGCAAAACGGTGACCAATCTGAAGGAAACCGATAAGAATTTTCGATTGTTTGTTGAAGATATAGAAAAGAGATTAAAAATGTAGATAAAAAGCAGGTCTTCCCGATCTGCTTTTTTTATTATTATTACAGGCCATGTTATACCTGACTTTAAGCATTTTATCTTCTACCATCATATTCCTGACTTTCAAAATTTCAGAACATTTAAAACTCAATTTGGTCAAATTAATTGTTGTCAATTATGTTGCAGCATCGTTATTAGGATTTTCAGTTTATCCGGCATCATTCACTCCCGGCACCATCATTTCTTCAGCCTGGCTCCCGTTTGCAATCATGGTCGGGGTACTTTTTTTATTTTTCTTTTTCCTGATCGGAAAATCAACGCAGCTTGCAGGAGTTGGTGTAACTACCATTGCAAGCAAAATGTCGATGGCTATCCCGGTACTGTTTTCAATCCTGTATTTCTCAGAAGGCCTTACTCTGTTTAAAGTGACTGGACTTATCGCGGCTTTCTTCTCGGTTTTTCTTTGCATTTACCAGCCAGGGAATCATTCTCAGGGCAAAGCAAAGTTAATCCTTCCTATTATTATTTTTGCAGGAACCGGCATTGCCGACTCACTAATAAAATATGCCCAGCATTTTTATGTAAAAGAGAGCACAACCTTGTTGTTCTCATCCACGGTATTCGTAGTTGCACTTATTCTTGGGCTTTTATACAGCCTTCTTTTCGAACGGAAATATATCGAATATATAAAAATTCCCCTGTTAGTCGGAGGTATTGTTCTTGGAACAGCAAATTTTTGTTCGTTATACTTTATGGTACAGGCTTTGGAAAAAAGTCAACTCGACAGTTCCATTGTTTTCGGTATCAATAACCTGTGTATTGTTGCCTTGTCGGTAATTATCGGTTATTTCTTTTTTTTTGAAAAAATAAACCGGGTAAATTTGTCAGGAATAATTCTGGCAATTTTAGCAATCACACTTTTGACTTGTTTTTGATGGAAGATATATATAAAACCATAGAAAAATCCCCCGAAGGGTTATTTAAAGATAAAGGGAGTAAGTTCATCGCATATGCGTTTCCTGTTTTTACTGAAGATGAAATAAAAGAACATATTTTCAGGCTGAAGAAAGAACACTATTCGGCCCGACATCATTGTTATGCATGGCGCCTGGGAGCCGATAAAAAGCGTTTCCGCACCAACGATGACGGGGAGCCTTCGTCAACCGCAGGGAAACCAATACTGGGACAAATTCAGAGTTTCGACCTGACCAATATTCTGATTGTTGTTGTCCGGTATTTTGGCGGTACTTTGCTTGGTGTGAGCGGTTTGATTAATGCTTATCGTAGCGCAGCGAGAAATGCTATTGAAAATGGGACAATTGTGGAAAAAACTGTTGAAAATGTTTTATTGGTTGAGTTTGGCTACGAAAACATGAACGCTGTAATGAAAATTTTTAAAGATGAACAATTGCCACAACAGGAGACGTTATTTGAACTTAAATGCCAGATAAAAACGTCGGTACGACTTAGCGAATCGCAGCGGATCCGGGAGCTTCTGGAAAAAACAGAAGGAGTAATAGTCAGCCATATAAAATAGAGGCAGTTCCGCTGTATGCCAGGGGCAACTGTTAATAAAATTGGTGAAAATTATAATCAGAATTATGCTTTTATTTGGAAGACAGTCCGTAAATTTGGATTTTGATGAAACATATAACTGATCAATATTTCCCTTTTTCCGGTGGACATGTCCACAAAGATTTTTTTCTCCTCATTTCTTTTATATGTGAAATTTTTTTTAAGCACGACAATATATATCGAATGAACTGGCTTTCAGTGCCGGGCGAAAGACCAACAGCAAATTATTTACTGTTGGTCTTTTTTTTGACCGGGCGAAAATATTAAATCATCATAATATCATGAAGAAGAAAAGTTTAATTTCAATTACAGATTTCAGCAAAGAGGAATACCTTCGGATCATGGAATTGGCAGCCGATTTTGAAAAGGTTCCTAATCAAAAGTTGCTGGAAGGGAAGGTGGTAGCTTCCCTGTTTTTTGAACCTTCGACACGTACCCGCCTGAGTTTTGAAACAGCTATTAACCGCATGGGAGGACGTATTATTGGTTTTTCGGATGCCGGTTCGTCTAGTGTTACAAAAGGGGAAACCCTGCACGACACGATCCGGATGGTGAGCAACTATGCCGACCTTATTGTCATGAGACATCCTTTGGAAGGAAGTGCCCGTTATGCATCAGAAGTATCAAAAGTTCCGGTGATCAATGCAGGCGACGGGGCAAACCAGCATCCTACACAAACCCTTCTCGACATGTATTCGATTCTGAAAACACAGGGAACACTCGACAACCTGAACATTTTTATGGTAGGTGACCTGAAATACGGACGTACCGTCCACTCACTGCTGATGGCCATGTCGGAATTTGAAAAGCCAATCTTCAACTTTATTGCCCCTGATGAATTGCAAATGCCCATGGAATATAAAATATTCCTGAAAGAAAAGGGGATCCGGTATTTTGAGCATAAAGAATTTACCGATATTATTTCGGAGGCAGATATTGTTTACATGACCCGCGTGCAAAAAGAACGCTTTGCCGACCCTATTGAATACGAGGAAGTTAAAAATGTGTACATTTTACGAAACGATGTGCTTAAAAATACCAAAGACAACATGCGTATCCTTCACCCGCTTCCCCGTGTCAACGAAATACATACCGATGTCGACAACAATCACAAAGCCTACTATTTCGAACAGGCACTAAACGGGGTTTTTACCCGTGAAGCAATTATTGCCCATACCTTAAACCTTAAATGATACAACCATGACTGACCAGATGAAAAAAAAACTAAAACTAAAAGTAAGTGCTATTCAGAATGGTACCGTAATCGATCATATTCCTTCTGAAAACCTTTTTAAAGTAATTACCATTTTAGGGCTCGACAAAATAAATAACCAGGTTACTTTTGGGGCAAATTTCGAAAGCCGGAAATTAGGAAACAAAGCTATTATTAAGGTATCAGATAAATTTTTTGAAGACGATGAAATTAACAAAATTGCACTGATTGCCCCCCACGCCAAACTCAATATCATCCGTGATTACGAAGTGGTAGAAAAACGTATTGTGGAAGTACCAGAGGAAGTAAACGGCATTGTAAAATGTTTTAACCCGAAATGTATTACCAATTTCGAACCGATGACAACCCGTTTTAAAGTTGTATCGAAATCGCTGATCGACTTAAAATGTCGCTATTGCGAAAAAATTACGCACGAAGACCAGATTGTTATTCTTTAAATTATAAAAGCACAATATCCCGGTTGAAACTATCAATCGGGATATTTTTTCAGAAAAAAAATTTGATTTTACTTATTAGTAAGTATATTTGTGTCGAATAAATGTCTGAAAACAATGTCATTAACACGTGAACGAATAATTGAACTTGGAGAAGAATTTATTCTTACAAAAGGGTATAATGGTTTTAGCTACCAGGATATTTCATCTGTATTAGGCATTAAAAATGCTGCCATTCATTATTATTTCCCCAACAAGGAAAACCTTGGCGCCAGCATTTTAAAAACGAATATACAACGGTTTGAGGAAATGGTTGAAAATATGCAAAACCGCAAATTTGATGAATGGAAGCAGTTGGAATCGTTTATGAAAATATACCTGAAAAGTAATCGTGAAAATAAGATCTGTATAATTGGCTCGCTTGGAACCGATATAAACACCTTACCCGCTCCTATCCATAAGGAATTGACAAAAATGATTGAACGGATTATGGAGTGGATGGAAAAAATCCTGGATAGCGGGAAAGAAAAAGGACTTTTTGAATTTAGAATTTCCCCACAAGAGCAGGCTTTACGCATACTGGGAATGCTTATTGCCGGCCTGCAACTTGCCCGTATCCTGAATAAGTCGACTTTTAGGAACATTTATCAATCAATTTTTGAAGAAATTTCACCCAAACAATAACTAAAAATTACGATATGAAACGAGTAGTAATAACGGGGCTTGGTGCTGTTACCCCCCTGGGGAATTCAGTTCCCGAATATTGGGAATCATTGGTTCAGGGAAGAAGTGGAGCTGCAACCATCAGCCGTTTTGATGCCTCGGAACTGAGAACACAATTTGCCTGCGAAGTAAAAAATTTCGACCCATTGTGTTACATGGAAAAACAGGAAGCCCGGAAAAACGACTTGTTTTCACAATTGGCATTAATTGCCACCAGTGAATGCATTAACGATTCGCTGATCAACTTTGAAAAGACCGACCGTCACCGTTGCGGAGTAATATGGGGAACTGGTATTGGGGGGATAGCTACTATCGAAAAAGAAATATACGAGTTCTTTTTTGCCAAAGGAAAAGGCCGTATCAGTCCGTTTTTTATCACGAAAATGATCCCCAATATGGCATCCGGGCTGATATCAATTAAATACGGACTGCATGGTGCAAGTTATGCTACAGTGTCGGCCTGTTCGTCATCAAACCATGCACTTACTGATTCTTACAACCTGATAAAACTGGGCAAAGCTGATGTGATGCTGGCCGGCGGTTCGGAAGCACCGATCACATTAAGTTCAGTAAATGGCTTTAGTGTTATCCGGGCGCTTTCGGAAAGAAACGATTCACCGGAAACTGCTTCCCGTCCATTTGATGCAACCAGGGATGGCTTTGTTTTAGGCGAGGGGGCTGGTGTTTTGATGCTGGAGGAACTGGAACATGCTAAACGCCGGGGGGCAAAAATTTATGCTGAGATGACTGGCTACGGGCTGGCTTCTGATGCCTATCATATCACCGGTTCACATCCCGAAGGACTAGGGGCACAAATTGCAATGACCGAGGCAATTCGCCACGGCGGCCTAAAGCCTGAAGACATTGATTATATCAATGCACATGCAACATCTACGCCCGTTGGTGATATAAGCGAAGCAAAAGCTGTTGCCACAATTTTCAAAAATTGCCTGCCCAATGTCGTTATTGGTGCAACTAAATCGATGACAGGACACCTGCTCGGTGCTGCGGGAGCTATTGAAGCAACCTGTTGCGTTCTGTCCGTAAAAAACGATATTATTCCTCCAACAATCAATTTGAAGGATGTTGATCCTGATATCGATCCGGAACTCAAAGTATTGAGGCCACTGGCAGAAAAAAGAACGGTAAATGCAGCACTAAACAACTCATTTGGATTTGGCGGGCATATTGTAAGTACACTTTTTCAAAAGTTTGTTGAATAGTTCTGGTTAAAACAAATCAGACGATAGAATAGTTAAATTTCTATTTATCATTTTTTGAGATAAATCAGGAACATTACCGCAAGTTTTTCCAAACGATGGTGTCACATTGCTGAAATCTTCATAAATTCAGAATGAATTTTAGCATATGGACGACCTGCATCTCATAGATCAGATAAAAAAAGGCAGTGAACCAGCATTCAGGCAACTGGTTGAACAACACCGGGAAATGGTGGTTAATACCTGTTTTAGCCTGGTACATGATATAGACGATGCCGAAGATTTGGCGCAGGAAGTATTTATCGAAGTTTTTAATTCGGTGAACCGGTTCAGGGGAGAAGCCCGGATTTCAACATGGCTGTACCGTATCTCCGTGAACAAATCGCTCAATTTTCTCAGGGACAATAAAAAACGGAAATTCTTCAAAAAGATTGAAGAGGTATTTACCGGACGAAATTATACCGATTCAGATACCGGCCTTTCCTTCGAAGAACCGGATATTAACCTTCAGGAGAAACAAAAGGCAGCGATCCTGCATAAAGCCATTGACTCGTTGCCTGAGAACCAGCGAATAGCTTTTACTTTAAGTAAATACGAAGACCTTTCTTATAAAGAAATATCCGATGTAATGGGAGTTTCACTCTCGTCGGTCGAATCATTGATCTTCCGTGCCAGGAAGAATTTGCAGGAAAAATTGTACGATTGTTATAAAAAAAATTGCTGACAGCGCAAGTTTTTAGAATGAATAGTGTCAAACCATCAAAATCACGAAATATGAAACACAAGAGCATCCATAACGATTTGATTTATTACCTCGAAGGGGCATTGTCTCAGGAAAGGGAACAGGAAATCAGGGAACATCTGGAAGGTTGCTCCGGGTGTCGTGAGTTTTTAGAAGTTCTTCAATCATCTTTGTCAGTCATCGAAAAAGAAAAAAGGCCGGAAGTAAATCCATATTTCTACCAGACGTTAAAAGCCC
This sequence comes from Prolixibacteraceae bacterium, assembly GCA_963662895.1. Classification (GTDB taxonomy): domain Bacteria; phylum Bacteroidota; class Bacteroidia; order Bacteroidales; family Prolixibacteraceae; genus GWE2-42-39. Next base: position 2,428,253 of record OY759982.1, on the reverse strand, counting down.
GGATGGAAAACAGGGCTGCTGAAAAAAGAAACTTCAGTTATAGAAGGGTTTTGCAACCGGTATTTTTCGCTGTGTTACTTGTTATTGGCATCAGTTTCGGTTTGATGATGGGAGCAAAAGTAACCGGAAACCAGACTGCTGAAAGTACTGCTGGTGATATGTATTACTTTAATGAAATGAGCAGCGAGCCAATTGAAAGTTACTTTTTAAATTAAAAGATCATGGAAAACCGTTCAAAAATATATATCGGACTGATCATCGTTTTACTGGTGACCAACCTGGCAACAATCGGTTCTGTTTGGTACCATATTTATGCTGAAAAAAAGAATGGAACCCCGGGAAAAACAGAAGTTCCGGGAGAACAACGGACTCATTTTCTGGCTGGTCAGCTAAACCTTGATGTGCAGCAAACAGATAAATTCAGGAACCTGAACCGGATGTTTAACCGGACAGCCAACCCGATAACCCGGGAATTGGAACATTTGAGGCTGGAAATGCTGGAAGAATTGGTCGCCGATGAGCCCGATACTGCCAGACTGGAGAAGACAGCCCTTGAAATAGGGAGTTTACATACTGAACTGAAAAAGGCAACCATCGATTTTTATCTGCAGATGAAGTCGGTTTGCAATAAAGAACAACAAATGAAATTGTATCAAATCTTTCACTCGATGCTTAATCAGGAAGAAGACGTCAAATTACCACGTGGGAGACATCAGGGTGGGAGAGGAGGAAACAGGTTTAATAATTAAAAAGTAAAAGAAAATGAGACGATTAGCAATAATTCTGGCAGGGGTATTCGTAATCGGGACTGCTGCCATGGCTGATAATCAGCAAGGGAAATGTGTGTTGGGTTTAAAAGGGTTGACCCAGGAACAAATTGAAAAGATCAATCAATTGGAAGATCAGCATCAGCAAGTGATGGAAGGTTTGAGGGCCGAACGGCGATCGACTGTAAATTTCATGGAAAAGGACAGGGTTCGCGCAAAGATGCTTAACCAGAAAGAAAAGCACTATTCAGAATTAAAAAAAGTACTTAGTTCAGAACAATGGGCCGAGTTTGAATCACTGCATCAAGCCGGGAACAGGCAAGGCAATTTTGCCTTTAATGGACGAAACAACAGAGGTCACGGAAATGGACACGGATCGTGGAACAGAGGACAGGGCAGGGGACAGGGAACCCGGAACAATGGTTGCAAACTGAATAAACACTGCAACAACTCAGGTTGTTTACGTACCGGTAGTAATACTTCAAATATCGATACGAGCAAATACAAAACAGGAAATTTCAATATTTTAGAATTTTAGTTTAGGAGGGACGGAAAATGAAACGTACTATTTTATTTGCTGCTGCATTTGCAGTGGCCCTGGCATCGTGCGACCAGTCTGAAGACGATTTTGGCACAATGGGAAACGCACAATTCATGGAGTATACTTCAGATGGGAACAGTTATTTTGACCAAAGAGCTCTTGAAACCAATTTTACTACGAGCGTGGATGATCTTACAGAAGCAGAAATTGAAGGATTAATGCAAATGCGTGAGGAAGAAAAAATGGCCCGTGATGTGTACCTGAAATTTTATGAACGATGGGGGAGCAATGTATTTCAGAATATTGCCAAAAGTGAAGAATCGCATACCAACGCAGTACTGACTTTGCTCAATCACTTTGGATTAACCGATCCTGCTTCATCTGAAGTAGGTGCATTCACCAACCCGGATATTCAGGATTTATATGATGAGTTGGTTGCTGCCGGATCGGAATCGATACTGAAAGCCTTTGAAACCGGGGCGTTCATTGAAGAATATGACATTCTTGACCTTGAAAAACTGCTGGAAGAGAATACCAGTACGGATATTCAACTGGTTTATGCTAACTTGCTGAAAGGCTCAAGAAACCATCTGCGTGCATTTGTTACTCAAATCAATAATTATGGTGAAGAATATGCACCTTTCCTGTTATCTGATGATTATTTTTCAGAAATAATAAATTCAGAAATGGAAAATATGTCCGGAAATGCCGGTTGGGGCTATAAATATGCCGGTGGAAACGGACAGTCAGGTATGAGTTATCTGGATTGTGTGAATGCAGGTACCGGCGGAATTAGTTACAATGGAAATGGAGGAAATGGCCAGGGAGATGGAACTGCCGTTTGTAACAATGATGATCAATGACGGGAGGAAATGGTTCGAATGGTAATACAGGGCAAAACAGGAATGGTGCAAAAGGGTAGAGACAGACAATAGATTTGTTTGTACCTTAAACCCCGGTGAATCACACCGGGGTTTTTTTATAAATTTTTTCAACCCGACGCAAGTTTTTCATGGCATTGGTGTCAAAACAGCAAACCATAAAAATATAGTAAAATGAAAACGACATTACAAAAGCTGGCAATTTTGTTTTTGATTGTGACGGGGCCGGTAATTGCCTCTGCCTGCGAAATAGACATTGAAATCCTTGAAAATAAAAAGGAAATATATCATAAAGGGGATGTACTGATCGTGAAGGTGAAAGTTATTCTGACCCATCGCCAGTGCCCGGAAGGGATCAATACAACCAAATTCAGCTACGAAGGAATAAAAGTCCTCGGGGCGACAAAATGGAATGAAATCTCAAAAGGTACCTTCGAACGAAAATTTAAACTTCAGATCGAGGATACCAGCAAAGATAATCTTGTATTCGGGGCACTTCGTACCTGCGATAAAGAGGGAGGAGCAGGAAGTATCAAGTTTACAGTAGAGTGAACTTTAAATTCCCCGAATCCTATTACACAAGGAATAATTATCAGGATATAAATCTGTAAAACAGGATAATCATGTGTGAATTAGTAAAAATATGCCCGGAAAACGTGCCTAAGCGAATAGCATTCTTCCTGATTATTATATTTGCTTTTTTCGGAAGAGTCAAAGCACAGGACGAATTTCAGGAGTTTAACGATTCTACTGAAATAACTACTTCCACTTCAGATGGAGATGAATTCGGGACTTTTAATGAATTTGAAAATTTTGAACAGCCGGGAACAACATGCAGTGGGGAAAACGGATGTTGCCAAAAGAATAAAACAGAAAACCTGTACTGGGTTTTTGGTATTTTGGCTTTCACTGTTTTGGCTGGTTTTTTCGTCCGTTATGCCAAAACCCGTAATTTAAGGGGAATATTTTTAGTTGCCTCGATAGTGATCCTTGGTTTTTACAAAGGAGCTTGTCCTTGTCCGGTTTCCAGTTTACAAAACCTTTTTTTAGCCGGATTTGGCGTTGACATTGCCTGGCAGTCGTTGATCTGGTTCCTGGCGTTAATTCCGGTCACTTACCTGTTCGGAAGGGTATACTGTGGCTGGATTTGTCATCTGGGTGCCCTGCAGGAGTTTATTTATCTCCCGGCAAAAATTAAGATATTGCAAAGTGAAAAAGCGCAAAAAATAATGCGAGCCATCCGCATTTTTTTTCTGGTTGCATTAATCGTGCAGCTTTTCATTACCAAAACCAATATTTTTAGGCATTACGACCCCTTTAAGGTCGCATTCAACCTGATTGGTGCCAATACTCTTAGTTGGATTTTACTTGGGTTACTGCTGGTTAGTTCAGTGTTTATTTACCGGCCTTTTTGCAAAACGGTTTGTCCCATCGGCCTGATCCTGGGGTGGGTCAATAAAATTCCCGGGGCCAGTGTAATCGGGAATAACGGAAACTGTAGTGGTTGTAAAAACTGCGAAACCCATTGTAAAATCCGTGCGATTACCCGTGACCATAAACTATTCAGTAAACTGGACAATCAGGAATGTATTGCCTGCGGTGAATGTATCAGCAATTGCAACAAAAATACGCTACGCTTTTTCAGAAATAATAAAACCACGCATCACGACCAGATTGCATGTAAACGGTTGGATATTTAAGGTTGGGATCGTTCTGACAATACTGGTATTTTTATTACCTTGAGTAAGCGAATGGGCTCATTGACAGACTTCTAAAGAAACAGATCCTTCTCTGCGTTCAGGATGACAAAAAAGAGAAGGAGCCATCGTTTCGTTATAGAATAAGCCAGGGGAGAGAGGTATTTTTTCATATAAGCCCCCAATACACTGCGGCATTCGGGCTGTACTTTTGCCGGCACCTGGATAAATGGTTGATGGTCTGCGGCCTGTTTGAAGCGAAGCGTTTGAGGGGTTGACGCTTGCGTTTGATAGGCGTTGCTTCCTGTCCGCTGAGACTTTTTGTCCCTGAAAGGGACATATATAAATAACCCGGGGTAAGTGAGGAACGAGCGCAACCCCGGCCACGGTAGTTGGTCAAAAAAAAGCGGTGCAGTTGTATGGCCGGAAATGCTAAAATGCTGGGAAAAGTGATGTTTTGTATTTGCTTCATATACAGACTTCTGTGAAAATCTGTCATAGGCATCCGGCAACTGCCGGAGAAGCAATCTCTTCAACCTTGTTTGCATACCGCCATAGGTAGTGGGTACCCATTTTTTATGCCCATAATAAGTCAATTTCACCGGAAGGTGAAAAGCAGGGGAGGCCGGTCAAAGGATTCCGGGCCGGCGTTGGCGGGTATTCAGCAATACCGAAATCGGGATACTTTTGGAATACCAAACGAATACAGTGAAAGCGAAAAAATCCACGATCAGGAAGAAAATCGGCATCGAAACTTCCGGAAACTTCCATGACTACCTGTACAGGAAGGTAAAAAACTAACCTCTGCTTTACAATAAAATAAACAAAAAGGTATATCGGCAAATTCATAAATACCAACCTTTCAGTATATTAAATGGCAGTCTCGGGCACAATCATCAACCTGGTTACCGACGTGGCCTCGGGCGAGAAAAACACCCGGCTTACCCCCGGCGGAGGCGTGAATGTTACCGGCAGCCGTATTAAGATCGATGGAGATGGCCCGGGCGTAGGCATTAGCCTTATCAACCAGGATACAAGCGAAGTGACAGTCATACCCCCCAACGTCCATCCTGGTCAACGACCCGTCAAAGATCACATTCATCGTACCTGCCGGTTTGCCTGCCGGCGATTATAAGCTGAGCGTCTGCACACAGTTTTCGTATAATAACCCTGTTGAAGGAGCCTCGCACGTATACCTTTGACTATGTATTGAATGTATCGGCCTGATAAATACCGGATGACCTCTTAGCTTAATGAGACATTGTGTCCCATTAGGGAGGGAGCCTGTCTACTATTAGGCTGGTAGTCGTTTCTGAGGTTGAGAAGTCCCCTGGAACCCTTTCAGGATTCCTGTGATGCATCCATCTTCTCCCGTCAACCTGATCGGGGCAAGGTATTCAAACGGAATAAAAAAAAATATTTTAATCGGCTTCGCCTTTTTGTGTGTCATGATAACAGGTGTCTTTCAATCGCCTTATTCAATACATCGTAGGGGGTCACTTTAATTTTTTGTGGAGCATATTCCCTGGTTTATTAGTACAGACTAGTTATCAATATTTTTTGAAGCCTGTTCAAATTTCAATAGTTCGGCTTTTCTTGACTTTAGTTTTTTCAGGTACATATCCGTTTGATTGCGATACGCAGTTTGATATGATTTTGAAGCCCATTCAATAGCATCGTCAATCCTGCCGTCAAGTTCGCTGGCCAGCGCCATATTAAATTCAGCTTTGCTTTTTATATTTTGTTTTGAACTTTTGGTAAGGGGAAGCCAATATTTGGCCAGGCCGGTCCAATCATTTTCATTAATCAGTTTTTGTTCTGTATCGTTTTTTTTGTCAATAATAAAAAGACCTCTTGACTCTGGTATCCAGAGGGGTGAAATATAATCATCCAAATCAAGGGCAACCTGGATGCCGGCATCGATCAGTCCCTGCTTAATGCTGGTCAGGTTTGTGAAAAGCTGCCGTTGATCGGCATCCTCGTTTTCCCAAAAAATAGTGTCAGATATAAAAAACTGACCTGCTATCTCCTTTTTTGCAGGATCATATATTCTAAAAAATGAATTATAAATAATATCGAAGGAGGCATAAAAATAGGTATAACCTGATTGTCCGTTTGAGTACAAGGGACTTGCCTCAAAACTTGTATTAACCTTGTTTATATACCTTTCCATAACCAGTAGTGCATCTGTATTATAGGTTTTACAGATATTTTCCACATAATCCCAATCCAAAGGTTGATCGACCAGGTAATATTTCGATTCCCGTGGAATATTCCTTTCAACAGGAATTACAATATCGAAACGGCCCGATTCATAAAGTAATTCACCAATTGCTTTCAGGCAGGTATCTGAAGCTGCACTGTCGAGCACATTAGTTTTTACATCAAACTGCTTTCTGTAAAAATAGAGTTGAAGTGAATCCTCATCAAAATCACAAAATTCCGGGGTCATACTGCGGTTCATCAGCGTTAGACTTTGTATATCATCCGAAACTTGTTTTTTTGCAGGATGTCGGTTCTCAATTGTAATTGTCCGGAATTGAGAGTACGATATTGTGCAAGTACCAGCTATCAGCAAGAATATTAATAAAATTCTAATTCGTATCATCCGGCGATTATTTAATAAATTCCCCAGTATTTTCGCAAAAACCATTCCATTCCGAATACTAAAATAATCAAGGCAAACAGCCATTTTGAGTTCAGTAATTCATTTTGTGCATAATGCACAAATTTATCAGGTTTTATCTGATTATCTGATTGTATTGCAGAAAATAATTGTTCCTGGTTTTCCGGCAGAAAAAAACGGGCACCACTTTCATATGCTAATTGATAAAGGAACTGATGATTGGCAATGGTCTGTTGTTCTTCAAGGTTTAAGCGGACCACCATGAAATTACCGGTACTTTTGTATTCTTTTTCTCCCAATTGTACGGTAGCTTTCATTTGGTAATTACCTGTTCCGGGTTTGCCTAAATTCAGGAGGTATTTATTTTCAACCTTATCGAAAATAAAACGATATTCGGAAAGACTGTCTTTGTGTAAAACCATCGATACATCAGGAGTATTAACCAATTCATAACTGTCGTTATATAATTCTGCACCAATGATAACTTCTTCATTGTCTGAATAGGTTGTTGAAAAGAAAAGCTTAAAATTTTCCTCGTTTTCTTTTAGAACAAGATAATTAAAGATCTTGAAAATAAGTTCGTTGACCGCTTTAAAATTATTATTGATACTGAAGTCAAAGATTCTCCATCGCCAGATACCTTCGCCAAGTATGTACCCGATTTTTCTGCCATTCAGAGTGCCAAGTGTGATCAAAGGATCAGATGTATTAATCCCTTTTATTCTTTGAGATCCCAATACCTGAAGATCACCGACCATTTTAAAATCGGCATAAGGCACGTAAAGAGGAGGAAAGTTCTCTATATTTTCAGTGTATTCATTTTCAATTTTGAAAAGTGAAAAATCTTTATTGAACAGAAACTGGCATTCGTTCATCCCTTTTCCAGCCATGGTGCTGATTCCCATTTGAAGGTTGTTTAAAAGCGGCAGGCTCGTTTTTTCGCCAACAATAAAAAGGAGGGGCTTTTTTGATTTGAAAATGTCCTGCAGGGCCTGGCTGTTATAATGATGTGCCGAAGGCAATTGATACAAAACGAACAGGTCGAAGTCGTTCACTTTTTCAGGAAGAATATTCCCGTTTATTAATGTTAGCTCAAAATTGCTGTAATTTTCAAGAATAGTTTTTAATGCGCCAATATCAGGATGTGGCCCGTCGCTAAGTATCAGTATATGATGTTTGGTATCAATCACATCAATTACAAACTCATGCGAATTGTTGTCTGTATTTTTTTCTCCTTCAACCGGCGCAACCCTTACCTTGTATTTTTGAAGGCCTTTCCTGCTTGCCTGTATACTAAAGGCTTCAGAAATAAAATAATTATTAGTGGGTATTGTAATTGTTTTTGAATCAACAATTTCATTGTCGTGAATAATCTCAATACGGACAACCTGGTTTCTCAGTTTTGAGAAGTGAATATCAGCTTCAAGTGAAAAATAGTTGTTAATAAATACCGTACGGTTGTGTTTTACCCCGGAAATCCGGATATCGGGAATGCTTATTGTGTCTCCAAAACCTACGGTGTAAACCGGAAAATTTAATTTCGATACTTGGTTCAACGGATTTTGTCCTGCATTGTAAATACCGTCTCCAAGCAATATCAGGGCTCCGATATTTTTGTTTACATACTGGTTGGCAACCGAAGCCAGTAAATCGCTGTAATCCGACTTAGGGGCAACAAAAACCGGGGTGTCCCCGCGAACTGCTTTTTCTCCAAACAGCCAATGTTCAACAGTATATTTTCTTTTTAATTTTTCGTCAAGTTTGTTAAGTGTTTCCTTTATTGCTGTTTTGAAAGGTAACAGCGATTGAGAGTTGTCGGCAGCAACTACAATCAGGGGTTTTTCTTTTACCTGTTTTTTCAATATTACGATTGGTTTTAGCAATAATGTTAAACAAATAAAAATGCTTACAGCCCTTAATACAGCCAGTACACGGCATTGAAGAACGGATAATTCTGAATTTTTCCGGTTTTTATAATAGACCAATATACTTACACCCCCTGCAAGAAGTGCAAAGACCAACAATAAGACTGTAGCTGTATTATTTTCAATAATAAATTTCAATTACAATAATTTTTCGGAAAACCAAAAATAGTATTTAACTGGCAGTTCTCTAACAGAATGAAATTAATAATTAGGAAATGGTTACTATTCTTTGATAAATTTACCTGTAGCGACGACTTCATTCCCTGTAACAGACACAATATAAATACCATCGGGCCAACTGCTTTTTAAATCAACGGTAACGCTGTTTTGCTGTACTGTAATATCCTTAGTGTAAACTAGGTTTCCTGTCAATGAATAAATTTTAACAATTACATTACTGCTTTCTACAAAATCGTTATCGCTGATCACAAGGTAATCAGATGCTGGCTGGGGATAAAAAACAATCTGGCCTTCCTTATCGCTAATCAGTGAGTTGTCAGATGTCTTGAATTCTTTATTTAGAACAATATAAAATTCACCTTCAGTACCACCGCTACTTCCATCGAACTGGAGCCAATACATTTTTCCAGACGTAACCGTTGTATTGGTAATTTTTGAATTTGCATCGGTCGACGAGATGTCGTCGTTAGCTGCCAATAACGTGTAATTTCCATTTAAAATATCGAGGTAAGAATCGGCTTCATAAAGGGCAATTTGTCCGTCCATATCGTTCGCTTCGATGGAAACAGCACCCGACTCAGGCCCGTAAAAAAAGAACCATACGGAATGTTCTGCAATGTTTTCGCCTGTCCCATATTCATCGCACCAGGCAGTTTGTGAGGTACACGATCCAACTGCCGGTACAGGCTCATTCTCCTCTACACTCGCACATTTGTTCGAGAAAGGGCCGTTTTTTCCAATCTCAATTAATTTTGCGTTGGCAATATTATCGTTATAGGGAAGTAAAAATTCGTAAGAAAAATGGCACGTATCGACGCATGTGCCCTGTGTGCCAATAATAATCCCCGAAATGTTAACAGTGGAATCGACAGGATACGCCTGATTTTGTTTGATGGTTACTTGAGAATTATCCGAAACATTCAAAGTGAAATATGACAAATCATCATCCAGTTTCCAGCGATACGAATCTGCGCCAGTGGCTGTAATAACAAGGGAATCAAGGTCGGGCAAACAGCTTCCCGATTCAATATCCGATTCGTACGATACAGCAATCGATCCTGCCAGGATCGCCGGAGAATGGGTCACACTATCTTCCCCTACACTGCTTTTTACAATTAATTCCACATCGTACGTGTCAGCCTCATCAAAACTGACGATTGGATTTTGTGAATTTTCCGTAGTACTGTTCAGGAAAGTTACGGTTGAAGGGGAAAATTTCCATTCCCACTCGGAGGTATTAAAAAGGGAATAATCGGTAAACTGAATAGGGACTCCCACACAAACATATTCATAGTCAGTTGCAAATATGGCTTCCGGCAGGTTTGTTGAAGGTGTATACCCATCAAGATATGTTATGTTGCTATTTCCTGCAAGGTATTCACTCAGATCGGAATACTCAGTGGTTTTTCCCCCGGGAAAGGAGCCGCTACTTCCTGAATCGCAATGATCCCACGAATAATTGAATTTTCCGTAGTACTCGTCGTCATCGCCTCCGCCATGTAACTGACCAATAATACGGTGGTTCTCATTGAATAAAGGTGATCCGGATGAACCTCCTGCTGTAGTCCCTTTGTCGAAATAGACCAGCCAGTGGGTGTTAGCCGGGGTAGTACCTCCGTCATCCCAACTAGCTGAGTATACATAAGTTGAAGGGGGATCATTATCCAATGCTATTTTCTTTAATAACCCTTCGGGATGATGGATGCAAACAGTAGATGTGGCCGCGTCTGTTAAATCCCATCCTGCATAATAAGGTTGATAGGATACCGGAGGTGTTGAAGTAAACTTAAGAAGCGTAAAATCAGAATCTTCGCCTTTGGTAAGCAGACTTGCCCCACTGAGTGTTTTATATGTTTTTTCCGCCAAGCCACACCCCTGGGTTTCATAGTTAAAATAAGCAGTTACTGTAGTAGCCACCAAGGATGAACTGACACAATGGTTGGCTGTAAGAAAATAGGGAGTACCATCGTTATTAACATTATTAATCAATGCCCCAGAGCAGAGGTAACTGCTTTTATCTTCTGTAAAGGTGTAGCGGCATACAGCATGTTTATCAAGTTGCCATTTTATCCCTTCGGAACAGTTAACATCAATATAATCACTATTATCAGCTTCAGTTGACATTAGCCCGTCCAGTTCCTTATACCCCAGACTGACCCGGTTTATCTGCAAGATACCATCAAATTCAGCATCTGATGGTTCATAATATTCAAGGGTTAATGAATTTCCGGGAAAATCGGCAATAACAAAGGTACTGTCAGTACGGACATTAGCCGATGTGAAAGCACCATAAACCAAAGAGTAATCACTGTCATAAACAAACAACCTGGCCCTTCGGGGAATAATAAATTGATTAAACAATAGCTTCAACGATACTGCACTGTCGGAATACATTTGGTAACGCCAGATTGTTCCTGAATCGATTGCTGTTTCCAAACCTGATTTTATATCAAGTTCTACCTCCTGCACAACACCATACCGGAAAGGAAGGCCATTTGATTTATCCTCTTCAAGCAACGTGGTTTTATTCATTGTCTGAAGTGTTATACCAGGGATAACCTGTGCCGACTTCATGCTGGTGATCTGCGAATAGGAAGGGGGCATCCCGCCTTCAGAGATTTGTGCAAACGTCCTTGTAAAAAAGAAGAATAATACAAGAGAGAATGAGATTCTTTTCATGATAACGTATCACTTACTATTTTTTATCCAACAAAAGTAAGATTTACCCTAAAAGGGATGGTTCATTTTTATTGTAAAAATAAACTTTAAATTCAAAAAACAAGTATAATATTTTTTTAGACTATACATGAAGTCACATATTTTTATGCTGTTCCCGTGAAAAAGTAATTCTGTTAACAGATTCAACTAAACAATATTTTTGTAGATTTAAAAATTATTTTAATACAGGATGATGAAAAAAATAATTGTACCGGTAATAGCATTATTTGCGTTAACAATTTCGGCCAGTGCACAAATGGATAACCTGGCCAATATGAGTGCCAAATGGGTTCGCACCAATGTCCGTAATGCGTCGCTTGACGGCGGTGCCGATATGGTAAATTTTAACCCGGCAGGCCTGGCTATTCTGGATGATGGCATTTACATTAGTTTAAGTAATCAAACGTTGTTCCGTCATCCCAAACATACTTTTGATTTTGGAACAGGAAATACCTCATACGAGCAGGATGGAACCGATCCTTTTCTTCCCATGTTCTACGCCGCATACAAAAAGAATAGAATGGCCTTTTCCAGTGGCGTATATATTTCGGGGGGTGGTGCAACGGTGAACTATCCCGACGGGTCGTTCAACACGGAGTTGATGGGCTACTCGTTGTTACCGGCAATGGCCGCAGGTTACGGCTACACATCATTTGATGATCAATCGCTGGAAGCTTCATCTTATTATGTGACAGTTCCCCTGAACTTCTCTTATGCAATTACGGATAGATTAGCGGTGTCGGCCGGAGGACGTTATATCAGGGGAATTAATAAAACAAAGGCAGGGATGACATTTACAGGCTCTACCCTGGCTTCCGACCACGAGATGACCATTGATTATAAAAGCGATGCCAGTGGCTTTGGTGGCGTTTTCGGAATTAACTATAAACCTGCCGATAAAATTAATATTGCCATTCATTACGAAACCAAAGTAAAACTAGAGTTTGAGGCAGACGATAACAAAGGAACCAACGAGTTGGAAGCCGATGGAACAAAAAGCCAACGGGATTTACCTGCTGTAATCTACACCGGGGCAACATACAATATCACAAATAAGTTAATCGTTGGCTTGGATTTTAATTATTATTTCCAAAAGAATGCCGACTGGGGAAAAATACAGGACCCAACTAACGGAGATTATGTTGAAGCATCGAAGGTAGCAGGCAATTGCCGTACAACAAATTTAGGATTTAGATACTTAGTAAACGAAAAACTGGAATTAAGTGCGGGGTTTAGCTATACGGCATTCATGTACGACAATATTGAACTTTATTACACCAAAATGGGCCTTTATGAAGCACTAAAATACAATAACTTAAATGTTGGCTTAGGGGCAGGGTATTACATTACGAATAATATCCAGTTAGATTTAGGATTCGGGCGTACTTTCTGGAAAGACAAAACGATTGATTCTTTAAATGCAGAGATTCCGGTTAATGTAACTGATGCGGGGTATGTCGCTGCGATTGGTTTCGATTTCAGGTTTTAAGCGTTATATCAGCTAAGAAGTGCATCATATAAAATCTCGACCGGGTGGTATGCCTTTTTACCAGTCCCTTCTTCGATATGATGGCGGCATGAAGTACCCGGCGCAGCAATCAGCACATCTTCCGGTGCTTTTTTCACTTCAGGAAACAGTATCATTTCTCCAATCTTCATGCTTAGTTCGTAGTGTTCTTTTTCGTAACCAAAAGAACCGGCCATACCACAACAACCACTTGCTATTTCGGTAACAGAATAATTTTTTGGGAGTTCCAGCATCTGTTTGGTTGGCCCGGTTGAAGCTACTGCTTTTTGCTGGCAGTGCCCGTGTAGTTTGATCTGCCTGGGAATATCAGTAAACGAGTTACTGCTGATTTTTCCCCGTTCTATCTCCCTTGAAATGAATTCTTCGAAGAGTAAAGCATTTGTTGCAATTTTACGGGCTGATTCAATAAACTCAGTATTCGCCAGTTGCGGGTATTCATCGCGGAACGAAAGAATTGCCGATGGTTCAATCCCGATAAGTGGCGTTTCATCGGAAATAATATCTTTTAACAGTAAAATATTCTGATTTGCAATTACTTTTGCCGAACGTAAGAGCCCTTTTGATAAAAAGGTACGTCCGCTTTCTTTTGTTTTTGGTATAGCTACCTCGTACCCCAGCTTATTCAGTAAAAGGATGGCTTTAATACCAATATCGCTTTCATTGTAATTGGTAAATTCGTCGGCAAATAAAAATACTTTTCCATTGGGAAATTTTTGGGCGTTATTTTTTGAGTACCATTTCCGCAGAGTAAGTTTTGATAGTTTTGGTATTTCCCGTTCAGGTGCAAAACCAATCGCCTTTTTGAAAAGTTTTCGTCCTGTTATAAAATTAGTCAGGGGACGGAACAACATCCCCGGCCTGTACAAACGGGGTAGATAGGCGATAAGCCTGGTCCTTAACGGAATACCATGTATGTCATAATAGTGCTGAAGAAATTCAGCTTTAAGTTTAGCCATATCGACATTCGAGGGGCATTCGGCTTTACAGGCTTTGCATGAGAGGCACAAGTCCATTACCTGGTAAATTTCTTCATGGTCGAAGCGGTTTTCTTTTTTTGAACGGGTAAGGAATTCGCGCAAAATATTGGCCCGGCCCCGTGTGGTTTTGTTTTCGTCGCGGGTTGCCATAAAACTGGGGCACATACTTCCGCCAATCAGTTCCGATTTACGGCAATCGGCCGAACCATTGCATTTTTCAACAGCACGCAGGATTCCCTGTTCATTCGAAAAATTGAATGTTGTTTCTATCTCCGGTACAGGTTGCCCGGTTAAAAAACGCAGGCTTTCCGTTATCGGGGGAGTATCGATTATTTTTCCGGGATTAAAAATATTTTCAGGATCCCATATTCGCTTTATTTGCCGAATAAGTTCATAATTGTGTTCTCCGAGCATTAAAGGGATAAATTCACCGCGCAGACGGCCATCTCCATGCTCACCACTCAACGATCCCTTGTACTTTTTTACCAGCGAAGCAACGTCCTTCGCCAGATTGTGGTACAATTCCACATCGGCAGGATTTTTCAGGTTCAGTAACGGACGAAGGTGCAGTTCGCCGGTTGCAATATGGGCATAAAACACACAGTTTAATTCATATTTGTCGAGTACCTGCTGAATTTCAGTAATGTATCCGGGAAGATATTCAGGCGCAACAGCAGTATCTTCAATGACCGTTGTACTGCGTTTATCGCCCGGAATATTGGAAAGCACTCCGAGCCCAGCAGTACGAAGGGCCCATACTTTCTTAATATTAGCTCCCCCTGTTACCAGTGGAAAATGATAACCAAAACCAGCAGCGCGTATATCTCTTTCCAGATTTTTAGCTTTTTCCCTGATCTTATCTTCCGAATTATCCGAAAACTCGATCATTAACATTGCCTTGGGATTCCCTTCAATAAAAAAACGGTTTTTGCGCTGTTCTATGTTTTCTTTAGTACAATTCATAATAATATCGTCCATCATTTCAATAGCATCAGGATGATGCCGAAGAGCTACGATATTTCCTTTGAAAGCTTCTTCCAGTGAGTGAAAATGGACACATACCAACCCTTTATGTTGGGGTGGGAGAGGGATCAGGTTCAGACGGATCTTGGTTACAAAAGCCAGTGTTCCCTCCGAACCGGCCAGTAATTTACAAAAGTTGAATTTCCCCCCATTCTCTGTAAATATTTCAGAATCAAGTAAAGCATCAATTGCGTATCCGTTATTCCTGCGTTTTACTTTCGGGTCAGGAAATTCTTTCCGTATCTCTTTCTGATTGACAGGGTCGGAAAGAATACTTTTAATATTTTGGTATATTTTGGTTTCCAGTAAATCTTCCGGCCCGTTACATTTTTTTTCAAATTCAGTTTTCGAAAGAGCTTTGAAGGTAACTTCCGATTCGTCGGAAAGGATTGCATTAACCTCAAGAACATGATCACGCACACTTCCGTACACCAGGGAATGTAACCCACAAGAGTTATTTCCAAGCATTCCGGCAAGGGTGCACCGGTTGGCTGTCGATGTTTCGGGCCCGAACTGTAAGCCATGAGGGGCAAGAAACTGATTCAGTTCGGCAAGTACGACCCCGGGTTCAACTTCGATCCATTTTTCAGCTTTATTGAAGTCCAGTATTTTATTCATGTACTTCGAAATGTCGACAACAATACCCTTGCCTACCACTTGTCCGGCCAGGGAAGTTCCTGCCCCACGGGGAATCAGAGATTTACCGTTTTTTCCCGCAAATTCAAGTATCTTCAGGATGTCGGTTTTGTTTTTCGGCCTGCACACAGCTTCGGGTATTTCCCTGTACGAGGATGCATCGGTTGCATAAATGATCTTTTGGACATTATCGGTATAAATGTCTCCGTCAAGTTGTGATTTCAGTCTAAAAAACGGATCGTTTGTTTTCATAAAAAACGAGTTTCAGCAAAAATAAAAATTATATGCGGCAACGGATGTTCATAAAAAAATTCCCGGCAAGGGTTTGTTTTTCACCTGCCAGG
Organism: Prolixibacteraceae bacterium; assembly: GCA_963662895.1. GTDB lineage: Bacteria > Bacteroidota > Bacteroidia > Bacteroidales > Prolixibacteraceae > GWE2-42-39. The sequence goes on along the minus strand of OY759982.1, from coordinate 2,412,410 downwards.
AATTTTATAATTATGCGGTATTGATTTTAAAATTTCATCACCGAAATAACCGAATCTTCGCTTTCGGTCATTTCAAAATTCAGTTTTTTAAATACCGAAATCATCGCATTATTGTTTTTGGTCGTTTTAGCCACCATTTCCCTGATACTTTTCATTTTTGCAATATCCATGCAATATTTTGTGATGATACCACCCAGTTCTTTCCGTTGCCATGGGTCTGCGACCATTACTGTATATTCCATTTTTTCAAGGTCAGGGTCAGCAACCAGACGGCCAGTTCCAACCAGTTTTTTCTGCGATTGTTCTTCAATTTCTGCAATAATAGCAATTTCCCGGTCATAGTCAATAAAGCAGAATTGAGAAGCTACTTCATGCGATTCGAAATTCAGGTCTTGCTGGAAACGCTGATAGATAGAATCTTTCGAACATTTACCGAGCATTTCGATCCACATTGGTTCATCTTCCGGTCTGATGGGCCTTAATGTAACCTTTGTTCCATCTTTTAAAGTGGTTGCCGATGTCAGGCTTTCCGGATACGGGCGTAATGCCAGGTGTGCATATTCCTTGACCGGATTTTTCATTATTTTTTCGTCAACCACAATTCGTGCGTCAAGAGCAATCACATCCGTTGATGTCACGATTAAAGGGTTGATGTCAAGTTCTTTAATTTCAGGATAATCAGCAACCAGATAAGACATACGGATCAACACTTCCACCAGTTTGTCAATATTTTTAGGAGTGTCCCCACGATAGCCTTTCAGCAAAGGATAAATTTTCAACGATTCCAGCATATGTCTTGCCAGGCGTTCGTTCAGAGGAGGGAATTCCAGCCGCCGGTCTTTGAATAATTCTGCCGTTGTTCCACCCATTCCTGCAAGCATTACGGTCCCGAAGGCTGCATCTTTTTTGCTCCCGACAATCAGTTCAATTGCATCTTTTGTATTAACCATTTTTTGAACTGTAACTCCGTCCAGTCTGGCATCAGGTTTTTTTTCTGAAACAGTTTTCATCATGTTTCTGAAAGCAGCACGCACCATATCTGCATCTTTTATATTCAGGGCGACACCGCCAACATCCGACTTATGGGTAATATCAGGAGAATGTATTTTCAGTACTACCGGGTACCCTTTTTCTTCAGCAATACTTACGGCTTCATCTTCTGTAGCAGCAGGTACCGGTTGTGTGGTATCAATGCCATAGTCGCCGATCAGCATTTTAGAATTGTCCTCACTGAGGATTTCTGCTTTCGGGAAGATTTCCTTCAGGTACCTTTCGCGTAATTTTTTTCTGTCATATTTAAATGATACCGGTACTTCATCGGGTGTTTCGTATAACATCTGCTGGTTTTGAGAGTAATCCGATAAGGTCATAAATGCTTTGATAGCCTGTTCCGGCGTAGGATAGCTGGAGATACCAGCCTGGTTGAATACTTTTATGCCTTCATGCATGCTGGCCCCGCCGAGCCATGCTGCCATAATTGATTTTGTTGTTTTGGTGGACAATTCGGAAATTGCCGTTGCTATTTCTGTTGGAGCAGTCATTGCCTGAGGAGTCAGTAATACCAAAACAGCATCCACGTTTGGGTCTTCCAACACGATTTCTGTCGTTTTTGCATAACGTTCAGGAGTAGCATCGCCCAATACATCAATTGGGTTCCCGTGTGACCAGAACGGAGGAAGATAATCGTTTAGTTTTTGCATGGTTTCATCTGACAGTTTAACCAGCTTTCCTCCCAGCGATATAAGTGAGTCAGTAGCCATAACCCCGGGGCCTCCGGCATTGGTAACAATGGCCAACCTGTTTCCTTTTGGCATTTTTTGCCGTCCGACCAGATCGGTAAAATCAAAAATATCGCCAAAATCATATACACGGGCAAGACCGGCACGTTTAAACACGGCATCATATATTGAATCTTCAGAAGCCATCGCTCCTGTATGGGAAGCTGCTGCTGCTGCCGATTCGGGGAAACGACCTGATTTATATACCAAAATGGGTTTCTTACGGGAGAATGCCCTGGCTGCTGACATAAAGGTACGGGCATCAGAAATTGATTCTACATAAAGGACAATCGATTTTGTTTCCGGATCCTGTCCGAAGTAGTCAATCAGGTCGCCGAAACTGACATCCATCGAGTTTCCTATTGATACAAAATAAGAGAAACCAATATTACTTTCATAAGCCCAGTCCAGTACAGAAGTACAAAGAGCACCTGATTGTGAGATGAAAGCAACATGCCCGTCGTTAGGCATACCGGCGGCGAAGGTCGCGTTCATGTGCAACCTTGGGACGATAACCCCTAAGCAATTAGGCCCGATAACCCTCATGTCCGGGAATTTCGATTTTTCTTCCTGAAGTTGTGCTTCCAGGGCTTTGCCTTCTGCTCCTGATTCTTTAAAACCGGCAGACATAATAATAATGCCGCTTACCCCTGCCTCTCCGCACTCACGGATCAGCCCGGGCACAAATTTGGCAGCGGTCATAATTACAGCCAAATCAGGTGTTTGTGGGAGACTGCTAATATTAGGAAAACACGGGATGCCAAAAACTGCTTCCCTTTTGGGATTAACCGGATATATCACTCCTTCAAATCCTCCTTTTACTAAATTGTTGAGTACAATTCCCCCTACGCTGTCCGGCCTGTTGGACACGCCGATTAATGCAATTCTTTTGGGTTTAAAGATGCTGTCTAACTTTTTAATAGCCATTAGAATATGTTTTTTTATTTAGAAATTAGTTGAATGTTTAGAAAAATAACAAAATATAACAACCATAGCTGTTAGATAATTTTAACCATATGTTTTTTTGACTTTAGGGCTACAAAGTTAAGGTTTAATTAATAACATATCTTCAATCTGTTGGTATTTTTTCTGACAAAATATGTAGGGACATTTTATAAAAAACTTCCCATACTACTGCTTGGAAAAAATCATTCTGTTATATTTGTTTCGCAAAAATAAAAATTCAAAACAATGAAGTTATTAGAAGGTAAAACAGCTATTGTAACCGGTGCTTCCCGGGGAATTGGAAAGTCCATTGCATTAAAATTTGCAGAAGAAGGCTGTAATATTGCTTTTACTGACCTTTTCGATGATGAAAATATGAAAGCAACTGAAGCTGAAATTGCAGCTTTGGGCGTGAAAGCAAAAGGGTATGCTTCGGATGCTGCTAATTTTGAAGATACAAATAGAGTGGTAAATGAAATAGTAACCGAATTCGGATGTGTCGATATATTGGTAAACAACGCCGGAATCACCAAAGATACTTTGCTCATGCGAATGACTGAAGCCCAGTGGGATTCAGTCATCAATGTGAACCTGAAATCGGTCTTTAACTTTACCAAAGCAGTACAGAAAACCATGTTGAAACAGCGTTCCGGATCCATCATTAATATGAGTTCGGTTGTTGGAGTAAGCGGTAATGCAGGTCAGACCAATTATTCTGCATCCAAAGCCGGTATCATCGGTTTTACCAAATCAATAGCTAAAGAATTGGGGTCACGGGGAATTCGCAGTAATGCAATCGCACCTGGTTTTATCATTACCGAGATGACCCATTACTTGTCAGAAGAAGTCCGCAAAAACTGGGAAGCATCAATACCACTGAGACGTGGTGGAACGCCGGAGGAAGTTGCGAAAACCGCTTTATTCCTTGCTTCCGACCTTTCTTCGTATGTGAGCGGACAGGTAATCAATGTGTGTGGGGCTATGAATACCTGATTTTAGAAAACCGTAATAATAATTTTAGAAGCCGTCTTTTTCCCATAGGACGGCTTTTTTAGTCTATAGATAATAAAAGAAATTGCGAAATAAGGAGCTTTTTTGTAAAAATCTTTTTTACTACCTTGTACACTCGTGAAAAAGGAACCATAATGAACAAAAAAAGGATTTCGTACAGGTTAAGTATATATATTCTTTCGACTACTGTACTTGTATTTTCTGTTATCATATTTCTCAATTATAACTACAGCAAACGTATGTTGATGCAGCGGATTGAAGAAAGTGCCATCAACCAAAGTGAATTAATCATTAACCGTGTAAACCGGCAAATTTTTACAGTCCGGGAAATAGTCAGGAACGTTGCCAATCAGTCGCTTTACTATCTTAGTCACAATGACCTTGAAATTTTTCTGAAAAGTGTCCTTAAGGCTAATAATATATTGAATGGTATTCATATCGATCTGAAACCGGAATTTGTAAAAGGTCGGTTTCAGGCAAATTACAGTACATATAGAATTAATGATAGTATTGCTACTTCAAATACAGGAAATCTATGCCTTTTTGAACAGTATCCTGATTTTTATACTCATCAGGAACTATCTTCCAACGGTTTTTGGACCGATCCCTATACCTGTACGCGTGCAGACCGGAAAAATCTAATATCTTTTAGTTTCCCGATTAAGCATTCTGAAACAGGCAAAATTATTGGTAATGTTTCGGGAGAGATAGACATGAAATATATTAACAAAGTAGTTTCCGGAATAAAAATAGGAAAAGAGGGGATTTCCTTTATTATCAGTAAATCAGGTTTATTTTTAACACATCCTGTTTCGAAATGGATAATGAACAGGAATCTTTTTGAATCACCCCCAAAAGTATTGCCTGACAATATCTCCGAATTACATAAAATAGTTGAAAATGGCGGGCATGGTTCAGGTTTTGGTTATCCGGAAATGTATAATTACAGAAAAGCCTGGTTTTATGTTGCCCCGATGCCACATACTAACTGGATCATCATTATTCTTATTCCGGGAAAGGAATTATTTCATGATTTATGGCTGGTATTCCGGGAAATAGTGCTTGTTTCTCTGGTTGGCATATTACTTATTTTTATTTTGTTTATCCTTATTTTAAGACGTACCCTCCACCCTTTGGTTCAAATTACCAGGGATATTCATCAGTTTAGCTTTAAAGGACAAAAAGAAAATGATGTAAAAGATGAAATTGTAGCATTAGTCGAAAGCCTGGAAGAACTTCAGACCCGGTATGACCAGATTCTTCAGGAGCAAAATCAGTCGAAAAAGGACAGACGCCGGTTTGAAAAGGATCTAAAATCGGCCAAAGAGATACAGTTTAACATCATTCCTACCGGCTATCCGGTTTTTCCCGACTGTGACGAATTTGATCTTTATGCCGTTTTAAACCCTGCTGAAATCATAGGCGGTGACCTTTACGACTATTTTTTTATTGATAAAGATCACTTGTTGTTTACCATTGGTGATGTTTCCGGGAAAAGCATTCCTGCTTCATTGTTTATGGCTATAGCCCATACTCTGATTAAAGGAAATGCCAGTATTCTTTCGTCAAAGCATATCATTGAACTTATAAACAAAAAATTGAGTCTTCGAAATACAAACCAGCATTTTTTAACCATTTTTATGGGTATTCTGGACATTAAAAGTGGTATTGTTGATTATTGTAATGCTGCCCATAACTATCCATATATCATCAGGAATACGGGGACTGTTGAATCTGTTGAAATAACCCATGGTTTGCCGGTAGGAATTTATCCGAATAAAACGTATAGCAGTAGTTCCATGGTACTGGAACCCGGCGATACTCTTTTACTGTATACGGATGGAGTTATTGATTGCAGAGATGAAAATGACAATACATACGGACAACAACGGTTTGAAGAAAATTTACAAAGCATGCACAATCTTAGTTGCTTTAAAATAGTAACAAAAATAGAAAGCAGTCTGAACCTGTTTAGAGGATCAACCAATCCAGCTGATGATATTAGTTTGATGGCCCTTCAATACAAGGGGAGAAAGGATAAAAATTATTTGTCTTGATTATGACGCTTTTTTTGTTCCTAGTATCTTAATTTTGATTGCTTCATTTTTTTTATCAAAGCCGACAGAAATTATATCACCCTCGGTTACCGAAGCTCTGATGATGACTTCAGCCATTTCATCTTCCAGATATTTTTGGATAGCCCTTTTCAGGGGGCGTGCCCCATATTGGGTATCGAAACCTTTTTCAGCAATAAAATCTTTGGCTGCAGGCGAAATTTTTAGTTTATAATTCAACGAAGACACCCTTTCATACAACCCTTTCAATTCGATATCTATAATTTGATGAATATCCTTTTTTGTCAAACTATTGAACATGATTACATCATCAATCCGGTTCAAAAATTCGGGAGCAAAAGCCTTTTTCAGGGCTTTCTGAATAATGTACTTGGTATGGTCATTTTCTTCTTCAGCCATTTTTTTTGTGGTAAAACCTACACCACGTCCGAAATCACTTAACTGACGTGAACCAATATTTGAGGTCATAATAATAATTGTATTCTTGAAATCAATATTACGTCCTAAACTGTCAGTCAGCCGGCCTTCATCCAATACCTGTAATAAAATATGAAATACGTCAGGATGGGCTTTTTCAATTTCGTCGAGTAGCACTACAGAATATGGTTTCCGGCGTACTTTTTCAGTCAATTGACCACCTTCTTCATACCCTACATATCCGGGAGGAGCCCCGACCAGCCTGGAAACAGAAAACTTTTCCATGTACTCGCTCATATCAATTCGTATCAAAGAATCAGTGCTGTCGAACAAGTATTTTGCCAAGACCTTTGCCAATTGGGTTTTACCGACGCCTGTAGGTCCCAGGAACACGAACGAACCAATGGGTTTGTTCGGATCTTTCAGCCCCGCACGGTTTCGCTGAATGGCTTTTACAATTTTCTGAATAGCATCATCCTGGCCAACCACGCTTCCTCTTAACTCTTTGCCCATGTTCATCAGACGGATTCCTTCTGCCTGTGCTATGCGCTGAACAGGTACTCCCGACATCATGGCCACAACTTCGGCGACTTTTTCTTCCGATACTATTTCCCGATGGTTGATCAGTTCCTTTTCCCATGCCTCTTTTTCACTTTCAAGTAATTGTATGAGGCTTTTTTCTTTGTCTCGGTAATTGGCCGCCAGTTCGAAATTTTGGCTTTTTACAGCTTTTATTTTTTCATCCCGTGTTTGATCAATTTTTTCTTCCAGCTTTACAATCCGTTCGGGAACATTTATATTTGAGATATGTACCCGGGAGCCCGCCTCATCAAGAGCATCAATGGCTTTATCTGGTAAGTAACGGTCGGTAATATACCGGTTTGTTAATTTCACACAGGCATCTATCGCTTTTGGTGTATAAGATACATTGTGATGGTCTTCGTAACGTTCTTTAATATTGTTTAAAATTTCAATTGTTTCTTCCACGGAAGTAGGATCTACCATTACTTTTTGAAAACGGCGTTCCAATGCTCCGTCTTTTTCAATATGCTGGCGATATTCATCCAGTGTTGTAGCACCGATGCACTGAATATCTCCTCTTGCCAGGGCTGGTTTCAGCATATTGGCAGCATCGAGCGAACCCGTTGCCCCACCAGCACCAACAATAGTATGGATTTCGTCGATAAACAAAATTACATTACTGACTTTGGAAAGTTCATTCAAAATGGCTTTCATCCGTTCTTCAAATTGGCCACGATATTTAGTACCGGCAACGATCGACGCAATATCAAGACTTACAACGCGTTTATCAAACAATACCCGAGATACTTTTTTTTGAACAATCCGGATCGCCAGACCTTCAGCAATAGCTGATTTTCCAACCCCTGGTTCTCCAATTAGGATAGGATTGTTTTTCTTTCTTCTGGATAAAATCTGGGCCAATCTCTCAATTTCGTTTTCACGCCCTACAATCGGGTCAAGGCTGTTTTCTTCTGCTGCTTTGGTTATATCAATACCGAAATTATCGAGTACCGGCGTTTCCGATTTGGCAGTTGAAGTTTTCTTGGGCGTACTGGGTTCTCTCGGATAGGGTTCTTCCGGGTCGTCATCCTCGTCTGAATAATCCGATTTTGCTTCAGGCTGTTTATAATCTTCCATCCGTGATTTCAAAATATAATAATTGATATGAAATTCACTCAGGACAGAAGCAATATCGCTTTCTTTATCTTTCAGTATAGCAAGCAGTAAGTGCCCTGTATTTATAGTAGGACTATTAAAAGCCCGTGCTTCAAGATAAACAATCTTGAGTGCTTTTTCTGCAGATTTCAACAACTGGATTGATGCCTGCGGATCAATTTCTTTTTTGTTACGCAGCTTATTTTCAATAGCTGTCTTTACTTCTGTCAGATTAACACCGAGATTCGTCAAAATGTCAATAGCAATACCTTCGCCATCGCGTAGAATACCCAAAAATATATGTTCCAGGCCAATATGTTCATTTCCTAATCGTATCGCTTCTTCCCGGCTGTACGACAGTACATCTTTTATTCGTGGTGAAAATTGTGAATCCATTTTTATATATTCCTTTAACAAGTGTGCTTTGTTAACAAAAACCATTCCTTATTGTTGAAAGACGAAAATATCAATTAATCGGATATTTCTATCAAAATTACAGATATTTTATAAAGCTTATTATTTAAAATGTTGATTTTTTGAACATTGTATTGTTAAAATCTTATTCGTTAATAATTGCTCTAATTCCGCCCCGGATGCTTAAAGGAAAGAGTATTTTTGTATTTTTGTAGGTCAAATTTTTTAGAGTAAAAATATAAAGGAGAATACATGTCTGAAGGTGAAAAAATAATCAAAATTAATATTGAAGAGCAGATGAAAACTGCGTATATCGATTATTCGATGTCTGTAATAGTTTCCCGGGCTCTTCCTGATGTCAGAGATGGTTTAAAGCCTGTTCACCGCCGTGTTTTATACGGGATGAATGAATTGGGAATATTGTCGAACAGATCCTATAAAAAGTCAGCCAGGATAGTGGGAGAGGTGCTTGGTAAGTATCATCCTCATGGCGACTCTTCAGTATATTTTACAATGGTTCGTATGGCCCAGAACTGGTCATTGCGTTACCCGTTGATCGACGGACAGGGAAATTTCGGGTCTATCGACGGAGACAGCCCAGCTGCTATGCGTTACACGGAGGCGCGAATGGCAAGAATTGCTGAAGAAACATTGAGCGATCTCGATAAAAACACAGTAAATTTTCAACCCAATTTTGATGAATCCCTGAAAGAACCAACTGTTCTGCCAACCCGTATTCCGAATCTACTGGTGAACGGGGCCAGTGGTATTGCAGTGGGGATGGCAACCAATATGCCACCCCACAATTTGACAGATACCATTGATGCAATAATTGCCTATATCGACAATAAAGAAGTTGAAATATCTGAACTTATTGAAATCATTAAGGCTCCTGACTTTCCGACAGGAGGTATTATTTATGGTTACAAAGGAGTTCAGGAAGCTTATGAGACCGGACGGGGCAGGGTTGTTCTGCGCGGAAAATCCCACATTGAAACAACGCATGCCGGACGGGAAAGAATAATTATTACCGAAATTCCTTACATGGTCAACAAGGCTGAAATGATCATGAAAATTGCCGAACTGGTAAATGATAAGAAAATAGAAGGAATCAGTAATGTTAACGACGAATCGGACCGTGAAGGGATGCGTATTGTAATTGATATCAAAAAAGACGAGATATCAAATGTAGTCCTTAATAAACTATATAAGTATACACAGCTGCAGAACAGTTTCAGTGTAAATAATATTGCATTGGTAAAAGGGCGTCCCGTATTGCTAAATCTGAAAGAGTTAATCCGTTACTTTGTAGAGCATCGCCACGAGGTAGTTGTCAGAAGAACCGAATATGAACTGGACCAAGCTGAAAAACGGGCTCATATCCTGGAAGGGTTGATCATTGCCAGCGATAATATTGACGAAGTAATAGCTATCATTCGTTCATCTAAAACCCCTGATGAAGCTAGGGAAAGTTTGATGCAACGTTTTACTTTAAGCGATTTGCAGGCACGCGCTATTGTTGAAATGCGTCTTCGCCAGCTTACAGGTCTTGAACAGGAAAAATTACGTGCTGAATATAATGAAATAATGCAATTGATTGAACATCTGAAGGATATTCTGGCCAATAAGGAGATTCGGATGGATATTATCAAGAAAGAACTTCTGGAAATAAAGGAAAAATACGGTGACCAGCGAAGAACCGAAATTATTCCCAATGCAGAAGAATTTAACCCGGAAGATTTTTATGCTGATGAAGAGATGGTAATCACCATTTCTCATATGGGATATATTAAACGTACACCGCTGACCGAATTTAAAACCCAGGGCAGGGGAGGTGTTGGCTCCAAAGGAGGTAATACCCGGGATGAAGATTTTCTGGAGTATATGTTTATAGCTACCATGCATAATACCCTGTTGCTATTCACCGAGAAAGGGAAATGTTTCTGGCTGAAAGTTTATCAAATACCGGAAGGTACCAAAACATCGAAAGGCCGTGCAATCCAAAATCTTTTGAATATCGAGCAGGATGATAAACTGCTGGCCTTTATCAACGTTAAGAATCTTACAGATCAGGAATATATCAATAACAACTACATCATTCTTTGTACCAAGAAAGGGATCATTAAAAAAACATCACTTGAAGCATATTCCCGTCCGCGTCAAAATGGAGTAAATGCCATTACTATCCGCGAAGGCGATCAATTACTGGAAGCCAGGCTAACCAACGGGAAACACGATATTATGATGGCTGTCCGTTCAGGGAAGGCCATACGTTTCAAAGATGAAACAGTGAGAGCAATCGGACGGACAGCTTCAGGAGTAAGAGGTATTACCCTGGGAGGAGAAAATGATGAAGTAGTTGGCATGATTTCTGTTGAAAATGAGAACGAAGACGTTCTTGTTGTTTCGGAAAACGGGTTCGGAAAACGTTCAAGTATTGAAGATTACAGAATTACCAACAGGGGAGGAAAGGGTGTTAAAACCATAAATATTACTGAAAAAACAGGTAAGCTTATTGCCATTAAAAATGTTGATGATGCCAATGATCTGATGATTATTACCCAAAACGGACTGGCCATTCGTCTACCGGTATCTCAGTTGCGTGTGATGGGTAGGGCGGCTCAGGGAGTTAAGCTTATTAATCTGAAAGACAATGACCTAATTGCATCTGTTGCGAGGGTAATCAACAATGATGATTCCGAGGAAAATGGAGAAAACGGAAATACAGAAATTATTCACGGAGAAGAATAGAAGTTTGATAACCATATCTTTGAAGGAGTATTGAAAAAAACTATTTTTGTAAGAAATTTATTTATAAACTATTTGTGATGAAGAAAACAATCTTATTACTACTAGCCTTGCTTTTTGCTTTCTGTGGTACTTTTGCACAAAAAGGAAAAGTAACGACAGCATTAAATTTTAAAGATACGGGCAAACTCGATAAAGCTGTTGAAGCTATTGAGGAAGCTATTGATCCAAGCAATGAGAAAGCTGAAAAGTCAATTCCATGGCCCAGAACATGGGAGGTAAGAGGTGAAATCTATCAGGCTGTTTACCAGTCCAAAGATGAGAATATAAAAAAATTGTCAGATGATCCCCTGGGAATCGCTTTTGAATCGTATAAGAAAGCTCTGGAATTAGATGAAAAAGGCAGAAACGGGAAAAGCATAAAAATAAAACTTACCTTGCTTACTGCCGATCTTACCAACCAGGCAGTGGATGCCTTTACCAATGAAAATTATGAAAAAGCACTGGATTCATTTGAGCAAATACTGGAGCTTGAAGCATTACCTGTAATGAAAGCGGAAGAAGGAGAAGAAGCCACAGTTGACACTGTCATTATTTACAATGCAGGTTTAGCAGCATACAATGCAGCAAAATATGATGCAGCAATAAAATATTATAAGGAAGCTGCAAAATATAAGTATAATGGAGCAAGGACCTATCAATTAATTTCCAGCAGTTATATTTCAAAACAAGACACATTAGGAGCCCTGGAGGCACTGAAGGATGGTTTAAAAGATTATCCTGACAATAATGCTATCATGGTCGACCTTATTAATATTTACCTGAACTCAAACAAGAGTGATGACGCGATGAAATATCTGGATATGGCCATTCAGCAAGATCCTGAAAATGCTTCTTTTTACTTTGCACTCGGAACATTATATGATAAATTGGGAAATTTGGAAGACTCAAAAAAATGTTACGAAAAAGCGATTGAATTAAAGGAAGATTATTTCGACGCATATTATAATCTTGGAGCTTTATATTTTAACCGTGGCGTAAAACAGGTAGATGTTGCCAATGCTGTTCCTGCTAATGAACCGGAAAGATATGAAGCTGAAAAAGCAAAAGCTGATGTTGAGTTCAAAAAGGCAATTCCATATATGGAAAAAGCTCACGAATGCAATCCCAAAGACCGTTATACATTGGAATCGCTGAAAGCTTTATATTATCGTCAGAAAATGACAGATAAACAGAAGGAAGTTGAAGAAAAGTTGAAAAATCTGGAATAATACATTGTTTAGGGAGATTTTGTGCTCCCTAAAATTTTATATATGCTATTTAACCTAATATAAATTCTAAGACAAATGTGTGCTGACAATACTTCAACCCCAACACCCCTTCATTCAAAATAATTTAAGCTATTTTCCGGCTTTTTTGCTGTGTTGATAATTTGAAAATGTTTTTTCACTTGATGTTTTAGAAATAATTGCTCCTGTTTTTTTACTGCCAACTGTATAAAAGCAAAAAAATTGAACAGACTCCTGGGAGGTATTTCATAATAATTTTCATTACGGGTTTCAGTTTTCGTATCATTTAAATGCGGTTCAACCAGTTCCGGCATTTCTTTAAAACTTTCCCATGCTATAATTTTTTCGTTGGGAATATCAACCGCATTTTTCCAATCAAATTTAAATATCAAAACCTGGAAATGAAAGACAACAACAAAAGCAATAAATAACGGAATTTTTTCAATACTACTTGCGATTGCCGGCTGCTCCGGTTCGTACGATTCATCAAAGTAATTATAACAATACTCTTCGAAAAAATAATAAAGACGGTCCCAGTAGCTTTTCTGAAAAATAAGGTGCAAGGTATTCATGATTTACAATTTTTAGGATTTATAAAATCTTTAATAATTGAGTCGCGCAACTAAATAATGAATCAAAATTATATTGTAATAATCTGTCAATTAATGTTTTAAGTGATAATTTCAATTAAAGATTTAAATTCAGTCTATTTAAGATTTTAAAAATCTTAAATAAAATTAGTTCTTGATTTATTCTTAAATTCTTGATAGTATTTCTTAAAAAGTTTAATTTTGAATGGAAATGAAGCATTACCTGGCAAATATCGAACCTATGGAAGCCCTTCTTTCGTTCATGTCCGACTGGTTGGGACAGAAAGGCAAGGCAGAGCTTGCAGCGTATTACTTTTCAGTTGCCAGGCAAAAGAATGTTTTGTTGCGAATAAATGCCGACGGAGAATTTGTGTATGACTACCTTCAGGAAATGTTTTTACATAAATCACTGAAAAGAAGTACAGTTAAGAGTGGTTACCTGACGGAAAATATTACTTCTTTTCACAACCAGTTTGTCGATAAATTTGCTAAGTACCTGTTTATCGACTCGTCAAATACAAGCCCAAATATTTATATTTATTCGTTTTTGAATACAAGTGACAATAAGCGGGATATGCTGTTTGTGAGGCTTCAGCAAAAGAAAAACAACAGCAAAAAAGCTTCTGGCGGACAAATGATGATCACCATGCCTGAAGACGATAACCGCTATGCTGAAATTGCCGTAATTGCACCGATCATATACAACCGGCATGTCGACTATAGGGAACAATCGTTAAGTTTCAAAAATTTGTATGAACACCGCCATGCCGAACTGGAAAATGCAAGAGAAGAGCTTGCCCAAATGCAGGAACAACTTAACCGCCAGCGCTTGGAGATGGCACGTGTTGAGCTTGACTCACTGGCCGGGAAATATAAATGCGAATATGAGCTCGATAACTTTTGCATCCGGAAAATTGTTGAAACCAATGTAGATACAGTTGAATTTATAAATGCACTCCGCAAAGCTTTTCTGAATGCAATAGCACTGTCGGGCACAGAAGAAAAAGTAGAAATAAAAGGCGAACACCTTTATTTTGGAGAGCCTGCCGGTACACGGAAAAACAAAATTGAGGAAAATACGCGGGTGAAAAAAGTGGAGCAATACCTGAATAAACTGGAAACTGCTGCACTGTTGGTATTAAAAGAAGATGAAAAACTAACCAGTGAAAATATCGGGCGAAAATGTGATCCACGGCTCATCCCGGCAGCAATCTCGGATTACAATAAAAGGCACCAGGAACGTATCCGCATGTTAATGATTAACCGGCCTGAAGACTGGCCAACGATTCGTGACTTCAGACCTATCATCAATATACTGACCGGGGGCAACCCGCCCGAAGAGAATAAAAATTTTATTATTTGAACTCAGGAAGCAGATTTTCGACCCATTTTTTAATACGTCCGCCGGACAAACGGGCCTGGTTTTCCTGATCGAGTATCAATCCGGAAAACTGTCCCTTATTGACCTCTGCATGCGATGATTCGTACGAATAGCCTTCTGTGCTGGTAAAACCAACAATCCTGGCCCCGTTTTGCTTAAGTATTTCAACCATGATGCCAACGGCATCACCAAAATTTTCAGGATATCCTTTTTGGTCGCCCAAGCCAAATAATGCAATTGTTTTTCCCTTTAAATCAATATCTTCCAGTTCAGGGACAAACTCATCCCAATAATTCGGAAGTTCTCCGTCGAACCAGGTAGGCACACCTAGAATCAGATTTTCGTAAGCCAGAAACTTCTTTTCGTCAATTTCTTCGGCATTTACTTTTTCAAGAGGAACATCACCAAAGGTATCAATAATTTTTTCGGCTGCCTTTGCGGTTTTATTCGAGTTAAAACTGTATATAATAGCTGTTTTCTTCATTACTACTAAATTTTAATAAGCCAATAATTTTTTTGCTGCATTGTATATTTTTTCCGTATTGGGGAGAATCATCCGCTCAAATGAACGGTGAAACCCGACAGGAGTGAAACTTGACCCTACCCTTTTTACCGGGCCATCGAGGTACTCGAAAGCCTCTTCCATTATGGTCGAAGTAATTTCGGCGCCAAAGCCAGAATGCACTTTGTCTTCATGAACGACCAAAACTTTTCCGATTCGTTTTACACCTTCAAAAATGGCTTCCTTGTCGAGCGGAATAAGCGAACGCAGGTCAAGCACTTCACAACTTGCCCCTTCCTCCTCTAATTTATGAGCAGCTTCGAGACACATATGTGTGGTATTTCCATATGTAATCATCAGCAAATCTTTGCCTGTTTTGCGAATCCTTGCTTTACCAAACGGCACTTCAAAATCGTCGGGAATGGCAGTGGCTGCCTTCGGATCGTTATACAAAGCTTTGGGTTCCATAAACATGGTCAGACCACGACTGCGCATAGCAGTTCTCAGTAACCCGGCTGCATCGTCGGCAAACGACGGATAAACAATCCTTACTCCCGGAATTGAGGTTAAAGCACCTTCAATGGTCTGTGAGTGGTACAGGCCTCCCCCAATATAACCGCCCGAGGCAAGACGAATGGTAACATTTGGAGTAAACTGCCCGTTCGATCGCCAGTAATCATGACTCGAATCGACATATTGCTCCATGGCCGGCCAAAAATAATCGGCAAACTCGGCACCTTCAATCACAATCCTGATTTTTTCATTGTAACGCGACATTCCATTGGCAGTTCCTACAATGAAGTCTTCGGCAATCGGGGCGTTAAACACTCTTTGGGAACCAAATTCCTTTTGCATTCCCTTCGAAACATTAAATACCCCGCCTTTGTCTTTATTGGCCATATCCTGCCCCCAAATGAAGGTATCCGGGTTATGCCTGAATTCTGCTTTCAGTGTTTCATTAATGGCAGTTACCATTTTTTTCTTTTCTCCCTCAAGATTATGGGTTCCATCAGGATATTTTTCAGCTTTATACGGTTCGCCAAATACAAACTGGTTGTATGTGTCAGGATCCGGGTCCGGTGCTTTTAATGCGGCTTTATGTGCTGCTTTTAGGATATTTCCAGCATTTACTTCTATGGCCAGTAATTCTTCTTCAGTAAAGCGCTTATACCGGAGAAGCATCCTGCGATATTTGGCCAGGGGGTCGTATTGCTGCACGTAATTCCGTTCTTCTTCAGACCGGTATAGTTCGTGGCGGTCGGAATTTGAATGTGAATGAATACGGATACAATTGGCCTGAACGATTACAGGAGCACCGTTTTCCAATACATGACGTTTTGCTTCAGTCATGGCATTCATCGAATCAAACACATCCTTTCCGTTGCAATGAATGATTCTCAGATTTTTAAAGCCTGAAAAATTATTAGCTGCTTTCCGGTTTGCAGTCTGGTCTTTCTTTGGAACGGAAATTCCGTACCCGTTATCCTGAATAGTAAAAATAACCGGTAATTTTTCGCGTGAAGCTCCGTTGATCGCCTCGTATACATATCCTTCGGAAAGCGACGATTCTCCCTGGGAACTAATTGCAACAGCTTTTTCCCCGTAATATTTAATAGCCCGGGCCACCCCGGCTGCATGAAGGGTATGGTTTCCGGTAAGCGACGAAACATTATGGATGTTCCATTGTGGTTTGGCAAAATGATTCGACATATGACGTCCGCCACTGGTTGGGTCTGTTGCTTTTGATATTCCGTTTAAGATGATTTCTTCCGGTGTCATGCCGCAGGATAATGCCGAAAGCATATCCCGGTAGTACAGGAAGATATGGTCTTTTTGCTTTTCGAAAACCTGCCCGATTGCCAGTTGAATACCATCGTGCCCGGCATATGGGCCGTGATACGACCAGCCAATGGCCTGTTTCAGATAATTGGGGGCTTTTTCGTCAATTGCCCTTCCGATAGTCATCAGCCGGAACCACTTTTCAAGCGTTTCCTTATCTGTAGTTTTAATGCTGTATATTTTTGGTACTGTTGTCATGTCTCTTATTCTTTCTCTATTTTAATATCCGCGATTAGTATCAAATTCTTCCAGTATATCAGCTATTCTTCGTAAAAACGCGCCTCCCAATGCACCATCAATAATCCGGTGGTCATACGAAAGCGAAAGGAACATTTTGTGGCGTACCACAATAGCATCACCGGTTGGTGTTTCCATTACTGCCGGTTTTTTCTCGATACTGCCGGTGGCCAGGATAGCAACCTGAGGCTGATTGATAATCGGAGTCCCTATAATATTACGGAACGAACCGAAATTGGTAATGGTAAATGTACCTCCCTGGTAATCTTCAGGTGTTAGTCTATTGGTACGGGCTGCTTCAGCCAACTGGTTCAGGTTTTTGGCCAGTCCAACCAGATTTTTCTGTTCTGCATTTTTAATGACCGGCACAACCAGGTTTCCGTCTGGTTTAGCTACGGCAATGCCAATATTAATGTCTTTTTTCATGATAATGCGGGTACCGTCAACCGACGAATTTACCAACGGGTATTCCGAAAGGGCACGTGCTACAGCTTCTGTAAATACAGGCATGAATGTGATTTTCTCGCCATATTTTTTACTGAATTCTTCTTTCACTTTGTTTCTCCAAAGAACCAGATTGGTGACATCTGCTTCAACCACCGAAGTAACATGCGGAGAAACCTGTTTCGACATGACCATGTGTTCGGCAATCAGCTTCCGTACACGATCCATCTCAATAATCTGGTCCTGGCCTCCGATTGAAACCGGAACTTTTTGAGAAACTGCCGGTGCTGAAGGTTTTGATCCTTCGACCACAGGTGCTGCTTTGGTTTCTGACTTACGATTTTCCAGATACTTTAAAATATCATTTTTCTGAACACGCCCGTTTTGTCCTGATCCCGGGATTGATTCCAGTTCTTCGAAGTTGACATTCTCGGCTTTGGCTATCGACATCACCAATGGAGAATAAAAACGTCCTGAATTAGGAGTGCTTTTTTCCTCTCCGGTAGCTTTTTCTGCAACCGTTTTTTTATCTTTTTTATTGCTATCTTCTGACTCTATGGCAAGTGCAGTTGTTTTTTTAGTTTTTTCTTCCGTACCGCTATCATCATCGTCACCATCATCAATGGAGATGATGGCAACAATTTCATCTACCGGTACCAGGGCATCTTCAGGATGAAAAATTTTTTTTACCACACCTTCAACCGGTGACGGGATTTCTGAATCAACTTTATCGCTTGCAACTTCAAAAAGCATATCATCCTCTTCTATCCGATCCCCTTCTTTTACAAACCATTTAGTAATAGTAGCTTCCTGCACACTTTCACCTAATTTGGGCATTTGTATCTTAAATTCTGACATAGTGACTACTTATTATTTAACATTTCATTTTTTGATTTTTCACCATATCAAACAAGTCAACAGGTGAAAAGTTCAATCAACTGAATGTATAATAATAATAAGAGATTGAGGAAATTTTAAGGATTTTTGAGACTGAATTTTGATGAAGTACAGAAAATTAGTTAAGTGGAAAATAATTGAACAGATCGTTATCGGGCCACGATTTGACGCGATGAAGTACCTTTGTCATCAAAGAATTGATTTCGTTTGTAAACTTTGATCCTTTCCATGAACTTGAATTTAGCAAAACCACCCAGCTTATCCCGTTGTTGCCCCTTTTTATCATCGCAGAAGTACCGGCCATACTCCCTGTCCGGTACCAGGTATTATTTTTGTTTACCCTCACCCATCCCAAAGGCCCTTTTGTATGTTCACGGGTTACCATTTCTCTTATTAAACCGGAAGGAATAATATCCTGTACTCCTTTATAGCCATCAATCAGTACCAGCAATTTTGCCAGTTCAACAGAGGATGCAACCCAGCCACCGGCAGGCCCCAGAAGCTCAATCGGGTTTCCTCCGTATGTTTTTGGCACCATTTGACCATTTCCGTTAAAATCAGCAATCATCGGACTGTCTTTCTGCTCATAGTATTTTACTTCATTAGGTAAACGCCCGTTTTCAGTACTGGAACCAATATACATATCATATATACCATTCGGAATAAGTATTTCGTTCCGGACATAATCCTCATAAGGCTGTCCGCTTATCTTTGAAATTATCTCCCCGATAAACATATATCCCATGTTTGAATACGAAGTGCTTGTTCCCGGCGTAAATTGTAGTCTGCGGGAAGCAATATATTTATAATAAGAAGTAATTTTTGCCGGAGGAGTATCCCCTACTTTTTCAGCAATACTCAGTGAGTTGAATGCCGGGTCTCCATACCGTTGCGACCACCCTCCCGAATGTGCTAATAAGTGCCGAACTGTAATGTCCATCAATCGCTTATCCCGTACTTTATTGAAAATAGAATCGTTGAGAATCGCATCCATACCAAAAACTTTGGCATCAAGGCTCAATTTTCCATCCTCAACGAGTTTAAGAATGGCAACAGCAGTGATTAGCTTTGAAACACTGGCCAGACGAAAAATATTTCCCGGAGATACTTTTTCTTTGTTCTCCCGATCACTATACCCAACCCCCTGAGCATAAACCAGTTTTTCATCTTTTATAACCGCAACCGACATCCCGGCCATTTCCCAACGATTTAAAAAACGTTTAAACTGACGTTGCAAATAACCAGATTGTTTAAATTCTGAAAGATCATTGGCAATCCGGTAGTTTAGCCCTTTTATTTCCCATACCTTTGATTTATCTGGTACCCTTTGGGTTTGATTTACCCGTTTACAATTCAGAAATAAAATAATAAACAGTAACAATATCCTAGTTGTATTCTTCATTTACAAATATAAATTACGGCTATTTACATTTGTAACTCACCAACAAGATCACTGATTGACGGTATATTATACTTTTCCAAGTAGGCCTTCATCCCGGAAATCGTCTTATTAAAAACATCCGGATCTTTAAAAATTCCGGTACCTATCTGAACCGCAGAAGCTCCGGCCAAGATAAATTCAATAGCATCAGCGGCATTCATGATCCCTCCCATACCTATTACCGGAATCTGAACCGCATTATAAACCTGCCAAACCATACGCAGGGCAATGGGTTTTACTGCCGGGCCACTCAATCCTCCAGTAACAGTTGACAATACCGGCTTTCTCAATTCCGCATCAATTGCCATCCCCAGTAAAGTGTTAATAAGCGAAACAGAATCGGCTCCCTGTGCTTCGCAGGCTTTGGCAATTTCTGTAATACTGGTAACATTTGGTGATAACTTGACAATCAGCGTTTTTGAATATACTTTGCGAACAGCTTTAACAACGGCTTCAGCTGCAGAACAGCTTACTCCAAAAGCCATTCCGCCTTCTTTTACATTCGGGCAGCTAATATTCAGTTCGATAGCCGGTATTTTATCCAATTCATTTATTCGTTCAGTTACTGCAATGTATTCTTCTATGGAAGAGCCATTTACATTTACAATAAAATTGGTATTAATATCTTTAATTCCGGGGTAAATGTTTTTAATAAAATTATCAACCCCTTTGTTTTGCAAACCTACCGCATTCAGCATTCCTGAAGGAGTTTCGGCCATCCTTGGATAAGGGTTTCCTTCTCGTGGATTCAGAGTTGTTCCTTTCATAACCACTCCTCCCAGGCTTTCCAAATCCACAAAGTCCTCGATTTCCTTCCCAAAACCACAAGTTCCTGAAGCCGTAAGAACCGGGTTTTTAAATATCAAATCGTGTATTTTTACGCTTAATTCTGCCATTTCAAATCATTTATATTGAATACCGGGCCTTCTGTACATACACATTGATTACCGTGTTTGGTATCTTCCACACAGCACAGGCAGACCCCAAAGCCGCAGGCCATCATGTTTTCAAGCGAAACCTCACAGAAAATGTTTTTTTCATAAGCTGCTTTTGCGATGGCTTTCATCATCGGATCGGGACCGCAGGTATAAATTTTATCGAAACTTTCAAGTTGCTCTGTAAACAACGGATGGTGGGTCACAAATCCTTTTACTCCTTTCGAACCATCTTCTGTTGTGTAATAAAAGTTCGCCAAACTTTCATATTCGCTTATATTTACATGATCTGAAGCTGTCCTTGCTCCAAGTATCAGATGAACCAGAGAAGGCTTTAAACCGCATGTTTTGGCCAAAAACAGCATGGGTGCAACACCACTTCCTCCACCGATCAGCAATATTCTGTCATTTTTATCCGGAAGCGTAAAAGGTTTTCCCAATGGAAATATTGTACTTATTGTATCTCCGGGAACATATCCGGTCAATACTTTCGATCCTCTCCCCAGTATTTTGATCAACAGGGATATAGTACGGTTTTGGTAATCCACATCCAGAACAGAAAAAGGCCGTCTCAGAAAAATTTCAGTAGCTTTTTTAATTTCAACATTGACAAACTGACCGGGGAGAATATCGTTTAACGAAATATCCGCCTGAAGTTTCAGTAAAAAACTATCTTCATTAAGCTTCTTATTATCAATCAATAATAAGTCCTGTACCGTTTTCCTCATCTCATTTAATTTGAGGGCAAAGATAATCTTAAGGAGAGAATTACACAATACAAAAACCGGGTTCAAAATTAACCATGAAATGTTAATATTGTTAGTAACCAACTGGTTTATTTACAATCAACCAATGAATTAAGGACGTGATAAATACTATTCGGAGGGATGATATATTTTAAATGTCTGATCTGCATAGAAGACGATTATCTTTTCAATAGACTTCTCTTTTGCCTGATTAGTATCAATGTTTTGATCTTTAATCAATCTATTTTCTGATTTTTCAGTGCTTTTTTGCGGTTCTGAAACAGTGTTTTGTGTTTTTTTTTCTTCAGCGAAAGTAAGCTGATTTGTTTTATTTTCAGTGTTTTCAAATGAGTTGTCAAAAAGAGAAGCAGGTAGCACCGGCTTTCCTTCCATCATCCCTCCTTCACCCATGATCAGCCATTTTGCACTGAGCTTAGGATATTTTTTTAATAGTTTTTCAATAAATGGAAAACTGGGGTTGTTTCTGCCTTTCAGTACATGTGTGAGATTAGAGCGTTGAATACCTATACTATCAGCTAGTTCTGAAGGAGTAAGCCCCTGTGATTCCATGAATTTTCTGATCCTGTTATTCATTAGCCGTAGAATTGAAAAATGACTTTACAAATGTACCAACAATTATTTACTTATATAAATAAACTACGGACTTTTGTTTGTGTACATTTGTAAATTCAAATTTATATATTTCCACATATTGTGTTCCATTATATATTAACAATCACTTACATTAAAACGCATAAAATTCTAGAATATAGTTACATAAGTATAGGTAATGTATTGAAATTTTTATCTATGCTTACATTTTTAAATGCTGATATGCACAATCAATTCACTTAACACCATTTTAAGCTCTGATTATATGTGCTTTAACAGGTGTATCTTTATTGTTTTGCACTGACGGTTAATAGAATACAAATGTAATCATAGAATGATGATTATTTGTAAATAATTTTGATATAGAAGTAATATTTATTAGTTTATTTTTGTTAATTCAGAATAATACTCCTCCCCTCTCCCATTTATTTACAAATGGAAATTGATGAAATTCTTTATTTACTGGATGGATCAGCAGAGAGTATGAAATGAACTGGGTAACCAATCCGTTTACCTGTTGATAAATCCACAGGATGCAATGGTGTAACCCGGCAACCTAAATACCTGTAAAAAATCGTTTTTATCGGGAAAGGGGTGATGAAAATGTAAATATTGAATTCTCGGGAAGTTTAAAGACCTGTTTTTGTCCTCTATTATTTTAGATTCTAATCAGTTTACATTATAATTTCACAACTTTTCAAATGAACCGGAATAGACCAGTTCATCAAATTTTCTTCTCTTTCGTGTTGATTTTTCCCTGTTTTGCAAATATTCAGGCATTTTATCAAGCGGACCTGAATATCCCAATGCTATTACAGCGACCGGTTCCAGTATTTCAGGAATATTGAATGCAGCGGTTATTATATCTTTATCGAAACCTCCCATCGGATGTGACAGCAAACCGAGTTCTGTGGTCTGCAGGAGCATATGGGCGGTTGCCATTCCTACATCGTGCCAGGCAAACTGATTAGGACGATCCTGGTACTGATAATTCTTTTTTGCCAGTGTTACAACCAATACAGGAGCATTTTTTGCCCATATTTTGTTGGCATCAGCAAGGCTGTTGTAAATAGGCCTGTAATAATCATCGTTCTCTTTTCTGCCAATGATAAACCGCCAGGGTTGCTCGTTACGTGCAGATGCAGCCCATGAAGCGGCTTCAATAATCCGGTAGATTTTTTCTTCTTCGACCGGACGTAACGAAAAAGCAATGGTACTATACCTCTTTTTTATAGATTCGATTATTTCCATTTTTCAGAATATTTTTATATTCTTGAAGAAACAATATACTGATTAATTTGTTTTATGCGTAGCATTTCGGTTCATATTTTTACAATTGTTTTCCTGGTGATGATCAGCCTGGAAATAATTTCTTTTTGGGGTTTATTTCGTTCACTGTCAAAATCAGGAAAAAGGCTGAAGATGCAGTTTAGCCTGGCATACTGGATTATTTCTGTTTATATTTTAGCATCGTTTTTTTATACTTTTTCAAGTCCCGACCGGATCGGTGCCAGTAATGACTATCGTTTTTTCAGTTTTGTTCTTTTGCTGACCTTTTTTAACCTTGTATCCAAAATCATTCTGAGTTTCTTTACCATTGTCATCGGAATTATCTCTTTTCTGAACAAGCGAATATCTGTAATTGTATATTCTGCCGGGCTTATCATCACGCTCGGAATAATGCTGGTCATGGTCTGTGGTGCCTGGTTTGATAAAAAGCATGTCAGGATTGAAAATGTGACTGTTTCTTTTGATTCGCTGCCCGAACAACTGGATGGTTTTACTATTGCCCAGCTCTCGGATGTCCACCTGGGCAGCTTGAACGGAAATAAAACCATCGTGGAAAGAATGCAGAAAACCGTTAATGAGCTGCAACCAGACCTGATCGTTTTTACGGGTGACATGGTAAACAATTTCAGCTATGAGACACATGGATATATTGATTTCTTCAGAAAAATGAAAGCCGGTTACGGAAAATTTGCTATTACCGGTAATCACGACTATGGCGACTATTATCACTGGAAATCAACAGAGGCAAGAAACAAGAACCTGGCTGCTACCCGCGATTCAATCAAACAAATGGGATTTACTTTATTGCTGAATGAAAACCGGCGAATAGCGGTAAAAGACACGGCTTTTTACCTGATCGGCGTTGAAAACTGGGGACATGCCCCTTTTCCGCAATATGCCAATTTAAATAAAGCAATTGCCGGAATTCCGTCCAGCGTTTTTTCTGTGTTAATGAGTCACGATCCGGCTCACTGGGAAGCACAAATTGTACCTCAGACCAGTATTCCCCTGACCCTTTCAGGCCATACACATGGGTTGCAGTTTGGTATCCGTATTGCCGGGATTGAATTCAGCCCGATGTATTTTATTGAAAAACACTGGGGCGGCTTATATACACAAGGGAAACAACAATTGTACGTCAACCGGGGATTAGGTACCATTGGTTTTGCAGGGCGGATCGAAATGAGGCCTGAAATAACAATTTTGACACTTCACCGGACCGAAATCGCAAAAAATTAATTTCAGAATGATTATTCGTTCGTATATTTATTCTGAAATAAAACCATTGGTAAATCAACCTGAGCAATTGTGTAAAGTAACTTTCAAAAAGAAAAAGAAATGATATTTATTAAACCATTAAATCCCAATCGTTTATTGATAAGGGGTATCCTATCCATGGCTGTCGGAGTTACAGTAATTGCCGTCCCGGATTTCTCTCTAAAATTGATGATGCAGCTTTTAGGCTGCCTTTTACTGGCCGACGGGGTTATTGCTCTTTTGAGCGATTACTATGCTACCCGGAAAACAAAAGATTACCGGCTTGTTCCGCGTGGTGTTTCCAACCTGGTCATCGGGATTATCCTGCTTATATTTCCTGCTTTGCTGGTCAAGGTTTTTGTGTTTGTTCTTGGTATCCTGTTAATTTTTGCCGGGGCAACACAATTAATGAACCAGTTTGTACCGAACGGGAAATTCAGATTTTCGTGGCTGATGGCACTTATTTCTGCCATTTCATTAATTGCCGGTATTTTGCTGGTTACACGTCCATTCGAAAGTGCTCAAACCGTACTGATCATGTTTGGTGTAGTATTGTTTATTTATGGAATTGGCGAATTTATCTGGTCATTTAAAATCCGTAAGTTGCAAAAAACAGAAAATCAACAAGTGATCGACACCAAATATGAAGAGGTTGATTAGCTCCTTTCAGAAAGCAGAGAAATCAATTGAAGCCAAAAGTTCGAATTGCATATCCTGGTAGTCGGGACGGTAGATGCTGCGAACCCCCAGTTCAATAGGGGCAATAAAGCGTAATACATGTAAATCGGACAGTAACTCAACTCCCAGTGACTTCATTGTTCCACCAGCACTGTCCAGATAGTTCCCGTCATCATCAAAAAGGGGAATCTGTAAATTCCCGTAATCGTAAAACAATGCCGCTTTTATCCGTTTGATATAGGCCCACTTGCCAATGCTCAGGTCGGGACATGCAACAGGGAAACGGTAATTCCCGGCAAATGAGTAGAAACGGGTATTCTGGACACTGAAATATCCCCGGGGAATACGAACCGTATTGGAAAAAGCATTTTGAGTTTTCATGGTTTTTTCCTGGTATCCGTTATAAATGCGAAGGCCGTGATTTTTTGCCAGACCGGGAAAATATAAATAAGCGTGGGCTGCAATAAGATCCCCGAAATCAATCTTTCCAAAAGGCGAATGCCGGTA
This sequence comes from Prolixibacteraceae bacterium, assembly GCA_963662895.1. Classification (GTDB taxonomy): domain Bacteria; phylum Bacteroidota; class Bacteroidia; order Bacteroidales; family Prolixibacteraceae; genus GWE2-42-39. The sequence goes on along the minus strand of OY759982.1, from coordinate 2,386,700 downwards.
AACCAACTCTACAATTTGCCCCCAGTCATACTGGATATCCTGATCCGACATACGTTGCAGGTTATGAAAATACAAACGGTAACTCAGCGTTTGATAATTTCCACTAAAAAATACATTGTGTGAAATATTCGTGTATTCGTACTCCATTTCAGGTTGCAGTAAGCGGTAATACTTTCCCGAACTCAGGGTCAGGGGCAGACTGACATTCAGGGTCATATCCTGTTCGTTCCAGGTAAACCTCTTAACAACAGTATCCTGACTTATTATTTGCCCCGACTGATTTTTAGTCTGGTTAATCTGGTAATATTCCGATGCTCTTTTCCCGATTCCGACTTCAGCATCAAAAACAGGAAACCAGCCGGAATATTTAAAGCCGGTAATAACCTTTCCCGTCTTTTCCGAATAATCGTAATTGTATCCTGCCCGGAATATACTTGTTCCCAGTTTGTTTTGCGAAAACAGGGAAACACCGGGCCTTACTTCATATTCATCAGTATCGATATAAAGCGGAGCCCAGCTATGGATATTAAAAGTATGTCCCAGCTTGCTGTAACTTTTCGACGGGTAAACCAGCGAATCGGGCTTTTCCAGCATAAGTTCACCCTTCAACTGAGCAGAAAGGTTATCTGCCAGTTCATTTTTATCTTCAGGGAAGTCATTCAGCCAAGTCCAGGTCGAAGGCTGGTTATCAAGCCTGGAAAGTGCAAAACCATCCGACGAATAATTACTGAAGATGATCTCCTTTCCGTCATCGGAAACCGACGGATAATCAGCCCCGAACTTTACCGATGTCAGTTGGTATTTGTCCTTATCCTCCAGGTCGATGGCGTAAATGTTGTCGATACCAGAGAAACTTCCTGAGAAATAAATTCTGTCCTGATCAAAAAACGGGTTTTTTACATCGGCAAACGACGCCCTGGTAAGTGTTTCATGAGTCTCTTCTCCTACTTTCCATGAAGCCAGGTATTTCCCGTTCTGGTTCAGGGCAATAAAAAACAAGCGGTCACTTTTTTCGTTCCAGCAGGGGGTGAAGAAAAGCTGGTTATCAGGTGTAGAGTACTTTTCTAACCTCTGTCCTGTTTCCAGGTCGAATACCGAAAGGAAATGCCGGTTTTGTACATCTATCTCCACTGCAGCAAAATATTTCAAATCTGGCGATATTTTCGGGGCAAACACCTTGTTGTCAGTGCGAAACTTTTTCAGTTTGCCGGTTTCTGTGTCGAACACTACGATTACCGAACGGTCGGAATGTGACCAACGGATATCGGGTTGGTTTTCAGACCAGATCAGCAGTTTTTTTTCGCCTGAAAACGATCCTTTGAAAAGAAAGCCAGGCGAATACAGTACTTGTTCTTTCTTTTTCCCATCGATCCTGACAATACGGGGAATATCGTCGAGCGATTCCCGAAGCGTGTAATAGCTTCCCTGGTATTGCCGGCCATACAGGTAACTGGTAAAAACCTTTTTAGCAGGCGAAACATGGGGATAGTCAACAGGCCGTGCTTCTTCGATCTGCTGTTCCCATTCGCCCTTTAATTCTGAAAAGACCTGTTTGTAAAGTCTATCTAGGTTCAAGCCTGTTTCTTTTTTCAATACTGAATTGACCGGACTAAGAGAAAAAGGCCTGCGTGCCGCTTCCGATATAGCACGATTCCAAATACCGTTTCCGTATTTTTCTTTTGTTTTCCCGACCAGCCAGTACCCCAGTCTGTAATAGTTAGGCACATAATCCTTGTAAGACCCCAGGTAGGCTTTATTCAGGGAACAATCCCCTTTTTCAAGCAAAAAAGCCTTATCCTCCATTAAAAAAGAAGGCAAACGCCCTCTACCTGATTCTGAAAAGGCGGTTTCGTTGGTAACTGCATCCCCCTCAAGCAGCCAGAAAGGCAAATAGGCTCCAACCACCACAGCCGCAGCCTGTTCTCCCAGCAAAAGCGGCAATATTCTGGGCAATTCTTCCTGCACACGATCCATCTGCATTACATGGGTAAATTCGTGAATGGCAAGTTGTTCAAGCCAGTCCTGCGAATAAATCTGCTGGTTAGGAGTAGTAAAAAATTCGACCCGTTTAGGGGCCCAGGCAACTAAACCGTTCGATTCTACAGTGTGGGTATGAAACACAACCGATATTTTCCGGGGGCGTTGCTGCAGGTTTTCAGCAGCATATTCGTATACTTTTTCAAAAATAAAGGCCACCCGTTGCGCCTGCGCTTCAAAATCTTCAGGATAAATAAGCTGGAAATTAACAGTGTTGATCTGCCTCCAGCGAATGGAGGCCGGATCCTGACCTGTCTCGTAATACTGTGCATAAGCCAGGCCTGACAGTAAAAATGTAAAGACTAACAGGGAAAATATATGCTTCATTTAACTTGAATTCTGAAAATGGATTGAAAGATAATGAAAATCCTTACTGTTTCAAATATATTTATCTCCGCCTCCGCAGCTGTTTAATTCTAAATCACCCCCCTCCTGTAAAAATCAGGGAATGCGAAAGGAACCGTTCTTTTTTTAGAGAATGGTTCCTTAAATGAGCAGGACATCTTTTCATTTTAAAATTTGTAAAAGTAGAAGTAATGAGGCAATGAGAACGGAGATTACAAATCTCCACACCTGTCACAATTAATCCCGTGCTTTTCAGTTTATCCATTTGTAAATGCTATTTTTACTACATGAAGAATTTTACTGTTTCCTTATTTTTTTTACTGAATATATTTTTTTCTTCAGGCGTACTGAGCCAAAGTAACAATGCAACCATTTTCGGGCAGATAAGCAGCGAAAACGGAGAAAAGCTGGAAATGGTGAGCATCTCGATGAAAAAATTTCCGATAGGTACCACCACCAACCGTAACGGGGAATACCTGCTCCGTATCCCGGCCAAGAAGAAGGTCACAGTAGTGTTCTCAATGATCGGCTACCTTCCGGTAGAAAAAGAAATCAATGCAAAAGAAGAGGAAAAAATTGAGATCAACCTTTCGTTAATGAAGTCAAATCAGAAAATTAACGAAGTGACGGTTGCCGGTCAGCGTAAAAACAAGGGCAATATCAGCCGGGTCGATCCTAAATTCCTGAACAATATGCCTAATGCCAGCTCCGGAAGCGTGGAAGCGCTGATCAAGACCCTGCCCGGCGTTTCGTCGAACAATGAACTAAGCTCGCAATATTCGGTACGTGGTGGTAATTTTGACGAAAACCTGGTATACGTGAACGACATTGAGGTATACCGTCCCTTTCTGATCCGTGCCGGGCAGCAGGAAGGGCTCAGCTTTATCAATTCAGATATGGTCTCATCCATTGGCTTTTCAGCCGGCGGCTTCGATGCTAAATACGGAGATAAGATGTCTTCAGTACTCGATATTAAATATCGTAAACCCGTTGAATTTCAAGGATCGGCAGCCATTAGCTTCCTGGGGGGATCGTTTCATCTGGAAGATGTCAGTAAAAACAAAAAGCTTTCACATATCACGGGCTTCCGGTATAAGACCAACCGTTATTTGCTGAACAGCCTGGACGAAAAAGGCGAATATGACCCGAATTTTACTGATTTCCAGACCTATATAACATACAGTTTTTCTTCCAGATTCGATGTTTCATTTTTGGGTAACCTTGCCCGCAACCGGTACCATTTTATCCCTCAAACCCGTGAGACCAAATTTGGTACCTGGAACAATGCGCTGAACGCTACGATTTATTTTGAAGGTCAGGAAATCGATAAATTCACGACACGAACAGGCGCTGTGTCTGCTAACTATCACCCCAGTAGTAATTTAAGCATGAAGCTAATCGCATCGGCTTTTAATTCAACAGAGAAAGAATCGTATGATATTCTGGGGGAATATTACCTAAACGAACTGGAACGCGATATGGGATCGGAAGAGACGGGCGACAGCGTGATGAACCTGGGTACCGGCGCTTTCCTGAACCATGCACGAAACGACCTGGAAGCGAATGTATACAGTCTTTCTCATAAAGGGGCCTTCAACAGTGAAAAACACTTGCTGAACTGGGGGGCAAAATTACAAATCGAGGAAGTCGATGATTATATGAATGAATGGACTTTCCGTGATTCAGCCGGTTATTCGCTGCCTTATTCCCCTGAAAAAGTAAAATTGTACCGTACTGTTTTCACTGATTTTTCCCTTCACTCGGTGCGTTTTTCAGGATATATACAGGATACTTATAAATTACCTGTCAGCAGTGGTGAGTTATATCTTACAGCCGGTATACGCAGTACGTGGTGGGATTATAATAATGAATTACTGTTTAACCCAAGGGTATCATTGTGCTATTATCCCGGCTGGCAGGCTAACATCAGTTTCCGTTTGTCTGCCGGTGTGTACAATCAACCGCCTTTTTACAAGGAATTAAAGGATCCGGAAGGAAACATCAATCCGGATGTAAAAGCCCAGAAATCACAACAATTCGTTATAGGAAGCGAATATATTTTTCAGGCCTGGGACCGTCCGTTCAAATTTACTTCGGAACTCTATTACAAAAACTTAAGCCATCTGATACCATATAAAATTGATAATGTGCGTATCCGTTACCTATCCGATCAGGAATCAAAAGGGTATGCGGCAGGGATCGATATGAAGGTTAACGGTGAATTTGTAAGCGGTATCGAATCGTGGGCCAGCCTGTCGCTGATGAAAACCGAAGAAGACGTGCAGGGCGACGGTCATGGTTATATCCCTCGCCCTACCGATCAGCGGGTAAACTTCAGTATATTTTTCCAGGACTATTTTCCCGGGAACCCGGGTTACAAGATGCACATGGCCGCTTATTTCGGCTCCCGGTTGCCTGCCGGACCACCCAACTTAGAGCGTTATATGGATGTTTTTCGCATGCCTTCGTATCGCCGGGTTGATATAGGTTTCTCGAAAATACTGATCAGCGAAGAACACAGGTTTACACAAATGCGCTTTCTGAACCAGGTAAAAGAAATGTGGCTGGGACTGGAAGTTTTTAACTTACTGGGAATCAAGAACACCATTTCATATTTTTGGGTAAGCAGTAATTCGGGCGACCAGTACGGCGTACCTAATTACCTGACCGGAAGAAAACTGAATTTAAAATTATCTGTAAAATTCTAAATGAATTACGATTAGTTTACAGATAGTGTCGTGTCAAACCTTCTTTGTCATACTGAACGCAGTGAAGTATCTGTTCCTTTGTCGCACGGTTCATAAGACCCTTCGCCCACTCAGGGTGACAAAGCAAACTTGACTCGACAATAGGGCATTACCCTACATACAAACAATATATTTTGGTAACTTTGGTGACATAAATACCTATTAAAACGTCAGACATGCCAAACTTTGATAAATTCATTTTCAACAAGAATTTGCTTCCAAAAAATAATTCGGAGAGAGAGCAAGTCTTCAATGACGCAAAAAAACGATTTCTGAATGAAATTATGAATTCTGAAAAAGCAAAAACATTTTTCAGTCAGTACCACTCCAAGAGTTTCGGGATTTTTGCAGAATCGTATGTCAACCAAAAGATTCAGCTGGCAAAGCACTATGAATATTATGAAAGGGAATTTGACCTGGAAGAAAAGGAGGAAATTCGTTATCAAAAAGAAGCTGAAACGGTTCTGAACCTGATCCTCGAAAAGAAGCTATTTAATATGCAGCTATTATGGAGAGCTGAAAAGATAAAAATAGACGGGATTTATACGTCTTATGACTTTATATTTTGGGGAAACCATATTGATTCATGTTTCTTTATCCCTCCAATAGAAGAAGATGAAGTGGAACTACTCAAAGCCTTCCTGCTTCAAACAGAAGAAGATTACTCCGGCATGAGATACTCTTTCTCCTGGCAGGATTATGAAGAAATCACAAAAAAGGACGAAAGAGGACTGCCTGAAGACATGCCCGAATGGTACGAATTTTATGATTTGAGGAAGGGAACCGGGACTTATCTTATTCTTCCAAACCTAAGAGGGGAAAAAGAAGAACAATATTTTAACCTTGTCCGGGAAAACAATAAAAAGACTTCACCGGCATCACAGCCTCAGGTTGATAAACGTCCATTTTTTCATGGTCTTCAAGAAAATATTCTGAAATTTGCCCGCTACTTTGAAACCGATAAATACTTTATTGAGCTTTTCAACTACTTTGAAGACGTGGAAAGAAGAAGGGAAAAAAATCCGGATCAATTTGAACTTGAAGATGCAATAGGAGTTTTGACCACTGCCGACAGACCGATCTACTTCCCCGGTCACCTAAAATGGGATGAAGCCATTTTTTACGCCGCTACGAAATATACAAATACGAAAATTGCTGAAGCAGTAGATTATGCCTACCAGGAATATTTGCTTTTGAGGAACCTGGGAATGCCTAAAGGCGAATCGAAAGAAGAAATCATGAAGAAACTGGAAGAAGATACGATCTCGAAGATTTACCACAAAGCAATTTTAAAAGGCCGGCAATTAAATGGTGAACCAGCCGACTTTGATTATTAATCTGAATTATTCAGGTAGAATCAAGCAAGAACCGGAAAGATTATAAATTTTGCGGCTCCGTCAGATGTACATCTGACAGTGAAGCAAATGTCTTTTCTTTATGAGGCTTTTCAAAAAGCTTCTATTCTTCCCTCCCTTCGGGACTTTAGGCAAGCCATATATGGAGATTAAAAATCTGCACACCCACGGGTACTACGATTGTTATGTCCCGAAATTGAGCTTGGAATTTGTGATTTGAAAATATTTATTTCATGCACCTACAATCACCGTGTACATATCATCAGGTGATAAATATTTTTGTGCCAACAGTTGCAATTCTTTAGAAGTGACCCGGTTTAAGACCTCCAGGTAACGGTCGTAAAAATCATAGTCAAGCCCGAAATCGTTAATGGCTTTGAAACTTGCTGCCAGGGCAAAAGGTCCATCGAGATTACGCAGGAACTCACCCCGCAGATAACTTTTCACTGTTTCCAGTTCCTCCACAGAAACCGGTTCGTCCTGCAGGCGTTTCAGTTCCTTATTAATTTCAGTAATGGTTGCTTCCGTGTATTCGTTCCCTATTTCAGTCGAAATAACCATATAGTCCGCATTTTTCATGCTAAGGACAGAGGCCCCGATACCATAGGTAAAACCTTTATCCTCCCGGATATTCATCATAAGCCTGGAACCAAAATATCCCCCCAGCAGGGTAATCAGTACGGAGAGCCCTATGTAATCAGGGTGTGTTTTTTCGACCCACGGGCAACCAACACAAATGGCCGATTGCAATGCTCCAGGCTTGCTTTCCTTGTGTGATTTTTCCGGCGAAGACATAATCTGAAAATTCCGAACAGGATTGGTAGCACGTTTCCAGTCGTTTCCACCAAAACGTTTTTCAATCAAGGTACGCACCTGTTTATCTGCATTTCCGGCGACAATTACCCGGCAATTACCCGGATGGTAACAGGTCTGAAAAAAACGAGACAGTTTATCCCGGGTAATGGCATCAAAATCCCCGATCCGGTTATTTATCGCATATGGATGCCCTTCGCCAAACAAAACAGTAGTAAATTTTTTCAGACAAAGAACCTTCACTTTCTCGTTATCGATCAGAAAACTCTGTTTATGCTTTTCCCGAAGCACATCAAGTTCATACCCGGGAAAGACAGACTGTTTCAGTATATCTTCGGTAACTGCCAGTATTTCCGGTAAATATTTGTTCAGGCTAATGATACTGACCATTGCAAAATCCTGGTCGGCACCGGTCTGGATATATGCCCCGTAAAAATCGAATTGCCCGGCTATTTGTGCCGAACTGTAGCTTTGGCTTCCTTCCCGGAGCATGTAGCTGGTAAAACCGGCGATCAGCTTTTCATCCTGCTGCCATGCTCCGGCGTCAAAAACAAAGTCAATTTTTACCACCTCCTGAGCTGGAGCATGAATATAATATACCGGCAAACCATTGGCAAACGTATTTTTTTCAGCTTTCAGATAATCAATATGCCGGATATGATGGATGGCAGGCGCTTTACTTCTGTTGATCATGAATTCATTTCTTTTTTCTGTAATACAAAACGGAACCGTTTTCAGGAACTAACATCTGCGAAGCCACCCTCTGAATGTCGGCAGCCTTCACTGCGCGGTATTGATCCATCTGGGTATTGACCATGGAAACGTCGTCCAGTACCTCAAGTACTGCCAGGTTTTGTGCTTTAGCCTGATAACTTATTTCACTGTAGATCAGGTTAGCTTCGAATTTATTTTTTACCTTTTCCAGTTCCTCCTCACCCACCGGAACCGTTTTAATCAGTTCTATCTCCTTTTCGAGTTCTCCCCTCGCCTGCTCCAGGCTGATTCCGTTCGAAGTATTTCCAGAGAAAATGAACAAGCCCGGATCGAAATCACCCGAAACATAGGCATCGAGCGAGGAAAATATTTTTTTCTCCTGAACCAGCCGCTGGTACAAACGCGAAGAGTTTCCGTTCGACAATATATCGGAAATCATATCAGTCACATAATAATCGGGATGGAGCCTGTCGTTCATATGAAAAGCCATATAAAGGGCGTTGCCGGGCACTTCACGAAATACCGTTTGCTCGCGGCATTCGGACTGAGGCGGTTCAACCGGTATATTTTTGGAAGCCACTTCCCGTGACGGAACCGGTCCAAACCACTTATCTGCCAGTTTCATCACCTCGCCGGAGGTAACATTTCCGGCCACTGCCAGCACCGCATTATTGGGCGCATAATGATGATAAAAAAAGTCCTTCACATGATCGAGCGTAGCATTTTCAATATGGCTGATCTCCTTGCCAATAGTAGCCCATCGGTACGGATGGACATGGTAGGCCATTTCCCTGACCAGGGCCCACACATCGCCGTATGGCTGGTTCAGGTTCCGTTGCTTAAATTCCTCGATCACCACATTTTTTTGCACACTAAGGCTTTTCTCCGAAAAAGCCAGTTCCAGCATACGGTCTGATTCAAGCCAGAAACCGGTTTCCATATTCACCTTTGGCACAGTCAGATAATAGTTGGTCAGATCGTTGGTAGTATAGGCGTTGTTGTCGCCACCTGCTTTTTGCAGAGGTTCGTCGTAATTGGGAATGTGTTTCGATCCGCCAAACATCAGGTGTTCGAACAGGTGAGCAAAACCTGTTCGTTCCGGGTCTTCGTCGCGCGAGCCCACCTTGTAACAAACATCAATAGCCACCATCGGCGTACTTTTATCCGGGTGGATGATAACGGTCAGGCCATTATCAAGTGTATATTTTTCGTAGTTAATCATCCATATACTTCTTAAAACTTATACTTCCCGGATTTACCGACTTCATCTTTCTCAGCGCTGAACTCACGGATCAAGTCTTCCATAATAGTCTTAACCGGAAGTATTTCGTCGATAAAAGCAGAGACCTGCCCTATTTCCAGTTCACCTTCCTGCAGTTCACCCTCGAATATCCCTTTTTTGGCACGTCCTTTTCCCAGCAACATTTTTAAATTTTCGGCCGGGGTTCCTTCCTGTTCGGCTTTGTTTACCTGTTCAAAAAATTCATTTTTGATCAGGCGTACCGGGGCCAGTTTTTTCAGCGCCAGCTTCGTTCCTCCCTCTCCTAGTTGTGTTACCAGCTTTTTAAAACCGGGATGTGCCGACGATTCTTCAGAAATGGCAAAACGGGAACCGATTTGTACCCCTTCGGCGCCCAAAGTCATAGCAGCCAGCATCCCTCTTCCGGTCGCAATTCCCCCGGCAGCAATCAAAGGAAGGCTGGTCGTTTTTCTGACAGACGGGATCAGGGCCATGGTCGTGGTTTCTTCCCGTCCGTTGTGCCCGCCGGCTTCGAAGCCTTCAGCCACAATAGCATCAACACCTGCTTCCTCACATTTTCGGGCAAAAACAGAACTTGCCACCACATGCACGACTTTTATCCCGTTTTCCTTCAGAGTAGATGTCCATTTTTTTGGGCTGCCGGCCGAAGTAAAAACAACAGGTACTTGTTCCTGAATAACAATATGCATAACACGTTCTATTTCAGGATAAAACAAAGGGATATTTACACCAAAAGTTTTTTGCGTGGCCGCTTTGACCTTGCAGATATGTTCCTGCAAGGTTTCGGGATGCATCGAACCGGCCCCCAGTAAACCAAGTCCCCCGTTATTACTGACAGCAGAAGCCAGCTTCCAGCCACTGCACCAGACCATGCCTCCCTGAATAACAGGATATTGAATGCCAAACAAACGGCAAATACGATTTTCCATATCAACAAGATTTTTCAGAAAAAGCAAAGGTAAACGAAAACAGGAAGTATGAAATACAAAATCCTGAATTTGGGAATTAAATTCCTTATAAAATAAAGTCTGACGGCTATATTTTCGATTTCAGATGAATATCTTGTTGCGGAAAAGGTATTTCCACATTGTTTTCCCTGAAATGGGCGTCGATTTCAAAACGGAGGTCGCTTTTAATATTCTCTACCCGGAAATCATTTTCAGTCCAGAAAAACAACTGGAAATCGAGCGACGAGTCACCAAAATTATTAAAACGTACAAATGGCGCCGGACTTTTCACAATCAGAGAATGAGACCGGGCACATTCAAGAAGTATTTTTTCAACCAGCCTTACGTCAGAACCATAAGCCACACCTACTTCCACATAAAAACGGGTTGACTCGTCATTGTTCGTCCAGTTGACTACCCTGTCGCTGGTAAATTTCGAATTGGGAATGATCATCACCACATTGTCGCGGGTCAGTATTTTTGAAGCACGGATGCCAATTTCCCTTACCCTGCCGACAATACCATCGACTTCAACCACATCATCGACTTCAATAGAGCCATCGAACAAAATAATAATACCGGAAAAAATATCGTTGAATATCCCCTGCAAACCAAAGCCAATACCCACTAATAATGCCGATATACTTGCGATTACAAAAGTTACCTTAAACCCCAGTGAACTGATGATAACAGAGATACCCAAAATCCAGACCAGGTATTTTACAATCTGCATAAGCGATTTGCCACGGCCTTTGTCTATTTTCTGCTTTGCAATACGTTCTTCCAGTAAATATTCGATCAGAAATAAAATAATACGGATAAAGAAGAAAATAAGGATTGCCACAATCAGGCTCTGTATCGTTATTTTTAATTTATCACCACTGGGAAACACCACAAAATCAAGCATTTTTCTGACCGGCAACCCAATAAGCTGGATGGTAATCAGCAAAAATACAATCCCAATCCCCCAGGCTGTAAAACCGGTAAGGAAACGTTTAAATTTAAACGATATTTCTTTTCCTGCAAATTTACGGTTGATCAGCCTTCGGATTAGCAAATACAGGGATAAAGCGACCAGAAAGACAGCGATTACAATCAGTAATTGCAGAACACTAAAGTCATGTCCGTCCCTGGAAAATATGGTAAAGTCCAAAAAATCTTTCATTATTTAGATTGAAAAATTATATACTTTCTCCAGCTCTTTAGCCAGCACAATGGATGACAAATTATTCTCCAGTTGTCCTCCTTTTGCCAGCGATATTTTTCCTGTTTCTTCTGAGACAACAATAGCCACAGCGTCAGTATTTTCCGAGATACCGACAGCAGCACGGTGCCTCAGTCCCAGGTTCCCGGGCAAATCCCTGCGGTCGGTAAGTGGCAGAATACATCGGGCAGCAGCAATTCTATCGCTGATAATAATCACTGCGCCGTCGTGTAAAGGTGTATTTTTAAAGAAAATAGTCTCCAGTAATGGTTCGGAAACACGGGCATTGAGGCGTTCACCGGTACGGATCAAATCGACCAGCTCTGATTTATGTGGAATCACGATCAAGGCACCGGTCTTCATTCTGGCCATATTTTCACAGGCTTTTACAATTTCTTTGATAGCTTTAGCCGAATCGACTTTATCCTTATCGGACGAAAAAATTTTCTCCAGTCCGAATACCCTGCTAATTTGGTAATTACTGCCTATTAACAATAAAAACCGGCGTATTTCCGGCTGAAATACAATAATCAGTACCAATACCCCCACCCCTATAAACTGCCCCATAATGGACCCCATCAACTCCATATTCAGGGCTTTCACCAGCAACCAAAAGAGATATATAAAAAACAGGCCCAGAAAAATATTAAAAGCAACCGTGCCTTTGATGAGCATAAAAAGCTGGTAGAGAATGAATGCTACCAGTAAAATATCGAGAATGTCGAGAAACCGTATGGTAATGAACAGGTTCATTTAGATCGCGATCTCCTTCAGTTTCTTGTATATACTAACCGCTTCAATAGCTTCCTTTACATCGTGTACACGCAGGATATCGGCACCTCCCTTTAGCGCCAGTGTATTGATGACAGAAGTACCGTTCAGGCTTTCTTCCGGCGTTTTTTCGAGAAGGTTATAAATCATTGCTTTACGCGAAACGCCAACCAGTAAAGGTAACTGAAACACTTTAAACGCGTCAAGCCGGTTAAGTAGTTCATAATTGTCTTCCAGTGTTTTTCCAAAACCAAAGCCCGGGTCTATGATAATATCCTTCACCCCGCATTTGGTAAGCCTTTTTACCTTTTCTGTAAAAAAATTTGAAATATCCTTAATAATATCCTCATATACAGGATCGACCTGCATGGTCAACGGGGTTCCCTGTATATGCATCAAGACATAGGGAACATCCATTTTTCCGATGGTTTCAAACATATGCACGTCGAAATTACCTCCGGAAATATCATTTACCATACACGGGCCGCATTCATCGATGATTCGGACAGCTACCCATGAACGATATGTGTCGACCGACAAACGGACATCAGGGAAATGTTTCCTGATAGCACAAACGGCCGGAAGCAAACGGTCCAACTCTGTTTTTGTCGATTCCTCAGAGGCTCCCGGACGGGTCGACACAGCCCCAATATCGATGAAAGTAGCTCCCTGCTCCAGTATCTCTTCTGCCCGTGCTAATATCTTCTTTTCAGTTTTGTATTTACCTCCATCGAAAAATGATTTGGGAGACAGGTTTAAAATCCCCATCACGATAGGATCTTTCAGATCAATAATTTCACCATTTAATTGAATGGTATGCTTACGTTTAAAAAATTTCGATTCGTTAGATGTAATCAACATGGTTCGGGTAATTTGAATTTATTAACAATCGTATTTTACAAAAGTAAAATAAAATGCAGCTAATTTAATCATTAATTTAATACTTTTATGCGTTTCAAATTAATGTCAGTATGGAAAAAACCACACAACAATATGACCATGTCATATCTGTATGTCAGGATATTTTTTTAAAGAAGATGAAAGATTACGGTACGGCCTGGCGTATTTTGCGCCCCAGCTCGCTGACCGACCAGATTTATATCAAAGCACAACGTATCCGTAGTATCGAGGAAAAAGGCATCAGTAAAATCGAAGAAGGTATCCGGCCCGAATACATTGGTATTATTAATTATTGTATCATGGCCCTGATTCAGCTTGAAAAAGGAACTTCAGAACAGGATACTATTACTCCCGATGAGATTCGGAAACAGTACCAGTATTATTTTCAGATGGCAAAAGAACTGATGATGGACAAAAATCATGACTACGACGAAGCCTGGCGCAATATGCGAATGAGTTCGTACACCGACCTGATACTGATGAAAATAAAACGTACCAAACAGATTGAAGATAATCAGGGAAAAACCATTATTTCGGAAGGAATTGACGCCAATTACATGGATATGATCAATTATTCGGTTTTTGCATTAATAAAAATTGATTTTGAATAATGACCCGATGAATTAATACCCCGATGAATACAGGAAAAATTACAATTGGAACAGTATGCTTTCTTTTTGATAAAAAATAAGAAACAATAAAGCATGACAGGGACGGCAAAGCACTGGAGAAAAATATAGTCTCTGTCATATGATATCAAATAATTCAGTTTATGTTTAAAAATCGCATTATTACTTCAATATTTATATTTTTTGTATTTCTGGGGTTCGGCAACACACAGGCTCAGCATGCAAATGCAGATCAGGAAATAAAAAAATCGTTGTGGAAAGGATTTACCCGTTATGATTTCAGACTGGATCAACGGGATGTGAGGCTTGTTTTTCCTGAAAAGGCACTTCCCGGTAATCCGTGGTTATGGCGGGCCCGTTTTCCCGACTGGCATACCGATGCCGATAGTATACTGGTTTCAGAAGGGTTTCATCTGGCTTATATTAATACGGATAATTTGTATGGAAGCCCGGCAGCAATGAGAGCATGGGATATGTTGTATGAACTGCTGACCAATAAATACAAACTGAATAAGAAAGTAGCCTTAGCCGGCGTCAGCCGGGGAGGTTTGTTCGTCTATACCTGGGCAAAGCAGAACCCGGAAAAAGTAAATTGTATTTATGCCGAAGCTCCTGTCTGCGATTTTAAAAGCTGGCCTGCCGGTTTCGGAAAGGGACTTGGCAGCATCGAAGACTGGCAAAAATTAAAAAAAGCATATGGTTTTGTATCGGATACCGAAGCCAAAGAATACGCCAATAATCCGCTTGACAAACTGAAAACACTGGCAAAGGCCAAAATTCCGGTTCTTCATATGGTTGGCCTGAATGACGAATACGTTCCGGCTGAAGAGAACACTTTTATTCTTGTAAATAGATATATCCGGCTGGGAGGAATCGCCACAGTAGTACCCTGTACCCAGGGAAAACAGGAACTGAAAGGACACCACTTCCCTATTGAAACCCCTCGTCTGGTAGCTGACTTCATTAAATACAATTGTTTGAAAGATCTGCCCCTTGAATCGTCTGATTACCATATCATGCGCAATGGTATCCAAAATTGCAGAATTCAGTTTGAACGTAACAAGACCGGGCGTGTGGCATTTTTGGGCGGCTCAATTACATACAATCCCGGGTGGAGGGACAGTATCTGTGTTTATCTCGGGAAACGTTTTCCTGACACCAAATTTGAATTTATCGCAGCCGGCATCCCTTCCATGGGAAGTACACCGGGAGCCTTCCGTTTAGAGCGGGACGTTCTTTCGCACGGACGTATCGACCTTTTGTTCGGGGAAGCAGCAGTAAATGATGCAACCAATGGAAGGCTTCCGGAAGAACAGGTAAGAGGTATGGAAGGAATTGTCCGTCACGTCCGGGAATCGAATCCTGCCGTAGATATAGTCATGATGCACTTTGTCGATCCGGATAAAATGAAAGATTACCGTGACGGCCGCGAACCTGAAGTGATCACTAATCACAACCGGGTAGCCGAACATTATAATATTCCGGTTATCAATCTTGCCAAAGAGGTGACCGACCGGATTGATAAAGGCGAATTTACCTGGGAAGGGGATTTCAAAAACCTGCACCCCTCTCCTTTCGGACAAGGAGTATATGCCCGTTCGATGATCGAATTTCTGGAAGATGCTTTTTCTTCTCATATCGATAACGACGATAAAATATCGGATCACCCGCTTCCTGAAAAGCTGGACCCATTTTGCTACGAAAATGGCAAACTCATTAATATAGAATCAGTGAAACTTACGAAAGGATGGTCTATTGATCCGTCGTGGAACCCTCACGACAATACCGGTTTACGTCCTAATTATTTCGATGTACCTATGTTGACAGGCACCCCCGGGAAAGTTATATCCCTGAAATTCAAGGGAACAGCTGTTGGCATTGCTGTCGCTGCCGGTCAGGACGCCGGGATGATTGAATTCCGTATTGATAAAGGCGAATGGCATAAACAAAACCTGTATACCCGGTGGAGTAAACATCTTCATCTTCCCTGGTATTACACGCTGTCCGCAGAACTGTCGCCCGGTAACCATAAACTGGAAATCAGGGTTTCGGAGGAAAAAGATGAACGAAGTAGCGGGAATGCCTGCCGGATCAGGTACTTTTTCGTGAATGGTGATTAAATAGAAACTAAAAATGAAAATTTTACAGCAAACCGCACGGATAATATTAGGAATTACCTTTATTTTTTCAGGTTTTGTAAAAGGCATCGATCCCTGGGGATCGGCCTATAAATTTACTGATTATTTCACGGCTTTTGGATGGGAACCTTTTATAAAGCTGGCTTTTCCCCTGGGCATTTTGCTTGCTTTTGCCGAATTTGCTATTGGCGTAGCCTTGTTTTTTAAGTTGTGGATGCGTTTTACTACCTGGCTTGCACTTCTTTTTATGATATTTTTTACAGGGCTTACTTTTTACCTGGCCCTCTCCAATCCGGTTAGCGATTGTGGTTGTTTTGGAGATGCAGTAGTACTGACCAACTGGCAGACTTTTTATAAAAACCTGGTACTCATAAGTCTCGCTTATTTTATTTTCAGAAAAAGAAAAAGTTTTGAAAATAAAAAAGAAATATTATTACGTAGCATAATACCCGGAGGAATAACAGTAATGATCTATTTCTATCTCGTAATGTATTCATATAACCACTTGCCTGTGTTTGATTTCCGTCCGTACAAAGTCGGCACCAACATACCGGAAGCTATGAAGATACCTGTCGATGCACCTAAAGATGTGTATGAAACCATCTTCAGGTATAAAAATAAAAAAACAGAAAAAATAAAAACCTTTACAGAATCCAATTATCCGTGGCAGGACTCTCTCCACTGGGAGTATGTATCGATGGATGCCCCCAAACTTATAAAGGAAGGTTATAAACCGCCCATTCACGATTTTATGATGGAAAGCGAAACCGGTGAGGATGTAAAGGACTTTTTTCTTTATGACGAGGGATACACTTTTATTATGGTTGCATATAATCTTAAAAAAACCAACCGTGATGTAATGAAAAAAATAAATGAACTGGCCCGTTACGCAACTGCAAACAGTATGCACTTTATCGGGATGACAGCCTCTGTGCGTGACGACATTACCGATTTTACTACTGAAAACAGGGCTCCGTTCGATTTTTTCAATTGCGATGAAATTACATTGAAAACCATTATCCGGTCAAACCCGGGATTATTATTGCTGAAAAAGGGAACCATCATAGCCAAATGGCATTATAATGATATCCCGGATGAAAAAATACTGAAAGAGTTTATTGAATAGCCTAATTTATTAATAGCAAGCATTTTCTTCAACCTGTTAAACTAAAGTTAAAACCTTTATTCGCAGAATGACAGATGTTTTCTGGTTCAATTGCATTTTATAAATTAGCATCCGATTTCTAAAAATCTATTTAAAAACAAATAATAATGAGAAAAAAGATAGTTGCCGGTAACTGGAAATGTAATACCACGGTACAGGAAGGCATTGAACTTGCAAAAGCAGTTAACGAATTGGTAGCCGAAAAAGGCGCCAAAGATGTAGTAGTGGTTTTAGGAACTCCGTTTACACACCTTAACAGCGTGGTTGCTGCTATTGATACCAACCGTATTGGGGTTGCATCGCAAAATTGTGCTGCCGAAGCCAAAGGAGCTTTTACTGGTGAAGTTTCTGCTGCAATGGTAAAATCAACCGGTGCAGGATATGTGATACTGGGGCACTCAGAACGTCGTGGATATTACCACGAAACCAGCGAAATTCTGAATAAAAAACTGGCTCTTGCCCTTGCAAACGGACTTACCCCTATTTACTGCTGTGGCGAATCGTTATCAGTACGTGAAGCCGGGACACAAAACAAATTCGTAAAAAAGCAACTGGACGAAACGATTTTTAACTTGCCTGCTGAAGAATTTTCAAAACTGGTAATTGCCTACGAACCCATCTGGGCTATTGGAACCGGGGTGACCGCAAGCACTGAACAGGCACAAGATATGCTTGCCTATATCCGTAGTCTGATCGCTGAAAAATATGGTATCGAAGTAGCTGAAGAAACATCGATCCTTTATGGCGGTAGTTGTAATGCTAAAAACGCTGCTGAATTATTCTCCCAAACTGATATCGACGGAGGATTAATTGGTGGTGCATCATTAAAACCCGAAGATTTTATCCAGATTATCAACGGTTTTTAACAAAGCTCAAAAATCCAAAAGATACAGAAAGTCATTCCTCTTCGGGAGTGACTTTTTCTTTTTAAAAAATAGATATTTTTGTAAAAAACATTTGATATGTTCGACCAGTCAACCATATGCGCTATTTCAACGCCTCCTGGAGTTGGGGCTATTGCCACCATCCGTATTGCAGGAGAAAACGCTTTTCTTATTACTGATCAGGTATTTCATTCCCCCAAGGCTGGTAAAAAGCTGGCTGAACAGAAAGCTAATTCAATCCATTTTGGAATTATTGCAGATGGAAAAGAAACTATTGATGAGGTGGTGGTTGCACTTTTCCGTGCACCTCATTCGTTTACAGGCGAAGACATCGTGGAGATTTCCTGTCATGGTTCTGTATTTATTCAGCAACAAATATTACAATTGTTGATCAGCAAAGGCGCACGTATGGCACGCCCCGGCGAGTTTACCCAACGTGCTTTCCTAAACGGTAAAATGGACCTCTCTCAGGCTGAAGCCGTTGCCGACCTGATTTACTCGACTAATGCCTCGGCACATAAAGTGGCACTGAAACAAATGCGCGGTGGCTTTTCAAACGAAATAAAAAAGCTTCGTGACCAGTTATTGCATTTTATAGCCCTGGTTGAACTGGAACTGGATTTTAGCGAGGAAGATGTAGAATTTGCCGACCGCAAACAATTGGTTGAATTAAGCACTAAAATCGAAGTATTAATCAAACAATTATCCGATTCATTCCGGCTTGGTAATGCCATTAAAAACGGGATTCCGGTTGCTATTGTAGGCGAAACCAATGTAGGGAAGTCGACCCTGTTAAATGCCCTCTTAAATGAAGAAAAAGCCATTGTTTCGGAGATTCACGGAACAACCCGCGATGTAATTGAAGACGTGGTAAATATTGACGGGACCGCATTCCGTTTTTTCGATACAGCCGGATTGCGGGAAACCACTGACACCATCGAAAACATGGGCATCGAACGCAGTTACAGCAAACTGGAACAGGCAGAAATAGTACTGCTGGTTACCGATTTAATAAACCCTCTCCCTCTCGTTCTGGAACGGATTGAGAAAATCAGGAAACGTATCAACAACCAAAACCTGATCATCGTGGGCAACAAAGTTGATCTGGCAGGAACAGAAAGAATAAAAGCTTTAGGAAATGCTGTTCAGCTAACAGATAAAGAAGAAATTGTATTTATTTCAGCTAAAACCAGGCAGGATCTGGATACACTGATCAGTCTTTTAAAAGAAAAAACCAACATGCAAAATTTGGATGTCGGGGATGTGATTGTTACCAATGTCCGTCATTACGAGGCGCTGACCCATGCACACGAGGCCATTGTCCGCGTGAATGAAGGCCTTCATTCTGATATTTCCGGCGATTTTCTGGCCCAGGACATCCGCGAATGCCTGCACTATCTCGGAGAGATAACCGGAGAAATATCAACCGACGAAGTACTGGGGCACATCTTTAAGAATTTTTGTATCGGAAAGTAAATTGCTTTCCGATATTTGTTATCACCCTTCATTTATTGTGTTTTACAAGGCTTTATTTTCTCTTTCTTGTTGCCCAATTGCTCTTTTTTGTTTATTTTTGATGTACAGTTGTTGCCCAAATATCCAAATTTGTTGCCCGACAACAAGAGTGGAGAAATGATGGCAGTTATTGACAGCTAATGACAGTTGTAGTCACTTAAAGGCAGTAATAGGCATGAGTAGCAAAATTGAAGTCCAAAAGATATGTGAGTTTTGCGGAAAGGAATTTATAGCAAAAACTACCGTAACACGCTTCTGCGGTCATGCTTGTGCTTCACGGTCCTATAAGCAACGAAAGAAAGAAAACAAGATTGGCAAGACTATCGAAGAAACGAACCAACAAAAACTACTTTCGATTACCGAGCTAAATATTGAAGCCATTAAGCAAAAGGACTTTCTTTCGATTAAAGAAGCGCATACCCTACTTGGATTAAGCGAACGTACATTTTATAGGCTTATGAAAGCCGGAACCATCCAGGCTATCAAGTTGGGCAAACGCACCATTATTAAACGTTCCGAAATCGATAAACTTTTTGCGTCATGAAACGAGCCAACCCAAATTGTATAATTGCTATCACTTTCTCTCCGGCGAGTTCCATCGAATGCCAAAATAATTAAAACTGAATGAGATGAAAGTAACCCTACGTCAACGAAACAAGAATGGTAAAATCAGTCTATACCTTGACTATTACCACAAAGGCAAACGGAAGTATGAATATTTACGCCTGTATCTCATCGACAAGCCCCGTTCATCAGAAGAAAGGAGTTTCAACAAAAAGACATTACAGCTTGGCGAAAGCATCCGGGCAAAAAGACAACTGGAATTACAAAACGGCATTTACGGTTTTGATGATTCGGAAAAGATAAATTCACTATTCCTAACCTATTTTGAATTACTTGCAGAAAAACGGAGAGACTCAGACGGTAATTATGGGAACTGGTTGAGTACCTTAAAGCATTTGCGCAATTGGGAAAAGTCGAATGTCCGCTTTGCAGACATCAACCGGGAATGGCTGGAAGATTTAAAGTACTACCTTGTGTATGATGCAAAGACCAAGCAAGGCAGAAACCTTTCTAAAAATTCCTGTGTATCTTATTTCAATAAGGTAAGAGCGGCATTAAAGGAAGCGGTTAAAGATGGCATCATTCTGCGCAATCCTGCAGAAAGTATTGACGGAATAAAAGAAGCAGAAACCAAACGGGAGTTCCTTACCCTTGACGAATTAAAAAGTGCAGTTAAAGCCCACTGCGAAATACCAGTCGTAAAAAACGCCTTTATATTCAGTGCGCTTACCGGACTTCGTTTCTCTGATATTGAAAAACTCACCTGGTCTGAAATCCAGCATTCTGACGAAAATGGATATTACATCCGATTCAAACAGAAGAAAACAAAAGGACAAGAAACCCTGCCCATTGCTGATGATGCACTAAACTTCATGGGCGAACGAAAAGAGGGCAACGAAAAAGTATTAACCTACAGCGATTACAATAATGCAAAAATCCGAGAATGGATGATTCGAGCCGGAGTTGAAAAGCACATCACTTTTCACTGCGCAAGACACACCTATGCAACCCTACAATTAACTTTGGGTACAGATATTTACACTGTTTCCAAGCTCTTAGGACACAAAAGCCTGAAAACTACAGAAGTGTACGCTAAGATTATCGACCAGAAGAAAAAAGAAGCTGCCAATCGCATAAAACTTGACCTATGAGCCACAACTTAGAACTTTTCAACGACATACTTTTTCTGAATCACCGTCCTTGGAAATTCGGGAACCAATCAGACTTGAAATTCAAGCAATTATTACTTGAAGTCAAAAAGGAATATTACACCCATCAACCAAATTATGAGGTTGATTTTATCAAACCTCTTTCCAGTATTCGCAAATACTACCATGCAATAATCGAATACGAAGCAATTGCCTACTTAAACGATTTGCATTCTGAAATAGATGCAGCACTAAGCGACATTGAAAAATCATATCTCGTACATGTTGCTCTAACAAAGTTAATTTCCCAAAAGCTTAAAGAAACTCAACAAGTAATTAAGGAGAGAAATTATACACCGGAGCAATTCGATTTAAAACTTCAAAACAAAAAAGTAAATACCAATACTGCCGATGAATCCTACATCCTACATTTAATAAAACACCATTTGGTAAGGTTGATACTGGAAATACAGGATTCCTATCAGGAATATTTGAAGGAAGAAGTATTAACACCCGATGAAATCTATTATACCTATTTTAATGAAGCTGCGCCCGAAATTGCTTATATAATCGAAGCTGAGGATTATCCCGAAACCAATCAAATACCACAGGCACAGCAAAAAGACAACAAGCCAACGTTTAACCCAATTCGTGATGACATTTGGGAAAATGGTAAAAACATCTATTCATACAGTCAATTAATCGCAAACCCATCTCGTTTTGCTCAATTCGAAACTGAACTTCACGATAAGGAATTGATTGACAGCAACTATCATTTTACAGACAAACACGGAATGAAGAAATACCTTGCTGCCTGTTACCACCAACTGGTGCGAAAAGGCTATTTCCGAAAACGCATCTTTCCGGGCAATGTTGAAGTTAAAAACCGAGACATTACAAAATTCTTAGACCACCGTTATAAGACCGATGTAGATAAGCAATTTCGCAATTGGGATAACGACCAGGCAGAACTTTTAAAGTTTATAGAAAAAGACTATTGGCTCGACCATATTTCCCCTTGTTAAAATTGCGGTAATTTGCTGTCAGTTTACCAATTCAAATTACCATTACTCTGATTACAGTTCTGTAATTCAGCTTTTTATATTTTGCCAAATTACCACTTGTCAGGCTACCAGCTTTCCTGACCTAAATTCGCTATGTCTTTGAAAATCAAAGATGACTTTAGCGCTGAAGTCCATTTTTCGAATGTAAAATTCATAGTAAGATGGACGAGATTATTAAACGTCTGGAGAGACTGGAAAGGCTTATCGAAAGCCAAAGTATTAACACAAAAGATGTGCTGAACTTCAACGAGGCATGTCAGTATTTGGAGCTGTCGCAATCGCATTTGTACAAGCTTACAAGTAGCGGAGCTATACCCCACTACAAACCCAACGGTAAGAAGATTTATTTCAACCGCCCTGAGTTAGACACCTGGTTGCTTCGCAACCGCAGTACATCTAAAGATGAAATCGAACAGCAAGCTGCCGATTATCTGGTAAAAAATGGGAGGGTTAAGCTATGATGGAAGTAATGCAATTACTGTTAGAGCTTTCATCTGCCATTAAGGAAATCAAAGCTCAATTGCTGGTGATGAAGCAAACCAGAACCGAAGCTTTTAAACAATCGTGGATTGATGGTCAGGATGTAATGCTTGCTCTTAAAGTAAGTAAACGCACATTGCAAACTATGCGGGATACGGGGATTCTCCCCTATTCCCGTATCAACGGCAAGTTTTATTATAAAGTTGAAGACCTCGAAAAGCTCCTGGAAAACAACTATTCACGAACCTTAAAAAGTGGTAGCCATGATTAAGGAGAAGGATATTTTAGATAAAACACATTACGGACTAAATATCTATTCGCACATTCTGCGCGAGTTTTACCCCGATGAGATTGTAGTGAAGCTTTCAGGTAAAGAATGCGACCCAACCAAAAATCCATTTAATGAGAATAAGCTTACGCTTAAACTCATTAATGTGGATTGGGTATTTATGTACAGCGATTTAGAACAAAAAGAGTTTAACGGGAATCCTTTTGATTTTGCTGCATTACACTACAAGCTGACTGGCGATGAATTACTGGAAAAGCTCAACGAAGAACTACATCTTCGCATTGGTGAAAAACACCATTTTTACAGCAACCGCACTTTACCGGAGCCAGCTCTAAAAGAGGAAAGTAAACCTTCGGTTCAAATTCCAAAATTCAGTTATTTTAAAGCACCTGTAAGTAACATCTACCCTAAGAATACCCTAAGTTTATTAGAGGTGTATGAGTTGATTAAATCAACTCCTTACACCTCCATTACAGAACAACTAAAGGCTATTCAGGTAAAAGATGAAGCACGTAAATTCAAAGCTTCAAAGTTTGACTACGCAACCTTTTCAGGCACTTTTGAAAAACGAAACGACAAAGCATTAATTAGTCATTCAGGGTTGCTGACCATTGATTTCGACCACATTCCCAATCTTCAGCAATTGAAAAAACAATTACTGAACGATGAGTATTTTGAAACGGAATTGCTCTTTGTATCGCCATCGGGCGATGGCTTAAAATGGATTATTCCCATTGACATTACCGAATCAACTCACCAAAACTTTTTTAATGCCATAGCCAAATACATTAAAGAAGTGTACCAACTGGAAGTTGATAAATCGGGCAAAGATGTTTCTCGTGCATGTTTTTTACCCTTCGACCCGGAGGTTTTCATTAATCCGAAATATTTACAACAATGAATCAAAAAAAGAAATTCGATATAGATTACTGGTTGAATAAAGATAAACCAGCCAAAGAACCACAACAAAAACAAGTGACCAATAAAGCTTCTAAAAAACATGTAGAAACACCAACAATAAATGATGTAGAAGTAATTATCAAACGACTGGAAGAATCTCATACAGACATTACCGCCAATTATTCCGATTGGCGGGATATTGGTTTTGCTTTTGCTGATGAGTTTGGAGAATCAGGCAGAGAGTATTTTCATAGGGTAAGCCGCTATTACTCCGATTATTCTCATTCCGTTTGTGATAAGCAATACAACAATTGCCTAAAAGCCTTAGGTCATGGTGTTACCATTAAAACTTTTTTCCACCTTGCACAGCAAGCCGGAATCAGTCTGGTAACTAAGCCACCTATACAAAACCGTTTGGCACCTAAAGAATCTGTGAGCACTTCAAAGCCTATTTCGGAAGACACAACAGCGGATGAGGTAATTTTTAATACACCACAAATACCATCTGGTGTTTACAACAAGTTACCGGAAATTCTAAGGGAAAGTACTGAAATGTTTAGCGATGGAATTGAAAAAGATGTATTCCTGATTGGTGCTATTGCTGTTATAAGTGGTTGTTTGCCCAATATTGAAGGAATCTATTTCGATGAGCCTGTATCAGCTCATCTATATGCCTTTATTACCGCCCCTGCCGGGTCGGGTAAAGGCAAACTCAAATGGGCAAAATACTTTGGCTTGAAAATCCACAAATCAATGGTTGAGCAATCAAACAGAGCCAAAGAAGAATACGAACAGGAATTGGAGAATTACAATAACCTGAATAAAAATCAACGCCAAGGCGTTGAACGACCTAAAGAGCCAAAACGCAAAATGTTTTACATACCGGCAAACAGCAGTGCTTCTGCTTTTATCCAGGCTTTGTCTGATAACGATTTTAAAGGAATCATATTTGAAACCGAAGCCGACACCTTAGCAGGAACATTAAAACAGGATTGGGGAAACTTTAGCGATGTGCTGCGTAAAGCATTTCATCACGAAAGTACCAATATGTTCAGACGCAAAGACAATGAGCATATTGAAGTGGAAGACCCTCATCTTGCTATCGCTCTTTCGGGTACTCCCAAACAGGTTCACAATATGATGCCAGATGTGGAAAACGGCTTATTCAGCCGCTTTCTGTATTATGCTTTCGAGGATTACAGCGACTTTAAAAATCCTTTTGTTTCCCATCAAAAAGTAAATTATACCGAGTTCTTTGAAAGCAAAGGAGAACAAATGTACGAGCTATATCAAATCCTCAACAGTCAACAAACACCCATTCAGTTCAGCTTTACAGCCGAACAAGGCGAAGTGTTTACAGAACAGTTTAATACGCTTTACAGACGTAATAGAATGTTGTTAGGAAACGATTTCAACGCCAATAGCCGCCGTTTAGGGTTGGTTACTTTTCGAATTGCTATGGTGCTTCGCACCCTGCGCATACTCGAAGATGGCGACTATTCTAATCCGCTTATCTGTACCGAAACCGACTTTCAAACGGCCATTCAAATTGCTTTCACGCTGGAAAAACATGCTATCGCTGTTTTCCAGAGTTTACCCAACAACGATTTAAAAGGCATCAAACTAAAATTTTACAATGCATTACCAGATAATTTCAATCGTCAAGGTTATTTAATAGTTGCAAAAGAATTGGACATAAAAGATAAAACAGCGGAGAAATATATTGGCCAGTTTAAAGAAAATGGCTTATTAAATCACGAGCATAACAACTATACAAAACCACCAAATGGGAAATAGGAAACAGAGGATTTATAGGATTACAAACAATTGGTTATCTTCTATTTCCTACGTTTCCTACACTTCCGCTTTCTCCTGTTAATAAATAAGTTTATTGTTTCTTTCTTTTGTCTGCCTTTTCTTTATTAAATTAGCCAAAATATGACAAGTCGTAAAATATACTACTATGTTTTTAGGGAAACGAATTAGGGAATTAAGGGAGCAACAAGAATTGCTACAACGTCAACTTTCAGCAGAATTGGAAATTGATACACCAATGTACAGCAAACTTGAACGAGGGGAACGCAGAGCAAAGCGTGAACAAGTAATTAAAATGGCAGCAATCTTTCAAGTGGAAGAAAAAGAGCTGCTAACACTTT
Organism: Prolixibacteraceae bacterium; assembly: GCA_963662895.1. Taxonomy (GTDB): domain Bacteria; phylum Bacteroidota; class Bacteroidia; order Bacteroidales; family Prolixibacteraceae; genus GWE2-42-39. The sequence goes on along the minus strand of OY759982.1, from coordinate 2,360,674 downwards.
GGCTGGCAAGTCAAGTGTATGAATTGGTAAAAGATGAAGCCGTCGCAAAAGCTTCATTAAAATTTGTAGAAAACATACTTTAAAATAGCTTTTAAGCTATTGTAATGCGATTGTTTAACAATCGATTAATGAAACGGATTTAATGAAACGGATTTAATGAAACGAAACAAAATATCTCTAAGTCAGTTAGAATCATTTTTAGAAGGAGCAGCCAATATCCTGCGCGGGAAAATGGATGCTTCAGAATACAAGGAATACATTTTCGGCTTACTGTTTTTAAAACGGATGTCCGATGTGTTTGATGAAACACGTAAAAAAATTATAGATGATGAATACAGTCATTTAAATACAGGTAATGAAGAAGACGATGCACTTTTGCAGGAACTTTTAGAAGATAAAACAACCTACGGTGACAACTTTTTTGTTCCTCCTCGTGCAAGATGGCACCAAGGATTTACTGATGAAAATGGCGATGCACAGCCACCAATAAAACACTTGCATTACAATGCCGGACAAATGCTGAACAAAGCACTTGCCGAAATAGAAGAAAACAACGACTTGCTGCAGGGTGTTTTAAAAGACCGTATCAACTTTAACAAAGAAGTCGATAACAAGAAAATCCTGAAAGACCAGGATATAAAAGACCTTATCGACCATTTTAATAACTTTCCTCCGCTTGTAAACGACAATTTTGAATTTCCAGATTTACTGGGTGCAGCATACGAATATTTAATCAAGTTTTTTGCCGATAGTGCAGGTAAAAAAGGAGGTCAATTCTATACACCTGCGCAAGTAGTACGCTTATTGGTACAGATTATTAAGCCACAGGCTGGAATGAGTATTTACGACCCAACTGCGGGTTCTGGTGGTATGCTTATCCAATCACATCAATACGTTGCCGAGCAGGGACAAAATGCAAATGATATGACTTTGAATGGTCAGGAAAATGACCCTACGGTTGTAGCCATTTGTAAAATGAATATCATACTGCACAACATTTCTAAGTTTAGTATTGAATTTGGTGATACTTTGGCAGAACCATTACATGCTAAAAACGATGGAAGAATACAGGATTTTGACCGGGTGATTGCCAACCCTCCATTCTCGCAGAATTACAGCCGACAAAACATGGAGCACACCGAACGTTTTAAATACGGTTATGCTCCCGAATCTGGTAAAAAAGCCGATTTAATGTTTGTGCAACACATGGTTGCATCATTAAAAAAGACGGGTAAAATGGCAGTAGTTATGCCACATGGTGTACTTTTCAGAGGTAGTAAAGAAAAGGAAATTCGCACCGGAATGATTAATGATAATATCATTGAAGGAATTATAAGTTTACCTCCAAAATTATTTTACGGAACTGGCATCCCTGCATGTATTATTGTCATTAATAAAAATAAACCCGACGAACTACGTAATAAAATCTTCTTTATTAATGCGGATGCTGAGTATGCTGAAGGTAAAAACCAAAACATTTTACGTCCAGAGGATATTGAGAAGATAGACTTTGTTTTTAATAAGAAAAAAGAGCTTCCCCGATATTCTAAACTGGTTGACCTAGCGACTATTGAAGAAAATGATTATAACCTCAACATTAGGCGTTATGTGGATAACACGCCCGACCCGGAACCGGAAGATGTAAAGGCGCATTTAATTGGCGGTATTCCAAAAGCAGAGATTAAAAATGCCAACGAACTGTTCTCGAAATTTGGAATAGCTGAAAAGGACTTCTTTATTGACAAAGATGAGACTTATTACAATTATACAGAACAAGTAGATTCAAAAGAGTCCATTAAAGACATTGTTGAAACAAACGAAAAAGTAAAAGAAGTCTATTCCCGATTTTTCGACAAACTGAACGATTGGTGGAAAGTTGCAGGTAATGATTTTGCTTCTTTGGCAAAACTAAATGGCAACGGTGAAAAGGATGAAGTTAACGAACCTATTGCCGATTATATTTCCATATCAGGAGAAAAGCTTCCCGACATCCGTAAAAAATTATTGGTCTCTTTGATTAAAAGCCTGATAGAAGAAAAAGTACTGGATAACTTCCAGTTAGCAGGGGTTTTTGTAAACTGGTGGGACAATATTAAATACGACCTCAAAACCATCATGTCAATCGGATGGGCACCTGGTTTAATTCCTGATGAATACCTGATTGATAAATATTTCACAAAGGAGCAGGAAGAAATTGACAAAAAAGAAACCCTACTTGCAGAAAACGAAAGCAAACTTTCTGAAAGTTTGGAAGAAGCACAGAGCATTACTGAATACGAACCAGATGAGGACGAAAAAGTAACTTCTGCAAAACTAAAGGCAGAGTTAACTTCACAGATAGAATATTACAACGAAAAAGGCACAGTTGCAGCACTCAAAGAAAGCAAGAGGTTTCAGGCTTGCGTAATGTCTATTATTGGGTACGAAGCGGAAATAAAGAAAATTAAAAAGGAACTGAAAGACGCAAAGGCTGAACTGGAATTAAAACTCGTTATTAAACGCTACGGCACGGAAGATGAAAAGCGAGAAACCAATAAGTTGTTAAACATAGCAAATAAAGAAATAGCCGAACTGGATAGCAAAATAGCCGAATTGATTATTTCGTTTAAAGCTCACCTGAATAATGCCGACAATTACGATAGCATTAAAAAGGAAGTAAACAAGCTGGAAAAAGAGCTAAAGAAAAGCGACAGCAAATTTGAAACCGACAAAATGCAGATGCTTGCCAAAGTACTGGAAGCCAAAAAAGAGTTTAAAGCCATTACCAAGCGTTACAATGCCATAAGCAAAGACTGCGAGACACTTACTAATAAGTTAAAAGCTCTTGATAAACTATTAAAAGAGATTGGAGGTATTATTTCGGAAGAGGAAGCCAAAGAATTAATTCTTTTAAAACACCACGATTTGGTTTTCGACCAACTAACCCGATACATCAATGCTGAAAAACGTACCATGACTCAATTCTTTGAGAAAGAATTTGATAAATATTTTGTTTCTGCTCAGCAAATTGAAAACTCTCGTACGAATTCTATGAATGAGCTAAATCAATTTTTAACTAAACTAAATTATTTGGCTAATGAGTAGAGAAGTAATTTTAAGGGAGTTGTTCCATGAAACAATTACAGGAGAATGGGGTTCTGACCCAAAATCTGGTGGGAACACAAGAGTTTTAAGGTCTGTGAATTTTCGCAATGATGGAAAGATTGACTTTAGTGATGTTGCTAACAGGTATCTTACAAGAAAAGATTTAGAACGAAAAAGCATTTCTAAAGGAAATATCTTATTCGAAAAATCTGGAGGTAGCCCATCTCAACCAGCCGGTAGAGTTGTGTTTTGTTCAAACGATTTTAAAGGCTCTTGTTCAAATTTCATAGAAATAGGAAGAGTTAAAGAAGAATACGATGAATTATTTGTTTTCTACCTTTTATTCCATTTCTATTATTCAGGTAAAATTTTAAAATATCAACAGCAAACAACTGGAATAATTAATTTTAAGCTTGGTGAATATTTAGATGTTGAAAAGGCAATTATTCCAAGTCAAAAAACGGAACAATCCAAAATAGCAGAAATCCTCAGTTCTATTGATAAAGCCATTGACCAAACAGAAGACATCATTGCCAAGCAACAAAGAATAAAGAATGGCTTAATGCAAGACCTCCTCACAAAAGGGATTGATGAAAATGGAAACCTGCGTTCTGAAGAAACACATGGATTTAAGGATAGTGAAGTTGGAAGAATACCCAATGAATGGCGATGCTTGAAATTTGGTGATATTTACTCAGAATTTAGAACTGGAATGACGCCAAGTCGAAGTAATCCCAAATACTTTGAAGGAGATATTCTTTGGGTAACAAGTGGAGAGCTAAAGTACAAAATAATCTATGATACAATTGAAAAAATTACTCCCGAAGCTAAAAGAAACACAAACCTAAAGCTTTATACATCAGGAACATTTTTCATTGCAATTACAGGATTGGAAGCTGAAGGTACGCGAGGAAGTTGTGCAATAATTGGAAAGGAAGCAACAACTAATCAGTCATGTATGGCTTTCGAAGAAAACGATACTATTCACAATCGATTCCTTTTTCATTATTACAAGTATTGGGGGAAAACGCTTTCTATTAAATATGCTCAAGGAACCAAGCAACAAAGTTTAAACGCTGATATAGTAGGTAGGATATATTTACCAGTCCCTGAAAAAACTGAGCAAATTGTAATTGCTGATAAAATGGAGATGGTAGAAAACTCAATTGAGAGTGAAGTAAAGAAACTTAATAAACTCAAACGCAAAAAAACAGGCTTAATGCAAGACCTGTTAACAGGCAAAATATCTGTTGATAAATTAATAAATACAACCAACTAATATGAAGACCACAAAAGGTAAAGAAATAAATAGCGATAAAATCCTGGTAAAAGACCTTTTTGATAAAGACCGTTGGTACAGAATTCCCAATTATCAACGTCCTTACGTATGGGGAGACGACCAAATTAACGATTTACTTGATGATATTGCTTATGCTGCCGAAAGAGCAGACAAAGCGCAGTATTTTTTAGGAACGATTGTTCTCCACACCAAAGAATGCGACGATGATGACGATGTAACTTATGTGGAGCACGATTTATTAGATGGTCAGCAACGATTAACATCCTTGTATTTATTAATGGCAGTTATCCGCGATTTAACCGATAAGTCGAAACGAAAACAAACCTGCCAACAAGCAATCTTCCGCGAAGCCGACCCCGATTTAAATATTCCTGAACGCCTGCGCATTATCTACGACATTAGAGATGAGGTAAAAGACTTTGTAGAACAATTTATTAAACAACAAGGAGGCACAGACAAGAAAGAAGAACTGTTAAAGCACACAGCCAACGGATACGACACTTCCATAAAAAACATGGCAAATGCCTTGTTAAAAATGCGAGCATATTTCGAGAAGAAAGATGCCATTGCAATAGATAAGTTCTTCCCATTTTTAATGAACTACGTTTTACTTATTTATGTTGCCAGCGAAGAATTGGAAGATGCTTTCCGTATGTTCACAATTCTAAATGACCGGGGAGTTAAGTTGCGTAACAGCGACATTTTAAAGGCAAGTAACTTAAAAGCTTTTAAAGATGCAGGTGGTAAAGAATCAAAGGTTCAGGAATATGCTAAATTATGGGAGGATATTGAAAATGAACTGGGTGAAGATTTTGATTTATTCCTTTCGTACCTACGAACCATCTTAGTTAAAGAGAAAGCACGTTTAAGCTTATTACGTGAGTTTGAAGAGAATATCTACAACCCTACTAAATTCGATTATAGCACTAAGAAATCTTATACCGTTCCTGCACTCTTAAATAAAGGTGCTGACACTTTTGAGTATTTAAAGAAATACAAAAAGCACTACAACGAGTTGTTCAGCAACAACAACCATCACCTGAATAACACCTGGGAATTTGATAATCTTATCAATATTATGCAGGACACCATTCCTTCCGACTTATGGGTGCCTCCCCTATTGGCTTATAAGGAGTATTTCGGCGATATGCGTTTGTTGGAGTTTTTAAAGAAACTGGACAATAAATTCTCCGGTGATTGGATTACGCAAAAAACACCAACATTCCGAATCGAACAGATGAATGAGATAATTAAAAAGATTGAGTTGGTAGGAAAATCAGATAAAGAGCAAACAGAAAAACTGGATGAATTATACAGCTCTGATATTTTTGATTTTGAAAAAGAAGATTTTTTCAAAATACTATCCGACAACAACATCTATGGCAGACGTTATGCCAAATACATGCTGTATAAATTGGATATGATTTATGGCAACAACGATATTAAAAAAGAACCACTAAAAACCATTACTGTTGAACATATCCTGCCACAAACACCTCACGACAATAGCCGTTGGAAAGTGGATTGGACAGATGATGAACGAGAACAATGGACACATAAATTGGGCAACCTTGTTCTATTGAGCCGGAGAAAAAACAGTTCTCAAGGGCGATTAGATTATGTTGAAAAAAAGCAAAGGTATTTTCAAAACAACATCGACTCTTTTAGCAATTCATTAAGGGTGCTTAATACTTTCAGTACATGGAAATTGGAAGATTTAGAAACCAACCACAATAAAGTGATTGAAGATTTAAAGGCGTATTATAACTAATTCAACAAATGAAAACAGAAAGACAAATTGCAGAACTTATTTTTGACCAATTCCGAAAAGCAAACTGCCGTTCAGGTCAAATTGTTATGATGCGTTCAATACAGTTTGGAATAATTGATAAGCTAAATCCTAAGGAGAAAGATTTATTCTTCACTGTATTCAATGGTTTAATCCTCACAGGTTATTATACATATGAAAGTGGTAGTCCTGAATGTATTCGACTAACAGATAAAGGATATGACTTTATTTATGATGACACAAAAACAAATGCATTAATTCATAAATCCTGGGTAATTCCATCGACAAATAATACCGACTGGGAAAAAGCATATTATAAGCTATGGAAGGCTATTGGTCCACAAGATTCAGCACCACATTACATCAAGGGTTCTGCCTTTTACAGTTTTATTATGGATTTCTGTGATGATATTCCTCCGTCTTATGGAAAATATATCGAACAGAGAAGAGATAAAGAGCTATCAACATCAAGGGTCGATTATTACAGCGATTTAATCAATCATCTCGATGAAGAAAAAAGAATGGAATTGTATATAAAAATACAGCTATTCATTGAAGATGAAGAAGTAACAAGCGTAAGTGAAACTAATGAATTTCAAATAGAGCCAAATCCTTTTGACGAAAAAGAGCCAGTAACTATTGAGTCAGTAAAAGAAATAAAAATTACTGAAATGGAAGATGCACCTACAGTTTTTATATCATATTCATGGGATGATGAAGAACATGAAGAATGGGTTTTGAAATTAGCAACCAAACTTTGTGATAATGGAGTAAATGCCATTCTTGACAAATGGGATTTAGGTGAATTAGGTAAGCCACTACCTCATTTTATGGAAAACTCAATTGCCAATTCGCAGAGAGTCATTTGTATTATGACTCCAAATTACAAGAAAAAAACCGACAACCTAAAAGGTGGTGTTGGTTTTGAATATTCAATCATAACAAGTCAAATATTTAACGACTTAAAAACTTCAAAATTTATCCCTCTCTTTCGAAACGGTACTGACGCCGATGCAATACCTGCGGCTTTAGCTGGTCGGAAATATGTTGATATGAGAAGCGATGCTGAGTTTGAAGATAAATTTCTTAATGAGTTATTAAGAGATATTTTCAATGAACCAAAACATAAGAAACCAACAATAGGTAAAAAACCAACTTTCGATTAATCATGATACTGAGCAACGACAATAAATACAAAGGCGAAAAAGGGAAAGCACTTAAAATTGACGAACTCACCCATGTTGAAGAACCATTCCTGAAACAATTGGAAGGTCTTGAGTGGGATGAAGTGCTCCGTCTTGATGGACACGGTCAAAAACCGGAAGAAAGTTATCGTACCTCATTTAATGAAGTTGTGTTAATTCCTAAGCTCAAAGAAGCTTTAAAAGCAATAAACAATTTCCTAACTGAAAGCCAGTTGGATGAGGTCGTAAAAAAGATTACATCTTTCAATAAGAGTAGCTTAATTGAAAACAATAAGCACATTTTAGAGTTGTTGCTCGAAAATACGACAGTTAACAAGAATGAAGTTACTGGTGAAGAAAGCCCAACAGTTCGACTAATTGATTTTGACCACCCCGAACGGAATATTTTTATAGCTATCTCTCAGTTTAAACTAAAGATTAAAGGTTCTGAACATTACATTATTCCAGACATCACTTTGTTTTTGAATGGCTTGCCTGTTTCAATTGTGGAATGTAAATCTCCAAAGGTTAAAGACCCGATTAATGAAGCTATTGAACAACTATTAAGGTACTCTGAACAGAGAAGTGCAACAGGAGAAGGTAACCAGGAACTTTTCTACTACAATCAATTCACCATTATCACCTGTCGTCAGGAGGCCCGTTTTGGAACAATTACCACTCATTCCGATAAGTATTTCTATCGCTGGACTGACCCATATCCCAAAACTCTGGACGACTTAGAGAGCGGTAAATCTTCTCCTAACGACCAACAACGATTGGTTGCCGGAATGTTAGATAAAAACAATCTACTGGATATAATCCGCACGTTTACAATTTTCAGTACCAACGATGAAGGTAAATCAATTAAAATCGTAGGTCGTTACCAACAATTCAGAGCGGTAAACGAATCCGTAAAAAGATTGCTATCCGGTAAAAACCGAAATGAAAGAAGTGGCATTATCTGGCATACCCAAGGTTCTGGAAAATCACTGACCATGATGTTCATGGTGAGAAAAATGAAACAAAAAAATGAGCTGTTAGGGTGGAAAGTTATTTTTATTACCGACCGTACTCAACTTGAAGAGCAATTAAGCGAAACTAGTCAAAGTATTGGATTTACAGTAAAAGTTGCAGATTCAATTAGTAAGCTGAAAGAATTACTGTCAACAGATACCCCCGACTTAGTGATGGCAATGATTCATAAATTTCAGCAAAACGAGCTGGAAGAAATATTCCCGGAACTGAATGCAAGCCATCAGATTCTTACAATGACTGATGAAGCACACAGGTCACAATATTCCCTATTAGGTGCTAATCTTGATAAAGCAATCCCAAATGCAACGAGGATTGCATACACAGGAACACCTATTGACAGAACGGAAAAGACTTATGGTGAGTATATCGATAAGTACACCATGCAAAAAGCAATTGACGATAAAGTTACCTTAGAAATTGTATATGAAGGTCGCACCCATAATGCAGAGGTCGAAGACACTGAGGGCATGGATGAAAAGTTTTCTGATGTTTTCAGTGATTACAAACTTACTGAACGATTGCAAATATTGGGGTACGGCTCACGTGATGCCTATTTAGAAGCTATTGATACCATTTCTTCCAAAGCCGAAGATATGATTGAACATTATATCGAACATATCTTTTCAAATGGATTTAAAGCCCAAATAGTTGCCACATCGCGAGAAGCAGCAGTTCGCTACAAGACCGTGCTTGACCAACATTTATCAAAGCAAATTTCCAAATTAGAGGATAACAATCCACTTGGAATAAATATTGAACGATTAAAGAAATTAGAAACTGCAGTTGTTATTTCCGGCAATAATAATGACAAACCACACATAAAGGCATTCACCGACAAACGTTACCATGAAAAGAGCATTAAGCGGTTTAAAATGCCATTTGAAAGTGAAGAAGAAGGAATTAACGGAAATGTTGGAATCATCATTGTAAACAACATGCTTTTAACTGGATTTGATGCACCAATAGAACAAGTACTATATCTCGACAGAGTTATTGTTGCCCATAATCTTTTGCAAACAATTGCCAGAGTAAACCGAATTGGACCAATTGGTAAGGATGTTGGTTTTGTTGTTGATTACGTTGGTGTAGGACACCATCTAAAAAGAGCATTAAATAGTTACTCTGAAAGAGAACAAAAAGAGATTACAGATGCCTTAACAAATCCTGAAGAGGAATTAAATGAACTTATTGCAGCTCATAAAAAGGTTTGGGATGTTCTAAAAAAATACAATTGTACCGATTTATCAGACCCGGATTCCTTCTTTGATTTGTTTTACGATGAAGATATTCGTTTTGAATACATTTTAGCATTCAAAGAATTGACAACAGCGTTTAACAAAGTTCTCCCAAGAAAAGAGGCTTTAGACTTCTTCAATGATTACAAAAGCTTCTTGGAAATTAACCTATTGGCTCAAAAGCATTTCCATGATGACCGTTTCAGTATGCGTGGCATACCTGAAAAATTGAGAGCGATTGCCGATGATTATTTAAAATCGAAAGGCATAGAACAGAAAGTTGCTCCAATTTCAATTATGGATGATGACTTTGAGAAGAATACAAAAGAAAGGAAAAGAGCTAAAACGAAAGCGGCAGAGGTAGAGCATGCAATCAGGCATTTTATTGATGTTAATATTGATGAAGACCCGGAATTGTTTGCTTCATTTTCTAAAGCATTGGAAGAAATACTCAAAAAGTTCAAAGGCAATTGGGATTTAATTTTCAAAGAATTAGAAAAGCTTAGGGAGAAAATCCGCAAGCGAGAAAAGGAAATTACCTACGGTCTTGACCGAAAAAAGCAAATGCCAATATTTAGGATATTCAAAAGTTTAATTTATGAGGATAAGCAACTTTCAGAAGAAGAAATTGCTATCAACGTAGATTTAACGCAAAATATATACAATCTGGTAAAGACGGAAATTCAGTTAAAAGGATTTTGGGAAAGTATTCCGGCTCAAACCAAATTAAGAGCAGAAATGCAAAAGCTGTTACTTTCACCAAGGTTCCGTAAACTCCCAAATATAGTAACGAAGCGTAAAGAAATCATTTCTAAAATATTGGAATTTGCTAAACCAAATATTACTGAATAATGCAACTGGAGTACAAGTTAATATATACCGATAGAAAGACTGTCAACATATCTGTTGAAAGGGACAGGTCTATCATTGTGCGTGCTCCACAAAATACTTCAAGGGATAAAATTGATGCAATTCTTGAAAAGAAAAAGCTGTGGTTATTCGAAAAGATAAATCATGCACAAAAATATCCTTTCAAAAAGGGCAGAAAAGAATTTGTAACTGGTGAAACCTTAATGTATCTCGGAAAGAACTATAAACTTCATGTTATACCGGAGTCAATAAAAGGTGTTGAGTTTAATCAAAAATTCATCATTTCAAAAGAGAACCAACCAAAAGCTTACAGCATATTTAAAGCTTGGTATGTAAACAAGGCAAAAGAAAAGATTGAAAAAATAGCAATTGAGTATTCCCAAAACTTAGGTGTGGTATACAATAGCCTGAAAGTTTCTGAACTTAAATATACTTGGGGTTCATGTTCTCCAAATAACAATCTGAACTTTAATTGGCGACTTGTTAAAGCCCCATTATATGTAATAAAGTACATCGTGGTACATGAGCTTACACATATTGTAGAATTGAACCACACACCTCGTTTCTGGAACATGCTATCCATTCAAATCCCAAACTATGAAAAGGCAAAAAAATGGCTAAAACAAAATGGAGATTTATTGGAAACTGATTTTTAATACAAAAGAATATATGAGTAAAATATAAAAAAACGACTGTTATGAACGCCCAGAATCTATACTTCAACATCTTAACGTTCGAATTTCCTTCGGAAAATCAAACGTTCTATTTCACAAAGGATGAAACGGAAAATGGTCATAAAATCCACAAAACACTTTTCCCAAATGAGATAGATTCAGTTTTTCCGGGGGTAAGTAATAACGGCACAGAATTTATTTACACCACATTCACAGGCGAAAAAGAAGGTTTCAAACCAATAGAAATCAACTTTACGGAAGAAAATGAAGATTTGATAAAACGCTACTACAACCGCCAAATCAACTTCTATTTCAGTCGTATAAAGGAAAAGATTGTAAAGGTTGGTTTTATTAAAGAGAATCAGGTTTGGATTTATTCAAAAAAGCTTTCAAACACTCAGTTTGATGTTTACCTTAAATTCTCCTTAAAAGTCCAGATAAAGACGGTTAGCAACTACCCCGAATTACTGCTTTCCTTCGATGGCACTTCCAAGGTATTTAAAAAGTCGGTTGCAGAACTGATTGACCAGGTATCTCCTACCAATTTTAATTGGGTACTAAAAGGCAAAACATTAAGAAAATGGGAATGGTTAGAAGATGATGAGGAAACACCCGACTACACCAAATACTACCCTGTTTTAAACAAAGGATTGGAGAAAGCTTTAAACATTCCATTGGAAGCACCGCCAAGGGATAACCGCTATCCTAAATACTTTAAATACATCGATACTTTTTACAAACGCTATTTATGCGATCCTGATTTTATTGAGCTATGTCCCTTGCACTCCGAAGGTTTTTTAGATGTAAGTTCAGGAAGAGTAAACGCTACTACCAAAGAAAGCAATCTATTGGTTTATGGTAAAGACAAGGATGGTCAATACCAGACTGGTATTGTGCCAAAATACGATATTAAGAATTTTAAACCCTATAAAGGTACTACCTACAAAACAGTACACTTGTTCTACATCTTCCATGAAGACGATTATCAGGAAACGGTAAAAATCGACAGCAGCTTTAAAACTGGTTTTAGCTGGTTTAAAGGCTTATTGCAATATGCAAACATACTTTTTCATACAGAAGATGGTTTTAGCATAAAGTTTACGAATAAAGAGAATCCGGTTCCCGAAATTGAACAAGTGCTTTCTGAACGGGACATTAATCCCGACATAAAATATATTGCCATTTATGTAACACCCTATGGTAAATACGAACACAACCTTGAACACAGGGAAATATACTACAAAGTAAAAGAGCTATTGCTTAAACGCAGAATTACCTCACAAGCCATCGACCCCGAAAAGATGAACACACAAGGTGATGGATGGGTTTATAGCTTGCCTAACATTGCGGTCGCAATATTGGCTAAACTCGATGGTATTCCCTGGCGTTTGAATACACCCATAAAAAACGAATTGATTGTTGGTGTTGGTGCATTTAAGCATATAGAAGAAAACATACAGTACATTGGCAGTGCCTTTAGCTTTTCCAATGATGGAAAGTTCAACAGCTTCGAATATTTCATGAAACATGAAATTGATATTCTTGCTGGTAAAATATCAAAAGCTGTTCGCGATTATGCCACCATCAACAACCAACCTGACAGGCTAATCATTCATTTCTACAAAACGATGAATGAAGAAGAACTGGAACATATTGAGAAAGCGTTAAATGGAATGAACCTGCCGATTCCTGTGTTTATTATTAGCATCAATAAAACCGAATCGAAAGATATTGTAGCCTTTGATAAAGGATGGAAGGAAATGATGCCGGAGAGCGGCACATTTATAAATATTGGAAGCAACAAATACCTGCTATTCAACAATACACGCTACCCGGATGGAAGTTTCAGCGCAGCCGATGGTTTTCCCTTCCCCATCAAACTAAACATCGATTGCACCGACAAAGAACAGCTTTCGGACATCAAAGTAATCCGTCAGCTCATCGACCAGGTGTATCAGTTTAGCCGCATGTATTGGAAATCAGTAAGACAACAAAATTTACCCGTAACAATAAAATACCCCGAAATGGTAGCCCAAATCGCTCCCCACTTCGATGGCGACGACATCCCCGAATTTGGAAAAGATAATTTGTGGTTTTTGTAATAGAATAATAATTTGCTCATGAACGAAAATATCGATAAATACTTTAAGAAACCAGATAGGGATTTAATTAATATTTTAAAGGATGAATGGAAAATATTTGATTTAAACTTGATAGGTCAGTTTACAAAAATTCCAAATCAAAACTTTGGCTTTTTTAATGATGTGCGAAAAGAACAAGGGCAAATTTTGCTTTACCCTAATCGCATTGGAAGAGTTTCTGTATTCACTCATATTACAAGGAATAATCAAAATATTGAATTAGAAGATGGTAAGTATTATAGTTTTCATGTGAAGTTATCATCAAAAAATGAAAGAATTAAAAATGAAAACCCATTTGCTTTAATAGCAGCCAACAACAGAATTACAGAAATACGTGATGAAGCACTTCTACACTACATAAAGCATAACAACCCAACGGAAATTGAGCATAAACAAAAAAAAGAAGATATAGAAGAATTACATAATACCTTGTCGGATGCTTCACCTAAAATACTTAATGGTTATTCTGAACTCTTAAAAAACTTTCAAATTGAAATGTATACTGTTCCTGAAAGATTCATATTTGAATTAATTCAGAATGCAGATGATATGCCAACAGAAAGGTCTCAACTCCATGTCAATTTCAAACTACTCAATGAGCATTTACTTCTTTTCCATAATGGCAAAGCTTTTTCATATAATAATGTAGATGCTCTTTGTGATACAGCTAATAGCACAAAAAAAGCAGACGCTACAAAAACTGGCTATAAAGGAGTTGGATTTAAATCTGTTTTTTCAGATGCCTATCGTGTTTTTCTTTATTCAGGTGGTTATTCTTTTAGATTTGACAAATTTGCCAATAAGAATAATAATAAACTATGGCAAATAAAACCCATTTGGACTGAAATTGATGATTACCCAAACGACATTAAAAACTATCCTACATTTTTTAATGATGAGAAACACAATGTAGCATTTGCTTTAGAAGTTGGAGCTTTCAATATTAAGAAGTATAAGAAGATTTTCATTGAGCTTTTTACGAACCCAACCTTTTTAATCTTTTTAAGGAATCTCCACTTTATCAATATAGTTGGATTAAATAAAAACGTTGGGATTGAGCGTGTATTTAAAAATAATTTTTGTCAGTTTAAAAAGTATGAAGTTGAATCTGAAAAATACGAAACAATTGCCACATATTACATAAAACGCTATGAGGTTAAGGTTTCTAAGGACATTCAAATGACTCTTAGGCATAGTGAAAAAGTGCCAATTCGATTGCTTAATTCTGATTCCGTTGAGATTTCATTTGTTGCAAAGGTTGAGAAGGACAATGTTTTGCCCATAAATGATGCGATTATATTCAACTACTTACCGACAAGAGATACAAATTATGGATTTAAGTTTTTTATTAATGGAGACTTTCTATTAAATAATAGTCGAGAGTTTGTACAAGCAAACAATAATCCATGGAATGAGTTTTTATTTGAGAATATAGGTTATTACGTATTTAAGTGGATTGAAGAAACTATTGAACAGGATAGTAATTTGGCATATAGTATTTATAGAATTATCCCACCAAGATATACAGAGGTTGACGAATTAAAAAATGCTTTCAATAGGGGCTTTGACAAAGCACTTCAAGAAATTCCATTCATTCTTACAATTGACAACGAATTAAAAAAAGCTGATGAGGTAATTATTGATAAAGCCGAAATCTCAAAACATTTTGGTTCTGAATTATTTTACTTGCTATTTGGAAGTGACTTAAAAATAGTACACCACGACATTGATGTTTCTAAAGTCTCAAATAAAGATTTTGGAATAAAGAAAATTGAAATATCTGATTTTTGCGAAAGGCTTAAAGCTCCAGAAGGTCTGAAAATATTTAATGAATGGATTGAAAATCTGGACCTAAAACAATATGAAGACTTCATTGGCATTCTTAATGATAAATATTTATCAGATAGAACAAGGGACCGCAAATTGTTTATATTAGACGAAGAGCTTAATTTTCAATCTACGTTTTGGAGCGTTAAAATCTTCATTGGTACTAATAAAAGTTACTATTCAGCGAATGAGCTATACGATAACCACAATATTATTCCAAGGATACAACCAACATTTAAAATACTCAAACAACTCATAAAGCTTGACTTTGTTTCTACTCCGTTAAAAATTGACACAAAGGAAAACATTTATAGTGCCATTGAGGGGAAAATAAAAAAACATGAAACTATTTTCGAACTGTTAAACGATAGAATTGAAACTATAGATAATAATCAAAAACTTTCACCTCTTGATAAAAAACAAATTTTAGAAAGTTTTATGTCGAGAGAAACTAAGTTAAATGGGGTTAGTAGAAATCAAATAAGTAAACTGGAGATATTTTTTAATAGCGAAATGCCTATAAAGATTTTATCTCCAACGAATGAATTATTAAGCCGCTCAACTGAAAACAAATACCCAGAGTGGTTAGAATCTTTTCAAATCTGTGAAGAAGAATACTATCCTGAAATTGACAACTATAATTTTTTCATATCAGATTCTGAAATATACACAAAGATTATATTCCCCTACTGGTCGCAGTTAACCCAATATGTGATTGAAGAGAATTATCCAATTAACCAATTCTACGATGAGGTTATTAAATATTATAAAATTGCAAACAAGGAAGGTGAAAACGAATTAACTTCTTTGAATGAAAAAGCTTATGTTTATGGTCAAGGTCTTTTTCTAAAAAAAGAGGATGTTTTTTATCATTCATATCTCAGTAAATCATCGCAGTTCGAAACCCTTAAATCAGGTATAAAAAAGGTATTAAATATTAACATCCCTGAAATATCAATTATAGAGTTCCTAACCAAAGAACCTTTCAATTTAAAAAGGACAAGTGATAATAATCAATTATTAATACAAAACATAGAAGCTAAGATTGATGAACTTACAGAGGATGAAATCAGAGAATTATTCCTATTGATTCAGACCATTGATGTTGAGAAAGCACCAACAATGGAACTATTTCACGACCAACAAGGAAAAATAAAATCTCTGAATAAATTATTATCATGTGCCAACCAAGAATTACCTTACTGGTTAGATGATTTTAAAATTGCAAAAAGTCAATATCATAGCGATTATGAAACTTTATTTTTACAAAGTGATGTTTATTCTGAAATCATATTGCCACACTGGAAATCAATTACAGATAAATTATTATCAATTGATAATCCAGATATTACATTGTTTTACAAACAAATTACTGATGAATTTTATGTGTCTGGCAAACAAGTTGTTTCTGATTCTAATTCCAACAGAGCATTCATATATGATGGAAGTACGTTTGAATTAAAAGAAGGTGTTTTCTGGCATCCAAGCTTTTCATTGGCAGAAGCAGCAATTGAAAAATTAACTAACAGGAAGCTACCTTATGTGAGTATTGTAAGGTATCTAGAAAATGTCAATTCACCATTCCATATTGCATTAGTAGATAACCTGTTGGAATTACTTGTGAGTGGCACTACAGATTTAACACAAAAGGAGGCTTTATCATTCATTGATTTTGCAATAAAAACAAATGCAAGGATTTTTGATAAAGGCTACTTTGATGGCTCCAATAATTATAATGTTGGTAAAGAAGTTGTTCAGTTTAATTTACCGGAATTAAACACGTTTATAACAAAACATTTTGAAGAGAATTATTACCCAATATCGGTAAGTTTGGCAGAAGACAATGACTTATCTAAACTAGGTTTAATCCCAAATGATGATTTAAAAACTGTAATTATAAGCAAGTTAACTCAAAAACAACAATTTACAGATTTAATAGATTTGGTTGTGAGTTGGGGCGATAGTTTTAAAAAACAGTTTTGGTCTCAATACGAGAGTTCCATAAATAAGGTTCAACTATCAACTGATAATTCATATTCGCAGCAATCATTTGAGTACAAACTATTAAAACTATTCCTGAGCATTTACAATTCGGATGAGGATGCCAATAATCTCCGTGAACGAATATCTATAAACGAAATCATACTAGCAGATATTGAAACAAAAGAGGATATTGATATTGGTGATGTCAACCTACCATACAACACTATTATCAAAGCGGAAGATAATTCAAAATGGATTGATAAATTCATAGCTGATTTTAACGATTCAGAACTCGAAAGTCAATTCTTTTACAAAAGAAGCGAAGATATTCATACAACCGCCGACTTACTAAAGGCTACCGCAAAATTTGCAGACTTAGACCAATATGTTTTTGCAATTTATTACGCTAAGGAAAATGACAACAATTATTTGAGCTGTTTTGAAAATCCATATTCTGAGGTCGAATTAATTAATCATTTCTATACTCAAAAGTACCCTTTCGAACTATTAAAATCTTTCCTAAAGCTATGGAATAGAAACTACGTGCATCCAGAGCTATTTGCAATTAAAGAAGTTGAGTACCTACCTGCGGAATTAAAATCTTGGCACAAGGAAGAGCAGGAAAAGCTTACGTATTTATCAAAACTTGGTTTGAACGATGTTAATTCAAATATTGTTAAGCTCCGCAAACACCTTAAAAATCCAGAGTTTAAATTTGACATTTTGAGACTTCCAACCAACATGGTTTTACTTAAAAACACCTTAAAATGGATAGAAAACGAAAATATTGTAATTACTCAACAGGCATACGAAGCAATTTCAAAAGTTTATAATTTGATTCCGGAATACAAGCCTGATATACCTGTACTTATATACAATACGACTGAAAATGAAACTCATACCTATAAACTAAAAACAACCTTAAGCAATCCTGTTATTGGATTTGAAGCACTAAATGGTAAAACGGAAGCTTTTAAACTTCTAAATAATTGTGATATAGTTTGCGGCATACATCAAATCTGGATGAATGGTACTTGCAAAAAGATTGAAATAAATCAAAAGCCTGATATTCAAAAGTTAGCTCATGCACAAAAACAAAGTGATGCCTTTCAGGAAAAATGGGAACAAGAAACAAATTTAGAGCTTTATTTCTACCATGGTCAAATTCCTTACCTCGATTATATTGTTGGGTACGAGACAAAATCAATTGCCGATTCTGACAAAACTACAGAGATTGATATTGTTGAGAATAAAATATTTGTTAATAAAGAACAACAGAATAATTTACGAAATTTATTTACTGGGTTCGTAGAGGAAGAGAAGGTAGCAAAGTATTTTTTATGGGAAAAAGCATTCCGTTTACTGAGATACTTAAAGCAAGAAAATACCGATATAGAAATAGATTTTGCAATAAAAGATTTGAAATATGAGCAACTATCTTTTATCCTAAATGAAATGCAAGGTTATTTGTTTAACTATAGCGGCACAAAACCAGAAATGATTAAGGAAATTTTCCACTACCTTAAAGGTTATTTCACTGAAATCATTGCTGTTTATAAATCCATTATAAATGAATCTTTTTCCTATCAATTAATAAATACCAAAAATAAAAAGCTACTGTCAGGCTTAACAGATTGTGACGTAAAACATTATTCAAAGATACTTGAAATATCCAGCAACCAAGAATATTATATTGTTGCTGATTATTGCAAAGACTTTGTTCAAACCCCAAAAATAGAAATATCTGAAAATCAACTCAATCTAAGCATTGATGAATTAAAACAATGGAAAGATGAAAAATGGCAATCATGGCAGTATAAAGATAAATACACAATTAAACTTCATTCCGGCAAAATACCACTTAAAACAACCTTCTTAAATGAATCTATAACCGAATATGAAGGAGGTAATAAATTCCGAGTGTCAGGTAGCAACACTATAATTGTGAATGCAGAAGCGATTAATGATTTACATATCTGGTTAAAAGATGAATTGTCTGATGAAGAATATACTGCGCTATTCACTAAACATGTTAAAGCAGATGAAACAATTGTAAGTAAATCGGAGTACGAGGAATTCCAACGTTGGAAAAAGAAAAGTCATGATGATAATTCTAAATCAAACCATAAAAAGAATGATTCTAAAAGTAAAAACAATTATTCAGAAAGATTTCAAGAGATTGCCATCTTACTTAACCCTGATTTAGCAGACGATATTAAACGTGGTTCAAATTTTGAAGCAAAAGCCAAAATATTAGAATGGTTGGAAATTAGCAATAATATTTTACCTATTGAAAACCAAGAGCTCATAAATGAATTCTCTTTTATACGAAACGTTAAGTATAAACTTAACAATACTCCAAAAACGATTATTGCAAAAAGTACTCTAAAAAGCAATTTAAATATCAATCCTTCAGAATGGATTGAGTTATCAAAAGATAATTCAATGATGATTGTATGGTCTGGAAATGAAAGCTTTGAGGTCATTAATAATCAACAAGATGTTTTAGATAAAAATCCAAGAACATTAATCAGAATGGATAGTGATGAAAACATTATTAATAAATTGGAAGAGTTTGCACAATCTAATAAATACATTTCTTCATTTAAGTTTGTTTTTAACTCACCGCTAAACGTCTCTGATGAAGTTTCAAAATTAAAAGCAACGAATGAAAATATCGATATGGACTTTGATGATAATTATCTTGACAATCTTGACCTACAATGAAGCATATAGACAGAAATAAACATAAAGCCTTACTATCGCACGAATTAGCCTACCAAAAGAATCAGTTTGAAATTGATTTTCTACAAAAGCAATTTTCCATGTTGGTTCAAAGAAATGAAGCCTTTGTAGCTCAATATTTAGGAGTGGATGATAAGCGTGGCAATCTAATACTTAAGTTCTCTTCAAAACGTGGAGTACCTCTAAAAAACAGACATTACATAGGTTTAGTTCCTTCAAATGAAGTTTTAAAATCTAGTTCTTGGACTAAACTATCTTATGGAAGTATAAGAAATCAACCAAGTAGGCTTACAGAACTAATCCCTGTTTGGTATAAGAAAGAAAAGGATAATTTAATCGTTGGTTTTAAAGGAGCTGAAGTTATTTTTTCACAAGAACTGCCTAAAAACTGCCCGGTAATAGTTGGTCCCAACGAACCTCCATTAGAGTATTTAAACAACCTTGTTCAATTAGTAGGAAATATTAATTCAAAAGACAAGGGGAGTAAATTTCTTGATATAAAAATCGGTGAACAAAATTGGAATCCCAAGGATTTAAATAAGTCGGAGAATCAAGTAAAAGAGTTAATGTTGGCTTTTGAGTTTAAAAACGAAATAATAGTTCAAGGTCCTCCTGGAACTGGCAAGACTTTTTTAATGGCTGACTTTTGTAAGCACTTATTAAAAAACAATGCAACTATTTTAATAACCGCACTTACAAACAGAGCTTTAATAGAATTAGCATCCAAAGAACATTTAGTTTCCGATATAAATGAGAAACGAGTTTATAAAACCAATTTGTCAACAGATGAACTAAAAAAAATACCAAAGCTCCAGGAAGGTAAAAATTATAACATTCACCAGCAAAGTATCTTGTTGACAACATATTACGGGATGTCTGATATTTCAAATAAAAGCTTTGACGGTGAATTTTTTGACTATGTTATTATTGAAGAAGCCAGTCAGGCATTTTTATCTACCATAGCTGCTGCACGTAGACTTGGCAAGAAATGCTTAATAGTTGGAGATATTGCACAGCTAGAACCTATTTTTTGTCAGCAGATTAATAAAGAAAATAAGGATAATTTAAAAGAGGCAATTGACGGCTTAAAAACACTTTGCTATAATTCAGAAGATATTCCTGCCTACATTTTAACAAAGTCATATCGTTTATCTGAAAGGGCAGTAAACCTTACAAATAGTTTTTATGCAGGTATGCTTACCTCAAATTCAGATGAAAACTATAAATTTGGAATTAATAAGCCTGTTAATATGCCATTTGATTTTCCTATTAATGGAGGTTCAGTTTGGCTTAAAATGGATTTAGAACTCGACAATAAATTACCCGATAATGCAAATAAATTTATTAACCAACTTTTAGTTGAATTGCATTCAAAAAATCCTGAAAAAGAAATTGCCGTATTGTCTTTTTTTAGGGCAACAACCAATAAGTTGCAAAGTTCGATTTATTCTAAAGTTAATAATTCAGAAAAAGTCCTAGTTGAAACCATTTCAAGGATTCAAGGTTTAACTACAGATATTTGCATATTTTTCATTCCTAATAGTGGTGCACATTTTTCATTACATCCTAATTTATTTAATGTTGCAACAAGCCGTTCTAAATTATGTACCATAATAATTTCCAGCAAAGACATCACCTCATTTACGCATATTGACAATAATGTCAAATCCTATTTTCAAAAATTGAATCAGGATTTTTCATATCTCATAGAGGCTGATATAAATTTTAATGATACAAGGGTTAATAGTATAAGCAATGGAGATATAAATGCAGATAAGAACCCAGAGTATAATGTTGACACCACAACTAATAAAGAAGTTAGTACTGCAATTAAGGTGCCTAGTGATGTCGGCGTTAAAATAGTTGGCAAAATCGATATTTCTAAATTTGAAAAAAAGAAGAAGGAGATTAAAAAGGACAAAATAAATTTATATGTTATTGATACCAATGTATTTGTAGATTACCCAGCAATCATTTCAAAAATCAATAAGGAATATCCCGTAATACTATCTGCTAAGGTATTAGATGAGCTAGATAACTTAAAATCTAAGTTGGATAATGTAGGGAAAATAAATGTGCAGAAAGCTTTAAAATCAATAAACCATATTATTGATAAGAGAGACTTAAGAATGGAGTTAGCAGATTTATCATTGCTTCCCCTTGACTTTAATAAAAGGTCTCCTGATAATATGATTCTTACTGTAGCTCTTAAATTCAAATCAGAAAACCCGATACTATTAACATCTGATAATGGATTGCAGATTAAAGCTAAAGGATTAGGAATTACAACTATAACCTTAAAAGAATATCTAAGACAAGTTAGGTAGAAATTAATCCCACCGCACAAATCCTACACAGGAAATATGGTGTTCGTCCGTCTCCTTCGGCAAGGTCAGTGCCAGCCCGTTCAGCACTTTTTTATAATCTTCAATTTTTTAGGGTATAAAAAAGAGCTAAACGCCCTGCGGGTTCGCTATCGCTCAGGCTGTCACAGCTCTTGCAGCTCAGTCGTTGTCCTCACGGCAGCCTACTCTGTGCTGTAAGCCACTTCACTACATTACACCTGCACTACGCTCAGAGCTTCGTACCTCAACTACTTCGCTCCTACATACACCGGAGCAAGGTGACCCCCTTATAAGGGAAAATCAAAGAATAAACCGATAAATATTCAGATGACATTTTGTTCATGTTTAGCCCATAAAAAGAGGTAAATATGCAATTAACTGTGACATTTTGTAAAAAAAATGAAGTTGCCGGGCAAGGGTTTTCGTATTTTCCGGAGCAAGCTGGCCCCCCAGTCGAAAAAGAGAGGGAAAACAGCCGGATTCCGGAGCAAGGTGACCCCACCGTGGGTATCTTTAATACATTGTTTCATAAATGTTTCCGGAGCATATTGACCCCTTTGGGAAATGACTTGGTTTATATTTGCGACTCACTGAAAATATTAATCATTGAGAGCAAATATACTATGGCGGGAAAAACAAGTTCAATGTCAGTTATAAAAGAAGTACTCCGGGAGTACAAAGAGAATGTCGGGAAGAAACGCATAGCCGTCAATCTGGGCATAAGCAAAAGCACAGTAAAAAGGTATATAGAAATAGCAGAAAAAGATCCGCTGCCATTACCGGAACTAATCAGGTTGGAAGATCCTGTCCTTGAGAAGCGATTCAATGCAGGGAATCCTGCCTGTAAAGACAAACGCTATGAGCGTTTTAAGGAACTTATTCCTTATTACGTAAAAGAGTTGGAGAAGCCACATGTGACCAGGACGTTGTTATGGAACGAATACAGGGATCAGGACCCTTTAGGTTACGGGTTCTCGCAGTTCTGTTACCATCTGGCGCAGGCAATGATCCCAAAGCCCCGGGTGGTAACGGTACTTACTGATAAATTTGTTCCCGGAGAAAAAATCTTCCTGGATTTTGCCGGGGATAAATTGTCGTATGTGGACAGGGGCACAGGAGAAATCATAAAAGTCTGTGTCTTTGTAGCATGTCTGCCGTATTCGGATTATACCTACTCATTGGCGGTTCCCTCCCAAAATCAGGAAGACTTTGCCTATGGGCTAATGAAGTGTTTAAACAGTATAGGAGGTGTTCCGAAAATCATCGTGATAGATAATCTCAAAGCCGGGGTGATAAAGGCCTCCAGCGGTCATTCTCCCAGACTGAATGAACTCTTTTGCCAGGTAGCCACCCATTACAATGCCGTTGTTCTTCCTGCCTATCCGAAGAGTCCGAGACATAAAGCCAAGGTGGAAAACCAGGTTCATTTGATATACAACAGGGTATATGCAAAATTGCGCCACAGGATTTTCTTTTCCCTGAATGAGCTGAATAAGGCCATCGGGGAGTTGACATTAAAGCATAACCAGACAAGGATGCAACAACGGGATTACAGCAGGGAGGAGCACTTCCTGAGCAATGAGCGGGAATACCTTCAGCCCCTTCCCCAAACGGATTTTGAGATTAAATATATGGCCAGACTCAAAGTACAGGAAAACTGTCATATCTATCTGAAAAGAGATCAACATTATTACTCCGTACCATATCAGTACATTGGCCAGAGCGTAACGGTTGAATATACCCGGACAATGCTGAAAACCTATTTGAACGGAGAAATGCTCTCCTCGCATCTGCGGACTTACGGATGGGGATATACCACAGTCGGGGATCATCTTGCATCAAACTCTCTGGCTTATTTAAACCGTTCGGCTGAAAAATATATCGAAAAGGGATACCAAAAATCACCTTTACTGGGTGAACTTTTTGAAAAAATATTTAAAGAGACCAACACCCCTCCGGAGTTCTGGTATTGCAGGTGTAACGAGTTGTTAGCCATGAATAAAGAGAAAAATAACGAATCTTACAACTTTGCATTGAATACAGCCATACGTTTTTCCATCTTCAGTCCCAGACGAATAAAATAGCTATACCGTAATGCTCAAAATGCACGGAATATTTTATCCGGTTACCAGGAAGAGACTCCCTGTACCAACAGGGAAAATCTTAGGGGTGGTTCCTATTACAAATGATATGAATAACGACACTTCACAGATAAACAAAAAACAAATTTATTATGAATGAGATTTTAGAACAGTTTCACAGACTAAAACTTCCGGGCATGGCCAAACAGTGGCAAACCCTTTACGAAATGCGTAAAACAGAGTCCCTGACCTTTGCAGACGGGTTGCAACTATTACTCCAGTCGGAACATGATGAAAGACAAATAAGAAGGACTGAGAGACTTGTAAAAAGGGCCAGGTTCAGATACCACGCCTCTCTGGATAATCTTTATTTTGATCCCGGAAGAGGGATCATGGAAAGTATGGTGAGAACATTGGCAACCGGACAGTATATAGAAAAAGGCGAAGCCATTATCATTACCGGAGCTACCGGAAGCGGGAAAAGTTTCCTGGCTACTGCTTTTGGTTTCCAGGCCTGTTCTCAGGGCTATAAAGTGGCATACTATAATATTTATAAACTTCTTGAACAGATAAAAATAGCCAGGCTGGAAGGTACTGCCGGAAAGTTGATTGCTAATATTGCCAAATATGATTTGTTGATCATTGACGATTTGGGATTACAACCGCTCAAAGGCCAGCAGCAAAGTGATCTGCTGGAAATTGTCGAAGACCGTCATGGATTAAAATCCACTATCATCGTCGGACAATTGCCCGTTTCCGGCTGGCATGAGATGCTCGGTGGAAGCCTCACGGCTGATGCTATTCTTGATCGGATTGTCCATACGGCTCACAGATTTGAATTAAAAGGAGAAAACAGTTTAAGAAAGAAATAATAATTTTACGCCATAGAATATCAAATAGGGGTCAGCATGAACGGAACATTGGGGTCAGCTTCCTCCGGAATATGCAGCTCCGTTCCGGGTTCATTCCGTTCAGTCGTTCACAGCCCATCGGCTGCCAGTGTTTGGCTCGCCTGCGGGTCGCTGCGGGCTGCGGCTGAATTGTCTTATTTGCCTCCGCTTCGCTCTGGCTATTAAAGCGGTAGCCTTGTGTAGTTCAGCTCCACAAAGTTTTTGAATTGTTTATTTTTTAATGGTAAAAACTTTGTTCCACTTCCTACATATGCTGCAAAGGGGTATCGTATCCTCAATCCATCTCTTTGCACCACCCTTGCTCCACTCGCAGGCGGCTCGCGATGCTTGGTCAGTGTCCGCAACCCATTCCGCTATCGCTCCATTCATTGCAGCCACAGCCCAGCCGTCTGGCTCAAGGCTGTTTTTTCCTGTGTAGTATTTTTCCCAACCCACAGTCCGACCGATATTGACACAGTTAAACAAATTGAAAGAAACCTTCCCTCAGTCCACGTGCTTGCAGCACATTCATTCCACTCATTTATTCATTCCTCGTACCTCGTCATTCCTGCATTCGTTACATTCATAAGCTTCAGCACCCCACGCAAAAGTGGCTCATTCACTCATTCCGTCCCGGTTATCACCGGTACTGCATTCCTTCAATCCCCACATTTGCTTTCCCGACGCACACCCAAATTGACGACCTGACGAAAAAGCAAGTTTCTAATATAACCCACCGCATTAATTGAACGCTTATGCAAAGCTAAGCCACGGGTCTGAAATCATCCAAAAGACTACGGCATAAAGCCGCTTCGCTTTTTATTCCGTTTCCTTTTGTCTGTTTCATCCCCTACTCTTTTGGGATGCCTAAGCGTTCAATTAAGCCTCCCTATGTACAGATGCTAACATCCGACTGTTTGACATAGCAAAATGATGTAAGACGATGTATAGAAACCCATAAAATACCGATAGCCTGATAATTGCAATATATTGATGCAAAGACAAGGTTCTGGACGTGTCAACTCCGTACCAAGTCCGAGTTAAAAGCATATTGTTTCATTAAATACTTAGTAAAATGGGTAAAATTAATCAAGGTATCTTAGGAGGTTTCAGCGGTAAGGTTGGAAACGTTATCGGTGGTAACTGGAAGGGGATTGATTACATGAGGGTAAAACCTGCAAATGTGGCTAATCCCCAAACTGAAGGTCAAGTTGACCAGCGAACTAAATTCTCTACTGTATTGCAATTCTTGCAACCATTGAAAGACTTTGTAAAAGTTGGTTACAAGAACTACGCAATTAAAATGACTCAGTTTAACAGTGCGATGTCTTACATCTTGAAAAACGCTATTGCTGGTTCTTATCCGAATTTCACTATTGATTATGCAACTGCATTAATCAGTCGTGGTTCTTTGGCAGGGGTTTTAAATGGTGCAGCCGCTTCATCCGCTGCAGGTTCAGTTGAATTTACCTGGGGAGATAATACTTCCGAGAGTAATGCAAGCGCAACCGACAAAGCGATGATTTTGGCTTACAACTGTTCTAAAGGTGAAGCCATCTTTGTAACTGATGGAGCAGCCCGAAGTGCAGGTTCTCAAACCTTGACCGTTCCTGATGATTTTTCAGGAGATTCAGTTGAATGTTTTATCGCTTTCATAAGCGAAGATGGTCTTTCACTTGCTAACAGTAAGTATGTTGGTTCAATTACTGTAGCATAAGTAAGTTGATTTCGGATTTCTTTTAAAACCGCTTCATTTGGGGCGGTTTTTTCTTTGGTTAGCACTTCAAAGACGTTTTTCCCGTTGGAAAGTTTTCAATATATTAGCACAGATTTCGTCTCGTGTTAAAGCCTGAAACAAAGCCTATTTTCTTATTTTTACCGTCAGTTTTCCTATACTTGGTTAGGTTTTGTGTCCTATTTGTTGCCCAAAACATGTAACTAATTGAAATATAGTGTATGGTTAGTTTCTGTATCGGCAAATAGAGGCCTCAAACCAAACAAATATAAAAATCTTATAAAACAGTCGCCAATGGTCGGAGGTATTACACAGGATCAGGCATCAAACGATAATAGTATCTTATAAGAATATTTTGTTTTTCCCTCGGACTCAACTGTGCTCTAATTTATTGTAGCACGTTGATTTCTAAGTCAATCAAGCTAATAATATCTCTGCCGGTATTTTTAATCCTTTGTATAAAGACTTTATCATACTCAAAGTCAGACTTCTCTTTCTGTTAAGAATCTCACTTACTCTACTTTGGCTACCAAGATATTGAACCATATCTGCATTTGTCATTCCCATTTGTTCCATACGAAATTTTATCGCATCAACCGGGTCTGGAGGAGCAATCGGGTAATGTTTCATCTCATAAGATTCAACTAATGTTACCAATAAATCAAATTCGTCTCCTTCCGGAGTATCCTTTTTGGCACCCCATAATTCCTTAATCCTGTTGATTGCTGAATTATAATCTTGTTCTGTTTTTATAGGTCTAATATCCATAATCTTTTATATTGAAAACCACTCTTCCGTCTCCAACAATACTCGCATTTTTATATTGTTGTTTTAATTCATTTGAACTTTTCCAGTCAGCTATTTTTGCATCGTGGTACCACGACCTCAATGATGCTTCGGAATCAAAGTACTCTGGTTTCTCAAAAAACTCCCTTAAAGTTGATAATGAACTATAGAAAGAACCAATATAAATTTGAGGGCGAATGAAAAATGCAGAATCAATGGCACTCTAACCGGAATAATTACATTGAATTTGTGTTCCTTATAAATCCAATGATAAATTCAAGTGCCCGCCCAATCCTTCATTAATAATTCTCATTAATGTTGATAATCGAATATCACTTGCATTGTTCTCAATCCGAGAAATATAGTTCTTTGTAGTTCCAACTTTCTCGGCAAGTTGTGCCTGTGTCAGTTTTTTTCTCTTTCTCGCTTCTTGAATCAGTCCCCCGATTTTAAAAGCTTCAAATTCCTGCTCGTATTTCTCGCGAGTTAGTGTCCCAGGTTTACCATACTTTTCATCAAGATGGTCATCCCATGAAGTCAAATTGTTACTTAATTTTTCCATCGAAGTATTGATAAGTTTTTTATTTGCATGACGTCTTTTTGCATTATTGCAAACCGGGTAGCTTAGGCATATCTCCTAAATCGATCAAAGTTCTCTGAAGATTTTAGAGACACTCTGATAGTAGGATACTGATCTTTTAGCAAACAAGGTGGAGTTTACCGAATGCTTATTACGCTACATTACCCCCCAATTTTAGATTTGAAAAATGAGGACGAGTAATTGAACTATAGTGCCAGTCTAACATTTGGGACGTAATCACTTGATATGCAGGATTTTTTATTATAAAAGTCGAAATTTTTAATAAATAATATGGTATATTTATATAAAAAATAATCATAGGCACATTAATTATAAAACGTATGAATCACATGAAACCATTTAATAATAACTCTAAAAAACACAAACATCATGAAATTAATTAAAGAAAAACCATCAACAATTAATGTGGTGAATGTATTATCCGCATTAGAGGTAAAAATTTTAAAAAAAATAGAAAGAGACCAAGGAGCTGGAATTTCTTCCTATATAGCTATTGGTGATTTCTTGTATAATCTGATAGAAAATGAAGGCTGGGGAGATTATTTTAAGGGATTAACTAAGGATTTCCTTTCCAATCCAGACAATACATACTGGTTGTCTGAAAATGTAAATGTATACAAAGTCAGGTATACATCATCCCGGGATAAAGATGAAAAAGAATTATCAGGGGTCGTGCTGATTCCCGATGGTACCAATGCAAGTCTTCCCATTATAAGCTTCCAGCACGGTACTGCTCTTTTAAAGAGAAATGCGCCGTCTCTTTTAAATTTTGATGATCCTGAGGCAATTTCATGTTATTTTGAAGCAATCGTAGGAGTGATTTTTGCAGCAAAAGGCAATATCGTTCTTATGCCCGATTATCCCGGTATGGGAGTTGCTGGTACCGATAATAAGGGCAGTGTACAGCCTTATATGTGTGCAAAACCTTTAGCCTGTTCCGTTGCGGACCTAATAAAGGAAGTCAAACAGGATTTCAAGGTGCATAAAATTATTTCAAAGAAAGATTTTGTATGGAACCAGGAACTTTTTCTTATGGGGTATTCGCAGGGTGGCTACGTAACAATGTCAGCTGTCCATGAAATACAGGAAAATCAAAGGTATTCCGATCTGAACATTACGGCGTCAGCTCCAATGGCAGGTCCTTATTCCCTTTCCAAGGCAATGAGAGAACTTATGTTACGGGAGGAATGGTTTGAAATTGTGTATTTCCTTCCCCTTACAATCCGGGGGTTTTATGCTACCTATAAATATAATATTCTTAATGCAGAACAGGCATTTCGGGATGTGTTTACCAATTTTAAATATAAGAGTTCTTTTTTTGATAATATCTATGGGCTAATGGACTATGCAAACGATTGTAATCAATCAGCAGATTTTGTGAGTAATGTGATTTCTGACGTTATGAAAAGGAATGGATTAAAATATCCAAGAGATATTCTTTCTCATGAATTAATTGGCCAGCTTGAAGACCAGAACAGTGAAGTATATAAGATACTTATAGATAATGATGTTTCAAAAGGGTGGAAACCGTCTGCTCCCATGTATTTATACCATTGCCCCAACGATGATGTTGTCCCTTTTGAAAATTCACTGATCGCTGAGGAGAATTTTAAAGCAGAAAACGCTGATGTGCCGCTGGTGCCTATGTTCGACCTTCCTATTCATGATATGGTACATGCAGAGGCTTATCCTGGATGTGCTTTTAGTGCGTATGAATGGTTTAAAACATTTGAAAATGAGAAATTGACCCAATTGCAACCGGGGGGATATCTTTTGCCGGGTCAGGTACTTACATCAAAAAACTATCATTTTAGGTACCAGTTAGATGGCAACCTGTCGATGTATGAAACGCAAACAATGAAATTGAAATGGCAAATTGCGACTCCTTTGGAAAAGGGCGGAAAGTTCATATTGAATGAACAGACAAAAGCCCTGGAGTTGTATGATGGAAAAAACAGGCTTATATGGGCGTTGAATACAAACGGAAATGGAAATTCTGTAGAGATTTCAGAATCAGGAGGACTAACGATTTGTGATAGTAAAGGAGCCGTGATAAAAACACTTAATAGTGATGTTGAAATTAAATTTGATGCCGCATTTAAAGCTCCTAATGGAAAAGTATATATTTTTATGGGTAATGAATATTTACGCTATTCCGATAGTGATTGTGCAGAAATTGATGACGGGTTTCCTAAACTTACACAAGGACATTGGGGAGATATTGGAGACTTTAATAATGGTATTGATGCTGTTTTTACGGCCCCGAACGGGAAAACTTATATGTTTAAAGGGAATCGGTATATACGTTACTCCGATCAAAATTGTTCAACAGTTGATGAAGGTTTTCCACGAAATATACAAGGCAACTGGGGAGATATTAGAGACTTTAATAATGGTATTGATGCTATTTTTACGGCCCCGAACGGGAAAACCTATATGTTCAAAGGGAATCAGTACTTACGGTACTCTGATGCAGATTGCCTTAAGGTCGATGACGGGTTTCCTAAACTTACACAAGGACATTGGGGAGATATTGGAGACTTTAGTAATGGTATTGATGCTGTTTTTACGGCCCCAAACGGGAAAACCTATATGTTCAAAGGGAATCAGTATATTCGCTATTCCAATAGTGATTGTAACGAAGTTGATGAAGGCTATCCTAAATCTGTTAAAGGCAACTGGGGGCTTTATTAATCTGGATTTTACATCAATTTCAAGACCTGTCCCATGTTCTCTGGGATGTTCAATAAAAGTTACAAGCTACAGCCGCTGGTACGAATCGAAGATCAGCGTAGCTAATTTGTAATATGCGCCTTTCTAACAAGAGGGTGTCCAAAAAGGATTTTGTATTCGGGCAGGTATAGGTTTTTCCGTCAGATTCATTTCCCTTAAATAGTCGAACGTGAAAATTATAGACTTTTTCACGTTCGACAAAATAGCGTAATTTACAGAGAAATCAACGGAGAAATAATGACCGGTGCAAAATTATTTATTTAGGTATCATCCTTTTTTGATTATTCATCCACTGGATGGCTTCTGTAATATTCTTTGTCCCGGTTTTTTGAAAAATAGTTCTTTTATGAAATTTAACGGTGTAAATGCTAATCCCCATCAATTCTGCAATTTCCTTTTCTTTTTTCCCCTGGCTTGCAAGCTTTAAAAGGTCATATAACCGTTGGGAAAGTTTTTGGGTAACAACTTCCACAAACTTCATTTTATCTGGCAAAAATTCATAGACCTTTAATGTATCATTCATCTTTATATATGCATTTCCAGGAGAATCACTTGTCGGCTCACTCAGTACACACAAAGAATAGTTTATTACCCCTTCCTTGGTGAGTTGAAGAGGGGTCAATTTATGATTGACAATTTGATATTTCCCGTCTTTGTTTTTTATCCTGAAATTATAAGTTATATAACCATTTTTCCGTCTGTCAACAGGCAGGCTGTAAAAGAAATCGAATCCGGTTCTATTTATCTTGATGAGAAATTCAAGGTCTTCCGGATGGACTATTTGTTTGTAATAGTCAAAACTCAATTTTTTATTCAGGCTAGGATTGTATTGTCGTAATCGACTCCCTGGTGTAACATATTCAAATTCACTTTCCTTGTAATTTAATATATAAGCATCGATATCGGACAAATTTGAAATTACTGTAAGTAGCTGTTTAAAATCATTCAAGGTTGAAAAATCCCCTTCCTGTTGGATAGAGAATTTATGGTTAGGATGGTCAAAAAGCTTTTCTTTCATAATATTCTACTTAAACAAAGCACCTACTCTTTGGTATAGTTAAGTTTAGCTTCCAATTATAAAATTAAGTATTATTAATAAAAACAATCAAATAATTATGGATAAATTACTCTTTGATTTTAATGAGATTTATTTATATAAACTATGTAAGAAATCCATTTATTGCAGAAGTTGATACTGGTCTCCTGCGCAAATTCCGGTTTTTAAATATTAATATGACGCAAATTGGAAAACCTCGATTAATTTATGGTTCATACGCTTCATTAGCCTACATAAGAGTAAAAGACTTAATGGTCTTTTATAATAAAAACAAACATTTAATAAAAGAGAACAACCTCTATGTATAGTAGAAATAGAATCTATATTACAGACTCGGAGCAAGAAAGAATAAGACAAATCAAAATACTGATTGCTGGCTGTGGTTTAGGTAGCAATATTGCAGAATATGCTTTGAGGCTAGGATTTGAAAATCTTTGTATTATTGATGGAGACAAAGTTGAATTATCAAACCTTAACAGGCAAAACTATACTTTCAGGGACATCGGCAAGTTTAAAGCAGAAGTTCTGCATAAACGGTTGTTGGAGATTAATCCCCATGCTAACATTTTGTCTTACACAAATTATATTACTCCTGAGAATATAGATACGGTACAAATGCAACAATATGATGTTGCAATTAACACATTGGATTTTAGTTCTGAAATTCCATTTCTTTTTGACAAAGTGTGCCTAATATCTCATATCCCGGTTATTCATCCTTACAATTTTGGCTGGGCAGGATTAGTTTTTGTGATAGATGAAGGTTCTGGACAACTTGAATCTGTTTTAGAGAACCATACAGATATAGAAACACAGATTGCATCCTATATTTTAAAAGGGTTAAAAAGGAGAGGCATAAAAATAGGCTGGCTGGAAGAAGCCTTAGATAAGTATTCGAAAGAGAATAACAAGTTTTCCCCACCTCAGCTTTCAGTTGGAAGTTCCATTATTGCAGGTGCTTGTACAAATTTACTATACAGCATATCGACCAATAAACCCGTCAAAAAATTTCCTGATTTTTACATTCTATCTCTTCTCTATCCCTAAGAGAAGGGGATTAGTTTCCAGCCACTCTACGAGAGATTCATTTATTTGGAAATCACTATACTAAAGCACAGGTATAATTATCAATCTTTGCTTATATGTTGTTTTTATTTGAGATAAGTTTGTATTGAAAATTATTAACAACAAATGAACATTGCATTTACGATATACATACCTCTTTCTAAACATTAACTTTTAAAATGAATTAGCTATGAAAAAATTATTATTATTTGTAATTGGTCTTAGCTTCTTGTTTTCTTCTTGCTCAAAAGAAGATTTAACAGAGCCTAACGTAATGCCTCCCCAACTAGCTTCTTCTACAGCTTCCACGGAAGTTATTACTCTTGAATCCGGTGTTCAAGTAGTAAAAAAGGGAGATAATTACCTTTGGGAAGGTGACATCCTGCTTTCTGATACTCAACTTAAGGCATTAAATGATTTTGGTACAATTTTTCCTCAAACAGATGAAAAACCAGAACCGGTAACTAATCTGAACCCGGTAACCAATTTGCCATTAGAAGGTGTAAAGACAACAAAATCTTTGGGTATTTACCCAACGTCATATAACATGTGGGCAATGGTTAGGTTTACCTACAATTCAAATCTTAGTTCTTACCAGAGAGAAAGTATTAAAGATGCATTGCTTGATATAGAGTCCCAGACTAACGTCAGATTTTATAATGCAACAGGACAAGACACGATAGACCCAGTTTATGGATTTGAATATCCTTATCTTGATTTTACTTACGTGACAGGTGATATCAGTCAGTCTTATGTTGGCCGGATTGGTGGTCGGCAGCAAGTAAGTCTTACTTGGTTAGCAATGGTTCCGTGGGATTTACATATAATGGAACATGAAATTATGCACGCCTGCGGTATGCTACATGAAATGTGCCGCCCAGACAGGGATAACTTCATCGTAATCAATACATCAAACCTGACAAGCGAAGGCTTAGCCCAGTTCACCAAAAGAACCACTAATTACTACTATATCGGGAACTATGATTTTAAATCAATTATGGGCTATGATTCTAAAACTGGCTCAACAGAGTTGGTACATAATACCAGCATACCAATGTACACAAAAAAATCGGATGGAAGTGAAATAAGTCAAGGGGTCGTTATGACTGACTTGGACAGGCGCTGGACAAATTCACTTTACTTACCATATATTGCCCGTTCAGATGTTTACCGGGAACTTGATGATATTGTGTACAAATCAGATAACACTGTTATGACTGAATCTGAAAGATTATCATTACAGGCCCAGCTTAATAATGGTAACCCGACACCACCGGCAGGGGGACGGATTCCAAATGATTTTTAATAAATACTAAAAACAATACTGGAAAGAGAGACAACTAAACAGTCACTCTTTTTATATAAAGCACACAAAATTTTAAATTACAACGCAACCATTTTAAAATAATAATGTATCATTATAAGAACAGTTAATTAGTTCCAGAACTTTAGAAACCATCAAAAAACTATTGAAATGAAAACAAGTTTTGTACTATTATCACTTTTGCTACTCTTGCTCTCTTCGTGTTTAAACGATTTTAACAATGATGACAACCACGAAATTGTTACTGACCGGGATAACTTCAGGGATTTACAAAGGTGGGTGGAAACAGAAAGTAAGACGGGGGATTCAGACTGGCAAGCTATTTCACCCCCAAAAAATCTGTTTCTTTATTATGATTCGCTTGATGTAGATGGATTTCCATTCTCAAACTATATAGATGGATTACCATACCATTGGGGCGCAATTATCTATAAACCGATTTTAAATACAAGCATCAACACTGACACTGAGAAACAAGCCCGGTTCAAACGAGATGAGAGTATTTTTACAGTTTTTCTGAATGCTTTCACCCCACAAGCAGATACAATTTTGGTAAATTACAATATACCAGACAAAACAACATTCGTAATAACAGACAGCACCGTAACCCCGCCTATTTCCATAAAATTTAAATTGGTAGAGTAGATATCGGGTTCGTATCATAAATTTGGGAAACTCGATAGGAAGCCTTTAAAGCGAGTTCCGGACGGAAGCTTTTTTCTGGAGAAAGTTATTTTGCAGATAAAAATAACTAGCGGAGAGCTGCCCGGGTTCTGCAGCTCGATTCCCGGGAAAAATAATATACAAAACCCAAAAGGAATAGAAGTGAAATAAATCAAGGGGGCGTTATGACTGAATCTGAAAGATTATCATTACAAGCCCAGCTTAATAATGGTAACCCGACACCACCGGCAGGGGGACGGATTCCAAATAATTTTTAATAAATACTAAAAACAATACTGGAAAGAGTGACAACTAAACAGTCACTCTTTTTATATAAAACACACAAAATTTTAAATTACAACGCAACCATTTTAAAATAATAATGTATCATTATAAGAACAGTTAATTAATTCCAGAACTTTAGAAACCATCAAAAAACTATTGAAATGAAAATAAGTTTTGTCCTATTATCACTTTTGCTACTCTTGCTCTCTTCGTGTTTAGACGATTTTAACAATGATGATAACCACGAAATTACTACTGACTGGGAAACCTTCCGCCATTTACAAAAGTGGGTGGAAAAAGAAAGTAAAACGGGAGATTCAGACTGGCAAGCTATTTCAAACCCCCGGAATTTGTCTCTTTTTTCTGATTCGATTGGCGTAGATGGATTTCCATACTGTTATGGTGCAATTATCTATAAACCGACTTTAAATACAAGTATCAACACTGATACTGAGGACGAAGCCCGGTTCATACGAGATAAGAGTATCTTTACAGTTTACCTGAATGCTTTCACCCCACAAGCAGATACAATTTTGGTAAATTACAATATACCAGACAAAACAACATTCGTAATAACAGACAGCACCGTAACCCCGCCTATTTCCATAAAATTTAAATCGGTAGAGTAGATTTCGGGTTCGTATCATAGATCATAGATTTGGGAAACCCGATAGGAAGCCTTAAAAGCGAGTTCCGGACGGAAGTTTTTTTCTGGAGAAAGTTATTTTGCAGATAAAAAATAACCAGCGGAGAGCTGGCCGGGTTCTGCAGTTCGATTCCTGGGAAAAATAATCTACAAAACCCAAAAGGCTTTTACTTGTTTGGTATAGTTGCCTTTCAGGTAATGAGGTTTATATTTTGCATCAATGCCATCAAAACCACATTCGCATAAATGTTCTACAAACGCTTCCAGTTCGTCATAATCACCCCGCGAACGCTTGGCAATCTTTTCTTCTCGTTTACTGTAATTGTGTATGTTGCCATAACTGATTTGATTTATTGCAAAAAATAAAAAGAAAAAGAACATCTCATCAATAATGAGACAATATGACAAGCGTTAATAATGCTGAAAAATCAAAATTTCAGTATTCTCATTTTTGTCTTTCCGGTAACTGCACAAACACCTTTTGAGATAATCTAATACAGAAAAGTAAAACATTCTTTACCTTTGCAGATATAAAGTTTCATTTATACAAGTATGAATGAAAGCCTGTTGTCTCAATATGCTTCAGGAAAAAAGAACCGGACTCAAAACAATTAAAACGGATTGAACATGCAATTCGGTTGAAAATAATCATTTTATAACGTCATAAACAACGAAGATTTATTGAACAAAATTTGTCCAGCAGATAAAATATTACTAACAAATTCAATACAGGATGAAAATTGATTATCAGATCAGACCGGAAGAATTAAAAAAGAAACTTGAACGTTTTTGGGAGTTGTCCGGGGAAAAAATATATATGATCCGGAAGAAGTATGATCCGTCAAAAGGATCGCCTGTTTTTACTGAAAACGGGAAATACACGACACGGGGCTGGACTGAATGGACACAAGGATTTCAGTTTGGTTCGGAAATACTACAGTTTGATGCAACCGGAGAGAAGTCCTTTCTTGAATCAGGAAAGGATGATACAGTCAGGAAAATGGCCCCTCATCTCAGTCACACCGGGGTACACGATCATGGATTTAATAACCTGAGCACCTATGGTAACCTGCTTCGCCTGATGAATGAGGGAAAAACAGAATACAACGAATGGGAAAAGAATTTTTATGAACTGGCTATTAAAATTTCAGGCGCTGTACAGGCCAGCCGCTGGACCAGCATCAGGGAAGGCGGTTTTATCTATTCCTTTAACGGGCCCCATTCATTATTTGTCGACACTATCCGTTCCTGCCGTATCCTGATGATGAGCCATTTGCTGGGGCATGTACTGCAGGCAGAAAACGATGTGAAACACAGCTTGCTGGTCCGTGCGTTGCAACACATTGAATCAACGGCAAAATATTCTGTGTTTTACGGCGAAGGGCGCGACCGGTATGATGTTTGGGGCCGGACAGCTCATGAATCGATTTTCAACATCAACGATGGAAATTACCGTTGTCCTAATTCACAACAAGGGTATACCGGTTTTTCCACCTGGACCAGGGGACTGTCATGGGCAATGCTTGGTTTTTCCGAAGAACTTGAATTACTGGACCGTTTCCCGGAAGCTGAACTGGAGGAAGCTGGGAAAAAAGCACAGTTTGAAACAATGATGACAAAAGCGGCAAAAGCTACCTGTGATTTTTATATCGCAAATACCCCTGTCGACGGTATTCCATATTGGGACACCGGCGCCCCAAACCTGTATAAACTGGATAATTATCTTGACAGGACTTCCAATCCTTTTAATGATTATGAACCGGTTGACAGTTCTGCCGCTACAATTGGGGCACAGGGGCTTCTGCGGCTCGGCAAATACCTGAACCAGAAAGGGCAGACAGAAGAAGCTCAAAAATACTGGCAGGCCGGACTGACTGTAGTAGATGCTTTGCTGGAGGAGCCTTATCTCAGTACCGGTCCGTCACATCAGGGGCTAATCCTGCATTCCATTTATCACCAGCCCAATGGATGGGACCATATTCCCGAAGGGCGCAAAATTGCCTGTAACGAATCGTGTATGTGGGGCGATTACCATGCACGGGAACTGGCGCTTTACCTGCAACGCGTAATCAACCAGGAAAAATACTATACCTTTTTTAACGGATTATAATGGCTTTCCCGATCAACGATCTTTCAAAACTATGTCTGCACACGATGACCAACCGTCCGTGGGGAATCGGTGAATGTGTAAAAAACTATGCTGAAGCAGGAATAAGGGGAATCACCATCTGGCGTAATGTACTGGAAAACAAAAAATTGAAAGAGGTCAAAATATTACTGGACGATTATCAGATGACGGTTGTTTCCCTTTGCCGCGGAGGATTCTTTCCATCCGTAGAAAAAGAAAAAAGACAAGCTGCCATTGATGATAATCTGTGGGCCATTGAACAGGCTGCTGCGATTGGCGCTCCGTTGATTGTACTGGTTTGCGGCGCCGACAAAGGCCTGTCGCTGGAAAAATCAAGAGAACAGATTGCAGAAGGAATCCTGAAAATTCTTCCGGCGGCAAAAGAAGCCGGGGTTAAGCTGGCTATCGAGCCCCTGCACCCGATGTATGCCGGCGACCGCTCTGCTGTTAACACGATAGCCCAGGCCAATGATATGGCTGAATCAATAAACTCCGGTTTTGTCGGGGTGGCTGTCGATGTTTACCACCTGTGGTGGGACAATCAGTTAGAAGAACAAATCGGGCGTTGTGGAAGGAACGGTAATTTATTTGCCTTTCATGTTTGCGACTGGAATATTCCAACCATTGATTTTCTGAATGACCGTGGATTAATGGGCAACGGCTGTATCAACATTCCGCAAATCAGGGGATGGGTAGAAAAAGCTGGATTTAAAGGGTTTCACGAAGTTGAAATTTTTTCAGAGAAATACTGGGCAATGGATCAGAAGGAATACCTGAAGATGATCAAACAGGCCTACCAGGATAAAACCTGAAACGGCACAAAATTGTCAGGCTGAATTAAAAATCAAACAAAAAAGAAACATAATGAAGATACACAGAGTAGGAATTATCATGAATGGAGTTACCGGACGAATGGGCACCAACCAGCACCTGATGCGTTCGATCGTTGAGATCATAAAACAAGGCGGGGTGCAGCTCAGTCCGAATGAGTTTATCATGCCCGACCCTGTATTAGTGGGACGTAACGAAGTAAAACTAAAAAAACTGGCAGAAATGTCGGGGGTAAAAAAATGGACTACTAACCTGGATGCTGTAATGAACGATCCGGCTTACGAGATTTATTTTGATGCCCAAACTACCGGACGCCGTGCAGATGCAGTAAGGCAGGCTGCCCAGGCAGGCAAACATGTGTATTGTGAAAAACCCATAGCTACAGATACTGCCACTGCTATGGAACTTTACCGGATATGCGAAGATGCCGGTATTAAACACGGAGTGGTACAGGACAAACTCTGGTTGCCCGGGATGATCAAACTAAAACGCTTAAAAGAAAACGGATTCTTTGGAGAAATACTTTCAGTAAAAGGAGAATTTGGGTACTGGGTGTTTGAAGGCTTCACTATTCCCGCACAACGGCCCAGTTGGAACTACCGGAAAGACGACGACGGCGGTATTATTGTCGATATGTTGTGCCACTGGCGTTATGTACTGGATAATCTTTTCGGAAATGTAAAAGGTGTTTTTTGCCTTGGCGCTACCCATATCCCGGAAAGGGTTGACGAGCAGGGAAATATTTATAAATGTACAGCAGACGATGCTGCTTATGCGACCTTTGAACTGGAAGGGAACATTATTGCCCATTTCAACTCGTCGTGGGCAACCCGGGTACGTCGCGACGACCTGCTGACCATTCAGGTAGACGGAACTAAAGGGTCGGCTGTGGCCGGCTTACGCGAGTGCCGGACCCAGCATTACGGAAATACCCCGAAACCGGTATGGAACCCGGATATTCAGCAACCAATCAATTTTTATGAAGGATGGTCGAAAGTGCCGGAACAGGAAGTTTTCAGCAATGCTTTTAAAGTTGAATGGGAATTATTCCTGAAACATGTAGTAAAAGATGAACCGTTTCGCTGGAACCTGAAAGAAGGAGCCAAAGGTGTTCAACTGGCCGAAAAAGGATTGGAAAGCTGGGCTAAACGAAGCTGGATTGAAGTACCTGATTTATAGTCTTCTGTATTCAGTCAGTATTCAGTAGAAATAAAAAATAAATTAGAAGATGAAGAAGACAGCGTTAGTTACAGGCGGGTCACGCGGCATTGGGCTGGGGATTGCCACAGAACTGGCAAAAGCAGGTTTTCAGTTAGCCATCAACGGAATACGTGAAGAAATAGCTGTTTCTGAAATTCTGAAGGAATTGAAAAAATATGACACTGATGTAATCTACGTGCAAGGCGATGTCTCAGACAAAACCGGCCGCTTACGGATACTGGACGAAGTCCTGGCTTATTTCGGACAGTTGAATGTACTGGTTAACAATGCCGGGGTTGCCCCGAAAGAACGAAAAAATATACTTGAAGCCTCCGAAGAAAGTTTTGATCAAGTCATGAATGTAAACCTTCGCGGCCCTTATTTTCTCACCCAACTGGTTGCCCGGCAAATGATCGCACAAAAAGAAAAAGATTCCCAAACAGAGTGTTGCATCATTAATATTTCTTCTGTCTCGGCTACCGTGGCTTCAGTCAACAGGGGTGAATACTGCATCTCGAAAGCCGGGGTTGCCATGGCAACCAAACTATGGGCGTCCCGCCTGGGCGAATATAACATTCCTGTTTATGAAATACAGCCCGGTATAATTGAAACCGATATGACCGCAGGGGTAAAAGAAAAATATGACCTGCTTTTCAAAAAAGGCCTGGCCATACAGCAACGATGGGGAACTCCCGGTGATGTGGGAAAAGTTGCAGCAGCAATGGCCTCCGGAAAGATGCCCTACTCTACCGGGCAGGTTATCCGGGTCGACGGAGGAATGACGATTTTACGGTTCTGAGCTTTCATATTAAGCCGGGATTCAATTTTCTCAGGAATGCTCAACCATTTTGCTTTTCGCATAGACCTGTTTTACTTTAGGCAGGAATGAAATAACAATCAGACCTGCTAATGCAAGAACGATCAGCACTGTAAAACCTAATGAGTAATTTCCCATTTTATCGCGTAATGCTCCTACTAATACAGGGAACAATGATTCGGCGATACCATCGGCAACCAGAATAATCCCCATGGTACGGCCCAATGCTTTTACACCAAACAAATCGCCGGCCATTAATGGAATAATCATATAATCGCCTCCCAGTCCAACTCCAAAAATCATGGCAAAAAAGTAGATTTTTCCGGGAAACGGAGGCAAAAACAAGATGATAATGGCCACAGCTACGATTAGATAGATCAGCATCATTACATATTTGCGATTGATTATATCGGCTAACCAGCCCATCAATACCCTTCCCGCCAGACTCGACAATAAAACAATCGAGAATATATTTGCTGACTGGGATTGCGAAAATTCAAAATCGGTTAAATACAATTTCAAATGTTGTCCTATTCCTCCGACTGCACCAATAGAACACATACTGCCAAATGCCAACAGATAAAAATTCGGGTTTTTCAGAATATTTTTCATTTTCACCGGAGCGTCCTCACTCCTTTTCTCTCGTCTGTGGTTTGACTTATCCTTAATAAAAAAAGCCATAGGAAAAGCAATAATGATTATAAATACACCAAGCACTGATAACGCATGTTGCCACCCCAGGTTACGCTCAAGCGTTGTTGCCAGAATAGGGACAATAGCACCTCCTGTACCTATACCTAAATAAGCTATGCCCATTGCTTTACCACGATTTTTATTGAACCACTTTGAAATTAACACCTGACAAGGCAAAGGTCCGCCAAAAACATAGCCTAATGCATTAAACACATAAAACATGTAAAACATCCATAACGTACCTGAATAACTCAACCCAATAAAAGCAATCCCCATCAGCACAGCGCCTAACATCATCAGTCTTCTCGGGCCGTAACGGTCGATCAGCCAGCCGGCAAGGAAGCCAAATAACGGGGCAACGACCAATTTACCAACAGCATTCCCCGATGTTACCATAGCCCTTGAATAACCAAAATCTTTCACCATAAAATCGAAAAAGAACGGTAACCCGTAATAGGCAAAACCAACCAAGGCAAACAATGCCAAAAATGCTGTAAAAATGATATAAGTTTTCGAACTATATGAAGACGATCCCGGGACGGACTGCTGTTCTTTTATTATCATTTTTTTTAGCTGTTAATGGATATAAATTTCCAATATCATTAAGATTTATTAAAAATACAATATCCTGTGAATTATCTGTGGTATAAAGATATATAAAAAAGGATCCCGGGCAGGCACACTTTTTTATACGGGTTAAAGTATAATAATGCGGGTTTAATCAGCACTCCTTTCCTCCAAACACTTTGGAGGCATACATCCAAACACTTTGGAGGCATACATCCAAACACCCTGGAGGCGTACATCCAAACACCCTGGAGGCGTACATCCAAACATCCTGGAGGGAAAGTCTCCCTTAAAGAGATTACAACCAAATTTTTGAAACTGACCGGTCACGGATACGGAATTCACCGGAGCCCAGGTCTTGTTGTAAAAAATAACCATTGATTTGAAATAAGTTGCAATGGTATCCCCAAAATGTACAGAAAACAAAACTTACGGAATAAAACCGTTCCACTCC
Organism: Prolixibacteraceae bacterium; assembly: GCA_963662895.1. Classification (GTDB taxonomy): domain Bacteria; phylum Bacteroidota; class Bacteroidia; order Bacteroidales; family Prolixibacteraceae; genus GWE2-42-39. Next base: position 2,317,906 of record OY759982.1, on the reverse strand, counting down.
TTTTCTTTCAGAACCGGATGCGGAACAAAAAGGAAGCGGGATTCATCTTCTTCAAACTGGATATAAACAGGTTTTCCTTTTTCGATGCCAAATGCAGCATAATCAGCCGGCTTTTTGATTTTTAGCTTACATTGACTGTATTTTGTATTTTGTAACCAGTTTATTTGTCCTTTTTCACCAATTACCGGGAACCATGCCAATCCGTTATGTGCCCGTACTCCACTGTATTCAAAACCGTAATCACGATCGCACCAGGCTCCAAAAGTAAGGGGTTGCCGTGGATCGGCGCTAATCGTTGCATGAGCCCAGTTGGGAGGTACAATGACCACTTCACCGGGACCGGCTTCCACGGCAAAACAACGTCCGGGATTGTCATCTGCCGATTCCTGCATATAAATAACAGCCCTTCCCGACCATATCTCGTACACCTCGGGGGTCGACCAGCCGCTTAACGGTGATACTTTATGGATATGCCCCTGGCTGCGGACAGGTTCTTCGCCCAGGCTACCGGCAGCATAAGTAACGACACCAAAAAGCAGGTGCAATTTTTTCAGCAAATCCCGGTGTTCCTCTTTCCCCACATCCATTGCAATGGAATAAACAATTTCCGGTCCTTTACAATCCGGATCAAGCAAACTTTTCCGAATGGAATCCAGCGTACGGTTTTCCACTTCCGGGCCAAATACATCTGTCCCATATTTGAACCCCATCGGGTTGGTTGTCGGGTAAATATCAAATCCCGGGTTAAAATTCATTTTCAATATTTTTCTCATTTAAATTTTCTTCGCACTATCCTAAAACCTAACAAATGCTTTTATGGTGCAACATTCCGTCCCTTCGCTTTCCCTGTATGGTCTTATTGTATAGAGCCCTACTTTCGCCGGCACAATAAATACTTCAGCATAATGTACCACGAATGGTTCAAATGCCCCGGCAGGGCTTTCCACAATCACTTCATCACCTTCAACAAGACAAATAACATTAACACCTCCGCATGTGTCGTGTTCGGTTTTCTTAGTAAACCAATGCCGCCGTGTTTCGATAAACTCACGCTCATGCAAACCAGTACGTTCTTCGATCCAGCCATCGCCTTCTGCTACTTTCTCAATCTGGTTGACCAAATTTTTTTGTGTCCATCCGGTTGTACGGTTCCACTGGATCACATTTTTACCGTGTTCAATATTAATAGGCCGTGGTTTTCCATCCAGGCCAGGGCGTCCCCAGTCCCATAGTTTAAAGGTAAAAATATAGGGAGTAGCGCTGATTTCGAGTACCATGCTGTTTTTCCCTGAACAATGTACCGTTCCGGCAGGAATAAGCATATGATCATGTTTTTTTACCGGCCATGTCTGTACATGTTTTCCGGCCTCGAAAGCAGGCCCTCCGGCCTGGGCTGTTTCCAGTTCGTTCATCATAGCTTCAGGGTTCACTCCTTCTTTTAAGCCCAGATAAACAACCGCATCATCTTCGGCATCCATCAGGTAATAACTTTCATCCTGGGTATAGTGCATCCCGAATTTTTCCTGAATATATTCTGTGAGAGGATGGACCTGAAGGCTCAAATTACCCCCCTCCATTGTGTCGAGAAAATCGAAACGAATCGGAAATTCATCTCCAAACCGTCCGTGTACCGGATCGCCAAGTAACTCGCGCGGATGACGAAACACCAGATTAATGGCCGGAATCTCAATAATATCATTCCCGAACTTCAGCAAAAGACTGTTTTCTTCGGGCACACAATTAAAGCACCACGCATAATTTTGCTGCTCCGGGTCGAGATTACATACTTCTTTCATCCATTGCCCTCCCCAGGGCCCCGGATCAAAAAACGGAACTACACTGAAAGGTCGCCGGCTGGCCGTTTTCAAACCTTCAAGCACGGCCTTCCCCTCAATCAGTTTTGGTCTTCCTGCTTTATTGGTATCTAAGACGAAGTCCCATTGATCAAACAATTTCTTCTTTAACCGGTCACATACACGCCAATCCACGAAAAAACCCTGCTTATACAATAACATCCAGTCCTGTGTATCGCGATTGTGCAAGCCAATATTGTCAACCATGTGTTTTCTCATCCGAAGTTGAATTTCCCAACGGGCCATGTCAGCATAAACCAACAAGTCAGGACCGGAACAAATATGAGCGGCTCCTGTACCATATATAATGAACGTACCTTCTGTCATTTCTGCCAATTCATCCTGAAGTTTTTTTACCCTGGACGCATCATAAAAATTTCCGATGTTCAAACGGGTCAGGAACCCGAAAATACGGTCGCTGGTCACATCAGGGAAAACCAGCTTTTCTATTTCTTCTTCAGGAAGCATAAACTCATCGGCATATATAAACCGGTCGTATACAAGGCCGCGTTGCAAACTGGTCATCACCTCTTCATGAATAACCCCCTGACAGGTTTCAACAACCACCAGTTTCTTTTTTTTACTGATTGAAGTAACTGACCTGTTCAGTTCTGTTACAATTGCCTCCCACCCGTTAATGACCCGGTATGCCTCATCTTTTACTTCAACAACAGGCTGGTTATTGAATATTGACGGTCTATCCAAATATTTCCGTTTAATCATATTCTATTTCTCATTTTCATTCTTTACTATTAAGCTGAACATCAACTTTTACCTGACTGCCGTGCCAGGTAATCGGCTCCATATAATGCGGCATTACTGATATGCCTGGCTTCCATAAGTTTTACTTTTCCCCAGGGGGTCCAGGCATACCGGTTAATCCGCTGCTGAAGTTCGGGCAGAATGATGGAAGCACTTTTCATAACTCCTCCGCTAAGAATCATAATCTCCGGATCAAAAGCATGGATCATGGAAATCAAGCCCGATGACCATACTGAAAAGCAGTGATCCAGGATTTCTGTTGCCAGGAAATCATTGTTCGAAGCATTACGGAATAAAGCCTCATAATCGAGTTGCTTCTCATTGTTCAACAAACTGTCAGGATAAGCCGGATGATTTTTGATCAGTTCCGGCAATCTCCAGGTAGAAGCCTCCGATTCCATACACCCTATATTTCCGCAGGTACAAATCGTTCCCCGGTGGTTTACCGTAAAATGCCCCCCCAGGTTCCCTGCCTGAAAATGTTTCCCTTTCATCAATTTTCCTTCGATAAGCACTGCCGAACCGATGCCGGTGCCCAGGGTAACCATTACTATATTTTCGTACCCCTTCCCTGCCCCATGCTGCCACTCACCAAGTAAAGCCACACGTGCGTCATTTTCCAGGAAAAGAGGTAACCCAAAGGTCTTTTTAGCCCATCGGGTTAAGTCAATATCGGGTGCATCATCATACTTTTTATTGGTTGAAAGGACACGGTTGAGGAACGAATCGACCAGTCCCGGAAAAGAAAAGCCAATTCCGAGGATTTCAGAAACCGGTATCTTTCGTTCCTCCATCATTCCAGTCAGCATCTTCTCAATAACAGGTAGATTCCCCTGCAAACCATTTCCGGAAGCAGCGTCTACAGAACCTGACACCAACAAATGTTGTCCGTCATGTATCCCGGCTTTGATGATCGTCCCACCTAAATCAACTCCAAGCGTTAGCATATCAATCTGTTTTTATCAATTCCTTTTCAAGTTCTTCCAGAGTCTTTCCTTTGGTTTCGGGAACATACCGCCATACATACCACAGATTAACCAGGCAAATCAAGGCAAAAACCATGAAAGTAGTAGCCCCGTTCAATGCATCCAGCATTACCGGGAACACAACCGACACGATTGTACAGGCACTCCACAGAGCGACCAACGCCAGCGACATACCTTTACTGCGTAGCCTGTTGGGAAATATTTCAGAAACAACAACCCATAATGCAGGACCAAGAGAAGCAGCAAAAAAAGCGATATATCCGAGGATGAATACCAGAACAAGGATACCGGTGGCCTGGCCTGAAAAGTAAAGTACAGATAAACCAGACAGCATTACAGTCATCCCTATTGATCCGGCAAGGATCAGAAATTTGCGTCCAAGGCGGTCAATAAGTAACATGGAAACAATTGTAAAAACAAGGTTGGTTCCGCCAATGGCAATCGTTTGAAGCAAAGCCATATCATTCGACTGACCAATCTGTGCAAATATTTTCGGGGCATAATACATGATGGTATTAATACCTGTTATTTGCTGAAAAACGGCAAGGATAATTCCGATCCAAAGAACAGGGCGTACTTTAGGCGCCAATAGTTCCAGATAGCTGGATTCATGCTGGTTTTGAAGGGTTTGCCTGATCTCCTCCAGGCGGTCATGAGCTATTGTGTCACCGGAAGTTTTGACAAGTACCGAATATGCCTTGTCATCCTTTCCCCGGGCAACCAGCCAGCGAGGGCTTTCCGGTACCAGAAATAAACTGAAAAACAAAAGTATTGCCGGTGCTGCCATTACCAATAACATCCAACGCCAGTTATTGTCTCCTGTATTAACCAAAAGGTAATTGGTAAAAAAAGCCACTAAGATACCGGTTACAATAGCCAGTTGATTGAGTGAAACCAGCCGGCCCCGGTATTCCGCCGGAGCAACTTCTGCGATATACATGGGAGACAAAACAGAAGCGATACCAACGGCCAGACCTCCGGTCACCCTGGCTGATATGAATAAAAACAGGTTCGTTGAAAGCGCACTTCCAATAGCCGATATAAAAAACAGAGCCGCTGCAAGCATCAGTATTTTCTTCCGCCCAAACCGGTCTCCAACTTTTCCGGCCACACAGACACCAACAATACAGCCTAATAACAAACTACTCACGGTCCATCCCAAACCAACCTCCGACAAGCCAAAATAAGGCTGTATAAAATTGAGTGTACCTGAAATGACAGCCGTATCAAATCCAAACAGAAGCCCACCAAGGGCTGCAACAACAGAGATCAGAATTACATATGCTTTCATTTGTTTATTTTTTCATTCGATACCAACAGGGGGTTTCCTTCTTTCTCTACCAACCGTGCTGAAAAACCGTTTGCAGCTATTTCTTTATAATCATGACCTGCATCAGATGGCCAGCAAGCGCCAAATATCAGTACTGAACTGCCGGTATTGGCAACCCGGTGTGCAACATGTGCAGGAATATAATGCAAACTGCCCGGATACATTTCCTCTGTCCATGTATGACGTTCCCTGTCCATGAGCAAAAGCATTCCCTGTCCCTGTATTCCCCAGTAAAATTCTGCCCGGTCTGAGCGGGAATGAAAATGCCCTTTTGTTATCATATATTCATCTCCGATTTTTCCGGGCATCAGGTTCGTTGTTCCGAAGTACAGTCCTCCGGAAGTACCTTCAGGCACCGGGAGCCAGGATTGAACCGTATAAGCCACTTGTTCCGGGGGCATTTTTCTGAATGCTTTTTCGTCATGAAAAATCCCCTGCAAATCCTTCATTTTCCGGATCTGAGAGACAACCGGCCCTCCCCTCATTTGATAATCAGCAAGACCGATTTCAACCGGCGTTCGCTTCATTTGTAAATGGTCTGTCATTTTCATAAATCAGTTTATATTCTAATCAAACAGTTAAAAGGATGCCCGCCGGTTAATTACAAAAGGGTTATCCAGTTTAAGCCGCTTATTATTAAGAATCATTTCAGCCATACTTTTTCCCATTTCTGCAAAATCGGTGGAAATAGTGGTAATACCGGATGCAACAATTCCTTTTAAAGGAGTTTCATTATAAGAAATAATCCCCAAGTCGCTCCCCAACTGCAACTCATTCTCCATACTCCAGCGAACCAGGTATTCAAGGTCCCTGTCATCAACCACAATAAAAATGTCTCCGGAATAAATATTAAAAGTTTTAATGTCAGCTACAATCTCAAATTCGATGGGCATTTGCAGGCAAAAATCACGAAAGCCAACTGCTATTTCACGAAGAGCAGCACGTTGGTTCCTGACAACCAATACCATCCGGGAATACTTTTTCAAATCATTGGTCTGCTTTTTCAATACCCGGTAAATGTCACGTTCAAAATCCTGGCAAACAATAGCGTATTCATTCCGGTATTGCTCCCGGCCCTGATCCAGAATATATACTTTCCGGCGGGGCAACCCGGCAATAAGCTCCTTCACCCCGGTTCCCGGTATAGGCATGATCACATATTCGCTGTACTCACCCGCAACGCTTTCCATAATGGTTTGAAAAAGTTTAAGATTATTGTGATGAAAAAATATTTGTTCTGTCCCTTTATTGCCCAAAGCTGATTTGAAGGATTCGTAGAGATCTTCCTTATAGGCAGTAAGTTTGTCAAAAAGTAACAAAATCCTGTGATTTATATCGACCTTTTCTGTCTGGATAAAATAACCTTTACCGACCTGTGAAGTAATAATTCCTTTCGACTTAAGTTCGTTATAGGCCATCAATACCGTGTCCTGTGACAAACCATATTGCTTACAAAGCATATTTAACGAAGGAATACGATCCCCCTTACACAATTCCCCACTCCTGATTTTTGACTGGATTGCTTCAATAATCTGCCTGTATTTTGGTACAGACATCTGATCATCAAACTGTATTTTAAAATTCATATTCATATCATACCTCTAGGTAGCACTATGCAAATATAGTACTTTTTTTAATACTGAAATATAATGCTTTAAATTTTTACGACTATCAAGTCTTCAGGAATTGTTATAAACAGCCCCCGGATTACCTGAATTTTCTCTTTTTTTAGTAAGATTGTAATCTGGAATAACAAATAGAATATGGAGATACTGATTATTAATAGCGCTGAACGGGGAATCAACGAATTCACAACCCCTATAAAAGAAATTATTGAAAAAGATAATACTACAGTCAAAACTATTGAATATCAGGATATTTTTACAGAAGAACTAAAAGAATACGACGGAGCCATTATATCAGGATCACCACAGGGGGATGACATTGTGGAACACCACCAGCCCTGGTTCGAGTGGGTAAAAACATACAATAAGCCTGTATTGGGGATATGTGCAGGGCACCATATTATCGGATTTATGCACGGGGCAGCTTACCTGCGCAGCGCCGAACCGGAATCAGGGATAGTCCCGATCCAAATTGTAAAACAGGATGCCATTTTTAAAGACATACCTGAAGTTTTCGATGCGATGCAAATGCACAACGATTCGATTACCATCCCCACTGGTTTTATCCATTTAGCAAAATCGGAAAAATGCTTTAACCAGGCCATGAAACACACAAACAAGCCTGTTTACACCTTTCAGTTCCATCCTGAGTTTATTAACCATGGAATTATCCGCAATTTTATCGGGTTATGCATAAAAAGGTGATGATTTATTTCTGATTTTCTTATCAAGGATTAATACGCCAATCCGTTTTCAGATATTTGTATATAAATGATCCGCCCTGATCCTTCGCTGATCTACAATTATCCAGATTAATTTCCTCAATCTGCGGGGGCATTGAAATAATCGGCTATTGCTACATTTATCTGATTTACGGCGATGGAATACAAAATCACCTATGAGCTTTTGCTTCCTGCGACTCAAATTCTGTATATCCGTAGGCCGGGCCAGGACAAGCTTTTCTTTGGTAAGCGCTAAATCAGGGTTAATAATTGAATCGGGCAAATGGTAATATTTACAGCGCATTTTCCCATCGCCAATCTTAATGTCTTCGACTAATTTAGGGATTGATTCTCTCCCCACCGATTTAAGATAAAGGGATAATTAGTTCGACCTCTCACAGGCCAGTTGTTAAGCCATGATTGATTATCATCCACTCCCCAAAAAGTCACCCGTTCAGTTTTATCATGATTCTTCATGAAGAATTTAAAAAATTTTATGTATCTGTTATTAAAAGCTCTATTTATCGAATCAGGCAAGCCTTCGATATAAGGTAAAGCTCAGCATCAGGATCGGCTTCGTGAGCAAATTGAAAAGCTAACCTTATAAAATCCGGTTCAATAATCTTATTTTTACTTTAGTAAAAATTATGCAGATGTTCCCCAATAGCCGGTTACTCACTAAACAGCACATCAACGCCTTTATCATTACGGGCTTTCTGTGTTATTTGATAAGCGCTCATCTTTATTTTGCCTTTTACAAATTCAGGAATATTAAACGACTTCATGAGCCGCATATAATAATTAACATTATCCTGTGGAAGAAGGAAAGGTTTTGAAGCTTTGCCATTTTTATCAATATAAGCAATAAACGGACGCGTGTACAACCCGTCAATACGACGACTGCTAAAAATAACCCAACGGCTGTTGCTGCTCCATGAATGATAACTTTCAGTTTCATCACTATTAAGCGCATCCAATGCTGTAATCCTATTGTTTGACAAATCCAGAAGATATAGATCAGCTTCACGATGCCAAATAGAAAAATTTCCGTAATCAAAAAGTGTAAACATCAAATAATGCCCGTCAGGCGATACACGGGGAAAAGAAACACTTTTTCCATTTTTGCGTGCATGATAAAGCGTATCAACTTTATTTCCAAATTGCCGGTTTTCCAGATCAAACGATATGGCACACAAACTGTATTTTATGTTCTCATAGTCACCCGGCATATCGACACTATCTGCGGAACAATAATATAAAGTCTTCCCGTCAGGAGAAAAAGTGGGAAAGGTTTCAAAGGCTGACCTGGAAAACAATAAAGGCGAAGTAAACAGTTCATGCTTATTGACATCATAAATTACAACATCCGACTCATAATCAAAAACTTCTATACGGTTACGATCGGTACTATGGAACATTTGTTTTGTTTTATTTACCGAAAAAGCGACAAAATTACCGGACGGGTGCCATGAAGGATAAACAAGCGGAGAAATGGTCTGTGGCGTTTTGGTATTCAGCTTCTCTATTTTATCTCCGTCTATCAAAAACGTGCCCCCGAAATCTTTTCGCATATGAAAAAGCATTTTACCGGGAGACTGCATACAAAAAGAGTGGCAGTTCATGCAATTATTATTGGTTGTTTTGTTGAGTACAACAGAAGTCTGTTTATAACTTTCCAGACAGCGCTGATAAATTCCCATCTCGTCCCATGTTTCATAACCGGGTTCAATCAGCCGGTACGCGATATAGGGATCCACCGGTTCTGTGGCAACAGACAGGTTAAAAGGCTTGTAAGCTATCCGTTTTTCATTTCTTTTTACCACAACCGTAACCTGAATGGTTGCCCCCTTTGACTCTGCCATTAGTTTCTCCCAGTCTGAAGAGCTGATTTTAAACTGTTTGTTTTTGGCTTTCACGTTTATTGATCCGGCATTGGTTTCGAAGCAGGCATAAGTTTCAGAACAGACTGATGAACCGGTTAACCCAAAATGAAGAGGAGCAATATTCACAGGAATTGTAACTTCTGTATAATCCGGGAAAATCGGAGGAAATTTGTCCAGATTCTCATCCACATGTCTATTTTTGATACAGGAAAAAAGGGTGAAAAATCCGATCCCCAATATTGTAAAATAAATTTTCTTCTGCATTTCAGTTTTCAATTATTTTTCTTTATAACATAACAAATAGTGCCAGTATGTAGCGGGGCTATCTGTTTCGTGGTTCAGGATTGCCTGATATTCCTGAACCACCTGGTCCGTTTTGAGTGTACGGAATGCCTTATAACGCTGAACGACCTCGTCGGAAATATCATACTGTTCCGGGATTTCCGCATCTGTTGCCGTAAATAGCATCATACATTCCTGAAACGCTTTGGGTAAATAAGGTAAAGCAGGCGTTCCGTAATAACGTTCCACTATTCCCTTAAAACCAGGTATATTTTTGATTAAAAGGTATATGGCGCCTAAATATTGAATGGAGGCACGGTGAGAGGGGTTATGATCGATGATATGTTTTAAATCTGAATTGATGCCGTCGTTCCCGGATATCGTCTTTTCGGGAAATAAACACCTGCGTTTGGCTGCGAGCAAAGAGTCTGCCTCCACGGCACTGTCATTATCCAGAAACCGACGCTGTGAGTACGCCCATTTCCTGTAATGTTGAGTTTTTTCAAGTAATGTAATGTATTTTTCTGCTACCCGGTAATTGCCATAAATCAGATTGGTTTGTACCAGTCGCTTAAACATACGCGGATTATAATTATTTCCATTCACGCTCGATTCAAATGCCATTTTCTGTGACATGGCAATATGCCCCATTGAGAAATAGACATCGCTTAATAAGGCAGCAACACAAACTGTTTTATCCCAGTTTAGAATGATATTTTGAATACCTGCCTGCGGGTAGTCAAACAGGTTTTCCGCTAATTTTCCTTTTTCGGCAAGCGCCAGGTTACGGCAATTCTGACAGAGGTAATTGTTTGTACCTTTTCCTTCGCTTCGTTTTAGCGCCATATCCCAATCCCCGATACTGATGTAATGCTCTAGTTCTTTAAAAAGCTCATTCCGGGTATCAATCATAAAAGACGGGCAAAAGAATACAAATCCACCGATAACCATGAGTTGGAAAAACAGACCGGCCTGCCAGACACTCTTTTTAACTGTTTTAACCCAATGCAAAAGCAATGCAAGCAGCAAAAGAGCAAGCATAAAAAACCACGTTTGGTACATCAATACTGCTTTCAGGTGCCATCCAAAATATCCGTTGGGCAATAACAACTGCTTAATTTCTCCTGTTACCCCCAATCTTAAACTAACCCAGGCTGATAAATAAACGATTACCCCGGGGATGAGAAAAAGATAAGAGCTCCGGAAATGTGTAAAAAGCTCTATAAGCAGTACGCTGACAACAAACATGGAAGCTACCGGCCCTGCCAGCAGGTAAAGGGTCAACGACGTACACAAATCAAAAAGTACCCTGGACCTTAAAGAACGCATTTTTAAATAATAGTTCAATCCTGTTATAAATAATAAAAAAGCGGTGGTTCCGGCTAAGTGATAGTTTACGTTGAACTGCAAAAACAATAATGAAACAACCGGCAATAACGCTAATACGAAAAGATGAGGGGTTGAAGCCAGCTGTTTTAATACCGAAGCTGTAAAAAAGCCGGTTAATGTCAGTAAAAAGGCAAATATCAAAGCCCCCAAATAGTCGTAAACAAAGAACTGTACCAAGAAATCTGATATCAGACGTACCATTCCTCCGGGGCTCCATAAAACAGAAGCAACAAACGGCCAGTCGTATAAGAAAATCTGCCATTGCTCCATAAAATATAAATTATAACGACCTTTTATTTGCAGACAGGAAAACAGGACAATAAAAACAACCGTCCATCCGATAACAGGAAGCAAGCTGCCTTTCAGATATTTATTATTCATATTTTTGCTGTATTGTTCGCTATAGCTTTAGATTTATTCTCCGTTATTTATCTTTTTAGTTCGGGTAAAGGTAGTTTGTAGATAAAAGAAGGAGTTTCAATTTTAGATATTTGATTCTCGATTTTGGATACTATAACAGAAATCTGTTCTTTCCCGTGTCTTAAAAAACAACCCAAGTAAAAATCCACACCTTATTAAAAAAGGAGCAACCCGGGCCCGGTTATCCGGCGCCGGAAAATAGCTGTCACTCCACATCGATCACTTCTTTTGATGAATAGATAAGATGGCCGAAGCTACTTATCCCTTCAAGGACAATACCATATTGCGATGGCGAATCAGCCGAATAAAAGCTCAGATGAGCAACCCCCGTGCTGTCCGTCCAGACGCTTGGGTTCCAATAAATTGTTGAGCGTAGATCCGGGGCCGCGTTTCTTCGCTGTTCTTCTGTTTCGTAAGTGGGCGAATAAAACTCAACATGCTGCTGGTAGCCAATCGGTGTAAGTACCTGCATATTTTTATTCAAACTGTTTTTCTCCACAAATCCCTTTTTGGTGTTAATCACAATGGCCCCGTTTGCCGCACGGGTCCCAAATATGGGCATTACCGATGTGGCCGGCGACACAAAAGCATCGCTGATATCATTCACATTCAATAGGCTATAATCGAAATTTTCAGTCGGTATATTGTCTAAAATAAGCATAGGCGTTGCCTGACGATAATAAATTTCGCTACCTGAAATTGTAACGCCCGGGAGGCGACGCAGCAGGTCGAAGACGGTCATAAAGTTTGCTTCTTCGATCTCTTCGGTCCCCAGTACAAAAGATGACGAAATGGAATAGTAGGGCGATTCTGTTTTTTGTTTGGTTACTTTTTGTCCTTTTACCTCTACTTCTGCCAGGTTAATGACCCGCATCCCCTTTTCTATGGTAAACTTTTCATTTGCCTTGTCCAAATAAGATTCTTCGGAGCTGCGCTTTTCGGGAGCTACCAAGAGAGGTAATACAACCGGCGGAAATGCTTCGATGGAGTCCATTTCAATAAAAGCAAGCGTTGAGCCCTTCTTCCTCAATGCTTGTATAATATACTGGGTACTATCCGGATAATCAACATTGGCAAACACAAACTTGCCGTCTTCTCCCGGTTTGACTAACGAAGTGCCCAAAATCGAATCTTTATGGGCAATCAGGGAGATGTTTCCATCTTTTAGGGCTGAAAATACCCCGGTGACTTTTCCTGAAAACTGGCGGCTTGACTCCACCGGATATTTCAGTTGATTCTGCAAATTACCTTTCAGCATTTCAGGCACGTTGTATCTTCGCCACCCTTGTGTCATCATCAGCACATCCAACGCTGCGATTGTTTTTGGGGCATCGTTTCGCAAATAGCTCATGGGCGATTCAATATAGCCTCTCAACTCGGAAGTAAGCAAAAGCGTGGAAATAATGTTGGAAGTGGCATCGATAGCTACATCTCGCTTATCCACCACAGCCATGGAGAAGCTACCAAGTAACGGTGTTTGATTTTCGTCGGTAACCTGTATCTCCAGATTAATTTTATCGCGGGTTTGATAGCCTGTTTTATCGGACTTCACATTTACCCTGGCAATTGTACTGTTTTGGTTTGAAAACACCAAGCGCTCGCTCAGGATATTCCGGTCTTTGTCGATTAACAAAAGATGTACAATACCAGCGGGGAAAAAATCTTTCTCAAAGCTTAGGTAGCCCCGCGTTTCATCCCACGGTTGGGCATAAAGGACCACGCCCCTTAAATGTGCCACCAAAGAAACATTCGGAGGCATTGCATAATCCTGCGATTTAAGCAAGCTTAGGCGTAACTTGCCTTTGTCCCAGTTTGCTTTCAGTGCTATCTTGTCAGGTTCAGCCACAGGTAGCGGGAACCGTTTGGAGATATTTTGTTCGTTCGTGCAAACGGCATAATAAGTCCGTTCCGGGAAGTAATACATACGAAACTGCCCCATCCCCAAATCACCGCTTTCGAAACTTGCACATTCCTGACCAGTGTCGTCATAAACAGTCCCTTTCACTTTTTCATGCAAGCCATTTTTTTTCAATGCTTTAAAAGCCATCTGAAACCCCGTTTGCAATAAGGCGTGGCCCCCCTCGGAAAAAAAGGAAACATCAAAGCTGTCATCAGCCTGGGGAATTCTGAAAAAACGATTGTAATATCGCCCCTTGTAAGCGGTTTGAAAAAGAAATACCGGCTGGTCATGGGCATCCTTTAACTGAAACGAATAATAGGCAGAATCTTCGTCAAATGACAGTTTTTCTCCTTCTCCCTTCAGGTTGCCGTCAACAAATAAGCTGCAAGCATCGGGAGCAATTCGATTTTCTCCGGCCTTTTCGTTGAACCAAATTTTTACATTCAATGCGAATCAAGGGTTGAAAACAATATAAAAAAAGTTCATTAAATAGTTGAATATCAAGCAGTAAATTTTGCATTAATCTCTGAAAATCAGTATCTTGGAGTCAGTTACGAATTGACAATCAGATATGATTTCCAGAGATAAGGACGACAAGTTAGTAAGAATTTACTTTTATGTATGTGATAAATTTGAAGAACTTCAATTTTATTGTGAAAGGTTCAGTAATAACAATGAGCCGGAATTTACAGACCAGGAGATTATGACAATATACTTGTACACGATGCACCATGAAGGGCATAGGACAACAAAGCACATCCACCGCTTTGCATCAGAATACCTAATGTCGTGGTTTCCAAAGTTAGGTAGCTATCAGGCGTTCAACAATCGGTTGAACAGACTGGGAGGTGCTTTTACCAGGCTCATTGAAATTCTACTTGCAGATTTTCAGCCGGATGATTGCCTGTTTGACCAAAGCTTATTGGACTCCATGCCAATCATAACCTGTTCAGGCAAGCGTTCGGGCAAGGTTGCAAGGGAGATAACAGACAAGGGGTATTGTTCGACCAAAGGGATGTATTATTATGGGCTTAAGCTGCACCTGTTAGGTTTTCGGCGTATTGGAAAACTGCCCCATCCGGAACAAATATTGTTCACCCCAGCTTCGGTCAATGATTTGACCGTATTTAAAGAAGCCTGGTCAGCAATTGAGAACAGGACTTTCTTTGGTGATAAAATATACTTTGTGAACGAACTAAATCTGTACATGTTGAAACACCAGAATTCAGAAACACTTGCACCGGTCAAAGCTGTTAAGGGAATGACTGATGTGATAAAGCAAAGGATAAAAGCAGCTGATGATTTATTCTCAACTGCCGTTTCCAAAGTCAGACAACCGGTTGAAGCAATTTTTAATTGGCTGATTGAAAAGGCCGATATCCAAAAGGCAAGCAAAGTTAGGTCTACAAAAGGATTAATGGTACATGCTTTTGGAAGATTAGCCGCAGCTTTTATAACATTAGCTATTTAACTCTTGATTCGAATATTCACCTTATTATCATCAAAAGTAAAATTGATCTCAGGGGAAATTTCGGCAGATAGCGGATCAATCACTTGAATCGATTTCCTGAAAAAATAATCCTCACCCAAATTTTGCATATAGCGGGTGTAAGCCCGCAGGGTATAATTTCCTTCAGGCAAAACTTCGTCAACTGTGATATTCCCATAAAAACAGCCCAGGCTGTCGGAGCGCAGCATCACCCGGCTTACCACATCGGCCAGCGGGTTAATCAGTTCGATATACACATAACGACTTGCGTTGGCTTGTTTCAAAAACAGCGCGTCAACTAAATGGACGCGTAACCAAATCGTTTCTCCCGAAACATAGGAAGACTTATCAGTATGTACATGGATTTTCTCCTGCGGATAGAGGGCCAGTTGTTCAAGAAAGAGGTTTTGGATTGAATCGTTACCCATTTCCTGCGCATGGATACACACACTAAAACAAGAAAGGATACTCAGAATAAGGATTATTGTTTTCATGGGTAATTTAGTTGGGTTCCGGAAGGAAATACTAATTATTTTTTTAGTTTTGATGGTTATATATTTATTACTGGTTTCCATTGCAAATAACTATCTCTATGTGAATTAAATCAGAACTTCATCCATGAGTTGCTTTTTCAGTCGATGGTATGATTCCAATAGTAACAGAGCCTCGCCTTCCAAATTTGTAACATCACGAATATAGATGGGTTGAGAGATGAATTGTCAGCAATCTCCTTTGACCACCACTCTGTTTTTACGTCCTTTACAGGTTATTTCAAATCCTTTCACGGCAACATCAATTCATCAATCATTTTCCTATAATTATTTATGAAATATTTTGTCAATCGGTATTGCTCAGTATCTTCATAATTCATAAGCTCCAAACCATTGTTTGAAACATGGTAGATCTCAGCATCGGGATAGGCCATCAATACCGGGGAGTGGGTTGCAATGATGAACTGAGATTTCTTTTCAGCCAGCTCTTTAATTGCGATTAACAAATTAAACTGGCTGGTAATTGACAGGGCAGATTCAGGCTCATCAAAAATATACAGTCCATTACCGGAAAGCCGGTTATGAACAAGTGCAAGGAAGCTTTCGCCATGAGAACGTTCATGAAGAGAACCGCCATAATTTCTTATGATTTGCCCCTTATCTAATATGTTATTAATTTCACTGGCTACGTTGTAAAAACTCTCAGCCCTTAAGAAGAAGCCGTCTGTATTGCGATAAGGCGACCTGGTGAGTTTTATATCGTTGTACAGTTCCGAATGGGAATCCATTGTTTTGAAGTTAAAATTCCGGCTTCCTCCTTCGGGATTGAAACCTGCATTGATCGCCAGTGCTTCCACCAAGGTAGATTTTCCGGAACCGTTCTCCCCGATAATGAATGTTACACTTTTGCGGAATCTTAATTCTTCCAGGTTAAATATAGACGGTATATTGTATGGATAACTATTTCTATCCTTCTTTAGTCTCGTATTTTTGATACCTTCAATATAAATCATTGTCTTCTTTGTTTGAAATTGTTTTTACTAAACATACAAGCTCGCTACCGTCTTTATTATTACACACAGATACAGTTCCTACGTTGTCGGTAGGAATGTACAAGGTACTTCCATTTATTTTTAGGATAGTAAATCTCATGGTAAGCTTAATCGTGTCAATATTTATTTCGGTGCTATATAGTTTTAGCATTTTTATCATGATTTCTATTGGCAATTGCTCCAACAAGAACCATTTATATTTAAAAGGGGTGATGAAGTATTCCTGTCTGGTTTTCATTTGTAAGAAGAAGAAGAAGCAAATGAAGAATAATAATTATTAACAACCTCTAGCCCGGAAAAGTAATTGCAGTAGTACCTGTACCTGGCCGAGTCGGAAATAGTTTCAACAAAGGAGTAATTATCAAAGCTGTATTCGTTTGCATTGGTAATATATCCATTGTGCCAATTCCGGAATAAATTTTCGAAATTGGTTTCACAGGAAGTTAAACTATCGCCATACTCGTAAATAGAAACCTTCTTATCAGAAGAGTTTGATATCGATCCGCTTTTAAACTGGCAGTATGCCTCCATGTTACCTACAATAATAAAAATAATAAGGGTTAATTTTCTTTTCATCTAGCATTTTTTTGAAGATTGGAATAATCACTCAAACAATAAGAGCAAAATCGGCTAATGAAACATTGAATCCACTCCGAAAACCAGGCGGTATCAGATTTACAATTATAATTTACTTCTCTCAGATTCAATATTTAACTAATCTTTTTCTTTCAAATTATGGATTACAAATTCGGCTTTATTGCGATCAGGATTTCAAATTCTGATCATTTTCTTGTACGAATCGTTATGTTTTTAAAAAAGGTATCCATCACAACCTTTTTAGTTTCTGGATTGCAAACCACGTAAACCGAAAACATTGCTCCATGGTACCTAAACCTGACTACATACACTTTATCGCCAAAGTGTACTAATTTATTAAATGATACCTGGCTGGTAATCCGCCAAATTAACAATTCTTCAAGTGCCAAGGCTCTCCTTTTTTGTGTAGTTAAGTCATTATAATTATTTCCTTTGGGGAATGAATTATCCTGATCGCTTTTTAAAAACATTTCCACATAATCTTGTGAAATTGAATCAGTTGAGGCAAACCCATAAGAAGAATGAGCAAACCTGATCAATTTAACAGAACCTGAAGTGGATTTTATTGTGTCATTTCTAGATATTTCGCCAGCAATGAACTTTAGATTCAGGGTGTCAATATTGATTTCACGCATTAAGAGTTCTCTGGCCTGCTGAACGAATTCTTCAGAGAGTATCTCTTTTGCCTCTGCGGGAAGCCCGCGTTGGTCAAAAAGTTCCGGGCGAATATAGCCGGGTCGGATAAAACGCTCTGAAATCTCTGTTTCTTCATTGTAGATTTTTCCATTAAGTTTTTTCAATTTACTGCTGCTACTGGAAAAGGAAGCCACCGAACAATAAACCGGCTCTCCTCCCGAAAAGTAATTGCGGTAATAACTATACTTTACGGAGTCGGCGATGGTTTCAACAAATGAAAAATCGAGTAATTCGTATTCACGGGCATTTGTCACATTGCCGGGATTCCAATTCTTAAATAGATTCTCGAAGTTTGTTTCGCAAGACGTTAAAGGCATCCCAAATTCATAAATGGGTATAGGATTACCCAATATAAGATTTGTGATGGAGTCCGGCTTAGTTTGACTATGTGCTCCGATACTAATAAACAATAAGATAAATAGTAACTTTCTTTTCATACTTTTTGGTTTGGATCAACATTTGCAGTAAGATTAATGGCAATCAAATTTAACTGCCATTAATCTTTGTCCTAAATCTAATTCAATTCGTAAGGATAAACAGACTCACTACCCATACCACTAGGGCCGCCACCAGTAATTGTAAATCCACCATATGGATTCACTGATATGCTTGCATCAAAACCTATTTTACCTGTCCAAGCCCAGGCAAAATACAAATGACCGTCTGCTCCGCCTGCATATGACATTTCATAAGCTTTAGCATCGCAACTATATCCGAAAACCGCATACGCATGTGCATTTAATGATTTATCTCTGATAAATTTAACTCCATCTACCTTTTCTCCATAGACATTGCATATAATGCTATAACTCATTACTCTTATTATTTAATAGAGGTCTTACTGTTCAAATTTTTAGGCCTCCTTGATTAAACGTCAATTTGAAGTCTCCATTTTCGAAGGTTTCGGCTTTCGGAAGTTTGATGCTTCTTTTTTCAACTCATTTCCGTAATTCAAAATCTACTGTACTTCAATTCCGGATTATTTTGGCATTTATCAACTTGTATTCATACATTTCACTTTCTATGTAAAATTAATCAATAAATAACTATTCTAATTTGAGATTATGGGTCAAATTGAGGCGTTTTGGGGCATTTGACGTTTCTGTGATGACTCCTTCTCATTTTCAGCCGAAGATGGTTTACCAAAAGTGTTGTAAATTACCTCCATCTCCGATGGACACAACAAGCCTTTTGTTATCGGGAGGCCAGCTTTTTTCATCCACCTATAAAATGTTTTTCTGTCAACCCCGTATTCTTGTGCGATTTCCTGCCGGGTCTTTGTACTTTTGACTATTTGATTAGGATTTCCTGCCATAACTATTGAATTTGAATAACCCTTTATTTTACCACCAAATTTGCTCACCATTTTTGCCAATGGTAAATATCCGCTCTTCTTTCCCTTTGGTATGGTTGTGTAAGATATAAATCGCGTTTTTCGGACAATTACGATAAACCAGCGAATCAGTTTTTGCGATTTGTCTGCCTAATGATTCCCATTCATAGTTATTCCAGTATTCCAATTCATAATCATTCCCAACCTCCACACAATTCCCATCGTTTCGGGGAATAAAACGGATTATTTTTACAATTTCAGGCTTAAAGAATTTTAATCCAATCCAGGTGCTGTCTGGTTTTGCTCCGTCATAATAAGTTAATATGTCTTTGTCAAAAGCCTTATCCAGCGTATTTCCGGCATCCATATAGCTCCCGGGGGTTCCAATAGGTTCTCCTTGAATTTCCATACCGTTTTCGTCCAAAAACATCAATTCGCTCAATGTTGAATTGGTGCCATTTGCACCACAATACCTGATATAAGCAAATCTCTTGCTGCATTTAACCGGCAGGCTGTAAAATATGGGTTCAGTACTTCTTTTGAAAGTATATAAAGTAACGGCATCGGAGAAGTCAGATTTGTTGGCTCCCTGAAACTTGCCTTCATTCATCCGGCCATCCAACCCGCCACCTTTCCATGGATATTTTCGCTTCAGAACAAGTGTTTGAATGGTATCCTTACTGACGATTATTTTCTCAATCGTACTATCTTTTTTAATAATAAAAGGGTACCCCCCACCCTTTATTATTCCAGTATTAGTATAATAAGCAGGCAGGTATAATACACCAAGCCCCATGTCTTTGAATGAACATTTATTTTTTAAAATACGATTCCACCAAACAGGAAGCCATGAATTATTACTGAAAACGCATAGATAGGCATGCTTGTAATTCGCACTGTCAGGTTTAAATAAGTCAACATCAACATCCATTGTTGCACAATACTCTGCTGTTACATCACACAGATGAATATCCTGAAAAAGGGAAGGGATACGTTCATTTTTACCTTTCTGTACGGCCAAGCTGTTTTTATTTATTGAAAAGTTCTTCCTGAATACTTTCGACGCAGGCATTGGTACACTTCCTGTTCCTGGTATTTCACCTACCTGAGAATATATTGCATGGTTGTCTTTATCGATTATCGAATTAAAATCGTGAGTAACGCTTGAATTGGCCCCTGACGGATAAAAATCAATTACAGCAGGGATTCCAAGTGATCTTAAAACGGAGAGTTGAAACTGAGCCTCAACAACACAATTTCCAACCTTTGTGTTTAAAATATCCAGGGCAGGCAATTCCGGCAGGTTTGAATCCAACCACATCCAATCAAAATCTAACTCTTCAGCTATCCTACGCGTGGCTTCCAGAACTGAGTTTTGTGCAATGTGGAAATCTTTGTCGAAGTAAATATTGTTATCGGCTCTTTTGAAAATCCAGTGCTGACTCTCTGAACCCATATATTCATTTTGAACAACCTGATTATTAGTTGATGAGATTTCAAGGCATTTTCCGCTCATTCTATTTATGATCTTGTACTGTTCGTGACCAACAGGGATAACTGCCCATAGCTGATTGGATTGTTTGTTGAAATTATACATGATGATGGCCGCATTATTAGATTTTGAGGCCCAAGCTACATCTAAAGAACTTGGGTTACCCTCCACATGACAAGGTGAAAGATTAAAAAATCCATAATCGATATTCTGAACATTAAAATGCTGATACTTTTCTCCTTTGTAATCATTGTAGCACAAAAGAGTATTGTTTAATGAAGATCCGTTTTCGATTTCAAGACATTTATTATTGGCCGCATTTAAAATGATATAGTTGGCACCATCTACAATTTTATAGTTTACATCATCCCGATAGTATTTTTCAAATGGCACTATTTCGATATAATCAATTGCAATGGTATCATCGCAGGCGGCTATCTCAATTGTATTTAGTCCCTGTTGTAATTGAACTGGTATTTTCAATGGACGTTTGGGAAAATCATTCAAACTATTTAAGGGTTTTAAATTGGCGTATAAAGTATCTTTACCATTGATAAGAATCCTCATTTTGTTCCAATGCTTTACATTGGAGTATTGGATGAAAAGAGTTTTAGTCCCTTCTCCCTCATTTTCTATATTGCTGAATATTAATCCTTTTGATTCCGGAAATAATTTAACAGGTCCAACATTTTTATTATTGCTTTCATCCGACATAGAAACAGGAGTCGCATTAATTGCATTGTACCTATTTCCCTCCCCAAAATAAATATGATCAAGGATGGGGGAATAATTCTTGTTGTATTGCTGTATGAATTCGGAGATTCCTTCATTACTATATTTGTAAGGCAAGATGTACTCGCAGAAATTATTGAAAATCACATCTTTATTCCATGTTGATTTTTTCCATACATTGTAAGCAAAATCAATATGTTTTATAAGGAAATCTGCTTTAATGCTATCTTTATCGAGTTCAATGATCAGTTCTGGAATGTATCGCAAGGTGTCCAGTCTATTTTTAAGTGTTTTATTACGTTCTGATTCGGATACCAGACTTAAACCGCTATATACTTTTCTGATAATCTCATATGCTTCTCCACTATAAGAATAACTCCCTTCCATATTATTAATCAAAAAGCGGGCAGCAGCCAATTTCTCCTGATTTTGTTCCTTTTCATAGTGACTGATTACTTTTCCCAACTCAGTTTCACGAAGTAAAAAATAGACAACTATGCTTAACCCAATTACAACAGAAAGAATGGTTAAGATGATAATTCTGATTCGTTTAGCTTTCATTCAATATGATACTTAATTGTTGTATGTGTATTTGAAAATCGCGGTTCAATTGAACGGATTTAAAATTCACGGCCATTGGACATTTCCCAACATGCTTTTCAGTTTCTTTCAGATAATCTTTCGCCTCAGATATGATCGATGTCACCGTAAAGGATGGGATTTTCACTTTTTTATTTACAATCTCCCTGGCATACTTCACTGCCATTTCCCGTTGATTCGCTTCTCTGTATATTTTAAAGAGTTGGTAACCCGGGAGAAAACGACAGGGTATCATATCCGAAGTGTGCTGATATCGTTGAACAGCCTTGTCTGTTTCTCCTTTTTTGTGGTAATTGTCAGCCAAAAGCATTTGTAAATCATAGTCGTTAAACAGCTTTTTACACTCATTCAAAATGACTGTGCTTTCCGCATGCCTCCCTGCAATATTTAGTTCCGCCCCGTAATTGTATAAAAAAAATGGATTTCGTTTTAGAAATGTGGAATACAGCTTTCCGTATTCCGGTAACATCTCTTCTGTATTGCCTCTTAGGGAACTCATTGCAATTGTCTTCCACTTTATTTCAGCTCCTACCAGTCTGGCGATATGGGAAAAGGCAAAGATGCATGCCACAACAATCGCCATTCTTGTAATAATTACAATGGGAGTGTTTACCAATCTGATTTCTTTTGGGGGCAACATGGCTGAAAGATAAAACATGAGAAACAACCAAGTTGCCACATATTGCAATGGATAGGAGAAACATGCAAATACCAGAAAAGATATTAACCCGCTAAAAACAAGCGCTCTGTTCCCATTTTCTGACCGTAATATTTTCCGCAAAACGAACAAAATAAACGCGAGGATGACAGCCAAACCTGCCATTCCAAACTCAATGGCAATTTTTATAAATTCGTTAAACGGATGCTTCACATTATCAGCCAGAAGTTTAAACTTTGAATCGGGATGATCTCTAAAATATGCTGCCTGATAGTCCATGTATTTTGCTTGAAATGCTCGGTAACCATGCCCAAAAACAGGTTTGTCTTTTATCATTTCAGCCGACACGGTCCAAATTAAAAGCCGCCCGTCTGCCGAATCCTTTTTTTGATAATAAAGAAGAAAAGTACCACCGATCAATAAGCCTGCAAGGAAGAACAATACCAGCTTATAATACTTGAACTGTCGAACACTACGCAGTACATTTTTCTTCGCCAGCAAGAAAGCGCCGGATGAGAGGACTATTGCCAGCATCCCGGCCCTTGAGCCGGAAAGAAACACTGCCGTTGCCATCACAATCAATCCTGCAACTATCAAATACCATTCAACCGTTTTTGCTTTTGCCAACAAGAACAGTCCGACGGGAAACGCCAATGATAAAACAGCGGCAAAGCCTGCCGGGGTATCAAAACTACCTGTAATGGCAAATTTAGAGTGATTAGATGGGAACCACCCCACAAACTGGAATAGTCCGTAGCATGCCTGCAAAAAACAGACGGTATAAATTCCCCAAAGGATTGTTTGGTTTTCGATTGCACGAAAACGCAATGATTTCCGAGTAACTGCACCCCATGCGACTACCGCCAGCAAGAAGGCAAAAGCGAAGTAAAACTTTGGCGTATTCGTGGCATTCACAAATTTACCGGAAGTGATAAATACACTTCCGGTAAAACTTATAATGGAAGTAATTTGAAATAGTATCCGCATTAAATCACTAAAAATCCATTTTTTTTTCAAGCACCCCTTTGATCTGCCAAAGATCTTTTTTCGTTATATATAATGTATGTTCATTATTGTGGAGTTGTATTTTTCCGATACCTTTGTCTTTTGTCAGTTGTTTTACTTCCTCCAAAACTGAATCTCTGGGTTTTAATCTATAAACATGCTTATAATTAAAAGCAACCAACAAGAACAGGCATTGCAACAGGTCGTTTATTAATCTTATATCAGAATTCCATAGCAAAACCAAGACTATAATACATATCAAAATTGCTACCCGTTCTAAAAAGTTTTTGAGGTAAACTGGGCGTACAATTATGAAAAATTTTTTGCTTATAGACTCAAAATAGTTGTGGCATTTCTTAAGAATGGAATAATCTCTATATAATAATAGAGATGAAAGAATAGCGATGAAAATCAGTATCTCCTTATTAATTTGAAAGAAAAGAGAAAAAATAATCATATACAAGAAATATTCTATGAATGCAACGATTAACCATTGAGAACTATTCCTATTATTTAAATAATACATATTTAATTTTCTATTAATAAGGACATAAATAGTTTCCACTTTTATTGATGTCTAATAAGGTAGGTATTCCAATAGGCATTCCCCCAATAGATGCACCTAACCAAACTCTACCATTTACAACATACGAAAATTCAATATTATTTGAATTAAGATTAACAGATTTAGTTCCATTAAAAGTACAGAACAAACCATAGCCACCTCCTGAAATATTGACATTTACGTCACTAACACTCAGTGCTATGTGTTGAGTATTGTTGTAATAATATGCCCAATTAAGATTGATATACCCATATACTAAACCCACACCAGATGTAATTGTAGCAACTTGTATAGAAGCTGTTCTTGAACTGTATTCCTCATATTCCTCAGAATTCCCTGATTTTAATCTTGGCACATTAATATCCGGACGATTCAATTCTCTATCATGTTCTATTGTAGGTTCAGCATAAGTCAATTTGACATCCAGTAGTTTTTGAGTTTCACTGTAGCTCTCTATCTCTTTCAATTCAATGTGGCTATATTCTTCGGGATTCAAAAAATACACTCCATATTCTTCACTTAGATTACAAAGTAGTTCAAATTCAGAATCAGTTAATTGTTCTCTTATGGATAAGGGAAAAACTGAATTATTGTAAAGGTAAAATCCCTTTTCGTCACTACTATAAACTATTTCCTCTTCATGAAAAATATTTTCCTTTTCACACCCCTGAAAAGCAATACTTATAATGATAATGGCAACTATACTAATGATAGCAGTTAATCGTTTGGTTACTCTTAATTTACTTTTTAAATTCATAATTTTACAACGTTTTTTAAGGAGGCTTGTCTGTTCAAATTTTTAGGCCTCCTTGATTAAACGTCAATTTGAAGTCTCCATTTTCGAAGGTTTCGGCTTTCGGAAGTTGGAGGCTTCTCTTTTTTAACTCATCTCCATAATTCAAAACTTACTGCTCTTTAGTTAGGAATCCACTTGAGACATTTAACTTGTATTCATTTTTATATTTTCTTGTGTGAATAATGGAGAATATTTAAATTCACTCAATCCGTTTCTTCTTCTCGATCAGCCATAAGAATAAACCGATGATACTTTGCAAAAAGATGGCAGGGCAAAACCGGCCCTACCATCTTTTTATTTATACCTACTTTCCATGTTCATCTAACCAGTCATCCAATATATCCTGTTCCTCGTTTGTTTTGCGTTCCATATACAAAACACCTTCGGCCCGCCACCGGGTTCCATTGTTATCGTACTCGTACCAAAAATCGTACAATTTAACATCAGGGTGATAGGTACCGCCTCCATCATAAATTACAAAATCCTCCCAAGTAGCATAACTCAACGAGTTATCACTATTGATCGTAATTTTAAAGGTATGAGAAGGCAGGTAGTCATCGGTCTCATTGTTGTAATGGTACATCCGAACCGTGCTTCCATTGTCGGTTGCCACTAAATTCCTCGCCATTTTATAAACTAAGGAATCGTTCGCGTTGGTTGTATTTTTCAACACCCCATCCACATAATACAGACCAGAATATTCATTCATCAGATGTAACCTCACCAAAACGGTTGTATCATTATCACTCAACTCATAGTCCGAAATCGAGCTCAACCGTAATGGGATCATATACAAGGAATCGCACTGCAAGGTAGCCGGATTAATATGGATGGGGTAAGTGCTGTAAATTTCTCCGGCTTTTATAGTCACTTGCTCTAAGGGATAGCTGTAAATGGCATCATCCGGTTTCTGGTATTGCACGTCCTCCCCTGATACGTTACGTTCATTGTACAAAGCAACTTCATCCGGGTTTTCATCAATTGTAACCGTAACATCCTTCGCTAAGGGAAGCGATCCACTTACGGCTACCGAAATAGCGATCGTATCGGTCGAGTTACCAAGATCAATATCTCGCTCAACCAGTTGATCCCGAGCCCCGACAATATAAACTTTCTGCGGAAATAGTTCCCGATCCATCGGAGCTTCTTCCTCGCAACCCACGAATAGTATTGCGATAGATAAATATAATAATGTTATTTTTTTCATATTACTTCATCATTAATTTAAATAATAACTTTTTAGTTCCACCCCGGGTTCTGAACCAACTTGCCGTTTCTGTCCAGTACACTTTGCGCAATGGGAAAAAAATACATCTTGTTATTCCAAACACGCTTCATGGCAGTCTCTGTATTCCAAATCTTCGTCGTGTAGAAACTTTCACGGTCAGCTTCCTTAACCGATACATCCAATCCGTTGACAGGCGTCCGCATGACCTCAGGCGCATCCATCCAACGGCGGAGATCGTAATAACGATGATCTTCGAAAAAGAATTCAATCTGCCTTTCGTGCTTGATCAAAGCTTTCATTGTCTCATAATCCCCTGCTTCCCCCTCTGTAATTCCAGGTAAACCACTACGATAGCGAATTTGGTTAAAATATTTCACCATCTGGGCAACATCCTTGCTTACAGTAACACCAGTTTCTTCATCGGTATATGAACTGCTCATCTCATTCATGGCCTCTACATAACCCATTAAAACTTCGGCATAACGAAAAATAGGATAATATTTCGTTTTTACGTTACTATCCCAGGTTCTGCAATCTTCCTGATGGGCCCATTTACGAATGGTGTACCCGGTACGGTTGTAGTTGTAATCACTGCCCACGGCAGTCCCGTCAGAATAATAGGTCGCAATAAAATTTATAACGCCGGAAGTTGTCCCCATGTACGAAGTTCCAGGCCAATGACCATAATTAAAACCGATGGAAGCATAGTAACGAGGCTCCCGGTTATCGTCCATTTTTGCCCGCTCGGCGATAAGGGTATAGTTCTCAGAAAAAGTTTGACCCGTACCGACAGCCTGCCACGATTTTTCTTCATCAGTAGCCTCACTAAACAGTCTTCCGTCAGCCATCCGAAATTGGTCAACCACATCCTTCGGGACGCTTAATGTACCGTTGCCACCTTGTTTTGTAGCAAAAGCAAAACGCATGTTTATATTGGCTTCATTACAAAAATAGATTAATTCGGGATTACTTTCAGGCATCACACTTCCATCAAATATTGATTTATACGATCTGTAAGGATCGATATCGGCCGCCCCATCCGGGAAGCTTTGTGTCTTTAAGTTCGGATCGCTCGTGTCAGGAAGCTCCAGTGTGCCGGTTCCCCTTGTATTAACAATTTTGGGTTCGGTATACAGTTGATATTTCCCTAAATCAATAATCCGTTTAAACGCGGCGGCAGCCTTTCCCCAACGTTCAGGATCCGCTGTTTGTGAAATAAACGGGGTACCGTCGGTGCGTGTCCAACTGGCATAATAGGTATTGCCATTGTACAAGGGACTGGCCGAATACAAGCGCATCCGTGCAATAAGTGCCATGGCAGCCCCCCTGGTTGGCATATATTTATAGGCTGTCGCCCGGTCTCGCGGAAGCAGTTGGGCTGCCTGTTCCATATCGGCGCATATATATTCGACACAATCGTCATACGACGAACGTTCAAAAGAAGTCTCTTCTACCGAGGCATCCGTATCAAACGGTTCGTCCGGCAAAACAGGTACCGGTCCATACAAACGTACCAAACTGTAGTAAAAGTAAGCACGCAGGAAATAGGCCAGCCCTTTATAATCTCTCATTTCAGAATCCGTTAATTCCAGATTCCCGTCAATCCGGGACAGAATAATATTTGCTTTCCGAATGCCTTTATAATAGTCCGGCCATGGATTCACATTTTTGGTGTCTCGGGGCGTTACCTGATCAACCACCAAACAACTTCCCGGGTGGTCACCATTTATCCAGGGTTGAATGGCTTCATCCGATCCCATACCACTTGGGGAAGCTGGTTTACTAGTGGGCTCCCAGTCCCCCACAAAATTAGATTCGTTTTTTAATATTTCCGCCGTTCCGTTTATATATTCAAACGTTTTCGTTTTCGATACGAATATGGTGTCTATTGTTGTTTTATCATATACATATTCATCAATATCAATGTACTTCTCGCACGAGGCAAAAGCTATCGCACTTAACAACAGCAACAATAAGCCTCGACTGTATGTCCAATTTATTATCTTCATTACCATGTGTGTTAAAATTTAAGATTCATTTGTAATGTATACACCCTTTGCAGCGGGTATCTAGCTCCGTTTCCTGTCGCTTGAGCCGGATCGAAAATTTTATCTTTCAGCTTGTCCCATACATACAAATTCTCGCCGATAAAACTGAAGGTTGCACTTTCAACACCAACTTTTCTCATGAAAGCCGCCTTCGTCTGGTAAGATAACTGTACGTTTTTCAACCTCACATAAGCGCCGTCATTCAACCAGAATGTCGAATTCCGGTTATTATTGCTATTACCTCCGTAAGTAAGCCGCGGGAAGCGGGCATTGGGATTTTCAGTTGCCAGGTCGCCGGATATCTCAGCCGATGTCCAACGATTAGACTGATCGGCCACAGCTAACAGCACGTTACCGGTTTCTTTTCCGGTAAAAGGGAAAAACCCGTTACCGCCACTGAAGTATTTTACCCGGCTTACCCCTTCGAATAAAACGCTCAGGTTCCAGCTTTTCCAATTGAATTCAGTAGCAAAACCATATTGGATTTGCGGTGTATTGGAGTATTCCAGCGGCACAACATCATAATCGTCAATCACACCGTCGCCATTCACATCCTTATATTTAATATCACCGGGCAACACTTCCCCTCCAAAAGTTTGGCTTGGGCTGTTCATTACGTCAGCTTCGTCCTTAAACAATCCCTGGGCGATCAGGCCCCGGTTGATCCCCCACTGGTAACCAACTGCTGACTGGTAAGGATAGCGTACGATTGACTCTTCATATTCCAGGATCTCATTTTTGGATTGTGTAAAATTGGCGCGTAAAACAAAATAGGAATCTTTATTGATCGACTGAGTGTACGAAAGATGCCCATCAACCCCCCAGCTTTTCATTTCACCAACATTGGCAAAAGGCAGGGTAACCAATCCCATTTCCTCGGGAACGCTTTCCCGCTGTTGGTAAATACCGGAGCGGACGTCTTTGAAGAAGTCAACGGTCATCTCGAAGCGGCTGTCGAAGAATTTCGCATCAATACCGAAGTTCGATTTGGTTGCCGTTTCCCATCTCAGGTTAGAGGAACCTACCTGTGTTTCGGTATAGCCGCTACCCGAATTCCATAAGCCACTCCCAGTTGGCCCCATCAGGGTCAGATAAGGAAACCGGGTATTCATCCGGTCGTTACCAACCTGACCATAAGAACCTCTGAATTTAAGATAATTGATGAAAGGAACTGCGACCTTAAACGCTTCGTATTGCGTTGGCAACCATCCCATGGAGATGGCGGGGAAAACACCAAACTTCTTACCGCTTTCAAAAGCCTCTGAGCCGGTGTAACCAATGTTTCCCTCGATCATATAGGTGTCCTTGTACGAATAGGTAGCACGTCCCGAAAGACCGAGGTAGCGTTTCGGGATTGCGCTTAAATCATCCCTGTTCCTGGAATCAACAAAATCTTCCATATAGTAATGTACCAATCCCGTGACACGGTGTACCTCATTAAAACTTCGTTGGTAGTTGGCGCGCGATTCGAAATAGAATTTCCGGTTTACTTCCGTCGTAACGCTAAACACGGGATCCGCTGCATCCCTCTTTTTCTCCAGAGCCAGCGAACCATCGCGCTTCCGGCCTGTTGCATAATATAGTGCCGGGGTTTTCGTCCTGTTTGACCACATTTCATTATTGCCGTTCATGTTAAACAATGCAGTAAATTTGAGCCCCCGGGTAATCATGCTCAGGTCCTGTTCTACCTGAAGGTTCAAATTTGTTTTATTGTGGTAATATTTACGATAGCCGGTATGATTGAGCAAAACATAGGGGCTTATCTGGTCATTATTGCTTCCATATGCAGGAACCTCTCCGGTTGAAAACATAATAGGAACCGTAACCGGAGTCATATTAGCTTGAGCATCCCAAAGCGCTTGGCTGTCATTGCCATAACCCGGATAGTTTTGCGTTACCAATACCGTTTCCAAGCCCAACGACATGATTGTCGTCTGCGTTAAATTCATATCTATATTCGCCCGGAAGTTGTATTGTTTGTAGTTCACGTCGGTGTCGTACTTATTGATTCCTTTATCTTGTTTGAAAAGAGCATCCTTATTCAGCACTCCTAAACTCATATAATAACGCGCAGCTTGTCCACCACCCGAAGCGCTGAGGTGCACCTGCTGGTTCATGGTATAATCGTTCAGAATAACATCCCTCCAGTTCACATTCGGATGAAGATCAGGATCAATACCGCTTTTAAACAACTGTAAGTCAACATCATTGTAAATCGGCTCCATCCCTCTCGACAGAGCGGCCTCATTGGCCAGCGCAGCATACTGATTGCCATCAACATAATCAGGCATACGGGCCGAGTACGAAAGACCTGCATTCGCTTTAAAATTGACAGAAAGTTTGCCGGCGCGCCCTCTTTTGGTCGTCACCAGTACCACCCCGTTTGCACCCCGCACACCGTATACTGCAGTAGCCGAAGCATCTTTTAAAATCGAGAAGCTTTCAATATCTTCCGCATCGAGGGTATTAAGATCTCCTTCCACACCGTCAATGAGCACCAAAGCACTTGAACCGGCCCCAAACGTACTGATACCACGGATCCAGAATTCAGAGAAATCTTTTCCGGGTTCACCACTACGATTAACGGAAATAATACCGGGCACACGGGCGCCAAGCATGTTAGCGACAGAAGTTGCCGGCACCTTCAGGTCTTTTACTTCCACATTTGCGATAGCCCCTACTACTGAAGCCTTGCGCTGCGTACTATGACCAACAACTACGAGTTCGTCCAATGCATTAACATCCTCCTTTAAGACAATACGCATCCGCTCGTCGGTTTTTGTAAGCTCAATCTCTTGCTTTTGATAGCCAATGTATGAAAACACCAGCGTTTGCCCTTCCTGCAAACCCGTTAACTTGAAACGACCGTCTGTATCAGTTATCGTACCTTTACCCGGAACTTCTTTCACAACAATTGTAACCCCGATCAATCCATCCCCTTCTTCGGACATGATCAACCCACCGGCTGTCAAATCAGACTGGGCGTGAACAGATAACTGACAGAATACTCCCATCAGGAATAATATAATTATTATATATTTTTTCATGTTATTATCCAATTTTTTTGGTTCTACGTTTTTGGGTTATTCGATGGAAAGCTTTCTGACTGTTCGATCCTGGTTTCCGGCAATGATATAGTTGCCATCCGAATCAATCGCAATACCGAGAGGAACTTTGAATGTAGCTTCCAATGGATCTCCATTCGCCAACGGATCATTTGAAGTAGGCTTGCCCGCTACCAGTTCAACAGCACCTCCGGAAATCTTCAAAATAACATGTCCATTGCTACACCAGTCACATTCACCTTTGTTATTTACAAAAATCTCCCCGTCTGCATTCACAACTATCCCAGAAGGTCTACTGAACTTGGCATCTACAAGACGGTCTCCGGTAACAATACCCATACCGTTATTTCCTGCGTACAAAGTAGATGTCCAGGTATCATCCGCATTCTTCACAAGTTTGTAGATCGCATGTTGCTCCGAAAAAGTTGCGAAGAAACATTGATGGTATTTGCTATAGGTAATAAAAGCATCCATCCAATTACCGAAATTCGTGGGAAGGTCACCTTTGATCTCTCCCCCATAATTAGCGACATTAATACCTCCAGGTTTTTTGGCCGCTGAGGTATAAACTTTGTAGGTTTTCGTTTGCAAATTGGCTTCGGCGATACGTCCTTCTGAATCCATCATGTACAACAAATTATCGTCTTCTGCAAATGTCATGGTATTCAACTTAGCACCTGGCAAATCAGAACCTTTTACAGTAATACCCGTGGTGCTATACTCCCAGCTGTTTGCCTTTGAATAATAGTAAATCGTACGATCCCCATCCCACCACTTGGTTACATAAAATGCGTCACGCGTGCTGGGTACTGCGGGGGAACTAAGATCGAATGGCATCGACAGCTTTTGTACCTGATTGTCGTCCTGGGAAAGCAGAAACAAATGACCTGTGTACCAACCTGATTTATTCATAATTATATTGTCTTGCGTTTGTCCCGCAACGGTAGCCACAAAGTCAACTTCGCCAAAAGTGATCGCATCGAGAGCCGCTCCCGCATAATCAGCATCCTCCATCCATGCGTCCGTGCCGAGCTTACCCGCAATGGTTTTAACCGACCGGCTTTGCTTGTATTTAAATTGAATGTCGGCAGGCACAAGGCTATCGGTTCCCAGCACGACAGAAACCTGGTTAAGGCCTTCCGGTTGCTTGGGTACAAGCCCGGTGATACTGATCCCGTCGGTAGCCGTAAGAACTGCCTTTTTCGTATCAAAATAAACTTTCATATCAGAAAGTTCTCCGGAAAAATTTCCGTTTATAATAAAAGTTTGGTCAATAACTCCCCGGGCAGGAAGAATCTCATCAACCGTTGTGGCCTTACCCGGATCGTATTTATTTTCTACTTCCGGTATTTTTTCGATCGACTCTGTATCATCATTGCAGGCCGCAAAAAGAAATACAAGAGACAAACCGTATAAAATAAGATATGATTTTCTCATTTTTCATTGTTTAGATTAAACATCATTTGTTTTAGTTAAATTAATTTCAGAAAATGAACTAACAGGAAAGTCAGTTCTTACCAACAGGCGGATTCCCATTTGTCGTCATTTTTCTCTCAGGCTAAGCCTCAAAAAAACACAAAACATGTTTCAGATTTTTTCCATACACATAGTTTTTAATCATAAATTTAGTACTTAGTTAAAATTACATTTATTCACAAATGCCGAACAGCCATTTCCTTATCTTAGTAAGCTTTTTTCGAAGCATAAAGTCCAACAACGGTACCGGTAAACCCGTAGGACTGAACTGTGGACAAGTAATAGGCATCTACTTTGTTGGCGAGTAATTTCCACTTGCCATTCTTTGGCGAGAAATAGAAACTGAATTCCTTCCCATTAGAACTGATCTTGAGATTTAGCGGATTTTCATCATCAGAAACGACTTGAGACGCGAGCACTTCTACGCCCTCTGCTTTAATTCTTTTCAGGCTGATATGTATTTGTCCTTCTGTTTTCCCAACAGCCATGAAATACTGGTGTCTTTCATCTTTAAACAGCAACAGACCGGCAGCTTCCGTGTCTGACTGAGGCTTAAAATACATGCTGGTTGTACATTCAAACTTATGGTGCTGCAATCGTCGGCCGATAAATGCCGGAGACTTTAATTCTGTTGAGGTAACATCGGCACATTTCAGGGTTAAAAATCCCGGATCCTCTGTCATGAGATTATTTTTGTAAAAATCATCATCGCCCTTATAGGAAAAATAGTCAAAGTGGGCAACAAAACTATCGGTGACAAAATCAGGAACAGACACTCCTCTGCCCTTTAATTGACATGAAAAAAAAGAAGCAGATATACCGGATAAAAGAACAACTCCAGAAATAGCAGAAATAGAGATTTTTTTCTTCATTAAACGGATCATAAGCAATTATTAGTTTAAATTTCTTAAGTAAAAAAAACAAACCTGATTATCTATGAAACAGATTTTTGACTTTCACCGAAATCAAAAATAAGTTCACCTGTTAACTAATACTTTTAATATGGGACATTTGATTTTTGAATTGGGACAAAAGTCAGCAAAAGACAGATAAATAGCTATATTACAACTAGTTAACATCAATTTAAAAAATAAATTCAGGTAAAAGAATTTAGAAATTACGAATGTTGGCAACTGAAAAGGCTAAAAAACAATACCCTTTTTCATGAGTATTGACAGCAGATAATCAATTAATAACTTGTGTTGGAGATTTTCCATAATGTTTACGAAAAACAGTGCTAAAATAACTTACGCTTGAAAAACCACAGAGTTCACTAATTTCTGTTATCGTATATTTTTTTGATTGCAATAAATCTAAAGCATGATTCAGTCGAACTAACCTGACAAAATCCGTTGGCGATTGATTGGTCAACGATTTGACTTTTTTATATAACAGAGAACGACTTACGTTCATTGCCAACGCAAAATCATCCTTAGAAAATTTTACATTATCCATGTTCTCCCGAACAACTTCAATCATTCGTTTCATAAACTTGTCATTCAATTCATTACTTACAATAACTTCCTCCTCTTTTAACTTTATTATTTTTAAAGTCTTTTCACGAACAATCTCACGGTTTTGAATAATGGTTTTAATACGTTGCTGAAGTAATGTCACGTCAAAAGGTTTCGTTAAATAATCGTCGGCTCCAAGTCCTAATCCTTTTAATTGCTGAGCCTTTCCGGTCAAAGCAGTCAGTAAAATAATCGGGATGTGGGAAGTTTCATAAGTCGATTTAAGCTTTCTGCACAGTTCGAAGCCATCCATGGCCGGCATCATAATATCAGAAATAATCAAATCAGGAGTTTCCTTCTGGATTAACTTCCAGGCTTTTTGGCCGTCGCCAGCCAGATAAATATAGAACTTTTGTTCCATCGACGATTTTAAAAATTCTCTTAAATAATCATGGTCTTCAACTATCAGAATTTTCATTTTGGATCCAGCGTTCAGTTCTTTTTGATCAGACCATAATGAATCAATTTTTCCTGAGTGGTCGAATTCTTGCGATGATTTTACTTCCGTCTTTTGAACAACTAGTGATTTATCTATTTTCTTGTATGGTATTACAACCTGAAACGTGGAGCCAATATTTTGCTGGCTGCAACAGCTGATCTTACCGCCATGTAAAGTCACATAATTCTTTACCAGTAATAAACCGATCCCGGAACCGACAATTTTAGAATTTACAGCGTTATCTCCACGATAATATTCTTTAAATAGTTGCCGTTGAGCCTTTTTCCCAATGCCAATTCCCTGATCCCGCACTTCCAATATCCATTTGCTCGAAGAACATTCCAGAACAACGAGTACTGATCCATTCTGCAAAGAGTATTTTATAGCATTAGAAACCAAGTTGTCAACTACTTTCTCAATTATCAGTTCATCAATAGCTGTAATAAATTTCGATCTGTTTGAGATAAATTTCAATTCAATACTTTTACTTCTAGCATATGATTCAAGCATCATTACCCTATCCTCAATTACTTTAACAACATTTGCCATCGACAACAACAATTTCTCTTTACCAACATCAACTTTTTGAAAATCCATCAATTGAGTAACCACGCTCAATAAACGTTGAGTCTGTTCAGTTGCCAAATGTAAATAGGAAAGTCCTTTATCTGACAATCCTGCTTCTTTATTCAACTCCTCAACCGGACCTTTAATTAAAGTCAATGCAGTCCTTAGTTCGTGAGCCGTATTTGCGAAAAAACGAATTTTTTCGTCCGAATGCCGTTTTTTCAATCGCCCGATATAGTAGAAAAAGCCGAAGATAATCAGACCGGTAACAAAGCAAAAGGCTAAAATCCGAAACCACCAGGCATCCCAAAATGGGGGAATTATATGGAGGACGACTGTTCGTTCCTCAATTACATATGTCAATGAACTGTCAATCATCCGGATTCGTAGGGGATAGGTTCCACTCGGGATATTCGAATAAGATAAAATTCGATTTTTGGAAGGTTTGCTCCATTCTTTATCCAGGCCATCCAGCCTCCATGAAAATTTCGAACCGGGAGAAGTAACTCCAATAGAAATTAACTCAAGACTAATTGTATTTTGATAATATCTAAGTGATAATTCTTTTAAACTATCCAACGGACTTTTTAACTTAAGTTTTGACGATTCACGAATGGACCGCCCGGCTATCGTCATGTCCTGGAAAAAGATTCTCCCCTGGTATCGGTTAATAGGAATCTCATCAGGGTCAAAAATAAAGGCTCCTTTGTTTGTCCCCCAGATTTGCTTTCCGTTTTTCAGTGTACAATGGGAGTTTTGGTTAAAAGAAACATTGGATAATGCGGGGAAGGAATTAAATGTCAGTATGGTACTTCCATCTTCATTCATTCGGCACAATCCATGCTCTGTTCCAATCCAAAAATAACCTTTTGAAAAGGTAATGCTATTTACAAAATCAGAAGGCAACCCCGAATCGATAGAAAAGTTCTTTATCTCCTTAGTAATAAGATTATAACTAATAATTCCATTACCACTGGTACATAGCCATACCACACCATTGTTTAAAAGCATATCATAAACCAGATACCCTTGAACCAGTGTCTGTGTATTTCCTGTTTCCGCATCAAGTAATAACAATCCAAAAGTGGTACCGATCAGCATTTTTCCCGAACCGTATTCCATCATTACTTTGACTGTAAAATTTTTATATGATTTAAATCGATCCTCACGAGACCGGTAACAAATTAAATCTCCGCGAACGCCACCAATCCAAATATTTCCCTGACTATCGTTGTAGATATCGAAAACAAAATTGTTGTTAAATTCGTCATCTGTTTCCTCAGAAGAATAGTGTCTTAATTCTTTTCCTGACTTACGATCAAGTAAATATACTCCGGAAGAATAACTTCCGGCCCAAATTTTTCCCTCATTATCTTCACACAAATCATGAAATACCTGAGCATGTTTCTCCTTATTATGATAGAAGGATTTCCACCGGTTTGTTGATTTATTCCAGGAACTAATCCCATTATTTGTTGCAAACCATAAATTTCCTTCCGAATCTTCCAGAATACTATTTACATCATTATTAACCAATGAATTAGAATTATTTACGACATGATTGATCTCGGTGATAATTGAGTCAGCCTGGTCGAAATAGGAAACCCCACCGCTGTAAGTACAAACCCAGACACGATTATTTATATCACAATAAATATCATAAACACCATTCCCTTTCAACGAATGAGGATCATTTGAATCTTCCTTATATACGCTAATGACCTCACTTCTGTGTTTATTGATTTCCCAAACTCCCTGCCCGTCAATTCCAACCAGCATAGTTGAATCGGAATTAGCTTCAATTGCCAACACTGGTTGACTGGGAACCCTGCATAGACACGAAAGTTTTAAATTTCCATTTTTATTATTCAAATAAAAAAGCCCATCCGCAAGGGTTCCGATCCACAATGTATTTAAATTATCATCATAAAATAAATTAGAAATAGCGAATTCTATTCCTCCCGGAAAAGTATAATAATTTTCCACAGAAAAATTGAGTGTACTAAAAAGCTTTATTTGTCCCTTGATAGCATAGAAGAAATGAGTAGTGTCAAACCATTCAGCATATTGAATATCCTGATTTTGTATCACTGCCGTCAATCCAGTTCTGCCGTCATTGCAGAACAATCCGAAGGAAGATGCCAGCCACATTCTACCTTCTTCATCAATGAGCATTTGATTTACTACAATATATGGGTTTTTTAATAAGTTTGAGATATTTATGATCATCTCAAACTTATCCTTAATCGAGTTATATCTTAGTATTTGTCCGTTATTTGTATAAGCATATAAAACACCATTTTTATATACAAGCCGAACCGTAATAATATCCTCTGAGTCATAGGGAAGTTGATAGGTTCTGATATCGTCTTCAGTATACCGCACAATTCCCATTTTTGAGGATATCCAGATAAATCCGTAATCATCGCTCAAAACCTGATTAGTTTCCCGTATGGATATTCCATATTTTTCATTCAGGTTATAAAATTGCACATTATCCGCACCATAAACCGGCAAAAGATAAATAACCAACAGAAAAAAAATTCCAGCCTTTAGATAACCTGATCCAACGTGTAATTGAAGGATCGGCATACCATTCCATGATTTTCTGTAAAAACTGGTGAATACAGAAATAACCAATAGGATAATTCGGAAAAACATTCTTTTCATAAATTAGGTTTGGTTATGGCGTTTTCAACCTGTAATTATAAATAAAGAGAAATTTTTCCACATTCAATTTTAGCCATAAATCTTCAGAAATTGGCTATCAAAATGATTTTGACATCCAATTAATGTCAACCATACAGGAAGAGAATGGAAGACAGAGTTCAACCACAATAAACCAGGGTAGAGTACCTGAGTCAGCCATTCCGATCCGAGCCTATCACTCAATTGCCGAGGTAGTATCAAATGATCTCAACAACGACTATATCAGTGCTTCCTATTATTAAAAAAAGGTTTCTTCCTTCGTTGCAATCGGGGAGCCGGGTTTATACATTTTCCAATTATTTGGCGGAAATAAAAATACCGGAGGGAAGAAACCTCCGGTATTTTTTTATGAAGATTTTACCATCAGGCAGAACGAACACTGATGATAAAATTGGCGGCAATAACACTTATTGTTTTTCTATTTCAATGACCTCTCCTTTATGAGTAGATGCGTCATATTCGTAAACTTTTTTCAGCCCTGGTGAAGGCAACTTTTTTTGAACATGGATCAAAGCAGCCTTTTGTTCCGAGATTTGGAAAAACAAATTTGGATTTTCACCATCGGCTTTTTTCAGTCTTTTTCCTTTTAACGGGACATAAGAACGCAACCGGCAATTTCCTCCAATAGTGGATGTTATTGTTGTCTTTGCCAGTTCTCCATTCCCCCATTGCATATCCACCTTAAAACCGCCTCTGGCTTTAAGGCCTTTTACACTCCCCTTTTTCCATGCAGACGGGAGTGCGGGCAGCAAATGAACCGCACCATCCTGGCTTTGCAACAACATTTCAGCAATGCCCGATGTACAACCAAAGTTTCCGTCAATCTGGAAAGGCGGATGAGCATCAAAAAGGTTGGGATAGGTGCCTCCACCCTCCATTCTCCTGGTATGATTAACCGGCCTTAGCTGGTCGGTAATTAATTTATAGGCATGGTCGCCATCAAGAAGACGGGCCCATAGGTTTACTTTCCACCCCATTGACCATCCGGTTGATTCATCGCCACGCGCAATCAGGGATGTTCGTGCAGCAGAGAATAATTCCAGTGTCCGGTAAGGAGATATTTGATTGGAAGGGAACAAACCATACAAGTGAGAAACATGCCGGTGATGATCGTTTGGGTTGTCCAAATCCTGCATCCATTCCTGTAACTGGCCCCAACTCCCAATCTGCATAGGCGGCAACCGCTTTAAGGCGTCTTTCAGCCTGGATACAAATTCTTCGTCAGTTTTAAGGATCTCCGCTGCCATCATTGTTTTCGTAAATAAATCGAAAACCAGATGGTTATCCATCGTGGTTCCGGCTGATAATGAAGACGGGTGCCCTGCCGGGGTGTTTTCAGGAGAAATAGAAGGACTAACAACCAGCCAGTGATGTTCCGGTTCTTCAACCAGAAAATCAAGGAAAAACTGTGCGGCCCCTTTTACTACCGGATAAATGGCTTTCAGGTATTCTTTGTCACCGTTAAAGGCATATTTATAGAACAAATGCTGAGAAAGCCAGGCGCCGCCCATGGGCCACATGCCCCAGGTAGCCCCGTCAACCGGACCATTTATTCGCCATATATCGGTATTGTGGTGAAGTACCCACCCTCCGGCGCCATACATATCGCGGGCCGTTTGTTGCCCTGTCTGCGAAAGCTCGCGAACCATCTGGATCAACGGCTCATTCATTTCTGTCAGGTTGGTTCCTTCCGAAGGCCAATAGTTCATTTCGGTGTTGATGTTTACGGTGTATTTGCTATCCCAGGGCGGCATAAGCTGATCGTTCCAGATTCCCTGAAGGTTGGCAGGCTGACCGCCGGGCCGCGATGATGAAATCAGCAAATAACGGCCGAACTGGAAATACAAGGCAGGAAATTGCGGGTCATACCCTTCGGCAAATTGCGCAAGACGAACATCGGTAGGATTTTTAACCGAATCGGTTATACCCAGATCGAGACTCACCCGGTTAAAATAACACTGATAATCAGCAATGTGATCCTTTAGCGTCTTTTCGTAATCTTTCTTCAACGCTTTCTGAAGATAAACGTTTGCCCTTTCGTCGGCATTGGCGCTGATGTCATGATAATTCATGAAAGTGGATGCCATTGAAATATAAATAGTGGCAACGTCGGCCTTGGAGACATTCAGCAAACTGTCGCAGGCCGACACCGATCCTCCTTTGGTAACAACTTTCACCAGGGCTTCAAAATGAACGCCGCCTTTCACTTTTTCAAAGTCGCTTGTTGTTCCGGATAAAATAAGTTCATCATTCCCTTTCGTTGAAACGTTTACCTTTGATTTTGGCCGATCCATGGTCGCCGAAAATGTAACTGAGCCTGGCTTATAATGCACTCCGTTCAGCGTATATCGAGTTGTTGCTACAGCCTTTTCAATATCCAGCTCCCGGTAATATTCAGAATAATTCTCATGATCCGGAAATGAAAGCCTGAGATTTCCTACGGTTTGGTAAGGCATCCCATCTGAAGTATGACTGAAAAAATTCCGGTTAACTAAATTCTGTGCCTCTTTGTATTTCCCTTCAAAAATTAACTTCCTTACTTCCGGCAATGCTTCTTTCGCTTGTGGACTTCGGTTCTTCTGTCTTCACTCGCATAAGTTTCTGATAAGAAAGCATCAGTCAACAATTTTGTAAAACAATCTATTTACAGGGGTTCCAAACTTGCGGCAAAGCCACCTCGCCGAAGCATTTTTACGTCAACAGAACCGGAATTGACAACGACCATGTATCGGGTCGAAAAATTTTTATCGTGCTCTCCGTCAGCAATCAGTGTCAGTTTATATTTTACACCTTCAGGCAAAAAGGTAAAGGATACCGTTTTGCGCTTCTCCCTCTGTTCCGCATTAATCCCGCCGATGTACCATGAATCCCCTTTTCGCCGGGCAAGGATGACATCTTTTCCGGGATAGCCATCCAGCAATTTGGTATCATCCCAGGCATTGGGTACTTGTTTCAGAAAAGTCTTTGGCACATCGGGCAATCCGTAATATCCCTCCGGTCGGTCGGCCATATGCTGTAACCCGGATTCGAACACAACACTCTGCGCAAGCTCGTGTCCGTAAGAAGTGACATGCGGATATTGGGAATTGGTAAAAGTGACCGGTGTATAATCCATTGGGCCAACAACATTACGGGTAAAAGGCAGAATGGTATTGTGTTCCGGCGCAGCCATGGTGAATGTGGGCACATTGTTGTACCATTCGGCACCACGCACTGCTTCGCAGGTCATCAGGTTAGGATAGGTCCGTTGCCATCCCCGCGGGACGATGCACCCATGAAAGTAAACCATCATTTGAAATTTGGCCGCATCCTCCAGAATATCCAGATAGTAGTTGATCATGTCTTGTTTTTCGCTCTCAAAAAAATCGACTTTAACACCGACGACCCCCATCTCTTTCAGCTTGGTGAATTCTTCCACCCGGTTTTCATGTGTCAACATCCGGTCACGGGGTGTGGCAGGTACATAAGTATGTTTTCCTCCCGAATTATACCAGATCAAAGGCTTCACCCCTTTTGAAAGGATGTACTTTGCAGCATCTTCCAGATTTCCGCCGTTGCCCATCGCATCCCATTCCCAGTCGAGAAGAGTGTAAGGCCAGTTCATTTGGGCTGCCAAATCGGCAAAAGCACAGACCACCTGATAATCTTTGGTCCCGTGGTTGTGCGACCAATAGTTCCACGAGACCGGCCCGGGCCTGATCCAAGCAGTATTCTTGATAACCGAAGGCGGGCAAACGTCAGTAATCAGTGTCGATCCAACAATGTCGGCCAGGCTTCCCATGATAATCACACGCCAGGGAGATTGCCATGGAAGCGTAATGGTTGGCTGCGACTCCCCCATCCCGTTTCCGTCCCCGGGATCAGGAAACGTGATTTTATAACGTGATTGATCGGCCGCGTTGCTCAGTTTTGAGCCGCAATAACTACGGTTCACGTCTGCTTCATGAATCAGATACCAGCAAGTGCCGTCAACCGAATTGAAAAGCGCCGGGTAGCACCAATCCTGCTGTATGCTATCGTTGTTCATTTCATGATACAGCCCTTCGTTTGCCCGGTTCCACTTTTCCATCCACCGCTTTGTGCCTTTTGGAATCAGGTACGAAGTCAGTTCATCTTTTACCAGATAAGTGCCTTTCTGTTCAGGAAATTCATAGCGAAATGCCACACCATCGTTATAAGCCCTGATAATAATGTTCATTTTTGCTTTTTCAGGATTCTCGAAAGAAACAACC
This sequence comes from Prolixibacteraceae bacterium, assembly GCA_963662895.1. Classification (GTDB taxonomy): domain Bacteria; phylum Bacteroidota; class Bacteroidia; order Bacteroidales; family Prolixibacteraceae; genus GWE2-42-39. Next base: position 2,275,970 of record OY759982.1, on the reverse strand, counting down.
ACTTCGTTTGCAGTATTGCTGCAACGATACCGTTTCCCATGCAAAGCAGTATATTGCTCATCGATTTGGCGGGTTTTTCCGGCTTTCAGAAATTTAAGATTCTTTGAGAAATCCTGATCAGTCCGTGAAAGGCCTAGATCGATACACGGAATAACTGCGAAGGTTTGCCCGGCATTTGTATACCCAATCTTAAAAAACCAATTCCCGATTTCACCATTCTGATGACAAACCAATGATAAATTGATTTTCTGGTTAGGAGAAATTACCGTTGCTTTCTGCGAGAACAGAGGGGTTGCACTAAAAAGAAACACAATAAAAATAATCGTTTGCCTCATTACTTTCGTATTTTGATTATTCGGACCGATATTCCTTATTTTCTTCTTTTACAATCATGGCATCCACTGATACCGGCCCCAATCCTCGATTGATGATGCGAATGGTATGCCTGCCTGTAGTCAGATCGGATATCTCACACACTACCTCTTGTGCCTGGCGTGTTCCGGTGATGGACAAATCGGCGATCACTCGGGTTTTATCATCAATCTGGACCTCAATTTTTCCTGCTCCCGGTTCCTTTGGGGCAATGACCGAATTTTTTGTTCCCGAGAACGAACAAGTCCAAACATCGCCTGGCGAATTGCTGGTGGTAAGGTCGTTGTTATAATCGCCACTTCCCAAATTGCATTTGCGAAGCCATCCGGGAGCTATCACTCCGGGATCGTCATCGTTAATCCAGTCCTTATTATGGGTGATTCGCAGTACCCGGCATTTCGAGGCCAGCGATTGGTCATCAATCCCTGACAGCGACCGCACTAAACCGACAGGTGTGATTGTTAGCCCCTTCTCGTCTTGAACAAAATCAATTACAAGATTGGAACCTAGCAGTTCGACTTTTGAAACCTTGCCCAGAGTCGAACTCCCGGTACGTAGTGAACCAAGGGAAATCGGGCTTCCGTTCCAGTCTAAAAGTGTGGCATAGACATAGCCATGATTACGTGTGTAGCAGACTGTATCGTTACCAAATACCTCAAACGGACGGGAACCATAGACTGCCTCTCCGTTCATTTTCAGCCAGGCACCAACGTCTTTGCAAATACGGATCACTTCAGGATCAAGATCGCCACGTCCTTTCTGGGTAATGTTGAGCAGCATGGTACCGTTTCGCGAGACATTCTGCATTAACAACTCAATCACCTTTTTAGCCTCCATGTATTTTTGCCCGGTCCGGTAATGCCAGTCGGCAATACTGGTTTCGGTCTGGAAAGGATAGGCCGTAATTTCAGGTTCTATGTCGGTTATGGCATACAGGAAAGAGCTCGTCAAATCTCCGGATGAATGGACATTCACCTTCCGTATTGGCTGTCCATTAACAGCAACACTGATGGTACCTACTTCAACAGAGGCATACCGAATAGCCAACTTACCAGCGTCCGGCAGGTTTGAGAACCTGATCCCATCGCCAGGTTCATCCAGTCTGGCCGTAAAACCACACGAAGCACTGCTGTCGAATACTTTTGAAGCACCTCCGATAAGATTGGCAGCTTCCGCTTCGAATGTGTGACGATCAGCTTTATTCCTACTTTCCTTGTCTTTTAAGGGAAATAACAATTCATTGCCATTTCCTTGTGCCAGAGTAAAAACAGCATACCCTGCCAAAAGAACAGTTAATAAGGCAAGTTGTCTTAAATAACGCAACATATTTACATCATGACTATTCAAAATAATTATTTGAAGTTTTACAATTTAACCACTACCTTCTTTCCGGTGTAAGAAATCTCCTTATCCGGTCCTTCAGCTTTTTCCATTCCGGTGCCCTTGTTTTTTCCGACCAGTACAATCCTGAACTTGCGATCTTTAAGCATCCCCGGGAAAGCCCCCTGGCGATCTTCTATCGTCAACATTTGTCCGGAATCATTCCAGCTAAAAGTAATGGTTGAATAAACACCTTTTTCGTAGTCATAGTTATCGTTTTCATCTTCATATAAAGTGAACTTACCGTCGGCGCCAGGATAAACCCGTATTTCCATATCATCCCATTTCTTCTGGGTTGCATATTGCACGTTGGGGCCAAAAGGAAGAATAGAACCAGCTTTTACATACAATGGAATAACGTCGATCGGAGTTTCTTTTTCTACAGATTGTCCTCCGGCTAACTTGTCGCCTGTCCAGAAGTCAACCCAATCTGTGCCTTTGGGCAGATAAAGCTCTTTGCTTTTGACAGTACTGAAATCCGGCCCGGTATCTTTTGAATACATGGGCGCGGTTATAGGGCAAACCAGCAACGATTTACCAAACATGTATTCATCGTTGATGTCCAAAGCCTGCCTATCATTGACAAAATCCATCATTAAAGCCCGCATCATGCTGGACTGGTGGGCGGTTACGTCCCAGGATGTTGAATAAATGTAAGGCAGCAGCCTGTAGCGCAGGTTGATGTATTTATCGATAGCATCGTAAAAGGTGTCGCCTTTTTGTCCGAATTGATAGATTTCGCGGGGTGCATCGGCTCCGTGCGAGCGCATCATCGGGCAAAACGTACCGAACTCAAGCCAGCGCGTATAGAGTTCGCGGTAGCCGGCATCGTCCAATTTTTTTCTGAAGTGGTTAAGAAAAAACCCGCCAATGTCACTGTTCCAATATGGAACGGCACAAAGCGAGAAATTCAATCCAGCCGAAATCTGATTTCTTAATGCGTCCCACGATGCAGTAACGTCGCCCGACCAGGTATTGGCTCCATAGCGCTGCTGCCCGGCAAAAGCCGAGCGGGTCAGGATGAACACACGTTTATCCGAACTGACTTCGCGTTGATGGGTGTACACGCCCCCAACGGTTTCCAAAGGATAGGCATTGCGAACCTTTTTGTATGACCCCAGATATGTTGTCGAAGGCTTATTATCGAAATTATCCGGTTCGGTTGAATCCATCCACCATCCGTCAATACCAAGAGAAAAGAGCCCTTTGTTCAGATATTTCCAGTAAATATCACGGGCCTGAGGATTGAATGCATCGTAAACCCTGACACCTGACGGATAATCCCGGTTTGGTGGCCATTTTTGAACGCCCGATTCAGGCCATGTTTTAAAATTATAAAGTGCATCTATTTTCTCCAAATCACGGTACTGTTTTGTCATTGGGCCAAACGACGACCAGATAGAAATGATCATGTGAGCATTCATTCCGTGGATATCATCGACCATTTTCTGCGGATTATAAAACTCCGTGTTCAAGAAATCCATGGCATTCCAAAGGTAGTTGTTGCCCCAATACTGCCAGTCCTGAATAATACCATCAATCGGAACGCCTATTTCGCGGTACATCTTAACCACTCCCACCAATTCATCCTGACTCTTGTAACGTTCCCTGCTCTGCCAGTAGCCATAAGTCCACAACGGGAACATCGGCGCCTGCCCGGTAAGATCGCGCATGTGGGCAATCACCCCATCGGCATTGCCTCCGTACATAAAATAGTAGTCCACGCAATTGCCGATATCCGATTTAAATGTTGTACTTTCCGGGCTATCTGAAAACAGCGTTGGGGAATAATTGTCCCAAAACACCCCGTAACCTTTTGCTGACACGAAAAACGGGATATAATCATCAGTATTTCCCTGAACCATATGCAACTTCAAATCACGCTGAACCATCTTTCCCTGCTGTTGCTGCCCAAATCCGTAAATGGCTTCGTCTTTTTCCAAAACAAAAGATTGAGACACACTGTACGTTTTTTCGCCATTATCATCAAAATCAGTAAAGTTAACACCTGATTTCTCTTCATTTAAAAGCGGTTCACCCTTAAGTGATTTAAATGAAATTTTACCATTCTTCATGTTTAACTCTGTAAGCAGGGCATTGCTTTTCAACAAAAGTTCATCTCCTTTTTGTTTTACATTGAAAGCCGTTTTTTCCGGAGTTTTGATCACCGAAAGGCTTTCTTTTTTGAAAATAGTTCCTTCAGGCCATTTTATTATCCTGACTTCAGATGGGCTATAAAACTGAACCTCAACTTCGACAGAGTTAATTTTAGTCTTTATACCGGAATCAGTTTTTTGGTAAGATTGCGCCAGTCCACTAATGACAAAAATGACCAGTAATGACAACGTTAAATTTACTTTCTTCATAACTATATGGTTATATTGATTTATTTCACTGGGCTGACACGGTATAGTCCAGCTCCATGTTGTTTAATTTCACAACTGTATTCTTTTTCGAAAACTCCCAGGTCTTTATGACTCCAAAGGTCACGCACTTTGGCTTTTCCCTTAATACCAATGGTTTTAAAATCCACTTTTACCTGGCTTACTTCAGGAAGATCCATAATGCCTTTATCAACAAGTACTCCAAATACCACAGAACCTGTTTCTTTTAGAACAACTCCTTTGGCAGTAAACGATTCGTACCCTTCAGGTAATTCATAAATAATTACAGATTTTGCATGGGTGCCAATACCGGTCACCGTTTTACCGTCAACAATTAACGGTTTGTTTTCGCAGGTACGATCAACATGAGCTTCACCCCAGCCTGAGGTTGCATTAATCCATCTCAAATCGGTCAGTTTCAAATCGCCTTTGGAACCATGCAGAACAGGATCGACCCAGGCCACGTGGTCCCTATCAAAACCATTTCCCCCATCATTTACAAAAAGCACAAGTTTCTTTCCACCTTTTACCGAAACAGAAACTTCCTGCGAACTACCTGCCCCGGCAATTACAGGACTGGTATAATTGGCATTGGCAAAATCGATATTATCGCCTTTGTTTTGTGCATTAAAAAGCGCAACATACCTGTCTTTGCTGTTGGGTACATCGGCAGTCCAAACAATCAGGTTCTTTTCGCGATACACCTGACGGTTGTTCGTACTTTCCTGATTTACTTTCAGCATTTCAGGATTGGTGAGCATTTCTTTGGTAAAGTCGTCAAACTTGGTCATATTGCCCCCGAAGATGAGCGGTGAACGGGCAATAGCCCAAAGACTCATCAGCGTGTATTGCTCATCTTTCGTAAAATTCGTAGGACGGTCGAAATCGACCAACCCAATTGGGAGCATGTCTGCATCGGGGAAATGACCAGTTCCACGGTAGGGTGTCCAAATATCCAACCTTTCGAACATGGCTTGAAGCAGTCCCCAGCGATCCCAAAAGTCATCGGTGATTCGCCACATATTGGCATGATCCATCACGTGTTCACCGGCTGTAATAGGAGTTGCACCTGGTGATAAACTCAATATGATAGGGCGGCCAGTCTTGTCAATAGCATTGCGGAGTGCTTCAATTTCGGCTTTTTGAACATTGTCGTAAGGGCGCGAAATATCGTCACACTTTATGAAATCTACTCCCCAGTCGGCGTACATCTGGACAATTGAACTATAGTAAGCCTGACCTTCGGGTTTAGTAGCATCAATACCATACATATCTGGGTTCCAGGGACAAGTAGAGCTTTTTAGTGCAATATCCTGAGCTTTTACGTTTGTGCCAAGCACTGGCGTGTTTTTCTCTACCGCCTGACGAGGAATGCCACGCATGATGTGAATACCGAATTTAAGGCCTTTCGAATGAACGTAATCGGCCAGTGGCTTGAACCCTTTACCATCGGCAGCCGATGGAAACTTTTTCAAACCAGGAGTTAAACGACCATATTCGTCCATGGTGAGCATCGCTTTAGGATTGTATGCATGTCCCTTTGATTCTGGTTCATACCATTGGATGTCAACAGTGAGATACTTATAGCCACTTGGTAAAAGTTGTTCTGCCATGGCATCTGCCTGTTCCTTGATTTGTTGTTCGGTAACAGTTGTGCCAAAGCAATCCCAACTATTCCAGCCCAGCGGAGGTGTGGGCGCCCATACATGATAACCCTCTGGGGTTTGAGCCATAATGTTGGAAACACCTAACATGCAACAAACAAAAAGTAGTAATAATTGTCTTTTCAATTTCCTCTTTATCATTTTTGGGGTTTTACAGAATTTTTTCTTAATCAATTGTACAAAAACAAAATATAATCTCTTGGTTTATTTCTTTTTAGCAGAAAACTTCCACCAATCGAAGTTGAATAAATCACTTTTTTCTCCCCTGAATACAAAGTACACGTCATGAATGCCTTCAATATTATTCAGCTTGAACGATTGGGTTTCCCATTTTTGTTCGCTACCGGTACTTTTCACCTCAACAGTTCCTAACAAATCTCCTTCTTTACCATCAATATGAATTTCGATACTCCCGCCTGAAGGAACAGAAGCAACACTGGCCTCAAAGGATTTCACACCCTTTCCAAAGTCTACGCTTCTGACTTTTATGTAGTCGCCATTGTCGATCTCGGTAACATACATGCCAACTTTATCTGCTGAAGCCGTTTCGATACCTTCTTCCCAAGCCATTGTTTCGGCTTCAGTCCTTTGATATGGATTTAAATTTGCAACTCCCCTGACCACTCCTGCCTTACTGTGTGGTAATTCAGAAATAGAACCATCAGGGTTAAAATCGAATGGAATAACATTTACTGCCCGTTTCTTATCGTGTCCGCCAGGCAAATCCTGATTAAAGTAGAACAGATACCAATTCCTTTTATATTGAATTACTCCCGGATGATTGCCATTGCATCCCTGAGCCATCCCTTTCATAATCACACCACCATATTTCCAGGGACCAAGGGGAGAGTTGCTTCTTGCATAGTAAATGGCTTCCGGGATATGTGCCGCATAAAACAGGTAATAGGTGCCGTTACGCTTAAAGAGCCAGGGGGCTTCCTCGTAATCGGAACCAAAAGCGGCTTTGTCTTTAATATCAAACGTGATGATTTCGCCGGAGTAAGAAATCATATCCTCATTCAGTTTCACGCAATACAATGAATTATTTCCCCAATACAAATAAGCCTGTCCGTCATCATCAATGAAAACCGTTGGGTCGATGTCTTCCCATAAATGGGGATTGTATTTGGTCTCACTTGGCGAAATCAAGGGCTTTCCAAGTGCATCTTTAAACGGGCCACAAGGCGAATCGGACACCACAACCGAAATACAGTCACCGCCATCAGCCAGTCCACTCCATGGCGATATGTAAAAATAATACTTGCCATTACGATAAATTGCCTGGGCAGCATTGGCATTAAACTTTGCCGCCCAACCCAAAGAATCTACGTTGAAAATTGGAACATGTTGTGTCCAGTTTACCATATCGATTGTTGAGAAACAGAGGTAATCTTTCATCACAAAACCTTTCTCCGTTGCCTCATCCTCATCATGTCCGGTATAAAGAAACAAGGTATCATTGTGTACCATTGGAGCCGGATCGGCAGTATATACATTCTGAATAATTGGATTTTGGGCATCCACAGAGTTCTTTAGAGAAACAACCATGAATAACACCACTAACAATTCTATAAATTTTATCTTCATAATATCAATTCAAGTATTGAATAAGCCTAATATTTTAAGGAAATACGATTTTATATTTACAACTTGTGTCCCCTTTGCGAACTGAAGCAACAACTTCTGCCTGCGCCTGTACACCCGAAACCGATGAAAACATCTTCTCTGCAAACCCTTCAGAGCAATAGCATATTGCAGACGAATCATTGTCTTTGTTGTGAACGGCAATTGGACAAACACAGTAATTTTTGTTTTCATCGGCAATGAGTACCCCTTTTGCCTTGTCGTAATCGATTTTCCAACCCCATTTTTCGCGAAGGAAAACAGTAAACTTGTCGAGGTCGCCTTTATACTCTGCCAAAAAAGCATCCATTTTCAGATTTTCATAATGAACCCCTGCGGTTTTTTTAATCACTCCCCTGGCAGACTCTTTGTCTAATTCGACATTTACATTTAGTAGAATACTAGCTATCCATGCCTGTAAAAGGGAAAGTTTTTGGGACTGGGCTTGCATTGTTTTTTCATCTGAGCCATCGACTTCTTTTGAAAACGCGATTGAACCGAACCCACACATACAAGCTCCTGAAAAACAAACTTTGTTTAAAAAGTCTTTTCTATTTATTGTCATCTTGTTAAGATTAGAAAGTCGCCTATTTTCAATTGACTATAAATTGTTTAATCCTTTTTTTCTCACCAACCGGATATAATAAACAGCTCCTGCAGCACTTCCCGGGAGTGCCTGAAACTTGACCCGGATATGGTCTTTCCCTGTAACCATAGAGTTGAGAATGGAATGTTCCACATCCTGAAATTTTGACTGGTTCCATTTTCCTGTGTTGTCTACAGTTAGTAACTTTTCGTCGTCAATGTAGATGTCAAATTTTCTTGTTCCCCATTCGGCTCCCCAATATCTCACGAACAGGCACAAGCCGGTTTCGGAGTTTGTCGCCAGGCTACCTTCGTTGCGGGCATCGCGGTAAAATTCATCGAAAGTGTTACCTGTATTTGAAATCATTGACAAAATCGGTGCAAGAAGAAACACTTGGAAAAAACTCCCTCCTGCTGTTTCCTCCGAAAGCAAGAGATCGGTTCCCGGTTACCGTTTCCCAAAAGAAACTACCTGCCTCAGCATATTTTTTATCATGAGAAAATTCCGCTATCCGTTCAAAACCAACGGCTTTAGGAACCTGTGTATTTGCATGTTTATTATCCAGGTTATCATTATCAGCCGCCATTGCATCTAACAACATGTTGTGCGAAAACCGTTTGGCAGCAACAAGATATTTTTCGTTCCCGGTCATTTGATATGCATCGGCAAAAACCTCGTTCATGCCACCATGTTCCATATCAAGCATCGATTGCATTTGGGCATCAGATAGGGCAGAAGTAATATTTATTGCCCAATCGCAGAATTTCAGGAAAATATCTTTTGCATCTTCATTTCCAGCATATAACCAAGCATCTCTGAGCCCGGCATAAAGTTTATGGACGTTGTACCAATAAAACCTGCCGTTGCGCCCGATGCACTGGGCAGCCCAGGCACGATCGCGCGCCCATTCGAAGGATTCCAGAGAAACAGGGCTTCCATGATCTGTCCCGTTAACCATATCGGTAGTGGATAGTACGCGCCATTTGGTCATGTAGTAAAAATCAGTCCCCGGAATATCATCGCCGACGTAAGCATAAAAAGTTCCATTATAAACCATTGGGGCAGGATCGGGGCCGAAATGAGCCTGGACAATCGGGTTGTCGGCCCGGCTAACGCCAATCGATGCAACTGCAATTAAAATCAATGCGACATACTCTCTCATTATTAAAACTTTATATTAATATCTTATTTGCTTTTAAATTGCCACCAGTCGAAATTGAACAAATCTTTTTCGCCCCTGAAGACAAAAAACAAATCGTGTACACCTTTGATATTCTGTACCAGAGTCGTAATTATTTTCCAGATATCGCCTTCACCGGATGCATTTACATGAACTGTTCCCTGTATTGGCCCATTAATTTTAACAGACTTTAATAATTTTAGAAAAATTCATCATCGGAAAACTTTTATCACGTGTATTTAATCAAGTGGTTTCATCGTCTTTTTACACTCATTTTATTTAATGTGAAATCAATTTATTTTTTGACTTTTATTGATTATCGGTGCTGAAGCCTAATATCGAAAGCATTTTCTCACCGTAACGTTTCCCCAGTATCCGGTAGCCTTCGGCTGTGAAATGCAGGTGATCTTGTATGGCAGGGCAGCCTTCTGAAGAGATAACATACGAGTTGGGAATGGTTTCCGGCAGCGTGGCTATGATCGGGTTCATGCTGGCACAAGCGCCCCCCTCACCTTTACTTACCAGCTCACCAGCCAATAATGGCACTGATTTGGGATCAAGGGCCAAATCTACAACAAGGTTGTTGTAAACGCCTTTCACTTTGGAAGGCCATTCTTTGTCACCCGTGTTTGATTCCCCCTGATGCAACAGAATGCCTTTAATCACTCCGTCTTTCTGAGCTAATTTAGCCATCTCCACAAGGCGGGCATAAGGATTTCCGTCATATTCGCTGATCATTCCTTTCATCCATCCCGGAGCCGTTGCCACATACGACTGATAATGATTTTTGTCGAACAGTTCGATTTTGCACCCGCCAATCGCAACATTAATGACACCAACCCGAATATTTTTTGGAAGATTGGCGACCAAAGTCCGGCCAAAATAGTCAGCCGGGGTCAGGCCGGTGCGGCACCGGCACAAAGGTGGAACTGCCGTGTACCAATGGCCCGTTGTTCTGCCCAAATCAGGGCAATCAACAGCTTCCATAACTTCGAACCGGGCATTCACCGTAGTATCCTGTGATTCAAAACGAGCATTACCTTCCATATTGGATTGTCCAAAACAGAGGAAAATATAAAAATTCGGGTCCCGCGAAAAAGCGTTCATACCCAACAGAAGAAATCCAACAATAGCAATTAGCTTGATTTTGAAGTTCATTTTAATTATTTTTTTTAAAATTTATTATTCAAATTATTTCGCCCATGCTTCTCCTTCAGGAGTCCTCCTCCATTTAAAATAACCATCTAAAACATGGAGCGATCCAGCGCCGGGAACCGTACCAACGTATGGTTTCTGGCTGAAATACATCACTTCAGGATTGGCGTCGCTGAAAGCAGGCCATTGGGGAAGCCCTTCTCCATTTGGGTCACCGTACTTGGCAAAGTTCGTCCAATAAGTGGCCATGGCATCCGAGATTTCCAGATCGGTCTTCGTTATATGAGGATCTTCGGGATTGATGTGATTAAAAACATAGGCCACCTCCTGTCCGTGAGGCGAACCGTGTCCTGCCCAAGGTGAATCAGCCGGGTAATCCGGGTGCTGGTCGAAGTAATAGTAGAAAACCTTTGATTTCCCGGTCTCCGACTGAAGCCGCGCCCAACTCCAGGTTTGCCAGCCAAATGCCGCATCGCGCATTAAGTCGCGGGCAGTTTTCGGAACGGTATTTTCCCCCACAGGATAAGCCTTTATCAGTGTATCTGCAAATTTCCCGTAACGTTTTTGTACTCCGGCAATATACTCCTCTGGTGTTTTTTCATGTGAAAAGCTCGCGCCTTCATCCGAATTGTAGCCGATCAGCACGGGAACATCATTATAATTTCCAGCCTCGTACATTTCGTGCTGGTCATCAGGAATCACATAACCATCAATAATTGGCCATCCGCCTGCCATAGCCCATCCTGAAGGAATAAGCTTTTCGGCATCAAGTTTACGAAGTTCGGCAACAGACGGAACACCAAGCGTCTGTGCATAGGCCTTCCCCTCTTTCTCTGCCTGGTTAAGGCTTTTCATATTTTCACCCGGATACGTAGTTGGCCGGGTTGGCCCAAATGAGCCACCACTTTCGGAAATAGCACCTTCAAACAATCCTTTGGCCAGCGGCGAAGCACATAACATGCTAACAGAGATTCCGCCAGCCGATTCGCCAAAGATGGTTACTTTGTTCGGGTCACCTCCAAATGCTGCTATATTTTTTTTAATCCATTGGAGTCCGGCTATCTGGTCAAGTAAACCATAATTTCCAGAAACATGATTGGGGCTCTCGGCGCTCAATTCCGGATGCGCTAAAAAGCCGATCTGACCGACCCGGTAGGCAATACTTACCAGCACAACGCCTTTCTTTGCCAGCTTTGCACCATCGTATCCTGGTTCTGAGGTAGAGCCAAAGCTGAAACCACCCCCATAAATCCAAACCAGCGCCGGAATTTTCTCATTGGCGGATTTGGCTGGTGTCCAGACATTCAGGTACAAACAATCTTCGCTTTTCCCCGAAGGAGGGTTTCCTCCTTGCATCGGAGCTGGAGCAAACTGGGTTGCCTGCCGCACACCTTCCCATTTTGCCGGAGGTTGCGGCGCCTTCCAGCGCAAATCGCCCACAGGCGGCGCCGCAAAAGGAATGCCCTTGAAGATCATTAAACTATCCGTCACTGTTCCCTGCAAAATTCCCTGCTCCACCTTCACTTGTCCGGGCGGCAACGAGCTTGTACACCCGCAGGCGATTAACATGACCGATGCAATTAAGAAAGCTGTTCGTTTCATTGGTTAAGCGTTTTTATTTGAATAATAGTGGTGCAAGTTCATGCAGGCTGCGCCGCCAGGTCAGAAATTCGTGCGCAGTACCTTCTGACACATAAGAAACCGCATTGAAACCAGCCTCTTTGAGTGCTGATACGGCGTTCTTAACCCCATCAGGGCGCTCTTTGCTGCCACAACTAATAAAGATGAGTTTGACTTTCGATTTATCTTTGATTTCCTCTGGCTTGTAGAGCCCTCCGCTTAAAAGTGCGTAATAAGAGAACACCTCTGGTCTATTCAGTGTGATCATATGTGTTTCCATACCGCCCATTGAGAGTCCGGCCATCGCCCGGTGCTGCTGATCGGCCTTTGTTTTGAAGTTCGCGTCAACGTAAGGAATCAATTCATCCACGAGTACTGTTTGAAATGGCGTAATATCGAAATTCCGAAGTCCGCCAAACTTGATTTCGTTCGTCATTCCGTAGGTCATTACAATGATGAACGGCTTAATCTTTCCTTCAGCAATCAGGTTATCCATAATCAGGTTCGCATGTCCCTGGTTGGACCAGGCCGTTTCATCCTCGCCCCAGCCGTGCTGCAGGTACAGAACCGGATAACGTTGGTTCACATCCTTGCCGTAACCCGGAGGAGTATAAACAAAAGCCCTGCGTATGGAATTTGTACTTTTTGACGGGAAAAGAATTTGCCGGACATGTCCATGCGGAACGTCCTTCAAGGCATAAAAATCCCGGTCGTGAGCTGGTATTTCTATGCCACTCTCCCACCGGGTTGAGCCATAAAAATTACATGCTCCCGGATCATTAAAAACTCCGCCGTCAATGGTCGCGTGATAATAATGGAAACCTTCATCCATCGGCCCCGCAGTGGTACCAATCCATGAGCCATCTTCGATTTTTGTGAGTGGCGTGCCTCCTTTGGTACCACCAAGTCCCAGGCTTACAACAACACTTTGGGCCTGAGGAGCCTCAATGCGAAACCGGGCGTAGCCTTGTGAATTAACTTGCGGGTACTCTTTTCCCGGTTGATTTAGACTTGAAGGTTTGAAATCTTCTTTGATTGCCGGCTGGTCGATTTGTGCCGAACACAATAAGCCGGAAAATGTGAAAAGGAATACAAAAATTGTTAGGTAAGTTTTCATAGTGTCGCTATAATTTATTGGTTCTGTTATAATTTGATGCTGAAATTTTATTCTAAATGATCGTGATCTTAATCTTCTTCAAATCTTTGTCGTCCGAGCTACTTCCATAGTAAATTTCGTATTCACCATGTGTGACGGTCATTTTCCGCTGGCTCCAATCGTAAAATTCAAAAGAAGAAGAAGGAAGATCAATGGTAGCTTGTTGTGTTTTCCCGGCTTTCAATTCCACACGTTTAAATCCTCTGAGCGTTTTTAACGGCCCTTCCAGATCATTCACTTTTCGCACGTAAACCTGCACGATTTCTGTTCCATCCCGCTTGCCTGAATTCGTAACCGGTATGGTCATTTCAATCGATTCATCTGCCTTGATCTTCGTCTTATCAAGACTGGCGGTGCCGATATCGAATTTAGTATAGCTCAGGCCGTAACCGAACGGGAACAAGGCATCGTTCATGTAGCGGTAGGTGCGGCCCTGCATCGAATAATCTTCAAAACCTTTGAGCTGATCAGAACTTTTATAGAAAGTGATGGGCAGTTTCCCCGATGGGTTGTAATCGCCAAACAGTACGTCGGCAACCGCCTGCCCGCCCGATTCGCCGCCATACCAGGCCTGCAAAATGGCATCGCAGGTTTGGGTTTCAGGAGTTAAGGCGATGGCCGAACCCGAACAGTTTACGAAAACCACCTTTTTCCCCGCATCTTTCAAAGTTTTCAAGCAATTCCGCTGTACAGCAGGAAGATCAATATTGGTGCGGTCGCCTCCCTTGAAACCGGGATATGAAACCGGCATTTCTTCGCCTTCCAATTTTCCGGAAAGCCCGCCGGCAAACACCACCACATCGATGTCTTTCAATTTATTGATAAGGTCGGTATAATCGACATTCACTTCTTTACCAAAGTTGAATTCGATGTTGGCCTGCCAGTTGTTCAACTGCGCATAGTGGATTTCAATGTGATACGTTTTACCCGCTTCAACCATCAATGGAACTCGTGATGGCAGCGTCCTCCAGTTGTTGTATTTTGCCAGGGTATCTCCGTTTACCAGCAATTCAAAATGGCCGGTTGCGCCGCCTTTAAATACGATTTCTTCCGAAGTTTTAGGGACAAATTCGGTTTCGTAGCGGGCCGAAAAACCTTCCAGCTTCACACCCGATGCAAACTCATGCTGTCCGGCAGTGGTCATTTTAATTGGGTTGGCAATTTGTTGCGTGGTCATCATTTCGCCTTTACGGTTAGGATTGTTCCAGTAGGTTGCTTTGAATCCGGGTTTGCCATCGAACGAACATTGGGCGAAATAGCTTTGGGTCACTTTGTCTTCCACCAAATCGCAGCCTTTGTTATACACTATTTTTCGGGCCGGAAGTTTGGTTTTTATCCCGTCAAGTATTGAAATCGTGAAATCCGGCGTTCCATTGTAATTACCCCACAACATCGGTTTGTCATCAGCATTGGGGCCAATCACGGCGATCTTCTTTTCCGACTTCGATAGTGGTAAAATATTGTTTTTGTTCTGAAGAAGGGTCATGGTTTCACGGGCCATGTCAAGGGCAAACTCCTGATGTTCCTTGTCATTTAAAACCGATGGCGGTATTTTAGTCCAGGGAACAATTGAATCGGGATCCATCTCACCCAGATCGAAACGTCCGGTCAATGTACGTGTCAGGCTTTTGTCGATATCATCCACGTTGATCAAACCTCTTTCAACAGCATCGGGCAAGTCCTTAAACGGATAATTCTGCCAGACGCATTCCACATCGGTTCCGGCCAAAACAGCCTTTGATGCCGCATGTACAGCATCCGAAGAAACCTTGTGGCTGGTGAAAAAATCGGTAACCGCGCCGCAATCCGACACCACCATGTATTTATATCCCCACTGATCGCGCAGGATTCGTTGCAAGAGCCTTGTACTTCCACAACAAGGTTCGTCGTCCAAACGTTGATAGGCGCACATCACTTCGCGCACATCTGCCTGCTGCACCAGCGCCTTGAATGCCGGCAAATAAGTTTCGTACAATTCGCGTGGATTCAAATTATTGATGTTGAGTTCATGCCGGCTCCATTCGGGGCCTGAATGCACGGCAAAATGCTTGGCACAGGCCAGCAATTTACGGTATTTGGCGTCTTCGGGGCCTTGCAAGCCTTTCACAACGGAAACCCCCATTCGCGAAGTCAGGTAGGGATCTTCGCCATACGTTTCCTGGCCGCGCCCCCAGCGGGGATCACGGAAAATATTCACATTGGGTGTCCACACGGAAAGGCTCAGGAAACGTTTGTTTTTGTTTCCCTCTTTTATCCATTGGTTGTATTTGGCGCGCGCTTCATCCGAAACCGCATCGTAAATTTTATACAACAGGGTATCGTCAAACGAGGCGGCCATTCCTATCGGCTCGGGAAAAACGGTCACATGGTCGTTGTTGGCATAACCATGCAGGGCTTCGCTCCACCAGTTAAATTTCTTAATTCCCAAACGAAGAACGGCATCCGAAACATCTTGCATCAGGGTTGCCTTTTCTTCGATTGTCAGCCGGGAGATCAAATCTTTTGCCCGTTCTTCGGAGCTTAAGTTCGGATTCTGAAATGGATACTGTTGCGCCCATAAGTTTACCGCAAGGAAAACGCTGAGGACAATTAATAACGGTTTTTTCATGGGTTATAAGTTGATTATTCTATTTAATTTAGTTCAATGATATTTTCACCTTTCGTAATACCGTTTTCGTTAAAAGCATCGACGGTAAAATAATATTTTTGTAGGCCATTCAAACTCCGAATGGTCAATGAATCAACGCCGAACACCTGGTAATTTTGATACAATTTGACTTTCTCTATTCCGTACCTGATGTTGTATCCCACGGCGTCCGGGCTTTTTGCCCAGTTCAGTTTAACCACGCACCGGTCGTTTTCCAAACGTGCCATACTCAAATTTTCAACCATCAAAGGGGCTTTTCCTCCCCCATTGCCAAAAATACGCAAACCAGCCAAAACAAAGGTACCGTCAGGTACGTGGTAATTGGTGAGCCGGATGTACCGGGCATCGACCGGTGTTTTTAACTCGATGTAGTCGTGCGGAACATCCGTTTTATTCTGCGTTTTATCGACAAGGGTTTTCCAGGATTTATTGTCAGAAGAATATTCCAGAAGATATTGATAGTAGACATCCGGATTGCGGCCGAACAGGTTTGTTCCATTTTCAGCATAATCAATTTGAACGGCATTAACCGCACATTCATGCTGTAAATCCATTGTTATCCATTCGCCTCTATTGCCCGTTTCGGCGTTCCAATAGGTTCGGATATCTTCATTAGCGGCATATTCTTTTGGGTGATCTGACAGTTCCGAAGAAACTTCGACCGGCTTGTTGTATGAAAGCAGCATCCAGTTTGGGAATAACTCGTCAGGCCCGAAAATCTTCTTGTTCGGCACTTTAAACGGAAAGTCGCCAAAACCTGTGTAAACATGAAATATACCATCGTTGTCGAAGAAGGCGGGGAACAATCCCAGCCGGCGCTCAAACATATGTTTTTGGGAAATGGTCATGGTCGAAACATGCCAATAATTCCCGTATTGATCCTGAAAAGTACTGCTGTGGCCTGCTCCGCCAATAAATCCTTCGGGTTTATACGAAGCCGGGTTATTCCCGGCCAGCTCAAATGGGCCAAGCGGGTTCACCGAAACATAAACGCCGTCGCTATAACTTTTGAACTCGGTGCCTGGCCCGGCATATTGAAGGTAATATTTCCCATCGTGTTTCGTCATCCACGAACCTTCGATCCATGGATTTCCCGCTTTGTCATTATAATCGCCTTTACGTTCCCATCCATGATTTTCCTTGTTACTGTTGAACAGTTCGACCGGTTCTCCAATTGGATTGAGCGTTTTGGTATCCAGTTCCACACCATAGACCGGTTTTACATCGGAGCAACCATAATAAAAGTACAAATGCCCATCGTCGTCCACGAACAAATCCGGGTCGATCATGCCAATAGGGAAAGAGGCATTGGCCACTTCCCATTTCCCCGATTTGGGATCGGCTGTTTTATAAATTGTAACCGGGCTGCCGTGCGATGCCATAAAATACAAGGTGTCGTTCATCACAACAGCAGTCGGCGCATAATCTTCCAACGGAAGATCTTTCGTTGTTATTAAATCCCAATGAATGAGATCTGTTGAATGAAAATATCCACCGGATTTGGAGGCAAACAAATAATATTCGTTTTCATACACCACCATGGTAGGATCGGCAGCCTCGCGCCTTGATGGTTGATCGAAACAAAATCGGTAACTCAGGTTCATGGGGTTGCAAATAGTTGTTTGATCTGCCTGACGGGGATCCTTTTTGGAAAAACACAAAGCCGGTGAAACGGCAAAAAAAACGAGGAAGAATAGTTCTGTTAGTCGGGTCATTTTTGTTCTTTTTTAGTTAATCTTTTCAGCATAGTTTTTCATGAACACATATTGCGAATCGGCCAGTTCCTTTTGCATGGGCTGTATCCATCCCAAGCTGAAAACACCAAGGTGCGAAAACAGGTCGGTATTATCTACAAAAGATAAAAAATCCCGATAAGTTGGTTCTCTTCTTTCATTGTTTTTAATTAAATCTATCATGCGAATTTAAAATTAGACATAGGACGTCATTAAGGCTTTCGATTTTAGATACAAGTTTTTTAATTTGGGGTAAATATGAATTTATAACAGGAAATCGCAACCTGTACTTTGTCCTATTCCATTGAAGTAAGTGTGCTATCGGAGAAAACCTGCAGCACACTTACTTTTATAGATGTATATTGATCTGATTAACGCCAGGTAACCGATTGCAACAAAGTCCCTTCATTCTTTTTAATTTCATCAGTAGATATCGGGAGTAAATAATTTTGCTCGGTAAATGTTCTTTCAAGCAACTTCACAGGCGTATAAGTCTTTTCTCCGGTAGTTACATCTTTTACAATGTCCATTCCGTAGATTGCCCTGTTTTCAACATCCATGGCAATTTTCCATCTCCGGACATCCCAATAGCGATGTTCTTCGAATGCCAGTTCAATTCTCCGTTCATTGTAAAGTCTCTGCCTGAGGGTTTCACCTGTTACTGTTGAAGGGAGATCCGGTATACCGGCCCTGGCCCTGACTTTATTGATATATTCCCGGCAGGTAGCTTCATCTCCAAGTTCAAATTCAGCTTCTGCATAATTCAGATAGATTTCGCCCAAACGGAAAATGATCCAGGGGATTGTACAAGTTGTATTCCAACTGATTTCCATATCGGCTTCCGGCATGAATTTTTTAATTATATAATTTCCGCGCGGATTGTCACTGCTTTGCTTGTAGGAATCGTATCCCCAACTATTGCCATCCGAAGCAACCCACATTTCATGAAGATCTCCGCGGTAAACTGTTGAGTCGTGGATAACAGTTGCGTCCAGGCGAGGGTCCCTGTTCCAGTAGGGATGCTGAGGGTCATAGCCTGAAGCGGCATTGTCCGTTTTCACGCCATCTGTCCAGATAAATGGCGGTTCTCCATTGAGCATGTCATAATCGTCCACCAAATTCTGAGACGGGCCGTTACTTGCTGAAAATCCGCCATAAGCGCCGTACCGGCGGCCTAGATTATACATCGGGGCATTATGCCCGTTATTGGTGGTAAAATTCCTGGAAAAAATAACTTCCTCATTTTCTGATCCGCCGGGAAGAATAAAACACCCCCTGTAATCGGAATATAACGAATATGCATTACGATCGATCAACGCTTTTGCTGCATCGGCTGCCTTTTGCCATTTTTCTGTACTTTCCCCATTAGTATCTGAATCATAAAGCGGAGAAGCCGCATACAAATATAAACGGGAACGTAATGCAAGACAGGCATCTTTGGTGGCCCTGCCAAACTCGTCATCGGTTGAAGCATATTTGCCGGGCAGGTCGTCCGTTGCCAATGCATCCGTAAGATCCTGATTAATAAAATCAACACATTCGTCAAATGTACTGCTTGTGAAAGTAACATCTGTTCCAAATTCGTAAGTCTGATCAACAATAGGCACTCCGCCAAATCTTTCTATAAGCAGGAAATAGGCGTATGCCCTTAAAAATTTTGCTTCGGCAATTAATCTCTTTTTATCGGTAACTGTAACCGTGATCGTTTCCATTTTTTCAAGAAAAAGATCAATCTTCCGGATATACTCGTACCCCTTGTCCCAGTAATAGAGGTTACAACCTCCTGCCCAGTCAGTAACGGATAAATTAGCGACATTGTCAGGCGAAAGGGCGCCATTGACAATTATATTCACGCCCCATGACATGCAATTATTCGCTTCATCTGTCGCTTTTGACTGCATGTGAACGCCATTAAACCCATGGATAATAGCATTGTACAATGCTGTATGATACGCCTCAATTAAATTTTCATCACTCCATACCGCATCATCAGAAATACGATCTTCCGGTGTAATATTGAGAATATCGTCACTGCACGACATAAGTGACAATATTATTGTTGTAAGAATAAGTATTTTTTTCATCGCTGCTTTCTTTTAAAATTTCAAATTAATACCAATATTGAGGACCCGTTGTTGCGGATAATAAAGCGCATCTCCGCTCAGCTCAGGGTCTTCCCATTTAATTTCTTTCGCCCAGGTAAACAGGTTAAATCCGCTTACATATACCCGCACATCGTTCATCTTTATTTTTGATGCAATATTTTTAGGCAATGAATATCCTAATTCCGCGGTTTTTAGCCGCACGAAGGTGGCATCGTATAAAAAAAATGTTGTTGTGCCGTATGAGTAATTATCAGCCCTCGGCATGGTACCGTTTGGATTATCGACTGTCCAACGGTTTTTTGCACGGGCAACAAAGCCATTGTCATTATCGGAAGTTCCTAAAGCGGCAAATTGGCCGTCACGGTGATATACTTTCGTTTGTCCCTGGAAGAAAAGGCTTAAATCAAAGTTTTTATATTGAAAATTGGTATTCAATCCAAACACGACTTCAGGAGTTGCTGTATAATCGAAGCGGTAGCTGTCATCCGAATCAATATCTCCATCATCATTTAAGTCAACAATCTTAATATCTCCAACTTCGGTACCGGAAGCATGCGGGTATGCCTCCAATTCTTCCTGGGTATGAAAGATACCATCCGCTTTGTAATAAAGAGACGCTCCCACCGGATGGCCTGTTTGATTCTGATAAACTTCAGACAGAGGCGTTTCATCCATATAGACAATTTTATTTCTGGCGAATGATACATTGCCTTCTATACTGTAAATCAAATCCCTTACTTTATTTTTATGACTTAATTTTAGTTCAAAACCATGGTTCTTTACCTTAGCGATATTTTCGTCCGGCAAATCCGAAAAACCTAAAGTCGAAGGTATGGAAAGGTCCCTGGTGGCCAATATGTTAGACCGGTTCTCTTTCCAGAATGTTAATTCCATGCCCAGCAGCCCTTTCCACAGGGAAGCATCCAGACCTAAATCCGCTTTTGTGCTTCTTTCCCAGGTAATATTAGGATTGGGCATTGTATTGGCATAAATACCCGATACATCGTTCGTACCAAAGACATAATTACTGCCAAAAGAATAAGACTGCATATACTGATAGGAAGCTACCTTATCGTTACCTACCTGTCCAAAAGAAAACCGTAGCTTCAACTGATCTGCAAAAGGAATGGCCTCTTTTATAAACGGTTCTTCTGACAAACGCCACCCCACCGATCCGGCAGGGAAGAATCCATACCGTTTACCTTCCGGAAAATTTTGTGAACCATCATAACGGAACACGAACTCGGCCAGGTATTTGGAGCTGTACTCATAATTAAAACGTCCGAAGTAGTTATTGCGGGCGGTTTTGGAAGCAGAACCACCGTTATTCTTGTCGTCAGAAGAAGTGCTCCCTACATTAATTTCGGCAATGGCCGAACTGACAAAATTTTTCCGGTAAGCCATCGCATATGACCAGGTGTCCTGTTGCTGTTCCTGACCGACCATAGCGCCGACATGATGCTTATCGAATGTCCTGTTGTAAACAAACCGGTAGTTGTACAACATAGTCGTCCACTTGTTGTAGGTATCTGTTAATTCCACGGTCGATTGTCCGGTTCCTTGTGTCAGGTCATAATCTCCGGTAATGGAGTTGTATTCATAGTAATAATAGGGTTTTTTTAATATCTTATTAAAAGTATTGTTCATATCATAATTGAATGAACCTTCTATTTTTAATCCTTTCACGAACGGAACTTTATAGGATGCCGTGAAGGTTGAACTTATCGGAGTTTCCCGGGTTTTGTCATAACCTCGCTGATCTAACGTCAGCGGATTTTCGCCCAACCTTCCCGGCCCGATTAAACCGTTCGGATAACGGGCGACTAATGTAGGACTGGCAATTATAATATTATTAAAATTGACCCAGGTGGTTTCAGTTCCATACTTTTTTTTCGTGATAATTGCGCTAATGTTAGCTCCGACGCTGAGATTTTCGCTTAAATCTGCATTAATATTGCAACGCATGCTATACTGTTCATAATCAGTAGGATTATTTCTGTAATCCCCATTTTGGGTTAATGTCCCGAATGAAAGGAGGTATTTGATGCTCTCGGTACCTCCCGTTGCCTGAATACTCACGCGGTTCTGCATCGAGTAAGGTTTCATTACTTCTTTTATCCAGTCAGTGTTCGGGTATAAAACAGGATCGGAACCATCGCGATATTTCTGAATGACTTCGTCTGAATAATAAGGAGTAAAATCGCTTTCCGGACGTCCTGCCCGGTACCAATAGCCTTCATTATAGACCTGTGCAAAAGTAGCTGCATCCAACATATCCGGAACTTTTGTAGGATGTTGAAAAGCGGTATTAAAACGAACACTAAATACAGGTTTCCCGAGTGTTCCTTTTTTGGTTGTTATCAAAATTACCCCATTCGCTGCACGGGCCCCGTAAATGGCTGCCGAAGCATCCTTTAAGACGGAAACACTTTCAATATCATCCGGATTTAACCGGCTCATGTAACTACGTTCTACTCCGTCAATAATAATAAGAGGCGACGTATTATCAATGTCATCATCGGTGTTACTGTCGAATGTCCCATATCCGCGAATTAAAATACTCGGATCATCCCGTCCCGGTTCCCCTGAACGCTGGTTAACAATTAGCCCGGGTAACTTTCCACTCAAAGAGCTGGAAACATTGGGGGCAGGACTCTTTTTGAGTTCTTCACCGGCAACATTTACGACTGACCCGGTTAATGTTTCTTTTTTCTGCGTCCCGTAACCCACAGCGACCACCTCTTCAATCCCAACGGTTTCTTCTGCCATTACAACATCAATACCGGACTTACCGGAAACCGGGATTTCCTGCATCTTCATCCCCACAAACGAAAACACCAGCGTGGCATCGCCCGGGACTTTGGAAAGTATATAACTACCATCGGTATCGGTAATAATCCCCTGTGTGGTACCTTTAATAACCACGGTAACGCCTGGTAGAGGAGCACCGGTGGAATCAGTGACTTTACCGCTTACTTTTTGAGGCTGCTGCGATTGTACTGAAAAATTCTCATCATTAGTATACAAGACATAATTGCCGTTAAAGGAACGATATTTTACATTCGTCCCTTCAAACAAGATGTTCAGTACTTCCTCAATACTTTTCGATTCACAATTGATTCCGGTCTTCCGTTCCACATCGATGTTTTTACTATTGTACAGAAAGGTGTAATCGGTTTGTTCCTCTATCATATTCAGAATATTGTTGATTGACTCTTTCTCAACTTTTAAACTGAATAGTCCGTTGTTTTGCGAGAAAACACCTGCACTTACCTGAAAAAACATCAAAAACAAAAAGAATGTAATTAGTTTCATTACTCTAAACATTTGTTTCAGACAAGGTATTCCCCTGCCATGAAAATTCCATCGATTTTTTTTCATAAATTTGTACTGTTAATGTTAAAAAATTAATTACGGTCTCACCGTGATTACGCAGAAGGAGGGTGTTGGAGCACTTTCCTTCTTTTATTTTGCATGTATCATTACTTTTTTCCCGTTTATTTCATAATCAAACTTTGAAGTTAATTGCATCATATTTAATAACTCGCGAAGACTTTCTGTTTTAACAGTCATCGTAAAACGATCAGTATCTCTTATCGTTGGATCCAGAATAATTTCCACCCCATACCAGCGCTCAATGCTTACAACCAGATCGGCAAAGGAAACATCAACAAAACGTAATTCATTGTTTTTCCAAAGTGAGTATATTCCTGCCGAGACACTTCGAATCAATAGCTTATTGTTCCTGGTATCATAATTAGCTTGCTGGCCGGGCTTTAATATGATTGGTTGCTTACTACTGATCCCGGTAATTTTCACCTTCCCTTCTTCCAGGGTCGTTTCTACATTACTCTCGTCTTTAAAACTCCGCAGATTAAATTTTGTTCCTAATACCACCACTTTCATTCCACACGCAGTAGCTACTTCAAACGGATGGGCACGATCTTTTTCCACTTCAAAATAAGCCTCTCCTTCAAGCGTAACTTTCCTCGGCTCCATAACATTATATTTCAGGATTGTTTGTGAATTAAGCCATACATGAGTACCGTCGGCAAGCACAATTTTTGATTTTTCTCCCGTCGGTGCTTCAATTTGCACCATGGTCGTTTTTGCCTTGTATGAAAAATGCTCAAAAGACCATAAAGTCCCGAATCCCAGGGCCAGGATAACAGCGACAGATGCTGCCACCTTCCAAAAAATATTCATCTGAATAATTGCCGGCTTGTTCTCCCGGTGGGGTATTTTGCTATATATTCTATTCCATGCCCTCTCGATATCGATTTCCGCCTCATCTTGTTTAAGTTTGCTTAAATGGTAAATTTGATGAATTTTCCTGAATTCGGCCCGGTTCTCTTCCGAATCAGAAATCCAGTGAAATATTTCGTTATTCTCAGCTTCCGATGTTTCTTTTTTCAGAAACCTAAGTAGCAAGCCATTATTTATTGATCCTTGTCCTTCCATTTTCACTTCTTTTCATTATGCCTGTACAGGCGAATGTGATTTTACCCCTACAAAAATTTAAAAAAAATTTGACCTTTTTAATAATTGAGCAACCTTATTTACCTTATTCTATTTCTACTCTTTTAATGTTAAAGGCCGGGATGAAATAGAATACCAGGTACTCCTGCTGTCTAATGAGACATTGTCTATCATTAGGCTGATAGGGTGTCTATCATTAGGCTGATAGGGTGTCTATCATTAGGCTGATAGGGTGTCTATCATTAGGCTGATAGAGTGTCTGTCATTAGGCTGATAGGATGTCTATCATTAGGCTGATAGGATGTCTATCATTAGACTGATAGGTATATGGACCTGAGTCCCCTGACCATTATTTGAGATTTGGGAGCGAACTTGTATGTCAAAATAATTACTGACTACCATGAAAAAAAAATATTTTAAACTGATCCATTTTAACAAGTGCCAAGGGCACGGAATATGGGTAGAAAAATATTCCTCCC
Organism: Prolixibacteraceae bacterium; assembly: GCA_963662895.1. Lineage (GTDB taxonomy): Bacteria > Bacteroidota > Bacteroidia > Bacteroidales > Prolixibacteraceae > GWE2-42-39. Next base: position 2,251,407 of record OY759982.1, on the reverse strand, counting down.
CCCTCCAAAGTTAGGGATGAGACCTTTCAAATCAGTCAGGGTAGAATTATTATTAACCATTCAATAAAAGGCCAATAATAAGGATAGTAAGATAATCTTTGAGTTCTGTTTTTAATTTTGCCAGGGCGCGGCTCATCTGTGTCTCCACCGTTTTTACGGAAATATTTAATTTTTCGGCTATTTCAATATATTTTAGACCATCCTGCCTGCTCAGCCGAAAGATACGCCTGCACTCATCCGGCAGTGAATCAATGGCTTTCTCCACATTTTTATGAAGTTCCATATATAACACGGACTCATAGGTACTGAAATCTTCCAATGTGTTTTTGTAGGCTATTTCAATTACGGAATAATAGTTATCGATTACCTTTTGACGTTCGATAAAGTTAAAACACAGGTTCTGTACTGATTTAAAAAGATATGGACGGATATCATTATTCAACTTCAGTTGATCCCTTTTTTTCCATATATTCATAAAAACATTCTGGACAATCTCCTCCGATTCGGCAGTATTGTAAATAAATTTATTGGCAAAACCGCACAGACGCGCGTAGTATCGTCGAAATAACAGTTCGAAAGCCTGTTCGTCCCCCAATTTTACTTTTTCAATAATTTTATGATCCACATTCTAATATTTGTTACAGCAAACAGGTAGACTATTCAAAATAATTAATGTGTAACCGGTTCTTTCTTAACGGCGCGAATTACTAATAAAATACCAGCCAACACAAACGGGATACTTAGTAGCTGCCCCATGTTTAATGCCATTCCAGCTTCAAAAGCTTCCTGGTCTTCTTTTATAAATTCGATCAAAAAACGGGCTGTAAATACCATGATAAAAAAGACCCCGGTTATCATTCCCTGACGGTCTTTGGCTTTGGTTTTCCAGTACATCCAAAGCGTTACCCCAAAAGTAACGAGATAACTAAGCGATTCATAAATCTGGGTAGGATGTTTGGCAACAGTTTCGCCATTACGTTCAAAAATAAACCCCCAGGGCAAAGTCGTCTCTACCCCGTATATTTCCGAATTCATTAAATTACCAAAACGAATAAGCGCCGCCACGAGGGCTGTTGGTACCACAACCCGGTCGAGTACCCAAACCAACGGGCGCTTCGACACCTTGCGGCTCCAGTAAACCAACGCCAAAGCAATACCGATCGCGCCGCCATGGCTGGCCAGGCCACCGTGCCAGACTTTAAATATTTCAGCAGGATGTTGCGAATAATAGTCCCAACCATAAAAAAACACATGTCCCAACCGGGCGCCCACGATGGTTGCAATAATCATAAACATAAAAAGGCTTTCAAGTAATTTGAGATCGGTTTTTTCGTACTTGAACATCCTTTCAACCATATAATAACCACCTAAAAAACCAATAGCAAACATCAGTCCGTACCAACGAACAGAAAGCTCTCCGAACTTAAAAATTTCAGGACTTACGTCCCAGTGTATGTAGGTCAAAAAATCCATAATTCAAAAATTCTATTTTTATGCCAAATGCCGGCCATGACATGCTTTATACTTTTTACCACTTCCGCAGGGACAGGGATCGTTTCGTCCAACTTTTTTCTCGACCCTGACCGGCTGGGTCTTTTGCGGTTCTTTTTGCTGTGAACCTTCCGGTCCCGATATGCCAGGCACTTCAGATTTGGATGTTGAATAGCGGCTCATATCTGTACGACGACGGGCAGATGCTTCTTTTACTTCGTTGGGGTCACTGATCGGAATATGACCTTTAATCAGTGTTGAAACAATATCTTTATTTTCCTTCTCTACCATCTGTTTAAACAAATTGAATGATTCAAATTTGTAAATCAACAGAGGATCTTTCTGTTCGTAGGTTGCATTTTGTACCGATTGCTTCAGGTCGTCCATTTCACGTAATTGTTCTTTCCATGCTTCATCAATGGTTGAAAGGACAATTTGTTTCTGGTACGATTTCACCAGCTCCTTTCCCTTATTATTATAAGCTGCCTCTAGATTGGTAATAATCTGGAACATCCGTTTACCGTCGGAAATAGGAACCACGATGTTCTGATAAAGGTGTGACTTACGTTCGTACACATCTTTTATAACCGGGTATGCCTGTCTGGAAATAGTTTCAACTTTCCGGCTATAGGCAGAAATCATCTTATCATAAATCTTCTCCGTTACTTCATCTGCACTTAGTTTATTAAATTCATTTTCAGAAACCGGTGATTCCATTGACATCAGTCGCATCAGTTCAATTTTGAAATCCTCAAACATATCTGTCTCGTGATATTCGGCTACCAGATTTTCCAGTGCATCGTACATCATGTTCAGGATATCTACCTCCAGCCGTTCGCCAAACAAGGCATGGCGACGTTTTTTGTAGATCACTTCACGCTGTGAATTCATTACATCGTCATACTCAAGCAAACGTTTTCGAATGCCGAAATTATTTTCTTCTACTTTCCGCTGTGCCCTTTCAATCGACTTGGTAATCATCGAATGCTGGATCATTTCCCCTTCTTTCAATCCCAAACGGTCCATAATTCCGGTAATCCTTTCTGAACCAAACAAACGCATCAGATCGTCTTCCAAAGAAACAAAGAACTGAGAAGTACCGGGGTCTCCCTGACGACCGGCACGCCCGCGTAACTGACGGTCAACCCTTCGCGAGTCGTGACGTTCGGTACCAATAATGGCCAGACCACCAGCTTCCTTCACTTCTTTCGACAATTTAATATCGGTACCACGCCCTGCCATATTAGTGGCAATGGTCACCATTCCCTTCTGTCCAGCTTCGGCAACAATGTCGGCTTCACGGGCATGAAGTTTTGCATTCAGAACATTGTGCCTAATCCCCCTGATTTTAAGCATACGGCTCAGTGATTCTGAAATTTCAACAGAAGTGGTACCAACCAGTACCGGTCGGCCTTGCTTATACAGATCCACAATTTCAGCAATAACAGCATTATATTTTTCGCGCTTTGTTTTGTAAACCATATCTTCACGATCGTCGCGGGTAATTGGACGATTGGTCGGGATAACCACCACTTCCAGTTTATAGATGTCCCAAAATTCACCTGCTTCTGTTTCAGCAGTACCGGTCATCCCTGCCAGTTTATGGTACATTCTGAAATAATTCTGGAGGGTTATAGTTGCAAAAGTCTGGGTAGCAGCTTCTACCTTAACCCGTTCTTTGGCTTCAATGGCCTGGTGCAGTCCATCGGAATAACGACGGCCTTCCATAATACGGCCGGTCTGTTCATCTACAATCTTTACCTTGTTGTCGATGACCACGTATTCAACATCACGTTCGAACATCGCGTAAGCTTTCAACAACTGATTGATAGTGTGTACCCTTTCCGATTTTACAGCATAATTCTGAAGCAGTTCGTCTTTCTGTTCCAGTATTTGCCGGGGTGAAAGGCTGGAATTATTTTCAATTTCTGCTATTTCGGAACCGACATCCGGCAAAACAAAGAAAGAAGGATCTTCCACATCGCCCGAGATCAAATCGATACCTTTATCAGTAAGTTCTACCGAGTTCTGCTTTTCTTCAATAATAAAAAACAAATCATCTGTCACTTTGTGCATGTTCTTATTATTGTCCTGCATGTAAAAGTTCTCAGTCTTGGTCATCTGGGATTTAATACCCTCTTCACTGAGAAATTTGATCAATGCTTTGGTCTTGGGCAACCCTTTATGGGCACGCAACAATAACAAAGAACCTTCTTCTATTTCTTCCTTGTTCGCATTTTCTTTGGTAAGCAACCTTTTTGCATCGGCCAGGAGTTGAGTCACCATATTCCTCTGGGCATTGAAAATTTTTTCCACCCGGGGCTTCAGTTCCTCAAATTTTTGATTGTCCCCTTTGGGAATCGGACCTGAAATGATTAAAGGAGTACGGGCGTCGTCAATCAAAACCGAGTCGACCTCGTCCACGATGGCATAATGATGTTTGCGCTGTACCAGATCGTTAGGGTTGATGGCCATGTTATCGCGCAAATAATCGAACCCAAACTCGTTGTTTGTGCCGTATGTAACATCTGCATTATATGCTTTTCTACGTGCATCTGAATTAGGCTGGTGTTTATCTATACAATCTACGCTTAATCCATGAAATTCAAAAATCGGCCCCATCCATTCCGAGTCACGTTTCGACAGGTAATCGTTCACAGTAACTATATGAACTCCCCGTCCGGCAAGGGCATTCAGGAAAACAGGCAAAGTAGCGACCAGCGTTTTTCCTTCCCCTGTAGCCATTTCCGCAATCTTTCCCTCGTGAAGTACAATTCCACCAATCAACTGTACATCATAATGGACCATATCCCAGGTTATTTCATTTCCCCCTGCGATCCACCGGTTGTGCCAGATAGCCTTGTCGCCTTTAATCTCCACACTATCGCGGGTTGCTGCAATATCACGGTCGAATTCATTCGCAGTAACTTCAACCTGTTCGTTATCGACAAACCGTTTGGCTGTTTCTTTTATCAGGGCAAATGTTGCCGGGAGCATCTCATTTAATACTTCTTCTATTTTAACATCAATCCGTTCTTCAATTTTGTCAATTTCCTGATATATCTTTTCACCTTCCTGAATTTCAACTTCTTCTACTTTCTCTTTTAAAGCATTAATTTCATCTTCATCCGGCTTTATTCTTTCCCTTATTATTCTTTTTATTCTTGTCGATTCTTCCCGAAGTTCATCATTCGAAAAATTTTTTATCCTTTCATATTCCGTCTTTATCTCTTCAAGGATTGGCATAATTTCACGTATATCCCGTTCCGATTTATTACCCAGGAATTTTTTAAGTATTTTATTTACAATTGCCATTATTGTAGTTTTATATATTTCTGAATTTATTGCACACAAATGTAACCATATTGAAGAGTTATTAAAACTGTTCTGCATTTTTTCAATAATAATTATCTCCGTCAGATTCGTGGCAACAACTATTGGTAGTTTTAAAAACAAAAAAAGCTGTTCTTTTTGAACAGCTTCTCTCATTTTCTAATATCTTCAACTATTAGTTCAACAGGTATTTATATTCATCTTTCAATAAATCAGGAAGATAACTTGCAATCAATTCCAGGGCATTTTCCTCTGATACCTGGTTCGGGGATATAACCCTCTGGTTCGACATCTTAGAAGGGGCAAGTACCTTTTCTGTCCGCCTGGGATCAACTTTACTCCAGGCTGGTTTAACATTTCTAACGCCAAACCCACGTTTACAACAAACATAACTGATTTCAAAATAATCTGAATATACCACATATTCGATGCCTTTTTTGGTAGGGATCTTTTCAATGGTAAGCAACATATCCTGCTTATCATTATATTTCAGGCTCCATGCTTTGGTTGCCATTTCAACGGAGGTCTTTTCGAGAGGAGTAATTTGGAATTCATCAGTACTAAGAGTTGTTGCATTTACACCAGGTGCAAAAAATAACAAGCACATTATTACCATTACAAATAGATTGTTTTTCATGACTAAAAATTTTTGTTTATTATTTTGTTTCAATTATCTTTTTCCTGTCAGTAAGACTATCAAAACAAAAATTTGTTACACCCCTATTCCATTTTAACAGAACTTTAACACTCTTTTCTCAATCTGAATACGGAAATCCTGTTGCAATTACGATTTTTAATTAATTTTACCAATAAAAACACAAATTCATTATGAGTTTCCATAAATTAATAGCCAACCGCTTTTCAGTCAGGTCTTATAAAAATGAGCCGGTTCCGGAAGAAACCCTTATTAAAATCGTGGAAGCAGGAAGGATAGCCCCTTCTGCTGTAAATTATCAACCGTGGCATTTCGTAATTGTAAATGACGGTTCCACTAAGATTGCCTTACAGAAAGTATATTCGCGCGAATGGTTTAAACAAGCACCGGCTTATATTGTTGTCTGCACCGACTATAAATCGGCATGGGTACGAAACACGGATCAGAAAAATTTTGCAGACGTGGATGCAAGCATTGCGGCTGAACACATTATTTTACAGGCAACAGAACTGGGACTGGGTACCTGCTGGGTATGCAATTTCGATGTTGAAAAATGCAAAATGGCACTTAACCTCCCTGATTCTATTGAGCCACTAGTCATTATTCCTGTTGGATTCTCCGATGAAAAACCAAAAATTAAAACAAGAAAATCACAGAAAGAAATCGTTCACTGGAACCACTTTTAAACACCTTTATATTCCATAAAATATTTTTCCAGACGATCCAGTCCCTCGCTGATATTTTCGATCGAATTTGCATAAGAAAGACGGATGTACCCTTCCCCGTTTTCACCAAAATCGATTCCGGGAGTAACACCGACATGTGCTTTTTCAAGAATATCGAAAGCCAGCCTGTACGAATCGCTTGAAATATGTTTTACATTGATGAATACATAAAAAGCCCCGGTTGGTTCAATGGCTGGTTTAAATCCCATTTTACTCAAACGACCGAGCATGAAAAGCCGGCGTTTATTGTAGGTTTCTTTCATTTTCTGCACATCTGTAGCACTATTTCGAAGTGCAGCAATTCCGGCACATTGGGCAACCGAACTGGCACAAATAAACAGGTTTTGCTGTAACTTCTGCATTGGCCTTACCAACTCTTTAGGGGCAATCACATAGCCTAAACGCAGGCCGGTCATGGCATAGAGCTTTGAAAAACCATTAAGGACAAAAGCCTTGTCGGTATATTCAAGTATCGAATGAGCCCTGTCTCGATATACCAACCCGTGGTATATCTCATCAGAAATAATATATGGTGTAAATTTGGCTATCCAGGCCAGTGTTTCCGGTGCAAGCAGGTTCCCGGTCGGGTTCATCGGACTGTTAATCAGAATTGCTTTTGTTTTATCCGTAATTTTTTTACTGATATTTTCCGGTCTGTACTGAAAACCATCTTCTTCGTAAACAGGAATCTTTACCATTTTTGCTCCAACAAACCTGATAAAATTCGGATAACAGGCATACCCGGGATCACTCAAAATAATTTCATCATCAGGATCACAAAGTACCGAAAGCACCAGTAATATAGCAGGTGATGAACCAGAGGTTACCAATATCTGATCCGAAGAAATTTCAACCCCATATTCATTTTTATAATGAATGCAAATTTCAGAACGTAATTCAGGGTCGCCAAGACTATGGGTATAATGTGTCCGCCCTTCTAAAAATGCCTGTTCCGAAGCATTTAACACACTGGCAGGAACATCAAAATCAGGTTCACCTACTTCCATATGAATAACATTTATTCCCTGTTTTTCAAGCTCTTCTGCTTTTTCCAACACTTCCATCACTATAAATGGAGAAATACTCTGAATTTTCGAGGCAATCATATGGTATATATCGATATTTGGCTGCCTAAAATTACACATGATCTTTTTTAATACAACATACTTTTCTCAATTTAAAGAAGAATAGTAAAATTATTTACAAAATCACTTTGGTTACAACATGACATTTTCGCTATATTTGATTCATTTGAAAATAACTACACTGATAAAACAATGAAAATACTATTCATTCTTATTATCTTAGCCAATATGGTTTATGCTCAGGAACCATCAACCCGTGTCATTTCATCAAACAACCTGGGTAATGAAGACGAAATATGGAATATGCTGGGGTATGGGGTTTCCAGTTTTCAGGTTGACCTGATGTATATTTACGGTAAGCTATATGTTACTGCTTCGATGCCCGACACCCCCAATCATTCAATACCAACTTTCTCCGATGTATATTTATTCCCTTTATACAGCAACCTGAAGAAAAACAGGAATTCCATTGTAAGCGGAGATAACAGGGAGTCATTCATTATTGTGAATATCCACAACGAATTTGCAAAAACGAATACGCGGTTAAAATCAATAATTGCCTCCATGCGGGATTTAATAACTCTTTATAACGACGGATGGCATGAAGGAAAAATCAGAATTCTGTCCAAAGATAAAAGTTTGCGGGAAAAAATATCAAATGACCAATATTCCTCCATGGGTATCGTGGGTAATATTGAAGATATTAACAGTGAACTTGAATATCATCAGATGCCATTAATCGAGATCGATTTTTCGGAACTTACCCCTTGGAATGGTGTTGGAAATATTCCATTTTCAGACTTTATAAAAATAAAAGAACTCGTCAACAAGATCCACCAGAAAGGACGTAAATTAAGCATTACCAATTGTCCCAACCACCAAACAGCCTGGGATGTACTTGTTACGTCCAAAGTTGATTTTATTCATACAAATGACCCTGAAAATTTCTGCAATTACCTGAACGAAAGAAAATAGCATCTAAGGAAGCGGGGAAACATGACGATTTACACTGACGCGGGTTTCAATCTTAAATTTTTTCGACACCTTGTATTCCAGAAACATGGAAGCCCCTTTTATATCCCGCTCGTTAAAGGGACGGTTCATCGGCATCGGGTCGAAAATTGAGCTCCCGGCATAACTATTCCCTCCAATCGAAAGTTTATCATTGATCTGGTACCGTGCCTGATTCATAATATTAAACGACCCATAGAACGGGTTAAAACCAATTGTGAATGGTACAAATTTTTGATAGCCGGGAGAAAAAGGATTATCCAGCGTACTAAAATCAATCGTCCAGTTTGTTTCGGGAAACAGAGGCTGGGTAAAAAACGCCGAATTAAATTGAATTAAACCACCGTACAACGAATTTTCTGAAAAATTGAAAAGGTCGGTATAAAATAAATTCCTTTCAAGTAAACCGAAATCATCCGTTTTCAGGCTGTCAACTGTATTTTCCTGTGAATAACACGAAAAAACAACGCACCAAAGAATAAGAAAAACAGAAAACCGCATAACAAAAAATAAGGCTGATCTTTCAACCAGCCCAGGATTATTTACATCAATCGTATTCCCAGACTTAAAACAAAAGCCTTGTTTTTCGAATCGGGAATATCTGATACATTCTTAATAACATCGCTTCCTGATTCGACCCTGACATCGAAGGTAAACATTAAAAAATCAATTCCGGCTCCATACTGCCACCCCATAAAACTATCCTTGATGTTTCCTTCTGAAAAATAATCATTACCGCTAACTTCTTTATCAGCGAGGTACGAAAACATAGGCCCGGCCATCACCCTAAAATTCAGGGCTTCCTTATTAATTATTTTTACTCCGAGCAATACAGGTATATCCAATGCTTTCAGATCAAACTCACTAGGCGTATCCCATCCGATTTTATCAATTTTACCTCCCTTATTCGAATAATAAGCTTCAGGCTGAATATAAATCCGTCCCAGGTTCAACCGGGCATAAGCACCAAAATTAACCTTATTTACAGATTTGTCGTTGTAATCATCAGCATCAACTGAAAGTTTCGACACATTTATACCCCCTTTTAAACCCAGGTCAAAAAAATCCCCCTGGGCAAACACAAAGGATACAAAAAGCAAAAAAACACTGGCAATAATTAATCTTTTCATAGCATTAGTTTTTTTTTTAAACGTAAGACAATATACAAATATTACACGTTACCCTCATAAAAAACAGTCATATCGGAAACGATTAACGAAGAACAGTTATTCTTCCTTTTGTTTTTTCCGCATAGCACGTTTCCTGTTTTGTTTACTTGGTCTGCGGACTCCAAAAGATCCCTGAAAAAATTTTCCACGTCTGGTTTTTTTATCTCCTTTACCCATATTTATTATTTTAGTTTGAATTTCAAATTCAGACACTTAAAAATAATAATATGCCCGCAAAAAACGAAATACTGTAAAGAATAAAATAATTTATAAAGAACCTCTTACAATTAACCGTATAGGGATTTGCTCATATATTTTTTGCTTTTTGGAAACAAAAAGGGCTGCTTTTTTCCCTATTTCCTTAAAATCGGGAGAAATGACAGTAATACCAGAACTGACAATTTCTTTCATCGGGGTATCGTTGTATGATAAAATACCTATTTCGGTTCCCAGTTTCATCCTTTTCTGCCTGCAATCTTTTACAATACTAACCAAATCATCATCTTTGATTACAAAATAAGCCAACCCTTTTTTTAAGCCGGCCCCATCAAATTTTTTCAGCACAGAATGCTTTATGTTATAATCATTGCAAAACGTTTTAAATGCCTCAATCGTTTCCGAAGGGTGCGGAGTATCAGGAGGAAAAATCAAAATAAATTCATCGTATTTTCTTATTTTGTCCACTCCGTCACAGAGGCATCTGTACACAGCACGGTTAAAATCCTGTGTCAGATATGACATCTCCTTGTTTCGTACATATCCCATATCAAGTATCAGTAACTTATTGGGATCTATTTTCCGCACCACATCTTCAACCCGTTTATTATTGATATTCATCACCAGGTACATACTGTACTTGCCCAGACTATTCTGTATCAATTGTTCAAAAATCTCATAGTTGTAATGATGAAACAATAAATCAACCGTATAACTTTCCGGTAACTCGTTTCTGAAACTGTTGTAAAATTGTTCTTTGAATGCGCTGAAATCATCGAGAAGTACAAAAACCTTATAGGATTCGGTGGATACAAAATACCCTTTTGTTGGTGTTGAGGAAATGATACTTCTTTGTTTCAAAACATTATATGCTTTAAAAATAGTATCTCTTGAGACACCGCTGTCCCTGCTCAATTTATTAACAGAAGGCAGGATATCCCCTTCTTTTAAAACACCAATACTGATTGCCTCCGTCACTGCATGAATCAACTGCTGCAACTTGGTCTGACTTGAATTCTTTTCCGGACTAAATTTAAACTCTTTCATATCTTTTTTACAAAAAAGCCTGAACTGCCGCTGCAATTCAGGCTTAAACCCAACAACTTATCTGAATATGTAGTAGAAAAGCGTTAATATCCCGAGAAGAATACTAACTGAAGTTCTAACAAGACTACTTATCGCAGTCTTAATATTCGCCTCAAAAATAACAATTCTATTCGAATTAACTACTGTATTTGCAAATGGCTTCATCCAAATTTATTAAAAATGAGTAAAACATGTAGCTATTTGTAAATAATATTATCAAATTTTCTGTAGATGAAACTTATAAGTCCGGTATCCATAAACGGCAATCACAAAAAAGCAGATGAACGGCAGGATAAACGAGAAATTCTCTGCCGACATTCCTGCAACATTTCCCAAGTCAATAATGACGCCCTGGAGTGGTGGCATCAACGCTCCACCCACAATGGCCATTACAAGGAAAGCCGATCCAAGTGTTGCATCTTCCCCCACACCATCGAGGGCAATACCATAAATGGTTGGGAACATCAGCGACATAAATGCTGAGGTTGCCATCAGGCAATACAAGCCGCCCATACCGTCGATAAAAATAGTTCCGGCAATTGTTAGCATACCACCTATTGCAAATACGGTAAGCATAATGGTTGTGCGGAAGTATTTCATCAGAAAAGTGCTGATAAACCGGCTGGAAACAAAAATGATCATTGCCACGATATTGTAAAGCTGTGCATCGGCCTTGTTAATTCCAAGGCGGTCGGCATAATGGATAATGAATGTCCAGCACATGATTTGTGCCCCGACGTAAAACATTTGGGCAATTACCCCTTCGCGGTACTGTCGGTTATGGATTAACCGGCGAAACATGTCGCTTACATGGATTTTATGGTCTGCATTTGCCCTCGTCGGCATTTTAGTAAGCAAAATGACGAAAAACATAATAATAACAACCAATCCAAGCATCACATAAGGATTCCTGATCACAATCAAATCATGGGTGCGTATAGCTGCCTTCTGGACTGCATCCAAAGTTGGATAGATCAATTCTCCTGCGGCATTCCGTTTGTCCGACTGCAAAGCAGTAAGGATTACCTGAGAAGCCACAGTCATCCCCAGTAATGATCCCAGCGGGTTAAACGACTGGGCAAGGTTTAGCCGGCGGGTTGCCGTTCGTTCATCTCCCATCATCAAAATATAAGGATTGGCTGTTGTTTCAAGAAATGCCAGTCCAAAAGTCAGGATGTAAAGCGACAACAGGAAAAATTCAAAAATTTGGTACTGAGCTGCCGGCCAAAATAACAAAGCGCCTACCGCATACAGGCCAAGTCCCATCAAAATTCCTTTCTTATACGAAAATCTCTTGATGAATAAAGCAGCAGGAATAGCCATTGTTGCATATCCGCCATAAAAGGCAAATTGAATCAGGGCAGCACGTGCATTCGAAATCTCCATAAGGGTTTTAAATGCTGCAACCATCGGATTGGTTATGTCGTTGGCAAATCCCCAAAGGGAAAAAAGGCTGGTAATAATGATAAACGGGACCAAATACTCCTTAGGAATCACTTTCTCTCTTGTCTTCACTTGTTTAGTAGTTTGTTTAGTTTATAATGTTATTTGAAAATATCCACAATCGCCGGGATTGAAACGCCCAGTACTTTTTTTGCAATCTGGTTTAGTTCCTCTTCGCTTCCCTGAAAATGATATGTTCCCTGAACATGTACCAATTTTTCACCGGGTTTAAGAAAAGCGGCTTTCGATGATGTTTCCAGTTCATAGAACGGTCCCATCTGTGATCCGTCGTCCAGGGGGCCATCGTTGTATGCATTTATTACATCTCCGGCAAAAGGCTCTTCCTGCATTTCCCAGGCTGAATTTACATATCCGGTAGCTGCCGGATCAACCGTACATTCAAGTATGGTCAGTATTCTATTAACTGCATCATACGAACCGAGACGGGGCAAAACCCTTAACGGCGGAACCCCGATCTTACTTCTGTAGTTTCCGTCAGCTTTCAAAAAAATCGCATCAGCATTTATTTTCAGGCGGTCTTCCGGTATCTCCCCAAAATAATTACTATTCACAATCTTCCCGTAATCTCCTTTTTTATACGGGACTACAATAGTTACTTCCGGCGACGGATTAAGCATACCGAGCATCCAGATTGACAATGCCCCTGTTTCCTTTGTCCATTCGTTGGTCCCTGTATTTTCAATCCTGTTTTCAGTTTGGCAGGCGACCATTTTTACCTCCGGGGATAAATCCATCTGTAATAATTTTTCAGCGTTACCCCTGGAGATGAGACTGACTTTCCGGTATACATCGAATTGGAATTCAGTCCCGGCATAGTTATTCAGCTTAATACTTTTTGTGAAAGTTACCGAATTAAAACTGTTTTCCAGGATATTAAAAGGTTCGGTATCAATACATGCCGGGGTTTGCCAATGTTCAAAATCAAAAGGTTCTCCTTTTTTAAAAAAAACAGAGAACTGTCCGCCTTCAGGGCCAAACCACAAACGTTCTTCACCCCCGTAAGCATTAATATGTTTCTGAACCTCTTTTTTCTCAATCAGTTCGTGATTAATCCATCCGTACGAAAAACCTTTTAATCCTGAAGAGGTGCTGGTCATTACCCTCCCCTGGTATTCAGGGGCAATTAAAACACGCGATTCCCCATCTTTCAGTTCTACCGGCTTTAAATAAGTTTGAAGGAGTTCCAGGTCGTAACCATACTCCCCTTTTTTACAGGTTAGTTCCATTAGTTTTAGTTTTTTCAGAAGATCTGCTTTTCGAATGATAGCTGCACGAAGAAACAAACAATAACAAAACCACAGGAATACCGACAAGGATTCCGCTTATTTTTGACTTTAGTTTATTCATCATAGCAACAAACATCAAAAAGAGGTTATCCAAAAACGACACTATAACTTTTTGGACAACCTCCTTTATTTATAAATCATCTGTAAATTTATTTGTAAAGAGGTCCGTAGTTATCACATGCCCTGTAATCAGAACCTTCTTTATCGACACCAAAAGCGGCCCATGCACTTGGCCTGAAAATATTTTCATCGGCAACATTGTGCATACATACAGGAATTCGTAACATAGAAGCCAGTGTAATTAAATCGGCACCTATATGGCCATATGCAATAGCACCGTGATTGGCGCCCCAGTTAGCCATTACACTGTAAACATCCTTAAACGCCTCATTGGCGCCCAAACGTGGAGCAAACCAGGTTGTCGGCCAGGTTGGGTCGGTACGTTTATCCAAAACCGTATGAATTTCATCAGGCAATTGTACGGTCCAGCCTTCAGCAATTTGCAGAACAGGCCCCAGCCCTTTAACCAGGTTTACACGCGACATGGTTACCGGCATTTGCCCGGCAGTTTTAAAATGCGAAGAAAAACCGCCTCCACGGAAGTAGCCAAGACTGGCAGGGCACCAATCTGTATTCTCCAGACATTTTTGGGCATCTGTTTCTGTAATGTCCCAGAACGGTTTCATCACAGGGTTCCCGTTGACGTCTGTTTGCTGTGCCGTTGCATCAAGTGTTGTAGACCCGGAATTAATCAGGTGGATAATGCCATCTTTAGCCACGCCTGTCAATTCTTTACCAGTAACCCGTTTCACAGCCTCCGGGCTCCAGTATGTACGCACGTCGGAGAAAATCTGGGCCTTGTTACTCAGTAAATGTCCGAACAACATAGCCACACCGTTCAGACTATCGTTTTCAGTAGCAAACACATAAGCCTCGCGAATGCCGTTCCAGTCGAACGAAGAATTAAGAATTGCTTCTGTAAAGTCAGCATTCGGATAATAATCAGTCCACTGGCGTTGTCCCTGAAAACCGCCCAGAATAGCATTACGTCCTCTCGATTCCTCTCCATATCCCATTTCTTTTAATCTGGAGTTGCCAATCATCAAGTCGCGGCAAATAAGGGTCATCTTCACAACGGTCTCCCATTCCCAGTCTTTGCGTTTGCGGCCTGTTTGCTGCACAGGGTCATTCAGGTCTTTTCCTTCTTTACAGTTTGCTTTGGTCCAGGCCATTGCTTTGGCAAATTCTTCTTTATCGTAGATGTCTCCTTCCATACGGCGCATCAGTTCAACCGATTCGACGAACTCGGTACGGATACCCAAATATTCCAGGAAGAAATTAGAATCAACCATCGATCCGGCAATACCCATTGAGGAATACCCAATCGACAAGTATGATTTTCCTTTCATATAAGCCACAGCCAAGGCCGACTTCACAAAACGCAAAATTTTTTCTTTTACATCATCAGGAATGCTGGTATCACCAGCATCCTGCACATCCCGGCCATAAATGCCAAATGTTGGCAAGCCTTTCTGGGTATAACCTGCCAGAGCAGCAGCCAGATAAACAGCACCCGGACGTTCAGTTCCGTTGAACCCCCAGACAGCCTTTGGAATTAACGGGTCTGTATCCATCACTTCAGAACCGTAGCACCAACACGGACTCACCGAAAGGGATACCCCTACCCCTTCACGGTCAAATTTATCAGCACAACGGGCAGCATCAGCCACACCTCCAATGGTAGTATCGGCAATTACACATTCCACCTTTTCTCCACTGGGGAACCTCAGATTTTCTTCAATTAAAGCTGCAGCAGCTTTTGCCATGTTCATGGTCTGGACTTCCAATGACTCACGAACACCACGTTCTCGGCCGTCAATGATGGGCCGGATACCGACTTTTGGTAATCTTCCGATTAATCTATTACTCATGTCATATTTAAATTAGGTTAACATCTAAATTCAATATAAAAAACTATGCTGTACTGTCCTGCTAAGTAACAAATATTTTTTCATATTCTGAAAATGTTGGTAAACACATTTCATTTTATTTATTTTAGTCTTTCTTTCAAAAAACAAGCATGAAACGAATAAAACTTCAACTACACTGGCAAATACTTATCGCATTAATTTTATCAATTATTTACGGGCTTCTGTTCCCCACTATTTATACATTTAACCACGCCTCGGTAAATTACCTGACAAAGAACCATATCCCGTCAGAAATAATCAGCAAAATAGAGGACCGGAAAAACATTGAATACCAGACCTTAAAAAGCTTTCAGAATGAATTAAGAAGTTTTTTGTCAGAAGAGGAATTTAACCAATATCAAACAACGATACGAAAAGCAGGTTACCACAATCCTCAGGTCAAAGCAGTTAGCTGGATGGGAGATGTTTTTATCCGCGCGCTGAAAATGCTGATCATTCCCCTCATCCTTAGCTCGCTTATTTCCGGGATAACCAATATTGGCACAGGCAAAAACCTGGGGAGGCTCAGCCTGAAAACCATCGCTTACTATATTTCCACTTCGTTTCTGGCAATTATTACGGGTCTGTTTTTTGTCAATATTTTTAAACCCGGGATCGGGGCCGACCTGAATTTCCAGGAGCGGGTCGAAGGGCTGGGGCAAAAACAACAATCCTTTTTTGATATATTAATTGAAATCGTACCTCAAAATATTTTCCAGGCTTTCAACAATAATGAAATCCTATCGATCATCTTTTTTGCCATCCTTTTTGGTTTTTTTATCACCAAAACCAAGCCGGAGTACAGCGAAGCCCTGAAAAGGGCCTTTAACGGAATTTTTGATGTAATGATGAGGATAACCATGTTTATCACACGTTTTACCCCCCTTGGCATATTTGGCATTGTTGCCAAAGTAATTGCCGATCAGAACGATTTGGGAGGTTTGGTTTCCCGCATGGGGTTATATATGGGAACGGTGGTCGCTGCCTTATCTGTTCATTTTGTCATCACGCTCCCCTTGCTGGTAAGACTCCTCGGACGGTCGAATCCATGGAAACATTTCAGGAACATGTCAACGCCCTTACTTACAGCGTTTTCAACTTCTTCATCCGGAGCGACCCTTCCATTGACCATCGAAGCTGTTGAGTCGAAATCAGGGGTTTCCAATAAAATAAGCAGTTTTACACTTCCACTCGGGGCAACCATAAACATGGACGGGACTGCCCTTTACGAATGTATTGCCGCTCTTTTTATTGCCCAGGCTTACGGACACGACCTTTCCATAACACAACAAGTGATTGTTGTTACCACAGCTTTAATTGCCTCCATTGGCGCTGCAGCAATTCCAATGGCCGGACTTATCATGATCTCTATCATTTTGACGGCAGTAGGCCTTCCTTTGGAAGGAATTGGATTGATACTGGCCGTTGACCGTATCCTGGATATGTTCCGTACCGCAACAAATGTATGGAGCGACAGTTGCGGAGCTATAATAATTGCCAAATCGGAAGGCGAAAAATTACAGGTGTAATTGATAATGAACTAAATTCTATTCTGAATAATATTGGTTTAAACTGACAATTTCAGTTGAACTGCAAACAGGACATTTTTTTTCAGAATCTTCATAGATATTGAAGTTTGCCTTGCAGTGGGGGCAACGAAACCAACTCTCGTCGAAATGAAACTTCCCGCCACGAATGATCAAATCTTTGCCCTCGGTTAATGCTTTGGCAACTTTTTGCCTGGCTGTCTCATAAATACGCGTTATCGTAGGACGGGACACAGCCATATGTACAGCAGCCTGTTCCTGGGTCATTCCTTCGTAATCGAGTAATTTAATTGCCTGATATTCCTCAAAATACAGGCATACCTTTTCGGAATTACGTTTCTGAATGCCAAAAGCTGACATTCCTTTGATTGAAGGTGGATCTAAAATTAACCTGCTTCGTTTTTGTCTGGGCATACTAAATTCTATTAATCCTGTTCAGCAAAAAATGATCGGCTAAAACCATGGCAGCCATAGCTTCTACAATAGGTACTGCACGTGGCAACACACAGGGATCGTGGCGGCCTTTGGGGTTAATTACCACTTCCCTGGATCGTTTATCAACCGTATGCTGTTCTTTTAAAAGAGTAGCAATTGGTTTAAAGGCCACCCTGAAATAAATATCCTCACCGTTGGAAATTCCGCCTTGAATACCACCGGAATGATTGGTACTGGTACGAATACTATCTTTTGTTTTAACAAATATATCGTTGTGCTGCGAACCGCTCAACTTCGTTCCCCCGAAACCGGAACCATACTCAAAACCTTTCACAGCATTGATACCCAGCATAGCATATCCCAGATCGGCATGCAGCTTATTAAAAACAGGCTCCCCCCAACCTGCCGGGACACCTGTTGCTACACCGGTAATCAAACCGCCAACCGTATCATGATTACGACCGGCTTCCTCGATCCGGGCAATCATTTTTTCAGCAATTTCCGGATCGGGGCAGCGAACAATATTACTTTCGGTTTTTGAAAGATCAAGCTCCTGATAGCTCTTATCAAGTTGCACCTCTCCTACCCTTGAAACAAAAGCGTTCACCTGCACCCCAATCTGTTTGAGCAATAATTTGGCAATAGCGCCACCTACCACACGGGCAATGGTTTCACGGGCCGAAGAACGTCCTCCTCCCCGATGATCCCGTGTCCCGTATTTTTGAATGTACGAATAATCAGCATGCGACGGGCGAAAAACATCTTTCAGGTCATTATAATCGTTCGAATGCTGATCTTTATTCCGGATGATAAAACCAATAGGTGTGCCTTGCGTTTTTCCTTCAAATATTCCTGAAAGAAATTCCACCTGATCGCTTTCACTTCGCTGGGTGGTAATTTTCGACTGCCCTGGCTTTCGCCGGTCGAGCTCAGCCTGGATAAACCCCGGGTCTATTCCCAAACCGGCCGGACAACCGTCAATCACACCACCAATAGCTTTTCCGTGCGACTCACCAAAAGATGTTAATCTGAATATATGCCCGAATGTATTCACCTGCCCATTCTTAAAAAGGATTCTGATTATGCCAAACCTGTATACCTATTTTTTAGCAACCGCAACCACAGTCGCCACCATCGGTACCGCAGTTCTCTGCGTCGCAGCCACACTCACTACAACCTCCTGAGAATAATGCTGAGATTTCTTCATCAGTAGCTTCGCGGATTTCGAGAATGTTCCCGTTGAAAAACAAATCTTCACCGGCCAGAGGATGGTTAAAATCCATCTTCACAGCATCATCGGCTATTTCCAGGACAATACCATTCATGCGTTGACCGTTCGAACTCATCATCGGGACTGTATTTCCAACTTTAATAATCTCTTCATCAAATTCACCATCTACAAAGAAAATATGTTTAGGCAGATCAACAATCGCATTTTTGTTTTCTTCTCCATAGGCATCCTTGCATGGCAGGCTTATTTCAAAATTTTCCCCCTGCTTTTTACCTTCAAGAAGAGCTTCAAATTTAGGAAGCATTGTACCAGCACCAAAAACAAAACTTAATGGCTTCTCAATGGTAGCCTGTTCGATAATTTCACCATCTGTCCCATCCAGACGTAAATCGTAGGTTAGCGAAACCATCATGTTTTTCCTGATTTCCATAGTTCTTATTTTTTAATTGTATTTAATTGTACAAAGAAAGGAAATTCATTGGGATTACCATCTGTTCTTTCCTTATTTCATTTCAAAATAAATAAACATTAATGCCTCAAATTGGTTTAGATTATTTGAATTTTATAATAAAAAAAACCGCCCTGTTCCCAAACAACACAGAATCATTATCCTGCTTTGTCCGGTTTCAGAAAGCGGTTTCAGCAATTTTAAACAAAGAGCCCGAAATGAGCAACTATTTCTTAATCAATATCCCGGGAAAATCTCTTCCGGATATCCGATCCCGGTAAGGAAAAGCCCCTTTGCAGGAACGGAAATACCGGCAGCTCCCCGGTCTTTTTTTTCGATAATACACCGGAATTCATCCATTGATATTTTACCACGCCCAATGTCGGTCATTGTTCCGACAATAGCCCTTACCATATTCCGGAGAAAACGATCGGCTTCGATAACAAAAATCAGGTGATCTCCCTCTTCCTGCCAGGCGGCCCGGTATATTTTGCAGTTATTGGTTTTGACATCGGTATGCAATTTACTGAAGCTGGTAAAATCGGTATATTCAAACAATACCCTGCATGCCTCATTCATTTTTTCCACATCCAGATTGTATCTAAAATACCATGCCGTTTCCTGTGCAAACGGATCTTTCCGTCTGCCAATATAATAATGATAAGTACGTGAAAGGGCATCGAAACGGGCATGGGCACCGGGTTTCACCTTATAAATTCTGAAAATAACAACATCCTGGTTCAGAAAACTGTTCAGCCTGGACGTAAAAACCGAATGATCGAGGTTTTCATTTTCCGACTCGAAATGGGCTACAAAAAAACGGGCATGAACACCGGCATCAGTCCGGCCTGCCCCTGTAAGCGAAATAGTCTCACGACATATGGTTGACAATGCCTTTTCAATATACTCCTGCACACCAAGGGCATTAGGCTGCACCTGCCAGCCGTGAAAACGGGTTCCGTTGTATGCCAGTTCTATGAAATACCGTTGTGCCAAGTCAAACAATTTTTCAACAAATTTAAAAAAAGACACAAATTCTGTATAGCAGGGTACACTACAAAATTCCCTATGGTAATTTTTTTAGATAAATTGTTAAACCTTATCATGTAAGAGATTCCTCTCCGGCAATTGCCGGATACCAATGACAGATTTTTACAGAAGTCTGTATATGAGGCAAATACAAAACATTACTTTTTTCAGCATTTTAGCATTTCCGGCCATACAACCGCACCGCTTTTTTTCAAGGAGTCCCGTGCGAGTCAGTTTAAAAAGTTGTGGAGAAGAGTAGGAAGAGTGTTCAGTCGCTGTAAAAGCTATCGTTTCGTTATAGAATAAGCCGGGGGGAGAGAGGTATTTTTTTAGGGAACACAACAAAGCCCGGGCTGTTTCCGCCTAAGGAGAAAAAGCGTTTAGAAAATCGAAGGAGTGAGCGTTAAAAAATCTTCCCTGTTTGACGAACGCAGAGAGGAGTTTGGAAGATTTAAGCGAACGCAAACGATTTTTAGCTTTTTCACCTCAGCGGCGGCTCTTTTTGGATCCTTTTTCCAGCTGGAGGGAAAAAGGATCAGCCCGTCCGGCTTGAGGACAGTAAAAAAGGGAAATGCGGTGAAGCTTGATTTTCTGCTTTTATCTGTACTAAAAAATCAGAAAAAATGCTCCACAAAAGATAAAAGTACCCCTCCCGTGGGCGGTGTTTTCTTCGTTCTCTTAATAACCTGACAATTTTTATTGCTTATTGGTATTCGCCTCTGTCCGGCGGGGCCCTTCCTTTTGCAGTCGACCAAAAGGAAGAAAAAGTCTTGTCAAAGTTATCCTTCCTCCCGCCTCACGTTTTTTTCTTCCCGGCACACATCCTTGAATACCCACAAAAAACCGCTCCCCCCTTCGCCGGCCCGGACTACTTTGACTGGCCACCCCTGCTTTTCACCTTCCGGTGAACCGGGGACTTGACTTCCAGATATCTTTCCTGTCATTGCCTCATTATGCCCAATAAATTTTGGGTGGGGACTGCCTATGACTGAATTTGACAAAAGTCTGTATATAAAACAAATACAAACCATCTCTTTTTTCAGCATTTCATTACTTCCGGCCATGCAACTGCACTGCTTCTTTTCAGAGAGTCCCGTGCGGATCAGTTTAAAAAGTTGTGGAGAAAAGCAGGATGGGTGTCACATCCCGGGATTTTTGTCCGCCTCCCTTTCTTATCTCTTGCTCTTCTTATCTTTTTTTATTCGCCTCTGGCCGGCGGAGCCCTTCCTTTTGCAGTCGACCAAAAGGAAGAAAAAGTCTTGTCAAAGTTATCCTTCCTCCCGCTTCCCGTTTTTCCCCTCTTATACGCCGATGAGGGGTGGAAGCCTTATTCCACCGGATTTCACCCGGCGTTATGAACAGGATCCCCCTTCGGGCTTCTCAATATGCCATATCCGGCCTAAAGCCGGAGTTCTGGCTCTTTGCCCTTCGCTTCGCTTTTTGCTCCTTGCACTCCACCTCTGCACCGGCCCAAATTCTCCCCTTGTCAAGGGGGAGTACTCCGGCTTGCCGGAGGGAGGGGGTCTTGTCCCTGCAAATCCAAACTCCAAAAACCATTTGCCAAAGACCAATATTTCAAAAATCTTAACTTATAATTTTTGAGAGAATTCATTTATCAATCAAAAAACAAATTGTTCCCTTTGCTGCAGGTTAACTGACTTCCGGTGTTTGCCAACAATGGTATGTAAACAGATTGATGTGATTGCTTCTCCGGCCATGCAACTGCTCTATTTTTTTTAACGAACTACCGTAACCGGGGGTGTTCCGGTTGCATTCACTCCCGGGGTTGCGTTCCTGCCTCACTTACCCCGGGTTATTGATGTATGTCTCCGTCAGGGACAGCAAGCCTCACCGGGCAAGAAACAACGCCCATCAAACGCGAAGCATTAAACCCTCAATCGACAAAGTCTTCAAACTCCTCAAATGCTCTGCTTCAAACAGGCGGCAGGCCATCAAATCTTTTAAAATCAAAGAATTAAGCAAGGATCAAAGTATTGTTTTATAAATATTTATTCTTTGTGTCTTTGCGTCTTCGTGTTTAATAATTGTCTTTTTGAACAACCTCGCAATCCCTTTTTTTAGGCGTCGTCATCTCCTGCTCTTCTTTTCTTTTTTGTATTCGACTTTGACCGGCCATCCCTGCTTTTCACCTGCCGGTGAATTGGGGACCTGACTTCAGGATACCTTTCCTGTCATTGCCTCATTATGCCCAAATAAATTTTGGGTGGGGCCCCGGAATGAACATAGGGGGATAGAAAAATGGGGGTGTTTCAAAAAGGCAAAAGAATAAAGATCATAAGTTTATTATTTTTTTAACACTTAATTCCATAATTTGATCATATTCTCATTATCTTTGTATTTGTAAAAACAAAAATATTAACAGACCGAACACATAACTTTTCAACAAATACGAAGGAGATGAATATTGTTATAACATCAACAAACAACAACTTAAAGGCAAAGTTAGACCCACGATTCGGACGTGCTGCCTGGTTTTGCCTGTACAATACAAAAACCAAAGAAACAAGTTTTATTCAAAACGAATACATTGATTCATCCGGCGGGGCCGGAACAAAGGCAGCCGAATTAATAGTCAGGCAAAATGTAAAAAAAGTAATATCCGGAGATTTTGGTCCCAAGGCAAAAAGCGTGCTGGAAAAATTCAATATACAGATGATCATGATGCAAAACGGAAGTCATAGTATACAAGGAATTATAGACCAAATTCAGGAATAAGAGGAACATTTCTTTTACTGTAAAAATTAAATAATATGCCCGGATTAGACAGAACCGGACCACAAGGACAAGGTCCTCGTACCGGCAGACAAACGGGGAGATGTGCCACCCGGAAAACAGGCACAGATAAAGAACAACAGCCAGAAGATACGAACATGGGAAGAGGAAAAGGCAGAGGCCGCGGAGTTGGAAAAAGATTAGGTTTAGGACGAAGGTTAGGCTGGTAAAGAGGAGGAAAGCTTAAGAGGCTGTTCTAATTATTAAACACGAAGGTGCAAAGGCACAAAATATTTATAAAATAACACTTTGTGCGTGGGTACTTTTGTGTTTTAAATTGTTTTTTATCTTTTTAAACAGCCTCTTATTATAAAAAGACACAGCTAAATTATATTTTACTATAAAAATACAGGAAGAATGAAAATAGCAATACCCGTTAACAATGGCATACTGGCCGAACATTTTGGCCATTGCCCGCATTTCGATTTATATACAATAGAAAATAATCTGGTAACACAAACTGAATTAGTCGAAGCTCCCCCACACGAACCAGGATTATTACCACGGTGGCTTTCCGAAAAAGGAGTAACCGATGTAATTGCAGGAGGTATGGGACAAAGAGCAATCGAAATTTTTAAAAGCCATCATGTGAATGTATTCACAGGAGCTCCCAAAATAAGCTCACAGGAATTAGTTACCGGTTTCATGGATAAAACACTAACCTTTTCAGTTAATTATTGCGACCACTGATATGCGGCACGAATGTTATTTCTGCCACATAAAATCAGCAGAAAATTTAATTAATAAATTTAAACCGGATCAGGAGACTGCAAACAGTTTTTTACTGGATATGCAACACCTGGTAATCCAACACTGGAACCATTCAAATCCACACCTGGCTGCATCGGTACACCGTTTGTTAAAATCGAAGATGAACATCCGGGATTTATACGCAAACGAAAAAGAGGAAGCGAACCGCAGTATATTAAACTGTTACACTCATTGGGAAAATTTAGTAAACGCCAATGATAACCCTCTGCACATGGCAGCCAAACTGGCAGTTATCGGGAATATTATTGATTACGGGGCACACAGTGTCCCCGATGATCTGAGCTCAGAAATCAGTTCCCTGGTAAACAAGGAATTTGCCATTGATGACTCCGGTAAACTTTTTGAGGAAATACGGAAAGCAAAATCTATTCTTTACCTGGGCGACAACACCGGCGAAATTGTATTTGACCGTTTATTTATCGAAACAATGAACCACCCCAATGTTACCTTTGCAGTAAAGGATGCCCCGGTACTTAACGATGCGACCCTGTACGATGCCCAAAAAGTCGGTATTACAGATCTTTGCAGGGTTGTTTCCAACGGGTATGATGCCCCCTCTACCCTTCCCGATAAATGTTCGGACGAATTTCTGGAAATATACAGGCACGCTGATTTAATTATTTCAAAAGGCCAGGGTAATTTCGAAGGCCTGATGGAAGAAAAAGATTCCCGGCTTTTTTTCATGTTGATGGCTAAATGTAATCCTATTGCCGAATTATTGCACGTCAGGAAAAACGACCTGGTAATTACTCAAAATAAACAGGGATTTGTATGACCTTTAAGATTGCAATAGCAAGTGGTAAAGGCGGAACAGGAAAAACAACGGTTTCTGTTAACCTGTACCATTTCTTTCTGAAATATATAAGTGAAAAAGTAAAACTGGTCGACTGTGATGTGGAAGAACCGAACGATGTTTTGTTTTTCAAAGAAACAGAAATGGAATCGACCCAAAAGGTAATGCAATTTATTCCTGAAATAGACCCGGAAAAATGTACGTATTGCAACCGGTGCGTTGATTATTGTGAATTCAATGCCATTTCGGTAATTCCATCCGTGAAATATACGGACATAAACGCGGACCTTTGCCATTCATGCGGTGCCTGCCTGGTTGCATGCACTTTTGGAGCCATCACCGAAAAAGCGCATATGATTGGGACCATCAACAATTACAAAACAGGAAATGGTGATGGCCTGACCGAAGGAATACTCCGGGTTGGTTCCCCCATGCAGACGATGGTTATCAAGGAACTGAAAAAAAAAGTCTTCCAAAACGAGGAAATCATTATTTACGATGCCCCTCCCGGTACCAGTTGTCCGGTTGTGCAAACCGTGGCTGATGCCGATTTCACGATTCTGGTTACCGAACCAACACCTTTTGGCCTGCACGACCTGAAACTGGCTGTTGATTTACTAAAGGAAACAGGTATCCCGTTCGGGATTATCGTGAACAAAGCAGGACTTGGAAATAAGCAGGTATATGAGTATATAAAATCGGAAAGGCTGGAATTACTGGGAAGCATTCCGTTCAACAAGAACTACGCAGCACAATACTCTTCAGGAAATATCCTGAGCAATATTCCGGATGAAATAGAAATCTGTTATCTGGAAATCATAAAAAAACTGAAAAGGAAAATTGTGAGGGCATGAAAGAAATTACCATATTGAGCGGCAAAGGGGGGACTGGTAAAACGAGCATTACCGCGGCTATAGCCTCGCTGGCAAAAAATGCCGTATTTTGCGACAATGATGTAGATGCTGCCGACCTGCATTTACTCCTTCAGCCAACTGTTTTGGAAAAACATGTTTTCCAGGGGGGATGGATTGCCTCAATACAGCAGGAAAGTTGTACCAACTGCGGCATTTGTGCAGAAAATTGCCGGTTCGACGCGATCAGCTTTTCAGAAAAAAACGGGTATAAAATAAACCCGTTCCTGTGCGAAGGGTGCCGTCTGTGCGAACGAGTCTGCCCCGTCTCAGCCATAAAATCAGAAAAAAGCAGTAATAATTTTTGGTATGTTTCAGATACCCGCTTCGGAACCATGGTTCATGCCCATCTGGGGCCTGGTGAGGAAAACTCAGGTAAACTGGTGAGCCTGATCCGAAAAAAAGCACAGGAAACAGCCAGGGCCAGTAAGGCAGATTTCATTATCAACGACGGCCCTCCGGGAATCGGCTGCCCGGCCATAGCCTCACTAACGGGTACCGACGCGGTTTTAGTAGTAACCGAGCCCAGTAAATCGGGATGGCACGATGCCTCCCGCCTGATTGAACTTGTAGAAAAATTCGGGATCCCTGTTTTTGCTGTCATCAACAAATTCGACATAAACATCAGTGTTTCAGATGACATTGAAAATATTTTAAAGAAAAAAGGGATCCCTATGCTTGCAAAAATCCCTTTTTCAGAAACAATGGTTAAAGCCCTTATACAGAAAAAAACAATTCATGAATTAACTCCGAAATCAAAAATTAGTTATCTTATTCGCCATATTTGGGAAAAAATTAAAAATTGAAACTATGATTACTTCGAATTACAAAATAAGAACACGTTATAACGAAGTTGACCAGATGGGATATCTCTACCATGCCAACTATGTAACTTACTGCCACCAGGCACGGACAGAATTGATGCGTACCCTGGGAATACACGACAAGGCGCTGGAGAGAAAAAGTATTATTTTACCGGTAATTGAAATGAATCTCCGGTATTTAAAACCTGCATTTTACGATGAAGAACTTTGCATTGTAAGCACGATCAGCGATATTCCCAAAACCCGGATAATTATTGACTTTGAAATTTTTAACCAGGCCGGTGAAAAAATATGCAAAGCCCGGTCAACGATGGCTATTGTTGATGGACAGAGCCGGAAACCGATGCGTGCACCACAATTCATACAGGCAGCATTTGCAGAAGAGCTTATAAAATCACCGGTTTAAATCATTATAAAACTCAAACACAATGTCAAGCAAACGAATTATTGTAATTGGCGGCTCGGCAGCAGGGCCCAAGGCTGCGGCAAAAGCACGCAGGATGGACGAAACAGCAGAAATAACCATGTTCCAGAAAGAGCCTGATTTATCGATGGCTTCATGCGGTTACCCTTATTTTGTGGGCGGATTTTTCGACGACCGGAATAAACTTCTGTGTACACCGACCGGCGTCGTTCGTGACCCTAAATATTACTGGAACTCAAAAGGCATTGTGGCCAAAATAAATACAGAAGTTACCAACATCGACAGGGCCAGTAAAACCGTTGAATTTATGGACCATACAAACGGTGAAAAAGGGATTCAAAAATACGATAAACTGATAATTGCAACCGGAGCCACAGCCAACATGCCGCCGGTGCCGGGCACCAATCTTGAAGGGATCAGTACCCTGCAATCGATGCAGGATGCCGATTACCTGCGGAAAATCAGGGACGAAGGCAAAATAAAAAAAGCAGTGGTTATTGGCGGCGGCCTGATTGGTATTGAAACACTCGAAGCCCTGCAATTATCGGGGATCGAACTTACCCTGGTTGAACTTTTGCCCCAGTTGCTGACTTTCCTTGATTGGGAAATGGCCAAACTGGTCGAAAATTACCTGAAAACCAAAGCCAATGTAATAACCAAAAACGGGGTTTCTGAATTTATTGGGGAAAACGGGAAACTAACTGCCGTAAAACTTCAGAATGGCATAGAAATACCATGCGAACTGGCAGTAGTCGCAATTGGCGTACGCCCCAATGCTAAACTGGCCAGGGAAACCGGACTTGAGACAGGAACACTTGGTGGCATTAAAGTTAACGAATACATGCAGACTTCTGACCCGGATATTTATGCTGTTGGCGATTGCGTTGAAATCAGGAATATTATCACCGGCAAAAATGTACTGGCGCCTTACGGAGACCTTGCTAATCTGGAAGGCCGTGTGGCCGGACAAAATGTGATTAACGAAGGTACGGCTACTTTCCCCGGGACGATACAAACCGGCATCTGCAAAATTTTTGAATATGGCGTAGGAATTACCGGTTTATCAGAGACACAGGCACAAAAAAACATGGCTGACTATGTAAAGGTAATCAGTGCAAGCCCTGACAAACCCGGATTTATGAATGGCAAACTGCTTATCACCAAACTGATTGCCGAACGAACAAGCGGAAAGATATTAGGAGCCCAATGTATTGGCCCCGGTGATGTCAGCAAACAACTTGCTATCTGGGCAACAGCTATAAAAGGAGGCCTTACTGTTGAAACGATGATGAACAACGACCTTCCGTATGCACCTCCGTTCTCACTGGCAATCGATCACAGCATCGCAACAGCCCATATCCTGAAAAACAAAATGGACGGCATTTTCACAGGTATTTCTGCAACCGAACTAAAGGAAAAACTCGACCGGAACGAAAAGCTGTTTATTCTGGATACCCGGGGAGCCGACGAATACGAGCAAACCCGCCTTGGCATCGGAGAAACACTAATCCCGGTCGGCATGGTCCGCAAACGGCTGCATGAACTGCCACAGGATAAAAACACGGAAATCATTACTTTCTGCAAAATATCGCTTCGCGGTTACGAAGCCGCAGTTTTACTGAAAGCTCACGGGTACACGAATGTTAAAGTGCTGGAAGGCGGGATTAGCGTCTGGCCTTATGCAAAGGAAAAATAATTTAACCCCGGGGTTGCGCTCCTGCCTCGCTTACCCCGGGTTATTAAAATATCATCCCTTCGGGATTTTTGAGGGAAACAAAGCAAACCTGACTTGACGGCAGGCTGTTTTCTAAAAAGAACAGGTTCAGCAAATCTCTGAACCTGTTCTTTTTGTTTTTACCCGGCCACTATGGCGCTGATAATACTGCTCCAGGGCCCCGCTTCACCACGGGTATTTACCCAGCGAAGCCTGTAATAAACAGTCTTTCCCGCGTATTGACCATCAAAAGTCCGGGTGTAAGGAGTCCGCGTATCAGTAGCCAGGAAACTAAGTTCTGAAGCATCGGCAGGCGGGTCTCCGTCAATCTTCATCCATATCTGACAACCATGCACACCGGCAGGTTTGGCCCTGGTGGTGGGCGTTGTCTCGTCAGAAAAATGAATAGTGTGCTGAAGGCGTACCGAGAAATCAATTATTCCTACCGGAGAGGTCGACGGCACAGGTGCTGAGGTTCGTGTCCCTGATTTAACGGTCAGTCCCATGCGTTCGCGTTCGCTGTCAGGCACACTGGTATTACTGGCCAGCCATTGAGCCACGAAGATACGCAGTTGCTTTTCATAGTCTTCGCGGGCGTCGTCTTTGGCC
Organism: Prolixibacteraceae bacterium; assembly: GCA_963662895.1. Taxonomy (GTDB): domain Bacteria; phylum Bacteroidota; class Bacteroidia; order Bacteroidales; family Prolixibacteraceae; genus GWE2-42-39. The sequence continues at coordinate 2,222,387 of OY759982.1, read as the reverse complement.
TGTACATCGGCACTGGTACGGTTTTGTTTGTTACTGGCCTTGCCAAAGGTAGTTGTCCAGGTAGACTGCAGGGTTTGCAACGCTGTAAAATCATCGGTTGAAATTCCCCAGTCTGTCAGGTTCGTTTCGGTAATGCTTACCAGGTTTGACTGCCACAAATTAAATTCGGCATCGTTCTGTGGAATGTAATCTGGCATTTTTATTGTGTTTAGCAGTTAAAAAATAAATAGTACTTACCCGGAAAATACCGGTATATGAGAGCTCCCCGCAAGGGGATAAAGAACATTCATAAAAACTGCAACCATTTATTTCTGAGCAAACAGGATTAATTAATCGGAATAATTGAATTACTCCAGGGAATAAAAGAAGTATTCCGAGGAATAATTGAATTACCCCAGGGAATAAAAGAAGTATTCCGAGGAATAATTGAATTACCCCAAGGAATAAAAGAAGTATTTCAAGGAATAATTGAGTTACCCCGAAGAATAGAAGAAGTATTCCCAAAGATAATTGAATTATCCCGAAGAATAGAAGAAGTATTCCCAAAGATAATTGGGTTACTCTTTGGAATAAATCATTTTCGCTTCGAAATACCGGGGTTATTCCTGGGAGTAATCTTTTCATTCCCAATGGAAAAATTGTTATCTCTTTATATGTTTGTTTGGTGCTCAAAATAATCTGATTAATACGATTAGCGAAACAATTTTTATATAAAATAAAAACAAAACAGGGATGAATAAAAACGCCGGAACCGGCATTTGGGAGAATCCAGACATATCCGGGTATATATGGTGAAAAACAAGTATAATCAGGCGAATTTTCAGGGATCAGTTAAAAAGTTGTGGAGAAGAGTAAAAGAGTGTTCAGTGTTCAGTCAGTAAGGAGCCATCGTTTCATTATAGAATAAGCCAGGGGGAAAGAGGTATTTTTTCAGGAAGAAAAAGTCTTGTCAAAGTCATCCTTCCGCCCGCCTCACGGTTTTTTCTTCCCGGCCCACCTCCCTGAATACCCGCAAAAAACCGCTCCCGCCTTCGCCGGCCCGGACTACTTTGACCAGCCACCCCTGCTTTTCACCTGCCGGTGAATCGGGGACTTGACTCTCCCCTGATATAAGTTCCGAAGGAACGACACCAATACCCGCCCCGTAAACCATGTGTCGCTCCTGGCGGAGCTTCCGGGAAATGGAAGGTCATCCCACTTATATTAAACAATACTTATGAAAAGGGATGACTTCAATATGCAACCCATCCCGGACAAAATGGTCGGTTTGCGATAAGGTAATGATCGCCGCTTCCTTCAATTGAAACTTTTCCATGGCTTCGAAAAGTCCCGTTGTCTCCCTCTGCAGATTCTCGCTGTTTAATTCCAAACAGACTTGTATGGCCCTGGATATTATTCCTTTTTCCATAACCAAAAAATCGCATTCCCCGGTTCCCGAATAGTAAAAAATTTCTTTTGTCTTTTGCCTGAGGGAAAGAAACACCAGGTTTTCCAACTTGTACCCCTCATCGCTCTTAAAACGGGGCGTTGTATTTTCAACCAACCCGGAATCAATAGCGTAAACTTTTTTGGGATTGATGTTTTGTCTTTTAAACGAATAATCAAACATTGGGACAAATGCCAGTAAATAGCTTTGTTCCAGATGCGAAAAATATTCGAGGATAGTTGTAGTTGAAGATATCCCAAAATTGGTTTTCAATTTATTCCCGGTTATCCGGTTACCAATATTAGACAACAAAAAAAGGGTAAGCCTCTGCAATGTCCGTACATCCCGGATATTGTAACGCACGGCAATATCACGAACAATAATGTCATCTAACAGGGAAGTCAGGATTTCCCCGTCTTTTTGTTTCAGGTACTCAGGGAAACCGCCCTCCTTCAAATACGAAATTGTCGTTTCCATACAAGGTTCAAGTTGACGGAATTTACAATATTCATTGTACGAAAAAGGGAAAAGCTCTTTTGTTATATGCCTTCCGGTAAGGCTCGAACCCAATTCCCTGCTCAGCAAAGATGCATTCGAACCGGTAATAAAAACCCGAAAATTTTCGTCTAATTTCTGGCGTACATATCTTTCCCACCCTTTAACAAGCTGTATCTCGTCAAACATTAATACCGGACTGCCCGTTTTTGCAATCAATTTATCCAGTTTAATAAAATCGTCGGCATTGAAATCGTAAAGCCGGGGGTCGTCAAAATTCAGGTAAACGGCCTGCGGGTATTGTTCCCTAAGCAACTGGAAAAGTAAGGTACTCTTTCCACAACGACGGATACCGGAAATAATAAGCGCATGAGATTTCGAATCGGGTAAAGCCTGTAATTGTTCACGAAACATCCCGATGTCTTTGCCCATAATTGACAAACGCTGTTGTTCAATAATTTCCCTGAGAAATTCTGCCTGTATCATTTTTTACTGCCTGTCGAAATTTAAAAACAAAAATAAGAGTTTTCATTAAGAATGGAAACTCTTATTCAATAAGAATGGAAAAGTATCTCAGTGTTCATTTTTATTCGCCTCTGGCCAGCGGGGCCCTTCCTTTTGCAATCGACCAAAAGGAAGAAAAAGTCTTGTCAAAGTCATCCTTCCTTCCTCCTCTCGGTTTTTTCTTCCCGGCCCACATCCCTGAATACCCGCCAAAAACTGTTCCCGCCTTCGCCGGCCCGGACTACTTTGACCGGCCCCCTGCTTTTCACCTTCCGGTGAACCGGGGACCTGACTCCCCGGATACCTTCCTTGTAATCGTCTCATTATGCCTAAAAATTTTTGGGTCGGAACCCGGACTGACAAGCCACCATTTATGGTTGACACGACAGTCGTAACCAGATTGTTTCAAAACTTTTCATACATTTCCCTTAACCTTAATAACCAGATACGGGAAACCGTTAGTTTCATATTATCGAAAGGAGGGACTAACAGGCAATTCCGGGTCTTAAACTCCACCATATTTATATAATGAAGGTTAACAATACATGACTGGTTAATTTGTACAAAATGATCCTCGGAAAGAAGCTGAATAATCCTTCCGGCAGAGGTATTGGTTCCGAGTTTTATTGATGTAAGGTCAGTCAGTAAGGCTTCCCAGCAAGGTTTTGTATTTCTGTTTTCGTGAATGCACCGAAAAAGCAGAATACAATCTTTGTCCATAAAACGAAGTCCCAGATGCGTTGGCAATGCAACAATCCCTACTGTTCCGTCCGGGCTGTTATTACAAGGAGAAAAGGTATTTGTGTTTTTTTGTCCTCTTTGTATTTTATACCGGTCGATTGCATTTTTCAATTCTTTCGGATCAATCGGTTTTATAATATAATCAAATGCTGATTCCCTTAAGGCCCGGATCATATATTTATCGTAAGCTGTACAAAAAATCACATTGGAACCACAGCCTTTTTTTCGCACTTCATTTAACAATTCAAACCCGTTTTTCCCGGGCATCTCGATATCCAAAAATATAAGATCTGGTTTCTCCTTCACCAGTAACTCACTGGCTTGTTTGTGTTTTGCAGCAAAACCACAAATATCTATTTCAGGAAAAACAGACAGGTTCTCCTTCAGTGAATCAATAGATTTTTCACTATCATCAATAATTACAGTTCTTATTTTTTCAAAGTTGTTCATTAGTAAAGAGTTTGAAAAAGGGTGAATACAAAATATTCATTCCTTAAATAACTATTTTAATTGTAAAATAAAAATTAATGACAGCCATAAAAAAATACAGGATCCTATTTTTAAGGATATTCCGTAGCATCGATGAAAATTCGGGCCATAATAATGGAAATCCGGCAATTATGAATAATTGCCTCATCAATCATAATATCAATATTCTCAATACATCGCTTTTTTCAGCATTTCATTATTTCCGGCCATACAACAGCTCTGCTTTTTTTGACGAACTATCGTGGCCGGGGGTTGTTCTGTTTGCATTCAACCCCGGGGTTGCGCTCCTGCCTCGCTTACCCCGGGTTACTCAAATATCATCCCTCCGGGATTTTTGTTCCCCTCCCTTTCTCATCTCCTGCTCTTCTCATTTTTTGGATATTGGTTATTGGTTATTGAATATTCATTATTGGACATTTGTTTGGCATTTTTCCCTGTCATTGCCTCATTATGCCCAAATTTTTTGGGTGGGGACTGCTGCTTCATAGCAAAGTTCCCTGCGGACAGGGAGCACCCCTTCAAAAGTGAAGCATCAAACAAACTACTCAAACACTCCGTCTCAAACAGGCCTCAGACCATCAAACACAAAGACCAAAGTGCAAAGTATAGTTCTATAAATATCAATTCTTTGTGTTTGAGTCTTCTATGTTGATAATTGTCTTTTTGAACAGCTTCTTTCAGACGCCACCATCATCATTGGACGTTGGTGATTCAAATCAGGTCCATAGCTATCGGTGCCATCCTCTAACCAATATTTTACCCAATCCCCTATTCTCTGATTAAAAACCATTCTTTTTTGCAATTCACCGACTTTCAAATTTATATTGTAATTTGCAGCCATGTTGGATAAACATACTAAAAGACCATCTGACATTCTTAAAATATTTAGATTTATAAAAATGATACTACTTTTAATTTATTTATTCCTTGCTTTATGTGTTTCATTCCTTTGTTCTATAATGGAAACAGTACTTCTTTCCACTCCCCAGCCTTTCCTGATTGTTAAGTATGAAAAGGGGAATCTTTGGGCAAAAACTTTTATCGATTTAAAAAACAATGTTGATAAGCCTTTATCTGCTATTTTATCACTCAATACAGTAGCTCATACCGTTGGAGCAGCCGGTGTCGGGGCACAGGCAGTGAAGGTATTTGGTGAAGCGTCTTTCGGAATTGTATCTGCTGTTTTGACAATCTTAATTTTAGTAATCACCGAAATTATTCCGAAGACAATTGGGGCTACACACTGGAGAAATCTGGCAATGATCTCTTCTTTCACAATAAAAACAATGATAATTATAACCTATCCTTTGGTTTGGATGTCTGCGATTATAACAAAAGCGATATCAAAGACAGGAAAAGAACAAACTACCAGCAGGGAAGAAATTGCAGCATTGGCAAGTATAGGAACAGACGAAGGCGTCTTTTCGGATAAGGAACATAAAATCATACAAAATGTACTCAAACTCAAAAATGTCAGGGTAACAGAGATTATGACCCCCCGGGTTGTCCTGGCTGTTGCTGATGAAAACCTGTCATTGGATGAATTTTTAAAAAGCAAAAATTATTTAAAGTTTTCACGTATTCCGATATATTCAGAAAATGAAGAAAATATAACAGGCTATGTATTCAGACAAACAGTATTTGAAAAATTAGCCGAAGACCAGCACAATCTAAAACTGAAAGATATTAAGCGAAAAATTGTTATAGTCCCGGGGTCTGTTGCATTATTTGCTTTATGGGAAAAACTTCTGGAAAAGAAGGAACATATAGCCCTAATTGTCGACGAGTATGGAGGTTTAGATGGAATTGTTACCATGGAAGACATCATTGAAACTTTACTGGGCCTGGAAATTGTTGATGAAAAAGACACCATCACTGACATGCAGAAGTATGCCCGGGAAAGATGGGAAACAAGACAAGCTAAATACAATTTATTAGACAAACTGAACAAAGGGTCTGTTTAAAAAGTTGTGGAGAAGAGCAGGAAGAGTGTTCAGTGTTCATTTTTATTCGCCTCAGGCCGGCTGGCCCCTTCCTTTTGCAGTCGACCAAAAGGGGAAAAAAGTCTTGTAAAAGTCATCCTTCCGCCCTCCTCCCGATTTTTTATTCCCGGCACACCTCCCTGAAGACCCTCAAAAAACCGCTCCCCCTTAATGTTATTTTAATTCAACCTTATCTCTGATTCAGCAACTGCAATTTTCGAATCAGCAGTTCCGTAATATAATAACCATTTATCTTTGAAAAAAGCCAATCCTTCCACAAAACAAACATTGTTAACCTGCCCGGTTATTTCGAACGGTTGGTCAGGAGAAAGAAACCATTTATCTGTCCGGTCCAGTACTTTAAACGGGTCGTTTCCATCCAGTAATATTTGTCCGGCAGCATAAGTACCATCTGCTATATTTTTATCGCCAAAAACAGGGCTGTTTTTACTATTGTAAATAAAAAGAATGCCTTGCCCGGTAATCATTGCAGGGGGCCCCGGTTCAACTAACTCGCTATCAAATTTACCTTTCCGGGTTGAAAAAACAATTTTAAACGGCCTGGTATATTTGCGCATCGTATCTAAATACATTTTCTCCGGCTCTGTCTCAAGAATGGGAGTCCAATCAATCAAATTAGCAGAAGTAGCCATATAAATATTCGATTCACCCCAAAGCATCCAGTATTTGCCATTGATCTTCGTAGCTACCATCCGGCCATTTTTTTGTGTACTGACTACAGAACCGGATTTGGACCACATATCAACATACTCTTCACCAGCCTTTTTAAACACCGATCCGTGTTTGTTCCAGTTTCTCAAATTGGTTGAAGTGGCTACAAACAAACGTGCTTTATCCCCGTCGTAAGCAGTGTAGGTTAAATAGTATGTTCCGTTTTCATCTTCAACCAAACGCGGGTCTTCACAGCCGCCTTCCCACTCATACTTTTTGTATTCGTCGTTACCCGGGAACAAAACAGGCTCCGGCTCTTTTGTAAAACGATAACCATCTAAGCTGTAAGCCAACCCAATACGGGAAGTTCCATGATACTTCCCGATTGTATCTTCAGCACGATACAATAAAAACAGGGTATCTTCCTTTACTACCGCAGCAGGATTAAATACATCTTTTTCTTCCCATTTTACAGTTTCATTCCAAATTGGATCAAAAAAGCTTAACTCATCTGAAGGTTCCAGGCATGGATTGACCTCTGCTTTTTTTGAAAAAGGAACTAAAAACTTTGTAGCCTGTCGTTTTTCAGACATGGTACATTGGCTGAATACCAAAATGACAGCAAGTAAAAGAGATATACTACAAATTTTCATATTCTGTTATTTTTTTTGATAAGAAAAAAAGAAATGCCAGCGGACTCTCAATACTACAGAAATCCACTGCATTTCCTTATATACAATTCTATATTTTCAGGTTAATATTCATCATTTTGAGTAATAGTACCTCCTGATTTATCGATTTCTCCCTGTGGTATTGGATAAAGATAATGTTTTTGCACGAATCCGTAATCAGCTAATACCACATCAGCAATTTCCCATCTTTTTAAATCATTTAGCCGTTGACTTTCAAAGCCAAGCTCAACGCGGCGTTCATGAATCAGCCAATCTTTAATAACAGAAGCATCTGTTTCGTTCTCATCATAGTCCGGCAAAGTTCCATCAGGCGGAGTACTTCCCTCAATAGTTACGGTAGTACGTGCCCGTTCCCTTATCTTGTTGATGATTTTTATTGCTTCCACAGTATTGCCTGTCTCAAGGTAAGCTTCGGCTTTCCATAAAAGGACGTCGGCATAACGGATATAAACGTGGTTATTGGGGGAGTCATCGTCCCCTTTGTATGTGCCATCAACCGTTCCGAGTAGTTTGTTCACATATTGATTCTCGATGTCAACGGTGTATTTCAAACGCGGGTCGTTGTCTTCAAATTCTTCAACGAAATTATCTTCAGGGGCAATAAACCCCCATCCCATAAGGGCGCACAAGCCATTGCCCCTGGCCGGAGTTTGTAACGCCTGATGGTCGTAAGCGAAAATAACTTCATCATCTGAAAATTCTTTGTTTACATCAAAACTATCGAAATAATTAGCATTCAGACCATAATAACCAAGGTTTTCCAATTCCTGTACCAGGGTGATTACGTTTTGCCAGTTTTCATTGTATAATGCAACTTTTGCCTGCAGGGCAATTACAGCCCCCAGTGACGCCCTCCAGGGTTCATCGCTAACCGGATATTTCGCATTTGGGAACAGGCTTTTGGCATTTGTTAAATCAGAAGAAACCTGAGCCCAGACATCTGCCTTTGGGAAACGTACGGCTACTTCGTATGCCTCTTCAAAAGATTCTAATGGTTTTATTAACAGGGGTACATCGCCGAAAAGGGTAATCAGGTCGAAATAATAAAAAGCGCGTAAGAAACAGGCCTCGCCTAATAAGCGGTTCTGTAATGATGTTTCCATTCCTAATTTGGCCATTATATCCTCATCGGTAAGATAATCAATCGCAGTATTTGTCCGCGAAATTCCTTCGTAATCATAGCTCCATACCCCGTTTACTCCACCATTTGATGCAACGAACGAGAAGTTGTTAAATTTGTCCATCCAGGCCTGGTCCCCATCCGGGTTCCATTTTTTTTGCATATCATCAGAAGCAATATCCTGCACAACAAAATCGTTCCGGGTTACCAGCCCGTTTGTCCAATCCCAGTCACCTAAAATATTTAAAGTGCCGGACAATAGTTCGTAAGATGAACTCACAGCATATTTAACACTTGTGACAGTAGGGTCAGTATCAACCTGGTCCGGTGTTAATAACCCAATAGGATCTTCATCCAGATATTTGTCGCAGCCTGTAAAAATCAGGATTAAAGCAGTAAGCAACAGGTTATATTTTAATTTCATCATTACTAAATTTTAAATTGATTAAAAAGTCAGGTTAATTCCACCAATAAAAGCACGTGCCTGCGGGTAAGTCCCCATATCCATCAAATCAGTTGATTCGGGATCCAGCCCTGTATAGTCAGTAATTGTAAATACATTCTGAGCAGAGATATAGAAACGTACATTTTTTAATCCCCACCGGTTAATCTCAGACAAAGTATAACCGAGTTCTACGTTTTTCAGCCTGAAATAGGAAGCGTCTTCAACATAAATACTGGAAACATTGCTGCTCCCGTTATCAGTGAAACTTACCCTTGGCCGGCTGTTCGTTGAACCTTCCCCGTTCCAGCTATCCAGTATCCCGGTGGTGTAGTTAAACGGACGGGTATCATAGTCCAGTATTTGTTTGGAATCGTTGTAACGGTCAACATTGCCAACCCCCTGGCATAACAATGAAAAATCAAACCCCCTGTAAGAGGCCGAAAAGTTTAGTCCGTAAAGCAAGCCGGGATTAGGATCGCCAATAAAGTCCCGGTCATCGTCGTCAATTTTGCCATCTTCGTTCAAATCTTTAAAGCGTATATCTCCTGGAACGGCAGCAATATTTGCTGTATTGAATAAATGAGAACTAATCTCATCTGTATTCTGATAAATGCCATCAAATACATATCCGTAGTAAGCATTCAGCGGATGATGAGATTCCGTACGGGAAACCTCTTTGGGAATATTGGGACGATTGGAATGTAGTTTTATGACCTCATTTTTAATTGCTGACAGGTTGGCATTGATGTTGTATTTAAATGCATGTTCACTGTTTTTATAGATCAAAGAAAGCTCAATACCAGAGTTATGTACTTCGCCTGCATTTACATAGGAGGCATCTACATTCCCGACAAACTGAGGTAAATCAATTTCCAATAAAATATCAGTAGTTACTTTTTTGAAATAATCGGCAGTAAAGTAAATTTTATTCTTCAGTAAGCCCACATCAACTCCATAATTATATTGAGTAGTAGTTTCCCATTTTAAATCCGGATTTCCGTAGCGGGAAATCAAATACTTGTCTCCTTCTTTTTTTATTAATGTCAGATATGCATAATTATCTATTTCCTGGTTTCCCAGTTGTCCCACGCTTGCCCGTAATTTCAAATCGGATAACCAGTCGTACTGCTCCATAAATGATTCTTCAGACAACTTCCATCCGACAGAAACAGAAGGGAAATATCCCCAGTGATTATTTTCCCCAAAATGAGAGGAAGCGTCGGCACGAAAATTAGCGGTAAGCATATATTTTGAATTATAAACATACGTTGCGGATGTAAAGAAAGAAAGCAGTGCCCATTCTGATCCACTTCCTCCGTTCCACAAATCCTGTTCGGTACTGCCCGAATCGATATACCGGAACTTATCCGAATAATAATCATAACGAGCTCTTGATGCGCTCAGTCCGGAAGCCGAATTACGAATAAACTCAGAACCTGCCAAAGCATTAACAGAATGCTTATCGAATGTTTTTATAAAATTAAGGGTATTGTTCCAGGTGACGGTAATTTCTTCCCCACGATCTTCGCTTAATGAAGTTGGCCTGTTTTGACGGCCTGCACCTGCGTCAAGTTCACTACCGTTGCCATCATCGTCCCCAAAATTTTGGTTAAATGCTTTATTGTGTGTAAAGTTGAGGTCAATGCCGACATTTGTCTTGAACTTTAATGATTTATCGCTTAAAAAGGCCAGCTCGGCAAACAAGTTTCCAAATGTTTTAAAGTGCGAACGTTTATCATCGGTGAAATAAGCCAATGCAACAGGGTTTGCAGTCTCTTCATACTTACTTTTACTTTCCCACTCAGCTTCCCCTGTTCCTTCATTAATGGTATAGAACGGCAAATCGGTAAACGGGTCGTTTTCCGAATAGGTAGGGTTGCTTTTATCTTTATAAACAGAGATGATTGGCGACGGAGCAAAGCATGACGGATAATACCGGGCTCATCTCCTTTCGACGATAACTTATCCTGAATAGCATACGAGAGTTGCAAATTGGTACCTATCTTTATCCGGTCAGTCAGATCGGCATTGATATTTGTCCGGAAATTGTAACGTTGGTATTTATCATTGCTATACACCACAATACCATCCTGATCGTAATAACCGACAGATAATAAATACTGTATTTTTTCATTGCCCCCGCTTGCTGTTGCCTGCACATTTTGAGAGAACCCTGCCTCAAATATTTCATCCAGCCAATCTGTATCTGCAAAATCAGAACGACCTTTATCTGCCGTAAAAGGATTGGTTCCAGAGTAGCCGGAATTGTCCCAGGCTTGCCCGACAACATCCATATATTGTTCGGCATTAAGCATGTCCGGCAGGTTGACTGCCGTTTGAACTCCCCTGTAATAATCGACATTAAACTGTGATCTTCCTTTTTGACCGCTTCTGGTTGTTATTATAACAACTCCGGCAGAGGCCCTTGACCCGTAAATTGCAGCGGCTGAAGCATCTTTCAAAACAGTCATAGACTGAATATCTGAAGGATTTATAAATGACAATTCCCTGGAAGGAACACCGTCAATAACATAAAGCGGATTATTATTTCCAATGGTTCCTTCCCCCCGGATACGAATATTAATTTCGTCACCGGGAGCCCCTGTACTTTGGGTCACCTGAACGCCTGCCACCTGACCTTGCAAAGCCTGGGACAATTCAGCGACCCGGCGCTTTTTCATGTCGTCAACATTGATTGGAGAAACAGCTCCTGTCAGTGATGATTTTTTCTGAACGGAATACCCTACAACCACCACTTCTTCAACACCAATTGCTTCTTCTCTTAAGATAACATTAATATTGGTTTCACCTCCAACCACTACCTCCTGCGTTTTCATTCCAACAAAGGAAAACACCAGAGTGGCATCGGCAGGGACATTGACCAGGGAGTAGTTCCCCTCTATATCGGTAATAATCCCCTGAGAGGTGCCTTTTATCACGACCGTAACGCCGGGTAAAGAAGCCCCGGAAGAATCAGTGACTTTCCCGGAAACACTTAGTTTTTGCTGACCAAAAACATTTGCTGAATCCCGGGGAAGGATCACAATCGCCCTGCCTTTAATCGCGTAGGTCAGCCCCCTGTTCCGAAGGACATCATCAAGGACTTCTGTTACCAGCTTATCCTTAAATTCAACTGAGATCTCTTTTTCAAAACCGACCTGTTCATCTTTATAGATAAACGAAAAATCGGTTTGGTCTTCAAGCGTTTGAAGTACTTCTTTCAACGAATTATTTTCGAAACGGAGGTTTAAACGTTTGGTCTGCGCTTGTGATACAATGGCATACGATTGCATCAGAAAACCTAAAATAAATACAACTTGTAGTTTCATAATCAGGCAAATTTTCCATCGCCGGGAAAGCATAACTTTCCCCTTGACACAACTGTTTTTTTTCATACTTTTGTTTTGTTTTGTGATTAATTAAATGCTTAACACAGACAGAATTTTGAATGGGGAATGGTGGGCATTCCCCATTTATATTATATCATAGGCGGCTCTGTTTTATTTGTTCATCCAAATACTAAATTTGCGAAAATCATCTTTTTTATAACGTATAGGCATGGTTAACTGCACCATGCCCAAGACCTGTTCCAGCGTTTCTTCATTTTTAAATACCCCGGAATAAATAACCTTGTTCAGTTCAGGACTTTCAATTTCAATATCCACATCGTACCAGCGTTCAAGCCGGGCCACCAGTTCATGAAACGTAACCCGGTCGAAATCAAAAATATCATCTTTCCATTTGGCCGATTTAAGGGCATTGGTTTTCGTGATAAAAAACTGGTTGCCTTTGCAAGTAAATGTATGTCCGGGAGCTACCTCAATGGTCTGTTTTCCCTTTTGAATTTCAATACGGCCTTCGATCAGCGTCGTTTCCGTACGTTTAAAATCTTTATAGGCCATCACATTAAACCGGGTTCCCAGAACCCGGATATTATAATCGTGTGTTTCGACCGTAAATACAGAACCATGCTGTTTGGCAACCTCGAAACACGCCTCTCCCCTGAGTTTTACATCGCGGTTACCATCCATAAAATTACTGGGATACAAAAGGCTTGACTCTGAATTCATCCAGACTTTTGAGCCATCGGGCAACAATAATTGAGATTTTTCGCCACGGGGAACTTTGGATTCAAACCAAACAACATTATTCTTCCCTGACGGGTTCCCTGTTAGTATATATGCTATGGCAAAACCTAAAGTTACAGCCAACAGTAACATCGAAGCTATTTTCAGGAATGAAAGCTGTATTTTCCGTACCCTTTTTGCCTTAACAGGCCTGAATTGCCGGTTAAGCAACAATCTGCTTTTAAGCTCTGCATATGAACTTTTAAGAAGCGGATGGTTCATTTTATCGGGCTCAATCATCCTTTTATAACGAAGAAAAACTTTCCGGTTTTCCGCGCTTTCCTTAATCCACCTGAGCAACCTGTCTTCCTCTGCAGGCGACAGGTTCCCGTTAAAATAGGCAAAAATTGTATCTTGTATGGAATGATCCGGTTTCATTAGTTTTGCTTTTCAATAATAAAACACCTCCCAGACGAATTTACCCTACCTCAATAAAAATATTTTTTTGCCCCGAATCAAGTCGACTATCAAATTACGGTCTTTGTCATCTGATAATCAACCCTCAAAAATTTTGAAACGAATCACTTATCATCAAACGGGTACACGACAAAATACACGAAATCCCAAAAATCACTTCTTTTTTGTTTTACTCCTACCCCCAAGGAGAGCAAGAAAAAAGCGATATCTTATATTTGCCTCACAGACAGGCTTTTACAACAACACATCACAGGTAGCGTAGCGAGGAATCTATTCATTCTTAACCGGATAGTAGTGATTCGCTTTAACATGTTATTATTTAGATTTCACATTGAAGGGAAACACCCCCTCCCTGCTGAAGCAGGACTCCCCCTTTGCAGGGGGAGAATTTGGGCCGGTGCAGAGGTGAAGGGTAAGGAGTAAAAAACGAAGGGCAGAAAGCCGGAACTCCAAATTTGGTTTGGACACGACATATTGAGAAGCCCGAAGGGCTATCCTGTTCATAACGCCGGATGAAACCCGGTGGAACAAGGCTGACAACCCTCACCGGCACATCTGCCAAGCCTGATTTGAAACACCAACGTCCTATGTGCCGAAAAAGAATAGCCGGATATTGTACCCAGACTCTTTTGGGAGCAACACACGCCGAAAGTCAGGAAAGCCCGTAACCTGGCAGAGCGGACATAAAATGATGCTATTTCAGTCCCTGTAAAATAAGCAGGATAACCGAAAAAGGGAGATAACCGGAAAATTTCCCGCGGTATACATTCAGGGCTTTGGATATATGTTTTTCTACTGTTTTGATACTAAGCCCCAATTGATCTGCTATCTCCTGATTCTTTAATCCATCAATCCGGCTCATACGAAAAACAGCACGGCATTTTTCCGGCAACGAATCCATGACTTCAACTACTTTTTTCTGAAGCTCTTTTTCAATTAAAATATAGGGTTCATTTCCTACCAGGTCAATATAATATAACTCTTCACCAAGGTACTGGTCTTTGATTTCAGATTTCAGGTTATCAATCACTTTCAGGTGCCTGACATAATTAAGACTGGCATTACGTACCATTTTATACAAAAAAGCCTCGGGATGTTCGTGCCTGAATGTATCATGTGTCTCCCATAAACGGATAAATACATTCTGCACTACATCTTTTGCAAGATTATTATCGCAGATTATTTTTAATGCAAATTTGTATAGCCGGGGAAAATACAGTTTATAAAGTTTCTCAAAAGCTTTTTCATCGCCTTTGGAAACCGCATTGAAAAGTTCGATATGCAATGGCTGTGATTTCAATTATTTGTTGTTTCCGAAATAAAAAAGAAGACGAATATACAAAATGTCCGGTTTTATCCTTCCAGTATCCGTTTCATCACACGCATTTTATGGGTATAACGATGAGTGTCGACATTAAAAATACCAAACTGGTCGACATTATCGATACGTACCTTACCTGATGCATGAATGATTTTATTCCTCGCCCAAATAATGCCCACATGAACAATATTCCCTTCTTCATCGTCGAAAAAAGCGAGGTCGCCGGGCGAGGCTTCTTCCACGAAACTAAACATTGTTCCAATATAAACCTGCTCACTGGCATCGCGGGGTAATTTTATGCCAACCATTTTATAAATCACCTGCACAAAGCCCGAACAATCAACCCCAAAAGGTGAACGCCCGCCCCAAAGATAAGGGGCGTTAAAATATCTTAGGGCCTGGTCAATAATCAGTTTACGGGGATTTTTAGGGGGATGGTACCTGAAATTACCCTCCATTTTGTAAACGTCCTTTACCAGTGAAAATTCTTTTTTATAAGGCCGCCAGCATGGTAAAGTACTACCTGCCACGATCATCACATTCTGTTCCGGATTTATCGGGATAATATTAAAAATATCTGTACTTACAGCCACCGGCATCCGTTCTATTTTTCTTACCCATTTTTCAGGCAGAGGGGTTATCATCTTATAATCTACCCATCCCTCATATCCGTCGTAGGCAAGTTGTACCCGGCACCAACCAACAATATGTTCAAAAACTTCAAAATGTTCCCCAAATAAAATCTGGGTAATCATCTCACTTTTTTCAGAAGGTTCCTTCCGCACTGGAATAATACTTAAACCGGAAATGCCATACTGCATGGATAAATTCTTTAATTTTGACAATCAAAGATAAAATTTAAACATTATTTTTAATATCCGGTAAACATCCAATAAAAAGTATTTATGAAAAAGTTATTAACCCGTATTGCCCAGTATTACCACTACTTTTTTCTCGGCTTCGTATTTATACTGACTATTTTTTTGCTATTCATGATATTTCCGGGGGAAACGCGGTTTAAATATGAATTTCAGAAGGGCAGCCCCTGGAGGCATTCCACCCTGATTGCCCCTTTTAATTTTGCCATACTGAAAACCGATGCAGCCATTGCAGCAGAAAAGGATTCGGTGCTAAAAAAATATATTCCTTATTTTGAAATCGACACAAGCATTCAGCTTACTCAAATGCGGGAATTCGATGAAGTATTTTCCTCTTTCTTCAATTCTATAAAAAATGAACAGGTTCCTGAAAATATAAATAAAATCCCGGCATTTCTGAATCGTTTATACAGTGACGGCATTTTATCGAAATCGGCAGACACCTATGAAGACCTGGCCGGAAAAACAGAACTGATGATTATCCGGGGCAAACAGGCCGAACGGGTACCAATAGAAAAGGTTCATTCACTAAAGACGGCTTACCAGGCATTCAACGACAGTATCCGCATTTGGTCAGACCCGCTTTACAATGATTTTATTTCAGCCATAAACATTAACGATTATATTGAAGAAAACCTCAGTTACGACATCGAACTAAACAATACAGAAAAGGAAGAATTGCTTGAGTCGATTTCATTAACTATGGGAGCCGTTCAGGCCGGCGAACGCATTATTTTTGAAGGCGATCTGGTCGGACAAAAAGAGCTGATCATCCTCGAATCCCTGAAAAAAGCATATGAAACCAAACGCGGGGAAGATCTCGACTATTACCTGGTTATTGGCGGAAAAATAATCCTGATCGTTGGTTGTTTACTCATCCTGTTTTTATATCTCCTCTACTACCGGCCCGAGATATTCAATCACAGACGTCAGTTCAGCTTTATTTTCCTGATGATCGTACTGATGGTATTCCTTTCCGGATTAGTTGTAAAAATGCAAATATTTAATATTTACATAATACCACTGGTAATCCTGCCTATTTTAATACGTATTTTCTTTGACTCACGGACTGCCACTTTTACCTTGCTGGTTACTACCCTGCTAATTGGTTTTTTTGCCCCAAATAATTACGAATACATTCTGCTCCAGACAATAACAGGCACCGTCGCGGTGTTCAGCCTGAACAAATTACATCGCCGTTCCCACCTGGTGCTCACTGCTTTCTGGGTAGCGTTCACCTATTCTGTTATTTACATTGCCATTTCCCTGATACAGGAAGGCAACCTGGTCTCGATAAAGTGGAGCGAACTACAATGGTTTGGCTACAATGCCCTTCTTCTCTTCCTGGCATATCCGCTTATCTGGGTATTTGAAAAAATATTCGGTTTTGTATCAGACGTTACCCTCATGGAGCTTTCCGATACCAATCAGCAACCTTTGCTGCGGCAACTGGCAGAAGAAGCCCCCGGAACGTTTCAGCATTCGTTGCAGGTTGCCAACCTGGCCGAAGCAGTCATCCACCGGATTGGCGGAAACCCTTTTCTGGTGCGTGCCGGTGCTTTGTACCACGACATCGGAAAGATGCGCCGCCCCGGTTTCTTCATTGAAAACCAGGCAGCAGGCATGAACCCTCACGACCGAATTGATCCCAAACGGAGCGCCGAAGTAATTATCGACCATGTTACTAATGGTGTAAGGATGGCCCGGAAACACGGCCTGCCACAAATTCTGATCGATTTTATCTCGACCCACCACGGAACCACTCAGGCCACCTATTTTTATAAAACCTGGCAAAACGAAAATCCGGGACAAAAAGTAAACCTTGATGATTTTACATATCCAGGCCCTGTCCCGACCAGCAAAGAATGTGCTGTAGTTATGCTTACCGACAGCATTGAAGCCAGTTCCCGTTCGCTGAAAGACAAAACCTACGAAAATTTACGCGATTTGATTGAAAATATGGTTGACAAAAAAATACAGGAAGGACAGCTAAAAAATGCAGAACTTACTTTCAGGGAGATAACCATACTTAAAGAAACCCTGCTTGAGAAACTAAAAAATATTTACCATCTGCGTATAGAGTATCCCAAATAAAGTCTCGGGATGTCATTTGCTTACGATTTTGCTGTAAAATACCATCCGTCGCTGGCATTAAAAATAAAAGAAAAAGCACGTGAATACTACCTGAACGACACAGATTCCCCGATCAAGTGGGAACCGGGAGGATTCGATTTTCTGTCGCCCTGCCTGCAGGAAGCATCGCTGATGCTAAAAGTATTGCCTGAGCCCGAATTTCGTCAGTGGCTAAACTGTTTTCTACCCGGTTTTAAAGACAGTCCTGAATCGCTTTTACAACCCACAGTTGTAACCGGCCGGAGTGACGGTAAGTTAGCCCACCTTGACGGACTGAATTTCAGTCGTGCATGGTGCCTGTACGAGATTGGATATGGAATTAACAATGAAAAAATACTGACTTTGGCAAAACAACATTTTGATTTCAGTTATTCTAAAATGAATTCGGGAGAATATGCCGGAGCCCACTGGCTGGCTTCGTTTGCAACCTACGCAATCATGAAATCATCTAACAGGTAAATAAAACCGGAAAGTTGTTCCTTCTCCTTCTTCCGATTCCAGATGAATTTCCCCACCTAAAAGTTCTGTCAGGCTTTTTACTATGGATAATCCCAAACCTGTTCCCCCGTATATTCTTGTTGTTGAGTTATCGGCCTGTCTGAAACGTTCAAATATACTTCTCTGGATTGATTTTGCAATACCAATACCGGTATCAGAAACAAAAAAGCCAATTTGGTTCTGATCATGATAAAAAATCCCAAAATTGATATACCCTTTCTCTGTAAATTTTATTGCATTGGTCAACAGGTTCATGAGTATTTGGGTCAATCGTATATAATCAGTATATATCACTATTTTCTCATCCGGCATTTCCATCTTCAGATCAATTTTTTCCTTCTGCTCATCAGTCATTTTCTTTTTGCATTGCGAAAATATATCAGAAAACATTTCCTGAATTGTAAATTGTTTTTTGAAAATTTTAAGCTGCCTTGTTTCCAATTGAGAAATATCTAAAATATCACTGATTATCTGTAGCAAACTTTCTGCACTCTTATTGATGATCGAACTATATTCCTCTTTTTCTTCCGGCGATAAGTCCGGTTCGAAGGAAAGCATCTGTGTAAATCCGAGTATCGCATTTAAGGGGGTTCTTATTTCATGGCTCATATTTGCCAAAAAAGCAGATTTTAACCGTTCACTTTCCTCTGCTTTTTCTTTTGCTTCAATTACTTCCCTGATCATCTTCTTCCGTTCGGTAATATCTTCTTTCACACAAATAAAATTTGTGATCCTGCCATCTGAACCAA
This sequence comes from Prolixibacteraceae bacterium, assembly GCA_963662895.1. Classification (GTDB taxonomy): domain Bacteria; phylum Bacteroidota; class Bacteroidia; order Bacteroidales; family Prolixibacteraceae; genus GWE2-42-39. Next base: position 2,203,698 of record OY759982.1, on the reverse strand, counting down.
GCATCGGTGAAATAATTACACTCTCCCAATACAATTCACCATTCTTTCTTTTGTTTTGTACTTCACCGGTCCAATTTTCCCCGGAAAAAATGGTTTTCCAGAGGTCTTCATAAAACTCCCGGGAATGATACCCTGATTTTGAAATGTTTGGATTTTTTCCAAGAATCTCATCTGGCAGATAACCTGTTGTTTCCGAAAATTTAGGATTAACATACTCAATCTTTCCTGACGGATCGGTGATAAGGATACTCACCGGACTTTGTTCTATTGATTTACTAAGTAATTTTAGTTTCTCTTCTGCCTCTTTTTTTTGCGTAACATTATGTATTATAAAATGCAGACAATCTTTACCCTGAAATTTAATTTTACTGGTAAACACCTCCATATTACGAACGGCATTATCGGCCAAACGATGTTTAAATTCGAAATGTACATTTTTCCCGTTCACTGCTTTTTTTAATTCCTTTTCAATTTTTTTTTCTTCCATAACAGTGATCTGCCGGATGTTCATTCCCTTCAATTCCTCTATGGTCCAACCATAAAATTTTGCAGCAGCATGGTTTGCATTTATGATACCACCATCCAAAGGATTGATCATCAATTTTATAGCAGAATGATTCTCAAATAAATTACGATAATTCCTTTCACTTTCCTGGAGTGCTAATACTGCCTGCTTAATATCATTGATATCCATAATGATCCCCTTCACCGTGACCAGCCGTTCATCATCAAAATGAGGAATCATTTTTATTAAAATCCATCTGCACGCTTTCTCCGGAAAGGTAATACGCAGTTGTATTTCCACCGGCTTTTTGTAAATATCAATTTTCTCCTGGCTTTCATAGATCAGGTGTAGGTCTTCGGGATGTATACGGGACTTGAAAGATTCATAGCTCGGCTCGACTTCATATGGTTGGAACCCCAGTATCCGATAGTGATTTTCAGACCATTTACTAATATTTTCATCGATATAAAATGTCCAGCTCCCCATTTGGGCAATCTGTTCAGCTTCTTTTAATGCCTCTTCATTTTCAAAAAGGGCTTGCTCTGCTATCTTTCTTTCTGTAATATCACTGTATAATGCCTGAAAATGAGGAATCCCATTCCATATGATTTCTTTTCTGAATACCTGTAAATATCTGATTTCCTTTTTCCAGTTAATGATAGCAGTTTCGTATTCTGAGGACACATATTCTCCATTCAATCGTTTTTCTTTTCTCACTGCATGCAAACGCGAACTTTCCTCCGTATATAAGTTTGAAAACCGCATATTCAGAAACTCATCGAGCGTACCCCCCCCGCAAATATCGAGCAATGATTGATTTGCATAAATATTTTCTCCCTGCATGTTAATAATACGTACCCCCAATGGAGATTCATCGAGCGACCTTCTGAAATTCTCTTCTGATTGTACAAGAGCCTTTTCGAATTTTTTTCGTTGTGTAATGTCGATTATTGTTCCTATATAACCTATTATTTCTCCATCGCCGGAATATTCCGGTACTGCTTCGCCATACACCCAAATAACCCGTCCGTCTTCCCCTATAAAACGATATTCCTCTACAGAATCGACTTGATTATCTACCGCCTTCCTCCATTTATTTATTACATTATTACGATCTTCAGGATGTACTGCATCTAACCATCCTTTTCCCATGGCATTCTTATATGAAATTCCGGTTATCCTGCTCCATCGGGGGTTGACATAGGTAGTACATCCATCGGGCCGGGTACGGAAAATACCTACCGGGGAATTTTCAGATAAGGTTTGAAACAGCCTTTCTCCTTTTTCAATCTTTATTAAGGCTGAAAACCGTTTCTCTTCTGTGATTAATAAGATTCCTATAAGAAAGGTAGCTACCGGAAAAAACAACAAAACAGGGCCCCATATTTTTTGAATTACTTCCAGTCCCAATGGCCAGGGTAAAAGCAACAGAGACAGCAACATGAGTACATGCGCAATAATGCCAATTACCCATAACATGATCAACCGAATATCTTCCGGTTTTTTATAGATGCGACGAAAAATTAATCCTACAGCAACACAAGAAACAATTGTCATAATACCGGCAACAGTTCCCTCTCCTCCGAGGTATATCCGGTATGCACCGGCCAGGAGAATCGAAATTCCGGAAACGATTCCCCCTCCAAACAAACCGGCTAAAACCATAATAACCGATCTTCCGTCATAAAAAACACCGGGTTTATATTGTACAGGCATATACATCCCGGCAATTGCAATAAGACCAAATAAAAGTCCGGCAAATAGTTTATATTGAATATTACTGCCTCTTCGTAAACGTGTTAATAATCCATATAAAACAGATAAAGTAATAAGCAATGCGGCATTATATGTAAACTCTACAAACATATCTCCCCCCTTTCTTCACAATCAATACAAAATATCAGCCCTGAATTTTTTCAAACACAAATTCAAAATACAGATAGTTTACATTTTATTGTTTCTTCAAATATAATCAAAACTACAAGAAATTACTCAGTTTCAAAAAACTAGTAAAAGTCTTTTCTTCAAAAAAAATTGAATAATATTGACGATTCTTTCTGCATTTGTAACATTCACATATAAGGTGTCGTCTTTTAAGCAGAATCAAAAATACATTGGAAACACTTTATAAAAATATTTACCAGGACATTATCGACCGGTGCAGGAAAGGCGACCGGCAGGCACAATTTCAGCTCTATAAGTTATATTACAAACCAATGTATAATATAAGCCTGCGAATAGTTTCTGATAAAATGGAAGCCGAAGATATTATGCAGGAATCGTTCTTAAGTGCTTTTAAAAATATAAACAATTATGAAGGAAAAGTTAGTTTTGGGGCCTGGTTAAAAAGAATTGTGATTAACCGTTCTCTGGATTATCTGAAAAAGAAAAAAATAAAATTTGAAGATATCAATGAGAAAATGAATGTTGCCGACGAACCTGTTTTCATGGAAACGGAAGCAAACAGCCTGGAAAAAATAAAAAAGGCCATTGACGAGCTTCCCGAAAAATACAGGACAGTACTCAGCCTTTTCCTGTTTGAAGGGTACAGTCATGAAGAAGTGGCAGAAACACTTGAAATCAGCAATGTAGCATCAAGAACCCAGTTTTTCAGGGCAAAACAAAAGTTAAAAGAGATTTTGAAACAGAAAAAGATTTTTTCGATCAACTAAAATCGTATTACAATGAAAAATAGTCTGGAAAAAATAATAGCAGAAAACCAGGATTTTTTTAACAGTTCGGAACCAACGAAAGGGCATTTCGAACGTTTCGGCAAAAAACTGGAAAAGGAATTTGGCAAACAGAGAAAGTTTAATTTCAGGATCGTTTGGCAGGTTGCAGCCGCTATTGCTTTTACATTTCTTGCCATTAACCAGGCAATCATTTATTTATCGCCCAAAGAGCCGGTCGCGGTGTCTCTTGCCTCTGTTTCGCCCAAATACGGAGAAATTGAAAATTATTATGTCACATCAATCAATACCAGTCTCACCAATTGGGAAGTCCTCCGGGAAAAAGGAGTTTTAACCGACGAAGAAAAATCGTTACTCGATGAAGAATTAAGAGAATTTGATGCAACGTTTAAAAGCCTTCAGGAAGAATTACAAGCTAATCCCGACGATGAAAGAATAATTAATGCTATGATCGAATTTTATCAGTCGAAACTGAATGTTATTACAATCATTATGGAGAATATAAAAGAAGTAAAACGATTAAAAAATATCAACCATGAAACTAAGATTTAGACTTTTAACGCTATTCGTTGTATTTTCATGCCTGACAGTTTATGCCGGAAAAAGTGAATATACCAAACAAATACACCGTGCCTTTTTAAAAAGTGATGTTGAAGCACTGAACATCTTCAATAAATACGGGGCGATCACTATTAATGATATGGGGGGCGATTCGGTTACTGTTGATGTTACCATTGTTGTTGAGAATGCATATAAAGGTAAAGCTAACTACCTGCTCGACCAGATAGAAATTGCATTTAGCAAATCGGGAAAAACAGTGATGGCCAAAACCAACATCAAAGAGGATTTCAAGACTAAACAAAACTTCAGTATTAATTATAAAGTCAACATTCCTGCTGACAGGAAGCTGGATATCTCGAACAAATATGGTGATCTGGTTATCAACAAACTGGAAGCACGCGGGAAATTTGAGATTGCCTATGGTAACTTTACAGCCGAAAGTATGAAAGCCCCTGAAAATGAATCCATCCTGCTCAAGTTGTCGTATTCGAAAGCCGATTTCCAGGAAGTAAACCGGTTGGATACCGAGATTAAATATTCGAAACTGTTTTTGGGCGAAACCGACCATTTGAAATTGGAATCAAAATATTCAACCATTAATATTGATGAAATAAATGAATTAGAAGCTGAATCGAAATATGATGGTTTTTCAATAGACAAAGCAAACAGTATCACAGCTGAATCGAAATATTCCCACTACAGCATCGATGAACTTCAAAAAAGATTTGTACTTATTTCGGAATACGGTAATATAAAAATTGACGACGTAGCAGATAATTTTGAAACCATTGATATTACCAGCAGCTACGGAGGAATAAAACTGGGGCTGGGGGAAAAAGCCTATAAACTTTATGCAGAATGCAGTTATTGCGGGATTGTTTATCCACAGGATAAATTCACAGGTAACCGGGAGAAAGACAATCACAATCTTAAAATTGACGGGGAAATAGGCAACGGAACCGCGAACGTTCATATTACCAGCAGGTACGGAGGAATAAAACTTTCAGACTAAATGCCACATTAATTTACACAGGCGAAAAACCATGACATAATAATATGTCATGGTTTTTATATTTTATTATATTTATAAAAAAAATCGTCTGTGGATAAATTGCTTCATTTAGTATCGTTCAACATTCCTTATCCGGCTGACTATGGAGGCGTTATTGATGTATTTTACAAAATAATAACTTTACACAAAGCAGGAGCTAAAATAAAGCTACACTGTTTTGATTATGGCCGTGGATATACCCCGGAACTTGAAAAATATTGTGAAAAAGTATACTATTATCCCCGAAATAAAAATTTTATCAACTTATTATCAGCCAAACCATATATTGTTAATACCCGCAATCATCATGACCTGCTTGAAAACCTTGCCTCCGATCCGAGACCAATTCTGTTTGAGGGCCTGCACTCCACTTATTTTCTGAGGCATCCGTTACTGGCAGAACACAAAAAAATTGTACGGACGCATAATGTAGAGCACAATTATTACGATTTTTTAAGCCGGACAACAAAAAACAGCCATGAAAAATATTATTTCAAACAGGAAGCAATAAAACTGAAAAACTACGAAAAAATTTTACATTATGCCGACCATCTCTTGTGTATCTCTCCGGCAGATACAAACTATTTCGGAAATAAATACGGCAAAAGCATATATATACCGGCCTTTCATCCGTTTGAAAAAATTTGTACTGAAAAGGGAAAAGGAGAATATATTATTTTCCACGGCAACCTCGAAGTAGCCGAAAACATCAATGTAGTCAATTTTCTGATAGATAAAATTTTTGCAGAAATTACATATCCTTTTTATATCGTGGGAAAAAATCCGCCGAAAAAAACAGTCGACCGAATCCGGAATATCCCTCATATTAATTTATTTTCGAATGTGTCGGGCGAGGTAATGAATATGCTGATCCGCGAATCACAAATCTGTTTAATCCCTACTTTTCAACCTACCGGACTGAAATTAAAACTTTTAAATTCTTTATTTGCAGGACGGCATTGCATATGTAATTCAATAATGGTTCAATCCACCGGCCTTGAAAGTCTTTGTACAGTTTCCGACAAACAAAATGAAATGATCGCTGCTATAGAAAAACTTTTTGAAAAAAAATTCAGAAAGGAAGATATTGAATTACGAAAAAAAATTTTGGGTAACTCGTTTTCCAACGAGAAAAATGCACAAAAAATACTGGCTCTCCTTTAGTCTTTTCGTTACAATAAACTGTCTTGGTTGTGTAATGATTTTTTTTGATTTTGTCGTACCCCCACAAAAAAACCTGTTGTTCCTTATTTCTTATTCGAAATTTCTTTTCTAACCGGACAGTAGTCCATACACCGTCCGCAACTCAGGCAATTCACCTTATCTGGGAGATAATCCGTACGTTGCCGGAATGTTGACAACTTTATCAGACTGAGACCAATTCCCAGGCCCAGAAAAGCTCCTAAAATCCAGCTACCTACATAAAACTTACGCTGAATTTGCCGGGCTTCCTGCACCAATTGATCCAATGTTTTTCCTGAAGTCATGAAAGTCCGCACATCAATATTCTCCTGATCATTTTTTAACTCGGGATGCTTAATAATTTGTTCAGCTAAATACACGTTCGAATTAAATTCAGACAGAGGAACATGTACCAATGAACCGGCAAAACCTCCAATTAACGCCCAAACAGGAAGCAGCATAACATAGGTAATCAAACGATTCACATTTTTTTTCCGGTTGCCCTGCTCTGCTATGGGTTCATCAATGGCTCCAAACGGACAGGAAGGAACACACAATTTACACTGGATACATTCAGCAGGGGTAATGGACAAGTGCCTTGATGAAAACCCCGACATCCAGCCCAGTAAAACGCCATACGGACAAAAAAACCGGCAATACGGACGGGCAACAAAAATACCAATCAGCAAAAACAATCCACCCAACACAAACATATGAAATTCGGCATCGAAACGAAAGATACCTACAAACGGATCATACCTGCAAATAATAAATTCGGATTTGGTTGCCGCATACAGCACAGCCAACCCGAGATAGAGGTATGGAATGAAGCCCAGCACTTTTTGCAGCCATTTGGGCAACTCTATTGGTTTCAAAACAACAATATCCTGAATAGCTCCCAACGGACAAGCCCCGGCACAAAACGTTCTTCCTGTAAACAATGCGAAAACCAAAGGAATCAAAAAAAACAAAAGGGCTGTCAGAGGTATGGTATAGGTGGGGTCGAAAAGGGCGAGCACTACATTCTGGATAGAACCAATCGAACAAATACAGCCTTCCCGATAAAAACCAAAGTAAAGAAGCGAAAATACAGAAGTCAGGAAAATGCCGCTACGGGAGCGTCTTTTCAAGGCAAACCACGAAATGAGCAACAATACGGCAACCAGCACAAAAACATCAGTATATTCCAGTAATACTGAACGCGGATCAGGCGTAGCTGGCCTGGGTTGCTGATAACCAGTTTCAAATTCCGGCTTAGGAAAGCGTTGCTGCTGCGCCCAAACCGGCAGGCTTACCGAAAAAAAAGTGAGCAGGAAAAATATGCATTTTAAAATTCGCTTCATAAATTATTTCATTGCCTTGAACTTTCTAATTACTTTTTTCGTCATTCCCCGGTGACTGAGTTTTTCCATTGGCTGTAAAATCCCCTTTAATTTTATACGGATCACCGGCCGGTATGCGTGAAATTGCATCAGCGGGGCACACACGGGCAATCGCACATTCGTTGCAGTTATCACATAAATCGTGACGAATCTGCAAATGAAGCGATCCATTACCAAACGAGGTACAACCGGCCACACATTTAGCACAGCCTATACACAAATCTTCATCAATTTCATATTCAAAGTATGGATCTTCAATAAATTTACGGCGGATAGCCGAAGTTGGGCACAACTGGTTTTCAGCGCCGGTAGCCTGAGCAATGGCATCCGGTTTTAGATATCCGCCACACAAATCGCAGTATCCGCATAAATCATAAGCATGGACACATTTCACAGCCGATGGGGTTTTCACACAATAATCGGCACAACGGCCACACTGCACGCATTTAAACGGGTCGATCTGCCAAACCGTATCACCTTTCACCTTAAGGGCAGTTATTGTACCAATGCCTCCCAGCGACAGGGCCAGTGTTAACCGCATTCCTTTATTTATGAAATCACGGCGACGAATAGATGAATTATGGTCTTGTTTGGTCATTCGTGTGTATTGTTATAATTCTGGATATTCATTATTGAATATTTTAAACTTCTATGTTTGATCCTTTTTATTCAATATTTCTCATTTTTTCCCGGCCGTTAGTATCCTTTTTTAATTATGTTTTGGCAGAAGGGCTTACTCCTCTGTACTTCTTTGCTTTTTCCAGACCACAACTTTTCAGTCTACTGCAGCTACTGCACAACTCCGATTCTCCGCAGGAATTGGTAATGCCATTCCTTGTTACCAGCCAGGCGGATCCTCCAACCAATCCTGAAAGCATCATTAACCGAAACACGTGCTTAAAAAATTTCCTTCTGTTACTCATTATTTCCGTTCAAAAATCCGTACTTCTTTTCTTTCAAAATCCAGTGCAATAATGCGGTTCTCTCCATCAGGGACAACTTCCGGGGCCACAGTTGCTTCCCTGTCAAATGCAGCCGGCGGGGCCACCACTGCATTAAACTGTCCGTGCTGGTCGTGTATCTTTATGCGTACCAAACCTTTTTCGCTTGTAACAAAAGAGTTATCGTTCATAATTGCAAAATGGGCAGGATTACAGCAACCACTAAATCCTTCAATCGTTACAGAACTTGCCTTCCAGCTTGTGCGCAGTGAACCATCGGTATTGTAATTCTCAAGGCTGTGACGACCAGTATTAGCTGCCCACAAAAAACCATCAGCATCCACAGCGATATCAAAATACGGACTGGGAATCACATACCCCGGAACACCTTTTTCTTCATTTTTTTCACCGATCCGGCTAACAACATTACCCTGTTCATCGCATTTATACACCACCCGGTTACCGGCATCGGCTACAAAAATAAATTGGTTGTTTACTGCAATGGAAGTAATTACAGCTTTATCGCCAAACGAATTCCAACGTGATAACAGGGTACCTTCGCCATCAAAAATACGGATATGGTCGCGCATACCAACAAAAAACTCACCATTTTCGCCACAGGCAATACAAGTAGGGGAAGCCCCAAGTACTTTCCGCAAAAACAGTCTCCCATTCTTGTCAAATTTCAAAAAAACATCTTCAGCCACGATATAAATCATTCCTTCGCAAAGAGCAATTCCTTTTGGTTTTTCGGTCTGCACCGGAAAAGTTACAACTTCATTATAGCTGATTAAAGAAGAGTCAACCTGTCGAAATTTGTCAATATTAAATTCATAAGTATTTTCGATGTTTTTCCCGGCTTTATTTTTTATAAAGTCTCGTCCCATAATCAGGACAACTGCTACCGCAGCAACTATCAGAAAAATATTTACCAGTTTTCGTTGCATAAATTACTTTTTCAAATCGATACAAAACATTGTTTTCGAATCACGGAGTACCATCCTGCCATCAGCCAATGCCAGCGGCGCCCAGGCATCGTGTCCGTCAAAAATTTTCTTTTGTTCCAGTTGCTGATAACTTTTTGTGTCCGGTTTTATCATTGTAAGCGTCCCGTCATCACTAAGGATGAACATTTTGTTGTCGGCTATTATATACGGGCCAAGTCCAAAACGGGTTGTTTTTCCCGACGACCAGACGATCTTTGTAACATCATCGGAATTTACACAGATTAACTGATTCCGGTTTGCCCCTGCATCTTTGGGTAGAATACCCAACAAGTATCCATCCCAAACCACCGGGGTTTGCTGTTCGCAAGCCAAACCATCTTTAGGAAGATATTCCTTGAGTATTTCCGTTTCAAATTTATTTCCTGATCTTTTTACCTGAAGCATCATACTTCCGGCCCCATATCCGGCAGTCAAAAAGACTTTTCCATCAGGAAGTACAACCGGCGAAGGTGCTACCACCGAATGGTTCCATACTGTCGATTCCCAGAGTAGTTTTCCTTCATCTTCACCATCGGCAGAAATGCCGCATACACCACCAACAGCACTGTACACATACATTCTTTTTTCAAATATTGTTGCCGGCATAATCGACGAATGCGACATTTTCCATCCGTTGGGATTGGGTGTTTCCCATAAAATCTCTCCGGAAGCCATATCAACAGCTACCATCAGGGCATCGTTGCCGGGAGCAAGAATGGCTTTATTTCCATCAATCAAGGGACATTGCCCGGTATACCAGAAAGGCACTTCTGTATTGTACTTTTTCACCAGGTCAAGTCCCCATACAAGGTTGCCTGTTTTGCGTTCCAGGCACATCACATGGCATTTGGGCCCCATTGTCAGGATGTATTTTTCATCGACTGCCGGAACGGTACGGGACATCCCGTGATTGCGTTTCAGATTCACATTGTATGAACGTTGCCACAATTCTTCGCCCGTTTCGAGCGAAAAGCAACGCAAAGCGTCTTCCCGCTTGTCTTCTATATAATCGAGCACATAAACTTTCCCGGCGTAAATAGCAGCACCGGCATGGCCTTCTCCCAATGCAACCGACCACAATATTTTCGGTTCATCAGTCTGCCACGAATCTTTCAGTTTTATTCCCGACTTGCTGATATTATCAAAACCGGCTCCGCGAAAACGGGGCCAGTTTTCTGATGGTTCAGTATTAACACGCTTAAACAACTGAAAATTTTCGCCAATATGTACAACATGTTCAACCAGATTTTTTGTCCCCCGGTTATCAGCACCGGGTATACTTTCCGAGAAATCACGGGTAGGATCATTTGTCACCCACCAGATAGAAATAATCACAAAAAAGGAGGCAACCCCGATCAGTATAATATTTGTACGATTCCTGCGCACTATGCCTTAATGTTATAAACCATCAGCACTTCGCCGCGCCTGACAAACAATTTACCATCGTAAATACCTGGATGAGCCCAGTGAGGACCAGAACCTTTCTCAATCTTAAAGGAACTAACAATATCAAACTTATCTGGATTTGGTCGTACCAAAGCCACATTTCCCGATTTTTCTTCGTAACAGTACAGCATTCCATCAGCAGCAATCACCGAGCCTTTGTTGTTCCATGTATGTTCGTACATGGTTCCTCCCGTTTCCCAGTCGAGACATACCCAGTTTCCTGATGAATTACTTTTCCAGTTTGAACCGAAAATATAACCATTCAGCATGACTACCCCACCAAAGTGACAATCCAATGCATCGTTTTTCCACTTCAGGGAAACTGATTCCCAGTCTTTACTTAATGAAAACATCGTCCCCGGATGATTGTATCCACTGGTTACAAATATTTCATCATTATAATACAGGGCTGTATTTGTTTGTGCTCCTTTTCCTATCCTATTGGTGTGGTATTGAAACAAATCGTAAGTCCACACAATATCCCCGTTATCAGGATCAAGGGCAATCAGGTCACGGGCAGTTTGTGCCAGGATTAGTTTTTGCCCGTCTTTTTCGATCAGTAAGGATGAAACATATGCCCGGGGGCCTCCGGTACTTTTTGATTTCCACAGCAATTTTCCATTGATTTTATCCAGGGCAACGACAGTTGTCTCCTCTCCTCCAACAGTGCATATTGCAGCCTTATTGGTCAGTAAAACCGATTCGGCAATTCCCCATGTCTGATATTTACCCCTATACAGGCTTTGAACATCAACCTTCCAGATTATCGATCCTGTTCCGGCATTCAAACAAACCATTTCTCCCATACCTGAAACCAGATAAATACGCCCGTTTTCAATTGTCGGTGTAGAACGGTTTTCCGGAAATGTCCGAAACCAGGCCTTCCCATATTCCTTTTCCCATATTTTTTCACCATTCATCTTAACAGCTGTAATAATGTCTGTACTATTGCGTATCCCAGTAACATAAATTATATCGTTATACACAACCGGAGTTGAGTATCCTCCCCCCAAATCATCAACTTCCAAAAACAAATCAGGGCCATCGGCAGGCCACTTTTTCAGAAGATTTTTATCCGGGTAAATACCATTACGATCCGGCCCTTGCCACTGCGCAACTTCCTGTGCTGATAATAAACCGGTAAATAAAAAAAACAATACAACAACAATCTTTCCTTTCATTCACTATGCCTTAATATTATAAACCAGCAACACATCACCATGGCGTAAAAACAATTTCCCGTCAGCAATAAACGGATGTGCCCAGTGTGGCCCTGTTCCTTTGGTCACTTTAAACGAGCTGACCACTTCAAACCCTTTCGGATCAGGTTTAACAAGTCCTACATGGCCTGTCCGTTCTTCATATACATAAAGCATTCCATCGGCATAAACCATAGAACCTTTCGTATACCAATCGGCGACATATTCTATTTCTCCTGTATTCCAATCCATACAGACCCATTTCCCTTCGCGGTTACTTTTCCAGTTCGAACCATAAATTTTGCCATCTACTTCTACCACACCGTGGTGATGATTGTCTAACGTATGGTCGACCCACTTTTTACTTACAGAAGTACCCAGCGAATCCATTTTCAGCATTATTGAAGGGAAATCATATCCTTTTGAAATATAAATTTCATCATCCTTATAAATCGGGGTGTTGGTCCATATCAGTCCTGGTTGCCATTCCCATTTTGCTTCCTTAAAATAGTCGAAATTCCAGGCAACCTTCCCTGTTTCAGGCACCAATGCGATCAGGTTATTGGCCGTGGTCGCCAATATGTACCGAAAATTTTTGTACTGATAGAATGTCGGCGAAGTATATGCACGTTGTCCTCCCACACACTCACTTTCCCAAATAAAATCGCCATTTATTTTATTAAAAGCTACTACCGAAGTCCGTTTGCCGCCAGGGGTACAAATCACTTTATCATCGATAATCAACGGAGTTTCCGAAACACCCCATACATGCCTTTCCGATTCATAATCTTTGTCTACATCCACTTTCCATATGATTTCACCATTTGTTTTATTGATGCAAACCAATTCTCCTTCTCCGCTGATTATATACAAACGATCACCGTCAATGGTTACCGATCCCCGGGTATCAGGAAACGATTTCATCCAAGATCTGCCGTAGGGAACCTGCCAAATAGCTTTTCCGGTCATATCAATACAGGAGGCATAATCCATCGAATCGATCATGCCGGTTGTATAAATAAAACGGCCTTCAGCAATCGGTGAAGAGTACCCCTTCCCTATCCCCTCTACAGTTAACAGCAGTTCAGGGCCTTCGGCCGGCCACTCTTTTAACAGGCCGGTTTCATTGAATTTCCCGTCCCTGGCAGGCCCCCGCCACTGACTTATCTGTGCTTCGGAAAAAAAGGCGACAAAAAATAACAGACTGATCGAAAAAAAGAACTTCATGACTATTCGGGTAAATATGGTTTATAGAAAACTTTTCTTAGTATGATATTTTATATGCAATTAATGTATTTCCATGCCTCAGATACAAAACTCCGTCGTTGATTACCGGATGTGCCCAGTGTTGTGCAGTTCCCAATCCTACTTTAGTCTTGCTTATCAGTTTAAATTCTTCCGGATTTGCCTCAGCAAAAAATAATTCCCCTCTTTCGGAATAGCCAATCAGTTTATTTCCGGAAGCGATTACTACCCCTTTGCCTACCTCCGAAGATTTATATTGGGTTTTTCCGGTTTTCCAGTCAATGCACATCCATTCCCGGTTATTATCGCCCGAACCGTATAAGTATCCGTCTATCAGGACAATTCCACCGATACGGCTGTCGGAATCAGTGGAAAACCACTCTTTGGTAACCGACGATCCGTCATTACTTAGTTTCAACTTGACGCCTCCCTGCCCGTATCCGCTAAAACAAAATACAGCCCCATCGCTGTATACCGGAGTATTGGCATGAACCGACCAGCGATTAGGTTGCCCGTAATTCCAGAGCATTTCTCCTGTTGAAGCATCAATACCAAGTATATGGCTTGCCATCATCACAACCAACAGTTTTCGTGTTGGCAAATCAATTAAAAGAGGCGTATTGTATGCCGATTGCTCCCCTAATCCCGGGCACGACCATATTTTTTTCCCGGTAAAGCGGTTTAAAGCCACCACATTATTTGTTTTTCCTCCCGGAGAACAATACAGTTTATCGCCGTCAACCACAATTGATTCGGTAACCCCCCAGGTTATATTTGTTCCTTCCAAATCGCTTATTAAGTCAACTTTCCAGTTTATTCTTCCTGAATCAAGATCAAGACAGGCCAGTTTTCCCAGACCACTGTACAAATAAGCCAGGTTACCACAAATAGTTACTGTTGAGCGGCAACCAGGATAATTAGTTTCCCACTCTTTCCCGTATTCGTATTGTTTCGTTTTATTCCCGGATTTATCGATCACGAACAAAACTCCCTGGCCGCTAATCATACCGGTTACATATATTTTGCCATTAGCAAAAACAGGAGAAGAAAAACCTTCGCCCAGCCCGTCAACACTCCGGATGATTTCAGGACCACTGGCCGGCCACCGGGACATTAAATTTTCTGCAGGGTAAATCCCCATTGATCCTTCACCCCGCCACCGGGTTGGTTCCTGGGCATTTAAAAACAAAATTGATAATACAGCAGCAATAGTTAACATGCTCAGTTTTTTCATTCGATAACAGATTTTAATTTCGAATATATCTTTTCCAGTTTGGTAAAAGTAAGCAATGTTACTATTTAATAGAAGTTTAAATTTAATTAGGTTCTAAATAGTTACATTTATTAACAAATATTATGATTCTACTTTTACAGATCCTTTAAAAGTAGAAATGAGTGGAAATTTCTATTTCAAATTTGTACCCCTAAAATTACGATTTGCTTTGTACAGCTTTTTCTATGACTAACCGCAGATCGTACTCGGTAAATGGTTTATTAATAAAATCATTCATTCCTGCCTGAAAACATTCCTCCCTGTCATTCGAAAATGAATTGGCTGTAACGGCGATAATGAATACCGGATTCTCAATGTCATTAGCTTTTTCATAATCTCTGATTTTACGGGCAGCGTCTACTCCGTCAAGCAGAGGCATTTGCATATCCATAAAAATCAAGTTGTACGGGTTCTGAATATGCTTTTCAACAGCTTCGACTCCGTTATTTGCAACATCACATTGAATTCCCAGGCGCTTTAATGAAATAACAGCCACTCGCTGGTTAATCGGATTATCTTCAGCCAACAATATTTTATACCCTTCAGGAATTAAAATCAATCCGTCTTTTGTCATTTCTATTTTGAAACTTATGGTGACAAAGAATCACCGTTATATATCCACATTTTTTGGAGTTATTAATAAAAATAACTCCTGTAACCTTCCACAAAACGGCAACTGTAACTTATAGTTACTTTCTCAAGATCAACAGAAAAATCTCTCTAATAATTGAAGAGATTTCAATTTTTAAATACAAATTTTAGACAAGATATAAATATTGCAAATTTCTGTCAATAGAAATACTCCACTAATGTGTGAAACAGGAAATACAACTATCAACTGATTTTTTTCAGCTAGCAAACAGAAAAACCGGAAATATCAATTTCTAATTCTTGTAAACAATAAAATCAGGTAATTCTACCCGTATTATTCTTTTTTCTTTATTCCGAATTCACGATCAATTTTCAAAAACGGGACAACAAGGAAAGGAGGGACAGAACATAACATCACCCAAATAAAAAAATTCCTGTAACCAATAATATCCTGCAACCAGCCGCTGATCATTCCGGGAATCATCATTCCCAGAGCCATAAAGCCTGTGGCCAACGCATAATGGGCAGTTTTGTGTTTCCCTTCAGAAATATAAATCATATAAAGCATGAAGGCTGTAAATCCAAAACCATAACCGAACTGTTCAAAAACCACGGCAAGAGCAACATACCACAATGAATGAGGCATAAAGCAGGATAAAAGGAGGTAAACGACATTAGGGATATTCATCATAAGAACCATTTTCAAAAGCCAGTACTTCAGACCGTTACGGGAAGCAACGATACCCCCCAGGATACCCCCCAGCGTAAGGGCAAGCATACCTACCGTGCCGTATACCAGGCCTAAATCGCCGGTTGTAATTCCTAATCCTCCTGCTTCGCGTGAGTCCAAAAAGAATGGAGCCGCCATTTTCACAAGTTGCGATTCTCCCAACCTGTAAAGCAACAGAAATAACAATATAACCCCAATTTCTTTTTTCCTGAAGAACTCAACAAAAGTTGAAAAAAATTCTCTCAACATACTGCTCCCTTCTGTCTTATTGGGAGCATCTTCAGCCGGTCGGGGCAGTAAAAAACGGTGATACAGAGAAAATAAAAGAAAAGTGAACGCGATCACCCCGAAAACCACAGCCCAGGCAAAAGAGATATTTCCAGAACGCCCGGTAAAAGTTGCCGACGCTGCTTTTTTGAGCTTAGGATCAAGTTGTACTACGGCAAAGGCAGATTTATCCCAATTATTTTCAGTAAACTCGTAACGGTAGTCACGCATCAGTTTAATGCTTGGGTCTCCTTTTTCGTGACTGAAATTTAGTATTACTTTCTCTCCTTTAGACGGCTTTTGAGACAAACAAATCGGTACCAGGGCAATATTCCCTGTCTCGTTTCCGGCCTTTACAGTTTTTTGCCCGAATTTATCTTTCAGAAATATTTTCAGTGGCTGGGATACATTCCTCGTCCACCAACCTGGACCTTTACCAGGCACATGACCTTCTTCCGCATAAAAATGATTTTCGGTGTTCCACTTTTCAGCTAACTGAAAAAGCGAATCGGCTTTATGTTTTTTAAGAGCGGCAACAGGCAGGCTAATTTCTTCTTCAGAAATAAAATACATACCTTCATTTTCGCCCTTGGGCAGACACTCGTTTGGACTAAACTCAATCCTGACAGGTTCCGTATTTTGTGCATTCACTATCACATGAACAGGATCCAGCCCGGTTGCCGTTTCGATGGCGCCAGCCAGGATAACCAACAATCCCTGCCCGGTAAGCATGGCAAAACGGTAAAAAGTACTGCGAATGCCCACAAAAAAAGCCTGATCGCCTGACGACAAACCCAGCATATAAAAACCATCGGCAGCAATATCGTGAGTAGCCGAACTAAAAGCCAGCAACCAGAAAAAAGCCAGCGTATACTGGAAAAAACGTTCAACCGGAATGGTAAAAGCTACCCCGGCCAGGCCTGCGCCAATCACCAGTTGCATGGTTACAATCCAAAAACGTTTGGTTTTCAGTATATCCACGATCGGGCTCCACAGCGGTTTTATAACCCACGGCAAATATAGCCAACTGGTGTACAAAGCGATGTCGGTATTCGAAATTCCCAACCGTTTGTACATGATGACCGAAAGGGTCATTACTATAATATAGGGCATTCCTTCGGCAAAATAAAGCGATGGAACCCATTTCCAGGGATTGTGCTTTTTTGTTCCTTCCATTCTGATAACTTAATTTCATAAAAATAGAGACTTATGCCGGTTAACCTAAATCGAACCGCCGAAAAATATATACTAGCATGGGCTTAATATCTTTTCTCCAACACTGCATTTTTATAATAATGAAGTAAAATTTCGTCGTACCGGTAACCTTTGTGTCCCATCACCGCAGCGCCAATCTGGCAAAGGCCAACACCATGTCCCCAACCGGCTCCATGTAAAACAAATTTCCGGGGAATGACATCCTGTACATCTACTCTTTCTACCGTGAAGGCTGAACTGTATAAATGAGATTCGCTTAGCCAACGGCGTATTTCCAATTCTTTACCCACCGTCAGAGTCTTTTTGGTACCTATAATTTTTAACCTGATTAACCGGCCTGAAGTGCCCCGTTCAACCGGTACCAAATCGATGATTTCTCCAAAGTAACGACCGGAACGGCGCAGAAGCAAATCGGCAAGCTGTTGCTGCGAATACTCCACCGTCCACCGGTAAAAATCTTTGGCAGTCCAGTCGTATTCGTTCAAAACCTGGGTTAAAACTTCTTTATCATCAGTATTACAAAAGGCTTCGGGGTTGGCATTGATCCATTTTACAGCATTTTCTTCTTTAGTCAAATCCATATCAAATCCGGCAGGAACAACAGGATGATCGATGACTGCCGTTAGGTACGGATGGTTAACCGGCTCCCAGCAATTCCCGAACAATTCGGTAATACCACCGCAGCTTTTCGAAAAACGGGCATCGCAAACCACTCCTTTGTGCGATAAAATAACGCCGGAAGTCTCTTTGACAGCCCGCACCACATTCGGGTTATGCGAACGGGTAGTTCCCTGGTAACGCTGGCAATGATCGTCGGCACAAACATGAAAATTCTTGTGGTCTTCCCGGTCGTACCAGCGGATATATTCGTCATCTGTTTCTGTAATACTAACGTAATCAGCCGGACTCGCCGTTAAATTTTCCTGTTTTTCAATCTGGGCAATCAACCAGCTTCGGGAAATAATTGCATGTGCTTTCAGCAAATCAAGGGAACTTGTTGCACTCATTTCCGAAGAAATAACACTGATCAGGTAATTTTCAACCGGAAGAATATTCACAGCCGTAATTTTTTCATCTTCGACAATCAGTTTCAGTGCCCCCGGAAACTTCTGGTTTTCATTTTGTTCCCAATGAAAATTAACGCCAATGGTTACGTCCTTCAATTCAAACTCGCAGGCCTCAAAATTGCCAGGCTTAAACACAATTTCAGTTGCCGAAATAATTTCTCTTTCAGCTTTGAAAATCGTAATTTTTCCATTTTCGTATTTTGCAGAAAAATCTCCTGATTCAAAAATCTCACTACTGCTACAACTAAATTTCCCGTTCAATGAAAATTCAATTGTTTTACGAGACATTATTCCAACGGTGATATTCGGTTGTTTACTCATCTTCATTTTTTATATGCTTTTTATTCAGTTATCATTTCCACTAAACGGTCAAATTTCTCCTCCGTCCACAAAACCTGCTGAAAAATATTTGTAATGTCTGCCAGTGTCAGTTTGCTGAAATCTTTTTCAAGCGGAGTAATCAACACGCCGCCCATATCCACCGAGGCAGGGCTCAATAAGATGTTCTTCTCCCCTTCTTCGAAATACTGCCAGGGACGGTGTTCTGCACGCGGGAAAACAAACACCTGCCATTTGCCGCCTTCATAACCGGCAAGGATATTCAACATAGGCTCTTCTTCCGATTCATTCCACTCATCAAGCAAATCATACAATTTATCGAAACAGGCCTCTAAGCTTGTTTTGCATGAACTTTCAATAAAAAAAAAGTTACGGATACCATCTTTCACCGCCCAGCAATCAGATAAGCCCTCTGCTATCTTTTTTGCATTGTTTTTTTTCAACGTTTTAAATTCGTTCTCAAGCGGCATAAATCCTTTTTTCCCAGCCTGAAAATGGAAATGGTCGGGAGCCGAAGCTCCACATTCCGGGCCATTATAAAAGACTGTAAAACCGGGCAAAACTTCAGCCAGAGCAAGCATATCTTTAAAATGATATGCTATTCGCTGGGGAACATGCTTATTTAAAGGAATGGTAAAATGCTCCGGAAATATAGGGAACGGATTGACCAAAATATGATAATTGCCAAATTCAATTTGCTGCTGTTCTGCCGGACGGTTTTCTTCGCATAAAAAGCATTTCCGCTGTTCAATCGACTGCCTGTCAACCTTTGCTATCGACGAAACAATACGGGCCGGGTTAAACTGAACTTTAATTTTAAAATTGCCAAAACAGAACTCACGAACCCGGACATTTTTCAACTCCGAATAATTTTTTGCCGGTAACGGCCAGTCGTTCAACTGGTCGGCCAATAACCGTTTTGCCTTTTCTGAAAAATTAACCATCTTACTTGTTTTTCCGTTGACGGGCTTTTAGCTCGATGGTACGCACCCGGTCTTTATATAAATTGTGTTTGTTTATTTTCTCTATATCAAGCGCAGCATCCGAATTATCGTCCCAGCGGCGGCAGAGATAAATATTTTCATAAATACGGCCAATCCGGTAATCACGCGAAATAGCCAATCCTACAGCATAATCTTCACCGTAACTGACATTTGGAATTTTCACATCGCGCAGAACCGGCGTATAAAAAGCCCGCGGTGCCCCCAGCCCGTTAATGCGAAGTGCATTGTTCCGCCCGTTATCGAAGGTCCATTCTTTGTGATCAATAATGCCCGGCGGAATTTCTTCAAGCCTGAAATTTACAAGTTGATAGCTGCCAACCACCATGGCACAATTTTCACGATAAAACGTATCAACCACTTTTTGCAACGTATTTTCATCTTTGTAAATATCATCGCTGTCAAGCTGAACGGCAAACATTCCGCAACGGGTATCGTGTACGGCCAGGTTCCAGCAACCACCAATTCCCAATCCTTCCCGCTCAGGAATAATATGGATCACTTTTTCACTTTTTGTCGCGTACGAACGGATTATCTCAGTGGTTTGGTCTGTCGATAAATTATCAACAATAATCAGGTTGAAATTGAAATCCGTTTTTTGCAACAGAACCGATTCTATGGCATCGGCAATTGTTTTTTCACGGTTCCTGACCGGGATGACCACCGATGCTTTTACCGGAAAATCAGCATCGTTAAACTGAATGGTTTTAAAATCAGGTTTCAGCCAGGCTCCTATATCTTTTAAATGTTCGGTTACAGCCTTTTCCATTTCAATTTGCACCTGACGGTTTTTCGGGTCTACATAGTCAAACAGTTTCTGTCCGCTTTTTCTGATATCTGTTTCATCAATGGTGTACAAAAACTCGGGAATCCGCATCAAATCGTACTTTTGCGAAACTTTTAAACGCAAATAATAAAATCCGGCGTGAGTAAAATCCTGAGTCATTCCACTTACTGCCTCACGAAAAGCCCGTGCATTATACAAAACAAGCGGGCCAAAATTGAAATCATCACGCAAACTTCCGTCCTGGTAATCAATAACCGGGTGAGCTGATAATTTTCCCTCTTTTACTTCCATGTAATCGGAATATACCATACCTGCCCCGGTCGCTTCAGCCACTTCCATCATACGTTCAACACAAAACTGGCCGGGTTGTATATTGATTCCTTTTGTAATTATAAGAATATAATCAGCCAGCTCCGATTGATCCGCTATTCGCCGGATTAGCTCCGTTTCTGTATAACCGCCGAACGAAAAAGCAGTCAGCTTACCGGAACAGGTAATCCCTGCTTTCTCATTCACAAATATCTTATCAACCAAACAACTACGTTCCATATCCTGTAACAGGCCTGTTAATTCATCGGTATGGTTGTTTGGTAAAAAACTATACACCTTTTTCATCAATGTTTATTTTTCAGTAAAGTAATCAAAAATTTGTTGCATCAGCTTATCCCGTGTCAATTGATTCTTTATTGCCTCGAAAGGAAACCCAAGCGCTACCACGCCGTAATCACTTTTCCCGGCAATACCGGCACTTGTATTATTTTCATTATACCTGAAAATGGTCTCAGTCCCTTCGCCAAAAGGCTCAATTGCATCGGGTGATTCCACAATATACTGTTGCAAATTATAATCGGTATTTACAGTTCCGGCCAGATTGAATTCCTTTGCTGCTGAATAAAAATGAACATATTTCACAGCATGGTCTGTCCTGAATTTCATCTTCAGCAGATTGTATATCCGCTTTTGCATAATAGTATCGTTTGAAATATCGCTGCCAATATAAGCACCGGAAATAAAAATATTTCCTCCTAAAAGGGCATATTTTTCAAGGGTTGTCAACATCTTGTCGTTATAAATTGAAAATCTGGGAATACTGTCATTACCCGGCAACCGGGTTGTTTTTTCCTCACCATACAACAAATCCGCAAATTTGTATTTTGTTATATCGAAAAGTTCATCTTCCATGGCTTCATCGCTTGCCGTAACAAAGCTGTAGCCCGCTTTTAGAATACTTTTTCCGTGCACCAAAGCAAAATCGAACGTATTTCCCCGGAATACCGTTGTTTCCAAATCAGCATAGCTGGCTCCATGCCCGGGATTGTCATCATCCGTCCAGGCCTTTTTCCCCGCAAAATCGTACTGGTCGCCGGTTGTACAAATATCGTAACCATATGCAACACCCTGGTCGAGATTACGCATCACTCCAGACAGAGAACCGGTTTCAAATATTTCCGGGCCTGAAACACGGTCGAAACCATTTACAATAAGCACATTCCCTTTACTTTTTTCGACAATTCCCACTGATATTTCTTCAGAAGGGAAACTTTCTCCACCGGCATTTACTGCTGCAACCCTGAAACTGTAAATCTTCCCTTTTTCAGGAACAGGGACAGTCAGGGATGTACCGGAAGTATAGGTTCCGTTATCAAATCCGTTGTCACCAATCCGTTTATAGACCACGTATCCGGTAGGATTGGCTGTACTTTCAAGCGGGTCGGCAACCGGTAGCCAGCTTAAAGTAATTTCATCCCCGGAAAAAAATTCGGCATATAAATGATCAACCGGCAAAGGCTGAACAACATACGGATAATTGTACTGAGTCGATAAAAAACGAAGCATTCCTTTATAAATAGCCCGGGCAACATCAAATTTAAAACCAGGATCCAGCATGTAACGCATGTCACTCAGGTTTTGGTGCGAAAGTAACTCCAGCAACATTGCCGGCACATTCGGGCGATAAGCTTCGCTGTAATCGGAATTCCACATTCCACGACGGGTCCAATCGACTTTGAATAAATCTGAAATATCATTCACCAACTGTGTCTGAATAAGGTCTGTTAAATCGCGGGAAGCATATTTCGACTGCCCGTCAGGAAAAAATCCGTCATCGTTTGCAGTTGAATAAATGCCCAGCGTTCCGACAATCTGGTCATCCGGCAAGATACCGGCATCAGTATGAAAAGCAAACGACAAATCAACCGGGATATTCAGTCCTTCTGCATTACGATCTTTATTAGGGGCAAAAGGCTTTCCAATCAGCCAGTCCACCCACTCACCACGGCAACGGTAATCATCTGTGTAATCATTTTTACCATTACTCAAACTCCAGGTTAAGGTATCGGGGGCACCCGAATATTGCAGGTTATACCTTGCTCCCTCCCAAAAACGGGCCCGCTGACTGGTTTTCCCGTTCCTGCTGATCAGCCCCATGCCTCCTCCAAAACGAACGGCATCAGCAGTGATCAACTGTTCTCTATCTCCGGGAACCAGCAGTACAACTTTACCATGTTCTTTATCTTTTCCCTTCTGAAAACGGAAACGTCCCAGGTAAACCCAGGTTTTGAACCCCATTCGCTGATCGACTTTAAAATCAGTAAAACCACCGGTATGATAAACCCGGTAAGTTACCTCTCCATTGCCTTTTGCATAGGAGACATACACGCTGTACTCCCCTGTTTCAGGAAAATCAGGCAAATAAACCACATTTTTCCGCTTTGTCTTTTCTGAAATTTCGAGATAAGTACCCTGCTTAAACGGATTCTCACCTGTATAAGGTACTTGCCCTATTGCAAAGCCACCAGCTTCTTTCTGTGTTCTTCGAGGTTTATAAAGTTTACTTCTCCCGTTTGATCCATCATTGTCAACAATTACCTCATTCGGCTGCCAGTCGCGTTCGCGCGCCAAATAAGTATTTGCGCCGGCATTTTCAAGCATCGGGAGCAAATACGGCACAACAACCGAAGTTGGTGAAATATCTTCAACCGTGGTAAACAAACGGGCCCGCTGCCACTCCCAACGATCAAATTTTTGTTCATAATACCAACCATGACTATTCCAAAGGGCGATATTCGCATCATTCAATCCATTTGTAACCAGGTACGGACGCTCCCTTTTTACCAGATTTTTCCGGGGTGGACGAATACCATTATTCTGAGGAAGTCGCTCTGCATCAGGCGAAGTTTCCGTTTTCAGGTAATAATTAGGAATTAATTTTTCAAACAAGATGCCATTTGCATACATCCGCAACACTGCATTTTTTAATGTATCCGGCAAAATCCTGGTTACCGAATCGTTAAGCTGATTAATTGTTTCACGGCGAAAAGGCATTTCGGCCAATGCTTTGTTAAAATAAATTAAAATAGTGTCATTCCCTGTCGAAAAGAACACTGTATCTATTTCAATTTTTTTACCATTCAGGTAATTAAAGTCCATGTTTACCAATTGTTCTCCTGTTTTACCAGCTAAAAGAACTTTTAACCGGTTTGTTTCATCAACTGATTGTGCTAATACGCTGTTCCAGAAAGTACAGGCAATAATAAAAATGGAAACCTTAAAAAAAAATCCTGATATATTTCTCCCCTTTGTAATAATTGAATGAACAAACATATTTTTGGAAATATTTAATGACAAAGGCAAAGTTAAATAATATTTGTAATACATGTTATAAATAACAAAAAACCTTATCTTTACAACGTCAATTTTTCATTGATTGACTTTTTATAAAATTACAAAATGATATTAATTGCAGATAGTGGTTCTTCTAAAACAGATTGGTTATTAATAAAAGATAATCAAACAATTGAAAACATTGAAACTCCGGGAATTAATCCTTTCTTCCAAAAAACGGAAGAAATTACCGAAATGCTTTTATCCGTATTTCCAGAAGAGATAAAAAAACAAAAGGCAGAAATTCATTTTTACGGGGCTGGATGCATTAAAGGAAAAACCGATTCTATAATTAGAAACGCACTAAAAACCGTTTTCCCGTTAGCCGAAACAGAAGTCGAAGATGACATGCTTGGGGCTGCCCGATCGTTACTTGGAAATCAGGCAGGAATTGCCTGCATTTTAGGAACAGGCTCCAATTCGTGCAAATATGATGGCGAAAAAATTATTGATAAAATCCCTCCCCTCGGTTTTATTCTGGGAGATGAAGGAAGTGGCGCCTGGTTAGGAAAAATATTTCTGAATAATTATTTTAAAAGGGCTATTCCTGCCGACCTGAAAGCAATTACCGATTCGGAACTAAAGTTGAAAATGCCTAAAGTTTTATCGGCTGTTTATAAGGAAGAATATCCAAGCCGTTATCTGGCAGGATTTTCAAAATTCATCATTAAAAATGGAAATCATCCGTACATAAAAAAACTCATCAGAAATGGGTTTGATGCATTTTTGACTAATAATGTAGAAAAATATTCAGGTTATAAATCGCTACCCGTAAACTTTGTCGGATCAATAGCATTTTATTACGCCGATTTATTAAGGGATGTAGCTAAGAGTAAATATATAAAAGTTAGTAAGATATTGCACAAGCCTATTGAGGGACTTATTGAATATCATTTAGGCAGAAAAAATCAATAACATAAGCACTAAAATTAATTTTAATATCAGGATCTTATCCTGATAAAATAAAAAAAAGAATGAAGATTACAGAATCACCTTCGTTGTTCAATGACTTGGAAAAGATGTCGATTCACGATTTGCTTGAAGGTATAAACAGGGAAGACAGTAAAGTACACGAGGCAGTTAATAAAACAATACCTAAAATAGAAGAGTTGGTAAAATTACTTGTCGACAGAATATTATCCGGGGGCCGGTTATTTTATCTCGGAGCCGGAACAAGCGGAAGACTTGGTATAATAGATGCATCGGAAATTCCTCCAACTTATGGTATACCGGATGGTGTTGTAATCGGACTTATTGCCGGAGGCGATAAAGCGATAAGAAAAGCTGTTGAAGCAGCAGAAGATGATATTACCGGAGGATGGGAAGATTTGAAAAAATACAATATAAAAAGTAAAGATACAGTTGTTGGTATTGCAGCTTCAGGAGGTACCCCATATGTAATCGGAGGTGTACGCGATGCTAAAAAAAATGGATTACTTACCGCCTGTATCACCTGTAATCCTGACACTCCTATCTCTAAAGAAGCAGATATTGCTATTGAAGCTATTGTCGGACCTGAGTTTGTTACCGGAAGTACCCGTATGAAAGCCGGAACTGCTCAAAAAATGGTTCTGAATATGATTACCACTTCATTAATGATAAAATTAGGACGGGTAAAAGGCAACAAAATGGTTGACATGCAGCTAACTAACAAAAAATTAATTGAACGCGGTTCAGAAATGATTGTCGATGAATTAGGTATTAATCCGGATGAAGCACGCCGTTTACTTCTCCTGCATGGGTCGGTACGCGAAGTATTAAATAATTTTAAAGGATAGATTTATTTTAAATTGAACAGAAAAGGCAGAAATTTGTATTACAAATTTCTGCCTTTTCTGTTTCTCCTCATAACCTGATCTATCTTTTGAAAGACCGGAATGAAATAAAAGACTGTTCCGTCTATGTTTCAACAGACACAGTACTGTTTTCTCCCCCATCCCTTATTTGTGAATAAAATTTCCCTGTGTGGAAATTTCCACAAAAATCACTTCTTGTCTGTTCTGCCCCTGTTTGAAATGATAAGTGATTCGTTTCAAAATCTTAACTTATAATCATGGAAATTATAACCTATAATTTTGGAAATATTAACTTACAATTTTGAAGATCTTAACTTATAATTTCGGAAATATTAACTTATAATTTTTGAGGGAATTCATTTATCAATCCCAAAAATCGTTAATCCATCATTGGTTAAAACTTCAAACAAACCACCTTCCCGTCTAAAGATGTCAGCAATACCTTATCTTCTCCATACGGACAAACGTAATTGATAATCGCATACGATATCTTATGCTTCCATGCGAGTTGGTGCGTTTTTTTGCTGATTGCACAAACCTCACCGGAAGCTGTTGGTACAAAAATCAGTTTTTTATTCCCGGTTATCGGCGAAGGGGATATCTCGTAGCCCAGTTCAGCTTTACACTCCCAGGCAAGTTTCTGTTCATCGGCGTTCGTATAAAAAGCATCGAAATTGCCTTCAGTCATGTTCTTAATATAAACAAGTTCACCATCAGCGGACATGCCTATCGATTCGCGACAGGTATATTTTCCTGAATCCCAGATTTCTTTTCCGGTCTTTGCATCCAGGGCTGTCATATGCCGGTCGGGGGCAACAATAAACACTTTTCCATTGGCAGCAACCGGCCATACTGCCGCCGGGGACAACATACGGTTGGTGTACTTTTTACGCGACCAGACCCGCTTCCCTGTATTTTTATCCAACGCGTAAAACGAATTGCCCCACGAACCAAAATAAATCATATCCTCGTAAACCAGAGGCCTGGTTTCAACAAAATTGTTCACACTATCAAACTGCCATACCAGTTTTCCTCTGTCTAAATCGATAGCCCGGAAAATACCGTCAGAAGCTCCGCAATAAACAACATCGCTATCAATTACGGGAGAAGCGACAATTGATTTTTGCGTTTCAAAAGTCCATTGTTTTTTTCCTGTACCAAGATCGAAACAATAAATTGCACCATCGGTAGAAGGACAAACCAATTTTTTTCCTGAAATTGCCGGTATTGAAAATATCTTTCCGCCGGTTTTATTCCTCCACACTTCTTTTCCATTTGATGCATCCAGCACAACAACCTCTCCGGCCATTGTTGCATAGGCTGCATAATTCCCGGACAAAGTAGTCCCTGTCCCGATGCCGCTCTTCTCCTGAAACTGCCATTCAACAGTGACTCCCGGGTATATTGAATTGATTGAATCCATTCCGTTCGCAATGGGTTCCTGCCTGTATTCTTTATACTCCAAAGGAATCTTACACCAGACAGGTAAGGTTTCTTTACCTGAAGCACGCTCCTGGTAATACAAAGTATCGTTTTCAATTGTTACAATATTGTAGCCGGGATAACCTTCATGTGCCTGAAGATTGGACCGCCCCATCACTCCGGGTATTCCCTCAAAATCGAACAATTTATTCCGGTGACCGTGCCCCAATAAGCTCACCTGTGTATTTCTTGTTTTTAGCATTGCAAGCACCTCCTTGTTATTTGCCAACGATTCGTCCAAAGGATAATGGTTCACAAAAATCACCGGCGCCTT
This sequence comes from Prolixibacteraceae bacterium, assembly GCA_963662895.1. Taxonomy (GTDB): domain Bacteria; phylum Bacteroidota; class Bacteroidia; order Bacteroidales; family Prolixibacteraceae; genus GWE2-42-39. The sequence goes on along the minus strand of OY759982.1, from coordinate 2,176,025 downwards.
TTTATCCTTCATGCTGGTAAGTACCGAATCAATAAATACCATTTGATCCCGCGGAACCAGTCCCGGCCCCATCCGCATATCAGGGCCACTGGCTGTCCCAAGAAACAGGAAACCTCCTTTTTCGAAACAAAATGTTTCGGAGCCAAACACTTTTACAAAACTGTTACAACCGCTTTCGGACCATTTGGAATCGTGATTACCGGGAACAATATACCAGGGCTTGTTTAACTTACTGATAATCTCTTTGGCTTCCAATAACTCTGCATCGGAACCAAACTCGGTAATATCTCCGGTAAATAAAACAAAATCAATATCGGATAAGGAATTGATATCATTTACCGTTTTCATCAAATCCCCGGCAGAAGTACTGCTTCCAATGTGTGTATCGGTAACATGGGCAAAACGGAGAGGCTTTCTCTGGCATGAAAACATGAAAAAAAGCAATAATACCGGAATAAAAACTTTTACTAATTTCATACATTTGGTTTTAGTTCCAATGCTAAAAAAAATGTTTCGGGAATATATTCCCGAAACATTTTTTCAACATTAAATTATTAATTTATTATTCTTCATCCCACCAAACAGGAGTCGTCATATAATCATTCTCAAAAACTCCCAATTCAGTAACCTTAGCCGAATTATAATATCTTTCGTAATAAGCCATCTGGTATCTGCGAATGTAATCGTCATCAGACGGGAATGCAGTCTCGTATACGTAAGTTGGCCGTTTAAAACCCTTATACACACCGGCTTCGTAATCATAAGTACCATCAGAACCAATACAATAATCGCAACGTCTCATATCATTCCAGATTTCCGGATTATATGTCAATGCAATATACTTTTGTATCATGATATGACTCAAAGTAAGTTCCGATGCTGTTTGCGCAACTGCTGCACTTGAAAGGAATGCAGCACTGGCTTCGCTTGAAACTCCCATACGATCCATACTTGCTTGTATTGCTTCTTTATAGGCAGTTAATGCAGAAGCTGTTGATCCCTGCCTGAAATATACTTCAGCCTCTATGAATTTTAATTCAGCATACGTCAATAAAAAGTAGGGAGATGCTTTTTGCGTGAAATACAACTTATTCAAATCAGTCGATTTAACACCAACATAAGTTGTATCGCCAGACTTCGGTTCTGAATTAGCATAAGCCAAATCGACCCCTTTGGAATAATCATCCGACAATACTTCAACAGTATCTTCGGTTGCATCAATTTCTTCTGTAATGATCTTAGGCAGCAACATTTCAGCCCGGGGGTCAACCACTTTACTATTCCAGCTTTCATCAGCACGGCTTGCAGTAACGGTATCCACTGTATTTAAAAGATAGTCTTTCCACAGTTTACCTGGCTTGTTGCTGGATGATGTATTTTGATACTGAATTGCTGTCTTGGCCGAAACATCACTATCTTCGTACCAATAAGCAGCATCATCATCGTTAGATGTAAATGATTTTTCCAGATTGGACAGAATTCCGGAAGGGTTATAATCAAGAAGATCTGTTCCCTCACTCCTTTTGGAAAGGTGGCTCATTAAACGAGCTTTTATACCATAAGCAAATTTGATCCATTTAGCCACATCCCCGTCGTACATGATATCGCCTTCTGAAAGATCCGGAGCTCCTTCCTCCTGGTCCTTTTCCAAATATTCAATAGCTTCATCACACAAAGGTAAAATCTGACTATAAACGTATTCTGCATCCTCATAATCCGGCTGGATATTTCCAGACAATCCATCCTGATAGGCCATATATCCATATGCATCCACCAAAGTACCACAGCCAAATGCCTGCAATATTTTACCAACACCAACATAATGCCAGGCTCCCAACTCTTCAGAATCAGTAATCATTTCATCAATATTTACCCAAGTATAACCATACCAGCACTGCCAAACCCAGGCATCTGCATTATTAGTAAACTGCCAGTTTTCCATTTGGTAATAACGCTCACTTGAATTATGAATATAGCCCATTTGCTGACACAAAAATGCAGTTCTGGTACCATGACTTCCGTAAAAGTCACAAGCTTCTGTTAATATATAAGGTAAACGTAACTCAGGGCTTGCCTCCTGTGCTGCATTTGGCGAATTATTTATGTCAAGGTCATACTGGCAGGAAGTAACTGCCACCACCAGTACAAGTATTAATATTGTTGTTATCTTTTTCATAGTCATAAGCCTTTAAAACGTGATATTTAAACCTAAAGAAATACTTGTAGTTGCAGGAACTCCTGCATAATCAATACTCGAAGAACCTGCTCCAACAACCCCGGAACCTCCGGCACTTACTTCCGGATCCATTCCATCATAATTGGTAAACAACAGCAGGTTAGTTCCCGATAATGAAACATCGATATCCTTTACAAAACCAATTCGTGTACACAACGATTTTGGGACTTGATAAGACAACGAAGCAGAACGTAAACGGAACCAGTTAACACTGGTAATAAAGTAAGAAGCATCGGCACTAAGTATATCCTGGAAATATTCCTGTGTCTGCTCTACAGTTCTTGTAGCTGCATTGTAATTGCCATCGTCATCAACCACAGCTCCGGTAAAAGTAATATCTTTCCCCCTGTTTTCAGTTAACTTACTTGTACCGGCATATACCATTGAATATTCTGTTGCGTTATAAACATCTCCTCCTAAACGGACATCAATTAAGAAGGACAGATTCCAATTTTTATAAGAAATACTGTTATTCCAGCCCAGTAGCAAATCAGGCTCCCTGTTTCCTACAATATTGGATGCAACATCTGATGTAATAGGATAACCTGTTTGGGAATTTAAAATTGTCTGTCCATCTTCTGTCATTTCCCAGCGTTGACCTGTTAATCCAAGGAAATTCCCTTCACCAATTGAAGCTGATTTTGCAGGACCAATCTGCACATCTGTTACATACAACAAAGATATTCCCTCAGGCAAATCGGTTACCGTACCATCATTATGAGAAATATTCAAAGAAGTATCCCAAGACCAATTTTTAGATTTAACAGGTTTACCTGTCAGGGTAATTTCAACTCCTTTATTAATAACTGTACCAAAGTTTACGTACTGAAAAATATACCCTGTAGCCATACTTACCCTTGGGTTAATAATCTGGTCTTTACTTCTGGTATCATAATAAGTGATATCAGCACCTAAACGACCTTTCAGAAAACGCATATCCATCCCAAACTCCAATGATTCTGTTGTTTCCGGTTTCAAATTAGGATTTCCGCCATAATAGCTATTTTTATAACCACCACCAATTGAATTAACCACTTCTACATAAGTAGCTGTCTGATAAACCGGAGCATCTTTACCTACCTGAGACCAGGAAGCCCTGAACTTTCCAAAAGAAAATTTATCTTTCAGATTATCTGGAAATAATTCTGAAAACACAAAACTTCCGCTAACCGACGGATAGAAAAATGAACGATTTTCTTCAGAAAGGGTTGAGGACCAGTCATTTCTTCCGGTAACACTTAAAAAGGCCATATTTTTATAACTGGCAGATAGTTCTCCAAAAAAGCTATACAATCTTTTAGTCGACTGATAGTTTGAAAAAGATTGATTCTCAGTGTCAGCATTGTTAATACTCATAAAATCACTTAGCAAACCAATTGCTTTTTGCGTATTTTTATAATAGGTTGTTTGCTCATAGTTATGTCCAACTAACGCACTCAAATCAAAATCATTTACTTTCCTTTTTGCAGAAATGGTAAGGTTCGAACTAAAAATATTTTTTTCTCTTTCGGCTTCAGTAATGGCACCATCATCATAAGGCTCGGTTACCGCTGATCCCGGATAAATCTGGCTACGGGTAAATGAGTTATAATGGTCAATACCAGCACGGTATGTAGCATCGATCCAGGGAGCAGGTGACATTTTTATATATCCAGACCCAATAAAACGGTGTAACTCCTCTGTTACAGGATTTTTATGGATAGTCCAGTATGGATTATCTACATCATCTTTCAAATCTACATCTGGAAGCAAACGCACCCGTTCTCCATCTTCATACCAGTTCTTCATGTTATTGTCTATCGGCCAGTTCAATAAACTCATTATTGCCCCCGAGCCACTGGAACCATACAACCCGCTTCCGGTTAAGGTTTTTGTCGTTTGAGAATATATATAATTCGTATTCATTCCCACGGTAAACCAGCCTTTATGCTGTTCGCCATTAAACCGAAACGAATTCGTTGTATATTCAGTCGTAGGAACAATCCCATTCTGGTCTAAACGATGCATCGACATGTAATAATTTGCATTATCATTTCCTCCTGAAATGCTGGCATTCACATCATATGACCAGGCAGCTTTAAAAAAATCTTCCAGGTTTTCATAAGTCTTTGTTCCATCAGAAACGGCTGCTCCCCATGAGGTATACGTATCATCACCAGATTCACCATCATCTCCCTGTCCGTACATTTTCTGATATTCCGGTAACTTATTCGCCACATCCATTTTCATTTTTGAGCTAATACTCACCGTAGGCTCTCCGCTCTTGCCCTTCTTAGTTGTAATTATAATAGCACCAGCGGCAGCTTTCAGGCCGTACAAAGCGGCAGCCGCAGGCCCTTTTAATACTGAAATAGACTCAATATCATCAGAATTCAAATCCATTCCCCTGTTTCCGCTATATGTAGAAGTTGCACTTAGGCCACCATTTCCACTATCACCACTAACAGCAGTGTTGTCAACGGGAATTCCGTCAACCACAAATAAGGGCTGGTTATCACCTGTTAACGATGTACCTCCACGTATAATAATCTGTGAAGAAGAACCAGGACCACCACCAGAATTTGTTACGTTAACCCCTGCAATTTTTCCATTCAATGAGTTTATAAGGTTCGGCTCTTTTACTTTTACAATTTCCGAACCTGCTACCTTCTGTACTGCATAACCAAGAGCTTTAGTTTCTTTTTTTATTCCCATTGCAGTAACTACAACTTCATCAACCTGCTCTGTAGAAGTGCTTAGAATAACTTCCAGATTTGAATATTCTCCTACTGCAACATCTTTAGATTCCATACCAATAAATGAAAAAGTTAAAACAGCCCCAGGTTTTACTGAAAGCCGGAAAACTCCATCCATATTTGTCACAGTTCCATTACTTGTTCCTTTTTCAAGAACAGTCACCCCAGGCATGGGTTCATTAGCGACTTCATCCCGGACGACACCGGAGATCATTCGCTGCTGTGCCATTGCTACATGAACAACAACACACAAGTAAAAAAAAATAACTAGTTTTTTCATGAAAAATTGTTTGTTTATTATTAGAAAATGTGTGCTTTAACAAAAAAAGTTCAACAAAGACTAAACCTTGTTCTTTTAGCGCAAAAATCATATAAACAAATGCATATCACTTCACTATATTTTAAAAATCCCAATTCCCGGAAGTGTGGGTAAAGTAACTTTTCCGGCAATCACCTGCATCCCCTTATAAAGGTCATTGGATATTAATAAATTACCATCCAGATCGGCCCAATCTGCAATCGGTGATAATTGAGCGGCAGCAGAAATTGCACAAGATGTTTCAGTCATGCACCCAACCATCACTTTCATGCCTAAAGAACGGGCCAGTTCCAACATACGATGGGCCTCTCTCATACCTGTGCATTTCATTAGTTTGCAATTAATTCCGGAGTATACTCCATACAAACGTTTCACATCGGATAAACGTTGAACGGCTTCATCGGCCATTGTAGGTAATGGACTATTCTGAGTTAACCAGGCATTATCGTCCAGATTATGTTTGTCCATGGGCTGTTCAACAAAGACTACACCTTGTTCTTTTAGCCAATAAATCATATCAAGCGCCTCCTGCCTGTCAGTCCATCCCTGGTTTACATCTACACACAAGGGCACATCAGACAATGACCGAACCGCATCAATCATCTCTTTTTCAACCCCTTTTGTGATCTTTATTTTCAGCATTTTGTACGGGGTTGCTTCTTTTACTTTATCCCTGACCACATCAGGCTTATCAATTCCGATTGTAAAGGTTGTTACCGGTGTGTTCTCAGGACTATAGCCCCATATCCGGTACCAGGGTTGATTCATTAACTTCCCCACCAGATCGTGAAGCGCAATGTCGATTGAAGCCTTTGCTGCTGCATTTCCTTCGGCAACAGAATCGACATAGCCTAATATTTCTTCCATACGGAAAGGGTCGTTAAACCGGCTTAAATCCAATTTACCTAAAAATTCGGTTGCTGTTTTATGCGACTCGCCCAAATAAGGGGGCATTGAAGCTTCACCATAGCCAACGACTCCCTCCCACTCTATTTTCACCAACATTACCGGAGTGGTTGTCCTGGAATTTGAAGCAATCGTAAACACATGCTTCAGTTTTAATTCATATGGTTCGAATGAAAGTTTTAAGCCCATTCCTTTTTTTGTGTAATTAGAATTTGGTTGAGAACAACCCTGAAATACGGGGGATAACGCTGTTAATCCCGCCAGCATGGTACCTGCACCAATAAACTGTCTTCTGTTCGTTTTCATATTCCTTATCATTTTAATACCAGGGATGATCAGCTACTCTCACAATTCCATCCGACTTAGCTGGTAACATCCTTCTACCACCAAGCCATGATATGGTACGGTAATGGGAGTAATTTTTTCGTTCAGGATCAAAACTGTTGACCCTGACATATCCTGAAGAATGAATAAATTCACTTTCCCCAAGGTAATAACCGACATGTGTTGCTTTAGCTGGTTTATCATCTGTTGCTGACCGTCCGAAAAACACGAGGTCCCCTTCCCTTAACTGCTGCCATCCTTGTTCCGGGCTGATTATCTCTCCATATAAGAACTGCAACGATGCATCACGGGCTAAAATGTACCCGTTTAAGAAATACACCATCTTAACAAAACCACTGCAATCAACACTTTTTGCAGAAGTCCCTCCCCATAAGTATGGCCTGCCCATAAAATTCAAAGCGGTTTCAGAAAGATCTTTAACCGACAAATCGCGATGGCTCCATTTCTCAAAATCCATAACATCGGAAGAAGGAACTTCTATCAGCCTTCCATCCGGCATTGATAAAATGCAATTTTTGCCGTTTTGCCTTATAAAACGCAGGATACTACCCGCAACCAAATCTGTTACAACACTACTGGTTTCAAGGCTCATTGCAAGACCTTCAGCAGGCAGGTATACCATCTTAGTATATTCTTTATTCTCTTTAAACTGCTGATCAGTCATCCTAAAAATCGCATCATCGTCAACCCAGCTAATATATTTATCTGGAGTTTGCACCAGGTACCACGAAGATTCCTTCTTTAACACCCGAACCGGTGTCCCCAAAATGGCCTGGGTTACCATCTCTGCATCATGAGATGGAGTAATCCGCATATTACATACACTTATAGTTACCAGTCCCCATGTAAGTGAACCCTTCGAAACATCAGGCAAAACTGTAAGACTATCTACATAATTAATTCCTTGTCCCCTTAATTTGTTCAATAGCTCTTTTTTTGCTTCCGGCAGATTTGTTTCGCCCCGAACAATTACCTGCCCGTTAGAAGTAACAAACTCTATTTTATACAGACTTTCACGATTATCATCACACAATTTTTTCTTAACCGAGTCAGATATACTTATCACATTTTCCATATGACTTTTTTTTTCACACGATGGGAAAAGAGAAAAAAGTAGCAAAAGAGATAAAAAATACTTCATCATACCAAAATATTTGTCAGACATATTATGTATTCTCAAAAATAAGTGTGTTACCCTTACATCTCAAGTATGCTTTTGATGTTATACAGCAGAATATCAATAAACTCTTTCTTGCCTAAATCCTAAATTTCAATTGATTATAAAAACAAACAAATTCTTTTCTGATGAAACCAAATATAAAGTATAAAAATCAAAACATGAAGAATTACAGGAAAAAAAACAAATAAATTAATATTTGTATTTCATCATACAATACACTTATATCTATCTTACACTCTAAAAGAACTACGTTTTGACAGGGGAAAGCAAAAAAAACGAGAAAAAAGACAAAAACTAAAAACAATGATTTTTCAATCCGGAACAGAAACATTCTTGTGACAAGTCCAATAAAAGGATTCCTGATTGCCTCTGGCAGATATTCCCGTATTAAATAAAGTTGCCGTAAACTCCGATGGATTGAATATTCATCCCTAATGAAATCGGGAGCAACAGGATACATCCAAACCACACCCCGGGTTGAACAACAGACGGCTAAAGGAAGGCTATCTGAAATATGATCCTCAATTTGAAAAAAAACGTTTTAACGGCTCGCTTCTTCCAGCAAATAGAATATCGACCGGTACTCCAAACCACTGTTTTTCGACAGGCCTATTTCACAAGTCCGGCTGTTTGAATACCCTGCCCGGCAATCTTCGACCTGAGTTTTTAAGTCGCGCAACGCCCATGCATTGATTTCCGGCTTTGAAAAACCTTTATCGCCTGCAAACCCGCAGCAACCTACATTTTCCGGGATAAAAGCCTCTTCGGCCAACAAATTGCCCAATTCAAGCAATTTTTCTTTCAATCCCATTTTGGTAGTTGTACAGGTACTGTGAAGGGCAACTTTACCGGGCACTTTGTGTACTGGTAATTTATCGATCAGGAACTCCATTGCAAATTCTACCGGTTCGTACATGCTGAGCTTATTCCTGATTACCCTTCGCATCCGGTATAAACAAGGGCTGGTATCAATCAATACCGGAATTTTACCTTGTTGACTGGCCTCCAGCAAAGCCTGCTCCAGTTCATCCGATTTTTTATTGGCAATGTCGAAATATCCTTTGCTTTCCCAGGGCGTACCACAACAAAGCCGATCCATTTCTTTTGGAAAGATCACCCCGAAACCAGCCCGTTCCAACACTTTTAATGTTACATCGGTTTGCGACAAAGAACTTTCACTTTTTACAGCAGGCCCCATCGCCTGACTAATACAACTCGGAAAATAAACCACCTTATGCCTCAAATCCGGGGAAGTTCCGGGAACTTTCATTCTCCTGTTTGCCTGCGGAAAATAACCGTGCCACATGGGAATCATTCCACCAGTGGTTCTATTTAAGAATGCAGTCATACTGTTCAGTCCCCCGGTACCAAATACCTGTGCAAGACCATGAGTAAACAGCAAGCCTGTCTTTACGGACAACAGCGTCATTTTCATATGATTACTAATTCCTTTTGCAATTTGCTTCTGCAGGCCGTTCACCCTCATTCCACGAAGTTTCTTTACCAGTTGTCCGGTATCGATACCAACCGGGCACGATGTGAAACAAAGCCCATCGCCGGCACAGGTATCGACACCTTCCTTTTCAAATATTTTTTGCAGGGCTTTTATTTCTGAAGAAGAAGAATTCCGTTCGCTCAAACGCTGCAATTCACGAAAAGCCACAATCCGCTGTCTGGCGCTCATCATCAGTTCATTGGTTAAACAGTTCACTTCGCAAAAGCCACATTCAATACATTTATCAACAATCGGATCGGTAACCGGCATGTATTTTATTTTCTTAATGTGTACCTGCGGGTCATCATTAATCATTACCCCCGGGTTCAGTATTCCCTGCGGATCGAACAACTGTTTTATTTTACGGTGTATCTGATACAATTCATCCCCCCACTCTTTTTGCACAAACGGGGCCATATTACGCCCTGTTCCGTGCTCTGCCTTCAATGAACCATTGTACTTGTTTACAACCATATCAGCCACTTCTTCCATGAAAACAGAATAACGCTCAACATTTTCATGTACCCGCATGTCTTCAGAAAAAATGAAATGTACATTACCATCGTTGGCATGGCCATAAATCACAGCATCGGAATATCCGTATTTTTCGAGCAACCCACGTAAATCAGTCAGGGCCCCGGGCAATTTAGGCAAACTAAATGCAACATCTTCGATAAACACGGTTGTCCCGGGTTTGCGGTTCCCTCCCACCGAGGGGAAAATACCTTTTCGCACATTCCACAACTGCGTAATTTCAAGCGGATTGGTGGTAAATGAATACGGATGCACGGTTTCAAAATCCGACAAACATTCAACAGCCCTTGTGGTTTTTTTATGCAATTCGTCGCGACCGGTAGCGGAAAAATCAACCAAAAGGGCAGTTACCGGATCATCTAACCCTTTTATGTATCCCGGTACCCCCTGGATATCTTCAATAGCAAGAAGCGCCTTCCTGTCAATCAGTTCAATGGCCGAGGCATCATTTTTATTGAGAATGACAGCAGCCTTACAGGCATCCTCCAATGTACGGAAAAGCATTAAACCGGTTGCCGAAAACAAATGCAACGGCACAGTCTTCAGGCTCACTTCCGAAATAAAACCGAGCGTTCCTTCCGAACCAACCATTAAATGGGCCGCTATCTGAAGCGGGTCGTCAAAATCGATCAGGCTGTTCAACCCATAACCAATGGTATTTTTAATGCTGTATTTTTCCCGGATTTTCTGCACCAATGCAGGCCGGGCAAGCAACTCCTTCCTCATATTCATCAACCCGCCGGCGAAATCGTTTTTTTCAGTAAAAAAATCCTTTTTCGATTGCTCGTCACCAGTGTCCAGAATTGTTCCGTCGGCAAAAACAATACGAATGCCTTTCAATAAATTGTATGAATTCAGAAAAACTCCCGAACGCATGCCGCTGGCATTGTTGGCCACTATTCCGCCAATCATGGCCGAATTAATGGAAGCAGGGTCAGGGCCGATCTGCTGCTGATATTTTTTCAGTATATTATTGACTTCTCCTCCCCGTAGCCCGGGTTGCATGGTGATATAATTATCATCAGGATGTACCTGGTATTTTCGCCAGTTTTCCCTCTTTATAAGGATGATTACCGATTCGGTAATGGTTTGTCCCGAAAGACTGGTACCTGCCGCACGAAAAGTCACCGGGACATTAAATAAAGAAGCTGCCTGTAACAATCTTTGAATTTCAGATTCATTCGAAGTATTCACCACAAGTTTGGGCAGATATTGGTAAAAACTGGCATCGGTACCATACGAAAGAATACTCAGCTTATCTGTCTTTACATTCTTTTTTCCACATATTTTTTGCGCTTCTGCAATAAAATCTTTTATTGAACCGGACATCATTACACTTTTTAATTATTACAAAATCTAATATTACCAGGTATTCATATATTTTAGAAGTCAACAAATTTAAGATTCTTCAGGATAAAAAACAGGATTAATAATAAATCCCCTACCCCCTCTGTTGTATAAAACATTAAAAATCCCCGGCAAATATTTTTTTTAATCTCCGAAAAACAGTACCATATCTTTTTTCTTTATTAAATATTCCCTTTCTGCTGAAAGAAAACTTATTTTTGTAATTTTGATTTTATTAAAAAATAAATGAGAGGAATGTTACACCAAATAAGATCAGCCGTCTCCTGGCTAATTGATTTCACCTATCCCCTGTTCCATTTCTTTATTCCTCCCGAAACCTTTCGTTATGCTGTAACAGGCGGACTGAATACATTATTCGATATTTTTCTGTATTTCATTTTCTACAATTTTGTACTTGATAAAAAAATTATTGATCTCGGATTTTTCGCAATCAGTCCACACATTGCAGCTTTCATCATTGTATTCCCGATAACTTTTACAAGTGGTTTTTTGCTGGCTAAATACATTACCTTTACACAGTCGGTCATCCGGGGAAAGATACAGCTTTTCCGTTACGGGATAACTGTTACAGGCTCTATTTTCCTGAATTATATATTCCTGAAATTTTTTGTTGAATATCTGCGGTTATGGCCCACTTTTTCAAAGGCAATCACGACCATCATTGTAGTCGGCTACAGTTATATTGTACAACGTTTTTATACATTCAAAACTGCAGGACGGTATTCTTTAGAAACGAAATAGGACAAAACCTAATTCTCCTTTGACAGATTTCTTCCAAATCGAAAAATTCATCCGTTTTACCCTAAACCCCGAGGGGAACCAGATCGATTTTTCTGATTTCTCCCCTTGGGGTTGGGGTATAAAATCAGAAAAATTGGTCTTCCTTCTAAAGTCTGTCAAAGGAGAACCTGAAAACAAGCTCTGTAAAAAATTTATGAACATTGCTGAAAAACACCGTTCAAAAACAGATGAACCTTTTCATATTTCCCAAAAGTCATTTATTTTAGAGTAAACTTTTAAAAACATTGAAAAGTCGTCGAATTACATATTACCCGACCATTCTGGGGGCTATCCATCTGGTGGTATTATATATTTTTATACAGACTATCGTTGATTTCCCGCTGGCCTTAATCGATTATTTTAACGATACTGAATATCTTTCCCATCCCATAAAAAAGATAGTACTGGGCGTTGGTTCGGTGATCTTCATTTTATACTACGGGTACCGAAAGGCTAAAACAAAATTAACAGAGCTTTTCCCGGTCAGGTTATTCAATCCATTAATTTTCATACCGGTTGCCTTTTTTCTTTGGGCAGCCCAGAATGGATTAAACGAAGTAAACATCTGGGTTGATAAACAATTGCCTCCTCCCCCCTGGTTCCTGGAACTTTTCAATAAAATCTTTGAAAGCGACTACGGCATTTACGGGGCTGTCTTGAAAGTGGTTATAATTGCCCCTGTTATAGAGGAACTCATTTTCCGGGGAATCATTATGCACGGGCTGATGCGCAATTACCCCAAACTGATCGCCATCTTTTTTTCGGGTTTGTTGTTTGCCTTGTTTCACCTGAATCCCTGGCAATTCCCGGCTACCTTTATCCTGGGAATGTTGCTTGGCTGGGTAATGATCCGTACCCGGAACATTTTTGCCTGTATTGCCGGACATGCTATTAACAACGGGTTGGTATTATTATCGGTCGAATACTGGGACCGCTTCAATGAATTTGCTTTTTACCTGATACCCAAAAAAGAACAACTCAGAATCAGCGGCATGGTTATGTTGTTAAGCCTGATACTGATTGCTTTGTTAACCATGAAATGGAAAAAGGAAAACAACAAACACAAAAAAATTTAACGTATGGATTATTTTCTGATCGGACTGGGAATTTTATTCCTGATACTTGGGATACTGGGTGGCGTACTGCCTGTTCTGCCCGGCCCTCCGTTAAGCTATGTTGCATTATTGTTGCTTCACTTCACGACAAAATACCAGTTTACCACACAATTCCTGATCACCTGGGCAATCATCACCATTGTTGTATATGTACTCGACTACCTCATCCCGGCCTGGGGAACCAAAAAATTCGGAGGAAGTAAACGGGGGGTGTGGGGAAGTATTATTGGCCTGATTATCGGACTGTTCTTTTTCCCTCCGGTGGGAATTATCATCGGACCTTTTGCAGGTGCTGTAATTGCAGAAGTTTCCGGGGGTAAAAATCATAAAGCAGCATTGAAGGCTGGACTGGGATCATTTATCGGCTTCCTGGCCGGAACGATGCTGAAGTTAATTGTTTCGGGAATGATGGCCTGGTACTTTTTTGCTGAAATTTTATAATCTATTCCTGCTGAAATTTATTTTTAATAATTGCCAGTAAATAACCAACAGCTTCATCTTCATCAATAGCCGATGTATTGATACATAGATGATAAGAATCGATACTTCCCCAGCTTTTGCCACTGAAATAATTATAATAACCGGCCCGCTTTCTATCGGTTTTTATTATAAGTTCACGGGCAGTTTCTTCCGGGATTGCGTTTCTTTCTAAAATTCTTTTAACCCGGTCTTTCTGATCTGCATAAACAAAAATATTAAAGCAGTTTGGCTTTTTACCAAGCACATAATCGGCACAACGCCCCACGAATACCGCAGATTCCTTTTCTGCTATTTCCCGGATCGTATCGCTTTGAATGGAAAATAATTTTTCATTTGTAAGGAATCCGTTTGAATATATTCCGTCGATCAGGGAATTCCGCAGCCCGAAAAAGCCCCCGACAAGGCTGTGACTTGATGTTTCATCGGCTTTTTCAAAGAATTCTTTACATAAACCGCTTTTTTCAGAAGCCAAATAAATAATTTCTTTATCGTAAAAGGAAATTTCAAGTTTCCCGGCCAGTTTTTTCCCGATCGAATGGCCACCACTTCCCAACTGACGTCCAATGGTTATATAATATTTTGTGTCCATCATAAATAAGTTAGCAGTAATGTATCAAGCATTTTTAAATTTACGAAACTGGGTAAACAACATACCGGCTGAAAATAAACTCGACATAACATCAGCTGCCGGCATACTAAGCCAGACTCCTTTTAATCCCCAAAAATACGGAAAGATCAGCAAAAAAGGCAGTAAAAATATGATCTGCCGGGTAAGGGAAAGAAATATTGCCTTTTTGGCCATCCCAATACTTTGAAAAAAATTTGAAGTAACAATTTGAAATCCATTAATAGGGAAGACACACAAGACAATACGCATGCCTTCAACAACCAGCCGGGTGAGGGCTTCATCTTTTGTAAACAGAAAAGCAATTGTTTCCGGAAAAAATTCCCCGAAAATAAAACCGATAGTCATTACAATCGTTGCCAAAAGAATGGTGTATTTTAAAACCTGGGTCACACGATGATATTGGCGGGCCCCGTAATTGTAACCTGCAATAGGCTGCATCCCCTGGTTCAGCCCGATCACAACCATAACAAACAAAAACAAAACACGGTTAATGATCCCGTATGCACCTACAGCCAGATCACCACCTTGTTTTATCAAACTATGGTTTAAAATGATAACAATAATACAGGCAACTGAATTCATTAAAAACGGCGACAGGCCAATGGCAAGCGAATCGAGAACAATTTTCTTTTTCAGCCTGTAAATCCCTTTTTGCAAATGAATAAAACTTTGTTTATTACTGAAAAGTTTTATTTGCCACATGAGCATAATAGCCTGCGACAGCACTGTGGCAATAGCTGCCCCTTTAATCCCCATTTTAAAGACATAAATAAAAACGGGGGTCAAAACAGCGTTGATAATTACCGTTGAAATAGTGGCATACATCGATTTTTGCGGTTTCCCGATGGAACGCAGTAATGCATTTAATCCCAGGTATGTATGGGTAACTATATTCCCAATTGAAATATAAAGCATGTAACTGTGGGCATAAGGTAAAGTATCGGTACTGGCGCCAAAAAAAAGTAATATGGGATCTAAAAAAGTCAGTATAACAATAGTGTACGAAATCCCTAAAATGAGGTTAAGCATGAAAACATTTCCCAGAATGTGGTTCGCGCTCTGGTAATCTTCTTGTCCCAGCCGGAGCGACATTAGTGTAGAGGCCCCTACTCCGACCAGCGAACCAAATGCAGCAGCAAGGTTCATAAGCGGAAAAGTAATGGCCAGACCCGAAATAGCCAAAGCCCCGACACCATGACCAATAAAAATACTATCGGTAATATTATACAACGACGATGCTGTCATTGCAATTACCGATGGTATGGCAAATTCGATTAATAATTTCCAAATATTTTCTGTACCTAAAGTCAAAGGTTTCCCCTGTGCTTCCATATTTTATTTTTAATTGTTTCCAACAATCCGGTTCTGCAAAAATCAAAATTTGCACTTAAAACCGCACAAAAATACATAATAAGAATGCCATCTTTTCCTGTAAGCCACACCTTGCACCTCATTTATAACAGGAAGTTTATATTGACCTCCCATCCCGGTTACCGCTATGATGTGAAACAAAGCCCATCGCCTGCACAGGTGCCAGGAAACTTTTCAATAAAATCATTGAAAGTGACTACGGTATTTACAGGGCCATCATGCAAACTGATTACCGGGCTGTTCCTTTTTCCCCGTCAGGAATTATCATCGGTTCTTTTGCAGACGCTGCAATTGCAGAAGTTTCCGGGGGTAGGTAAAACAGATGGATTCTTCGATTTTGCAGGAAACTGTCAATGCAAAATTAAACATTCACACCAGATCACAAGCCTCATCCGGCATCCATTTTCTGTCCTGTCCTTCCCATTTTATATTGCAGCCTACCGGGTTAGTCAACGGCACGGAAATTTCTTTTCCTGAAGCCAGTTCCTCCAGTGTACGATCCAAATCGTTTACCGTTATTCTTACCGGTTCCCGCGGCGAGTCAACAGCACGTCCGGTATACACAAGTTTCCGTTCTTTATCAAACACATAAAAATGGGGTGTCTTTAATGCTCCGTATGCCAGAGCTATTTTCTGCGTTTTGTCATGCAGATAAACCCAGGGAAAACGGTGTGTTTTCATCCGTTCAACCATATGCGGGAAATCGTCTTCCTGGTAGGTATTGGCACTGTTCGAATTAATCGCTACAAAATCGACTCCCCTGTCCCGGAATTTCAAAACTGTTTTCCGGGTAATCTCGTCGCTTCCCAACACATACGGACAATGGTTACAGGTAAAGAAAACCACCAGATAATTGGAAGTAAAATCAGTTAGAGAGTATATTTTTCCATCGGTTGCCGGAAGCCTGAATGCCGGAGCTTTTTCGCCTATTGTAAGTGTATAAGCCATAATTGAGTAATTTTCATTTCTTTTTTTGAATAACAATTAAATTCCGGATTTGTTACAAAACACAAATGGGTAATAATGCGGATGGACAACAAAACAACCCATTAAACAGGTTTTTCCTGATGATTGACATGGAGGATGCAAGCGTGTGCGAAGATACAATAGCTTTCTACAACGATTTAAAACAGAAAGGATTACCTGTAGCCATTACCCTGCAGGCATATCTGTACCGTACAGATGTTATATGGTGTTAGAGTTGACTATTAAAAAGAGCTTGTAAAAGCAGGCTATAAGCTTAGATTATATTTACCTTATGGAAACGATTGGTGGCCTTATGTAATTCGGCGTGTTGGCGAAAAGCCACGAAATATAAAATATTTGTTGAGAAACTAAAACAAGGCATAAACGAGTAGCCCACCCGGCTGATCAGGATTTGCAATCCTGATCTTTTTAACGGAAGATTGGGAATCACACGACTTGCCAATTTGTGGGCTATACGCACGTTCAACGTATCCGCCCATGGACGGGTAGCACAATTAAAGTAGAGAGAGCAGGTTTAGCAAAAAATGCAGACTAATGGGGAAAAAATCGTCCGCTCTGCCAGATTACGGGTTTTCCGGCCTTTCGGCGTGCGTAGCTCCCAAAAGACTCCGGGTACAATATCCGGCTATTCTTTTTCGGCGCATAGGGCATTGGTGTTTCAAATCAGACCCGGCAGATGCGCCGGTGAGGGGTGGCTGCCTTGTTCCACCGGGTTTCACCCGGCGTTATGAACAGGATAGCCCTTCGGGCTTCTCAACATGCTGAGTCCAACCAAAATCCGAAGTTTTAGCTCTCCATCCTTCGCTTTTTGCTCCTTGCCCTTCTCCTCTGCACCGGCCCAAATTCTCACCCTGCAAAGGGGGAGTACTCCGGTTTGCCGGAGGGAAGGGGTCTTATCCCTGCAATTACAAAGCGCAACACCCATTTACAAAAAAACAATATCTCAAAAACCAAATTCCAAAACAGATCCGGCCTCCGTTCTCCTGTCTATAGTGAGAGTCCCTCCTTCTTCCAAATTAACTTGTGTATAAAAAGTAGGTCGCGATTTCGGGGGGATGTAAGCTACCCGGTTGACACAAAACCGATGGATAATATCACTACATCTTTTTTTGAAAAAAATACGAAAAGGGGTAACCTTTTGCCATAAAAAAGAATTAACAATAATGATGATATAGTAAAGATAGATAAATTATTAGAGGTTGAAAAAAGGAAAAGAAGTGTTGCATTTTAATTAATAGTAGAATGTTAAAAAAGTTATTTTTATTTCTCTCTCGTCCTCAAATAAGTGATCCTCCAAAACTTCTTGATGTAAAGAATTCTATTTTATTGATCGTTCACATAATTCTACTATATCTTCTGGTAGTTATCTTTACCTCTCTTCTATTCTTGCCAATACTAATGTGGTTAGATCTATTCCCTCAAGTAAGTAAAAGTATTGCAGATGCTCCTTTATCTTTTAAACTTCTTGTATTTATTCCTATATGTGAGGAAATCGCATTTAGGCTTCCTTTAAAATTTTCAAAATATAATTTGTTTATGTCTTTTGCGGCTATACAATTTATATTCTTTTACCATATTCTCAATCTGGTTTTATTAGCCTGTATTACCATTTTTATTATTCTTATCCCATTCTGGGGGGTAATCTCTAATAGCTTTTATTCAACGATGGAAAAAATATGGAAAAAATATTTCCCCTTTTTATATTACGGATTCTCACTAAGCTTCGGGATATTGCATATATTCAATTTTTCAAATCTAAAATTTATTCACTTCCTTCTTTTCCCTTTTATTGTTTCTAATCAGATTGTAATGGGCCTATTGCTTGGATATGTTCGGGTTACCTTTAAAAATGGACTTATTTTCAGTATATTACTTCACATTTTAATAAATCTTCCTTTTATATTGATTGCACACCTTTGATCCTATCTTTTTAATTTCTTAACGATGAAAAAACTTTATGTAGATTAAATTAAGCAAAGAAAGAATCTCTTATTTTTAAACGTCGATAGTTTTATAAAAAATATGAACAATATTTTTTCTTTTTCGAAGAAACCTATTTATCTAAAATCGTTTATTGAGTGGAAGCACATTTATTTTCTTTATTTTGTTTTATTGCTTATTGTGTTAAATATTCTTGGTGGCGGAATTTCTTTTATTATCAAAGAGTCTTTTAACATCAGTCACAAAATGGTTAGCGGAAATGATGTGTTTAGAACAATTAAAATGTTGTTATTTGCTCCTGTCAGTGAAGAACTAATATTTAGGCTTATATTGAAAGAGAATAAAAAATACTTTTATGTTTCTGGTATAATGTGCATATTCTTAATCATCATTTCCATTTATACACAATATACCGCTTTTTTATATAGCAGCAGCATACTAATAATTATCTTCTTGTTATATATAACACAATATAAATTAAAGAGGAATATATATTCGATCAAAAATTATAAATATTTGTACTGGGGAAGTATTATAATTTTTAGTCTTGCTCATGGAGTAAATTATATTTTCCCCAATAGGTTAACTATTCTTTTAACACCATTAATTGTATTGCCTCAATTTTTAGGGGGAATTGTATTAAGTTACCTTAGGGTAAAATTTGGAATTAAATATTCAATAATCTTTCATTTTTTTGTCAACTTTTTATGATTGTTATTTTGGAAAAAAGACTTTGGTGCGGCGTATATCTGTTGCTGCTTCTGTTACTGGTTCCGACTTTTAGTTTTTCCCAGTATAATTTTTGGGGTAAGGTTATCGACAATACGTCCCATGTTCCAATCCCGTTTGTATCGGTTACCATTCCCGGGACTTACTGGGGTACCATCACCAATGCCGATGGTAAATTCTCATTAAAGATTCCGACAGCTTACCCGAACAAAAATGTTGTGTTTAGTTGTGTCGGGTATAAAACAGATACCATTGCCATGACTAATATACATAGGGAAATTATCATAAAACTGGAAGAAAAAATAAATGAATTGTCTGAAATTATCGTAATGCCGTATCCCTTCGGGCACGAGCCTGTTGGCAAGATGCAGATAAATGATTATTTCTTACCGGGCAGTAGTTCGTTTAGCCTGTTGGCTTTGTGATCCGGGATTTTATCCAGTGTTTGTTTCAGCCAGGAAAAAGGCTCCACTTCATTGATTTTACAGGTAGCCAGCAAAGAGTAGATCATAGCTGCTTGTTGTGCAGCATCATGGGAACCGGCGAACAAATAATTCTTTCTTCCCAAAGCTACCGGGCGAATGCTGTTTTCGATCAGGTTGTTGTCGATTTGGAAACGACCGTCATCAATATAGCGGATCAAACGGGGCCATAGGTTCAACGTATAAGCAATGGCTTCCCCGATGGCGCTTTTAGGAAGTACCTGGCAGACTTGTTCTTTTAACCAGACTTCCATCTGTTTCAAAACAGGCAGGGCTTTTTCCTGCCGGAGTTCTTTGATTTGTGCCGGTTCCAGTTCTTCTTGTTTTGCCTGTCTCTCAATTAGGTAAAGTTCCTGAAACATCAGCAAAACTTCTCCGGCACGTTTCGGGTCATTGTCTTTAGCATGTTCAAACTTCCGGCGGGCATGGGCCATACAGGCCAAAAGCATGATGTTCTTTTGATTTTTCAAATTGGAATAAGCCTGATAACCGTCTGTTTGCAGGTAACCGGAATAATGTTCGAGAATTTGATCCGGCCCTTCCCGTCCACGACTTGAACGGTAGTCAAACAGTACCCGTTTATTAACCGGATCGTAATAAACCCAGTGATAACCTTTGTGTGTTGATCCGGGCTTATCTTTGGTTAAAACCGGGGTCGGTGTTTCATCTGCCATCAGGTAATCGGCAGACAATACCTGTTTTTTTAACGTATCATACAAGGGGCCCAATAACCGGCATGCAGCACCAAACCAACCGCTAATAGTTGATTCGGCGATTTCCACCTGTTGACGCTTAAACATTTGTACCTGCCGGTAAAACGGGAGATGGTCAGCAAATTTACTGATCAGCAGGTGGGCTAAAATACCTGGTCCCGCGTTGCCTTTGGGTATAGGTAACGTGGGAAGGTCAGCCACGACGATTTTGGTCTGCTCGTCATTGGACGATACAATGTATTTGGGGCGGACAATCCGGCGAACGTAAATATTGGCCGGTTCATATTCCAGTACTTCCGTTACGGCCTGGCCAATCCTCTTAGCTCCTTCAGGTAAATCCCCCGGCTCAATCACCTCTTCTTTACGCGGGAGATGCGGGGCCAGTTCCAGCCGGAGGGGATGGTTCTTTTGTACCGGTCTATGGCGGGTGTAGCTGATCTCTTCCCCCGGCTTTTCCACGACCTGTTCTTCCGGAAGGTCAAATAAACGATACTGGTCTGGATCAGACGGGATGAAGCGTTCTTTTTTGGCTCCAAAAACCAGGCGTTTGAGTTCGGCAAGCTGATGTGCCAGCAGTTCGATCTGCTGTTTCATGCTTTGGTATTCTGCCTTGGGTATGGTGATCATTTCTTCGCTTGCCATACCACAAAGATACCTGCTTAACTGTTTATAACATTGTGATTTATCAGGGTTTTATCAACGATGTCCTGTTGTAAAAAACGTCTTCTTTTTCTTGCATGTTCCAGGGAAATACCAGTAACCAGCATGACCAGCTCACTGTAATCAATGGGGCAGGATAAACCGGCTTTCGATGGTACAGGTAGTTCGAAGGTGCCTTTTTCCAGCCGCTTATAAAACAATACAAAGCCTCCGGGTTCCCATCGTAACAACTTGATCCGGTCGCGCTTCTTGTTGATAAAAATATACACGTCACCGCTCATGGGGTTTTGTCCCAGTTTTCCCAGGACAAGACCACACAGACCATCAAAACTTTTTCGCATGTCGGTGCCCTGCCTGTAAAGAAAGTAACGGCCTGAAGATATGGAGAACATTATCTTTAAAGATTCACCAACCCTTTTAGGGTCGATACCGAAATAGTGGAAGGAAGCAAAAGCTCCACTCCATTGGGATAACGCAGGCTGATGCTCGTTCCGGTAATTGAACCAAGCTGGATAAAACCAGGTGACTGCTCTGTCGGGAACCGCTTACTAATCCAATACCTGAGTGTATGAATACTGATTTGATGTGTCTCTGCAAATGATGACTGACTTTGTCCGCTTTGTTGCCATTGCTCTACAAGGGCATACATCCGTTCTGTTTTTTCCTGATTGCTCATCTTTTTTGGGGCAAAGATCGAAATGAATCAATTCTTTTGCAAGATGTTCATCCCCGAAGGGATACGTAATGCCTAAAAATACACTTCGTAAGCTATTGCAGAGCGCCTGGAACAAAATTCCTGTAAATTATCCTTTAACCAATACCTGCTACAACGGCTTTTACCGGGAAACATTAAAAGATGCAGATGATAACTACATATCTTTTGGCGAAGCTTTTATCGAATCTGTCAGGGGAACGGTAATCCTCAATAATGACAGAGGCCAGATAAAAATATTAAAGTCACGTGGTGGCTATTTGCCTGGACGTGACAGTACAACGAGCATTCATTTCTACGGTGGAATATTTATGGCTACTTCTGATTTTGTTCAAAACCGTGCTGATTTCATTAATCCTTCAAAATTCGATAATTACAGTTTTTGGGTTTTAAAGGACGATAACTACTATAAAATCAGTTTCAGTAAAAAAAAGCATGGAGAGTCAGGATATTTTTTACTTGATACACTAAGTTTAGCTTATACAGAAGCAGCATACAGTCGCGAACGGAATGAAACGGAGGTTTTATACAAACGATTGAATGCCGATTATTATTGTAAGTTTATCAAAGTTGATAATCGGTACTTTTTAAAGTATAAAAAAAAAAGAAGTGAAGGATTTGATAAGATAAAAAAGAAAAAAATGGTTCATGGCGGCGAATACCTGGCAACTGCAATTTTCCCGGATTGTGATAATAAAATACCAGATGACGAACAAATTAATTATTTTGACGTGTTTATTGATAAAGCAGGAGACTATTCGGACAGTTACTGGAATGATTACAACATTATTGAAACGAATTCAGCACTCCGGCAAAGCCAGCTTTCACAGGAAAAGATTAACTCAATTATAGAACAAACAACACAAAAAAACAGAAAGGAAAAATTAGTGTCCTTTATTTTAAAATTTTCAATCAAATACGGGGTCACTTATTCTGCTTCGCAAATTCCTTCCGGAATTTATGACTTTCAACTTTCATCAATTAATCAGCGTCTTGAAAAGGAGTTTACAAACACTGTAAACTGGGGATTAAATACAACGCTTGTCTATTTTTTCAATCACCATTGGGGAGCAATGCTTTCTTCTGAGAATAGGATAAACAATAATAATGTATATACAAATACTGTAATCGGAACGGAATATAAAAAGAAGCTGAATCCTGTTGGACAACCTACTTATTTGTCTTTAAAAGGAGGGATTGGCAGAGCAACCTCGTTGTTAAAAATTGGTTCTTTTAACAACGATGGAGTAATAGAATGGGGATCAAAAAAATTAAAAAAGAATACGATTACTGCTTACACTGGAGAACGCTCGTGGATTTTAAAACCAACGTTTGGCTTTTCCCGCCATATAAAAAAGAAGATTTCATTATTTATTGATTTTTCATATTGTATCCCGTTATTCCCGAACGAAGTAATTGTTTTAAAAGAGAAATCGGGTATATTCAGAAAAACTGCCACTGAAAGGATTCCTCAGATTGATACGCAAATTTACAGGAATGGACAATTAGTTAATAAAACAGGAATACAATCACCAAGGTTCAATATTTCATTAGGTATCAATCTTCTGCGTTAGAGCTACTCAATATAGTCAAAGCTAACGAACCGATTTCGAGGAAAAGGAATTGGATAAGTCTCGTCCGGGACTTTCAGGGTTTGAGGAACATATTTTTCCTACCCATATTTTGCGCCAGCACTTGTTAATCTGCCTACGCTTCCCGTAATGGAAAAGAGAAGCGCACCCGACTGGTCAGGATTTGCAATCCTGATCTTTTTTACAAAGGAATATTTCCATGTTTGCGTGGCAGGTTTGATTTACGTTTGTTACTGGTCATATCCAGAGCCTGAATAATTTTTGCCCTGGTATCTTTCGGATAAATAATTTCATCGATATATCCCAACGATGCAGCTTTGTACGGATTGGCAAATGCTTCGCGGTACTCATCCACTGCTTTAGCTTTTTCTTCTGCATTGGTTATATCCCTTCGCAGGATATTAATTGCACCTTCCGGCCCCATCACCGCGATTTCGGCAGTTGGATAGGCCAGGTTCACATCGCCGCCAATGTGTTTGCTCGACATCACATCGTAAGCACCACCATAGGCCTTACGTGTGATTACTGTAATTTTCGCTACCGTGGCTTCAGCAAATGCATACAACAATTTGGCTCCATGCTTAATGATACCTCCAAACTCCTGGCCGGTTCCCGGCAAAAAGCCCGGAACATCGACCAAGGTTACCAACGGAACATTAAATGCGTCGCAAAAACGGACAAAACGGGCTGCTTTAACCGATGAATTAATATCCAGAACCCCTGCCAGGTGAGCAGGCTGGTTCGCAACAATCCCCACCGGACTGCCCCCGAAACGGGCAAAGCCGATAATCATATTTTTTGCATAATGGGGCTGCACTTCCATAAAATGTTCATCATCGATTATTTTCAGGATAATATCTTTCATGTCGTAGGGCTTGTTTGGATCGGCCGGGACAATGCTGTTCAGCGATTCATCGGAACGGTTTGCCGGATCGGTTGCCTTCTTAACAGGGGGATCGTCCATGTTGTTCGATGGAATAAAACTCATCAGTTCCCGTACCATCATCAGTGTTTGTTCTTCGTTCTCACCGGTAAAATGTGCCACCCCGCTTTTTGATCCGTGAGTCACGGCTCCGCCCAGTTCTTCCTTGGTAACGTCTTCATGGGTCACGGTTTTTATAACTTCAGGACCGGTAACAAACATATGACTGGTCTTATCGACCATAAAAATAAAATCGGTCAGGGCCGGCGAATAGACAGCACCACCGGCACAAGGACCTAAGATCGCACTAATCTGAGGCACTACTCCCGACGAAATAACATTATTATAAAAAATATCGGCATAACCGGCCAGCGACTCAACCCCTTCCTGGATACGCGCCCCGCCGGAGTCGTTTAGCCCGATAACCGGAGCTCCCATCTTAATTGCCAAATCCTGTATCTTCACAATTTTGTCAGCATTGGCACGACTCAGTGTCCCGCCAAAAACAGTAAAATCCTGTGCAAAAATATACACCAGTCTTCCATGAATTTTCCCGTATCCTGCTACCACTCCATCACCGGGTATTTTATTTTTATCGATACCAAAATCGGTTGCCCTATGGGTAACCAATTTGTCTATTTCCTGAAAAGTGCCCGGATCGAGCAGTTGAATAATACGTTCGCGGGCTGTTTTTTTTCCACCGGAATGCTGTTTTTCAATTCGCCCCACACCTCCGCCAAGCTCGGCTTTCTTCGATACTTCGGCAAATTGTTGAAATTTGGCCTTTAAATCCATATTTTTATGATTATTCAATTTCGATTAATACCTGATTGGCATCTATTGTTTCCTGTTCCGAAACATTGACTTTTGAGATAATCCCGTCGACAGGAGCTTTGTATTCACTTTCCATTTTCATAGCGGAAATAATTATAACGGTATTTCCCTTTTTTACCGGGTCACCAACCGAGACCGGTATTTTTACAACCTTGCCCGGCATGGGAGATGATACATTCTTTCCTGCCCTGATCATACTCCCTGCTCCACGATTTCGCAAATATCTCGACTCTGCATCGATCACCTCAACATCATACGTATTATAAAGTGTATAAGCTGTATAATGCTTCGGTTTTTCCGATTGTACCAACTCAATATTGTAGGATCTTCCTTCGTGAAGAATGGAAAAAACACCATCGTCGTTATGCATCAGATCAACATCGTAAACGTTGCCATCAACTTTTACTTTCAGCAGGTTTTCATTCTGCTCAAGCAGTTCAACGGCAGCAATCCGGTTTGCCAGTTTTATTTCTATAGACATCCCTGAATATTATAAACGTTCAAAATTTTTCCTGTAAGTATATTTTGTCCAACGATTTTTAGCCGGATACAATTCTTTATTGGTGTACGAACGGTTCATCTGGTCAAGAAACTCAATATAAGCTGAGATGATCACCATATCTTCACAATCGTCGGCACAAGGAGATTCGGCCAATAAAAATTCACGATTCTTCTCAATAAAATTCGTATCGTAATTTCCCGACCTGAAGTCATCAGCATCCATGATCCGTTCTAAAAATTTAATGGAAGTTTTAACTCCTGTGATCTTATATTCATACAAAGCCCTTTTCATCCGGTCAATCGCTTCCGTACGGTTTTGCGCCCACACAATTAACTTGGAAATCATCGGATCATAGTAAATGGGAATTTCATATCCTTCATAGGCATAGCCGTCGGTACGAACCCCAAGCCCTAACGGCTCATTGACATTATGAATTTTACCAGGATTAGGCATAAAATTATTATCTGAATCTTCGGCATATATCCGGCATTCAATGGCATGGCCTCGCTGAAATAAATCCTCCTGTTTAAAAGATAATTCATTTCCTTCGGCAATCAGTATTTGTTGCTTTACCAGATCAATACCTGTGACTCTTTCGGTAATCGGGTGTTCGACCTGAAGCCGGGTATTCATTTCCAAAAAATAAAAGTTCAGGTCATTATCAACCAGAAACTCTATGGTCCCGGCCCCCACGTAACGAACAGCCCTGGCTGCTTCAACGGCATGCCGCCCCATCATCCCGCGTAATTCAGCTGTCAGCAAGGGAGAAGGTGTTTCCTCGATCATTTTTTGGTGCCTGCGTTGTACCGAACATTCGCGTTCGAAAAGATGCAATACATTTCCGTGCTGATCGCCCAGAATTTGAAATTCGATATGGTGAGGTGAAGAAATATACTTCTCCACATAAACCGAATCGTCGCCAAAAGCAGATAATGCTTCAGACCGGGCAGCTCTTAAAGAAGAGAGTACCTCCGAGTCATTTTTAACCAGTCTCATCCCTTTTCCGCCACCACCTGCCGAGGCTTTTATCATTACCG
The DNA here is from genome assembly GCA_963662895.1 of Prolixibacteraceae bacterium. Classification (GTDB taxonomy): domain Bacteria; phylum Bacteroidota; class Bacteroidia; order Bacteroidales; family Prolixibacteraceae; genus GWE2-42-39. The sequence goes on along the minus strand of OY759982.1, from coordinate 2,149,422 downwards.
GCAATCCAACTTTACGAACCACCGATAAAGCTTCACTTTCCGATTTCACACTTTCTGTTGTCCCCGGGACTACCGGAACACCAGCCTTGATCATTGTTTTACGGGCTTTGATCTTATCGCCCATCTGTTCAATTACTTCCGGTGAAGGGCCAATAAAAATGATACCATTCTCTCTGCATCTTCTTGCAAAATCAGCATTTTCTGACAAAAAACCGTATCCCGGATGGATTGCATCCGATCCGGTCCTTTTTGCAACTTCAATTATTTTGTCGGCATTCAGATAACTTTCGCGGGAAGGAGCCGGGCCTATATAATAAGCCTCAACAGCATACCTTACATGTCTGGAAGTACGATCGGCTTCAGAAAACACCGCCACTGTTGAAATGTCCATTTCCCGGCAGGTTCTCATAATCCGAATCGCAATTTCTCCCCGGTTGGCAACCAGGATTTTTTTGATTCTTCTCATATTAAGAATTTAAATTACAATCTACATATATAGATTCAATTCAATCCATAAAAAATGAATATTCTTCTTTTATAAAACCAAATCAGACAAAGATTGTTTGTTCGAAGAAAAAAATAAAAAACAAACCGGTAAAATCCATGCCAAAATAAAATTTATAGTTTTGCCACAGGAAACACAAAACTACTGTACGCCAAAACGGCAGTGATGTTGCATTGTAATACCATAGAGTTCATATTACGCCTTCTTTGCTCGTTCTTCTAAAAAACAAAAAGCGGGTTACCTGTCGGATAACCCGTTGTCCATAATTTAGTTTAGCTAGATCGGAAAATAGATATTGGTTAAAAGAGAAAAGGTAGATATAATGCTTTAATTTAAAAGCTTTTATTTAAATGCGTCGCTAATATAATATTTCTTTTTAAACATTTTTTAAGAAATATTAAGAATTTATTAATATTCACTCAAAACTCCATTTTACAGATTTGTAACCACCAGCATATCAGCCGATAAAATTCAGCCATATGTTATAAAATATATTTGTCGTTTTTATTGATTATCTTTTATCACTTAACGAAATAATGCCTTGGAATTAAAGAATCTGACTCAGCAGGAATAAAATTCAGAGAAACTGAATTAACGCAATGCCTGGTATTTTTTGCTGTAAACCCTTCTCCGTAAAAAATATGACCAAGGTGACCACCACAATTTGCACATATTATTTCAATCCTTCTTCCGTCTGCATCCATTATTTTTTTTATAGCCCCTTCTATCTCATCTTCAAAACCGGGCCAGCCACAATGTGAATCAAATTTATCAGCTGAACGGTAAAGTGGTGCATCACATTGTTTACAAATATAAATTCCATTTTTATCGTGTTTATAAAACGCACCAGTAAATGGTGGTTCTGTCCCTTTATTCAGAATTACAAACTGTTCGAATTCATTTAAGATATTGTATTCACTTTCTGATTTCTTTTCCTGAGCCATAACTTGCAATGCATAAAATAGCGATATTACTATATAAAATGTTTTCATTTCATTTTTTATCTTATACAAAAAATAAGTGCTATTTGTTCAAAATATTCGACTTGAAAAATTTTTCATCATAACATCCTAAAAAATTGATAATTCTACTTTAACAGATTTAAAAGGAAGACCAATTTTTCTGATTTTATACCCCAACCCCAAGGGGAAAAATCAGGAAAATCGATCCGGTTCCCCTCTGGGCTTAGGGTAAAACGGATGGATTTTTCGTTTTTGAAGGAATCTGTTAAAGTAGAAATAATAATGTCCATTTTTAATAATCAGTTTTTACAACTCATTGAGATCACTGTAAAAAATATTCAAAAAAAGATAATCTTTTCCAACATTTTAAGATACTCTTAATACCTGAGAAGTTATCTTCCCCCGTCCAGTTCCATTCCTTATTAATTCTCTATATTTGCCTTAACAATTCATCATGAATTAAAAAGCAAATATTAACGATCTATTTTTATTTACAATGTCTGAGTTTATCTATCAAAAACCATTTCCTATTTCAAAGGATACTACCCATTACCGTTTGTTGACAAAAAAATACGTTTCGGCCACAGAAGTGGATGGAAGACCTTTGCTGAAAATTGAACCGGAGGGACTGGAATTACTGGCCCGGGAAGCATTTACCGATGTATCATTTTTTCTGCGCAGCAATCATTTGCAAAAGCTGTCTGATATTCTGAAAGATGAGGAAGCTACAGATAACGACCGTTTTGTCGCTCATACCATGCTCATCAACCAGGTTGTTTCGGCTGAAGGGGAACTTCCCACCTGTCAGGATACAGGGACTGCCATTGTAATCGGGAAGAAAGGAGAAAATGTTTATACCGGTGTTTCTGACGCTAAACATCTATCGAAAGGTATATATGAAACTTACAGGGACAGAAACCTGCGTTATTCCCAGGTTGTTCCTTTTTCCATGTTCGAAGAAAAAAACACGGGGACTAATCTGCCTGCCCAAATTGACATTTATGCCTCTGAAGGTAATGAATATGAATTTTTATTTATTACCAAAGGTGGCGGTTCAGGAAATAAAACCTTCCTGTACCAGCAAACAAAATCGTTACTCACGGAGGAAAACCTCACCAAATTCATCAAAGAAAAAATCAAAGATTTAGGGACCTCAGCATGTCCTCCCTATCACCTTGCAGTAGTAATCGGAGGTACCTCAGCAGAGGCCACACTGGCAACCGTAAAAAAAGCATCGGCCGGTTATTTCGACTATCTGCCTACAGAAGGCAATGAAGGGGGCCAGGCCTTCCGTGACCTGGAATGGGAAGCACGGATTGAAAAAATCTGTCAGGAAAGTAGCATTGGAGCCCAGTTTGGCGGTAAATATTTTGTACATGATGTCAGGGTTATTCGCCTGCCGCGACATGCAGCTTCCTGTCCTGTGGGCATTGGGGTCAGTTGCAGCGCCGACCGGAATATCAAGGCAAAAATCAATGCCGATGGAATTTTTCTTGAAGAACTTGAAAAAAATCCGGCCAAATACCTTCCGAAAGAAGCGCCACACATGCAACCTGCCGTTGATATTGACCTGGATCAGCCAATGGAAGAAGTATTAAAAATATTAACGAAATACCCACCTAAAACCCGCTTAAATTTATCGGGAACAATGATTGTTGCCCGGGATATGGCACACGCCCGTATCAAAAAAATGATTGATGCAGGAGAGCCCATGCCTGAATATTTCAAGAAACACCCGGTATATTATGCAGGTCCTGCCAAAACTCCAAAAGGAATGGCTTCCGGCAGCTTTGGCCCAACCACAGCCGGACGTATGGACCCGTATGTCGACGAATTCCAGAGCCTGGGCGGATCGATGATCATGGTAGCAAAAGGAAACCGCTCTAAACAAGTGACAGATGCCTGTAAAAAGCATGGTGGTTTTTACCTGGGATCCATTGGCGGACCGGCTGCTATCCTGGCAAAAGAAAGTATTAAATCAGTAGAAATTATCGATTTTGAGGAACTTGGCATGGAAGCTGTTCGAAAAATCAGGATTGAAAACTTCCCGGCTTTCATTATTGTCGATGATAAAGGAAATGATTTCTTTGCAGAACTTTAAAGTGTCTGTAAAGGCTAACGGAAACAAAAGCGTCCTGAAGGACAGTTGATTTTAGCCCTGGGCAACACTCCTCCGTCGTTTGCCCAGGGCTATCAATATATCATCTATGAATCTCCTTCCTGTCATTGTTTCATTATGCCCTAAATTTTGGGTGGGGACTGCCAATAATGGTATACAAACAGGTTGAGATGTATGTCCCCGTCAGGGACAGCAAGCCTCACCGGACAAGGAACAACATCCATCAAACGCGAAGCGTCAAACTCCTCAAACACTCCGTCTCAAACAGAGCGCAAGCCATGATAACTCAATTTTCAAAATTTATCATTATATACAGCAACACATAAGGCGGCATAATCTCCTGTTTTTTCTCCCAGGGCCGCCGGGACAATCCGGCATACTTCCAATGCAGAAGGAATAGCCTCCTCTTCCAATACCTTCATTACAACAGGTCTGAAAAGTCCTTCGTTTCGGGAATAAATGCTCCCGATAACAATACACTCCGGGTTTAAAATATCAATTAAAACGGCAAGTCCTTTTCCCAGGTAAGTAGCTGATATTTCAATTATCCTGTTTGCTGTCTGATCTCCTTTATGAGCATATTCTGCAACCATTTTTGCAGTAATGTTCCCGGCATCTTCCGGTGTATTGCAAAAGCCCACTTTCTCCTGCATTTTCAGTTTTTTCTCTACCACATGCCGGGCTAACTGGGCAATCCCGCCACCACTGCAAAATCCTTCAAATGAACCGGCTTTGCCAAATCCTACCGGACCATCGTCAGCAAGGCGAATATGGCCGGCTTCACCACCCAGATCGTTTGTACCACTGTAAAGCCTTCCATCCAGGATTAATCCGGCTCCCATACCGGTACCGAATGTAAGGAAAACCATATTTTTTGTCCCTTTCCCTGCTCCCAAAAGCCATTCGGCCAAAGCACAGGCATTGGCATCGTTTTGAAGGGATACACTTACACCAAATTCTTCTTTAAAAATGTCAACGATTGGAATTGCATCCCATCCCGGTAAATTGGGAGGTGAATATATCACTCCCTTCTTTGAGTCCAACGGCCCTCCGCAGCTAATGCCAATCCCCCTTAAATCAGCATGTCCGTATTTGCCGATTAAAAGGTTCGCTTTTTGTTTCATCTCATTTATTACCTCATACGGCCCTCTCTGAACATTGGTTGGAAAGACAATCTTTTCCCGTAACTCCATATCATTTCCACCAACAGAAATACTGCATTTTGTACCCCCAACATCGAAGCCCAGATAATAACTTCTTAACTTCTTTTCTTCATTCATGTTCATCTATAATTATATTTTTTAAAAATTAAGCTAAACCGGTTAAGCAAAATTATAAAAAAAATATTACCCGCTTGATCTTCTGACAATAAAATTTGTTTTCAACATTATTTTTTTTGATGGAGTACTTATTTTTCCTGATTCAATTTCCCTGATTAAAATTTGGACTGCCTTTCTTCCCATTTCTTCAAGAGGCTGGGCAATAGCTGTAACAGGAGAAAAACAAACTTTGAAAAAATCAGGATCATCAAAACTGACCACAGCAAGATCGTCAGGCACATTTAATCCTAACTCAGAAATTACCTCCAGGCCCATTAATCCAATCTTACTGGACGAAAACAGTATACCTTCCAGATGATCTTCCATGGATACAAGCCGTTTTACTGCATTACACACATCTTCTTTTTCATGAGAAAACGGCAATTTATATATATAATCACCAGGAGGCTCAATCCCGGCATCCCTCATTGCCTGCAAATATCCCCTGGTACGACCATGCATGGTTATAAGCTCATCATTTACAGTAATAAATCCAATATTCCGGTATCCTTTGTCAAGTAAATGCTTTGTCGCATTATACGAAGCCGTATAATTATTAATTATCACATAATTTGAATCTATCTCCGGGAAATATCTATCGATCAACACGTAAGGTATCTTTGCCTTTGTCAAAGCCTCAATTTGGGGATTACTTCCCTGGGGCGGAGCTATGATAAAACCATCGACCTGACTTTTTACCAGCATTTCCAACTGTTCTTCAAATTTCTCCGTATTTTCATCTGAACTACAAAAAATAATTTTATAGTCTTTTCGGGAAGCTTCCCTTTCTATTTCCCGGCCAAGTTTCCCGAAAAACGGATTTGAAATGTCAGCAATGATCAGTCCTATTGTTTGTGTTTTGCCGGTCCTGAACCACTTTGCGACCTGATTTGGCCTATAATTCAATTCCTTAGCCACATCAAAAACCTTTCTGATCATTTGCTCGCTAATCCGTTTTTCCTTGCCTTTCCCGTTCAGCACAAAAGAAACAAGGGCTTTTGAAACCCCTAAACGATCGGCTATATCCTGAATTGATGCTTTTTTCATCAACACAATAAAATTAAGTCTTGTAAATTTTGTATTGAGTACAAAATAAAGGAATAAAATTAAACAAAAAACAAAAATTTATGGTATTAACTTTAACAACTATTTTATAGTTTCAGATATGTAAGCAACTGGGCAAATTAACTGCCCCTTCGCTCAGGGCATAAAAGAAAAATATCGGAAAAATTGATTTTTCTTCATTCAGAAAATAATATACTCTCTGTCATTATGCTGACATACCCCCTGTCGTTTAGAACCTGACTTAACAGTCAAAGCAAACCACATAAAGTACATGGGGTGCGAATGCAGCGGGTGTACGACAAATTTCCTTTTGTATTTTTTCGAAAAGAAGATGAAAACTAATAGGAAATTTGTCGTGCACCCAATACAGCAACAAACGGAAGCAGTAACCTGCAATCGTTATAAGTTTTTTACGGATATCAATTGATGTATGTCCCTTATATTTGTGTCATTTTGTTTTTTGCAAGACAAATGACACAAAATCAGATTGTTGTCATTTGATTTTTTAGGTCAAATGACCCAATCGTCAGGGACAGCAAACCTCTCCGGACAAGGAGTAACACCCATCAAACGAGAAGCATCAAACAGGCCGCAGACCATCAAACTTTTCAAACTCAAAAACCAAGGCACAATTGTTCTATAAATATTTATTCTTTGTGCCTTTGCGTCTTCATGTTTGATAATTGTCTTTTTTTGAGCAGCCTCGCCCCCCTTTTTTAGATGCCGTCATTTCCGGCCATACAACGGCACTGCTTTTCTTAACGAACTACCGTGACCGGGGGTGTTCTATTTGTATTCAATGCTATTCCGGATTCTTTATGATTTTCCACTCATACGCTTCTTCCTTATCTGCAGATACCGTGGGGAAAGCAGAAATTCTGATCTGGGCGCATCCCATAGGAACGAGCATTATTGTTTCCTCTTCCTCAGAACTATATGCCGGACTTTGCTGAAGTTCGTCCACCAACCCATTCTCATCCAGTTTCCACCCGGGGATTTTCTTCCCTTTAGCCTTGATTTCAATTGGCGCGTTTTCAACGGTAAAAGGCATATTGGATGAAGGCCACTCTTTTTTGACTATTTCAAAATTCTGAGCCGGATTCTCTTTATTCAAAACCAAACCATAATTCCATGGAGATGCGGGATATATATCCCATGCCGGCCATTCTTCGGTCCCGCCATCCTGTACTTTCTGTTCTTCAATTTTAAGAGAAAAGGATAATGGACCATAATTGACAGATACACTGTTTTTGTTATGCTCCCATTCCTTTATGGAAAGTTTCATAGGCAGGGTCAGTGATATTTTGTCTCCATCATTAAAAGTCCTGTCTATTTTGATATAGGAACGGGGCGATGCATTCACTTTTACATTTTTCCCGTTAACCATGACCCGGGGGTTATCGCACCAGCCAGGCACACGCAGATACAACGGGAACTGAACCTGTTGGGAAGTTGAGACTGTAAAAACCACCTTTTCATCAAAAGGATAACGGGTATCTTCGGTAAAAGTTATCTCTGTCCCCTGCCCTACCTTTGCTGTCACCCTGCTGGCTGAATAAAAAACTGCTGCCAGACCGTTGTCGGGAGTGGCATACCAAAGGTTTTCGGCTAAATATGGCCAGCCATGCCCTCCATTGTGCTGGCAACAGCGATGTATGGTTGGATTCATTTGAAACATGGGGCCCCTGTTTTGGATACCGGGTGATTTACTTTTTTTGTCAGATTGAGGCATGTTGGGTGCTGTCAGGTACCGTAATGCTTTCATATCAGGAGTAAAAGCTGCAGGCAATGAATTAAAAGCTACATCTTCGCACCTATCGGCCCACTTTAAATCTCCTGTACCCCGGATGAGTATTTCATCCGAAAGCATCTCTTCCACGATACCACATGTCTCGACAGCCTGTCTTGGGTCATCGTACCCAAGACGACAATTCTCATCACCTCCGAACATACCACCGGGAGCCTGGCCAAACAGCCTGCGTACTTCCTGCCAGTTTCGTTCTGTGGCCTGAAGGTCCCATTTGCTTTTCGACTGCATCCACCAGGTAGCAGGTTCCCGAAATCCCTGGGCTATATTTACATTATGCCAGCTCGCAATTTTCCGGTCCCATGGCGCTGTGTTTTCATGTGTTTTCTTTGCAAAATCCAGCAACCATTTTTCCCCGGTACGATTATAAAGCCAATAAACGGAACAGAGCATATCGCCGGCACGCATCCTAGGCCAAAAGCCAACCAAAAATTCATCGTCCGGCCAGGTATTCAAATATTTAAAATATTTCTTCATGAGCTCAATAACCCGTTTATCCCCTGAAAATTCGTAGTAATTTTGCAGGCAAAACAGCATAATCATGTTGGGCCACAAATCGCTACGGCCTTCGAGTTTGGTACACAGGCCGGTACGTCCCTTGCCCGGGCCAAACCATCCGTCTTCCTGCTGACTGTTGATTGCAGCATTCAACCACGCCTCCGTTTCTTTGACCATATTTTTATTGCCCAGCACATAAGCACAATTACTGTAGCCTTTCAGCCAATACGGAACTTCTTCCCAACCATATTCACCCTTTCCTTCAGAAGAAAGCCATGCATTGTTGTCCTTTTTCAAAAATTCGCTGATTTCCTCAAGGTGCCCGTGAAATCCACTGGCCTGTAGTTCCAACTTTTTCCTTAGCCAGCCGTTAGGTTCAATTGATCCGACAGGTAACTTGATAAGGGTACTCGGTAACAAGGGAGGCTTATTACCAATATAATAACTATTAACAGAACCGGTTGGAGGTTGAAGAACTACCGTTACCTCTTTGTTCTCATTACAGGAAAACAGAATGGCAACTGAAAAGAACAGGATTAAAAAATCTGTTACAGATCAGTTTTCAATCTGGCAATAATCTTTAAGGAGTTTAAAACGTTCATGTGATTTTTCAACACAGTATCCGTGATGGATCGTAATACGGCAAATCTGAAAGCTCCGTTTGTCGACCTAAACTGACCTGATACTTTTTGTTTCACCTTTATATTTCGGATAGCCCGTTCCGATGCATTATTATCGGGAGGTACTTCCGGCCTATAAAGAAATGTAAAAATAAATTCACGATACTTTTTCAATCGTTTTTGAAAAACGGTCAATTCATTTTTGTCCTTAGGTATTTTGTACCCCAATAAAAAATCAAGCCTGGATTCTATCTGGAATATTCTCGGATCTGGCACGTAATAGTCCGGGGCTTCCATCCGTTTTTCCTGATCCAGGGCTTGGCTGAGAAGAAGTTTTGTGACGCGGCTCCATTTGTGTGCGTAAAGTTCCCCCAAATAGTTGAGATCCCTTAGCAGGTGGGCAAGGCAGAGCTGGTGGGATAATGCTTTGGTATTAAAATGGCTTACCCAGCAGTCATGTACGAGGACGGAGTTTTTAAATCCTTTTTCAAACGTCTGGTCTATGCTCTTTTGCCCCCTGTTGTCGGTTATTGTAATAAATGTAGCTTCTTCGTTCTGCCATGTCCATGCCCAGTGTTTGTCCCCGTCTACTTTCACCCCGGTCTCATCGCTACCGGTAGCATATTTTTTGTTGCCCTGTAGTTTTTGCTTAATCAATTCATATGCGGGCTGCGCCTTTGTGACAAGCCTGTCCAATACATAATGGATTCCACCTTCGCTTATGGGGGCATTAAAAACATCGGAGAAGATTTCCCTGATCCTTTTGAACGGGATATACTGCCTTGTATGGAAGTACCCTATCAGGCTTTCTATGTTGTTCCCGTAACTGACAGGGGAACCGGCTTCTCCGGGGTAATCCCCTTCGTTGATATGGCCACAGCTGCATTGCTTTGTGTATATGCGGTGTTCCGTCACCTTTATTTTTATTTCCGGAATATCGTAAACTTGCCGCTTCCCCTTATATTCGGCCGGGATATTTTCAAGGCTGTTGCCACAGCAATGGCAGTAATTGGGTACATGGTCTTTTGTTATATCGGGACTATCTGTCATTTTTAACGTATTTCCCTTTCTTCCTTTTTGGCCTCCCGGTTTTAACCCGCTTTTCTCGCGTAAGCTTTTGCGTTTGGGACGGTTTTCGTCTTTCGATGGGGGGATACTGCTGTTATTGCTGTTCTTTGGTGTTTCATATTTGGCCAAACGTTTTTTTAAGTATTCATTTTCCTTGGTTAGGGTATCAACTTTATTGGTCAGGTAATTTACTTTTTCGACAAGCGCAATAACCGTTTGTTGCAATTTTTCCAAATCGTTTGACATATCACAAAGAAATGCTCTTTACAATTTAAATACAAGGTGTTAACAGAAAAGTTGTCAAGTCTGAAAACGGCAATATGTTAATAAAGGTTGCTTTTGAAAATTTAAACCCTCTGAGAATCGAATATTTCATTGAAAAGCAATTTTCAATGAAAAAATTTCAAATATCGTTTTCTCAACAACATAGAATTAAAACTGATCTGTTACAAAAATCTTTTTTCATTGTATGAATTTTGACTTAAAAATACAAAAGGTTTGACAAATAATGTTTTCTGCCAGTTCCCGTAACAGATAATTCTTTGGGAACCTGGCCAAACAGACTGTTTATTGCTGCTTTGTCTCAAAATCAGTCCAGACTTTCATTTTACCGGAAGAACGGTTATCCCAGGCAAAATACGGGATAAAAGTCAGTTCCCTGCCGTGAGACCGAACCTTCAGTATCTTCATACTTTCCAGTTTTCCTGTTCCCGGAAGAAGGGCAAACTTCATATCCTGGCCAACCGAAATTTCATCCATGTTCCCGTTGTCGGCCTGTTCCAGGCAATATACCAGCGGTCCCCGCTGAACAGCCCGTTTCCCGACATCCTCTTTTACGCGGGGATCGGCAGCAACCAGTTCTGCAGGCATATCCAGCCACAAGGTCACCCGGTCGCCCCGTTTCCATTTTCTTTGCAGCGACAGATAACCATCATCCTTTACAACGTACGGAACCGTTTCTCCGTTTACCGATGCCCGAAAGCTCTTGCACCAGCCGGGTATTCTCATTTTAAGGTCGAAAGAGACAGGAACAGCCGGGGTAATGTCCAGAACAATCTTCCCATCCCACGGGTAATCAGTTATTTGCTTTATTTTCATTTTGGTTTGCCCCATTTCCACATCTGCCTCATTTCCCATATACAGGTTGACAAACAGTTCGTGGTCGTTCTTTAAATAAATGTAGCTGCCTATTGAAGGAATAAAACGGGAAACATTGCTCGGGCAGCAGGCACATCCAAACCAGCGCCGGCGGTGATGATCCCCATCTGATTCCAGCGGATTTACATAGAAAAACAGGTTGCCTTCGAGGGAAACACCCGATAAAACACCGTTATAAAGCGACCGTTCCATCACATCCACATATTGGGCATCTTTCGTGAGCAGATTCATCCGGTTGTTCCAGAAGACCATACCGATAGAGGCGCAGGTTTCGCAGTAAGCCGTTTTATTGGGCAGATCATAATCTTCGGTAAACCCTTCGTTATGTCTGGAAGAACCAATGCCCCCGGTGATATACATATTCCGGTAAACCACGTCTTCCCATACCCGTTTAAGAGCTTCCACATAACCGGGAATATTTTCTTCGGCAGCCACATCAGCCATTCCGGCAAACAGGTACATCGCCCGTACTGCATGACCTTTAATATCGGTAATCTCCGAAACAGGCACATCATCCTGGCAATAGGCAGGGCCTGCTTTCGCATTGTCCCATATTCCTCCTTTACCATACCCGTGGCCTCTTTCTTCGAGTAACCAGTAGCCCAGATCGAGGTACTTTTTCTCACCGGTAACATGGTATAGTTTCACCAGGGCCAGTTCAATTTCTTCATGCCCCGGCACCCAGTGACGTTTATCCGGGCCAAAGGTATCATCCAGATGATTGGCAAACTTTATGGCTACGTCAAGAAAAGTCCTTTTCCCCGTTGCCTGGTAGTGGGCAATGGCTGCTTCGATCATGTGACCGCCGCAGTACATTTCATGTTTCTCCATGTTGGTCCACCTCTGGTCGGGAAAATCCAGGGTATAATAGGTATTCAGGTAACCATCCGGTTGCTGCGACTTCGCGATCAGACCGATCCATTTGTCCAGCAAGGCTTCATATTCCTTATTTGGATTATTGATCAGGGAATAAGCGATGCCTTCCATGGCCTTGTATACATCCGAGTCGTCAAAATAAATACCTTCATGTTTTCCCTCTTTGATCCCGGCAGCCTTTTCAAAATTACTGATCCTCTTGGTAGAATCCTGCGTCTGGGCAATACAGGCCTGAAGGGTCTGCCCCGCATGAGCTTTTAAACGGGGAGACCAAAAACTGTCATTAATACTAACCTTGTTAAAAGGAACTGGTTGAACCTGGTAGGATTGAGCCATTAAAGCAGAAGCGCTTATTATACTCAAGAGTTGGAAAAGAAAAATATATATTTTCATTTTTTCAGATTTGAATGGTTATTCTTTCAATTTTGTTTGAATTGTGTTTCATTTCTCCGTCAACAAAGATAGAAAAGCCTTTTTCTAAGTGGTATTTTGTACCGTCTTTGTCCCATATAACAGTAAGAGTCCTATTATGATATTTAACATGGTCAAGACAGAACCAGTCCCAATAACCCTCCGGAATTAATGGATCAACGGTGATTATATCTTCCATTGAAGACTGGATTCCAACTAAATCGCCAATAACAATATCACAAAATTCAGAGTGGTTGTAATCCTTTCCTCTTTCCTCCGGCTCATGTCCTCTTGCTTTTAACATTGTTCGTGATATCCAGTCACCTGTAAATGGGTTAAGGTTCTCATCTATCCAACAAACTTTTTCTCCGCGTTGATTTATTCTTCGATGGCTGTTGGAATAAATTAATAGCTGATTCACAAAATCAGCTTTCGAAATCACAGACTGATTATAATCCCGCAAAAGATTACCCATTGCTTTTAATGTTACAGATGTTGCAAAAGGCCAACCAGGGCCATTCCATTGGCAGGCATGACCTTCATAAACAACTTTAAATCCAGGATGGGACTGTTCGGCTGTTGCAGGCCCATAAGGGGCTTTGAAACCATCGGTATCAAGCAAAAATTTCCATGCAACTGAATGTTTATCTTCAGGAATATTAAAATACCAGGGAGTATAACCATGCAGTTCCCTGACACCTACAAATTTAGCTGAATCGATGAGAAGGAGTGAAAACGATTTTGCACTCCATGTACTTAAATTTAATTTGTTAAACTCTTCCTCATTCAAAGGCAAAGTCTCAAAAAATTCAGCCTTGGAATTCCATAATTTCGTCAATAACAATTTTCTTAATTGGGAAGCTTTTTGTGAGTATTCTTCTTCTATTGTCTTGTTTCCTGCCATTTTTGCTATTTCAGCAATAGCCATTGCATCCCCAATCATGTATGAATTGATTGTTGCCCTTTTCCCTGAACCTCCAACAGAGACTTCCATGCCATCCCGATCGTCCACCTGCCAAAATAACCCGTCTTCGCATAAATTGCTTTTTTCCCACTCCCTGAGATTTTCAACAAGGGATGGGAGTAAACCTTTTATTAATTCTTTATTTTGATGAACGGAGGCAAAAGCTAAAATTGAATTAGCAGCCCAAAAACTGTATGAACGCGGACTTCCTCCCCCTTTAAACCAAAAGTTAGCATAATCTTTCAGGTATTCCTGGTTTCGTAACCACCTTCCTTCGTAGAAATGGTGCCCGGCAGGACAATTAATGGTATTGTATTTCCCTGCCCAGGAGACATCAGGCAGGAACTCAGTGATAACAAAGCCTTCCGGTGTTTGTCTTATGTGTTTCCTGAATGTCCACCAACGGAAATAATAGGTCTTTTCCAACTCTTTGTCAGGACAGTTGAAATACGGGATGTTTTCTTCCAAAAATTTTTCAGACCGATTATTTGGAATATACTGCGTATATAACTCATTGTCTTTCTCGTTAAACTCCCGGATATAAGTTTTGTAATCATTCCAGATTAGAACACCTTTTTGCAGTTTTACGGGTTGTTCTTTAACACTGTTTTTACATCCGGCAGAAAATGTAGCATATACAAGAAATAGAATAAGAATCTCAAATAACTTTTTTTGAAACATTTTTTTAGCTGTTAATATAGTCATAAAAAAAGAATCAGGTATTGTAACACACACAATACCTGATTAATTCTATTTACTACTGATAATCAATATTTTGATCGAGGTGTGGATTTGCATCTACTACGTTTTGAGGGATAGGCAATAGCCTGGTTTTATGTCCCTGGGGCTTGTGTGACAGCCAGCTTTTGGTCGTATAGGTACCGAACCGGATCATATCCCTGCGACGCATATATTCACAGGCAAACTCATAACCCAGTTCGTCGTAAAATCCCCCGTACTCAACAGTTGCCTGGTCTCCCGGATCTGTAATGACGTAATTTTCAACATATCCGTACTGATATTTAGTGTTGGCCGTTAGTTGTTCACCTGTAATGGTTGCTTTGTCCGGATTATTTTTAAAGTCCCGTTGTCTTACTTCCGTAACAATAACAGCAGCGTCATCAGCATCTCCTTTTCTCAGCAGGCATTCGGCTTTCATCATCAGAACCTGGGCATAACGGAAAAACGGGAAATCATTGTTCATGTTATAGGCTGCTTCCATTTCCGGTTTAAATTTAATAATCCGGTATCCCTCATCTTCTGCCGTGTATAATCCGTCGGGAAGGTCTTTCGTGTAATTCAGTTGCTGACCGGCCCGGTCGTAGGAACACAAAAGAGGAGTTACCCCATCGTCATCATATTGCAATCCGTGCTCCCAGGTATCACCGATACGCGAATCGTCCGGGTCATAAGTGTCAATGAACTGGGAAATTGCTTTTCCGCAACCTGCTCCATAAGGAGTTGTCCGCAGATTGTATTTTGCTTTTGAGGCAGCATGAAGGGTATAGTTGATGTGCATTCCGCTCCCGTTTATTTCATCGGACGGTATGGCAAAAATGGTTTCCACCGAACCTTCATTATCCGCGTCGAAACAATCGGCATAATTGGCTTCCAGACTGTATTTTTCTGAAGTAATAACCTCATTGCACACTGCCAGGCAATTATCCCATGCAGCCGTACCGGTATACACCACTGCATTCAGGTACAGGTTTGCCAACAGCGTTTTTGCTGCCCATTTATTGAAACGTCCGTACATCACGGTACTGTTTTCTTCGCTTAAATCATCCATCACGTTATTGATATCGGAAACAATTGCCGAATAAATTGTTGCACGGTCTGTTTTTGCAGGAAGTTCCGGAGCTGAGGTTGTTACGAATGGCACATTCCCGAAATTATCAATTATAAGCCAGTAATAAAAAGCCCGTGCAACAGTCATCTCTGCCAGATACGATTTTTTATTTTCTTCTGAAGAAAAAGGAATGGTGCCATCTTCAATCTGCTCTATAATCCTGTTGGCATGGATAGCACCTTTATACAAAGTATTCCAAAGATTTCCGATTTGTACCGCTTCAGAAGTCCATGTATGCAAATGTAACTTTTTATAAATCCCCCCGTCATCCCATCCGGAAGCATTGGCAGGCATCACAAGCTGATCGGAAGTTGTTTCTTCTAACCCCTGAAAATTTCTATATCCCATAAGATCACGCATATTACTGTAAACAGGACCTATCACAGCAGAAATATCATCTTCTGAATAAGTATAACTATCCTCTGTAATATCAGTATAAACGGTTTCTGAAAGATCATTACAACTGTCCACGACGAAAAGGAATACAGACAGAATAGTGATTTTTATTATAATTTTCATTGCTATCTTTTTAAAAGTTAAAATTTAACGGAAATTCCGAAAGTATAGGTTCTGGTTGCCGGATACCTGTCCCGATCATCATTACCAGGATAAAGGCCTACACTATTCACTTCCGGGTCTATCCCACTGTACCCGGTAAAGGTAAACATGTTTGAACCGGAGGCATAAACCCGCAAATATCGTATGTATCTGCTTTTAATATCAAAAGTATATCCAAGAGTAATATTATCGATCTTCCAGTAATCACCGTCTTCAATAAAATAACTAACGTACTGAAGTTCCTGGGCATCGTTTAACGGCACTTTTCCGTAAATCTTGTCATACGTACTTTTCATCACATTTCCACGGGTCAGACTGACCGGTACTCCATAAAACATTTTAGTCATATTAAGTATCTGGAAATCAAAAGCTCCGCGCATGGTAATATTCAGATCGAAATGCCTGTAATTGATCGTGTTATTCCAGTTTAAATAATATTTCGGCAACCCATTTCCCAATATCTTTTTATCTTCAGGAACCTGATCTGAAATCGGTTTTGGATTGCCGTCTTCTCCTTCAATGATCCAATACCCGTCATCATCCACATCCACTGTTTTGTACCCGTAGAAGTTCCCGATTGGCTTTCCTTCTTCTACCCTGTGTGTTTTACTTTGTATAGGTTCGTCTGTCGAACCGGTATCAAAATGGCCGCCAGACAAATGGTACTGATCGCTCGATAAAGAGATCACTTTATTCCGGTTGGTAGAACCATTAACAGTCGTATGCCAGCTCAAATCAGCCCGTTGCATAGGGGTCGCCTCTATTCCTATTTCCACCCCTTTATTTTGCATTTCCCCGGCATTTGCCAGAACGGTATTGTACAAATAGGGAGGGGTAGCTACGGTGTAATCCCATAACAAATCTTTGGTCGTCCGCTTATAAAGATCAATAGTTGCAGAGATCCGATCATCAAAAGCTCCTATTTCCAACCCGAAATTCAGCTCAGACTTCTTTTCCCATTTCAGGTCAGGATTGGCATTGGAGGACGGGTAAAGTGTAGATATCCACTCCCCGTTGTACAAATATTTCGTTGAGGAAGACAAACGGCTCAGCGAGGCATAAGAATCAGAAGGAGCTGTACCTGTTATACCAAAACCAGCCCGGAGCTTTAACGTACTGAACCTCGACTGCCAGTTTTCCATAAAAGGTTCATTAATAATATTCCAGCCTGCAGAAACAGCAGGGAATGCCCCCCACTTATGGTCTTCCCCGAACTTGGTACAGCCCTCGTAACGGATACTGGCCATCAACAAATACTTGTTATTGTAATTATAATTGATCCTTGAAAAATAACTAACCAGTTTTGATGAACTTTTTTCTGAATCCATCCCTGCATTACCTTCGGTTAAAGCCGAACCGTCCGACATGTTATTGTAAGAGTACTGGTCGCTCGAAAAATCATAAGTATTCATCCAGTAAAATTCATAAACATTTTTCTGAAAACTGTATCCTCCCAGAAAGTTGATATTGTGTTTACCAAACGAACGGATATAGGTGCCCGTCAATTCCAGCAAATCATCCACATTCCGGGTGGTTCCTCTTGAAGCAAATCCTGTCCTGCTGTTTTTAATACTGTTAATATGATTGAATGATTCAGCATAACCAGCGGTTTTGTTGTAAATATCACGGGATGCCAGTAATTTAAAAGTCAGCCCTTCCAATGGAAATATTGTAACCGTTCCAAACGGCTTAAAATTGGTAATATGGATCGATCCGTCTGTTTCTTCGATCAGGGAAACAGGGTTACAGTAATTATTCATATCCGGGTGTTCGGTCCAGTTGCCGTCTTCATCTTTAACCGGATCAGTAGGATTATAGATCAGGGCATTCCGGTAAACGTCGCCTCTCCAGCTATATCCGTCGCCACCGGAAAAATATTTCTGGTCGTACCCCATCACCGCGCCTTTTATTTTCAGCATCCCGTCAAACATGGTATGATTGGCCTCTATCCGGGCATTGAGCACCTTGTTGTCTGACTTCAGCATCAACCCTTCCAGCGCCTTGTAATTGATGTTCATAATATAATTGGTATTGGGATCTCCCCCTTTCATGCTCACATTATGGGTGTGTGAAACAGGTGTCCTGAATATCTCATCGATCCAGTCGGTATCCGCTCCGTAGTCAATCGCGCCGGATTTACCTGCTGCCACGAGTTCCCTGTATTCCGAAGCATTCATAAAACGCAGGCTTTTGGTGATCGACTGGGTAGTTACATAGCTATTCCATTCGATTGTGGCCGTGATTGCTTTCTTTACTCCTTTGGTGGTGATCAGAATAACCCCGTTTGTTCCTCTCGTACCGTAAATAGCTGCTGCCGAACCATCTTTAAGGATATTAATGGTTTCGATATCCTCAGGGGCCACATCTGTCAAATCGCCGGGGATCCCGTCAATCACGATCAATGGCTGAGTCTCTGCCGCCATGGTTGTTACCCCCCTTAAAACAATCTGGGACGTACTAGTCGGGTTTGCATCCGGGTTAACAATCGTAACACCGGCCACCTGTCCTTTGATTAACTGGGCTGCATCTGTTTTCGATCCTTTAACAAATTCTTCTGCGCTAACATTCGAAACAGCACTGGTCAATTCCAGTTTTTTCTGCGTTCCGTAACCAATAGCGACCACTTCTTCAATTCCAAAGGTCTCTTCAATCATTACCACATCAATCCTACTTTTACCAGACACCTCTATCTCCTGGCTTTTCATCCCTACAAACGAAAAGACCAAGGTTGCATCGCCCGGAATACTGGGAAGCGAATAGCTCCCGTAAACATCAGTAATAATCCCCTGGGTAGTTCCTTTTACTACTACGGTTACTCCTGGCAAGGGGGTACCGGAAGAGTCGGTTACAGTCCCTGAGATATCAATCTTTTGATTGGGCATCAATACAGTTGTCAACTTATTCGACAATAAAATCTGCCGGTTTACAATTTTATAATCAATATTAGTCCCCCTAAAAAGATTGTCCAGGATGTCTTCAACATTCATGTCATTCAGTTCGACACTTATTTTATTTTCAACATCAATTTTAGAGTCGCTGTACAAAAACCGGTACTCTGTTTGTTCTTCAATACTGATTAAAACATCCTTAATTGAAACATCGCTCATATTCAGGCTCAAACGGGTATTCTGTGAATAGGAAGCGGCTGAAACATGAACAATTGCGACTAACATAAAAAAAGCAAATACTTTCATCGTTTTCAAAATTTTGCCAATTGGCGTAACTCTTTTTCTTAACAAGAAAAAGATCCCATTTTTTTTCATAGTTTTGTTTTAAGTTTTTAATATTAATTACCATACACTCTATGGTAAAGCTGTTAAACTCACAAGCAGGGATATGTTGCAGATATTCCTGCTTTTATTTTCCAATCAAAAATTTATCATCATAGGCAATACAAATACAGTTAATAATATTTTAAAGTCAAATTCTCCCCGTTTATCTCGTAATGAAACGGGGTCACAATCCTGATTAATTCAAGCATTTCCCTTAAACTTTCAGTTTTTATGGTAAGAGTATATCTTAAATCTTTTACCTGTTCAAAATTCTCGACCCGGATATTGACCCCATACCACCGTTCCATCCGGATAATTAAGTCCTGAAGCCTTTCTTTGTTAATTCTTAAAACATTATCTTTCCAGCTCAAATATAAATCCGGGTTTACCCTGGTAATTGTATATTTTTTCTTTTCATTCATGTAAAACCGTTGTCCGGGCTGTAACTTCAATTTCTCCTGATTATTAATAAGTATTGAAACAGAGCCTTCTTTTAAAATCACTTCGCTTTCCTGAGTTTTTTTACAGTCGTAAACATTGAACTGTGTCCCGTAAACTTTTACGGTATAATTACCGGTTTCGACAAGGAAGGGATGTTTTCTGTCTTTTACAACATCAAAAAATGCTTCCCCGCTTAAAAACACTTTTCTTGAATTTTTCTTATCAGCCGAATACGACAAGGTTGAACCGGAATTCAACCAAACAGAGGAACCATCAGCTAATACGACCTTACTCTTTTGTCCGTTGGGGACAATATAGCGAACCATCTGAGGAGCCTGACTTCCTGAATTTTCGAAATACAGCAAGGAAACAGCAAGGAGTAAAGGTACTATCAAAATTACGGCAATCCGGCCCAACCAAAATGAAAATTGCCCGACAAGATGTTTTTTACCTGACTTTTTATCCAGGTATTTCTTTAAGTTATTCAGTGCCCCCTGATATTCAGAGGACTTGATTTCCCGTTCTTCAAACAGCAAAGCGTCAACAATCTGACGGGCAATTTTTATTAATCCTGCTTTTTCAGGATAAACCCTCAAATATTCGTTCCAATATGAATCAGAAAAATTATCCGGTCTCATAATCCAGTTACGAAATTCATCATCCTGAACAAAATCATCGACCGTATAAGTATTATATTCTGAAAATTTTTCCATTTCTTTCGAAGCATGTTTACCAGGTAATGGATAAAAACCAGTTTTTATACTATCTGTTATACATGCTATAAAACATACAGGGGAATGCCTGCGCCAGTCAGTATTAAAGTTAAAAGTTACAGGTTACAGGTTGTCTAATCATTTTTCTGACGAAACAACGCCACCACCAGGGCCAAACCTGCCGGTGTGCATGGTTGTCAGATATGGATGAAGATTGACGGCGACCCGCCTGCCGATGCTTCTGAACTTAGTTTCCTGGCTACTGATACCCGGACTCCTTACACCCGGACTTTTGATGGTCAATACGCGGGAAAGACTGTTTATTACAGGCTTCGCTGGGTAAATACCCGTGGAGAAGCGGGGCCCTGGAGTCGTATTATCAGCGCCATAGTGGCCGGGTAAAAACAAAAAGAATCATCTGTTTATCAAGTTCTCCCTTTTCAAAATCCTCTTTTAAGGATTGAATGGCCCGGAACATCAGGTTTCTTACAGTTTGTACCTTAACTTGAAAAATGTCTGCAATCATTTGATATGACATATCGTTGTAAAAACGCAGATAGATGATCTCCTGCTGTTTTTCCGACAATTTTTTAACTGAAGTCAGGATGCGGACCCTTATCCCCTCTTCAATCTCCTTTTTGATCAATTGAGTTTCAATTGATTCAACAAAACTAAAATCAGCAGAGACAACCTGATTTGCTTTTTCTTTTAATGAAGATAAAAAATGTTTCGACAGTTTATTCCTCAGGGCTTTAAGAAGATAAAACCTGATATTATCTGTTGCTGACAAATTATCACGGGAGTCGATTAATTCGATAAATAACTCATGTATAAGGTCTTTTACAAGGTTTTCATCGGGAGTAAATTTTAAACCATAATGAAAAAGGGAAGGATAATTGTCCTCGTAAATAATCTCAAGGGCCTTTTTATTTCCTTCCCTGAAATTATCCCAGATTATTTGGTTTTTTAAATCTTCAATCACACCCTTAAGATTATTCCTTGTGGCAAAGATGTGACAAAAATTATAAAACAGAAAAATACTTGACTTGCATTTTACTGTTGTTTTGTGAATACAATTTTCTCATTTCCCTTCTTAACTATCTTGTTAAAATGATATTTAACTTTAGAGTAATCATCCGATTGATATATAGTTCTACTTTAACAGATTTAGAAAGAAAACCAATTTTTCTGATTTTATACCCCAACCCCAAGGGGAGAAATCAGTAAAATCGATCCGGTTCCCCTCGGGGCTTAGGGTAAAACGGATGGATTTTTCGTTTTTGAAGGAATCTGTTAAAGTAGAATCTATCAAAATCTTTTAGTTGCTGTATGCATCGCATTTCTATGGTTGGTAATGTTTCAGTATTTTCCCATCGCTCAGACAAATTTATTGTTAAAAATAAAAATGATAAATGATATTAATACCAGGTTCTGAGCGGTTTATAATGATGGATAAAATATAGTGGAGCTTATTCCCCATTCCTGTTGCACTCAAACGAGAAGGAACAGGATTACCCGACTTCCTTCGCTGATCCCTTGGGGTGGTTTATATTAAAAACAGAGACCTCCACCAAAACTGGGATAAAAGGTGATTGCAAATCCCCTGTTACTAAGGTCAGGATTGCAAATCCTGACCAGCCGGGGATATACGTGTATTTGATTGGAGATATACGGGAAACACGATTGAGTTATGCGTGTATCTTGATTGAGATACTAATGTCGTCTTAACTTTACCCTTCCCAATTATTTGTAGGCTTCAATATTCATAATAGATGAGGCACAATTGTATTGTTCTTTCCCATGAAAAAATACTGCGGCTCGTTTTTTCATTGTCATAATTAATGTACGACTAACATTATACTTGCTATCAGGGTTAAAACGATGTTAATAGTTTGAAACATTTCAATTGATATGATGGTATTCAGCTTTTTCCCGACAATAGTCCCAGTTAAAAGGATGGGTATAAATATGACTGATGCTTTAAGTGTATGCAAAGTGATCATCCCTAACTGATAATATCCGATTACTGCAATAATAGCAGTAATTACGCTGAATGTAGCAAATATCTCGCGGAACTTCCGGTTGCTGATGTTTGCCCTGTTAAGAAAAAGAGCCAATGGCGGCCCACTTACCGATAACGCTCCGGTTATAAACCCGATAAATGCCCCGGCAGAAAGATAATCGCGATTTCGCATTGCTTTGTCTTTGGACTTTTTCCCAACCAACGAATAGACTGTAAGAACAATAAAAAGTATTCCTGAGAAGCGTATTAACCATTTACCATCAGTTGAACTTAATGCAATTACTCCGGCAATAGTAAAAAGACCTCCAGTAATAATTAAATAATACGATTGTTTGTCGAGTAGTTTATGTTCTTTTTTTTGCAGAACAATCATTACCGAAGCAATCAGGTTGCAAATCATTAAAATAGGAATAATTTCTTTGGGTTCATACCACATTAAGAGCAGCGGAAACGCAACAAGGGCAAAGCCGAAGCCAGTAATCCCTTTTATCAGGCTCGAAAATGTAATAATTAATATTACCCAAATGCTTGGCATCGTTTATCGTGTTAAAAAAAACAATGAACCCATAGCAATCACAACCCATAAAATAATTCCAAGTGTAAAGCTTTTTGGGCCTGATTTTTTAATTTCACTTACGGTGATATTTGAGCCAATCAGGAACAAAGCAATAACCATTCCGCGTTTGCCTAACCAGTTAAAATGATCGTAACTTGACTGAAAGACGGGGAATATATTGGCAAATACTATGGCAAGCACGAAAAACAAAATAAACCAAGGAAATTTAATTGATTTTTTTTCACCGCCTTTATTCATAAATGCAATCACCAACGATAATGGGATAATCCACAAAGCCCGGATAAGTTTTACTGTTGTTGCCACCTGCAATGCTTTTTCGCCATAAATTGCCCCAGCACCAACCACAGAACTGGTATCGTGAATGGCTATGGCAGCCCAGTTCCCAAAAGTTTCCTGACTTAAACCTAATTGATGCCCGATAAAAGGGAACAAAAACAAGGCAACGGCATTCAGTACAAAAACCACGATAAGTGCAAACGAGTTTTGATAGTTTTTACTGTTAAGTATTGGTGCAACTGCGGCAATGGCACTTCCTCCACAAATAGCTGTTCCCGTAGAAATAAGCAATGCAATGTTTTTCTCAACTTTAAAAAGTTTCCCCAACAAAATACCCAATAACATTACCGTAGTTACAGAAACTGCGGTCTCAAGAAAACCGGTCTTTGATGATGAAATTACAGCACCAAGACTCATTCCAAAACCCATTAAAACTATGGATGCCTGAAGGATTTTTGATATGTACTTATGGATGTTTTCGTGCCTCAACCCGATAATAGAAAGCACTAAGCCAATAAATAAGGCTATTGACGGCGACATAAACGGCAAAAAACTTGCACAAATAATAATTGAATAGAGCCAGTTGTAATTTTTATACTTTTTCTCTATACCAACTAGGCCGCTAAATACTTTTACGGTTTTCATACCTATACTTTTTGCTTACAAAAATATAGGTGTACTATAATTAATACAAATACCAAAAACTTATATTCAATAACTATATGTTATAGCCTAATAAGAAATTTTCAAACAACTCAACCTGTTGGCTTTTATGTCCTTGTTTGTAAGCTAAGCGAAATTTTCGTGGAATGGTAAATCCTGTTACTTTAAGTTTGATAAGTGTTTTCATGTACAGTTCGTTCTGAACAGCCTTTTCTGAAACAATGGCCAATCCGTCGAAATCTTGTAAGAAATTTTTAATCGACTCGGTACTTCCCAAATGAATGAGTGTATTGAGATTCTCAAAGTTGATATCTTGTTGCGAGAGTACATGTTTTATTACTTCCAAAGTTCCAGAACCTTGTTCGCGCAACACTATCGGTATTTGCATCAAATAGTCTTTGGTAATTGTTTCGCGTTTGGCATAAACACTATTTTTGCCGGTTACAACAATCAGCTCATCATCAAGAAAATCTTTGTATCGGATGCCCGATTGCGACGAATGGTTTTCGACCAAAGCTATATCTACCTGATTATCCAACAGCAATTTTTCCATCTCAAACGAGTTGCCGTTCATCAGGTAGATCTGGATTTTTGGGTACCGTTTGTGAAACGATGCGATTACCTTAGGAATAACATATTGAGAAATGGTTGAACTGGCACCAATCTTAAACTCGCCTGAAATGCTGCTGTGTAATTGCCCGATTTCAAAATCGAGATTGCGGTATTGTTGTGCAATTTCTTTAAAAGCATTATACACTTTTTCGCCAGCCTTGGTCAGATATACTTTGTTGCCTTTTCGCTCTAAAAGATTCGTTTTGTAGCGTTCTTCTAACTCTTTAATATGTCGTGTAACGGCTGGTTGACTTATATTGAGATCATTTGCTGCTTTTGAAAAACTCAGGTTTTCTGCAACTGACATAAAAACAGAATCTCTATAATCCATGCTATGTTATTTTATGCTCTTCAAATATAACAAAATGATTTTTGTGCGTTAGAAGGGTCTTGTCGGGTTACTCAGGCGGGTTACTCCGCCTTTGTCCCCTAAGAACCGTGCCTGAACCTTTCGATTCACACGGCTCAGGCTCTCTAAAGGCGGCTTAAACCACCCGGCAATATACGAAATATTCAGTTTACATACTTAATTTTTAACCTGTTGGCAAAATAGTAATCCCAGGAACTATCGAAAGGATTAGCTTCCCCATTAATGAGCCTGTGTCGCTTGATCTGGAAGCAGGCAAACATACGGAGCAGGATAATCCTGCCAAAAAGGTCTCATTAATCCTCTGTCCATATTCTTCCAATATCTCTTTGTATTCTTTTTGTTCAGGTATTTCTCTTGATATGTTTTTATTTCTGTCAAATTGAAGTGTGGTTACAAATTCAAGAAAGCTATTTTCTTTATTTTTTATGGCATTTCTAACATCATCTATTTTTGGGAAAATATTTTCCTTTCGAAAGATTAAAATAATTAGTCTCGGCAAGAAAACACTGCTTTTTGGAAAATCTCACTAGAGATTCCCCAAATGGGAACATCATCGTTGGCGTAAATCTAAGTTGTTTTTGTTGTTTTTGACAATTGGGTTTGTCTGCCCGAGCAAAAATTTAAGAAAATGCCTCTTTTCCTTTACATTTGGACATAGTTATCCTCTTTTAATACTTAACAAGTTGTAATATAGTGTGATGCGGTCCTATGCGACGAGTTTGACAAACACCTTGTTCCGTTGCTCTTTTTCAATAGTGAGCCGGATTAGTTCTGCACCTATTTTCCTTAAATTATAGGCAGAGACAGCAAACCCCACATACCGTTTAAAGTGCATGTAGCCTTTGTCCGGGCACCTGTCCAGACCTCGGTGCTCAAGTTCGTTGATATTTGACTCTATGGCACTGTGTTTGTTGCGGTTGCGTATAAATTTTGGGTGGTGTTCCTGTTCGTATTCTTGCTTGTTGCATTTCCCTTTTTTGGGAAGGACCAATGTTTCAACACTCTCCGATAATAGTTCTTTGTTGTTTTTGTGCCAAAACCCTTTGTCAAAACTCCAACTTTTTACCGTATGTTCAGATAATATGCGATTGGCTAGTTCCGGCACTATTCCTGAATCTGACTCATGTTCCATTATTTTATAATCGACAATCAAGCCAAACTGATCGCTCGTAATGGCAACTTTCTTGCCCAATTCAACATTGGGGCGCATTTTCCCTTTTGTTACCCATTCGGTATATTGCTCAAAAATTGAGAACATTTTCTCGCGATGAGCAATGCTTTCTCCTTTTATGATGCGTCTTTCAACCAATTTTATATGTTTATCCAAGAGTTCCATAAAACGCTCCAGTTCTAATATTATCATTATATCGGCAATGTCCCGTTGCGGGAATCCGGGCTTTTCTGTTTCCAATTTTGCATACAGTGCTTTTGCTTTTGTAAGATAGTTCCTGGCTGCATACTTTATTCTTTCTTGCTTCCCCTTACCTCCGGATGCACTGGCTCGACCCAATGCACGCATCTTGTTCTTCAAATCGCTGCGCCAGTTTTTCAACTTTCTCCATCCGGGCAGGTTGTGCTTTCCCTGAAGGTTGGTTACCATGTCGAGGCATTTGCGTGCACTGTCCCACAATAAGTTGCAAAATCTTGCAGAAAACGGACACCCGTTCTTGCAGAAAACGGACAGCACTTCCTGCTGAAAGCGGACACCAATTCCTGTTGAAAGTGGACAAGGATTCTTGGGGAAAACGGACAGCCGGACGCGATCAAAGCGGACAGTGATTCCTGTCGAAAACGGACAGTTGAGATTCGCAAACAGACCATCACTTATTTTCCACTGAATCTTATTACTTCTGCTGATTTTTAGAATCAATCAAAAATCGACAGGAGGGGAAATGCCAAGACAAAGAATTAAAGTGGAAAAAGTAAGAGAAATACTACGACTGAACCAGGAATTAAAGTTCAGCATCAGGAAAATAGCCGATGCACTCGGGGTAAGCAAGACCAGTGTCGGAGAGTATCTTGCGGAGTTTAAACGCAGTGGATTATCCTGGCATGAGATTACCGGGATGAGTGATACAGAAGTCGCAGAGCTTTTCGAGAAGCGTAATCAATCCGCCAATCCCATGTATGAATCCCTGGCCAAAGATTTTCCCTACTATGAAAAAGAACTGGCCCGCGTAGGAGTGACCCTTTACCTGCTATGGGAAGAGTATAAGCAGCGCCAACCTGAAGGGTTCAGTTATTCCAGGTTTTGCCATCATTACCGGATGTGGGAAAGCAAACTCAAAGCAGGGATGCACATAGAGCACAAAGCCGGAGATTTGTTATATGTTGATTTTACCGGGAAGAAGATGCATTGGGTGAATGGAGAAACCGGCGGGGTTAACCATGCAGAGATTTTTGTAACCATCATGGGGGCCAGTCAACTGATCTATGTGGAAGCAGTAAAAAGCCAGCAATTAGAGGATTGGATCTGGGCCAATGAGAATGCGTGGAGGTATTACGGAGGGGCCACCAGGGGTATATGTCCTGATAATTTAAAATCAGCAGTTACCAGGGCGTGCAATTATGAGCCATTGCTTAATGAAACATATTACGATCTTGCCCGTCATTACGGCACAGTTATCCTGCCAGCCCGTCCGGGTAAACCCAAAGATAAACCATTGGTTGAAAATGCGGTGCGCCTGGTTTATCAAAGGATCTTTGCAAAATTAAGGAACCAGACATTTTTTTCACTCCGGGAACTTAACCAGGCCATATGGGAAGAGTTGGAAAAACTGAACAATACCCCTTTCCAGCGAAGAAGTACCAGTCGCAGGGAGTTATTTAACGAGATAGAGAAAAATGAGTTGCAGGCCCTTCCGGCAGAGAGATATGAAATAAAACATTTCCAGGTATCCAGGGTGGAGTTCCACCATCATATTTATCTGAAAGAAGATAAGCATTACTATAGTGTTCCTTATCAAAACACAGGGAAAAAGGTTAAGACGGTCTATACCAGTCGTGTGGTTGAAATCTTCAATGACCATGTCCGAATTGCGTTCCACCAAAGGGACCGTAAAAAGTATGGCTATACCACGGAAAAAAGCCATATGCCCGCTACCCACCAGTTTGTCAATGGATGGAATACCGACCGGTTTGTTAAGTGGGCATCGCAGATGGGCGGTTCCATAGAAGCTTTTATTGAACGGTTACTGGAAAGCAGGGAACATCCCCAACAGGCTTTTAAATCATGTATGGGAGTATTGAACCTTGGGAAAAAATATAAACCGGAAGACCTTGAAAAAGTTTGTAAAAAAGCAATAGAGTACAATAGTATATCCTTCCGGTTTATTTATAACGCATTAAAGAATAATATCCACAAAATGGAACCGGAGAATACCCTTGATTTGAAACTTCCTTTTCATAAAAACATACGGGGAAAGGAAAATTATAAATAACCAATTTTTAAAAATGAATAAGTATGAATCAAACAGTGACAATGCAAAAACTCGAAGAGATGCGCCTGTGTGGTTTTACCCGGGCTTACAGGGAAATGATGGAAACAGGCAGGAATAACGATTTTACAACCGATGAGGTCATATCCCATCTGGTTCAGGCCGAATGGGATGAGCGGTATAACCGGAGGCTAAAGAGATTAATAACAAGGGCCCGGTTTCGTTACCAGGCGAGTATGGAACAAATAGATTATGCGGCCAAAAGGGAACTGGATAAAAATCAACTGTTAAGATTATCTTCCTGCAGTTGGATATCGGGTAAACAAAATCTGGTTTTAACAGGAAGTACCGGCGTGGGGAAAAGCTTCCTGGCTTCTGCACTTGGGCACCAGGCCTGCATGCAGGGATATAAGGTCTGCTACCGGAACTGCTCAAAGTTGTTCGATGAAATGAAGATCGCCAAAGCAGATGGCACCTATATTAAAGAAATAAGTAAAATCGAAAAACAGGATTTACTCATTTTGGATGATTTTGGTTTGAAACCGCTTGATAACAATCAGCGGTTAATTTTACTTGAACTGCTTGAGGACCGGCATGGAAAGAGATCCACTATAATAACTTCACAATTGCCTGTAAGTAAATGGTATGACATAATCGGCGAACCGACCATTGCCGATTATCCGAACGTTTTCATTATGCGAAGAAAAATTTTTGTATAGTCTGAAAATAAATGACATATCTATGTATTACCGCTTGATTTGTTTGCATAAATTTTAGGTTTAACGAGAACAATGTTCGTTCATCTATTAAACTTTATTGATTATGGAAAACAAATTTGATTTCGATGAAGTAACGTCTGCGGCACTGGATTTCATGAAAAACAACCTATCGTACAAGGATGTCACCCTTCGTCATTATCGCAGCAGATGGCAACCTTTAAAAGAGTACATGGAATCGCAAAAGATTGATTTCATCAGTACCAAGCTATGTAATGATTTCCTTATCTCGTTTTACAAAGGCCGTAATCGCCGTGATTTGACTGTAAGCGAGAAAAATATCGGGAAAGCTGTCTCTGTTCTTTCTGAATTCATTACGACCGGAAGTGTTCAAATGAAAAGAAAAACAATCCATATGGATGGTACAATTGGGATGCTAATGAAAGACTTTCTGGCATCGAAAAAATCTCAAAGAAGAAGCGATCTGACAATTGACAAAATAGAAAGCCATTTGAGCAATTTTAACTTTTGGCTGCTGTCGCACAATGTTTCATCTGTTGGCGAGATCAAACAAATACACATTATCAACTTTATTAAAAGCATTGATGCAACAAAAAAATCACTTGTCCATGATACGCTGTTGGATTTACGAGGTTTTTTTAGTTTTCTCTACAAAAAGGAAATTACATCGGTTAACATGGCCTGTTCTATCCCCAAAGACAAATATGTCCGTCAGTCCCTGTTACCATCTTATTACTCAGAAACTGAAATTGAGCAGTTGCTAAAATCAATCGATCGCGGGACTGCTGTCGGTAAGCGGGATTACGCGATTATACTGCTTGCGGCACGATTAGGATTACGAACATCCGATATCGCTCGTCTTAAATTTGCGAACCTGCATTGGGAAGACAGTACGATTGTTTTTAACCAATATAAAACCGGAAAAGATATGACACTTCCTCTTTTGCCGGTAATAGGCAATGCCATTCTTGATTATATCCAGTACGGCCGACCTCAGTGTCATGACAAAAACATATTTATCCTTGCTATATCTCCATTTATGTCAATCTCTTCCAGATCAATATCGACAATGGTGTACCGACGCTTTGTTGACTCAAACCTGTATGTAAAAATGAGAAAACATGGCGTTCATGCTCTTCGTCATAGCCTTGTAAAGGAACTGCTTAACAATAATCAATCTCTTCCGGTTATTACAGAAGTGCTTGGGCATAAAAATGTGGAATCAACCAGGCACTATATCCGTATTGACACAGAATCTTTACGTCAATGCTCCCTGGATGTACCAAGAGTTGATCTAAATTTTTACCTGCAAAGGAAGGAGGCATTTTATGAATAAAGTAAAATTTTGGAGCATTTATGCCGGATATATCACAGATTTTATCTCCTTAAAAAGAAGTCTTGGATATAAGTATCAAGAAGAAGAAAGAGTCCTTTCCTTGTTTGATAAGTTTGTAATGGAGCAAGGAGAAACAACGATCGGATTATCAAAGGAGCTGACTGACAGATGGTCGTTAAGAATGAATAATGAATCGGAACTAACAAGGTATGGAAAAGTCCGTTATATATCCCAGTTTTCCAGCTACCTCAGAAGTATAGGAATTAAATCGTATATCCCTCAGTTACCCAAATATCCGGCTTCGAACTTTATCCCCCACATTTTTACTTATGAGGAAATGAATGCTCTTTTTAAAGCCTGTGATAATTTAACGCTGCGGGTTAAAGATATGGGATCATCAATATTTGTAATCCCTTGTCTGGTTAGAATGTTATATGCTACCGGTATCCGGATTGGAGAAGCATTGTCTTTAAAAAACAAGGATGTTAATTTAGCTGGTAAATATCTTGTTTTAAAGGAAGTAAAGAATGGTCAAGAAAGACTGGTTCCTTTTAATGACACCCTTGCAAATGTATGCCAGGACTACCTGACATATCGAAACCGGTTACCTGTTGTTGATATTGATAAGAATGATCATCCGTTTTTCGTTACTCTTAATGGAAATTACTGCAGACATAGTCCAATTTACCGGTGGTTCCGAAAGATACTCAAACAAGCGGGAATCCCCTTTACCGGGAACAGAAAGGGGCCAAGAGTTCATGATATCCGTCACACCTTCGCCTGTCATTCTTTTGTGAAGCTTTCTGATGAAGGATTGGATCTTTATTGCTCATGGCCATATCTCTCGGCTTATCTTGGGCACAAATCTCTCGAATCGACCGAGCAGTATGTAAGGTTAACCACCCAAATTTATCCTGATTTACTGAAAGGCGCTGATAGGCTATATGTAGATATCCTTCCTGATAACAATCAATTAGTACAGTCATGAAACAACCAACCGATTTTTCCAAATATGTCTCTGCTTTCGTTGGTAATTACCTGACAGATGAACGAGGTGTCAGTCCGAATACGATAAAATCGTACAGCTATGCTATTATCTTGTTTATCAATTTCATGAATGAGGTAAAAAGAATCCGTATCGACAGGTTGTCAATGAGAGACATAACAAAGGGAGCTGTTGTCGAATACCTTAATTGGCTACAGGAGAAAAGAAATTGCAGCAATGCTACCCGAAACCAACGTTTGGCGGCCATATCTTCATTTATCAGATATGTTGAATATATGAATCCTGCCGCGTTATACAATTGCCATCAAATATTGTCCATTCCGGCGAAAAAGTCCGCAAGAAAACCGATTTGTTATCTGACAATTGAGGGCATCAAACTTTTACTTCAACAACCTAATGTGTATAAAGGGAAAGGTCTGCGGGACCTGGCCTTGATCTCACTTATGTATGAAAGTGCAGCAAGAGTACAGGAAATAATTAATCTCACCCCATCTTCACTGTACCTGGAAAGTAAACCATACCGAGTTGTACTGCTGGGAAAGGGGAACAAAATCAGGACAGTACCTCTTCCTGAAAAACAGGCAGAGATATTGAGAAGATATATGGGGCAGAATGATCTTTTAAGCAGGGAAAACAGACCAAGACCTCTTTTCCCAAATAATCAAGGGCAAAAGTTAACACGTAACGGGGTTAATAATATCCTGAAAAAATACACAAAAATGGCTAAGGAAAAAGATTCCTCACTAATACCGGAAAAGCTAAGTTGTCACGGGTTGCGGCATTCTAAAGCTATGGCACTTCTGGAATCAAAAGTAGAATTGATATATATAAAAGACTTTTTGGGCCATAAGTCGGTTCTGACGACAGAAATATATGCCAGAGTAAATTCCAAATATACCTATGAAGCAATAAAGAACGCCTATAAAAATATTACCGATGATGAAATACCGATTTGGAAGGACAGCGATAAACTATTAAGTATGCTGAGAAAGTTTGCCAGGTAGAGATAAAAAATTATGCGAAGAAATCAGATATTAAAATCATCTCAACTATCTAGTTTGTAGATAATACAAAAGTTTTTCTTCGCATAATGAAAACGTTCGGATAATCCGCAATATGCGAATGTTCACATATTGCGGACGCGATCCTTGACAGGGTAGTACATAGTTCACATCGAATAGAGCTTGCCGGTGATTCAATGAGAAAGAAATATAAAAATTAGTAATTTTAGGCATTATATGATTACGGAAATAAGTGATGAAAAAAGTGTCCGTTTTCAGCGGGACTGGGTGTCCGGATAACTCGGGACTGTCTGTCCGCTTTCGCTAGGACTGACTGTCCGAAATCGCAGGAATATGCAATAAGTTATAATCGGTCGGAAAGTGTACGTTACTTTCTGATACAAAACTATCGGTTTTTAAGCACAATGCTTCCTCCTCTTTTTTTTTAAACACTTCGTGCCCAAATTCAACAATAATGGCATTGAGGGCTTTCACCGTTTCGTCGGTCAACAACCCTACATTGTCTATTATGCTCTGGTAACCAATATCTATCTTTTCATATCCTGTCTCGTTTTCTATGCCCATGAGTTGACGGATAAGGGTGTCGTAATTGGCTATATGATGCAATTCATCGTAACTGATGTTTTGACAAAGCCGTACTTCTGATAGGACAAATATTTGCCATAGGTCCATGCCCGGTCTTCCTGTATTGTTGTTCTTGGAAAATATTTGTTCCTCTAGTATTTCAAATACTCTTTCGTTCCATTTTGGGGTAACGAATATTTTTTTTAATGCGGCACATAAACCGGGCAATGCGCCACTCCGTTTTACCGTGGGGATTTTTGTGTCCTGGATCAACAGTCGACCGATGGTAATTTGTTGCTCGAATCTTTTCCTCATATTTTAATTCATTTGAAACTTAGCCCCGAAATACTCGAATCTAAAGTTATTAGCAGGCTGAATGTCTGTATTTTAAATGAAAACAACAAGAAAAAAGTATTTAAGATTCAACCAAATTACAAACAGCAAGTCGCTGGCTAAAAGACTGTTCCGGGTTTAATGGCAGGCACTAATTAAGTTCAGGTGAACTTTTTAACAGAGACAAAGCAAACTTTTTTATTTCATCTTGACTCTCTTTTAATTTCGCAATAGTTTCTTCGTCAAAGTCTATGCGATATTCATCGAGTTTAACTTTTGGTTTTAACTCAAAATATTGCTGTTCAACTGTCTTTTTTCTCTCAACATTACCACTTTTCAATAATGCGTCCAATTAAATAGGAATACTCTATTTCTTCCTTTAATTTGCTTACACATTCTTCTATTGTTGCTATATAATTGATTGAAGCATTCTTTGCATAACTGTTATTTTTCTTTAGAATGCTATGCCACAGCAATAAATTATATCTTGCATTTAAATATGCTGATTCAGAATTAATTGCTCTATTTTTTAAATAATCAAAAGCAGTGTTCTGGTACTCATTCAACTGCGGATACTCCGATATCTCACCAACTTCTTTTCCATTGCTAGTTGAAAAAAAAACAATCTGCCTCCATAAAAATTAAACAAATTGGCTTCAACTTCCCATTGTAATTTTTGTTTTTCATTATCTGAATCCGTATTCTCTTTATAGTTTAAAAGAGGTTCCAGCAACTCGTGATTCTTCTTTAGTAACAATACATTTTTATCGTATTCACTAAAGAAATCATTTAGATTATCAAGACTTTCTATGTTGAAGCTGGATTTTCTCATTTGCAGTTATTTAGCTTGCACACAACGGTGGTGGTATGGTAAGTAAGGGATTGCGGGCTTTTTACTTATCTAGTTATAGTAATTTGGAGCGGATTACAACGCCCAGAAAACCACTGAAACCCTTATTAACTATACCTTGGTGTTTATTTATTTATCAATCCGAGTACTTTCTCTTCTAATTCTTTCCCTCTCAAATTTTTTGCTATAATTATTCCTTTTGGGTTTAAAAGGAAAGTAGTTGGATATCCTTGAATTCCATAAGTTTCTTTTATTTTATTGGAATCCGTTGAAAGGATCTGTGTCCAGGTAATAGAATCATTTATGATTATTTCTTTAAGTGCATCTGAAGGACTATCTCCAACAATACCAATTATTTCAAATTTTTCTCTATCTGTTTTCTTATAAAGTTCTTTCATGTTAGGGATTTCTTGTCTACAAGGGCCACACCAAATTGCCCAAAAATCAAGCAATACATATTTCCCTTTTAATTGTTCTGATGATATTTGAGATTCTGTCATAAAATCGTTCCCTTCAAAAGAAAATGACTTAAATCCTATCTGGGTAGAATTCAATTCACTCTTTGGCAATGACATTTTTTCTAAAGTCAACGTATTGCTATTTGTGTTTACACCGATGTTTTTATAAAGTTTTCCTTTAAATTCAACGAATTCATTTTTCTCAATTAAATTCTCACTATTGATTTTATCTCCATCTTTTATACTATCATTAATTAATGCTATACTTGAGTTTTGGTATGATAAATTTGTAAAACCGTCAGAACACACTGCAATTTTTTTTCCGTTGAATGTTGTTTCTGAATATTGTGGAAAATTGCACATAAACATATTATATTGACTCATATGTGCAATGAAAAGAGGAGCAGTTATCAATTGTTTTTTATTATTAACCAATCGTTCGAATGAAACATTTATAGCATTGCTTAATGCAACAGAATCCTTGTCTATTTTTTCACTTGGTGAAAAATTATATGGGATGAAACTTTTATCATCGCTAAAATCCAAATTATTATTTGCATCAACTATCATATTTGTAACACCTGCTGAATCTTTCCCAAAGGCAAATGCTATTTTAGTTTTTAATGGTTCTTTTGACAATTCAAGAGTGTCAGGTTTCCAATTCCACGATTTTTGTAACTCTTCATACCACTCTTTAGTAATATTTCCTATTAAATTGTTTTGATAAACTGATTGATAGATATTTGTCTCAATGTCTCCAAATTTAATGTCAGTCCAGTTTTCTGGTGCTCCAGTTACCGACAAATAAGTTTTTTCCCATGGATTATTTTCATTTTCCGAATAAGGGGAAATACCACCAAGTGCCGAGTTAAAATAGCCATATCCATTCTGTGGACTTAATGGAAGATCAATTGTCTTTTGATTTGAACAACTAAATAAAATAGTAATGCAAATTGCAGTTAAGGTCAATGTTTGAAATCTCATTTTATTAGATTTTAATTTAAAAATTCTTTTAATCAGTTTATTATTCGCTATCGATCGTTTTTTACACTTGCAGGACCGGGTAGCTTACGCCCCCTAAGCTAAGAACCGTACGTGCCAGTTTCCCGGCATACGGCTCAAGCCCTTTTAAGGCCATCCCAGCGAAGGGACACCCGGCCATGATTTATTGTTTCTTGCATAACAAATGTAGTTACTTGCTTGCACTCTTTAGCTAAATCTTCTCTCCATTTTGTTCGTTTGAAGAAATATTTGTCGAATTCAGGCAGATAAGGATTCGCCTTACTTTTCACTTTTACATGATAACGAATGGGAACGTACGCAATACGGTATAACCGGTTGTGTTCGATCCCTTTCTTCGTTATTCTTTGATCGGTAAAGTGATTGTTTTGAAAGTAGCGATAATAAATCCACCAACGGTTTTTGTTCCCGTGCTGGTATTTAGCCCATCGTTTAAGCTGCCGGTAAATGAATGACCCCAAACGGGAGAAAGTCCGTTTTGCACATATTCCCTTGTGGTAGTTTGACCACCCCCGTATAACCGGGTTGAGCACCCGGATGATAGCGGTGCAAAAAAGCGTTCTTTGAAAAAATGAACTTTCCTGTTGACGGCAAAAAACTTTCCGCGTTTGCCGAACGGGAAAATTATGCCCGCCCGGATGATAAAAAGCTGGCATCTCTGCCGCTTTTCCTGGTCCCGGCGGAAAGGAAGGCCAAAACCGGCATGGAAAAATGCAGGAAGGACAGTAAAAATCATTTAATCCCCTTAGACTGATCATTTAAGTAACAGCGGTTTAGCCCAACACGAATTAAAACACAATTGAGCAGGGGGGCCGAAAGCCGGAGATATCAAAAAAGGCAGCAGATATACAAACCTACTGCCTTTTTTCTTGGCTCAACTGTGCCTTAATTCCTAATTTGTTAGGTTGCGTTTTTTATTTTTTTGTTCCAAATCCTTTGAAAAATGTATAACTAAAAACTCCATCAGATTCAGCTGTCCGATATAAATCCTTTAAACCTTTCTCAAATGTCAACCTATCCACAATGCCCTGCTGTATTGCCTTTTCACCAACTCCCTCAATCATGGCTGTAAATGTGTTTTTAATAAATCCTTCGACAAGCTGAGGCTTGCTTGCATCTACATAAACCATTCGTGGTGAAACAGAAATATCAGCAAGCTCAATTGATTTAAACAAAGGATATAGTTCTCTCCCAATATTTGAATTGCCTCCGCTTTGTTTTTGAAGCTGAATCTGGCAATTAATTGCAGAGTAAGCATATTTACTATCAGGATAAAAGAATGTCGAGCCGTGGTCTCCCTCAACTGCAACAATAGTTCCTCCTTTTTTTAATACTCTTTTTAATTCATTGAGTGCTTGTATCGGATTATGAAGATGTTCCAAAACAAAACAAATAATCACACTATCAAAAGTCTCGTCTTTAAATGGTAAATTATAAATATCTGCTTGCTTTAATTCAACATTATTAATGCCTAAAGATTTAATCATTCTATTAGCCTCTATTATTGAATCTTCCGATAAATCAACCGATATAAAATTTGAATCAGGATTTTTTGTTGCAATTATTTTTGTTTGCGCTCCAACTCCACATCCAGCCTCAAGAACTAAGCTGTCTTTGGGAAATATTGAATCATTATGAATAATGTCATCTAATGTAGCAGCTTGGTCCTTAAGCCTCAAACCTTCCCTTTCAGAATATCCATGTACGTATTTAATGCTTTCCATACTAGTTTTTTTATCAAATTTATTGATTCGTTATTGATTTGAAATCATTTTAACTACGATTAACAGTTTGTGTGTTAATCTGACTAACGTCAATTCTCGGTACTCAAATTGGAAGAGAAACAGAAGCCGACGTCTTCGGGTTTGATATCAAATTTAACAATATTTTGCTTTATTCTGGATCCCAGTTTCATCTTTCTTTTTTGGTCAAGAAACAGGTAATCTTTTGGCGGGGAATAAGGAACTTTCTTTGTCGCCATAGTCCATAAAATGACAGCAAGTTTTCGGGCCGTAGCACTAACGGCTGCTTGCCTGCCTTTTCTGAAAGCCACCCTTCTGAAGAAATCAGACAGGTGAGTATCTTTCAAATTTCCGATTGCATTTGCAGCATTTCGAAGAGCTATTTTCAGTCTCCCGCTCCCTTTGAGTATTCGGTTGCTTAGCACCTTTCCTCCTGATATTTTGTTATTTGGCGCAAGCCTTGCCCATGATGTAAACATTTTTGAGTTTGGATCAAGGTTCCCCTTGCAGATATCTTCAATTATTTTCAGTCCGGTCAGTCCACAAACATCCTTGACAACAACATCCAGTCTGAAATTGAGAAACTTAAGATACTTTTGCATTTTTCGGGAAGCACTTGCAGCCAGGTCAAGCCAATTTGTTCGCTGCCGGCAGTAAGTCCGGAGGATTTCGGTTTGTTCATCAGGAAGGAAACTGCCCGTGAGTAAGCCAAGAGAATGTAATTTTTGTATCCATCGACAGTCCTTTACATCGGTTTTCTTGCCTTTGGCGTGCTTGGTGAATTTTCCGTTGCAAAGGATAACGTCAAAACCATATTTTAGCAGTTCTGCATAAAGGTTTTGCCAGTAGTCGCCTGTTGACTCCATGGCTACAGAAGTTATTCCGAATGATTTTAAATGCAGGCATAGGCTAGTCAGGTCTTCTGCATATACACCGAACTCACAAACATCTTCCAGTGCTTGTCCAACGGCAACATAGTGTGATTTACTTCCGATATCGATTCCTGCACAGTTGGAATTGATAATCTCCATTTCCAGTGTCTTTTTTCTTGCCATAGTAATTTATTTAAAACGGTAATTAAAATGCCCCTAAGGAGATATTATCTTTGAATTGAGAATTATTCTGAACGGGGTTTCCGACCTACCGGAACGGAACCACCACTGAAATTATCAACAAGCCTCTGAAGTAGAGATTCAGGGCCTTTTTATATCTCAGCCAGAATGCGCCACGGACTATAACGTGCCATTAAAAAAAACGACCATACAAAGGGTCATCTCAAATTTAATTGAAAATCGTACTCAACGTGCGAACTCACGTTAGCAAAAGAAATTAATCGAGGTTTCTTGATAGGAGGAATGCGCTATAACGGTCACTTGCAAGTTGTCGGGGCGGATTTCGGAGCGCGTTCCTGTCCGAAGGACACGGAACTGCGATGCGAGAATCCGCAGTTGGCGTACCACCGAATCCCGCCCTGCAATATGTACCTTATTGACGGTTGTTATTTAAATATTTCATCCAATTTTTCATAAAATTTATCACTTTCTCCTGTTGATTTATATGCTATCTTTCCGTCTTTGTCCAATATTATTTTTGTCGGATAACCTTGAACTCCATATTTCTCGCTGATTTCCTCATTTTCTGCAAATAAATTTATCCAGTCAAGGTCATATTTTGCAATAGCTTTTAGCCAAGATTGTTTATTGTCTTTACAATCAATACTTACAAATTCTATTTTATCCTGATATTTTGAATGGTATTCTTTCATTCTCGGTATTCCTTTTATACAATACCCGCACCATGTCCCCCAAAAGTCAAGAACCACATATTTGCCCGAAAAGTCATTTAATGAATATGTTTTTTCAGTTTCATTTTTCAATATAAAATCAGGTGCAGGAGAACCAACTTGTGCTGCATT
This sequence comes from Prolixibacteraceae bacterium, assembly GCA_963662895.1. Classification (GTDB taxonomy): domain Bacteria; phylum Bacteroidota; class Bacteroidia; order Bacteroidales; family Prolixibacteraceae; genus GWE2-42-39. The sequence goes on along the minus strand of OY759982.1, from coordinate 2,110,276 downwards.
GAGAATTTTGGAAAGATGAATTCCAAAAAATGAGTTTTGTACATCTGAAGTCAGGTGTTTAAAATAACTTGCGATGGTATTTTTAGGGAATCCTGCTAACGTTTGTGCTGAATAAACCCAGTCAAGGTGTTCACCAATCATTTCTAAACGGATGCTGTCCAGTTTACTATTAATTGACTTAATTTGGGTTTCAGTTTCTTTAATCTTTGCATCACTGGAATTGAGCTTATCCAATAAAATTGTAAGCCTATTGAATTCTTCCTCTAAGGGAAAAAGTTTTTGAGTAAATTGGTTTCTTTGAATATTAATGTTATTTCCAAAGACTTGATAATTTATTCCGTAATTGTCAATTTTTGCTTTAACTTCAAGTTTGTCGCTTGGATGAATAAAAAATACGATTTCCCTATTTTTTAGTTTTTGATTGCTTGATTTTTCTGCACCGAAAATGTCATTGAACTCCGGACTATTTATCCTAACCAAATGCCACATATATTGGTTAAACTTTATCAGGTATTCAAAACTTCCATCGATGCATTGAATTTTATCCATTATAGGAGTTTCTCCTAATTTAAGAGGCAATAGCATTATTTGAAGGTCGGCATTTTCAATTCCGTTAATTGAGCCTTTTAAAGAACTTTCTTGGCTAAAACAAGTAGCCGAGAAAGCAATCATAATTAGTAAGTTTAATAGTTGTTTCATCTTCTTTTTATAATTACCGAGAACGGCACGAATATGCGTAGTGCGGGATTTCAAGGCACTTTACTATCAAACCGCTATGTGGTTTATTAAATGCTTTAAAGTTCAAATTTACCAAATCGCCCCGCATTATGTATATTTATTATTATAGCCCGTTATTTATTATTTCTTTTTTCATGTTTTAAAAACCAATCATATATTTCATTTCCAGGATATACTAACCAATGAATCGAATGTCCGACATCTTTTTCTCTGGTATATTTGATTTGATTATTTATTTCAGATAGTTTGTTTATCAAATAATCTGTTTCTTCAACCGGCACAACATTATCTGATTCTCCATGAAAAGCCCAAATTGGTGTGTTTTTTAAATTTTCAATATTTTCAGAAATATAATCCATGTGTCTGGTGAAACCACTCATTGGGGCAATTGCAGTAAATTTATCAGGATATTTTGTAGCGAGATACCAAGTCCCTGACCCACCAAGACTAGCTCCCGTTAAATAAACTCTGTTTGTATCAATCCTATATTTTTTTATCAAGTCAGAATAGAAATTTTCAAACCAGTTTTCAGTCGACCAGCGAATATGTTTTGGACATTGCGGGGCAACAACTATAAAAGGGAAACTACGTCCCCTGTAAATTTGGTCAAACGGTCCGGAACTGTACAAATCAATTGTGTCTTTTCCACGAGCAGAGCCTCCGTGAAGAAAAATTAATAATGGATATTTTTTAGATGAATCTTTTACATAATCTGTTGGCAAATAAGTAATGTAATTATATGATTTTGTTTCTGTAGATTGATTAAAGCCATTTTTGAATGTTATTTCAAATTCCAAATCGCCTTTCTCATTCCAGTATTTACAAATACCATTTAATTGCCCATTCTTCCATATTTTTTCAGATTCTTTAATCCCGCTGTCATACCATGAAACAGCTAATCCGTCTCTTAGCCCATTTTTGTAATTGGCATTATAGATAAGTTGCCCATTCTTTGACCATTCATTATATTTTCCCTGTTTTGTATTTGTCCGATAATTACATTGAAGTTCTTCTTTTACGTTTTTGTCGAAGTTTGAATAATAAGCATCCATTTGAACCTGTCCGTTTAAATAAAAATCACGAACATGAATCAGCTTATCTTTATCCGATTTTTCAATTATTCTTTTGTAAACAACTGTATCATATTTTGAAATTGGAGAATGCAAAAGAAATGTATCAATCGTTTGGGCTTGTAATCCAACCAAAGTCAAAATCAGAATTAATATGGTTGCAAATGGCTTCATTTTAATGGGCTATAACGTATGTGTAACCCAACCTGTTTGGGCTATTTAGATTATCAGAGAGAGTAGTTTGAAATTTTTCATATGTTCTTGTTTTGATTTGCCGCCAACTTTTTCCGTTTTATTCATTGCTCCCAAAACATCCGTTAAAAGTAAAAAAATAATTGCTATTGGTGCCCCTTGTTGTGAGGGATTAAACCATCTTTTTCTTCTGCTCAAATATCCGCATAGCTTATGCGACCGTAGTCGCATAAGCTATGCGCTGAATGCCATCTTGTATATTACTGTATTGTAGGTGTTTAGTCGCATCTCTTTTTCTGCTCTTTTTTGTGTTGTGGCAGCCTGTTCCGGAGGGGAGTATGATAATGCTGTCATCCTTAAATCCTGCAAATCATAATTCAGACATTCTCCCCAGGCCCCTTTTCCCTTTCATTCTTCTGCTCTGCAGTGGTGTCGTTAGGCTCTCCCTGCTAGTGTTTGCTGGCGGGTTAGCTATTACTCTTTTCTGGTAATACAGACCAGAGGAAAGTTGTTTCATTGGTTGCAGATTGGTTTTTGCAACCAAGTTAAAAATCACTAAAAAAAGTGTCCGAATGTTTACGGAATGGGTGTCCGGATCATTCCAGATTTTGCAAGTGGCACAAAACGAACCGAAAAATATCCGCTACCCGGTGGCACAGTTTGAACCGAAATCACTGGCACAAATCGAACCGGAATAGCCAACAGGCTATATTGTCCGGACAGCTTCACACAAACCGGTTGCCCGGTATGGCATGTGTCCATAGGCTACTTGTGATGGAACACAAGGTCTAATTAATCATTCAATGAACGTTAAACAGTTATTGTAAACGACTTCTTGTCGCACTACGATGGTGTGAGAGCCTCTCCCTGCTAGCGATCGCTAGTGGGGCGGGCTACTCGATTGTAGCCAGTTTTTTAATACCTACGTTATCCTCAAATTTATCGATTAATATTTATTTTAAATCAAGTCTATCAAAGAGAATGTCTTTGTACCGATTGCTAATTGGTATTTTATGTATTGAAATGTAAACATGGTTGTTTTCAATTCTTTGAATATGCGTAATGTTTACGATGTACGATTGGTGGATTCTGATAAATTGAGCAGAAGGCAACTTTTCTACCAGCTCTGAGAAAGTCATCCGCGGAGAATAACTTTTTTTATCCGTTAAAATGTCTAAATAGTTACCTGAGCCTTTTATTAAAAGTATGTCTTCATATTCAATCTTTATATTTTTTAAACCATCTTTTATAAAAAAGAAATGTTCCTGCCGTTTGAACTCCTCTAGTCGTTTTTCAACTTTGTCTATGGCTATTTGGAAACGGTCAAATTCAAAAGGCTTTAGCAAATAATCTACTGCATCATAATTATAGCTGTCAACTGCATAGTCGGCATACGCTGTTGTAAAAATTATCAGTGGTTTTCTTTGCAATTCCTCCAACATTTCGACCCCCGACAAATGTGGCATATTTATATCCAGAAAAATTAAATCAACCGGATTTTGTTTTAAAAATGTCAGTGCATCTTTTGCATTGTAAAAATGTTCCAGAAGCATTATTCCGCTAATTTTTGAAATATGGTGCTGAATAACTTCAATTGCTTTTGGTTCATCGTCAATAGCTATTGCTGTAATCATTGGTTTGCAGATTTTTTACAACTTAAATTTTTCAATCTTTTGTATGAACAGGTATCGTGATTTTTACTGAAAAGACATTGTCTTTTTTAATAATCTCAAAAGTATGTTTTTGGGGATAAACCAGTTCTAACCGTTGTTTTGCATTATTAATTCCAATTCCAAAACCCTGCTCCTTGTGAAAAGTTTTAAATTCATCATCGTAAGTGTTTACACACGTAAAATGAATATTATTGTTATCGCAAATAACCGATACAACTAATTTTGAAGGTTTCGAAGGGTCGATTCCATATTTGAAAGCATTTTCAACAAACGGGATAAAAAGTCCGGGACTAATCAATTGATTTTCAATACTAGTAAATTCTGCTTCAACTTGCGGTTCTACCGCACAACGAAGTTTTTGAATGGCGATGTAATCCTGCAAATATTTGATTTCGTTTTCAAGAAGAATAAAATCGTTGTTGATGTCTTTTTGCATATATCGTAGCAAACTGGCAAGTTTTGTGATACTTGCACTGGTCTTTTCTGCATTTTCGGTAAGTGCAGTTGCATATAAAGTATTCAAAGTGTTAAACAGAAAATGAGGATTCACCTGCGATTTTAACAGTTTTAACTCCGACTCTTTTTCTCCCAGTTTGATATTTAAAGATTTTTCTTTTGCCTTCGTTTTAATACGTACATAACCATAAACGAATGACATAAACAGCGTTATTGTTAATATAATTATAACTGGAGTATCAAAAATAATTTCGGATAAATTTCCTCGGGTAAACGGACGTCCTGTTTCCGAATTGAATTTTGGAATTCCTAATGATGTCAAAAGAATGGTTTGAAAAAGGAAATAGCCTAAAACAAGGGTTAATAATCCCAGTAGGTAGGTTATTGTCTTTTTATTCCGAAGTAATATTGGCGTTATTAAAAAAGTGTTCGCGTAAAATGCCAGTATTAATGGGACAATTACGCTTATCTCCTTATTTTTTATGTCAGGAAAAGTAACAATAAAAGCAAATATCAATGTTAAAACAATAATATGAACAAATGCTTCCAGATAAGGTGAAATTGCTCGGAATCCGTAAACCAATAAACTATGGATTACAGATAAAACACCAATTATCAGGAGTGGAATGCAAAGGACTCCAATAATTTTAATTAACGCCTCCAGGCTTAATAATTGATCTGGAACAATGCCAAAAATGTTACTGCCGGGATTGCTTATTCTCTTAATTATGTCAATAAAGAGGAACACTTCTGTTGAGGCAAAAATGATGATACAAGCTGTGATTAAAATGATATATTTCCGATTGTTATTTTCTTCGAGTTTTATTGGTGCCAGTACCACGTTATGAATAAAAAATAATGCAACTCCAGCCAAAAACATATAGGTTGTATTTCTTATTACTTGATTGTAATATGAATGAAAATTGGGAGTTGCAGCAAATAGTATCCATGCAAACAGAATAAAGAAAAGCAGGTTTACTATGTTTTTTTTATTAGCCAAAGCTGAATATGCTGCCATAATTATTAATTTAATTTACCAACAAACTATCAATTTGCGAATACAACAAAGTTGTGTCTTGTGGCCAAGGAGCCTTGTAATTTACAATATTACCCTGTTTGTCAGCGAGTAAATAGAAAGGGAAAAATCGGTTGTTTGTTATTTCATTAACGGTCTGCCGTACTTGTTCAACCAATTTAGGATTCATGAATAAATGATATCCTGCCATCTTATACTCTTTTACTGCCATCTTCCACTTTCTAAGATCGTCTTTTTTGTCAGGTGAATCGTTGTCCGGGTCGGTAATATAAATGAAACCGACATCGCTTTTTTTGTATTTGTTTGATACTATTTTTAGCGCATTAAATTGTTCTTCAGTAGAAACAGCCTGTACCATTCTGCCTTTCAGTTTCATCGAAAGACGTTTGTAGTCGTCGGAATCAGGATTATCTTTTAATGAATCCAACTGGCTTTTGAACATTTTTAGTTCTTTGTCTGTATATGGTTTAACTTCTGTGTCAAAAGGTTCCCATATTTTAATGTACAAAGCTTTCCCTTTAAATTCTTTTCTATTAATTAATTCTTCAAGAGATGTTTTTTCATAAGAATCTTCCAGTAAAACAATTTTATCATTTCCTTGATACGAAAGCTCGTATGGAAAAGTGAGTGCATATCCAATCAGAAAAAAGAACAGAATGATGCCTGATATTTGAAGAATATTTTTCGTCATTAGTTTTTATATTAAAAGCTTAGTCAAAGATCGTATTTCTCCATTAATTTATCGTTTAATTCTCCTTCAGGAAATGCTTTAATGGTTGCAATTACCAAATCCTCAACAAAATCTTCGGTTCGCAAAGTTTGCAAAAGTTGCCCGGACAAATAATAATACGCTGACTCTTCCGGTAATTGCTGTATTGCTGTTTTACACTTTTGCATACTGAATTCATTATAAACTGAATACTTTTTGTTTTGTATATTCATCTTAAAATTAAGATAAAGTTCCAGATACTTATTGTATGCTTCACTTGCCAAAACTACCGGAGTGATTTGGTTTTTATCGAACTCAATAATATCCATAATTTCTTCTGGAATTTCATTAGAATAGAACGAATTCAATGCTTCATTTTCCTCATCGTGGTATGAAAACATTAAATACTTCAGGAATTCTATCCTGGCTCCAAACTCAATTTCAGTTTTAATATATTCATGAAATGTCGTGGACAGCTTTTCCTTTTCAACCTCAAGGTTATCCAGAAGCTTCTTTCTGATTTTTGCGTAACTCCCGATGGCTTTTTCTATCGGTCCGTTTTGATAAAGTTCTAATCTTTTATCTACCTTGTCTTGCAAGTTGAAGGTTTTTTGAAAATATTCGTATTGAAAGGGATTCTCTCCAGTAAATTGAATTTCAGTTTCATTAATCTGTTCAATCATATTATTTTCCAGAATTTCTACACCGGCGTCCCGGTATTTCTTCGCCATTTCAGGACTTAATTTCTCAGGTGTTCGATTACTTTTTAGTTCAACACTAAGCATTTTCCGGGGGTCGAGTAAAAAAGTACAGGTTCCATAATTGTAAAATTTCACACAATGTCCATAGAAATAATCATTGGTGTAATTAAGTAATAAAAGATCTTCCCTGTTATGTTCGGCATGGCCTCTATTCGCATATAATTGCACTACCCACGGAGTATCTCTATTTTCCAACTCAAAATTGAAAGTACTGTCTTTTGACAATGTTTGAAACTTTATTTCGCTGGAGAAAGGTGAATAGAAAGGCATGGTTTGTAGATAAACTGTGTCTGTTGGCCAGTTAACAACCTTTCCACTGATGATAGATTGGTTTACTTGTGCTGTAACAATTGAAGCTGATGATAAGCTGATTATTACGGCTAAAATAATTTGTTGTAGTTTCATTTTTAATCCTTTTAATAATTTTAAAACGAAACTACCCATGTTTTGAGTAATTTAAAAAACAATGTTACGACTTCACTATTTTTTGGGGTAAATGTTTTGTTTAATGCAAAACTTGAATTATGAGAAGACTGTTTTTTCTAATTATTATTGACACCTATTTAATTGCCACTATTTTTGACTAATTATTTCTCGTAGCAATAATGTCATTAAAAATTGGCTATAACGGAAAATTGCATGTTACGTAAGGGTTTGCGTGTGATTCTCTGTCTGGGTACGGACGAGAGAATGAGCGGAAAACCGCTGCCCGCATACCACTGAAACCCTTATGGAATATGCAAAATGTTGTGTGGTCGTACTTTATTTTCATCTTAATAGTCTAAGTGCTGGTCTATAATACACTCCTTGTAATTTATACGCACGAATTGAATTTATTGTAATCATTAACAAGTTTAAAACATACAGTCCAACATTAATTATTATTGGTCCCATAATTGGGAGATTTAAATTTAAATGAAATATCATGTTTATACCCCAAATTAGAGGAGCAATAAATATTGCAATAGTCCAAGTAATCTGAAAGTTAATTATTGATTTTCCTATTTTATCAACGTTTTTAATTTTGTCTTTCTTTGAAATCCAAATCACCAGAGGAACTAACACTCCTAAAATGGGAAATGCTAAAAAACTTAACTGTGTCAGACTCATTAGATTTACAATACTGTTGTCCTCCAATATTTGCCAGTCTGTTATTTCATCAGGTGAAACATTAAAAGTCGATGCAAGTCTTTTTAGCGAATCTCCTCTTGGCTCAGTCTCTCCGTTTTCAATTCTTTGTATTGTCCGTAAACTTAAACCTGATTTTTCGGATAATTCCTCTTGAGAAAATCCTTTTCTATTTCTCAGTTCCTTGATTTTTTTTGCTAATTCTTTGTTCTTCATTTTCTAATTTTTAAAATTCAGAACAAATGTAAATTCAGATCTTATCGTTTGTTGCGTCATGCTTATGTCATTGTTACGTCATTTGTGCTGCTCCGCTGGTACAGTGTCTTTTTTTGTTCTGACTAACGTTAAGAACGTGTAGTTGGTACTTAGAGAGCTACCAAATCCAATATCGTCAGGTTTTATGTCAAATTTAGCCATTTGTTTTTTAATTCTTTTAGCTATTCCCATCTTTCTTTTCTGGTCGAGGAACAAGTATTGAGAAGGTGGATTGTAAGGTGTTTTCATTCTGTGGCAAATGATTGTAACGTTACAAAGGTCTGTTTTCATTCTGCGGCAAATGATTGTAGCGTTACAAAACCCTGTTTTTATTCTGTGGCAAATCACCGGGAGTTCCCGAAAACCTTATTCCAGTGGAAAACTGGAGAGAAAAATCATGCGCATCCTTTGGGGATTTCATGCTTATGATTTCCGGATTTCATAGGCACGTTTTTACCTAAACATGCTGATGTTTTTTATTTCATACGCATGATTTTCATGCTTCAAAAGGATAAACCATATAAGTCACTAATCCTGTCATCCTTAAATCCTGCAAATCATAATTCAGACATTCTTCTCCAGCCCCCTTTCTTCCTTTCATTCCTCTGCCCGCTGCCTGCGCTACAGTGGTGTGAAAGCCTCTCCCAAATGTCGTTAAGTTAAGCCGTCGATTGTCAATATTTTGTTTTGTATTTTGATTTTTGCCAGTCGAAAATAAATTTCTTGAGTTTTCCATTATCCTTTATTTGAGATTTGCTATTTAAATTGCGATAAGGCATCATAGTTTCAGTGGTTAAAAAAAATCGGAATGCGGTACATCCATTCAACATGCAGATTATTTGGATATTATGGATTTATCCCTTATGTTGTGACAGGGCACAGCTTTTCCTGTTAGGATAAAATATATCCCGACTTACCGTAAAATGTTATGTACCCGCCCTTATCTCGGGGTTTTATATGCAGTTGGGTATATGCGCTTACTCTTCCTAAAGTTATGTGGTTTTTTCCGGCCAGGCCTGACCATCTCGATATTGGCACAGAACAACTTCCATAAGTGTATAATATATTGCTTTAGCATATTTGCCGGGCGGAGAAACAACAACACTACCGAATCTTTCATTTTACTCAATGCCTGTGTAAAATTGAGCTGGTACCCTGTCTTTTGTTTTCTAGTCTTTTCTTTTATTTGCCGATGAACAGGAAAAGCAAGAATTGCCGTTAAATTGCCTGTAAAGATTTTAGCATAAAAATCCTGTTTTACCGCCAAAGGGCTTTTCCCTGTAAAGTTTTCAATCTGAATCCTGGACTTAAGATGTTTATAAGATTCTTCTACAAACCAACGCTGGTGATACAGGTCTTTAAATCCATCATATTCAATCCCATCAATAATATTAGTGACAAGTACCTCTTTTTCCCCTGTATCGAGCACAATGCAAACGAAACGTAACTTAACAGGGGCACTGCTCAGTCCAAGCTCTTTACATTTCTTTTTGCTTGCCTTGCTGGCATAAATCTCAGCTATTATTTCTTTTTCACCCGATATGACCAGTTGCTTTGCCACCTTCCACGAACCTACTTGCAGGCGGGTGCAAAAATGCACCCTTTTTGAAAGCAAAAGGGCAAACATCCAAAACGAAGCGTAGTTCCTGTCGAAAAGCAGCAAGTCACCTTTCTGTAGATGTTTTATGTGCTGTTCTGCCAACTCGTGTTCCCCTGTCCGGTAACTGGCAAGACATGCATCTACTACAATATGGTTCAGCATGTCGTAAGCTTGTGACAGCCTTGCCAAAATCAATGGTGTACCTGTCTCCGAGGTATCCGCTATCCCGAATTCCCCAACAATCTTTTTGCTGTATGGCAAACGGCATGTGGAGCCATCGATAGCTACCAACCGGTAATTATGCCACTTCCTGTACTGGAAATTATTGTAGAAAAAATCGACCTGGTCATGGTTCAGCTCAACGAAAGCCTGGTATTTAAGTTTTTGCCTTGCCTGGCTGAAACCACTCTTTGTTACTTCGTTCACTGGTAGTTCTTTGTGTTGCACGACCTTGAAAAAGTTATCCAACTCTGTTTGCAGTGAAGATTTCAATAGGTTGGATAAGAAAAGGAAAACGCTGACAAAGCTTAAACTTCGTTTCCTGATAAAGGCTTTTGTATAAGCCCTGTGCCTCTCTAAAAAATCTTGAGAAAATAATTTATTTTTCAGTTCTTTAATGAGTTTGGCATGATTTTTAGGTCAAATCCGGTGCCATGCATGTTGGTTCCTGAATGTTTTTTCTGTCCATAATATGATGAATTTATTTAATAATTAACACCTTAAATATAAATATTTTTAATGAGATGATAAAATATAATAAACTTAAATACAGATACTTGCCATGTGTGTTCTTAACTTAACGACATTTAAGCCTCTCCCTGTTAGCGATCAGTGGGGCGGGCTACTCGATTATATATGGGCGTTATTACTATGTCTCATTTATTCATCCTTAAGTGTCATTACAGGGTTTTGAATCGCTGCTCTGTAAACCTGAATATTAATACTTAGTATAGTAACCAATATCAATAAAAAACTTGTAATAAAAAATATTCCAACACCTATATTAATCCTATATGCAAAGCTTTGTAGCCAATTGTCCATAATAAAATATGCAACAGGAAAAGCAATGAATAATGAAAATGTTATCATCCAGATATATTTTTTATTTAACATTTCTACAACATTAAAAACAGTAGCTCCATTAACCTTACGAATTCCTATTTCTTTAGTTCGTTTTTGAATATTTTCAATTGATATGCTAACCAAACCAAGACTAATAACTATTAGTGAAATAACAGAAAGAATGATTAGCAATCGTCTTGCATGGGCTTCTTTGTTATAAAGGTTGTCATAAGAATTTTCAAAAAAAGAATATTTTAGTTCATTATCTAAGGTGAACTTTTTCCATTGGTTTTCAAGATATCTGATTGTTGAAATAGAATTATTATTTGCAGTCCTAATAGATAAATAATTAGGAATCCAATGGGAATAAACTGCAGGCATCGTTACAAAAGCCATTGGTTTTATTTCCTTTTGTTTGGAATCGAAATGGAAATTTTTCACTACACCTATTATTTTAAAAATTTCCCCTCCAAACTCAATACTGTTATTTAAAGCATTATCATATTGAAGAATTCTAGCTGCTGATTCATTAATAACTATCCTTTTGTCATTTGAATATTCGCTATTAAAAAACCTGCCTTGTAAGATTTCAAGTTGAAATACATTTTTAAAACTAAAGTCGCAAGGACAAAATGCCATAACAAAGCTTTCCTTTGATTCTTTATTGATTTTTTTACAAGCTATTTCAGGAAACTGTTCTCCTGGAATCGTATAGGAATAAGATACCTGTTCAATTTCCGGGTTATTAAGCAAGGAGTTTTTAAAGGATTGTAATGAATTACCCAATTTATCAACACCTTTAATATTTATGATATTTTCTTTTGTCATTCCTAATTCATCATCCGCCATGTAAAGCAGTTGCCGATTTATTATTAAAGTTCCGAAAATAACAATTATGGATATCACCAATTGAATTACCATCAAAACATTAAAACTATTGTTTTTTGATGAATTATTTTTGCGACTTATTAAAGAAGATAAACTCTGTTTAATTGTTGATGGTATAGACACTAAGGCTACAGTAAGTACAACAAGTATGGAAACCGCTAATAAAATAATATAACTACTTAAATTGTCAATAAATCTAAAATTCTCAATGCCTAGTATTAGAGGGACAACTGTTTCAAGTAAAATAAAACTTAGAATAATTGAAATCACTGTAATTAATATTATTTCGGACAAAAACCTATAAAAGAGATTATCGTTTCTGGCACCACTGATTTTTCGTACATATATTTCTTTATGTGATTTGTTTATTCTAATTTTTGTTAGAGTAATGAAAATAGAGCTTGTAATTATTAATATCAGGGCTAAAACAGAAACGAATAATCTGATATATATTAAATCACCATTTTGTTCGAGTTCATCATTGAAGTTTGAATGTAAATGTATGTCTGTCAGTTTTTGTAAATCGTGCCTAAAATAATTCTCCGAATTGGTTAATGAAGCATTATTAAAATCCTTAATAATTGGGGCGATATAGTTTAATGTATATTCATTAATTTTTTTCTGAAGATTTTCAATATCAATATTTTTTTGCAAAAGCAAATAAGTATAAAAATCCGTAGATAACCATTGCTCATTATCAGTCCACTTTAGTGTATTCATAGAAAACAGTATATCAAAGTGAAAATGTGATTCATTTGGAAAATTACTAACAACACTTTTTACGATAAAAGTATATTTGTTGCCATCAATAAAAAATTCTAATTTATTTCCTGCTACATTATTGCTTCCAAAGAGTCTATTAGCAGCCTCCTCTGTTAGAACAACTTCATTAGGATTGCTTAAAATTTCTTTTTTATACCCATTGATAAAGTTCACATCAAATATCGAAAAAAAGTTTATGTCAACGCCGTATGCAGTAAGATAAAATGCATTTTTATCCCCATTGGTTACTTCCACACTACCAATTTTAAGTATCCTTGTAGCATCTGTTATCTCAGGAAAATTGCGTTCTAAGGATTTAGCTAAAGGTGCGCCTGTACGTGCACTCTTCATTATCAAATCACCTGCTTTCCCATTAATAACAACCCTATATATATTTTGCTGATTTTTATGAAATTTATCAAAGCATTTTTCATTGATAACCCAATGAGAAAGTATTATTATTATAGTAAGACCAAGAGCTATAGAAATTATACTTGTGATAGAATACAATGAATGTCTTTTTAGGTTCTTAGCTGTATTCTTAAGGTTTATTTTTGACATATTAAATTGATTCGCTTATTGTAAACCTTTACAAAAGTTATTCCTCAATTTTATACAATTCAATATCAACACGTTAAAATATGTGTATGATTTTATTGTCTAATTTATTTACAGTTGGTGTATTTTTTTTTACACATTCTCCTTACTTACTATTTGAAAGTTGCAGGATGTTTTTTTTGCCTTGTATATAACTTTTCCCGATTTTATCCATCGTTCAAGTAAATGATTGTTAAAAGTAAAAAATAATTGCTATTGGTGCTCCCTGTTGTGAGGGGGTAAACCATCTTTTTTCTTCTTCTCAAATATCCGCAGGGGGTATGCGACCGTAGTCGCATAAGCTATGCGCTGAATGCTATCTTGTATGTTGTTGTATTGTAAGTATTTAGTCGTATCCCTTTTTCTGCTTTTTTTTGTGTTGTGGCAGCCTGTTTCGGAGGGGAGTATGATAATCCTGTCATCCTTAAATCCTGAAAATCATAATTCTGACATTTTCTCTAGGCCTCTACAGTATACGAGACCACCGGGTAGCTTACGCCCCCTAAGAACCGTACGTGCGACTTTCACCGCATACGGCTCAAGCACTTTTAAGGCGATCCTTTGTAGAGGCCACCCGGCTATAATTATTTTCCCTGTGAACAAATGTGGTTTTTTGTTTGCATTCTTTAGCTAAACTGTCCCTGTATTTCTGTCGATAAACAAAGTATTGGTCAAATTCCGTCAAATATGGGTTTGCATCTCCTGCTATCTTAACATGATACCTGATCGGGATATATCCGATTTTACATAATCTATATTCATAAGTTCCTGTAGAGAATACCCTGGTATCAGAAAAGTTGTTATTCAGGAAATAACGAGTGAAAATCCACTTATGGCCTTTATTGCCATGTTGTCGTTTGGCCCATTTCCAGATTTTTCGAAAAATGAAGTTGTCCATCTTGCAAAAGGTATCTTTGGCACATATTCCCTTATGGTAGTTCGCCCAACCCCTGATAACAGGGTTAAGTTTTTTGATAAGGGCATGTGCCGGTATTCCCTTGTTATCCTTAATAATAGTTTTAATCTTATCCTTAAAAGATTGGACGGATTCAGCAGATGGCTTTATCAACAGTTTCCCTTTGTATTTACGGATATTCTGCGACAAAAAATTAAAGCCTTGGTCGATGTGTGTTATTTTTGACTTCTCATCGGAAAGTTCAAGACCTCTTTCTTTGAGGAAATCTTTAACGAGTGGTATGATTTGTTCTTTTATTATAGCCTTGTCTTTGGCCGTAATAATGAAATCATCGGCATACCTTACGAAATTGACTTTTAGATTTTTCCATCGTGGAAATTTACTGTTGATGAGCGTTTCCAATCCGTCTAAAACCATGTTCATGATAACAGGAGAGATGATACCGCCCTGTGGGGTTCCTCTACTAGTGGAAAATAGTCTTCCTTTTTCAAAATATCCTGCTTTGAGCCATTTATTCAGAATGGTTTTGTTTAAAGGAATATTCTTTAAAATCCATTCGTGGTTAATTTGGTCAAAACAGGCTTTGATATCGGCTTCCAGTATCCATTGGGCACAATTTTTCCGGCAAAGAATGTTAAAACATTGTGCTATTGCATCAGCACATGACCTTTTTTCCCTAAACCCAAAAGAGTTCTTGTCGGCTGTTGTTTCAGCTACAGGGGCTAAGGCTATCAGGTGCAGAGCCTGCATTGCTCTATCATCCATGCACGGAATGCTTAACGGTCGGAGTTTTTTCCCATTTTTCTTTGGAATATATATCCTGCGTAAAGGCTTGCAAGAATAACCTCTTGTCCTGAGGTTTTCGGCAGCTATGAGTTTATCGTATCCATCTATCCAGATTGTGTTATCTATTCCCGGTGTATTCTTGCCTTTATTGACAGTTACCCGGAAAACAGCCAATAGTTTAGCATAAAATGATTTGGTCACAAGGTACATCAGGGCTTTTGCCTTACCCCATCGATTTTCTTTTATAGCCTTGGCAATTCGTCTTTGAAGCCTGTTCACCCGCTGGATAACTTTTCTCCATTGTATGAGATTCCAGTTCTCTGTCGAATGTGGCCGTGCACACGATGAATCTGCATTCTCGTTCATTTGCTTTCTTCCATTTACAGGTTCTAGAAAGATTTTTGCCATTAAGTACCAGACAAAGGTCAGCAGGTTTTCACCCGTGATTTTATTTTAATCACTATCCCCGACATTACATCAGGGCTTTTGCTTTGTTTGTCCTCTCTGTCCGACATTTCCCGATGCCTTACGGTTACGGTTTTTTGACCACGCAATGGCGTGGAAAGAGAGTGTCGGGCTTCCATGTTCCGTGTAAATAACAAATACAGGGTTAGGCTCATCCTGTCCACCGGCCGATCGTCATTCCCGTAAGTGTTTGTACGAGACACTTATCCTGTCGGCTTACCTTTTGGTACAGGGCGTGTCATTCTCTTTTTCGCCCCTAACACTCTCACGATGGTTTCGGAATGTTTACTTCTGTTAGCCCTGCCTGTAAACCCAGGTCCTGAATCGGTATCGAGACCCCGAAGATTGTCTGCCTCACGGTTTTCAACCCCGTCATTGGATGTAAAATTCTGACGTTTGGTGCCGTTTCCGGAGCTTCAACCAATAACAGCTTCACTGTACATTAGCCGTCCGGTAAGGGTACTGTTGGGGAAACAACAGGTTTTATCAAAGAACTAATTCATTGTAAAACAATTATATTACACGACTTCATGTCGCAACGCACACTACAGTGGTGTGAAATGAAAGCCTCTCCCTGTCAGTATTTACTACTGGCGGGGCGGGCTATTCGATTACCATACGTTTTTTATTATTTATTATCAGTTATCCTTTGTCTTTTTTCGCTTGTTTCTCCTTTTGTCATAATACCATAATTTGTGCTTTGTAATACGAAATAGAAGAAATCACTTACAATAATTGCCTTAATTAGATAGTTGTCAAGGTCAAGATTTTTGTCAATAATATGCTTTGCCATTAAACTGTAAGAAGGCATTCCTGCTATTGAACGAGTGTCATAATATTCTTTAGCTTGACAGTCTAATGTGTCAATCTTTTGCATTGCGTTTAAAAACTTGCCAGTCAAATTCGTTGATAACACATCTATTTTATTCACTTTTTCAATATTCCAAACTTCTTGTCTATAATTATTCAACTCGTACATATTTAGCAACTCAGTTACTTTCTCATTTGTAATTTGCAAGGAATATTCTGTTGGCGATGAAATTAAATACTCTAGGAATTTTCGATAAGCAACATCTACATTTTTAGTTTTATAAGTCTCAACGAGTACGCTATCTACATTTTCGGAAATAACATCCAGTGTTTGAACCAATTCGTTTTCCATTGTGTCTTTAAACACTTGAATTGCTTCTCTGTCATTTTTGAATCGATTATTACAACTTGTAATAATAATGCACAGGATGATTATTGTATAAAATTTCTTCATTTCAAATGTGTGGTAACTTTTCCCCATTCTCCCCATTGCCCGAATAAATGATTGTTAAAAGTAAAAAAATAATTGCTAATGGTGCCCCTGTTGTGAGGGCTTAAACCTCCTTTTCTTCTGCTCAAATATCCGCAGGGGGTATGCGACCATAGTCGCATAAGCTATGCGCTGAATGCCATCTTGTATATTGTTGTATCGCAAGTATTTAGTCGCATCTCTTTTTCTGCTCTTTTTTGTGTTGCGGCAGCCTGTTCCGGAGGGGAGCATAATAATCCTGTCATCCTTAAATCCTACAAATCATAATTCAGACATTCTACCCCTTGTTTAGTTCAACACTGCC
Source organism: Prolixibacteraceae bacterium (assembly GCA_963662895.1). Classification (GTDB taxonomy): domain Bacteria; phylum Bacteroidota; class Bacteroidia; order Bacteroidales; family Prolixibacteraceae; genus GWE2-42-39. The sequence continues at coordinate 2,093,578 of OY759982.1, read as the reverse complement.
TCCAATACAAAGCGTATGCAAGCAACGCTTTATTAGGAGGCTAATTATTAGCAACTTTTATTTTTTCTTATATTCAACTTCGTATTCCTTCACTAATATGACATCATCTTCATCAATAATACCGTATCCGTCATCGTTAAAAGAATTGTTTAGCTGTCTCTGTAATATCCAAAAATGGATATAAGTCCCTGTGGTAAAATCTATCCGATATAGATATCTGGTGAAAGGTACACGTATTGTCTTCTCATCTATAATATGGATGTATTTTTTATCCAAGTATTTAGTAATAGTTGTGTACCCAGTCGTTGTTGGAACAAATTCTTCTTCATATGATGGGTGAGAATATATGCTTAGTGCATTAAATAATTGTTCTTGGTAATCAGAATATTTCACAGCTAACCTAATGGTATCTTGAGATTCCAAAGAAATCAAATGGTCATTCAGGATATAATCGTAAGTGAATATCTCATTAAATGCCTTAATTTTTGCATAAGATGGAAATATGACAATCGTATCATCATAAAAATCAACATTTGTAAAAGTTTCTGCTCCACCCCATGAGCTTGGAACATAATCATTATAATCAGAGAGAATTTGATTGATTATATTTATATCTTTTATTTCCCCATTTTTATTAAATCCTCTAATTGGTGAATTCTCAATAATAGTAGTTGTATAATAATTACCTTGGGGTACTAAAGTTGGCTCCTCTTTTTTACATGTAAAAAGAATTGTTACAGATCAGTTTTCAATCTGGCAATAATCTTTAAGGAGTTTAAAACGTTCATGTGATTTTTCAACACAGTATCCGTGATGGATCGTAATACGGCAAATCTGAAAGCTCCGTTTGTCGACCTAAACTGACCTGATACTTTTTGTTTCACCTTTATATTTCGGATAGCCCGTTCCGATGCATTATTATCGGGAGGTACTTCCGGCCTATAAAGAAATGTAAAAATAAATTCACGATACTTTTTCAATCGTTTTTGAAAAACGGTCAATTCATTTTTGTCCTTAGGTATTTTGTACCCCAATAAAAAATCAAGCCTGGATTCTATCTGGAATATTCTCGGATCTGGCACGTAATAGTCCGGGGCTTCCATCCGTTTTTCCTGATCCAGGGCTTGGCTGAGAAGAAGTTTTGTGACGCGGCTCCATTTGTGTGCGTAAAGTTCCCCCAAATAGTTGAGATCCCTTAGCAGGTGGGCAAGGCAGAGCTGGTGGGATAATGCTTTGGTATTAAAATGGCTTACCCAGCAGTCATGTACGAGGACGGAGTTTTTAAATCCTTTTTCAAACGTCTGGTCTATGCTCTTTTGCCCCCTGTTGTCGGTTATTGTAATAAATGTAGCTTCTTCGTTCTGCCATGTCCATGCCCAGTGTTTGTCCCCGTCTACTTTCACCCCGGTCTCATCGCTACCGGTAGCATATTTTTTGTTGCCCTGTAGTTTTTGCTTAATCAATTCATATGCGGGCTGCGCCTTTGTGACAAGCCTGTCCAATACATAATGGATTCCACCTTCGCTTATGGGGGCATTAAAAACATCGGAGAAGATTTCCCTGATCCTTTTGAACGGGATATACTGCCTTGTATGGAAGTACCCTATCAGGCTTTCTATGTTGTTCCCGTAACTGACAGGGGAACCGGCTTCTCCGGGGTAATCCCCTTCGTTGATATGGCCACAGCTGCATTGCTTTGTGTATATGCGGTGTTCCGTCACCTTTATTTTTATTTCCGGAATATCGTAAACTTGCCGCTTCCCCTTATATTCGGCCGGGATATTTTCAAGGCTGTTGCCACAGCAATGGCAGTAATTGGGTACATGGTCTTTTGTTATATCGGGACTATCTGTCATTTTTAACGTATTTCCCTTTCTTCCTTTTTGGCCTCCCGGTTTTAACCCGCTTTTCTCGCGTAAGCTTTTGCGTTTGGGACGGTTTTCGTCTTTCGATGGGGGGATACTGCTGTTATTGCTGTTCTTTGGTGTTTCATATTTGGCCAAACGTTTTTTTAAGTATTCATTTTCCTTGGTTAGGGTATCAACTTTATTGGTCAGGTAATTTACTTTTTCGACAAGCGCAATAACCGTTTGTTGCAATTTTTCCAAATCGTTTGACATATCACAAAGAAATGCTCTTTACAATTTAAATACAAGGTGTTAACAGAAAAGTTGTCAAGTCTGAAAACGGCAATATGTTAATAAAGGTTGCTTTTGAAAATTTAAACCCTCTGAGAATCGAATATTTCATTGAAAAGCAATTTTCAATGAAAAAATTTCAAATATCGTTTTCTCAACAACATAGAATTAAAACTGATCTGTTACTTAAATCTTAATCCAAAGCCTTATATTTATTCTTAGGATTAAGAATAGGATAAGATTTAGAATACAATTTAATAATACGTTAGAGTGATGGAAGTTTGATTTAACATTATTAAGTGCATTCCATTTGAAAACAGGCAGATTTTATAGAATCAAAAGGTTTCCCAAAAGCTTTAATTCTGCTATCAAATGGTTCGAATTTTGTACCACCGTAGGGGCACAAAAGTAGGGATTTTATCAATTTTGACAGAATCCCTACTTTTATATTAATCTAGAAATACTACATTCTGGGACCAGGGGTAAAAGTATTTATGTAGAACATAGTAATATTTTTTTTTTACGAAAACTTGAATTTATAGTAAGATATTAATCGATAAAACAAAAAATTTAATTAAAATTGCCAGTAGTGACAGATAGCGAATATGACGGAAATGAATAACATCTTTCAGAAGATTGGCACAACTCAAACGCTAAGCCAAAAAATAGAACGGAATATTGAACGTGCTATACGGGAAAAGAAATTACCCATTGGCTCCAAGTTACCATCAGAACGCGAGCTTTGTGAAATGTTTGCAGTTAGTCGTACGGCTTTAAGGGAAGCACTTCGCCGGCTGAGTGCCCGCGGACTAATTGAGATCCGCAAAGGAAGCGGTATGATTGTGAAAAAAATTAATATGCAGGATGCTATTGACTCGCTCAATCTATACTACGATCTAAAATTTGATATGAACCTGCTCTCTCAGATTATTGAGCTTCGTCTTGCATTTGAGCCTGAAATCACTAAAATGGCTGCCATGAACAGGACTGAAGAGGATCTGAAAAACCTGAGCGTTAATTTAACGGAATTTGCTGCCTGTGACCCCGACAATACACAGTTGGAATCTGATTTGGACAATAAATTTCACCTGACAGTAGCACGTGCTACCGGGAACCCTTTTGTTATTATTACGATGGAACCGGTACACAATTTATTACCGCGAATGCGTAACTTCATTTATGCAAATATTGAAGGTGAAAAAGAAATTACTCTTGGCTACCATAAAGAGATAGTTAATGCCATTCGGGAAAAAGATGCCGACCGTGCTTACGAAAAAATGCAGGCACACATCGGAAGGAATATGCAGGTTTATAACAAATTTCTGAAAAATGGAAATGCCTGATTGTATTTTCTATTTTTTATAATTTTCCAGTACCTGGTTTACAGAACCATGAACGAGTAATAAACGTTTTGATTTTTCTTCATCAAAGCCAAGTTCTTCCATAATTATCCGTGTGCCACGTTGGACCAACTTTTGATTTGTAAGTTGCATATTAACCATTCGATTGCCTTTTACCCTTCCCAGCTTGATCATTAGAGTGGTGGTTATCATATTGAGAATTAATTTCTGAGAAGTTCCCGATTTCATCCGTGTACTTCCCGAAACAAATTCGGGGCCCACGACCGCTTCAATGGCGATGTCCACATTTTTTCCCAGTTCACTACCTGGATTATTGGTAATACAACCTGTCAGAATACCATGAGCCCGGGCCTGACTTACTGCGCCCACAACATAAGGTGTTCGGCCGGAAGCCGCAATTCCGATTACAGTATCCAGCTCGTTAATATGAAAAGCCTGAAGATCTTCCCAACCTAAATCTACATTGTCTTCGGCTGCTTCAACTGCTTTCCTTATAGCCTGATCTCCCCCGGCAATTAAACCGATCACCAAATCGTAACTAACTCCATAAGTCGGCGGGATTTCTGAAGCATCCAGAATTCCCAATCTTCCGCTGGTTCCTGCCCCGACATAAAAGAGGCGCCCCCCTTTCTTTATCCGCTCAACAACTTTTAAAACCAAATCTTCAATTTGAGGAATGGTTTTGTAAACTGCCGGTAATATTTTTTTATCTTCTTCATGAATATCCTCTAAAAGCTGCCTAACAGACATTAACTCCAGATTATTATACAATGATTCCGACTCTGTGATGCTTTCGTTGGTCATAGCTTCTGTGTACTTATTTTTTAGAATTGAATGACAGGCCTCTGTTTTTACAGAAGTCGCTATCAGCAATTAATATTATCATAATACAAAGATAATATTTTTACCGGATATGATGTAATATGTATTACAAATATTGTTTTTATCTTCTCTAAAAATTAATTTTGAAAAAATATTAAACAGATAATTAAAATGAAAAAAACATCAATCTTCTTTCTCATTCTACTTATAATTTTTAGTATTCAAAATGGTTGGGCTGAAAGTGTGATACGTATCAATCAGTTAGGATATTTTCCCAAAACTACAAAGACGGCTGTTTTTTTAAGTGATGAAAAAATCAAAATAGAAACTTTTGATTTACATAATAGCATGACGGATAAAAAGGTATTTGAGGCTAAAGCATTCCCTGTAAATGGTAAGATCTGGGGAAAGCAATCCGCCTACCGTTTTGATTTTTCTGATTTTCAAGGGAAAGGTGGATATTATATTGTTGCTGCATCGGTTCATTCCCCATCTTTTCGAATTTCAGATGATGTGTACCAGGGGGCTGCTGATTTCATTTTAAAATATATGCGTCAGCAGCGTTGTGGGTTCAATCCTTTTTTGAAAGATTCATGCCATGTACACGACGGGATAATTGTTGATCACCCAACACGAAGCGGAGAAAAAATTGATGTTACGGGAGGATGGCACGATGCTTCGGACTACCTTCAATATGTTACGACGTCGGCTAATGCCACTTATCAAATGCTTTTTGCATATCAGCAGAATCCAGAGATATATGGAGATGACTATGACTCGAATGGTTTGCCCTGGAAAAATGGTGTTCCCGATATTTTGGATGAAGCGCGGTGGGGCCTGGAGTGGTTACTTAAAATGAATCCGGGAAAAGATGAAATGTACAATCAGATTGCCGATGACCGGGATCACCGGGGATATCGTTTGCCAACCGAGGATTCTGTTTCGTACGGACTTGGGAATGCCCGGCCAGTATATTTTGTAACCGGAAAACCACAAGGCTTATCCAAACATAAAAACAGGAGTACAGGGGTGGCATCAACGGCGGCGAAGTATGCCTCTGCCTTTGCATTGGGAGCGCAGATTTTTGAAGCATACAATTCAAGACTCGCAAGTATATTAAAAGACAAAGCAACTGATGCCTGGGAGTTTGCATTATCGGATCCGGGAGTCTGTCAGACAGCCTGTGTTGTTTCTCCTTATTTTTATGAAGAAGATAATTATGTGGATGATATGGAATTGGCTGCTGCCTCTCTATTTAATTTGTCCTGTGATTATTCTTTCAGTAAACAGGCTGATTATTGGGGCGAACTGGAACCTGTGACTCCGTGGATGGAGTTACATCGGGCGCGCCACTATCAATATTATCCATTCATAAATTTAGGTCACTTCTTGCAGGCGCAATCAGGGGATTCGCTTGTAGCAAAGAAATATCAGAAACTGATGAAACAGGGACTTGATGATTTAATGTATTTTGCAGGCGACGATCCTTTTCAGATTGGAGTACCGTTTGTTTGGTGTTCCAATAATTTTGTGGTTGCGGCTGCAACACAGGCAAGACTTTACCGCCAGCTTACAGGAGATAACTCGTATGCAAAAATGGAAGCCTCCCTTATCGATTGGCTCTTTGGTTGTAACCCATGGGGAACCAGTATGATTTGTGGTTTACCCGAAGGAGGGGATAACCCGGTTTCGCCCCATTCGGCAATTACTTTACTATTACATCAAACCACAAAAGGAGGCTTGATTGACGGGCCTGTTTACCGGAATATTTATGAAAATCTTCGTGGAATTCATTTACTGGATACTGATGAGTATGCAAACTATCAAGGCGGGAAGGCGGTCTATCATGATGATACTGGAGATTATTCATCCAATGAACCGACAATGGATGGTACCGCAAGTTTGAGCTTCCTGCTTTCGTCTTTGGAACGCGAAGGCAGAAAGGGACAAACGATGTCGAACTGTGTAAAAGATGGTGAGGGAGCCATTATTCGTATGGATAGCACTCTGTCAAAAGTCTTTTTGGTCTTTTCGGCACATGATTTTAATGATGGTGGAAAGATAATATTGAAAACATTAAAACAGCATAACCTGAAGGCTTCGTTCTTTTTTACAGGAAGTTTTTATGAAAATCCGGACAATCAAAAGTTAATTCAGGAGTTGATTAAGAATGGACACTATATGGGAGCTCATTCTGATAAACATTTACTTTATGCTGATTGGAGTAAACGCGACTCGTTGCTGGTAAGCCGGACAGAGTTTGAAAGCGATATTAAAGCCAATTATAAAAAAATGCAAAAGGCTGGAATAAAAATCTCTGCTGCCAGTTATTTTTTGCCTCCTTATGAATGGTATAACCAGGCAATTGCCGATTGGACACAGCAAATTGGCCTGAATCTTATAAATTTTACACTGGGAATAAAAACAAATGCCGATTACACAACACCCGATATGAAAAATTATAAATCTTCGGATTGGATCTTAAATGATTTGAAAGAGCTTGAACATCTAAAACCAGGCGGACTAAAAGGGAGCATTGTGTTGATTCATCTTGGAACGAGTGAAAAACGTACAGATAAATTATATAACAGATTAGACGAGTTAATTGCTTTTTTGGAAAAATCCGGATATAAACCCGCTCGCCTTTGAGTAATATAAGCTAGTTTTGTTTTAATTGATTTTTCATTGCAATATTACGTAGTCAATTATGCCTAATTGTTTTGAATATTCTATTGAAAATTAATTTTTTTGTCCTTTATCTGTTTTATTGTTTCTTCAAGTAATTTGAATTTATATATTTGTAACATGTCATACAGGATAAATTATGAAATTTAAATTGTGTTCTGCATTAACCGGAATAATAATATTTTTACTGCTTTCATGTTCAGGTCCGCATAAGAACAAGAGTTTTGATAAACAATTAGCAGACGGTGAATTTACTTTACTGAAACAACGAATCGACTCTTTAAGGACAAATAAATCAAAGCAAAAAGATGATTTTTATCTGGATTCGATTAAGCAGATAATTCAAGCGATACGATATGATTTTTCTTTGACTGAGCCTGAAGTCAAAAAGCAACTTGAAGCAACTTTCCCTTCACTGTCTGATTCGGATATGAAAAACTGGGAACAATCCGGCAAGCTCGAAATGCGGTATATCGATGATAAGAAACGTTATTTCAAAAATGCAGTTCCAAACTTGCGCCGTTTGCTCTCTTTTGATTCAGAAAAAAAGAACGACGATTCAAAATCGCATAAAACAGAGCCGAATTCGTTGAGTACGTTCCGGCTGGAGCATACTACAGAGGTTATTGAAGCCTGTAATGAAAATTCGAATACTGTTTTGCCGCAGGATATGATAATGACTTATACATTGACAGTAAAACCAAATGCAGTTCCTCCCGGAAATGTTATTCGCTGCTGGCTTCCTGCTCCGAGGGAAGGAAACCCAAGGCAAACCGGTTTTCAATTACTGAAGTCAGAGCCCACCGATTTAACAATTACCCCCCATGAATATTTACAGCGCACCTTCTATATGGAAAAAACGGCTGAAAAAGATAAGCCCACTGTATTTTCGGTCCGGTTTTCCATTCAAACAAAAGCACAATATTTTAATTTGAAACCGGAAGATATCCAGCCTTACGATAAAACCAATAAAGTTTATTCTCACTATACAGAAGAACAACCTCCTCATCTGGTTTTTTCTTCTGAAATTGTGGGATTAGCTAAACGCATTGTTGGGGACGAAACAAATCCGATGAGAAAAGTTGAGGCCATTTATCGCTGGATTAGCAACTCAATCCCCTGGGCAAGTGCATTGGAGTATTGCACTATGCCTAACATTCCGGATTATGTATTAACAAATCGCCATGGTGATTGTGGGATGCAAACTTTACTTTTTATGAGTTTGGCACGCTCGCAGGGGATTCCGGTAAAATGGCAAAGTGGTTTTATGCTTCATCCCGGTCATGTAAATTTGCATGATTGGTGTGAGGTGTATTACGAAGGAATTGGCTGGGTGCCGCTTGATCAGTCTTTTAAACTACAGCAAAGTGAAAACGAACAATTACGTGATTTTTATATTCATGGTATTGATGCTTTTCGTTTAATTGTAAATGATGGATATGGGATGAATTTGTATCCCGCAAAAAAATACCCCCGCAGTGAACCAAATGATTTTCAGCGAGGTGAGCTTGAATGGGATGGAGGAAACTTATATTTTGACCAGTGGAGTTGGGACATTGATGTAATGTATCAGAAAAATTAGTTGATAAAATTTTACATCCTTGAATGAACTTCTGAAAATAAATATTTGAAATGAGTACATTGTTGATTGCTATTATTATTCTGGTGTTTTTTGCGGTATTGATGGGTATATCCTGGTTTACCTCACGCAATGCCGACGGTGAAACTTTTTTTACGGGTAACCGGCGGTCACCATGGTATTTGGTTGCTTTTGGGATGATTGGTTCAACTATTTCAGGTGTAACCTTCATTTCGGTTCCGGGTGAAGTTGGTAATTCAGCATGGACTTATCTTCAGTTTTTATTCGGAAATTTTATTGGTTACTGGATCATTGCCTTAGTGTTAATTCCGCTTTATTACCGCTTAAACCTGGTTTCCATTTATACCTATCTCGATCAACGCTTTGGGCTTCGATCATATAAAACAGGAGCTTTCTTTTTTCTTGTTTCGCAAACGATTGGAGCATCGTTTCGGCTTTATTTAGCGGCAGGGGTTTTGCAACTGGCTTTTTTCAATGATTTTGGTATTCCCTTTTGGTTAACTGTTTTGATTACTTTGTTCCTCATCTGGGTTTATACTTATCGAGCCGGAATAAAAACTGTAGTATGGACCGATTCGTTGCAGACACTTTTTATTCTGGGAGCAATCGGCATTACCATCTGGGTTATTCTTAATCAGCTTGATTTGAATTTTGGTGATATGGTTACTGTGATTGATCATCATCCGTTCAGCCGGACTTTTGACTGGGACTGGAAATCTAAAACGAACTTCTTTAAACAATTTTTTGCTGGTGTTGGAATTGTATTGACAATGAATGGACTGGATCAGAATATGATGCAAAAAAACCTGACCTGCAAAACCAGGAAAGATGCTCAGAAAAACATATTCTGGTTTAGCTTTGCATTTATTATTGCCAATATTTTCTTCCTCTCGCTTGGAGTAATGTTGTATTACTATGCAGCTCAAAAAGGAGTTGAATTGCCTTCCCGTACCGATGATTTGTTTCCCTTACTGGCGATGAAATACTTTGGACCAATTGCCGGAGCTTTATTTTTGCTGGGAATCTTATCGGCGGCCTACTCAAGTGCTGACTCAGCTTTGACTGCCTTAACTACTTCATTTTGTATTGACTTCCTGAATTTAGATCCAGTAGCATCAAAAAGTAAAAGAACCCGTATGTTGGTACATGTAGGTTTTTCAGTTTTAATGTTTTTAGTAATTGTTGCCTTCCGGGTTATCAATAATGAAAGTGTGGTTTCGGCAGTTTTCCGGGTTGCCGGTTATACTTACGGGCCGTTGTTGGGATTATTTGCGTTTGGTATTCTTACCCAACGCCATGTAAAAGACCGCTTTGTTCCACTTGTCGGATTATTGTCGCCGGTGCTGACCTATGTGATCAATGCCAATTCAGAGACTTGGTTTGCCGGCTACAAATTTGGTTTTGAACTGCTGCTTCTGAATGGTCTGATCATGTTTTCGGGGCTGCTGCTCTTATCGCACAAAGAATCCAAACTCAACTAAAGGTTATCGGGTCATAAATGGTTCCCAGTAATACTTTTCTGCTTGCTCCGGTTACTGATGGTAAATTTCCTGATTGATTGTTGACTCTTCGCATGGCCAGCCAGGCAAATGCAATAGCTTCAACCTGCTGCGGGGGAACACCGAGTTCTTCTGTGGTTGTTATTTTGGCACTGGCTAAATGATATGAAAGTCTTTCCAGTAACCGGCTGTTATAAGCTCCGCCACCGCAAGCATAAACCGCTTTCGTTTCGGGTGCGTATATTCTGATTGATTGGGCAATGCTTACGGCGGTTAATTCCAGAAGTGTGGCCTGAATATCTTCATTCTTAAATGCCTGAATTTTTTCGAGATGTTTATTTAACCATTTCAGGTTGAATAACTCACGGCCTGTACTTTTGGGGGCTAACTGCTTAAAATAGGATTCTTTCAGCATCTCATTCAGTAATTCATCAATTACTTTGCCTGATTGTGCCCACATGCCGCTCTTGTCGTATTTTCTACCTTTTATATATTGAATCCAGCTATCCATCAGACAATTGGCCGGTCCTGTGTCAAATCCGAGCACATTTTCGTCTTTGGATGAAAGGATGGTGATATTTGCAATCCCGCCTAGATTTAAAATAACTCTTTGCTCTCGTGTGTCATTCAAAAATGCCTGGTGAAAAGCGGGAGCCAGCGGAGCTCCGCCACCACTATAGGCCATATCCATCCGCCGGAAATCGGCAACCGTTTTAATACCTGTTTTTACAGCAAGCAGGTTCCCGTCTCCCAATTGCATCGTAAAAGGGAAGCGGGAAGCGGGCGAATGAAAAACTGTTTGCCCGTGACAACCGATTGCCCGTATCTGATGAGAATTGAATGTTGTTTTACGGATAAGGTTTTGAACTGCCCCGGCATAGCACAACGCCAGGTAGTGATCTATTTCACCAATTTTCTGAAGAGTAGTCTGATCGCCATTCAATAATTGAACTAAGTCTGCTTTTAACCCCTTGGGAAAAGCTTGTGTGTGGCTTTCGATTATCTGAATCTTTCGATTCTCAAAAGAGACCAGTATGGCGTCAATGCCATCCATACTGGTTCCCGACATGATTCCTATATATAATTCCATGGGCACGTTTTTATTCGATATTCAAAAGTAATAATATTGCACAAACTTGTCATACATATTACAAAAAAATCTATATTTGAACAATGTATTTACTACATATAATCTAAACGAAATAATGAAAACATTACCTGGATACCATATCACAAAAAAATATTTATAAAAGTTTAAAAAGACTACGGTTAATCAATCTTTTCTTTTAACTGATGACAAACATGACATTGATATGAAAAAAATTGTTCTCTTACTACTCATTTTTATAGCAATTAGGGGAAGGCTCAATGCACAATTCAGAATGGATAAGTTTTCTCAGACTCAATGGGTCGATTCGGTTTTTCAATCGCTTACTCCTGATCAGCGTATAGCCCAACTGGTTTGGATCAATACTGCTGCAAATAAAAATGTCGCCAGACAATTGAGAGTTGTTGAGTTGATAAAAAAATATAACCTGGGTGGAGTAATATTTTTTACCGGCGATCCGGAACGGCAGGTGGAGTTGACCAATCTTTACCAGGCCTCGGCACAAACACCTCTTTTTGTTGCCATGGATGCTGAATGGGGGGTCGGCATGCGCTTGCCAGGGGTGATTTCATTTCCGTACAATATGATGATGGGGGCTGCGGACAATCCGGAGTTGATAAAAAAGGTAACAACAGAAATGGCCCGGCAGATGAAACGACTTGGCGTACAAGTTAACCTGGGGCCAGTGGTTGACATTAACACCCAACCTTTAAATCCGATTATAGGAATGCGTTCGTTCGGGGAATCACCAAAGAAAGTTGCCTCTTGCGGATTAGCTTATATGCAGGGGTTACAGGAAAACAGAATTATTGCGGTAGCCAAACATTTTCCCGGGCATGGTGATACACAAACTGATTCTCACCTGACTTTACCGGTTGTCCCGTATCCACGGGAGCATTTGGATTCAATTGAATTATATCCGTTCAAAGAGCTTGTTAAAAAAGGTATTACCGGAATAATGTCGGCTCACCTGAACGTGCCTCAACTGGATGATCAGCAGGGTATTCCATCCAGCCTGTCGTCAAAAATAATTAACGGGATTTTACGTGATGAATGGGGGTATCAGGGACTGGTTATTACAGATGCAATGAATATGGCCGGAGCAAAAACATTTGGAGAACCCGGTAAGATTGAAACTTTAGCGTTGCAGGCAGGCAATGATATTGTGGAATTCCCGAAGGATGTTGAACAGACCATTGCAGGAATTAAAAAAGCCATCGGTAACGGGCAACTCAGTTGGGATGAAATTAATGCAAAATGTCAGAAAGTTTTGGCTGCAAAATACCGGGCCGGATTGAATAAACTTTCTCCTGTTTCACCAGTGAATTTAATACAGGATTTAAACAGCCCGCAAATGGAATTAGTGAAACGAAAAATGATTGAGGCTTCACTCACTTTGTTGGAAAATCAAGATAAGATATTGCCGTTGAGAGGTCTGGAAACTCTAAAAGTGGCTTGTCTTACTGTTGGAAGAACCCGGGTAACTCCATTTCAGAAAATGTTGTCCAGGTACACTAAAACTGATAATTTTTTCCTACCGGAACAGTTTACTGCAGATGAATTGAAGTCAATAAAAGCAAAACTTGAAAATTACAACCTTATAATCGCCGGGATTCATTTATATGAAAGCAAAAGAAGGCATTCCATGCAGGTTGGTAATATGCAAAAAGTTAAACCTCAACGCCCATATGGTTTGACTGATGAAACAGAGAATTTACTTGGCTATTTAGCGAACGAAAAACAATCGGTTGAAGTCTTCTTTTCCAGTCCGTATGCCTTGGCTGAAATTCGGGATTTTACTCCACCCTCTGGTTTGATTATGGCTTATCAAAATGACTCCCTGGTGCAGGAACTCTCGGCTCAGTTGATCTTTGGTGGAATTGGAGCTTCCGGTAAATTACCGGTCACCATAGGTGATTATTACAAAATTGGGGATGGATTGAAAATCGATCAGGCGGTACGAATGAAATATACGATTCCTGAAGAAGCAGGAATGAGCAGCGAACGCCTGAATCACAGAATTGATTCACTGGTTGCCGATGCCATCAGCAAAAAAGCAACTCCCGGATGCAGTGTGCTTGCTGCCAAAGAAGGAAAAATCATCTTCCGTAAAACCTATGGCTATCACACCTATGATCAGCGGATTCCTGTTTCTGAAGATGATCTTTACGATTTGGCCTCAGTCACTAAAGTTTCAGGTGCATTAGCGGCAATCCTGAAATTAACAGACGAGAGAAAAATTGATATAAACTGCAAGTTTTCTGACTACTGGCCGGATTGGAAAAAAGGCTTATTTCACCGGTCGGACAAAGAAGATTTGGGCTGGCGCGAGATTCTGGCTCATCAGTCCGGATTGATTCCATACCTGACCTATTGGAAGGAAACGGTCAAAAATAATGAGTTAAAAAATCGCTGGTATTCCTTTCAGCAGACCGGGAACTACCAACTTGAAGTTGCTCCCGGGCTTTTTCTGAAAAATCAGTTCAAGAAAAGAATTTATAAGGACATCCGGATTTCGAAATTGAATACTCCGGACAAGTATGTGTACAGCGGACTTTCATTTCTGCTGATTCCTCAAATGACGAAAGACCTTTCGGGCTTTTCATTTACTGAGTTCCTGGATGATAATTTTTATCATCCGTTGGGAGCCTACAACATTACTTACAATCCGTTGAAGAAATTCCCGAAAGACCAGATTGTTCCTACGGAATACGATTCGTATTACCGTAAGCAGCAAATTCAGGGTACGGTACATGACGAAGCAGCCGCGGTTATGGGAGGAATATCCGGAAATGCCGGACTTTTTGCCAATGCCAACGACCTGGCCAAACTCATCCAGATGTATGTGCAAATGGGGACTTATGGAGGAAAACAATACCTAAGAAAGGAAACCATGCAGGAGTTTACCCGTGTTCAATTCCCGCAAAATAACAACCGGCGGGGACTGGGCTTCGACAAACCTCTGCTGAATAACAATGAAATTGACCCGGCACACAGTTATCCGTGCCCGGGTACGAGCCCCGAAAGTTTCGGGCATTCCGGTTTTACCGGAACATTTGTTTGGGCTGACCCCGCTTATAACCTGATTTACATTTTTCTGAGCAACCGTGTTTATCCAACAAGGGAAAGCAATATGCTTGGAAAGCTGAATGTCCGGACGAACATTTTACAAACATTCTACGATGAAATGAAGAAATGAAAGACAATAATATTATGAATGCAAACGTTAATATGAACTCCCCTGGATTAAAATTAATGTCAATTATTTTTGTTCTGCTTTACCTTTTTGAGACTGGATGTACCCGTAATGCGAAGCATTTAAAGTCAGAAGTTATTGTTGGAGCAGAACGCTCAGAAATTTATCTCCCATTATTGGCAAACAAACGTGTTGGGCTTGTGGTAAATCAAACTTCGGTAGTTGACTCTGTTCATCTGATTGACTTTTTATTTACCAGAGGGGTTGACATAGAGGCTATTTATGCCCCCGAACATGGATATAAAGGAAATGTTGAAAGAGGAGAACATTTTGATAGTGCGACCGATCCGGACACTGGAATTCCCGTCTTCTCCATTTACGGTAAAAACCGAAAGCCCGGACCGGACATGCTGAAAGGAATTGATGTGATTGTATTTGACATCCAGGATGTAGGGGTCCGGTTTTACACTTATATCTCTACTTTGAACAAAATAATGGAAGCCTGTGCCGAAAACGGGATTAAGGTAATTGTTCTTGACCGCCCCAATCCTCTGGGCTATTATGTCGATGGCCCCGTATTGTCTCCTGACTTCGAAAGCTTTGTTGGCTTAAACCCGGTTCCTGTTGTACATGGAATGACAATGGGAGAATATGCCATGATGGTGAATGGTCAGGGGTGGTTAAAAGACAGTGTGCTGTGTGATCTTGAAGTAATCAGGATGGAAAACTATACCCATGCAACCAAATACCAATTGCCAATACCTCCATCTCCTAATCTGGCAGATATGAAATCGGTTTATCTTTATCCCTCTATCTGTTTGTTTGAAGGAGCCAATGTGAATGAAGGAAGAGGGACACTTAAACCTTTTCAGCAGTTTGGAGCACCTTATTTTACGCCTCATGATTTTTCGTATGTGCCAAAATCAATACCGGTACTGAGTCTGCACCCAAAGTTCGAAAATGAGACATGCTATGGATTTGATTTGTCAGGAATGACTTTGAGCGAACTACAGGATATGCAACAAATTCAGTTAAAATACATAATCGAGTTTTATCAAAAGTGCAATAACAAAGAGCTTTTCTTCAACGATTTTTTCGATAAGCTTGCCGGTTCCGATGCACTGCGTAAACAAATTATTGAAGGACAAAGCGAAGAGCAAATCCGTGCAGGCTGGCAGGAAGATCTGAATAACTACAAGAAAATGAGGAAAAAATATTTATTGTATAAGGAAGATTAGATGATGAAATTGTAAGGTCATTCTACTCCTTGAAATAAAAATCTTAGCCCTTGGAATGAAAAGATTACTCCCTGGAATAATCCTTGTATTTCAAAGCGAAAATGATTTATTCCAAAAAGTAACCCAATTATCTTTGGGAATACTTCAATTATTCCCAGGAATAATTCAACTATTCTGAAGAATAATTCTTCCATTTCAAGGAATAACTCAATTATTCCGAAGAATACTTCTTTCATTTCAAGGAATAATTCAATTACCCCGGAGAATAACTCAATTATTTCGCGGAATATTTCTTCTTCTCCGCGGAGATTCTTTTATTGAAGACACTTTTTTTCATTCCTGTCATTTCCCGGAAAATCTTATCTTTGCCACGCAATTCTAAATACAGAATAAAATGACAATTGATCTCATTATTCGTGATAAAGTAGTTGAAGCTGTTGAAAAAATATACGGACAATATGTGCCTGCAGAAAGTATACAATTACAAAATACCAGAAAGGAATTTGAGGGTGATCTCACGCTTGTTGTCTTCCCGCTTTTACGTTTTTCAGGAAAACCGCCAGTACAAACTTCTGAAGATATAGGTAACTATCTACTCGAACATGTCCATGAGATCAAAAAATTCAATGTGGTAAAAGGCTTTCTGAATCTAAGCATTTCTTCATCCTACTGGCTTTCGGTACTGAAAAATGCCAGTTCAGACAATAATTTCGGCATAGCAAGGGAAAACAGTGACTCACCGCTTATTATGGTGGAATACTCATCGCCAAATACCAATAAACCTCTTCACCTGGGGCATATCAGAAATAATCTGTTGGGGCATTCTTTATGCGAAATATTAAAGGCCAACGGCTATAAAGTTGTAAAAACGAACATCGTAAACGACCGGGGTATTCATATATGTAAATCGATGCTGGCATGGCAGCAATGGGGCAATGGTGAAACTCCCGGATCATCAGGCATGAAAGGTGATCACCTGGTGGGGAAATATTACGTCATGTTCGACCGGCAATATAAAAAAGAAATTAACGAATTGACAGAAAGAGGCATAAGCAAGGAAGAGGCTGAACAAACAGCTCCTTCCATAGTCGCTGCCCGCGAATTACTTCTAAAATGGGAAAACAAAGCCCCTGAAGCCATTAAGCTATGGAAAACCATGAACGGATGGGTGTACGAAGGCTTCGATGTGACATATAAAAAAATGGGGGTCAATTTCGACAAAATTTATTATGAATCTGACACTTACATTGTAGGTCGTGACGAAGTGTTAAGAGGGTTAAAAGAGGGTATTTTTTACAGGAGGGAGGACGGTTCAGTATGGGCCGACCTCACGGCAGAAGGCCTTGACCATAAAATACTATTACGGAATGATGGTACTTCGGTATATATGACCCAGGATATTGGTACGGCAAAAAAACGGTTCAATGACTACCCTATTGATAAAATGATTTACGTAGTGGGAAATGAACAAAATTACCATTTCCAGGTACTTTCCATCCTGCTAGACAAACTTGGGTACAAATGGGGCAAAGGACTACATCATTTTTCATATGGGATGGTTGAACTGCCAAACGGTAAGATGAAATCTCGTGAAGGAACCGTCGTCGATGCCGACGATTTAATGGAAGAGATGGAAAATGTCGCCCGCAAAACCTCGGAAGAATTGGGTAAACTTGAAGGACTATCGAATAGCGAGGCTGAAAAAACTTTCAAAATAATTGCTTTAGGGGCTTTAAAATACTTTATACTGAAGGTAGATCCGAAAAAAAACATGCTTTTCAATCCTGAAGAATCCATCGATTTTAACGGGAATACCGGACCTTTTATACAATACACCTATGCACGAATCCGATCAGTCTTGCGTAAAGCTACCGAACAAAAAATAGAACTTCAACCTCTGGAGATGACACTTGATGTAGCTGCTAAAGAACTGGAATTAATTAAAAAAATTTCCCTGTTTAAATCAGTAGTTAAAGAAGCCGGAAAAATGTACAGTCCAGCCCTGATTGCAAATTACACGTATGATCTGGCAAAAGAATTTAACCAGTTTTACCACGATTTTTCAATCTTAAAAGAAGAAAATACTCAGGTTCGAAACCTGCGCCTGATTTTAGCCGAATCAGTAGCAAAGGTCATTAAATCGGCGATGAAACTGCTGGGCATTGGTGTGGTTGAAAGAATGTAGAAAAGGAAGGAGCCCCTCCGGCCTCCTTCCAATGATTTCTACATTATTGCGATTCGTGAAAAAGGGATTCGTTTTTCTCTATTCAGAAGACACCGTTTATGTTTTCTGATAATATTATCTCTTTCCCGGACATTCAACCCGTCAAAGTATTTTATCCGTTCGAGCAAAGGAAGCTGACGTATATGAACAAAGGCACAATCTGTCGTTTCATTGTCCATCGGACATTGAAAAAGTAATCCCCAATAGCCTGAATTATTCTTGCTCATATTTAAAAATCTTACATATTAGCTTAAATTCATTCTGCTTTCCGGGAAAAGGTTACCCCCTTTTCTGATATTTTTTTCTTTTTTTTCATTTTTTTTCATTTTACAAAAAAAAGATCATCAAAATTTTCGTTGAATATTGATATACTTTTTCGATTGTCTGTTTACAAAAGGTTCTCTTTGACATATTTTTGTATTTTTGCAGCATCTTTAAGAATCGAAAACTTAGGCGTTTGTTATGTTTGAAAATCTAAATGAAAAACTGGAACGGTCGTTTAAACTGTTAAAGGGACAGGGAAAAATAACCGAAATAAATATTGCTGAAACGTTAAAAGAAGTCCGTCGGGCCTTACTCGATGCAGATGTCAATTATAAAATAGCAAAAACCTTCACGGAAAACGTAAAAAGTATCGCGCTGGGGCAAAATGTGCTAAATGCTGTAAAACCAGGGCAAATGATGATTAAAATCGTGCATGATGAACTGACCGAACTGATGGGCGGAACATTTGTCGATATTAATCTGAAAGGTAGTCCTGCCATCATATTGATTGCAGGGCTGCAAGGATCTGGTAAAACTACGTTCTCAGGGAAACTGGCAAAGATGCTAAAAAGTAAAAAAGGCAGGCATCCTATGCTGGTAGCTGGTGACGTGTACCGTCCTGCAGCTATTGAACAGTTAAAAGTTTTGGGAGAGCAGGTCGAAGTTCCCGTGTATACAGAAGAGGGCAATATGAATCCGGTACAAATTGCCAGGGCTGCCGTTCGTGAAGCCAAAATAAAAGGCTACGACGTGGTAATCGTGGATACTGCCGGACGATTAGCCATCGATCAGCAGATGATGGATGAGATCAGCGCTGTGAAAGAGGCTATTAATCCTCAGGAGATATTGTTCGTGGTCGATGCAATGACGGGTCAGGATGCAGTTAATACGGCCAAGGAATTCAACGACCGGTTGAATTTCGATGGGGTTGTTCTGACCAAACTCGACGGAGATACCCGTGGAGGTGCAGCTCTTTCTATCCGCACAGTGGTCGAGAAACCTATCAAATTTATAGGTACCGGTGAAAAACTCGAAGCCCTTGACAATTTCCATCCGCAACGTATGGCTGACCGTGTTTTAGGGATGGGAGATATTGTTTCATTGGTTGAAAAAGCGCAGGAACAATTCGATGTTGAAGAAGCCCGCCGACTTCAGAAAAAACTGGCTAAGAACCAGTTTAATTTTGACGACTTTCTGAAACAAATTCAGCAAATCAAAAAAATGGGCAACCTGAAAGATTTGGCAGCAATGATCCCCGGCATGGGAAAAACCCTGAAAAACATGGATATTGACGATGACGCATTTAAACACATCGAAGCGATTATTAAGTCGATGACCCCGCAGGAACGGGAAGCTCCTTCCGTACTGAACGGTTCACGCCGCAAACGTATTGCAGAGGGATCCGGTACCGATATACAGGAAGTAAACCGCCTGATCAAACAATTCGATGAAACAAGAAAAATGATGCGCATGGTTTCACAAGGCAAAAACCTGAACCGAATGATGAGCAACATGAAAATGAGGTAGTAATTAAGAATTTATAATCATGATAATAATCGACGGAAAACAAACTTCAGCAGACATAAAAAAAGAAATAAAAGATGAAGTTACTGCGATGGTCGCAAGTGGTAATCGCAGGCCTCATTTGGCAGCAATATTGGTCGGTCACGATGGTGGAAGCGAAATTTATGTCGCTAATAAAATAAAAGACTGTGAGGAAGTAGGTTTTAAATCGTCATTAATAAGGTACGAGGACGATGTTACAGAAGAAGAACTGCTTACCAAAGTACAAGAACTGAATAATGATGATGAATTGGATGGTTTTATCGTTCAGTTACCTCTTCCTAACCATATTTCAGAGCAAAAAGTGATCGAAACTATCAACCCGAAAAAAGATGTAGATGGGTTTCATCCGGTGAATGTCGGACGTATGGTTATCGGGCTTCCGGCTTTTATTTCTGCAACTCCTGATGGTATTGCAGAACTGCTTCACCGATACGAAATTGAAACTTCCGGGAAAAATTGTGTGATCGTTGGGCGCAGTAATATTGTTGGCCGGCCATTAAGCGTATTAATGTCACAGAAAGCAGTCAATGCAACAGTTACCGTTGCCCACAGCCGGACTAAAGATTTGAAAAAAATATGTGCTGAAGCAGATATCTTAATCGCGGCTATTGGTTCCCCTGAATTTATAAAAGCCGATATGGTAAAGGAAGGGGCAGTTGTAATTGATGTTGGCACTACCCGCGTAAAAGCCCCCGAAAAAAAATCCGGGTTTCGTCTGAAAGGAGATGTCAAATACGACGAGGTAGCACCGAAATGTTCATTTATCACTCCTGTTCCCGGCGGCGTTGGCCCAATGACGCGGGTCTCATTATTAAAAAACACCTTACTGGCTGCAAAAAAAGAAATCTACAAATAACTGAAAATAAATATTTTCGCATGAGTTAATTTACAGCATTACAATTTATTCGGAAAATTTTCTTTACTTTTGAATTTGTAATGCTAAATAACTTAATTAGAAAATAATGGAAGGCTTTGAAAAAAACGATGGAAAGGAATTAGAAAGTAAATTCAGAGAAGAAATTTATTCAAAAGCTGTTAGGGCTGGAAAACGAACTTATTTCTTCGATGTTAAGTCTACCCGTAATGATGAGTACTACCTGACTATCACAGAAAGCAAAAAACGCTTTGAACAGGATGGTCAATTCCGTTTCGAAAAGCATAAAATTTTCCTTTACAGGGAAGATTTTGAAAAGTTTACTGATGGATTACAGGAAGTAATTAATTTTATTAATGAAAATCAACTGGACAATGAAAGCACTGATGCTGATTATGTATTAGAAGTAGGCATGAAAAATGAATCAGATGCAGAAACAAGTAAAACAACAAAAAAGGATTACACGAACATTGATTTTGACGATCTTTCAAAAAAATTATAAAAAATCCCGCAATTGCGGGATTTTTTATGCTATATTTCGTTCTTTACGAATAGACTCATAGGCCTCATTAACTTTCTGGAACTTTTCTTTGGCAGCATTCTGAAAATCCTCACCCAAATAACTGACCTTGTCAGGATGGTATTTTATTGCCATTTTACGATAAGCCTTTTTTACTTCCTCATTGGTTGACGATCTGTCAATTTCTAATATTTTATAGGCGGCATCAGTATTCGTTATAAACATCGACTGAATGGATTCAAAATCCTTGCTGCTAATTCCCATATTTCGGGCAATGTCGGCGATCAGTTCTTGTTCCGTCTTATCCACATCTCCGTCGGCCTGTGAAATTCCATATAAAAAATGGAGTAATTGCAGACGCGAAGAATAATCCATGTTTTTAGCAATCTGGCGGCATACATCGGCAACCGGTATATTTTGTTTTAGCAAATCTTTTAATAGCCGAATCGCTTCGGAAGCAGAAGCAGTACCAAATGTACGAACAAAAAATTGCTTCACATAGTCAAGTTCCGATTTCATTACCTTTCCATCAGCTTTCATTACAGCTGCAACCAACACCAGCAAACTCATCACATATCCACCGGTAGTGGTAGGTTGTTGCCCTCCTACTGCTCCGGGTTGAAATTTATTTTCTCTGTCGAACATTGAACCAACCACAAATCCAAGTATGCCGCCAAGCGGGCCGAAAAATGCCCATCCCAGTCCTCCGGCAACCCATTTTCCAAATTTAGCCATCTGTGTTTATCTTTTTATATATTTCCAGTACTTGCGGAATAACCATATCCCGCTCATTATTATTAATGATAAAATTTGTCAACTCTATTTTTTTCTCATCAGCCCACTGATTCGCCATCCTCCGACGCACTTGTTCTTCACTGCTTTGGTCCCGTTGCATTACACGCCGGATACGAACCTTTCCTTCTGCCAAAACCAAAATATTGTAATTCATTTCACGATAATGACCGCTTTCAAATAAAATTGCTGCTTCATATAAAACAAACGGAGCAACCTGCTTTTCGCTCCATCCATGGAATGATGCCTGAACCACAGGATGAATAATCTCATTAGCCTGTTTCAGCAAAAATTCATTATTGAAAATGATGGAAGCAAATTTTTTTCGGTTAATAGTGTGATTTGGCAGGTAAATGTCAGTACCAAAAACAGAAATCAGTTGTAAACGAATAGTATTATTTGCAGCAACCAGACTTTTGGCTTCGTAATCGGCATTAAAAACCGGAATCCCCATCATGGCAAACAGCCTGCTTATAATGGTCTTTCCACTACCGATACCCCCGGTTATTCCGACTTTGATCATGTTCTATTTTTCGATTAAATATTCTACTTCCCCCGGGATAATCTTTACTGATTTAATAAAAGGAGGAATAGCTCTGCTCTCAACTTTTAACCGGGCTTCATCCTGACTTATTTCATTCCATGAAACTACCAATCTGAAATCTTCCGGAAGAATCTCTGAATACCTGCTAAGTCCAACTAAAAAAGAAACCTTCACCCGGTTAGGAAAAAGTTTCAATTTCATACTATCCGGCTTATTTTCAATAAAAAGTGGAATCAGCATCTGAGATTCAGTATATTCTTCAATGGGAATATTCAGGACAATCCGTTTATTATCTATTTTAAGGTTCTCTATTTCTGCCAGTGATACGTTTCGCTGAATAGCTTCTGATACTGATTTAAAATATTGGTACTTGGTAGGAACCTGCTTTAATGTATCCAAAATTGACCGGGGCCCGGATACCAAAACGGAATCGGGCTTGGTACGAATAGTACCGGAAAGCTGGTATTGCTTTTTAAACTCAATTTTTACATCAGGATAAACCCTAACCTTTTTGTGAATGATTTGGTCGAAATTAAAGTGCAGGGTATCGGGACTGATACTTAAAACTTTTAACTCGCTGCTCAGCTGGTCGGCAATCTCCTCCAGATATTGACTGGTAAGGATGGTATATTCCGATTGTTTGGTATTTTCCATCATGTTTCGCGTAAAATCGTTTACATTGAAAACCAATGGGGAAAACGAAAACTTTAGTTTATGCCGAAGCAAAGTAAAACCATAAGAATTAACCTGTAGGATAAACTTTCCCGGCGGTTCATTCACAAGGATTTTATTTTTGGGCATATTGGTATACCGTACAGGAAAAGTCAGATCGACTGTATAATTTTTGCTAAGTGCATTTAGAAACCAGAATATAGTGGCAATACCAACACAAACCAGATAAATAATTATACGCTTATCCTGACGTCTTATTACTGACTTCAGAACTCCAAATACCTTATAAAACCGAATGTTATCCACGAACTCAAAGATATTTATATTGTTTGAAATTCACTAAAAAGAAGTTTAAAATAAATATATAAGTAAAAGATTGATAATCACAAAAAAAGCCGCTTCGTAATGAAACAGCCTTCCCTGATATAATTTAATAAACTTTATTTACCCGTTGATATTTTGTTCGCAGGCAGCTTTCAACTGTTTTGCAGTATCGTCATCCGGGGTAATCTCCAATGCTTTTTCAAAGAATGGTAGAGCCTTCTTAAATTCTTTTTTTGCATTTTGAGAAGCTTCTTTATAAAGAGCATCATTGGTTGTATATTTGCCGGATGAAACATCGTTAGCAGCCCCTTTCAAAATTGCTGCACCAGCTTTATAAAAAGCATTTCCTTCTTTCAGGTAATATTTTGACAACATACCTTTTATTTTACTGTCGGATGGATTCGATGTCAAACCTGCCTGCAAAGTGGAAACAAATCCTTTCTCATCACCACTTTTTCTTAACGAATTCGCCTTATACAAAATTGCCGTAGACACTTTGTAGTTGTTATCAATCGACTGGGAAAAAAAGTCAGCAGCCTTTTTAAATTTTGAAGTTTTGTACGCACAATAACCTGCATTATATATCATTGCAAGATCAGTTTCGGGCTGGTCCCACTTCGCAATCGATTGTTCAAAAAGTACAAGTGCCTTTTTGTAATCTTTATTCCGCAATGCATCATTCCCTTCATTTTTAAGATCAACTGCACCTTTTTCATTCTGTGCAAAACCTGTTAATATTCCAATACAAAATGCAATCAGTAAAAAAATACGTTTCATACTATTCATCCTTTTTCAAGTTATTGATAAAATTAATACTAAAATTCACGAAAAAATTACCATTTCTCAAAAATAGCAATAATGATTTAAAATCCCAGAAAATATTTAACTGATTGTCAATCTGAGTTATAATTCTCTAAAACATTCAAAAAAAGAATATCGGATAAGACATAGTAGAACTGTCAGGGATTAAACAAATCAGGATTAAAAAAGCCAAGAATATTTTGGGCCATTTCAACTCCCGATTTTGCTTCCGCATTGTCCGGCTCAATTTCCAAGACCTCATTAAACTGATTAATAACTTCCCCCCACTTGTGTTGTTTATAGTATATCCGGCCTCTCAGCAAAAAGATCATTGCCCGTGCCTTACCTGATTCTTTTTCCTGATTTTCATCCAACAGTTTTAAAGCATCATCCAGTTTATTTTCATCAATTAAATGTACTATTTCTTCCATATCCTTACTTTAATATTTTCAGTAATCACCCCTGGCATTTTTTCTGAAAAAATCAGGCCTGTATTCAATCTCACAAAAAGCCATCATTAATCGGCACGGGTTACATGTAACACACCTTTAATATTTTTCAGTTTATGTAACAAAAATTCAAGATGTTCCAGATTATTTACATAAACACGAAGAGAACCTTCGAATCCGCCACCATCCGATTCGATGTTAATGGAGCGCATTTGTATACCAATATCTTTCGCTATAACGTATGAAATCTGGGACACAATGTCAGAATTACTGTTTCCAGAAATACGGATGACAGCCTGAAATGAAGACCGTTTCCCGGTTTCACGCCATTTGGCAGGAATAACACGGTATGGATATCGCAGCCTCATCTGCCGGGCATTCGGACATGTTACCCGGTGTATTTTTATTCCATCCCTGATCGTGACAAAACCAAATATTTCGTCACCAAAAATCGGGTTACAACATTGTGCCAGTTTATAGTTTATATTTTTTATATTATTATCGATCACCAGGAAATCATCATCTGCCGAAAACTCCAGGTCTTTCAACTCTTCTTTCGGCAATACTTCAGAAAGTACCTGTTTGGTCGTTGTTTCTTCCTTTTCAACCAGTAACTCTTTAATGTCCAGTGTATCAATCTTCCCTACAGATATATTGTAATATAAATCCTGTGCCAGTTTGAGTTTATAATGTTTTAAAAGCTTACGGATCGTTTCGTCGTTATACGGTAGCTTCCAGTTTTTCAACTTTCGCAACAACATTTCTTTTCCATTATCAGCTTCCCGCTTCACCTCCTCGTTTACACTGGCCTTGATACGGCTTTTGGCCTTAGAGGTCACAACAAAATCGAGCCAGTCCATTTTCGGACGCTGATTATTCGATGTGTCAATCGAAATCAGGTCTCCGTTTTTCAGCTTATATTTTAAAGTTACATTTTTACCATTCACTTTTCCTCCTATACATTTATCCCCTACCTGAGAATGGATCTCGTAGGCAAAATCAAGAAGTGTTGCCCCGGCCGCAAGTTTTTTCAGATCACCTTTCGGAGTAAAGACGAATATCTCATTTTTATATATATTCATTTTAAAATCGTCGATGAAATCCATCACGGTTACGTCCGGATTCTCAAGAATTTCACGAACATTAGCCAGCCATTTCTCCATATCAGGGTTCGATTGCCCCCCTTTGTATTTCCAGTGAGCAGCCAGGCCTTTCTCTGCAATTTCATCCATACGTCTGGTGCGTATCTGTATCTCCACCCATTTGCCGTGCGGCCCCAGTACCGTTGTATGAAGCGACTCGTAGCCATTCGATTTGGGAATGGTAATCCAGTCGCGCATCCGTTTCGGGTTCGACTGGTATTCCTCGGTAACAATGGAATATACCTGCCAGCATTCCGATTTTTCATTTTCCAGTTCAGTATCCAAAATTATGCGGATAGCAAACAGATCGTATACCTCGTCGAACCCGACCTGCTGTTTTTGCATTTTCCGCCAGATTGAATTAACGGATTTGGTTCGTGCCTTCATATCAAACCTGAATCCTTTTCTGTTCAGTTTCTCTTCGATTGGTTTTACAAATTCAGCAACAAAAAGGGTCCGCTCCCGATCAGTCTCTTTCAACCGGCTTAACACATAATTATAATTTTCGGGCTGAGTATATTTCAGGCATAAGTCAAGTAATTCAGAATTGATATTGTACAGCCCCAAACGGTGAGCCAGAGGAGCGTAAAGATATGATGTTTCAACCGAAATTTTATGCTGTACTTCCGGTTTCTGATGTTCCAAATGGCGCATTACCTGAAGGCGATCGGCTATTTTTGTGAGAATTACCCGCACATCGCCGGCCAGGGCAAGCATCAGTTTCCGGTAATTTTCAGGATGTAACCCGACCGTATCGGTTCCCAGTGCATTAATTTTGGCCATTCCTTCCAGGATATCGGCCACTGTAGTACCGAAACGGCTTTCCAAAACCGAACGGTCCACCTTATTTTGAAGACCTCCGTATGTGACATTATGCAACAGGCCGACACGCACCGAATCAATACCCAGTCCTATTTCCTGAGCTACGATCTTAGCTACCTCAATCGAATGCCCGATGATCACTTCTCCTGTATCCCATTTCCTGTCACCCAGAATTTCCAGCAAAAAATGATAAGCCTCCCTGAGCTTATCTAAATCTTCGCCGGAAAATGTTTTCGAACAAAAATTAATTAACTCCTCCAGTTTTATATCTGTTTCTTCCACCATTTTAGTATCATGTAAATTCGGCAAAAAAATATAAAAAACAGTTGATAAACAAAAAGGCCGCCCGGAAATTTACGGACAGCCCTTCTTTAAAATATCTTTCCGTGTGAACTATTCCGTTTTAGTCGAATCGACAAATACACGTTGCTTCATTTCCCGGTCAAGCATAAACAAGCCGTTCCCTTTTCCATCAATCAAACGAAGTGTATCCAAAATTTCATTCACATTGGCCTCTTCTTCTACCTGTTCGTCGACAAACCAGTCAAGAAAACTCCGGCTTGCATAATCGCTTTCGGCAATAGCAACATCCATTATTTTATTGATCCGGTCGGTAATATATTCTTCATGTGCCAGTGCCTTTTCAAATATCTCAACAACACTGATAAAGTCTGTTTCAACAGAGGCAATTGGCGTCAAAATGACGCGTCCTCCACGTTCTACCACATAATCGAAAAATTTCATGGCATGAGCGGTTTCCTCCTGATATTGTATCCGCATCCAGTTCGCAAATCCCGAAAGGCCTTTATTTTCGAACCATGCAGCCATCGACAGATACAAATAAGCAGAATAAAATTCGGCATTGATCTGATCGTTTATTGCATTCATAACTTTTTCTTTCAACATATCTCTAATTTTTTGATTTTTGATAAAAATAAAAAAATTAATTAATTCTATTCATTGAAATCCAGGTTAAACTTTTGTCTAAACACATTGAGCTGGGGATTTTTATTGATCATAGCCTGTAATTTTTCAGAATCGGAATAAATTATTTTCTTCAGTTTCTGTACATCTACTTTGGTAACCAATTCAATATGACTATTTCTTAACTCTTTTCGGAGCCATGAGACCAAATCAGGTTTAATAATTTTTATCTCCTCATTGATGGTATCACTGCCAATAGTCAGCAATAACCTGTGATCATCATCTATCTGCGGAATATTTGACAAGGCTGTAAACAAATTGGGACGGTCTTCATACCTGTGGATGAACTCTTTCCATTTTTGTTCAAGCTGTTCTATGGTAAACGGTTCTTCCTGTTCATTCTCGGTGTAATACTTATGTGTTTCACGGGCATCTTCATGCTTCCCTTCGGAAAATTTACCATTCAATGCATCGGTAATCGATGGGGTAAAACCGCTACCATTCTTTCGAATGACACGTTTTAAAGGTGCTTTCTCAATTCTGAAAACATTGGACACAGGCTGCGAAGACGCTGTTTTTATTCCATCATTACCACCATTCTCTTTCAATGGGACAGAAAATATAGGTTGCAAAACCTCTCCACCTTCAATGGTATCGGCTATTTTTTTTTTAGGGTAAGCTGTGAAATCTTAACCAGTGACAATTCGACCAATAAACGCTTATTCTGACTTGTCTTATATTGCAAGTCACATTCATTGGCTATTTTCAATGCCTCCAGAATAAAATCCCCGTCACATCCTCCTGCCTGCTGTTTATACCTTTCTCTTATTTCACCGCCAACTTCAAGCAGTTGCACTGTCACCGGATCTTTACAAACCAACAAATCCCGGAAATGGGTACTCAATCCCGAAATAAAATGATGTCCATCGAAACCTGAATCCAGAATATCATTAAAAATCATCAAAACACCGGGGACGTCATTTTTCTGAAAACTGTCAACCAGACGGAAATAATAATCGTAATCAAGTACATTCAGGTTTGAAATAACATCCTGATAGCTGATTTTTTTTCCTGAGAAGCTGACAATCTGGTCAAAAATAGAAAGGGCATCGCGCATAGCCCCGTCTGCTTTATGAGCTATTACGTTTAAAGCTTCACTCTCAATTTCAACATGTTCACTTTGGGCAACATGCCCCAGATGACCGGCAATATCAGCAATCTTAATCCGGTTAAAATCGAATATCTGGCAACGCGATAAAATGGTCGGGATAATCTTGTGCTTTTCAGTAGTAGCCAGAATAAAAATAGCATGCTTAGGCGGTTCTTCCAGGGTCTTTAAAAACGCGTTGAAAGCAGCCTGCGACAACATATGTACCTCGTCGATAATATAAATGCTGTAATGACCAATCTGTGGAGGTATCCGTACCTGATCAGTCAGGCTGCGGATATCGTCGACTGAATTGTTCGACGCGGCATCCAACTCGTGAATGTTGTATGAACGATTAGAGTTAAATGCCCGGCAGGATTCGCACTGATTACAGGGCTCTGTTTCTGCGTTTAGATTCTGACAGTTGATCGTCTTTGCAAAAATACGTGCGCAGGTGGTCTTCCCTACCCCACGCGGGCCACAAAACAAATACGCATGTGCCAACTGGCCATTCTTGATTGCATTTTTCAATGTTCCGGTGATAGACGCCTGTCCTACCACCGTTTTAAATGTATCGGGCCTGTATTTTCGAGCAGAAACAATAAAATTTTCCATACCATTTTTAATGAGAAACCAAATATAAACATTCTCGTCCTAAATCGACAGTAATTTTATTAACAGTGACTGGCAAGCCACTTACAGCTTATTTTATGTCAGCAAAGAAGGAACTGAAAGTGAAGCTTTTTCATAAACTTTTTCTCAAAAACGATGTTCATACAAAACTATTTACTTGCTTCTTTTAAACCTGACTTTTTCGTCAGCAGTCATTTTTTCGCAGGCATACTGTATGATCAGACGGGGAGCAGTTTCTTTCCATTTCAAAAGAAATGCTTCGGTTTCATCTTTTTGAATCTTCCAGGCTTCGCGTAAAAACCAGCCAACCCCCTGATGTACTTCCCGCTCCTGATCATTCATCAATGGTTCCACAAAACTGATAAAGGACGCAACCTTCCGATTTTTTTTCATGGGTTTGATAAATGCAACCGGAACACATCTTCGCTGAAATTTATACGGAGAGTAAAGCCATTTCTCAAAATCATATATAGAAACAACATTCTGATCAATAAACTTCGAAAGAATGTACGATCCGGTTATATCAGCATGAGCCCAATCACGAATGCCAATGGAAAACCAGCTCTCGATAGTTGTAAAAGTTTCGGAAGTATATTCCCGGGGCAATCCGTTCATCAACAGTAATCCCAAAGAAGCCATTTCATGTTTACCTGTATCCATCAATAAAGGTATTGTTTCCAAAACAAGCGGTAGGCTGAACTCTTTCCGCCTAAGCAATTCTTTTACCTTTTGCTGGATTTGTACGGTAGTAAGCCCGTAACCATCGAATTCTTCTTTAAAATAACGTTGCGATTTCCTGATGTTTTCTTCATTGGCATTCTCGCGGCAAAAAGCCTGTATTTCATTAAAAAGCGATCTGGCATCCATACCTGTTTCCTATAAAGAGTTACAGGAATAAAAATTACAACTTATTTTCGGATAACTCCCCATCCGGATACAAAAAACCCCAAGCTGTTCAATTCTAAATAAAAGGAGTCAGTGTAAAGGCAGACGAGAGGTATGAATCCTGGGATCGGGTACTTCGTAAATTCTCGGGAATAGTGGATGAAATAATGACAAGAATGCAATAGAAAATACATCACCAAAAAGAAACAGCGATTTGATGATCAAATCGCTGTTTCTTTTTGGTGACAACACTCAGTTAATGAACCGAGGTAAACAACCGGTTCCAGCGTATTTTATTCCATAATGGCTGGTCTTTATCCAGCGACAACCAGATAAATACTGCTTTTCCCACGACATGGTCTTCGGGCACAAAGCCCCAATAGCGCGAATCAGCGGAGTTATGGCGGTTATCACCCATCATCCAGTAATAATCCATCTTAAATGTATATTTACCGGATGCAACGCCATTAATATAAATGGTTGAATCTTTTACTTCCAGGTCGTTTTCTTCATATAAATCAATAATACGTTCATACAAAGGCAAATTATCGATAGTCAGATCAACAGTTACCCCTTTCTTCGGAACAGTTAACGGCCCGAAATTATCGACGTTCCACTGGTAATTTTCGCTAAACGGGAAAATATTACGATCCCAGTTACCGGGAGGAACTAATGTTTCTGTAACCGAAGTAACGTTAGCCATTTTTTGTATTTTTTTTACATTTTCCCCGGTCAACGGATATAAATACTGCGAATTCGAATAAGAGTGACGATCGGCCTCTGCAATATGCATTTTCTCCAATGTCCGTTTATTAATAGCTGTACCATTGGTTGTCACCTGGTAATCGAACTGAACACCCGGAAAATGTTTCTGGGCCTTGCCGTTCACATATAGCTGGCTTTCTTTCAGTTCCAAAACATCCCCCGGAATCCCCACACAACGTTTGATATAGTTTTCCCGTTTATCAACCGGACGGGCAACGATCTCACCAAAATCCCGTTTGTCGCTCCAAAGCCGGTCGCGACCATAAGAACGAACCAACTGGTAATAACTCTGATTCGGGACATTCAGTGCAACCGTATCCCCTTCTGGAAAATTAAAAACAACGACATCATTATTTTTAATTTTACCAAATCCGGCAATTCGCTTATAAGGCATTTTAATCCACTCAATATATGACTTCCTGGTTTTCGATAAAGGCAAAGTATGGTGTACAAACGGAAACGATAACGGTGTATTCGGCAACTTTGGCCCGTAAGCAGTTTTACTGACAAACAGGTAGTCTCCGATCAGCATCGATTTTTCCATCGAAGAAGTAGGGATCGTATAAGCTTCAATAAAAAACATACGAATAAAAGTAGCTGCAATCACCGCAAAAATAATTGCATCAACCCATTCAATAAATTTAGTCTGCTTTCCTCCCGGAGGATTCTTCTTTTTCCAGAAAGCCCAATGAACTTTCCTGGTTATATACATATCAAAAATAACGGCCACCCCAATAAACCACCAGTAGTTTTCGAGCCAGATCACCCACAACGAATAAAGCAAGCCAACTACTGCAAATTTGAACCATTTGCTGGTCAAAATATTCTTCATCTTGAAATATGATTAAAGATTTAATAAATCATTCATTCCTAAAATTCCTTTCTTACCAAAGCTGAATTCAGCCGCAAGAACAGCCCCCAAAGCAAGACCAGCCCTGCTCTTTGCATTGTGGATAATTTCGATGGTATCCACGTCTGATTCGTACTTTACCGCATGGTAACCGGGCACCTGCCCTTCCCTCCCGGAAATAATTCCCACTTCGTCGTCTTTTTCAGTCTTTTCGTTAACCCACTTTGTTTTTGCAGGTATGTTTTTAATAATATCTTCGGCAAGGGTAATAGCTGTACCACTCGGTGCATCGAGCTTTTGGGTATGATGAATTTCCTTTATTTCAACCTTATACTCATCGCGGGGACCCATCAATTGAGCAAGTTTTTCATTGATCGAAAACAAAATATTTACCCCCACACTGAAATTTGAGGCATATAAAAAGGTCCCGTTTTTCGATTTGCATAAACTATAAACCTCTTCTTTTTTATCGAGCCAGCCGGTAGTGCCACTAACAACAGGAATTCCCGCTTCAAAACACTGCTTATAATTTTCGATGGCCGATGAAGGAATCGTAAATTCGATAGCAACATCAGCCTTTTTCAAATTTTCTACAGTAAGATCGTGCTGGTTATTTATATCTATGATCAATGCTATTTCATGTCCGCGTCGGAGGGCAATACGTTCAATTTCTTTGCCCATTTTTCCGTAACCTATCAGTGCTATTTTCATTCAGTCTTTTTTTATTTGGTGTACAAAGATATAAATTAGACTATAAAACTAGAATTACAGACAAAAGCATTGGCATTTTTTCGATCAATAAAAGCTATGATTCGACAAAACCATCTGGGTAGATTGATCACTTAGTTTTAAAAAAACAATTATTTTCGTGGTATGCAAAACAATGAAAAAATAAAACTGGTAGCCACCGATCTTGACGGAACCTTTTTGAAAAACGATAAATCGATCAGTAAAAAAAACCTTGATTCATTGCATCTAATCGGCGAGAAAGGTATTGTACGGGTGGCTGCAACCGGGCGTAACCTCAACAAAACCTGCGAAGTAATCCCGCGCGAGGTCCCATTCGATTACATTATATTCTCTTCAGGGGCTGGCGTTTACGACTGGCAAAACAACAAACTTCTTTTTTCAAGGAATATATCCACGGATGTTGTTAATAATCTGAGCAACTACTTATCTCAAAACGAATGGAGTTTCCATCTTTTCAGACCGGTACCCGACAATCATATTTGCTGGTATTTCCGGGGTAAAAATGCCAACCCCGAGTTTGAACGTTATTTTGAATTCCACAATTCGTTTGCCGAACCATTTCCTGAAAATGAAAGAATCGATTCTGAAGCATGCCAGTTTTTGGTAATCCTGCCCAATGATCCTGATCTTTTTGAAGAACTGAAAAGCATTATTTCAAAAAAATTCCCGGGATTAAAGATTGTTCGCACCACTTCGCCTCTTCATACCGGTTATATCTGGATGGAAATATTTCATGAAGATGTCTCGAAAGGAAACGGAGTGAAAATTTTATGCCGTAAAAAACATATCGGGAATGAATATACACTGGGTATCGGGAATGATTACAATGACCTGGATTTACTCGAATTTACCAGGTATTCTTATCTTGTAGAAAACGGGCCACGGGAACTAAAACATCTCTTCAGAACTACAATGTCGAACGAAGATGATGCTTTTGCAAAATCAATTTCGAAACATTTGTAACAAAATATTAAAGAAACAGACTTATATTCAAAAATTTTTGGAATATTTATCCAATTTATAAAAACATGAAAAAGCTATTAAGCATACTCTTTGTAATCACAGTGGGGTTTAGTTTCGGACAGGAAAGCTTCCGTCTGGATGAAGACCTCCCTATCGACCTAAAATTTCGACCGGAAAACTGGAAAACGGAATGACTTATTACGTTCGGGCCAACAGTACCCCAAAAAATCGCGCCGACATGTTCCTGGTAGTCCGTGCCGGCTCGATTGATGAAGACGACGACCAACGTGGATTGGCACATTTCTGTGAACACATGGCTTTTAACGGCACTAAAAATTTCCCCAAGAATGAACTGACCAGTTACCTTGAATCGCTGGGAATGGAATTTGGCCCGGAAATTAATGCCTACACTTCGTTTGACGAAACAGTGTTCATGATCAAAGTGCCTCTCGACAGCGCTGAATTTATTAACAAAGGGCTGCAGGTTCTTTACGACTGGGCATGCCAGGTCTCGTATCTCGATGAAGATATTGAAAATGAACGGGGCGTCATTCACGAAGAATGGAGAGGAGGACGTGGCGCCGAAGAACGCATGATGCAAAAATGGCTCCCGGTTTTCCTGACGGGATCCAAATATGCCAAACGCTTGCCCATTGGTAAAATCGATATTATTGACCATTTTAACACCAATGTACTCCGTCGTTTTTACAACGATTGGTACCGTCCCGGCCTGGAGGCAATTATTGTTGTCGGCGATTTCGATCAGGATGAAATGGTAACCCGGGTCAGGGAAATGTTCTCTAAAATTCCGGCAAAAGAAAATCCGCGTAAAAAAGAATCGTTCGACATTCCCGATCATAAGGATACAAAAATTTCAATTGTTACTGATAAAGAAGCACGCTATCCGATTGCCCAGGTTTATTTCAAACACCCGCTTGAAATTGCCAAAACAGTCGGAGATTACCGTCAAATGCTGGTCGAAAATCTGTACAACGGAATGATAAACAACCGGCTGGGTGAACTTACCCAGACAGAAACCCCTCCGTTTATTTACGGGGCCTCAAGTTTCAGCGAACTGGTTGGTCCTAAAAGCGCATATAGTTCTGTCGCAGTATGCCAGATCGGAAAAATTGAAGATGGCATTAAAGCCGTGCTTACGGAAAACGAACGTGTTAAAAGATTTGGTTTTACTGCTACTGAACTCGAACGGCAAAAAGCAGCTATGCTGAAATCGATTGAAAAAGCATACAACGAACGGGATAAACAAAAGTCGATTAACTATGCACAAGAATATAAACGTAATTTTCTTCTTTCGAAAGAACCCATACCGGGCATCGAAAACGAATATGCCTATTACAATACTTTCATGCCGGGGATTACACTGGAAGAAGTGAATGCACTTGCGAAAAAATGGGTCACCGATAAAAACAGGGTAGTTATTATTACAGCGCCTGAAATTGAAGGGGTAAAAATGCCAACAGAACAGGAAATACTCGCCCTGCTGAAAGAAGTTGAGGAACAGGATATCGATGCCTATAAGGATAAGGTTGGAGACCAGCCTCTTATCGCGAAAGAACCGGTACCCGGAAAAATCACTTCTGAAAAAATAATAAGTGAAGTTGATGCAAGCGAATGGAAACTATCCAATGGGGCAACAGTCGTGATCAAATCAACCGATTTTAAAGATGACGAAATTTTGTTCACTGCATACAGTCTGGGCGGAAATTCTTTATACGGGCAGAAAGATGATATCTCTGCTGATATTGCAACAATTATCCTTTCGATGAGCGGGATTGCCGATTTCGACAACATTACTCTCGACAAAATGCTGGCTGACAAGGTGTATAGTTTATCTCCTTATATCTCGGATTTAACAGAAGGGTTCAGGGGCAGTTCATCGGTCGAAGATGTGGAAACCCTTTTCCAGATGTTGTATCTGTATTTTACCCGTCAGCGTATTGATCCAACGTCATTTGCATCGTACATCAACCGGATGAAAGGGGTACTTGAAAATAAAAAGGCTTCGCCGGAAGCTGCATTTCAGGATACCTTCCTGGTCACTTCCACGAATTACCATCTCCGCAAAAGGCCCATGTCGGCAGAAATACTGGATGAAGCCAATCTGGAACGTATTAAACAAATCAATGAAGAACGCTTTTCCGATGCCAGCGATTTCAAATTTTTCTTTGTCGGGAACATCGATCCTGAAAAATTTAAACCACTTGTAGAAAAATATATTGGATCGATTCCTTCAAGCTATTCAAACGAAAAATGGAAAAACCTGCATATTGAAAGTCCTTCCGGGGTAATTGAAAAAACGGTTTACCGGGGACAGGAAGAAAAAAGTATTGATTACATCGATTTTCACGGGAAGTTCGAATATTCAAAAGAAAATGTGATTGCCTTTTCAGCCCTGGGTAAAATCCTCTCGACCCGGTTGCTTGAAGTAATCAGGGAAGATAAAAGCAGTGTTTATTATATCAATGCAAGTCCTTCTATTGGCAAATATCCGGAAGCCAAATACGAAATGACCATTTACTTCGGTACAGCCCCAGATAAGGTGGAGGAATTAAAGGAAGCTGTTTTTGCTGAAATAAAAGATATTGCAAAAAATGGCCCATCAGAAGAAGAACTGAACAAGGCAAAAGAAAAGTTATTACGTGAACGCGAACTAAATCTCAGGGAAAATAAATTCTGGCTTGGCATACTTTCGTCGTATTATCGCAACTACGATGGTAATTTCAAAGATTTCGGAGCATATAACGATCTGGTAAACAACATTTCCATTGAGACTATCCGTAAAACAATAAAAAACTATATTGATTTTAATAATTATTTCAGTGTTAGCCTCAAACCTGAATCAGCAAAAAAATAAGTCTCATCCACAATACAAATGATAAACCCTCTCTTAAAAAATGAGAGGGTTTATCATTTTGCAGCATAAAAAAAACATTATTTTTACAATTTTTTTAAAAATATTTAAATATAAAGAATACAAACAGACTTCTGCTTGAAAAATTAAGGGATATGAAAAATAAGTATATTGACATCTTCGTAAGGCTTGGCGCCTATTCTGTATTAGTACTAATTGCGACACAAATTTTTATGTACGACGCGAAATTCCCTTTGTACGAGGGATCAAAATTTTCAGAATATTCATTTACCGAATTTTATCAGGAAGTTCTGTTCATATTATCATCTCTGTTTTTTTTCATTACAGCTTCCAGGTTTGAAGACAGCCGTCCTATTTCAATACTCTTCGGGGGGTTCACAATGGTAGCTTTTTGCCGGGAATTTGATTTTCTGACTGATTCCATCGGCAGTAGTTTTTGGGGAGTTACAGGAGGTATTGTTATTTTAACTGTTTTTATCCTTTCATGGAATTCGCGTAAAAACCTTACCAAATCATACTACGAATATTACAACAGTAAGGCTTTTGCATACATGATCAGCGGACTACTGGTAACGTTCCTGTTTTCCAGGCTGTTTGGCAAAGGCGATTTCTGGAAAACGCTGATGGAAGACGGTTATATGCGCTCGGTAAAAAATGCAGGCGAAGAATGCGTTGAAGCGATGGGAGATATTCTTATTTTTATTTCATCTGTTGAATACCTGATTTTCAAAATCCAACAAAAACGAAAGTCGCTGAATTCCTGACCAAACGGTCTTATTGCTAATACTAAATTTCACCTGTCAGGTTCCAATTATTTTTTCGGCTTCCTTTAATTGGTTTGTCTTGCCTAAATCGAACCATATCTCCGAATCATCTATAAAAGCCTTGATCGTATGGGTTTGTGCCAGTCGCAAATAAAGATCGATCACCGAAAACTTCCCTTCTTCGGAAATCATCCTGAAAATTTCAGGATTAATAATATGGATACCACTGAAGGGAAACATCTCAGAGTCATTGACAGCCCCCGGCCTGCTGACTTTTATCTCATTAGTTTTTATATTCTTCCAGCCGGTTAGCTGGTTTTGCCTGTCGAACAACAGATAGCGACTGCTTTGCCGTTTCCGTACAACCAGTGTTGCCAACGCTTTTTGCTGTTGATGGTACGAAAACAAACGGGTTAGGTCCAAGTTTGAAAAAACATCGACATTGTACAAAATAACCGGTTCATTGCCGGGAAACAAGGGAGCAGCTTTTTTTAATCCGCCACCGGTTTCAAGCAAACAATCGCGTTCATCCGATATCTTTACTGTAATTCCCAGGTTCTTCTTTCTATTGAGAAAATCAATAATCTGATCGGCAAAATGATGCACATTGACCACCACTTCGTCAACACCAAAACTTTTTAAATAACCTACAGCATGTTCAAGTAGTGGTTTACCTGAGATTTCAATCAGGGCCTTGGGCTTATCCGCTGTCAGGGATTGCAGACGGGTTCCCAATCCGGCTGCAAAAATCATAGCTCTCATACGAATCCAAGTTTTTTGTAAAGATTATAAAAAAGTTTGGGTCTAAAAATAATCCGGTTCTATCCATAAAGTTTTCCAATTTGTATAATATAAAAACACAAGCAGACAGATAGGGCTATTTTATTTTTAAATTGCATAAAACTATGGGGATAACCCATGGTCTAAGATAATCAATAACAAAAACGTTTAAATTTATAGAGATGAGAAAATTATTTTTGATGACAGTAATGTTTTTAAGTGTTACACTTGCACAGGCTCAACCGGGGGGCCGTCCGGATCCCAAGCAAATGCTTCAACACCAGTTAAATGGAATCAACGAGGCGGTAACACTGACTGACGAACAAAAAGTGAAAGTAAAAGAAATTCTTCAGTCTAATTTTGAAAAAATGGATAAAATGTTTGAGACGATGCGTAAATCCGGCGAACGGCCAGACTGGGAAAAAATGAGGACAAAAATGGAAGAGTTACGCAAAAATGAAACCAAGGCTATTAAAGCCATCCTCTCCAAAGAACAGCTTCCCAAGTATGAAAAATACGTAAAAGAGAGGGAAGAAAGGATGAAAAAAGGTCCGGGCGGAGGCCCTTGGTAAATAAAATCGGATATAAACAAAAAGGGCTTTTCTCAGCCCTTTTTTTATAGCCTGAACAATTCAGATTAGATTATTTCATTTCTCAGGGCTACCATTTTAATTGCAGTAACAGCCGCTTCATCTCCTTTATTTCCAAGCCTGCCCCCTGCTCTGTCGAGTGCCTGTTGCTGGTTATCGGTGGTTAAAACCCCAAAAATAAATGGCTTGTTATATTTTACATTCAGTTCGATAATTCCCTGGGTAACGCCGGCACAAATAAAATCGAAATGACGGGTTTCCCCCTGAATAACGCAGCCCAGGACAATAACAGCATCAACATCGGTATATTCGGCCATATATTGTGCCCCGAGGGTAAGCTCAAAAGTACCGGGCACATGCTTTACAATGATATTTTTCTCTTCTGTGCCATGCTTTTTCAATGTTCCAATTGCCCCTTCTGCCAATGCCCCGGTAATCTCATAATTCCATTCGGCAACTATAATCCCGAATTTCATTCCTTCAGCCGACGGAACTTTTTCAATATCATATTCCGATAAATTTTTTGTAGCCATTTTTTTGAATTTTATTTTGCAAAAATAAAAAATCCCCTCTGGAGAGGGGATTCAGAAACTATTTTTTTAAATATCTTATTTATCAAGATTGATCTTTGCCCTGGCAATATATTTATCAATACTGCGACCTTCGTTCGAAGTCGGATATTTTGTTTTCAATTCATTATAAATATCCAACGCATCATCATATTTTTCCATGTTTTCAAGCACTAAGGCAGCTTTCATCATATAAACCGGAGTAGTAAGCTCATTTTCGGTCAAACGGTATGCTTTTTCATACAGACTAAGTGCCTTATCGTCCTCTCCAAGCTCAAGATAAGCATCTCCTTTTGCTCCTTCGGCAACCGGGGCAAGCAATAAATCTTCCGTATCAAATTCATCCAGATATTCAAGAGCCTGCTCATAATCGCCCAACCTTAAATAAGAGATACCGGTATAATAATAAGCCAGGTTAGCTGATTTTGTTATACCATAATCATCAATAATATCAAGAAACCCCAAATAGTTACCATCGCCATTTATAGCCAGATTAAACGAATCGGTCTGGAAATAATTCTCAGCCATAAACATTTGTTCCTTTGCTTCTTTTTCCTTTGGTTGCAAATAGAACTTGTTGAAACCAAGATAAAACACAACTATAGCAACAGCTACACCAACAATAATAGAAAGTAATTTTTGATTTTCTTCTATGAACTGTTCGGTTTTTGTCAACGCACTTTCAACGTCCTGAATATTATCTTCCTGCTTGATCTTTTTATTTTTCGCCATTTTTTTATGTCTCGTTCAAAAATCGGAAACAAAAATATATTTTTTTCAAAAACAAAAGGTAGAATAAACCAATAAAAATGAATATTAATCTACAGTTTGTTATTGTTATCTGCAAATAAGGATCACTTTCATAAAAAAGCTTACTGCAATTTTGTTAGTTTTGTTTTTCAAAAGTACATTTTTTCAAATGTTTATAGAAGAATTATCGCTGATCAATTTTAAAAATTTCGAACAGGCTGAGATGAAATTTTCACCTGATTTGAATTGTTTTATAGGTAACAACGGGGCAGGAAAGACAAACCTGATGGATGCCATTTATTATCTGTCGTTTTGCAAAAGTTTCCTTAATCCCGTCGATCTGCAAAACATCAGGCACAACGAAGAATTTTTTGTAATCCAGGGCAAATACCAGAGGCTTGGTAATCAGGAAAACATTTATTGCGGACTGAAAAAGGGACAGAAAAAACATTTTAAACGGAACAAAAAAGAATATAAAAAATTGTCGGAACATATTGGTTTGCTTCCATTAATTGTAATTACGCCTTCGGACATCAACCTGATCATGGGAGGAAGTGAAGAGCGACGAAAATTTACAGATGCGGTAATTTCGCTATATAATCAACAATACCTTGACAGTCTGATAAAATACAACCGGGCCTTACTTCAACGGAATAATCTGCTGAAACAATTTGCATCAACCAATACGTTCAATGCTGAAACCCTTGAGATATGGGATGATCAACTGGTCTATTATGCTGAAATCATCCACCGGGAACGAAAAATGTATCTTGAAAAATTCCTGCCTGTTTTTCAAAACTATTACAAGCTGATTTCCGGTGGAAATGAGATTATCGGGCTAACACACCAGTCGCAATTATATGATGGCGATTTTGCCGGACAATTGCTGAATGCCCGTCAGCGGGACCGTGTATTACAGTTTACAACAGTTGGAATACATAAAGATGACATCGACTTTAAACTAGGCGAATACTCCATAAAGAAACTGGGATCTCAGGGGCAAAAAAAGACCTTTCTGGTAGCCCTGAAACTGGCTCAATTCGATTTTGTAAAAGAAATATCGGGAATGACTCCCATTTTATTACTCGATGATATCTTCGACAAGCTGGATAAGTGCCGGGTGGAAGAAATCGTAAAACTGGTTGCCAACGATCATTTCGGACAAATATTTATTACTGATACCAATCGGGAACATCTCGACCGGATTATTTCGCGCGTTAATGCCGAATACCACATTTTCACAGTCAACAACGGAACAGTAGAAGGATGAGAAAGAAAAATACACAAAGTCTTCGGGATGTTCTGAATGATTTCGTCCAGGAAAATAAGCTCGACAACAAACTGGCTGAAATAAACCTGATCAATTCCTGGGAAAAGTTACTTGGCAAAACAGTAGCACATTATACAAAAAATATCTATATCCGTAACCGGATTTTATTTGTTGAGACCACCTCGGCCGTGGTACGCAACGAACTAATGATGATCAGGGAAGAAATACGCAAACGGCTGAATGAAGAAGCGGGTAAGGAAATGATTGACAAAATACATTTCAGCTAACTTCAGCTAAAAAACAGAATTGTATGATATTACTTAGCACTGCATATTTTCCCAATATTGAATATTGTTCAAAACTGATTAGTAATCAAACCATTTTTATAGAACAACACGAGCATTTTATCAAACAAACCTACCGGAACAGGGCGGTAATTTTGGCTGCCAATGGCCCGGTTCCTATCATTGTGCCGGTAGTAAAGGGACGTGGCCCAAAAATTAAAATCAAGGATTTACAAATATCATACGACGAAGACTGGCAACGAAACCACTGGCGGACCATTTTTTCGGCCTACAACTCCTCCCCTTTTTTCGAATTTTATGCTGATGATTTCGAACCTTTTTTTCAAAAAAAACATCAATTTTTACTTGATCTGAACATGGACATTTTAAAAACCATTTTCGATTTACTAGAGATTGACCCGGAACTGTTTTTAACCGGTAACTTCGAAAAAGTACCGGAGAATACCCTGAACTTCAGAGAAAAAATTCATCCCAAAATCCGGTTCTCTGATAAAAGTAATTGTAAAAGCATCGAATATACACAGGTTTTTTCCGATAAACTGGGATTCGCTTCCAACCTGAGCATTCTCGATTTGCTTTTTAATACCGGCCCTCAGGCATATTCAATTATTGAAAACGGGATTGGCTAGCATAAATGAAGAATTGATTCCCTTTCCCATCTGGTTAGCCCCAACCTGCAATAAAGTCCCTGATTATTTTTGCATGGTCGAAAGCCAGATCAGGTAAACGGTCTAAAGGAAACCATGCTGCTTTTTTAGCATCGTCCCCGGCTCTTATTTCCTGATTGTCTTCTAAAATAGTATAATGAACAACCGAAATAGTACGATGGCGCGGATCACGGTCAACGGCATCAAACGTTTTAAACTGGAACATTTGATCGACCTTTAAACCTGTTTCCTCTTCCAGTTCTCGGATGCAGGCCTTCTCTAGCAGTTCATCCATATTTACAAAACCACCGGGTAAAGCCCATTTTCCCTTAAAAGGTTCGATGCCCCGTTCAATCAGCAATAGCTGCCATTTGTCCTGCTCTTTCCTCAAGACAATCGCATCAACTGTAAGCGCAGACCGGGGATATTGGTATGTGTACATGACAATACAAATTATCTCCAACCTAAACCAGCGATGGTTCAAACAAGGTGTTTATCCGGTCAGCTACTTCCTCAATATCAGGATTGATATCAAAAATTATTTGAGGCTTAAGATAATACAATTTCTTATCATGTTTAAAACGGGCTTCCCCTCCACCGGTAATATTCAGCATAATCAGATCATCAGCACTAACGGTACCATCTTTTACAGCTTTAAATAATGATGCTAGTGCAATTCCTGCAGCCGGGTGAATATCGATCCCTTCGCTTTCCAGAAATAATTTTTGAGCATCCCTGCCCTCTTCGTTCGTGGCAGAAAGCACATCGCCACCGGTATCTTTCAGGGCATCGTATAAACCGCCAACAATAGAATATGGAGGTTTACGGTTCGACAAGACTTTGGCATCAATTTCTTCGACCTGCCGGCGTGCACGTGTATCATCCAAATACAGCATTTCTCTTGAATCGGCCTTCCAGGCGTCTTTTATGGGAACAAATGGTTCGTTCTGCGAGACCATCAATTTCATTTTATTGGAACCAAAACGTCCGTCTTCCAAGAAGCGCAGATTAGCTTCCCATGCAGCAATAGCGCCGGTACCGCTGCCTACTGCCTGAAAATAGTAATCAGGAATTCTTCCGATCGTTGTTACTGCCGACATCATAGTAGTGGACATACCATCGCGGCGGGCTATATTTTTAGCACCTCCTTCAGGCACGAACGAATCGAGTTTTACCACCATATTCGACACATGAATGGCATCAAAATAGTCGCTTCCTGACTTGCAACATACCAGTTTCACACAATCATGAATGGGCTCATCGAACCATAAAGCATCAAGATTATCTTCAGGGACACATAATAAAAGCGGGATATTGTTATCGGAACAAACACGGGCAAAAGCACGGGCTGTATTTCCTGCCGATGCCACAACCAACACTTTGTCCATTTGATCGCTCATCCGGCCACAAACCGAATATGCCTCGGTTTCCTTGAACGAACAGGTTTTCATCTTTACCCCCTTTTCAGGCCAGTAACCACTAAAAGTAACCCAAAGATTGTTAAGCCCTAACTTCTTTGCCAGGCCCTCACTTTTATACGTTACCGGAGCCGAAGATCCGTGCAACACCCGTTGTACCGGCAACCAATCGGAAAACTTGTATAAACCCAACGAATCATCTCCTACTTTAAGTTGCTTTTTATCGTAAATTGCACGAATCAGCGTTGGCTTTTCTTCTTCTCTGGCATCCAGTGTCCATCCCTGGTCCTCAAAAATTTTTCCACTTAATACAGACTGCAAGTTATAGTTGCTTTTTTCAAACTTTTGATCCATTTTCTTTATTTTATACAGATCAAAAATATCAAAACACATGTAAGAAAAAATTAGAGTTTATACTTATTCTTTAGAGTGACAAAAAAACCTGACATAACACTAATTCAATTCTTTCAGGTCGCTGTTCAACCGTAAAATACTACCTTTACTCATTGGGAATTCAATTACTTTGGCACCATAGCGCACTTTACATGGATTCCCCAGAATCGATTTTATGGTTACTCCTTTCAGTTTCCCGTTTTGCCATTCAATATCTACTTCATGTCCGCCACGGGCCATCA
This sequence comes from Prolixibacteraceae bacterium, assembly GCA_963662895.1. Taxonomy (GTDB): domain Bacteria; phylum Bacteroidota; class Bacteroidia; order Bacteroidales; family Prolixibacteraceae; genus GWE2-42-39. The sequence continues at coordinate 2,049,399 of OY759982.1, read as the reverse complement.
GTCCGGTGATCTTACCATCAGGCAACTCATCAGGCAAACATGGTAACACATTTACTTCACCTGTATGCGACTGAAGCAACATTTCTGCAATACCTGCCGTACCCCCAAAATTTCCGTCAATTTGAAATGGCGGGTGGTTATCAAACATATTGGCATTTGTTGATCTGGCCCATAATGCGGTCAGGTTCTTCCATACATTTTCCTTATCCAGTAAACGGGCATAAAAATTAATGATCCATGCCCTGCTCCAACCAGTATGACCTCCCCCGTTTTTCAGACGTCCTTCGAGTACCTTTGCCGCAGCATTCATATATTCAGGACAATCATTCCAATTGTATTCGTTTGAAGGATAGAGGCCATATAAATGTGACATATGACGGTGACCAGGCATTGCTTCTTTTAAATTTTCGTCTGACCATTCCTGGATACGTCCATCTTCCCCAATTTTTACAGGAGTAAGGATTGCCAGTTGTTTTTCCAGTTTGTCCCTGAATTTTTTATCAGTATTAAGTTCTTTCGAAGCCTGGATACAAGAGGTAAACAGGTGCCATACAATCTGCAAATCCATCGCCGGCCCCATACAAACCGAAGCTCTTTCTCCCTGAGGGGTTAAAAAAGCATTTTCGGGGGACATGGATGGCCCTGTAACCAACTTTCCGGTATTAGGATTTTTCACCAAAAAGCCGGAAAGGAAAAGGGCTGCCTCCCGCATGACCGGATAGCCATATTCCCTGAGAAACATTTTATCTCCTGTGAATAAATAATGTTCCCATATGTGGGTCGCCGACCAGGCTGCTCCCATTGGCCACATTCCATAAACCGGGCTTCCAAATGCCGTCGTAAAATGCCAGGCATCAGTGGTATGATGAGCTACAAAACCATCACATCCGTATAGCTCTTTTGCCGTTTTCCTCCCCTTTTCACGCAGTTCTCCAATAAACTTCAGAAAAGGTAAATGACATTCAGAAAGATTAGTGACTTCCGACGGCCAGTAGTTCATCTGGATGTTAATATTAATATGATAATCCGCATTCCACGGAGGTGTCAGACCATCAGCCCATATCCCCTGCAAATTAGAAGGCATGCAACCCGGGCGTGAACTGCTAATGAGCAAATAACGTCCAAATTGAAAATACAAAGCGGTTAATGAAGGGTCATATACTCCCCGTTTCTGAGCATCGAGGCGATCATCGGTAGCAAAAGCTACTGCTTCAGAAGATGGTATATCAAAAGAAACCCGCTTAAAATAGGATTGGTACTCGCGAATATGATCCGACAAAATATTCCCGTATACTTTTCCTGAAGAAAGGTTCTGATACTGACTACATTTTGTGGAAGGATCATCTCCCCTGTAATCGGTAGCAGCCACGATACGAACCTCCAGTTTATCGGCTTTTTCCACGCACAATCTCTGTCCATCCTGTTTCAACACCCCTCCGTGATTAATGACTTTCACCCGGGCTTCGTAATGAACTCCATTACCATTTACCTGCTGTTTCATAACGATGGCGTTTCCATCTGCTAAAACATTTTCCCCTTCACCGGGTCGCGATAATTCAAGTGTACAGGAAATCTGTCCCGGCTGGTCAGCTTCGGCCATCATCACCACTGCCTGATCAACTGCTGATGAAAATACGGTACGTTTATATTTTACCTTTCCTGCTTCGAAAGTAGTTATAACCAAGGCATTCTCTAACTGAAGCTCCCTTTTGTAATTGACCGGATTTTCAATACCGGTAAAATAAAATTTCAAATCGCCCAGCGTCTGGTAAGTATTGGTCCCTGAAGGCAGACGTTCACCCAGCAATTTTTCATCAGCTAGTTTTTGTCCTTCGGTATATTTCCCCTCAAAAAGTAATTTTCTGATTTGAGGCAGATATTTTGCCCCATCTTTCAGATCAACATTCTCCCCTCCTTTCGTCCACACACTCTCTTCATTTAACTGGAGGCGCTCTTCGTTTACCCCACCAAAAACCATGGCCCCCAAACGTCCGTTACCAACAGGAAGGGCTTCGTTCCAATCTGTTGCCGGCTGCCGGTACCACAAAACAAGATCATCCTTTTCCGAAGAACTTGCATTCAGTATAAATAAAAAAAGGAAAAAACAAGTAATTAACAGTCTCATATTTAATTTATTTGTCAGGTTAATTTTATCTGTTTCATCAAAAATGACTGATAAAAATAAACTTTATCTGAGATAAATCCCCGGTAACAGGAAATATTATAGTATAATTATGAGTTAAGTACAATAAAAAAGTATGCCTGAAAAATCCATATGTTATTGAAATGATTTATAATTTTACAGCATGTATAAACAAAAAAGAATCAAAATGAAAACAACCCGATATTTTATAATCGTAACTATATTGCTGTCCGTCCTGTCGTGTTCTGTTCAAAGTAAATTAAACCATCAATTTATAGGACAGGACAAAAAAGCACTTGACGAATATTTCGAACAAACAGGAATTGTGGTACCTATTTCGGAAGAAAGGCAAATGGTGGTATATACCTATTCAAAAGCACTGCCAAGCATTACCGTCAATAAAGGGGTTACCACCTTGGACCCTATGGTCAGTCCATCGGTACAGAAAACACAAAAATTTACATTTTATCTTGATAAGAATGGAAAAGTAACTGAATGTAAGTACGATCTGAGCTATCAACAATGACAGATCATTTTTTTCAGCAAATCATGTTTACGTTTTAAGAATTTTTATAGTTTTGCACTCACGTTCAAACAAGCCCAGATGGTGGAATCGGTAGACACGCTAGTTTCAGGGACTAGTGTCAGCAATGACGTGCAGGTTCGAGTCCTGTTCTGGGCACAAAAGAAAATCACAACTAATTTAAAATTAATTAATTGTGATTTTTGTTTTTTAATTTGCTGCCACGTTTGCCGCCACGTTTTATTTTAAACACAAAATAATCTCTTCTTTCCTATTTACTTTTATTTCTGTTTCCCGTATCTTTAATAGAAAAACCACATTGTGGAAAAGCCAAAAAAAATTGTCGTTGACTATTCTGGAAGCTGGGTAAATACTACTAAAATTTTTGGATTTCTTTTTTTAATAGCTGGATTAATATCTTCTGCTGTCGTATTTTTCTCTGAGGAAGGTTATAATAGAGATGAGGTTGTTTTGCCTACCATTATAATAATATTTGTTAGTATGATTGTTTTTACATTGTGGATGTCGCTCTCAAAAATATTGCAACACTTTTTGTATATTCGAAAATATCTTGAAAATGAAGTTTCTATTCATGGATATGAATTCAATGAAGATAAAAAACTAAGCAAAGATTTTAAACAAAAATTTCATAGATTTTTCTCCGAACCATATAAACCAAAATAGAATTTTAACTTTTTGATAGAAAAATAATGATCGAGATTTTGTCAGCAATAGGGATTATTTTTATTGTTGCAGGAATCATAAAATTTTTTTCAACTAAAAACGAATCCTTATCTATTGATGTTAATAAAAAAACATTTCAATTTGAAAAATCAATACCTATATCGATTGGTTCTTTTAAAGCATATCAATATATAGGAGAAGATGAGCAAAGATTTGATTTTTATTGTTCCATTGAATATGATAAATCTGACAAGGCTATAATTATTCTGATTGATGGGAGAAAACTTGGAACAAAGATGAAATTAGATTTTAATAACAGAAACTCGTTGGTTAAAATCATAGATAAAGCTATTGAGTGGGAGAAAAAAGCTAATGAGGCTAGGCTGACGGCAAACAAATTAATATCTTCTATAATAGCTGATGTATCATTTATTTTTGATAATAAGACTTACTTTTCTGAAAACAGTGAAATTAAATTCAACTTTTATTCCGATAGTTCCGACAACAGCGAAGCAAAAATATTTCTTGTATCAAATAAATTTAATGTAGGTGGAGCTATTGTTCCTCCTGCTGTTATATGGATAGAAAACAATGAGTTTGAAAATATAAAATTATTATTGAGCGAAGAAAATTTAAATTCAAGATTGCAACAAATCGCTGAACACAACATGAAAGTTGATGAAATTCTCAATTAATAACTAAAATCAGTTTGTCAAGATTATATATGGAGCCAGTACTTAAAAATAGTATTCCCTCATTCCCGCTCAAAGAATTTAAAAGAGGCTATTAAAATATTACAATGTTTATTCTGTAACTATACATCTAAACGAGTTTTTGAAAAATGGGACTATTTGATTTAATAAAACGCAATAACATTGCATCATTTGAGAAAGAATTCCCTAATAAGAATTTATTATATATTTCATACGATAAGAATATCCCCAGCGTTAACAGGGGGATAAGTGTTACCATTCGACTGGATAACAATGGAAATGTTATCATAGATGACAAGTCCAATAAAGTACCTGACCCTAGTACAATTTACATTCACTTACCTATTACTGAAGATTATAATGTTCCCGGGTTACCTTATTGGCCACACTATATTGAACTTACTTCTGGGCAAAGATATACTTACTTGTGTTGGTTAAGAAATGTTGAACAACCTACTGATATGGGCTATGTGTTTTTGTATTATTATGGACTGGAAAGGCAATTACTTATAGGTAATTTTGATAAAGCCTTTGACGAGATAATTAAACTTCGCAATGCGCATATAAATAAATCATTCCACAAATATTCCGAAAACGCATTAGTTCATGCAGCAATTATGCGAGATAAGATCAATTACTTAACCGATTTACATGAAAAAACAGAAATTAGTGGTTATAGTAATGCTATGTTTTTATTGGCATTTAATGCTGGAATTGACTTAGGGAGAGAGCAACTTATCTTAATTTTTCACAAAGCTTTTACTACCTCAAGAAGGGCAATAAAGGAAAACAAACCTTTGTTTTTAGAATGTATAACAGAAACACTAAATCGTAAATTTGGGAAACCTTCTTTTACTATTAAAAACTATGATATTTCTAAAGTAAAAACAACCACTGAAGCTCGTTTTGCAAATTATTCATTTCCGAAAGAAATTCAATATGTAGAATTAACAGACTTTTATCAATGCAAGCAATTAATGCAAGATTTACAGAGTTTATTTGAAGAATCTTATAGTCTATATAAGTCAAAAAAAGTATTGTTAAAATCGGGTAAGACTTCAGAAGAAATTGAAAATGCGAAAAAAAATAAAAATGAGAATAGGTACAAAAAGTTACTTAAAAACAAAATGCTAACACAGGTAGAATATGAAATTTTATCAAAGTTTAATCAGCATAAATAAAAACCTATGTTGCTAATGAATATAGGTCATCTTGCGGCATGTGGTATAGAGGTCATTCCGATCTAAATAGCAAAAAAAGCCTCCCATTGCTGAGAGGCTAATGATTTAATTTTTTATCGCATCAATAAGTTTCATCGGCTTACTTGCAGATTTTTCTTTCATCATATTTTGTACAGAAAAACTGGAAGTACTTGCATAAACGGTAGTCGTATCGTATAATGCAATGGCATTATTTTCACCTTCCTCTAATTTTTGAGGATAAACGGCTAAAATGTAAGTCGAATAATAATACATTCCCAGCATAATATCTGATTTTTCGCTATATACTATATCTTCACCTGTTTCTCCACTATCAATGGTCCCATGTACGCAAAAATCGGTTATTCCATTGTCATAATTGAAACTAACAAAAGACATCGAATAAGAAGATTCATTTGCAACCTGGTAGGTTGTAGAATTATTAACTTTTGAAAAGGTATATGTATAACCCTCTCCTGAATTTGATAAAATAAGCTCTCCATCTGAAATATTATCTACATACAGGGTAACATCGTCCACATCCACTATCCCTGACGGAAAAACACCAATATAACGATCAGACAAGCTCATGTCTCCGAAAAAATAAACATCTTCATCATCATCGTTTGCCGCTCCTAATCTGGCAGAAAACGTCTGATCTGTATTAAACATGAAATAATTATTTGAGTAATCATCATTGTTAAAAATGGATGTTCCATTCTTTTGGTAATCTGTCAGTTTCCAAACCCCAGGAATATTTTCGTAGGTTGGTTCCATTACCTCATCATCTTTTGAGCAACTGTCAAGAATAAACACTAATAGAATAGCAAAGCATAAAAATTTTTTCATAATTATAAATTTAAAGATTAGACAAAAAGAAACGTGGGTCTGCCTTATCTGCAAGGAGGTACGACCAAGCACCCACGACACATAATAAGTCAGCCCACGCAATACGGTGAACATCCGGCTTATTATCCTTGTGTCGTTTGAAAATTGGTCGTTTTCCCTTGCAAGAATAATAGCGAAACGCTACATTTCTAAATATTTTTCTGTCCCAAAATTATGGAAATTAAAGGATATAAAAAATAGCCTCCACAATAGAATCTATTTTAAACAAAAAGATGAGAAATTTAGGCTAATTTGTGACTGCGTTTTTCTGCAATGGTGGCCAAAAATTCCTCAATTTGCTTTTCAAGTTCGGGGGATAATTCATATTCGATTATCGGAAGGCCTTCTTTTTTTCTTTCCACATTGGCCATGAGTAGCCGCCAAGCCTCATCTTTGTCGGAAATAATACGGCGTTTTCCAGCTACTTTCATGATTTTTTCAATCTTCATTTCTTTTTTCATTTTCAACGTTTTTCAATATTACCTTTGTTCTGTTCATGATTTTTTCGATTTTCGCCCGATTTGATCGGCGGTAAAACGTTCTTTTAATCCCATTTTTTGAGCGTAAGCATTTAACCGGTCAGCAACTCCCTGAGGGTTATTGATCCACCAAGCAACCGGAATACTATCTTCACCCGATGGAAGTCCCTGTATGAAGTCCAGAATTTCACTGATTTTCGATTGTTTCTGCATTTTCTTTCAATTTTTTTATTCTTTCAAAAATTTCGTCGATCGCTTTTTCCGGAGCTGATTCTAACAAGCATTCCAGGCTTTCATATTCTGCCTGAATTTGCTTTTCGATTGATACTGATTGCAGTTTTGGTATGGTAAACTCCAATAATTTTGTTAAGGCATTTAACCGCTGTTGAGGCTCTAAATTTTTCAGAAGATTAGATAACTTAATCGGGGTTAGTTCTTTGTCCAAAACCTTCTGCAAAACGCCCCGAAGGTCGCCTGTAACTTTGTTCGGTTTGCCCTTTGGTCTCCCCTGCCTATTGTTGGTTTGTCCCTTGTGAAGTCCCATTTTTTTGTAAACTTTTGTTTTTTTCAAAAAGCCGGGAGGATAGAAATACTCCCCCCAGCTTGGATTTATTTATTTAGACTGAAGGTTCTTTTGCTTGGCTCGGAACCTCCGTTCTTTTTTGTTTTTTCCTCTGGTAACCCCCTGACAGCATGGTTAATGCCCCGTTCGGCTTCCTCAGCAATGTTTTTTTCTACTCCTTCAAGGCCCTGGACTGCCCGATACCGGTTCTCTGTTTCGGCCTTTATGAATTTTTCCCGGCGTTTTCTTGCGGCTTCGGCCATTTGATCTTTAAAATTCATTGTTTTGTCCTCCTAAATATGAATAATCAATATTTCCGTTCGGATAGAATCCCTTTTTTGCATCCCATGCAAATATTTGTTTCCACCATAAAGGGAGATTATTGGTGAATACTGCATTTAGATGCTTACATGCCTCTATGAGGTGATTGTGTATTTCAATTTGTTTTGGGTCAGTTAAATAGATTTTACAGCTTTCAATCAACCGTTCCCTCGCTTCATCGGTCAGCACGGCCAGACCGTCAACAATTGTAATAAATGAGTTGACTCCCTTAATCTCTTTTCGAACATTAATCAACACATTCTCAAATCGTTCAAATTCTTCAGTTGCTTCAATTTCGATTTTTCTTTTTGTCGATGGTGTGCCAATTTTTGATAAATCTTTTTTTAATCTGGATTCATAGTCTTTTCTCAATTGGGAACCTCCCGTAAGACAATCGGATAAAACACTATCATCCAAAGTGAATCCGATCTTTTCCAAAGCTGGTTTCAGCACCGTGTTTATTGCTTCAATTGAGGTCTCTATCTCTTCAAGGATTCGGGATTCCCGCCCCCAGTCTGTACGAATTAGAATTTTATTTTCCATAATACTTAATCTTTTAAAATATTTATAATTAACTAATAATTAAGTGCTTGTATTAAAATGGCGCTGTTTCATGCTCGTGCCAGTCAAATTCTGCATCTTGATTTATGTTCGACTTTATTAGCCAGTTAGAATTATCCCAGTAATCAATCGCTTGTCGTTTCTCAAATCGTCCGTTAGCGTAATTGTAGCGCAATTCAGAAACTCCCTGTTCACCTAAATTTTTGAATTTGATTTTCTGCCAGTGAATTTCAATATCGTTCGTCATAATGTTGTTTCCATCGAAAATCCGGTGAACTGTGAACCCATAATCACATTTATTGTAAAAATGGCTACTTCCGGAAATATCATACAATGTTGGAACAATCCCTTTGTCCAATTTTCGGGGGTGTGCTACTAAGAAAACCAAAACATCATTCAACTTGGCGAACATGGTTAGTTTGTCCAAAAATTTGCTTATGTATTGCGTTTCGGTTTGTTGCCTATCTGCCTGGTATTCGAGTTTATTATAAGGGTCGATAACAAGAATTTTAATGCCTTTTGTTTTTACGTAACTCCGGGCGTTGGACAATACTTTGTCTATGGTTAAATCGTTTTCAGGCAATATGTAGAAAAAGTTTTCTTTGATATACTCGTATGCCATATCAAAATCAATCTGTTCTGAATCGCTTTTGCTGAACCTTTTTCCAATTAGTTTTTCGTAAAGTTTGGCATAGTGATACTTCAGTGGAAAGTTTTCCGGCGTGAAATAGGCGGCCTTCCATCCGTGACAAATATTCAGCTTTGTTACCAGGAAGTCAACATATTCGGATTTCCCTGAACCCGGTCTCCCGGTAACGATTGCAAGGCGTTTTGTCTCCCATGAAATAAACTTGTCGATTTCTTCAAATCCGATTGTTTTACCCTTCTGCAAGCCATGTATAAATAAGTCCTCAATCTCAGCACGGATAGAATCAGCCTTTATATTTCCTTCGATAGGAACGTCCTGAGCGTTTTCAATGGCTTCTGACAGCTCTAACCCGCCGTATTTGATATGAAATTCGTTTGCGTCCTTACAATCTTTAAAATTGACTGTTTTACAATTTTCTGCCCCAAAACGTCTTATAAGCTCGTCACGAAGTTCAATCCCCGGCGTGTCGCAGTCGGTTGCAAGTATTATTTTTTTGCCCTCAAAATCCTTTATTGTTTCGTCAATGAATGAAGTATTCTTTGCACCGTTAGGAACAGAAATACAGTTATCGAAACCGCACTGAATGAGGCTCAGACAGTCGATTTCGCCTTCGACAATGATTATTGTCTCATGCTCCAAAACAGCGTTAAAATTGTACCAAATAAGCTGACTGCCCGGGTTAAGTTTGAAAGATTTTTGCGGGCCACGATACTTGATGTTAATAAGATTTTTGTCGACAAAAAACGGGAAACATATTACTTCAACTTCTTTGCCGAATTGTAGCATAAATTCGGTATCAGAATAGATTTGCATCCTTTTTAGTGTGTCCTGACTAATCATTCTACCCTCAAACCATTTTACGGCCTTGTCAGTTAAATCGGTTTTGTTTTTCCATTCCGGCGCAACGTATTCTTTTTTGTTGTAAGGCTTGTACTCAAAAAACGAAGTTCCGCAATGATGGCAATAACCTCGCATAGTTGTTAAATCCCAATGTACACACGGGTCTTTGAATTTCTTCCGGCTTTGCGAACAAATAGGGCAAACTGTCCGTTGTTTTGTCGGTTCAAACTCGATTATGTCGTTATTTGAAGTTCTGAATTTCATTTTATATTGCCAATTTAGGTTTCCCATTTGGGCGGGTAGTGCAACTCGTTGTATGCAGGTAAGGCATGGTGTTTTTCAATTTCGTTTTCCAATTTTCTATTGGCTTATTGTTTCCATCTTTCCAGCCTGATTCTTTCCAAGCTTCAAACTTTGCCCTGATAGAAAATTCAAGTTCCGGTTTAAAAATTTCAATGGTTTTTGCATATTCTAAAAATTCATTCTCGGTCGGTATCGCATTTACTTTCTCTTTTTCTTTCTCTTTTTCTTTTACTTTGGGGGTTTCGGAGGGGTTTTCTTGGGGTTCTTTTGGGGTTTCTTTGCCCTTTGGCCGTCCCCCTCTTTCTCCATATTTTGCCCCCTTTTTGCCGTTCTCAAATTTGCGCCAATTAGCATCAAGTTGAGGCTTTATAAGTTTCCAAATAGTGTTTAAAAAACCTGTTAATTCAGGTTCTGTTTTATCCAAAGAGTAAACCGTGATTGCTTCGTAAATTTGAAGTTTGGCATCACTCTCTAAATCTTCCATCGCTTCATAAAAAGAGCGATAAAAAACAAAACCGTCTCTCTTTGCTTCTTTCATTTTATAGCCCCCCATTTCTCCCAGCATTCACAGGCTGTTCCCGTGAAAATGCCAATTTTATTTGTACCTCGGAATTGGGGGCGGTCAGCGAATCGGCAAATAGAAAAAATCCCTAGCCGATAATCATAAATCAAGCTGCAAATATTTGATTTTAAGGATTTTTTACTACTTTTGTTTTCATGCAAAATGCTGATTACTTCGCCGCTTTTCCCCGATGAGGGGGCGGCTTTTTTTTGCTGCGTATTCATGCTTTCCCCATTAGTGCCTTTTTCACATCGCTTTCCATATAACGGAGTAAATTACCTACTTTACGAGGCTTTAGAATACCTTTTTTGTCCCATTGCCATAGCGTTACCCTGCTAACTTTTAGTAAGTCTGCTGTTTCGTCCGCCGTGAAATATTTTTCCTCTGGAGGTATTGAAGCTGGTTCTGGCTTTAGCTGTATGGCCAATTCTCTGGCAAATGCAATGAGGTCATTTGTTCCGACATTGACAGATATTTTCCCGGCCAGTTCGGGATTCTCGATGAGTGATTTTAATATTGGCATTTTGTTATATTTAAAAAAACAATGCCAAATTAAAAAAGGTTATTTAGATAAGTTAAGCGCATTTACGCGCGCCAATATGCGCCAATGTGTTTTTTTATTTCTTGCTTAAAATCAATTCAATTTCCCGGATTGCATTTTTATTTGGATGCGAAATAAATTCACTATTTTTTATCGGTTTTGTTATGTCTACGCAATTCGGCTTATCCGGTCGCTTTCCACGATACCCTAACCACTTGAAACGTTCAAAGAATTTCTGCTTAGCTGCTTCGATTAACCCTTTGCCGGGATCGGAATATATTTTCTTCAAATATTGTCCAGCTATTATTTCATAGGTTATTTTTAATTGATTCCCTTGTTTTGCCGGTTTTGCCTCTTCAAAACCATTAAAAACGCCGTCTTTACAAGCCTGCTCAAGAATAATATTTGTTATCCGTTCACACTCTTTAGGGTCTTTAAACAGTCTCTCATAGGTCAACTCGTCAAATTCGTTGACTGGATGATTTAGTTCTATAACTTTTATTGATGCTTTAATCGATTTTCTAATGGCTTTAAGTTCTTTCAAGTTCTGCCTAGAATTTTCGTCACTAAGCTGCTTTGCTTTAAAAAAAGATATTCGATTTTCCACAATTTCAGACAATTTGGATAAATCAAATAATGTCTTTGCTTCTACTGCTTTTTTTCTGAACTCTAAGACTTCATTATCGAAATTTTCATTCCACAGTTTTTGTGATTCAAATGCCTTTTTGTCATGTTCTGCTAAGTCTTTTAAAAGTTGCTTAATACGCTCTTGATTGCGTGGGTCGTCTCCATTGATAACATCATTATCATTATCCTGTTCAATTCCCAAGTATATTTTTTTGTTTGTTCTATCCATGACTAATTGTATTTATTTTTTTCCAATGTTCAGCTAATAATTTAGCATGTTCTTCAGCCGTTACTTTGATGTATTTCAGGAATGCTTTTTCTGTGGCATGCCCTGTTATCTGCATAATCGAGATTGCCGGGAAACCATTTTTATATAAGTTAGTGGCAAAGCTTCTGCGTGCGGTATGGGAACTAATAAGCTCCCATTTGGGGAATGTTTCAGTAATACGTTTCCCTCCCCTTGTTAGTCGTTTGTTTGTTGTTTCGTTTATTCCAGCCAGCTTTCCGACTTCTTTAATATAATCGTTAAATTTCTGGTTTGAAGGTGCTAATGGCAATGTACCATTATATTTTTTTAGGATAGCTTTTACAACAGGGTGCAACGGAATGACAACTTTTGTCCCGGTTTTCGCTTGCTGGACATACAAGTAACCATTTACTACTTGTTCTGGGCTCATGGTAGAAAAATCAGAAAACCTGCATCCCGTCCATGCACCAACCAAGAATAAGTCCCGGATACGGTCTAATCTTTGATTTTCCGACAAATCTAAATTGTACAGAATATCCAGTTCTTTTTCATTCAAATAAATAGCATCTGAATCCTCTGTCAGTACCATAAACCGTTTACTTTTATATCCGGTATATGTATTATGCCCCTGCTCTGTTGCTTCGTTCAAAAAGCTCTTTAAAACGGCAATGTGCTTTCCCACTGAATTAACGGCCAGTCCTGTTTCCGTAATATCGTTCCCGGCAATATCTTTTCCCTTGTGTACATCTTTCGTATTTAAGAACCGGATAAAACCTTCATAAAAATGAATATCAATATCTTTAAAATCAAATACCTGGCTTTTGTACTCACTGTACTTTTTTAAAAGATTAAAACAGGTTGTATATTTTCGTAGTGTTGAGGGGGTAATCTTTTGGCCTGTATTTGGGTTAATCCGGTTTTTCGATGCCTCAATGTAATTTTCGATGAACTCAAAAAGTGTAACTGGTTTTTCATCTTTCGCATATTTTTCAGGCATGAAAAAAACCTCAATCGTTTCCTTAATCCATTCCGGGGTCGGTTCATCCGTCAACCTTTGATAATTGACCTCAACATGTTTCTGTAACTTTTCAAGCTGGTCTTTATACCAATCCCTTTCCAAAAATTCAACCATATCCCGTATTTTATCCCTGCTATTTTTGGCTTTCGGGTTCCAGTATTTTAATGGGATATGTAACGGCGTGGTGGCAAACATATTTACTTTCCGTCCATCTCTCAACCTCAACCGGATAGTAACATCTGCCTTTTTGTTGGTGGCTGTTGTGCGAACAAAAAAAGAAACTCCCATATTTTACATTTTTACCAAAGGTAACAAATCCGATCTATTTGCAGCCACTTTGCAGCCATTTTTTATTAACATGATTTAATTATCCTTAATACATACGAATATCGTTAAATTAATAAATAGCCTGTAAACATTAATTCTAAAAGCATTTTCAAGTATTTAATGGGTATTTATGAATTATCAAAATTAATATAGTTCGTTTCCTGTTCTGGGCACAAAGAAGCGCTTAAATCATTGAATTTAAGCGCTTCTTATTTAAAGGAAATTCTCAAAAAAATGGTCGCGAAACCAAAGAAAAAATATTTTTCAATTTATTCTTTATGAGCCTTATTCATCCCATTCATCGGTACGGAACGATGAAGCAGGCAGACCTTCTGTATTGAAAAGCTCACCAACCACAAAATTATCAAAAGCATATCGTACAGCGACAGGCTGATCAACCTGAAAAGAAAACAGTTTGATTTCCGCATCTGTTATAACGGCACGAGCCTGGTAGAAGCGTTTATCTTTACCTGCTATTTTAAAATGTTTAAGCTCTTTCCCAAAAGAGTTTAACCTGTTTTTTGCATGAGAGAAGGTCAATGTTACCAAATTACCATTTACTGACATAGATTGAAATACCGGTCCGGAATATTCAATACCTTTTATGCCATATGTTTTTGCCAAAGCAATGTAAGCCAGTCGTTCTCCTACAACTTTTTTATTGGCCGGATGAATGTTCTTTTCTTCCCCGGCATCCATCAGACAAGCCATGCCTGTATTCGGAACAGAATTTAATACTTTTAGCTGAGATTCGCGAAGAAAGGCCGAATTTATAGTATTCCCGTAATCAAAAGGAGCTATCTGGACATAGTAAAACGGGAACTCCCCGATTTTCCATGCTGAACGCCAGTTTTCGATTAATCTGGGTAATAATTGCCGGTAATGTTCCGGCTCTTGTACATTCGATTCTCCCTGGTACCAAATGCCCCCTTTTATTGCATAACCAACCAAAGGGTGGATCATTGCATTAAAAAGCACTGTCGGGGTAGTGAACGGAGAGACATCAGATTCGTCGTTTTGATCCGGTAGTTTCACCCATTTATATGGTTCAATACCCGCCTCACTCATCCATGTTTCAATTTTAGATCCTCCGTAACTTGACCATATCAGCCCTACAGGAACATTAAGAACATTCTGGATCATCCGTCCAAAAAAATAGGCCGCGGCACTAAAATCAGCAACATGTTCAGAAATACATTCCTTCCATTGTCCTGAAAGATCATCCAACGGTTTAAGACTTTTGTTCAGGTCAACCGGGAAAAGACGGATCGCTGCATTGGCGGATGTTACGATTACCTTGTTGGATCCGGTGTCAGGCAAGTTGTTCGTTTCTTTTACCGGCATTTGCATGTTCGATTGTCCGGAGCAAATCCAGACTTCTCCAATCAAAACATCCCGGAGTTTTATCTCTTTCCCGTCAGACAGCGTGATCTGATAAGGTCCTCCTGCTACAGGTGTCTTTATTTTTACGTCCCATCTTCCGTTAGTTGCTGCTGCCTGCACGGAATAGTGCTTGTGATCCCATGATGTTGTTATTTTTACTGTGGCCCCAAGATTTGCTTTTCCCCATACAGGGGCATCTGTTTGCTGTTGCAATACCATATGATCACAAAAAATTGCCGGTAATTGAATTGCAGCCTCAGTGAAAACAGAAATGATTAGAAACAGGATAAAGAGACTTGCTTTTTTCATTTTGTTATCTGGTTTGTATTGAATTTTGAAATATCTGTTTGTCTTAAAGTTTCGAAAACAGTTCTTTTAAAAAGTAAAAATCCGTGTTGCCCGATACAGGGGCATTCTCCTGAACAGTTTTTTCTGTTCCTTTTTTGTCTCCTGAATAAAATGCCTGGCACCAGCGGATAGCCTCTGATGAAGGATTGTTATTAACCATGTTTTTTATCAGTATATCTCCGCGCGATTTGTTACCCATATCCTTTAATACCCAGGCACTCAGAAAATCATTTATTCCGGATGATAAATTGTTTTCTGCTTTGAAATCAATAATATGTTGCTGCATTTTTTTTTCTGAGCTGAGATCTTTTAGCTTTTTGTAGCATTGCAACGCGATAAAATCCTCTAACCGTTCATCTACAGCATAAGGTCTTCCAACACCCAAATTTTCAGGCCACTGTTTTGCCATGTCTGTCAATTTTAGAGCTGCCTTGTATTTTTTCCTTTTTATTAGCTCCAGAGCTTGCCCTATATTGGCATCCCTCCAGATTTCCCGTCCCTGAGTTGCCCCTTCGTTC
This sequence comes from Prolixibacteraceae bacterium, assembly GCA_963662895.1. Classification (GTDB taxonomy): domain Bacteria; phylum Bacteroidota; class Bacteroidia; order Bacteroidales; family Prolixibacteraceae; genus GWE2-42-39. The sequence continues at coordinate 2,033,963 of OY759982.1, read as the reverse complement.
GGCAATATCAATAATTTTTGAAGGAGATTAATACATGCCGGATATTTTTTATTCTGATTAAGGATTTTTGCATAATGTAACCCGATGTAATAATTTTCAGGATATTCCATGTACCCTTTTTGTGCCAGTTCTTCCGCCCGGGGGGTGTCTCCTTTATCCTTAAAAAATTTAGAGGCATACAACTTCGGGCGCCAGGCTTTTTCCCCGATCTCCAGTGCCCTGTTTATATCTTCCTCTGCCCGAGATTTCTCTTTTCCCCATAACCGGGAACGGGCGATATAAAAGGGATAAAAATCAGGAGTATCTCCGCAAACTTTCCATAATTCAAAACCTTTTTCCCTTGCCCCAAGATGCAGGTCGATTAATCCTTCATAATAATTCAGTTTCCAATTGTCAGACAATTGCCTGCCCCATTGCAGGGCTTGCAGTGTTTCTCTCCTGAATGGGAATACTTTTTCCGGGGATTGTTCCAGCGCCTTTTGGAGCAGTATGCCTGCCTGGCTGTTTTTCCCGTTTAAGTGGGAAAGATAGGCTTGCCATAAAAGCACAACCGGTTGTGTGTCTGGGTACATGTCCAGTATCTTCAAGGCATCTCCGTTCTGCCCTTTTTGAAAATACCACAGGGCGTACTCCAGGTATGTTTCACTGGCAAGTTCATTGGTAATTTTGCTGGTTGTTTCCTCCCTGTTTTTCAAAGACGGGACACCCAGGTATCGTTCAATCCTGCTAAAATGATTTAACGGGTCTGTTTTTTCCATGTTTTTCAGTTCCTTTTCCGCTTCCTTTTGCCTCCCGAGTCGCCGAAGGCACAAAATTTTTAGCTGGAGAGCCTCTGATCCTTTCTGGTTATAAGCAAGGCTTTTCTCTGCATACCTCAGAGCCTTTGCATAGTCCCTTTTACACAGGAAGACAGATGCAAGCGCATTATATGCCGCAGTGCGCGTGGACACAGAAGCTGTCGCGATTGAAAAACCATCGATGGACGAAACAGTATCTCCAAGGGCCAGGCTTGATAAACCGTAGAACATGTTGCCTTCAGCATTGTAGGTGTCTATAGAAAGCGACTTTAAAGCATACTCCAGGGAGTGTTTATAATCTGTTTTCCGGTAAGAAAGAGCAGCCATTCCTGTCAGCGAAGGGCCGAAATAAGGCTCTATGTTCAGCGATTTCTGGTATTCTTCGCCGGATGCAACGAATAAACGCTGCCTTTCAAATTCTTTTCCTTTCAGGTAATGTCCGTAAGCTGTTTCCCGGTTTAAATTCGGAACAGGTTCAACTGGTCGTTTAATACGGAACTCTTCTTCGTCGGGACAGTACAATAGTTTGTCATCCAGAAAAACATCCAACGTTTTTGGGTCACCTTTATATTCGAAAGAAGCGTTTACTGTTTGCATCGGAACTGCCTGTATTGCCTGGCTGAAAATTACTTTGTTTTCCTTCCCCCTGATTTCCAGTTTGGCGTCAATCCGTTCATTGGGACAGAAATATATTTTATACAGGCCTCCTTCGTGCTCAAGGTTGACAGCTCCCGCGGGGAGCGCGTTTTTAAGTCCTGAGGTTCCTTTTACCGGGAACCAGTATTCTGTAAATTCATCGGTCGATCCAGGGGAAAAACTACGGTGTTTGAAGGGCGTCATGCTGCTTTCCTCTGCTGCCTGGTTAAATAAACGCCCCGATTGTAATTCGGAGTATTGTCCGTCCTTGTCAGTCAGTAATTTTTCCCATATCATTCCTTCTCCCGATAATCCCCATATCCATATTTTTTTCCCTGGTTTTTCATTATATGGGGAATAATGACCAAAGCCGAAATTATCTTTATGCCAGAATACCCCGTAGAAATTTGTCAATTCACCAAAGATGTGGTTTGCTTTATAAGACCCGAAATTATTTTTTTCATAGAAGGAAAGCTGTCGTCCTTCCCTGTCTACAGGCCATGGGGAATGGCCCCCGTCATGACCTATTATGTAATTCCCAGGGAAAACATATTCCAGGTTCCCGGCTGTTTTTATTCCCAGGTTCATCCAGTGATAATACGACTGTTCCTGCATCGTGGAATTGTCCCATACCGTACGGGTAGTGAAATATGCCTTGTCTTTCGGAAGATTGATCTCCACGCTCCACCGGGTACGTGAAGCAAGATCAATTGCCCCGACAAAACAACTGGCACTGCCATCTTCATTCGTGCGAATATAATAATCAACCGGACCAGAACACGTCGGGGCATGCCCCATTACCCCAAAGTTTATCTCTATTCCTCCCGAGGTCCACGGGCCACGCATGGCGACATCCCTGAATTTGACCACATGATTGTAATAAACAAATTCTTTCCCGGTGGATTTTTCAACAGCTCCCCATATTTTTCCCCCGATCTCCGGCATAATCCATAGTTTGATATAATCATTCTCCATAACGACTATCTTCCATGGCCGGACAACCGATGTATTTGTAAAACCGTCGAACCTGAAATACGGATAGATGTTCCCCAACTCTGGTACCGGATCCGGATCAGAATAAGGATAAGTAGCCATTTTTACCTGTTCTTCATTTATGATACTCTGAGCCTTGGTGCCGTTTGTCCCCAATACCAGTATGCCTGTCAAAAACAGATACAGATAGAAATAGTTATACTTCTTTTTTTGTTTTTTATTCATGTCTTTATCTGTTTTGCTTTATGATCAGGAACCACCCCTTGCCTGCTTCTACCGGGATCGGTTCATCAGGAAGGAAAGATGTCTCTGCTTGTATTCCTTCCATTTCCGGAGCATAAATTATTGCTTTCGATTTTTCGATTCCGATTGCATCCCAATCAATGGCTAAGCTGATTTCCGCATTGCCATCCCAATTTCCAATGGCTATTAATGTTTTGTCATCACGGATATAAGCTGTAGCTTTAATGTTGTCGTCATCAGTTTTCACAGGGCAGCGTTTTGACCAGTAACCCAACATTTTTGATTTCTCTATTCCAAAGTCATCCCACAATTTCCAAATTGGTCTGGGATCTCCGAAGAATTTCAGCCTGTTTGTCATTCCGTAAACCATTCCCCGCCATATATTTCCTCCGTCCTGTAACATTTCCCCGAATAATCCATAAGGGATTCCGGATAATTCGATAAGCCAATAGTCCGGCGTTTCATTATAATCGTAGATTTCTCCAAACCATAAACTGTTTATAAACGGGAAGTGCTCCATAAATAAACTGGCGGAACTGTTTCTCCCGTATTCCGGGACGAAATGATCCCAACTGTGAAGATCGATAAGACACCCGGGACGTGCCCGGTCCATTACTTTGCGCAAACGTTTTGTTATTTCCCTGTCGTACCCAAAAACATCAATATAAAGTCCATCTATCCCCATATTTTTAATCAGCCAGTTTACTCCTTCGAGATAAAAATTGTGCCATCGGGATAATCCTGTCTGGGCGATTGCCTCGTCCCATTGATTGTTCCCAAAATACTGGTGCCATGAATACTGATAGTCGTCAATAAGATGCTCACACATCCATGATTCTCCTGTAATATTACCTTTTATTCCCTGTCCCGGCAGATAGACCTCGTGCCCCAGGCTTCTGAGAGCAAATGTTTCAGGGGATCTGACCGTTAATTCCCTCACGGTATAATACAGCTTCACCTTTTTGTCGAGTCGATGGGCGGCAGCAACATATTTTTTTAGCGTATCGGTTTTTAAAAACGGATAATTAATATAGGGATTGATTTTGTTCCCGTGATGAATATTAATAATATTCGCTTCCGATGCAACATTATCAATACGGTTAAGTGCCCCCATGTTTGAGATATCGGCTGTATGCCAGTATCTCCAGTTCCAATGACTGTTATCCAGCGGGCGTACAGGGGTTATCAGAAGTCCGAAGCGGAACAAAAGTTCGTCTCCCTTTTCCAGCTTTCTATTTCCGGTATATATTTTCACGAGAAAAGTGCTGTCTTTTTTCTGCATGTTACACGCCCCTTTTCCGTCATTATACCAGTCTTTGAGGTATCCTGAGGATAGATTACTGCTCCATATATCCTGGAGGCCTTTCAAACGGCATTGTAATCCTGCCCCTACCGTACCAAGCCATATTTCCCCGTTATTGAACCGTGGGTTCCAGTCCCATTCCCAATAATCAGGACGTTTGCCCCCTTTGCAACCCATTCCCATCATGTATTCTGCAATCTCGCTTTTCATCGGAATTTCAAGCCTTATATCATTCAGGTTACAGTCATTTTTTACTTTAATTTTTACCGAGTAATTGGCGTATCCGTCGCATTCTATTTTTGAACTGCATTCTGTTTCCAGATTTTTACTTGTCCCGTTGGTTTGTATTTCTATAGCGCCGGAAGCCTTTTTTATTAAGTTATGATTACTGTAATTAAATCTGATCTCGTCTCCATTTTCTTCCACGGCCATTCTCATAGGGGTTGAAAGCATTTCCCTGGCAGGGCCATTGGTTGATGCGGACATGTCGTCGAACATACTCGTTATTTGTGAGGGTAGACCACTTTTGTCCAGTGTTATTTTCCGTCCGAGAATTCCTATTTCATTATTTGAAAATGTTACCGGAGTATAAATTCCAAATACTTCATCATCAACCCCGATGGTGGAATTCAACCATTTTAACTTCGACAGTTTTTTTATGTCGCTAACGCCCCCGTCGGCAAGAACTGCCCCCGAAACAGCAATCTTTATTGCAACATCACTTTCTTCCAGCCCCAATGGTTGTATTTTTACTTTCCCTGTCAGTTCTCCGCTAAAATTTTCCGGAACCTGTACGCCACACCAAAGCGCCTGTACCTGCCCGGCTTTCACCGGAACATCTTTTTCAAAATTCTGACCTTTCCAGTCAATTCCCCCGGTATTGAAACAAGTAAAAGCGCTACTGTCAACAGATTCGCTTTCAAAAGAAACATTCACCTGATTGACATCACTCAAGGCATAATAGCCTATTTGAAATGCATAATATTCGCCCGGCCGTGCCTGTGCTGAAAATTTTTCGGAAGGGCCTCTTTTTATCCACCTTAATGGCAAATCATTTTTCATCGCTATCGGGTATTCCCGAAATTCAGGAAAAAGCAGATACTCTTTTTTTCCCGAAGCCTTTATCAAATTTTCCGTTTCCTGTTTTGTTGCAATGACTTCCATCGGGTAAACGCTATAGAAACGGTCTCTTGCTTCAAATTTTATTAACCTGGCCTTTTTAAGCCTGTTAAGATTGCTCTTGAGGAGTAAACTTTTCCAGTCGGCATCAGCCGTGTTCGCTGGCAACAGGTATTTTGTTGTTGGGAAAAAATCATGGTCCGTTAATTCGTAGGGCATGTAATAAATGTAGTATTTCCCCGGAACTGTTTGTGGTTGGAAAACAATATCTCCATATTCCCTGTTTATTTCCGGGCAATAAACATTTTTGATTTGTTTTCCCGTTGAGGCATCAGTAATAATAACCTGTTTTTTCACCGGGGTACTGTCGCGTCTTCTCCATGGAAGACGGATATATACGGCGTTATCTTTATCTTTAACTTCTACCACAGCCCTGTAGTTGCCATAGGGTTCTGCATCCCATTTTCCAAAACCGTATATTGCTTCAGGAAAACTTAACTTTACTCCTTCCCCCATTCCCAAAAATGGAATAAGTACCGTTAACAATATTATGACGGCCGATTTTTTCATTTGTATATCTCTTATAATTCTCTTCATCCGTGTGTTTTATGTTTATGGATATTAGGGAGTAACGTTATGGAATATTTCGTTCCAGTCGGTAATTCCGATGATGGATTTATAGTTTTCAAAAACATTATTTTCCTGGTCTGTTCCGGCCGCCTGATAAACATACCAGACAGGTTTTTCCCCGCCCGGATCAGAGGCATCGTCCAGAAAGCGCCTGAGACCGAGCCGCAATCCTTCTCCATCTATATGCCGATCCAGCCAGTCATACCATTGCATGGCATCAATTCCATCCAGATTTCCCAATTTTTTCCAGGCATAGGCAAGCCCTGCAGCCTGTTCTCCAAGATCTGTCTCACTGTAACTCGGAGAGTTCGTCCCGTTTTCCGATAACAAAACAGTTCTTTTTATCGTTCCTTTATATTTATTCTCAGTCGTTTTTGCCCATGCATCCAATACTTCCAAGTTTTTAAAGGTGATATAGGGTGTATCCATGCTAAAAGTTGCATCCTCATCGTTCCATGTTTTAGGTTCAAGAATTTCCTGAGGATAGGAATGATAGGCCAGTCCCCACTGAAAATCTCCCTCTGCACCGGTATAACTCTTTAAGGTATTGATCATATCCCGGGCTGCATAATCTCCCCCGGAACCAACTTCGGTCCATGAGTGGGTGAAGGAAGCCAGTACCTCGCTGTGTTCATCGTAATTTCTGGCGATATTATAGCACATTCTCAACGATTTGATATAGGTGTCCATATAAAGCAGCATCGGTTTTTCTCCCATATTCGTCCATGTAGTGCCATAATCCACTTCATTGTGCAGAATCCATGTGTCAATACGTCCGTAACTGCCGTTACAACAATAACGGCTTGCCAGGAAGTCAAGCGCTGCTGCATAACAGTTAACGCCCTCCGGAGTTGTCATGTTAGGCATGGCATAAATACCATTTCCTGTATAGTCGGGATGCTGAAGCAGATTGCCGATTTCAGCATCAATACTTTCAGCCGCGTTTTTTATTAAAATAGTGGCAGCGACAAATATATTTCTATTCTGAGCCGCCTGCAGGGTTTGATCAAGTTGTGCTACATGGTATCTGCTAAAGTAATAAGTTTTATTTCCGTAACTATATGCAATTGAGGAAGAAGATGGGGTGAGATACATAAAATCCGTAATGGTAATCCCTACATTCAGACTTGAAATTTGAAGATCATCCAGATCTGCCTCAAATAAATCCCGGTCACTGTAAAAATTAACCAATCCTTTTTTCCCTGACAATGTCCTTTTTGTCATCGTGTTCACCGGGCTTACTACATCAGCATATCTGGCATGAGAAACTATTTTATCTCCCTGGTTATCAGTTTTTACAATTACCCATTTCGATAAAAGCCGATCATAATGAATTTCATCTTTATCGACAAAACGATCCAGCTCAACCGAGAAACTGGAATTTGCCAGGGAAATACGATCTGAAAAATCAGAAACCTGTGTCACATCCTCATATGGTGAAACTTCACAAAGACTATAACTCCCTTCTCCTGTATAACTTCCTGAAACGGTTATGCTTTCAGTACCAACACTGACTCTTTCAATCCGGGAATCATAATCAGCGGAAAGGTATTCTTCCAGGTTGGTTTTCAGGGAGAGCTCATAGTTTTCCTTCTCTTTCTCCTCTTCTTTTTGTTCCCGAAGATAGATATTCCGTATTTTAATGTTTACCCCGGACTGAGTTCCAAAATCGAAACGTAAAAAGTCGCCTGTTGCTCCCCAGTCAAATGATTCTATTTCCTTATTTAAATCGAAAGAGAAAGTAGTCCAGTCTGTTGCAGAATTCAGGGATGAATGGCACGACCGCTCCCCAGTAACAGGAGAGCCGAAAAAGATTTGAAAATCGATATATGCAGAACACTGATATTCGAAGGTCAAAACAACAGAATCAGGATCGTTATCGTTTGTCAGTGCATTTAAATATACAAAGGGATCTGTTCCTGTTGTGCTCAAATTGTACTGATAACTGTCTTCCTGTGATATCTCAAGATCATTTACAACAGACTGATTGAATGTGAAATATTGGATTGTTGTTTCTTCAGGATCCGGAGTTGGCGGCTCCGGTTTTTCTTCTCTACACGAAGCAAAAAGGATGCTTCCTGTTAATATCATACAAAAAAGGGGAACTCTCTTTTTTTGTAACCATTGACTTTTTAATAAAAATTTTTTCATATTTTTTTCATAAAATTTTAATTCAATAATATTTTTTCGGGAAAACGTTATTCAACCATGATTATGGAATGAATGCCGAGTTGTTTAACCGTTGTTTTCGCGATTCCATTGGAAAAGGAAAAATGCAGCCGTTTGTTTTCAGGTTGAAGAACAACTCTTTTGGGAGGGGTCTCCATCCTGATTTTTACTGTTAATGGCCCTATAACAGGAATTTCATCGTAGCGGGCAACCTTTTCGTTGGCATGATCGCCGGAAATATTAATCAGGTTCACAGCCAGTTTTTCGCCCAGTTTATTTACAGTTACCACCACATTATCGGAACCTTCAACTTTTATAAGCGGTGCCGGGAAAAGTTTATCAACGATGGAGTTTATAAAATCACGGCAAACAGGGTTGTCTTTTTCCAAATATGGTTTGGCGATATCGAAGTATACCCCGGCAATTTTGCCTTTCCCATAACACGTAACCGATGCCGCGGGAGCTGAAGCAAACCTGAAATCGGGAAGCTGGTACCTTAATCCGCAGTATTCCGTTCCTTTTTTTAGCACAACGGGTTGAAAAGAGGTATGAATTCCGGCCAGTTCATTTTCTGAAGGAAGAAACTGGTTTAATACCATGGCAGAATCCAGGAGTTCTACATTTAACTGATTGGCAAAAAGTTCCGTTGTTTTTGATCCGATAACCAGCAACTTTCCTCCGTTTTTTACATAATCAAGTAAATCTGTTTTAAATCCATCAGAAAGGAAATTGCATTCAGGAATCACAATCAACGGATATTCTTGCATTCGCCCTTTCAGATGGTGTTCCATCAGGATTTCCACGCTATTTTGTCCGTTCAAAAGAATTTTCAGAATTCCTTTAATACGGTCGTTAAACGGGGAATTCATGTAGAGGACTCCTGAGTTTTTTTTATAGTCCTCCGTGGAATATAAAAGCGCAATCTGTGGTACAGGCACAGTCCCTTTACAAAAAGGCTGACGTTCACGGCAAAATTGCGCTACTTCTTTCATGAGTCCGAATTGCCACGGACGGGGTGAAGCATCACGGTTTTGCTGGAAATAAACCTGGTATCCACCCCCCATGGAAATGACAGTGGCCGCCAGTTGTTCCAGCTGAACGGCCGATTTTGTGATCATGGTTCCTGTTGGGGGATCGAATGTGAAACTCCATGCCATTAAATCCCAGGGCTTTCCCTGGGGGGCAATACAACGTGACTCGTACAGACCGCTGAAAACACTGTTGTCCGGGCTGAAATCCCCGGAGAGGAAATCAATATTAACATCGACAGGTTCGGGCATCAGCGACGAAAATGCCCAGTTGCTGGTAATCTGAAATTCCGGGTTGTACCGGTGCAACTTGTCAGTATAATGTTCTATATACCGGCGGAATGCTTTCCTGTTATATTCAAAAAATTCATATCCCCCAGGATCGGAAAACGACTTCGGAATCTTTTGAAACCCGGTTTCATTACGGAAATCCTGTCGCATTTGAGGTCTGTAATCAGGCCACAGCGCCCAGCATTCTCCATCAACCCAGCATCCGTCGATATGGTATTTATCGATCAGTTCTTCCATCTGAGGAATAAGAAGACTGTCGACATACAGACCTTTTACCGACATCCTGCCAAAGTATTTTTCACCCTTGCTGTTGATCGCTGTCCATCGCGGGTGTTTTGCTGCTGCTTCAGCGTCTAATACCCCGGAATAATGGACAAACAGCGCCACTTTGTGTTTGCGGGTAACTTCGCGCCATATTTTCATCGGATCTCTTACAAATCCGGGAGCAGGGGTGCCAACTTTGGTCGGGTAGCTGGAAATACCGGCATGTCCCTTACAATCCACCTGGATATAATCGGGTTGTACCATTGTTAGCATACTGTCGATCATTTCAGCGGAAAAGGTTTTCCCGATGGCGCTATCGTTTTTTGAGGCATGAAAATCGAAATGAATTCCGAAAAAACTTTCACTCCGGCGAAGAGTTTTTTCCCGGGGGGCCTTTCCTGGCAGAGTTTCCCGGCAGGAACAGGAGGCTAATACAAAAACGGATATAAAAAGCAGAGCCGGAAACCTATGTAAAGTACTTTTCATTTTATAAGTATTTCAAGAAAATGGTGATTCATCGAGAAATTTTAAGATCCGGATTCTCGTCCCGGGAGTAGAGAAGAATTTCTTTTTTACCATGATTAAAATAAATAATGGCGAACAATAATATTAAAATCAATAAATGTTGCTCTTCATATAAATAATGCTATTATCAATATTTATTTTATTTGACATATGTTTTCCAGACAGGAAGGATAGCTTCCTGTCTGGAAAAACAATGTATTAATTACTCATAGCCTGGATTTTCTACTAAATTCGGGTTTGCTTCTGTTCTGACTTTTGTGATGGGAAAATAGTAATTGCGTTCGTAAAAACGAGGAGGCGTAGTAGGCCCATCGTAATCCGGGGTTATTATTAACTGGTATTTGCCTGTATTATAATCTTTAATATACCTCAGACTTGAACCTGGGGTTGATAATTTCTCCACGGCAATCCGCCAACGGCGTACATCCCAATAGCGATGTCCTTCGAAAGCCAGTTCTACTTTTCGCTCCTGACGTATTGCATCCCGATCGATAGAAGTTTTTAGAACGATACCTGCCCTGTCCCTAATTTGATTGATGGCATCCAGCGCTTCGTCAGTTTTATTTAATTCGAAAGAAGCTTCAGCAAGATTTAACAAAATTTCCGCATAACGAAAAATCGGAAAATCAATACCGTCCCATTCAGTGAAGTTCACATCAGATTCTTCATTCAGCATTTTCATGACCCCAAAGCCGGAACCGAAATTCGTTCCCACCCTTTGTGTTCCCCATGCTGCCTCACCATTATATGCATCTTGTTCACCGGCATACAATTTGCCATCACCGCCAATTAATCCCCAATGCCAATCCACCAATCCACCTTTCCAGGGTGTACCGTTTGTATAGATGGAAGCGAGAAAACGGGGGTCTTTGTCTCCCCACAATTCGTCCATACTCCATAATCTCTGCTGGATGGCGTCCCTGTTCAATGTGCCGGGCCTACCATCAATATATTCAAACGATTCCGCCATTTCAAGATACGGAGCAACATCCATCCCGCAATCATAACCATGTGGTTTTGGACAAATCAGGAAGCCATAGAATGTATAATTGTAATTTACATCATAGGGTCTCACAAAAATCATTTCGCTATTTCCTTCATCCAAGAAAATATTCTTGAAATTCGTCACTTTGTTGTCATCGTTATTGTACAACTCATATTTACCCAAACTAATAATCTTTTTTGCGGCATCGTAACTTTCCTGATAATAATCCGATGCTTGAGCCTGTGGAATACCGAGTAAGCCATTCAACTGAATGGCACCGAATTGTGCAATGCTCCCGGCATATAAAGCAGCACGACATTTTAGCGCTAATACTGCGCCCTGTGAAACACGACCGTACTCGGTAAAGCTTTTTACAGATTCTTCAATGTCGTCCATTTCATCGATGATAAAATTGTATATTTCCTGTTCAGAATTACGCTTAGGATATAATTCTTCTTCCGTAGCATCAATAGCAGTTGCTTTTGTAATCAAAGGAACGCCTCCGTATCGTTTTACCAGTGCAAAATAATTGAAAGCACGTAGAAACCGTGCTTCCGCTACACGACTATCAATAAAATCAGGATCGTCGCCGCTTTCCGGTAATTCTTCAATCAATGTATTCAGATCACGAATACGTTGGTAGCCTTGATCCCACCATTCAAGAAATCCTCCTGATATGGTTAACCCGCCTCTTTTATACGTGACTGGATTAGAAACCCCCCATGCAGTATTGCCCGCTTCATCGGATATATTTGTAATATACAAATGTGCGCCTCTGTCATTCCAACCGCTGGAAGAAGAAGGGTCACTTGTCGCATCAAATCTGAATACATACGTTAGTAAATATTCTTCTGCCAGATACGAATCCACTAAATTCTCATCAGTCAATACTACGTCCTCGGAAATAATGTCTAATGGCTTTTTATCCAATACATCATTTATACATGAAGTAAGACCGACGAAACTTACAAGTATTAAGTATAATTTGATATTTTTCATTTTTATTTTCTTTATATTAAAAATCCAGATTCAATCCAAGACTAATCGTTCGCTGTTGCGGATAATACCGATCGACAGTGCCACTTGGTGCCTCAGGGTCAATGTAATACTTACCCAGTGTGCTCAGAGTAAACAGATTGGTCCCCGAAACAGACAAATGAACTTTCTCGAATCCTGCTTTATTTGCCCATTGTTTAGGTAAGGTGTATCCCAGTGCAATATTTTTCAATCGCAAATAACGGACAGATTTTATCCAGTAATCTGAAATCCAATCGTTAGAGCTGGCACCACCAGGTCTTGGAATCAACGCATTAGAATTATTATTAGCTTCCGTCCATCGTTCTTTAAACGTATATTCGGTGTTGTAAACATGTCTGGTTGAAGAAGAATATCCGAAGGCTCCCTGGAACATTGCAACCAGATCGAAGCCTTTATACATAAAACTTCCATTTAAACCATAGAACCAATGAGGTGTATTTCCTTTTCCGATTTCTACCTTGTCTCTCCAATCCAATACACCGTCGTCGTTTGTGTCTTTGTATTTTATATCACCAGGACGAAGAGAAGTATTTCCTCCTCCCAATTCAGCATAATTATACTGTAATGAGTTGATTTCTTCCATACTTTTAAACAGCCCGTCTGAAACATAACCAAATGCACGGTCTGTCCATTGATCTGATAACTGTTGCTGTCGTTTTTGGTCTGGATCATCAAAATCCGCCTCGTCATAGTGATTCCATTTTGCCCGTGACCATGAAATATTAGCACTGATATCATAATAGAAATTTCCTCTTCTTTTCATGGTTCCAAGCTGCAATTCAAAGCCGCGGTTATTCTGGCTATTGAGATTTTCTGTTGGTAACGAGGCTCCAAATGTAGAGGGATAGGAATTGACACGGGTACCCGGAATTCCTGTACGGGTGCGATAGAATGCATCTATCGAACCATATAATGTACGGTTCAGAATTGAAAAATCCAGCCCGCCGTTGTAAATCTCCATTACTTCCCATGTCAGGTTAGGGTTTGCCAACCCGGTTGATATCAGCCCACTGGTAAAACTATTATCCCATTGATACACTCCGTTAATTTGATAACCGGTAATATATTTGAAACTTCCTACATTATCGTATCCAGACTCTCCATAACTTGCCCGAAGTTTCAAAAACTCCAGTGCGGTTAATTTTTGCATGAATTTTTCTTTTGAAATAACCCATCCAAGTGAGATGCCTGGAAAGTAACCCCATCTTTTTCCTTTGATAAACTTGGAAGAGGCATCCGTCCGTAATATCATCTCCAACAGATATCTTTCCTTGTAACTATAATTGATACGCCCAACTAAACTGCCGCGTCCCGATTCGGAGGCCGAACCGCTGTTGGTTTGGGTGTCTGCCGAACCGGCAAACAACTGTTCTATTAACGGTGTCAAAAAGTTACGACGGGAAGCCCAAAAATTATTTGCGGCATTGTCTATACTTTCGAACAAAGCCAATACTGATAAATTATGTGCCTTAAATTTACGGTTATAATTCAACGAATATTGCTGAGTTATTTGACTGCTTCTATTAATACTTTCAGTGGATTGAGCTGCCGTCCATAAACTACCAGCGAAAGTATAAAGATCCGTTCCATAATTATATGTATACCACTGGTATGGTTTCTGAAACCACTTGCCCATGGTCTGTAAATTCATATAATTTACAAATCCCTTCGCTTTAAGCCCCTCTATGAAAGGCACATCATAAGTAAGTGTTATGGCGCCTCTCAAATCCGTAGGTTCACTTTTGTTATATCCCCAAATATCCATATTGGTAGACAAAGCAACACTTCCTACGTCGATACCGCCGGACGCATTTTTAGTGGGATCAGGAAGAGTGGTTGGGAACCATGGTCTTGTAAGATACAAATCTTGCCAGGCTGCACCATCGTTGTTTCCTAATCCGCGTCCTGAAAATTTACTCCTTTCGTATGCAGCCATCAAATCTATGGATAAAGAAAGATTTTTGGTTATTTCTGCATCAATATTGGAAGATACATTGAAACGTTGATATTTGCCGCCGTTTTTCTTGATCATGGTTTCCTGCTTTTGATAACCGAAAAATCCCATGTATTTTATTTTTTCGCTGCCTCCGCGGATTGAAACATTGTGATTCTGCTGCGGCGCCCAATCCCTGAATGTGAAATGATACCAGTCTGAAGAAGGATAAGCGGGATCATCCCCGGCATAATATTTTGCAACCTCTTCGGCGCTATAAGGTGCAGTTTCTTCGAGATATCCTGCGTTTAAATGTGATTCCCGGGCCAATTCAGTATATTGTCCGGAACTTAGCGTTTTTGCCATGTTGGTCACACCCTGCAACGTGTAGGACGTGTTAAGTGAAATGGTTGGTTTCTGGTTTACTCCGCGTTTGGTGGTGATCAGTATAACACCATTACCTGCCCGTGCGCCATAAATAGAAGACGCGCCATCCTTCAAAATACTAATACTTTCAATTTGGTTTGGATCCAGGTTAGTTAATTTGGCTTCAATACCATCTACGATCACCAAAGGGGTTCCAAAACCGCGAATACTTAGGTCTGCCTGGTCTGACCCCGGCAACCCCTGCGTTTGTGTTGTAATTAAACCGGAAAGTTTCCCGGTTAAGGCATTCGTTATATTACCCACCGGTGTCACGGTAAGTTTATCTGACTTAACATTATCTACCGAACCGGTCAATGTACTTCTACTCTGGGCGCCATACCCAACAGCCACAACCTCTTCAAGACCAATTGTTTCTTCCTGCATCACCACATCAATCATACTCTTTCCTTCAACTGATATCTCCTGCGTCTTCATCCCGACAAACGAGAACACCAATATCGCATCGCCCGGTACTTTGGCAAGTGAATAGTTCCCCTCGGCATCGGTAATTGTACCATTTGTTGTTTCTTTTATGACCACGGTTAATCCGGGAAGCGGGACACCGGAGGAATCGGTAACTTTGCCGGAGACTGTCAGGCTTTGATCAGCATCTACAAATTTAGTACTTATAAGCCCAATCTGGCGGTCGCTGATACGGTATGTGATCCCTGTATCTTCGAATAGCTGGTCGAGAATACTGGTTATCGTCCGGTTTTCGCAATCGATACTTTTTCTTTGACTTACATCGATTTTTGAAGCATCGAACATAAAATAAAAATCGGATTGCTTTTCTATCTCATCCAGAATATTGATGATTTTTTCATCCTTAGCACTAAGGCTTAACCGTTTATTTTGCGCATAACTGCCGAGCGCAAATGTTTGGGTTATTGTAATCAAAATTAGTAATGCAACAATCTTCATTCTTTTCAATAATTTGGATTTCCTGATTATACATGCTCCAGAAATCAATCCATAATAAATTTTTTTCATAAATTTGTTTTGATTTGGATTTATTAAAATTCAAGTTGATTATGCCTCTGAAGTTGGATACCGCGGAAGCATTAAAAATGAAAGGGGAGATGTTAACGGCATCTCCTTTTTTGTTCGTTTAGTTCGTTCATATCATAAGCATAGATTTTTAAGTTATACGATCTTCTATTTATTTGAAATGACAATTTTTGGTTTAGCTTTTTTTTCGTAATTATGTATCAATTTACAATTGACATGGCAAACGGCTCCGATGAGCCTGAAGATTTCTTCGTAGCTCTCATTTTTTATTGTCCCGGAAAAGATGGAATTGTAAACTTCAGTGTCGGTAATCTCAATGTCAATGTTGTACCATTTTTTTAGCTTTTCAACTACATTCTTCAGTGGTTCGTTGCGGAATATAAGTCTCCCGTCTTTCCAGGAAGAGTAGATGAAAGCATTGGCATAACTTATATTCAATGAATTAGCGGTTATGTTGTAACTTGCCTTTTCTCCGGGTTGCATAATATAGCTAAAGGACTCAAAGCCTTGATGTGTAAGCTCTACTTTGCCCGATTCAAGTACAACAGCAATCTCTTTATTGTCAGGATATGCATCTACATCGAATTTTGTACCCCGTACTGTTACTATCAGACCGTTCGTTTGGACTGAAAAAGAGGAATTTCCCTTGTGGTAAACCTGAAAGAATGCCTGTCCGTTGAGTGAAACTTTTCTGTTTTGACCGGAAAAGTTGTTTGGATAAGAAAGTGCCGTACCTGAGTTTAACCACACGATTGAACTATCGGGTAAAATGACCTTAGACCGCTGACCGTTTTCTGTTACCACAGAAGTATATGTGGTTTCGGGATTATTATTTTGCCCTTGCTTATTTAGATAAAATATTGTTGTCAGGCTAATTATAATGATTATAACAGCAGCATATTTAAGCATTGTATGAACTGCCGGTATCAGGTTCCTTTTTTTTCCTGAAATTTTATTCTGAATCTTCAGATATAAATTCTCTTCATCATAATCGCTTAATTGTTTGCTGGAAGAAAGGATTGCCCATGCAACTTTTACTTTCCTGAAAATTTCCCTGTTTTCTTTCCGGGCATTGATTTCAGAAAGTATTTTTTCTTTTTCGTCCCCGGCTAAATTGCCCGTAACCAGTTTTAATATGTCTTCGAAATTTTTCATGTTATATAGAAATAATGCACAAATAAGCACCTACACTTAGTCGTACACTGCATTTTTTTATGCATTTATATTTTTTCTATATAACAGAATGATTTTTAGAGTACAAACAGGTATGCAACTAAAGGCAGGTAATCTTTCAGAGCAATTTTGAATGTTTTTATTCCTTTTGAGATATGTCCCTCCACCGTTCTGACAGAAATGTTGAGTTCTTCCGCAATTTCCCTGTTTTTCATTTCCCGGAACCTGCTTAATTCAAAGACTTTTCTGCACTGGGGAGGTAGACTGCTCAATGTTTCCTGTATGATTTGTTCTATTTCCTGAAATGCAAATGCAGATGTATCGACGCTAGTTAATGCATCAGTGTTTAAATTCAGCTCACTGACATCTATCGCATTCGAAAACAGTTTTTTCCTGTATTTTTCGTCACGTAACCGGTATAAGGCATTGTTTTTCGCTCCCGTAAAGAGGTATGAAGCCAGGTTCGTATCGTCTTTTAATTCCTTACGTTTGTTCCACAGTGTTACAAAAGTATCCTGAACAATATTTTCAGCAGCGTCTTTTAAGGGAATGAACTCCAAAACGAAATAATACAACCTTGAAGAATAATTGTTGTAAATAACTCTGAAAGCAGCTTCATCGCTGTTTCTTAACCTTTCAAAAAGTCGTTGTTCGTTTTTGTTCATTGGTTTTTATTAGCAGATGACAAAAATATAAAAATTAAACTAACGAAAATAGATTCAACCGACCGTTAAATATACAATGCTTTTTGCATCCTTTCTGTTAATCAATAATATAAACGAAACTTTACCGGCAAATGTCCTTTGAGTTACAGGTCTTTCTAATAAACCGATCTCGTTATTTGAACCAGGAATCAACGAGTCCTTTGTTTTTTTCGTACCATGTTTTAGCCCCGTTTTCTTCCCCATCGGCTTTTATTACTGACATTAAATCGTACAACTGAGACTCTTCGAGGTTAAAATTTTTGAAGAATTTGGCTGCTTCTGGTGTGTCTTCTTCAAAACCCCGGCGGGAAATGATGGCACATACATCTTTAGGGTAAATGCCTTTCGGATCTGCTAAATATTTTAAATCGAAATTAGCCCACATATAATGAGGTTTCCAACCGGTAACCACAATCCATTCATTTTTTTTGATTGCCTTTTCCAAACTGGCGACCATCGCCGGGCCACTCGAAGTAACCTGTTCAAGATTCAGATTATAGGCTTCAATTGCTTTTGTTGTAGTAGTATGAATTCCGGCACCACTACCAATACCAATAATTTCTTCATTGAATTTGTCTTTGTGGGCATTTAATTCTTCAATAGAATTAACGGTAACGTACGATGGAACTACCAACCCCGTTGTTCCTCCGCTAAAAGCTTCGCCCAGCTTAACCAACTTGTCGCCGTAATCAGCCCAATAATCTTTATGTGTATTAGGCAGCCAGGCATCCAGAAATACATCCCCTTTAGAGTTGGATTTTGACAATTCCCCGTAAATAAGACCAGGCTCCAGATTGGTCAGTTCCACTTTGTAACCATGGTTTTCAAGCGCAGCCTGTGCTAGATAAGTGAATGCGATCCCTTCTGCCCAATTAGGATATAAAATGCTAACCTCTTTGGGAGAGCTTTTAGATTCCTTTTTCTTTCCACTGTTCGAACACGATATAAAAGCTACTACCAATGCAGCAGCCACAAACAGAATTCCTAATTTTTTCAATTTCAACATAACTTATTATTTTTAGATTGTTTATTATTTCTTTGCTATCGATTGTGTAATGCGGTCTAATATTATGGCGAGGATTACAATACCGAGCCCTGCTTCAAAACCTTTGGCAATGTTGTTTTGCTGAATTCCCTGGTAGACAATACTTCCAAGACCTTTAGCTCCTACCATGGAGGCGATGACCACCATCGACAGGGCCAGCAGGATTACCTGGTTTATTCCTGCCAGAATGGTTGTTTTGGCCAGTGGTAACTGAATTTTAAAAAGTATTTGTTTTTCGGTAGCACCAAATGCGTAGCCCGCTTCAATAACATCTGACGGGACATTACGGATTCCCAGATTGGTTAAACGAACTGCAGGAGGCAAGGAGAAAATAACGGTTGCAATTACACCCGGCGTGTTTCCAACACTGAAAAAGAAAATGGCCGGAATAAGATAAACAAAGGCTGGCATGGTTTGCATAAAGTCGAGTATGGGACGGATAACGGCATTGGCAGTATTGCTGCGTGCTGTCCATATTCCCAAAGGAATGCCAATGATAAGTGCGATAACCGTAGCCACAATTACCAGGGTCGTGGTTTGAACGGCTTCTTTCCAGTAGCCCATAGCCCATACAAGAAGAAGTCCGATTATCACAAAAGCGGTCAGACTTGCTGCGTCTCTTATCCCCTCTTTTTTGAAAGACTTTTTCCCGGCCTTGGCATAATAAGCTCCGATTGTCACCAAAATGATGACGACATAAAACGGGATTGCCAGCAATACATCGTTTATTCCATCCACCGTCCAGGAGATGAGGTTATCGATAGCACTCCAAAGTCCGGAGAAATTCTCCTCCAGTGCGTTGATTCCAATTTCAATATATTTTCCTATGTCTATTAACTTTTCCATTTCAAATCTCGTTAGCTTTTTCTTTCAACTCAATTACTTCGTCCATTTCAAAGCGAGTCGCTTCAATAATCAGCGATGTTTGCGAAACAATGCCAAGCAATCTTCCGCTCTCTTCATCTACTACCGCAAGAGGAGCCCTGGTTTCTGTAATCAGCGGCAGCATATCTTCAACCGTGTATGTTTTATAAACACTGGGCACATCCGTTTTCAAAACTTTTGTTACAGAAGTTTCTTTTTCCTTTTCCAGTTTCAAAACATCCTGAAGCCTGACATAACCCAGAAATTTTTTGTCTTCATCTTCCACAGGCAATACTTCTACTCCTACTGAGCGCATTTTTCGTATTATACTTTTGGGACCTTCTTTGTTTATTTCCACCACAGTAAATTTTTCAAACATGAGGGTCTCTGCTGTTATAATGGTTTTCCGATCGACCTTTTCAACAAAAGCTTCTACATAATCGCTGGCCGGATTGGTAAGAATTTCTTCAGCAGTCCCGATTTGTTCCACAACCCCGTCTTTCATAATTGCAATCCGGTCGCCAATCTTTATAGCTTCATCCAAATCGTGCGTGATAAACACAATGGTTTTATGCAGTTTATTTTGAATTTGTAAAAGTTCATCCTGCATATCCGATTTTATCAGCGGGTCGAGAGCCGAAAAAGCTTCATCCATCAGCAAAACTTCGGGGTCGTTGGCCAGCGCCCGCGCCAGGCCTACCCTTTGTTGCATTCCGCCTGATAGTTCGGATGGATATTGAAATTCGTACCCTTTTAGCCCGACAGTTTCCAACGCCTGTTTGGCCCGTGCCTCCCTGGCTTCCTTTTCTTCCCCGCGGATTACAAGCCCGAACGCAGCATTTTCCAGAATGGTATGATGAGGAAGTAATCCAAATTTCTGAAAAACCATACTCATTTTGGTCCGCCGGGTTTCAAGCAACTCCTTGTTCGTTTCCCTGGTTATGTCATGATTGTCAAAATATACCTTCCCTGCAGTTGGTTCATTTAAACGGTTCAAACAACGGATTAATGTTGATTTTCCACTACCGGACAACCCCATTATAACGAATATTTCCCCTTCCTTAATTTCGAAGCAGACTTTGTTTACGCCTACAGTACATTTGGTCCTTTTAAGAATTTCTTCTTTTGATACACCTTGCTGCAATAACTTTAACGCCTCTTGTTTTCGTTTGCCGAAAATCAGGGTTAAATCCTCGACGTGAATTTTTCTTTTACCTGGCATAGCTCCACGTTTTAAAATTAAAAGTAATAACCGATATTGATATTAAACCGCATTTCCCAGTCTGCATCGGACACTCCTTCAGATAAGGCATTTCCCCAAACCGGACCGAGCCAGGGCTGGTCTTTTCCTTGTGCTGCATCTATATATGTGTAAACATTTCCGGCGGTAACCAATACCCCGGTCACGTTCATATATGAATCATGAAAGTCGTCGGCTTTTTTATCCATGAACCCAAAGTCATCGTAAAACTGAAGGTTTGATATGGGGCCCCATTCAACCGGAACCGAATACGCAACCCCCAAAGTGTAAGTTGTACCTTCGGAAGCCACAAGGTAAGGAGCACCGTATGCAGTCATGGCAATGATGTCATTCGATTGGTCTGCCGGGTTTTTTGTATTGTATTTGTATTTTGAAACCTGGGCTTTTACATTCAGTTTTTCCACATTTAATTCGTAGTGGCCTGCCAGCGCATAATGATCTCCGGCATCTTCCGTATCCAGGTTATAAACTCCTCCGTATTGTGTTGAAATACCCAGCATATGGTTGGTATTACCGTCTGAATATTTACGAACTACTTTCAGGTTAAACTGATTGATTTCCTTATTCCGGTATAAACCATTGCCAGAAGAACTGACGTCGTATGAATATCTACTGTCGGAAACATCGGAATTACTTCCGAAATTCAATTCCTCCGCATTTTTGAAAAAAGCCAGGGCATATAACCACTTTTCGCCGTTATGGGTATATTTTACCCCCATATCGTGGTCGTCCTCCAATCCCAGGTAATAATTGATGCTAAAAAACCAGTTGTGAGAGTTGTATTGTGTAATCCCAAAGGGAACCTGCGATAATCCAACCTGGAGATTGTTTTCAGGGCTGAAATCATACCCCACCCAGCCTTGTTTTAACATACCTCCACCAAATCCTTCGGAATACAACCGGTATTCGGTGTTCAATTTTACTCCTTTGTATTTTGCTTTCGCGTTAATACGGAAAACATCGTAGCCGAAATCGCCGCCACGCTTTTTCTGTCCGTCTTTCCACGAAGATAAATTGTAATTAAAACGGAGTGCCCCGCCTACTTGTAGTTCAGGTTTTTCCTGTGCAAATAATGAAATAACAGGTATTGATACTAATATCACTACCATCTTAAATTTTGATACCATAAAATTAATTTCTGCTTTATTAAACTAAAAATAAATAGGGGGATGGAAGAGGCTTAGAAGCACGGGGGTATAAATTTATCTAACTGATTCCGGAAAACTAAGTTGAAGGCCGTATATACTCTGGTGTTTCTCCGTTCGTGATTTTTTATGTTTTTACAATTCATTGATGCAAAGTTACAATATTGTTTCTTTTTAGCGACAGAGACTGAATCTTTGTAAATACAATTAACAAAATTTTATTACTCTCCTCGTTATCAAATCCTAAAAATGGAGAAATTATGAAATTATTGACGGAATGAAAAAGACACGCATAAAAAAAGAGTGGAAACTCGGAGGTTCGAAGTACGAAGGTGTTCTAAGAAGACAATTATAAAACACAAAGACACTTGTTGACGTCATTGGGGCTGACCAAAAATCTTTTTAGTCAGCCCCAATAATTTTTTTAAATCATCAACTCTCCTACTCGTACCCAGGATTTTGAACTAATTCAGAATTTTTATTTAATTCATCTCTGGAAATCGGCAGGAAATATGCTTTATCATCCCAGCATCCGGTTGTAATCTGATAAGGTGTAATTGTCGGAATTGTAGCGGTTGTATGATCCGGTTGAAGCTCATAAACAATTTTAACTCCATACATATCATGATAAGCCTCTGTAGCTATTAACCAACGACGGACATCGAAAAAGCGCTGATCCTCTCCAAGCATTTCAATTCGTCTTTCATTGCGACAGCGTGCTAACAATTCATTCCCGGAATCTGTAATTTCCGGCATACAGGCTCTTTTCCTAATCATATTCAGATAAGTTTTTGCCTCTCCTTCTTCCCCCAATTCAATACAAGCCTCAGCATAATTCAATAATATCTCTGCGTAACGGAAATAACGCCATGTTAAATTTGCATGCTTATCCCAGCTTGATGAAATTGAAGTAGACACATTCAAAAATTTCTTACATCCTGTTCCTGTTTTATTACAGTTCCATGAATTAATCGGACCATACTCGGTATCCAATCCCCAAACTTCTTTCACCGAGCTTGTTTCCTCATCCCATATTTCCCAGTGACCTGCCTGCATAACTCCAACGGGATCCTGATCAGCGGCATCGTCAGTACGCGGTCTTAATGTATCGCCTTCATAAATTACAGAACCATAAAAACGGGGATCACGATTTTTATAAGGTTCTGCTGACTGCGTTGCATTATCCCACGAAAACTTTGTTCCATCCTCCATTTCATAAGCATCTACTGTCGATTTTGTAAAACCATTTCTTCCATTTCCATACCAGCCACAGGGATATAATTCAAACCAATAAACTCCTTTTTCTGCATCTGCATTCCAATAACGGACAAAAATATCTTCACAAGTTGCTGATGTTTCAATAAAAAGATTATAATAGTTTGTCGAAGCATCTCTCGCTGATGCAGGTTCGGGTTCATACAAACCATAAAGGCCTAAATCCATCACAGCCTTCGCTGCATTTTTCGCTGCCAGCCAACGGTCACTCTGATTACCGTCAACATACCCCAGATATTCCGGATTACTGTAACCAGAAAATTTATCTGTATTATGCAAATCACTGGCAGCATAAAGCAATACTCTGGATTTTAAAGCTAAAGCAGCTCCTTTTGTAGCCCTTCCTATATTGTCGCCGGTATTCACCTCCGGCAACAAAGCCGCAGCCGTATCACATTCAGCCGCAATAAAATCGATACAGTCTTTATAACTGGAACGCGCTATTGAAAAATCATCGGTCAATGTATAAGATTTGGTAACCAATGGTACACCTCCGTAATAACTGACAAGCATATGATAGAACCATGCTCTCAGGAAAGTAACTTCTCCCTTCATTCTTTCCTTGTCTGTTTTTCCATCGGTCACTTCCGGGCTTTCCGGAAGATTATCAATATTTTCCAGAAAAATATTGCATTTTCTGATATTGCTGTATCTGTCATTCCATCCACCCCAATTGGTAGCATTATCAGCCGTCATCAGCATATTATTGAAATCAGTTTCATTTTCGCTGGACCGCATACGACATTCGTCACATAACTCGCTGGTCATATCATAGTCCCAGGGGACATCTCTGTAAAGTTGATTAACATATGTTTGTGCCAAAGAAACATCTGACCATACATCAACTGATGAATACTCTGTTGAGTTTTTTGTATCCAGCACATCGCTGCATGATGTTAAAATAAGTACAGATACAAAAATCAAATATATAATTGATAAATTTTTCATTTTCTATAATCTAAAAGGTTACTGTTACTCCAAAGTTCATTGTTTTGTTTGAAGGATAAACCTCATTGCTTACACCACAACCACCAGTCGCACCACCGCTGGGTGATTCAGGATCGAAATCTTTCATCTTCGTTAAGGTATATAGATTCTGTCCGTTAACATATACCCTCGCCCCCTCTATGCCAAATTTCTTTATGAATTGAAAAGGCAAATTGTAACCGATTTCCATGTTTTTGAGACGTAAATAGTTACTATTCCTTACCCAATAGGTATTATTCGGCGCTCCGTCGGTCATCCAATATTCCGTGTTACGGTTCCATGTTCTGGGATGTGTTGTACTGGGATTATCTTCTGTCCAACGATTTTTGATTTCATTATACATAAAGTTGCCACATTCTCCCGAGAACACCATATAAGCTCTGACAGCACCGGCTGCTCCCTGAAAAAGAGCATTCATATAAAAGTTTTTATACTGCAAATTGATGCTCACACCTCCGGTTAGTTTTGGTATATTAGTCTTATTATTTCTAACTTTGTCCTCCCCATCAATTTTGTGATCTCCATTTACATCTTCAAAGATAATATCCCCCGGACAGGCCTCTTCCCTGTGAGGATAAGCATCTACGGCAGCCTGATCCTTAAATACACCTATCGCATGATAATATAGCGCTGCATTCATCGGACGACCGGTGGATTGCTGGTATTCAGGAACACCCGGCGTTTCATCCCAAAATTTAATTTTATTCTTCGCATAAGAGGCATTAACAGCTATTTGATATTTAAAATCTCTCACTTTATTCCGATATCCTATTTGTGCCTCAACCCCCTGGTTTATCACCTTACCGATATTCTCTTCCGGTAAGGTTAACCCTGCAGTAGCAGGTACCGAAGCATTCCGGTAGCATAAAATTTTTGAGCGAAGATTATGAAAATAATCAAAACTTGCATTAAACTTATTATCCAATATCTGACTATCAAATCCGATATTATACTGACTGGCAACTTCCCATGTAATATTTTCATTTGGAATACGTGTGGAACTTAATGTCTTTTCAGAAACATCCTCGTTAAAAAGATAAGTACCACTATACGCAAAGGATTCAGTAAATTGATACGGGTTTACACGGTCATTTCCCGTTTGTCCCCATGAACCACGCAATTTAAAATAATCTATAAAGGGACAATTGTTCTTCCAGAAATTTTCATTTGAAATTATCCATCCCACAGACACTCCGGGGAAGAAACCATACCTGTGCCCCTTGTTAAAAATATACGATCCGTCCTCTCTGGCTATAAATTCAAACAAATATTTTGAATCGAAATTATAATTTATCCTGCCAAAATAATTTAAATAAGCGCTCTCGCTGGAAGATCCGCCATTATCCTTTAATGAAGCACCTCCTTCATCCAATTCTGCTATTGATTCGGAAGTATAATAACGTCTGAATGCATTGAATCCCATGTCATCTCCTGTAATGCGTTCAATCCCTAAAAGAACTTTAACTCCATGTTTCTCAGCAAAAGTTCCGTTATAATTGATCAGTCCATTAAGGGTAATAGTGGTTCCGTCAGTCATCCATTGTTTCAATCTTGCATCCGTATATCCTTTCTGAACTTTAGTAAGAACCGGTACATTATTCCCATCATAAGATGAACCATCCCAACTATATAAATACCATGGCGTTGTCCATCTCTTGCGATTATAAAAAGTTTTATCTACGGAAGCATTACCCGTTACAGACAAACCTTTAACCCATGGAATATCCACAACCAGTCTCATATTGCTCTGCATCACATATGTTTTCTTCTTATCGTACCCCGTAGCATCCGTAACCAAAACAACAGGGTTGGCGCCATATTCCACATCAGGCCCAGGCTCTCCGGTTGGCCAATAGGCAGGCAAATAAGGATATGCCCTGTTCATTGCCCACCAGACATTTTGATTATTATCTCCGCCACTGTCACCTGTTCCTGAATAATGTCTGTTCTCCTGTCTTCCCGACAAGTCAAAACTGAAATGAATATAATCTGAAATTTTCGCATCCAGGTTACTGGTAATATCTGCCTGGGAATAATATATCGCACTGTGTCTAAAAATACCATCCTGATATTTAGTTCCCATAGATACAAAATATTTTACTCTTTCCGATCCACCGGACAGCGACAAATTAACATAGTGCTGCGGGGACCATGGCCTAATTGTTTCTTTAAACCAATCAGTATTCGGATGTCCCCATGGATCCGTACCGTCCCTGTACAATTGAATATCTTCATCCGTGTATTTGGCATCTTCACCGGCATAAGACCTGATTTCATTGATCAATTGGGCATAAGTAGCAGCATCTGTCATACGGGGAAGCTCTGTCGGTTTGTTCCATCCCTGATTAAGGGAAAGTGTAATAGTGGGTTTTCCGGTCTCACCACGTTTGGTTGTTACCAAAATAACGCCATTGGCTGCCTTGGCCCCATAAATAGCTGCCGAGGCATCTTTCAAAACAGTTACTGATTCAATTGTAGCCGGATCCAGACGATCTAAACTTCTGTTCGGAATACCATCCACAACAACCAACGGAGTATTATCATTTAAGGTGTTTTCACCACGAATTCGAAGGGTGGAATTATCATTTCCAGGCTCTCCCGTCCTTGTAATAACAACCAGACCGGGCAACTGACCAGCAAGTGAATTAGAAAAATTGACAGAAGGTGTCTTACTTAAATTTTCTCCCTTAACATTACTGATTGACCCCGTTAAAGTAGCTTTCTTCTGTGTCCCATACCCCACTGCTACCACTTCTTCCAAACCAATCGTTTCTTCTTCCAGTGAAACGTTTATTTGACTTTTACCGGAAACAGCAATTTCCTGTGTTCTCATCCCCACAAACGAAAACACAAGGATGGCATCGGCAGGTACCTTAGGAAGTGAATAATCTCCGTCGGTATCGGTAATAATACCCTGTACTGTACCTTTTATAAGGATAGTTACACCGGGCAGCGGGGCGCCGGCAGTGTCGGTTACTTTACCGGAAACATCGACCGGCTGTTGCATCACCTGTCCTGATATCCCCCCTTTCGTTGAAATAATAATATAACGATTCATAATACGGTAGGAAAGACCGGTATTCTGTAATGCTTCTTTCAAAACATTCTCTACCGGTGCTCCTTTGACGCTTATATTGATCCTCTGGTTAATATCGATCGACGAAATGTCGTATGCAATTTGCATATCCGACTGTTCTTCAATCTCATTAAATATCTCCAAAAGACTGACATTTTTTAATTGAAATGTAAAATTCTTCGTTTGAGAATAGCCTCCTGAAGCAAAGGAAACCAGCGTCATTGTTAGTAAAACAATCAATACTTTCATAACTCTGCATGTTCTTTTCCACGGGATAACAACACCCCATGAAAAAAATTCTTTGTTTTTTTTCATACTTTTGTAATGAGTTTAAGTTAAACGTTATTCTAATGTTTAATATCTCGGGGAAGTGGTAGGACACTTCCCTTTTTCAATTTTTATAAATTGTCCATAGGCAAAACACGTCTTTTTTGTTAATTCTTAGTTATATATATCTTATTTTTTCGGATTGTACATTTTGATCCGATAGCTGTTTCGATAATCTCAAGTAACTTACTTAATTGTTCCCCTTCCAGTAGTTTTACGGTTAACTTATTATTTTTAAAATCCTCGGGATTGTAAACAACTTCTACATTATACCATTTTTCAATTTTCCGTACCAGTTTCGAAAAATCATCATTGATAAAAATCAAACGGTTATCTTTCCAGCTAATTGTTGCTTCCTCGTTTAAAACGTGAGAATATATTTCACAGGACGCTTTTGAATACGACAAGACGTTGCCGGGCGTCAATTTAAATTCTTTATTTTGATCTTTCAGCAATAAATTAACCTTACCCTCAACCAAAGCAGTCTCAACTACAGGCTCGTCATCATAAGCATTCACATTAAAACGGGTTCCTGTAACTTTAACATCTAAAAACCGGGTATGTACTAAAAACGGTTTGCCTGTATTTTTATGAACATCAAAAAATGCTTCCCCTTTTAATTCCACGGTACGGTCTTTTTTATCAAACTCTGAAGAATATTTAATACTTGAACCGGAGTTTAACCACACCCTGCTTCCGTCTGGTAATTCAAGTTTTGCTTTTTGTCCCGGGGAAGCCTCTGATATGTAAAAGTTCTCACTACCGGAAGAAGAAGAAAAAAACAAATAAAGTGACAATCCCAAAATAAGCGGTATGAACAAAACTGCAGCAACCCTTTGATAATAACGTGAAAAGCGAATGGCATGCCGGAAAAAGACAGATTCCGTTTTGTGCTGATTTTCATATTCACGGATTTTTTGCTTTAACCCTTCATAACTAATCTCTATATCATCTGTTAAAGCAGCATCCCAGTTATCCGTAAGCCACCGGCTAACCTCATCTTTTCGCCCCTTTTCAGCAAACAATCTTTTAAGTTCTTTTATATCAGCAACAGACAGGGTGCTTCCTGCTATAAACCTCTCAAGTATTTCATAAATATTTTGGTGCATTCTTTCTCTGTTTATCTCTAAATACGAAAACAGAGATAGCCTCCCGTGACAAAGGACCAAAATTTATTCTGAGATTCTTACTTTTCTTATTTCCTCCCTTAAATACTGCAATGACCTTCTGATCTGCGTATCGACTGTATTTTCTGAAATATTTAACTTTCGTGCAATCTCAGAATATGATAATCCATCAAACCGGTTCATGATGAATATGTTCTTTCTTTTTTCAGGTAATTTATCAAGTGTGGATTGAAGCCAGTTTTGCAGTTCCTTTTCTTCAATTTTCAGGTCAGTATCATTAATGCTTAGATCGCTAAGGAAAGATTCATCATGCAGATAAATATAACGATCGATATTTTTTCGTAATACATCAATCACGATATTACGGGCTACCCGGAAAAGATAAGGGGCAAACGGGCGTTGCTCATCTATTTTATCTCTATTTATCCAGATACGGAGAAAGATTTCATGTACTGTCTCTTCCTGATCAACATGGGACGGAAGAGAACGTTTTATAAAATTTCCCACCTTACCCCGGTAGCGATAAAACAAAAGCTCAAAAGCCATTTCATCTCCTTTTACAAGTTTCTGAACTAACTTTTGCTCATCTGTATTTTCAGGCTTAGTCAACGCAATGAATTTTTCAGTGACCCAAAATTAAAGTGACTCAAAATTAATTATGAATATTGGAGACACACTTCTTCATGGTTCTTCGCCGATTCATAAATTCCCAGG
This sequence comes from Prolixibacteraceae bacterium, assembly GCA_963662895.1. Classification (GTDB taxonomy): domain Bacteria; phylum Bacteroidota; class Bacteroidia; order Bacteroidales; family Prolixibacteraceae; genus GWE2-42-39. Next base: position 2,004,877 of record OY759982.1, on the reverse strand, counting down.
ACTATTTCAACAGCTTTACGTGCCTCCCTGCCATCAATCTCAAATGATCTGTCCTGCTCTATTGATTTGATAAACGCAGCAATATTTCTTGCATGTGGCTCAAATGGTATCGCCATCGGATCCGATACTCCTCCTCCCCCTTCAACAGCACTGTACATTTTTAATATCTCGCTGTCCTCATCAAGAGGTTCTGCAAATTGCCAGACTTTAAAACTGTTTTCCTCCATAATAACAGTGCCTTTTGTTCCTGTTATCTCCAGTCTTCTGAATTGCCCCGGATATGATGCGGTAGTTCCATAAACCATTCCCAACGCATTATTTTTGAATTTTAAAACAGCGACAGCCGTATCTTCTACTTCTATTTGCGGATGCCCAAGCGTAGAAATATAAGCATATAATGAATCAACAGGCCCCATCATATACTGAAGCATATCGACCATATGAATGGACTGGTTCATTAATGCGCCTCCGCCATCAAGAGACCAGGTGCCACGCCACTTACTTTGATAGTACTCATCGCTACGCCACCAGGGGACAAATATCGAAGCATTGGTTATTGTACCGAACCTGCCGTTATCAATAGCCTCCTTCAGCACATGTACCACATCGTTATAACGATAATTGAAGATACCCCCTAATTTTGTTCCATACTTTTCATGTTCCCCAATCATTTTATCGATTTTGTCAAGGCTTACTTCCAGGGGCTTTTCGCATAACACATGTTTCCCGTGGCGGGCAGCGTCAATCGCAGGTTCACTATGTGCCCCGCTCGGTGTTGCAATCAAAATTATATGGACATCCGGCGACTGAAGCATCTCTGTTGTATCATTAAATACTTTACATGAATATTTTAAAGCCAATGATTTTACTTTGTCAGGATTGGTACCACAAATACCGGTCAGGCTTGCATTACGAAGGCTTTTAACTGCTTTGGCATGGAAATCAGCAATATTCCCTGCTCCAACGATCCCAAAATTCCAGATTTTCATTCTTAGTAATTTTTCAGATTAGCACAATAATCGTCTAAAACTACAATAAAATTACCGGAAATATCCAAACAGGGCTATTAACATTACAGAGCTGTTCAATTCTAAACCACCTATATTAAATAAAGTTACCGTAAACATCATTCTTTCCATAGCTGGGGATGAAAAGTTTCCCTGTTCCCTTTTTCCAGAAAAAAGATATAACTTTAACCATCTGTCAATATTGAAAAGTTTGTACTGTTGGTAATTCAAAATACATCCTCAAACATGAACATAAAAGTGATCAATGGTTTGTTGTTTCTCCTGATGAAGCTGTAGTCCCATATTCTTCCAATTAAAACAGATGTACTTGTTAATTTATCGAACTTCACATATAAAAATGAATCGTATAACGACGAATTAAGCTATTTTTGCGAAATGTTGTTTTCGTTATTCATACAGGGGCTGGTTGTTGGTTTTTTGGTGTCATTGCCATTGGGGCCAATCGGGGTTTTTGTGGTCCAGCGCACGGTAAACAAAAGCCGGAAAGCCGGCTTCTTTTCCGGTATGGGAGCGGCAACCTCCGACACTCTTTACTCTATTATTGCAGGGTTCAGCCTAACTTTTATTATCAATTTTATCCGTCAGCACCAGCTATTGTTCCAGATTGTTGGGACGCTCATCCTGTTAGCACTCGGCTTTTATATCTTTTTTAAAAACCCGGTACGAGATTTAAGGCGTAACAAACGCAGGGGAGCGACTCATTTTCAGGATTATATATCATCGTTTTTAATTACGGTCGCGAATCCTTTGGTAATATTTGTATTTATTGCCGTTTTTGCCAGTTCAAAACTGGTTTTAAATATCAGGGAACCTTATCATGCACTGGTCATTATCGGGGGAATTTTTCTGGGGGCATGCAGTTGGTGGTTTACCCTGTCGGGCCTGGTAAGTTTGTTCCGGCACCGTATTAACCTGAGGGTCTTGTGGTGGTTCAATAAATTGGCCGGTATTCTGGTCTGGATTTTTGTACTGGTAACAATTATTATCGTTTTAACCAAAAACATCAGTATTTAGATGCCCGACACTGGATGCAGGAGGGAATACTTTATTATTCAACAGGTAAACGGAGTAAAATAACCGTTAGTTATGAAAACGGGAACCTGATAATTTTCAAAATTGGAATTTGGGATTTGGAATTTGAAACTTAAATTTGCACCATTTCTTCAGAAACTTAGAAAAACAAAATATTTTAATATGGCTCATTATTTTGATGATGTTTCAAGAACGTTTAGCGAGTATCTGCTGGTACCGGGTTTAACTACTAAATCATGTGCCCCTGCCCAGGTTTCGCTGAAGACCCCCCTGGTAAAATTCAGAAAAGGGGAAACCCCATCAATGGAATTAAACATTCCGTTTGTTTCAGCTATCATGCAGTCGGTATCCGACCATAACCTTGCTATTGCCCTGGCACGCAACGGGGGACTTTCATTTATCTTTGGCTCACAGCCCATCGAATCACAGGCAGAAATGGTACGCAAAGTAAAGAAATTCAAGGCCGGCTTTGTGGTAAGCGATTCGAATGTAATGCCCCACCATACCCTGGCTGACGTGATCAGGGTTAAAAGTGAAACCGGACATTCGACTATCGGGGTTACTGACGATGGCACATCAAACGGAAAGCTGATGGGGATTATCACCGGGCGCGATTACCGGGAAAGCCGTGACCCCCTGGATAAAAAAGTTACCGAATTCATGACTCCCTATAATAAACTGGTGGTTGGGAAACTGGGCATTTCACTGGGCGAGGCAAACGATATTATTTGGGACCACAAACTTAATTCCCTTCCCATAGTTGACAAAAACCACAAACTTTGCTTTTTTGTTTTCAGGAAAGATTACGAAAGCCACAGGGAAAACCCGAATGAACTGCACGACAACAATAAAAAACTGATGACAGGAGCAGGGATCAATTCCCGCGATTACAAAGAACGCGTTCCGGCACTGATTGAGGCAGGAGCCGATATACTTTGCGTCGACTCTTCGGATGGTTTTTCGGAATGGCAGGCCGAAACCCTTCGCTATGTCAAAGAAAAATACAATGGAGATGTAAAGGTGGGAGGCGGCAATGTTGTCGACCGCGAGGGATTCAGATACCTGGTCAATGCCGGGGCCGATTTTGTAAAAGTAGGGATTGGCGGAGGTTCAATTTGCATTACCCGTGAACAAAAAGGAATTGGCAGGGGACAGGCTTCAGCCGTGATTGAAGTGGCAAAAGCACGCGACGAATATTTCGAAGAAACCGGAATTTATGTGCCGATTTGTTCTGACGGCGGGATTGTTCAGGATTACCACATGGTGCTGGCATTGGCCATGGGCGCCGATTTTCTGATGATGGGACGCTATTTTGCCCGCTTCGACGAAAGCCCGACAAAAAAACTGAAAGTCGGAAATAATTTCGTGAAGGAATATTGGGGAGAAGGATCAAACCGTGCCCGTAACTGGCAGCGCTACGATATGGGAGGAAGTGAAAACCTGAAATTTGAAGAAGGCGTGGACAGCTATGTCCCATACGCCGGAAAATTGAAGGACAACCTGGACACTACGCTGGGTAAAATAAAATCGACCATGTGCAGTTGCGGTTGCCTTACCATCCCTGAATTAAAAGAGAATGCAAAAATCACCCTGGTGTCGGCTACCAGTATTGTTGAAGGCGGGGCACACGATGTGATCCCGAAAGAAACAAATATTCAGTCATAAGGATAAAAACAAGGGAGGCTAACCAAATGATTGCCTCCCTTTTTATTTTGAAAAGATTGATTCTCTTTTCTTATTTCTTACATTCTTTGCAGGCGCTGTAAATCCCGTCGAACAATGTTCTTACATCCCTGGCAGCAACGGCTGAAAACGCTATACGAATAAGGTTGTTCAGGTTGATAATGCCAATGCCGTATTTACTGATCAGCAAATGACGAAGTTCTTCCCCGTCGATTCCCGGGGCCAGTTTCACACACATAAAATAGCCCGAGTTAAATGGAAGTGCCGTAAAATACTCACTGTATTTCCTGTCTTTCAGGGTTTCCTTAACAGCCATGTAACGTTCTTTCATAATGTTATACTTGGCCTCTTTTTGCCGGTGGTACTCATCGCTGTTAAATGCCAGAAGCAACAGGGACTGTGAAATATTGGCCGCATTTGATATATTACCACGGACAGCCCCGGCAGTTTTATTTTCAAGGGCCGCATACAAAGCGGCATCGCCTCCCTTTATGCCGTATGTTATAAAACCGACCCGGAACCCCCAAACATAATCTTCCTTGGTTGCTCCATCGACCTTAACAGCAAGAACATTGGTATGCAGGTCGCATAATGCGGCAAAAATGCTTTCCCTGAAAATTCCGTCTTCGAAGACAAGCCCGAAATAAGCATCATCGGTAATAACGACCAGTTTATTGCCTTTTTCAGCCGACTCACGTATTACTTCAACAATAGCCCTGGTCTCATTGATTGTTGGCGTATAGCCCGACGGATTATTGGGAAAATTCAGAATAATCACTTTCTTTCCAATTCCGCCTTCTTCCAATTTTGCTTTAAATGCTTCAATATCGAAATTTCCGTTTTTAAACAGATTAAATTTGGTAACAACAGCTCCGTAGGCATTGGTGAGGGTCAGGTTATAATTACCCCAAAATAAATCAGATACAATTATTTCTTCACCTTCATTCAAAAACATATAACCAGCCATACTAACCCCATGCGTCAGTGCATTGGTGACAACTGGTAAACTAAGCTCCTTCCCTGCCAGCGATGGATTCTTTTCATACATCATGTTTTTCCATTTGGCACGAATGTCGGGTCTTCCAAAACTTGGAGCATAAGGAAATATCAATGACGGATCGAGATTAACTTTCGAAGCAATAATTTCCAGACGCATCGGAGAACCATCGTCTTCAATAGCAGCACCAATGGTCGCATTGATTTTAGTTCCTTTAGCATCAGCCGTTTGCCCGAGAATTCCTTTCTTTGGAAAGAAAATATTTTTGCCCCGCTCCGATAACAACTCAAAAACTACCGGATTTTTTTCCTGAATAATCTGGTTTAATTCTGCAGCTTGTGCGTTCATTCCAAAGTTTTTAGTATTAAAGGTTAATTTGAAACTTTTCGGGGTGCAAGATAAGAATTTATTAAAATATCTTTTTTAATCGAATATCCTGTTAGAATAAATATTGATGATTCATTAAAGAATCATTTTTAAAACACCGGTTCAATTTTTAAAACAACAGAAAAATTGGTAAGAACCATGCAGCATTGGTAACGCGACCTTGTTTTATAACGATTCCTCTGTGTAAAACGTGAACATAGGCCGGAAAAAACAAAGCTTTTTTTATCTTAGCCTATATTTTTCAAAGAAACTTATAATGGTTTTAAATTATATCTGGATTTTTTTCTTTCTCATTGCCTTTGTAGTTGCCTTGGTAAAACTCATTTTTATGGGCGACACCGGTATTTTTCCTGAAATGATCAACTCTACCTTTGAGATGGCAAAAACCGGTTTTGAAATTTCGCTGGGATTAACCGGTGTTCTGACCCTCTGGATGGGTATCATGAAAATCGGGGAAAAAGGCGGAGTGGTCAATATTTTTTCGAAACTGATCGGACCATTCTTTAATAAACTTTTCCCCGAATTAGGTAAAAATCACCCGGCTTATGGTTCCATTATGATGAATATTGCCGCCAATATGCTGAACCTCGATAATGCCGCTACTCCAATGGGGTTAAAGGCCATGAAAGAAATGCAGGAGACCAATCCATCGAAAGATACAGCCTCGAATGCACAGATTATGTTCCTGGTCTTAAACACTTCAGGACTGACTTTACTACCCGTCAGTATCATGGTTTACCGGGCACAACTGGGAGCAGCCAACCCGTCTGATATATTTATCCCGATCATGCTGGCTACATTTTTTTCAACCATTGCCGGATTAATTTCTGTTGCCTGGTACCAGAAAATCAACCTGCTCGATAAAACCATCCTGTCCTACCTGGGCGGACTGACACTTTTTATTGCAGCAACGATCTGGCTGTTCTCGGGAATGGATAAAGAACAAATTACCTCTGTATCAAACGTTGCCAGCAACCTGATTTTATTTTCAGTAATTATCCTTTTCATCCTTTTGGGGATACGAAAACGGGTAAATGTATATGAATCGTTTATAGAAGGGGCAAAAGATGGTTTTAAAGTAGCTGTAAAAATCATTCCCTACCTGGTGTCAATCCTGGTAGCGATTGGAGTTTTCCGGGCTTCCGGGGCTATGGACTGGTTTATTTCGGGTATTAGCTGGTGTTTTAGCGCCCTTGGCATTAACACCGATTTTGTTGGAGCATTACCCACTGCCCTGATGAAACCACTGAGCGGAAGCGGGGCACGGGGCATGATGGTAGATGCCATGACCACTCACGGTGCTGACTCATTTGTCGGACGCGTAGCCAGTACCGTTCAGGGGGCAACTGATACTACTTTTTACATTTTAGCTGTCTATTTCGGTGCAGTCGGAATAAAAAATACCCGTTATGCCGTTACCTGTGGGCTAATTGCCGATTTTGCAGGAATTATTGCCGCCATTGCAATGGCTTACCTGTTTTTTCATTAGTCCCTATAATCAATATTTGTTTAATGGATTACCTTACTTATTTCCAACAACTTTTCCAACAACCCTTCCAGCAAATCCAGTTTTAACATATTAGCTCCATCCGATTTGGCAACAGACGGATTGGGGTGTGTTTCAATAAAAATACCATCCACACCAACTGCAATGCCCGCTTTGGCAATGGTTTCAATCAGTTCGGGTTTACCTCCGGTCACTCCACTGCCCTGATTGGGCTGTTGCAACGAGTGGGTAATATCGAGTATCACCGGGCAATTATTTTTCTGCATTTCCGGGATTCCCCGGTAGTCAACAATCAGATCCTGGTAACCAAAAGTGGTTCCACGTTCGGTGAGCATCACTTTATTGTTACCGCTTTCGCGCACTTTGTCCACGGCAAACTGCATGGAACCGGCAGACAAAAACTGTCCTTTTTTAATATTAACCACTTTCCCTGTTTTTGCAGCAGCTACCAGCAAATCGGTCTGGCGGCAAAGGAATGCCGGTATTTGAAGCACATCGGCGTAACTGGCTGCAATAGCAGCTTCTTCGGCAGAATGAATATCGGTGACCACCGGGATGTTGAATGTATCGCCCACTTTTTTCAGGATTTGAAGGGCTTTTTCGTCGCCAATACCCGAAAACGAATCAATACGTGAACGGTTAGCCTTCCGGTACGAACCTTTAAAAACATAAGGAATATGTAACCGGTCGGTTATTTCAACAATTTTTGCGGCAATATCCAGCGCCATTTCTTCGCCTTCAATCACACACGGACCGGCAAGTAACAAAAAATTCCGGCCTTCATATTTCAATTTTGGAATCATACTGTATTAAGTTTTTTGCGAAAAATATTTTGTAATAAAATCACTGCACCCCAGCACCTCAATTTCACTGAAATAATAATCATTCCTGTCTTCAGTTAGAATCACCCGGCATCCTTTATCTATTGCCGAGTAATACTGCATTCCGTCCTCAAAATCATGAACCCTCGGATTACCCAGGGCAGCTCTCACTATTGACTCATCCATGCTGGTAAACCCTATATGTTCAGTAATCATCTCTATTTTCTTTTTAGCCCTCTGCTCTCCGCTTTTCTTCGACGAAAAGTAAAAAGCAATTGACAGGCACAAAGGAGAAGTATACAGTTCAACTCCTTGCGTCTTATTCAGACTAAGAATGCGGGCCGAATGTGAAAATAAGGGGTATTCTTTATTCAGGACGGAAACCAGCACATTGGCATCAACAAAAACCTTCATTTTTTGTTTTTATAATATTCTTCTTTCATTTCCTTTTTAGTCCTTCTTTTATATTCGGCCTGCCCTTCGGCAACCTGCATCACCCAATCAGCAACAGGTAATTCCTCAAGGTTTTTATATTCTCCTGAAGTAATCTTTTTGTAAAGAAACTCGGTAAGACGAGACAGACTGATGTTATTTTCTGCAGCAAACCCTTTTGCCTTTTCTATTACATCGCTGTTAAAATGAAGTGTTAATTTTGCATCCATGACATTTTACTTTACGTCAAAAATAATTTTTCTACACGTAAAAAACAAACACATTTTGCAAAAATGTTCCAACTCTAGCCAAACCGCTTGCCCCACCAGTTTTTCAGCCTTTCCAGAATTTTTATTTCTGCCGGATTATTTTGCGGAAAATAAAACCGTTGCCTCTTTATTTCCTCCGGAAGAAATTCCTGTTCCACAAAATTATTCGCATACGAGTGTGCATATTTATAATCTTTCCCGTAACCTAAATCTTTCATCAGCTTGGTTGGGGCATTCCTGATATGAAGAGGAACAGACAGGTCGCCGGTCCGTTTCACCAGCGCCAATGCCTCGTCAATTGCGGAATAGGCCGAATTACTTTTAGGAGAAGTCGCCAGGTAAATGGTACATTCAGAGAGAATAATACGGGATTCGGGCATACCAATTTTATGAACTGCATCGAAAGTACTTTGGGCCAGCAGTAAAGCATTGGGGTTTGCAAGGCCAATATCCTCGGCAGCAAGGATCAGTAAACGGCGGGCAATGAACTTTACATCTTCACCACCTTCGAGCATCCTGGCCAGCCAGTATACCGCTGCATCGGGATCGCTTCCCCTGAGACTTTTTATGAAGGCAGAAATAATATCGTAGTGCATTTCTCCCTTCTTGTCGTATATAGCCAGGTTCTTCTGAAGACGATCAGTCACTGTTTCATTATTAATTACCACCTCATCCCCTTCCGCAGCATTAACTACAAGTTCAAGCACATTCAACAGTTTACGTGCGTCGCCACCTGAATATCGCAGCAGGGCAGTACTTTCATCTATCCTGACCTTTTTCCCTTTTAAAACAATATCACGGGTAAGGGCCAAATCCACGATCTTCAGCAAATCCTCCTTTCCCAGGGATTCAAGTATATATACCTGGCAACGTGAAAGCAACGGAGAAATCACTTCAAACGAAGGGTTCTCTGTAGTTGCCCCGATCAGTGTAACAATGCCCTGTTCTACTGAAGCCAGCAATGAATCCTGCTGCGACTTGCTGAACCGGTGGATCTCATCGATAAACAAAATCGGGTTGGGACGATTGAAAAACTGTGTCTTTTTTGCTTTGTCTATTGCTTCGCGAACATCTTTTACCCCTGAACTGACAGCGCTAAGTATGTAAAACGGACGCTCAAGAGTATTCGCGATTATCTTGGCAAGCGTGGTTTTCCCAACTCCCGGCGGCCCCCACAAAATTAACGACGAGATATTTCCAGATTCGATCATTTTACGCAAAACAGCCCCTTTGCCAACCAAATGCTGCTGACCTATATAGTCGTCCAGTGTTTTCGGACGCAAACGTTCTGCCAGGGGTTGATTGCTCATCACTAATTACAATATCTCTTTATTACATTATAAGCATCCTGAATACCTAACTCACCGGCCTTACTTAAATCGGCTGCTCCACCTTCCATATCATCCAGGAAGATACGGATCAGTCCCCGGTTAAAATAAGCTTCCGCGAAATCAGGTTCAAGCCTGATTGCTTCGTTCAAATCAATCAAAGCGCTTGGATAATTTTTCAGTTTACATTTCACATAGGCACTGTTAAAATATGCAAACGGGAAACGCGGGTTTAACCGGAGACAGGCATTGTAATCATTCAATATAACTTTGTAATCATCGAGAACCTCATCATCATCTTCCGTCTGTTGCAAAACGCCCTGTCTCGGAAGTTTTAACTCTTCCGATGGATCGTTGAGTGATTCAATTAATTCGGCCATTCTCACCCTGTAATTTGCACGCGAGAAGAAGGCCAGCAAATTGTTATCTTTCAATTCTATCGCCTTGTCGAAATCACCTATTGCATCCTGATAATCGTTAATCAGCCCACGAAATATACCACGATCTAAGAAATTCTCACTCAAACTGTTGTTAACTTTTATCTTTTCATTGAAAAAGCGCACATAATTTCTGAAAGTTTCCAGAAAATAATCGGTAGGATTATTCGTAAGCATAATGGTAGGATTATAATTATTGAAGTTATTCAGTTCTTCCAGTGCCAGGTTATAATATCTCGATTCGCTGAATTCGACCGAACTATTATCGTACGCGCTTAAAATAAAAATGGGTTGCAATTCAATAATTACATTTTTATTCTGAATACGCCCGTCATCAATTTCTTCTTCCTCCATGTCAGGCAGGTTACGCGTATCTGCAAGTGCCAGTTTAAACCGCCGGCGGTCCCTTTCCTCTTTTGTCTCCGTCTGTGCTGCCTTTTTCCCGGCCTGTTGTTTTTGCCCGGAAGGCTGTTGATTTGCAGCCTGTTGTGAATTATTCACCTGAGTACCCGCAGTTCCGGAAGTTCCTGCCTGTTGGCTTTGTTGATTTTGTTGTTGTTGATTCTGCTGTTGCTGCTGGTTCTGTGCAAACATACTGGCATCCACATCACGCTGCAAATACGCAAATTTCGGATCCAACCGTCCTGCTATTTCATAATCTTGTTTATAACCTTGCAAGCCCAGCACTTCTTTAGCTATTCCCCTGTTCATGTAAGCATTTGCCATGGTTGGGTCCAGATAAATTGCAAAATCATAATCCATAATAGCACCCTGGAAATCCTCCAGTTTTTGCTTCACAATACCACGATTATTAAACGCATAGGCATTCTTTGAATCCAGTTTTATGCACTGATCGAAATCACGCAAGGCAGCAGCATAGTCTTCCAGTTCAAAACGGGCCAGTCCCCGTAAGAGGTAGGCACTGGCAAAATGAGGTCTGATAACAATAGCCCGGTTTAAATCCCGGATGGATTCTTTTATATCGTTTTTCAGAATGCGGGCATTACTCCGGTTTATGTAGGCATTGGTAAATTTCGGGTTCAGCTTTATAGCCTCGTCAAAGTCGGCGATTGCCCCGTCAATATTCTTCATCGACATTTTTGCTATTCCCCGGTTGTTGTAAACGGCCTCGTTTCGCGGATCAAGCTTAACTGCTTTATCATAGTCCCTGATACATTTTTCATATTCGTGTAATGCCAGGTAGGCCAAACCCCGGTTCATATAGGCTCCCGGATAAAAGGGTTTGATCTCAATAGCCTTGTTATAATCGTCAATAGCCCCACGGAAATCTTCAAGATTGTGTTTGGCTATTCCCCGGTAAAAGTAAGGCTCAGGTAAATACGGTTTAAACTTGATGACAATATTAAAACTTTCGATAGCTCCCACATAATTTCCAATCTGTACCCGGGTACGGCCAACCCGCATAAAATGATCAATATTTAACTGGGCCATAGAACTAAGTGAAAGCAGCAAAAAAAATATCAGTAAGTTCCTTTTCATATATTTTTACTTGAGCATGACATGGTTACAGGTGCATTCATTGGTTTAGAAACAGACTCAACACAACAGCACATTATAAAAATCTGCCTGCAATTTATAATAAGGGTAAAAATAATAATTTGCACTTCACTGACCGCATTTTCGGTTTTTTATTTATAATTTGAAATTTTTAAAAGCATGTTCCTATTTTTACTTAAAAAAAAACAGGCAGCAAAATATAAAACAACTTCCCGTATTTTATTAGGGAAGAATAAATTCTAATATTTATGAAACAACGATGCAGTTGGTCGGGCAAAGACCCAATATATATAAAATACCACGACGAAGAATGGGGAGTCCCGGTTCACGATGACCGGAAATTGTTCGAATTCTTAATCCTGGAAGGAGTACAGGCAGGCCTAAGCTGGCTCACGGTACTGAAAAAACGTGAAAACTATTGGAAAGCCTACGATAATTTCGACGTAAAAAAAGTAGCTGCCTACGGACCCGGAAAAATCGATGAACTAATGAATAACGAAGGACTCATCAGGAATAGGCTGAAAATACTGGCAAGTATTAACAATGCACAGCGTTTTATTGAGGTGCAGAATGAATTCGGGAGTTTCGACAAATATATATGGAGTTTTGTCGGAGGTAAGCCAATTGTTAACCATTGGGAAAGCCTTAGCCAGGTCCCGGCAACCAGCCCAGTTTCGGATAAGATTAGTAAAGACATGAAAAAACGGGGGTTCAAATTTGCAGGCTCCACTATTATTTATGCACATATGCAGGCAACCGGCATGGTGAACGACCATCTGGTAAGCTGTTTCCGTCATCAGGAGTTAGCAGAGAAGACAGAAAACAGGGAATAAGAAGATTACTTCTCAACAAATGTCACCTCTGAGACATAGATTCGTTATGTAGCAGGTAAAGCCTAAAGTAGTGCCTCCTTTCCTTTTGCAGTCGACCAAAAGGAAGAAAAAGTCTTGTCAAAGTTATCCTTCCTCCCGCCTCAAGGTTTTTTCTTCCCGGACACCTCCCTGAATACCCGCCAAAAACCGCTCCCGCCTTCGCCGGCCCGGACTACTTTGACCGGCCATCCCTGCTTTTCACCTCTGTTTATCAAAACCGACTTTGCAGAAAAAAAGAACGGTCCCTTAATATTAATTTTGAAAGGTATTCCATAATGGAGAGATCTTTTTTAACGGAGTGTCATGATCCAATTCCGCAGGAATGAAAGTATGGTAGAAAGGTAAATACCCCCACCATACCCTGAGCGCCGGAGGTGCGAAACATGATTTTTCCCAGGCGAAGTGTTGGTGTCCCTCCTGAATTTTTGATCATCATCGTATTTCTTACTGCAATCATTCTTTTTCCTGTGTATTTCAGAGTAATATGATGGTTGGAAATTTTTGCGGATATCTTGGATCAGTTTAAAAAGTTGTGGAGAAGGGCAGGAAGAATGTTTTAGTGTTCTGTGGTCAATGTTCAGTCGCTGTAAGGAGCCATCGTTTCGTTTATAGAATAAGCCGGGGGAGAGAGGTCTTTTTTAGGGAAGACAACAATGCCCGGGCTGTTTCCGCCTAAGGGGAAAAAGCGTTTAGAAAATCGATGGAGTGAGCGTTAAAAAATCTTCCCTGTTTGACGAACGCAGTGAGGAGTTTGGTCCGGCAATTGCCGGATAGCGAACGCAAACGATTTTTAGCTTTTTAGCCTCAGCGGCGGCTCTTTTTGGATCCTTTTTCCAGCTGGAGGGAAAAAGGATCAGCCCGTCCGGCTTGAGGACAGTAAAAATGAGAAATGCGATGAAACTTGATTTCAGCTTTTGTCTGTACTAAAAGATCAGAGCTAAATAAAATGCTCCACAAAAAATTAAAGTGACCCGATATCTTCTGCGTGTCAATGGTATCTACCACGTCGGCTGACGAGCATCTACCTCACTGGTTGACGAGCGTCTACCACACTGGTTGACGAGCGTCTACCACACCGGTTGATGGACGTCTACCACACCGGTTGACGAGCGTCTACCACACCGGTTGACGAGCGTCTACCACACCGGTTGATGGACGTCTACCACATATGCAACAGCCGGGAGGATATAAAATAATCCTCCCGGCTGTTACTTTTTCCTTTTATTGGACGGTTAATTCCCGATCAAAGGTATCGTCGGGACTGTTGAAAACGGATTCATTGTGTTTGAAATTTAATTACTTAGGTATATAAAAAAGTAAAAGGATAGTTCCTCTGAAGCTATCCTTTTCTCTTAACCTAACTAAACTAACTAAACCAATAAAACTAATCAAACCTAAACTTATGAAAAAAAATCTACGACAAAGATATGTCGAAAAACACAAACAAGTGTTAAGCTAATATTAATTTTTGTGTTTTACAGCATTTTGTTTTCAAAATAATTTACCTAAATATAGCCCCCCAACCACTTCATTACACTCAATCATCTCTATATCTTATATTTAAGCAAATTACTCCTGTTTTTTACTACTTTCCTCTCCAGCAATGGATTCCCTCATCGAGGTATCGGCCATGATGTTTTTGTACTTCATGTAATCCATAATTCCAAGGTTACCAGACCGGAACGCTTCAGAAATTGCAAGAGGAACTTGCACCTCAGCTTCAATCACCTTAGCTCGGGCTTCCTGGGCTTTCGCCATCATTTCCTGTTCAAGTGCAACTGCCATGGCCCGGCGCTCCTCGGCTTTAGCCTGTGCAATATTTTTGTCAGCTTCAGCCTGGTCCATCTGCAATACAGCGCCTATGTTTTTACCAATATCAATATCGGCAATATCAATCGAAAGAATTTCAAAAGCGGTACCTGCATCAAGTCCTTTTCCCAATACCAGTTTCGAAATCGAATCGGGGTTCTCCAACACTGCTTTATGGCTGAAAGAAGAACCGATTGACGAAACAATGCCTTCACCGACACGGGCAAGAATAGTTTCTTCTCCAGCACCGCCTACCAGTTGCTTAATGTTGGCCCGAACTGTCACACGGGCCTTACATATAAGCTGTATCCCGTCTTTTGCAACTGCACTCACTGGCGGTGTGTCAATAACTTTCGGGTTTACCGACATTTGTACTGCCTCGAATACATCGCGACCGGCCAGGTCAATCGCGGTAGCCATATTAAAAGGCAATTCAATGTTCGCTTTAGCTGCCGACACCAGGGCATGAACTACTTTAGCCACCCTTCCGCCAGCCAGATAATGAGCCTCCAGACTATTCCGGTTCAACTCCACATCAGCTTTCGTACCTTCAATCAGGGCACGTACAATGACCGAGGGCGGAACTTTTCTGAACCGCATCAAAAACAACTGCAAAAGAGAAATACGTACGCCGGATACCAGCGCCGAAAACCACAACCCGATAGGGATGTAGTATAAAATAATGATCAACAGGACAATAATCCCTGCAATCAATCCAAATGTTCCGTAAAATTCCATTCGTTTTAATTTATAGGTTCTACAATTATTTGCATCCGTAAAATATCGACTACCCTGATCCTGGTATTCTGATCAATAAAACTCCCGGTTGATTTAGCCTCAAAAATCTCACTCCCAATCCGGACTTTTCCAATCGGGGCTAACCTGCTAACAGTAATACCTTCATCACCTGTATGAACAGTTCCGGGCTTTATTTCTGAGGATATGCCGGTAATTTTCGAATCCAGCATCATTTTTTTACCCATCCGGGTTTTAAACATCCTGAAAATAAGTATCGGAGAAACAACCAATACAAAAATAAGGGCAACAAAACCGGCAACCGTACCATAGATTTTGAAAGCGAAGTACACCGCAGCACCGAGCATTAACAAGCCACCGATCCCGGCAATGGTAACGCCCGGAATAATGGCAAATTCAATTAACAGAAGTACAATTCCAAGAAATACCAGAAAAAGAATAATCAAGATATCCATATTTAAAATCAAAAAGTTAAAGTCAAAAAGTTAAAGTCAAAAAATCCTGAGAAATTATTGATACTGTCCCATGAATCTTAGCTCCAATTTATTTTCCTGATAACCGGATATCGGGCTTAATCAATAGTCGCTTTCAGTTCACGGTCGGTCAATGCTTTTCTCATAGGGCTAAGATACGTAAAACTTCCCTTTTTAACATCACATTGCCCCTTGTAATGTGTTAACATTGTACATTGGACTGCCTGATTGAATTCATGCCCGCAAACTTCAATCAGGGCATCAATAACATAGTCAAAGGTATGGTAGTCATCGTTATGCAAGATCAAAAAACGATCCTCTTGTACCTTTTCTTTCTTTTCTGGCTTGTTTTTTATTTTTTCTTTTGCAGCCATTTCTATTCACCTTTAATTTTTCGTGCTTCATTAACATTTATACGTTTTCCATCTTTGTAAGCAGCAATAATCGGCTTTGGTACACCTTCGAGCTTAACCTGCTTTTGCATCTCAACAGCATCCTGATATGAACGCATCTCTCCTACTGTATATACGGTGACGCCATTTTCATCCGTATAGTTGCTTATCTTTCTGATTAATGACAATTTTTTATATAAACGGTTGATCCAGTCAGGTGGTCTCTTTCGAAATGCACCAATCTGAATTTTGTAAACAATCCCTTTGTCTGCTGTTTCTTCTTCTGCCTGAACTGTTCTCCCGATATCCGGTATTACTACCTTCTCAGGAGGTAATGTAATGATTGCTTTTTGCTTATCCAGATGCAACTGTTCCATACTATCGGTAATTGCATTATTTTCTGCCAGCAATTTCTCAATTTCTTCTGAAGAAGAATGTTTCTCCCAATAACCGGCTTCGATCTGCTGTGCATTCAAATCGTATCCCGGAATTTCCCTGTTTAGAAGAAGGATCTGCTGTTCGTTCCCGATAATCTGGATTGCGAGTGTGTCTTTTTCTTCCGAGACAGACTGTTCGTATTTTTCCCGCAACTTATCAGTAACCGCAACAAGCGAATCCAGTTCCTGTTTTTTCAGCCAGCCTTTTACAAAACTTATTCGGGCGTCAGATTCTTTAAACTGACTCATTTTCATGTACCTGATTTCGGGATTTACCTGAAAAACAATGATTGAATCAAATAAACTTTCAGGAATAGCAAATGCCACTTCAGTCTTCACACTATCCAATATTTCCGGTAATGGTTCACTCTTTTCAATGATCCCTGTATCCTGTTTCAACGGTTCAATGCCCAAAGGCGCTTTTCGTTCTGTAATAAAAGGATTTATCCCCTGCTCACACAAATCAATATACTTTTCATAATCGACTGATTTTCTGCTTCTAATTGTAGCTTCTTTTTCAAAACGATGATAATAATCGAGAGCCGTCAAAAAATCGTTTCCGGCATGAAAGGCTATTCCCAGGTAATAATTAATTTTTCCCGGTTGTTCCTTGCCCACAGAAGTAAGTAAAGCCTGCCGCGCACGAAGGCCGTAATTTTTCGTTTCTATCAGGCATGCCCCCAGGTAATAATTCAGTTTTTTATCTTTGGGATACAAATTAACAAGGTCCTCAAAAACAGGTAAAGCCCGGGCGTATTTGCCTTCTTCAAAAAATGCAATGGCATTTTCTTCCGGATCATCAGGCATTCTGAAATATTCCCGTGCTGTACTTTCCCCATTCAAAAACAAACCGGGAATAAATAATACTGATATATAAAACTGAATTTTTTTTAACATACTGGTTTCGTTGATTCAGACATTAAAAATACAAAAATTGTGCAAAGGCCTGTAAAATCATGAAAATTAATCTACAGATTTACGACAAATCCGAATGATAGATAATTCTTATTTTGCATTGATATTATTGATTTGACAATCATTTATTTATCCCCTAATTTTGAACTAACGAAAATTAATTAACTCATAAAATTTTAAGTTATGGAAGAACAAGTATATCAAATGCCACGAATCGGCGACATCGCTCCTGATTTTTCGGCCAACACGACTTACGGGCCTATCAGGTTTTCAGAATACAACAAAGGCAGTTGGGTAATCCTGTTTTCACACCCTGCCGACTTCACCCCGGTTTGCACCACTGAAATGAGCGGTTTTGCCCTTCGTTCCGATGAATTTAAAGCATTAAACACAAAACTGATCGGTTTAAGTATCGATAGTATCCATTCTCATATTGCATGGGTAAACAATGTAAAAAAGAACTCAGGGGTACTTTTTAATTTCCCGATCATTGCCGATATCGATATGAAGATAGCAAAATTATACGGGATGTTACAGCCCAATGAAAGCGAAACTTCTGCTGTCCGTGCTGTTTTCATTATCGACCCGACAGGCAAGGTAAGACTGGTTATGTATTATCCGCTAAATGTTGGCCGTAACATGGATGAAATTGTGCGTACACTGAAAGCTCTTCAAACTTCCGATCAGTATAAAGTCGCCCTGCCATTGAACTGGAAACCGGGAGAAAAAGTGATCGTTCCCCCGCCAAAAACCGTCGAAGAAATGGAAGAACGTGAAAAGAGCGATTACGAAATGATGGACTTTTATCTTGCCAAGAAAGATTTATAATAACCTGAATTTTAAATTAGTTCGTTAGTTGATAAAAATGAAAAGAAGGCTGAAATGCTTCCTTTTCTTTTTTATACTTTTTTAATTCACACGAGGATATAACATATGATAATTTGTATTAGTATTGCACCTACCAAATTAAAAAGGACAATGTTGACAGGTAAATATATCAAACCGCTTTCACAAGGGTTCTCTGCTATCCGGAAAATTCTTATTTGTCTTATTGTTTTCTCTGAATTATAAAAACATCAGGAAAAAACTCTTCTCTCTTTTGTAATACCTGATGTTGTTATAATTATCAAAACAAAAAAATGAACACTTATCATTCTTTTTTGAATGAACTGATCAATAAGAACCATGCCTCTTTCAGGAAATATGAAAACCTGAAATGGATCAATCCTTACCTGGCTGTTGAATGCGAGGCAAAAAGGGATGAATTAATCAATTCATTTTCGTCCAAAATACAATACGGGTTCAAAGACACTAAACCCTGGATAAACCATATTTCGGAAGGTTGCCGGCAATGCGGGCAAGGGGAATGGTCGTGCCTTTTTATCACAGGCCGGTGTAATTCCAATTGTTTTTACTGCCCGGCACCGCAGGATAATGACAACTTGCCTTCGACCCAGCAACTCGAATTTGAAGACCCGTTTGTTTATGCTGATTTTATCAACTATTTTGGTTTTAAAGGATGCAGTTTCAGCGGCGGTGAACCATTGCTGGTTTTCGACCGGATATTACATTTTTTGAAAACAATCCGGGGTAATTGTATGCCTGAACTATATATCTGGATGTACACCAATGGAATATTGGCCAGTGAAGACAAATTCAAAGCACTGACTGATGCCGGGATCAATGAAGTCAGGTTCGACATTGGCGCGACGCAGTACAATTTAAAAGGCCTGAAAAAAGCTGGTGGAATAATCCCGAATATTACAGTCGAAATCCCGGCAATTCCCGAAGAACTTAGCCGATTGAAAAAATTGCTCCCTGAACTTATGGAAGCTGGTGTAACCAATCTGAACCTGCATCAATTGCGGCTGACCCAACACAATGCACACAAACTGGCAGACCATGAATATACTTATTTGCATGGTGAGCAACCGACTGTTTGGGAATCGGAACTGGCAGCCCTGGAGATCATCCGTTTTGTCGATGAAAATAATATGGGGATAGGTGTCAATTACTGTAATTTTCAGTATAAAAACCGGTTCCAGAAAGCCGGGTACCGATCGAAAGTTGCATCAACTTTACTTTCAAAAAATGAAATAGTTACAGAAAACGGGTTTATCAGGGAAATTCATGTACCGGTCGATTCTTCTGTGAAACCCGCGACAAACGGTTTTATTGAAACGCCGCAATTATACCATACTGTTTTGTTTGATGAATTTCTAAAAAACCATCAGCAGTATCCTTTCGCGATTATTGAGTATACAGGAATTATTCTTCACAACCAGAAAAGTAGTTATCCTGTTTTTGAATTTCTGACAATAAAAGATGAAGCCTATCCTTTTGAAAGGGGAAGGCCTTGCACCCCGGTCATCCTGCGAAAAGAACAATTTCCGCAAATGATCTCCCTGTTGAAAGGAAATGGAGAAAACATACCAAATGATCCGGACTTATTTACGACCTGGAAACACGAAAAAATTGAATTTGGACAAAGGATCTATTTTTAAAAAAAATAATCCTGTAATTTTTGCTCCCGATAAATATTAAATATCACTATAAAACGGGCAATCTTCCTTCAGACATTGTTCGTTCCGTTGCGAGAATTCACAATGTATTTCCCCGGGAACATCAATTGCCACGCCCATTCTTTGAGATAAAAAGACACCTGCTTCCTGAAGCGATAAAAAAGTAACCCGCTTGCAACAACGCGGACCGCCATAAGGAGCCATTCGTAATAGCGAACGCCCTGTCATCGTATTGGTAAGCTCCCATTCAATGGCTTTCAACGGAGTAGCTCCTGTAATAATACTTACAAAAATTCCGGTACCAACCGCAGTTCCGCAACTGCCATGAGTTCCGCAAAAAGCGCCGGGAACTTTATCAGCCCTGTTCCTTGCTGCTTTTAGCCAGCCTTTTAGCTTCGACCGTCTCCGCCGGACTTTGCAATATGCCGAAAGCAAAACAGCCGGAACCAAAAAGTGATGTTCCGGGCAATGCATCTTAAATCCGGGGAATTTCATCAGCGTAACAGCTGTTTCAAAAGGGTTACGGCTTTTGTTAACCAGACAATAATCAAAAATTAAATCTGTCACTGTCTTGGCCCGGCACGAATCACAAATGTAATGCCCGTCGGGACAGGAATATTCCGGATAATATTCTGCCCCGCAGTAGCTGCAGGTTTGTAACTTTGTTCCTTCGGTTTTAAGCAGTTCCTTTTCACAGAAAAAGCAGGTAGCTGTTCCTTCCATTCTCCTGATTTAATAATTTTTTGTAAATATATGGCATCTCCCTGATTTAGTATTCCAATAGTTTGTTTTATTTGCAATTGAATAGCAAACGCTCTACATTAGTGTAAGTGTTTCAGAAACAATGTTTAATTAAAAAAGTAATTCAATCAGAGAATGAACAAAGTTTTAATCATTGGTGCCGGCGGGGTTAGCAACGTTGTTGTACAGAAATGTGCTTCTGTTCCCGGGGTATTTGGTGAGATCGTTTTGGCCTCACGAACAGTTAGCAAGTGTGATCAAATTGCCGAACGTGTAAAGCGCAGGTTGAACCGTACTGTTGTTACGGAAAAAGTTGATGCCGACAATGTTCGTGAAACGGTTGCACTGATCCGCAAACACCAGCCCAATCTGGTTATTAATGTGGCCCTGCCTTACCAGGACCTGAACATCATGGATGCCTGCCTTGAAACAGGTGTCGATTATCTGGATACTGCCAATTATGAACCACTGGATACAGCAAAATTCGAATACAAATGGCAGTGGGATTACCAGGATCGCTACCAAAATGCCAATATTATGGCTTTGCTCGGTAGTGGCTTCGATCCCGGAACTACGAACGTGTTTTGTACTTACGCGCAAAAGCATTTGTTTGACGAGATTCATACTGTTGATATTGTTGACTGCAATGGTGGCGATCATGGTAAAGCTTTTGCAACCAATTTCAATCCTGAAATAAATATCCGCGAAGTAACTGCCCGTGGACGCTATTACGAAAATGGCGAATGGAAAAGTACTGATCCGCTTTCGGTTCACCAATCGTTTGATTTCCCTGGCGTGGGAGTTCGCGAAATGTATTTGATGTACCACGAAGAAATGGAATCACTCTCCAAAAATATAAAAGGAGTGAAGCGCATGCGTTTCTGGATGACTTTTGGTCAGGAGTACCTGACTCATCTTCGTGTACTTCAGAATGTAGGAATGACTCGCATCGACGAAGTGGAATACAACGGACAAAAAATTGTTCCGCTGCAATTTCTGAAAGCCGTATTACCCGATCCTGGTTCGCTGGCCGAAAATTATACCGGTAAAACCAGCATTGGTTGCGTGATTGAGGGCATGAAAAACGGAGAATTTAAACGTTACTTCATTTATAATATTTGCGACCACGCTGAGACTTATAAGGAAGTGGAAGCACAGGCGGTCTCGTATACCACTGGCGTTCCGGCCATGATTGGCGCTAAGATGATACTTACCGGAAATTGGAAAAAGGCAGGCGTTTTCAACATGGAAGAATTTGATCCCGATCCGTTTATGGATGATTTAAACAAATATGGGTTACCCTGGCAGATAGATGAATGGAACAGTTCGGTAAAATAAACCTTTCGCAGGAACAACTGGCCGGGCTCGAAACGCCCTGTTATATTGTAAACGAAACGAAACTCGAAGAAAATCTCCGAATCCTTCATAAAGTACAGGAGCAGGCAGGATGTAAAATCCTGCTTGCTTTTAAAGGCTTTGCTATGTGGAGCCTGGCCCCGTTGATTCGTAAGTATTTGCCCGGCATTGCAGCCAGTTCGGTTTTCGAAGCAGAACTGGGCAGGAAAGAGTTTGGAGGAGAAGTACACGTCTATGCCCCGGCTTATTCGCAGGCCGATATCGATGCGCATGTGCAAATAGTTGACCATATCGTGTTTAACTCGGTGAACCAATGGATGAAATACAAGGAGCAAATGAAACAGTACCCGAATATCGGGTGTGCCGTTCGCATTAATCCCGAACATCGTGAAGCGACAACCGAAATTTACGACCCGAGTGCTCCGAATTCACGACTGGGCATCACCCACAGGAATTTCACAGAAAACCTTGAAAAACTAGAAGGTTTGAGTGGCCTCCATTTCCATAACCTTTGCGAACTGAACTGCGATGCCCTGGAGCGTACCTTGACGGTGGTTGAAGAAAAATTCGGCTTCTATTTCAATAAAATTAAATGGATCAATTTGGGAGGTGGTCATCATATTTCGCGTCCTGATTACGATGTGAACGGGCTGATTTCCCTGGTCAAAAACTTCAAGGCTAAATACGGACTGGAAGTTTACCTGGAACCAGGCGAAGCCATTGCTCTGAACACCGGCATATTAGTTAGCCGTGTGCTCGATACCTTCAATAACGGAAAAGATATCGCCATTCTTGATACTTCAGCCACAGCCCACATGCCCGATGTGCTGGAGATGCCTTACCGTCCGTACATACTGAATGCAGGGACCCCGGGCGAAAAAACATATACAACTCGTTTAGGCGGATTAACGTGTCTGGCTGGCGATGTAATTGGCGATTACAGTTTCGACCAACCGCTAAAAGAAGGTGATTTCCTGATTTTCGGCGATATGGCCCATTATACCATGGTAAAAAATACCATGTTCAACGGGGTGCGGCTCCCGTCCATATATATATTTAATTCAGAAAAAAATGAATTAAGGCTGGTACGGAAATTCGGTTACGAAGATTATAAGAACCGGTTAAGTTAAGTTTTCCGAATACTGATTAAAACAACAAAAGAATATTTACATGGATAAGTTAAACATTTTATGGACAACGGATAACAAAGACACAATTTTTAACATGTTAGCAATGTACGCAATAAACTCTAAAAAAAGAGTTTGGTGGGACAAAGTGAATGTAATTCTTTGGGGGGCTTCTACCAAACTTGCAGGGAATGATACTCAAGTGCAAACAGAGATATTGGAAATGATTGAGGCTGGAATAACCATAGAAGCATGTAAAGATTGTGCCGATAATTTTGGAGTAACAGACAGATTAGAGAAACTGGGAATTACTGTTCGATATATGGGATTACCATTAACTGAATATTTAAAGAATGGAGAAAAAGTAATAACAATATAGAAAACAACCTCTAATCATTTCTGTTAAAATATCCCGTAAAATATTTCGTTATCCCGATTAGCCGTCTATTTTTGTGGTTCATAAAAAAATTAAGCATGAAACGAAACTTAAGAGACTACCTGGCTATTGCTCTAAAAGGAATTGGAATGGGGGCAGCCGACGTGGTCCCCGGTGTTTCAGGAGGTACCATTGCCTTTATTACCGGAATTTACGAAGAGCTGATCAACTCGATAAAATCAGTTAATCTTTCCAGCCTGAAACTTCTGTTGCAGGGGAAATTGAAGGATTTCTGGAGTGCGGTTAACGGGACTTTCCTTTTAAGTCTTTTAGGGGGTATTTTCATTAGTGTGTTGTCGCTGGCCAGGCTGCTGAAATTTTTATTGGAAAATTATCCTGTACTGGTGTGGTCATTTTTCTTCGGGTTAATTGTTGCTTCGGCCATATTCGTCGCAAAGACCATAAAAAAATGGAACACCGGAACTATTATTTCCGGAATTACAGGGATCATAATCGCCTACTGGATTACTGTTATTTCACCGGCTGAAGCCAACACCTCCTACCCTTTCATATTCCTGTCGGGGGCCATTGCAATCTGTGCCATGATCCTACCGGGCATTTCGGGTAGCTTTATCCTGGTTCTGCTGGGTATGTACAAATTTATACTCGGTGCTATCAGCGATCTGAATTTACTGGTTATCCTGATTTTCCTTGCCGGGGCAGGAATCGGCATCATCGCTTTTTCGAATATATTGTCGTGGTTGTTGCGTAAATACCATAACCTTACCATTGCAATGCTGGCTGGTTTTATGGTTGGCTCACTCAATAAAGTCTGGCCATGGAAACAGGTTACCGAAACATTTATTGATCGCCACGGAGAAATTCGTCCTTTGGTAGAGCTAAATGTTTTGCCTGGTACATTCACTGAATTAACCGGGCAAGATGCGATGTTGGGGGCAGCTATTGGCTTGGCTGTGACTGGCTTTGTTCTTATTTGGGTAGTTGAAAAAATTACAGCAGAGAAATAATTAATTATGAAGACATTTGGATTAATCGGTTACCGGCTGGGATATTCGTTTTCTAAAATTTTTTTTACTGAAAAATTTGAAAGAGAAAACCTAACAGAATATGAATATGTAAATTTTGAACTGGATACCATTGAAAAATTCCCTGCTATTTTTGAAAAAAAACCGAATATTGCAGGGCTGAACTGCACTATTCCGTACAAGCAGCAAATCATGAAATATCTGGATGAAATTAATCCTGAGGCAGCTGAGGTTGGCGCAGTAAACACGGTAAAAGTAATCCGAAAAAACGGGACAATGAAACTGATCGGTTATAACTCGGATGTGTACGGTTTCGAAAATTCGCTCAAACCGATGCTTTCAGAAAAACACAAAAAAGCACTGATCCTGGGAACCGGCGGAGCATCGAAAGCCATTAAATACATTCTGAACAAGTTGAGGATCGAATACCTTTCAGCTTCCATCGAAGAGCAACTTTTCGAAAAGGAAATACGCTATCCGGACATTAATAAACAACTAATCAGTGAATATTTAATTATTATAAATGCCACACCACTGGGGACTTTCCCGAATGTAGATAATTGTGCTGATATTCCATATCAATTTATTACTCCTGATCATGTATTATTCGATTTGGTTTATAATCCTGAAGAAACGCTTTTCATGAAAAAAGGAAAGGCACAGGGAGCTACTGTGAAAAACGGCTTGGAAATGCTCCACTTACAGGCCCTTCGTTCGTGGGAAATATGGAACATGCCGGGATAAAAAAAACAGTTCTTTTACAGCATCGAAACGATGTCCCTTAAATCGTCCACCTTATCCTGATAGCCCAATTCTTCATACGACAGAATAAGCGTATCCATAAGTTTACGTATGATAAGCTTATCAGGACATGGCGCAGTAACTATTTCACGGGTTATTGATTCGCTCCTTTTCACAAAGTAATCAACTTCCCGTCGTCCTACAACAGCTCCTTTGTTCGATGGGTTAATATAGAACAAAACAGGAGTATTATTGTCTTTACCATGCGCTGCAGCAGCAATTTTCTGATCCATATATGCAAGCAAAGGATTTCTGGGAAAATCGATGAAATAAACGGGTAATTGCAGACGCCGGGCAATTAAAACATATAAAACAGCCAGTGAGACCGGGTTGCCTTTCCGTATTTCCAGCAGTTGGTTCAGGTAACAATTTTGTGGCGAATTCAAATTTGGGTGATTAATTGAAAATTTGTATACATCATAAAAAATGTGGTTTACGATTGTAATTTTTTCAAGGGCAGTTAGTGAATTATTGAATTCAAGCCAGATATCTTTAACAATTCTTTCGAGCTTATTGGTAACAGATTTTAACTTTAAGTCAGGATACTGATACCGTGAAATCAAAAAAAATCCATCGAACAGGTCAACCGTTTTTTGGGTCGACCACTTTTTTATCCTTTCTTTTGTATCGTTAAACTGAATTTGCTGAATTAAATTTTCAATTCTCAACTGGATGAGTTCATCAAGGCTTGTTTCCCATATTTGTTCCAGCTTTTCAACAATTTTTGCATCTTGTTTTAAAATTTCCTGTTCGACCATCCTGAAAACCGAATCATCGGGGTCATCAAGCAGAGTGATGAGAGCATGCAATTTTTTGTTGTTCATACAAACAAATATTTATTATTCACAAATTTTTTCCAGCACTATTGATAATAGCTGTTTTATCGTATCATAATAACTTTCATTAGCATCTTTAGCCACCCGGTTTGCAATAATGGCACAAACCGTCAGGGCCTGATGCCCAAGCAGCGCCGACAGTCCGTAAATAGCAGAACATTCCATTTCGTAATTGGTAATCTTTAACCCTTCAAACGAAAAAGTCCTGATTTTTGAATTAATGTCCGGATCAACCAACGGGAGCCTCAATACTCTGCCCTGCGGACCATAGAACCCGGGAGCAGAAACGGTTATTCCTGAAAATGTTTTTTCATTATAAATTTTATTGAAAAGCGTTTCCGAACAGTTCACCACATAAGGAGAAGCCAACAAGGAGTTCCAGCGGGTATGTCTTTTGAACGCTTTTTCAATGGCCAGGTCTGAAACACGGTTGCGCCCCTGGTAAAAATTCAACAGACCGTCGAAACCTATAACTTTTTTCGAAATAACAAATGAATTTACAGGTATATAATCCTGTAAGCCTCCTGATGTACCAATTCTGATAAAATTGAGGGATTTGTGTTCAGGCTTTATCTCGCGCGTTTTAAAATCAATATTGGCCAGCGCATCCAGTTCGTTTACCACGATGTCAATATTGTCGGTTCCTATTCCCGTAGAAACAACTGTTATTCGTTTATTATTATAAATTCCGGTAACAGAAACAAACTCACGGTTCTGTACCCGGAATTCACAATTGCTGAAAAACGAAGCAAGCAAATCAACCCTGTCAGGATCCCCTACCAAAATAATATCATCCGCAATTTGTTCCGGTTTCAAATGTAAGTGAAAAACACTTCCATCCTTATTTATAATGAGTTCAGAAGATTGAATCATATAAAAAATTTCTATTTGCCATAAAACTAGATAAAAAGCAAAAAAGGCACAATAAAATCCATACTTTATAATCAGCATATTTACAATCTTTTATCAACAAATTACCGATAATTCAGGGATGTTGACATAAAATCCTGTACTTTTAAGCATGAAAAATTAGTTAATATATTGAGTTATGAACAAAAAATTTGAAAATATGAACGTAAAAAAGTCCTACATTATTATCGGAATTGTCGTAATTATTGTCTTGTTGCTCTTTGGCAACAGCATGTTTGTGACCCTTCAACCCGGCGAACGTGGTGTAATTTTCAGAAAATTCACAAGCGGGTTAGACAAAGAAAACATTTACCAACCTGGCTTTCACATCATTGCCCCCTGGAATCAAGTGTTTGTATACGACGTGAAAGAACAGCAACGTGAAGAGACCATGGATGTTCTGGATAAAAACGGACTCTCTATTAGTGTCGAGGTGTCGGTCCGTTTTAATCCTACATACGATCGGATTGGTTATTTACATGAAATATTCGGAAAACGCTATATCGATCAAATCATTATTCCGGAGGTTCGCTCTTCGGTAAGGCAGGTTGCCGGACGCTATCAGGCCGAAGAAATTTATTCGACCAAACGTAGCGAGGTTGAAGCTGCTATTATAAATGAAACCAAGGAAGTACTAAGCAAGAACAACATTGAAATGAAAGCTCTGTTAATTCGTTCAATAAATCTTCCTGAGCAAATTAAAAAAGCAATTGAGAATAAGTTACAGCAGGAACAGGAAGCCCTGGCCTATAAATTCAGGCTCGACAAAGAAAAGGCTGAAGCAGAACGCCGCCGTATTGAAGCTGATGGTATTTCGAGATATAACATGATTATCAGCAATAGTTTAACGGATAAAATATTGAAACAAAAAGGGATCGATGCAACATTGGAATTAGCAAAATCAGCCAATACTAAAGTGGTGGTGGTAGGAAGCGGAAAAGACGGTCTACCATTAATCCTGGGGAATAATTAGCAAATAAAAAAATAATCCAGAGTTAGGTCATGTGTAAGATTTCGGGTAAGCCGAAGTTATTTTTTGTGTTTTGTGAAATTAGAAAAAGTAAGCATAGCCGTAGAGTCTTTTTATAATGAAACAAAACCGGAAAGGAACAAGGCTTGGAGGAAAAGATTATGCCTGACTTGACCAGGCTGGTTAGTTAATACTGACCGGCTTTTTTATGTGTAATTATGAAAAAAATTAAAAATATACACAGAAATGGGGATCCAACAAAATATCAATGTTTCGGATGTTCACCGTTTAATGAAGATGGTTTAAAACTTGAATTTTGGGAAGATGGAGATACTGTAATTAGTTATTGGCAACCTGAAAAACGACTAATGGGATGGTATAACGTATTACATGGAGGTATTCAGGCTACCTTAATGGACGAAGTGGCCTCTTGGGTGGTATATGTGAAATGTATGACAGCCGGGGTTACTGCCGATCTGAAAGTCAGGTATAAAAAACCGGTTTTAATTGAAAACGGACAAATTACTATTACCGGGCGTTTGAAAGAAAAAAACAGCAGGGTTGCAATCATTGAAACTCAAATAATCAGTAATAATACAGTTTGCGCGGAGGGTGAATTAAAATATTTTATTTTCCCGGAAAAAATTGCAAAAGAAAAATATCATTATCCAGGAATTGAGGCTTTCTTTGACTGAATATGAAACAAGAAAAAAGTGATTTTCCATAGCTTAGTTTTGAGATTGTTTATCAGAAAAGGAAGTCCGGCAGAGGCCGGACTTCTTTGTAAACCTAAACCAATTAAACCTGTTTTGCAGGCATAATAGAATGTCGCAAAAATAAAATAAATTCAACGAACCGGAAAAGAATTACTGAATTTTAGTGAAATCAAAAATAAAAGATGTCAAGGTATAAACTGACAAAAAAAAATATTTATTCCGTATTCATTTAGTTCCAATCCGGAAGAAACGGTAATTTTGAATGGAAAAATTCTAGCCTGATCTTTTTGAATATAATTTTCAATGGATAATGAAACAAATTATCGAATGTGTACCTAACTTTTCTGAAGGAAGGAACCTGAATATAATTGAACAAATAACCGGGGCAATAGAAAGTGTGGATGGAATTATGCTGCTAAATGTTGATCCCGGTTATGCAACCAACCGTACCGTGGTAACTTTTGCGGGTGAACCTGAAGCAGTGGTAGAGGCTGCTTTCCGGGGTGCAAAAAAGGCTTCTGAACTGATTGACATGTCGAAACACAAGGGAGAACATCCCCGCTTTGGGGCGACCGATGTTTGTCCGTTAATCCCCATCGCAAATATCAATATGGACGAGACTGTCCGTTTTGCACATAAACTGGCACAACGTTTAGGCGACGAACTTAACATATCGGTTTATTGTTACGAATTCGCAGCAACAACAAAGAAACGAAAAAGCCTTGCAAACTGTCGTGCAGGCGAATATGAAGGCCTAAAAGAAAAATTGCAGAAAACGGAATGGAAGCCCGACTACGGACCGGTAAAAACAAACATAAAAGCCGGGGCTACAGCAGTTGGCGCCCGTAATTTTCTGGTGGCATACAATGTCAATTTAAATACCTCCTCAACCTATGCAGCTAATGCTATTGCTTTCGATGTTCGTGAAACCGGACGAGTTTTACGAGAGGGCGACCCGGGAACCGGAAAAATCATAACTGACGAAAATGGCAAACCAATCCGTATACCGGGAGCTTTGAAAAGCGTACGTGCCATTGGGTGGTTTATTAAAGAATATGGCATTGCTCAAGTCTCGATGAACCTGACCGATATAACTGTAACTCCGGTACATCAGGCATTTGAAACAGTGCGTGAGAAAGCCATGGCACGGGGCATCCGGGTGACCGGTTCCGAACTGATCGGACTGATTCCATTGCAGGCTATGCTCGATGCAGGTAAATATTTTCTGAAGAAACAACAACGTTCCATTGAAATTTCGGATGAAGAGATTATCATGGTTGCCATCAAATCGCTGGGACTGGACGAACTGGCGCCCTTCGAACCCCAAAAACGGATTATTGAGTATGTGATGGAAACAAAAAAATAACACTTAAACAATTAATACAAACGAACATACCGGGAGATGTTCGTTTTATTACAGGGGACTTTTCCAATCATAAACACTACTAAAAACACGTTCCTGTTTTGCCTGAAATACAATATAGTTTTGTAACTTTAAATGTATTTGTTGCAGTCCTGATCTTTTCCAGTTCTATAATCAGCATTGCACAAATCGGGATAAACCAAAAATCTAATCTTTGAGTCATGAAAAATATCTTGTTATTAACTACCGTGTTATTTTTGGTCTCATCATGTTTAAACCAGGGAGCCAAACGACTCGAACAGCAAATGAAAGAAAAGGCAGAAAAAGACAGCATATTTGTTATCAAGAAGCCTTTTGCCAATAACCCGTCAAGAATTGAATATGAAATCCCTGTATTAAAAGGTACCAATCTTCGCCATGGGGTTCAAAAACGATATTATTCCCATGGTAGTTTATATTCGAAAGTCCCTTATTTCAGGAATGAACGTAACGGAATTGCTTATACCTACTACAAGGCTTATAAAGGTGAAGACCCCAAAGTATGGAAGCAACAACCTTATGAAAAAGGCAAACTGAACGGAACCTGTTATCGCTATTACAAAAATGGTAATTTACAGTCTGAATATGAGTACAAAGAAGGCATGCCTGCAATTGGGTTAAAAGAATATGACAAATCAGGAAAAGAAATAAAGCAGCCTATTTTGACTGTAAAAAACAGTCCTACAAAACGTTACTATTATGTAACAGCACAGTTATCGAAGCCTGTCAGTAAAGTAAAATATTATACAGCTGAATTGGTTGAAGGGAAATACCTACCTGGAAACAGGAAAGAAATTCAGGATCGTAACGGAATTGCCGAAGTATTGATTCCCAGGGAGGGAAATAATAAAGTTACCGTGATTGCTGTTTTTTATACACGCCTGACAAACCAGTGTATATTAGCAAAAACCATTAGACTCCAATAACATAAATATTGGATATAACCGATGTCCGCCTAAAATTACATATGGATATTACCGGCCTGATACTGACCAATAAGCGACTTGATCAGTTCCATTTTTTGTGCTTCAGGATAGTAGTCGAATAAATTGCTATGACTACTGAAATCACTGTTCAATGCTTTTTCAAAACGCATGGCAGCTTCGGCATCGTTTTTATTTTCAAGCAGGTAGGCAGTAAGCCGGTAATTGATGTGCGCACTCGACCCACTTACTTTCTCTGCCTTTTTCAAAACATTTATGGCACGTTCCGTATAGCCCTTTTCATGTAAGAATTCGGAATACGCAATCCAGTATTCGGTATTTTCAGGAGCTATATGGGTTGCATTCTGGTAGCCAGTAATTGCTTCTTTGTATAAATCCAGGTCTCTGCATACTTTGGCATAGCTCAGCCAATATTCATCGCTTTCATTGTCATATAAAGTCGCCTTTTTCAAAAACGCATGGCTTTCTGTCAATTGATTTTCACGCCTCATCACTAATCCTGAACCATACCAGGCCGCGGCATTCTCCTCATTCAGCCGGAGGGCCTTCTGGTAGTTGACCAGAGCCTGATTATTCTGATTCAGATGCAGGTAACAATCTGCAAGATAACAATATGCATCGTCATTTTCCTGATCGTGTTCTATATATTCGTCATAACAAGGAATCGCTTCTTCATATTGTTCGTTGTTCGAATAGGTATTTGCCTTATTAAAATATGCCTGCAGAAAATTTTCGTCCAGAGCAATAGCAAAGTCATAGGCCCTTATTGCATCTTTATAACGGTCACCCTGGTTATAAGTGATGCCCAGATTATACCATACCGAACTGTTGAACGGATCGATATCGAGATATTTATTGTAATACTCAATACTTTTATCAAGTTGAGCGTTACGTTCGTAAAAATAACCCAGTTCGTAAAGTACCATCTCATTTTTAGGATTAGCCCGATGAGCCCTTTCCAAATAATGAAGGGCAAGCCTGAGATTACCGGTTTGTCCGAAGGTTATTCCGATACTGTACAGAATTTCATCAGCTTCTTCAGTGTCGTAAACAATCGCCTTTTCGTAGGCTTTCACTGCTTTTTCAGTATCGCCGATCAGGTTTAATGCCGAACCTTTAACTAAATATAAATCGGAGTTGGATCGCTCAATTTTTTCAAGATAATTTATCAGCCTCAAACATTCTTTAGTTTTACCTTCGTATGCCAATATCTGGGCTTTTTTAATTAACAGGGGAGTCGCCGAAGGATGAATATGAAGCCCGGTTGAAATTGCTTTTTTAGCAAGTTTCAAGCGCCCTTCATCCATAAAATAATCGGCTATCTCTTCAAATTCAAAAATATCGAAATATTCAACTGTTTTTTTCCTTATCATTTTTCTGAAACGTCTTACCGCTTCAAGAATATCATTTTCGTCATATAAGCCACTATGTTCTTCTTCCATTTTATATCTTGTGAAGGCCACAAAATTAGTAATACTTTTTAAATAAATTCAACCGGGCTGATGTTCTTTTCGCAAAAGATCGTTCACCGTTTTAACAGGAGTAAAAGTGGTAACCGGAACTTCTACAAAAATGGTAGTCCAGTCAGCCATAGCGCCGTTCCAAAGCCCTGGTAATTCCTGGGCTTTAAGTTCTTTCCCGTCTTTCGATTTTACAGAAATAAAACCGGCGTTTGGATCACGAAATTTTGGTAAATCGTATTTTTCTCCCTTGTAATTTTTTACAGCACAAACCAGATCAACCGGATTAAAATGGGTTGCTCCCATAGCAATGGTTTGTTGTTCTTCGTTTCCCTGATCAATCTGCGAACTTTCAGCTATCTGTAAAGAAACCGAACCGTCATTGTTGACCGCCCAAAAAGGCCCACCTCCTGGTTCACCTTCATTTTTCACCATCCCGCAAACACGTACCGGACGATTGTATTTTGTTTTCAGGTAATGATACAATTCCTCTTTTTCTAAATAATACTGGTTTTCCGGGGGTCTTACATTTAATACATTTTCCAGAAAATTGGCGGCTTCGGCAAAAAAAGCGCTATTCAACGCATAATAATGGTATGTATCGAACTTTTCCTGATAATAAAATATTTTTTCCTGAAGGTTGATCAACAGACCGGCCAGGGCCTTTTTATAGTCTGTCGTGCCTTTTTTCAATCGATCGGGAAGAACATTATCAATATTCTTAATGAAAATCAGGTCTGCATCAAGGTCATTCAGATTTTCGAGCAGGGCACCATGCCCGGCAGGCCGGAACAAAAGACTTCCATCCATTTCGCGGAATGGTTCGTTGTTCAAATCAACGGCAATGGCATCTGTAGCCGGCTTTTGCTGCGAAAAGCTAATCTCATACTGAACACCATACTGTTGTTCATATTCAGTTCTAATTTGATCGAGTAAATCGATGAACCCATTTTGATGTTCAGGCGAAACAGTAAAATGTATTTTTACCCTGTTCTGGTTGTCTCTCGAATAACCAGCCCCTTCTACCATGTGTTCCTCCATCGGGGTCCGGGTATTTCCCCCGTAAGTGTGAAATTTCAGCAATCCCTTTGGCAGGGTCCCGTAATTTAACCCGTCTTCAGTTAAAACAGAATCAAGTATCTCCGGCAAACTGAGTTCTTCGATTCTCTTTCCTGAAACTTTTTCTATATCAGGGCAGAAAGCAAATTTTTCTATTCCGGCAACAAACTGCTTAATGTCTTCCGGCACCAAAACCTCTTCGATGCTTTTTCCCAGGGCCAGTTCTTCTTTGGCACTAAATAACGATTTAAACATACGGCTGGCAGCCCCCGAAGCCGGAACAAATTTTAGAGGTTTCAGGCCTTTACCAATAAACTCGTCAAATATCCGGATGTATTTATCAAGGTCTGTATCCTGAAACCGGATCAAGCCGTTATCAACCGTTGCAGCAGCAGTAATTTGCAAATAAGGGAAACCGTGTATAAAATTCCGGATTTGCTGTTCTACTGCCTGTATCTCACTTCCCCGTTCCCTGATCTGAAGAATATCTTTGTATGTTAGCATATCTTTCTCTTTTCCGACTTTCTAAAAATAAGGAAACAGTACTTAAAAAGAATTGTTTAGTATAACAGGTTTTCAACGAGTTTTTAACAAACAGAGAAAAACCGGAAAATCCGGCATTTCCTTATATCTTTGCGAAATCTTTATAAACTGGATGAATACATGAGTTCTTGGCAATATGGTAAGCGATACAATGATTTTCCGACATATTTCAGGAAAAAATTTAACGGAAGAGTTCAAAAAGTATCGGTTGATGCAGGTTTCTCATGCCCCAACCGCGACGGGACCAAAGGTACCGGCGGGTGTAGCTATTGCAACAATAAAACATTCAAGCCCGGCTATTGTAATCTTGAAATTTCAGTAACCGAACAACTTGAGAAAGGTATTCGTTTTTTTGCAAAAAAATATAGCACAATGCAATTCCTGGCTTATTTTCAGGCATATTCGAATACCTATGCCCCGCTCGAAAACCTGAAAATACTTTACGAAGAAGCCCTGCAACATCCAAAAATTATCGGGCTGGTAATTGCCACCCGCCCTGATTGTGTGGACGAAAGAATACTGGATTACCTGGGCGAATTATCAACAAAACGGTACGTAATGCTGGAATTCGGTATCGAATCACACAAAAATGAAACGTTACAACGGGTCAACCGTGGTCACAGCTTTGAAGAATCGGTTTGGGCATTGGAAGAAACAGCCCGGCGCAATATTCATAATTGCGCACACATGATACTCGGGTTACCGGGCGAAGACTACCCGGATTTTATGGATCAGGCAAAAAGTATTTCACAACTACCTGTTGAAAACCTGAAACTGCACCAGTTACAAATTCACCAGGGAACCAGATTATATAAAGAATACCAGGAGAAACCGGAAAATTTTCATTTATTTTCGGCAGAAGAATATATTAATCTGGTGGTTGATTACCTCGAAATACTGAATCCAAAAATTGTGGTTGAACGGTTTATCAGTCAGGCCCCGCCCGAAATGCTGGTTGCCCCCCGCTGGGGATTGAAAAATTTCGAGTTCGTGGCCAAGGTTGAAAAGCGGCTGGCCGAACGTGACACATGGCAGGGAAGGTTGTACAAAAAAACATTATAACAGAAGATGGAATTACGATTAATGATTGAAGATTAACGATTGAAGATGTAAAAAGTCCTGACTTGGGGTTATAAATTATATGTATCCACCAGAACCTGAAATTTGAAATCGTCCCCGGAACATGGAATTCCGAAAGGCTTAGAATCCTGAAAATAGCTTAACAATATTTAACGATTTTTTATCCTTTTTTGTAGCTTAGCGGCTTAAATTCGTGCTTCGAAAAATTATTGAGAAAAACAAAACAGTAAAAAATATGAATCAAGCAGTTGACATTCGTGAATTGAATGAACGGATACAAAAAGAAAGTGCTTTTGTTGACATCATCAACATTGAAATGGGAAAAGTGATTGTTGGCCAGAAACATTTGGTTGAAAGTTTATTGATCGGCTTGCTTTCAGGAGGTCACATCTTATTGGAAGGTGTTCCGGGACTGGCAAAAACGCTGGCTATTACTGCCCTTTCAAAAACCATTGCTACCAAATTTGCCCGTATCCAGTTTACTCCTGACCTGCTTCCGGCCGATTTGCTGGGTACGCTTATTTACAGTCAGAAAAAAGAAGAATTTGTAATTAAAAAAGGGCCTATCTTCACCAACTTTGTACTGGCTGACGAAATCAACCGGGCACCTGCCAAAGTTCAGTCGGCATTGCTCGAAGCCATGCAGGAACGCCAGGTAACCATTGGCGAAGAAACTTTTAAACTGGAAGAACCATTTTTGGTAATGGCTACCCAAAACCCTATTGAACAGGAAGGTACTTACCCTCTGCCAGAAGCTCAGGTAGACCGGTTTATGCTAAAGGTAGTGATCAATTATCCCCAAAAAGAAGAAGAACGGATAATCATTCAGCAAAACCTTTTAAAAGAATTTCCCCAGGCATCAACAGTATTAAAACCTGAAGATATAATCAAAGCCAGAGATGTGGTTAAAGACGTATATATGGATGAAAAAATCCAGAAATACATTGTCGATATCGTGTTTGCCACCCGCTCCCCCAAAGAATACAAACTTGAAAAATTCACCGATATGATCTCGTACGGAGGGTCGCCCCGTGCCAGCATCAGCCTTGCTCAGGCAGCCAAAGCCTATGCGTTTATTAAACGCCGTGGTTATGTGATCCCGGAAGATGTACGTGCTGTTTGCCCCGATGTAATGCGCCACCGTATCGGGTTGAGTTACGAAGCTGAAGCAAATAATATTACTTCAGAAGAAATTATTACTGAAATTTTGAACATAGTAGAAGTTCCGTAGATTATAAAATCCCAATGACCAAATTTCAATTGAATATCTTTAATTCTACTTTGACAGATTTGAAAGGTCTCGTCCCTACGGAACTTTTAGGGGGTGAGGAACACATTTTTTCTACCCATTTTTCACCTCTACGAGGTTTTAACAAGCACCAGGGACACGAAATATTGGTAGAAAAAAATAAGTTCGATAGTTACGAAGTCCCGTTAGGGACGATATAATTTCACTTTGGTAAATCTGTCAAGAAATTAAAAATATTGGGATTTTGATTATTTGAAATTTAAAATCGAAGATTTTGGAACATACAGAACTATTAAAACGGGTACGCAAAATTGAAATTAAAACGCGTGGGTTAAGCCGCAACATCTTTGCCGGCGAATACCATAGTGCGTTTAAGGGCCGGGGAATGGCTTTCAGCGAAGTTCGCGAATACCAGTACGGCGACGACATCCGCAACATCGACTGGAACGTGACGGCCCGTTATAACAAACCATATATCAAGGTATTCGAAGAAGAACGGGAATTAACAGTGGTACTGCTGATTGACGTAAGCGGTTCGCGTGAATTTGGTTCGTTCGATAAACTGAAAAAAAACGTTATTACTGAAATAGCTGCAATACTGGCTTTTTCGGCCATCCAGAACAACGATAAGATCGGGGTGATCTTCTTTTCAGAAAAAATAGAAAAGTTCATCCCTCCCAAAAAAGGACGAAGCCACATTCTGCGTATTATCCGCGAATTAATTGATTTTCAGCCACAGGAACGTGGCACAAATATCACCGAAGCTATCCGTTACCTGACCAACGCCATAAAAAAACGTTGTACCACCTTCATCATCTCCGATTTTATTCAGAATGAAAAGGAACTGGAGAATGCCTTGTCGATTGCCAATAATAAACACGACATGGTGGCTCTTCGTATTTATGACGAACGGGAAACCGAACTGCCTCCTATTGGCATGATCAAGCTGAAAGATGCTGAAACCGGCAATTATATATGGGTCGACAGTTCAAACAAAAGTACACGCCAGGCATATAGTCGATGGTGGACGAACCTGTCAGGCAAACTTGATAATGGTTTTAAAAAGTCAGGCGTTGATTATGTAAACATTAATACCAACGAAGATTACGTGAGATCGCTGATAAGCTTATTTAAAAAGAGAGGATAAATGAAACAGACTATACTCATATTTTTGCTGACTGCCGTTTTTTACGGAACGGGACATGCCCAGACCAACAAGATTAAAGCGACGGCCAGCCTCGATTCCACAAAAATATTGATTGGCGACCAGGTACACCTCCACCTTGAAGTCGATCAACCTAAAGATATAAAACTGGATTTCCCGGATATTGGCGATTCAATTACTTCTGCCATTGAAGTGATCGAACGTTCTCCGCTCGACACCTTTACCCTGAGCGATGCAGAACAAATCAAAATCATCCGGAATTATACAATCACCTCGTTCGATACCGGAGTACAAATGATACCCCAGTTCCGTTTCATGCTGAAGTATAACGAACTAAGCGATTCCCTGTTTACCCAGCCACTGGCACTGGAAGTACTTGGTATGCCCATCGACACTACGAAAGGACCGGTCGATATTAAAAAGCCATATGGAGCACCGGTTACCTTAAAGGAAGTCAGCCCGTACATACTGGGAGTAATCCTGGCAGGCGCCATTATTTTCTTCATTTTTTATTATTTCCAGCGAAAGAAAAAGAACCAGCCGCTTTTTGGCAGGCCTGAGAAACCTAAAGAACCTGCCCACGTGATTGCCCTGCGCGAACTCGACCGGATCAAAGAAGAAAAAATATGGCAACACGACAAAATCAAACAATATTACAGCGAACTATCTGATACCCTTCGTGCATATATCTGGGATCGATTCGAAATACCGGCAATGGAACAAACCAGCGACGAAACACTGGCTGCTTTTAAATTCAGAAGAGATTTAATTAATGAAAAATCGATGGAAGAATTGGGCCAGATATTAAAACTTTCTGATTTGGTAAAATTTGCCAAGTATAAACCCTTACCTGACGATAACAACCTGGCACTGATCAATGCCTATTTCTTTATCAACCAAACGAAAAAAGAAGAAATTAAGAAGCCGGAGGAACCGGTTGATGACCGTGAAGGAGAAGATGTGGAGATAAAAATGTAAACAAATTACAAGTTTCAGATAATCTGAATCAAACATCGTGAATTGAAAAGAAAAAGAGATGAACCATATAACATTTAAAAATCCTGAATTTTTCTACCTGTTCCTGGTATTAATACCAATGATTATCTGGTACATACTCAGGCAGAAAAAAGCCGGGGCGAGTATACAATTCTCATCCACCATGGGATTTGCAAAGATTCCTAAAAGCTGGAAATATTATTTCAGGCATGTCCTTTTCATCATTCAGCTGGCGGTAATGTCGCTGTTGATCATGGTGTTGGCCCGCCCGCAATCGTCTAACAACTGGCAAAATGTAACCACCGAAGGGATCGACATCGTGATAGCGCTCGATATTTCCAGTTCGATGCTGGCACGCGATTTCCAGCCGAACCGGCTCGATGCCGCGAAAAATGTTGCCACCGAATTTATCTCGGGACGGCCAACCGACAAGATCGGTCTGGTCGTTTTTTCAGGGGAAAGTTTTACCCAGTGCCCGCTCACTACTGACCACGCCGTTTTAATCAACCTTTTTAACGACATTGAAAGCGGAATGATAGAAGACGGTACTGCGATCGGCAACGGGCTTGCAACAGCAGTGGCACGGCTTAAAGATAGTAAAGCGATCAGCAGGGTGGTTATTCTGCTCACCGACGGGGAGAACAACCGGGGAGAGATAGCCCCGGCAACTGCTGCCGAACTGGCAAAAACCTACGGAATACGGGTATATACCATCGGCGTGGGAACCATTGGCACAGCCCCCTACCCTGTCCAGGTACAAACCCCGTTCGGCACACAAACACAAATTCGCGACGTGGAAGTTAAAATAGACGAGGAAACACTCCAGAAAATTGCCGACATTACCGACGGTAAATATTTCAGGGCTGTCAACAACAATAAACTGGTAGAAATTTACAAGGAGATTGACAAACTGGAGAAATCGAAGATTGAAGTAAAAGAATACAGTAAAAAAGAAGAAGAATTTGAGCGTTATGCTTTACTGGCTGCTTTTTTACTGATACTTGGAATATTCATGAAAACAACCATTTTTAGAAACATCCCTTAAACCGACGAACATGGAGATTTTCAGAATAGCACAACCGCAATGGTTATACGCACTACTGGTTATACCGGTACTCACAGTCTTTTTCGTGATAGCCCGGCAAATGCGCAAAAAGGCACTGGCCCGTTTCGCGCAAAACGAAATTCTTTCAACACTGATGCCTAATGCAAGTAATTCCCGGCCAATCCTTAAATTCATTATCCTGATGATTGCGCTGGGCTCGATTATCTTTGGTCTTGCCCGTCCCCAGTTTGGTTCTAAACTGAAAACAGTGAAACGTGAAGGGGTGGAACTGATCATTGCCCTTGATGTGTCGAACAGCATGATGGCCGAAGATATTCAACCCAACCGTCTGGAACGTGCCAAACGAGCTATTTCACAACTGGTAGACCGGTTGAACGACGACAAAATCGGATTGATCGTTTTTGCAGGGGAAGCATATACCCAGTTGCCCATCACGACGGATTATCCTTCAGCAAAATTATTTCTTGAATCAATAAGTACCGAAATTGTCCCGACACAGGGAACCGCTATCGGGGCGGCTATTAACCTGGGAATACGGTCATTCAGTCCCCAGTTCGAAGGAAGCAAGGCAATGATTATTATCACGGATGGAGAAAACCACGAAGATGATGCTATTGGCGCTGCTACCGAAGCTGCCCAAAAAGGCATTATTGTACATACCATCGGAATGGGATTACCACAGGGAGGCCCGATCCCCGTCAACCGCAACGGACAGCAGGACTACCGGAAAGACAAAAACGGCAATGTCATTGTAACCAAGCTGAATGAACCCATGCTGCAACAGATTGCTGCTGCCGGAAAAGGAATTTACGTCAGGGCAAACAATGCCCAGGTAGGATTAAATACACTTTTTAATGAAATTGATAAAATGGAATCCTCCGAAATGGAGTCGCAAATTTACTCCGACTATAACGACCAGTTTCAGTATTTTATAGCCTTCGGTTTACTGTTATTACTTGTCGAGTTTATGATACTGGAACGTAAGAACAAATATTTGAAGAACTTTAAATTGTTTGGAAAATAAATAAAATAGTGATGAAAAACTCAATATACATATCCGTTTTGTTCCTGCTGATATCTACTGTAGTCCAGGCTCAGAACGAACGCAAATTTGTACGCGAAGGCAACCGTATATATGAAAAGGCGCTGGCTGATACGACAAAAATCGACACAACCATGTTCAGCCAGGCAGAAACAGCTTACCGCAAAGCGCTTGATAAAAAGCCCGATGACAAGAAATGGGATTTCAACCTGGGTGATGCGCTTTATAAACAAATGAAATTTGAAGAATCGGCTTCTAAATTTGATCAGATTGCTGATAAAAGCACCGACAAGATCGAACAAAGCCGTGCGCTGCACAATAAAGGCAACTCGCTGCTGATGCAAAACAAGCTGGATGAAAGTATTGAAGCGTATAAAGAAGCCCTGCGTAAAAACCCGGATGATCTGGAGACCAAATACAACCTGGTATATGCGATGAACCTGAAGAAAAAACAGCAGCAACAGCAAAAAAACAAAGATAAAAATAAGGACCAGGATAAAAATAAAGATAAAAACAAAGACAAAAATAAAGATCAGAATAAGGATCAGAATAAGGATCAAAATAAGAACGACCAAAATAAAAATAAGGATCAACAGGATCAGAATAAAAATCAACAAAACAAGGATCAACAAAATAAAAATCAGAACCAGAATAAAAATCAGCAGAACCAGCAACAGCAGCAACAACAAAATAAAATATCAAAAGAAAATGCGGAACGATTGTTGCAGGCCTTGCAGAACGATGAAAAGAAACTTCAGGATAAAGTAAAAAAGATGAAGGCTGAAAAGGCAAAAAGCAAAAAAACGGAAAAAGACTGGTAGGCGCAGCACGATGCCGGATTCCGGATAATTGAGTTTGTAACCTGGAATTTGAAACTTGCCCCCCGGAACTCGCAACTTTAATTTTGATTTAGTAATTTTGGGAGCCTTGAAAGATAAACAAGATATGATCAAAAAAATACTGACATTTCTGACATTTGCACTGATAATAACTGGTAGCTTCGCCGAGAGTACCCGTTTTACGATGACGGCACCTAATATTGTACGTACCGGTGAACAATTCAGGCTAAGTTTTACACTAAATGAACGGGGTAATGACCTTCAACTTCCCGATTTGTCGAATTTTGAAATACTTATGGGGCCATCGACCTCTCAAAGTTCAAATTTTCAAATGATCAACGGGAAAACTACTCAGTCGGTCACTTTCTCGTATATTTATGTGTTACGTGCTAAAACAGAAGGGACTTTTACCATACGCCCGGCCAGCATTAAAGTCGATGGCAAAATTTTCGAATCCAATTCCGTCAAAATTCAGGTTGTAAAAGGCCAGAAACCAGCCCGACAGGGAAGAAGCAGTGCCTCCCAGGGACAATCATCATCATCGGAAAACAGCAGTGCCGATATCAGTAAAGAAAATCTTTTTGTAAAGGTCGACGTAACTAAAAGCAACGTGTACAAAGGGGAACAAATTATTGCAACCGTCAAATTGTATGTAAGTCCCAATGTTCCCGTGCGGGGGTTCGACGATGTAAAACTGCCATCGTATGAAGGTTTCTGGACCCAGGATATAGAAGTCCCCAACCAGGTAAGTTTTAACCGCGAGGTTTACAATAATAAAATCTATCAGGTAGGCATTCTTAAGAAAACAATTCTTTTTCCCCAGCAAACAGGAAAAATAAAAATTGACCCGTTTGAAATAACCTGTATCGTACAGCAACGTATCAGGCAACAACGAAGCTTTTTCGACGATTTTTTCGACAATTACCGGAATGTAAAGGCCAAAGTAACCAGCGATCCTGTATATATCCGGGTAAAAGACCTGCCACCTGCTCCAACCAATTTTTACGGGGCCGTGGGAACATTCAACTATTCAGCAGGTATCGACAAGAAAAAACTAAAATCGAACGAAGCAGCTACCCTGAAAATCAATATTACAGGGAATGGTAACCTGAAACTGATTGAAGCCCCGAAAATTGAATTCCCGGCTGACTTTGAGGTGTACGATCCCAAAACATCAGACCGCACCAATGCCAGCGACAACGGTCTTAATGGCAGCAAAACATTCGAATACCTGTTCATTCCCCGTTATGCAGGCGAATATACCATCCCTGCCGTTACCTTCAGTTATTTCAACCCTTCCGTACAAAAATATGAGACCCGTTCAGCCGGACCATTTACCGTTCAGGTTGAAAAAGGAGATGAAGACCAAAACGCAACCGTAGTCAGCTCCTTCTCCAAAGAGGATGTACGTTTTATTGGCAAAGACATTCGTTTTATCAAGCAGAATAACCAAAAACTGACAGTCAGGGGATACACATTTTTCGGGACCACCAAATTTTACCTGATCTATTTAGCAGGAATCTTTGTGTTTGCTCTCATCTACATCATTTACCGCAAAAAAGCCCGCGAAAATGCAAACCTGGCCCTGATGAGAAATAAAAAAGCCAATAAAGTAGCCCGCAAGCGGTTGAAAGAAGCTGCCGGTTTCATGAAAA
Organism: Prolixibacteraceae bacterium; assembly: GCA_963662895.1. Lineage (GTDB taxonomy): Bacteria > Bacteroidota > Bacteroidia > Bacteroidales > Prolixibacteraceae > GWE2-42-39. The sequence goes on along the minus strand of OY759982.1, from coordinate 1,961,884 downwards.
ATAATAAAGCTGAACAATTCTACGAATCAGTACTGAAAGCCTTTTGGGGTTACCTGAGCGATAAACTAGGCATTCCGGTTGCCGATCTGAACCGGGGAAATGCTTCTGCATCGCTGCTTTCAAGGCAGGTACAACAGGAGGTAGTCGATGAGTTCATTAATATTATTGAAGATTGTGAATTTGCCCGCTATGCTCCCAGTGCCTTCTCCGGGACTATTAAAGATGTGTACGACCGTGCTGCAACAATCATGGGCAAACTGGAAAAACAAATCAAATAAGCAAAACGATGAAAAAAATAATATACACCATAGTTGCCTTGTTATTTGTATTTCAGATAAAAGCACAGGATTCACTTCTTCTGAAAGGGAACCAGGATTATACTGAACAAAAATACAACGAAGCGATCGCTGTTTATGAGCAACTGTTGGGAACAGGTGTCGAATCGGCTGAATTGTATTTCAACCTGGGTAATGCCTACTACAAGGCAGGCAAAATAACCCCGGCCATCCTCAATTACGAACGGGCCAAGCTGCTTGCTCCTGACGATGCTGATATCCAGTTCAACCTCGACCTGGCCAATCAGCACGTGGTTGATGCTATTGATGCACTACCCCAGGTGTTTTTTATACGCTGGTGGAACAACCTCATTAAATCGAAATCAACTGACACCTGGGCCATGTACAGCATTGTCAGCTTCATCGTATTTCTGCTATTGCTTGGCTTATATGTATTTTCATCAAATGGCAGGCTACGGCGTTTGGGGTTCTGGTTCGGCATCCTGGTTTTAGCAGGCTCTGTTTTTACCTTTGTTTTCGCAAATAAACAAAAGAACAGGATCGAAAATCACAACTTTGCCATCATTACCCAGCCCAGTGTAACGGTAAAAAGTTCACCATCGGAAAGCGGCACCAATATTTTCCTTATCCACGAAGGGCTGAAAGTACAATTAATCGACCAGGTAGGAAACTGGTACGAAATTCGCCTTGCCGACGGAAATCAGGGTTGGTTACAAACTGAAACTCTGGAGAAAATATAAATTAAATTTCTACGCCAATCGGCCTTAATGTCAAATAGGTTGATAATAAAATCCGGAAGCCTTAATCAGAAGTTCCGGAAGCCTTAATCAGAAGTTCCGGAAGCCTTAATCAGGAGTTTCGGAAGCCTTAATCAGGAGTTTCGGAAGCCTTAAATGGTTTGTTGATGTGACAGCCCCGGAACTTCAAACTTTATTTTGAACATTTATTTTATTCATTCTAAAATTCAACCTTTCCAGGAAAAAAACATAAAAAAAGACTTTTTTTTGATGCCCCCGGCAACATCATTACAGTTATAGCTGTTACTTTGCTGGAAATACAAATAAATTACAACTATGTCGTATAATTTATTAAAAGGAAAAAAAGGAGTCATCTTTGGAGCATTAAATTCCGACTCAATTGCCTGGAAAGTTGCCGAACGCGCTGTGGAAGAAGGCGCTGTAATAACCCTGTCGAATACCGCTCTTGCTATTCGCATGGGAGATGTTGATAAACTTGCAGAAAGGTTTAACACCGAGGCAATTCCCGCCGATGCTACCAATGTGGAAGAACTGGAACATGTTTTTAAACGCTCGATGGAACTGCTGGGCGGAAAAATCGACTTTGTGCTGCATTCCATAGGCATGTCTCCCAATGTCCGTAAAGGCAGGCATTACAGCGAACTCGACTACAACATGTTTGACAAAACCCTTGATATTTCAGCACTGTCATTTCATAAAATGCTGCACGTAGCACGCAAACTCGATGCAATAAACGAGTGGGGATCTGTTGTTGCCCTTTCGTACATTGCAGCCCAGCGAACCCTCTACGGGTACAATGATATGGCCGATGCCAAAGCTCTCTTAGAATCAATCGCACGCAGTTTCGGCTACATTTACGGACGCGAACGCGGGGTGCGTATCAACACTGTTTCTCAGTCGCCCACCCTTACCAAAGCCGGAAGCGGCATTAAAGGGATGGAAAAACTACTGGACTTTTCGGAACGTATGTCTCCACTTGGCAATGCCAATGCAATAGATTGTGCAGATTATTGCATTACCCTGTTCTCCGATCTTACACGCAAAGTAACCATGCAAAACCTGTATCACGATGGCGGTTTCTCAAGCATGGCCATGAGTGCCCGTGCACTCGAACAATATGAAAAGGGATTGGAGTGCGAATGTGAATGCAGCCCTTCAACTCCGAATCCGGATCCGGAAAAAGAAAAGCATAAATACGATTAATAAAAATTGGTTATTGAATATTCGTTTTTCCAGCGATTTCCCCCGCCTCATTGACTAACGGCGTGTCCATTCCAGTGTCGCGGGGAATCGCTTCATTCTTATCCGGACAGTAGTGATTCGTTTTAACGTGTTATTATTTAGATTCCAGCTAAGCCACTTTTTTTATTCTGTCTGATGAATATAAATCGCCTGGCCTCCTCCCGGGGCTAGTTTGGCTATTACCGTGGTATTACTATCAACGTCAATATTCTTCTGAACCCGGTAAGCTTCTTTATTTCCCTCAAAATGTGTGTCCCCGGCATCTTCATAAAAAGTAGCCACATATTTTTTATTACTGTCAAGGAAATCAAATTTTACAGATAACTCACGCCCATCACGGTTCGTCAGCGAACCCACGAACCAATCGTCGCCTGCCTGCCGCGCAACCGTGATAAATTTTCCAATTTCACCATCAAGTACCTTATAACTGTCAAATTGGAGAGGCATTTTACGGATACAATCAAAAAGGTCATCTTTTTTCAAATATTCTTCCGGTGCATCAGGCAATACTGTCCAGCCGGAATAAATCACGATCAGTTTAGCAACTTCAGCGACCACAGTTCCCGGAATTTCAGCGAATACCCTCTGCCTTCCGTTACCAAAAGCCTTGTTCAGGCCGAACCAGCCATTGGTCATATCAAGTGGCCCGGCAACCATATTTACAAACGGGGCCGTCACGATTGTTTCCGGCCAGTACGACCTTTTGGCATCTGCCTGGGCATGGCAAAATTCTTTTGTCACCAGGTTCGGCCAAGTACGGCGGTCACCACCCGGGGCTATTGGATTATCATGAAAATCGACCATCAATTTATATTTTGCGCATAACTCAACAATTTTTCTCGTGTTCAGTACTTTTTCCTGGGGACTGCCTTTCATAAACCCGTATTTAACACCTACTGCCCCCCATTCCGCAAATTGCTTTAATACCCGTTCCAACCCAAATTTTTTAGCACCAACATCATTCAGATACAGTATTACCCCTACTCCTTTTTCTTTTGCATAGGCCATACACTCCTCAATATTAACACCTTCCCGTGCCTGAGTCGGATCCGAACTGTCACTGAATTCAGGCCCGTACCAATCAGCATCGATCAACAGGTACTGGATATTATTTTTAGCGGCAAAATCGATAAACCGTTTATGCGAAACGGTGTTTAATCCATAAACAAAACCGTCGTCTGCCTTGTAGCCCCAAACACGCCAATCCCACATCGACTTTCCGGGTTTTATCCATGAAGTATCTTTAATTTTACATGGTTCGTTCAGGTTTATCAACAGGTCAGACTCGATTAAATCGCCTGCGCAGTCACCCAAAATAAAAGCTCTCCACGATGTTTTTACCGATCCGTTTTCACCACTTATGCACTCCTGACTTAAAATAAAACTGTTATCGGTTGTATTCGTTAAAACAAAAGGTGAATATTCAGTAATTGCAGCTTCGTGTAACGCAAAATAATTTCCTTCTGAAGTACGGAAAACCACTGGGTTCAATACCGTGTTTTCGCCATATTCTGAAAGTTTTACCGGCCCTGTATTATGATTTTCTCCATTATAAGCCCAGAAAGTAAAATCACAGCCAAAACCAATAGCCGAATTTTCGGTTAAACCAGTACTGCCCTTCGGGACAATAAAACGATAAGCAAACCCCTGATTGTATACACGGATTTCCAACTTCATATTTTTCCCCTGTTTATTACGGAGGCTTAATTCATAGCGGCAGTAATTATTACGCACAAGCTTGTTTTTACCGTTTACCGTATTCCAGGTCTCATCTGTCTGCGATTCCTCAATATTCAAAAGGGTAACATTTTTAAGAAGAGTATCATTCCCCTCTAACAGATGTATTTCAGCATTCCGAACGATGGTGTCCCCATGATAGATCAAACTATATAACAGATTGTTATCTGCAATTTTCACCTGAGAGAAGCATAACCCGTCAGGTGATTTCAGTTTGAATTCGGAAGCAGGGCCGCAGGAATACAAGACGGCCGTGATAAACAGCAAATAAAGTAATCTTTTCATTTTTCAGTAAGTTTTATTGGACTTTACGATCTGCAAGATAGTAATTAATATTTAACTGTCCTGCACTATGCTGCAGACATGGGCGTAAAAAATTTTTAATCTCTGAAAAAATGTCGTGATTACAAATCGCAATACCCAAAAATCGCAGTATTTTCATATTTTTAAAAGAAATTTAGCACAGATGGAAAAAGCAGAAATCAAACAAAGCATACTTGCCCTTCGTGAAGAACTGGAACAGCACAATTACAGATATTACGTGTTGTCTCAGCCCTCGATCAGCGATTATGAGTTTGACATGAAAATAAAAGAGTTGGAGAAACTGGAAGCCGAAAATCCTGAATTCTTCGATGCCAATTCGCCAACTCAACGGGTAGGAAGCGACCTGAACAAAGAATTTCAGCAAGTAGAACACCGCTACCCGATGCTTTCTCTTTCCAACGCTTATTCAGAAGGTGAACTACGCGATTTCGACCAGCGCATCCGTAAACTCACAGATCAGCAATTCGAATATGTTTGCGAATTGAAATTCGACGGTACTTCCATCAGCTTAATATACAAAAACGGCGAATTGCAGCAGGCCATCACCCGGGGCGATGGCATCCGCGGCGACGATGTTACGGCCAATATTCGGACCATCCGCAGTATCCCGTTAAAACTGAAAGGCGATAATATTCCTGACGAACTGGAAATACGCGGCGAAGTGCTCATGCCCTTTGCGGTTTTCGACCAACTGAATGCTGAACGTGAAAAAGAAGGAGACCCCTTGTTTGCTAACCCGCGTAATGCAGCCTCCGGAACCCTGAAAATTCAGAACTCATCGGTAGTGGCCAAACGCAGGCTCGATGCTTATTTATATTATATGCTTGGCGAAACTCTTCCTTCCGACGGTCATTACGAAAACCTGCAGGCAGCCGCAAGCTGGGGCTGTAAAATTTCGGGACACAGCCGTAAGTGTACCAATATCGACAACGTAATTGCTTTTTGCCGTGAATGGGATGAAAGGAGACATGGCCTTCCTGTTGCTACCGACGGAGTTGTAATCAAAGTCAACTCGCTCCGTCTGCAACAATACCTTGGTTTTACAGCCAAATCGCCACGCTGGGCAATCGCCTTTAAATTTAAGGCCGAACAGGTTTCAACCATCCTGCACTCGGTAAGCTACCAGGTGGGCCGTACCGGTGCAGTAACTCCGGTTGCCAATCTCGATCCGGTACTTCTGGCCGGGACGACCGTAAAAAGGGCTTCGCTGCACAATGCCGACATCATCAAAAACCTTGATCTGCATATTGGCGATTCGGTATACGTTGAAAAAGGCGGTGAAATAATTCCCAAAATTGTGGGTGTAGATGCCAATAGCCGCCATCCGATGGCCCAGCCTGTTGATTTTATTAAAAACTGTCCTGAATGCGGGACACTCCTGGTACGTAACGAAGGTGAAGCAGCTTTTTACTGCCCGAACGAAACAGGCTGTCCCCCGCAAATAAAAGGGAAGATGGAACATTTTATCAGCCGCAAGGCAATGAATATAGACGGCCTGGGGGAAGAGACGATCGAACTGTTCTATAATCAGGGAATGATCCGTAATGCAGCTGATCTTTACGAACTCAAAAAAGAAAAAATCAGCCGGTTGGAACGCTTAGGTGAAAAATCAGCCGACCGTATCCTGAAAGGGCTGGAAGATTCGAAAACGGTTCCGTTCGAACGTGTACTGTTTGCCCTGGGCATCCGGTTCGTCGGCGAAACAGTTGCCAAAATACTGGCTAACCGGCTGATAAATATTGATAATATCAAAAACGCTTCCATTGAAGAGCTCACCAATATTGATGAGATTGGCAGTAAAATAGCGGAAAGTGTATACAACTATTTCAGGAATGAAGAAAACCTGAAACTGATTGCCCGTTTAAAACAGCATGAACTACAATTTGAACTGAATGAGACAAGCATTCAAAATCGTTCCGACAAGCTGAGTGGCCTGTCAATCATCATTTCAGGCACTTTTGTGCAATATTCGCGAGACGAACTAAAAAAAATGATCGAACAAAACGGAGGAAAAAATGTAAGCTCCATTTCTAAAAATACCAGTTACCTGCTGGCCGGTAACAATATTGGACCAAGTAAGCTGGGAAAAGTTCAAAAATTAAATATTCCAATTATTTCAGAAGAAGATTTTCTAAAAATGCTGGAATAAAAACAAATTATTATTTTTGCTACAAATTATGAAGCTACGAACAAAAATTGCCAATTTGGAGCTGGAGCGAAAAGTTGACGGGCTTTCCAGAAAAACTAAAGTATATAACTTTGACACAGCCAAAACGGTTGTGGTTATCTGGAGTTCTGAAGAAGAGGAAGCTTTCCGGATTATTCAAAAGGCACTGAAAGAAAAAAATATCAGTCTGCAAAGTTTATATTATAATACAAATAAAAAGGCTGTCCCCGAAGATATAAACAGCTTTTACAAAGTACAACTTAATTGGTTGGGCTTTGCCAAAGAAGGGCCTGCTGTTGATTTTTTACAGAAGGAACCGGATATTCTGATTGACCTGAGTATAAAAAAACAATTTCCGGTAGAGGTACTCGTGAAACTCTCGAAAGCTGCATTTAAAGTTGGTTACAGTAGCGGGGAAAATAATCCGTATGATCTGAATATTGATATTCACCAGAAGCCTGAACCAAACTATCTGGCCGAACAAATAATAAACTATTTGAATCTGATAAATAAAAAAGAAGCATGATAACACATCCGTTTAAAGGGGCAGGGGTAGCCCTGATCACTCCGTTCACGGAGAATAAAAATATTGATTTCAGCACACTTGAAGACATTGTAGAAGACCAGGTAACCAATGGAATGGATTACCTGGTCGTGTTGGGTACCACTGCAGAAACGCCTACCCTATCAACCGATGAACAAAAAGAAATTGTAAAATGTGTTGTCAGCAAAAACAAAGGTCGTCTTCCAATTATTGCAGGTATGGGAGGGAACGATCCGGCAAAAATCGTTAATACAATAAATAATTTCGATTTTAATGGTGTCGATGGAATTTTAACGGTTACCCCTTACTATAATAAACCCACACAGGAAGGGCTTTACCATTTTTATCAGGAAATAATAAAAGCCAGTCCGGTGCCCATTATCCTGTACAATGTACCTTCGCGTACCGGTATTCACATGGATTACCAGACTGCTATACGGATTGCCCGTTCGTCGGAGAAAGTGGTGGGCGTGAAAGAGGCATCGGGTGAATCGTCCCACTGTGCATTCATAGCCCGCAGCGCCCCTGAATGGTTCAAAGTAATTTCAGGCGACGACGTGCTTGCCTTGCCGATAATCGCAGTTGGCGGAATAGGTGTTATCTCGGTTATTGCCAACGCGCTCCCCGGCCAATTGAGCAAACTGGTACACCTTGCCAACGAACATCGAATAGCCGAAGCCCAGGTGCTGCATTATCGGCTGCTCGACTTGTTTAAACTGCTTTTCATGGAAGGAAATCCGGGTGGGATAAAAGCCCTGATGGAAATCATGGGAAAAACCAAAAACGTTCTTCGGCTCCCATTATGGCCGGTAAGCCACGAGACTTACTCGATGATTGAGGAAGCGTATAAAAAACTGGCAGACTGAGTTTCAATACATGATACTGAATGCTGGATGAACTTGTAACTGAAGACTGCGTTGTCTACTGCATTTACTCCCGGTTTGAATAGAAACGCTCCAGGATGGAACCGTCGTTTGCTTCTTTTGATAATGATTCGATCGTATTTTTGGGAACATCAAAAAGATCAAGGATAATCAACCCGTCGAGGCACTTATTAAATTTCGGATCGACATTAAAGCCGATGATATTGGCATTCTGTTTAATATATTTCTTCAGTAAGACGGGTAAGCCGGAATTCATTTCGTCCACATCGCCAATCGTTCTGTCCAGCTTATTGATATCTTCGCCCATACTTTCCATCAACACATTAATATTATTGTCGTTGCTTTTAAACTTGTAGGAATTACGAGGGGAAATATATTTGGCCCGTTGCCAGTCGAAATGATGGGCCATAATAAATTTAATGATCATATCTTTCGACTTTTTCCCGTAATTATTACTGATACTCACAGGGCCAAACAAATACCGGTAATCCGGATTTTTCAGAATAAAATATAAAATACCTTTCCATAGTAAGAACAAGGACATGGGCTTTCGCTGGTACTCTTTTACCACAAACGAACGCCCTAACTCCATAGACTGCATCAGTGTTGGCTCCATAGTCGTTTTCATACGAAATAAAGTATGTGTATAAAAACCACGAATGCCGTACCTGTGAAGAATATCAGCCCCCTTACCGATGCGATAGGCTCCTGCTATTTTATTGGCTACCTCATCCCATATAAACATTTGATGATAATACAAATCAAACTCATCAAGGTCGATACTCCGGTTAGTCCCTTCACCGACCTCCCGGAAAGTCATTTCCCGAAGACGCCCAATCTCATATAAAATATTGGGGATTTCCTTTGAGGGGGCACAAAATATTGCATAATTTTTAAGCCTGAAAAGCAAATATTCCTTTTCCAGGTTTTTCACTTCCTGAAGAATTAACTGTTCTTCAACGGGAGGGGCAATTTCTTCTACTCTTTGTTGCCGTTTCAGCGAATAATTAAAGAACCTTTTTACCTCAATCTTCGAACTCAGGCTGTAAGTTTTTGCACGCAAATAACGTCCAAACTGGTATATATCGGTAAACGATTCCTGCTCGGCCACTGAAACCGGGGACCCAATACGGACTTTTACCAGCTTGTTACGTTTGTTCAACATCTCCGAAGGTAATTTTATCACCTTCAGGTTTGGATGAATCCGTTCCATCAGGTAAAACAGGCGGCTGTTGTGCCCCTGAAAATAAACAGGAACCACCGGTACCCCTGAGGTCTTTATAAATTTTATGGCCGAATACTGCCATAAACGATCGGAAATATTCCGGTACGTATCGTAGCCTGAAACTTCCCCTGCCGGGAAAATACAAAGCCCTCCCCCTTCGGCAAGGTGTTTTTTTGCCGATCTGATCCCACGAAAACCGGAGCCACTCACACGCCCACGGTCGAAAGGATTATCATCGAGGAAAAAATTATTGATCTGATCGACTTTCTGAAGCAGAAAATTAGCCAGGACCTTTACATCCGGACGCACCTTACTCAATATTTTAATCAGCAAAATACCATCTAACCCGCCAAACGGATGGTTGGCAACCACAATAAATGCACCTTCTTTGGGAATACGCTGTACCAATTCATCTTCGTCATACTCAAATCTGAATTCCAAAACACGGATCAGTTCATCAATGAACTCCAGTCCCTGCTTGTCTCCAATTTGTTCGTAAACTTTATTGATTTTATTGAATTTGAGGGCATACATAAGGAATTTTGCGAAAAATTCACCCCCAAAATAATTCAGATAAGGATTGTCCTTTAGTACATCTTTAGGTTTTACAATCTCCATATGCAAAATGAAAATATTTGCATAAATTTATGAATCCGTTTTGAAATCCGGTACTCTCCTTATCAAAATTTTTCACCGAAAAGTTTAATCATTTACTCTACAGAACATTAAAACATTGAATATTTGACATTTATAAACTAAATTGTTTTTTCCGTTTTAGAGCTTATTATCCTTGAACTGATTATTTTTGCAAGACTTTGTGTTAAATAGTGTCTGCAAGAAAACTCTCTGTTTTCAAGGCTTTGATAAAATGAACAATACAGCTTGTAACTTGTAGATGATTCAGTAATAAATAAAAAGATTGAAATATTGAACCTTCTGTATCAGAAATATAAAACGGAACAATGGTTACCGACCTCACAAAAAGAAGTACAGGAACGTGGCTGGGAACAACTTGATGTAATCCTCTTTTCCGGCGACGCTTATATCGATCATCCTTCATTTGGACCGGCAGTTATCGGCCGGGTACTGGAAGCTAAAGGGCTGAGGGTAGGTATTGTGCCACAACCTAACTGGCAGGATGATCTGCGTGATTTTAAGAAACTCGGAGTTCCGCGTCTGTACTTTGCTGTTACGTCAGGTAACATGGACTCGATGGTAAACCATTATACCGCCAGCAAGCGCAAACGCTCGAACGACGCTTATACCCCGGGAGGAGAACCAGGCAAACGCCCTGACTATGCAACTATTGTTTATTGCAACATTCTGAAAAAACTATATCCTGATGTACCGTTGATAATTGGAGGAATCGAGGCATCATTGCGCCGGGTGACTCACTACGATTACTGGGAAGACCGGTTACACCCGTCCATTCTGAAAGATTGCGGCGCTGACATGCTTTTTTACGGGATGGGTGAAAAATCGATCCTCGAATATACGCGTTTGGTACAGCGTGGCGTCGATCCCCGCAAACTGACCAACATTCCTCAAACAGCTTTTCTGGTTCAAAAGGATGAAAAATATGCGACCGACAAAAAATGGAGTGAAATAAAACTGGCATCGCATGAAGAATGTCTTCAGGATAAAAAAAAGTATGCGAAAAACTTTATGCATATCGAGGAAGAATCGAACAAGGTGGATGCCAGTAAACTCATTCAGTACAATGGAAAGCAAATGGTGGTAATTAATCCACCGTGGGCGCCACTGGATGAAAAGGAGATTGACAGTTATTACGATCTGCCTTATACCCGCCTGCCCCATCCCCGCTATAAAAACAAAGCTGTTATCCCGGCTTTCGAGATGATCCGCCATTCGGTAAACATTCACCGCGGATGTTTTGGCGGATGTACTTTTTGCACGATCTCGGCACACCAGGGAAAATTCATCGCCAGCCGTTCCGAAGCATCTGTTTTAAAAGAAGTAGAACAACTGACCCTGATGCCCGACTTTAAAGGGTACATTTCGGACCTGGGGGGGCCATCGGCCAATATGTACAAGATGAAAGGTATCCACGAAGAAATTTGCCGCAAATGCAAACGTCCGTCGTGCATTTTCCCTGATATTTGTAAAAACCTCGATACTAACCATCAGCCGATGCTCGATCTGTACCGGAAAGTAAGGCAAAATCCGAAGGTAAAAAAGGCATTTATTGGCAGTGGCATCCGGTACGACCTGATTCTAAAGGAAACCGGGAACAAAAAAACGGATGAAAGCAATCGTGAATATTTACGGGAAATTGTAAAATACCATGTTTCGGGGAGGCTGAAGGTGGCACCGGAACATACTTCCGACTATGTTTTGAAAATTATGCGCAAACCGTCATTCTCGTTGTTTTACAAGCTGAAAAAGGCATTCGACCAGATCAACCGGTCGGAAAAGCTGAACCAGCAACTGGTCCCTTATTTTATATCGAGCCACCCGGGCTGCCATAACACAGATATGGCCAATCTTGCTGTCGAGACAAAAAAACTCGATTTTAAACTGGAGCAGGTACAGGATTTTACCCCTACGCCCATGACCCTGGCTACAGTGATCTATTATTCGGGCTACCACCCGTATACCATGGAAAAAATATTTACGGCCAAAACCCCAAAGGAAAAACGGGCACAACGTAAATTCTTTTTCTGGTATAAACGTGAATACAGAAAAGAAATACGCAATGAACTACTGAAACAAAACCGGAAGGATTTACTGGATCAGTTGTTTGGGAAATAACAGATAATTTTTCAAAGTAGAAATAAGCAAATCTGTATATTTTTATAGAAATTTAATTTGTTTGTCTATATATTGTCATTTTTATTCATAAAATTTCAGGGATTTTATTTTTGAATAAGCAACAAGTGTGACTGAATGAACAATTTTTTAAGTGACAAAGCTCTGGTTAAAGCATTACAGAAAGGTGATATAAAGGCTTTTAACGAATTGTATTATAAATATCACAAAAAAATTTTTGCCTTTTCTTTAAAATTTCTGAAGAATAAAGCAGATGCTGAAGATCTTATTCAGAAAATCTTTGTTATTATCTGGGAAAAAAAAGAAAATCTTAATCCCGAAAAATCATTTAATAATTATCTGTTCATTATTGCTCGAAACGAAATTTATGACCTTCTGAAAAAGAAAGCCTTAACTGAATACTATAACGATCAAATACTAAGCGACACAAAACAGGAAGAAGAGGATATAGAGACAAAAAAATTAGTAGAGGTGATGTACTCGCTGATTGAAAAAATGCCTGAAAGAAGACGTCAGATATTTCTCATGAACAGAAATATGGGATTGACTTACAAACAAATTGCCAAAAAGTTAGATATTACAGAAAATACGGTAGACACACAAATCCGAAATTCATTGAATTACCTCCGGAAAGAACTTCCCAAATACATAAAATCATCCCACTTGCTTTTGATTGGCTTTATTATAATTGCAATTTTATTTCAGAAAATATAATTTTTTTGTTTTTCCTTCACGGAAAAAGTTCAATGCCCGGTATTATAATAGAAAGAATAAAACCTGTGTCAGGTTAATGCTTTTTTTGACGCATAGCCATGCTGATTTCATCAGCATATATATGATAATAAAACACTTAAATCATTAAAAGGGAACAAGGTAAACTTGACTTGACACCAGAAGGGCAGTGTACAATTTACATTTGACGGGTATTTGAATACTGGCTACAGGGGAATAAATGTAAAAAGAACAAAAATGCAGGGAAAAGATAAAATTATCGAATTATTAAAAAAATTATTGACCAACCAGTCAACCGGGAAAGATAAAAAAGAACTCTTTCAGCTTATAAACCAGGAAAAAGATAAGGAATCTATATATGCGTGGTTAGAAGAAATATGGAATAAAACAGAATACAAACATCTTGATATATCTTCAAAATCTTTGTTGGATAAAATCCACCACCAGATTGGGATCAACGTATCCCCGGAAACAAAGAAAAACTCAAATATCAAAAAAATCATTCGTACAACATTAAAATATGCAGCGGTCTGCCTCATTGCCTGTGGTACAGAATGGTTTATTTTAACACAGGACATCTGTTTTTCAAAAAACAGTATTTCTGAATCGACACATTACAATGAAATTACAGTCCCTAAAGGTTCAAAATCATATGTTGTTTTAGCCGATAGTACCAAGGTATGGCTAAATGCAGGGGCAAAATTCAGATATCCCGGTAATTTTCAGGAAAATTCGAGAAAAGTATTCCTCGAAGGAGAAGCTTTTTTTGATGTTTCCAAAAAAAAGAACATGCCCTTTTTTGTAAACATGACTGGCATGAATATCAAAGTTTTAGGCACCAGGTTTAATGTAAAAGCATATGCTGATGAAAAAAATATCGAAGCAACTTTACTCGAAGGATCGATTGAAATTGTAGGCTTAAAATCGGATAAGGAAGATGAAAAAAACCTCCGGTTAAAACCCGGGCAAAAATTAATTCTGGTAAAAGATAAACCAGCCCTGCAGCACGACGGGGAAAAACCTGTAAAGATAGAACATGCTGAAGTGATCACCCTTCACAATACAGAACCGGAAGTATCATGGAAAGAAGACAAACTAATTTTTTATAAAGAACGGTTTGAAAATGTAAAAATAAAAATGGAACGATGGTACGGAGTGACCATTGACATACAGGATCCGGAAATACTTGATTATCGTTTTAGCGGCACATTCGACAAGGAAACTTTCGGACAGGCATTAACGGCATTAAAAAATGCAGCTAAATTTAATTATAAAATAAAGAAGAAACATGTAGTTATTACACGGAACTAAAAAAGTAACAGAATACAAATAATTAAAAACAAAAATATTAAAGGCCTATGAGATAAACATTTCGAACAAACAACAAAAAAGGAGCAGAGAATGCGCAATATCCTCCGTTCCCTTTAGATTGTGTAAACTAATTCAGGTAAAATTATTAACACATTTCAAGTCTATGAAAAAAAAACATCATTTACAAGGGAGAAAAACATTTTTTCCCCTGACAGAAAAAATTTGGTTAATTATGAAACTAACTTTTCTATTTACAATTATTTGTGTGCTTCAGGCAACGGCTGTTATATCACAAAATAAAGTGGCAAATATCAATATTAAAAATGCGCCGCTGGAACAGTTTTTTTCTGAAATAGAACAAAAAACTTTTGTAAAATTTCTATATCGGTATGAAAATATAGAAGGGAAGTTAATTAGCATTGATATGGAAAACGCATCTGTTGACAAACTCTTAGATGCTGTTTTGCCTACAAACGGCCTGCGATATTCCCACATGAAAAACAATTTAATTGTTATTTCTCTTGCCAACCAGGAAAAGACAGTGACCGGAACGGTCGTCGATAATCAGGGGGTACCGCTTTACGGCGTTAATGTTATAATAAAAGGGACTATAAAAGGGACAACAACCAACAGCGAGGGGCGTTTTACCATTACGGCACCGAATGAACAAACGATCCTTCAGTTTTCGTTTATCGGCTTTATCATGCAGGAAATTCCTGTCGGGGAACAATCGTCTTTTAATATTGTATTAAAGGAAGACACAAAAGCGATTGAAGAGGTGGTTGTTACGGCTTTGGGGATTGAAAGGAACAAAAAAACCCTTACTTATGCAACCCAACAGGTTAGTACCGAACAATTGACAACAATCAAAGATGTAAGTTTGGGGAATGTCCTGTCCGGCAAAATAGCAGGAGTTTCGATTACCACTTCTACCGGGGCAAGCGGTGTATCCGGCGATCCGCGTATCATCATCCGGGGCGACCGTTCAATTCAAAACAACAACCAACCTTTGATTGTGGTTGACGGCATTCCGTACAGTACAGACGGAGGCGGCCTGTCAAGCATTAACCCGGACGATATTCAAAGCATGAACGTGCTGAAAGGTCCGGCAGCCTCGGCTTTGTACGGTTCAAGTGCCAATAACGGGGTAATTGTTATAACCACCAAAAAAGGAAGGTTGGGAGAAACCCGGATCGAAGTTAATTCAGTATCCAATTTCGACCTTCCGTATCTTTATCCAGAGTTGCAAAACGAATATGCACAAGGGGCTGGCGGGATATACCAGTCGAATGCCGAAATTTATAGCTGGGGTCCCAGGATGACCGGGCAAACTGTACAAAACTGGACTGGTGAACAGACCACGCTTGATCCACAACCCGATAACATAAAAAAGCCTTTTGAAGTAGGGTACAACTTTACGAATAGCTTCTCATACAGCACCGGCAACGAAAAATCGACCTCCTATTTCTCGTACAGTAACACAACAACCAAAGGAATTTTGAAAGACAACAAGATGGTACGGCACAACATCAACCTGCACCTGACCACCAACCTGATAAAAAATCTGGACATGGACTTTAAAATTACCTACTTCAAGCAACATGTTAAAGACCAGCCGGAAACCGGGATCAACCAGTTTAGTCCCATGTATATGTTAATCCGAATGCCACGGAACCTCCGGGACTCGGATCTCCAAAATTATTCGTATTATAATGAAGACGGGGAACTGAAACAAAATACATGGGCGCCCGGGTCAACAACTATCAACAATCCGTATTGGGCCATGTTTGGTTATGAAGCGCCAAGTACCACAGATAAAGTAAACAGTTACCTTACTTTAAAGTATCGTTTCACAGACTATTTGTACCTGCAATTACGCGGTGGTCTGAATGTTACCAATACAAATGAAGAAAAGAAAACCTATTGGGGAACACAATATATTTATGCAGGAACAGGAGATTACTATACAAAATTCAGCAGGACACAAAGCCTGAACAGCGATGTGTTACTGGTATTCAACAAAGAATTGAACAAAGATTTCAGGCTAGGCCTGAACCTGGGAGCTGAAATTAAAGACTCGCAGGCCCGTGCACAAGAAGCAACAGCCAATGGTTTAACTACCGAAAATAAATTTTCAATGAGCTATGCTTCAAACCCGGAAAGTACAGATTCGGAAAGCCGGATACAAAAACAATCCTTTTATGGCATGGGCCAGGTTAGTTTCCGCGAATATCTTTTTCTCGATTTCACAACCCGTAACGACTGGAGTTCAACCCTCCCCTCTCCTTTCGATTATTTTTATCCATCAATTGGCCTGACAGGGATTGTTTCGGATATGATAACACTCCCGGATGTTGTTTCTTTTGCCAAAGTCCGTGGCTCGTATGCCGAAGTTGGGAACGATGCCCAGTTCGCTTCTATTTTTCAAAACTACAACAGTAGTGCGTATGGCCCGATTGGAATGATCTACCCGAAAACAACGAAAGTTGCGGAGAAACTCATTCCTGAAAAAACAAAATCATGGGAAATAGGTGCCGACCTGAGATTCTTTGAGAACCGGCTTGGAATTGATTTTACCTGGTATAAATCAAATACATATAACCAGTTGGTAAGAATTACCACACCTCCAACTTCCGGGTACGAAAAAAGATGGATCAATTGTGGCAATATCCAAAATTCGGGGGTTGAATTTATCATCAACGCGAGACCAATCGATACTCCAAATTTCAAATGGAACGCAAGCCTTAATTTTGCACGGAACAAAAATAAAGTCATCGAGCTAACCGATTCGATGGACGAATACGAAATTGATTCACCGAACCTCGCGGTTGGCGAAACATGGATTATAAAAGGCCGCCCTTATGGCGAAATATTTACAAAGGGTTATGTTCGCGACGACAAGGGAAAAATTATTGTCGATTCACAGGGCCGGCCAACCATCATGGATGATTTTGACCTCTACCTGGGAAACTTCAATTACGACTGGAGAAGCGGCTTAACCAATACATTAAATTATAAAAACTGGCAAATGACCTTCCTGATCGACCTGAATTATGGAGGGGTCAGGCAGTCGGCTACAGAAGCACTGATGTTAGCCTGCGGAACAAGTAAAGAATCACTGCAAGGACGGGAAACCGGGATTATTGTTGACGGCGTCAAAGAAGACGGCAGCGTGAACGACATATCAATAAGTGCAGAAGAATATTGCCGTCATATCGGAGGACGGATTACAGCCGGTTCAGGGGAAGCATTTAACCATGAAGCCACGAACTCACGCTTACGCGAATTATCGATCGGTTATAAACTGCCCGTTCGAAATTCAGTCATAAAAAACCTGACCGTTTCGGCAGTGGGGCGTAATTTATTCTACATCTACAATGGTTGCGACTGGTTTGACCCGGATGTTTCATACAATGTGACCAAAAACGGGCAAGGAGCTGAAAACGCTTTCCTGCCTGGCACAAGGACACTTGGAATTAACATCAAACTGTCGTTATAATGTGCTAACCAAAAAATAATGAAATTATGAAACATACATTAAAAAACATATTCAGCTTACCAATGAAACAGGTGGGAATTGTTCTGATCGTTGTATTCTTCATTTCCATTTCCTGTACTGATAGCTTCACAGAATACAACACAAATAAAGCTGAATTGATGGAAATAAGCGCCAAACAACTTGGTGGCCTGTTTTCCAGAAGCCAATATTCAGGAAACTCATGGTTAACTACTGATAATTACAGCCGTATGACCAATGAAATTGCCATTCATTTTTCCGGTTTTATGGTAACCGGATCAATTGATTATGAACAAAGTGGAATGCACCTTAGCCACCAGAACTCCGGTTTTACCACGTTATATTCAGAAGGAATGCCCCCTTTAACAAGTATTATTAACATCACGAAAGATGATGATGAATTTGTAGCCGAATACAATGTAGCTTTAATATGGAAAGTATTCTTGCTACACAGGGTAACAGACCTTTGGGGACCAATCCCTTACTCGGAGGCAGGAAATGGAGAAGAAGCCGTTCCTTATGAAAGTCAGAAAGATGTTTATTACCTGATGCTTGAAGACCTGAAAAATGCAACAACGGCATTAACAAATGCTTTGAATAATGATCCGGATATTAATGCTTTTGGCTCCGGCTCCGGTGACCTGATTTATAACGGCAACGTTACAAAATGGATTAAATTTGCAAATACCCTTCGGTTACGCCTGGCCATGCGCATATCGAATGTTGATCCGGATAAGGCAAAGACAGAAGCAGAAGCAGCAGCGGCTGGCCTTACCATGGATACAAACGACGATGATGCCATGCTGGATGTCTCCACCCTGGAAAGAGGAAACGGGATGCCCCGCATTGAATCGTGGTATGCCAACGTAATGAGTACCAGCATGGAAAGCGTATTAAAAGGATATAACGACCCACGTATGCAGGAATTCTTCTCGGTTATCGAACACAATGAGTATTTTGATGCAGATGGTTATCCTGAAGAACTAAAAGCAAACGAAGGGGGTTATCATGGAATGACCAGTGGTTTTAAATCAAGCCTGGAAGTAAATTTCTTTTATTCATACTCGAATTACGGGCCCCGTTTTAAAAACGGAAACCAACTAATTACCCCCATTAATATCATGCACTCGGCCGAAACATGGTTCCTGAAAGCCGAAGGTGTATGGCGGGGCTGGAACATGGGCGTAACGGCTCAGGATGCTTACGAAAAAGGTATAGAGGTCTCTATAAAACAATGGAGAGAAGATGAAATATCCTCAGATTCAATCCAAAATTACATAAACAGTACGCTTACACCGGTTGCCCCAAACAATTACTTGTATTACGACGGGCCAATGACCGATATCCCTGTTAAATTTTCTTCGGACAACGATGACCAGTACGAACAGATAATTACACAAAAGTGGTTGGCTTTGTACCCTATAGCTTTTGAAGCATGGGCCGAATACAGAAGGACACGGTTACCAAAGCTCTATGCAAAGAAAGCTTCTTCTAATTCGAACATCAACGTTTCTAAAGGACAAATTGTAACAAGGCTTCCATTTGTCAGTAGTGAATATAGTGCAAATGCAACTGAAGTTGCAAAAGCCGTTGAAATGATTGGTGGAGAAGACCTTGAAAATATTCCTTTGTGGTGGGATGTTAATTCAAACGGGAATTAAGATATGGATTATAACAGCAAGAATGTTTTTTTCTGCAAAAACAGAGTCCAAACTTTTGTTTGCTGACATAAAATAAAGAATTATTGGGAATCAGGCCGGTAAGACAAATTATTGTTTAGCCGGCCTTTCCAGTTAAAATATAAAACCGATACCAGTTATGATACAAAAAACTTTTTTACTCACGGTTCTGCTGTTTTTCAGTTACACACAGCTTTTTGCACAAACAGGAAACAGAAAACCTAAATTTATTGTTGAACCTTATTTACAGAATGTAACCAACAATTCGTTCCGCGTATTATGGGAAACGTCATTGCCTGCAAAAGGGGCCGTAAAGCTGGGAATTGCAGAATTCAACGTACTAAAACCCAGGCTAAACCAGCTTTTCAAAGATGAAATCAATACCGAATATCATGATGTACTGATTTCAGGCTTAAAAATCGATGAATTCTATTTCTACCAGGCATTGACAATCAACGAAAAAGGAGATACACTTGAAGGGCCTGTTACCCCGATTCACATTCCTGACTATTCACAAATGCCTGTTTCGTTCGCTGTAATAGGCGACACTCAAAACTCCCCTGATATTTGGGGCCGCCTAGCAGATCTTATTTACCAGGAACGGCCTTCATTTTTAGTTCATGTAGGCGACCTGGTACAATACGGCCCGCATAAAAACGACTGGACTGAAGAATTCTTCAAGCCGGCAAAAAATCTTCTCCGGTTTTATCCGTTATACCCGGCCCTGGGAAATCACGAAAAAAATACCGATTGGTTTTACCGGTATTTTGATCTTCCTTCACCCGGATGGTTTTATACTGTAAAAAAAGGAAATGTATTATTTATTTTTGTCGATACAAATAAAGATATTTTACCAGGTTCCGAACAGTATCATAAATTGGAGCATATACTGGCATCAGAAACAGGAACATGGAAAATCATGGTACACCACCATCCTGTCTATGTTTCAGAAGAAGGCTTCTACGGAAATACATGGTTCCAGCGATCCGTGCATGGCGATCCTAACGAAATGCACCTGAAAAAACTGTATGAAACGTATGGCGTTGATCTGGTTCTGAACGGCCACGCTCATTTCTATGAACGGACATGGCCAGTAAAAGCAGAACATGTCGATTTAAAAGATGGCGTTACCTATATCACCACCGGCGGAGGAAATGATGAATATTCAAAATTTGCAGCCAATAAATCCTGGTACGATGCCCGGACAAGGGTTACCAACCATTTCCTCTATATAAGTATTACCGAAGATAACCTGTATGGCATGGCTATCGATTCAACCGGGAATGTTTTCGATTCATGGACAATTGAAAAGGAAAAAACAAAACGTTTAAATGCACCATACCTTGGCAGGAGTAATCCTTATTTTTATGAATCAACAACGGCACTCATCAGGAATGAAAACCAACAAGGCACTATTTATTATTCCCTCAACGGAAAAGATTATGAACAAGGAACCGGAAATGAATTAAAAATCCCGGTTAAGACAAGTACAGAAATATCAGCATACATTTTAAACGGAGACCGGAAAAGCCGGATTTCGACAAAAAAATTCGAAAAACTACAGCTTTTCCCTTCAGTAAAAAATACAGGGGAAGGCGTCCATGCTGATTATTATGAAGGGAACTGGATTAAATTGCCTGATTTCCAAAAAGAAAATATAATCCGTTCATTTGATCTCGATTCTATTAATATGGATGAAATCCAGCCCCGGACAAAAGATCATTTTGCAGTACGTTTTACCGGGAGTTTTTCAGTTCCGGAAACCGGAATTTATCGCTTCCTCCTGGAATCGTTCGACGGCAGCTGTCTTTTTATTGACGGACAAAAAATTATTAACAACGATGGCATTCATTATGAAATAAAAAGAGAAGCTGTCGTAGCACTCGAAAAAGGCGGTCACCAGTTCGAAATAGGGTATTTCGATTTTGTACGACGTGAAACTTTAAACGTTTGGATGGGCTATCAATCAGGAAAAATGAATAACTTTAACGAATTCATTGATAAAAATTAACCATGACCAGACTATTCCAATACAAGTCTATTCTTATACTTATCTGGGGAATCATTTTCATATATCCCGTTTTTGCACAAAAAACAGTTTCCAAAGAAAAAATGCAACAGGTTTACGAGGAAATAAAAACACCTTTTAAATACGGGTTGGTTATCGTTCCTGAAGACAGTACAAAAATGGTTGACTGCCCAAGCATTTTCCGTTATAAAAACAAATGGTACATGACCTATATCGTTTTCGACGGGAAAGGCTATGGAACATGGCTCGCCCAAAGCACAGACCTGCTAAACTGGAATACCCTGGGAAAAATTTTGTCTTTTTCTGAAAACACCTGGGATGCCAATCAAAAAGCCGGGTATATTGCGTTGCAGGATTTTAAATGGGGCGGATCTTACGAAATTCAAAAATACAGCGGCAAGTACTGGATGTCGTACCTTGGCGGGGCAACCAGTGGCTACGAAGCCGGAACACTGGGTATCGGAATTGCATACACGGATAAACTAACTGAAGTAAAAGAATGGAAAACACTTGTCCATCCGGTTATTTCTGCAAAAGATGAAGATACCCGGTGGTATGATAATGTAACCATTTACAAAAGCTCTGTTATTTGGGATAAACAAGAAGCAGTGGGGCACCCGTTTGTAATGTATTACAATGCAAAAGGAAATGACAAGGCCAACGGCAAACAAACAGCCGAACGAATTGCCATGGCCGTCTCCGACGACATGGTTACCTGGAAACGGTTCGGGGATAAACCCGTGATCGACCACAAAACCGGCATTTCAGGAGACGCCTTTATTACCCGTATTAATGATCTTTGGGTCATGTTCTATTTCGGTGCTTTCTGGAAACCAGGCGCCTTCGACCGGTTTGCCTGCTCGTACGACCTGGTTAACTGGACAGACTGGACCGGCGACGACCTGGTCAGTCCTTCGGAACCCTACGATGAACAATACGCACACAAACCTTTTGTAATTAAGGACAAAGGTATTGTCTACCATTTCTACTGCGCGGTTGATAAAAAAGAAAACCGGGGAATTGCAGTCGCAACATCCGTTGATACAGGAAAAAGTAAACTTCAGTTTCAGAAATAAACCATACATGAAAATTTTTATTCTTTTGGTACTGCTCCTTGCTGTTTCCCAACTAAAAACACAGAGCCAAACCATTACCCCACTCTATCCGACCGAAAATCAAATATTACTGAGCGGGATATGGAAATTCAAATACATTCCGGCTCTTACTGCTGGAAATGATTCATTATTCTATACCGGAAATTTTGATATTTCAAAATGGGATGATATTAAAGTACCCGGTCATTGGGAACTTCAGGGATTTGCAGAACCAACGTACAAATCGGTGAAAGAAGGTACCGGTCTTTACCGGACCACCTTCAATTTGCCCTCTTCATTCAAAAACAATCCGGTTTTCATCCGCTTTGAAGGTGTTCTGTATGCCTACGATGTATATGTAAACGGGAAAAAAGCAGGGCAATGGAACAGTTCATTTAATGCTGCCAGTTTCAATATAAGCAATCTTGTAAGGTTTGATCGTGAAAATATACTGGCAGTAAAGGTTTCTACCCGTTCCAAATGTTATCTTTTCGACATAAACGACGACTGGGCCTTATCCGGTATATTCCGGGATGTTGTTCTGTTTGGCACTCCCGATATTTATATTGACGATTACACAGTACAAACTCTCCTTGACAATAATCACCCGGCCAGGGTGAAAATTAACGTGAAACTTCAGAATATAAAAAACGGGTCCCTCGAAAACTGTTCGGTAAAAATGATACTAAAATCTCCGGACGGAAAACCTATTCAGGAAAAATTATTGAAAGCCCAACCGGAAAACAACGCAGAACTGCTTGTTGATTCACCTGAATTATGGACAGCCGAAACGCCTTTGCTCTATTCTCTTGAAATATCATTGTTCAACAAAGAAGAAGAACTGCAAAAGCTTGACCAAAAGATAGGGATCAGGGAAGTTTCAATTGATGGTGCAGTCTTAAAGCTGAATGGGAAACCGGTAAAATTACGTGGAGTCGATTACCATGATCTTAACCCGCAAACAGGAAAGACTTTTACCAGGCAACAAATTCTGAAAGATCTGCTCCTGATGAAAAAAGCAAATATTAACTTTATTCGTACTTCGCATTACCCGCCCGACCGCCGGAGACTGGATTTATGCGACAGCCTTGGCATCTATGTCGATTGTGAAGTCCCTTTCGGATTTGGTTCAGGCAACCTGAAAGACTCTACATTTCAGGATATTTTACTACGCAGGGCAAAAGCAACCCTGCTTCGCGACAAAAACCATCCGTCCATCATTTTTTGGAGCCTGGGCAATGAAAACCCGGTAACCCCGATTACTAATGTCACTGCCCGATATGTAAAAAAAACCGACCCAACCCGCCCTGTCTGCTATCCCCAGATGGGCTCGTATTTTAACGAAAACTATCAGATCATTCCTGATTATATAGATATATATGCCCCTCATTACAGAAATGCGGAATGGGTAAGGCATTTTGCAAAAGAAACCGACAGGCCGGTAATTCAAACCGAATATGCCCACGGGTTGGGACTGTCTTTTGGTAATATGGCCGAAATATGGCAGGAAATGTTTAGCAATAAATCATTCGCAGGTGGCGCTGTATGGGTTTTCCAGGACCAGGGAATCCTCCGGAAAGCAGAAAAACCTGTTGACACGACTACACTAACTTACGATGTATGGATAGACTCGCTGCATTATTATAACACAACGCTCGACGGCGCCGACGGGATAGTTTATCCCGACCGGACACCACAGGCTGATTACTGGCAATTACGTAAAGTATATTCACCGGTACAGATCATTGAAACAAAACTCCCGGTAAAAGCAGGACAGCAGGATTTAAAATTTACTGCATACAACCAATACGATTTTACAAACCTGAATACACTTCCCGGAACATGGAAACTATACAAAAACAGGGATGTTACCATGCAGGGAGAAATCAACCTGGACTGTGCCCCTCACGACACTGTGAGTTTTTCGCTTCCGGTCAAATTACCGGAAAACCCGGAAAAAAATGTATGGTTTTTACAATTTGAATACAAAGATAAAACCGGTATCCAGGTTTATGAACATTCTGCCGAATTAACGACCTCTTCCGGTAATGAGGGCATAGGGTTATCAATCCGTAACAGTTTAGATGGAGAAAACAGGGAAGTAAAAAACGAAGGAAATGAAATAACAATCGAAACCAACGATTTTATCTATAACATCAAAAAAAACAATCTCCGGATTAACCTGATTACCTCAAAAAGCAAAAAGCCAATCCTAAGTACTGAAATATATGCAAAAACCGGACATGCGCCTAAGATGGCCGATGTTACAGTCCGCGACAAATACACCCCGGATACAGGCGACTATTTTTGGGCCCCCTGGCTGTTAAAACCCGAAGTGGTTACCACCTTCTGCAGAAATACTGAAAAAAATGAGACACAGATTTACGCGAAGGAAATTTTCTTTAGAGGGGAAAAATTCCCGGGACAAAAGCTAAACGGGGAATTTCAATATTCAGCAAAAAATACGGGGGCACTGAAAATTGCTTACAAATTAGTGCCTGTCAATGCAAGCGGAGTGTTTCTCGAAGCCGGGATTTCGTTTATCCTGCCTCCTGAAATATCTGATTTCAGATGGTTAGGTAATGGTCCCTATGCTTCTTACCCGGACAAAAACAGGCTAAACGACTTTGGTATTCATCAAATGCACAAGAATGATATTAATTTCAACGGAAACCGGAGTAATGTAAAAATTGCTGTATTAACAAATGATGAGGGAAACGGGATTGCAATTTTAGGAAACCCGGAAAATATTTCCGTGGAGTTAAATAACCACCGGATTGTGGTAAGTCACAATGTCCTTTTATCGGGTGTAGGAAATAAAAAAAGCATGCCTGAAAAAATTGTATGGGCAAAAGATGTTCCTGAAATCAAGGGCGAATTGGAAATAATTCCCCTGAGAAAAAAACACTGGCCGGAAATATTAAAAAAACTTTTCGGGGAACCGGGAAATTCTCCCGTTCCATTCAACCCGTTTTATTACAGCTATGATACAACCAAATAAGAAGAATATATGGGAAAATTATTATTGGGTATAATTGCATGCCTG
This sequence comes from Prolixibacteraceae bacterium, assembly GCA_963662895.1. Lineage (GTDB taxonomy): Bacteria > Bacteroidota > Bacteroidia > Bacteroidales > Prolixibacteraceae > GWE2-42-39. The sequence goes on along the minus strand of OY759982.1, from coordinate 1,936,509 downwards.
GTTATATCAGGAAAAGCACAGTCGACCAGGCTGATTACTGAGAGCGACAAACCGGTAAATGCCAGGCAAACCACGATCCGAAAAATAAAAGATATTGTCATTTACAGGGATTCCCTGTTCTATTCATCATTTCCATCGGTAGTAAAACGGCCTGACGGAGAAATACTGGTTGCCTTCAGGCGAGCGCCCAATCGTAAATATTTTGGCGACAAGGGTATTTCACATACCGACCCAAACAGCTATTTGGTAATGGTCAGGTCAACCGACGGGGAAAACTGGACAAAAGAGCCGGAGTTGATTTATGCCCATCCGTTTGGCGGTTCACAGGACCCCTGCCTGTTACAGTTACGCGACGGAACACTGCTTTGTACAAGTTACGGCTGGTCGCCGGTCAGAATTGATGCAGACAGTCTTCTTAACCGAGAATTCCCAACTATTGAGAAACAACATGCAGGAGCATCGGCATATACTTTTTTAGGTGGCTACCTGGTACGATCCACCGATGGAGGGCAAACATGGCAAGGGCCGTTTTATCCTCCCCATATTTCCCCGGAAATTAATAGCAACATTCTGGGTAAGCCTATACCTGCCTATAACCGGGGCGCATTATGCGAAGGGAAAAACGGACGCATTTATTGGGTTGTGGCAGCAAAAGATTCCAGGTCTCCGGAAAAAACTTCGACCCATTTAATTATTTCTGATGATAAAGGACTCAGTTGGAAATACTCCTGTCCGGTAGCCATAGACAAAAAAATTTCATTCAACGAGACCTCTGTATATGAAACGCCAAAAGGTAATCTTGTTGCCTTTCTTCGTACAGCCAACATGCCCGAACGCCTGTCATGCATTGCCCGTTCGACAGACGGGGGCAAATCGTTCAAATGGCAAAGCGCAGGGTTTTACGGTTATCCGCTCCATGCCCTGAAGCTACCCGATAACAGAGTATTGCTCACGTATGGCTACCGGCATAAACCCAATGGAATCAGATGCCGCATTCTGAACCCGGAATGCACCGATTTTGAAACAGCCCCGGAATTTGTAATCAGAGACGACGGAGGTACTTCTGACCTCGGATACTCATGGTCAGTACAACTCGACGAACACCGTGTCCTGGTAATTTATTATATGAACATTGAAAATGGAATCCGGCATATTGCGGGAACAATACTTGAATATAATCCATCTGATAAAAATAACTAAACCAACCATGACCAAAAAATTAAAAAAACTATTTGCTTTGTTTATAACAGGCTGTTTCTTATTCCTGCTTTCCTGTTCACCACGGGAAACTGATAAACAAAACGAAGTCAAAACAAAAACACTTCGTCGCAGCGAAAGTTTCTTCGGGCTGCATTTCGATTTTCATGCGAATAAAAATGACAGTGCAATCGGAAGAACCATCACTGCTGAAATGATCGACAGCATGTTAACGATGGTAAAGCCCGATTATATCCAGGTCGATTGTAAAGGACACCCCGGCATATCAAGTTACCCGACCGAAGTGGGCAATCCGGCCCCCGGCTTCGTAAAAGACCCTCTGAAAATCTGGCGGGAGGTTACCCGGAAACATAACGTGGCCCTGTTTGTCCACTATTCGGGCGTGTGGGACATGGAATCAGGAACAAAACATCCCAATTGGGAGGCCATCGATTCAAACGGGAAAAGGATTGAAGGAAAAATGTCAGTAAAAGGGCCTTATGTCGACAACCTGCTAATCCTCCAGTTTAAGGAGTTGATTGACAAATATGATATTGACGGCTGCTGGATCGACGGCGAATGCTGGGCGTTAAGGCCGGATTACAGCCCCAAAATACTGGATGCTTTCCGTACTGAAACCGGCATACGAAAAATACCAAAATCATTTTCAGAACCGGGAGGATATGAATTTTATGAATTTAACAGGAAAGCCTTCCGCCAATACTTATCACACTATGTAGATGTATTACACCAATACAAACCTGATTTTCAAATAACCAGTAATTGGGCTTTTTCCTCATTAATGCCCGAACCTGTCTATGTTAACATTGATTTTATTTCCGGCGATTTCAGCCACCAAAACAGTGTTTACAGCGGACTGTACGAGTCACGTTGTATGGCTCCCCAGGGCAAACCCTGGGATTTAATGTCCTGGAGTTTTGCCTATAATTTTGGTAACGGGACACTGGTAACCAAGTCGGCAGCCCAGTTGAAACAACTGGCAGCCACAGTCATATCAATGGGCGGGGGCTACCAGGTTTATTTCCAGCAAAACCGTGATGCCTCTCCCCGCCCCTGGCAATTTGGACTGATGAAAGATGTAGCACAGTTTTGCCGCGAACGGCAGCCTTTTTGCCAGGGCGCTGTACCAATTCCACAAATAGCCCTGCTATATTCTACTGAAGATTATAAAAAAAATGCAGGAAAACTTTACCGGAGTTCATCATTTAACGACCGACTTAAAGGAATATTGAACCTCCTCCTGAATGGACAGAATGCCGTGGAAATACTGATGGAACATCACCTGAAAGGACGAATGCAGGAATATCCCCTGATTGTTATTCCTGAATGCAAATATCTCTCCGGTGCATTCAGGGCCGAATTGCTGAACTATGTCGAAAACGGGGGAAAACTGCTGATAATCGGGTCCGAGGCTACAGGTATGTTTGCCAATCACCTGAATGTAGAATTTCAGGAACCGGCATTCACGGCCACACAGGTCATTGCTGCCGGAAACGGGATGGCTGGTATCAACACCACTTTCCAGCCGGTTATTTTAAAAAACAATGCTCAATCCTGCGGACAAAGATACCCAACCTCCGATTTCAGGGTTCCTTCATCACCTGCCGCCTCTGTTACTTCTTATGGGAAAGGGAAGATCGCAGGAGTTTATTTCGATATTGCAAAACAATACCTCGAAGCAACCAACCCTATATACCGCGACTTTATCAATTCTATTATTGAAAAACTTTTCCCGGAACCACTTGCTAAGATTGAAGGTTCCGCCAATATCGTGGTAACCGTAAATAAGCTGGGCAACAAGCTGGCGGTTAATCTGATCAATATCTCAGGTGAACATGCCAACGAAAAAGTTGCCCGTTACGATAAAATCCCTGTTATCGGGCCTGTCAATGTAAAAATAAGGTCAGAAAAACGCCCGAAGAAAGTAAGCCTTCAGCCTGAAAACATTCCTCTGGAACATTCATTTTCAGAAGGAATAATAAAAACAGGCATTGATCATATAAAGATTCATTCAATTATTATTGTCGAATAAGAAAAAAGAGGTTCGCCGTATTGTAAATATCATTAACTTCATCAGGCTACTGAAACCCAGGGATGCAGAAATTACAGAGAACATTTAAGATTTTACCAGAGAACAATTCATTAGTTTTTGATTTTTCACAAATCGTTCATTAAGTGATTCAATAATTTTGAAAAAATGAAAAATTTATCACGTCGAAATTTGTTAAAAATGTCAGGGATGGCAACCATGGGGATAGGTACCTTCCCTCTGGCAGCAAAAGGAGATGAAAATTCAGAGAAAAAACTAAAAATAGTTGTTGTCGGAGCCCATCCCGACGATCCGGAAACGGGATGTGGGGGCACCATAACACTTTTTTCAGAAAAAGGGCACGAAGTTGTATCGGCTTATTTAACACGCGGCGAGGCAGGAATAAAGGGAAAATCATACGAAGAAGCTGCCCTCATCCGTACTTCCGAAGCACAAAAAGCATGTAAAACGATGAATGCCAGAACAGTATTCCTGAACCAGGTTGACGGTAACTGCAAAATAACTAACAGCAGGTATACCGAAATGTACGATTTCATAAACACAGAAAAGCCGGATCTGGTGTTCACACACTGGCCGGTCGATGAACACCGCGACCACCGGATCTGCTCAATACTGGTCTACGACGCATGGCTGAAAATGAAAAAAAGCTTCGAACTGTATTATTTTGAAGTTGAGTCAGGCGGGCAAACACAAAATTTTGCACCTACCGATTTTGTCGATATAAGTCCGGTAATCGAAAAGAAACATGCCGCCTGCAACTGCCATGTCAGTCAGAATATGGCCCGTATTTACAGTGAATTTCACGGGCATATGGAAACATTCCGTGGTTTGCAGGCAAACTGCAAATATGCCGAAGCATTTATCCGGCATAATCAACCGTCTTTACAAATAATATAGACAATGAAATACCTGGTTATTCTTTATTAAGACCATATTGCTGGATTCTTTTTTTAAAAAATATCTGAACAAATGAATAAAAAAAAGCGCTATGTATAAAGTAACTATTTTAGTATTGTTGCTATGCAGCATTTCTTGTACCCAACAAAGCAAACGTCCGGTCGATTATGTCGACCCGTTTATCTGTACACAGGGCGACCACGGGCATTGGCTCCCGGCGGCACTTGTCCCGTTCGGATTGGTTGAACTATGTCCCGACACGTATCCGGGAAGTCTAACAGCCGACGGAGATTTTGCCCATTCAGGCTATGATTATTCCGACAGCCAAATCCGGGGGTTCAGTCACCTGCACCGGGGAAGTTCGGGTGGCGGCAGGATAAAAGACCGGGCCGGACTGATTTCTTTGGTCCCCTTTTCCGAAACGCTGTCTGATACTTTTCTTGTTAACCCTGTTCTGAACATTGATAAAAAAACAGAACAGGCAACTGCCGGTTATTACAAGGTGCTTCTTACTCAACAAAACATCCTGGCTGAATTAACGGCAACCACACATGTCGGCTTTCACCGTTATACCTTTCCGGAAGGAAAAACTGTCAAACTCTTTTTGAACAGCGGGAACCGGGGCAATGTTATCTCCTGTTCGCCGGCATCACCTTCGCGTGTGGAAGGGGCTGTCGGATACAGGTATTTCGTGGCCGAATTCAGTTCACCGGCATCAAAAACGTCTGTATGGACCGGCAAGCAGCTTGAAGCGGGTAATGTCCCAAAGCCACAAGCCGGAAGCGGACTTGTTTTCGAATTCGACAAACCTGAAAATGGAATTTTGCAGGTAAAAGTCGGCCTTTCACTCACCAGTATCGAAGCTGCCTGGAAAAACCTTGAGACCGAATGTCCGGGATGGAATTTTCAGGAAACCTGCAAACAAGCCGGGGCATCATGGAACGATATTCTTTCAGGAATAACGATCTCAGGAAAAAACGATGAGGATAAAACTATCTTTTATACCGCACTTTACCATACCTGTTTTTTACCGCAACAACTGAACGATGAGGACGGGGTTTACCCTGGATTCGATCAAAAGCCTCATACAGCGAAAGGATATAATTTTTACAGTAACTATGCCTTCTGGGACTCATTCCGTACCAAATACCCGCTTTACAGTTTATGGATTCCAGGTGTTTACCGCGACATTGCAAAATCGCTACGCGATATTTATGAACAAGCCGGAAACTGGGACCCCTTTCCCGATAATGACCATCCGCCACACGGCTTTTGCTACGTGGTCAGGGGTAAAGACGGGTACACCCCTTTTACCTCGTGCAGGTACGAACATATGCTCATGGTAATGGCCGACGCGTATAAAAAAGGTTTGTTTGATTTCCCTTTGGAGACCGTTTACCCGTATATGAAACACGAAGCAATGATCCAGATGCCGGAACGATACGATACGATCGGTTATATCCCGGCACGGCCTGACCAAACCGGCGAATATTCATGGGATAACTGGTGTATGGCCCAAATGGCAAAAAAACTGGATAAGGAAAATGATTACCGTTACTTTATGAAACGTTCGGAATACTGGAGGAATACCTGGGATCCGTCCATCCGGTTTTTCCGTGCCCGGGCGGCTGACGGCACCTGGCTCGATTTTCCTGATGACCCGACAGTAAACCGTGAAAAATATACATACGAAGGCAGTAAATGGCACTGGCGATGGAATGTTTTGCACGATATTCCTGCATTAATCGACATTCTTGGCGGGGAAAAGGCTTTTTTAAAAGAACTGGAATATTTCTTTGATAATGATCTTTACACGGCAGGCAACCAGATAGATCTGCAGGCTCCTTTCTTATTCAACATGGCCGGTACCCCGTGGCTGACCCAAAAATGGGTACGAAAAATACTTACAAAACCGATTGTACAGAAATACGGTACACATAACTTTTTTCCGGAGCCCATCTTTGACCGTGTTTACAAGGCAACCCCTGACGGTTATTTGGAAGAGATGGACGATGATTACGGCTGCATGGCATCGTGGTATGTCCTGAGTGCAATGGGGCTTTACCAGGTTTGTCCGGGCAATCCGGTGTATCAGATTACAGCACCAATTTTCGATGAGGTGACCATCCGGCTCGATAAAAAGATATATCCTGGAAAATCATTTACGATAAAGGCCATCAATCTAAGTTCTGAGAATATTTATATACAGTCGGCGAAGCTGAATGGCAAAGATTTGAACCGGTCATGGATTTCGCACGATGAACTCGTAGATGGCGGTGAGTTGGTATTTGTGATGGGGAAAGAGCCCAATAAGAAATGGGGAGTAAAGTTGGTAAGTTACCACAAGAAATAATAATTTTTTAAAAAATTTTTGGATGAAGAAACATACCATTTTTATCAGAACTGCAATATCCGCCTTGTTTTTCGTGCTACTGTCCGCAAGTAAATCACCGGCCCAGCCAGATACGCTTTCGTTCCTGCATATCTCTGACCTGCATGTAATTTTCAACCTGGACATTTACCAGCAAGACCTGGCTCAAAGCCGGGAACATTACGGGCATGGCGTAAAACCATTTAAAAAATTTCTAAAAACTATGCCCCAAAAAACAAACAGCAACATGATCATTGTCTCCGGCGATTTAATTGATTTTTACGAAGGAGAAATAAAAAACGGAAAAATGATGGATTTCCAGGCAGAACAATTCACCCGTTTGTTAAAAAACAGCAATATCCCTGTTTTTCTGACACTTGGAAACCATGACATCGCTGCTTACTCGTGGAAAGATAAATCACGCGTTTCAACCCAATATCATGCAGAAAAAGCCCGTGCCACGTGGATAAGGAATACACCATGCTTTAAAAACGGAACCTATTATAACAAAATCATTAAAGCCGGGAATCAAACTTTTCGTTTAATTTTCCTTGACGATGCCTACAACTCCGTATTACCGGGCGAAAACATGGAAATCCCATACATCGATAAAGCCCAGGTGCATTGGCTGCAAAAACAGATTGAGCAATCAAATGACGATATTGAAATCATCCTGATGCACATACCTTTAAAAAATGAGGAAGGAAAGGACGTCCCTGACTGTGAACTTTTTTCCGTACTAAAAAAATACTCTTCAATAAAACTGGTACTTGCCGGGCACAATCACAAAAATGCCATTACGCCTTTTAATATTGAAGACGGACACAAAATAATACAGGTACAAACCGGGGCGTTTGCCAGAAGTACCGAAAACTGGCGATTGATTCGTTTAACGGGAGATAACATTTTTATTTCTGTTCCCGGCAAAACGGAAAACGAGCTAACGATACCAATTAAATAAACACAAACAGTAACATGCAACTAAAAACATTTTCAATCCTAATTTTCAGCATACTAATTTTCACTGGTTGCCAGGATTCGAAAAATTCAGACCTTCCGGCAAAGGGGTTATGTGCCCACCGGGGGGCAATGGAGACCCATCCCGAAAATACGATCCCTGCTTTTCGTGCAGCAATAGATGCCGGGGCCCAGATGATCGAGTTCGACGTATGGCTCACAAAGGATAATCAAATGGTTATCATCCATGACCCTACAGTTGACCGTACTACAAACGGGACAGGAAAAGTTACTGATCTCACTCTGGAGGAGATCAAAAAACTGGATGCCGGAAGTTGGAAATCACCGGAATTCACAGGAGAAAAAATACCTGCGCTGGAAGAAACCCTCGCAGCAATGCCGTACAATATCTGGCTTAATGTACATATCAAAGGGGATGGAGAACTGCCCGGCATGGTCGCCCGGCTGCTAAAGCAAGAAGGACGTTTGCACCAGGCTTTCATGGCCTGCAATGCAACAGCCGCCCGACAGGCAAAAGAAGCGGTTCCCGGAATAATGATCTGTAATATGGAGCGGCAAAACTCAACAAATGAATATGTTGAAGGAACAATACGTATGAAGGCTGATTTTATCCAACTTCAGAAAAAAGGGGAAGAATACAATCCTGAACAGATAAAAAAGATGAAAGCAAATGGCATAAAAATAAACTATTACAGAGCCGATTCCCCTGAAGAAATAAAAAAACTGCTTAAAGACGGGGTTGATTTTCCGTTGGTAAATGATGTTGTACATTTAATGGGAACGGCCCGTGAACTCGGGATACAACCGGTAGAACCTGTTTTTAATACTGAAAATTAGAAAATAATGTCAAAAATTACATTCAAAACAATAGGACTTCTGTCCATACTATTAATTATTAGTAAAGCTGAAGCACAGCCCAAGGTTGGCGAAACTTTTCCTTATTGGACAGAAGGTTATCTTGACATTCACCACATTAATACAGGAAAAGGCGAAGCTGCTTTCTTCATTTTGCCCGACGGGACAACCATGCTCGTTGATGCAGGGGCAACAGCCCAGGCCAAGCCACGGGTAACCGACCCGAAACCCAACGGGAGCCGTACCCCCGGTGAATGGGTCTCGCGGTACATCCTGCATTTCTTACAAAACCAGCCCGATAAAAAACTGGACTATGTGATCCTGACCCATTTTCACGATGACCACATCGGGGAACTTTACCCGGGATTGAAAAAGTCTTCATCAGGCAATTACACGCTGACCGGGATTACCGAAGTAGCAGAAAATATCCCGGTCTCGAAACTGATTGACCGGAACTGGCCCGATTATAATTTTCCGGCACCATTAGATGAAGGGTATGTACAGAATTACATTCGCTTCGTTAAATGGAATGTTACAAATAAAAAGTTTCAGGCCGAACAATTCCGCGTTGGGACAAACAATCAGTTCCCTCTCATCCACCATCCTGAAAAATACCCGGATTTCGAAATCCGGAATATTGCTGCCAACGGGCATGTATGGACGGGTACAGGAAACAACGAACGGAATTATTTCCCGCCTATGGAAAGTCTCTCCCCTGCGGAATACCCTGGCGAAAACAAGTGTAGTATTGCTTTCCGCCTCTCGTACGGAAAATTTGATTATTATAACGGAGGAGACCTTACCACCGGAACCCCGGGCACCTGGCAGGATATTGAAACTCCGGCAGGCAGGGTTACCGGGCCGCTTGATGTTTGCCTGGCCGACCACCATGCCTATTACGATGCAATGGGTGTACCTTTTTTGCAGGCAGTACGGCCGCGTGTCATTATCATACAAATATGGTCGCCCAGCCAGCCCGATAACGGTGTTTTGCGCCGTATGCTGTCAACAGGCACTTATCCAGGGCCACGCGATATTTTTGCAACCAATATCATGGATGAAACCCGTGTGGTAATAGGTTCACGCATCGATCAACTGAAAAGTCAGCAGGGACATGTGGTTATCCGGGTCAATCCCGGCGGAGAAAGCTACATGATCTACATTCTGGATGATTCAGAAGAAAACTTCAGGATAAAAGCCGTTCACGGGCCATACTCCTGTAACTAAGTAAGCAAATAAAACATTTTAATTTTTGAAATTTATACATTTATGACAAATAAAATTTTTACAACACTGCTTTTGCCCGCTTTAATCATTTTCGTTTCGTGTACAAAAAACCAGAAAACGAATATAGATGACCCTCTAAAATATGTCGACCCGTTTATTTGTACTGAAGGCGACAACGGGCAGTTGTACCCGGGAGCAAGCTACCCGTTCGGGATGATACAACTGTCGCCCGAAACAGAAGGCAATTCGCATGTAGGCTATTATTATGAAGATAAATGCATTGAAGGTTTCTCGCACCTTCGTATCCCCGGGGCCGGATCCCGCGGCAAAGGTGGCGGTTTGCTGATTAAACCAGGAATCGGAAAATTTACCAACCAGATCTGTGAGTTCCGTGAAAAATATATCAAGCAAAAAGAAGAAGCCTCAGCCGGCTATTACAAAACAGAACTCGAATCAGGCATAAAAGCCGAACTGACCGTTAGCAAACGGGTAGGGTTTCACCGTTACACGTTTCCTGAAGAAAAGAAAAACGACCGTTACATCGTGGTTGATTTATCGCATAGTTATGTCGGTATGCTGGATGCCAGTCTGAATGTGAAAAGTGACCACGAAATTACCGGGATGATCAAATCGCTGCATAACAGCGGCGGTGGTTACCACAAATTGTTTTTTGCCATTGTTTCCGATGTACCGTTCAACTCATATACCAGTTGGAAAGGCGATAATATTGCTGACAACCAGCCTTCGCGCGAAGGCAACAATACAGGGATATGGCTGCGTTTCCCCGAAAACAGGGCAAACACTATTCAGCTAAAGGTTGGACTTTCACCGGTCAGCGAAGAGCAGGCAATGGCCGAAGTCTCCACGGAAATCAAAGGCTGGGATTTTGATCAGGTAAAAAAAGAAACCGCTTCCGTATGGAGAAAAAAACTCTCGAAAATGGAAGTAAAAGGTGGTTCCGATGAATTTAAGACCTTATTCTACACACATCTGTACCATTCGTACCTGGTACCGAATATTTCATCATCTTCTGCCGGGACGTATAAAGCGGCCCATCAGCCTGATTCGTTGTATTATACAAAAGATACTGCTCCCGATTTCGACTATTATTCGACCTGGACACTATGGGACGATTTCCGGAAATATTCGCTGGTTTCGCTCATGGAGCCCGGAATTGACAAAAATATTGTCCGTTCGCTGGTCGATTATTACAAACACCGGCATGGCGGCGACGGCAAATACTGGCCAACTCCGCAAATACGAATGGAGTTTACCGGTGCGGTAATCATGGATGCCTGGAATAAAGGGATTCGTGATTTTGATGCCGAAACTGCATATAAAGGAATGGTAGAAGACTATCAGAAAGAAAGTGAAAAGAACGTTAGTGCTTCACTTGAAAAATCATACCATGCTTATTTTGCTTTAAAAATGGCTCAGTCTCTTGGTAAGAACAATGCCGAAATTGATTCACTAAAAAAAGCGTCTTTAGCGTACAAAAAGCTATGGTGTCCGGAGCAAAAAGATAACCAGGGCAATATTCGCGGCTTCTTTACGCCCAACGGGCAACCGGTACCCGATGTGGAAGAATTTGAAAAATACGTGTACGAAGGAAACCTCTGGCACTACCGCTGGTTTGTATTGCACGATGTAAAAGGCCTGGCTGAACTGGCCGGCGGAAAAGAAAAACTGGCCAATGATCTTGAATACTTTTTTGACCACGATTTTTACATGCACCTGAATGAACCGGACTACCATGCCCCTTTCCTTTTCGATTTACTTGGGAAACCGTACCTGACCCAGAAATGGGCACGCACATTCACCACCAAAGAAGTGGTGCAGTTATACCACAATCATGGGTTCTTCGAAAAACCGCTTGTAAAACGCATTTACCGTACCGATCCGCAGGGTTACATCGAATCGATGGACGACGACGGCGGTGCCATGTCATCATGGTTCGTCATGAGCGCCATGGGCCTTTTCCCGCTCGACCCGGTTGAACCGGACTACCTGATCGGCTCGCCCATTTTCCCGGAACTGACCCTTCACCTGGATAATGGTAAGGATTTCTCTATCATCGCAAAAAATGTCAGTGAAGACAATTATTACATCCAGTCGGCAAAGCTGAACGGCAACGATTTCAACACCCCGTGGATCAGTTATCAGACCATTATGAATGGAGGTATTCTTGAATTTGAGATGGGAAGCGAACCCAATACGGAATGGGGAACCGGTGTAAAAGACTCTCCGTTTGGAATGTAAAATTTTGCAGAGGTGTTTTACTTTAATAAATATTGAAAGAGTAAAACGATTAATTCTACTTTAACAGATTCTTTGAAAATCGAAAAATCCATCCGTTTTACCCTAAACCCCGAGGGGAACCGGATAGATTTTTCTGATTTCTCCCCTTGGGGCCGGGGTGAAAAATCAGAAAAACTGGCCTTCTTTCTAAATCTGTTAAAGGAAAATTAACTAAAATTGAAAAGGAGATAAAAATCCTTAAGCACCCGGGATCAGGGTGACAAAACAAACTTGACATGACACTGGTCTTGTTTTAGCGGTACATTGAAATATTTTATGTCAGGATGTATCGTTTGTTACAGTTTATCGGACAATGGGCTTCCCGACAACTATTTTGGAGGTGGTCAGAGGCTGACAGACTTCCCGGCAATTATTTTGGAGGCGGTCAAAGGCTGACAGGCTTCCCGGCAATTATTTTGAAGGCGGTCAGAGGCTGACAGACCTTCCAGTAATTATTTTGGAGGCGGTCAGAGGCTGACAGACCTCCCTGTAATTATTTTGGAGGCGGTTGTCGGACGACGAGCTCTCTAACAACTGTTTTAGAGATCGTTTACGGAGCTGACCTTATCTCATCCCTTAACTCCTGTGAAAAAATTGGAATAAAAGCCTGCCCGGAAACTCTATAAGACAAAGATTAATTATTATCTTGCGGGAACCAAATTAAACCTTAAAACATATGAACATTCACAATGTAATAGTAAAATCACTCTGTATTTTTCTATTGATCCCATTATTTTCCTGTACAAACGTTTCTTCAAAAAAGGCTGATACCACAGAACTGATAAAAAAAGCCCTGCCTGTATGGGCAGAAGGACGTGAAAAAGAAATGAATCTCAATCTGGGCTTTCAGGGTGTTTTTCAGGCAGAAGAAAACCAAGAGATAAAATTATCAATTACCGCATCCACTTTATATCGTGTATTCCTGAACGGTGAATTTCTGGGATACGGGCCGGCACGTGCTGCCCACGGTTATTTCCGGGTCGATAAATATGAACTCGGGTCAGGAGTTAAAAAAGGAGAAAACATCATTGCCATCGAAGTGGCAGGATACAATGTAAATACCTACTACACACTTGATCAGCCTTCATTTTTGCAGGCCGAACTTGAATCAAAAGGGCAAATAATGCTGGCAACCGGTACGGAAAAAGGGTTTGAGGCTTTTGAGTTGAAAGAACGGCTGCAAAAAGTGGAACGGTATAGTTTCCAACGACCGTTCACCGAATATTACCGGCTGAAAAACGGCTTCGATCAATGGCTTACCTCTGCTCAGGCACCTGTTGAATCAATAAAAACGGTTGTTCAACCTTCTGTAAAACTGCTTCCGCGTAATTTACTATTTCCTGATTTCGATAAAGTTCAGGCACGATCGGTTTATTTAAAAGGAACCATTCTGTTCCAGAAACCTAAGATTTATCGAAAGGATCGTGCATTAACCCGGATCAGCGAAAAAATCAAGGGATATCAAGAAAAAGAACTGGAAGTACTTCCGTCACAAATCATGCAGGACGTTGTCAACAAAACACAGGAAACCATATCTCAACCATACAACGGCACCTCGTTTCAGTTGGCAAAAAATGAATTTATCACCCTCGATTTTGGAAACAATCTTTCCGGATTTATTGGTAGCCAGATAAGTTGCGACGAGCCGTCAACCGTTGTTTTCTATTTCGATGAAATACTGACAGACGGCGATGTGAACACAAAAAAACGGATGGGCGGCATCAACAACCAGGTTGTTTACGAACTCGAACCGGGCCAGTATAATCCCGAAACCTTTGAACCCTATACGTTCAAATTTCTGAAAATAATTGTACTGAAAGGGAATTGCCGGGTTCAGGATATTTATTTGCGTGAATATGCTTATCCCGAAAATAAAACAGCAAATTTCACCTGTAGTAACTTCAAACTTAATGAGATTTATAAGGCTGCACAGCAGACATACAGACAAAATGCTGTGGATATTTTTATGGACTGCCCTTCGCGCGAGCGGGCCGGCTGGCTTTGTGATAGTTATTTTACGGCCATCATGGAAAAAGATTTCACCGGAAAATCGGATGTGGCCCACAATTTCTATGAGAATTTTGCCTTGCCCGACAGTTTTGCTTACCTGCCTGAAGGAATGCTCCCGATGTGTTACCCGGCCGATCACAACGACGGCGTTTTCATTCCTAACTGGGCAATGTGGTTCATCATTCAAATTAATGATTACGCTCAACGTGGAGGCGATCCGGCGTTGGTTGCCCGGCTGGAACCACGCATCGAAAAACTGCTCAACTATTTCAGTAATTTTGAAAATGAGGACGGCCTTCTCGAAAAACTGGACAGCTGGATTTTCGTGGAATGGTCAAAAGCAAACAAGTTTGTTCAGGATGTCAACTACCCAACCAACATGTTGTATGCTACGGCTCTGCAGAAAGCGGCAGACCTTTATAAAAATAAAAACTGGGACGAAAAAGCAAAGCAAATTAAACAAACCATTCTGCAACAGTCGTTCAACGGAACATTCTTTGTTGATAATGCGGTCCGCAAAGAGGATGGCAAACTTCAGGTTACCGGCAACACTACCGAAGTTTGTCAGTATTATGCTTTCTTTTTCAACATTGCAACTCCCGAAACACATCCTGATTTATGGAAAAAACTAACAACGGAATTCGGCCCCAACCGTGACGACAAAATAACTTATCCGGATGTATTCCAAGCTAATGCGTTTATCGGCAACTATTTACGAATGGACATCCTTTCCCGTTACGGACTACAATCCCAACTACTCAGCGAAATTCAGGACTATTTCTATAATATGGCCCGTCAAACCGGCACGCTATGGGAAAATATGCAGGCCCATGCCAGCTGTAATCACGGTTTTGCGTCCTATCTGGGGCATGTTTTATACCGTGATGTTTTAGGCATCAGCAACATCGATTATCTGAAAAAAGAAATAACAATCCGCTTTACCAACATCGACCTGGCTGAATGCAGCGGGATACTCCCGGTGAATGACGACGATGCAGTGGAACTGAAGTGGAACCGCACGGACAAGCAGATAAGATATTCTGTAAAAATCCCTTCAGGATATAAACTGAAGGTCGAAAACTTAAGTTCGGCAGAATTGATAAAAGAGAATTAATGGCAAATTTTTCAATAAACGAAAATGAAAAAAACGCCCCTGGTTTTGATAACCGGAATAATTGCAGGTTTATTTATGGCAGATTGGAGCCAAGTGACCGGACAAACCATTTATCCGGGAAAAACGGCAGGTATTCTCATTCCACAAACCAACGTTACCTTTAAAACTTCCAATCCGGTTTTACAAAAGGTATTCGACAAGGCCGAAGAAAAAGCTCAATGGAACATTACAAGATTCGGCAAATACAAAGTTTTGGTAGAAGGTGCCGAATATAAAAATGTATGGCTCGAAACCCAACCAATGGGCGGGTACATGTATGGCAAACGGAACCTTGAACTGGCACGGAACAATATTCAAATTTTTATCGATTACCAGCGAGATGATGGCCGCTTACCGGGAATGCTTCGTTATAAAAACGAAAAAATGACTGCCTGTTACGGCTGGTTTCAGGGATACTGCTTCCCGATGCCTGCATTTGAACTGTATTTCTGGCTCGGTAAAGACCGGAAATATCTGGAACAACTTTATACTTCGCTGGAAAAATTCGACCAATACCTTTGGAAAACACGGGACTCCGACCACAACGGCTGCCTCGAAACCTGGTGCATTTGGGATACCGGCGAAGATAACTGCGTACGGCTGGGCAATTCACCTCATTCGTGGGCAATGGATGTTCCGCCAACTGAAGAAAGAATTAAAAAAATGACGGAAAATGAACTGAAAGCATGTTGTAATAAAACGACATTCGATTTTCGTAATTTCCCGGTACCGATGGAATCCATGGACATTATGTCGTACTCGTATACCGGTCGGGATGTACTGGCACGGATTTCAAAAGAACTGAACAACGGAAAAGAAGCCTTTTGGCGAAAAAAAGCCGATGAAATCCGGGCAAAAATAAAAAGTTATCTATGGAACGAAAACAAACATGCCTGTTATGATCGTGATAAGAACAACCAGGTAATGGATATCTTGCTCCATAATAATTTACGATGTATGTATTTCGGTAGTTTCGACCAGCAAATGGCCGACGACTTTATTAAATACCACCTGATGAACCCCGAAGAGTTCTGGACGCCAATGCCGTTGCCGTCCATTGCTGCCAATGACCCGGCTTTTCAAAATATTTCAGGAAACAACTGGAGTGGTCAGCCGGAAGGACTGACTTTTCAACGTTCGATCCGGGCCTTGGAAAACTACGGTCATTATGCCGAGCTGACAATGATCGGGCAAAAATTTCTGAAAGCTGTCGGCGATTCGCTAAAATTTACCCAACAGTTCGACCCGTTTACCGGAACTATTAATAACTCACTGGACGGATATGGCCCAAGTATCTTATCAGCATTGGAATTTATTTCCAGAATGTACGGAATTCACATTACTGAGGATAAGATTTACTGGTCATGTCTCAACGATGAAAACCAATATAATTATTCTCAACGGTGGGGCGATTACCTGTTTGAAATGACTACCAGCGGCGATTGGATATCTTGTTCGATCAACGGGAAAGAAGCTTTTTCCTTCACAAAAGGAATTCGCGTAGTATCTGACCTTTCAGGAAAAATAATTGAAGTGGTTGGGATTGAGCCAGAGACGAAAAAAACAATAATAACCTGCAATGGGAAAACAAATTCACTTGAAGTCGCTCCAAATTCTGTTTATTGTTATTCAGAAAAATTCAATAAAATAAATGAAGGAAAATTTTATCTTCCTGTGAATTAGTATAAATCAATAAAATAATATGTGTTATGAAATCTTTTAATATCATTTTTGTTATTATTTTTTGCGTTGCCGGATTGTTCTTTGAAGGAAACGCCCAAATCCGTAATGCCGATGTGTATGAATATCCCGAATTAGCCGGGCAATATTACCGGTACTATATCAACATCCCGGATATCGACGGATACAAAACCCTGAAATGCGATTTTCATGTTCACACTGTTTTTTCTGATGGGAAAGAATGGCCCGACCAACGGGTAAACGAAGCCTGGAACGAAGGGCTGGATGTGATTGCCATTACCGACCACATTGAATACCGGCCACATAAAGATATCGTCAAAAGCGATTTCAATAAATCATATGAAATTGCGAAAAAACGCGGCGATCAAATCGGAATGATTGTCGTCAAGGGATCAGAAATCACTCGCAGTAAACCGCTGGGACATCTCAATGCCTTGTTCCTTCAGGATGCCAATAAACTCGAAGTCCCCAATGAGCTTGATGCTATTGACGAGGCGGTAAAACAAGGAGCGTTCATTCTTTGGAACCACCCGGGATGGCCCAACGACACCAGCACAATTTATCCTGTACACAAAAAATTAATTGCACAGAAAAAAATACACGGCGTTGAAGTTTTTAATTCTGTTGAATCGTATCCCAAGGTGATGGACTGGTGCAACGAATACCCCCTTGCCTGGTTCGCCAATAGTGACATTCATTACACCTGCACCGACATGTACCGTGGGAAACTACAACGCCCGATGACGCTTGTTTTTGCCAAAGAATATACAGAGGCAGCTGTAAAAGAAGCTCTGTTTGCAGGAAGAACTGTTGCCTTTTTCAACAACAATCTCGCAGGAAAGGAAGAATTCCTAAAATCGCTTATTCAGAAATCCATTGATGTAAAAGTTATCAATAAAGAAAAAAGCGCCGTTGAAATCCACAACAAATCGGATATTCTGTACCAGTTTAAATTCGGGAAATTTATGTACTCAATTCCTCTTTACCCGAATCAGGTACTCCGGTTAAATATTCCTTCGGGAGAAAATGTAACTTTTACCAATTGTTTTATCGGGCAGGACAAATACGTGGTCACTCCAATCTGGTAATAAAACCGAATTTTAAACCGGGAATCGAATCCCTTTTTTCATACAAAAAAACAATAATCTAACCATGAGCAGAAAAGCTTTCTTCTGTTTTATCCTTACCGTAACAATTATATCCCTCTCCGGTGAAAGAAAAATTCAGGCAGCAGGAACCGTAATTTATGTTTCCGCATCAGGAAATGACGCCAACCCGGGCACTAAGAACCAGCCAATGGCAAGCATGAACGGAGCTGTAAATAAAATGCGTAAGCTCAAAAAATATTCCGGTACCACAGTCGAAATACGGATTGGCGACGGGGAATATTTCATGCAGGAACCTCTTGTTTTTGATCCCCAGGATTCAGGGACAAACGGGGCACCCCTTATTATTAAAGCTGAAAAAGATGCATCGCCCGTGATATACGGAGGAAAAAAACTTGATGGCTTTCAAAAGGTTTCAGAAGATTTATGGTGTGTAAAAGTACCGGAAACAGCACAATACGGATGGCTTTTCGAGCAATTATATGTGAACGGCAAACGTGCAAACAGGGCAAAATCTCCAAATTCAGGATTTTTCTTTATAGATAGAGTTTCCGAAACAGCGCTGGTAAAAGGTACAGGCAGAATACCCGAACTAGCCTGCGAAAAAATAAAACTTTTTGATGACGGGATAAGTCAATTCACATCCTTTTCAAAAGAGGATTTTAAGGATGCAGTTATTACGTTCTATCATAAATGGGACAACACCCGAAAACATGTTGCCTGTTTTGAAAAAGATTCATCAGCCATATTCCTGATTGGAAGAGGGATGGCTCCATGGAATGTGCTGGATCAGAAAACCCGTTATACGATTGAGAATTATAAAGCGGCACTGGATACCTGCGGTGAATGGTTTCTCGATCGTTCCGGTTATCTGTATTATATTCCAAGACCCGGCGAAACCATCGAAAACACAACAGCTATTGCTCCTGTTTCCGATCAGTTGGTTATTCTGAAAGGAAATGAAACAACAGGCGAAAAAGTGAAAAACATCCATTTTGAAGGACTTTCTTTCTGTATTTCGGCTTATACCATGCCTGTAAACGGAGAAAATCCGGCACAGGCCGCTTTTCCTGTCGAAGCGACGGTAATGGCCGATTATGCTGAAAATATCAGTTTCCTGAATTGTGAAATATCAAATACAGGCAACAATGCCATCTGGTTCCGTGATGCCTGCAACAAATGCCAAGTAGAACACTGTTATCTCCATGATTTGGGTGCCGGCGGAGTAAAAATAGGGAATTACATTCAGCCTGAAAATATGGAAAACCTGACTAAAAACATCGTGGTTGACAACAACATCATCCGCTCCGGCGGTTTTGTTTTCCCGGCAGCCGTAGGTGTTATCGTCTTCAATACCAGCGACAACCAGGTAACCCACAACGAAATTGCCGATTTCCGTTATTCCGGCGTTTCAGTCGGCTGGGTATGGGGATACACATTCAGCCCGTCGAAAAGAAACAAAATTGAATTCAACCACATCCACCATATCGGATGGGGCGAATTATGCGATATGGGCGGGGTTTACTGCCTGGGCGAATCCGAAGGAACTACGGTAAGCAATAATGTTATCCATCACGTGTATTCGTTCGACTACGGCGGCTGGGGACTTTATACAGATGAAGGTTCAACCGGGATCGTGATGGAAAACAACCTGGTGTACAATTGCAAAAACTCAGGGTTCCATCAGCATTACGGAAAAGAAAATATGATCCGCAACAACATATTTGCCAACAACATGAAAGCCCAGCTTCAGGCCACCCGCATTGAAGACCATTTGTCGTTTACCTTCAGCAATAACATTATTTGGTTCAGCACAGGCAATTTACTAAGCAGTAACTGGGAAAAAATCAACCTAAAAACAGACCATAATTGCTATTGGGATACCCGGACCAAAGACATCCGTTTCGGGAAGCTCTCGTTCACCGAATGGAAAAAATCAGGGAAAGATGTTCATTCAATCATTGCAGACCCGGGCTTTGTAAATCCTTCGTCTTTCGACTTTCATATAAAAAACAAATCCGTTATCAAAAAAACCGGCTTTAAAGAGTTCGACTACTCAAAAGCCGGGGTTTACGGAACTGACGATTGGAAAAAACTGGCTGAATTTGATCCGGCTATTGCAAATTTATTCGACGAAGCAGTGGCTAAAAATGAAAATAGGATGAAATTATCGCCTCATTTTCCATAACAACAAATGGACCCGGTAAAAAATAAATGGGCAAAAACTAATTTATAAAACATAAAAAATGCAGGATTCAAAAAATCAGTTAAACCGAAGAAATTTCCTGATTTCAGCAGGTATTCTTGGAATTTCGGGCTTATGCCCGGTTCCGCTGTGGGGAACAGAAAAGGCCACCTCCGGGGATGATGTGCCGGTTTTAAAAGCAGGTCCGTACATCCAGTCAAAGGGAGAGGGAAAAATGACTATCCGGTGGATCACCAATTTACCTTGTTACAGTTGGATCGAATATGGGAAACAGGCCGGCAAAGCAGATATGAAAGCAGACTCAGTATCCGACGGACTGGCCGATGCATACCGGACAGTTCATGCCGTTACCATTAAAAATTTATTGCCCGGGGAAAAATATCATTACCGCATTTGTTCAAAAGTGATCGAAAAATTTGATCCCTACAACGTTGTTTTCGGCGAGACATATACTAGTCCGTTTAATTCTTTTAACCCAATTGATGAGCATACTGGAAAAGTTTCATTCCTGGTTTTCAACGATATTCACGACCATCCGGAATCGTTCAGCCACCTTTTGCAATTTCAGAAACCCGGCAAAAAAGATTTTATTCTCCTGAATGGCGATATATTCAGCCATCTGGAAGATGAAGACCAGATCGTGCAACACCTGTTAACCCCATTATCAGGTATTTCCCCGGAGATCCCGCTTGTTTTCTCACGGGGAAACCACGAAACAAGAGGAAAATTTGCCCGTCATTTTCCTGATTATTTCAACCGGGGAAAAAAGGGTTTTTATTATTCTTTCATGGCCGGACCGGCATATTGTATCGTACTGGATTCAGGAGAAGACAAGCAGGACGATAACCCGGAATACTTCGGACTGGTGAAATTCGATCCGTACCGGAAAGAACAAAAAAAATGGCTGGAAGAAGAAGTTAAAAAAGAAGCATTCAAAAAGGCAAAATATAAAATTGTATTCTGCCACATCCCGCCGTTTTATTCAGGAGAAGGGCATGGTACCCTCCACTGCCGGCAGCTTTGGGCCGACCTGTTTAATGAAGCCAAGATAGACCTTTTGATAGCAGGACATACTCATGTTTACGGAATTCATCAACCGGTAAAAGGACAACATAATTACCCGATTGTTATTGGAGGAGGCCCAAAGGACGGAACACGCACATTGATAGAAGTGAGTGCCAACAACCATTCGCTCAACCTTACCCTTACTGCTGATGACGGAGAAATAAAAGGTGAATTAACCATTTAACTGAAGAAGTATTTCTATCAGTTCCCAGATCGGAATAACAGTAGCTGAAGACTAATATTTAAATTGGCACCGGTGTCGAGTCAAACATAGAATGACCAAGCAGGTTTGACTCGACACTCGCAATCAAAAGCATTTTATTGAAAAGATTTCATTTCTTTTCCCCCTTTTTATTTAAGATTTTCGTTAATTTCATTTTCAAATTACTTGGCAAACTTGAACGAAAAAGAATCAACATACGAATTGATCACTTCTTTAAAACAGGGAAAAGAAAAGACCTTTCGCGCTGTTTTCATTACCTATTTCGAACCGTTGGAAGTCTTCGCCAATACATATATCGGGAATAAAGAAATATCAAAAGACCTTGTTCAGGATGTATTTTACAACCTGTGGAAAAAGCGATCTTCGCTGCCTGAAAGAATAAATCTGAAAGCATATCTGTACCAGGCAACCAGAAATAACTGTCTGAATCATTTAAAAAGAATAAAAGTTCAGTCGAAATACGAGGAAAGGGAACAAAACAGGTACAACGAGCTAAGATTGAATTACGAAGCTTTATCACAGCTAAGTTTCGATACTGTTTCATTCAACGAATTACTGGATATGCTGGAAAAAGCAATAAACCTGCTTCCTCCCAAATGCAGGGAAGTCTTTAAACTTAGCCGGTACGAAGGCATGAAAAACCGTGAAATCGCAGAATTATTTGATATCTCAGTGAAAGCTGTAGAAGGCCATATTTCCAAAGCGCTTAAACATTTAAAAGATCAACTAAAAGATCACTATTCGCAGGGAATACTGCTATGCATACTGCTCAGGAAATAGCGGGGCTGGATATCTGATCCTGGGGGGAACAATGCCCGGGCTGTTTCCGCCTAAGGGGAAAAAGCGTTTAGAAAATCGATGGAGTGAGCGTTAATAAATCAGAGAATATGCTCCACAAAAAATTAAAGTGCCCCCTTCTTTATGACGGTATGTAAACAAGGTGACATGATTGCTTCTCCCGATTTCGTTCCTCATCGGGATCGCAATGAACAGGGATAACATAAGGTAAAACGGATGGATTTTTCGATTTTTGAAGAAATCTGCCAAAGTAGAGCTAGGGTAAAACCCTTTTATGTTGTTTCAGTAATAGAAAAGCTAAAAATGGAGAAGGAAAAAATCATACAATTTATCACCGGTAATATTTCTGATGAATCAGAAAAAGCAGCAATCATCAACTGGATCAAAGAAAATAAAGAAAACAAACAGTTTTATACCCAGATAAAAAATATATATGCATTAAGCAGAAAAAGCAACGGAACAATTGATACCGACAGCGAATATTCGA
The DNA here is from genome assembly GCA_963662895.1 of Prolixibacteraceae bacterium. GTDB lineage: Bacteria > Bacteroidota > Bacteroidia > Bacteroidales > Prolixibacteraceae > GWE2-42-39. The sequence goes on along the minus strand of OY759982.1, from coordinate 1,913,866 downwards.
AACTGCAACGTAAAACTCATACTATTTTCAAAAAATACATATATGAATTTGCCCGATATGCAGCGATAATAATCATCGCTTCCGGATTAACCTTATTCATCCAGGGTAAATATTCCGGGCAGGGTAAAACGAAACAAATGAATACAGTGACTTGCCCGGCAGGCCAAATATCGGAGTTAGTACTCTCCGATGGCACAAAAATATGGTTAAACTCAGAATCAAGAATTTCATATCCGTCTAATTTTAGTGGAAAAAAGCGTTCTGTCCGGTTAGATGGTGAAGCTTATTTTGAAGTTACAAAAGATAAAAAAAGTCCTTTTATCGTTAAAACTAAAACGATGGATATAAAAGTCCTCGGGACCTGTTTCAATGTTTATGCTTTCGAGGAAAATCAGTTTATTGAAACTACTTTGATCGAAGGGAAAGTCGAACTTCAAAATAAATCAGGAAATACGATTACGAGATTAACTCCGGGTGAATTAGCAAAATATGATACCAACACACAAAAAATATATCTTAAAAAAGTTAATACACAATTTTATTCCTCCTGGCGAGAAGGTAAAATAACATTCTTCAATGAACCCTTAGAGTCGATCGTACAAAAACTGGAACGATGGTATAATGTAAAATTCATATTTAAAAACGAAGAAATTAAATCGTACCGGTTTTCAGGTGCCATCCTGAAATATAAACCTCTTGATCAGGTCATGCAAATTATCAGGCTCTCCTCACCTATTAACTATCAGGTGGTTATAAATTCTGAAACCAAAAATGAAATTATTTTATCAAAACTTAATTAAATTGCCTATGAAGAACTATCGTTGACCGGAAAAAGGAACTGGTATCAGCGCTAACTAATACCAGCTCTATCAATTCCATGGTAAGCGCTAACTTATCATGAATAAGATAACAACCTTGAAAACCAAGGTCATTACTGACAATTAAATCTCAAAGTTATGCAAAAAAAACAAAAAAATTGCATCCATGAATATGGGTGCAGAAAATTAATTAGAGCAATGAAACTAACGATTCTTTTCTTTCTATTAGGCTTAGTAAGCGTTTGTGCCGAAAGTTACTCTCAGCAAACACGCTTAAATCTGGACCTGAATGATGTTCCGATTATGGATCTTTTAAATGCTATTGAGCAACAAAGTGAATTCTACTTTTTCTTTAAAAATGATGAAATAAGTGGAATTAATAAAGTAAATGCCCATTTTCAGAAGGCAACCATTGACAATGTTCTCTCCCAGGTTTTAAAAGATACCGGTTTAAATTACAAGATAGTTGACAGGTACATTGTGATCGGTCCCAATGAAACTACGGTTTCAGCAAAACAGTTAGGAACAAAGGTCAAAGGAAAAGTTACCGATAGAAGCGGAAATCCGATACCTGGCGTAACAGTTCTTATACAGGGGACCAATCAGGGGATCGTGACAGATATCGAAGGGAACTACTCACTGGCAAACATTGCCAATGATGCTATTCTGCAATTTTCGTTTGTCGGTATGAAGCCACAGGCAATTCCGGTCGATGGACAAACGGAAATCAATGTGGTGATGGAAGAAGAATCTATCGGAATAGAAGAAGTAGTAGCAATTGGTTACGGTGTAGAGAAGAAAAAGAATGTAATTGGGTCGGTAACCACCATTTCCAATAAGGAGCTTACAGCGGCTCCTGTATCAAGGATATCCAACGCACTTGCAGGCCGGCTTCCCGGCGCAATTGTTCAACAACGAAGCGGAGAACCGGGGAATGATGAAGCAACCATCCTGATAAGGGGGAAAGCCACACTTGGGTCTACTACTCCTTTGGTTGTAATCGACGGTATCCCGGGACGTGACTTGAACTATATAGACCCAACGGATATTGAGAATTTAACTGTACTTAAAGACGCATCAGCCGGCATATATGGTGCACGCGCTGCCAACGGAGTAATCCTTGTTACAACAAAACGTGGTACAGGGGAAGCTGCCCCTTCATTTAAATACGAGTTTTATCAAGGCTTTAGCTCACCTACCATTTTACCTGAAATGGCAGATGCTGCTACTTATGCCCAAATGATCAGGGAAATGCAAAGTTACAGAGATATTGATGAAAGTAATATGACATTTTCGTTGGAAGATATTCAGAAATACAAGTCGGGAGAATACATATGGACACATCCAAATACCAACTGGTTTGATGCTGCTTTAAGAAAATATACAGACATACGCCACCATAATTTTTCAGTTACCGGGGGAAGCAAAAATATTAAATACTACACATCTTTTGGGAAACAGTATGATGATGGTATTTACAAAAATTCAGGTACTTCATATAACCGGTATAACCTAAGGGCAAGTTTTGATGTGACAATCAATAAATATTTAAGTCTTAATATTGATATTAACGGAATTCAGGAAAACAGGATGTCACCTACAAGATCATCCAAAACAGTATTTATGTCACTATTAAAAGGCAGACCAACTGATACAGCTATTTACCCGAATGGTTATATCGCCCCGTCTATTCCTGATGGTACAGATACCGGGATTACCGGCACCCTGGCAGCCGGGTACGACAACAATAAACAATATACTATTCAGAATTTGCTAGGCGCCACACTGAAGATTCCGGGAATTGATGGATTGACACTATCAGGGTATTATGCCTATGACATGCATTTTGAAGTTGATAAATTATTCAAAAAACCATGGACAAACTATTATTTGGATGAATCAGCTTATTATGCAACAGGAAACACAGGAAAAGAAGATGGATCAGCTTATCTGATTGCATCTCAAATGACATACTCTGAACCCAGGCTGACTGATTCATACGGAGACAGTAAAAGTGTAACAACAAACTTAAAACTTAACTACGAAAAAACCATAAATGGGGTACACAACATCAGCGCATTTGTAGCTTATGAAAATTTTGATTATTTAAGTAAAGGTATTAGCGCATATCGCAGGTATTTCGCATCCGAAGCATTGCCTTATTTATTTGCAGGAAGTACCACTGACCAATCGATTGGTTCTTATGTTGACGTTGATGCCCGTGAAAATTATTTCGGAAGGTTAAGCTATAATTACGATGAAAAATACCTTTTCCAGTTTTCTTTTCGCAGAGATGGTTCTGTAAGATTTTCAGAAAAAAGCGGGCGTTGGGGAAATTTTCCAAGTGTACTTGCAGGCTGGAGGATATCCAGTGAAGATTTCTGGAAAAATAATATACCTTTTATTGATTATTTTAAGCTGCGTGCTTCATGGGGACAAATGGGAAATGATGAAGTAGACGCTTTTCAATATTTATCGACTTACGCTTTTGGTACAGGAATGATATTTGGCAGCGATAAAACCTATACCGCCGGGATTTACCAAAACAGTACCCCAAATCCGATAATCACATGGGAAGTCGCAAATGTATTTAACGCTGGATTCGAATCTATGTTCCTGAATAATAAGCTCAAGTTAGACTTTGATTATTTTTATCAGCGCCGGAACAATATTTTGATTACAAGGAATGCTTCTGTTCCTGGGTATACTGGTGTCAGCCTGCCTGATGAAAACTATGGAATAGTTGACAATAAAGGATTTGAGATTGTTTTAGGATATGCTGATAAAGTGGGGGATTGGTCATTGGGGATAAATGGCAATTTTGCTTTTGCCCGTAACAGTGTAGTTGAATTTGACGAACCGGCAAGGAATGTTGACTGGCAGGTACAAACCGGACATCCAATGGGCTGCGCCTTGCTTTATAAATCCAATGGCATTTTCAGGGACGCTGCTCATGTTGAATCACTACCTCACGTAAGCGGGGCTCGTGCGGGAGATATTATTATTGAGGATTTTAATGGTGATGAAATAATTAATAATGATGACCGGGTTTTGTATGACCAAACTGTTGACCCTGAAATTACGTATGGCCTAACATTGTCATTGTCTTACAGAAACTGGAACTTGAGTGCGTTAGTACAAGGTGTTGGAAATTGTATGAGGGACATGTACCTTTCAATGCAGGGAAGTGAAGGTAATTATTTTATGTACGATGCAAATGGCAGGTGGACCACTGACAATATTGATGCGAACAAGCCAAGGGCATGGGAAAGAGACGAAGAATATTGGAGGTCAAACTATAAAACAAATTTCACCTATCATAACGGCGCATATGCTCGTATGAAAAACCTTCAGATTTCATATACAATTCCCAAGAACATCCAAAAAGTAATTTGGTTAAAAAATGCAGAAGTATATGCTTCAGGGCAAAACTTATTTCTGATTTATTCGGGTAATAAAATTATGGATCCGGAGCTTGGGAATTCATATAATTATCCCTTGATGAGAGTCTATTCTTTAGGGGTAAATGTTACTTTCTAATCATGGAATATTTGAAATTCAAAAAATTAAAGATTATGAAAAAAATTAAGTTAAATATAAAAATCTTTACAGTTTGTTTGTTTATGCTTTCGGCCTGTTCCGATGTATTGGATAAAGTTCCATTGGATAGTTATTCGGATGGAACGGTTTGGTCGGATATAAGTCTGAGTGACTATTACCTTAACTATTGTTATCGGAGTTGCCTTAATTTCAGGGCTATGACACTCTCAGGTGTTACCGATGAATGTATGTTTATCCATATAAAAGGAACCGACAATTATCTGCTGGGGAATATTAATCCTGATAACACTTCTCCATGGAATGCTTCCGGCACTTACTCCTTTATGAATTATTCATGGTTAGGACTTTACCCTGTTATTCAGCGAATCAATATTTTTATCGCAAATATTGATAATGTCCCTGAAAATTATACCGGAACTGAAAAAACAAGCGTAAAAGAACAAGCAGACAGGATGAAGGGTGAAGCATTGTTTTTAAGGGCATTTTGTTATACTCAATTATGCCGGACATATGGAGGTGTTCCAATCTTCAGGATACCCAATGAGCTTGGACAGGATTTTTTATCTGTAACCAGAGCAACATTTGAGGAAACTGTAAACTTCATTGCGGAAGACTGTGATGAAGCAGCAAATTTATTAAAACTAAAAAGTGAAATGGAGATGGGACGGGCTACAAAAGAAGCAGCACTAGCCCTTAAATCGAGGATTTTGTTGTTTGCAGCTAGCGATCTTACTGCTGACGGAAAAGCAGATAATGAACTGGTCGGGTATATGAATCCAAACAGAAATGCACTTTGGACCGCAGCTAAAAATGCAGCAAAAGAAGTGATGGACTTAGGAACTTGTGAACTTGCTGATTTTGGCGCTCCAGATAAAGATGCAGTTGCAACTAATTATTATAATCTTTTCCGTGAGTACGACTTATCCAATAATGAAATAATCTGGGGAAAAATGTATTCGACAAGCACCGGGGATGCAAACAGGTGGAACCTTAGAAATGCTAACAACGGGAATGAATGCTATGGTAGCCATAGCCCTACTGCAAATTTTGTTGATGATTATGAAATGGCAGACGGTTCGAAGTTCTTTGATCATTTTGAAATAAACAGCGAAGGATATTACATCGAGAAATTAACAGGATCGAAGAATAAAAATATTTACTACAGCAGGGAACCAAGATTTTACGGGTCGATCCTTTACGACAGCGTAGTTTGGCAAGCGCGAATTTATCCGGCTTTAGCCGCAATCGACCCTGTCGGTATTTACGACCGTCGCACCAGGATAACAGTTAATGCCGATGGTTCTACTACAACCAGGGTCGGGTTGGATACCAGAAGTGGCCCGGTCGATAGTGGGGATGGTAGTTATACCGGTTATTTATTCAAAAAAATGTTGGATCATGATTGCGTCGGATATTATGATAAAAATCAAAATGTATGGATTGAAATGCGCTATGCCGAAGTAATTATGAACTATGCCGAAGCTTGTTTGGGGCTGGGCGATACTCAAACAGCCAGCACTTATGTTAATTTAATTAGAAACAGGGCTGCACTTCCTGATTTTACCGGAGATGTTGCCACTGCTTTACGCCATGAACGAAAGATTGAATTTGCTTTGGAAGAATTCAGGTTCTTTGATATTCGTAGGTGGAAAATTCTGGATCAGGTATTAACCAATGCAAAGGGTGTTGAAATTACTGAAACAACTACTGCAAGTACTGGCTCTGTTCTAACAACATGGAAACAGATAAATGTACAAAACAGAGGACCAGTAAGCGATAAAATGTATTGGTTACCTATACCAACCAGCGAAATAGACAAAGCTCCTCAATTAATTCAAAACCCAAATTATTAATATTAATCGAGGCTGGTCAGACTGAACCAGCCTCAGTTTTTTTTGCTAATTGAAGACTACATTTTTAACTTTACAGCAACTGTGGCATTTTCATATCAAAATAGAAGGTAAATTATTATATTCTCTTTCACGGAACAGCATTAAAAACGAGTATTACTAGAAAAACATTTTTTACAAATATGGTATCAATACGGCAAGGACATCGCATTAAAAAGAATAAGCCAAATTGAAAAATAATAAATATTTTCTCATATTAAATACTGCTTAAGTTTGTTTGATAAAATCAAAAATTTATCCCTGCCCTAAAGGGTGATTTTTAATTTTTCGGCTCCCTTTAGGGCAGAGTGTAATCCGAAAAATCATTTTTTTGATGAAATTTAAACAGGCTTTTAGACTGCTTAAAATTTTAAAAATGGTAATTACAGCATTCGAAACCTTGTCTAATCTTTAAGATTCAATTCAGATTTATATATCAAGAAACCTAAACATTTAAAACCTATTAATAAAAAAATAATCCTGATGAAACAAGAAAAAAACAAAGCGGATTTTCGTAACGAAAACCAACGCCGGCGATTTATTAAAAACACACTTGCATTCAGTGGAGCTATAACCATTTTACCGTCATACATGATTACCGGATGCACCAGTATCAAACAAAAAAAACGGGTTATTCCCCCCGGAGAAAAAGTAAATCTTGCCTGTTGCGGAATCGGGCACCGTGGTAAAGATGTTGTAAACAGCTTATATGCAACAGGTCAGGCTAACATTGTCGCCCTTTGCGATGTAGATATGGGCGCACCACAGACCGAGGAAATACTGAACAAATTCCCCGATGTGCCCCGCTTCCAGGATTTCAGGGAAATGTTCGATAAGATGGGCAATGAGATTGATGCTGTTTCTGTGGGTACTCCCGATTTTTCACACTTTCCGATAAGCATGCTGGCTATGTCGCTGGGTAAACATGTTTATGTCGAAAAACCAATGGCTCATACTTTTCACGAAGCGGAACTGATGATGCAGGCCGAAAAGAAATACGATGTAGCCTGTCAGATGGGTAACCAGGGACATTCGGGAGCCAACTATTTTCAGTTTAAAGCATGGACTGAAGCCGGTATCATTAAAAATGTCACAAAAATTACAGCTTACATGAACGGAGGACGACGCTGGCATGGCATGAAAGTATCCGGCTATCTTGATGCACAGCCGATCCCTGGAACCCTCGACTGGGATACCTGGCTTACAAGCTCGAAATATCACGATTACAATGTAGGATATATAGGGGGCGAATGGCGTTCATGGTACGATTTCGGGAACGGCGCTCTGGGTGACTGGGGTGCTCACTTATTTGATACAGCCCATGAATTTCTGAAGCTTGGATTACCTATTGAAATCGATCCGGTATTAATTGCAGGGTACAGTCCGTATATTTTTCCACAGGCTTCAACCTTGTTATTTAAATTCCCTGAACGGGAAAATATGCCCCCGGTAGAAATGACATGGTACGACGGGGTAAACAATCTTCCTCCGTTACCCGATGAATTTGGTAAACCAGTAGAAGCCGGTGACGTGCCTCCGCCAACAGCCGGAACCATTCAAACAAAGAAAAACCCTCCAGGAAGAATCATATACGGCGAAGGACTGACTTTTAAAGGCGGATCGCACAGTTCAACACTGGAAATTATTCCCGAAGAAAAAGCCAAAGAAATGGAAGGAAAACTCCCTGAAGTTCAGGAAAGCCCGTCGAACCACTTTGCCAACTTCCTGCTGGCCTGCAAAGGACAGGAAAAATGCCGGTCCTCATTCGAAGTGGCAGGCCCTTTGACACAGGTCATGATGCTTGGGGTCATTGCACAACGGGTAAACACAAAACTTGTTTTCGATCCGCAGAAAAAACAAATTACAAACAGCAAAACAGCGAACGACTTTCTGGTTGGAATACCACCAAGAAAAGGCTGGGAAGAATTCTATAAACTGTAAACATATACTTTTTGTGGCCTATGTTAAAAATAAATTTACTATCGATATGCATATAGACAATCGTCTCTATTAATTATTTTGCTCAAAAACCGGAACGATACAATATCACCGATTTTGGGGCTGTAGACGATGGAATCAGCTTATGCACAAAACCTATAAACAGGGCAATTTATGCTGTTCCGGTAATGGCGGGGGAACGGTTATTGTTCTTCCCGGAAAGTATAAAAGTGGTACGATCAGAATGAAGGATAATGTAAACCTACACCTTGAAATGGGGGCTGTTTTGCTGGCCAGTACTGATCAGCAGGATTTTCCTCGGCAGGCACAGTCCGAATACCGTTCGCAAAAAGCCCCGGGAGGATGGTTTGCATTAATTAACAGAATCAAACAATAAGCAGATCAAAAATAATTTGTTAGTTTTAACACATAAAAAGAACACAAATTCAGAACTAACTATCAACTGAACATGAAAATCCAATCATTTTTACTAATCGTTTCTATTCTCCTGCTTTTTACGGCTTGCAACAAAGAAAAAAATGAAATTTATGACCTGCGTTGTGAAAACCTCAACAATCCGATGGGCATAAACACAACGATCCCCCGGTTAAGCTGGAAAATTAGAAGTGATAAAAACGGAACCGAGCAAAAGGCATTTCAAATATTGGTGGCCAGCGACTGTTCCCTGCTGAAAAAAAATCAGGCTGATCTTTGGGACAGCGGAAAAACAGAATCACCGGAAAGAGTCCTGATATCTTATAAAGGAAAACCTCTGAAATCAGGTGACATGGCTTGCTGGAAAGTCCGTATTTGGGACGAAACAGGGGCTGTTTCTCCCTGGAGCCCGGTCTCCGGATTCAGTATCGGCTTATTAAACAAAGCAGACTGGCAGGCATCCTATATTGGTTTCCCGACAGAAAACAAATTCAGCGAATGCCCTCAATTATACAAATCGTTCGATATAGAAAACACAAACGCCCGGACTTTTTTGCATGTTAACTCACTGGGTTATCACGAAGTTTACCTGAACGGACAGAAGGCAGGTGATGGTGTGCTAACCCCTGCCGTTTCCCAATTCGACAAACGTTCTTTGGCCATAACGTACGATGTGACCCAATTACTAAAAAAAGGCCGTAACGACCTCATTCTGTGGCTGGGAAGCGGCTGGTACAGCGAAGGGCATCCGGGGGTTGTAAATGAAGGCCCGCAGGTAAAAGCCCAACTCGAACAAATAACAGGAAAAGAACGGAAAATAATCCTTGTAACCGATTCTTCATGGAAAGGAAGAAGCAGCGGCTACCTGCGCATTGACAAATGGCGGGCCCATCACTTCGGAGGAGAAGAAATAAACGGAGCATTGGTAAAAAACGATCTGTCTGCTGAAAAGCTCGATCAGGGGGAATGGGCTCCGGTTTCTGTAGTGTCTGTTCCCGACCATCAGGTAAGCCCGCAAATGGCTGAACTGAACCGGATTCAGGATACCATAAAACCAATTAAAATACAGCGACTCGCCAAAGATACATTCCTGGTTGATATGGGCAAATGCCTTACCGGATGGGTAGAAATACACTTTCCCCCGTTACAAAAGGGACAGTTAATCACGATAGAATATTCCGACCATATAGACCAAAAAGGACAGTTTGCCTACCTTAAACAAATTGACCGGTATATTGCCTCAGGGAAAGGGAACGAATTTTTCAAAAACAAATTTAATTACCACGGGTTCAGGTACATCCGCATTTCGAACCTGACAACAGCCCCGGTTGCTGAATCAATAAAAGCATATCTTATTCATACTGACTATAACCTGGCTTCTTCCTTTGCATGTTCTGATGCTGACCTGAACCAGATCCATGATATGATTTTCTATACCCTGCGTTGCCTCAGTATTGGCGGGGACCTGGTTGATTGCCCCCAGATAGAACGCCTGGGATACGGCGGCGACGGAAATGCGTCAACCCAAACAGCACAAACCATGTTTGACATGGGGCCGTTGTATGCCAACTGGTTACAGGCATGGGCCGACTGTGTACAAGATGACGGAGGAATGCCTCATACCGCACCGAATCCTTATGCTGCGGGAGGAGGCCCGTACTGGTGCGGATTCATCATCACGGCCTCGTGGAACACATACATGAACTACGGAGATTTGTCGAACCTCCAGAAATATTACCCGGTTATGCAGAGATGGCTGGAATATGTCGATAAATATTCTGTTGACGGCCTGTTGAAAAAATGGCCCGACACCGATTACCGCGGATGGTACCTGGGCGACTGGGCTGTTCCCGATGGCGTCGATCAAAAAGCTGAAGCATCGGTCGATGTGGTTAACAATTGTTTTGTTGCTGTTTGTTACGACAAAATGAAAAAAATTGCGCAAGTACTTGGAAAAACTGTAGATGCTGAAATGTATCGTCAGAAAAAAATACAACTTCAGGAAAAAATACACCAAACATTTTTCAACAAGGAACAAAACAGCTATGCCACAGGCTCACAAATCGACCTGACTTATCCGATGCTGGCCGGGGTAGTACCCGATCCCCTGTATTCAGAAGTGAAAAAAAGCCTGTACAGCGAAATTGAAGATAAACACGGCGGCCATTGGGCCTGCGGACTGGTCGGAATACCTGTCTTTACAGAATGGGCCGTACAAAACCATGCAACCGGATTGATGTATACCATGTTAAAAAAGCGGGACTATCCCAGCTACCTCTACATGACAGACAACGGAGCCACTACGACCTGGGAACACTGGAACGGAGAACGGAGCCGTATTCATAATTGCTACAACGGTATTGGTTCGTGGTTTTACCAGGCAGTCGGAGGCATCCGAAATACAGATGGTATGCCTGCATACAAAAAAGTAATTATCGATCCGCAGATACCAAAGGGAATAACCTGGGCAAAAACCTCTAAAGAAACGCCTTACGGAACGCTTTCAGTAAACTGGGAAACAGAGGAAAAAACAATGAAAATGGAGCTTGAAATCCCGGTTGGAACTGAAGCAAAAGTGGTAATTCCCGAAAATACAGAAAAGTATACGATAGGAAATACCGAACATCTGGTTTCTGAAGGCAATCCTTCTTTCATATTAAAAAGTGGAAAATACCGGATTGTATATTTAAATCAATAACATTTAAAACTATGATCCTATGAAATTCATTTTTTCTGCATCAATAATATGTTGTATTCTTCTGGTAAGCTGTAAAACCCGGACAGCAGAAAAATGGGCTATTTCAGCAAAAGGAAATGAAATCAGCATAAAAGCAGGAATCCTTGAACGGAACCTGCAGTTAAACAAAGAATCGGTAGCCACCACTTCCCTTGTGGTAGATGGTACGAACACGATCAGGGAAAACTTGCCTGAAATCTCGGTTACTTTATGGAAGGCCCTGCCCAACAAAGAACCACAGGGAATGGACCATTCCGACAATGCCGGGGTTGAACAGAAAGACGCGGTAAAAAACCAGACCGACGCATTAAATGTGGAAAAAAACACGGGACACTCCCTGCAAACTGAAAAATGGATTGATCCGGTACAGTTAACAGGAGAACAAACAAAAACCGTTTTCGATTCGCTGTCTTACTCTGTTTTCAGTCCGGGAGACAACAAAAGCAGGCTGGTCATCACACTCATCGCATCCGGGAATAATGAGTGGAAGGGGTTATCAGCCGAAATCAATTATGAAATATACACAGGTTTTCCGGTTATCAGGAAATGGATAAACATCAGGAACGAGGGGGGAAAATGGCTTAAAATTTCAGGATTAATATTAGAAAATTTTCTGTCTCTTCCCCGGTACAGTAACACTACATTGCTTACCCCCAATTCCAGGGGGATCGATCCTTCTGTCGTTGCCTTCAGCGATACCACTGCATCTTCAGGCCTTATCCTGGCAAACGAAATTCCATCAAAACTCAGGATGCTTTCCGGTAAAGGGGAAATGGGCTACAATCCGGAGCTTTTTGAATGGGTAGTCGGCCCCGGAGAATCATTCGAATCAGAACCTGTGTTCATGTATGCTTTTTCAGGAGAAAGTTACCCCACGGGTTCGGCAGTTTCTACAGCGCTCGACCGTTGCGTGGAAAGCAGGTTCCATTCCTTTCTGAATGAATATATCCTTCGTCCGGCAAAGGAAGAAAGCATTGCCCCTGTTTTTTGTTCGTGGACCAATTATGCTGCCGACATAAATGACAGCAACATGCGGGTTGCCGCTGACATTGCCTCCCAAATCGGATTTAAATGCTTCCAGCTGGATGCAGGTTGGTCCGATGCAGGGCCCGACGGCGGATGGGCCGTTTCGATACCCCGGCCAATCACCGGTAAATTTCCAGACCTGAATAATTTAAGCAGCTATATTCAGTCAAAAAATATGAAAACAGGCCTGTGGTATTCTGTTTTCATTAACGAACAGCAAGCTGATAAAAGCGGGAAAGAGCCCCCCTTGTTCAGTCTGCCGCTCATCCGCAGGGCCGGAGGCCTGGGGCTTAGTTTATGTTACAACCGCTCGCGGAAAAAATATGTTGATGAGATTATATCCCTGCACAAAACATTCCTGGCCGATTATTTCAAACAGGATTTAAGCAATATTTGCTATGGCGATATTGCCAGGGGACACGAAAGCCGTACATTGAAAGAATCGTACCTCCGCGGGTTACGCGGCCTGTTCGCTACACAGGACGAAATACACCGGCTGGCCCCGGAGGTATGGCTCCAGTTATCGCACGAAATATACTGGGAGACACCGGGACCGGAAGCTGACATTGCCGTTCTGAAACACGCCGACTCGTATCATTCGGCTCCTAACGAATACTGGGGTGCCGGCCATCGGAAACAACTGGTAAATGAAGCATGGAGATACAATGTTGATAGCCTGCAGCAAAAATTACGACAAGGAGCATTCCGTGCCCGCGATCTGTTATACCGGCACCGGGGGTTGCCCCTCGACCGGATAGAAGTATTTGGTGCTGTAACAACCAATTTCAAAGGCAGCCTCACTTCAGAAATTATCGACCGGCAAATCTGTAGCTGGCTGATGGGCGCTCCTCTCTCCTACTCCGGCGACCTGACTTCTCTTACTGAAGAAAATATTGCCCGCTACCACAGTCGTTTTGCAATGCTCGAAAAACTTCAGCAAAAATATAATATTTACCCCAACTTCCAGTTTAGCGGCGTACCTGCCCCTACCGACACAGGATGGCACTGGTGGGGCAAACTCAATACGGACGGATGCGGGGTAGTTGTGGTTATGAGGGGAAATGCCGCTAAAAACATTCAAAAAATCAATATTCCCTGGGTAAAAGCTGACAAGATATATAAGCTGACAGCCTTATTCATGGGCACAAACCTCGGTGAATTCTCCGGAAAACAATTGCAAAACGGAAACTTAAAACTGATTCTGTCAACCTTCGGGCAGGAAATCATTGAAATTTCGAATAAATAAAAACAGTATGAAAAAAAATAGCCCATCACTTAATAAAAATTTGTTATACGCCCTACTGCTTATACCTGTAATTTCATCAGTATTAGCCTTAAACCACTTCGGTTTTTTCTTTAAATCAGGGTCGGCAGGCGGAGGAATCCTGATTATTCTACTCCTGTATTTCAAACAACTCCGAAGCTCGAAGGATGTCTGGACGATTATGGCAGCCTTTCTTTTTTCAATTGGAGGCGACTGGTTTTTATCGCACAAACATGGAGATACAGGAATGTTCGTTGCAGGCATTGCCTTGTTTTTCATTGCCCACATTGGCTACTTGTCATATGCCCTGATGAACGGCCGTATTCACCGGGCTGCAACCATTATTTTGCTTGCCGGGTACCTGCTTTTCTTTTTCCTGAAACTTTATCCCGGTATTGCCGATAAAACACTGATGTTTGCTGTGTTGGTATATCTGCTTATTTCGTGTTTCTCACTGGGGGCGGCAGTTGGTTTAAAAACTGAATATTGGGTGAAGCTGGCCTATATTTTTGGTATTTTTCTGATCCTCTTTTCCGACACCATCATTGCCTTCCGGGAATTTATCGGCTACAAAAAACTTGATTATCTGATTTTGCCAACCTATTACCTGGCACACATCAGCATTACCTTTTCGCTGATGAGAAAAAAGATCATTCAGAAAATGAAAAACAACCGAAACCTGCCATAAAAAAACAATTATGCGGTTTATGGTAAACAATGAATTTGTATTTTTGCCGGAAATTAAAAGCTGATAATATATCATGGGAAGAGCATTTGAATATCGCAAAGCTGCAAAAATGAAACGATGGGGGCATATGTCCCGTGTATTTCCAAAATTGTCGAAGGCTATACAGGTAGCAGCAAAAGAAGGTGGCCCTGATCCGGAAATGAATGCAAAACTGAGACAGGCTATCCAGAATGCAAAAGCTGAAAATATGCCCAAAGATAATATTGACGCAGCAATCAAACGTGCAAGCGGTAAAGATGCTGCCGATATCGTGGAAGTGAATTACGAAGGGAAAGGGCCTCATGGCGTACTGGTCTTTGTCGAATGTGCTACCGATAACACAACCCGTACTGTTGCCAATGTAAAATCATATTTCAACAAATTAGGTGGCAGCCTGGTCCCAACCGGTTCATTAGAATTTATGTTCGACAGAAAAGCCGTTTTCGAATTTGAAAAACCCGACGGAATTGATATCGAAGAACTGGAACTGGAACTGATCGACGCAGGTCTGGAAGAAATTGAAATTGATGACAATACCGTGGTTTCAACCGGCGATTACACGAATTTCGGCTCCTTAGCACATGCTTTTGACGAAAAAGGTATTCAAATCACCAAATCAAACTTACAGCGTTTTGCTACTTCTCCTGTTTCATTTACAGAAGAACAACTGGCCGATATCGAAAAGTTACTCGACAAGCTTGATGAAGATGAAGATGTTCAGGCTGTTTTTACCAATATAGGATAAGACATTATTTCACCTCAAAATATTTTTTACCTGTTACCTTAAACCTCCCGGAGACGGTTCCGGTTGTAGGTGTATTTAAATAACCTTCAAAGCCAGGTTGTTTTCCTCCTGCGGATATGGTAAACCAGCCGGGTTCAATTACGCGGTTATCCTTTTTATCAATCATCGATAACTGACGATCCTTTAGTGTAAACCGGACAGTCCTGATTTCACCGGCCTTCAGGTATACCCGTTTAAATCCTTCCAACTGGCGTACCGGTCTTGGTGTCGAAGCCTTTTCATCGGTCAGGTACAACTGTACTACTTCGTCACCATCTTTTTTTCCTGAATTGGTAACCGTTACCGATACATTTACCGGCTCTCCGGCTTTTATCGTTTGCGGTAATTTTAAATCAGAATAACTGAATGTAGTGTAACTCAAGCCATACCCAAACGGATACAATGGTTCTCCTTTAAAATAACGGTAGGTACGGCCTTCCATATTATAATCCTCAAATGCAGGTAACTGATCAACCGATTTGTAATAGGTAACCGGCAACCGGCCAGCCGGATTATAATCGCCAAACAGCACATCAGCAACTGCATTTCCACCCTCTTCCCCGGGATAACCCGCGTACATAATGGCATCGACATGCTCCTGTGCCCAGTTAACCGAGATAGCGCTACCGGCCATCAACACAAGGATAACAGGTTTCCCGGTTGCAGCTACTGCTTTGAGTAATTGTTCCTGGTTTTCAGGCAAATCTAGACTGGTACGGTCCCCACGGTCAAAACCTTCGAGTTTCACCGGCATTTCTTCACCTTCCAGCCGCTGGGACAAACCCAGTACAAGCACAACAGCATCAGCCGATTCTGCTTTTGCCAAGGCTTCATCCATCAGTTTACGATGAGGTAATGTCCACAATAAGGTAGCTGTTCCGTCGCCCATAAAATTCGAATATTCAAAAACGACCTTATACCGCTTTCCCTTCTCCAAATCAACAGATTTCTCCTGATAAACAGCATGATGCGTATTTATGATCTTAAAAATCTGCTCTCCATCCAGGTATATCTTTCCTCCCGGCATAGTCCAATTTCCCAGTTGATAAGTTCCTGAAACAGGAGGAACCAAATAACCGGTCCAGCGCACCGAATAATTATCATCTCCCATTCGCGGGTCAGGCGATCCCTGTTCCCAGTAAAAATCAATCTTATCTTCGGTCTTCACGAACAAAGGTTCACCTTCAAAATCAGTATTACTGAAATATTCACCGGTCAGCCCCTGACGTCCGTCTTCGGTTTGCCAATAGCATGATGGTATAACTTTCAGATCGTGAATACCTTCAGCCAGATCAGCCCCTAAACTGTACACCACTTCAGCTTCCGGGACAAGTTTATTCTGAAGACCTTTCAGAACAGTAACCGGATTTTTCGGGATGCCATTATAGTTTCCAATCAGGGCTTCCCAGTTATCGGCATTGGGGCCGATAACTGCCAGTTTTTTTATTTTCTCTTTGGAAAGAGGAAGAATATTGTCCTTGTTTTTCAGCAAAACAATACTCTCCTGAGCCGCTTTCCTGGCCATTACAGTGTGGTAATCGGAGCACAGTGATGAATACGGGATTTGTGCATAAGGAACTTTTTCGTCCGGATCAAACATTCCTAATTTAAAACGGGCAGTAAAAATACGTTTCAAAGCAACGTCGATATCAGCTTCGGTAACATAGCCCTTTTTTACTGCATCACCCAAGTGACTAAAAATATTTCCGCAGTTAATGTCACAACCACTTTTTAGACTAATAGCAGCCGCTTCTTCAGGGGTGTTAACAATTTTATGCCCGTTATAAATATCGGCAACAGCCCCGCAATCGGATACCACATAGCCATTAAACCCCCATTCATCACGCAAAACCTTGCTGAGCAAAAACGGGGACCCGGTAGCCGATTCACCACGAAAACGGTTATAAGCACTCATTATCGAGTACACTTTCGCATCAGTCACTGTTTTATAAAAAGCCGGTAAATACGTTTCATATAAATCACGGTCACTCACTTCGGCATCAAACGAATGGCGTAACGCTTCGGGTCCGGAATGAACCGCAAAATGCTTCGAAGTAGCAACCAGTTTCAGGTATTTGGGATCGTCGCCCTGTAACCCCCGGATAAACTGTGAAGCCATTTCCCCCATCAGACAGGGATCTTCCCCGTATGTTTCATGCCCTCTTCCCCAGCGCGGGTCACGCAAAATATTAATATTCGGAGACCAGAATGTAAGCCCCTGGTATATTCCCCGGTGCCCCTTCCTCTCGTACTCATGATGTTTAGCCCTTGCCTCGTCCGAAATAATATCGGCAACATCGAAAATAAGATCCGTATCAAACGATGATGCAATTGTTAGTGACTGCGGAAAAACCGTAGCGTAACCGGTACGGGCCAGGCCATGCAGACACTCGTTCCACCAATTGTATTCGGGAACCTGTAACCGGGGTATAGAAGACGCAGTATGCACAAGTTGTCCAATTTTTTCTTCCAGCGTCATTTGAGAAATCAAGTCATTAACCCGCTCTTCAACAGGTAAATCAGGATTTAAAAACGTCAGGTTTTCTGTTTGCTGAGCTTTTGCGAAACCAACAAAAATTAAGGTTATCAGCAATAGTGTAATTTTTTTCATCGGATAATAGTTTAGCTTGTTTATAGTCAAATCAAAATGCTTGATACCGGCATCCTGTTTCAGGCATCACCACAAAACATACCAGAACAGACCAGTGCAAAAATAAAAATTATCTTTTATTTTTTTGCTTTCAGAATAAAAATTCGTTATTATCTTTTTAATCAAGATGAAAAACTTCGCCCATATTGCCCCACCATTCTCCTTCGTACCTGGTTGCCACCGGCTTTTGCATAGGTTTCATAACAGACCACCATTCCTGTGTCTTTGGATCAGCAGCCATTTTTGCCATATCGGCTTCAAAATCGTCCCCGACGGATTCAAAAATATCTGGTCTTACTCATTTCGCAGCAAGGCAACCAGATTTTTACGCATCACCGAGCGGATACTGACGGTCATCCAGATAACAGCACTGACAAAAACCAGCAAAGTAATTATAAAAGGCCACCAGAACAGGTTCCCGTATATTTCAGTTGTTGCCGAAGGAATGGCGCTGACCACCGATGGAACCAGGCCAACAAACAATGCCAGTATAATAATCAAAAGGTATTCTGTAAAAACCAAACGGTAAATGATTTTTTTGTGAAAGCCAAGTGCTAATAAAACAGCAAACTCCCGGCTTTTTTCATTGACCATCCGGAAAATTAAAATGCCCAGGCCCAATGTACCAATGAGCAAACCCAGTGCTCCCAGCATCAGGAAAATATTCAGGTATGTATCTTCTATCTTATAAAAACCGAGCAAACGGTCAATGGCTGGAATTGTATCCACTCCATAGTTGCGAAGGTTTCGTTTTATCTCATTCTCAATGTTTTCTGCTCCTGTTTGCGAATCTGCTAAAAACAGGTTAGAGCCACTGACCGACGGATAATTCCTGATAAAATACTTCTCAGCAATCAGCACATTTCCCTGAAAGACAGAATTAGCCAGTCCTTCTATCAATTGAAGTTTCAGCTTTTCCCCATTCTCATTCAGGTAAACCAGCGTATCCCCAACCTGCTTACCGAGCCCCCATTTAATAACGGTCTGATCGGCAATAGCAGGAACAAAGCCATTTTTTGTCAGATGATCCAATGACGACCAGGGATGGTCTTTATCTAAATTATCCATCTTCGTCAAAAAGGAAAAAGAATTTCGCTGATCAAACACTTCCGGTTCAAAGCCAATGATACGGGGACGGGAAATCCGGTTCAGGTTCAGGCAACTGGCATCATCTCCCGCTTTCACCCTAAACTGGACAAATTCAAGTCCGGCCTCAAATCCAAAGCGTTCAGCCACTGCCGGATCGTTCAAATCTTCCAAAACAGGAATGGTCGTTTCAGCAAAAACCTTGTAACCACCAGTCCCTGAAAAATTCTTGTCGGCATTTTTGCTCAGATTTTTCCTGTTCACCCCGGTAGAAACGACCAAAAAAATTCCAATCGACAGAAAGCTGATGATCATCGTGTTTCGCTTCCGGTTAGCGGCTATTCGTTCCAGGATGAACTTTTTCAGGTTAAAACCAGCCCCCTGCCCTCTTTTCATAAAAAAGGACTGATTGAAAAGCAGGATCAGACCGGGCAAAAGGCCGAACCCACTGATAAAAAACAATTCCGGCTTAATTTCGCCTTTTGCTATTCCTCCACGAAAAATCATGATCAGCGAAACAGCTACCAACAAAATGCCTATCCATTTCCAAAATTTATGTGCAGGCCTGATTTCCTCCTGAAGTTCCTGCTGCAGATTAATAAGTTCCTGCTTCAAAAAACGTTTGGTTATAAAATAAATTAACAATAAAGACAAAACAAAGATGGAAAGCGCCCCTATCAATACAGAGGCAGGGCGTACCTGGATATAAACAATAGAAGTACGCACAATATCGACCCAGATCGAATTTACTGCCACCAGTATCAGCTTGTTGTACAAAATGCTAAACGGAATGCCAATCAGAATACCGGCCAGCACCAGGACTGATGCCTCGGAAATAAATATGCGTTGCACCTGGCGAATATAAAAACCAAGTGAGGTGAGCGTACCTATCTCACTTTTTCGAAATTCAAGGAACAATTTAAATACCAATACCGTGAGCAGGATTGCAGCAGCCAGTACAAAAAAACTAAGCCCGATAAACAGACCGCCAAAATCGACACCATTTGTAGCGGCAAACATCCCGTCCGATTTTACCTGCTGCAACTGAAAGCCTGTTTTTCCCGGATGTAAGACCGGCAAAAGTTGTTGGGAAAGTGCCAGATCGTCCTGCAAGGGGAGACGGATAGCTGTCGACTTTCCAAACCTGTTTCCCCATAATTTTTGAGCCATTTCGAGCGAAACGTATGCCTTGGGAGTCCCCTTATACTTATTCCAGTAATCTTCATCAACCGGTCTTACTTTATCCAAATCGACCGGCACCCCGGTTTCCCAGTCACGACAATGACCGGCATCCGACAAACCAGGTATTTCCGGCATCCGGTACCTGTCGGCCCATTCCCCTTTCAACGGTACAATTTGCTTTACAACAAACAGGGTATCCCGCTCAATTAACCTGCGAAGAGCACCTACTTTAAAATATTTTATATAGATGGTGTCCCCTTTCTTTGCCTGCAAATCGTTGGCAAGCCATTCGCTGATGATCATCTCATTTACGGAAAGACCTGTGGAAAGGCTCGAAACAAACGAATAAGGTGTTTCCCTTCCATTCAGTTGAAATTGATTGACAAAATAGGTAAACGCCGGCGTAGCCCCCGGAATTATACTCATACAGGCATTCTCCGTTTCATCGCTGATAAAAACACGCTCCGATATGATTTCAGAATAACCGAGCTCCTTGTTTTTCCTGATTTTCAGGTTCAGGTCGTCCAACGAAAAATTCCCTGGTATTAAGTTGCTCAAATCTGTTTTGTCCCCAAGACCCGACAACAAAATTACATTGGCTTTGTGAGCCAGTCCAAACTGCTTGCTGAGCCAGTCAATATTTATAAAAACATTACGTGGTGCCGACTGTATGTTTTGCAGGTTAAAATTCCCGGTCTGACGGGAGCCGAGTGTCCCTTTCAATTTTACACGGAACGAAACACTCGTTTCTTCGGCTGCGACAAATGGCGTATTCGACGGAAAGACGTTTAACTTATTCAGCCGGAGTAAAAATTCATCCCCTGGTTTTATCGAAAGAATGGAAGCCAAATTTTCATTGATCAGTATTTCATTTCCTGAAAGTGAATATTTTTCCGGCTCATTGCTGAATTGCGAAAACAGACTGTCGATTCCCCACACCTGAAGTTGGTTGACCCGTGTCTGGCCGCCATCGACAACAGCAATTCCATTAGCCCGCAACACTGAAGCAGTTTTCAGTCCGTTATTGCATCCGATATTTTCAGCCAGTTGACGGGAAAAAAGCCGCTCCCCTGCCGTGATTACAGCTTCTGTATTTCCCAGGCGTTCATTTGTTATCTGCTGCAAACTATATCTTACCGAGTCGCCAACAATCAATGCCCCCACTAAAATGGCCGTACTCAGGGCAACCCCAAACATAGTCGCTATATTGAGTTTTGCATAGTGCAGCAAAGATTTTAATATGTAACGAAATCGAGTCACTGTATTTAGTTTTATATCAAAAAATTGCTCAATATCAAAAATTACCGAAACATCTTTAATATCAATATTAGATTATTTCATTCATCAGCTCGTTTGCAACCATTTCTATTTGTTTTAATACGGTTTCTGCTGCTAATTTTTGCATATCAGACGGATAGCCATACATTCAATTTGGATTTATTATTCATGTTCACCTCCCTGTTTCAGCGAATTTGCGGCATCGGTCTGCAGTAATATCCTCATTTGCCCGATGGCTATCTGATTTAGTCTTAACAAGCGTTCGCTTTGGGACATCCCTTCGTTAATAAAAACGGCATTCAGATTTTCAAGATTAGCTAGGCACACCAGTTGCGATACATTGGCGTAATCCCGGATATTCCCTTTTTTATCGGGGTTTTCGTCCCGCCACTGCTTGGCTGTTTTCCCGAAAAGCGCCATATTGAGCACATCGGCTTCGTTGGCATAAACATGGCTGATTTGCTGTGGCGTAAGGTCGTTTGGAACCAGGTTTTCTTTTATGGCATCGGTATGTATCCGGTAGTTTATTTTGGTAAGTTTCCGTTTAATATTCCAGTCGAGTTCTTTTGTTTGCTGGCTTTTCAGGTACTGAAATTCTTTTATCAAATAAAATTTGAATTCAACTGAGACCCATGAAGCAAATTCCAGCGCAATATCGACATGTGCAAAAGTTCCGCCATATCGTCCGGACTTTGATTGCAGACCAACGGCATTGGTTGATACAATCCATTTTTGGGGAGAAAGGACAAAATGATTGTACCCGGCTTCATTTTTAAACTGGTCGAATTCGACCAGTTTAAAATCGGGGTTATGCAATTTTTCCCAAAGCCCAAGTAATTCAATGGTATTTTTACTTCTTAACCAGTTTTTTATAATGTCGGCAGGGGCTTCGGGGTTTTTAAATTTTGCTATATCGGTAATGCAGATGTAATCTTCCTGATTTGTTTGAAGGAAAGAAATTTCAACACCTTTCACTGCTATTTTATTATTTTTTGCCATCTATATTTTTCCTTATTATTCTATTTCTCCCTGACTAACCGGCCATCCTCAAGTCTGTACACCTTCTCCATTTTTTCAGCCAACGGCATGGAGTGTGTAACCGTAATCAGAGCGGTACCTTCTTCCTTGTTCAGTTGCACGAGCAAATCGGCAAGTGCAGAAGCGCTGTGCTGATCGAGTGCCCCGGTTGGTTCATCAGCCAAAAGCAGTTTCGGCTTGTTAATCAGGGCACGTACCACAGCCGTACGCTGGCATTCGCCACCAGACAATTCCCCGGGCTTCTGATGAAACAGGTTTTGAATGCCGGTTCGTTCGGTCAGCCGTTTGGCCCGTTCTTCAGCTTCTTTGCCCTGAAATTCCGGATTAACCAGGGTTGGCAGCAACACGTTTTCCCAAAGGCTCAACTGCGGCAGCAAGTGGTGCATTTGAAATACAAAACCAATTTGCCGGTTACGGAACCCTGCTAACTGCTGTGCTGATAATCCCGCAATATTATTCCCGTCGAAAATAATCTCTCCTGAATCAGGCTGGTCCAATGCGCTTACCAAATTCAGCAAAGTTGTTTTCCCTGATCCCGAAGGCCCGGTAATCGCAATACTCTCACCTTTATCAACGTCCAAACAAAGCTCATCCAAAATCGCCCTGTTCGAATAGCTCTTTGATATATTTTTCAGTTGTAATAACACGGTATATAATTATTGAAAATGATACTTGATGCTTGATGCTCGATGCTCGATAAAAATGGTAAATAGTAAAAAGGCAAACACTTATTTTAAGTCATTCATGTAGCAACAATTCGTTCATACAGCCTGACCAGCTTTCCGGCCTGCTCTTTTATATCGAAATGTTCACGCACTCCCTGCTGTCCTTTACCACTGAGTTCTGCAAGTTTTTCTTTATTCAGGATAATACGCCCCAGGGCTTCGGCCAGTTTTTCCGGCTCATTGGGCGAATAAATAATACCTCCCCCGCTAAGTTCCGCCACTTCAGGGAAAGCGCCAAGCGCAGGTTGTACGATCGGAATTCCCGAGGCCAGCAATTCCAGTTGGTACAGTCCGAACGCTTCGCCAAGTAACACCGGAACAGACACAACAGACACCGTATCGAAAAACTTCTGCCGTTCGGGGCCTTCAAATTCTTCAACCCAACATACCTGATCTTCCAATCCGGAAACAGCGATCTTTTTCTTTTGTTCTTTTATGAATTTCAGGTCATCACCTGTTTGGCCCCCTGTAATCTTCAATCTCACTTCATAAAAACGGGCATCTTTTTTCAGTAAAATAAAAGCATCTACCAGTACATGCAAACCATTACTATGGCACATTCGTGACAAAAAACCAATAACCGGCTCCTTTTGCCTGATATCTTTCGGTTGGTAATCACTTGGTTTAACCCCGATATGAATGGTATGCAACTGATGGTCGCGGATACTCATTTTTTCACGAATCTCACCAGCATAATAATCACTCACCGGGACAAAAGCATCCACGTTTTTTCCGCGCTCTCCCATTAAATTCCACACTTCGGTGCGGAAAGGCTCGTCCATCACATCTACCCACACATCTTCGTCCTGAAGCGAACACACTACCGGAATATTTAATTCCTGCTTTATCCGGTGTGCCAGTCCCAGCAAGAGGGCATTCGACAAATGTACCACATCGGGTCTGGCTTCATTGCGCAACCAGACAATCAGTCGTTCAAGCTCTTCCTTCTGGTTACCTTCTTCGCCCAGCAACATCGACACAGTCATTTCTTCCAGCCCTTTAGCACGGGTCGCCCCGGCCTTTTGTGCCGCCACATGAAGCAAGGGTTTCGAGTCAAGCATCTTTTCAACAAAAGCCGGCATATGCCTGAAAAACGGAAACTGCTGTTTCAGATAAAGATTAACAGCACCATAAAATACAGGAACATCGTTCAAATCGCGGGCGTCGTCAAAAACAGGTAGATACAAGGGCACCTTAATTACTTCGTGTCCCAAATCGCGCAATGCCTGCACATATTTGCTGTCGCGCAAACAGTTTCCGCAGTAAAAACTACCACCCGAGCCAGGTATAATTTGTGTGATTCTCATACCGATCTTCAATTTTCCTTAAAAATAAGGATCATTTTCCAGACATACACAATGGCTTGTTAATAAGTTTGAATGAATCGTCAGTCTTTGTTCTGCAACGCTTTGGAACTGTTGAGAAATAAAGTGACCAATTTATACGCAGGAGTTTTGTTTTTTAACAACTCAAAAAAGCAGCGAATAGTGAACTATTTAATGCTGTGCTGTACACGGTAGGCACAATGCTGGAAACACCTATTCCCACCATCATAAAAGCAATGGTCGACGAAACAAGATATGGAAGTAAGACGGCAGTAAACAATCCGGTAGAAATAAAAATCCCGCAAGAGTGTAGCAGGCTCTTTCTTCCAATTATCGAAATGAAATAATCAGACACCTATTGAAACACATAGATTCGCCCGTCAGTTGCACCGATAATTATTTTATTATCAAACACAGCAGGGCTACCAATAATGGGACTCCCCAATTCATAGTTCCACAATTCCCTGCCTGTGGAAAGCTCATGAATATAAACCATGCCGTCCATGGTAGCGCTGATAATCCTGTTTTTGCAAATCACTGAAGATGCATCAATCCGGTTGCTCAAGTGTGTTTTCCAGGCCAGTGTGCCGTCTGTTTTACGGATACAGTACAAATCCCGGTCTTCATTGCCGATTACCAGCAAATCACCGTCAAGTGCAGGCGAGGCAACAAAAGGAAGGTTCTTATCCGGGTTATCGTAGGTCCACTTTATTTTTCCTTTGGCCAGGTTTACACAAAAAAAACGGCCTTCGTAATCGCCAACAAACAACAAGTCCCCTTCAATAACCGGAGATGAAGCCACGTAGGTGTCGAGCTTTACCTTTTTGATGGCTTTGCCTGTTTCCATATTCACCACGTGAATAAAACCATCGCAACCACCAAACACGGCATTGCCTTTATAGATTGCCGGGGCTCCGTTTATGAAGTTATCCGATTCATACAGCCACAGACTGTCGCCTTCTTCAAAATCAACTCCATGCAAATAGTAGTCGTAACTACCAACAGCCAGTTTATATGAATTTCCTGACTTAATCCAGTTGGCCGAGCCTACAATCTGGTTATCGGTTTTGTATTTCCAGATTTGTTTGCCGGTTTTGGCATCAAGGCGGAAAAACCAGCCATCCATGGAACCGACAATTACAGAACCGTTTAAATACAATGGTGGCGCTTCGATTACATTCCCGGCATCGAATTTCCATTTTAATTTGCCTGAAAGATCAATAGCATAAAGGTTTCCGTCTGATGAACCGCAAAAAATGGTATTCCCGGCCACCACCGGAGACGACTTGATGTCATCGTCTGTTTGAAAAGAAAACAGCAATTCAGGCTGCGCTGACAGATCGGTGTTTGAATACCCCGTCAACTGCTGGTCTCCGCGAAAAACGGGCCAGGGTGGTTGGGCAAATAAGCTGTCCAAAAGACAAAAAGATAAAAATATAATAAACGTAAAACGAAATAAAAACATACAAAATTTAACTTTACAACATTGTTTCAAAACTATAAAAAATCCTGACATTTGTCTATTGGGAATATATTATCTCTATTAAGCAAGGAATAATGTGTTATATTTGAAATACAAAGATTTGATCACTAAAAATATTTCGACATGTGGGTAGAAACGCTAACTCTTGAAAATATTAAATGCTTTGAAAAACAGACTATACGTTTAGGAACTGCCAAACAATCATATCCATGGGTTACCCTTTTGGGTGAAAATGGGACAGGAAAAAGTACTATTTTACAAGCCTTAGCAATTATGCTGGCAGGGCCAGAAGGGGCAAATCAACTTCTAAAACCCGATGGATGGCTCAAAGATATCTCAAAAGCTGGAAAATTGACACTTCGTATGCACCAAGGAGCAAATGACCCCGGAGAATATGGAGGCAACAAAAAAGAACGAAAAGTTTTTCAATATACCCTATATGTAACTGGAAGTGAGAAATTAGAGATTAATAACAAAATATTTACAGAACCAATTATTACAGAAGACACAAATAACACCAAAACGTTATCATGGCTTCGGCAAAATGCATTATTACCCAAAGGAAAAGGTTGGTTTGCTGCAGGATATGGTGCTTTTAGAAGGTTAACCCGAAAGAATAGAATTATTGTTCCATCTCTTCAAACCCCATCACGCTATACTAGTTTCTTTTCCCAGTTTCAGGAAGACGAATCATTGGAAGCTTTTGAAACATGGATGGTCTATCTTGATTACAGGATATCAAAAAGTGAAGACTCAATAGCAATAAAACAAAAAGAGTGGAGTATAAAAGCCATTAATCAGTTACTACCAGAAAGTGATTCTTTCCACTCAATTGATACTGATGGACGAATCTGGTTTGAAGTGAATGGAGAAAAAGTTTCGACAATAGCTCTTTCCGATGGATTCAGAAGTGTTTTAGCCCTTGCAGGCGATTTGGTATGGCGATTAATCAATGCTTTCCCGGAAAGTAATAACCCTTTGGAAGAAGAAGGTGTTGTTATTATCGATGAACTTGATATTCATCTTCATCCTACATGGCAACGTACAATTGCCGGATTATTGCGTAAAACATTCCCAAATATTCAATTTATAATGGCAACACATAGCCCTATGGTTGCCGCAGGAGCAGGAGAAGATGCATTTACATACCGTCTTTATAGAAAAGAGGAAAAAATTGTTGTTGATCAAATAAAAAATTTGCATACGAAAAGCGTTGATTCAATACTTCAAAGTGAAGCATTCAAATTAGTTTCTGTATTCTCTCCAGAAACCCAGGAAAAAATTGACCGATATTATAATCTAAAACGGAAGTTAAAATTAAACTCATCTGAAAAGGAAGAATTACAAGGAGTTATTCCATTTGTTGAAGAGGCTTTAGGTTATTATGCAAAAGAATCGGATACAGAAAAAAGTTTGAATGAATTTATTAAGAAAAACTGGAAATGATACGTGTTACCAGAATAGCCAAACCTGAAATTTTATCAAAAAAAGAAGTTATCTGGACTAAAGAACTTCAAAATGCACTTGCTGAATTTAGAAAAAATAAAATTCCAAAAAATAGAAAAAAATTAAATTCAGCTTTCAATAAATACAAACATAAACAAATAAAAGATTCATTACGCATGATGTTTGTAGGGAAATGTGCCTATTGTGAAAGCCATATTTCTCATGTCGGATACGGCCATATTGAACATTATCAGCCAAAATCAAAATTTCCTGAACGTTGTTTTGACTGGGATAATTTATTACTTGGCTGCGAAATTTGTAATGGAAAAAGGTACAAAGGAGATAAATTTCCAGACAGTCACGAGAATGGCCCATTCGTCAATCCGGTTACAGAAAATCCTGATGATTTTTTTGATTTCGAATTCGATCCAAACACAGGAACAGCCAATGTTATTCCTAAGAACAACAGGGCTCTTACAACGGAAAAGGAATTAGGATTAAACAGACCTGAACTCTTAATACACAGAAGCAGTGTTGTCCGGAAAATGGTTTTTGCTGCACTTAAAGCAAAAGACGGCGACCAGGACGGTATAAAAGAAATTCGCAAATGTTGCCGGCAAGAAGATGAATATGCTGCCTTTGCCAGAGCATTAGTAAAACGATTCAACATATAATAACAGAACTACCATTGTTCTTCCCCCTCATACATTGCCAGCGCACCGGTCGGGCATTTTTCAGCTACCAGTGCGGCTGTTTTCTTCAAGGCATTTTGCACACTTTCGTTAAACGGCACGCCAATTTTCACATCGAAACCACGACCAATAAAAGTAAAACCAAATTCTTCCTGATATTTTTGGGTCAATCGTACACAAATACCACATTTAATGCACTTGGCAGGTTCGTAGACAATTCCTTTCCGTCCCACAAACTTTTGCACGATCTTCCGTTCGCTGGTTTGAAACCGTTTCTGTTCAGCGCCAAACTCATCAGACAACAATCGCAATTTGCAGGATTCCGGCTTACGGCAGTCGCAGTGCATGCATCGTTCGGCTTCATCTCTAGCCTCTTCCGGGGTAAAATATTTATCTGTACTGAGGCGACCGTATTTTACTGATTCTTTTAAATACTCGTTAAACTCGATTTGGTATAACTTACCGAATTTCGAATTGAACCGTTCGGTATTGGCTTTCAAATTCCCGGTTCTCAGCAATCTGTCAATGATAATAGCAGCTTCTTTTCCCTGCCCGACCGACCGGACCGCCAGCTTCGACGGGCGCAGGGCATTACCAATGGCAAAAACTTTTTCATCCGAAGCCTGATAAGTTGTTTTATTTACTTCAATCCCGGTTTTGGATGTTTTCAGCCCGAACCTGTTTCCCTGTGTCCCGGGTGCCAAAACAACAGCATCAAAATCCGTTTTTAACTGCTGAAAATCCGTTTCGTTTATTTCTTTGCCCAAACGAAGATCAATACCTGTACGTACAATTGCAGCTACTTCTTTTTCAATGACTGAAGCAGGTAATATTGATTCATCAATCTTCAGTAAATCGCCGCCTGCTTTTTCATTTTTATCAAAAATGACAGTCTGATGACCTTTGAGTTGCAGATAATAAGCAGCAGACAAACCGGCAGGACCAGCGCCAACGATCGCCACTTTTTTACCTGTTGATGAAAAAATTTCAGGCTGAAAGGGTTCAGCCAGTTTCAGATCTTCATCAGCTACAAACTGCTTCAGATGGCAGATAGCGACTGCACTGTCCACCTGTTTGCGACGGCACCCCGCTTCGCAAGGAGCAGGACATATTCGACCCAACACGGCAGGAAGGGCAATATCTCGTTTCACCACCTGCAAGGCTTTGGCAAACTCCCCTTTGGCAATCAGACGGTTCATCAAAGGTATGTTCATGTGAGCAGGGCAAACCATCTGGCAGGGAGCTTCACAGTCGCCCACATGTTCGCTGAGCAGCAGTTCCAAGGCAGCCTTACGCGATTCGGTGCATTCCTCATCATTGGTAATAATATCCATGCCTTCAGCTACCGGCATCGAGCAGGAAGGCATCAACCGCCCGTTGCGACGGTCTTTCACCAGGCAAATCATACACGAAGTGAAATGCTCCGTTCCATCCAGATGGCACATGGTGGGTATTTCGATGCCAAGCTGAGTCGCAGCTTCCAGAATGGTTGTTTCTGAAGGTACTTCGATGAGTTCGTTATCTATTTTTAGTTTGATCATTTTCAATAGTTATTTCCATCCCCATAAAGGCACGTAAGCTCTTGAGATTATTTCATCAGTTTTCTGATTACCGGAAAAAGTTGTTCCGACATTCGTTTAAAACCTAAATCGGTTAAATGAATTCCGTCTACAGTTGCTTCCTGATCTTTTCCAATCAAATCATCGGCTTTCAGATAATAAATATTTTTATCTCCTTTCGCTTTTTGTTTCTTAAATATCCGGGTCAGTGTTTCATTCTTTTCCTGAAGCAACTTATAGACCGTCTGATCGAAATACATGTAAGGGAAAAGAATTGTTTCGACCAGTAATATCGGAGTATCAGGCTTCTTTGCTCTTATCAACTCGATAAAACGATCATACTTTTCATTCATCTGGACAACCGTAACGTTAGGCAAACAATCGATCACAAAGCACGAAGCATCAATATCAGCCAAGGCATCTGCGACCTCCAGATCGAGCTGACCGTTCCCACTAAATCCAAGATTAATAATTTCACGATCAAGCATACGTGACAACTGATTGGGATACGACATTCCGGCCCGTGAAGCGCAGCCCCCCTGCGTAATACTCGTTCCGTAAAAAACAACTGGCTTTCCCTTTTTCGGAGAATCGATCTGAGGTTGTTCGATCCGGGCATCCGGCGAAATTCCGATCTGGAGACTTGCTAATCCATCGTACAAAGGAAAATACAGCATGTACTCACTATCGGTACCTGTCATGTGATTAATTATAATTGTATTTGTTGCTTTTCCGGTCGGACGTGCTGAATTTACAAACTGCCATTTACCGTTTCTCAGGCAATACAAGTCAAGGCCTTTGATGCCAGTCATGGTAAAATGGTTCATAAAAACGTCACCCGTCACCTCCCATTTAGCAGCGATTACGGTAGAGTTTGTCCGGAATCGGATTGCCATTCCACTGCAATTTTTCGACAAATTCCAAACCGGAGGTCTTGTTTCTTTTTCAAGTTTAGCAGGCAAACGGTCGTAAAGTCCCTGCGTATCACTAAATCCTTTTCCCAACAATTGGAACTCACTTGCATCAATATATTTAAGGCTATCCAAAGAAACAGCCATTCCAATATATGGCAAAATTAACGCGACCATCATAATTGCAATATTCTTTTTCATTCTATTTAAATTAAAGTCCACTAATCACCTCTACCGCCTCTACCGGACAAACCTGTTTACAGGCATCACATTTGATGCACTTTTCGTTATCCACCACATGAACTTTATGCGGATCGTATTTAATAGCATCAGCCGGACATTTCTGTGCACATTTGGTACAACCGATGCAATCATCTGTAATATGATACTGAATTAAATCCTTGCATTTACCGGCAGGGCAACGGCCTTCGATATGTGCTTCGTATTCCTCATAAAAATATTTCAACGTTGAAATTACCGGGTTAGGAGCTGTTCTCCCAAGTCCGCACAAACTGCCTTTTTGTGTCCAGGCAGCAAGGTATTTCAGTTCTTCCAGATCATTTTTCGTTCCTTTTCCTGAAGTAATTTTCTCCAGAATATCAAGCATTCGCCTGGTACCTATGCGGCAAAACGTACATTTTCCGCAGGATTCATTCTGGGTAAACGAAAGGAAATAACGGGCAATATCCACCATGCAATCGGTTTCGTCGAGTACTACCAATCCACCGGAGCCCATCATGGCACCTGCCTGGGCCAGCGATTCGTAATCGATGGGTGTATCATACAACGAAGCAGGCACACAGCCGCCTGAAGGGCCGCCGATCTGCACGGCTTTAAACTTTTTCCCGCCCTGTACTCCACCGCCGATCTCTTCGACAATCTGACGAACAGTGATTCCCATCGGAACCTCAATCAATCCGCCACGATTAATTTTTCCGGCCAGTGCAAAAACCTTGGTTCCCTTGCTGGTTGCTGTTCCCAGGGAATTAAATTTTTCTTCTCCTTCACGAATAATATATGAAACCTGAGCGTAAGTTTCCGTATTGTTGATCAGCGTTGGTTTTCCCCACAAACCTTTTTCGGCAGGAAATGGCGGACGGATATGCGGAAATCCGCGATTCCCTTCGATGGAAGCCATCAGTGCCGTTTCTTCGCCGCAGACAAAAGCTCCTGCCCCTTCAGCAATTTCAATATCGAAAGAAAAACCACTGTCCATGATGTTCCCGCCCAGATAATGGAGCTCACGGCAATTGATCAACGCCTGACGAACACGCCGGACAGCCAGCGGATATTCGGCCCTGATATAAAAATAACCATGCGTTGCCCCCACCGCCTTCGCAGCAATTACCATTCCTTCTATCACCCGGTACGGATACGATTCGAGCAACATCCGGTCCACGAAAGCGCCCGGATCGCCTTCATCACCATTACAGATCAGGTATTTCTCATCTGATTGCTGACTTTTTACCATCTGCCATTTCATACCGGCTTTGAAACCAGCCCCACCCCGTCCGCGCAAACCGCTGGTTAAAATCTTCGGAACGATCTGGTCAGGATTCAATTTTTTCAGAGCAATATATTGGGCTTTAAATCCTCCGTACGATTTATATTCGTCCATATCCAGCGGATTAATTACCCCGCGGTGTTCGGTAGCAATGGGCACCTGCCGGTCAAGGAAATCGGAAACTTTCTGCTCGCGTACATCAATCGAATACCGTTGAATGCCCTCCCAAACCTGGTCGGTCTGCACTTTTTCAAAAAAGTTGTAAAACCCGTTTTTCATGCGGCCGAAAAAACCTGGTGGTTTGAAATGTGTTCCAATAATATTCTTGACATCTGCCGGCTTTACTTTTGCATACAGGATTGGCTCCTCATTCTTCGGAATGATCTCGACCAATGGCACCTGGTGACACATCCCCACACAGCCCACATGCTTGAGATGAATGTTCACTCCTGTACTTTCCACTGTTTGTTCAACAGCCTTTTTTACTTCGGCACTACCGCTGGCCACACAACAGGAGCCCAGCCCAATACGAATTTCTCCCTGAAACTCTTCTCCGTCAGCCGTGCGGAACAAGCCCTTTTTACGGCCTGTTTTTCCAACCTGGCTTTCGAA
Source organism: Prolixibacteraceae bacterium (assembly GCA_963662895.1). Classification (GTDB taxonomy): domain Bacteria; phylum Bacteroidota; class Bacteroidia; order Bacteroidales; family Prolixibacteraceae; genus GWE2-42-39. The sequence goes on along the minus strand of OY759982.1, from coordinate 1,881,196 downwards.
ATCGCTGATCACATTGGCCACTTTATCCGAAGCCACGTGCCCGTAAGTAATATCGTCAATTTGAACAACCGGAGCCAGTGTACAACAGCCCAGACAGGCTACCCGTTCAATGGTATATCTGCCTGAAGCGTCGGTCTCTTCTTTTCCTTTTAAATTGAAATGCCGTTTAAATGCATCGTATACCAGTTCAGAGCCTTTTACATGGCAAGCCGTTCCCACACAAACTTTAATCCGGTGATCTCCCACCGGCTGCAGCCGGAACCGGGAATAAAAAGTAGCAATACCTATAATCTTTTCAGGAGTAATTTCCGTCAGTTCGCAGACTTTTCTCAACGCTTCTTCCGGTAAATAATTATATTTCTCCTGAATAGCCTGAAGAATGGGGATTACCGATCTTTGAACGGTCCCTTTTTCAGCAACAATCTGCTGTACCACCTGATTAATTTCTGCTAAATCGTTCACCCTTGCCTCCTATTTCCCGATACAATACAAATTATCAAAACCACGGATCAGTATCTTTCCTTCAGCAAAAACCGGGGCACAAACTGACTTTTCTCCCAGTTTAGGTTCACCCACCAGTTGAAAATCTTTCGTTGCCTTAAAAATATGACAAACACCGGCCATATCCATTAAATACACATTTTTGTCAGCATAAACAGGAGAAGCATAAAAGCCGTCGCTGTATTCCTGTTCCCAGAGTAAACTGCCATCAGCCGTATCGAAAGCAGCAACCACGCCGTAGCTGGTTGCAATTATTGCCACACCATCTACCGCAAGGGGACTGGCAACCTCAGGCAGGTACTCATCGGTTTGCCATATAATTTCGGGTGTTTCGCCCGGTTTTATGGCTGCAAAAGTAGCATATTCGTTGGCTGCAAAAACCAGCCCTTTGGAATACCCGGCAGAAGGACCAACCTCGCCCATTAAACAATTAACAGACCATAGTTCCTCGCCTGTTTCCGGATTATATGAATCAACATTCGGGTCGGTGGTCAGGATCAACTCCATATGGTTACCGGTATTCACTAATATAGGCGAAGACCACGATATTTTTGATTTCCGGAGAGTTGTCCACACTTCCTTGCCCGAAGCTGTTGCCAAAGCAATCAGCTTCCCTCCCCTATTGGTATCGTACTGAATGAGCAGCTTATCTTTATAAACAATCAATGAAGACGAATGCCCGTAATGATTATCCGGTACTCCCAGGTTTTTCGCCCATAAACGTTTCCCTTCCATATCAAGGGCCAGCACATCTCCTGTCGCAAAAATGGCAAAAACCGAATTTCCGTTGGTTGCCATGGTTGGTGCGGCAAGGCCGGTATCAGGAGTTACAGCAGGCATTTTTGCAGGCGATCCGGGAATATTACCGGCTTTGGCCGTCCATAATAATTTTCCTGAAGCCAGATCGTAGCAATACACTTCGCGGCTGGCATCATCAGCCCCGGTAACAAACACCTTATTTTTCCAAACAATCGGTGAACTGAATCCATGTTTCGGAAATTTGACTTTCCAAAGGACATTGGTACCTGTTGCCCCGTCCCATTCGGTCGGAATATTGGTTTGATAAGCAATACCAATGCCTTCAGCACCACGAAAAAACGGGTAATTGGCTTCCAGTTCATTGGCAGTTACATTTGCTGTGGCAGTCTTTACAGCAACAGGCTTAATCACTTTTTCCGGCTTGGCCTCTGGTATCGATTCACTGTTTTTTTCGAAAACGGCTGAACCTGCATTTTCTTCGGTTGAAGTCGTCGGCACAGTAACAGGTTCAGCCGGAACAAGAGAAGCCAATGTATCTCTTTCAACATTTATTCCTTCTGCTTGTGTTTCAACAGGCTTTACTTCTGCCATTTCTGCTTTGGGCGAGGGGGCATAAATATCCAGAGCATTGTAGGACAAAATTCCGGAAACAGCGGCCAGTACAAAAATCCCGGCACTTGTATAAATAATCCATTTTCGTGCCAGCATAGTATCCAGCCAGGGTTCTTTGGCAATCTCATCCAATTCGCCAAATTTAGGTTTGTTGGATAATACATATCGAACCGACAAAATGGTGATTATAACTCCCAACAGAAGCAAATAACCTCCTGTTCGCAGTTGCCACCGGCTGGTAAAACAGGCTTTCCGGGCAAGCAAATCGAATGAGCGTATCTCATTGATTAACGCCTCGTTCTGCGGATCCGACCTCAGTCGTTCTACCAATGCTTTTAATGTCTGGCTTTCGACCGGGTTAACCGATTTGGTCTGAAGAAAATTTACAATCAGTAATATGCAAATGATCACGGAAAAACCGGCAGCCAGCCAGGCCAGTCTTCGTGCAAAGGTAATTTTATCGTTTGGCTCAAGATTCATAGGTTGATATTCAATACTTAATACTTGTTATTAATGCCTTAACTGACGTTGACTGTTTCTGTCATTTATTTTATTAACAGATGTCCTGTGAAATGTAGTTATTTTTTTTTATACACACCAATCTGTAAATGTTATAATTAGTTAATGGCATTTATCTATCCACAAATTACTCAAATTATTCCCATAACAAGACAGTTTGACCCAAAAGATCTGGGCATAATGAGGCAATGACATGGAAAAACGCCGGAAAAAAGGAATATCCAATAATGAATATTCAATAACCAATATCCAAAAAAAGAGAAGAGCAGGAAGAGTGTTCAGTGTTCAATGTTCAGTAAGGAGTCATCGTTTTGTTATAGAATAAGCCGGGGGAACAATGCCCGGCTGTTTTCGCCTAAGGGGAAAAAACGTTTAGAAAATCGATGGAGTGAGCGTTAAAAAATCAGAGAATATGCTCCCTTTCCACACATCCTCTGTCACTATGCTGACATACCCCCTGTCATTAACCAACTCTCTATACACAGGTTTTCGAAAAGGAAATGAAGACTAACGGGAAACAAAAACGTTCTGAAAGGACAGTTGATTTCAGCCCAGGGGCAAACGACAAAGGAGTGTCGCCCTGGGGTGTGGGAAGGAAACAGGGGATGGGGAATTCCGACTTCGGCAAACTCAGCCACCTATTGACAGATAATTACCAGGCAAACAACGGGTAATCAGCCATCATTTTATTCACTTTTGCACGAACTACATCAATAACAGCCTCATTTTCGACATCACTCAACACCTGATCGATCAGGTTAACAATTACAGGCATCATCTCTTCTTTTGCACCACGGGTGGTAATTGCAGGGGTACCAACACGTAATCCGGAAGTCTGGAAAGGAGAACGGCTGTCAAACGGTACCATATTTTTATTGATGGTAATGTCGGCTTTTACCAATACATTTTCTGCAACTTTACCTGTCAGATCCGGGAACTTGGGACGGAGGTCAATCAACATCGAATGATTATCGGTTCCCCCTGAAATAACCTTGTAACCTTTACCGATAAAGGCCTGTGCCATTACAGCAGCATTCTTTTTCACCTGAGCCTGGTACACTTTATATGATGGGTCGAGTGCTTCTCCAAAAGCAACAGCCTTTGAAGCAATTACATGCTCCAGCGGTCCTCCCTGCTGACCAGGGAATACAGCAGAATCGAGCACTGCCGACATCATTTTGGTCACGCCCCTTGGAGTTTTATAACCAAACGGATTTTCATAATCTTCACCCATCAGGATAACGCCACCACGCGGGCCACGCAATGTTTTATGAGTAGTGGAGGTTACAATATGTGCATATTTGACCGGGTTTTCCAACAAGCCTGCTGCGATTAAACCTGCCGGGTGGGCCATATCAACCATAAAAACAGCACCAATCTGATCGGCTATTTTACGCATGCGGGCATAATCCCACTCACGCGAATAGGCGGATGCCCCACCGATAATCAATTTAGGTTTGTGCTCAAGGGCCAACGCTTCCATCTCGTCGTAATCGACCATTCCGGTTTCTTCCTTTACATGGTAAGCAAGAGGCTTATATAAAATACCGGATGAATTGACCGGTGATCCATGCGAAAGGTGGCCACCATGAGATAAATCGAGTCCCAGAAAAGTATCGCCGGGATTTAAAACCACGCTTAAAACAGAAGCATTGGCCTGTGCACCCGAATGAGGCTGAACATTTGCATAAGCCGCGCCAAACAATTTTTTCAGACGATCAATGGCAAGAGTCTCTGTTTCATCAACACACTGGCAACCACCGTAATAACGTTTACCCGGATAACCCTCGGCATATTTGTTGGTCATTACCGATCCCATGGCTTCCATTACCTGTTCACTCACAAAATTCTCGGAAGCAATCAACTCGATGCCGTGCAACTGGCGCTGACGTTCTTTTTCAATGATTTCAAATACTAAAGTATCTCGTTTCATCCGTATTAGTTTATGTTTTGAATGTTGGCAAAGGTACAACTTTTAAAACCCGGTGAAATATGATTTTATTCAAAATAATCAGGTATTTTTAAACAATTAAAACTGAAGTAATGAACAAACGACCTGTACCTTTTTCTGCAGCATGTGTATTAAGTTTCATCGGAAGCGGAATGGCTGCCCTTGTGTTTCTTGCAGTTACTTTATTTTATAATTTTTTCTCCGGAAAAATCATCGGGATGACCAACGAGTTAAGCATGGAGGGAACTTCGCGACTGTACTTTTTGTTGATATCAGTTGTCCATAGTCTTTCACTTGCTGGTGTAACCGCATTATGGAAATTTCGGAGAAACGGATTTTTCCTGTATGTTTTCGCCCAGGCTGCAATTATCTTATTACCGGTTATTTTTTTAGGAAAAAATTCTTTTTCGGTTACCAATACAATCTTCTCTATCGTTTTCGTGAGCATTTATTTTTTTTATTACCGGTGGATTAACGAACGGTTCCTTTCCCGTACTGTTTAGGCTTTCCGAAATATTTATTTTACATTTGTCCCGGATAAACCAGGGGTGCCTTACTTTATGGCTGAGATTATACCCTTTACCTGATCAGGATAATGCCTGCGGAGGAAAGTGAATACCAAAGCGACAATTCAAAAAGTTCTGCACCCCTGTTTATTATTTATTTACTTAATAAACAGCAAAATGGAACAAATTGTATCTGCAGGAATTGTTGATTCCTATTTTAACAAATTCAAGAAAAATTTATCGGTTGACGTTGCAATTGCAGGAGGTGGCCCTTCGGGGTTAGTTGCATCGTATTATTTAGCAAAAAAGGGGTTCAGGGTCGCATTGTACGAACGCAAACTTGCACCTGGTGGCGGTATGTGGGGCGGAGCCATGATGTTTAATGAAATCATTGTTCAAAAAGAAGCATTACATATTCTTGACGAATTTAAGATTACCTACAAACATTACGAAAAGGAATATTATACGCTTGATTCGGTACATGCAACATCAGCGCTTATCTATCATGCGACACAGGCAGGGGTAAAAATATTTAATTGTACTTCAATTGAAGATGTTGTTTTTCTGGATAACAAAGTAAGCGGAATTGTATTGAACTGGGCTCCGGTACAACGCGAACAACTGCATGTTGATCCCCTGGTTATTATGGCAAAAGCAGTTATCGATGGTACCGGCCACGACTGTGATATTGCGCGAATCCTGGAACGAAAAAACAATGTAAGATTGAATACCGAAACAGGAAAAGTACTGGGCGAACGGTCATTGTCTGTTGATGAAGCAGAACGTACAACAGTAGAGAATACAAAAGAAATATTTCCGGGGCTTTACGTATCAGGCATGGCTTCAAACGGAGTCAGCGGAGGATTCAGAATGGGGCCTATTTTTGGAGGGATGCTGCTTTCAGGCAAAAAAGCAGCCGACTTAATTGCCAACAAACTAAGCAAATAAAGATGAACGATTTTGGTATATACATTATAATAACCAATCCTCATCTGTCCTATACCACAATTGCCGAAAAATGCGTTCGGCACGGAATAAACATGCTGCAATTGAGGGAAAAAAATCTTTCCGACAAGAAACTTATTAAAATTGGGAAAGATTTACGAAGCATTACCAGGGGAAGCGCGACAAATTTTGTTGTAAACGACCGACCCGATATTGCAACAATTTGTGATGCTGATATTTTACATCTTGGACAAGATGACATGCCGATTGACGATGCCCGCAAGATTGTCGGTGACATGAAGATTGGTTTATCAACCCATTCGATTGAACAAGCCAAAGAAGCACTGAGAAAAAATCCGGCTTACATCGGATTTGGACCAATATATCATACCAATGCAAAAGCAAAACCCGATGACCCCGTGGGCACTGAACAACTGAAACAGGTTTTGAAATTTGCGAATGTACCCGTAGTCGCAATTGGTGGCATTTTCCCTGAGAATATTAAACATGTCATTAATGCAGGAGCAAAAAATATAGCAATGGTGCGATATTTTATGCAAACCAACGAATTCGACCAGCGGATTGAAGAATTAAAGCACTATTTTATATCCTCCAGATTATAAGGTGTTTCCTGATAAACGTAATAATTCAGCCAATTTGAAAATAACAAATTGGCTGTTGATTTCCATTTCATTACAGGCTTCAGTTTTGGGTTGTCATTCAGATAATAATTCAGGGGAATATCGATTGGCAGATTTTTCAGCTTATCCCGCTTGTACTCTTTATCCAATGTATAGCGCGAGTATTCCGAATGCCCGGTAACAAAAAGCTGACGACCGTTTTTTGCCAGGACAATATTTACTCCGGACACATCCGACTTCGAGATGATCTGCAATTCGGGGACCTTTAAAACATCCTCTTCCCTGATCTCCGTATGGCGCGAATGCGGAAAATAATATTCATCGTCGAACCCACGGAATATCGGAATTCTCTCATCCAGCAACTGATGTCTGAAAATGCCAAACATCTTCTTTTCCAATGGATATTTGGGAATTCCGTAATAGTAATACAAGCCGGCCTGGGCTGCCCAGCAAATAAACAAGGTGGATGTCACATGATGCCCGGCCCAATCGAAAATCAGTTCCATTTCATTCCAGTAATCCACCTCCCCGAAAGGCAGGTGCTCAACCGGTGCACCGGTAATAATCATCCCATCGTAATTTTTCTTGAAAATTTCATCGTAATCCTTATAAAATTGCTTCATGTGCGAAACCGGTGTGTTTTTGGGAGTATGTCCCTTGATCTTCATAAAATCAATTTCAATCTGAAGCGGAGTGTTCGACAGCAATCTCAGTAAATCGGTTTCCGTGGTTATTTTTAACGGCATCAGGTTCAGAATAACAATCTTAAGAGGCCTGATATCCTGATGACTCGCCCGCGTTTCGTCGAATACAAATATATTTTCCTTACGAAGGAGGTCGATGGCCGGTAACTGATCGGGTAAATTAAGTGGCATTTTTTCTTATTTTTATTATCCCCCTTCTCCCGGGCACCCGGGAGAAAGGTGACAAAACAAATTTAATTTGACAATAAATAATTAATCAATTTTTGCCAGTGCTTGTTCAAAATCAGCAATAATATCGTCGATATGTTCAAGTCCGACAGAAACGCGAAGCAGCCCTGGAGTTACCCCGGCTGCCAATTGAGCTTCTTCCGACAGTTGCTGATGAGTAGTTGCTGCCGGCTGGATAACCAGTGTCTTAGCATCGCCCACATTGGCCAGATGGCTAACCAGCTTCAACTCATTTACCACCTTTTTAGCCTGTTCTTTATCTCCTTTTACAATGAAAGAAAGTACACCTCCGGCACCTTTTGGTAAATATTTTTGTGCCAGTTCATACGACGGGCTACTTTCCAGTCCCGGATAATTCACACTTTCAACTTTCAGATGCCTTTCGAGCCACTGTGCCAGTTTCTGGGAGTTTTCCACATGACGTTCCATGCGCAATGAAAGGGTCTCCAAGCCATTGATTAATAAAAACGAGTTGAATGGACTAATAGACGGGCCAAAATCACGTAGCCCCTCAACACGGGCTTTCGTAATGAAAGCAATATTACCGAATGGTCCGTCAAAATTAAACACATCCCAGTATTTCAAACCATGATAACCGGGAGATGGTTCTGTGAAACCAGGAAATTTCCCGTTTCCCCAGTTGTAGGTTCCGGCATCCACAATTACGCCGCCAATACTATTTCCATGTCCTCCAATCCATTTGGTAGCTGACTCAACAACAATATCGGCGCCATGTTCAACCGGACGGAACAAATAACCTCCGCCTGCGAATGTATTGTCAACAATAAACGGGATGTCGTATTTTTTTGCCAAAGCAGCAAACGAATCGAAATCGGGGATTACAAACCCCGGGTTCCCAATGGTTTCCAGGTATATAGCTTTCGTCTTTTCATCAATCAGTTTTTCAAAAGCCTCAACCGTTAATTCTTCAGCCAGCCGGGCTTCAATACCAAGTTGCCTGAAAGTAACCGTAAATTGATTATATGATCCGCCATACAAATAAGGAGAGCTTACAAAATTGTCGCCAATCCCCAGAATGGTTGTGAAGGTCAGAAACTGGGCTGCATGTCCCGATGCAACCCCAAGAGCTGCCACTCCACCTTCAAGGGCAGCGACGCGTTGCTCAAATACGTCGGTGGTTGGATTCATGATCCGGGTGTATATATTACCGAACTCTTTCAGCGCAAAAAGATTGGCTGCATGATCGGCATCTTTAAACACGTATGACGAAGTCTGGTAAATCGGAACAGCACGTGAAAGCGTTGTTCCGTCGGGCTGATGCCCGGCATGTACCTGTAATGTCTCAAAATTTAATTTTCTCTCTGTCATAATTACTATATTTTAAGTTTTAAAAAAATATCCTGTGTATTTCCCTGATTGCCTTTTCCTTGTCTTTCTTGTCAATAACCAGATAACTAACAAGATTTGAAGCTCCGGAACCGCTCAGCAATACATTAATTTTCTGATCGGCAACAGCTTTAAAAAGTTTGTAAGAAATTCCATGATGAGTCTGCATCCCGTAACCAACAACTGCAACAAGAGTAATATTCTCTTCAACACTTAATTCACTCACAGAACTTAATGAAAGTTCCGAACAAATTTGCTCTGCCCTTGTCACATCCGACTTTTCAAGTATAATATTAATACTCACCTGAGACGTAATAACCGAACGAATATTAATACCGGCATGATGAAATTCGCCGGTTACCTTTGCCAGAATGCCTGGTTTAAACCCGACCCCGGGGCCATTTAGTTTCAAAATGGCGATCTCATCATCGCTTACCACACTCTTTACCACATTGTCCGAGACAAACGACTCTGAATTAATAATTGTTTCCAATTTTTTTCCCGAAACTGAAAACCGGAATATTTGAATTGAAATATGTTTGCTAATCAAAGGTTCAACGATCCGGGGATGAAGTAAAGAATGAGTAAAATACGAAAGTTCGGAAGCCTCTTCATAAGTCAGACGGGATAACACTGCTGAATGATTTACAATTGAAGGATCAGCAGTGCGAAATGATTGGCCGGGTTCCCACAATTCCAGGCTTTCAGCACCCAGCAACCGGGCCAAAGCAGAAGCCGTATAGTCGCTGGCATGGTCTCCCAGCCTGACCACCTTCTTATTGCCACTCATCCCGTAAGAGCCCGGAACCAGGTTTATCTCCTGAAACAGGAAATCCTGCAATTGCGAATTTTCATCAATCAAAACCGTAGCATTTCCATATTCTTCAGTGACCTGAAAATCCAAATCTTCAGGATAAATAATCCGGGCATCAATAGCATGTTGATTTAAATAATCAGCTAAAATCTGAACCGATATTTTTTCAGAAAAACTAATCACTGTATCACGCAAGGCATCCGAATAATCGCCGGTAAACTGGATCCCGTTGAGTAACCCTTCCAGCCGGGTAAGCTCTTTTTGTAAACCACTCCCCTTCCCTGAAGGAATATCAATCCGGGTTATTTCCTTCTGAATCCCCTGAATAATTGTTTTATAATCCGAAGAATGACTGACAAGTTTCCAAAGCCCCGTGTGCAATATTTCATATATTTCAGGTATAGCGGAAACAACAATTACTCTTTTTGGGGTACTTTTTTTAAGTTCCTCAACAAAAAACTGTAAGTGATTTTCATTTTTGAAACTGCTTCCGCCAAACCGGACAACTCCAATTGGCATGACAAAAAATTTATAACTGATTTTTATTAATGTGATTTAAGAAACGTAACGGCCTTCATGCAATATGAACAAACATACTGAAGAAGGCTTTCGCATTATCATAGGCATGAAAGGCATAATAAAATCATTGCAACTCAATGAATAAGCTGTAATAAGTCTGATATTTCCCAAATAATTGCTCATTTACTATGCCAGTTAAAGTATTACAAACATACATACTTTTGAGAAAAAACAAAATTTGCCCGGAAAATGTTTAAATAAAGTAAAGAAAAGTTTAAAGTTGACTCAATATTGGATATTCGTTTTTTCCGGCGTTTTTCCCTGTCATATCCTCATTATGTCCAAAATTTTTTGGGTAGGGACCCGGAATGACGATTTATTGTATAAATACTAAGGGAGGGGAATTACCTTTACCTTCAAAAAAAGGAAAGGGTTTGTTAGCTGGGGGTATTTACTAATGTCAATGCTCATTTATAGGCTGTTAATACTCATTCAGAATTGAAATCCGGGGAAATATGTTAAAGGTCATAATATAATTTTGAGTTTAAACATCTGGATGTACTAAAATGTTGATTATCTTAGCAGTAATAAAAAACACAAGAAGTCATGAAGCATAAAATTTTGGTTATTGACGATGAACAGAGTATATGTCTGATCCTTGAAAATTTTCTCTCGGCAGACTACGAGGTAACCAGCAAAAATGATGGACTTCAGGCTCTTGAATGGCTTGAAGACAATCTTCCTGATTTAATTATCTGTGATGTACAAATGCCCAATATGGATGGTTACCAGTTTCTCGAGAAAGTTCGTCAACGCGGATATACTAAACATACACCTATTATTATGCTCTCGGCAACCGAAACAAGTAAAGAACGGGTAAAGTGTTACAGACTTGGAGCCCAGGATTATCTGATGAAGCCATTTAATCCTGAAGAACTTGAAGAATTAATTAAGAAAAATTTATTTCCAATTCGTTATACCAGTAAATGGTAATTGATATGTAATATATTTAGTTCCTAAAATTCAAATCCGATACGATGAAGGAAGATTCAGTACGTGTGCTTTATATCGGAAACTCAGATGAGAATATCAACCATCTTAGTAATAATGATCTGTTGAAACTTTGTACAGCAGAGAATATGCTCATGGCAGTTAATCGCCTGAGTGAAGGGGAAAATCCCGACGCCATTATCAGTGAATCAATATTAACAGGAGGCGATGGCTTTCATATGTATGAATGGATCAGAAAACGGCCAAAATTTAATGAGGCTCCTTTTCTGATTGTTGAACCTGAATTTAAAGAAGAAAATTATAAAAAAGCCTTTCATTTAAAGGTTGGCGATTACTTTGTAAGTCCTCTTCCCCCGGTTGAGGACCTTGTATCCCGGATTGAGTTTCTGAAAAATTACAGGAAAAAATCGTCGGCACCGGCACCTTCAATCAAAAATGTTCCCTATAAAATGCCTCTGACAAAACGATTATTCGATATTCTGATTGCCTCTTTTGCCCTTTTGATCCTTTCCCCCCTGCTATTAATCGCCATTATAGCGATCAGACTCGAATCGAAAGGTAAAGTGTATTACATTTCAAAACGTGTCGGACGAAAACCATTTGATTTTTACAAACTACGGTCTATGAAAACAGGTTCTGATGCTGAACTAAGTAAGCTTGCCAAAGAAAAAAATCAATATAACGCCCATAAGGCAAAAACGGAAATTGATTTTACATTACCGTGTCCCCGCTGTGCTCAATTACCTGAAGGAAAAACCTGCTCGCCGCTTCTTCTTATTGAGGATTACACCATTTGTGATTATTGGTACAACGTGCAGAAAAAAGAAATCGCCAGGTCAAAGGCCGCTTTTGTTAAAATTGAAAACGATCCACGCATCACCCGGGTCGGTAAGTTTATCAGGAATACCAGTATAGATGAACTTCCCCAGTTGATTAATGTATTGAAAGGAGATATGTCAATTGTTGGAAACCGGCCTCTTCCTGTTTACGAGGCAGAATTGCTCACCCGTGATGCCATGTCGAAACGTTTTCTGGCTCCGGCGGGAATCACCGGACTTTGGCAGGTTGAATTACGGGGAAAAGGGGGAAATATGTCGGAAGAAGAACGGATGCAACTTGATAATGAATATGCCAACCATTTTGCAGGTAATAATTATTCATTCTGGTTCGACTTGAATTTAATTTTTCGGACGGTGCCGGCATTGTTCCAGAAAGATACTGTTTAATGTTTAAGCTAATCAATTTTCAGAAAACAGGAATTTATAATCTGATCATTCAACCGGACAGAAATCAGGTAAAACCCGTTTTTAAGACTTTCAATTGAAACAGGGAGTTCTTTTTCCAGGGAAAGTTTTTCCTCTTTTCGGTGAAGGACAAGTATTCCTGACAGATTATATACTCTTACTTCCAACCGGGATATTGTTGTATTGACAGGCAATTCCAGAAATATTTGATTTTTTGCAGGATTGGGAAATATTTTACAATCCGTTTCATCCTTTAAAAGAGTAGTTGTTCCTGTGTTATGCTGGTACTCGAAGGCTCCTATATCCGGAATACCATTAACAGGACGCTCATTATACAAAAAATCGAAACTAATCATTGGCAGACCAGTGTAACCGCCATCAATCAATGGAGAATCCTGAAGCAATGAATAGTCTTCATCCATGCCGGCGCCAGAAATTTCACGGCTAAAGAAATTATTATCCGCTGTAATATCAGATTCTTCGTCCGGTACCATAATATACGAATCGATTCCTTTAAACCGGGTATTCCCGTTTTCATAATAATCGAAGTTCCCGGGATTAATAATAGCGTTGGAGGCGATCAGATTTCCTTTGCTCTTTGAACTGGAAAAACGGATACCATCTGATTTTGGATTAATAATCGTGTTATTCAGGATAAAAAATGCAGAATCAAAAAGCGTAGAAATGTCAGAAATAAAAATCGCATATTTCATCTTTGATGCCTCATAATCACCAGGATAAAAAGTTATTCCGGCATTGACAATTATATTATTAAAAATCATATTTCCACCAAGTCCGTGATTTTCAATGCCATCACCTTTTCCGTCCGCAATCAGGTTGTTGTAGCAATCGCATTTTGATCCGCCGCCCAGAAGAATTCCCGACATTTGATTCAAATAGCCATCCTGACTATCATAATAGATCTGATTTTCGTATACCTGACAATCATGTGATGCCGAACTTAACTGAATCCCATCCCAACCGGAATTTATAATGATGTTTTTGTATATTCTTACTCCATCGAGTACTGATGGCAGCAACAAAGTATCCTTCCCGTCACAATTGACGATTTGTCCAAACCATGCTGTATTTCCCGCATAAATCCCTTCATTTCCGGCATTTTCAACTAAAACATCATGAATGACGGTATTCTTTTGTGTAAATTTCTCACGGGTAGAGGGACTTGAACAAGAGGGATTAGTTTTTGCATAAATCCCTGCTGTTAAGACATTTTTAACAGAGATATGGTCCAACTCAAAATCAGAGCTCAAATCGCCGACCCCGATTCCGGCCCCATTTTCAACCTGATCGATTTGAATGCCGTAAAAAGTGGAAGGATAGCCGCTTCCGCTCAACCTGAAATATTGACAATTTTGAATCGAAATGCCATAGTGGTGGTCTGTTGTGATGCTGACAATTCCTTCCGTGTTTATGAAAATGAACGGTTTATCAGCCGTCCCCCGGAAATTCCGGATCAGCAATTGTTCTCGTTCTCCCGGCATCAGGAGAACGGTATCTCCGGGAACCAGGCTATTCCAGGGTTCAATATTGCCATCAATGAGTGTAGTCTGTAAACTGACAGTAACAGTTCCGGCATAAGCAGAAAAAACATTCCAGAAGATACTGAAATACAAAAATATGGCAGTTACATATTTATACATTGAAGATTAATTCTTATTTCCCACGTTTTGCCCGTTCCCAGTTTACCGACTGATTTTTTTTCAAATATCTGAAAAACCCCAGAAAAACAGAAAGGTTCATGATAAAGAAATAATAAGGAACGAACAATGCTTTTATCTTAATCGCACGGTTTTCGGAATACCAGCCTAATAAAGCAGCCAGATAGAAAATTACCTGAAGCCAAAATAAAATTGTATAAAGTTCCGGTTCCGGAATTCCGGAATTCAAGGCTAAAATAAAATTTACAGGTACCATTAAAAATAAACATAGTGGTGCCAGTGTCCATCGTAAAACCCGGTGTGAAATGTATTGAAATGACAAAGTTCCGTATTTAAAAATATTTAAAAGCGAACGCAGACGGACAACCGACTGGATACCCCCGGCTGCAATACGGATTTTACGTTTAAGTTCCTCCTTCACATTTGCCGAGGCAGATTCAATAGCATAAGCATCTGGATCATATTGGATTGTATACCCTTTTTGTGCCACCCGGAGTGAAATAATAAAATCATCCAACAAAGTATCCTGTTCAACTTCCCGGAATAATTCGGTACGAATGGCAAATAATTCACCGGCAGCACCAACAACCGAATGCAGTTCTGCATCCCACTTTTTCAGGGTTGATTCGTACTTCCAATATAAACCTTCTCCTGCCCCGGAAGCAGCATCCCTGCTTTTACTGAGAATCCGCTTTTCTCCTGAAACACATCCCACTTTAGGATTACTAAACAAACGAACAATTCGCCGGATGGATTCCTTCCCCAACATAGTATTGGCATCACAAAAAATAACAATTGGCGTAGATACGAATTTCATTCCCCGGTTCATGGCACCAATCTTTCCGTTTCGTTCAGGCAAATGATGTACCGTCACTCCTTCGTACTTTTTTACTTCATCGGGAGTCCCATCATCCGAGCCGTCAGTCACCCAAACAAGATGAAGCTTGTCTGCCGGATAATCCAGTTCCTTCGAGTTTTGAATTTTCTCATGCACAAAATCCTTTTCATTGTAGGCTGCAATAAACAATGTTACCTCAGGTTCATAATGATCATTGAAAGCCAGCGTTCGTTTACTCCAAAACAGACGTTTTAGGCGAACTAAAATAAAAAGCAAAATACCATATCCGATGTATGCATAAAAAACGATGAAAAATAAAATCCAAAATAGTATTTTCAGGGTAAGCATACCTTTCTTTTCAGGTTTGACAATTGGATATTTTCCGTGCAAATATATTGTAATCGTCTACAGCTCCTGTTTCAAAAACAGCCAGAGAGTTCAATAACTTTAAGATTTTACCTTTATCTGAATGTTTTGTTTCAATTACAAATAAAATATCAGGAAATGTTGAAATAAAATCAGAAGCACCCTTAAGTACGTCTGCTTCCATTCCTTCCACATCCAGTTTAAAAAGAATTTTATCGCTCAAATTCAAATTCATTTCCGGCAGGAGCGAATCAAACATTTGGATTTCCACCATGTCTGAAGATTGCTTTTCATCCGGGGCAATAAAATGACTGGCCCCGGTATTTACCGGGTTTATGGCAAAATGTACCTGTTTATTACTGTCGCCAAGCCCAAAAGGGAATGCCCGGATTTTGTCCCTCACCTGATTTAATTCCAGGTTCGTAATTAGGGTTTCGTAATTTTCATGAACAGGTTCAAAGGCAAAACACCGTAGTCCTCTTCTTTCAGCCAGTATACTATACTCGCCGATACAGGCCCCGGCATCGATAAAAACATTAAAACAGGAAATACGGTTCAGTATAAATTTTTTTACACTCCATTCATACCGGTAATTGGCAAACTGAAAATCGTTGGTATTTCTGCGACAATAAAATTTCCCGATACTCGACTGGATTATCCGGTTGTTTTTATGCGATTTGTTCCTGATCAAATAGTTCAATGATGCAGCGATAGAACAAAAATCGCCATACCTCAAATATTCATCCAGATACCCCAAATATGTTTTTATTTTGCCCATTTCAACTATATATTTTTTTCGGTAATTCTTTCCCCACTTCACGATAAATCTCCAAAACATGGCCGGCCATAGCTTTCCACGAAAATTTGGCTGCCTGAATAAAGCCCTCCTGAATCAGTGTTTCTCTCAACCGATTGTCCGATTTCAATTTGATCATAGCTTCAGTAATTTCTTCCGGCTTAAAGGGATCAATCAATAAGGCTGCATCTCCAGCCACTTCAGGCATTGAAGAGGTGTTTGAAGTAATAACCGGAGCACCACATGCCATTGCCTCCAGCATCGGAATTCCAAAACTTTCGCGTAAGGAGGTATATAAAAACAAATCACACTGCGAATAAATTCCGGGCAAATCAGTGTTGGCAATATATCCGGTTAAAACAATGTGATCGATCAATGCCGGATCGCCAATATCCTGCAATATTTTTTCCAGTTCTGCACGATCATAATCCAGCATCACCAACTGTTCACCGGCAGAATTTTGTTTCAAATAACCGGAAAATGCTTTTAATGTTCCCCTGGTATTCTTTTTTGGATCGGTATTCCCCAAAAAGAAGAAAAAATGTTCCGGCAGCCTGTATTTTTCATTGATCCGTGATAATTCATTTTTATCGGTAACAGGCTTGAAATGGGCCCCGACGCCGTTATAAACAGCTTTTAGCCGTGGGTTGCCTTTCATGCCAAAGAATTCACCAATCCTGTTTTTCTCGAAATGAGAAACAGTGGTAATCCGGCAACTTTTTTTTACAACCCGGGGCACCACCAGTTTCCGGTAAATGTTGCCAAATTTCTGGTACCATGTTCCACTGCCACGCAAAATTTCCAGGTAGCTGCTTTCCATGTATATGATATCGTGTAACATAACAATCAACGGGAAAGAAGTAAAAACCGGAGCTGTGTTGCTTGTGCAGTGCAATATCCGGCAACCTTCTTTTTTCACGGCACGCGGCAAAGCTATTTGTTCCCAAACAGGGTAAAGGCTTCTGTTAAGCCTTACAATTTTAAAATTTTTTGTTTCATGAATAACCTGATCATCTTCGTCAGGCTTTACGAATACCACATATTCGTTTTCCTGATCAGTAAGTTGCAGGTTACGGATCAGCTCAATGGCAACCATATCCATTCCATGCTTTTTTTTGCGAAAAATCCGCTGAGCCTCAATCCCTATTTTCATAATTTGTTCAATCTTTGAAATAAAATTTAAATTCCCGGTTACCCTAAATGACTCTTATCCCATAATCTGTTTCTTGTCCCTTCGGTAAATAATAACTTACGGTAAATATAAAGATCGTTCAGGATTTTTGCAGATCGAAAACCGACTTTACATTTTTATTGCCTGAAATAAACAGATTCCACCAAACAACCAGGGTCAGCAGGTTAATGATTTGTCCGGCCTGAATTTGTTGAAACCAAAACCAATAGCCTCTCGATCCGACAATCTTTTCGTACTGTTGCAGAGTTCGGTGAATCTTCTGCTTATCGAACAGGGCTTCCACTGCATCTGATTTTTCTATCACACCAAAAATGATTCTCCGTTGTTCTCCGTCTTTCAAAAAAATAGGCAGAGGAGCAAAACCACCCTGTTTTTTACGATCAGTAATTTCTAAAGGAAGTTTAGATTTAAGATAACTTTTATGCAGGTATTTCGATTCTCCCTGCCCTTTGGCCAATTCATCAAGCTTTCCTCTGAATTTATAATCCACCGGCATTTGTTTCAGAAATTCATACAAATCAGTACTCATATACGGGAAAGAAATTTTATAGCCAAAAAAATCAGCCATCTTCGAAGCCTTAAACAGGATAACTTCGTTAATTATCTGTTTAATATCAATCAGGTAATTCCGGCAAAGGAATAAATGATCGAACCCGGTAAACGTTTTTGGGAAGTTTTTCTGATATTGATAATCCAGTACCCTGTATCCTATCTGATTCAGAGTGTTCAGTTGATGCCGCGTAAAGCCGAACGTATCGTTTTGCAGAATATTCAGAATTTTGCGGTTATGAAACTGAACCCTGAAAAGCAGATTATCTTTTTCAAAAAGACCATTGTTCCCCGCTCTGTCAAACATCTTCTGGAAAAAAAGAACGCCATTTTTTTTAAACTTCCAGTGCAGGGCAAGTTCTTTTCCTGAAGTTCCGAAATGCTGATCGTTTCCGTCGCCGCCTAAAATCACACCAGGTTCTTCGCCGCTGTTCTTAACCAATCGCATGGCCAAATAATTTACCATCAATCCACCTTCCTGAAACGGATCGCCCATCGCACCAATTATTTGTGGCAAGTCCATAATTTCGGAGCCATCGATTTTATACTCGAAATGTCTACTGTTGTATTTCCCGGCCAACATTTTAGCCAATGGCAATTCGGTCCACGGGTTGTCTTTAAAACCGATGGAATAGGAAACAACATCTCCGTTGTATAAATTGCGCAGGGCAGAAATGTTACCTCCCGAGTCGTACCCTCCGCTCAAAAGCAATCCAACTTTTTCGGACTGGCCAATGCGACCGGCAATCGCTTTTTTATGCAAACGCTCATATTCGTCTGTTGCCTCTTCAACAGAAAGTCTGGTTGTTCCTGCAGCAGAAATAAAATCCTGATAGTCGAACAAATCTACAACTAAAAACGAACTGTTTGTTATTTCGAGTACACAGCCCCCGGCCAGCTTGTTTACTCCTTCGAGCGAACTTTGCGGCGAAGGAATATATCCAATGCTTAAAAATGTGAAAAGAGCCTCGTAATTAGGCTTGCAGTTGAAACCAGGGAGTGTTGTGAACCATGTCAAGTAGCTGGTACAATATTCGTTGGTATAAAAAAATTGTTTCCCGGCACCGTGGCGATCCCTGAAAAACAGTAGTTTTTGCCCGTCGGCAATCATCAGCAAAAATTCCCCGTCAAGCTTCTTTAATCCCTGATACCCCTCTTTCAGGTATCCGGGAAGGATGCTTTCTTCTGCTTCGTTATATATTTTTCCGTTGATAAAAAGATGAACCTGATTATTGCAGAAATGACTGAATTGTGCTAATCCGCTGTAATCACCTGATTTAAGTTCCGCAAAGCGGGTTCCAAAGTGTCCTGAAGTCTCCATCTCTATCTTTTTACAGTTGTCGAAGTATGCCGGGTATGAATAAATTTTTTGTTGGCCCCTTTTATCCGAAGCAACGATCCAAACATCAACCACATTCCCTTCGGCAAACTGGCAAGCGCTTTTACCGTTCTCTGGTTATAGAACGCCCCCGGTACCGAAAACAAAAATGCCAGTAAACAGCCAATAATTACCGTCCCCCAAATGAAGGAATAAACCGGGTTAACCTGTAGCAGATAATTTGCAATTAACGAAAGACACCCCAACAATAAAACAGCCCCAAGCAACAAAATACGCGGAGGTTGAATAAACTGCAACGCTTTATCGAAGTAGTCCACATTCCCTCTGAAAAGCAAATCTTTCAGGGAATGCAAAAAATCTTTCCTGAAATAGTGCAGTTGTGCCGAGAGCCAGCGACGACGCTGGTTGCTAAACACTTCTGCCTTTTGAACTTTTTCATCATACACATAAGCATCATCCAGGTATTCAATGGTATGACCGTCTTTCAGCATTATCAGTTCAATTTCCTTGTCAAAACCGCCAACAGCCGTAACGGTTGACATCAGTTTTTTAAAGAAGCCGTACCGAAAAGCCATCCCCGAACCGATAATCGCTGATGATAAGCCCAGTACACGATGTCCCTTCCTGAAAATATGATTATTTATCTCTTCACTGACAGCATCAAGTACAGCCAGGGGGGTATTCAGGTTTTTAGCTGTCCTGTGCCCCTGAATGGCAATAAAATCAGATTCAAATGCCATATTCAGCTTCGTCAGAAAATCAGTGGCCATAATGTTATCGGCATCCAAAACCACGGCAATATCGTAAGCATCATCCAATTGTTCCATTGTCCTGTTTAAGGCTTTCGACTTGGTACTTTTCTCAAAACTAACCTGAACAAGCCTGATTGGTAAATTCTGCAATTTTTCAATTGTTTCCTCCTGAAACGAATCGGCAATAACAATGACTTCAAATTTCTCCTTTGGATAATCCTGTTTCAATGCCTTACCGGCCACTTCCACAATCACTGAATCTTCCTTGTAACCAGGTATCAGAACAGCCATTTTCCGGAACGTCCGGCTTTTTTTGTATGTGGTTTGCCTATAGAATAAACCGGCAAAAGCAAAAACAAAAATGTAAAAAACGGGTAATCCAAGTATTACCAGAAAAACGATTTGCAATACATTGAATATGGAAATCTGATCAGCGCTCATTGTTCGTCATTTACTTAAAATTTAACCTGTCATTTTCTATTTCTTCCACTGCCTGATTTTGTTTCTCACGCTAAGCGCATATTTCCGTAGAAACGGGAAATATTTGCCGCTTTTTATATTGTACAAAAGTGATTCTGCCTTGTAAATCATTTCAAAATTTTCGGTACACAACACCGGCTTTTTTGTAATACGGTTAATTTCAATTGCCTGTTGCAAATTGCTCTCAACAAACAAAACGTATGAGCCCGACATATATATCTTTGCCTTATGCTGCGCATGACTGTTTGCTCTCTGACGGGCTTCCTTATCCGGCAAATCGAGCAACACCAGGTCATTGTATTTCACCTTGTTTGCATGAAGCCAGGTTTCGGTCTCCTTCCTGTATTTTTCAAGCCTTGAGGTGACTACTGTCCCTATTTTACTCCCGGGAATAAATAGTGGCGGGGCATTCAAAATAAAATCAATGTATTTCGGGCCATCATCATTTTGTTCTTCCGTTGGATCAACACAAAGGACACCGTCAATATCAAAACAGGCTTTTTCAAGCACAGTATGGTTCATAATATTCCACTGAAAATACCTTGGCAACGGAACAATTTCGAAAAAATAGTCTACAACTTTTTCTTTCCCCGGAACCATGTAAATCGTACAATACTTAAGATCAAACTGATTTTCCAGGTCTTTCAGGCTTTCCTTTACTTTGTTCATTGCCGAACCGGAAGAAACGCTGTCATCAACCACCAGTACCTTCCCGTATTCCTTGCTATCGAAAAAATGTCCTCGTTCTCCTGCTTTATAAATATGGCCATTCAGAAAGGAATGAATATCGGTATAGGGTTTGTTCAGATAAAGTGCCAACAGGTTGGCAGGTAACATTCCGCTTCGGGGGATGCCAACGATCAGGTCGAAATCGCGCGGAAGTATGCTCAACCGTTTAAGAATAATATTATTCAAGTCTGAAACATTTCGGTAGTACATAGTCGCAGTTTTTATTGGATTATTTTCTGTATTCGTTGATATATTTGTTCCACATTGTTTTTCCAACTGTGTGATTGGGCAAAACGGATACGCTCATTCCGGCTTTCCAAACCAGTATCTGCCAAAGCTTTTTCAACGGCTTCCTGGTATTCAGCCAGGTTTGTACAAAGGTAACTATGGTCACGGAACAGTTCCATCGTCGCTGTTTTGGTGGCAATTACCGGTTTGCCCATGGCGAGGTATTCATCTACTTTACGGGGATAATTGCCGTTGGTGATCTCATTCAATACCTGTGGATTAATACAAACCTGCAAGCCCGCCATATAAGCCGGGACTTCCAATTTGGGGATCCTGCCCAGGAAATAAACATTTTGCAGTGAATGAAGGGCATGTTCTTTAAAAACCGGATCTTCGCCGCCAATCATCACAAACGAGCAGGCTGGCTTACTTTTGGCCAGTTCGTACAGCAAGTCAGGATCAAGTCGCAAACTGTTGATATCACCGATATAGCCAATCCTGGGTTCAGGAATCGAAGCAAGCGGTTGCGGAAAATCAAAATCAATTTCAGGATTATAGGCTGAAAGATCAACTCCCTGCCCGATGTTATAACTTCTTGAATTGAATGACCTTGAAAAATCGGCATACTGAGGCGAATTACATACAACCAGGTCACTCTTTTTGATCAACAAAGGTTCCAATCGTTTAACATGGCGTTTCCAATAAACAAATGGTTGTAAATTATCGCGACGGTAATACACCGACAATCCTGGCTTAAGGATCTCTTTCGAGTAAAAACTCCGGTAAATATCATTGTCAATAAAATGAATATAATCCCTGAAATTTAGCCGAATAGCCATTTTTCTTACATAACTGAAAATTTTATAGTTATTCCGGCGATTAAAGAAATCAAAAAGGAAACCATCGGGCAAACCATTTACCGACCAAATGGAAAAAGGGAAATCGAGTACCCACAATGAACCGCTAATCCGACGAACAGGGTCAGTCCTTTTCTTCAGTACTTCCAGCCGGTGATGCATCTCAGGCTTTGTTTTATTCCGCAAAAGTGTCATTTGATCGAGCGGGGTATTTACATACAATACCCTGTTCTTCTTTGAAATTTCCTTTGCAATATCAATGGCATTCGATCCGATCGGGATATCCCATGATTGCAATCCTGTTATGATAAAATCCTTTCCTTTCATAAGATTTAGACGAATCTTGTATTTAACTTCTGGTCTTTGTCGAAAACTTCGGAATTCAATAACAAAGCCATTGAAATATATATTAAAATGCTGGTTGGCATTTGCCCCAAAACTGCATTTCCGTAAGATGCAACCATCACTCCAAACATACCGGATGCAAGAGCCGATAATTTCATTTTTAATATTGGGTCCCGTATTCGAAACATAATTTTGTATGATGATTTTATCAGGACATAAAATAAAATGAAAAGATGCAGGATAAGGCCAACAATTCCCTGTTCAACCCAGATTAATACATACCAACTATCGGTAGGGACTTGCGAGAGGAAAGCATTGGGCAAATAACGCTGGGCTTTAACTCCTCCGTGCCCTATTCCTCCCCCAAAAGGACGGGTAGCCATATAGGCCCTTAATATTCTTTGATTCTGAAGTCGAACCTGCAACGAAGCATCATTAAGATCAAAAGCAGTCCGCATGCGCCGTATATAGTAACTTCCCTGCCCAATAGTGGTAAATTTGAAGAAATAAATAACTGCCAGCAATATGATGATACCCCCGATCAGCATCGTTTTGTTTTTCCTGAGAATTATAAACAACCCCATGCCGGCAATTGGCACACTCATTGCCCCCCGGGTGCCGGAAATTATCATTCCATACAAAGCAAGCAATGCCACGATCCCGAAAAAAATACGTCGCCGCCAGTCTTTAAATCCAATGGCCAGTATCCCGGCCACTACAGATGAATATGCCTGATTGGCACCAAACTGCCCGGCATCGCTTAAAAAAGAAAATGCACGTAATTTTCCAAAAATAATATGTGTTTTATAGTTTCCCTCATTTAGCCAGGCCCGTTCAGCATAATCAATCCCCCATTCAACCTGCATTATTCCTTTCAGTGTAACCAGTATCGAGAAGATGCCCCAGATGTAAAAAAACAGGTTGAGTTTCTTCTGATCATCAATATACAAAAGAGTTAAAGGAACCAGCAGAAACATATAAAGGCCAATTCCACGACCAGAAAACCAGGCGGCAAGGCTACTTGCTTCAGGATTGAATAATTCGAATACAGAATATCCGAACCATATTGTTGCCAGTAAGGTAATGTCCTTTTTTACCGGAGACCAATCCATCTTTTCGTAAAACTTATTGAAGAACAAAGCGATGTAAGTAGCGATCAGAATACAATCCATGGTTAGTCCAATGGGAATTCCCGGGATGTAACGGCCAATGCCTATTGATATAAAACCGACTATAACTGCTGTGAATAACCCGATTGCAGGGTTCTTCAGAAGAAAATAAACATAGGCTAAAATAAACGGGATTGAGAACAAGACAATTCCGGCAACCATTCCCCAATACACAATAGCAAAAGCAGAAATCAAGAAAAAAACCACTGTTGCGGCCAGCAGTAGTGGTGATTTCAACCGGTCGGAACCAATCAGCCGTTCGTATGGGTTACCCTCGAATTTCATTTCAAACTAAATTATTACGTATTAAGTGGTTTTAAAATCTTCAATTTTGAAAACAGGTTCCGGTAAAAAACTATTCCTTCTGAAAAAATATGCGAATACTCAAGCGACAATTCCCTGCTTAAAAAATAAAAACCGACAAGAATCCCCACCATCGTAAACACAATAGAAGCAACAGCGACCATTGCCAGCGATTTAAAAATAAAGATGGCAACAATATCACCAATAATATTAAAAGCGACCATAATAAAAACTTTAATTGCATTTTTGCCAGGCCGGTTAATGCTGTCAAGGCTTATTCCGGTCATACGATCGATCGGGAGCAAAAGTCCGTATACCGAAAATATCTGAACAATTAAAACAGTATTAAAACCGGTCACAGGATCAACTTCCAGATATTGACTGCCCCCCAGCACCAAAACAAAAAAACGGGCAAACAAAAAGGTGAATAAACTGATTCCAACGAAGAGGTAGGTCATTGCCCCTGAATAGGTATAGAATAAATTTTTCACTTCCCTGATTTTTCCCTGAATGCTCGCTTTCGACATTTTCGGGAAGGCTGTAGCCACAAAACTTCGCAAAGGAATTTGTTGAATCTCTGTCAGTTTCAAGGGGATGCTGTATAATGCGACCGCCGCTGTTCCCAGTGGACTAAGACTTATAATCAATGTGTCAGCACTTCGTAACAGGTTGGTCCCTATTAATGTAAAAGTGGTATATTTCCCGAAATTCAGAAGAAGTTTGGTGGTTTGCCTGCTGGCTTTTCCCAGGTACATAAATCCGTCCCAGCCAAGTAGCATACAAATAGCTGAACTAATCAGATTGATGGTTAGTAACGCCCAAACCAGTTGGGTTAATGTCATCCGCAGAAACAGATAATTTAGCAACAGAACGAGGAAGAACCCTCCGCTATTAATAAGTTTTATCAGAAAAATTTTTCCAAATTTCAAATCAGCTTGCAAAATGACCAGTGCCGTGTTGTAGGGAAGGTTGATAAAAGCAAGCAATGGATACCAGGTAAAAAATATGCCATATCCGGCATTCCGGATAGGTTCAGGAAACAAAACATTGCAAATTACCAACACAATCACGATGAATACCGTAGCCACCAGTCCGATAAGTCCGTTTGATCCAATAAGTTTATACCGATCGTCTTTGGCCCCGGATAAATACCGGACCACAGCCGTATTCGTAATTCCAAACCGGAACATTTCAATAAAGGCCCCGGATGAAATAAAGATGACCCATTCGCCAAATACGTTCGGGGTAAAACTTCGGGCTATTAGAGCAAAACCAGCAAAACCAAAGAGTGCGATGACCAGGTTCCCGGCCAGCGATAAAAAATTATCCTCCCTGATTATCTTGCCTAACATTCGTCGGTATTACAAATGATTTTTCGATAAAAACTGAAACAATACCAGCCGTTTAACTGCCCTTCGTAACCAACTGCGTTTACGGGGCAATTCGCCAAGCACTGACTCAACAACCTGAAGCTCGACCCCGTTTAAAATATATGAACAACTATTTTCCTTCAGCTTTAACAAGCTATCCAATGCGCTCTGATCTGCCTCTGTCCAGACACGGTTCGCCCGGCAAATCAACACAGACAAATCAATTCCGGAAATTAATCCGGCTGCATAGGGATGATTCAAAATAGCCGGAATCTCAATCAAAACATACTCAGGCAATTCATTCCCGGAAACGGAACGGGCATAATTGAGTAACGAATCCAGATCCGGCAACTTTTGATCGAACGGATATTTTATGTATTCATTTTTTTCCAAATATTCCTCCGGGTCTTTTAAGAAAGCATTGGCAAAATCAATCCGGTTATCCGGATAGCCCAGCAACCTGCTGATTACCGATGATTTGTTTCGTGAGACTGCCGAGTTACCCCCGGAAAAAACTGAGGCATTGGCACCTTCTTTAAAATCCTTTGAAACCGATTTATCAGCATAATTCAGGAATAAAACATTTTTCCCTCTGTTTTTTAACTGAAGTGCGAGGTTCCCGGCGATAACCGTTTTTCCTTCAAAAGGGTGGGTGCTGAAAAACAAAATGGTTTTTACAGGTTTACTCTTCCCATTTACCCTGAATTCTAATTCAATATGCTGAATGATAATTTCTGTCAATCGGGTAGTAATTGAGGAAAGCGGGATACCAGGTACCTTCATCAGTATTTTAGGTACCAGTCCCAGGGCATTCAATTTTAAAACCTTTGTTGCATGGGTCAGGTTTCGTAACGATTGGTCAAAATATTCGGTTACAATGATGAGCGATAAAACAAAAACAAAACCAAGTATGGCAGCCAGAAGAACCAGTATCTTACGTTTTGTCGGGATCGGGGAGATCGGGAAAAACGGTTTGTCAACAACTTTAATGTTCGAAGAAAGTTCATTATCCTGCATCTTCAGTTTGGCAAGGTTCAGTCCGTGCAATATCTCAAGAAACTCTTGTTCCGAGACCGAAATTTCGCGTTCGATGCGCTTGATGTTAGCGCCGGCCGGCGCATAAATAGAATATTGCTGCTCAAATTCCCTGATCCGTTCTTTCAGCACATCAAGGCCTGCTTTAACATTCTCGGCCTCAATCACATTCTCAATCCAGTCATTCAGTATTACTTTTAAAGGAACCCCCTCCATAGTATTCCCGTAGGAATACAGCTCGCTTACTGCCTCCTTGATTCGGGTTTTCAGCATTTCTTCTTCCTTTTTCAACTGATCAGTATTTTCCTGTTCCTGATCGGTTGTGCCCAAAACGTCAGACCTGGCAATTTTATAATCAACTTCGCTCAAACGGCTTTTTAACTCCATGATCTCAGAGCTTTTCATCTGAATTTGTTCCTGGATTCCCATCTTTTCTTCCAGTCGCTGAATGGCAGCCTGGATCCCTGCCAGTTTCATACGCTGCTTATTGTAGTCTACATCCAGATCTTCCTTGACAATCGCAACTGCTTTACTCTGCTCATAGTAATTAATGATCTTGTTATCTTTATTGAATTGCAGCAATTTATTTTCCGCTTCACGCAATTCTACCGAGGCCTGCTGCAACTGTTGCTCAAAATATTTTACCACTGCATTCGAGCGGTTTTCCTTTATATCCCGGTAATTTCGAATACAAACATTTGTCAATATTAAAAGGGTTTGCTGACAAATACCCGGATCATCGGTTTCATATCTGATCTGAACCAAGTCGCTATTGGCAATGCGTTGCACTTTAATCTCAGATAATTCTTTATATGAATAATGCGGGTTAGGATAATTCAGCAAATCATAAACGAAATTTGTATCGCTGCTTTCCATAAGCTTTGTCAGGTTTTCAACCGTTTGCTCGTAGGCAGCCCTGTTCAAATAATAAGGAATCTCAACAGGCTCAACATCTGCTTTGATCGAAAAATAATGAGACTGACTCAATGTTTCCTCTTTTTCAGGTCCGGTACCATTAACAGGTATACTATCCTCCTTGTTAACATCCTTAACTACATAAGAGTAAATGTAAGAAGGGGTAATCTGTTTTAGTTTGTCGTACGATTTTGCTGAAACGTATTTCGGATCGGGCTTATCCAGCATCAGGTGCAGGCTTAAAAGCCGAATAGCAACTTCCTGCTGGGTTTTTCTCGATTTTACAATATTAATCAGGTTGTCAAATGCAGTATTGGTCGTGAAATAATTAAACGATTTATTCATTTCCACGCCATTACCACTTGCAATCCCGGTATACAATGTAGTTTCCGATGCATATTTAAAATTGGGATGAAGGGTCATGATTATCACCAACGCAGCAAGTAACATGGGCGCAAGTACCAAAAGTACAAGGTGTTTTCGAATTAGCCGGATAAAATCGATTAATTTCATGTTTTTTTCATTGAATATTTACCAGGTTAAACTTAAAACCTACAATTTCCTCCAGGATCAGGTAAGTTGTAATAAATTCTGTACGGGCTATTTCAAAATCAGATTCGGCCCTTGTTTTTATTTCAGAAATCCTTGCATATTCAGTGATGTCAACGACTCCATTCTGAAATTCTTTTTCAACCATCATGAAATTTATACGGGCCAATTCCATGTATTTACTCCTGATTTTTAATAAGCGCTGTTTCAGAATCAAATCATGGTATTGTTTTATCACCAGTTCACGAACTTCTTTTCGCTGAACCCGGGCCATGCTCTCGGCCTGTTCAAGTTCTGTTTGGGCAAGGGTGATCTGATTTTTACGGCTCACCAGATCAAAAACCGGAAATTTAATGTAGGCTCCAATTCCATAATTAGTCTGATCAGTTCTGGTCGAGATCACGGATGGAGTTTGTCCTTCTGAGGTATTGGTTGAAAAATTATCAAATGTACCGTATCGAACGTCGGACTGAAACCCTACATTACGCATCCATTGCGATTGCTCTGCTTTAAGTTTGCACTGGTTGACCACTAGCTGTAAATCGCGAAAACGCACATATGGATCATGTACCAGGGCCGAATCGATCATTACACCCAATGGCACCAACATGGTGCTTATATCGTCATTTAAAAAATCAAATTGATCATTCTCCTGTGCAATTGTCTTTAGTGAGAATTCAAAAAACAGAATACCTGCGATTATTATACCTATCTGTTTCATATTAAAATAAAATAATGTAGAAAAGATAATCTATTTTTCCTGGTCAACAAATAATGTTCTTTAAAATTAACAGTAAAAAGTCATGAATACCATATTTATACTTAATCTGGTATAATTTAGGAATTTTGTATAGAAAAACAAATAAATTCTACTTTGACAGCAGGGCTGTTCAATTCTAAATCTCCTCCCCTCCTGTGCTGCGACGACGAAGCAATCTGTCCCATGTTTATTGTCATCCAATTTGGGGAATTCATGATTTTTATAATTTCTTATTTCTTTTTATAACTAAATTTCATACCTTTCTTATGTCAAAAAACACCATATCGATTATTTTACATGTAGCATACGATTTTAAAAGGATGATAAATAATTTATGTTCTATGAATTTTAAAGAAAAGTACGAAATATGAACAGTACATAACTAAAAAACCCCTGCGGAATAACCGCAGAGGCTCTGAGTTAAATTTTAAAACAGGGAATAGCAGTTCCCATAAAGGCAAAGATATGAAAAATACCTATAAAAAACACACTTCTTCGTTTTTTAGCCGTCAGATTCGGCTACAGAAACATTAAAAACTGGTTTATACCAAAGGCTATTACTCACATTGAAACCCAATAGCCACGATCTGTTCCTGTTCATCCGGTAAAACGGCATGACCCTCTCTGAATATTTTAATCAAGGTCTAATAAAATCTGTCATTACAGAACAAACCTATGTAGAGAAACATTAAAACAAAAATGATGGACAATGATGTATTATTCTATTTTTTGCAGTTAAGACTACTTCCGTTACCGGGAGAGCCGTGCTCCTGTTCCCGGAGCATACTGCCCCAGCTTCGGGAGCATACTGCTCCGGCATCTGGAGTAACCTATTTCCTCTCCGGGAATAATGTTCTCCGAAGAGCGAAAAGGAGAACTGCCCGGAATAAAAAGGAGAATGCGAAATATAGTACATATGCGAATCAAGGGTTGAAAACAATATAAAAAAAGTTCATTAAATAGTTGAATATCAAGCAGTAAATTTTGCATTAATCTCTGAAAATCAGTATCTTGGAGTCAGTTACGAATTGACAATCAGATATGATTTCCAGAGATAAGGACGACAAGTTAGTAAGAATTTACTTTTATGTATGTGATAAATTTGAAGAACTTCAATTTTATTGTGAAAGGTCCAGCAATAACAATGAGCCGGAATTTACAGACCAGGAGATTATGACCATATACTTGTACACGATGCACCATGAAGGGCATAGGACAACAAAGCACATCCACCGCTTTGCATCAGAATACCTAATGTCGTGGTTTCCAAAGTTAGGTAGCTATCAGGCGTTCAACAATCGGTTGAACAGACTGGGAGGTGCTTTTACCAGGCTCATTGAAATTCTACTTGCAGATTTTCAGCCGGATGATTGCCTGTTTGACCAAAGCTTATTGGACTCCATGCCAATCATAACCTGTTCAGGCAAGCGTTCGGGCAAGGTTGCAAGGGAGATAACAGACAAGGGGTATTGTTCGACCAAAGGGATGTATTATTATGGGCTTAAGCTGCACCTGTTAGGTTTTCGGCGTATTGGAAAACTGCCCCATCCGGAACAAATATTGTTCACCCCAGCTTCGGTCAATGATTTGACCGTATTTAAAGAAGCCTGGTCAGCAATTGAGAACAGGACTTTCTTTGGTGATAAAATATACTTTGTGAACGAACTAAATCTGTACATGTTGAAACACCAGAATTCAGAAACACTTGCACCGGTCAAAGCTGTTAAGGGAATGACTGATGTGATAAAGCAAAGGATAAAAGCAGCTGATGATTTTTTCTCAACTGCCGTTTCCAAAGTCAGACAACCGGTTGAAGCAATTTTTAATTGGCTGATTGAAAAGGCCGATATCCAAAAGGCAAGCAAAGTTAGGTCTACAAAAGGATTAATGGTACATGCTTTTGGAAGATTAGCCGCAGCTTTTATAACATTAGCTATTTAACTCTTGATTCGAATTACATACTAAAAAACCCCTGCGGGATAACCGCAGAGGCTTTGAGTTAAATTTTAAAACAGGGAATAGCAGTTCCCATAAAAACAAAGATATGAAAAATACCCGTAAGCAACACTCTTCTTCGTTTTTCAGCCGTCTGGTTCGGCTTCGAAAACATAAAAAACAGGACACCAGTTGTACGGAAGCCTATGAACTGATCCGTGAAATAGCCGATCCCCTGCGTTTTACCTTACGCAAAAGCACCGCTTCGAACCAGCGCCGCATCCTGCGTACCTACGGGTTTAGCTATAGCTATTTACAGGGGAAGAGGAGGAAGAAGGAAGAAAATACGGAAGAAGAAGCAACTGAATAACTCTGTAATAAAAATGAACAAAACTATAAAGCAGTATTAACCAAAACAACAATTCAAATATGAACCTGATATATTTAATTTTAAAAATAGGTTTGCATAGACAAAATAAGCGTTTCCGTCGATTAAAAAATATTGCACGGATCAAAATATGCAGTATTATTTTATGTGTTATGCTGAGCTTATCTTTTTTTAATACGGGAGCCCAGAACGAATTGATTACACCGCCTTCGCCTGTTTCGGCTGAATTTGCAAAATATATAAACTTTGAAGTGTCGTTATATCATGGGATTCCTGAAATTTCTTTACCTCTATATACTATTCAATTAAAAGAGGGACTTACCATTCCTATTAGTCTGTCCTATCATGCATCAGGAATTAAGTTCGGACAGGAATCTGGCGATGTCGGGCTTGGTTGGGTATTAAATCCAGGGTATCGAATATCGAGGAGCATTAATGGGTATGCCGATGAACTTTACGAAATGCCGGCGATGAGTAGTGGAGCATGGAATGATTTGATGACAGGATTAAGTAAATTTGCAAAAGACCAGTTTCTTGCTCAATTTATTGCAGATGATCAATTCACAAATATCAGTGATATTTTAGATGGAGAATTTGACCAGTTCACATTCTCTTTGCCACATGATGGAGGAGGATTTATTATAACCGATAAAACCAACAAGGTTGTTACTCCTAATGTAGAATCAAACCTGAAATTTGACTATCTCGTTGACGATTGCGACAATTGTATACTAGGGGGGATAACTCCTTATGGCATAAAAGGCTTTCAAATAATTGATGATCAGGGCACCAAATACTATTATGGAGAATATTTATCCCAAGAAACCTGTCCCAGCGAGGTAACTACTTCTTCTGGTGTTTACGGAGGATTTGCTCCTACTGCCTGGGGATTAACAGATATTGTAACACCTTTAGGTGATGAGGTAAAGTTTAAATATGAACAACGTACAGTCGGTGGGCATGACTGTTCTCAATACTTAACAGTATCAGAAGCCCATCATTCGTTTGGTAGGTTTTTATCAGATGTAACAGAGTCTGAAAGTTGTAACGACTATTATTATACCTTTTTCTGTACTGAGATAATTACCCCCAACGAAAGAATCGTTTTTAACAGAGTGGGACAATACGACAATAAAATTAGCAATATTCAAATATTTTCTTCGGATGGCTTACTGTATCGAAGGATTAATTTTTATTATACCAATGGTTCATATAGCGGCGGACCGTTATTTACCAATGGCTACAATTTGTTGGATTATATTACTATATCTGATATAAACAATCAAACCGTAGAAACATTTAATTTCGATTATTATCCATGTTCATCAGAATATCAATATGTCCCTGATGAATTTGGGTACATAATGACTGGTGATCCATCCAAATACCTTCATGAAGATTTTGAAGATGACTTATACTATGAATTATCTGATATTCATTGCCTTACAAAAACACACAGAAAAAAGGCATTAAATTTATTTATTGGAGTAGGCGATATCTTTACTTCACGTAACAATGAAACAGAAATACCAAATTTTTTATCCTTAAAAAAAATAACCTACCCTACTGGTGGATATACTGAATATGAATATGAAAAAAACATTTATACAGATAGTAACAATAGTACTACTAAAAAAGAAGGCATAAGGATAAGTAAAATTATAAGTTCTGATTTATTAACAACAGAATCGCTGATTCGTACATACAAATATGGGAATAATGAATGTGGTTATGGAATTGGAGGTTTTATGGTAGACCACAATCTATTTGTCAGCGAAAATCCTTACCTGGACTTCCAAACTTATTCTAATGATGACTGTAGTGTTTCTGACAAAGCAAATCTTGTAAGAAAAATAACGACATACTCATCAAGTATGCAGGGTGAAGCAAGTATTGTAGCCTGTCAATCGGGTTTTGTAAGATATCCATGTGTTACCGAGTATTATAGCAGTTCTGTGTCTGGTAATGGAAAAACGAAATATTTATTTGATATCGGAACGCCATTTGTTATAGATGCATCATCCGGGCAAAATAGTTGCCCGGGAGGAATATACCCAACTTACCCCAGATACATTCTCACATACAGTCCATGGGATAAACCCTATCTCTATAAGAAAATAATCTATGATCAAAATGACAATACCTTAAGAACAGAACATCTCTATTATAACCAGCTAAATACCAACTCCTATACAGGGTTAAAGGTAAGGTCGTTTGCATCTACATCAGACGAGCCTATTACCTACTACTCTCCAGATCCCGGACATTCTTCTTATTATGCCAGCAGAGACAGTTATAACCTTCCTTCTTTTTTCAATTACTTCTTATATACTTACGAAGTAGGAAAAAGGAAATTAACAAGGAAAGTAGTAACAGATTACAGGGATGGATCGCCCGTTATTACTGATTATAAATACAAATACAGCAATCTATTACCCTCAAAGGAAATAATAACGAAAAGTACAGGCGATACATTGATTCATCATACTACCTATCCCCTGGATTATGCTACAGGCGAGACGTTTATTGATAATATGATTGCAAATGGGCTTGTTGGCTATCCTATTGAAAGGGTAAGTTATCTAAATAATGGCTCTAGTCAAAGTATAATTTCTGGTACAATTTTAAAGTATAAAATAGGAGGAAAAGGATTACCGGACAGCCAGTGGAACTTAGAGACCTCGTCGCCCATAAGTTTGAGTTCATTTAAGTTTTCAAACCGTTCAGCAGGTGTATTACCTCCTTCAGGAACTAATACAATATTTCTTCCTGATAGTAGGTATGTTAAGGGAACTGAATTCGTGGATTACGACAGCAGGGGCAACCTTACAAAGGTACGAACACGGGACGGAATTTATACCTACTACATCTGGGCATATGACAGTCAATACCCTGTTGCCAAGATTGAAAGTAGTACCAATACAACCCTTTCTATTACAGTTTATGATAATGAATTAAGTAAATCTGATGAAATATCCGATATAGAGGATGATGTTGCTTATTTAGAAGATTTATTAACAAGCTATATCAATGATGATGATTATATGGTTACGTTATACACCTATAAGCCTCTTGTTGGTATGACCTCCCAGACTGACCCGAATGGTAAAACTACCTATTATAATTATGATGATTTTGGCCGTCTTAAGATGGTAAAAGATGACGATGAAAATATTATAAATAAGTACGAATATCATTATAAAAACTAGTCACCTCAAAAACTGAATAATTATGAAAACATTTTTAACATATATAAAAACAGCAGGGGTTGGGTGTATGTTTCCCCTTTTATTATTATTGTTTGCTTCAAAAACTACAGAGGCTCAGTTTCCCTTGACTATATCGCCATCTTCATTTGAGTTTGATTCCGGAGGGGGCTCTCAAAGTTGCTCTATAAGAGCTGAAGAAAATTGGAGGGTAAGATCGCATCCTGATTGGATCACTATTGATCCGGATCATGGAGATACAGATGACAGGGTGACTATTTACTGTGCGGAAAATAGATCTTCTTCTTCAAGAACTGGCTCTATTGTTATTGCTGATTCGTTTTTTATGGAAAATGAAATTTATATTTCTCAAGATGCCGGTTCTGGTATTGATGTTGGTTGTTCTTCTTTGACTTTGCCAGGAGAAGGGGGAAGTCAATCATGTAGTATTACTTCAAACGTTTCCTGGACAGCTGGTTCATCAGCTACAAGTTGGTTAACTGTATCTCCCTCTTCCGGAAATGGAAACGGAACTATAACTATTTCGTGTAAAAAGAATACCACTGCCAGTAGCAGAAGTGGAACAATAACTGTTAGTGGTAGTGGAATCACAAAAACTATAAGCATCTCTCAACCAGTAGCACCATATATCTCTGCATCATGTAACAATACTTTGTTTGAAAGTTCTGGTGGCAGTTCTACTTGTACTATATCGACTAATCAGTCGAGCTGGAATGTTTCTTCTCTTCCTGGTTATATTAGTAATGTATCAATTAGCGGGAATACATTGTCGTTTACCTGTGATGCAAATACAGAGCCGGAAATCCGGTCGGGAAATATTGTGCTTTATGCCGGAAGTACATCAACAACGACTTCAATTATTATCTATCAGGAAGGATGTGCCTTACCAACAGCAACCGCAAGTGGAGGCGGAACCATTTGTTACGGTGAAAGCAGAACCCTGAGGGCCAGTGGCACAGCTACCACTTATACCTGGACACCGGGTAATCATGTTGGAGCCACCTATACGGTAGGCCCCATTTCAACCACTACATATACTGTTATTGGAAGCAACAGCTGTGGTGAGAGTTCAGGGAGTACTGTTACTGTAACGGTGAATCCATCTCCCCTGGTAGGTATAATAGGAAACAGGAGTATTTGTAAAGGAGACTGTACCACTTTAACCGCAAAAGGGGCCAGTAGTTATAAATGGAGTAATGGTGCGACCAGCTCTTCCATTACTGTTTGCCCAACTACAACGACTACTTATACGGTAACCGGTACCAGTTCGAGTGGATGTAAATCTACCGATTCAGCTACTGTGACAGTGAACAGCTCTTTGCCTACAATAAGTGTTAACGGTACAACGAATATTTGTAAAGGAGACTGTTCCACTTTAACCGCTACAGGAGCCAGTAGTTATAGATGGAATAATGGAGCGACCGGCTCTTCCATAACTGTTTGCCCAACTGCAACGACTACTTATACGGTAACCGGCACCAATTCGGGTGGATGTGAATCTACTGCTTCAGCTACTGTAACAGTGGACCCGTCACCCCTGGTAGCTATAATAGGAAACAGAGCCATTTGTAAAGGAGACTGTATCACTTTAACCGCTACAGGGGCCAGTAGTTATAAATGGAGTAATGGAGCGACCAGCTCATCTATAACTGTCTGCCCAACCGCAACGACTACTTATACAGTAACCGGGACCAATGCCAGCGGATGTAGCAGCACTGATGTTGTTGAGGTAATTGTAAATCCTGCTCCAACCATTACAGGTGTAACTCCCGGTACCCGTTGTGGAAGCGGAACCGTGACATTGAGAGCCTCTGCTTCTTCCGGGACAATCAACTGGTATGCATTGTCCTCAGGAGGAGTTTCTCTACATAGCGGAACAACATTTACTACACCTCCGTTATCGACCACTATTACTTACTATGTCGATGCAACAAATGGTACGTGTACAACAACGACACGTACACCCGTAACCGCTACTATTAACGCCATTCCATCAATTACGGGAGTAACTTCTAATTCGAAATGTGGAAGCGGTACGGTTACCCTGGGAGCCACTGCTTCTTCCGGGACGATCAACTGGTATGCATCATCCACAGGAGGAGTTTCACTACATAGCGGATCAACATTTACCACACCTCCGTTATCGGCCACTACTACTTACTATGTAGATGCGACAAACGGTACGTGTACAACAACTACACGTACTGCTGTAACTGCCAGTGTTTATACTGAAAGCACCCCACCCTCCTCTATTATCTCCGATATCAATACGCCATGTCCGGGAGAAACCGTGTTGCTGCAAACAGAAGGCGGTTCGCTGGGCACCGATGCCAGTTGGCAGTGGTATGACAGCCCTGATTTTTCCTCGTCCATTGCTACCGGTACCTCGCTATATGTAGCACCACGGGAAGAAACCACTTACTATGTGAGAGGAGAAGGTTCTTGTAATGTCACCGATGCCGTTTCGCTGACCGTTTATGTAGAACCGGTAACAGCCGGGGCTATTTATTTTGAGAACAGCATCTCGTATAAGCCCATTGTAAATAATACGATCATCAGTACAGAGGATGCCCGTGCGGGAAACTGCGGTTTCGGGTATTCCTGGGAACAGGCTGCCAAACCGGAACCGGCAGGAGCCCCATTGGAATGGGAATTAATATCCGGCGCCACACAGGCCTTTTATACGATTGAAAAGTTAAACACCAGTACTTATTTCCGTCGCGGGGCTACTGATAATAAAGGAAATCAGGCTTATACCGGGTCGTTATTTATACAGGTAATTGACACCCTGGT
This sequence comes from Prolixibacteraceae bacterium, assembly GCA_963662895.1. Lineage (GTDB taxonomy): Bacteria > Bacteroidota > Bacteroidia > Bacteroidales > Prolixibacteraceae > GWE2-42-39. Next base: position 1,844,301 of record OY759982.1, on the reverse strand, counting down.
TACGGCACCATCAGCCTTGCAATATAATGCCGGAAAGCTGACCGTCCATAAAGGGAAATACGGTAAAAACGGCAAATGGCAGTGGTACAACAGTTACAAAGGCAGTACTTATGCAGAAAGCAGTGATTCGGTGCTGGAGGTAAGCGTCACCAGATCGACGCGTTTTCGTGCCCGTTCTGAATACTGGGTAAAAACCAAAGACGGAGATAGTATAAAGGAGCACAGCTATTTTGTTTCCGCCAGAGTACAGGCAAATGAAAGCCTGGAGGCGGACGATTCGCAGAACTATATCATCAGCTATACGCCTGTCAAAGGTTATAGTTCGGAAGATAGTATTTCCGGCCTTCCGCTGGAAGAACAGGGCGCTGTGGTGCAGTACTACGACGGACTGGGACGCCCGACACAGACCGTAGCCGCCAACCAGAGTTATTATTTCAATGACCTGGTAAGCGGGGTAGGATATGATGAATATGGCCGCCGGGATAAAGTGTATATCCCCTCCACCCGGCACGGACAGGGAGCCCCGGTGTCAGACCTTGATGAAAACATTGCCTCCTTTTACAGCGGAACAGAAGGAAACGTGATTGACGGACTTTTATCCGGGCGGGATTACAATTATACCTATACCGATTACGAAGCGTCCCCGCTGAACCGGGTGCTGGGAGTAACCGATCCAAAAAACGGAACCACCTCGTATGCTTACGGAACCAACATGTCAGGAGAAATCATCATCTGGTCGGTGGATGATTCGGGGAACTGTACCAGCGACGGAACTTACGGTGCCGGGGAGTTATACACCACACAGACCACCGACCCGGAAGGGAAAACTGTAAAAGAATACAAAGACAAACTGGGGCAGGTAGTGTTAAAAGTTGCCGGAGGTACAGCTAAAACCTACTACGTGTACGACGATTTTGGTTTGCTGCGTTACGTGCTTTCGCCCGAAGCCTCGGCAGCCATGACCGGCAGTAGCTATTCATCAAGTGATGCAGTCGTAAAAGGCCTGTGTTATTACTACGAGTACGACAGGCGCAAACGGATGGTTGAAAAGCAACTGCCAGGAGCCAAACCGGTTTATATGGTGTACGACAGCCGCGACAGGCTGGTTCTGATTCAGGATGGGAAGACACGCACCGAAAACGTATCGCCCCGGAAATGGATGTACACCTTATATGATAATCTGAACCGTCCTGTACAAACAGGATGGCTAACAACGACCCAGTCCGACTTTGGACAGGTACAGGCAGCCTTTAACCTGGTAAGTGAACTGAATGACGTATCTGATTTGCCATCAGGTTATACCCCGGTGGAAGTACTTACCCAAACTACTTACGACAGCTACCCGGGGGCACCTGAAGGAAATATCAGTGCCAACCAGTCTGTAAAAGGAATGGTAACCCGGACAAAATCGAGAATACTTGGAACAAATAACTTTACCCGGACAGACTTTTTCTATGACAATAAGTACAGGGTGATCCAGACTATTATAAAAGAAGTTAATTCTAGTGGTAGTGTTCTGACTGATTTAATCAATCGAACCACCACCAATACCTATGATTTTGCGGGTAACCTGCTGACCAGCACCGAGACCTACAGCGGAGAGGTGAACCAGACTGTTTATAAGTACTATACATACGACCATGCCGGACGTCTGGAAAAAGCAGAACAGGAAATTGCCGGAGATACCCATAATGGGAAGGTAGTGCTTGCTACGATGGACTACAATGAATTAGGGCAGATCATGCTTAAAAAAATGCATAATGCAAAGGATACAAGTTTTGTGCAGGATATTGACTACCTGTATGATGTACGTGGCTGGCTGAAAAGCATTAATAATTTTACCGGCACCACATCCCGGAAACTATATGCCCAAAGCCTGGATTACTATGATAACGGGAATATCAGTGCCATGAAGTGGAAGAACACCCTGCTGGATGAAAACGACTGGATTAGTCCGGCCAACCGGCAGCAATATGCTTTTAGCTACGATGGACTGAACCGCTTAACCGGAGCTGCATATTCCGAATACGATCCGTCAAACAGTTCAACGGTGAATTCCGGTAATTTTACCACTGCTTACAATTATTATCCGAATGGAAATATCCATACTTTAAGCAGACAGGGAAATCTCAATACATCGGAATATGATCCGTCCTATGGAACGATTGATAACCTGACCTATGCCTACAATACGAACAGTAACCAGTTAAGTACGGTAAACGATGCTGTTAGCAGTGTTAACCATGACCTGCAGTATGTAAATGGCAGCGGTTCGTATAGTCACGATGATAATGGCAATGCCACTTATATCCCCAATAAAGGGATAAATATTTCGTATAATTATCTGAATTTACCGGATAGTATCGGATCGATTGCTTATCTTTACGATGCCTTGGGTAATAAGGTGAAAAAGAGCTACGGAGGAATCGATAGTTATTACCAGGGAAGCGTTCTAACTGTTAATGAACAAGAAGTAATATTAACCGGTGAAGGGCGGGTAGTAAACAATGGCGGCTGGCAGTACGAGTACGATCTGAAAGATCACCTGGGTAATACACGGGTATCGTTTAAGGTAGATACCATACGGGCAGTGCCGCTACAATATAAAGACTATTATCCGTTTGGAATGGAGATGGCAAACTGGTATGCTACGGTAGGTACTCCGACAAAGTTTCTGTACAACGGCAAAGAGTTGCAGGACGAAGGCGGTCTGGACTGGTACGACTATCAAGCTCGAATGTACGACCCAGCTTTGGGCAGATTTACCACTATAGACCCACTTACTGAAAACTTTGCAAGTATTACCCCTTATAACTATGTTGCAAATAACCCCATTGTTTTAATTGACCCTGATGGGAGAGCTTGGAGACCAACTAATACTGATGATGAAAATCCAAATGGATATGAATGGGTTCCTGAAGAAGATTCATATGATGACGATGGAAATCTTTTAGATGGGCTATATGCTCAGGCAATCTTCTTTACAGATAATGGAACTTTTGATGAGAACTCTGATTATAATATGGGCTCTGCAACTGCAGTTGTTTATTTAGCTGATGGAACAAAGGTTGAATATGATGCAAATACTAGACCCTCTGATGGAGATGCCTATGCAACTGTACCAGAAGGTAGATATGAGGGAAAAGTCGGAACGCATAATGGAAGCTATACTGCTTTGAGAACTGGTGATGTAGGTACACAAAACTTTGGACCAGGAAACAATACGATAGAGCTTGGGTATGAGAATCCTGCTTATAGTGATGGTAGAACATATGCAACTGGTATAAATATCCACAAAGCAGGTTTAAATAATAAAACAGGGATGACAAACTCTGGTTCGCCGATTTCTGCTGGTTGTAGTTTAATTGATAGAGATAATTGGAGTGGTTTTATTGGAAACTTTGATACTGATGCGCAAAGGAATAATACTATAAGTGTCAGTATCTCCAGAACATACAGTACACCATTGAACTTTAATGTAACCACACCAACACCACCTACAACAAGAGTTGATAATACAAGAGTTGTAATACCTTATAGACAATAAATTATATGGTTATGAAGAATCTTATTTGCATATTGATTAGTCTTTTTACTTTGCAAGTAATGGGACAAACAAATACGGAAACCAACTTGATGGATAAGCAAGGAAATAAAGTAGGATTATGGCTTGAAAATAAAGGCAATATTGAGGCTTATTATAAGGATGGTTTGCGAGACGGTATTTTTAAGGCATATAACCGTAAGAATGGAAAACTTTCTGCATTAGGAGAATTTACAAAAGGGGTAAAATCTGGTACTTGGTATTACTTTGATGAATCAAGTTGTTTGATTTTAAAAGAGTGCGAGATAGAAATGAATACCAAATATAAAAGGACACGAGACGATGGTGTGGAAATAACACCCAAGTTTACCTCTTATGTTTGGTTTTATTATCCCAATGGTTATATAAAAGATGAAGGAAGGGTCCTGTATAGCGAAGACATAGAGATTGACTACTATAAGACTGGTACTTGGAAACACTATAACAAGGACGGTACTTTAAAAGAAAAAAAAGAATATTAATAAAAGACCCGGCATCGTCCGGGTTTTTTATTGCCCAGCAAAAGCCTGTTTAGCCCTTACATTTTGTAATATATTATCAAGTACGTAGAAAAGATGGTTTTTATCTTCCTGCGGTAGTTTTTGAATCTCCTGAATTTTTTTGATTACATCAGTATCGAGCAGAAACTCGGTATTGCCTACCAAATAATCTAACGAAACACCAAGAGCCTGCGCCATCTTACGGGCAATCTCTACAGATGGTGTTCTTTCGTTCCGTTCGTACCTTCCAATAATAGCACCGGAAGTTCCAATAATCTTACCCAGCTTCTCACGGGTAATGCTTTTTTCTTTACGAAGTTCGAGTATCCTTTTTCCTAAATCCATGCCAATAATTTTAAAAATCTCTAATAGTTTAGGGTTTTACAAAAATACTCGAACTATAGTTAAAAAACAACTCCATAAGTTTGGTTTTAAATTAAACAATTGTATGTCTTTGTGACCAATAGGTGATGAAAATATTTTTTAAATAAATTTTTGCCAATGGAAATCCGGGAAATAAAATCGAGCCTGAATATTTTAACAGTCCTACAACACTACAATTTAAGTGCGAATAAAAACAGCATATTAAAATGTCCTTTCCATGATAGACCCCAGTTTAAAAATCTATACCAACACAAATACTTTCAATTGCTTTAGCTGTGGTAAATCTGGCGATATAATAGAGTTCATTCAGTTAAAAGAAAACTGTAGCAAGCACGAAGCCATACTAAAAGCGAAATCATTAGCAAACCCATTGCACAATATTAAACCTGTAAAAATGGAGCAAACAGAAGATAAAAACCTATTGCCACGTCTTGCGGTACTTGGAAAAGTTGCACAGGACAGCAGGGCAAGTTTTAAACGGACAGCCAAAGCACGGGGTTATTTAAGGGAACGGGGCTTAAACCCCGATAAAATGGAAGTTGGATATATCGGTACTGACTTTGGCAAAGGCTGGAACAAACAACTAAAAGAAAGCGGTTTACAACTTGGAATCCTTAAAGAATCGAGGCAAGATACCATAGTGCCAAAGTTCCGAAACTGCGTGCTGTTCTTCACCAAAAACGACAAAGGGCAAATCATTGATATTTACGGAAGGTCGATAAATCCGAACGGAGAAGGAAAACACTTTTATTTAAACGGCAAACACCAGGGAATTTATCCAGGATACCCAAACCTTAAAACCACCAAACTAATATTAAGTGAATGCCTGATAGATGCAGCAACACTGGAACAGCAAACAGAGATAGCCGAAAACTATACAATCCTCTCCCTGTTCGGAACAAATGGTTTTACTACAGAAATAGAAGAATCAATAAAAGCACTTCCGGAACTTGAAGAAACCATTTTCTTTTTAGATGGCGACAAAGCAGGAAAAGAAGCAGTAAATAAAATATCTGAAAAACTCCAGCAGCTTAAACCAACTTTAAAAATAACCGCAGTAGAAACACCGGAAGGCGAAGACATCAACAGCCTGATACAAGGGCATTCTCCGGAAATACTGACCCACCTGATAGCGGTGTTCGTCATCCCTCGTCGGCAAGTTTAGCGCCATCCCGTCCGGCATTTATTTTTAGAGATAATTGATTTTTAAGGAAAAAACAAAAGCCGTCCGCCCTTCGGGTGCTCCGCTTACGCTACGCAGGCTGTCACAAAACTTGCGCTCCTTGCTCTTCCTCACTGCAGCTCCCGGTCTTTTTTAGCCTTGCCAGTCGTGCCTTCGTGGCAAAGCTAAAAAATCCCTTTGCTGCTGTGTTAGGCTCGCCTGCTAACTCCCTCGGTTCGGCTTTGCTTCCTCATTCTTCGTCAGCTTCCGCCGTCAGGCCTCGGTCATACTCGCAGACGGCTCGCACTACGTTCCCTTCGCTACGGTTCCAATCCGTTCGTTCCTCTCTCATTGCACCCTTCGCCCCTGTGCACGGCTCAGGGCTGTTTTTCCACACGCAATCCTAAGTATATAACAGATTGCTAATGAAAGAAATCAAAGAGGAACCTTCTAACAAACAAAAATCAATGTGTATGTTTTTTTTTAACTGAAAGCAATAATGAAGTACCCTTTAAGTAAGGATAAAGTATAGATACAGTATGGATAAAGCATGAATAAGGAGTAAAAACATCAACTAAAAGGTTCAATTAAAAGAAAAAAGATGCTACTTTTGAGGGTAATGAACGTTCTTTGAACACTTGTTTTGGAGCAGGCAGGGTGCCGGGGGAAACGCTAAAAAGTTGCGTAAACTGGTACGATTACGGGGCCAGGTTTTATGACCCGGAGTTGGGAAGGTGGCATGTGCCTGATCCATTGGCGGAGGGCTATTTAGATTTCTCTCCGTATAATTATGCAGTCAATAATCCTATTCTTTTCATTGATCCTGATGGAATGAAAGTAACAAAAACCGACAGTAGCTATGTCGTTACAGGTGATGATATTTACACATATTATTCGGCTCTGACTCATATAAAAAGTGGCGAAAGTAGTATGGATAATCTCTATACTGCTTTAGAAGATGCGTCTCAGAAGAATGATGGAGAAGGTGGGGCATTTGCAAATACAATTGGAGAGGCCACAGCGAAAGCATACAGCGGCAGCTTAACACGAGCTCAACAACTTCAACTCGGTTTAAGATATTATGGAGGCGATTATTCAGGAAGTTTCTCGGATCAAGCATATTTCCTTACAGATCAATTAAATCAATTCAACCCAATTACTCTCACGTGGGATGCTGGTACCAGCTATTTATATGGCACAGATAGGTTTGGTAATCCACAAAGTCCTACCAGCACGACTCTTATGGCAGCTAGCTATTTATTCCTTGGAGGAATGAAGGTTAATGCTAGAGAGTTTCACAGAGCAATAAAACCAATGATATTAAAGAATGCTGGAAACTACTCAAAAGTAGTTGGTCGTAATCCCGATATTATTATAAGAAACGGTAAAATTATCTTAAAAGGTAATGGCACTTATAGAGGCAAGATATTTGAAACTGGATTGGATTTTGGAGATTTCTTTTAAACATATAAATTAGATAATATGAGTTATTTTTATAGTTTGAGAATTGATTCAAGCGAGGATAAATATGATGAAATTTCAAAGATATTAGGTGTGGGTATTGTAGATTACAAGCTAGGATGGCAGCTTGAAGTCAACTTAAATAACGAGGGAAATAGGGATGTAATCGCTGAATTCCTAAATCTACTGAAGGATAGATATAGCGAATTGAATCAAATAGGCGTAAAACAAGATGATATATCCATCTGGTTAATTTATGAATATAAAGGTCAGTGCAATTTAGAGTTCGAGCCTGAAATACTAAAAAAAATGGGTGAAAATGGGATCAGATTGTGTTTGTCCTGTTACAACGAAGACTAAAATAAAACAAGTATAAACAAACCCGGCAATTTGTCGGGTTTTGTTTTTTTACTTGAATGTGTTTGGTCGGCTCAATTTTGTATCTTTACGATGCCTTGGGCAATAAGTTAAAGAAGAGCTATGGAGGAATCGATAGTTATTACCAGGGAAGCGTTCTAACTGTTAATGAACAAGAAGTAATATTAACCGGTGAAGGGCGGGTTGTAAACGATGGCGGCTGGCAGTACGAGTACGATCTGAAAGATCACCTGGGTAATACACGGGTATCGTTTAAGGTAGATACCATACGGGCAGTGCCGCTACAATATAAAGACTATTATCCGTTTGGAATGGAGATGGCAAACTGGTATGCTACGGTAGGTACTCCGACAAAGTTTCTGTACAACGGCAAAGAGTTGCAGGACGAAGGCGGTTTGGACTGGTACGATTACGGAGCTCGGATGTATGACCCAGCGCTCGGCCGATTCCACACGCAAGATGCTTTTGCAGAGAAGTACATAAGTATGACCCCTTATCAATATGCCGCTAATAATCCTGCTCTATATATTGATGTTAATGATGATAGTCTTTGGATAAATTACAGAAATGAAAGGATTCTCTATGAGAATGGAAATATCTATAATTCAGATGGTACTGCTTATTCGGGAAAGGGCTTGAATAAGAAAGGTGAGATGAAGGGATTTTTGAAGACAACAGTTAATGCGCTTGGCACTATAAGTGGTACTGCAGAAGGTGGCTCGATGGTGTCTGAGCTGCAATCATCAGACAATAACTTTACAATTGTAAAAGCAGCTTCAAGTGGATTTGTTGCTGATAATGGAGTAGCTGGACATGCAACCCAATTGATGACAGACCCCGCACAGGCACAATCCTATGCTGCATTACAATCTGCAGGTATTAGTCTTGCAGGTGGTTCTGGTGGTACAATTAATTGGAATCCATCAGGCACAGTGTTACCAGTTGTTGGAGGTACTGCCAGGAATGGTATTACAGACCTTGCTCATGAAATGTTCCATGGTCAACAAGCAAATCAAGGCATGTTAGATGGGAGAATGTATTCTGGAGTTGAACGAGAAGAATGGGGAGCAGTATATCAAGAGAACCTTGTTCGAAGCCAACTTGGCATGCCGTTAAGAACGCACTATATTAAAAGTGTCGATAGTTCAACAGGTTCTGTTCTGGGAGGTTATGGTTCAAGAATGATTACGCCAATAAACACTCCTTATTTACCACTTTATCCATTAATACCTAAAAAAGCCTACGTGAAATGATGAATACAAAATATGTAGTATGGTTGATATTAATATTGTTTTTAGGTTGTAGTATGCAACAAAAGACGACACATATTAAGTATCGAACTATCATTGGTAATACACCTATCAAAATTAACATGAAAATCCCCCAAGGGTATAACGAGAAAGTTTTAGAACGGGGAAACGAATTAGAAAAGCAATTTTGGTATCCAGACTCTTCTGTTATATATATTACAGCAAGTGAATCTCCTCTTATCAATTATGAAAAAATTAGGGCAACAGGAAAATCTGGAGACAGACAATTTTTATATGATACATTAACTTTAAATGGTTTTAGTGAAGATAGTTTGTATTGGAAGGATATAAAAATAAAAACTGGTGGTAGTATAGGTTACGCAAATGTCACAAAAGACCAAAAGGAGAAATTTGAAAAAGCCCTTGAAAGTATAGTTCAAAAATAAGCAAGAAAGCCCGGCGTTGCCGGGCTTTCTTGCTTTATAGGGCAGCAATATTTTTAATCTTAATGGACTTAATAAACCCGTCAATCACTGAAAGGATATGCCCTTTGTCGACCTCTTCCATTTTTTCAATCTCGTTAAGACGTTTAAGCATCTCGGGGTCTTTCAGAATATTTTCCTCGTCGGTTTCCCCTGCTGGTCGGGATTTGTAATCCCGATCTTATTCGTGGAGGATTTGTAATCCTCAGATATTTGTAATGAAACAATAGAAGAATAAACAAGCCCGGCCATTGCACCGGGTTTTGTACTTTTACTGAATTGTTTGGTCGGATCGATTGCTTATCTTTACGATGCCTTGGGTAATAAGGTGAAAAAGAGCTATGGAGGAATCGATAGTTATTACCAGGGAAGCGTTCTAACTGTTAATGAGCAAGAAGTAATATTAACCGGTGAAGGGCGGGTAGTAAACAATGGCGGCTGGCAGTACGAGTACGACCTGAAAGATCACCTGGGTAATACACGGGTATCGTTTAAGGTAGATACCATACGGGCAGTGCCGCTACAATATAAAGACTATTACCCGTTTGGAATGGAGATGGCAAACTGGTATGCTACGGTAGGTACTCCGACAAAGTTTCTGTACAACGGCAAAGAGTTGCAGGATGAAGGAGGGCTGGATTGGTACGATTACGGGGCCAGGTTTTATGACCCTGTTTTGGCACGATTTACAACGATAGACCCTCTTACAGAAAAGAATCATTCACAATCTGGTTTTGTTTATGCTGCTAATAATCCTATAAAATACATTGATTTTATGGGGTTAGATTCAATGCAAAGGGCTCAAGCTGTGGAATTGGCAAATAAATATGTAAAAGATAACCCTGGTAATTCATGGGCAACAGGTAGAGGTGCTCCTGGAGAAAAGACAGATTGTTCAGGAATGGTATCAAGTTGCATTATAAAAGCAGAAGAGCCTGACCCTTATGCAGGCAAGAAAGGAAATGGAGTTAGTCGAATAGTTGAATCTTCGGATAAAGTTGAAAATAAAAATGATGCAGAAACTGGTAATGCAATAACATTGGACAATAGTGCATCAGGGGAGGATAAACCTTTGGGGCACATTGGAATAATTGTAGAAATAAAGAGGAATGACAAAGGTGAGACCACTGGTTATAAAATTGCTGATTCAGGGGGTAGACCTTCAACGGGGAAGTCAGGCCCTAGATATACAAACATTACTCTTGGAGGAAAAGGATATTGGGATAATAGAGTAACTGGAATATATAAATGGGACAAAAGACCAGATGTATATAATGCAGGAACGTTGAAATCAGTAACTATTTCTGCTCCAGGAAGTAGTTACCTTTCTCCAATCACTAGCGTAGGCGTTAATTAGAAAATATGAGATATATAGTCATTTTTATAATATTAGTTTTTGCATCATGTCATAATGCTTCCGTAAAAAAGGAAATTAAAGTAGATGGGAGTAAAAGTAAAAACTGTATGGTGCTAAATCTGACGGATTCATCAATGCACAATTTATCTTCTTTTAGTCAAATAAATCAGACAGATACTAAAAGAAGAATGAAGCTATCAGAAAGTCAAAAGAAAATGCTTTTTAATTTGAGGGAAGATGATACAAATAGTATTGCTTATCTATATTCTGTAAAAAAAGTTTATAACGATGTTTTTTTGCTTTTTGTTCTTACAGAAGATGTTTCAAATGAAAAGTTTTACATGATTACAGTGGATTGTTTAACAAAAACGTTAGATAGTATCTGCTTAAAAGAATGTGATTTTTTTGATGTGATAGACCAAGGTGAGAATTATGAAACAGCATTGTTTATTACTAAATATTTTCAAGTGTTGAATGACACAACGATTTCGACTAGAAGCATATTTAGGAATGAAAAGAAGGACATAAATGAAGGAATAATCTTATCTTCTCAAATAGATTCAATAACTCAGGATTATATCATTCGAAGAAATGGAAATTTTGAGTTGATAAATAAAGACTCGATACGAATAAATACTGTAAAAGAATAAGATTTCATGTGGAAAGCCCGGCAAGTTGCCGGGCTTTCTTGTTATATCGCTTTTAGTTTAGCCGCTTTGATAAGGGATCACATGAAAAAGTTGTGGAGTTACCGGTCAAGCATAAATTTTAGCAACTCTGAACAAGAAGAATTCAATATCAACAACACCTCTTTGAGTAGCCCTGAAAGTTTTCAGTTTAGCATTGAAAGATTCAGCAGAAGCGTTCGTACTTCGATTGTCAAAGAAGTTCAATATTTCAGGATAATGCGAATAGAATGTTGCAGATATGGTATTGAATGATTTAAATCCAGATTCGGTAACATCATTAAACCACTTAGCCATTTTCGTATAAGCTACGCCTTTGTTTTTGTTTTTTGAAAATATCATCCTTAATGAATGAGTAAGAGAATACCCTTGTTTTATGTCAGGGAAAAGTTCAAATAATATTGCAGCCCTTTTCTTTTGTTTCTCCGTCCATTTATCACCAGACTTGAACAATAAATACCGACTACGGGCAAGTAGTTGCTTTTTTGTATCCCCATTGCTTAATATTTCCGGAACATATTTTTTACCGTCTGCTTTTGCATTTTCAATGGCGTTGGTCTCTTCGTTTATTGCATCCCAACGATGGGCAATACGCATCTCCTGTAATGCATCGTAAGCTAATTTTTGAACATGGAAACGGTCGATCACCCGCTTAGCTTTGGGAAAACATCTTCGTACTATTTTATCCATGGAATTGGCCATATCAAGTGTTACTTCTTTTACCATATTGATTTTTTCTTCGGGGATTCTTTCTAAAACCTCTATGATTTTTTCTGCCTCCGTACCTTCAACCATTGCAACTAATGCGCCTTTTTTCCCTTTCCCTGCTTTATTGGTTACAATCGTGTAAAGTTCTCCATTGGTAAGGGCTGTCTCGTCAATGCTTAATTGTGTACCAACGTTCTCCGGGAAAAGAATCCAGTCCTTTGCATGTGGCTTTTGTCCCCAAGTGGGAAAATCACTCAAATACTCTTTGTACTGTTGCCCAAAACGATCCCCATCAATGGAATAGTACTTTTCTAAACTATTGCTGCTGATGGGGTAATTGTCCAAAAAACCCTTTTAAAAAAATTGCAAAACCTTTCGTCAAACGAGTCCCTTTTGCAACACTATCCCAGTCCCTCTCTACTGTCTTGCCTGTCGATTCTGAATACCATCTCCGACGCTTTACGTGCAAAAACATGGCTTTGTCCCGTAATGGAAAATCCTGTATCACTGATTCGTTATAAAATCCTTTGGAAATAAGCTTTACCAATTCATATCCTTCCGGCTTTATTGCCTTTTCTTCCAAATGTACATGGATTTCTTTTTCTCCTGTTTCTATTTGAACAATGTCGAAATATTCAAAGATTTCTTCTGGTAAAAGTAATTTTAGCAATGTCTGGTAATGTTCGTTGGATTGTCCCTTCATTTGTAAAATATAAAATACAAAGTTCGTTTTTATATTTTTCTCCACAACTTTTTTAACTGATCCTTGATAAGGTTGTCGAGCGTGTAGAAAATATGGTTCCTGTCCTCGTTCGGCAACAGTTCGATATCTTCCAGGCGTTTTAAAGTCCGTTTATCCAGAACCCTTAACTCACCTTCTCCTCCTTGGTAATCCAAAGAAACTTCGAGGGCATCCGCCAGCTTTTTGGCCGTCTCAATACTTGGCTTCATCTCGTTACGCTCGTACTTGCCCACAATGTCGCCGTTAATGCCGGAACGTTCCCCCCCTGCTGGTCGGGATTTGTAATCCCGATCTTATTCGTGGAGGATTTGCAATCCTCATATATTTGTAATGAAACAATAGAAGAATAAACAAGCCCGGCCATTGCACCGGGTTTTGTTCTTTTACTGAATTGTTTGGTCGGCTCGATTTCTTATCTTTACGATGCCTTGGGTAATAAGTTGAAAAAGAGCTATGGAGGAATCGATAGTTATTACCAGGGAAGCGTTCTAACTGTTAATGAACAAGAAGTAATATTAACCGGTGAAGGGCGGGTAGTAAACAATGGCGGCTGGCAGTACGAGTACGATCTGAAAGATCACCTGGGTAATACACGGGTATCGTTTAAGGTAGATACCATACGGGCAGTGCCGCTACAATATAAAGACTATTATCCGTTTGGAATGGAGATGGCAAACTGGTATGCTACGGTAGGTACTCCGACAAAGTTTCTGTACAACGGCAAAGAGTTGCAGGATGAAGGAGGGCTGGACTGGTATGATTACGGGGCTAGGATGTATGATGCCAGTTTGGGGAGGTTCTTAAATGTTGACCCACATGCAGAGAGTTATTATAGTGAAAGTTCTTACAGTTTTGTGGGGAACAACCCAATTGCTAATATCGACCCAACAGGAATGGACTGGTTTTATTATAAAAAGGAAGGAGAAGATGAAGCATCCTGGAATTGGCACAAGGGAGGTGAGTATACCCACACCTATACATACACTGAAAATGGAGAAGAAAAAACAGGTAGCATAACACTACAAGGGTCTGAGTATTTAGTTAAATATTCAATTACTGGTACAAATGATGAAGGCGCTTCAGTAGGAACAATAAATGTCTATAAACAACAAGATATTGTAGCCTCCCAGGATGGTGTATTCACAGGCACCAGTCAATACTCAGGGACAGACCCAGCAGATAAAGGGACGTATTTTATGGCATTAAACATTAGAGATGCCAATGGTCCTCAAAATATGAATGCGGATGAGTCAAATCCTGAAGCAACATGGGGAATGCAAAAGATACCTAATAACACAATTATTCCAATGAGAAGTGACCCAACCAGAGGTTATAGAATTGATGCTAGTTACGGAAATGGAAGAATTAGATTAATTCCTTCTGAGCAGGTTTCTAACAATAATTTGTTACGATATGGGTATAAAGATAGAGGATTGTATTTGCATGGAAAGAAAGATTCTCATAACTGGACCCATGGTTGTGTTTGTGATAAGACAGAATCCATATTCAATTATTTATGGAAAAATGTTTACAAGCGAACTCCATTTGTTATAAAATAAGCACTATGAGAATAACTTTGATATTTATAACAATGCTGCTTATAAGGTGCTATTCATCTGCACAAAACATAGAATTTGCAGGAAAGTATTGGATTCCTGAGGTTATTGATTGGAAGTCACCAACGTCTGGCATACCGGAGATTGACAAACGAAAAACAGAGGGATTTAAAACAATTTATTTTGCTACCGATAGTTTATTCTATTTTGTGTCAAGCGAACAAGAATTGTTAGATAATGACTCAATAGCATATGGTATAGAACCTGGCTTTAAGGTATATAGAGGGAATTATTTAATAAAGAACAACAAGATGTTTATTGAGTATTGCCAAATCTACGGAACTTTTTTTATTGATACTAAAACTGTAAAAGATACAATCGTAATTGGTAATGGTGAACCGCCAACTTTATTAATTGAAAGTAAAAGATATATTAATACCAAAAAATACTCTATTTATAGTAGGCAAAAAATAAGTGGCCAAGTAAAAATGGCAGAAGATGATTTATTGAAAAAAAAGAACAAATAAATAACTAAAAAGCCCCGTCTGGGGCTTTTTTTATGCCATATACGCCTGCCTGGTTTTAAAATCCCTCAGGTAGGTGTCGATAATATCAAAGACCTTTATTTTAGTCCCGGGGTCGAGTTTTTCAATCTCCTTTAACCCCTGCTGGTCGGGATTTGTAATCCCGATCTTATTCGTGGAGGATTTGTAATCCTCATATAAAAGGATCTATAACTGATTCGGATTGCTTAGCCTGACAGCTATGCCCCTTTTGCCCCCATTTAAGTTAGTTGCCTGTACCCGTAGTCCTGAATAATTACCAAATTTTTTCTACCAGGCTTGTTTGCTATAAAATTTGAAAATTTTATAGCTTTGACATCATGGACAAAAATGAGTTCATCGTATCAGATACGGAATTATGGGAAAAATTCCTTGCCGGTGATGACATATGTATTTCTATTGTCTATAAAAGATATGTCAATGATTTATTTACGTATGGCTTGAAAATCGTAAATGATGAATCATTAGTAAAAGATTGTATACAGGATGTTTTCATCAATTTGATTGATAACAGGCGGAAGTTAGTGGTTGGGGCCCGTATTCATATTTATCTTTTTAAGTCCCTTCGAAACAGGTTAGTGGACGAAATACGTTCTGTTTCCCGCAAACACGAAATTTTGCATTCAAAAAATATATCAAAAGAAAATACTGTTTCTGATTCTGTTGAAGGAGAGTTGATCCGGGACGAAGAGCGTTTACTGGTGCAGGAAGAAATAAGAAAGGTACTTAATAATTTAACCGGAAAACAAAGGGAAATCATTTATTTAAAATACACGAAGGGCTTAAGTTATGACGAGATAGCATTGTTGCTTGAAATTGACAAGGCATCAGCACGAACCCTTTTATACCGCACATTAAAAACACTCAAAAAAGAACTGGATAAAAAGGCACTTATTCTGATCGTTTTTTTTAATCCATCTTGTCTATAAAATAAATATTCAATCGTTTATTCTATAGTATTTAATTACAGGATGGAAAAACATATTTTCAATTCAAAATTTATTGACCTGATAAAGGATGATAAATTTATACAATTAGTTAAGGAATCAAAGAATCCTGATCATTTGCTGGAAAACTTAATTCTTAAAAATCAGGAGAACAGCAAGGACATTCAATATGCATTTGAGTTTATTATGCTTGCTAAGAATGATCAGAAAACCCTGAACAGGAATGATGCCAATACAATTCTGAAGAGCATTGAGAAACGGCTTCAGACAAACAAACAAAAAGACAAAACATATATCTCAGGATTAAAAATAGCTTCTGTCATCTTTATAATAGTAGCACTGGGATCACTATTGTTCTATTATCAAATCACTAAAGATCCGCTAAAACAATTTGCAGAAAAAGATCAGGGCAAAGGAGATCAGGCATTGATTATTCTTTCTAATGGTTCAGAACACGTTCTCTCGAACAACGATTCAAAAATTGATTACAATTTTTCCCTCGGGGAAGTAATTATAGAAAAAAAAGAAAAAGAAGAAGAAAAACTCAGAAATTCGGCTGCTACTAACCTGACCGTCCTGAATCAGGTAATTGTTCCTTATGGACAAAGGCAACGGATTGTTTTAAGTGATGGAACGACGGTGAAACTGAATGCAGGGAGTAAAATGGCATTTCCCGCTGTATTTTCCGGCAAAAACAGGGAAGTTTACCTGAAAGGCGAAGGATTTTTCGAAGTTCATAAAGATTCCTGTCACCCCTTTATCGTTAAAACTGATTTTGTTGACGTAAAAGTACTTGGTACCACATTTAATATTTCTGCTTACGAAGATGAAAGTGTTGCTTCTACGGTTTTGGTTGAAGGTTCTGTGAATGTTTCACAAAAGAATAAAATACTGGGAAATCAATCCTTTGTCCTATCTCCCGGTGAGGGATGTTTTTACTCGGTTAATGATGAAAAATCAGACATCAGGAACATTGATGTCAACTTTTATACATCATGGAAAGATGGAATTTACCAATTTAAAAACATGCCTTTACTTGAACTAGTCAGGAAGGTTAAAAAATATTACAATATCCCTATTCAGATTGAAGGTCAGGAACTTTCAGCAACCAGGTTATCCGGAAAACTGGTAATATCCGATGAGATTAATGAGGTTATGCAATATATTGCAAAAACACTGGAAGGCCGCTTTGAAAAAAACAAGGATGGTATTTACATTATAAAAAACTAATATAACTAATTGTTTAACCTAAATTAAAAGGAAATGACATAGAACATATTTAAAAATGAAAATCCGGAGGACGCTACCAACATCCACCGGATAAATCTGGATTAAATCGAGTTACCAATTTTAATCATTACAAATTTATGAAAAAAAAACATTTTCGTAAGGATGACTTATGGGAACATCCTAAAAAAGTATTATTGATCATGAGGCTAACAATGCTGATTTGGCTTCTGGGTTTTATGAGTGTTTCTGCTTCAACATACTCCCAGGCGACCAGGTTAACAATGAAGATGGAAGGAGTTTCAATTCCTGAGGTACTCCGGCAGATTGAAGATCAAACAGAATTTGTATTCATTTACAAAAACAATGTGATTGATCAGGACAAAAAAGTAAATGTAAAGGTTGAGGGATCAACTGTTAATAAAATACTGGATGATGTTCTGAAAGATACTGGAATTAGATACGAAATCATTAATAAACAAATTATTTTAACACCAGAAAGAACCATTCTGGCGAAATCCCCGCGAGATATAAACAAAAAAGAGGCAGAACAGCCTCAAAATCCAAAAATAAATTTGACGGGATCGGTCACAGATGCTAAAGGGGAGCCTATTCCCGGAGCAGCAATAATTGTAAAAGGAACAACAATCGGAACCGTTACTGATGCAGACGGGAAATTCACTCTCCCGGTTCCTCCTGACTCAAAAATTCTGGTTGTTTCATTTGTTGGTTTTCAGCCACAGGAACTTCTTACAGGTACTCAGACTAATTTTAATATTACCCTGAAAGAAGCAGCATCTGCGATTGATGAAGTTGTTGTTGTTGGGTACGGTAACCAAAAGAAAGAATCGGTGACTGCTGCTATCTCATCCGTGCATACAGATGAGCTAAAACAAAGTTCTGCTCCAAACCTTTCGGTCGCATTGGCAGGGCAGCTTCCCGGTTTAACGGTTATGCAAACATCAGGGCAACCAGGTAATGATAATGTTAATCTTTACCTTCGGGGAATGGGGACTTTAAATGATGCATCTCCTCTTATATTAATCGATGGTATTCCCCGGGAAAATATCGATAAGCTTGATCCCAATGAAATCGAATCGATCTCAATTCTAAAAGATGCATCTGCAACTGCAGTGTTTGGTGTTCGTGGAGCAAATGGGGTTATACTTATTACAACCCGAAGAGGACAAGAAGGTAAATCAGAGCTTAATATAACTGTCAATCAGAGTTATCAGAAGTTTTTGGTTCAGAACGACAGAATTCACTCCTGGGAATTTGCCGAGCTGCGTAATCAGGCTTATTTAAATGGTAATCCCAACGCCCTGAACGAAGACTTACCCTTCACTCAGTATATGATTGACAAATATAAAAGTGGAGAAGATCCTGTATTTTATCCCGACCGGGATGTGTTCCATGATTATTTTCGTGACTGGGCACCACAAACACGTGTAAATGCCAATTTTAATGGCGGCGGTGAATATTTCTCTTATTTTTTGAATGCCGGGTATATTGGGCAAGGCGGAAATTTTAAAACCGAACCGGAAAGTTTCCTGGGGTACGACCCAAGCTATAGTATGGATCGTTACAATTTTCGTGGTAATATTGATTTTAAATTAGCCAGCAACCTGAAAGCTTCTTTAAATTTAGCTACTTACTTGCAGAAGATGAACACTCCTCAAACAGTAGCATTATTCGAAGATGATGTTCAAAAAATGATTCAAAACATGATTGCTTATACCTGGGCAACACCACCAACGGACCCGGGGCCTGTCACTGTGGCCGGATATGGAGTCCCGGAGAATGAGATTGTGGCCCAATCAGGGCAGGACAGGAATACCTACGGGGAAATTAATCGCAGAGGTTACAGAGAGGAATCGTCCACTGTTCTTAACTCCTCGTTAACTCTTGAATGGGGGCTGGATTTTATTACCAAAGGATTGAGTGCAAAAGGATTGGTTGCTTTTGACAGTCACGCATCGACCGTTCGTCAGGGGTACAGAGCTCTGAATACTTATGCATTTTATGTAGCGCGTAATGCAAACGAGACATGCGGTTATTCTGCAATTCGTGAAAATCAGAATAAAGCCATGATTTTGTCTAAAAGTATGAATACTTATTATTATTCTAATTATCAGGTATCACTCAATTATTCAAGAAGTTTTGGGTTGCACACAGTTACGGCTCTGGGCCTTTATCAGAGAGACAAATGGGATAAATGGGATGCTGACTTACCTTATAATGTAATCGGTTATGTTGGTCGTGTAACATACGATTATGACAACCGGTATCTGGCCGAATTCAATTTTGGTTATAACGGATCTGAACAATTTGCTTCCAAAAATCGCTTTGGTTCGTTTCCTGCCTACTCTGTGGGCTGGGTAGCCAGCAACGAAAAATTCCTGAAAGAAAATCCGGTAATTACTCACTTAAAGCTACGGGGATCATATGGGATTACCGGGAACGATAAACTCGGAAAGGATCGTTTTTTGTATCAAAGTTCGATAACTATGGGAAGTGGTGTAATCTCAGGACTGGGGTATGGACAGAGTGTAATTCAGGGGAGAATGGGAAATGAGGCACTTCAGTGGGAAAAAGCAGAAAAGAAAAATGTTGGAGTTGACTTAAAGCTGTTTAACAATTTTTCTCTTACTGTTGATGTTTTTGATGAACATCGCGATAAAATCCTTATTAGCAGATCGACTATTCCCGTACTTCAAGGTGTACCATTGGGAAATATTCCTAAAGTTAATATCGGAGTTGTTGATAATCACGGCTACGAACTGGAACTTGCTTACCAAAAAGTAATAAATAATGATTTTTCTTTTTCTGTCAGAGGTAATTTCAATTACAACAAAAATACGGTTAAGTATAGTGATGAGGTTCAATATGGAGAAGACTATGCATACCGTTACCGAAGCACAGGTTTTAGTATAGATCAGCCGTTTGGTTACCTTATCGATTACAGCAATGGCAATGGTTACATCAATACTCAGGAAGAGCTTGATAATCTACCTGCTTATGAGGTTGGAGGTACGCCAAGGCTGGGAGACTTTAAATACATTGATGTTACAGAAGATGGAAAGATTAATGATCGTGACCTTGTTCCTGTTGGCTATTCGTCAGTTCCCCGTATTTCCTATGGTTTAACAGGAACTTTAAACTATAAAAACGTTGACATGTCATTTGTTTTCTCTGGTATCGCTCAGAGTAGTATTACACATACGGGCTGGGGGGTAACAGAATTTGCTCTTGTCGGATTTTTCAGTGATTGGCATCTTCATGCATGGACACCAGAGCGCTATGAAAATGGAGAAGAAATCCTGTATCCTGCTTTAGGAATGTCTGCAGGTGTTAGTCAAAAAGCAAATAACTTCTTCATTATGGACCGTTCTTACCTGCGCCTGAAAAATATTGAGATAGGTTATAATCTGCCTGAAAACATTCTAAAACCTGTAGGTATCTCTAAAGTTAGAGTTTTCGCCAATGGTAACAACTTGCTAACATGGGATAAACTGCCGGTCAACACAATTGATCCGGAACAGGATGATGCGCTTGTCTATCCATTGACCAAAATAATAAGCTTCGGTGTTAATCTGACATTTTAACCACTAAATCTGAATTAAAATGAAATATATATACATAATTCTGCTGTTCATCATTGCAATTTTTAACAGTTGTACTGATGCGCTTGACATGGCTCCCGATGGTAATATGCAGATGGACGAGGTCTTGACCGATCCTGATAAAGTGGAAGCCCTGCTGAATAGCATATATAATAATATCCCCAAAAAAGGATATGTCTATTTCTTTTTTGACCCGGCGGTTGTGGCTTGTTGTGACGATGGCTGGTCTTCGGAAGATTCACAAGGACAAATAGTTGATCATTATTATAAAGATAATTGTTCTGCCAGTTGGCATCCCATGCAGGATTTCCCTGACGGGCATGGTGCCAATAATAATACCTATTGGAGCCGTTACTGGCAACAGATACGTCTGTGTTCACAGTTTATTGAATTGATTGACGAAGCGGCTGTAAATAATGAACCCGACCGTGGACGATTCAAAGCAGAAGCAAAGGTAATGAGGGCTTTCTTTTATATGGAGCTCATCAAATGGTATGGAAAACTTCCGGTTCTTAACGAAACGGTTCCGTTTGATGCTGATTTTTCAACAATGACACGGCAATCGGTTTACGAAGTGGCATCGCTGATCGTTTCGGACTGTAACGATGCTCTGAGTGAATCCACACTACCATGGAGAATTCAGGTCAGTGATAATGGTGGACGTGCTACCAAGGCTCTTGCCTGTGCACTTAAATCTGAAGCGATATTGTTTGCGGCCAGTCCTCTTCACAATGAAGGAGAAAACCATTGGGAAGAAGCCTATCAAATAACCAGGGAGTCGGTGTCTCAATTGAAAGCAAACGGTTATGAATTATTTACTGAATGTACCCAGCCCAACGTGTTTGGAACAGGGCCGGCAGCAGCATACCGGCAACTGGTTGATCAAAATGCCGAATATTCTGCCACACCACGGGATAAGGAAACGATTTACCGGGCAATATCAGGAGGAACCTTTGTATGGCATATCGGTTATATCGGAAGTAATATGGCAAACACCTATAAGTGTGGAACCTGTCCGACACAGGAATTAGTTGATGCTTATGAAACAATTGACGGACAACCGGTTCTTGATCCGGAGCAACCATATCTGGATGAAAAACATCTGGTCCCAAATTATAACAACGCCAACACTTTGTACGATCCGGATAATCCATATGTTAATCGCGATCCACGACTTGAGCAAACGGTATTGTACAATGGAAGTCAGATTTTATGGGATAATCAAACTGTAACCATTGAAACCTTTACAGGAGGTGCACATGCCCCCAGTTGGGATGTTACCAATCGTATGTCATCACGTACAGGTTATTATCACTGCAAAATGGCTACCCCCGGAGCCTGCGGAACCAACCAGATCAGTAATGCAAACTGGAAGTTCTACCGGCTTGGACAGACTTTACTTAATCTGGCAGAGACGGCAGCAGAAGCCGGTCATTTGGAAGAAGCCAGGGCCGCAGTGAATGAAGTTCGTGCCCGCTCGGGAATGCCTGAACTTTCTGCCAGTTTGTCTCAGAAAGAATTGATTCTGCGAATTCATAATGAACGTCGCATTGAACTGGCCTGGGAGGAAAACCGCTTTTTTGACCTTAGACGGTGGCAAGAGCCAGGCGGTAATCTGAGCGAAACATGCAAATGGTTTACAGCAATGGTAATTACAAAAAATTCTGATGGTAGCTTTACTTATACTCGTCGTAATATCTCGGACAGCCCTCGTGGTGGATGGCAAAACAGGGATCTGTTGCTTCCTCTGCCCTTGTCTGAAGCTGCACTACTTGAATCGGTTACCGGTCAGACATGGCAAAATCAAGGATGGTAAATTTATAATTGAATTAAAAAATTCATAACTATGATAATCGGTAAATATATCAAATATATAGCGCTCAACATTGGATATTTGTTGATGTGTGTCAATCTTTATGCACAAGGTGAATCAGTACCTCAATACCTTGTGGTAAACGAATATGGACAGCCCATTTCCGGCGCTGTAATTGTTTCTGAATTCGGAAAGAATCAGTATGTTACCTCCAAAGATGGTAGTTGTCAACTTGTTGTAGATGACGGGAGTTCGTTTGTAACAGTCAGGGCTATTGGTTTTCTGGATTGCCGGATTCCCGTAGAGATGATTAAGGAAAATGAAAAAATAACCCTCAGATTTGATGCTCATAATATGGGAGGAATAGTGAATATGGGGTACAACTCTTATACACGTGAATCATTAACCGGAGCAGTTTCTTCAATTAGTGGTGCTGAACTGGATAAAAGTCCCACAAATATTTTATCTGAAACTCTGTCGGGCCGGTTACCGGGGTTAACGAATGTGCAAAACCTTTCCGAATTAACATTTTTTGGTTACGGTAATTTCAGTAAAACAATTCGTGGTATTTCATCTCAAAATGGTTCAGCTCCATTGGTTATTATCGATGGAGTGGTTTGTCCGACACTGTACTATGAGTTTATTTCCCCGAAAGAGATTGAAAGCATATCTGTTCTTAAAGATGCTTCAGCTACAGCAAATTATGGGATGCAGGGAGCGAATGGAACTATTGTTATTAATACCAAAAGAGGATTTAACGGGAAGAAGAAGATTGAAGCTTATATTGATCAGTCTTTTCAGCAAATGATCAAACGGCCTATGTTTATTAATTCGGCCCGTTATGCAGAATTACGGAATGAAGCTGGTGAACGTGATGGTCTTGGTGCATATTCTCAGTTTAGCCAGGACGAAATTGCACAATTTCGTGCAGGTGATAATATTGCTTACCCCAATAATGATTGGTACGATATGTTTATAAAAGATATTGTTATGAGGCAGCGGGTAGGAGTAAATGTTTCCGGAGGCGGCGAAAAGTTTAAATATTTTTCAGAATTGAATTTTATTAATCAGGGAGAGCCTTTGATTGTAGCCAGCGAAGCGGATCGTGATTACGACCCTACACCACATGTTAATGTATTTAATTTTCGCTCCAATATGGATGTGAAATTCAATAATTATGTTTCAGGCTTTATGCGTCTTGCCGGCAGTGTAAAACGTGAAAAACAAACGGGAGCAGGTATGAACTGGGATGTCTACAGTGGAATATTCAAATTACCTCCTACCATGTATGGCCCTTTGTCACCTGCGATTGAAGATCATCCTGAAATGAGTGATCAGGTTGTTACTGTTGAAGGGGTGGATAGCACCGCTTATGGATTAATTAACCGTTCAGGTTACCGGCAAATTATTGAAACCAATGTGATTGCCCAGGCAGGACTGGATATTGATATGAGCTTCATAACAAAGGGATTATCCATGAATGGAGCGATGGCCTATCAGTCCTATATCAGGAATTCAACGTCTACAACTCAGGATTTCCAACGTGTTGTCAGAGGCAATGATTTCTCGGTGTTAGATAATTTTACAAAATACAAGACATGGGAAAATACCCCCCTGTCATATTCTAAAGGTTCTGTTTTTTTCTACTATCTTGATTTGTTTGCGAATATGGAGTACAAACGACAATTCGGTGAGCACACGATTGATGCGGCAGCTCATACTTACTATTTGTATCAGGAAAAGGAAGCAACAGGAAGTGAAAATACGGTGTTACCCTATAAACGGCAAAATTTTGGATTAAATGTTTTATATGGGTTTAAAGACCGGTACTTTATAAAAGGAGATTTAGGGTATTCAGGATCGGAACAATTCCATCCGGACCACAGATTTACCACAACACCCTCTGTTTCTGCCGCGTGGATTGTATCCAAAGAAGATTTCTTTAAGGTTGATTTTATCAGTTTGTTGAAACTAAGGGCATCGTATGGCTTGACAGCGAACGATCAAATTGGAGGTTCCCGTTTCCTGTATTTGGATAATATTCGTTCCACAGGAGAGGAATATGAACGGGGAAACCCTGATTTGGCTCCTGAAAAAATTAAAAAGCTGAACCTTGGTGTTGATCTTGGCTTGTTCAATATGTTCACTGTTTGCGTTGATTACTTTTCAAACAGGGTAGATAATATGTTGGTAAATAGTTCTTCTAAAATTCCAATTTATCAGGGTATTCCTTTGGGCTACTATCCGAAATTGAATGACGGTAAAATGGAAAATAAAGGATATGAAGTTTCATTACGTTTCAACAAACAATTCACGAAAGATTTATCAGCACATGCAGCATTTAATTTTATGCAGGCAAAAAACAAAATTATAAGTATCAACGAATCTCCTTATTCCGGTGAATATGCTTATCCATATCGCACAGAGGGGTTCCGTTACGGGCAGTTATGGGGGTACAAAATTGATTACAGTAACGGAAACGGTATGTTTAATTCGGAAGAGGAACTTATAAACTCAAATCTGACTTACTCTTTTGGTACTCCACGTCCGGGCGATTTCATTTACCAGGACCTCAACAACGATAATGTTATTGACGAGAAGGATGAGGCACCAATAGGATATGCTAAAACTCCGGAGCAGGAGTATAGCTTTACAGGTGGTGCAGAATGGAAAAACTGGGAGTTGTCATTTCTTTTCCATGGTGTAAGGCATACTTCTCAATTTATAAGTGATATTGGAGCGTATGAATATTTATATCAGGGTGTTTATAATGATATTCATTTGAATGCATGGACACCTGAGCGTTATGCTGCCGGAGAGGAAATATCTTTCCCGGCTTTATCGCTTTCTCCGTCAACAAATCACGTGGATAACGATTTCTTTTTGATGGACCGTTCATATCTTCGTTTGCGGAACCTGGAAATTGCTCACACATTGCCTGTAAATATTTTAAAGAAGACCGGTAAGGAGACAATCCGCATTGCAATTAATGTACAAAACCTGTTTACAATTGATAATGTGCGTTCAAAATATATCGATCCTGAAATTGGAAGTATGAATACTTTTCAGCCTTATCGCGTTTACAATATTGGCGTTAATATTAACTTTTAAATGGCTTTAGCATGAAAAATTATATTTTAAGACTATGTATAATATTTGTCTCAATATTAGTCCTGGTTTCCTGCGCCGACTTAGATATCCCTTCTGATGGACGAATGACGCTCAACGACATTTTCATGGATTACTATTCCTCTCAAAATTATTTTACCAGATGTCGTGACTATATCCCGCAGGTTGGTTTTTCTTACGAAGATACTCCGTTAGCTTCTTTTTGCGATGAAGCACATGATGCAAGCGATGGTGTAAGTGGCGCTGTAAATGACTGGTATAATAACCGAACGTCTTCGTCCTATAATCCACTTACAACCAGCGTAAATCCCTGGAGTCGTTATTTTGGGGGTATACGGAAGTGTAATACTTTTTTACAGAGTATTAATGATCCAGGTATTGCTACTGCTGATATTGATGAGGAAGAGAAAAACGGTTGGATTGGAGAAGTTTACGTGTTACGTGCATTTTACTACCTTCAATTGATAAAACGTTATGGAGGAGTCCCGATAATCAATGCACCTTACGAAATAACCTATGATTTTTCGCAAGATAGTCGTGCAACGTTCGAAGAATGTGTTGATTTTATTTTAGCTGATTGCGACAGGGCATTGGCGATTCCTGAAAGTAACATATCTACTATCGGCTTTCGCTGGAATATAAGTGACAGCGAACGGGGTCATATAACCCGGGCATTTGCTTATGCTGTAAAATCGCAGGCTGCATTGTATGCTGCGAGTCCGCTTTGGTACACCGATGATAGTAAATACTCCTGGGAAAAAGCAACTGAAATCACCAAAGAAGCTCTTGATGAATGTCTGCAACATGGGTTTCAGCTTTTCGACATAACTCCTGATGCTGATATTGCACAAAATGCTTATGCGTATTATTTTATTAACCGTTCCGATCCAAGCCGTTCGGTTGACAAGGAAACGATATTTGAAACGACCTCTTCAAGAACTAACGTCTGGAAATGGGCAGGTACACCTATTACTGAAGGTGTAGAAAAAGCAGGCCCCGGACCATCGCAGGAACTTGTTGATGCATATGGGATGCAGGCAACAGGTGAAATGCCTGTTCTTGGATATTCTGATGCAAACCATCTGGAGCCAGTTATAAATACAAGTTCGGGTTATGACCCTGCTAATCCATATGAGGGAAGAGATCCACGCTTTTATGCATCTGTTTATTACAATGGCTCCCCCCGTACGCTTTCGTCAAATGTTGATAAAGATTTATTTCCGTTGAATTTTACTTCAACGGTTAACAATATTTCAACATCAGAAAATGAAGAGGGAATTACATTAACTACAACAGGCGGAGACCCATGGATTTTTACCACAACATTAACACGGGCTTTGACTGCCGGAACGCAGCGACTTATTACGTTCGAGTATAAAAGTAACAAATCGGTTAGCGATGCAGAATTCTTCTTCTGTGTTGCCGGCGGCCCTCAGGGGGGTGTCGAGTCGGGGCAGAATATTAGTATCCCTCAAGCCTCAGAATGGACCCGGTTTGAATACGATTTGACTACTGCTATTAACACCTGGGGCTTTGGTGTCAATTCAAGCGGAGGACAGGCCCCTGAAAATCATTTTCTGCGTTTTGACGTTACGAACGGTGCCGGTTACGAAATCACAATCCGTAATTTCCGGATTGAATGTTTTACCCCACCGGCAGAAGCAACAGCCGTTGAAACCTTTGTGGGCGGAAACTGTGAAATATCGGATCGTGTTTCGGAAATCACAAACACGAGAACCGGATATTACATGCGTAAGTTCAATAACTATAAATCAGGCGTTAATGTGGATCAGGACGGGTTGATGAAAATCTTTAGGCTGGGCGAATTATATCTGAATTTTGCTGAAGCAGCCTATCAGTCGGTTGGTCCGGATGCAGCAGTTCCTTCAGCAGTAGGGGGAACCGCCATGTCTGCCCGCGAAGCTGTTAATACCATACGTGAACGGGTAGATATGCCTGCCTTACCGGCCGGCTTATCGAAAGACGAGTTTGAAGTACGGTATCGAAATGAACGTCAGGTTGAATTAGCATTTGAAGAACACCGTTTCTTTGATGTCCGCCGTTGGAAAATTCTAAACCAGACTGATAATTTTGTTACCGGTATGAAAATTTCCAGGGACAATGATGAATATACTTATACTCGTATAAAGTTAAAGGAGCGCAACACAAATTCAGACAAATACCTAATGTATCCTGTTGATCAGTCGGAAGTATCAAAAATGGGAACTTATACCGGCATTAACTGGCAAAATCCAGGCTGGTAAACCCGGTGAACTTATTTCCATTAACATCATTATGGGCTTGCACAAATGATGTGCAAGCCCATTAATTACAACTAAAAACAACCTATATCTAACTAAAAAATCAATTAACTATGACTTCTAACTTAAAAATAAAATGGTGCTGTTTTTTACTACCATTTTTACTGTTTTTCCCGGCATCTGCTTTCTCTGCAACAATTATTCTTACCAGCGACAAACAGTTGAATGACCTGCTGGATCCGGATAAAAAGATCGATATTTCTACCGGACTGAAAAAAAAATATGCCAGCCTCCGGGAAGTTTGTGAACAAGCTCAGAAAAGAGGCGATAAGGTGTTAACCATCGCTTTTGATGAGTTTTTCCGGCAATACAGAAAAGATGCAGGTGCTGAACGGTCGCTTACTCCTGATATGGATGAGTATATCGATAAAATTAAAGTTATCAGCGACTTTGCTGCCAGATACGGAATGGGCATCGATCTGAGTTTACTAAGTCCGCTGGAACTTGGAAAAGCATTTCAGAAAAACACCGGACAGTCGGGACACTGGCTGCATTATAAAACAGGGCTTCGCGATCCCCTGACCGGAAAATTTAATGTTCAGCTTTGGAGACAGCTATACTGGACCAACAACAAAGGCCGGTTTGCAATTAAACTGAAAGAGGCCAGAGCCTATGCTTTTAAAGAAAAAAAATTGGGTAACTGCCCGTACAAGGTGGTTAATCCGGCTGATATTATCGAACTCAGCAATGTACAGACAGAAGAATTCAGCGATTCTGAAAATAGTTCCGGAAATAAGAATGACAAACTGATCAATGTGTTTTCCTCCGGGGATAAAAAACAAGCTCAGGGATATGACAGGGTTCTCGTTTTGCTTGAATACGAAACTCCTGAAATGGATTATTTCAGTCCTGATGCCTTGCCTTTTTTGAAAAACCTGATGAAAAAATATTATGACAAAGGCGTGAATCTGGTTTCATTATATTCAGATGAGATGCATATTCAACAGGACTGGGACTATTTTAATCATCATGATGACGGACAGTTCTGTGTCAGGTATTATACACCATCAATGGGAAAAATTTATACTGAAAAATACGGACAGCCATTCGACGGGAAACAGTTGCTGTATTTTGTTTATGGTATGCAACCCACATCGAATGCAGCCCGGGCTCCGGTCAATATACAGTATGTGCCGGGCGACACGCCTGAAGATATTCAGAAAACAATACTAATGCGTCACCGGTATTATAAACTGCTGAACAACCAGGTGGTTGACCTGTTTTGCCAGGCAAAAAAATATGCAGAAGATTTATTTGGCAGGGAATTGCGGACAAGCGCCCATGCTTCCTGGGCCGAAAGTCCTACCATTGATCTGTGGAATACTGAAAAACTTCCGGAGTATGCATCCAAGTATGAATACACTTCGAATTTTATCTGGTCGAATACTGTCCATCAGGCATCGGCTGCATGTTACGATTATTTTAAATGGGGAGAATATTTACAGCCCACAGGAAACGATTTTGCTGAATGTGGTTGGCTCGACAACGATTATTACGGGGCCGCTATGGCAGCATCTATCGGGGTAATTAACAAAAACCCGGATGCCTATGCCGCTTGTTGGGGAATGCCCGGACCTGCCAGAATCAGGAAAAAAGCCATTAATAATGCCTTTGGTGCACAGGCTTCCCGTTCAATTGACCTGATGACCGGCCATGTTCACCGCGATGTGGATGTACTTATCCTTTACCCGATGGAACTGGTGGCAGCAGAACCACGTTTCGGTAGCTGGATGACTCAGTATGCTTATGCCAACTATATCACCCCCGGTAAGTTGCTCGAAATGGGAAAAATTATGCCCGGTGGACAAATCCGTATTGCTGAAAAAAGTTATTCAACGCTCGTTACTTTATACGAACCTGTTCCGGCGACCGGCCTACTTGATTTTATGCACAGATTTGCCGTTTCCGGGGGGAAACTGGTATGGTTTGGCCCTCCTGCTCTGATCGACGAAAATGCTGAAAACTGTTCTGCCGAATGGACTGAATTATTTAAAATAAAATATAACTATTCTGTTTGCCAGGGCGAAATAGCTTCAGGGAAAATAGTGAATTTTAAAAACCGGTTCGAAAAAGTTCCGGCACAAACAATTCTGACTGATTTTTTAGTTGACCGGATTTACCCGGTAACTCCGCTTGATGGAACAAAGGAAGCTGCCGAAGTCAATGGAAAAGTTGTGGGCGTTTCATCCTTACAGGGGAAAGGATCGGTTTGCTATTTTGGCTTTCGTCCCCGCGATGACCAGTCTGCCAGCCTGGGATATGAAACACGTACCCTGTTTGAAATTCTGAATGCTGCCGGCGCATATCCTTCTTCAGAAACGTTTGCCGGCATCAATGACAACACGGAATATGTTTCCCGCAACAGTGATTACTTTACAACCCGGTTCCCAAACGGAACGACTATTATTGTACGTCATTACCGTACTCACCGGGAAAACTGGCCCGGTGGTTTTTCCCGTGACAATGAGGCTGACACAAAAATCCTTCAGATAAATCCGTTGCCTTCCGACGAAATTTTCCTGGAAAACTTTAAAGTTAACGGACATTCAGTCAATTATCAGGGCCGCTTATCGGTGGCATTTCGACTGAATACTCATAAGGAGTTGATGGCTTTTGACGGTTACCAGTGCCGGGAAATCAATATTGATGGCAAAAACTATGTCTTTTCAGATAAACCACTTGAACGAATTGTTTTTGTCCCGGAAAATGAAAGCTGTTCCAGTTATGCTCTTTTCCTGACAGGAGACGGAAAAATACGAATTCCTGTTCTGACTCAGAATACTGCAAAACTTTTAGGGCCGGATAACCAGGAAATAAAATTTCAAAAAGGAAACGGCTACCTGACATTTGATCTTACCCCTGAATTATCAGGAAAATGGTTGCGTATAAAAATTTAGTTATGCTTTATCACTATGCACTTGCACCTGCGTCAACAACACACTTGACACCGCGTCAACAACACGCTTGACACCATGTCAATAACACGCTTGACACCATGTCAATAACACACTTGACGCTACTGCAATAATACGCTTCTTAACATCAAATATCCTTGCTGATGATAATTTATAAGCAAAATTTGTCTGTAACCCGAAAAGAATAAATTAAACAGATGAAAAAAGAGGACACCATCATCCTACACCACCTTTTCTTATTCAGTATAATCTTTGTATTCGTGAATTTTATTTCGTCGTGTAAAGACGATAATAGTATTTCTGATACTGAAACTTCCGGGAAGGATGATACAACAGGTTACATGAAATTTAATGTAAAATCGGCCAATCAACTGGAAGTTTCGGCAGTAAGCACTTTTAAATATAAACTGACCACTTCCGGGACTGATCCGTATATATCATTACAGGCCCTGGACAAAAATATTTCTTCAGATAAAAAAGTCTTCACTTTTGAATACAAAAGCAGCAGCAATATTTGTTTTCTGCAGATATTCTTTGCAAGTCCGATCACAGAAGACCGTTCTCATAAAACAAGTCCGGCTTCGGCAGCAACTGAATGGACAACTTTTTCCGTTGACCTGGGATATTATATGGACAAATTCAGTTGGGGAACTACCGGAGATTATCTCCGGCTTGATTTTGGGGATCAATCAAATATTGTCATTCAAATCCGGAACATGCAATTCAGAAGCCGGACTAACGAAGAAGAAGCTCTTGCCCGGGCCAGGGAAAATAAAACGGCTTTTGACCTTCTTCTGGAATCCAATCTGAATGATTATCTGTCGGCCAGTTACAACTCCCAAATAACAGAAGTGAACGTCACTTCTTCGTCCATTACTGTCACGGGAAATTATTCAGGAGAAGGAAACTTCAGCCTTTGTGAAGTTATGCCGTACGATACCCTGACGATGATTACTAAATTTCAGAACGCAACTTCGTTGAACAGTTCTTCTTTTTCGGTTAATCTTGACCGCTATGTTACCCGCGACGGATTCACCTACGACCGGGCTTTGTCCGAATGGGTTATTGCCAAAACCGGAAACAATTCTGATGAAATGGTTTCTCATGCCCGTTATGCCGGCCAGATTGAAACGACACAAAATCTTCCCGGACAAAAACCTTCAGGCAGAAAAGGATTAGGTGGTTTCGCGGTTAGCCGGGGATATCTCACCGATTTAGATGATTTGCAAATTACGAGTGTAACAGTTAATATTGCATTTACCGCATTCATGTACCTGAATTCATATTCAGATGCAATTGCTCACAGCTATGGAGGAAGAACATACTATTTTGATAAAAACGAAGTCGAAGCGCTCGACCAGACACTACAGACCGCTCAGGCAAAAAACATTGTTGTTGCCGCCATCATACTGGTACAAAAAGCAAGTGTTTGTGCCGATCCGGAAATCGGGGCATTGCTCCAGCACCCTGACTATACTTCCGAAGGAATTTACACCATGCCCAATATGACGAATGCCGGGAGCCTTAACTGCTATGCTGCGGCACTCGATTTTCTGGCTGCCCGCTATTGCCGCAGCGACAACGCGTATGGCCGTATCCATTACTGGATCATGCACAATGAAGTGGATGCCGGACTGACGTGGACCAATATGGGAGAAGACAGGCCAATGGTTGTTTACATGGACAGCTACATCAAATCAATGAGGCTCTGTTATAACATTTCCAGACAATACGATGCCAACAGCCAGGTTCTTGCATCCTTCACTCATTCATGGGCTGAAGCATGTGCATCAAAATATTATGCAACCAAAGACATGCTGGCAACATTGCAGGATTATACCGATGCTGAAGGGGACTTTCAATGGGGACTTGCCTGTCATCCTTATCCTGAAAACCTGAATGAACCCAAAGTGTGGAACGATACACAGGCAACATTCAGCATGAATTCGCCTTTGGTTACTTTCAAAAATCCGGAAGTGCTGAATACCTGGATTAAACAGTCGGGAAACAAATACAAAGGAACGACCAAACGGACTCTTTGGCTGTCGGAAAATGGAACTAATTCCCCGACATACAGCGACAGCGATTTAAACGAACAGGCTGCCGGTTTTGCGTATACCTGGAAAAAACTGGAAGTACTTGACGGAATTGATGGTTTTCAATGGCATAACTGGATTGACAACCGCTCAGAAGATGGACTGAGAATCGGATTGCGCCGTTTTCCCGATGATTCCACCGATCCGGGAGGCAAAAAGCCTGTCTGGTATGTCTTCCAGGCTGCCGGCACAGATCAGGAAGACAACGTCTTTGAACAATACAAACCGATAATCGGAATTTCAACATGGGATGAAGTGCGTTATACAGAAGAAATCAAATAAGAACAATAGAATGATGATACAACTTATCAGGTAAAAAATATTACTGAATGAATAAATCGGATAAGTGAAATAAAAAAAATATGAATAAAATATCTTACTTGTTATTTAGCATTGTAATGGTGCTTTTCACACTTTCGTGTTCTGTAAATAAGAATGAAACTTCGAATGAAGCTCTTGAGAGTGGTTTCGTAACTCCTCCCGATTCAATACAGACCAGCGTTTACTGGTACTGGATTTCGGATAATATTTCAAAAGAAGGAGTTATAAAGGACCTTCAGGCCATGAAAAAAGCCGGAATCAACCGGGCATTTATCGGCTATATAGGACAGGATAATGTGCCTTATGGAAAAGTTAAAATATTCAGCGATGAATGGTGGGATATCCTCCATGCTGCGCTGAAAACTGCGACCGGATTAAACATCGAAATTGGTATATTCAATTCACCGGGCTGGAGCCAATCCGGGGGACCCTGGGTAAAGCCGGAAGAAGCCATGCGTTACCTGGCTTCTTCTGAATTAAGGGTAAAAGGTCCGCAGAAACTCAGCAAAAAATTGGATAAACCGGTTGATCTTTTCCAGGATGTAAAGGTAATCGCCTATCCGGAGCCTAAAGATGATAATTTGATATTGGACAGCAGCAATGGGAGAATCAGTTCTTTTCCCAAAGTAGCAAACTTGTCCGCAATCGCAGACCATAACCGGAAAACCGGGATTAATTTTCCTGCTGATGGCGACTTTACAATTGATTTTGAATCGAAATCGCCATTTACGGCGCGCAGCCTTTTGATTTTTCCTGTTGAGAAGCCAATCAATAATACAGCAGTATTTCAGATAAAGGGAACCAACGGAAAATTCCATACCATCACTGAGTTTCAGATTGATCGTTTTAATGCTGCATTAAATGTGGGATTTGATCCCTATGCGCCTGTAGTTGTCTCGTTCCCACCTGTCACATCAACCTCATTCCGGGTTATCGTGAAAGGTATTAACCCGGACAAAGGTCTTGCTGAAGTGGAAATTTCAGCAGCCCCGCGGGTAGAACGTTACCCTGAAAAAACGCTGGCAAAGATGTTCCAGACCCCACTACCCTACTGGAACGAATATCAGTGGCCCAAACAGGCAGAACCCGATGACCGGTCAATGGTGATTGATGCATCGAAAGTGGTTGACCTGACACAATATTTTTCTGCTAACGGTACTTTAAACTGGGATGTGCCGGAAGGGAACTGGGTGATTCTTCGTACCGGTATGACACCCACCGGCACAAAAAATGCCCCGGCTTCACCTGAAGCAACCGGTTACGAAGTGGATAAGATGAGCAAAACTCATGTCGAAAAACATTTCTACGGATATATCGGCGAAATTATGAAACGCATTCCCGAAGCCGACCGGAAAACTTTCAAAGTAGTTGTTCAGGATAGTTACGAAACCGGCGGGCAAAATTTTACGGATGATTTCCTGACTGATTTTAAACAGCGTTATGGCTACGATCCTCTTCCTTTTTTGCCTGTTTATAAAGGATTTGTTGTAAACTGTCAGTTGGAGTCCGATCGCTTTTTGTGGGACATGCGCCGCATGGTGGCCGACAAAGTTGCTTATGATTATGTAGGTGGCCTGAGGGATATCAGCCATAAATACGGGCTGCATACCTGGCTCGAATGTTACGGGCACTGGGGCTTCCCGAGTGAATTTCTGATGTACGGCGGGCAATCGGACGAGATTGGCGGGGAATTTTGGAGCGAAGGCGATCTGGGCAATATCGAAAACCGGGCAGCAACTTCCTGCGGACATATTTACGGGAAAACGAAAATTTCAGCAGAATCGAATACCTGTGCGGGTAGTCCGTTTGCCCGTTATCCGGCTGTCATTAAACAGCGTGGTGATCGTTTCTTTGCCGAAGGCATCAACAACACCTTGTTGCATGTATACATCTCTCAGGCTTACGAAGATAAGAACCCGGGAATTAATGCATGGTTCGGAAATGAGTTCAACCGGAAAAACACATGGTTTTCACAGATGGATGTATACACGGCTTACCTGAAACGTACCAACTTTATGCTTCAGCAGGGATTAAATGTGGCAGATGTCGCTTATTTCATTGGCGAAGATGCCCCTAAAATGACAGGAATTACCGACCCGGAACTTCCGGGTGGCTACCAGTTCGACTATATGAATGCCGAAGTAATTGAAAAATACATGACCGTGAAAGACGGTTTGCTTACCTTACCCCATGGAACACAATACCGGATATTGGTTCTTCCAAAACTTGAAACCATGCGCCCGGAGTTGTTGGCAAAAATTAAGCAGTTGGTCAGTGACGGGGCAGTGGTGCTAGGTCCGGCACCTAAATATTCGCCAAGCTTGCAAAACCAGCCTGAAGCCGATCAGCAGGTTCAGGAAATGGCTGCTGAACTATGGGGAGATGTGGATGGAGTAACCGTAAAATCGCGCAAATTCGGTAAAGGAATGATCCTTAACGGGATGACGATGGAAGAAGCTTTTGCTGCAATCAATTGTATACCCGACTGCAAATTGCCTGACGATCGCAGTATTCATTACGGGCACCGGACAATGGATAATGCTGAGATTTATTTTGTAAGTAACCAAACCAATGAAACGAAACTGGTTACTCCGGAGTTCCGGATAAAAGGACTTCAGCCTGAACTATGGGAAACAACAACCGGATCCGTCCGTATTCTTCCGGCTTATGAGCAAACCGGAAATACAACCGCTGTTCCGTTAAAGCTGGCTCCGTATGAGAGTGTATTTGTTGTTTTCCGCGGTAAGGCAGGTCAGGCAAAACGGCATGGAGTGGAAGCCAATTATCCGGCACCAACAGTACTGGCCAGTTTGAGAGGCCCGTGGACCGTTCAGTTTGATGCCTCACTGCGCGGCCCCGGACAGCCTGTAGTTTTCGATACGCTTCAGGATTGGACAACTTCATCGGACGAACGAATTAAATATTATTCAGGAACAGCAATTTATACCTGCATATTTAAATTGGATCATCTACCGGAAGGCGAACGTATAGTAATCAATCTTGAAAATCTGACTGCAATGGCTAAAGTTACAGTAAATGGCCAGTATGCCGGCGGCGTGTGGACTGCTCCATACCAGTTGGATATTACTGATTTCATTAAAACAGGCGGGAATGAGTTGAAGGTTGAAGTAGTCAACACCTGGGTGAACCGGCTGATTGGGGACCAAAAACTCCCTGCGGATCAACGGCCGACCTGGTGTGCCGTAAACCCATATAATGCAGATAGTCCGTTGCAACCGTCCGGATTATTCGGCCCGGTAACGGTTTCAGGTATTCAATATTAATCTTCAGTAGTATGAAAAAAAGAAAATTATTTACCCCCAATAAGGTGGTTATTTCCTTGATGGTTCTAGCCATTCTGGGAACTTCCTGTCAGAAAAAAACAGGTTCATCTTCTTTGCATGACAATGAAGGAGCTTATTACCGCGATATTTACCCTGACACCTGGGTGGCCAACGATGCCCTGGGCCGTTCAATGCCGGATTTTCAGGAAACAGGGCCAGTGAAAACCGACCAGCGCCGGGTCGTTGGTATCTTTTATATTACCTGGCACACGCAGAATCATTATACCAATTTTAAAAGCCCGTATTCTGCCGATGTGACAAAAATCCTGAACGCTGATCCCAACGCCCGGCTGGATGCCAAACACCCTTTGTGGACAGAAAATTCCTATCATTGGGGCGAACCTGAAATGGGCTACTTTCTGAGTCAGGATAAATATGTAATCCGTAAGGATATGTCAATGCTGGCCGATGCAGGAGTAGATGTGCTGGTAATGGATGTAACCAATGCGGTTCGTTATTGGGACGAATGGGAGGTGACATTCAGTACTATGGAAAAAATGAGGGCTGAAGGAAACAAAGTTCCTCAATTTATTTTCTGGGCATTCAACGGTCCGGTTATCACGGTGGTTCAGGATTTATATGACCGTATCTATAAAGAAGGCAAGTACAAAGACCTTTGGTTTTACTGGGACGGGAAACCGCTGTTGTTGTATAACGGCAACCCCTCGGTTGATGCGAACGGTGACGGCGTGAAAAATCCGAATCCGCATTACGATGCTGCGGCCAAAACAGATAAAAACAACCCGCATTACGGGAACCCGGATTATACAGAAGAATTCTATAAAGATTATACCCGGGAAGTAAAAAAGTTTTTTACGCTTCGTACCATGTGGTGGGGTTACTACGAATGGGCAGGCAAACGCTTTGTCGGTACCGAAGATAACTGGAGCTTTGGCTACAGCATGGCCGATCCGAAAGTAAAATCACTGCCCCCGGAAGAATTACTTTCGACACACAAAGGCATGAGAGAAGAAGCTGCTGTTACCCCTGCCCAGCACCCGGTTACAATGACTAAAGAAAATATGGGTGTTGGTAAATCGTGGTCGCGGCAATACGGCGAACCAAAACTGAATGAAAAGGACCTGCCTGCTTCGGCTTATGTTCCCTGGCTGGGAAAAACGGTAAAGGACCCCGAAGGATATGGCATTTATTTTCAGGAACGCTGGGATGAAGCATTGAAAGCCAATCCTCAGTTCCTGTACATCAACGACTGGAACGAATGGACTGCCGGTAAATATCAACCTAAAGGCGGAGGGACTACGCCTTGGCTGGAGCGCGATAACCCTTTCTATTTTGTTGACCAGTACAATTCTGAATTTAACCGTACTGTTAGCCCGATGAAAGGAGCTTACACTGATAATTATTATATGCAGATGGCTCAGAATATCCGTCGTTACAAAGGAATCCGTCCGATCCCTGAATTGAAGGGTTTTTCAAAAATAAAACCGGACGGGACTTTCGGTGACTGGGTTTCAGTTAAAACGGAATACCGTGATACAAAAGGTGATACCTTTCACCGCGATCATAACGGATATGGAGGGTTGCATTATACTGACAATTCAGGAAGAAATGACATTATTACTTCGAAAGTGGCTGTCGGTAAACAGGACATCTCGTTTTATGCTGAAACCAGTGAAGATTTGACCAACTCTACAGATAATAACTGGATGCTCTTGTTGATTGATGCCGATAAAAATCCGGCAACAGGCTGGTACGGATACGATTTCGTGGTCAACAAGAAGGTAAAAGATGGTCAGACAACAACACTGATGCGTTATGATCCTGCTTATCCGGAAGATCCGTGGCAGGAAGTATCTGACCTGAAATATTATTATGCAGGAAACCGGCTGGAACTTTCTGTGCCGAGGAAGTTCCTGGGATTGTCCGCAAACCAGTTTATCTTCGACTTTAAATGGAGCGATAATCCTTCGGAATTGAAAGATCCGATTTCTCTTTGTACGCATGGAGATACGGCTCCCAATCGCCGGTTCAATTACCGGTGTATCTGGAAAAAATAAATGACTGTCGTTGGTATGGGGCGGGCTGAAAGCCCATAATAATTCAGATGTCCTTTCAGGACGTTTTTGTTCCTATTAGTCTTCATTCCCTTTTCGAAAACTTGTGTATAGAGAGTAGCTATAGGGGACTTCAAAAAAATCACTTCTTTCTTGTTTTACCCCTAACCCCAAGGGGAGCCAGGAAAGAAGTGATTTTTGGATTTCGTGGATTCTGTCGTATCCTTTAAAAAGCCCCCCCTTATATATCTCAATATTTTTGTATATTATAATGCCGTTGCAAAAACATTTAACGCCTGTTTTTGTTATGGATAATAGATTTTTTAGGCTATTAATACACACATTGAAAAAAACCAAATATGTTCGATCTTGATCTGATAAAGAAAACTTATGAGGGCTTAAACTCAAAAGTTGAGAATGCAAAAAAACGTTTGAACAGGCCTTTAAGTTTAACAGAAAAAATCCTTTACGCGCATCTTTTTAATCCTGAAGAGAAAAAAGATTTCAGAAGAGGTGTTGATTATGTTAATTTTGCGCCTGACCGGGTAGCCAT
Organism: Prolixibacteraceae bacterium; assembly: GCA_963662895.1. Taxonomy (GTDB): domain Bacteria; phylum Bacteroidota; class Bacteroidia; order Bacteroidales; family Prolixibacteraceae; genus GWE2-42-39. The sequence goes on along the minus strand of OY759982.1, from coordinate 1,805,185 downwards.
GCAGGATGCAACAGCCCAGATGGCCCTTTTGCAATTCATGAACTCGGGAAAATCACAAACCGCAGTTCCTTCAACCGTCCATTGCGATCATCTGATTCAGGCAAAAATTGGTGGCCGTGAAGATTTACAAACCGCTTTAGATACCAATAAAGAGGTATACGATTTTCTTGAATCTGTATCCAATAAATACGGGATTGGTTTCTGGAAACCCGGGGCCGGGATTATTCACCAGGTTATACTTGAAAATTATGCTTTCCCGGGCGGAATGATGATCGGAACAGACTCTCATACCGTAAATGCCGGAGGGCTGGGAATGATTGCCATTGGTGTTGGAGGCGCTGATGCAGTGGATGTGATGGCCGGAATGGCCTGGGAACTGAAATTCCCGAAACTGATTGGTGTAAAACTCACCGGAAAACTAAACGGCTGGGCATCACCAAAGGATATTATCCTGAAAGTAGCAGGCATTCTGACCGTAAAAGGCGGAACAGGAGCTGTCATCGAATATTTTGGCGAGGGAGCAAAGGCGCTTTCCTGCACAGGAAAAGGCACTATCTGCAACATGGGAGCAGAAGTCGGTGCAACTACTTCAACTTTTGGCTACGATGAATCAATGGAACGCTATCTGCGGGCTACCGGTCGTTCCGAAGTGGCTGATTTGGCTAACCAGGTAAAAGAACACCTGACTGCCGACCCGGAAGTTTACGCCAATCCTGAAAAATACTTTGATCAATTGATTGAAATTAACCTGGATGAACTGGAACCTCACCTGAACGGCCCGTTTACACCCGACCGTGCAACTCCGGTTTCAAAAATGGCAGAAGAAGCAGCAAAAAACGGCTGGCCTGTCAAAATAGAAGTAGGCCTGATCGGATCATGTACGAATTCCTCGTACGAAGACATCTCCAGGGCAGCTTCGCTTGCCAGACAGGCCGTAGCAAAAGGACTCAGAACCAAGGCTGAATTCACGATAACCCCGGGCTCTGAACAAGTCCGCTACACCATCGAACGCGATGGTTTTATTGAGATATTCAATAAAATCGGCGCCAGTGTGTTTGCCAATGCCTGTGGCCCGTGTATAGGACAGTGGTCACGGGCAGGCGCCGACAAACAGGAGAAAAATACCATTGTGCACTCGTTCAACCGTAATTTTTCGAAACGTGCCGATGGCAACCCTAATACACATGCGTTTGTTGCATCACCGGAGTTGGTTACGGCACTTGCTATTGCCGGTGACCTGACATTCAACCCGTTAAAAGATAAATTAACCAACCAAAAAGGCGAACAGGTAATGCTTGAACCGCCAGCCGGGGAAGAACTGCCCTCAAAAGGGTTCGCTGTGGAAGATGCAGGTTATCAGGCTCCGGCTGCCGATAATTCAAATATTCAGGTAATTGTCGACGCCAATTCGAAACGTCTGCAACTGCTGGAGGCCTTTCCGGCATGGAACGGACAAAATATTACAGGGGCCAAATTGCTGATCAAGGCACAGGGAAAATGTACCACCGACCATATCTCGATGGCCGGCCCGTGGTTACGTTTCCGTGGTCACCTCGACAATATTTCGAACAACATGCTGATTGGTGCAGTAAACGCATTCAACGGACAAACCAACAAAGTAAAGAACCAGCTTACCGGCGAAACCGGCCAGGTACCCGCTGTGCAGCGTGCCTATAAAGCTGCCGGGATCCCGACAATTGTGGTTGGCGATCAGAACTACGGCGAAGGATCATCGCGCGAGCATGCAGCCATGGAACCACGTCATTTAGGTGTCCGTGCCGTGATCGTTAAATCGTTTGCCCGTATTCATGAAACCAACCTGAAAAAACAAGGGATGCTTGCACTTACCTTCAGTAATGAAAACGATTACGATAAAATTCAGGAAAATGATACTTTCAACTTTCCTGATCTGAAAAATTTTGCACCGGGCAAACCACTTACCCTGGAGATTATTCATGCTGATGGCCCGGGGGAAAGCATCTTGCTGAACCACTCTTATAACCAGCAGCAAATTGAATGGTTCAGGGCAGGCTCGGCACTTAACCTGATAAAAGAACAAAACAATTAACAATAATAAAGATCACCCAAAGGATGAAAAAAATCAAAGTATTGAACCCGGTTGTTGAATTGGATGGAGATGAAATGACCCGGATTATTTGGTCGTTTATTAAAGAAAAACTGATCTTTCCCTATCTCGACATTGATATTAAGTATTACGATCTGGGAATCAAATCACGTGATGCAAGCAACGATCAGGTTACGATTGATGCAGCCAACGCGATTAAACAGTATGGCGTAGGAATTAAATGTGCAACCATCACTCCAGACGAAGCACGTGTTAAAGAATTTGGGTTAAAAGAAATGTGGAGATCACCCAACGGAACCATCCGTAACATACTGGGAGGAACAGTATTCCGCGAACCAATCATGATCAGCAATATTCCACGTTTGGTTCCGGGATGGAAAAAGCCGATTTGCATCGGACGTCATGCTTTTGGCGATCAGTACCGTGCAACCGATTTTACCACGAAAGGAAAAGGAAAACTGACCATCACGTTTACACCGGACAATGGGAGTGAACCACAAACACTTAATGTCTATGATTTCGATGGCGACGGCATTGCCATGGCCATGTACAATACCGATGAATCGATTGCCGGTTTTGCCCGTGCTTGCATGAACCAGGCTCTAAATAAAAAATGGCCTTTGTATTTGTCGACAAAAAATACCATCCTGAAAAAATACGACGGGCGTTTTAAAGATATTTTCCAGGAAATATTCGACACCGAATTTAAAGAACAGTTTCAGAAAGCCGGCATAACTTACGGGCACCGCCTGATCGACGACATGGTGGCAGCAGCCCTGAAATGGGAAGGGGGCTTCGTGTGGGCCTGTAAAAACTACGATGGCGATGTTCAGTCGGATACCGTTGCCCAGGGCTTTGGTTCGCTCGGACTGATGACCTCGACGCTGATCACACCCGATGGCAAAGTGATGGAAGCTGAAGCTGCGCATGGCACAGTGACCCGTCATTACCGCCTCCATCAGCAGGGTAAGCCTACTTCAACCAACCCTATCGCCTCCATTTTTGCATGGACCCGGGGATTGGCCTTCCGTGGAAAACTTGATGGAAACAGTGCATTGATAAATTTTGCTGAATCTCTTGAAAAAGTTTGTATTGAAACTGTTGAAAGTGGCAAAATGACGAAAGACCTCGCACTTATCATCCATGGGAATGAGCTGAAAGAAGAACATTATCTTACAACAGAAAGTTTCCTGAAAACGATTGATAAGAATTTAAGGAAAACGATATGAGTAACACCATAAAAATAGAGAACGGGAAATTGACAGTACCCGACCAACCGATAATTCCTTTTATCGAAGGGGATGGCATTGGCAGGGATATCACCGGCCCTTCGCAAAAGGTACTGGATGCAGCCGTTGAAAAATCGTACGGGAAAAAACGCAGGTTGATCTGGAAAGAAGTCCTGGCCGGAGAAAAGGCCGTACAACAAACCGGTGAATACCTGCCTGCTGCAACAACAGATGCTTTCAGAAAATACTTAGTTGGAATAAAAGGTCCGCTGCAGACTCCTGTTGGTGGTGGTATCCGTTCACTGAATGTCGCACTTCGTCAGGCCCTTGACCTGTATGTTTGTCTGCGCCCGGTGCGATGGTTCAAGGGGGTCCCCTCTCCTATCCGTTATCCCTCGATGGTGGATATGCACATTTTCAGGGAAAACACAGAAGATATTTATGCAGGAATTGAATACATGACAGGACAGGAAAACACAAAAAAATTCATGGACTTCCTGATCAATGAAATGGACGTCGATAAAATCCGGTTTCCTGAAACAACTTCGTTCGGTGTAAAACCAATATCAAAGGAAGGATCGGAAAGACTGATTCGTGCAGCCATCCAATATGCCATTGAAAGACGTTTACCTTCAGTAACAATCGTGCATAAAGGCAATATCATGAAATTCACGGAAGGTTCGTTTAAAAACTGGGGATATGATCTGGCTGAAAATGAATTTCAGGCTCAAACTTTTACCTGGAGGCAATACGAAAAGATCAAAAAGGAAAAAGGGGAAACAGATGCGCAAAAGGCATTGGAAGAAGCCAAACAGACCAACAAAATAATTGTAAAAGATGTGATTACGGATGCCTTTCTTCAGGAAAGCCTGTTGCATCCGTTCAATCATTCGGTAATTGCAACGATGAACCTGAACGGCGACTACATTTCGGATCAACTGGCAGCAATGGTCGGAGGAATTGGTATTAGTCCGGGAGCCAATATTAACTATAATAGTGGATATGCCATTTTCGAGGCAACGCACGGGACAGCACCGGATATTGCCGGAACAGGAAAAGCAAATCCCGGTTCACTGATTCTTTCCGGCGTAATGATGCTTGAATATATAGGATGGAACGAAGCTGCCGAACATGTATACGACGCCCTGGAACATACCTTTTCAAAACGCAGGGTCACTGCCGACCTGTATGCAATGATGGAAGGGGCATACCTGCTGACAACTTCAGAATTTGCAGATGAAATTATCAGAAATATTCATTAACCAATGTAATTAATAAAACAATAACACGATGGAATACATAAAAAACAGATTTTTTGAAAGGGCCAGCAAATGTATTGGAGAATACCAGAGGCTGAAAAGTAAATACGGAAGTAAAGTAATTGCCAATGTAACGCTGGAACAGGTAATGACCGGGATGAAAGGTGTTCCCAGCCTGATTACCGATACATCGAAACTTGATGCCATGGAAGGTATTCGTTTCAGGGGACATTCAATTCCTGAACTGAGAAAAAAACTTCCCCGTTTAAACCCCGACGGAGAACCATTACCCGAAGGTTTGTTTTACCTGATGCTAATTGGGGAACTGCCGGAACGGGAAGATGTGCTTAATATCAGTAAAGACTGGGCAACAAGGTCGTACGTACCTCAGCACGTATTCGACACAATTGATTCAATGCCCAAAGTTTCGAAGCCAATGACCCAGTTTAGCGCAGCTATTATCAGCATGTCGACAGAATCGATTTTTCAGAAAGCATACCGGGCCGGCGTCAATAAAAAATACTACTGGGATACGACTTACGAAGATGTAATGAACCTGATAGCCCGTCTTCCGCGTATTGCAGCCTACATATACAGGCGTAACTACTTTAATGACCATCACATTGAGCCCGACCCCCGGCTTGACTGGGCAGGCAACCTTGCCCATATGATGGGGCATGATGAAGACGAAGTAAAACGGTTATTACGTCTTTACATGGTTATACATGCCGATCATGAAGGAGGAAATGTTTCAGCTCATACCACTCACCTGGTAGGTTCGGCATTAAGTAACCCGTACTACGCATTTGCGGCCGGAATGCTCGGCCTGGCCGGCCCCCTCCATGGATATGCAAACCAGGAAGTGATACACTGGATATTCGATATGATCCAGTTCTTAGATACCGATGAACCCACGAATGAACAAATTGCCGGTTATATCAAAAAAACACTGGCAGAAGGACGTGTCGTGCCAGGCTATGGCCATGCGGTTTTACGACAAACAGATCCCCGGTTTACTGCCCAGCAGGAGTTTGCCGCCAAATATGTAAAAAATGACAAACTTATAGATATCGTCAACAAAGTTTACCAGGCAGCTCCTCCTATTTTAACAGATACCGGAAAGATAAAAAACCCATGGCCGAATGTCGATGCATTTTCAGGAGCACTACTTTATCACTACGGAATAAAAGAATACAGTTTTTATACCGTATTATTTGGCGTCTCAAGGGCACTGGGCGTTTTAGCCTCCTTAATTCTCGATCGTTTGTACGGCTTACCCATTGAACGGCCCTCATCACATACTTTAAGAGGTTACCGCAATATGGTGGAGGGCAATAACTCTGAAGAAAACTGCTAACCAATCAATAGTATGGCAGGCAACCACCCCATCCCTTCTAAGGGAAGAACTTCAGTCTTCAGGACAGAGACGGGAGTATTGCTTATTCAGCAGGTAGTCTGTCATACCCACTCAATTCAACATCGCATTTTAGTCTGCCAATCAAGCCTTGCAAAACTTTTCCGGGTCCCAGTTCTATAAACGAAGTAGCACCGTCGGCAATCATATTCACAGCCGATTGGGTCCAGCGTACAGGGTTGGTCAACTGGGCAATCAGGTTAGCTTTAATTTCAGCCGGATCGGTATATGGTTTGGCATCGACATTCTGATAAACCGGGCAAACCGGGACATTAATTTCTGTTACCCCGATGGCTGCAGCAAGTTCTTCACGGGCAGGCTCCATCAACGGAGAATGGAAAGCTCCACCAACCGGCAGTACCAACGCCCTTTTTGCTCCTTTCTCTTTCAGTTTTTCGCACGCAGCATTTACTGCATCAACAGCGCCGGAAATAACCAGCTGTCCGGGACAATTATAGTTTGCCGGAACAACCACTCCGTCAATTTCAGCGCAAACCTGTTCAACTGTTTCATCATCCATTCCCACGATGGCTGCCATTGTTGATGGCTCTGCCTCACATGCTTTTTGCATGGCCAGTGCACGTTTTGAAACCAGTTTCAGACCATCTTCAAATGAAAGAGCCCCGGCTGCGACCAATGCAGAAAATTCACCAAGCGAATGACCGGCAACCATTTCCGGCATAAATTTGTCGCCCAAAACTTTGGAAAGAATTACAGAATGAAGGAAAATTGCAGGCTGGGTAACCTTGGTTTGTTTCAGTTCTCCGGCAGTGCCTTCAAACATGATTCTGGTAATTTCGAAACCAAGTATTTCATTTGCTTTATCGAATAATTCTTTTGCAACTGACGAATTTTCATAAAGGTCTTTGCCCATTCCGGGATACTGTGCCCCTTGTCCGGGAAATACGTATGCTTTCATCTACAATCTTTTTTAATTAACAGCGGGCAAAGTTATACTTTTTTTCGTCCGCCAATCAAAATCAGTTTTATTTAGCGTAATTAACTGCCCTCAATTCACGGATCACTGTAATTTTTATTTGTCCCGGATAAGTCATTTCGTCCTGAATACGTTTGGCTATATCATACGAGAGCTGTTCCGATTCATTGTCAGTAATTTTATCACTCCCAACAATAACACGTAATTCACGGCCTGCCTGGATGGCATAGGTCTTCAACACGCCGGGATAGGAGAGCGCCAGTTCTTCTAGTGTTTTCAGTCGTTTAATGTACGACTCGACGACTTCGCGACGGGCTCCGGGACGGGCTCCTGAAATAGCATCGCAGACCTGAACAATAGGTGCAAGCATACTTTGCATTTCCACCTCATCGTGGTGTGATCCAATAGCATTACATATATCTGGTTTTTCTTTGAAACGCTCTGCCAGTTTCAACCCCAAAACAGCATGTGGCAATTCGGGTTCATCGTCCGGCACTTTACCAATGTCGTGGAGCAAACCTGCACGTTTGGCCCATTTGGGATTTAATCCAAGTTCGCTGGCCATAATCGCACAAAGATTGGCAACCTCACGCGAATGTTGTAAGAGGTTTTGCCCGTATGACGAACGGTATTTCATTTTACCAATCAAACGTATCAGTTCCGGGTGCAACCCATGAATACCAAGGTCAATGGCTGTACGTTTTCCGGTTTCAATAACTTCTTCCTCAACCTGCTTACGTACTTTTGTAACGACCTCTTCAATACGAGCAGGATGGATACGGCCATCGGTAACCAACTGATGAAGGGCCAAACGGGCTACTTCGCGGCGAACCGGGTCGAAGCCGGAAAGGACAATGGCTTCAGGAGTATCGTCAACAATAATTTCAATGCCGGTAGCAGCTTCCAGAGCACGGATATTACGTCCTTCACGGCCAATAATACGCCCTTTGATCTCGTCGCTTTCAATATGAAAGATCGTCACTGCATTTTCAATGGCTGTTTCAGTAGCCACCCTCTGAATAGTCTTTACAACCACCTTTTTGGCTTCCTTGTTGGCTGTCAGTTTGGCTTCTTCCATGATCTCGTTAATGTACGACATTGCTTCGGTTTTGGCCTCTGCTTTCAACGATTCGACCAGTTGGGCTTTAGCCTCTTCTGCCGAAAAGCCGGAAATGGTTTCCAGTTGTTCAACCTGCTTACGATGCATCTTGTTTAGTTCTTCTTCTTTTTGTTCGATCACCGTTAACTGGTTTTTCAGATTTTCACGGATCAATTCAACGTCACGTTTAGAATTTTCAAATTCTTTCACTTTACGCTGGAAGTCATTGATACGTTGAGAAAAAACCGTTTCCCTCTGGTTCAGTTTATTTTCAAGACTACTTATTTTTTTGTTCTTCTCATTGGTATACTTCTCATGATTCGACTTCATCTGGAGAAACTTCTCCTTGGCCTGAAGGATTTTATCCTTTTTAATCACTTCGCCTTCCGCTTCCGCTTCACGCAATATCTTTCGTTTTTTGCTTTTAATCGCCTTGTCCCACAATAAATAGGAAATACCAGCCCCCACAAGAAAAGCAATCGCCGCATATATTATTATTTCCATACATATAAATTAAACTAGTTTATACTAAAAAAAAAACCACAACTTACTCAAAGCCGGAAATAAATTCCGGTCAATGAGAAAAATGCGGGTTTTCACTTATATCTCAATATGGACGAATTAACTATTTAAAGTTAAATATTCATCCAACATTTCATTCAGTTCCCTGACTTCGTCGACAAACGGAGACGGATCAGCCTCATTTTCAAGTTCCAGGTTCTTCAATACAAACTGGAAAGCAGTCATCGCTAAAAAATCCTGAGAATCATGGTTAGCATATCTTTGTCTGTACTGAAGAACAATTTCGCTTATAATCTTTACGGCTTTCCTGTACTTCTCCTCGTCTTCCCTATCAATTCTCAACGGATAATTTCGTCCGTCGATTTTAATATTTATTGAAAGCTTATCTGCCATTTTTATTTATGTACTACTGATTCAACATCGCAATACATTTATCAATTTCCCGCACTATTCTATTAATCCTGTTTTTCGCTTCCTGACTTTCTCCATCTGAAACGAGTAAGGATTTCGCTAACTTCAGATTATCATATTTCTTTGTGAGCAACTCATTATCATGCCTGAGTGAATCTATTTCATTCTCAAATTCTTCAACCTGATTCAACAACTGTTGTTTTTCACCCCTTTCCTGTTCATATAAAGCGATCAGTTGTTTTATTTTTATTTTAAATTCATCAAGTAAAATTCGATCTTGCTCAGTCATTGCTGCTTTCTTTCAGCACAAAATTAATATTTTTGATCAATAAAAATCAGGTCGTTAATAATTATTTTAATTTGCATACTTTATCAAACAATCCGTTTGCAAATAAGTTTTATAATTTCGCCGGATATTTTGAACGATATGAGGAAAATTTTAATAGCAATAATCATTATTGTCAATTCAACAGCAAACGCCCAAAACAGAGACACGAATTATTATGCGCCCCCTGTTCAGATTCCAATGTTTTTAACCGGAAATTTTGGGGAACTACGGAGTAACCATTTCCATTCAGGCATCGATATAAAAACAGAAGGCCGTACCGGCCTGCCGGTTTATGCTGTAGCCGACGGGTATGTTTCACGGATATATGTTTCTCCGTTTGGTTTTGGTCATGCGCTGTATATCGATCATCCGAACGGCACCACTACGGTTTACGGGCATCTTGAAGCTTTTTCAGAAAAAATCAGGGAATACGTCCGCGATATTCAGTACCGGAAAGAATCGTTTTATGTCGATCTGTCTGTTCCTCCTGGTAAATTTCCGGTGAAAAAGGGAGAACAGATTGCTTTAAGTGGAAACACCGGTAGTTCCGGAGGTCCTCATCTTCATTTTGAAATCAGGGATACCAAAACCCAACACCCTCTGAATCCTTTGAAATATCGTTTCGATATAAAAGATGATATCAAGCCCAAAATATTATCCGTTATCATATACCCGGTATCCGAAGATGCAGGTGTTGCCGGCAGGCATTCGAAAAAACGCTGTGAAACTGTTTTCTACGACCGGGCTTATCACATCCGGAAAAATCTGACGATTCCCGTCTATGGGACCATCGGATTTGGTCTACAGGCCATTGATTACCTGGATGGAAACTGGAGTAAATGTGGAATCTATTCACTTGCTCTAAAGGTTGACAATAAGGTTATCTACTCATTCAGCATGGATGAATTTAGTTTTAACGAAAGCCGTTACATAAACAGCCATGTCGATTATGAACAAAAAATAAGGCTGGGAAGAAATATATATAAAACATGGATTGAGCCCGGGAACAAACTGAGTATATACAACCGGGAAAAAGGAAACGGCCTGTATACGTTTACCGACGGAAAAACACATCAAATCACTTATGATATCACTGATGTTTACGGGAATATGTCAACATTGAATTTTAATGTAATCTCAAGAAACCAAAATATTCAGGTGGCAGAAGAAAAAGGAATTCTGTTTGAATACGATGGCGACAATGAATTTAAAGAAGAAGGTATTGAGATCAATTTTCCTGAAGGAACTTTTTACAGCAATTTCTATTTTCAATATGAACGGAAACCATCATTTGCAGGCATATACTCCGAAGTACACGGGATACATAACCGGTACACGCCTGTTCAGAAATTTTTTACCGTAAAAATAAAACCTGACACCTTACCTGAAGATCTAACAGACAAAGCCTTACTGGCATACGTGAACCCGCGAAATAATAAACAGGCTGCCATTGGAGGCGAATACAAAAACGGTTGGGTGGAAGCTAAAATCCGTGGTTTTGGTGATGTGGCCGTCGCCATAGATACCATTGCCCCGTCGGTTGTATCGTTAAGCCTTAAAAACGGAAGCCTGACGGAAAGTACGCAAATCCGTTTCAGGATCAAGGATAATTTTTCAGGAATTGATACTTACAGGGGAACGATTGACGGGAAATGGGTCTTGTTTGAGTACGATGTAAAAAACAGGTTGCTGGTTTATAAATTCGACAAAAAACGGTTTGATTTTGGGAAACAACACGAACTTCGACTTGTTGTTAAAGATGTTAAAGGAAACCAAAAAGTTTACGAAGCCAAATTTTATAAATAATGAGCACAATGAACACAGAATACCCAGGTATAATATTACAAAACTTTCTCCCGGCTGCCCGGGGGAAAGTTCTTCTGGTTCGTCCGGAACCCGGCTTCTGGGTTGTCCGGAATTAGGCTTCTGGTTCGTCTGGAACCCGGCTTCTGGTCTGTCTGAAATTAGGCTGATAGGCATATGGATCTGAGTTCCCTGACCATTATTTGAGATTTGAGAGCTAACTTGTATGTCAAAATAATTACTTCCTTTTGATCGACTGCAAAAGGAAGAGGGGCACTTTAACTTTTTTGTGGAGCATATTTTCTAATTTTTTAATACTGGCAATAGCAAGAAAACAAGATTCATCGCATTTCCCTTTTTTACTGTCCTCAAGCCGGACGGGCTGATTCTTTTTCCCTACAGCTGGAAAAAGGATCCAAAAAGAGCCGCCGCTGAGGTGAAAAAGCTAAAAAACGTGAGGCGGGAGGAAGGATGACTTTGACAAGACTTTTTCTCCCTTTTAGTCGACTGCAAAAGGAAGGGCTCCGCCGCCCAGAGACAAAAAAAAATAAGAAATAAAATTTGTCAATGAAACACACTCAACCTTATCTTAAAAAGAAACCTTAGTCGCCAGCAAACAACAGAAAAAAAGTTCAACCCGCTGCCGGGGTTGTGGTTTCCGGGAGGGCTCTGTTTTCCCCCAATTGCATTGGGGGTGATGAACATTTAACCCTCCGGGTTGAGTTTGAAAAATTGAACAGCCCTGTTACCAGTATGGTAGATGTGAAAGATATGCTTTATTATCTGTTACTTCCTTGTCCCGGCCAGTAAATAATCAACCAGGTTCCGGGCGGTTTTCATATTTTCGAATGAATCGGGCAATAGTTTATGCCCGATATATTCGTTGTACAACCACGGATCGCCAATAGCCAACACCCGGCCTTTGGCATACGAAGTTTCAGCAATATAGATATTGCCATTGTCAACCAGTACAGGCTTTGCATCCCCGCTTAATTTTATCGGGGCAACTTCTTTCATGTAAATTTTACTGACACCTTTAAAAAGCGGATGATCCGGCAAGTTGGTTTCAGCCCCCATTTCCCAGTCGCGATTAATAACCGGGTTCAAAGTTACCGGGACGAAATGAAAACCAAAGGTTTCTGCTAAGTGATTAAAATGAGTGAATTCACAATTGGGGCCATCATTCCCCATCAACAGCAACACGCCCCCGGCCTCTACCCATCTTTTTATTGAATTGATTGATTCTGACAGGATATAATTCGGATTTTTGCTCTCGGTCGTAGTATCCGGATCAACAATAATATAGACATCCAGATATCCCAGAACAGCCCCGGCAGGTTCCTGCCCGATTGTTTTGAGGACACATCCTTCATTTCTGAACAGGTCTCCGAACTGTGAAAAGCCACTGTTCTCCACATCATTCCATGTGTAATGGAACAACTTCCCTGTTTTCTTGTTGTATTCACGGTTGAACCAGTTATCGAGCCCAACGACTTTTCGCTGTTCAACTACATGTTTTGCAAGTTCTATGGGCAATTCCTTCAGTTCCTCAGCCGCCAAAGCGGCATTTTTACGGGCTCCTTCAACACACAAATGGGTATTATCTTTACGTCCTTCAGGGAAACGGTTGTCCGGTTCGGTCCACAAATACAATTCTTTCGATTTTTCATCTCCCAGAGACTGAACCAGTTTCTTTGTACTTTTCTGAAGATCGACCAACGGGACATCCAGCTTTTTTGCGAGTTTCCTCACTGCCACAGGATAATCGCCATGGGTATCTTCCAGCTTACCCTTTTCGCTGAATTTACGGCGAACAATCGAGGTAAACAATACCGGAACGGCCCCTTTTCCCCGGCTTTCAATAATATATTTTGTAAGATTATCAGTATAACTGCCAAACGGCTCTGTATAACGTTCGGGCGATTTAATTTTCTGATCGTTATGCCCAAACTGGATAAAGACGTAATCGCCTTGCTGAAGGCTGTCGAGTACCGTCTGCCAGCGTCCCTCGGAAATAAAACTTTTCGAACTGCGCCCGTTTACCGCATGGTTATGAACCACCACCTGATCATCGAAAAACTGAAATAGCACCTGCCCCCAGCCGGTTTCCGGGAAGACTTCAGCTTTTTTAGTGGCCATGGTCGAATCGCCAATGGTATATACATGGATCAATTTCTGTCCGTATAAACCGGAAGTAAAAATCATTAAAAAGATTACCAGTAATAATTTGAAATTCATAGCCTGAATATTTTTATTTCGAAAATACACATTTTTAAAGGACAATACAATCGATTGCTCCTTAAATAAAGAGCATCTTTTATTCTGCCAATTCATTCAGATATTCTTCCAGATTGGTATATCCGTCGTTATTATTATCCAGATTCCGGTCGTCCGGATTATCCGGGTCCAGGCCATGTCTCGTTTCCCAATCATCCGGCATTCCGTCCATATCACTGTCTTCAGGTGCCGGAGCTGACTTTAGTTCCGGCCATCCGCCAACTGATTTCTGGGTATCAATAATTCCCGAATGAGCGCCCCAGCTATCGCCGAATTTACAAATGCCTGTTTTTACTTCATTCACGATCCTCTGGTCAATAGCATCACGCTTAGGCTTAACAGCCCCGGCCTGCTCCAGAACCAGCCGGTAAGCATCTTCGGCTGATTGGGTTGTTACCGGTGCAAAAGGGAAAGGTTTATCAACCTTTGATTTTGCTTTCTGCCCGGGAGTGGCTTTCTGCACGCCGTATTTCCAGTTATCTGCTGTTGCTTCAGGAAAACCGGAGACATCATTTCCATCGATATAAAACCAGCCGGCCCCCAATGTATCCGGGTTTATTTGGGGATTGAAAAACTCCTGTGTCAAACTCAGAATGCGGTACTGAAGTTTTCCTTTTTTTGCAGCAGGGCCAACCTTATAATAATTATTGACCATGTTTTGCCGTCCTTCTTCTCCGCCGTAGCAACTTTGGAAGCCCCAGTTAAAAATCACATTATTCCGGTAGTCAACCAGTTCGGTTTCCGGTTTGGTAGAAAAACGGGCACCGTTAAAACGGGGCAAACGACTGGTATGATGAGCCAGTAAATTATGATGAAAACTGGCCCCTGCACCACCCCAGATACCTCCATATCCATGAGGTCCTTTTTCGTGCCCTGAATTATAAAGGCTTTCACTCAAAATGCACCATTGCATGGTGAAATTTTTATTGTCGTAGAATGAACCGGTTTCGTCGATTGACCAGCTCATCGAACAATGATCGATGATTATATTCTCATATCCTTTCCCGTTCATTGCATCCTGGGCGCTGCTTTGCAGGGCTTCGTCACCACAACGGGACCGCATGTAGCGCACAATCACATTATCGGCACTAATTGTAAAGGTGTAATTTTTCAGGCAAATACCGTCGCCTGGAGCAGTTTGTCCGGCAATGGTTAAATCCCCGTTATTTACTTTTAAGGGCGCCTTCAGCGCAATAGTCCCGGAAACAGCAAAAATAACCGTTCTTGGCCCTTTCTTCCGTATAGCCCAGCGAAGTGTCCCTTTTTCAGAATGTTCAAGCTGATCGGCCAGACTGGTGACGATATAAACATCTCCGCCCCGTCCTCCTAAAGTAAACCGGCCAAAACCTTCAGCCCCCGGAAAAGCCGGTTGCTGTGCCTGCATAAAAAACGGGCACAGTAAAAATACAATTATCAGTATCCTTGTAATCATCTAATGCTTTTTTATGTGAACCTCATCATATTTAACCTGCTCTCCCACAACTATATTTTTTTCGACTTTATGATCCGGGATAACTTCAATACTCACATTTTCTGTTCGTTTTCCGTTCACCGAAACAACTGGTTTTTCTGTTTCTGGGAGTACCAGTTCCTTCACCTCAATATTCTTTGAGTTATAAAAACTGAAGACAGGAAATCTTTTTGTCCGCAGAAATAAATTATGGATAGTTACCCCGTTTGCATCCATGCAAAAAAGGCCATTCTCTGCTTCCATATTGATATTCTCAAGGGACACGTTCTCTAAATTCATTTCAGGAAGTCCCTGGAGGTAAATAGCCTGCATCGCTCCTTTACAAGTTACATTACGGATACTGATATTCTTAAACTGCGGCGTTTCTTCCGAAACTTCAGGAATTTTATCGTCCACCATAGTATCTGTCCTGTCATTGTTTGCCATCATTTCGGAAACAGACATTCCTCCATAATAAAGGTTAAAAGAAATCGCATTAGTCGGAATGTTTATCATATTGATATCAGAAATATAAATTCCTTCAACAACCCCGCCCCGGCCACGGTTGCTTTTAAACCGGAGCCCCACATCGGTTCCGATAAAAGTGCAACCCGAAACATGCATATTTTTCACGCCTCCCGACATTTCACTTCCTACTGTAACTCCGCCATGACCATGAAAAACGATACAATTTTTCACAATCAGGTTTTCATTGGGCATTCCCCGATCCCGTCCGTCCTTGTCTTTTCCCGATTTAATACAAATAGCATCGTCGCCTACATCAAACGTACAATTATATACGATGCTGTTTTTGCACGACTCAATATCAATGCCATCACCATTTTGGGAGAACCATGGGTTACGAACATCAACATTCCTGACAGTCAGATTTTCACACATCAACGGATGAATGCACCAGGCCGGCGAATTCTGAAACACCGGGCCATCAAGTAAAACATTTTTACAGTTCACCAGGCTCACCATAACAGGACGCAGGAAGTCTTTTATTGCCTTGTATTCTTCAATTTTACTGAATTGACGGGGAACGTTCATATCACTCATTTCGGCACCTCTTCTGAAACTTTCCGAAGGGTACCAGTTTTCTTCTGATTCATCGACAACTCCTCCTGAAGCGACCAACTCTTTCCACTGCGATTCAGTCAATTTCGAACGTTTTACCTGACGCCACGCTTCCCCCGAACCATCGAAAATACCCTCACCGGTAAATACAATATTTTCCAGGTCCTTTCCATATATTGGAGAAAGACAACGAACCGTGTTCAACCCTTCAAAACTGGTTTCAACCAATGGGTATAAACTTTTATCTTTACTGAAAACGACCAAAGCCCCGGTTTCAGCATGAATATTAATATTACTTTTTAAAACGACCGGTCCGGTAAGCCAGACTCCCCGGGGAATTACAACCTTGCCTCCACCCTTTTCTGCCACATATTCAATTGCATCAATAAAAGCCCTGGTATTCAACGTATAGCCATCCCCTACTGCGCCAAAATCAGTAACAGAAACCGATAATTCAGGAATTACAGGATCTTTCAATACCGGCATTTCAAACTCAAGTCCCTCATACAAATCCCTCACATCCTGATCGTTCACTGATTTTTCATTACATGCAGAAACAATAAACAAAATCAGGATAAACCAACCTTCTACTATTTTTCCCATCATTTTCATATCTTATCTTTTTACATCTTATTTTTCATTTTGATACTTCTTTAAAGGGCTGTCCGGGAATCCCCCCTTTGAAGATATTTTCAATAGTATAATTTTGACGTTCTTCATCTGTTAATTGCCTTGACCACGGAACCCGTTTTTCAATATTTGCACCTTGTCCTGTGTTTTTGTATTCAGTACAGGAAACGGCAATTATAAAAAAACACACGATCCCCCTCCGCACGAACCGCGACAGCCTGGCCTACCGCCCCTGATGAATTCTCAAAGGTTATATTTTCAGCCGTAAAATCATCGCCAAAAACAAAAAAGCCCGAAGAGCCGGTTGTCCCCATTTCCTCTCCGAAAATATTCTTTTTAGAGGCATAATCGTCGTTTGTGATCATTGTTTTATCGGCACTCTCTCCTATCAGGCAGACAAAATTTTTTGAGGCGGACAATACCAGCTTTTCTTTATAAATACCATTCCTTATAAAAATAGTTGTTGTCGTTTTCCTGAAATCAGGCACTGCATTTATTGCATCCTGAACTTTTATAAAATCGCCGCTGCCATCCTGCGCGACAACAAAATCATAGTTGGCTGCCTGCACGCACAAACCGGCAACAGTCACAAAAATGAAAACACAAAGCATTTGTTTTTTTATACTCATCAGTATTGTTTAAATGTCAGTTTTCAATCCAACGATCCTGCTCGTTTTTCAACGCCGCAAGTTACGCCGGAATTTCCAACACAAGCGGGAAATAATTCCCATATCACACGGCTTTTCTTCCCATTTAGGAAAGTTCCATCAACCAATCCGGCTAAACCGGCTACGATCTTATAATCAGAACCCGGTCTTTTCCCTCCTCCTGATTTCCCGGCGGATCGAATTCAGGCATATTATTTTACTAAACTTTTCAGCAATCTTATTTTTTAATACTTAACCATCTTTTCTGAAAACATTTTTCCATCTTCATCCTGAACACGGATCAAATAAATTCCATCCGGCATATTTCCGATACTTATCTTCATCTGCTTTGCATCTGCCTGTATTATTCTCAACAGACGACCCGTTACTGAATATATCTGTACCTTTTGAATTTCAGCTGTATGTGAAATATTTAATTCTCCGGATATCTGATTATAGCAGAGTTTCATTTTGTTGCTGCTATCTGATTGCCGGCCGGCAGCTGAAGTTGAAATACCACCTTCATTTTGATTCTCAATAATGGAAGCAACCAGGCTATTGATATAAACTTCGATATTCGGATATTCTCCATCAACTGTTTTCAACTGTGCATCAGCGGAATTGTTCTTATCCAGGCCATTGGCGTCTTCCCAATTATCAGGCATTCCGTCAGCATCGGTATCCAGAGGCGCTTCAGTTGATTTTAATTCAGGCCAGCCCCCTACTGCACTTTGCGTATCAATGATACCATTAGTGCTTCCGTTTCCGCCATCGGGATAAGTAGCTGTCCCTGTACTTACATCGCGGGTAATCCGGGTATCCACTAAATCGCGGGACAAACCGGCCCCGGCATAATCAAGAATTTTAGCATAAGCTTCTTCTGCTGTATGTGTTGTTACTTCAGGTTCGGAAAACACTGTCTCTGATTTTATATCATCTAATCCAATACCTGGTGCATAAGTCGCAAAACCCGAATGTAACGATACTCCCTGCCAGTTATCATTTGTTACGGAAGAACTGGCTGTCAGATAATTTCCAGCAATATAAAATATTCCGTAAGTACCTGCCGGCTGACTGTTCGAACCATCATCAGAATACGGTTGCACTATTCGCGATTGCTTGGATGACGAAGTTGCCGGACCTGCTTTGTAATAGTTATTTACAATATTGTAATTTCCGCCTTCTGCGCCATATGAACTGTTGCTGCCCCAATTATATAATACATTATTTCTGAAATCGACCAATTCGGCATCCGGCTGACTGGAGTACCGGCTACCGCAAAAACGGGGATTGCGGCTGTCGTGACAGGACAGCAGGTTATGATGAAACGAAGCGCCCTGTCCGCCCCATATTCCTCCGTAACCATGAGAGCCTTTATCGTGAACTGAATTACACAAACTTTCTGAAATAATACACCACTGCATGGTAAAATTCTCATTGTCGTAAAATGATGCGCACTCGTCGGTACTCCAGCTCATTGAACAATGATCGATAATAATATTACGATGGTTCCGCCCCCAGAAAGCATCTGCTTCCTGTTGTGTTTCATCTCCCATCCTGAACCGTAAAAAACGAACGATCACATTACCGGCCTGAATTTCTACCGGATAGTCCCTGATGCAGATACCATCTCCGGGTGCTGTTTGTCCGGCAACCGTTAAATCAGAATTCGTTATTTTAAGTGCTGAATTCAGTTGTATCGTCCCCGAAATCCGGAATAAGACAATCCGTGCCCCAGACTTGTTAACAGCGTAACGGAATGAACCCGGGGATGAATTATCGTCCAGTGTTGTCACATAAATAACCCGACCGCCCCTGCCTCCTGTTGTATATTTCCCATAACCTTCGGCACCCGGGAAGGCAGGCAACCCGTTATTCTGCGCAAATACCGACAGCACAGATATAATCAGATAAACGGTATGTATGAATCTGTAACAGGCCACTTTACTATACTGAAAAACACTCCGTCCGTCAATAACATAAACAATCTCTCCCGGGCAAACCTAAGAAGAAAAGATTCCACCCCCCGAAGTGTGGAACCTTTGACTTCTTAGTAGTTGCACGTTTTCAACAAATCAGTATAAATTCATAAACTTTACTGGTTACTTCTCCATCTGGGATCACCAATACCATTGTCAATCAATGTCTGATTGCTTATTGTGAAATCGCCATTAGCTGCATCAGCAAATCCCGGGTCAAGAGTAGTATAGTTTCCTGATATGTCTATTTTAGCTCCGGAAGCATAGCCATCGGTATAAAAACCCGGAGCATTATAGTAGTTGTTCATGGAACACTCAGGCTGGGCTGATCTAGATTGGTTGGTATAATATCCAACAGTTTCAGCAATAATAGTATTGGTAACCTTTAGTGTATTATTAACAAAACGGACGTATAAAATTCTGCGGGATGTACTTTTAGATACCCCGTAGAACGTACAGTGGTCAATTAAAACATTACTGGTCAAGCCGGGATATGTACCCGAAGTATCATCGAGACGAACAAAATCACGGGCCGGAGCACAATTAACAAATGTACTGTTTTGAAGTGTCAGACTTCCCAAATAACCACCTCTGAAGTCAATACAATCGGCTGAATTCGTCAGAATATTGGTTACCACACAATCATCCATCATTATGGACTCAATCGATGAGATAATGCCTGAAGCCCCGGAGAATAATGATTTCTTATAATCGTGGATACTACAACCTGTAATATCAAACGAACCATAAGCCGTACCCGAGGTATTATACATGAATGCATGATCCAGGTAATCCCCATTATAGTAACCATTCATCTCCAGGTTTGACAATTGGACTTCTGAAACTCCTTCCTCTAGCACAAACTGGATATACAATTTTGGTTTGTCATCAGAACTTAATCCTTTTATTGTCACCTTCCTGTTTAACGTTAATGTACCCGTGTATGCAGTATATTCGCCGCTTTCGAGTAAAAATACGTCCTCACTTGTATAAGTTGTATTTATGGCTTCATTTAAATCCATATCCGAAGTAATTGTTGTACCCTCCGGGAGCGTTGTAAACTTGACATAACCCCGTTGTTTGATGCCAGGTTCATTATACATCGTAATTTCATACTCTGTATCATAGGCCAGACCTGTAATGGTTGCTACACCTGCTTCTGCTTCCTCATTGGTAATATCACGCCTGACATCGTCTGCCCCGCTGGTAGAAATAATAAAATGGCTTACTTCACTTCCTGCCGGCCAGCTTAATGTTACCTGACTTTTGCCAATATTATCATCGGTTAAGGTATTGAAAATATTCTCAGCATCTGTTTTAAACACAATTTGCGCCCATTTCGAATCCTCAATACTGTTACTGACACCCTTTACACGGGCTGAATATCGATTCTCCCATTCAAGGGTAATACTACATGGTACAGATTCAGGATCAATATCTCTCGTTTCAATAATATTAGCAAAAACAAGGCTGTCTTCACTAATCTCGACGACATAGTAATCAGCATCATCTTTCACCTCCCAGTTGATCTCTGCAATATTCTTATTCCTTATTTGTACTTTCAGATCAAGCGGGGTAAAAACCCTTGATAAGTCCAGTTTTTCAATAACCGGGTCAATATCATCTTCGCAAGCTGTAAAAATTGAGAATAACAGCCCGAGAACCAATCCTGTATATATTAATTTATTTTTCATATGTCCTTTTTTCAATGTTGATTAGTAACCATAATCATTTACCAGCATGCCGTTACTTGCATCCAGAAAAACCTGCCATATTGGCCAGAACTGGTACGAATCAGGATCCTGGGCATAAATAGCCTCTATTTTTTTGTCATCAAGGTCTTCTGCATTTACATAGCTCGTACTATAATCATATTCTGAAGACATATCCACGGTTTCGCCACGGTTCAGGCCATAAAACAACAACGTTTCATTATCATCATCGTACTTGTAATAAACGGTTTCCGGCACATCCGAATATTCACCGGTACGGCTGCGCAATGCATATAGTTTAGTTTTTGCTTCATCCAGTTTATCGCCCAACAGGTTCCAACGGATCAGAGCTTGTTTTCGAACCATTTCTCCACAAAACTCGAACTTATGTTCTTTAACTATGGCATCAAACATCTCATCATCGGAAGATATTGCAGCGATATAATCATCCACTTTTTCAGGCCAGTCATCCGGGAGGAAAGCCCGTTGACGGATCATTTTCAAATACGGGACTGCCGCTGCATAGCCATTTAATTCATTTTCTGTTTCAGCGGCCATTAATATCACCTCGGCATAACGCATGTACATTTTATTTACGCCATCATCGTTACTCGATGTTACTATCCGGTTCATCCACTCATACCTGAACTTACCGAAGCCCCATGTGTCAACTTCATTTAACTCTTGTTTGGCTCTCCCGGTTGTTTTATCAGCATCCCCCCATTCATATGGAACGCAGGTAACATCGCGACGGGTATCTTTCAGATCATAATCGTAAAACAAGGTAGGAAGCGGGCCAGCCTGTCCTCCCTTGGCCTGGGAAGTATACTGATCCACACTATTATGCCGGACGGCAAAGGTAAACAACACACGCCCGCGCCCGTCAGAAAATGGTACTTCCCACAAACTTTCCCCTCCTGCAGCAATATTATCCTGACAATTTTTTTCGAAAACAGTCTGAAAAGATGATTCAAGGGAACAAGTACCGCTCTCGATAATATCAAGGCATTCCTGGTTAGCAATCGTGTACATATTTTCAACCGACAAGTCGGAATCCGTACTTCTGCGAATGCCATCGGGATACTGGGAATATCCGCTGGCTGCCAGACAAAGACGGGCCCTCAACCCCTTTACAAATGCTTTGTTAACATGCTCGACATCTCTGGTTTCATCAGTTTCGTTAGGCCAGTCAACCAATGCTTCGGCCTCTTCCATGTCAGCAATCAATTGTTTGTATATCTCATCACGACTGGTCTTGGGCAGATAAAGGGTCTCTGTTATAATTGGTTCGAACCTTGCAGGAACATCTCCCCATGTTTTTAAAAGATCTGAATAATATATTGCCCGTAGCGTCAGGGCTTCGCCAAGTAATCGTCCCATATCGGCATTTTCTTCTAAATTACCATAAGTTCTCAGGCCCAGAATACAAATATTGGCACGTTCAATGCCTTCATACATTTTTGCCCAGGCATTGTTTGTACTATTCATTTGACCGTTGCTGGGGGTGGCAGCGTAGACAGCTAAATCAGCCTTTCCATCAGGATAATTCTCAGACGAGTTATACCATTCAATATCTGTGTTCATCCCGTACCAGGGCAGGAACCGTCCCCTGTACGAGTTGGTTTCGCCAAAAGAAACCTTAATCCCATCGATAGCCCCTTTTGCCAAATCGTAGTTCGAAAATATGGTTGATTCATCCAACGATGACTTGGTCGGAGCATCCAAAGTGTCATCACACGAAACAGTTGAAAAAAGCAAAAACGTTATTCCTGTGATATATGCTATTTTTTTCATATCCAAAAACATAATGATTAAAAATTAAGGTTTACACCAAAAACAATCTGCCTGCTTCTCGGGTAAGCTGAATAATCAACCCCCGGTGTCAGCACAGTATTTCTTCTTGTTGATACTTCAGGATCAAAACCACTGTAATCGGTTATTATGAATACATTATAACCTGTAACATAGAACCTCAGGTTTTCCACGTTCATCTTTTTCGTCAGATTACCTGGTAAAGTGTACCCCAGAGTTAAAGTATTTAAGCGAAGGAATGAACCATCTTCGACAGCCCAGTCGCTAAAGACATATTTACTCATATATGGAGACCACATGGTTGCATTTGCATTCATGGCAGTCAGAGTGGCAGCATCATTGACAAGTTCCCCTGTTGTCGGATCAATATTTGTCCATCGTTTACCATCCTCCATCATGGAAATCAGGTTGCGGTATTTGTATCTCGGGGTTGCTGAAGTGTATTCTACTTTATTCGCATTATATATATCGTTTCCATAACTCCAGTTAAATACTGCTGACAGATCAAAACCATACAATCGTCCATTAATTGTAAAACCACCCGTATGAAGGGGGTTGGCATCACCAATAATAATACGGTCATCTTCATTAACTATATTATCGTCACCTTCAATATTTTTAAGCTTAAGCATCCCGGGACGTAAGGTTCCGATAATGCCTGAAGCATCAGCTACTCCGTCTTTCAACACCCACTCTTCTTCATCGGCGTCGTAACCTTCGAAATCGGACACTTCATAACGTCCGTCAGACAAATAGCCATACATTTCGCCAACCGATCCGCCTACACGCACCATATAATCATCGCCGATTTCAGTTGAAGCCCAACCGGTAGATTGCCCAAAGTCATCCATAATTCCGAGCGACTTAATTTTGTTTTTATTAAGGCCTATATTGAAATTAAAATTCAAGCCAAAATCTTTTTTATCAACAGCGATCCAGCTAAAAGACAATTCCAGCCCTTTATTCCGGGTCTTACCCATATTACGATACTGATTATCATACCCGGTACCGGAAATAGGGAACTTGATCAAAAGATCTTTAGTCGTATTTATATAAGCCTCAAAAGAACCATTTAACTTACTATCAAACAGAGAAAAATCAATACCGACATTCCGGGTATAGGTGGTTTCCCATTTTAAATCGGGGTTAGCCATGGTTTTCGATGCCGACCAATAGCTTTCTGTATTATTGATCCACGAAGTAGTAGTCGATTCAAATGACTGTACCATCTGTCCTGTCGGAATATTATTATTTCCGGCAGTACCATAACTTACCCTCAGTTTCAGGTCGCTTAACCAATCAGAGGTATTCTGCATAAATTCTTCGCCTGATACCCTCCAAGCCAAAGCAGCCGATGGGAAATAGCCCCATTTGTTACCTTCTGAAAATTTACTGGAACCATCAGCCCTGAAGGTTGCAGCAAAAATGTATTTGTCTTTATAATCGTAATTCAAACGCCCGAAGAATGAAAGTAATTTATTATCAGGACTATAATTATTATCGATTGAATAAGCCGATCCCTGAGTGGTAAGTTTAAAAGCCTCTGCCGATGTAAACTGGGTCGGCAATCCATGTACAGTAGTGGTAAGGGTCTGTTCTTCTATTTTTATATATTCCTGTCCCAACAACAATTTCAAATCATGGTCGTCGTTATTTATAAGACTTTTGAAATCGTAATTTAAAGTATTGGTGCTCCTTATACTTTCACGTTTTTCGTTTTCAAGGACAACCGCCGGTTGGTTCTGTTCGTCTGAAGACGGTCTGTTTTTTACGTAATAAGTGGTCAAACCATAAAAACGGTGGTTCTCATATGTATAGTTATCTAACCCAATATCTGCTTTTACAGTAAGGTTTTTCAATATTTCCCATGAAAAGCTACCAGCCATGTTGTATGTTTTCCGGTTTTGCTCACGGTCAGTATCATCAGTAGCTGTTATCGGGTTCATAAAATAACTGGCAATTTCCTCATCAGTATCATCGGTTGTCAGACCATCGAGAGGAATTGGAGAATAAGTAACGCTGTGTTTCAACCTGGAGTCGGCAGAAGAAATCTCATTTTGTTCATTAGCCCCTCCTCCATTAATATCTGTATCAGAATACCTGAAAGAATAGGCCAGCTTTACTTTCTCATTCGGGTTATGATTAAGTTTCAAGGTTACATTATCCCTTTTAAAATTCGATCTGATCATAATCGCTTTCTCATAAATATGGGCATAATTCAGGGAGTACATGAACTTTTCTGATCCGCCCCTGATGCTCAGGTCATGGTTAAAAACATGTCCGGTACGCCCGTACACCTGTTCCTGCCAATTATTTCCTTTTAACCCGGAGTACATGTCTATATCCTGATAAGAACCATAATATTTTTCATACGAACTAAGATTGCCATCAGTGTTATCTAAAACAGCATATTCATACTGCCAATTCACATAATCCTCCACATCAAGTACATCCAACTTTTTTGCAATTCGCTTATATCCGGCATAAGCGTTGTAACTAACCGAAACTTTTCCTTCCTTTCCGCTCCTGGTTGTTACAATGATAACGCCGTTTGCACCACGCGACCCGTAAATTGCAGTTGAAGACGCATCTTTCAGAACATCAATCGACTGAATATCGGAAGGGGCAATATCAGAAATACTGTTGACCGGGAAACCATCAACAATAAATAAAGGTGAGTTGTCCTGTGTAATGGAGCCCCCGCCCCGTACACGTATTCTCATTTCAGCATCAGGCGAACCTTCGGTTGACAATACCTGCACGCCTGCCAGTTTCCCGGTAATTGCCTCAGCCGGACTTGACACAGGGATTGCCTTCAGGTCATCTCCTCTTACAGAGGCGACCGAACCTGTTATATCTCTCTTCTTCACCGTTCCATAACCAATAGCTACCACTTCATCCAGCTCGGTAATATTTACCACCATAGCAACATCGATACGCGTTTTGCCATTTACCGGGATTTCCTGCATGGCATAACCGATAAATGAGAAGGTCAAAACGGCATTTGAAGGAACAGCCAGTTCGTATCCCCCCTCTATGTTTGTGATCATCCCATTTGTTGTTCCTTTCACCACTACATTGGCTCCGGGAATACCTTGTTTTGTCTGGGCATCAATTACTTTACCTTTTACCGTAATATTCTGCGAAACAACAGCAGAGCTTGTAATTAAAAATAACCCCAGAACCAAAATTCCTACGCGGGAAAAATACAGGCGTAGTCTCTTTTGCTTTTCATGTTTAAAGTCTGTCATATTTTTAAGATTAGGTTTGATTACTTATTCATTTCAAGACTTGCCAGAATAAAAGGACCAACCCCTTTGGGATCATTATCCCTCACAGGTTCCCCTATATAATAATTGTAAGTTCCATCTCTGTATGGGTTACCACCTAAACCGGCCACAGCACAAACAGAGGTCAGGCTAATAGTCCCATTGTCATTTTCTTTAATAAAATTATCCAGAAGCCCCCTGTACCCCTTTTCGGCTACAGAACGGTATTGTTCGTCAATGTAATGCAGTCTGACCGCTTTCATAAGCGAATAAACGAACATACATGAAACAGAGGCTTCCTGATAATTACCTTTCTCTTTTCCTTTATCTAAAACCTGGTACCAAAGCCCACTTGCAGTATCCTGGTATTTTTCAATTCCGGCAGCTACCTGATTTAAAATATTCAGCAATTTTTCACGCCCCGGATGATTTTCAGGAATAAAATCCAATACGTCAACCAGAGCCATGGCGTACCACCCCATTGCCCGTCCCCAAAAATTAGGCGAACAACCGGTCTCCGGATCAGCCCACCGTTGTTCTTTGCTCTCGTCCCAACCATGATAATTCAAACCGGTAACCGGATCGTAAGTGTGTTTGTGTACCGTAACAAACTGGTTGATCACATCATCGAAATCGGCAGGATTGCCAAACTCTTTTGTATATTGAGCATAAAACGGCTCTCCCATGTATAAACCATCCAGCCACATTTGATTGGAATATCTCTTTTTATGCCAGAACCCGCCTTCTGAAGTACGCGGATGATCATTTAACTGATCGCGGAGTATTTCAATAGCTTTTTTATAGCGTTCGTCTTTTGTTTTATGGTATAAATCGAACAGGAATTTTCCCGAATTTACTTTATCAATATTAAAGTCTTCTTTTTTGTAGCCCCTTATTTCCCCTTCTTCATTAATAAATTCGTCGGCATATCCTTTGGCATATTCATAGTATTTCTGATCCCCTGTCCGTTCCCATAAATCAACCATCGATAAGGCTATTAAACCGGCGGTATAGCTCCATTTTCCTTCCGGGTTAAAATCGACAGTCGAACATCCTGGAAATAAAGTCATTTCCGAATCAGCCATACGGACGGCCATTTGCAGGCCCTGAACAGACAAAACGGCTCTTTCCTTTTTATTAAATGTACATTGGCTAAAAATTAAAACAACAAGAATAGTTAGTACAAGATTTTTTTTCATAACTAAGTTTATTTTTTTAATTATCAGGAGACAACTTCTAAAAACTGATATTTATGAGAATTGATAACGCGATAATTAATCCAATCACAACAAACACTATGATCCAGGAAATTCGTCTCAGGTCTTTGCGCATCTTTTCCATAAGCTTATCTGATCGTTTAGTTCATAATTAAATTTAGGACAATTGACACAAAACAGCTTCTTTTTATTTCCCAATAAAGACAGTCTTGTTTCCCATAACGGGAAATATTTCCCAAAACACAGGGGTATTCTTCCCTCAAAAAAAGCAAAACAGCACACAACATTTCTTTAGATTACTGATAATATGAAACTTAGTATCAACAAACCAATAATATCCTGTTGAACCAACATCCACGTATTTATTGGGTTGTTTTGGGCATAATGAGACAATGACAGGAAAGGTATCCGGGAGTCAGGTCCCCGGTTCACCGGAAGGTGAAAAGCAGGGATGGCCGGTCAAAGTAGTCCGGGCCGGCGAAGGCGGGAGCGATTTTTGGCGGGTATTCAGGGAAGAGGGCCGGGAAGAAAAAACCGGGAAGTGGGAGGAAGGATAACTTTGACAAGACTTTTACGTCCTTTTGGTCGACTGCAAAAGGAAGGGCCCCGCCGGACAGAGGCGAATACAAATGAACATTGTCTGGTTATTAAAAGAACAAATAAAACACCGGGTACGGGAGGGGTACTTTAATATCTTTTGTGGAGCATATTATCTGATTTTTTAACGCTCACTCCTTCGATTTTCTAAACGCTTTTTCCCCTTAGGCGGAAACAGCCCGGGCTTTGTTGTGTTCCCTAAAAAAATACCTCTCTCCCCCCGGCTTATTCTATAACGAAACGATGGCTTTTACAGCGACTGAACACTCTTCCTGCTCTTCTCCACAACTTTTTAAACTGATTCGTACGGGACTCCTTGAAAAAAAGCGGTACAGTTGTATGGCCGGAAATACTGAAATGATGAAAAAAGAGATATTTTGTATTTGATTCATATACAGACTTATGCAAAAGAAGTCATTCTGAGTATGAACAAAAAAAATTGGGGGATAATGAGACAATGACAGGAAAGGTATCCGGGAGTCAGGTCCCCGGTTCACCGGAAGGTGAAAAGCAGGGGTGGCCGGTCAAAGTAGTCCGGGCCGGCGTTGGCGGGAGCGGTTTTTGGCGGGTATTCAGGGAAGAGGGCCGGGAAGAAAAAACCGTGAAGCGGGAGGAAGGATGACTTTGACAAGACTTTTTCTTCCTTTTGGTCGACTGCAAAAGGAAGGGCCCCGCTGGCCAGAGGCGAATACAAAAAAGCAATAGAATTTGTCAATGAGCCCCTTTGCTTACTCAGGGTGATAAAGCAAACCTGACTTGGGACTAGCCTGAAAAGAGTTCTTCCGGGTATATTCAGAAGCATTCATACCATACATCTGGCGGAAACACTTACGGAAATGGGACAAATCTTTAAACCCAACAGAATAAGCAATCTCGCTCACAGTCATTTTTTCCTGTATCAATAACTGTGAGGCCCGTTTTAGACGAATACTCCGGATAAACTCTTTGACAGTCATGTCTGTCAAAGCATGAAGTTTCCGGTAAAGCTGCATCCTGCTAACTCCCACCTTCCGGGCAAACCGTTCAATATCAAGATCAGCATCCGAAATATTTTCCTCTACCACTTCTATTGCTTTATGCAAAAATCTTTCATCAGGTGAAGAAATAACAATATTTTTCGGTTGCAGGGTTATCTCCCCGGAGTATTTTTCTTTGAGTGAATTCCTGACAGACAGCATGTTGTCTATTTTCGTTTGCAGGATTGTAAGATCGAAAGGTTTGGTGATATAATCATCAGCCCCATACGAGAGCCCTTTCATTTCATGCTCTTTGGAATGCAAGGCCGTCAAAAGTAAAACCGGAATATGACAGGTACGTTCGTCCTTTTTTATCTTTTTACAAAACTCATATCCATCAACATCGGGCATCAATACATCGCTGATAATTACATCAGGAATCGTATTCAGGGCCAGTTCCCAGCCTTCCTTTCCGTCATTTGCCTCAAATACCTGATATTTGGGAGCAAAATGACTTTTTATTAAGGAACGTACATCCGGGTTATCCTCAACAATCAGCATAATCTCAGCATGTACCGGATCATTATAATTTTCACCTGTTATGAAGTGATTTTTCTCCGCATTTGATTTTTCAGATACTTCCTCAGCCCTGGCAACAGTTTCGGTGGGTTCTGCTTCATAAGGGATACGAACGGTAAACCTGCTGCCTTTACCCTGTTTACTTTCCACAAAAATCTTCCCTTTATGCAACAAAACAAGCTCTTTTACAAATGCCAGCCCAATGCCTGTTCCGGTTTGCACAGCCTGCTCACCAACCTGGAAAAAGCGATTAAATATTTTTGAAACATTCGATTGAGAAATCCCCTGTCCGGTATCCCGAACTGTTATCTCAATATATTCCTTATCCTGATTATCATTATCAAAATTATCCTCGTTCGAATCAAAAACCAACGACAGGTTAACCGATATCTTTCCACCTTTTCCTGTAAATTTAAATGCATTGGAAAGCAGGTTATTCAATATTTTTTCAATTTTATCAGGATCAAACCTGGCCACAAGGTGCTTCTTCAACGTATTAAACCGGAGTTGAATTTTCTTTTCTTCGGCATAACTGTCAAATGTATGAACAATATCTGATATAAAACGAACAATATCTCCCTGCAACAGTTCCAACTTTAGGTTTCCGGACTCAAGTTTTCTGAAATCAAGTAATTGATTAATCAAACGATCCAGATTTTTTGTGTTCCGGTACATAATATCCAGATGCGAATGAACTTCTTCCTGAGGCATTTTCCGGGAAATTAATTTTTCTAGAGGGGCAAGGATTAAAGTTAAAGGAGTCCTTATTTCATGTGAGATATTAGTAAAAAAACGGAGTTTGAGCATATCCAACTCATGAAGTTTGCGAGCTTTCATCCGTTCGAATACCAATTCGTTTTTAATCTTCTCCCGGTTCAGGAAAAACCGGACCAACAAATAGATCAATACCCCGATTACCAATAAAACCAAAAGCCGGAACCAACGGGTTTTCCAGTATGGAGGAAGAACAGTAATTAAAACATGCAATTCATCTCCTGTTTCAACAGAACCAGGCACAACCCGTTTTACATGAAAAATATAATCTCCAGGATTCAGGTTGGTATATGTTGCTGTCCGGGTCGTGCCAGGTTCATTCCATTCCCTGTCGAAGCCTTCAAGGAAATAACTATATTGATTATTTCCACTATTCACATAATTTAATGCTGCAAATTCGAGTGTAAATACATTCTGTGAATAATCGAATGTAAGATGAGCTGTCTCGGAAATACTTTTCTTCAAAATTGACTTTTTCCCGGGATTAACTTCAACCTTTTTATTGAAAACCCTGAGTTCTGTAAGAACCAAAGGAACACAGGTATCATCAGTTTTAACTTCAGAAGGATCAAAAATATTGAATCCGGAAATACCGCCAAAAAGGAGGTATCCTTCCTTCGACTTATAAGCTGCACCATAGGAGAACTGATTATTCCTCAGGCCGTCTTTACTTGTATAATTCTGAAATGTTTTGGCTTCAGGATCAAATTTTGACAAGCCGTTCGACGTGCTGATCCACAGAAAATAATCGTTATCTTCCAACATGCATAAGACCTGATTATTGGATAATCCGTCATTCTTGTTATAATACCTGATGGCGCCTTCGGTAACCGAGTACCGCGCAAAGCCCCTGTCCAGTGTAGCGATCCAGCACCTTCCCCTGGAATCTTCAAGAAATGCCCTTGTACGCTCTGTAAAACGAGTAATATCCTTAGTGCCGGGGTTATAAATAATCACCTCATCAAGAGCCCCCATCCAGATATTATTGTACGAATCTATTTCAATCCAATTCACTTGTCCCTGACCGGCCAGTTGCGGATAATGGATAAACTTTTTATTTACCGGGTCAAAACGGTCGACTCCGGAAGAGGTAGCTATCCAAATATTCTTTTCATTATCAAGCAGAAAATCCCAAACCCTGTTATCCGACAAGCTCCCGGTATCGGACGGATTATTCTGATAATGTGTAATTTTTCCGGTCTTTAAATTCAATACGTCAATTCCTCCCAGGAAAGTACCTATCCAAAGATTTCCCTTTTTATCATCCATGAATGCTTTAACACAATTTTTGGAAATTGAATTCGGATTATCCGCATCGGTCATTAAGTAACTGAATGACTCCGTTTCAGGATGATAAATATTAACACCTCCATCTTCGGTACCTATCCATATATTATCCTGATCATCAATCCAGAAAGCATACACAATACTGCTATTAAGATATTTGTTATCAGAAGGATGGGCTCCAAAACTATGGAATCTTTGCTTACTTTTTGCAAGTAAGCTCAGCCCGCCGCGTGTTCCGATCCAGGTTTCTCCACGCTTATCCTGAAAAATATCGAGTACCGAATTATTAATTAAACCACTGTGTTCCCGGTCGTCGTGACGATAAACTCCGGTTACCCCTTTGTTTTTATTATACACGTATAACCCGCCACGTGTTCCAATCCAGTAATCTCCAAAAGCCCCCAACGAAATGGAACGCACTGTCTCGGTCCGTTCATAAGCCTTCTCCAGTTTTACAGCTTGTACCACCACCTTTGAAACCGGGTCAACAATAAAAGCACCGTTTGAATATGTTCCTATCCAAATACGTCCATCCACATCCAGAAAAATTTCCCATATTTCGTCTGTTTCCCCATCCGCAAATGGTAAACAGACATGCTCTGCCAATTTCGTTACAGGATCAATAATAAAAACTCCTTTATTAGTACCTGCCCATAATTTACCGGAGTTATCGAACTGAAGTACCCGTACAAAATCCCCCCAAAGACTATATGGGTCAGTATCTGTTTTCTGAAATACCGGCTTAACATTTCCCAATGTATCAATTACTATCAGATTGATGTTTGTACCCAACCACAAATTTCCCCTGTCATCCTGCTGGATTGCATTTACAGAAACCCTTCCTGAATTAAAAAACGGATCATTTTGATATGGGTGTAAAAAACATTCCTTCTCCCGGTCGAAAACATCCAATCCTCCATTCTCTGTCCCAACCAGAAGATCCCCTTTCCTGTCTTCAAAAATAACACGGACAAGGGTTCCGTTCAGGCTCAGACTATCTTCCGGGGAATACAGAAAATTGACAAACTGATAGCCGTCAAAACGACTCAGTCCCTGACTGGTACCAAACCACATCCAACCTTTCTGATCCTGGTAAATACACTGAATCTGATTGTTTGGAAGGCCATCTTCCTGCGAAAATGAATCAAAACTCAATTCATTCCGGCTGGCAAAACCTGAAAAAAAAACCAGTGTTCCAATAGCTGATAAAAATAGCCTACCGATGAGTTGAGCCCGTTTCATTTTTAGTAAAATCACCGTAATTTACTATAATTAAACCATTAATCATTCGTGTTCAACAAATTAATGGTTAAAATTAGATAATTGCAAGTGAACAGGACATGGAAAAGACTCAAAAAAAAAACAGGCTGCCCTGAAAAGAACAGCCTGTTTTTACACTTACCTGAAATTTATTTCCGGGGATTTACATCACTCATATCCTTTACCACAGCACTTTTATCAACTTTCAGTTTAACACCTTCATCAACCTGAAGAAGAATAGTCGTTTCTTTAATATCAGCTACTTTTCCATAAATTCCGCCGGTTGTAACAACATTATCGCCTTTTTGGATACTTTCACGAAACTTTCGTAATTCTTTTTGACGTTTCATTTGTGGTCTGATCATGAAAAAATAAAACACCACAACAATCAGGATCAGAGGAAGGAACGACATAAACGGATTAGCTTCCGCCCCGTCCTTCGGTTGAGCCATTAAAATGTAATTCATCATACCTGTAAAAATTTTAGTTATTAAATTCTATCCATTTATTCTTTACATTAGCAACAATATGAAACTGTACTTTCTTTTTTTCAGTATTGCCAAACACAGTAACCGTTTTTAACACCTTCCCGACATCACCGGCTGAATTATAAACCACCTCCACATAAGCACTGTCGCCAGGCATTGTCATTTTTTCAGG
Organism: Prolixibacteraceae bacterium; assembly: GCA_963662895.1. Lineage (GTDB taxonomy): Bacteria > Bacteroidota > Bacteroidia > Bacteroidales > Prolixibacteraceae > GWE2-42-39. The sequence continues at coordinate 1,771,911 of OY759982.1, read as the reverse complement.
AACCGAAACCTGAATGCAACCACAATCGGTATCGGTACCTGTTACCAGAAGCGGCGCTTCACCCGAGTTTTTAAACCAAAAAGAGTATGAAACAATTTCCCCATCCTGTAACGTTCCAAAATTATGGAATTCTTTGTGAATCTCAAATTTAGCCTCTTCTTCGGGGTTACCAGCCGCAGAACTCCCTTCCCTGGTGTTCCGGTTCTGACAGGCCAACAAAGAGAATAAGGCATATGCTAACAGTATCCTTTTCATTATTCCCTATCTTCTCCAATAAGGCCACGTCCGGCTTTCTGTATTTTATTTTCTTTTTTCAGATTTTTCAGCGTCCTGTCCAGTATCCCGTTAATAAAATTACGGCTCTTCTCGGTGCTGTAATATTTCGAAAGTTCGATATATTCATTCAGCGTAACCTTTGTCGGTATCGAGGGGAAATATAAAAACTCAGTGATGGCCATTTCCAAGATCAGTACATCCATAAAAGCAATGCGTTCCACATCCCAGTTAACGGTATGTTCCTGGACAATCCGGTAATTTTCAATGTGGTTCAGCGCAGCTTTACGGTAAAGCTCTCTTGCATACCTCTCATCCTCATCATCTTTAAACATCGGCAAGAGCGACAAAGCAGGAGAACTGAATTCTTTAAAGCGTTTTAACGTTTTAAGTACCATGCTGATCACAAAATCAAGGTCATCATTCCAGTATATACTCTGTTCTTCCATGTAAATTTCCATGTCTTCCGAAACCAGTACAATATTCTGAAAGAAATCCTCCACCAGCCTTTTGTCGTTATAATAAGAGTTTTCCGAAGCATTCATATACGCTTTGAAGAAATCCTGTTCTGCCAGTTCTGTATATAACTTACGAATCAGTTCGGGCTCATTTACCCAACTTATTTTCGATCGCTCCAAATACTTATTTAATGCTTCATTTTCCCGTAACTGGGCAATCAGGTCATTATCAACAAAACGCGTATTCGGGTTTAAATCCTCGTCTGTGGGGAAATGCTTATTCTTGCGAAGTTCAATACGGGATTCGGCATATTTCACTATTTCTGCAGGCAATGCAAGCAAATAATGATATAAATCGTATGTTTTCCTGAGACTGAAAAAAAGTTCTTTTTCTGTATTATTTATTGACTTATCGGGCGAAGTGAAGAACGCGTATAAAATCTGAAGTACTTTAATTCTAATTATTCGTCTGCTAATCATTGTTTTAGAACCTTAAAAATAGGACTGGCAAAGTTAAGCTTTTTTATTAATCCCGTTTCTTTCAATCCTGAATATTTTTATTTATCACTTCATTCGCAACATTTTCTTTACCTGAAAAATCTGTGTCTCCTGACTCATCTGTTTCATCATCAGGCTCATCCTCCCATTCCAGTTTTTGTCGCTGCGGTCCTTGTTTTCTGTAGAAAAATGAAAGGATCAAACCACTGACAGCTCCCCATAAATGGCTTTCCCATGATATTTCAGGCAAAACCGGAAAAATCCCCCAGAACATACTGCCATATAAAAAAGCCACGATCAGCCCGATGGTCAAAAGACGCACATCATTCCTGAATATACCACTGAAAAATAAGAAGGAAGCCATTCCGTACACCACTCCGCTCGCACCAATATGCCAGGCCTCTCTTCCTCCCAGCCAAACACATAATCCAGAAAGAAAAAAAAGAAGAATAAAAATCCGGTACGATAGTTTCCTGTAAAAATAAAACAAAGCCCATGAAAGAATAAAAAAAGGCACCGTATTCGCGCCAAGGTGCTTAAAGTCGCCATGAACAAATGGCGCGAAAAAAATACCCGGAAGTCCCTTTACATGCAAAGGATAAATCCCTAAACGGACAAAATCGAGCGAAAAAATGGTTTCAGTCATTTTCACCAACCAGAAAACGATCACGAACAAAGAAGGAAATACCAGGCTGTACCTGAATATTTTCTTCTCCAGTTCAACATCAACATGATCATTCTGGTATGGGAAATAATTGAAAATTCTCACTAAACCAACATTTTTATTAATTCAATAAACTGAAAAATATCTTCTTCCCGGGTATCGAACGAACACATCCAGCGTGCTTCCGAACGGGATTCATCCCACATATAAAAGAAATATTTCTCCTGAAGCTGAGGTATTATTTCCCGGGGAACAATCGCAAATACTCCGTTAGCTTCCACTTTTTGAGTAAGTTGTATCTGCGGAACCGATTTCAGTTCTGCTTCAAGCAACTTTGCCATACGGTTTGCATGAGACGCATTCTGTTTCCACAGTTCATTCTCAAAATAAGCCAGAAACTGTCCCGATATAAAGCGCATCTTCGAATACAGTTGCATATTCTGTTTCCGAATATATTTTGTATATTTTGCCAGAGCCGGGTTAAAAAACAGAACTGCTTCACCAAACATCATCCCGTTTTTGGTACCGCCAAATGAAAGCACATCGACACCAATATCGCGTGTAAAAGCCCGGAACGGAAGCCCGAGCGCAGCAGCCGCATTGGCAATACGGGCTCCGTCCATGTACAAATACATCCCGTGTTGATGCGCCAAATCCGCAATAGCTTTAATTTCTCCGGGGGTATATAATGTCCCCATCTCGGTTGCCTGTGAGATATAAATTACCCCGGGTTGCGAATGGTGCTCAAAGTCAAATCCTTTAAGGTGAATCTTGATCTGTTCAGGGGTTATTTTCCCGTTATGCGTTTCAACAGGAAGCAGCTTACACCCGATCTCCTTTTCCGGAGCACCGCATTCGTCTTCCTGAATATGCGCTGTTTCCGCACAGATCACCGAATTAAACGACCGGGCCAGGCTTGACAGGCCCAACACATTGGCCCCGGTCCCGTTGAAAACAAAAAACACAGCAACATCGTCGCCAAATTCCTTTTTAAATAATGAAACAGCTTTTTGGGTATATACGTCTCCTCCGTACCCAGGTACATGCCCTTCATTAACCTCTCCCAATGCTTTCAATATCTGCGGATGTACTCCTGAATTATTATCACTTCCAAAACCTCGTTTCATTTTACTTACATTTTTTTTAATTTTCGAAAAGAAAAGATAAAATTAGAGTGTTTTAAAGGATATACAAACAGAAAATAAGATACAAACAGTGGAAATAACAAATAAAACAGAAACAAAAATGAACCTCTTCTGGTTCCGGCGCGACCTGCGAATAAACGATAACGCAGGACTGTATCACGCTTTAAGTGCAGGCTTCCCGGTACTTCCAATTTTTATTTTCGATACAAACATTTTGAACCAACTAAAAAAAGACGATCCGCGGGTTTCTTTCATTCATAAACAAGTTACCGGCATCAAAAAAATATGCGAAGAAAAGGGCAGTTCTCTAAAAGTTATGTATGGAAAACCTCCCGAAATCTTTCAAAAGATTATTTCTGAATATTCAATAAATGCTGTTTATACCAATCGCGATTACGAGCCATATGCTTTACAAAGGGACCTATCGGTAAAAAATTTCCTGCAGACAAAAGGGATTCGGTTTATCGACTATAAAGACCAGGTCATTTTCGATAAAAACGAAATTGTAAAGGAAAACGGGAAGCCATATACTGTGTTTACTCCTTATTACAGAAAATGGAAGGCTGCTTTGCCGGATCAATATTTATCAGGATTTCCATCGCAGCAGTTACTGCAAAACCTGCTAAAAACCGAAGCATTCAGGATGCCGGCGCTGGAAGATACCGGGTTTCAGCCAGGTAATTTGCAGGTTCCTGCTTTCGATATTTCAGAAGAAAAATTACGGAACTATGCTGCATTACGTGATTTCCCTGCCGAAAACGGGACCAGCCGTCTCAGCGTACACCTCCGGTTTGGCACAGTAAGTATCCGGGAAATCACCCGGTTTGCCCTCAAAACGTCCGAAAAATTCCTGAATGAACTGGCCTGGCGTAATTTTTACATGAATATTCTCTGGCACTTTCCATATGTTGAGAAACAAAGTTTTAAGCCTGAATACGACCGTATTGTATGGCACAACAATGAAACTGAATTCAAAAAATGGTGTGAAGGAAATACAGGGTATCCACTTGTTGATGCCGGAATGCGCGAACTAAATGCTACCGGCTATATGCACAACCGGACGCGAATGGTAACAGCCAGCTTCCTGACCAAACACCTGCTTATCGACTGGCGCTGGGGGGAAGCATACTTTGCCGGAAAACTCCTTGATTTTGATCTGGCTGCCAATAACGGCGGATGGCAATGGGCCGCAGGATCCGGTTGTGATGCAGCTCCTTATTTCAGGGTTTTTAATCCTGAGATACAGGCAAAAAAATTTGATCCGCAGGGAAAGTATATCCGTAAATGGGTGCCTGAATACAGCACTTCAAAATACCCACGCCCCATGATTGACCATACGTATGCCCGCAAACGGGCCATAGAAACCTACAAACATGTTGTTAGCAGGCAAAGCACTTAGTCACTGTTTCGTAATAACCTGACCATTTCTCAACAGTTCCTTAGGAGGAGCGTCTGATGGGCAGTGACCCTTGTCCTTAATCACCCCGTCTCCATTTTCCGGCGCATAGGGCGTTGGTGTTCCAAACCTGGCCCGGCAGATGCGCCGATAGAAACAGGTTGCCGTGTTCCACCGGGTTTCACCCGGCGTTATGAACAGGATAGCCCTCCGGGCTTTTTCCCAGTCAAGCCAACCATCAAATTACGGGTTGTCATTCGGAGTATGAACTAAAAGAATTATTGCCTTTCTCCTTTTTACTATCCTCAAGCCGGACGGGCTGATCCTTTTTCCAACTGGATGGAAAAAGGATCCAAGAAGCCGCCGCTGTAAAAAGTTTCATTACACGGGAAAAGAATCTTTCATCAGCCGGGTGATGAAGTCTTTATCAGCATAGTGATAAGATATCCATCAGCCGGGTGATAAGATGTCCATCAGCCGGGTGATAAAGTGCTTATCAGCATAGTGATGAACACTTCCCCCGGGCACAGGAACTCTTTTTCCCGGAAACTACATTTAATAAGTGGTTCTTTTCAAAATCTTAACTTATAATCATGGAAATTATAACCTGTAATTTTGGAAATATTAACTTATAATTTTTGAGAGCTCTGCTTATCTAAATACAATACAGCATTATTGTGAGTTCTTAGTATCGTGGAGGGATATTTGCTGATTACCTGTTGATTAAAAGTATTGGCTACTGCTTCAGCCTTTCTTTCCCCCGGAACCACACAAAATATAGCAGAGGCTTTCATAAGCGATGGAATCGTTAAAGTAAATGCTTTTTCAGGGACATCATTAAAAGTCAGGAAACATCCGTCGTTAACCTGCTGTTGCCGGCATATATTATCCAACTCAACCACTTTTATTTTCTTTTTATCTTCAAAATCGGCAACCGGTGGGTCATTAAAAGCAATATGCCCGTTTTCCCCGATTCCCATACATACCACATCTACCGGGTTTTCAGCAAGCAACTGTCCATATCTTTCACTTTCCTTTTCAAGTTTTTCAGTTTGCCCGTTAATCAGGTTTACTGAAGCAAAGGGCAGTTTATCAAAAATATGCATCTTTAAAAAATTACCAAATCCCTGGGGTGCGTCTTTCTTTAACCCGATATACTCATCCATATGAAAGGCATTAATCCGGCCCCAATCAATTCCTTTTTCTTCGGTTAAATATTTAAGGAATTCATTTTGGGAAGGGGCAGCAGCAAAAATAACATTCACTTTATCTTTTTTATTTAGAAGATTCCGAAGGTATTCACCTGCATCTGCAGCTGCTTCACGGCCTAATTCGTCCCTGGAATTAAAAATTTTCACCTTTAACGAGGTATTTTTTAAATTATCACTATTCATTTTCCAAATTATTAATAATTAAATTTCCATTTATCAAAACAAGTTTCATTTGAATATCATCATCAAACACAACAACATCGGCATCTTTTCCAACCGTAAGACTTCCTTTTTTGTGCCCGACCCCGGAAATCTGCGCCGGGGTCGTTGTAATCATTTGTATTGCGTGAAGGATGGGCACTCCTGCCAGGCGGATCATATTACGTACCAGGCGATCGGCAGTAGCAACACTCCCGGCAAATGCAGTCCTGTCGGGAAGTTTGGCCACCCCATCCTCAATAATTACTTTCATTCCATCTTTTAAACTTCCCAGAATGCTTTCTCCCGGACCTTTTCCCGCACCTCTCATCGAATCGGTTATCAAAGCGATACGGGCAGGCCCAATTTGTTTATATATCAACTGTAATAAAGTTGAAGGCAAATGGATACCATCTGCAATAATTTCGACAGTTAACTGATTGTATAAATACGCGCTTTCAATAACGCCGGCATATCGAAAAGCATTACGCCTCATTACTCCCGACATGCCGGAATATAAATGTGTGATGTGTGTATATCCATTTTCAAGGGCTTCAGCTATATCGTCGGAAGTAGCATCGGTATGCGCAATGGAGGCAAGGATATTTTTTTGATACAAGAAACGTCCCAACTCCATACTTCCGTCCAGCTCGGGGGCAATACTCCAGCGAATAATATCGTCGGAATGCCGTAATATTTTTTCATATTCGCTTTTCTGAGGGTTGCGAATATAACGGGGATCCTGCGCCCCTTTCTGGCTTATCGCAAAATATGGCCCTTCCAGATGAAGTCCCAGGAACTGCGCTCCGGCAGTATTTTCCGATTTGGCTTGTTTGTAAACATCAAACAAATTCCACAATTCTTCGTGGGTACTTGTCAGGGTTGTAGGCACCAAAGAGGTAGTCCCATACCGGGCGTGTGTTTTGGCTGCCTCCAAAAATGCGTCCACTGTCCCATCCATAAAATCATGGCCACCTGCTCCATGCGTATGAATGTCAATAAATCCGGGAGAAATAAAGTTATTCCGGGCATTGATACATATTGCTTCATTGTCGGTTATATCTCCTTGCTGTACCTTTAAAATTTTTCCCCCTTCAATAAGTACACATCCGTTTTCGATGATACGGAAAGGAGTAATGACCCGTCCGTTATATATTTTTATTCTTCTCATTTGTAATAAAAGTTAAATAGTTTAGAACTGTTTCGATATTTGGGAGACTTTTCCCCAGTTCTTTATTTTGTGGCCAGACAAAGCGAAAAAGACTAAATACAGATAACAGGGAATCAAAATGATATAGCCGAACCGTGCATTAAATGAATCGGTTAAATGCCCGTAAATAATTGGCGTGATAGCGTTTCCGCAAAGTCCCATGACCATAATCGATGAGCCTATTTTTGTAAATTTTCCCAAACCTTTTATTGCCAAAGGCCAGATACCAGCATAAATAAGTGAGTTTGGAAAACCCAGAGCAGCCAATAACCAAATCGAAATATCTGTATCGTGTCCCAAAATGGTCACGTCTCCGCTAAAGATCAACACCCCGAAAGATAAAGTCAATCCCAGAATCGTACAAAATATCAAGGCATTACGTTGACTGATGTATTTAGGAATCAGGATTACCCCAAGAATATACCCCAACATTGTTGCTCCTAAAGTATAAGAAGGAAAAACTTTTGCCTCCAGCAAATTTATTCCCATCGTTCGTGCATATCCAATAATAGTGTCAATAGCGACAACCTGGGAACCTACATGGAAAAAAATGGCCAACGCCCCCAATATCAGGTACGGATACTGGAAAACACTGGTTTTCCCGGATTCATTTTCCGTACCTTCCTCTTTATTGGAAGTCTCGGTATTAATCTCGGGCAGTGGCGAGTAATAAATAAATATCCCCACCAGGGTTAAAAAAAGTCCCAGAATACTGTACGGCAGAATCACCCTTCTTATAAATCCGTCCAGCAGGGCATTTTTCGCTCCTTCGCTCAGGTTCCCGCTTTCCAGGGTTTGAAACATTTGTGTGTCCGAAACTTTCAAAACCACTGCGGCAAATATTAAAGGAGCCAGTATTCCCGCAATTTTGTTACAAATCCCCATTATGCTTATTCGCTGGGCTGCACGGTTAATCGGACCTACAATTGTTATGTATGGATTAGCTGCCGACTGCAACAATGCTAACCCGGTACCAATCAGGAACAACCCGGACAGAAACACTCCGTAAGTCCTGTACAATGCTGCCGGGATAAAAAGGAATGAGCCAAGCGCCATTGTAAAAAAACCAAACATCATTCCCTTTTTAAAGCCATATTTTTCCAATATGAAAGACGAAGGCACCGACATAAAAAGATAGGCGATATAAAAAGAAAAAGCGACCAGGTAGGCTTCAACATTGGTAAGCTCACAGGCAATTTTAAAGTAGGGAATCAATATGGAGTTAACCCAGGATACAAAACCAAAAATAAAAAACATCAACCCAATAATTGCTATGGAAATATTGGTTGTCCATCTATCTGTTTTTTTCGTCCCGGATATTAATCCTTTCTTCTCTATTAATCCTTTCTTCTCTATTAATCTTTCTATTTTATTCATTTTTAAGCAATTAAAAAATACAAGAACAATAATAAAAGCATATAACTCCCCCTCTCTCTAAAAAAACTTTAGACAAACATTTTCAACTATGAGCTATATGTACCGGGCTGGCTATTGGTTAAAGAGAAACAGTGGCAACTTTTTCCCACTTGCCGCTTTTTACCGATTTCTCCATTGCCTCCAATACGGCAACACACTTCAGGATACTTTCGTGCGAGCGCGGCTCCTTACCGGTGCGAAACATTTCAATCATATCTTTATAACACCTGGCGGGGTCTGTTTCTTCCACCCTTGATTTCAAATGGACAATACCTTCTTTTTTCTCAACATAAGTATCCCAACCGTAATGTTTTGTATTGAAAACAAGCGTAGCAATTTTCCCATTGTTGAATACCAGTTCGGCTCCTCCTTTTTTGTTGTAAGTATTAACCCTGACTTCTACGATGTCGTGGCCAAACATAAACATGAGGGGCTGAACAACATGAACGCCGTAAAAAAAGACTCCTCCCCAGGGAGAATCAACTTCAACCGGGCCAAAGCGTATGATATTGTCATACTCACCGAGCGTTTTAACCTGTTCTGCAATATCAAAAGTTGCATCGCTCTGTGCTATTGTACTGAAAGAAGTTACCGGTGTCCCGGCCTCTCTTGCCATCTGCAAAAATTCTTTTCCTTCGTTCAAGCGGTAACAGAATGGTTTATCGACAAATGCAGGAATACCTGCTTTTACAAAAGGTGTAGCTGCTTTTAGGTGGTATTTCGGATGGCGGTGGTCAACAATTACGGCATCAATATTACCCAGCATCTCTTCCGGATTTTTTATCATTAAAGGGATGTTCCCGATCTTCATTGTATTCCGGGCAAATTCCTCGGTTTCGCCCCAAACAGAAACAACTTCCACCCCGGGGAATTTTTTGTCGATATTAATCATTTTGCTAACAATACCGGCGTGGGAATTTTCCGCCCCCACAATTCCAATTCTGATTTTTTTAGCACCTGACCTGTTTTGACTGATGCTGTGGGCAAAACTACCAAGCGGAGACATTGAAAGCGCGGAAGCAGCAACCCCTGCCCCTGCTGTTTTAATAAAGTTTCTTCGGGTATTCATATTCTCAAGTATTAATTAAATCATTTGTTTTTAGACTATTTTTTTATTCACCGGGTCCCATTCCATCCGGCGTTTTTCAATGTATGAACGGTTGGCCATTATACAGGTTATTCCTTCCCCGAAAGCCCTGTCGATATTGGCAGAAGGGGTCCCTCCGTTACGGATACAATCAATCCATTCCTTTATATGCAGATAGGTAAGGTCCACTTCGTGTCCGTTTATATTGGTGGTTACCAATCCTCGTGATGCAAAATACCGGGCAGTTGCCGATGTTACTGCATCAACATTCTGGTTCCCGTCAACAAACGAAAGCATGGGTTTTGAGGGATCGACTTCTCCTGTTGCAATTAGTTTTTGATAGCGTTCAGAATCATTATCGACCGTTATCAGAGCAGAACTACCCAGTTCCATGGAAGCATCCCGCCCCATAAAAATCCGTCCACGGGAACGGCTGTTCGCCAGGCAACCACTATACAGCAGGGTCAAATCCTGCTCCGGATATTCAAACGTACATTGCAGCAAATCCGGTATTTCCCGGTTGTCTTTCCAGTAATAAATACCACCGGATGACATTACCGAATGAGGGATTCCAATATCCAGCAATTGATTTACAGCGTCGTACTCATGGGTAAATAGCTGTCCAATCATGCCTGTATCGTAAGCAAACCATTTGGTCCAGTTGTAATAACGGTCTTTGGAAAATGGCACATAGGGCGATTTTCCAAGCCATTGCTTCCAATCGATGTCTTTTTCTGTTCCCGGTTTTAAGTTCCCGTTTGCATCCAGATGACGAATCCAGGCTCCGCTGGCCGTATTCCGGTTTGTCGTGGCTTCGACAAGGGTAATTTTCCCCAAAATGTTCCGTTTTATGATTTCCTTTGCCTGTTGAAAAACGGCGCTTTTGGTAATCTGATGCCCCAACTGGTAAACAACATTGCTGTTTTTTACCGTATGGTACAGCTTGTTTAGCTCCTCTTCCGTAAGTGCGACACTTTTTTCACAGTAAACATGCTTTCCCTGTTGAACAGCTGCAGTGGATATTTCTGCATGATGATGATCAGGAGTGGCTATCATAACTGCATCAATATTTTTATCTTCCAGCATTTCCTGCCAGTGAAGGTAGCGTTTTACCGGAAACTTTTTATTGTGAAAGTTCCGGGGGTGTACATCATTCTCAATTGTTTCAACAGCCCTCCGGGCATGCATATTATAAACATCGCAAATACCTGTTACTGCTACATTTAAATCGTCCTGAACAAGCCAGTTCTGCAAGGTGTTGTTTTTCTTTCTGCTTTCAACATCATCAGGATGCATATATCCCAGGGCATTCGCATGAACCGGGGCACGATTCCCAAAACCAATTATCCCTACACGGAGTAATTCCCCCCCGGAAATTTTTTTTAATATTACGGGACTCCTTAAATTTTCAAGCCCCAGTTTTTGTTTGATCAGCTCGTTTTTACCTTTTTCGAATGATTGCTCTTTAAACAATTCATAGCCGAAAACGCCCAGTACCGGAATCCCAGTCATCGCTTTAAGCAAGGTACGCCGCCGCATTTTCCCTTCCCCTGGCAAATTTTCGCCAGTTCTTTTTTTAACTTCTGTTTCTTTCTTTTTTACCATTATTCTCACACCCGTTTTATGCTTTTTTCCCCTTTTTAAAGATTAAAGAGTCAAGTCCAGGTCCGCAAGAAGGGAACACTGACAATACGAGCAATGCAGCCGCTTCTATCAACGTTTTATTTACAATCAGGTAACTGCCTTCCGCCGGAACTGAGTATTCCAATCCCACCAGGGGAGGAACAGCAAAATAGTACAACAGCAACAACAAAATGCCCGATACAGAGGCTGCTTTGAAAAACAATCCTAAAATTAAACCCGTTCCAATCAGGATTAGCCCCCAGGTATTCAAAAAATCTACAACTTTCAACACGTCGGGATGGGAAACAATCCAGTTAAATACCCCGGAAAAAATCCATTTCGATTCCTTTAAAAAACCGGCTGAACTCCATCCGGGGTTAAGTAATTTTGCGATGCCTTCGTAAAGTATATGCCAGCCGATTAAAAGCCTGAGGACTGTTAATCCAACCGATTGCATATGCCTGGACATACTGCTATCTTTCATTATACAGGTTATTGGTTAATTTTTTGCCCCGGACAGGGAAAAGGGGTTGGATATTTTTACCAGGTCTTCTACTTCTTTACCTTCATGTTGAAATCGTGCCAAAGTATACACAGTCCCGTCCTTGCCAATGGCTATTGAATTTACATATGTTGGCCGGCTGCCATCTTCGTAAAAAATGGGGCCGTGGTCGGTATATGTATCAGAGGGAATGTGATAAGTTACCAGGTGAAGATTCTCAAGCCCTTTTGCTGCACCCATGGCTATTTCATCAACCCCTTTCACCCGTTTTCCATCGATATAGATGGGGCCTCCTGTCAGGTAATACAGGGTTTCCTTATCAGGGCCAAGGTCAAAACCAAGATAACCGTAACTAAACTGGTCGAACATCCCGCTTTTTTTCGACGGAATGGAAGTTATCCGTTCCACAATTTCAATTTTCGGAACCTTCGGATCGAACCGGAACAAGTAGCCCGAATTCCCGTGTACACCGTAAGCAACATTTTCGCCAGGATACCACACAATACGCCGCCAGTTATACTGCATACTTCCAGGGCGGGTAGGATCGTACTCTCCAAAGTAATCCAGCCGTAAATCAACTCCTTTAACTTTTTTGATTGAATCTGATTTTGGGTTATAAGATAATATATCTCCTTCGGAAGTAGAAAAATATACTGTTCCGTCGCGAGGGTCGACAACCATGGAACGGCACAATACACGGTAGTCTTTTCCCGGTGTGCCAGCTTCACCGTTACCGGATATTTTTCCCAGATCCTTTAATTCATCTTTTTCAACATCGTAATGAAAAAAGTACCCTTTGGGCCACGAGATAGCATAAATATGGCTGCGCAAAGTATCCATCGTCATGGTCACTATTGCTTCTCCACGCGGGAGAATTGCCAGGTCGTCGAACTCCCCGGTTGCCAGGTCGTAAGACAATATATGTCCTCCGGGATAAAATTTGTATCCTTCGGGCGGATCCTGCACCATCATCTCCATGCCGTCAATCATCTGGTAATATCCGGCATGGGTGGAGATATACAGTTTTCCCTTGCTTTCATAAAAATTGGAATGGGATTTTCCCTGAGGAATGGCTTTGGATACGGCTTCTCCACATATTTCTGTAATATCTCCCAGATGTTCTATTTTATCGGTCCCCGGATCATAAACGTAATATTGTCCCCCGGTATCTATTGATTGAGATGACAGGCAATAATAAATCCGTCCGTCGCTGACCGCAGTGATGGTATTGTACGTGTCGTGAGCCAGCGGAAATCCTGAATAATAGTGTTTGGCTACCAAAGAAGCTGATTTTTTCATGTTGTTTATATTATTCTGTAAATCTTTTGATTTCTCTCCGGTTGAGCAGGATACACCTATCAATAAAAGAGTAACGGTTAGATAATAGATACTTACTTTTTTCATTTTAAAATTTCATTTTTTATTATTAATCTTTGCCTCAACTCCCATAGAATTGGCGAGTTTTACTATTTCCCGTAGTATTTTATCTTCAATACCAAGCTTCCATTTTGCAGGCAGTCCATATACGATTTGAGAGTCTTCTCCTTCATATCCCCCCTCTGTTAATATTTTTGAAGAGGGAATATAAGCCATCACGTCATTGGAATATCCTAACACAAACGCATCCTGACCGAATAGCTGTTTCAGCCTGATGGAATATTCAATGGTCGGTTCTCCCCCCATCACAAACAGCAACTGGTCTCCCAACTTCCATACTTCTATTGGATAGGAATAATTTTTCCCCATTTTTTTCCCCTGCCGGACGTTATGAAGCAACCTCTTTGCCCAGCGTTGCTCATAACCCGGTGATGTTTCCGATTTTTCCAGTAATTCTTTTTCTTCCGGAGGGTCTTCCAGGGGCAATTCTATTTCGGCATAAGCTGTTTGTAATCCGGGCGCCAATAATGTCATCTTTTCTTCCAAAACCCGTTCAACAGCGCTTGCCAGTTCTTTCCCATATTGTTTTGCCAGCGCTACCGACCTTCGGGGCAATGGGTTCTGGTCGCCTGCTGCGCCCTGAAAAAACAAGGCTGTAGCTTTAGGATGAGATTTTTCCAGTTCCTCTTGAGCATACCCCATATAATCGCCGCTTATTTGATACCCGCTCAATACCGTTCCATGGCAGGCATAACCAAAAACAACAGCTTTCAGTTTGTCATGCTTCCCAACTATTTTCAGAACCGGAACAGCATGATCATTGGGTCCTTTTAACTCGCTTTGGGCAACCAGGTTTTGTTCACTATTATTTCTCCGGTTAACCTGGAACCGCGTTACGCCATTTCCCGAATAAATTTTCACCGGGTGCATTTTACCCAACGCCATCCCTGTTACCTTGACAATTTTATTTTCAAGATTATTGCAGTATTGTCTCACATCGTCCCATTGATGCGAATCCATCGGATAAATATCCTGCAGGTTATCAACAAGGGCCGGTCCTGAGTGGGTATGGGAAACATTCAGGATTATCTGGTCGTCTGACAAGCCGTATAAACCTTTCAGACGGTTTTTTATTATTTCTGACATCGATTTGGAAATGCCAATCAAATCCATGGTAACCAGGACCGCTTTTTTTCCGTTGGCATCCTGAATGGCTAAGGCTTTTGCCCAAAGCTCTGCCAGTTTTCCTTCCGAAGGATGTTCACGCGAGGCATAGCCTCCTTGCCAGATTGGCTTATCAGGAGTAATATTTATATGAGCAATACCGGCCTGCCAGCCTTTGGCATTTTGCCCGTCATTATTGGCTGTTGCTATAGAAACAAAAGCAAATAAAAATAACACCCCCAACAAGAAACCAACTTTTATTTTTTTCATTTTCATTGCTTATCCGTTTTCCTCTTTATTTCATCCGCATTTTGATGAACTTTTTCGATTGCGTCAGCAATATTCTGCATATCAGTCTTTGTCCCAAGTAATATATTCTGAGGAATCCATACTGCCTGTTCGTTACAGAGCTTTTCATTCAGAGGGCACAGGTTTTCACTGGCATACCTGTCGTAATCCAACTCTTTTTCAGAATAAAATTTCCTGAATAAACGGCTGTTGAATGTATTTTTCAGATATGGCATTTTGTTTAATTCGTTATACCCACTGGAACATGGAACGCCCTCTGCCTGCAGGGCTTTTATAAATTTATCACGGGGGAGCCCTTTGAATTCTTCCTTCTTATACAAGAAAGGATAAAGGTGAAAAGCTGCCTTTGTTACATTTTTATATAATCTGGCCGGAGTGATGCCCGGAATGTCTTTAAGCAAAAAGCTAAGATAAGTTGCATTAACATTCCGCAGGTCTGTTTGCCCGCCCAGCCGTTTCAACTGAGCCAGACCAATTGCTGCCTGGTATTCTGTAATACGCAGTTTTGTACCTAATATAAGTGTCCCGGAGCCCACATCACCTACATTTGTTCCATACGGATTTCCGTAATTATGGAATGAATAGCAACGGTCTATAAGTTCGTCGTCATCACTAACGATAGCCCCGCCTTCGCCAATGGGCATATTTTTCGAGTTCTGGAAACTAAAACACCCTGTCCTTCCGAAAGTACCAACCTTTTTATGGTTTATTTCAGCCAACCATCCCTGACAGGCATCTTCAACGACCAAAAGGTTATGTTTTTCGGCAATGGCCATTATACGCTCCATATCAGAAGGAAGGCCTAAAATATGTACCGGTATTATGGCTTTGGTACGCGAAGTTATTTTGGCTTCAATCTTTTCGGGGTCCATCTGAAAGGTTTCCGGATCTACATCTACAAAAACAGGAATAGCCCCGTTAAATAAAATACAGGATACAGATGCTATAAATGTATAAGGAGTAACCAAAACCTCATCGCCCCATCCAATTTCCAACTGGGCAAGTGAAGCATTCAGGGCATTGGTGCCGTTAACAACAGCCAGGCACCGTTTTGCTCCAATTGTTTTTGCCCATTCCTGTTCAAATTCATCAACAACATGTGAGCGCGACCAAACCCCGCTACGCATAACCTCCAATAACCGTTTTTCGTCAGTTTCGGGATTCCAGACGGGCCACCCCGGCCAACTATGGGATGAAATTACAGGGGAGCCACCCAGTATTGCAGGAGTAGTTACCCCCGGAACACAACTTGCCAGGATATTATTGGCAACTCCAAGACTAAAAACAGTCCCAACCCCCAGCAACGAATTCTTTTTAATAAATTCCCTTCTCGGATATATATTCTTATTCATCATACTTCAATTTTATTTTTTATTTACAAATATAGATCTCATTTTCAGAGCTTTTATTCCTGTTTGCGTATTTAAATCCTCAAAAAACGAAAACAATGGGTCTTACATGGGAATTATCGGATAAGTTGAAAGGCAAAAGAACAAGCAGGAATTCATTTACAGGCCTTTGTTCATTCTGTATTTCTTTCTGTAGCGGGAAGGGGTTATTCCTTTTGACTTCATAAAAATCCTCGAAACATTTTTATAATCTGTAAAACCGGAAGAAGCTGCGGCTTCCGTAAGCGGAATATCCGAAGTCTCTAATAAGTCACAAAATTTTTCTATTCGCTTCCTTTGAATATATTGATAGATTGTTATCCCTGTTTCCCTTTTAAAACTCTTTTCCAACCCCCTTCTTGATAAAGGTACGAGGGGAAGGATGTCTTTTACTGATAGCTGGGTTGTGCAGTGCGATTCAATATGTTTTAATACATACCCTATATGTTTGTCTGAAACGGCAAACTGTTCTGTCGAGCGCCGGGATACAACACGGATCGGCTTTATGACTATATCGACAGGCGGCACTGCCCTTTTCATGATAAATTGATGTAATAATCTGCCTGCAGCAAACCCTCCGTTTAGTATATCCAACTCAATTGACGACAAGGGAGGATCGGATATATTACACAGCAAATCGTCATTATCAACACCAAGGATGGCAATTTCCCCGGGAATGTCAATATTGTTTATTTTACAGACTTCTGTTATCTGTAAGGCATGGTAATCATCGCATGCAAACAGGGCTACAGGCTTAGGCAAACGGTTTAACCATTCCCCCACTGTTTCTGCATCAAAATTCCACTCTTCGGCCCTCGCGTTTTCTTCATAAAAATATACCTGGTATCCTTTTTTTTCTACCGTTTCCCTGAATCCATCTCCCCGTTCCCTCATCCAAACCGTGTTGTTATAGCCATAATAGCAAAATGACTTATAGCCCTTTTGTAAAAAAAATTCACCGGCCAAAACCCCCGTTCCAAAATAATCTCCTGTTAGGTTCGATATCCCTTCGTTCCTCTCCTTGTAATTCTGAACAATTACAGGAATATTCAATTTTCTTAAAATATCAATCTTTACATCCGACAACTGGGCTATTATCGCATCGGCTCCCCACTCTTCAGCCCACTTAACAACTCCTTCATCTCCATGTAATTCCCGGTAATACAATGGCATACGATAAAATATCCAAGGCCCGTAAACCTCTGAATACTGCACAATTCCCTTTAATAAATTCCGGCTGTACCCACTCGAAAAATCTGTCAGTAATAAAACCTTTATCATCAACCTGAACTGTTTTTTAATTAAGGAGTTTATCTATTGCATTCATCAGAATAAGACAAGCCCCGGGCGCTACCCCTGCCGCTTCACTAACCTCGTACCCCCCCTGTCTGTAGGCTTCATCAGTAGGAATATAACCAACAGCATAATCGCCATAAGCAGCTACAGCCACAAATAAATCGGGACGTTCGGCCTTGGCAAAAAGTTGGTAATCGATAAAAGGTTCTCCCGGCAATCCTAATATTCTTGCCTTTCCTATTTTAAGACAGGTTATATTAATTTTTTTACCCTCCTGCAACCTGTTTTTCCATGCGGTTTTAAAAAGGTTATTTGCAAGGAAAACAGGGTTGGCATCTTTCAGCCAGGGGCCGATATCTTTAATGCCCGAAGCCGGAGGCAAACTCACCGGTTCCACATTCCAACGGACTGATTCAGAAGTTACGGCCTCTTTTTTGGTATTTTCCCATGCACGTTTCATTCCGTCGGCCAATCTTTCGGCCAATACAAGCCGGTTCTCTTTTGAACCATCGTTGTATTTTCCGGCGCCAAGATCGCCGCCAGCTCCGTTAAAATGAATATGCAAAGCTTCAGGCACAGCAAGCTGGCGCATAAAACGCGCTACTCCCGGGAAATCGGGATTTGCTACTCCTGTACGGTAATAACTTTGTGGATGAACGGCATAATAACTAAGAACAGCAAGCGGAACTTCGCCATCCCAAAAACTAATTAACGATACCATCGGGTCAATTAAACCTTCCGGTTCGGCCCTTAATGCCGAATCAGGGCAAGAAGTATAACGCATCCCTTTTACATGGCCGCCGGCACCTAATATCCTTCTGTTGGAAGCTACCTTAAACACTTCAGCCTCTCCGATTCCCACATGGGTAATTTTCCTTCTATTATTTAATGATCCCGCCACTGCAGCCTTTAGCCTGCCAATGGTTTCCCTTGCAAAACGACCTTCATAACAAATAGGGTCGAGGCCCTGCTTCAGAAGAATTTTTTCTGAGGCAAAATCACAAATCGGCGCATCGTGCTGGTGTACGGTATGCAAATCTACCCTTTCAGGAACCGTCCCGGCCCCTTCTGCCAGTGCATTTCGAAAAGCATCGTAACCTTCGTTTGCAATTCCAATCCAGTCAACAGCACATAAAACAATTGGGTTCCCGGCCCCGAGCAGTACAATCCCTTTTGCCCGTAATCCTAAATCCCACTTATTTATTTCAGTATCATAAGTTAGGTGAGTACCCTCGGGCGGGGTTGCATCAATATCAAAAACTGCAATTTCCAACTCCTGAGCTTTTGCTCCCGGTTCCGAAACATTGTTTTCTGCACAGATTATTTGAGGAAACAACAATAATATTGCAATCCCCAAATTCAGTAGTCGTTTCATATATTTATCCTTTCGTATTTAGCTTCTCCTCCTTTCGGAATACTATTTTCCTTTGGGGAATAAGCTTACATTTATATACAAATCCTTTTCTATCTGTATTTTTTCCGTTTTAAATCCCTTTTTTTCAAACACGAGCCAGTCTCCTTCCTCTGCCTGAACCGTATATTCTCCCCGGTTGTTGGTTTTAACAGAAGTTTCCTGTCCTTCGAAGGTTATATTAACTCCATTTAACAGGTTAGCCTGGACATCTGTTACCGTTCCCTTAACCTCTATTTTCCGGACATTTTTATTTACATTTCTCCCGGAAGATTTTGTTTTCACACCTGCTGGTACTATTTTTTCTTTAGGACTATCCTTATCATAAACAGTAAAATTCTGTTTAAAATAAATGTCCTGTGATGAAGAGCCAACCTGCAACTCAAAATCGCCCGGTTCTACCACTCTTTGGTAATTACGGTTGTAGAGGTACAATTCGCTCACCGGCACGCTGAGGATTATTTTTGTTACTTCTCCTTTTTCTAAATTTATTTTCTGAAATGCCTTTAATTGTTGCACCGGGGTTTCAATTGTGCTTACCAAATCACGGATATAAAGTTGTGCCACTTCCTTCCCTTCCCTGTCCCCGGTATTTTTTATTTTGAATTGTACACAAACGGTATCATTTAATCCATACTGTTGTCTGGACAGGTGAAAATCAGAAAACTCAAAACGAGTATAACTTAACCCATAACCAAAGGGATATAATGAATAAGGGTTTGAAAATACATAATCTCTGCCAGGATTACCGGGGCTTCCTTTTTGGTTATAGTACCCTTTGTCACTTGGGAGATAATTATAATAAACCGGGGTTTGCCCTGTACTTTGAGGGAAAGAAACAGCTAATTTCCCTGACGGATTAACCTTTCCGAACAAAATACCGGAAATTGAATTTCCCCCTTCTTCTCCGGGATACCACTGAACAATAATGGCAGGCAGATGCTTTTTTTCCCACGGAATGGCGAACGGTCTGCCGGTAACCAAGACCAGGACAACAGGCGTCCCTGTTTTGTAAATTTCCTTAACCAGTTGTTCCTGTACCCCTGTTAAACTTAAACCGGATAAATCAAAACTTTCTCCGCACGTGGGGACACTGTTGTTTACCCTGGAAAGTAGCGCACTTTGCGACCCGAGGAATACCACTGCAACATCACTCTTCCGGGCAATTTTTATAGCCTCATGAAAACCGCTTACGTCGCTGCTCACCAGGTCACACCCTTTGGCATGGCGCACTTTAACCCTGTCTCCAACAAAATCAGATATCCCCTGCAGAGGGGTAACCCCTCCTGCTCCTGCATTTTCTATTCCCCAGGTATAGTCTCCAAATTGTGCCACATCGGAATTAGGGCCAATTACAGCGATCGATTTTAACGACTCCTGATTTAAGGGCAGGATAGCATTTTCATTTTTCAGCAATACAGCACTTTCGTCTGCCAGTTTTTTTGCCAGCTTAATGGATTGCGGAGAATGCATTTGAACCCGCACATTGGAAGTGTCGGGCAATGGTTCTTCAAAGAGGCCGGATTCGAATTTTGCGTATAAGATATGGCTGACAGCACGATCGATGTAGCTAATGTCAAGTTCATTATTATTAACAAGACTGACCAGGTTTTCGTAATGACGGCTCCCGCTTCCTGCTTCCATGTCGATACCGGCAACTACCGCCTGGCGTGCTGCTTCTCTTCCGTTGGCGGCTGTCCTGTGAAAAGATTCAAGCATACCCACTGAGCCCCAATCGGCATATACATATCCTTTAAATTGCAATTCGTCGCGTAGTAGCCCGGTTATCATATATGGTGAAGCGGCAACTGGTTCACAGTCGTATGCGCTGTAGCAGTTCATAATGGAAAGGGGATTACCTTCTTTTATCACTTTCTCAAAAGGTTGCATATATAAGTTCAGCAACTCACGTTTCCCTCCTGCCACGGGCGCCAGGTTTAACCCGCCGGTTGGGGTACCATGACCAATAAAATGTTTCGGGGTGCAAATAATCCCGTGTTCACGTAACCCCTGAACATAGGCAACCCCCATCCGGGAAACCAGGTAAGGATCTTCGCCATAGGTTTCCTCAACCCGTCCCCATCGCAATTCCCTGGCTAAATCAAGTACCGGGGCCAACACTTGTTTTGCCCCAATCGCTTTAACCTCGAAGGCTATATTTTCAGCCATTTCTTTCACCAGATCCGGATTAAAACTGCAACCTAATGCTATTGACTGGGGATAAATGGTACAACCATCCTGAACCGTTCCATGCAATGCTTCCATAACAGGAAGTACAGGGATTCCCAAACGGGTTTTTTCCTTCATATATTTTTGGGCTTTGTAAATGGTTCTTGAGTATTCCTCAGCAGAATACGGAAATGCTTCAATACACCCAAAACTATTCCCTTTTACAAATGAACTCAACTTATTTAGATCCAAATGACCTTCGACATTATAGCTTGCAAAATGAATATGCCTCATCTGAGCCACTTTTTCCTCCAGCGTCATTCTTTCCAACAGGTCTTTTACCCTGTCATCTGCCGGCATTTCCGGATTTTTATATACAGGATGTGTATCCTGGGAAACTGCAATCAAACTACTAAAAATGAACAATATAAACAACACCTGTCTCATATAATTTTTTGTGTTTTTTTTATTTTCCCCAATTACGGTTATTGAATAATTAATTTTACGACATCAGCTTTTTTTTTCGTATCAATTTTCATCAGATAGCAACCAGGAGATATTCCCTGCAATGGGAATGAAATTTCCCCGCCGCAACAAGTTGTCCTGTCTGTTTTTATCTTTTGCCCCTGTATGGTATATAATTCCATGTTTACCGTTTGAGGTTTTGTCGATTTCAGGGCAATAAATACCTTATTATCTGTTACAGGATCAACGGTGGCAATACGTGAACCATATTGACCTTCAAGTTCTAAAAAATAAGGATGCTTCTTATCGGCCAGAACAGAATCGAGGCGCATTTGGATAGAAGCATATTTTACTTTTACATCCTTCGTTACCTGTTTTCCGTTGAAGCTGGCAGTGATTGTGCCGGAGCCCGGGTTATCTGATGCCACAAAAAAACCATTACTATTTATATGTCCAATATTGGAACTACAAGACAGTGAAAAATCTTTAACGTCTTTACTAACCAAAACCCCATCCTTATTATACCCCCACATAACGGGCCTGAACAGACCATTCACCGGTAATTCAATCGTTTTTCCCGGACTGAACTCAATTCGCTGCACCTTTTTATCATTTGGTTCCGGAGCTTCAGTAATTAGCAAGCCCGTACCAACAGGCCTGACATGACCATCAGAAGGCGAATTCATAACCTGGTTTCCTACCACCATTACAGAAGAACCACCCCCATCCATATTTACGGCATCCCAGGCACCCAGGGCCTTAAATATTTGTCCAAAATCGACCATGGTAGCCCCCTTCGACTCATCATTTCTGCCGTCAGCTACGACAAGAAATACTTTTGTTTTATCTCTTGATATGCCAATTCCTGTTCTCGGATTATACAATAAATCTCCTTCAGCCTTTTCTCCGTTACGAAGAATAATATTGTCGCTTCCGCCAACCAGTTCTTTGAAATCGGTTAACAGTCCAGGAGCAGACCTTAAATTGGTAACCAGGCGAATGGTCACATTATCTCCGTTACCCAAACTTTGCAAAAAAACAGACGAAGTTCCACGCCCGTGCAGGACTGCCCATCCTTCGGGAATAACAGACGTTCCTGTATTTGGAAAAACATTCTCAACGACACACTCAATATCCTTATTGGCGCTAAAGAAAAATTTCTCCCCTTCTTTTGGCCGAACAATAACTTTTGTTCCTCCTTCCAGAGAACTTGTAACATTGCCAAATGTTGAAGTATAAAGGGTCAGCATATTTGCAGAAGCACTTGCTTCGGCTTCAAGCCTTAACATATTAACCGTATGTATCCGGGTTATTTTATCAGCCGTTTTCAATACCCCGTTAAAATCCACCCTGTCGATATATGGCGTATCATCAGGCCCCAACACAAAAGACGCCCGTCCGGTAGGATTTGCAGTACATTCGTTCTTCTGAAACTGTCCGCTCCGGGGGATCCCGATCTCTACGGGGTCTTTGTAGAAATAAAAGTCTCCGTTTGTCCCGGCTATTACTTTATGCCCCGGTTTATCGTGCCTTTTTATCATTTTAGTCGGGGCTTCTATTGTGAGGGAACTATCATTGGCAAGACATGTTTCTATATGTACATACGGATTTGTTAAATCTATTTCCAGCACATAAAACTTAAGAGGATAATCCGGTAATACATAAGATGCGTACGAAGTTCCCTGCCCTATTTTGCGTTTACTTTGTAATGTATCAACAGAGTAAATTGTATCGCCTATTTTAATTCCCCGGGCGGTTACCCCGGTAACGCTCAAAAGAAATATAAAAAAAATGAAATATCGTTTCATGGAGTCGTGTTTTCAAATTAGTTCAAACTAATTAAGATCAAACTTTATTCATGTCAATTACCGGCCATGGTTTTGCATTTTTCCATCCACCTCTGGTAAAATCAGGGATATCAACCGGGATACTCCTGTTTAAAACAGAATGTTCACTAAGTTCTACAATACTTGACCATGCAGCCGCATCATATACATCCTGATCAAGGGGCAATCCGTTACGGAGACAATAAATTAACCTCCAATCCATCACATAATCCATTCCTCCGTGCCCCCCTATTTTTTTAGCTATTTCTCCTATATAACCAGAAAGGGGATGTTCATATTTTTCCGTGATTCTCTTAAATTTTTCAGGACTTAAAAAATCATGTGCCTCCGGGTCCAGTGCTATTTTCTGTTCGGGATACTTGACTGCATAACCTTTAGTCCCGTTTATTTTATGAATACGGTCATAAGGTCTGGGGCTCGTTACATTGTGCTGAATTAAAATTGTTTTGTCATTTACCGTTTTAACGACGGTACAATTCATGTCGCCCAGCTTATAATTAGTTTTTGTTTCAGGAGAATCTTTTCCAAATAATTTTTCAGCATATAAAGTCAATCCATACTGATTTGTTGAAGTAGAGGTAAGGTAATCGAAACGGTCCCCGCGGTTAATTCCCATAATCTGGGCAATAGGGCCTAATCCGTGAGTCGGGTAAGGATTGCCGGTGTGACGGGTATAGTAATTCAATCGCCACGTACTGTGATAACCTTCAGTTTTCTTCATTTGAAACCGGAGATCGTGTATATATCCGCATTCGGCATGAATAATATTCCCGAATATCCCCTGGCGGGCCATATTTAATGTCGTCAGCTCGAAAAAGTCATAGCAACAATTTTCCAGCATCATACAATGTCGTTGTGTTCTTTCAGCGGTATCTACCAGTGCCCAGCAGTCGTCGATAGTAAGGGCAGCGGGTACCTCAACTGCAACATGTTTTCCATGTTTCATGGCATACACTGCAATCGGAACGTGTAAATCCCAGGGGGTTGCATTATAAATCAGGTCAATATCATCGCGCTTACAAATTTCCTTCCAGTCGTCTTCTTTTGAGTAGGCAATAGCTTCCGGACGTCCGGCCTCCCTCAGGTATTTCTGCGACGTTGCAATCCTCCCGGGAACAAGGTCGTCAATTGCTACAATTTGTGTGCCTTCAATCCTTCCTAAACGGTAAACCGCACTGGCACCTCGTCCTAATCCGATAACAGCTATCCGGACAACAGGCAGCGGCTCACAACGCAATCCCATCACAGATTTTCCTTTTCGTTTGGGCACATAACTGTTTTTTTCCCTTTTGTCAACATCATTATTCCCATATCCTATTGTTGCACCAGCGCTTAATGCCAGGCCACCCAACACAGACTCCTTTAAGAAATTACGACGATTACTTCTCATGTTACTTAAATTAAAAATTCTTCTTATATCTCTGTCAATAAAAGGACAGCACTGTCAAAACATGCTTTGATATCAAGTTCCAGCCCCTTTTTAATCAGTTCTTCGCCGGAAAATATTTTGTTATTTATCCATAAATATTTCCGGGTTGCTACGGTATTTAATTCTGTAACCTTATATTTTTTTGCCGGATCCAACCCGTTTAACCGACATTCAAAAAATTTAGTGCGTTCATGAAAACGGATACTGTATGCAAAAAATACGGCTTGAGACTTGTCTTTGTTTACGTACATTAATGAAGACCATCCTCCTTCCTGATAAGGGGATATTAAACGGTACAAATCTCCAAACTGAATTAAAGGTCTTATTTTTTTATACGTTTCAATAGCCTTTGTTGCAAACACCCTGTCATTTCCGACAATATCTTTAGGCTGTAACTCCATGCCCAATCGACCCGACATTGCGACATCAAAACGAAATTTTAAAGGAGTATTCATTCCTGTTTGATGATTGGGACTTGTTGAAACATGCGAGGCTGTTGCAATTGCAGGAAAGAACAAGTTTGTGCCGTATTGAATAAACACACGATTTAAAGGATTGGTATTATCGCTGGGCCAAAATTCATCGTGATAACGTAAAGCCCCAAAATCCAAACGTCCTCCTCCTGAAGAGCAAAGCTGGATCATTGTTTCAGGGTATTTTGCCCTGATGCGTCCATACGCAGAGTATAACCCTTTAATATAAGCGATCCAAAAATGTGTCTGTCTGTCAGCGGAAAGGTATTCCGAACCAACATTTGTAACATGCCTGTTAGCATCCCATTTAATATAGCTAATGTAAGGAGACAATGCCATCACATTATCAAAAGTCTTCACAACAAAATCCTGTACCTCAGGATTACTCAAGTCCAGCATCCATTGGTTACGTATTTTCAAAATTTCCCGGTCTCCGCTTTTTACAATCCATTCAGGATGTTTTTTGGCCAGTTCGCTGTCGGGACTTACCATTTCCGGTTCAATCCATATACCAAATTTCAATCCTTTATCAACAGCATATTTTGCCAGGTAATTAATCCCCCGGGGAAGTTTTGTTGTGTTGGGTTGCCAGTCTCCTAACCCGGCTTTATCACTGTTCCGGGGATACTTATTTCCAAACCATCCATCGTCCAGCACAAACATCTCAACTCCCATCTCTGCGGCATTATCTATCATTTCTGTGATGGTTTCCTCGTTAAACGAAAAATAAGCGCCTTCCCAACTGTTTAATACGATGGGCCTTATTTGATCTCCATGTTGCAGTGAATATTTCCGGCACCAGTCATGATAATTACGGGATATTTGTCCAATTCCGGCTGGACTGTATGTCAGTACCATTTCAGGAGTGGAAACAGATTCACCCTGGGCAAGATGCCAGGTAGATGCAAAAGGATTCATCCCACCCAAAATATGTAAAACCTCACATTCATCAAGTTCAAACGAGAGTTGGTAATTGCCGGACCAGGCCAGGGACCCGGCATACACTTCTCCATAATTTTCATTTGCAGGACCATTCAGTGAAAGTAAAAAAGAAGGGCTTTCCGATTGCGTGGTACGAATACCTTTTTTTGATTCAATTTTTTTGATCCCCGGGGTTAATTTTTCTTCGTATAACTGCATTTCGGCAGCCCAGGCTCCTGAAAAATGCGTCAAATAACAGGATTGACTGTGTAGCGGGACATAAGCCGAAGCCATTTTTTCCACTGCAATTTCCTTTTCCCCTTCATTGAAAATTTCGGAATGCTGGCAAATAATATTTTCCTTTTTATAGGCCTTAAAATGAATATCAACAGAAATAGGATAGATTCTATCTTTAAGGCGAATAACCGTTTCGCTGATATTGCCGTCAATTTTTACTGTCTTATCGGAAACATAAATCAACCCGGTAGTAAGTACACCATCAGCATGAACCAGACGCAGGGCCGGTTCAAAAACATTGCGTTCTCCATACGCGGGGAATAGCCCGGGTTCCGGGCATTCCCCCAAAAGTGGGTTCTTTTGCCTTGCAGAATAAACAGACAAGTCGGATGAAATCTTATCCCCAAAGTACTGATAATTCACTATGCCGTCTTCCCTTACAAGGAAAACCATCCCTAATTTATCTGTCTCCACCCGGATAATTCTATTATCCTGCCTTGCATACAGGAAAGTGTTAGCAAAAAGAACTATCAGTACAATAAGAATCTTTTTCATTTTTAATCAATATTGTATTGGTACAACACAAAGCTGTTTTCCTTTGAAAGTTTAATCGTTAACAGTCCTTCTTCCGATACCTTTTGCTTCATATTAGAGCCGTCGCCCAATACCGGCACCAGGCTGATTCTTGAGCCGGGTTTCAAATAAACTTTTATGTGTCCCTCCGGCTTTTTATTATATTCTCTGAAAACCAGTAAATATCCTTTACCGTCTCCGATAGATTGAAAACCAGTCCAGGATTTTCCTGACGGTTCGTCGCCAATGGGCAAAATTACTCCCTGATGAAAATCATGTTGAATTGTTTTGTATTTCCTGATCAGTCTTCCTGTAGACAAGGCTTCCTCCGGTAAATCGGCAACATCCATCCATACCAGGGGTTGAGCGGCCATTGTGGTTGCAAACAGGTAATCAAATGAATAATTAGCCGGTACAAATATATCATCCCCGGGATACTTATCCTGATTTTTCCATTTGTTGGGAAATTCTATCTGTAACCTCTCGGCAGGAAAATATTTCGAGAGCATCCAAAGATTCCGCAGCGTCCAAAAGGGGTAATAATTTCCCCAGGCGGTGTAACGGTTTTCAAGAAAAAAACTTCCATATTCATTGTACATGAAATACCCGCCCCGGATACCTGCGGTAATGTCTAAATTAAGAAATACATTTCCATTGGTTTCTTTCTGAATCTTTTCAAACATTTTCCGGGTACGGGTTTCTGCAATTTTTGTCATCATTTTCTGACCGTCAACCTTAAAGGCAGAAATTCCATACTCCTTATACATATTTATAATGGAGTTTGCATCCTTTTCCCAATCTTCATTATCGTTCTGAAGTGACGGGTTTAAATAAAGACATACCTTTACTCCCAGTTCTTTTCCTCTTTCTACAACAGGGTCTAAACCGTTAGGAAATAGTTTTTTGTTAGGAGTCCAAAAATCCGCATATTTATCATAGATGTTTAAATAACCTCCGGCGTCCTGGCCCTGTTGCCATCCGTAATCGAGTTGAAAGTGAGTGATCCCCATTTTTGCACAAGCCTCTATCTGGCGGATACAAAAGTCCTCGGTAAGACGACTAAGATTTCCCCTGTCGCCCCAGGTATTCATCATTATAAATTCGTTCCGTTCCGGGGCAAGAATCCTGAGGCTTTTCTGATATTTGCGCAAAGCTGTTAACTGATCCTCTTCTCCGCCGGCATAAACACCTACAACCGAACCATACGCCTTTACCCATTCGCGAGTGGACAAATCGGCAGTAGTAAGGCCCATACCAATTATCTTTACCTGCCCAAAGTTGGTGATAAAATCAGCCCCGGGATAAGAAAGCTGAGCCCGCGAACAGGAAGCTTCTTTTAGAAAAAACAGACCATTATCGTTTTCAAGGTTGTGGAAAAACAATAAATTACCTCTGTAAACATTCTCGTGATATGAAAGTCCATTGTAAGGTCTGACAAGTGTGTTATTGTAATCGGAATAATCAAGAAATTCGACTGAACTTAATTTCCAGTGTTTCCCTTCCAGCGATATTTGATCTAACACAGGAATTTCGTTTTGCTGGGTAAGTATATTTTTCCCGTTATCTTTCGGATAATTATTTTTAATTTCCCAGGTTCCGTACGCCTTTCCTTTTAGAAAAATGTCAGTGGCAATAGCTGGACTGTTCGGGTAAATACGGAACACTTTTTTAATCAGTAGCTGATCTAATTCGTATTCCACGTTTACTTCCAGATGTTTTGGCTCCATAGCGGATTCTACCACCTTCTCCCTCCACTTCCCATTGGAAGCATATTGGTCCTGTTTTGGAACATAGAAATCAGGAACTTTGTTTTTATTCATCCAAACCTGCCCGTTCTGCTTATTTCCCAGCGAAAAGGTTATCAGGTTTCCTCCATTCCACACAAACTTGCGTTCAATTAAATTATTTCCGATATAAAGAGTATCACCCTTTAATGTAGCATAGCAGGAATCGGCTAAACTATAATTGGTACCAATACCTGTCAATAGAATAAGTAATACAAATATTTGTTTCATTTAATGATATATTATACCCACTCTTATCCTTTTACAGTGTCAGGATAAGTTATTGTTCCCTGTAAAAACTCATTTATACAGTTTGAGTTTTTGTTGGCTTAAGCTAACCCGTCCCAGGGACAATCCTTTTATAGAAAAGGATAGAAATACAGGAAACAGGGAACTCTGTGCGGAATTTTATCAATCGATTATATTTTTACTTTACCAAGTTGATCTTTATTCTCGTAAATTTTCATTATGGCGTTGATAATATCATCCATATCATCTTTTGTCCCCAGCAACGGACCGGAAGCCCAAAGCATGACCATTTCTTCATCACAAATTTTGTCACAAACAGGACACTGCATTTCTTCTTTGTATCGTTTCAGGCGCGATTCGGAATACATTTTTTTATATACATCCAACCCGATAATATGATCAACCCATGGTTCTTTATGCAATCCATTAGAAATATACGGGCTGAGATTAATTCCTTCAGCTTTGGCTGCTTTAAGAAATACAGACCGGTCTATATTATTGAAATGTTCTTTTCTGTAGCCCATCGTATAAAGATAGAACGAACCGCTTTCTGTCCCTTTATATAACTTTTGCGGCACCAGGCCGGGGCAATCTTTCAACTTTTCAGTCAAATATGCTGCATTTTCATTACGCGTTTTCCAGCGTTCTATAACTCCGGGAAGCTGAGCTAATAAAACAGACCCCTCAAATTCATTCATCCGGTATTTGGGTCCTATCGTAATAGTACGGCCTTTACGGTTAGTCCCGTGGTTCATAACCGCATAGCACATATCCATGAGTTGCTCATTGTTTCCAATAATAGACCCTCCTTCTCCACAGGCAATTGTCTTAGACGTTTGGTGACTAAAACATCCAAGATCTCCAATTGTTCCACATTTTTTTCCCCTGTATTCGGCCAGATGTGCCTGACAGGCATCTTCTATTACATATAAATTATGCTTTTTCGCGATCGACATTATGCTGTCCATATCACAGGGTTGGCCCATTATATGGATTGGTATTATCGCTTTGGTATTTACTGTAATCAATTTCTCTACCGCTTTGGGATCAATTTGAAAAGATTCTCTGTCGATATCTGCCAATACCGGCAGAGCACGGGCAGAAAGAATAGATGAGATTGTTCCCGGGTCGGTGTAGGGAGATGTAATCACTTCATCGCCGGGGCCAATACCCAAAGCTTCAACACTACTGTGCAGGGCTTGTGTCCCGGAACCCGTTGCAACGCAATATTTCGTTCCCATCAGTTTGGCATATTCCTTCTCAAATGTTGCTACATTCCCGTTTGCTATATCAATGCGGCACCAGCGACCACTTCGTGTGGTTTTGTCAATCGAGCCTGCTATTTTATCGTCCACATAGGGCCATCCTGGAAAATGTTTGTTGCTTCCGCGTACCGGAGTACCTCCCAGGATTGCCAGTTTATCACTTACATTTCCACTTATCCCTGCGAAAGGGATAGTGCTTAATGCTACTGCCCCAAGGGAGCCTGCTGTAGCTGTTTCAATAAATTTACGCCGATTAATGTCTTTGTTTTCCATAATGTTATATTTTTTTTTTAATAATTAAACATGTCCCCTTGCTTTGTTTCTGGGGCTAATTTTATACTACATAATCATACAAATTGATTTTATAGAAATTGTTATTATTTACGTATATTAATCCTCATAAAACGTAAAATATTAAGAACACTCCTTTACATTATTTACGCCAGCTAATTGTTTTATTCAATTCGTCCTACATTGTTAGCAGTTGTTTACAAATGTCTATTTTGTGCTGTGCATCAATAAGGTCACGCATCTCACGCCCATACATTTTATCAATGTTCTGTGAAATGAGCCAGTTTTTAAGTATCAAGACATCTTCTTCCAGTTTTTCCAGCTTGTCTATACTAATTTGTTTTTGTACCTCTTTGATATTTGACTTCAGAAGAGAAATTTTTTTGTTGTATTCCGGCGCCTTTGCTTTAGCTGCTACAACATCAGAATCGCCAAAGCTGGCACTGGCCAGTAGGTTCAATCCCGGATTTGTCTTTTCGACAAGGCAAAAATCATCAAACCATGCCGTACCTTCCGGCTGATGTAATTCAACCAGCACCATTGCTGTTTTTACTGCCTTCTCCGGCACAACGGTGATTTTCCCTCTTTCCCAGTCATGGGTTCCCTGAGAAAAAGCAAACGTGTGTACCTCCGGCCAATTTCCGTCTTCATAGTCAAGATAAAGATGCATGGCATAATAATACCCCAGGCGCTCTCCAAAATGGTCCCTGCGGTTCATTTCTGTGACGGCCTTTAATTCGGATTTTTGTACATCTCTCGATTTGCTAAAGGCAGTTAGTGTCAGAGGAACAGGTTCCGACTGGTTTAAAGTAACAAATTGTGCGGCTCCCTGCCGGTTGTGATAGGGCCATTGCCCGTTAACAGAATAGGTATCCCCATCGGCCCTTAAACTCCCCCTGCCTGATTTTTTTGTTTTAAGATCGATTACATATCCCTGACAAAAAGGTTCCCAGGGTTGCACGGGCTTGCCGAAATCTGATTTGGATGAATTATTTTTGGCCGGCACATTTACTCTTTTTTGTGTATAGCCAGTTCCAAGTTTTTCATCCATTTGTCGCTGTAAGAGCTGCGATTCAAACATCCTGTCGACACGTAAAAGAATGTTACCGGCCACTGTTTTTGCATCGCCTAATTGAATTAAAGACGGAGCAGACAGTGTCCCGAACTGAATTGTACTATCATTATTTTCCGAATTAAGAGTTGTTTCCGAAAATTCGTCAAAAACAACAGTTCCGGGTTTTACCCCTAAACTGTCTGCATTGCATTGAACAATACCAGGTTCATTGGTATTAATGTACAAATAAATACCTTTACTAATATCATTGCCATACCTGTGGATGCTACCATCAGGCGCAAGGGTACCCTTAAATATATCGCCTTGGGGCGGGGCAATAATTCCCGGTTCAATTACCCTGCCGGTTGAATCAATATGATTTTGACTGGTAACCGGTTGCTTTGAAGCCCCAGGCTTGTTCTTGAAAGGCATATGAGCATAAGCGTTATCCTGAGAACCTGCACCAAACATTGCTTTACTTAGCGGAAGTATTTTACGGAGTACCCATCGTTGGTGGTTATAAATATCCGGACGGCAATAAAAAAACGAATAATAGGTAGCAGCGGCCCTGGCACGCCCATCGGTATAACCGAAATATACAATGCCATTAAATTGTTTCGCTTTCAGGTACCTTTCCAATTCCCCCGGCGACATTTGGCGGGTAACAAACTCGCCAAGAATACCTTTGAACCCTTTCCCACGCATATCATTAGCCGTTTGCAGAGAAAACGGGAACCCTTCACTGCCGAAAAGGTCGATATAGCGATATAAATGTTCGGGAGCGCCATTGGTGGCGATACCAAACCCTTGTGGATGTAAAACATCATGAAAGTATTCCAAAAAAGATTCCGGGACTTTACCTGCATTGTCCAATGCAACGCCTCCATGTTTCAGCCCGCTTCCTTTAAGCGACTCCAAACGGCTATATACCACCGCTTTTACCAAGGGGTTATTCGACGATAAATCCATTGTACCATAAACATCTCCATAAGGGGAACCGGGGCTGTACTTTACTTTAGCATATTCTGACAGGCCCTGAACACCATAACGGGATTCAGCGAACTTGTCAAATGCTAATTTTGCAGCCTGGTCCTTATTATTCATTTGGCTGAAATCAAATTTCCCTCCCGAATCCTTTAATGAAATTTCAACTACTGAATTCCAATAGCGAAATACGGCTATGTCGAGCATCGAAGCACGTTGGGGGTCTTCTTCTCCCCACACCATATCCAGTCCCAGTTCGGTAACATCGGGAATATTGGTAGCAGGCTGGCCAAAGGCAACGCCTATGCCACCGCGCCATCCCGCACATCTATATTCTACAGGGAAATTATCCGTTTCACTTTTCGCTACCGGCTTCATTTGTTTTACAGGCTCTTCTGCCCATAAATTATGAGTCATAAGTACAATCGTTATGATAATTTTAGCTATCATTATCTTCATTTAGGTTCAACAAATTTCAGTTATTCCTTTTCCAGTTCTATTACTTTTACCTCGAAGGGAGACAAACTGATTTTTTCCTCTTTTGATGAATCGAATACTCCTGCTTCTTTACCATTTCTTACATCATATATGTTGTATTTCCCGGCGTAAGTTCCGGGAATCTCCAATAGTTCACCCAATGTAAAAGAAAACACGACAGATTTAGAAGACGGGTTTCGGAGCATTAATGTAGCATCATCAGGGTTCCACGATGCAAATCCATAAACTTCCCCTTTCGACGGGTCTCCTCCTATCCAGTGTGAATCAACTAACACCCCCTGATGTTTTCGCGACCACCTGATCGCTTTGCCCAATTCATCCCAATTGTTTTTGTTTAGCCGGTGCGGATTAATGTACAACTCCTGCAAACTTGTTCCACTGGAAAAGAATGCCCATATATCATCGGCAATAAAACAATCATCCATTTCGTATGTTGCTGTTGCCCCGTAATTTGCAATGGTAACACCGTGTAACATCAGCGAACTTAAAGGGAACAAAGGTGATCGGTTAAGGCACTTATAAACCCAGTAATCCCGGTAATTCATCCATTGCTGACGTTTATTTCCATCTCCCAGGGAGCCGAAATCATCCCCTCCCCTCCAGATGTTGTCACCAAGGCACAACCATAGTGGGGACGGCCATGTGCCTACCGTTAAATTTAAACGGACATCAGGTTTTTCTTCCCTTATACGTTTGATTAATTTAATATACGAATGCATCTCTTCTGCATAATTACCAAAGCCACTGCATTCAGGATTATATTTTCCGGGATCAATTCCATCTATTTTAAAGAGTGTTACACTGTTTTCGCGAATTAACCGAAGAATTACATTTTTGAAATACTGATAGTAATTGGGATCTGTTAAAGTAAAGCCATGCTCGTTGATTTCATATTGAGGGAACAGTTTTTTTGCTGTAGCCAGGCGTATCTTAATAAACTCATCATACCCTCCCCATGGTGAGAGCCACGCACCTGTTGACGCCCCGTATTGTGCCGACACTGCATTTATATTTTTAAACCCATCCTGAAGTCTTTCATTAAACTCCCACATGTTATACCAGTCATCCCAGCCGCTGTCCCAAAGGAAACAATCCAGTCCTGTTCCTCTCACTTTCAGGCTGTCTCCCCACGTTTTTACACGGTTGATACAACTATCTTCGGTTAATACATTCAACCCGTATGACAGATCATACCAGGAATCATAAAAGGTTAACTGTTTATATGGATTTGCCCTTGTGCCCTCCAGGTAATAAAGAAACCCCCTTCGCAGTTGTCCCTCCGGAAAACAACCAACCGCCATCGACTCCTGATAAAAATTTTCCCCGTTTTCATTTTTCTCCGTTACAGGCAAAACAAACAAATTAAAGCCTTCTTTCCCTTTTTCAACCTGAAACATGGGATTCTCTATGAGGTAAAACAAATTACCTGAAACAACAGGAGATCCATCGACTTTTCCAACGGTCTCCGGGTTATACCTCTGAGGAATTTGCAATGTGTAGATTTTATCAATAATACGGGCACCTGAATTAATATCACAGGTCTGGATTATATAATTGGCACCGTCATATAATTTAACATCCAAACTAAACGTAATGCCGTATTTCTTATTCGAAAAAAACATTTGGGACTTTACATACGCGCCACTCTTTCCATTCCCTTTTTGTGTTTGTACGGCCTTTAGTTTAAATTCATCAGACGAAAGCGAGTCCCCTGTACTTAAAATGAAAGAGAATAAATTTTTATATCCAAAGTCATATTTCTTATTATTTTCTTTATTAATAAACCTGATTGATTGCAGATTATCAGCATATTCCAACGAGAGGCTCAATATGCTGTTTCTTAAAGTTATTTTATTCTCAAATTTTATTATTTCCGCTTTACCAGGATAAATTCCCGGATAATATACCTGGGGGAATACCCTTTCTGAAGAGAACATCAAAAATCCGCTAATGATAAATATTCTAATAAACAAAGTGTGACAAAAGGAACAATTGCCTCTGTTTTTTCTCATTTTATTCGATTAAAGTTGTCTACTGACTAAAGCAATACTGTATAATATTTTAGTTGAAAATGAAATAAATGCTTTTGACTTGAAACTGAGAGGTTAAAAAAATTTACCTTATTCCTGGTGCTACAATCAAAGTAAATAAATTCTTCCTCTCAATGTATTATTTCAAGTCAATTGCTTCCAAATCAGCTATTCGTTCTTACCACACACAAATATTTCAGATATTTGGGTATTCTGTGATTTATAAGAGTCCCGCAAATAAATCAGTAAGTAGCGGCCTTCTATATCAATTCCATCAGAAGCTTCCAATACCAGGCGCTGAACAGTAGCATCCTCATCAAATATGCCTTCTGTCACTTTTGTCCATTTTGAGAAATCAATCGTCATATCTCCAGGCGTATAATCATTTCCGACATAATATTCTACTGATTTTGTAGAATTATTTCTCCAACGACGATATGTTTCAAACATTGCCGTCTTTTTGGGCTCTTTCATATCAACTATTGCCCAATGAGGAAGAGGAACGACCGGGCTCCATGATGAATGCCAAAAGTTACTTCCTGTTTCGACATTTTGAATAATTCCATCCAAAATGGTTACCACACCACCACCGTCACTAACCTGTTCATCGGAAACTCCCACTACTTCCCAATCGCTACGGTCGTAAGGAAATTTTGCTTTATTATAACTCCATGCTGTAACGAATGTATCTATTGCAGTAGGTTCCGGCAAAAAGAATGTACGATATTCAAAGGGGGAATCAGATTTTGCCCCGGGACAGGAAAGAGAAATTTCCGATGCCTGCAAAGGAACAATCGCCTGGGTTCCGTTCTTTTTTGTATACCGGACTTCAACTCCTGCCATTTTTTCTGAAGCAATATACCACTCTATAGTGGCGTCACCATCTACTGCATACTGGGAAATGTCCTTTACCCTTCTGTTCTTAAGCGATGCCTCATAATTTGCACCGTATGAATTAGCAAAACCATTTACTTTTAACGAGCTATTCCCAAAGGAATCAAATGTTTTCACATAAAACGTGTAAGAACCTTCCGGCAGATTATTAATTATTACCTTTCCAGAATCGCATAAAACACCGGAAAACTCTGTTTCTGTTCTTTGGACAGGTATTTCCAAAGAATCACTCCCTTCATTCCAATATACATTAATCGAACGCACATGAGGAGCATCATATAGCCAATATTCGAACTGTACCCGTTGATTCCCGGAAGAAAAAGCGACCGAATCTACCTGGGGAGCATATATCTTTTCACCTCCTTCTATAAAATCCTTATGTACATCCATCATATTTTCACAAGAGAATAATATGAGTAGTGACATCAGAAACCATAAAATATTACTTATCTTTTTCATGTTTTGTTCTTTTTAAATAATCCCCAATTATTCATCTTCTATTTTTCCGAAGAAACTTACTTCTGCAAAATAACAGTTCGAAACATTTCCAAACGTTTGATTTACTTTAATCCGGATATAACGGACTGCAGGCCATGTTATCTCAACAGGGAAATCATGTCCGTTTGCAGCTACCGTAAGGTCTTCATCGGTTATTGTTCCCAAAGGAGAGCCAGATGGCTTAATTGTTTTATATTCTCCCAGCTTAATCCATCCTGCTTCCTCCCACTTTCCGTTCAATTCAGGTTGTTCCAAAGCCCCCCATACTTCAAATTCATCCACATTACCCTGATTATACACGCGAGCAGTATAATTGTAATCACGCTGAAATGTATGCAACCGGCTTAATTTCATAACACAGTGTAAGTCAATAGTAACTGCCGCACCAGGGACTGTTCCGTTATATGTATGGCTCCAGGTATCCTTGCTTCCGTCAAACATACTATAAGAGCTATTTCCGGATGCCCAACCCGGAATATTCCATACCACATCATTTTCATACGGATAAGTAAGCGCAGAATAAGTAGGAAGCGTATTATTTTCTAATATTTCTATCTTAGAATAATCCAGTTGTTCTTCAAAAAGGGGGGTAATCAGGTACCCTTCAGGGAAAAGGGTATCTGAAACATTTCCCCAGTGATCGCTTACAACAGTTGCAAAACGATGGGGGGTTATATCGTAGCCGCGAAGAAAATCAGAAGCATCTTTCGATTCTGAAGCAATAACTTTAACCGCTTCTAACTTTCCGTCAGCATTTTCTCCTAAAAACTCAAAATTAAGGCTCTCTCCATCTTCATTTTTCCAGATAAATTTAACGCCGCCGAAATCAGTAATAAATTCAAATGATTCCACCACTTTTTGCAACGCCGACTTCAACGGAGTAAAAGTTACTTCTACCGGTTCGGATAATTCCCGGGCACGGTTGAAGGCGTAAAGTTTTGCAGTGTGCGGCTCCATATCATTGTATCCTTTTATCGTTAAATTCGTTTGATAAAAAGAAGAAATCACCTCCCGTTCCTTTCCGTCCTGCAATTCAAAAACGGCTTTTACGCCTAATACATCTTCCTGCTTAGGAAGATTATAGGAAATATATACTCCCCCTGCTACAGCCGATGTTTTCACATTCGTTATTACATCCGGGGTTCCTGATCCTTCACTAATTGGCTCAAGCTCTTTTTCAGAACAAGATATAATTAGCAGAAATAAAATAGCTATATAAAAATATTTTGTTTTCATAATACGAATATTTGATTACCAACCTGGATTCTGAATTAAATTGGGGTTATCGATAATGTCAGATTCAGGAACAGGAATGAGGTAATTATTCACAGTAAATGTTTGTTCGTAATAAGGTACTACTGTATAATATTCTTTAACATCTGTAGCCCTTGTGTTCCACCCCTCAATTTCACGGCTATTTAGATCTTTTACAGCAGTCTTCCAGCGACGGCAATCCCAGAAATAGGAACCTTCTGCAAATAATTCAATCTTGCGTTCACGCCGGATGATTTCACGCATACCCGATTTCGTCGAAGGTTTATCCGGTTCAATTGAGTATTTCCGCCAACTATCAACAACTCCTTCCAAACCTGCACGTTCGCGAATAGCGTCAATATATTGATATACTTCGGCATCAGGAGTGTTTTTTGTCTCATTCAATACCTCTGCATACAATAAATAGAGATCAGATAAACGCATCAAAGGCACAGGATAGTAATATTCATAAAAAGTATCTGCATCTCTGAACTGGGACTCAAAATGAACATATTTCTTTGGCCAATAACCGGTGAAATTGATGTCGCGAATCTGAATCGCACCAGATGCAGGTTCACCCCACCGTGCCTTAATCGTGAAATAAGCTTGCGGTGTATTACCATACCAAACAGCCCTGTCAAATGCCAATGAAGAATAGAAACGCGGTTCACGGTTAAAATTCATTGAAGCTGTTTCTTCTGATTGGTCAATATAATATTTATGCGTGTCATCTCCTTTACGGATACTAAAACGTCCCTCATAATTATACGATTTATCTTCATCAATTGGCACTCCATTTTTTGAATAGAACTCATTCACAATATCAAGCGGAACAGAATATATACCTCGGGTTGCGTTTACTGCAGAAGCAGTGTACCTCGGCATCGCACATGCTTGGTATACTCTGGTAGAAGTACATCCCCAAATTAGTTCAGGATTCCAACGTTCGGTATATACCGATCGTAACATGTTGACACGTTTGATTTCATCTGGTAAGTTAAGCTGAGTATTATAATCAGACTGTTGGTATAAACGAATATTAGCTCTTTCGCATACATCAATTGCACTTTTACAAGCTACTGCCGCTTTATCCCAACGGGTAGGATCAGCGACCGGATTAAAAAATGGTTCTCCATCCTGATTTACAAAACCATTAAAATCAGTATTCCCGTTATATAAAGGACTTGCCCAGGCTGTTAACATTTTTGCTTTAAACATATACGCTGCCGGTAGCGTATATCGTCCTAACTCTGTTGATGTTACTATTGCTCTGTCTGGCAACGGCTGACGACCTTCCGATTCTCCTATAGCCTCATCTGTTAGCTGAAGGATATATTCAAAACAATCATCGATCTTCTCACGAGGTGCCCTCATCTCTTTTGTCGTTGCTTCAAGTGGAGGGTTTTCTTTTAATAATACAACTGGCCCATATATTTCCATCAGGAAAAAAATATCCATAGCCTTATGTAATTTAACTTCTGCAATCCACCGTTCCTTTTCACTTGAGTCGAGATCAGGGACCTTTTCTATATTTGCCAGAAAGGTATTGCAATCATTTATATTCTTATACAAACTCGGGGTATAAGCTGCCCCTCCTGACCAATAATTTACATATGGCTCTGAAGGGGTGGAGTACCCCCATGCAACTTGTGCCCCCATCCAGTCAGGACGTATCTGTTCGTTAACAATGTACTCTCCGGTCCCCATATATGCAGGACTGGAAGTTGCATCTCCATACCTTGGCCCCCCCTGATAAATAGTTGCTAAGTATTTTTCTGCATTATAACGATTTGAAAACGCATGATCGATTGTTGCTATGTCATCAGGAACAACGTCTAAATAATCACAAGCCCCAAGGGCAATTGCAATTATAAGGCATATATAATATTTAGTATATCTCATAATCCTTTTGATTTTTTTATTAAAAGCCAATATTCATACCTATATTAATAACCCTTTGAAGAGGGTAACCGAACCCGTTTCCGGCCATTTCGGGGTCCCATAATTTAAATTTACTGATACACAGCAGATTTGTACCGCTTATATAGAAGCGTAAATTAGTCATATGTATCTTTTCCAGAAGTGTTTCCGGTATAGTATAACCTAACTCTGTACTTTTCAGGCGCAGGAAAGTTGCATCCTGCATAAACCAGGTACTTTGCTGGTTATTGTTGTCGATAGTTTGATTAGCTAAACGAGGCCAAAGTGCATAAATATTAGGATTTGCTTCTGACCAATAATCATCGGCATACGCTTTAAGAATTGTATTTCCGTCAATAAAAGGAGTTGTTTTATCTAAATTTATCCAGAAAGATTGTCTTCCTGAGCCTTGAAAAAAGAAAGAAAAGTCAAAACCTTTATACCCAAGTGAAAGCCCAAAACCATAATTGATTTCTGGAACAGTTGGATAACCAATGGGAACCTTATCCAACTCCGAAATTCTACCGTCATCATTTATATCCCGGTATTTAATGTCGCCTGCTTTATAGTCTCCGAATTGAACAGGGGAGTTTTCCACTTCTTCGTCGTCGAGGAATAAACGCTCTGCAATATATCCCCACGACTGATTAATGGAATGGCCTACACGCGAACGCCACGGTTCATTTGTATAATCGGGCTCTTCCCATTCCAATACCTCGCTTCTAGCATAGGTAAATGTTCCGCGCCCTGTCAGCCACAAATTATTATTGAATATTTTTTCATAATTCAATTCAATATCGACACCGTTCCCCTGAGCTTTTCCCAGATTTGCTTTCACTGCGGTGTTTATGCCTGTTGTTTTCGGGATCGTCCGCGACAGCAAGATACCTTCCCGCTTTTCTTTAAAGAAATCCACATTAGCAGAAAGGCCATTCTTCAACAATAACTCAAATCCAACATTGGTTTTATACGATTTTTCCCAACCTATATTTTTATTCGCATACCGGTCAACATAAACGGTTCCAGGATTATAATCCATATTTGTCCCCCAGTTTGCAGATCCTCCTCCTCCGATAGAGACTTGAGACAAATAATAAAAACGATCATCGGAGCTACCGATCTGATCGTTACCAACCATTCCATAGGTGGCTTTTATTTTTAGTACAGGGATATTCTGTTTCAGGGAACTGAAAAATGCTTCATTTGATATCATCCAGGCTCCGCCGACCGACGGAAAAAATCCCCACCTGTTTTTTTTCGAAAAACGTTCTGAACCATTATATCCAAAATTAAACTCGCCAAAGTAACGCGTATCATAGTTATAGGCTAGACGCCCCGATAATCCTATATTCCGGAAGGGCAGTGAACTTTGTAAGTTTTTAGCGGTACCCTCTTTTTCCTGGCGCATCTGGTAAACCAACAAAGCATTTACATCATGTTTATCTGCAAATTTATGATTATATTCGGTCGCAGCCTCAAGATAAAAAGTAGATTTGATGTAACGAGGGCCTTCGCTAAAATCAATCCACTCTGTACCTGACGATTGATTAATAACGTCCAGTTCATACGAACCAGTTTGTTTATCATAGCTTCCATCCTTGATTTTATAAAAGAAAGGAGTGTACTGACGGGTTATAGTAAAATCCGAGTTTCTGTTCATGTTCACCATTGCACGAGCTGTCAGCCCTTCGGTTATCATAGAAAAATCCTGTTTTACCTCAAATTGTGTAACAAGGGTATTCTTGCTGTAGTCTTTATATCCCTTCATTGCTTCGGCATAAGGGTTAAGGTAACCTCCATCGCCGTAATTACCGAACAGAATATGTTTCACATAAGCGTATTTTTCGTCTGGCTCATAATAAGGCTTAAACAAAACCGGATTGGACTTCATTATTTTTTTATACAGGTCTGCTCCCCCATCCAACGGGCCGGTGTATTCATCAAAAGCGGAGTTCATCCTTATAACCAATTCAGTAGATTTTGTAACATTTATATTTATATTAGAACGAACATTATACTTCAACAAATCAATATTAGAATTGAATTGATTACGGCC
Organism: Prolixibacteraceae bacterium; assembly: GCA_963662895.1. Classification (GTDB taxonomy): domain Bacteria; phylum Bacteroidota; class Bacteroidia; order Bacteroidales; family Prolixibacteraceae; genus GWE2-42-39. The sequence continues at coordinate 1,730,394 of OY759982.1, read as the reverse complement.
ATCTGATTTCAAATTACCATTATCCTTTGTCAATGCCGCAGCAACATAATAGCGGGCAACACGCCCTCCCCCGCTTATACTCATATTTACACGCTGATTCATTGTCATTTCTTTAAATAGAAAGTTATACCAATCAGTTGTTGGATAAAGATCTGGATAGAGCCCCCGTTCTGTCATACGTATTTTTTCTTCACTATACAGGGAAACACCTGACTGGTCGCGGGTTTTAATTGCTTCATTTTGCATACGCATATAGGTAACAGGATCGGCAAGCTCTACTTTATTTGTAGGAAAAGAGAAGGAATTTTCAATACGTATATTTAAGTTTGCTTTCCCTTCACGACCTTCTTTTGTGGTTACCAGAATAACACCATTTGCTCCGCGCGCGCCATAAAGGGCGGTCGCGGTAGCATCCTTCATAATAGAGAAACTGGCAATATCGTCTGTGTTTAAACGAGCCAGGTCACTGGTCGTAAGTTCCACCCCGTCAATCAAAATCAACGGATCTTTTTTAGCATCAGCGCCAAAAGTTGTAATACCCCGAATGAAGAAACTGGCATCATCATTCCCCGGCTCACCACTCTGTTGATATGAGATCAGTCCGGCAACCCGACCGGCAAAAGCAGTCGTAAGATTACTGCTTGGCACTTTCAGTTCATCAACATTTATAGTAGAGATAGACGCAAGCACACTTTCTTTCTTCTGTTTCCCAAAAGCAACTACAGTTACATCTTCCAGCTCTTCTGTTTTGGAAAGTAAAACAACATCAATTTTCGTGCGGTTCCCCACTTCAATAACCTGTGTTTCCATCCCAATAAAAGAGAAAACCAGTTTATCGTCCTTTCCGGCTTCTATTGTATAAGTTCCGTCAGTATCTGTAATGACCCCTCTTGGAGTTCCATTAACGAGGATCGTCACTCCCGGAAGCGGTAAGCCCTTAGCATCAGTCACTGTACCTTTAATGATTATATCTTCCTGAAGAGAAGATCCATCTTTTCTCGTAAGTAAAATTATCCGGTCGCTTATGGTATAACTTATATCTGTTCCTTTAAACAGTGATTTCAACACATTATCAATATCCTCATTATTGATGTCAATAGATACTTTCCTTTTTACATCTATTATATTCCTGCTGTACATGAAATTGTACCCGCTCTGACTTTCAATCTCAAGGAGGATTTCTTTTACCGTTGTTTTTTCCATCTTTAAACTTATTCTGTTTTGCGAATACGTTTTATTAGCCAAAACATTCAATGTTGAAATCACCAGTAAAAAGGATGTTAGTTTCATAATCCTTAAAAATTTTAATACAATAGGAATTTTCCATTCCCACTTAAAACATTTACTTTTTTTCATATTTTTGTATGTGTTAATGTTTAGTTTTCCCTACATTTCTTCAGGGTGAATTAAATTTTTTCTTCAGGGGAATGCTGGAACATTTCCCTGTTGTTTTTTTAATCTTTTAATTTTATTCAGACATAGGCATTTTTTTAGTTAGACATCAGGTTTATTTTTTCTCTATTATTATTTGTTGCTTAGAAAATGTACCATTGGGTAATTTTTTTTGGGGTAACACTTTATACTCCAATTCAGGAATTGCTTTAACCAACAGTTCCAAAATCCGGGATAACGGTTCATCTTCAAATGTAACGGTATAAACGTAATTCCTTATCCCGCTGTCAACTTTTATATCCACATTAAACATTTGATTCAACCGCCCGGCTACCTGGCTTATAGGGGCATCTTCAAAAATCAGCTTCCCGTCTTTCCATGCAATATACTTTTCTACATTTCCCCTGGTATTATATACTATTCCCGTTTGAATATTATATTTTATATGCTGCCCGGGAAGCATAGCCCCCAAGGACCGTACATTGCCCTTTTCATCACTATGCTCTAAAATAACTTTGCCTTCAACCAATGTTGCTTCTATCTCGTCTTTATCCGGATAAGCCAATACATTAAACGAAGTCCCTACCGCTTTTATATTCAACTTACCTGCCTCAACAATAAAGGGTTTCTCTGGATTATGAGATACTTTAAAATAGCCTTCACCAAGTAACTCTACATTTCTCGTATTCCCGGAAAATTCCCGGAGATACTTTAGCCTGCTCCCTGAATTTAAAAAAACCTCTGACCCATCCGATAATAAAACTTTTATTCTGGCCCCGGCCGGGGATACAACTTCAATTGAGTCGGTAGCAGCAGTTGATCCTGGCACGATGGCAAACCTTTGTCCAAGTAGCATATAGATAAATATACCCAAAACAGGTATTAATAATATAGCCGCAACTCTCGTTAACCAATTTATAAACAATGTTTTTCGGACTTCTGTTTTTTTCCCTTTATGGATTTCATCAATCTTACGTTGGATTTTATCGAAAAGAGCGCCAAATTTTTCATCATTTTTTAAACCTTCTTCAGTTCCGGACATACATAAATCCCACTTCTCCGACGCCCACCGGGAACTTTCTTTATTTAAAGCATTCTCTTTTATCCACAAAAACACTTCGTCTACCTCTGATTCAGTGCATTGATTATTAAAGTATCGTATTATAGTTTCTTTTTTCATTCCTTATGGTTTTAATGCCTCCCTGATTCCGGGAGGCATATAAAAACTACCAATAAACCAAACTAAACTATAAATTCACATTTGATTCTTTTCTTTGTATTATACATTTGAATAAGATTATAGGAGTAGGCAAAAAATATTTTTTTTTAGTTTTTTTTACCTTCAGGCAACAAATAATAGAAAAAACAACCTTCAGTTAACTAATAACACATAACAAAAATTTCACCTTTCTATTAATTTAATTCTACTTCTACTTTGTTCTGATTTCAAAATAACACCATTTTTCATTCTCTGTTTTCTGTCAGTTACACTTCATCCAAACTATTTCTGCGTCATTATTTTTCTCATTCGTTTCAATACTTTTTCATTTACCTCAATCATATGTTTTACCGTTCCGGCCTTATACCAGTCAACAATCCTGTCCTGATGGTAAAATGGTTCACCAACCGATTCATTTTCGAGCAATGCTACAACATTGGAGAAATAACCATTGTCCTCCGAGCGGACAATCATTTTTGCTCTCAATATATTATATTCCTTTATCTGCCTGTTAATTGTGACTAACTGTTTCGACGGATGATAACCGGAAACTTTATACTCTTCCAGGATTGCCTTTACAAATTCACCTTCTCCTCCGTTTTTATTCGGAACCTCTTTCCCCAGCACCCCGGCTATCGTTGGGGCAAGATCGGTTTGTTCGAAATAAAGCAGTTTACGCCCCCTGGCAATGTGCGGCCCCACAAAAAGCAACGGGGTCTTCCAGCTATCTTCATCGAACAAAGGGTGCCAGCCTATTTTACTCTGCCCATGGTCTGATGTGACAATTAAAACCGTTTCATCCCACTGTCCCGATTTTTTCAGAAAAGAAATAAACTCTCCCAGTAATTTATCCGCATTTTCAATAGCTTTTATATACGGGGAATTTTCTTTGAAAATATTTCTGAAATAAGGGCTGCCGGGTTCACTCTGCGATATTTCATATCCTTTTTGCCCTGGGGTTTGAAGGTGTACCCTCATAAAAACAGGGTTCTGGGATTTCATGATTTCGATTGCATAATCCACCACCTGTTTATCTGATAATGTTTCGTCCATAATGACAGTCGAAAAACCACGACCGACCGATTTATATGCCGGTGTATTCACCACAAATGCTGTTTGTTGCATTGGCGAGAACATTTCCTGAATCATCCTGTTTTCAGGTTTCAGAAAAACAGTTCCTTCATGTAAAACAGGATTTGGAAATGAGCAACTGTTAAACCTGCTGTAATCCCCAACAGTCGGGTGATGGGGGATAATTACATACGACTCCTGAATATAAGTGCCTTGCCTGACCAAATCATTAAAAACCGGCATATTTAATTTTTCAGGTGCCTGCCAGTTTAATCCGTCGATAGTAAATAATATTACTCTCTTAGGAAATGGAGCCTGAGCCACTCCGGTAGAGATTATTCCCATAAGGAAAACGAAAAAAACAACAAATCTTTTCATCTTATTTATTCTTTTATCGTAATTAATGTTGAATCTTATGATATTTCTTTTTACAATCTCAAACTTTCTGCTATTTTTTTTAATGTGTCCATCCACTCTTTTGCCCCGGGACAGCAACTGAAGCGATGCCCCCTTAACCAATCAGCCTGAATATGATAATAAATGGGTTTACCGGGAGTATAGCGTAAAACAACCCTGTGTTCGTCAGGAGTATCATCAGTATAGAGAAAACGTTCTTTCGGAAATACGATGCCCGTTCCAATCCATCCGATTTCGGGTTGCTGAAACCCCCATAGTCCCATAATTCCGACACTTCTGTCTAAAAAGAATTCTTCTTCAGGAAGGGTATTTAATACAATTCCCAACTTCACATTTTGTCCGGGGCGCCCCCCCCTGATATTAACTTCCACAGGAGAATCGGCCCTTCCGGCAACAGCAGAGGGACGAATATAAACTGTATAGGGGCTTTCCCGGGGGCCTGCCCCTGTAACTTTAAATTCGATTGTTACCGTATCATTTGTTTCTTTGAACAAACGTGCCGAGTAAACCAGGTCTCCGGGATTTTTTTCATTTCTCAACGGGTAGACAACATCATCTACATAAAGCACCAGGCCGCCACATCCTCCTGTTTTTCCAACATGCAGGATGTCCATTCCCCAGCCGTTATCATCCAGATGATAACTGTTCCCAATAGATATTGTCGGAAAAATAAGTGTATCCAACCGTTTTCCAAAGACATCAAAATGCCCGTCATAGCACCTAAAAGCAGCTTTCTCCGACTCCCATCCCCAGTTAGGAGGCAGCCATTCATTATCCCAGGCTACTTTTTTCTTTTCCGGGATAAACCTCATTTTTTTTAACCACGTATCGTAATCATTGGGAACAGTTAATCCGAATTCAGCAGAGACCAGTTCTGCCATTTTCCCCAGGTCTCCTTTACTTCGTGCTGAATCAAATACGCTCCAAAAATTCTTTCTCTTGCAGGTTTCCTTTAGTTTTACAATTCTTTTGTCAGCTATTATCCTTAAATAGTACAACATCGATTCATCACTCATCAATAAACGTCTTTCCAGATCATCCGGTAAATAATTCCCGTGCATCTTATTTTCCAGGAAATTCCACACAGGGTCGTTTCCTGCCCCTTTGTTTACTTTTTCCAGTGCATAGGCCAGAACTTTACTTAAATAATATAATTGAGGAGTACTATTTTTTATAACCGGCGCCACAAATGCATTAATCCCCTGAAAATTCCAATCTACCAATTTTATTCTCGTTACATCGAGATTGTAAGAATCATCAAATTTTGTATCTCCATCGACATCAATGGAAACTTTATCTGCCACCCCGTCATTGTCTGTGTCCTGCCACAGATAATACATATCCATTTTTTTATCATAGTCATAATCGACTTTCAGCCAAGTCCTGTCGCTCCCCCTGATATGTATCCGGCGATCTGCCGGATTAAAGTAGTATTTGTTAGGCCCTTCAGGGTGTAAGACTATTTCGTATCTTTTATTAAACGAGCCGCAATCAGGCCAGCCAACACCTGGCATTTCAAAACCCGGATCGTTTTGCGGGGCTCCAATAACCCCTTCCCATCTTTCAATCGTATAAAAATCGGCTGTCCTGGCTATATTTAAATCATTTTCGTCCCAGGTCATAAGGACCCGTGCCCATGTTGTTTTATTCAAAACAGTCCGGGCAATATTTCTTTTTATTACCGGGCCGGCAGGAAAATTCCGGATTGTAAAAAAATTCCCCTGACTTTCAGGATAATTAAAGCCAGAGAATGTATTACTACCATGCTCAGACTGGTGTTTTTCCAAACTCCAGCCAGCAGCATAAGCAGATATGGATACATCGTAGTCGCGGGGCTTTTCGGGGGTAGCGTCGTTATCAGCATCAAAACTCCAGCGTAAAGAGTTAACGCAGTTTCCTTCACCTATCAACCGGATAACTTCTTCGGTTATCCCGTCCTTATCACAATCATAAAAAAGGAAAGGATTCTCAAAAAAGGGAGTCCAATGCTGTTCTCCGGGTTTTATCCGGAAAGAGACAAACGATTCATCTCCTCCAAAATGAGTCGAATTCTCACACGGTCGTTGGTAGTAGGTATAATCTACTGTGTACCAAAGCAGATTGTCGTCTCCGTCGTCGCTACTCCACCAAACCCTCAGTCCGTATTTTTCATCATAAAAATAGACTCCCATACGGTCTGCATCCTGATCCCCGTCTAAATCTTCGTAATCAACGATAGCGTCGACCGTACCATCGGCATTCCAGTCGGCAATATACAAATCGCTGTCCGTGTCCGGTCCTCTGTTCAGTTCTAAATCCCCGTCTTCGTCAATCACCCGGACAAGGATCGGCTGTTTATCTTTATTATGACGAGGATCTGTATCGATAAACCAGATTTCATCCGGCTTTCCATCCCCGTCATTATCGAAATAATACCTTTCCCCGGGAGTACCGGCAAGGACTTTCTCTGCTTTTGCCCGGTCGGTATCAACAAGATTGCCAAAAACCCATTCGAAAGATTTTTGTTTCACCTCTGATTGTCCAGGGGTACTTGTACACCCGAAACCCGCCAGCAATGATATTGTAATAACACTCAGGTATCCCCTTACCATTTTTAGCGATGAAGAGTAAAAAATCATTGGATTATATATTTGTACTGAATTCCCCTATCATGGATATACGTCAGGTTTTATTGATGTAATGACAGGAGATTATAAACCTCCAGCCATTACATCAGATATTAAAAGCACTAAATAACAAAGGCTACCATCCCGGATTTTGTTCGAGGTTAGGATTTCTGTCCCTTGCCTCGGACGGGACAGGCCAGTATAAAAGCTGTTCATTGAAAGGTTGCCTTGTCATAATAGTCGTTCCTGCAATATCAGTTACCGGCTTGTTCAATACATCACCAAGGAGCCCCCATCTTTTTAAATCGCAGTACCGATGCCCTTCAAGAACAAGTTCGACTCCACGTTCGTGCCTGATTCTTTTAAATACTTCGTTCCGCGTACGTGCTTCCATCCACGGATCTCCGTTATTGATTTCAGTCATATCGGTAGAAGGCCTTGAACGGACCATATTTATATATTTTACTGCTTCATCGACATTATTTTTTTCATTATAACATTCTGCCAGCATCAGAAGCACATCAGCGTAACGAATAACAGGAAAATTGATTGGGGTTTGATCCCGATGACTTTTCTGGGTCAATTGTCCGTTCATATCTCCTTCAGGAACAAACTTACGGAACAAATACAGCAGATTGTCGTAATTCCCATACCGGTTAACGATAACAAATCCATTATTTCTGGATACACCATCGGCAAAAACGAATTCACAGTCTCTTACTTCCGGATCACCACCCAGGTAGTGGGTATAAGGAAGAATAAGTGTTTCTTTCATCCTTGGATCACGTTGATCGTACATATTCAGCAGTTGGTTATAATATTCGGGGTAAGCCTCAACCTGGACTTTATCGCTTGTAAGGGTTGAAACAAATACATTTCTTCTTACCTCGGTATCTTCATTGTATCCCGGAATAAAATCATCCCAGTTAAATGGTTTTCCATCCTTTAACTCATAACTGTCGGCCAAGTCAACGGAAGGCATTACATTATTCCAACCAAACCCAAAAGAATTCTGGTTCCCGATATAATGGTCGAAACTCATACCAAGGTCAAATCCAACGGCAGTATAATTTTGAATAGAAAAAATCATCTCGTTACTGGCGTCGCCTTCCTGTGTGAACAGACCGGCATAATCATGATATAACTCATACCCATATCCACGGCCTTCCGGATCGATCACAATTTCTTCGAAGTCTTTAATTGCTTTATCATATTCTTTTTCGAAAAGATAGACTTTTCCCCTTAAAGCACAGGCCGCCCCTTTAGTTGCCCGGCCATAACCGGCAGCATCCCATTCGACCGGGAGATCTTCTATTGCTGAAGTCAAATCTGAAATAATAAAATCCCTTACAGCTTCTTCTGTGGATCTTGGCGATTGCAGGTTCATGTAATCCGTATCATAATCAACGGTCTCGTCATAAATTGGGACGCCTCCAAAGAAGTTTGTCAGATGAAAATAAAATAATGCACGTAAAAAACGGGCTTCTGCAATAACTTCTTTTTTTACATCTTCACTAATTTCCCCTGATGCTTTTACATTGCGAATGACAACATTTGCTTTTTTTATGGCATCATAAGTATGTTGCCATCTGGCTTTAATATGTCCGCTATTGGCATTAAACGAATTTTGGACAATACTTTGCATCCCGACATTATCATCATACCCCCATCCCAGGTCGGAGACACAATCCATGCTATAATAAATGCCAAATACATATCCATATTTTAAAGTAGCATATACTCCCAAAATCCCTTCTTCGGCTTGTTCATCGGTTTGCCAGAATGTTCCGGAACTTAGTTGATCCTGGGGATACCTATCTAAATCATAACAGCTTGACAGGAATGACATTACAGGAATTATTAATAATAACTTATATATTTTCTTCATGATTGTTAGTCTTTAAATTAGAGTGATAAATTTAACCCAAAAACAGCTTGCCTCATCATAGGATATCCCATATTGGTAACTTCCGGGTCTAAGCCTGGAAAGTTGGTAAAAGTGAAATAGTTTTCAAGCGATACATATAGCCGTAACCTGCTCACTTTTATTTTAGAAACAAGGTTATAAGGAATGGTATAGCCTAACTGGATATTTCTTATTTTCAAGAAGGAGTTATTAGTAACCCAAAAGTCACTGTTTAATATATTTCGGGTATTGCTGGAAGTTGTTAAACGAGGAAAAGACGCTTTTGTTTCACGTCCTTCGTACCAACGTCCATCAGCAATATCTTTATTTATTATCTGAGGTAAAATCAGGCTTGTTGTATAGAAACCATTCCTGTAATAGGTATTTAATCCGGCAACTCCATCCAACTGGCACGAAAAATCAAATCCATTCCAATTTGCGCCAAAAGAAAGGGCATATATAAAACGTGGATTTTCGCCATGTCCCACAGGGACCCTGTCGTCGTCGTTAATTACCTTGTCATTACTGGTATCTTTATAAAGGAAATCCCCTAACTCAGGTACACCGTCAGGAAATGGATTTTTACCTTCCGGAGCATTATCGATTATGGACTGAACCAATGACAAATCTTCATCGGTTTGTACAATCCTGTCTACCAGACGGACATACTGGGTATTGATAGCATAACCTTCTTTTATCATTTTTGTTCCGTCAATGGAAGCTTCCCCTTGTTTGAATTTAATAACTTTGTTTTTGTTATATGTTAAATTTCCGTTTACAAAATAATTGACACCACCTATTCTGTCCTTCCACTGCAAATTTACCTCAAGGCCTGTATTACGGACCTTTGCACTGTTTTGATACGGTGCAGACACTAACCCTACTTCGAGGGGAATTGGAAGCCGGGCCAATATATTTTTTGTCGATTTACTATAAAAATCGAGACTCCCGCTGAATTTGTTTTTTATTGCCCAGTCAATTCCGGCATTTACGATATAAGTCGATTCCCATTGTAAATTTCCATTGGCTATGTCTCCAGGGGCAAAACCGGTAACAGGCGCATCATTCAACACATACAATGTTGATGCAAGAGTTGAGATTGCATCATAATTGCCAACCGAATTATTCCCCAACGATCCCCATGACGCCCTGATTTTCAGGTTGTCCATCCACGAGTTGCGCAACTTCGACATAAATGATTCTTCTGAAATCCTCCATCCCGCTGATACCGAAGGAAACCCGCCCCAGCGTTTACCGGAAAGAAACCTGGAAGAACCATCCCTCCGGTAGTTTGCTTCAAAAAGGTAACGGTCTGCCCACGACAAATTGATCCTGCTAAAGAAAGAATGCATTGCCCAATCGCTTAATGAACCTGATGCCTCAGCACTTCCGGTGGCGGCATTAATTTGAGTAAGATTATTATCAATTAAACCATATTTTGTTGCGGAAAAATTCTCAGTATCATACTGTTCCTGGCTGCCTCCAACCATTACCTTATAGTCTAACTGACTTAATACAGTATTCTCATAAACAGCACTAATGTCCATAAAATTACGGACACTTCTGACATCATAATTTTTAACGCTGGGGGAAGGCAGGGAACTGGTATACGTAATTGTATTTGTTTGAAAATTCCATCCGCTCACCTGTTGCGGGATACTGGTAATTTTATTGTCCCAATAATTATAATGATACGACCCCTTTATGGTAAGGTTTTTTACAGGGTTTAGAGTAGCAAAAAATTTGGAATTAAGCCCCCGGGCTTTATTATCTCCCTTATTTTTATACAAATAAGCTAACGGGCTGAGACAACCGCCTAAATTTTCTTCTGAATTATTTGTCCCCCCAAATTTTCCGTCAGAACCTTTAATAACAACCGAAGGGACGGCATTTGTTGCACTAAAAAAGTCGTTGATTACAGTGCTGTTTGCCCCCGGATCTCTTTTGGTAATTGAAGCACTTAGGTTTATCCCAACCTGTAACCATGAGTTAACTTCGAACAAGTTGTTCATTCGCATACTAACTTTTTTGGAACCTGTATTTTTAACAATTCCGGGAGAATCCTGAATATTCATTGAAGCAAAAGATTTTAGCTGGTCGGTTCCCCCTGATACGGAAATGTTGTGATTCATTGTCCATATCGACCGGAAAGCAGCATTCATCCAGTCGGTTGCCGGCCATAAGATAGAATTTTCGCCATCATGTGCCCTCCATTCTGCAATATTCCCTTCCGAAAATTGCGGTGTCTGGTTCGAATGGAGCATTGCTTCATTTTGTAATTCCATATAGTCGGCATTACTACTTACAAACGACATTTTATTGTCGATGGATTGAAGTGATGCATACCCGTCGTAACGGATAATGGTTTTTCCCTTTTCCCCTTGTTTCGTTGTAATAAGGATTACCCCGTTTGCAGCCCTTGAACCATAAACCGCTGCAGATGCCGCATCTTTCAATACTGAAACAGATGCTATATCATGAGGAGAAACACTGTTAAAATCAGCTTCAACACCATCAATAATAATCAATGGTGCAGAATTGTTCAGAGTTCCCTGTCCCCTTATTAAGATGGAGGCCTCACTACCCGGAGCATTATTTGACGATTTTACATACAAGCCGGGGATTAATCCTGCCAACCCAAAAGAAACGTTTGTAATTGGACGGGTTTCGGCGATTTTAGTCAAATCAACCGAAGAAACGGCCCCTGTCATATTTACTTTCTTTTGGGTGCCATAGCCCACCACCACAACCTCGTCGACGCCTATGGTTTCTTCTTCCAAAACGGCATCTAAAATAGTATAGCCAGCAACTGAAAGTTCAACAGTTTTCATCCCCACAAAAGAAAATTGCAGTATCGCATCGGGAGTAATGTTTGCTATTGAGTATTCCCCGTCAGCATTAGTAATTGTGCCAAGAGTAGTGCCTTTTTTAATAACGGTAACACCAGGAAGAGGCTGTCCGCTGGTATCGGTTACCTTGCCTGAAATGGTTTTCTGTTGTTGAAAAGATTCAATTGCTGGATTAACTTTCTTTACCAAAATCTGATCGCGGACAACAGTAAGGGAAAGCCCGGTTTGTTTACTAACAAGTTCAAGTATATCATCTATCGACATACTTTTTGTTTTTAAGGTAATCAGTTGATCAATGTCTAATACATCGCCACTAAAAAAGAAAGTCAGACCTGTTTGTTTCTCTATTTCATCAATGACTTCTTTAATCGTTGCCTGATTAAAATCTACCTTCAATTTCGTTTGTTGGGAATATAAACTCGCTGACAACTGCGAGACAAAAATCAACAGAAAAAAGATTGTAAATTTCATTATTGACAAAATTTTCAAGAGACTATTCCTTACAGAAAGATCTCTCATTTCACATTTTTTTTTCATACATTTGAAATGTTAATTAGTTACTATTTATGGTAATTAAATCACAAGGCAGGGAATGGGCATACTCTCTGCCTTTTTTTATTTGTCTAATTTTATTGTCACATAGTCTTTTGTTTTATTAAATTCAACCTTAAACTTTATTGGTGATGCATCTTTTATCAAAGCAAATATTTCTTCAAGGGTTTCATGAGGTTTAAATTGTCCTGTGTACCTTATATTTTTAAGGTTTTCGTCCTCAATTTTTATCGTCACGTTGAAATTCCGTTCGAGTACCTTTCTTATTTCTTCCAGGTTCTGGTAGTCAATAACAATTACATCATTTTTCCATTTCGATGATTCTGTAATGTCTGCCTGTACTACTTTATATTTGTTTGTCCTGTTTGTAAGAATATATTTTTCGCCGGGCTTAATTTTACACTCAAATCCATTTTTTTCAACCGTGACCTTGCCTGAATGCAGGGTTACGCTACTTGCCTCATCTTCGTTATAAGCAGACAGGTTAAAGGAAGTTCCTGTTACCTTCACATTAAACTTGTTCGTTTCAACAATAAATGGATGTGACGGATCTTTTTCTATTTCAAAGAATGCCTCTCCTGATAAAATAACTTTCCGTTCTGTTTGCGTGAAAACGGACGGATATTTTAAATATGTATCCGAATTCAAAAATACTTTGCTCCCGTCAGAAAGGATCAGTTGGGACTTTTCTCCCTTCGGGACAATAATTTGATTAAATACATGATCATTGTCCCTTCCCTGATAAATATTATTTATTAAAACACCTGAAACGAAGGCAACCACAATTAATGCAGCAACTTTAACCCAATCAGGGAAAATTATTTTTTTACCGGATGCTTTATTTAATTTAACATGAAGCTGAAGCTTAGAACTGATTCTCTCCCAAGCTGCGTTTGTTTCAGGCGAACATTCATGAGAATACTGATTTTCAAAAATGTACTTTTTAAAATACCGGGCGTTCTTATCAGATGATTTTATCCAATCAATTAAGCCTGACTCTTCATCGCCGGATAAAGTTCCCTGAAGATAGCGTAAAAATAATTTTTGTAAATCTTTATTCATAATTGATGTTCTCTGTAAGGTAATACAATTGTGAATAAAAATACCGCCCCCCCCTCTGAAAAAAAATAATTTTACGACAATTCTTTGAGTAAATGTATTGCGGCAATAGCTAAAAGATAATTTGACGAAAAATGTTGCTTTAACTTTTGAAGAGCCTTTGTATTATGCTTTTCCACTGTTCTTAATGTTATATTCAGTTTTGTGGCTATTTCTGTATTTTTCAGACCTTTAAAACGTGAAAGATGGAACACCCTTCTTGTTTGTTCAGGAAGCTCATTCATAACAGATTCAATTTCTCTTCGAATTTCATTAAGAACAGTCTGGTGGTGAGGATCACTAAAAAAATCGGCATAATAAAGCTCTTCCCCTTTTATTTTACCTTCTATTTCTAACTTGTAGTTATTTGCTATTTTTTGATGTTTGATATGGTTCAGGCAGGCATTCCGCACCAAAGTAAACAGGTATGCCTGGCATGTATCTTCTTTAATTTCTTTTCTCTTGGCCCAGATTTTCAGAAATGCTTCCTGGACAATGTCTTCTGCCTCGGTCCTGTCAGGTACAAACTTGGTGGCAAAGGCCATTAAACGGGGAAAATATGCTCTGAAAATAAATTCGAAGATTCTTCTATCATCAAATAAAAGATTTTTTTTAGAATGTTCAGAATTTATAATTTCCCCCATAACAAACAAAAGTTATTATAGAAAAAGATAAATAAAAAATAAGTTAACAACGATATTGCTACCTAAATTTGCTTTAAAAAAAGCAAGGGTATTTACCATATGCTTTTTAACGGTATTTATTGAGATATTAAGCCTTTGTGCTATTTCTTCGTGAGTAAGCCCCTCCTCTCTGCTCAATAAAAATATTTCCTTTTGGCGTGGAGTTAACCTGTTCAATAATTCCGTTACTTTATTGTTTAACTCTTTAAATTGAATTTCATCTATTAAATCAGGAGCATTGTTAATCTGTTGTAAAGATTTTACGTATTCTACATACTTTTTTTCTGTCACTCTCTTTTTTAGAAGATTGATTGTGGCATTATATGCTACAGTAAAAAGAAATGATCTAAATGATGAATGGATATTAATTTTTCCACGTCCCTCCCATAACTTTATAAAAACCTCCTGAATAATTTCTTCGGCATCCTCTTCATGTTTAGTGTAGCTAAGAACAAATCCATATAGCCTTTCACAATATTTTTCATAAATCTGGTAAAAAGCTACCCTGTCTCCATCACGAATAAGTTGTAGAAGTTCTTTATTAGATTTTGAGACTTTCAATACAGTAAAGTTTAAATGAGTTCCAAAATTAATTTTTTTTTTTAAAACCTCAACTCTAAAATGGCATACGACAAAATCCATTTTTTCACCCCTAAATTCCTATCTGCAAGCACAAGGAACACCGGAGGGGACTTCCCCAAAAATCACTTTTTCCCCGGCCCCCTGGTTAACATATCTCCTGGAACAGACACTCATCCTTCCTCCCGCTTTCCGTTTTTTCACCCGGGCCACCTCCCTGAATACCCGCCAAAAACCGCTTCCGCCTTCGCCGGCCCGGAATCCTTTGACAAGACTTTTTCTTCCTTTTGGCCGACTGCAAAAAAAAGAGCCCCGCAGGACAGAGGCAAATAAAAAAATGAGAAGAGAAGTTGAAGAGAAGAAGATGAGATTGGAAATGATGTTCCGGAAGCCTTAATCAGACATTGCGGAAGCCTTAATCAGACACTCAGGAAGCCTTAATCAGAAGTTCCGGGTACACTATCCTGAGATTCTTTTCAGGCTCATAGTCCGGCAACTGCCGGATACAATCCAGTCCCGGAGATGCGCCGGTGAGGATTGGATGCCTTTAATTTGATTATCTTTGTATAAACATTAAAACTATGAAAGCATTAGAATTTAAATCAAAGATAAAGAATACATGAAGTACCTTCTCTTATTACTTGGCCCCGGATCAATTGCAATTTTTGGCGTTTCGCTGTTCATCGAGCTTTTTACCGAACTAAGAGCCGTGTGGCCCATGATTATATCGGCAGTTGTATTTTTTGTCATCTTCCTGCCCTTGTTTGCAGTAATCCGTTTTCGGGAAAACGACCGAAAATCAAAAGAAAAATAAAATTAAGAATCTGAATAACAAGGGTGAAAACAAAAAAGTCATGCTTTTAAGACACAAGCAATTCCTTTATTCCTGAACATCCTTTTCATCACTTGTCTCTTTCTCTTCATCTTCTTCAGATTCAGAAAAATCAAGCAACTCCTTTTCCTTAAGAAGATTGTACCACGATATAACTTTTTTCATATCCGAAACATAAACCCTGTCCCGGTCGTATTCCGGAAGAATTTCTTCAAAATAGCTTTTCAGTTCATCACCCGAAGCTTTTGCATTAAAAACTTTTCCTTCTTCTGTAAGTTTTGCTATGTTTTTGAAGACTTCTTTCAAACCAACTTCTTCTGTTTGGGTGAAAATAGCGATATCTTCAAGTGCACTAATCTTTGCTGTTGAATAAGCCGGCATCCGTCTCCCTGTCAGAAGAGACTCAACAATGATGCTGTTTTTCGCTTCAGAAACGACCTTAAATAAGCCAGGATGGCCGCTAATTGCTAATATTCCTTTTAACATATCCTCGTTTTAGTTACCAATTGCGAAGATATTATTTTCCTGAAATAAAAAAAATACCGAACCTTTATTTTCAACAGTTGATATTCTGAACACCAGTCTGACGGTAGGCTGGTATTCAGAATGATCTTCTTTGAATTTCCGGTAACTTTTTTTTATTACCTGAAATTCAACTGGTAGCTCACACCCAAGCTGATCCATCTCCCGGGTTGACGAATATTGCCTATATCGATGTATTCAGTATCGAAAAGATTGGAAACCACCGAATAAACCTCTATATTTTTATTCTTCCAGAATAATTTCAGGTTAACCAACCAGAAAGGGGCGTATTCCACCTCACGGGTATAACTTCCGTCTTCGAAAAGCGTGTAAGTACCGTTACGGTCCTGCCAGCTTATTTGCCAGTTGGCAGCCAGATGTTTCCAGATGGAATGATAAAGGGCAATATCAATCTTGTGTTTTAAATTATCTAATATATAATTGGAATAAAAATCGTTTGCTCCTTTATCAAGCTTGATATAAGAATAATTCAAACTCAATTTTTTCAGGAATACCGGCTGATGAAAAAAACGTTCGGGGAATACCTGTAACTGAGTTTCGATACCGGTTGAACGGATTTCAGTAAGGTTTTGTGTTTCCCACAAAAGGTCTTCGCTGGTCCTCACCCAGTCAATAATATTTTTCCCGGTTCTGAAAAAAGTACCGATATGACCTTGCATGGCTGGTGAGCTATATTTCAGTCCACCTTCAACCGTTGACGATCTTTCCGGTTTCAACCCCGGATTTCCCACATTCGTTGGCCCGTCATAGTAAAGGTCGGTGAAAGTGGGCATCCTCATTGATGTGTTAAATGACGAATATATTTTAAGCCGGTCGTTAAGCTGGTAAGCCAGGTCGATGCCCGGGTAAATTTTCCAGTCAAAGTTCAAATCCGAAATCCAGTTTGCCATTGCCCCAACCGACGCGCTGAATTTCGCCACGTAAACCGAATGTTCAGCGAAAAAGGAAATATGTGTACGCATGTGAGATTTGGTAAAGAAATGTCCTTCTTCTCCGGGAACCTCAATCGAGTCTTCCATCGTTTCACCAAGGTTGTTGCTCCAGATATTTTCCGAGCGGAACTCCGCACCAAAAGCTGTTTTTCCCAGCTTCGAACTAAACCATGTATTAAGGTTACATCCAAAAACATCGGTCAGGTGATAGTTGCAATAGTCATCTTTATTTCCCCTGAACAATTCGAACCGGTCCTGATGACGGCGCCAATAGAGTGCTGGCGTAAAATGCAACTGTTTGCCGGTCTCCATTTTCACTGAAGCAAAAGTAGTTTTTACAGCTTCGTACTGGTCGGGATAACTGGGCGTATAAAAACTGTTTGCGCCAAAACCTTTATCGGTATATCCAAATTGCATATCCAGTTTCCCCGGTTCGGTTTCTAATTGTCCCTGGTAAAATATATTCCAGGTTTCGAAATCGGTATTATCGATATAACCATCCGACGAAATGGAATTCGCAGCTATAAAATGACTAAACCTCCGGGTTTGAAAATTTCCCGATACATTTAAGTCGTGTAATTTGTGCTGTCCGGCAAGCACATCGGCTTTAACCGATTGCCCCTCTCCTTCCCCGGTAATAATATTGATTGCCCCGGAAAAAGCATTTGGCCCGTACACACGTGCTGCCGGCCCTTCGAGTATCTCGACTCGTGAGATGTTTTTTAAACTTACCGGAAGATTAAAGTTGTGGTGACCTGTTTGGGGATCGGAAATGTTGATGCCATTTAGAAGGATTAAAACCTGGTCGAACGAACCGCCTCGCATCGACACATCGGCCTGAACTCCCTGAACGCCCCTTTGCCTGACATCAACACAAAGGGCATATTCCAGAAGTTCCTGGATACTCTGCACCGGGGCAGACTCAATCTCGTCTCTCTCGATTACGGAAATAATCCGTGCCACCTGCGAGAACGTAACAGGTGATCTTTGGGCGCTGACCTCAATCTCATCAAGATCGTACTTCATATCTACCTTCAAACTGTCAGACTGGGCAGAAACGGTTTCAGGAAGGGAAGAAATAGTATAGATGGCAAGCAAAACGCCAATCCTCACTTCTTTTCCCAATGCCCGGAACAACGAATAACTTTTGCCCCCCCAACGTCTGAAAGTAAATACTCCCGCCCTTTTGGGTTGTTTACATAGTTGTTTCATCTATTCCATTATTGAATAAGTGCCGCAAAAGTAGGGATTATTCTGAAAAATAAAGAACCGCCGGCAGGTTCATCATAAAATATGAAATTAATCCTGAAAAAACGAATTTATATAACATCAAATACCTTGTTAAAAAACATCTCATGATGCCTAACCACCTAGTATTAATATTACGTATGAACTATCTGTAAAGAAAACAGATAGACTAATAAATTTTCTTTATAAGCAATAAATAAAATTGAACAATAAAAGACACGATAATCTTTTTTTTACCTGGAGTTATACCTACATTTGTTCAACACAATAACTAATATAAAACATGACGCCATGACACAACTTCAGTTCAACAACGCATTATTGGGGCTTCAGGACAAGTTGTTATTTTATGCCCTAAGCCTGACATCGGATCAGGAAAAAGCGCAGGACCTCCTGCAGGAAACATTTTTAAAAGCGCTGACATATCGTGATAAATTTGCACAAAACACAAATTTCAAAGCGTGGATTTACACGATCATGAAAAACACATTCATCAATAATTACAGAAGAAACGTAAAAACAAAAAATACATTTGATGGTGCAAATAATGAATTTCACCTGAAATTCTCGAAAGATAAAATCTATCCATCTCCCGAGTCGTTTTATAATTCGAAGGAAATTTCAAAAAGTATCAGCGAACTGGAAGATGAATATCGTGTACCATTTACAATGTTCCTTGAAGGATATAAATACAAGGAAATTGCCGAACATCTGGAACTTCCGCTCGGCACTGTAAAAAGCCGGATATTCTTTACAAGGAAGAAACTTGAAAAAGCATTGAAGGAATATGCAAATTAGTTCATTGGTAAACCCAAGTTGATTATATCAGGTATCAGATGGCTTATCTTAACGGTAGGCCATTTTTTTGTTTGTAACAATCCGCCTATTTTTACAGAAAAATTACTCTCACTATGAAACAAATAGCTGTTCATTTAGCCGAAGGCTTCGAAGAAGTGGAAGCGATCACTATTATTGATGTATTGAGAAGGGCCGATCTTAAAGTTACCACAGTATCAATATCCGGTAAAAAACAAGTCACCGGATCGCACCAGATTACGATAATTGCCGACCAACTTTTTGAGGAAACCGATTATGAGGTATTTGACATGATTATTTTGCCCGGAGGAATGCCCGGTTCGAAAAATCTTGATAAACACGAAGGTTTAAAACAACAAATAAAATCATTTCACCAAAGGGGAAAACGAATTGGGGCTATTTGTGCAGCCCCCCTGGTACTGGGAAATACGGGCATTCTGAAAAACAAAGAAGCCGTTTGTTACCCGGGTTATGAAAATTACCTGACAGGAGCAAAAATAAAAAATGATCCGGTAGCTGTTTCCGAAAATATTATTACCGGACGCAGTGTGGGAGCGGCACTCAAATTCTCATTAAAAATTGTAGAGCAACTCGAATCAAAGGAAAAAGCAGATAAACTAGCAAAAGCAATGCTGGTCGCGTGATTCAGAAAAAACTATTTTTTGATATTCAATCCTGATATTTATCAGATTGATTTCTGAAACTTTCCTGAATTCAGGCTAAAACAAATCCGGTACTGAATTGGCCGGAAGAGGTAGTCCTATATAAAAACAGCTTCCCCGCCCAAGGGTACTCTCTGCCCAGATACGCCCCTGATGTTTATCAATCAATTCCTTACACAATATTAACCCAATCCCGGAACCATCCTCATTAAGGGTACCTTTTTGTTTTATTTTGGAATCAATTTGAAACAGTTTTTCCAGATTATCCACATTAATCCCAATTCCGTCATCTTTCACACAAATGATGGTTTCATGATTAAGCCGATTAACCGAAACGACTACTCTTCCCCCCACCTCGCTATATTTTATAGCATTACCCACGAGGTTCCGAATCACTGTCTCAAGCATTACCGGATCAGCAAATACTTCCAGCGTTTCATCAAAGTCGGCAAGAATCGACACCTTCTTCTGATCAGCATTCGACTTTAACAAATTGATCACATTTTCAAAGATCAACACAAACTCAATATCCACGGGGTTAAAGATCAAATGATCTGTCTGGGAACGCGACCAATCCAGCAGGTTCGATAAAAGCCTGAAAATAACATTTGCTGATTTATAAATATTCCGGGCAAACTTTTTCCGGTCTTCATGCGAATATAAATCATAATCTTTGCTGAGCAACTGGGAATACCCCATCACCATGTGGAACGGGCTTTTCAGGTCGTGTGCAATAATCGAAAAGAATTTGTTTTTTGATGCATTTAAAATCCTCAATTGCTCCTCGCTTCTTTTAATCTTCCGGTTCTTCTCTGCCAGTATTTTGTTATTGTTTTTCTTCTCTGCATAGCGATACGACACATAAAACAGTGCTACCAGCAGAAAGAACATAGAAACCAAAGCCAGTACTTTTTGATACTTATCTCTTTTCTGACGTTCGAGTATTAACTCCTGCTCTGCTTTCAGACGCCCAATCTCAGCTTCCTTCTTTTCTGTCTCGAATTGCTTTTCAAGCCGGGAAATTTGCTCTATACGGTCAGTATTCAGTAGACTATCAGCATACTGGTGCTGAATTTTCTCATACCGGAGAGCCTGGTTATAATCACCCAATACTTCATAAACCGATGCCAGATCAGAATAATATAATTGTAACAACTGGAAATCAGGATCCTGTTTCTCAACCATCTGAACCCCTCGCTGGTAGGTACTGACAGCTTTGTCATATTGTTTCATTTCCCTGTATACACCGCCAATTCCTTCGATAACATGTACCACATTCAGATTATCGCCTAAATCTGTAAAAATCTTTTCTGCTTCCTCATAAAAATCAAGAGCTTTAGACAGGCTATCTTTTTGATTCACATAAATATTTGCGATATTATTTAAAAGTATAGCTATACGTACCTGATTATTAATCTTCCTGAAAACATCCAATGCCCTTAAATAATAAACTTTAGCTGAATCAGGTTCATTCATCCTGAAAAATATAACACCGATTCCGTTCAGGTTTACCCCCACACTCTCTTTCCGTTTTAACGTTCGGTTTATATTCAGTGCTTTACGATAATTAATCAATGCCTCTTGATAATACCTCATTTTGGAATAAACCATAGCTGTGTTTGAATACAACCGGGCTTTTTGTTCTTCATTATCTACTTTTTCGGCTAATTTCAAACCTAAAAAATATTGTTGAATAGCTTGTTCAAACTTTTGCAGATAATAATACGAGAGGCCTATCGAATTACAGGTCTCTATCTGGCGGACTGTATCTCCAATGTTAATATAAATGTCCAGTGCTTTCTTATAATAGTCGACTGATTGCAGAAAAGAATCGCTATAATAGCAGGCTTCCCCCATTAAATAGTGAGCCCTTGCCTGCTCACTCCTATCCTTGTTTACCGAAGCCAAACCCAACGCTTTCCTGGCATATTCAAAAACCCTGGCAGTATCGGTATAAAGAAATACCTCGCTTAGTTCATTATAAATACGAATCTTCTCCTGCTTACTAACCTCATCCAATCTTTTCAATAAGCTATCCGCCTGATTTTGAGAAAGGGAAACCAGAGTCAACAGAGACAAAAATAATATGAAAAAAAAACGGGACATACCGACCAACTTTTCCCTAACAAATATGGTGATTTTTTTGTACTTTTTGTTAAACCAGGAAGCTACTTATTCAAGTATTTCGACATTTTTTGCAATAATGAAGCTTTTTCAATAGGTTTTGTTATCAAATCGTTAAACCCGGCATCGAGGAATGAATCGAAATCATCAGGCTGGGCATATGCTGTTTGTGCGATAATCGGCAGGTTATTTCTGAATCTACGGATAATTGATGTAGCCTCAATACCAGACATTCCCGGCATTTGAATATCCATCAACACCAATTCTATTTCCGGATGCTCTTTGCACAGATCAATGGCCCTCTGACCGCTATCGGCATATAAAAAACGGACTCCGGTATTAACCAACGTTTCTGAAAAATAATAGTAAATATCCCTGTAATCGTCTACAATCAATACAGTACGGTCGGCCCAGCAGCCATGCCTGAACACTTCCGGCTTATCGTTTCTGATTTTTACTCTCTGAGAACAGGGATCGCAGGGAATAGTAAAATAAAAGGTTGAACCGGAATCTACTACAGACTCAACCCACATTTTGCCACCCATTATTTCTGTAAGCTTTTTTGAAATAGCCAACCCCAATCCTGAACCGGAACGAGCGTCCGGGTCGATACTACGAATCTGGGTGAACTCATCAAAAATACTTTTCTGGTATTTCTTTTCGATCCCGATACCCGAATCGCTCACAAAAAAAAGAAGAAACTCATCTTCCAGTAACTTATATCCAATTTCGATAAAACCTTCCCATGTAAACTTAAGAGCATTATTAATAAGGTTAATCATTATTTGCTGAAGACGTTTTGAATCAACATAAAAACAAGAAGATTCATCATTCAGGTACTTCACTGAACTTACGTTGATTAGCTTTTTATCGCGTATACGTATTTCCTTCTTCAGGTATCTCTCCATTTCATCGATAAACAGGTTCAGATTAAGCTGGTCTGTATTAATATTTAGAAGTCCTTTTTCTATTTTGGTTATATCAATAATATCATTGATAATAGAAAGCAAAATATTGGCATTCCTGAATATCATATCCACATAATCCTGCTGGTCTTTACCGGAAACATCTCGCTCCGATAAAAGTTCTGCAAAACCATATATAGCATTAAGGGGGGTTCGAATTTCATTCGAAGTATTGGCAATGAATGTAGCTCTCCGTTCAGCCAGTTCCTGTGCATTCCCAATGGCCTTCGACATGCGGGCAATTTCATTTTTCAGTTCATTATTTTCCGATTCAAGCTGATGTGTTTTTTTTCTTACCGCTGTATACCGTACATATATAAAGATATAGATCAGAATAATAATGATAAACAATCCTGTCACCACCAGAACAGACAGAGGTAAATCAATCGTCTTTGCTTCAACTAAAAAAAACAGCGCCATCATAAAACAGCCTTTTTACTTGTTCTATGCTTATAATACCTAAAAAATCATCTCCGACGGGCCAAACGATTCAAGTTAGTTCAATTCTTCGTTAAATACAACAGATAAGGTTATTTTTAATATTAATATTAATTCAGTGAATACCGGTTATTTTACTGCTGCTCCGCTCATCAGAGTTTTTTTCAACAGCCCCGGCGATACCTTTGATCCTGAAAGGCATACGATTTCACTCCAATTCAACCTGTCTTCGGAAGAAGAAACCAGGGTTGATGCAAGCGACCTGGTTATTAACAATCCCTCGGAACTGCTCATTATGATTCCTGAACTAGCCGCCGGAACGTATAAACTGAAGGTGTGTACACAGTATGCTAAAGGACAATTATTGAAAGAACCACGGACTGTTATTTTCGATAAGGAATTAACCGTCCAATAAAAGGAAAAAGCAACAGCCGGGAGGATATAAAATAATCCTCCCGGCTGTTGCATATATGGCAGACGTTCGTCAACCGGCGTGGCAGACGTTCATCAACCGGTGTGGCAGACGCTCATCAACCGGTGTGGCAGACGCTCATCAACCGGCGTGGCAGACGCTCATCAACCGGTGTGGTAGACGCTCATCAACCGATGTGGTAGATACTATTAACACGCAGAAGATATCCGCAAAAATTTTTGACTACCATATCTCTCTGAAACATAAGGGAAAAAGAATAATTGCAGTAAAAACTACGATAATGATCAAAAATTCAGGAGGGACACCAACACCCAGCCGGAAAAAACGCAGAGAAAAAAACGAATATCCAATAATGAATATTCAAAAAAATGAGAAGAGAAGAAGATGACGGGAAAGCTATCCAAAAAGTCAAGTTCCCAATTCACCGGAAGGTGAAAAGCAGGGATGGCCGGTCAAAGTAGTCCGTCATTAAAGGAACCGTTCTCTAAAAAAGAACGGTTCCTTTCGCACGCCATTGCCGGAATAATAAATTGATAAAAGAATTAAACCCGTATTTTACAGTTCCCTGATCTTTATATTGCGGAACCAAACGGTATAGCCATGATCCTGAAGGCCAATATAACCTTCTTTGGAAATCCCTTCAGTAAAGCCGGGAAACCCTTTGAATTTACTGTTCTGCACCAGTTGATCCCATTCCGGCGTCCAGAGAGTATACGAAAGTACTTCTACCCCATTCATGTAATGAGTGGCTTTCCCGTCAACAACTTTTACAACGCAGGTGTTCCATTCCCCGGCCGGGTGCACGGTTTTCGGGTCGGCTGCAATCATATCGTACAACGAACCGGCAAGATGGCTGGCAACTTTATTATCAGTTGCATTATCATTATCAAGCACCTGTATTTCAGGGGCTGCATAGTAAATTGGTTTGCCAGGGACTTCACGCACGTAATAAAAAATCCCGGAATTGGCCATTTCCCCGGCTTTCCAATCGATCGACAATTCAAAATTCCTGAATTTCTTTTTGCCAAAAAGAATATCCCCACCAGCCCCCTGGCCCGGTTTTTTACCTTCACCGGTGAAAACTTTCATAGCGCCATCCTCGATTACCCAGTTGGCAGGCATGGCTGTACTGTTACACTGACGCCAGCCATCAAAATTTTTACCGTTGAAAAGTAAAACCCAGTGATCCTTCTTCTCTTGCTTTGTAAGTTTATTAGCTTTTTGTGCAAACAAAGGAAGTGCAGCAAATAAAAAAGCTGCAAAAATGAATGAAATAATTTTTTTCATGTGTAATGATTTTGAAATACCCTTTCAGGTATAATTAGTATTATGGAATTAATTTGTTCCCAAATGTAAGAAAAAAAACTATTTCTGTTTTTCCCTGATCCAGTTCTTTGCATTCACAAAGGCCCCGATCCACGGAGCCACTTCATCGGTTTTCCGTTCGCGAGGGTAATATCCCCAATGCCAGGGATAAAAAGCCCTTTCAAGGTGAGGCATCACCACCAGGTGACGGCCATCGTTTGAACAAAGACCGGCAATATTGTACATCGATCCGTTTGGATTGGCCGGATAACCGTCACCGATGTATTTCATGGTTACTTTGTATTCTGATTCAGCCTTTGGCAATGAGAACTTTCCTTCTCCATGCGCAACCCAGATACCCAATTTCTGTCCGGCCATTGATCCCAGCATGACAGAATTATTCTCCGGTATTTCTACATTTACAAAAGCCGATTCAAACTTATGCGATTCATTGTGCAGCATCTTCGGCATCTCGTCGTGTTCCGGGTAAATTAACCCCAGTTCAACCATCAACTGACAACCGTTACAAACGCCCAGGCTAAGGGTATCACCGCGTTTGTAGAAATTTTCGAGGGCAACGCGTGCCTTCTCGTTATATTTGAATGCACCGGCCCATCCTTTTGCCGACCCCAGTACATCGGAATTAGAGAACCCACCCACAAACACGATCATATTTACATCTTCCAGCGTTTCACGCCCGGCAATCAGGTCTGTCATATGCACATCTTTCACATCCATTCCGGCCAGATACATGGCATAAGCCATTTCCCGGTCGCCGTTTACCCCCTTCTCCCTGATTATAGCGGCTTTCACTCCACTTGGCGTCCTGCGCTTCAAATCAATACCATAGTCAGCAGCTTTTCCTGTAAAATCTTTAAAATCGAACTGAAGTTCATTCTTTTTATAGTTTTCATATCGTTCGAGCGACAACTTCTCGCCACTCTGCTTACGGTCGAGCAGGTACGACGACTTAAACCAAAGGTCGCGTAACGAAGCAATATCGAGTTCCAGAGTGCAATCGAAATTCTTCACGATGCAGCTTGAAACGTTAGTGGGATACCCGATCTTTACAAACTGAACCCCGGCAGCATTCAACCCCGTTTCGAACCTGGCAGCATCATCTGGCTGAATCACCAATCCCGGGTTTTCGCTAAAAAGAATTCTAACGGTATCCTTTTCATTTATTTCTGAAAGGTCAAGTTGCATCCCGGTTGAATTATCGGTAAAGCACATTTCAAGTAAAGTAGTTCCCAAACCACCCGACGAAATATCATGACCTGCCAAAATATTCTCTGCTTCAATCTGTTCCTGAACGGCATTGAATGCCTTTACAAAATAAGCAGTGTCAGCTACGGTCGGCGTTTCGTTGCCCAGCTTGTTTATAATTTGAGAGAATGCACTACCCCCCAACGCCTTTGCCGATTTTGAAAAATCAACAAGGTAAACAGCTTTTTCAGGATCATTAACCAGTACCGGTTCAACCACTTTCTTCACATCGGTTACTTCTCCTGAAGCAGAAATAATCACCGTTCCCGGAGCATACACCACATCATTTTTATATTTCTGGGTCATCGACATCGAGTCTTTTCCTGTCGGGATATTGATTCCCAATGCACAGGCAAAATCGCTGGCAGCTTTTACAGCCTTATAAATACGGGCGTTTTCCCCTTCATTTTTAGCAGGCCACATCCAGTTGGCGCTCAACGAGACACTGCGTATTTGGTCGGCCAACGGTGCAAACACGATGTTGGTAAGCGATTCAGCAATAGCCAACACAGAACCGTTTTCGGCAGAAACCAATGCTGCAGCCGGCGCATGGCCAATGGTGGTTGCAATACCGCTCTTTCCCTGGTAATCGAGCGTGATAACCCCCAGGTTGTTCAACGGCAATTGCAGTTTGCCGGCAGTTTGCTGTTTGGCAATGCGCCCTGTTACCGAACGGTCCACTTTATTGGTCAGCCAGTCTTTACAGGCAACCGACTCCAGTTGCAAAACGTTTTCCAGATATTCTTCTATTTTATCCTGATCATATTTCAAATCTTCGAAACAGGCTTCAACGGTTTTATCTGTGAGAACTGTTTTCGGCGGTTTCCCGAACATATAACTTAACTGCCAGTCGATGGGTTTCTCGCCGGTCAGTGAGTTCTCGAAAGTAAACTGCATGTCGCCGGTTGTTTCGCCAATCAGGTACATCGGGGCACGTTCGCGGCCGGCAATCTTCTTCAGCAGTTCAACATCTTTTTCGTGCATCACCAGGCCCATTCGCTCCTGCGACTCGTTGCCCACGATCTCTTTTTGCGAAAGGGTCGGGTCCCCAATGGGTAATCTGGCTGTATCGATCTTCCCCCCCGTAGATTCCACTAACTCAGAAAGGCAGTTCAGATGGCCACCGGCACCATGATCGTGAACGGAAATAACCGGATTATTGCCGGATTCAGCTAATGCACGGATGGCATTGTAAACACGTTTCTGCATCTCTGGATTGGCACGTTGCACGGCATTCAGTTCGATCGCATTATCATATTCACCGGTATCGACCGACGAAACAGCACCACCGCCCATGCCTATACGGTAATTGTCACCCCCCAACAGAATAAGCTTGTCTCCCTTGGTTGGCTCGTCTTTCAAACTGTCTTTCTTCGCCCCCAGCCCGACACCTCCGGCAAGCATGATCACCTTATCGAACCCGTATTTTTTACCTGCCTCGAAATGTTCAAACGTAAAAACGGACCCGGCGATGACAGGTTGACCAAACTTATTACCGAAGTCACTGGCTCCGTTTGATGCTTTAATCAGAATTTCTTCCGGGGTCTGGTACAACCAGTCGCGTTCTTCGGTGGCCTGCTCCCACGGACGGGTTCCCCCGGCACGCGGGTATGAAGTCATATAAACGGCAGTTCCGGCCACCGGAAGGCTTCCTTTCCCCCCGGCAATACGGTCGCGTATCTCCCCGCCTGTCCCGGTCGATGCCCCGTTAAAAGGTTCAACCGTGGTCGGAAAATTATGCGTTTCGGCTTTCAGCGAAAGCACGGTTTCGATATCTTTTATCTCAAAAAAATCCGGTCTGTCCTGAGTTTTGGGAGCAAACTGTTCAACAACCGGTCCCTGTACAAACGAGCAGTTGTCTCTGTATGCTGAAATAATTTTGTTCGGATTCACCTTCGATGTCTTCTTGATCATCTGAAAAAGCGACATTTCCTGCTCCACACCGTCGATTACAAACGTTCCGTTAAAAATCTTGTGGCGGCAGTGCTCCGAGTTTACCTGCGAAAAACCGAACACCTCGCTGTCGGTTAACTTACGTCCGAGTTTTACTGCCACATCGTCCAGATAATCAATTTCTTCCTGGCTCAGCGCCAATCCTTCCTTTTCATTGTAAGCAGCAATATCTTCTATTTCTATAATCGGTTCCGGTTCCCTGTCAATAGTAAAAATATGCTGGTCTAAATTATGGTACATCGACTTCAGCATAGGGTCGAAACCAGCCTTTTCATCCGGCACCTGTATATATTCTTCAATCCTGATAATTCCTGAAATCCCCATATTTTGGGTTATCTCCACCGCATTGGTACTCCAGGGGGTTATCATTTCCTTACGCGGTCCTACGAACCAGCCTTCCAATACTTCCTGACTGATTTGTTCTGCTCCGCCAAACAGCCAAAGCAATTTTTCAATCTTATCCGGGCTGAATGCTTCTTTTACATTTACCGCGATAGTACTTTTTTCTGAGGTCTTAAAAAACAGGATCATGTCGGAATATTTTAATTATTATCAGAAGCCTGAATGGCTCGTTTTTCAACGCCACAAAGATAAAACAAGTTTAAAAGAACACTCCGTGGAAAATAAAAAAGAAATACAGTTACGATGTTAATAAAACCATTCAATACTATTATGCCCGGCAATAAGATCAGAATGATAATCAATTCAATAAGATACAATCCAGCTTAACATTAAGTTTACAAATACAACAGATTTCTTTAGACCCTTTTTAAATAATATTTTTCGACTCTTTTGTTGAAAAATTAATATATATATTTGCGCGCAATTAAAAAAGGGTAATCTTTTCAAATCAACATAATGAAACAAATCAAATATGTAAGCGCCGAAGAGGCGGTTAAAGTTATAAAATCAGGCGATCGTATACACCTAAGCAGTGTAGCTGTCACTCCACACACTTTAATTAAACCAATGGTCGAAAGAGGCCGCCGGGGGGAAATAAAAGATGTTTACATCCAGCATATTCATGTTGAGGGAGAGATTGAATATGGCAATCCGGAATTCGAAGGCATCTTTCATTCAGAACAATTTTTTGTGGGAGGAAACCTGCGTAAACAAACCCAGGCCGGCTATGCTGATTATATTCCTGTATTCCTGAATGAAACACAGAAACTGATCCGTGAAGGTTACCTGAAGGTAAATGTAGCTATGATCATGTGTTCTCTCCCCGACAAACATGGTTTTGTATCGCTGGGAACTTCAGTGGACGCAACCCTTGCAGCCATTGAATGCGCCGATGTGGTTATTGCAGCAGTAAACCCGAATGTCCCGCGTGCCTGGGGAGATGCGATGATCAGCATTGATGACATTGATATTTTTGTAGAAGACAATATCGGTTTATACGTCCATTCAATGGCACCTCTGTCGGATATAGAAGTTACTATTGGCAAAAATGTGGCAGAACTGGTTGAAGACGGGGCATGCCTGCAAATGGGAATCGGGGGTATCCCGAACGCAGTTCTTGCACAACTGGGCAACCATAAAAACCTGGGGGTTCATACCGAAATGTTTTCCGACGGGATTCTTCCCCTGGTAGAAAAAGGTGTTGTCAACGGGAAATGTAAAAACATTGACAGAGGCAAAATGGTAGCTTCATTCCTGATGGGTACCAAAAAGGTATATGATTTTATTGACGACAATCCCTTGGTAGCCATGATGGATGTTGGTTATACCAATGGCGTCAATGTAATCCGTCAGCTTGATAAAATGACTGCTATTAACTCAGCATTATCCGTTGACCTTACCGGTCAGGTGTGTGCTGACTCAATCGGCATTAAACATTATTCAGGTGTTGGCGGACAAATCGACTTTATCAGGGGAGCCGGTTATTCCAAAGGAGGAAAGGCAATTATTGCCCTGCCTTCAGCAACCAATAAAGGAATATCAAAAATCGCCCCGATCTTACTGCCGGGTTCGGGCGTTGTCACTACCCGTTCGAATGTACATTGGATCGTTACTGAATACGGCGCTGTAAACTTATATGGAAAAACATTACAGGAACGTGCCCGTCTGCTTATTTCCATCGCTCACCCCGACCATAGGGAAGCATTGGATAAAGCAGCATATGAACGATTCGGATCTCATTTTAGATTTATGTGTGAACAAAAGAACAAAAAATAATACAGGCAGGGAGTACCCTGCCTTTTTTCTGTTTAATAACCAGTTAAAAAACTATATTTTTTCAAAAAGAGGTTCTAATTTTGTCATGTCAGAATTAAGATATATTCAAAAATATAAATGAAAATCGGATAACCGGACTATTGATTCAAAACAATAAATCATTCCTTACTTATAAATCAAGAAACTACATTATTTTTAATTATTATGGAAATATCACATATCGAACACATCGGGATTGCCGTAACGAGTTTGGAAGAAGCAATTCCTTATTATGAAAAAGTCCTTGGCTTGAAATGTTATGCCATCGAAGAAGTAGCCGATCAGAAAGTAAAAACCGCATTTTTTAAGGTTGGCCAAACTAAAATAGAACTTCTGGAATCGACCGATCCCGAAGGACCAATCGGTAAATTCATTGAAAAGAAAGGACAAGGAGTACATCATATGGCATTTGCCGTTAAGGATGTAAATGACGCTTTAAAAGAAGTTGAAGCAAACGGGGTACGACTTATCGACAAAACAGGAAGAAAAGGGGCTGAAGGATTAAACATCGGTTTTCTTCATCCCAAATCAACCATGGGTGTATTAACTGAACTTTGCAGTAAATAATCATCAGAAATCATTTATAATTCCGAAATGAGCAATCAAGATAAAATTAACAAGTTAATTGAATTACGTGCCGAGGCCAAATTGGGGGGTGGAGAGAAAAGAATTGAGTCCCAACACGCCAAAGGCAAACTTACCGCACGTGAACGTATCGACCTTTTATTGGATGAAGGAAGTTTCGAAGAGTTTGACATGTTTGTAACACACCGTTGTACAAACTTTGGCATGGAAAAAACCAAATTCATGGGAGATGGCGTTGTCACGGGGCACGGCACTATCGACGGACGTGTAGTATATGTATTCTCCCAGGACTTCACTGTTTTCGGAGGATCATTGTCTGAAACTTTTGCACAGAAAATCTGTAAAGTAATGGACATGGCTATGAAAGCAGGCGCTCCTGTTATTGGCATTAACGATAGTGGTGGCGCCCGTATCCAGGAAGGTGTTACCAGCCTGGCCGGTTATGCCGAAATTTTCGAAAGGAACATTCTTGCATCTGGTGTAATTCCCCAAATTTCAGGAATTTTCGGGCCTTGTGCCGGTGGCGCTGTGTATTCACCAGCCCTTACCGACTTCATCATGATGACGGAAGAAAACTCTTATATGTTCGTTACCGGACCAAAAGTAGTGAAAACCGTAACAGGCGAAACAATTACAACAGAAGACCTTGGCGGCGGTAAAGTTCATGCCTCCAAATCAGGTGTCTCCCACTTCCTGGTAGAAAACGAAGAAGAAGGGATCTTAATGATCCGTAAGCTATTGAGTTATCTTCCTCAAAATAATCTTGAAGAACCACCTATCACGAGCTGCGATGATCCAATTGACCGTCTGGAAGATTCATTGAACGAAATTATCCCGGACAACCCGAATCAACCATATGATGTAAAAGATATTATCCATTCAATTGTCGACCATGGCGAATTTCTTGAAGTACACCGTAACTACGCTAAAAATATCGTTGTGGGCTTCGCTAAATTTGATGGTCAGCCAGTAGGCATCGTCGCCAACCAACCTAATTTTCTGGCTGGCGTACTTGACATTGAAGCATCCCGTAAAGCTGCCCGTTTTGTTCGCTTCCTCGATTGCTTCAATATTCCGATCATTACACTGGTTGATGTTCCCGGGTTCCTGCCTGGTAGCGGCCAGGAGTATGGTGGCATTATTACTCACGGGGCAAAACTGATGTTTGCTTATGGTGAAGCCACTGTTCCAAAAATTACAGTCACTTTACGTAAATCGTACGGTGGTGCACACGATGTAATGTCTTGTAAACAACTTCGTGGTGACCTAAACTACGCATGGCCATCAGCCGAGATTGCAGTAATGGGAGCAGCCGGTGCTGTTGAAGTATTGGAAGGAAAAAAACTTCGCTCTATTGAAACCCCCGAAGAAAAAGCCGACTTCATCGCTAAACACGAGGCTGAATACAATGAGAAATTTGCAAATCCATATCAAGCTGCATCTTATGGGTATATTGATGATGTGATTGAACCAAGGAATACCCGTATCCGTATTATTCGCGGCTTACAAAGCTTAGCAACGAAGAAACTGGTTAATCCTCCGAAAAAACATTCAAACATTCCATTATAATCTGAAAGACTTATGAATAACCTATTAAGCATATTATCTTCGACAATGGATTTTGGATGGACTGTTGCTTTAGTCGGTTTTTGCATTATACTGGTATCCCTTACTCTGTTAGTGTTAGTATTCTCCCGAATACCGAAGCTGATAAACATGAACTTTCAGAAGAAACAGCCCAAGAAGGAAGAATCTCATCGTAAAGAAGAAGGAAAAGCAGGCCATATTGAGGGAAATGTGACTGCTGCAATTAGCATGGCACTACATCTCTATTATAATGACCAACATGATGAGGAAAGCAATATTGTCACGATCAAAAAGGTACAAAAGACTTACTCCCCATGGAGTTCAAAAATTTACAGTGTTACTAACAATTGGCCTCGTTAACAGCGACATTGAATAATTATTAAAACAATGAAAAAATTTAAATTTACCATAAGCGGCAATGAATATGATGTCAATATTAAAGACATTGAAGACAATATTGCACAAATTGAAGTAAACGGCACCAACTACGAAGTTGTATTGCATAAAGATGTTAAAACATCAAAAACGCCAAAACTTGTACGTAAACCTGTAGTTCAAAAGCCAGGCGAAGGCCTGATCAAGAAACAAGCATCAAGTGGTACAACTGCAATTAAAGCCCCTCTGCCAGGCACCATTCTCAAAATTAATGTTTCCATTGGTGATCAGGTTAAGACAGGACAAACCCTGTTAATCATGGAAGCAATGAAAATGGAAAATCAGGTTCTCGCAGAAAAAGATGGAGAAATAAAAGCCATTAAAATTAATGAAGGAGAAGCTGTATTACAAGACGATGTATTAATTGAAATTGGCTAAAAACTGCTGGAATGAAAAAATTACTATTATTAATAACGGCCTCATTACTATGGCTTCCTTTTGTTTCCAGTGCAAATGATGGCAGTATTCTCCTGGAAAAAATAGCAAAGGGAAAATGGATTAACCGCAGTGATGGTTATATTGCCTTCCCTACTTTTAACCCGAAGGAAGATAAAAAAGAAGATTTTGAAACGACAGAACGTTATAAAACCTTTACTTTCTCTGAAGACTACACGTTCTCAATGGATTCGGCAAAACAACGTTATACCGGCAGATGGACAACAGAAGGAAATGCGTTGGTTTTAACATTCAATCCGAAAACAGTTACTCATCTAAACAAAAACAAAGACCCCAATGCACAGGGATCCAGCTATGTGACCAATGATGAAGTAATTCACCTGGGGAAACGTGAATTATATATGAAAGACGGCAAACTAACCGGAGATGGTTTTGTATATAAAAATTATTCAGGAGCTGTTTCCGGCCTTTTAAACTTCTATGAATTTTCAGGTTTTGCAAATGTCTCATGGAAGCACATATTAATGATGTTTGTTGGCTTCATTTTTATCTTCTTAGGTATTAAGTATGAATTTGAACCATTGCTGCTTGTGCCAATCGGTTTTGGTATTTTGATTGGTAATATTCCCATGTTACAGGCAGTTGACTTTAACCTGAAACTGGGTATTTATGAACCTGGTTCAGTTATGAACATTCTGTACCAGGGCGTATTACAGGGATGGTATCCTCCATTGATTTTCCTTGGAATTGGAGCTATGACCGACTTTTCGTCGTTAATTTCAAACCCGAAACTAATGTTATTGGGAGCTGCTGCCCAGATTGGTATCTTCCTTACATTCTTAGGCGCTCTCGGGTTAGGTTTTGCCCCTCCTGAAGCAGGTGCAATTGGTATTATCGGTGGCGCTGACGGCCCAACGGCAATTTTTATTTCTTCTAAATTAGCGAACGGACTGAACGTGATGGCAAATGGGGAAACCGTTAAAAACCTGATTGGCCCGATTGCAAT
This sequence comes from Prolixibacteraceae bacterium, assembly GCA_963662895.1. GTDB lineage: Bacteria > Bacteroidota > Bacteroidia > Bacteroidales > Prolixibacteraceae > GWE2-42-39. The sequence goes on along the minus strand of OY759982.1, from coordinate 1,696,279 downwards.
TGCAGCGTATTCATACATGGCTTTGGTACCGGTTATTCAGCCTCCTGTAATTAAACTGCTGACCTCAAAAAAAGAACGTTTAATCCGTATGAAGCCACCAAGAGCAGTTTCAAAACTGGAAAAAATACTGTTCCCTATTGTTGGTTTAATACTGACTGCATACATTGCCCCTTCAGCCCTTCCCCTTCTTGGTATGTTATTCTTTGGTAACTTGCTGAAAGAATCAACGGTAACCAAACGGCTGGCTGATACTGCAAATTTTGCATTAATTAATATCATTACTATCTTACTGGGCATTACAGTAGGTGCATCAACCCAGGCCGATGTATTCCTGACGCCTTCATCAATCAAAATTTTCATTCTTGGTGCATTATCTTTTGTAATTGCAACAGCAGGAGGTGTACTGGGTGCTAAACTCATGAATTTATTCCTGAAAAAAGGAAATAAAATTAATCCTATGATTGGAGCCGCCGGGGTTTCTGCAGTTCCTGACAGTGCACGCGTTGTTCAAACTATGGGCTTAAAAGAAGACCCAACTAACCACTTGCTAATGCATGCCATGGCTCCAAACGTATCCGGGGTTATTGGTTCTGCTGTAGGGGCAGGTATCTTATTGAGTTTCCTGATGTAAAAAATTATATCAAAAAACATGATAAAAGAGGTTTTCATTATATTATGGGAACCTCTTTTTTTGTAATATTGTTTATCCTAATAAATCAAAAGAAACAAACGATGCACAAATTGCCATTATTAACCTGTTTTATTTTCTTTTTTGTCAACACAATATTTGCTCAAAAGGAAAAAAACGAGAAAGGGCCGGAAGCAATCAATGTCCTGGTTTTCTCAAAGACTGAAGGATTCCGTCACAATTCCATTCCAAACGGAATCAAAATGATTAGCGAAGTGGGCCAAAAAGAGAACTGGATTGTAACAAGCGCTGAAAATGCCAGTGTGTTTACCAGCGACTTCCTTGATCAAATAGATGTGGTCGTTTTCCTGAACACAACAGGGGACATATTGAATGACAAACAGCAAAAGGCATTCGAAAAGTTCATTAAAAGTGGTAAAGGCTTCGTGGGTATTCATGCTGCAGCCGACTGTGAATACGAATGGCCCTGGTATGGCGGCCTGAACGGGGCATATTTCAGGACACACCCACCGGCACAGGAAGGCACTGTTATTATTGAAGATAGCAGTCATCCGGCAATGAAACCATTTAAAGGCATGAGTACTTACACAACTTTTGATGAATGGTATAGCTTTAAGGAAAGCCCCCGTGAAAAAGTACATGTACTGGCACGCCTGGATGAAAGTTCAATAAAAAAGGCAAAAAATGATAAATGGCAAATGGGAGACCATCCTCTGATCTGGTACCATGAATACGAAGGAAGCCGGTCGTTTTACACAGTTTTCGGACATACTTCTGAAGCTTTCGATGACGAAAATATACGGGAACATATTGGCGCAGCTATCAACTGGGCAGCAAAACGAACCGACTAAAAAAATAAGGCTTCCAAGTGTTTGGAAGCCTTATTTTTTAAACCGCTATCTGGTTTAGAATCTTTTTTCCTTAATACGGGCTTTTTTACCGGTTAATCCCCGCAGATAATACAATTTAGCCCTGCGTACACTACCTCTTTTATTGATTTCAATTTCTTCGATAAACGGAGAACTTATCGGAAAAATTCTTTCAACACCGATATTACCCGACATCTTACGTACTGTAAAAGTCTTGGTTAATCCAGCTCCTTTTAGCTGAATAACCACACCACGGTAGTTCTGAATACGTTCTTTATTACCTTCCTTAATTTTGTAATGAACGGTAATCGTATCACCCGGCCCAAAATTAACCGTGCTTACTTTGGGTTCGAATGCATTTTCTGCTACTTTTATTAAGTCCATTTTTCCTGTGTTTAGTGGCAATATTACTTCATTAAAAAGTAAGAGATTGCAAAATTGTGGCGCAAAAATAATAATTTTAAAAAGAAATCAAACATTTAACAGTGAATAATTTCCGACAAAAGCGGACTGTTCCCCGGCGGCTGTTCAATTCTAAATTAGATTTTAAAATAACAGAAAACGAGGGATGTTAATAATTTCATATATTTATTCGCAAAAACAGCAATCATGCTATAAATTCGAGACACAACTCCAAGCTATTAAAACAATACTGAACAAACATGAAAATACTTCCCGTTGACCTGCCAGGACAAGCGATCTATGATTACTTCTTCTTAAAAACAGATCATCCGTTGATTATTCATTCAGAAAATTTCGAAGATGATACAATTAAGCCATCGTATTTTTTCAGAAACTATAAAAACATGCCAAAACCGGAACAAAAGGCCTTAGGAATGTGCCGGGGAAAAATACTCGATGTGGGTGCCTGTGCCGGATCCCATGCACTTTGGCTGCAAAAGAAAGGCCTGGATGTTACCGCGCTTGAAATATCAGAAAAATGCTGCCGGGTAATGCAACAACGGGGAATTAATAATATTGTGCAAAGCAATATTTTTGAATACGAAAATAATCAGTTTGATACCATCCTGTTACTTATGAATGGAACAGGTATTGCAGGAACATTACCCCGCTTATTTGATTTATTTGTACATTTGAAAAAATTGCTCCGGCCAGGAGGACAAATCCTGATCGATTCGTCAGATCTGATCTATTTATATGAAGATGGAGTTGTCAGCCTCATGCCGGATACAGAAAAATATTACGGAGAGTTACAATATCAGTTTGAATACAAAGGGATGAAAGGCAAATCGTTTCCCTGGCTTTATACCGATATTGAGACCTTGCAACAAATTGTTTTGAAGAGCCATTTAAAGATAAAGCGGTTAATTAAAGGAACCCATTACGACTATCTGGCACAAATTGAAGAATAAAAACAGAAATAAGACCATATGAAAATAGAATACCAACACCTCAAACGAGATCAGATCGACCAACTGGTAGCAAACGGATGTACATGTTCCGATTGGGAACAAATCATGGTAAGTGAAGGTTTCTCTGCCAAATACGTAAGGAACACCGACTTTTCGGGAGAAGTAAAAATTGGCGATAACCAGGCAACAGTTGCTTTCTGGGGAGGCATAAAAAAACAATGCGGCATTTATAACTCGTCCATTCATAATTGCACCATCGGCAATTACGTGTACATCAATCACATAACCAATTACATTGCCAATTATGATATTGAAGACCATGTAGTGATTGAAAACATGGAATTGTGTGCGGTAGAAGGAGAAAATTATTTCGGTAACGGATTTAAAGTAGAGGTACTGGATGAAACCGGGGGCCGTAAAATAATGATTTACGACCATCTTTCGGCCCATCTTGCATACATCATGGCTTTTTACAGGCACCGGACTGACGTGATTGACAAGTTGGAACAAAAAATTATGGGTTATGCCGGGAAAGTAAAATCGGCACGTGGAATTATCGGCGCATACAGCCGGCTGCAAAACTGCCGGCAGATACGCAATGTACGCCTGGGGGCTTATACCATTGCCAATGGAGTACACCGTTTGGAAAATGGTTCGGTAAACGGGAACAAATATGCCCCGGTTGTTCTGGGCACCGGAATTGTAGCCCGAAATTTTATTTTCTCTTCAGGCTCTGAGATCAGCAATGGAACAATAATTTCGAACTGTTTTGTTGGGCAGGGGTGTATCCTCGGCAAACAATATTCAGCAGAAAATTCACTGTTTTTTGCGAATTGCCAGGGATTTCACGGCGAGGCCTGTGCGGTATTTGCCGGCCCGTACACGGTCACTCATCACAAATCAACCTTACTGATCGCCGGTATGTTTTCATTCTGTAATGCAGGAAGCGGGTCGAACCAGAGCAACCATATGTATAAACTGGGGCCTATCCATCACGGGGTGGTTGAACGCGGCTCAAAAACAACCAGCGACTCTTACTTATTATGGCCTGCAAAAATCGGCGCTTTCACCCTGGTCATGGGACGACATTATAAAAACACCGATACTTCCGATCTTCCGTTTTCATATTTAATTGAAAACAAAGATGAGAGTTGGCTGGCACCTGCAGTCAACCTGCAAAGCGTGGGAACTATTCGCGATGTGATAAAATGGCCTAAACGCGACCGGCGAAAAGATCCAAAGAAGCTGGATCTGATAAACTTCAACCTGCTGAGTCCGTTTACCCTCCAAAAAATGCTGAAAGGCCTCGAAATACTAAAAAACCTGAAGCAGGTTTCCGGTGAAACTACAGATACCTATGCCTATCACAGCACCCTGATAAAAAGGCAATCACTGGAACGGGGTATCGATCTGTACATCAAAGCTGTATATAAATTTCTTGGAAATTCCATCATTTCACGGCTTGATAAATGCGGGGTTGAAAGCTTTTCTGATATTATTGACTGTCTGAAGCCCAAAAACCGAACAGGATCAGGAGACTGGAGTGACCTTGCAGGTTTGATCGCACCGCAATCGGAAATCCGCAGAATACTGAAAAATATTGAAAATAATGAATACAGCTCACTGAAAGAGATCGAAAATGAATTTTACCTGCTTCACAAGAATTACTATGATTACGAATGGATATGGGCTGCCGGATTGCTGGAAAAGATAACGAAAAAGAAAATCGAAACCCTTACGATCAACGATTTGATCAGTCTGATTGAGAAATGGCAGAAAAGTGTGATTGGGATCGATAACCTTCTGTATATAGATGCCCAGAAAGAATTCAGACTGGATGCTATGACCGGTTTTGGAATGGACGGAAACAAAACCACAAAGAAACTTGATTTCGAGAAAGTCAGGGGTAATTTTGAAGATAATGCTTTTGTGAAAGAAATTGTTGACCACATTGAGCGGAAAACAGTTTTGGGTAAACGGATCATTGCCAAACTCGAAAATATCGAAAAGCTGATACCAACGCAAAACTAATTTACAGATGACATCCCTGAACTAACAAAAACAAGCAACTTGGAACTAAAGACAAAAGAACAGTTAATTAGTCTGTTCGAAAAATTCTACAACGAAGAAGTTGTTGCCTTTGAACAAATCCCGGCTTCCGGGTCGTACCGGCAATATTGCCGGCTAAAAAGCGAAAACCGGCAGATTATCGGGGCCTATAATCACGATTTGAAAGAAAACCGTGCCTTTATCGAATTCTCAAAACATTTTCGCAAACATGGCCTCCCTGTGCCTGAAGTGTATACTGTTTCGGATGACCAAACCCATTATTTAATTGAAGACCTGGGCGATATAACCCTGTTTGATTACCTGGTTCAACACCGGCAACTGGAAGATTTTTCAGAAGATATTGTCACCCAGTACAAAAAGGTACTTTTGGTACTGCCTGTTTTTCAAATCAATGCAGGAAGAGATCTGGACTACTCCAACTGCTATCCACGCAAGGCATTCGACAAGCAATCGATGATGTGGGACCTGAATTATTTCAAATATTATTTTCTGAAACTGGCCCGGGTCCCTTTCGACGAACAGGCACTGGAAGATGATTTCCAGGCTTTTTCTGATTACCTGTTGTCAACCGGCACCAGCTATTTCCTTTACCGCGATTTTCAGTCGAGGAATATTATGCTGAAAGACAAGCAGGTTTATTTTATCGATTACCAGGGAGGACGGAAAGGAGCCTTGCAATATGATCTTGCTTCGCTGTTATACGATTCCAAAGCCGATATTCCCCAGCATATCCGCAATGAACTGCTGGATTTTTATCTCGGCCAGCTGGAAAAACATATCCCGGTAAACCGCGATGAATTTAAAGCTTATTTTTCCGGTTATGTATTAATCCGTATCATGCAGGCTATGGGTGCATACGGGTTCCGGGGTTTGTACGAAAAAAAGGAACATTTTCTGAAAAGCATTCCTTATGCACTCGACAACCTTCGCTATATCCTTAATAATCATTCAATAGGCGTTCAACTCCCTGAACTTTTCAATGTATTAAAAAAAGTCAGCGAATCGAAAATGCTGCGCGAGATAGTCCCCAGCGAAGGAATTCTGACTGTCCGGATTACCAGTTTCTCATACAAAAACGGGCTACCTGATGATCCATCAGGAAACGGGGGTGGTTTTATATTCGACTGCCGCCCCATCCATAATCCCGGACGGTACGAAGAATACAAGCATCTTTCAGGAAAAGATAAAAAGGTACAGGAATTTCTGGAAAGCAATTCGAACATTAACAAATTCCTTCCTCCTGTTTTCAGCCTGGTCGAACAATCAGTCAGGAAATATATATCGCGCGGATATTCACATCTTAGCGTAGGGTTTGGTTGTACAGGGGGACAACACCGTTCGGTATATGCGGCTGACAAACTAGCTGAATATTTAAAGAATAATTTCCCGGTTAAAATTATTCTTCAGCACCGGGAACAGGAAAACTGGAAAAAATAACAAACACTAAATCTTGAAATACAAATAAAGGGCAGTTACATTCTGGTATTTCCAGGAATCGTCCGATTGTATCATATTCCGGCAATAGAACAGGTTAACCTTCAGGAAACGGATGTCGAAGAGATAGAGTCCCCCGAATAAACGGAAGTTATAAAACCCCTCACCATTCAATTTGACAAACATTTCTTCGGCCAGGTACGGACGGATATTCAATTTTGTATAAGCCACAGGAGATGCCAGCGAAAATTTGTTCCGGTACCTGACATAATGCGTACCATTATCGAAATTCCGAAAATCCAAACGGTTCGAAAAATTGATCCCGGCTTTTTTAACCGCTCCCTGGTAAACACCGTACAACTGGGGCGTTACTTCCGATACCCGGTTTTCATTCCGTCCTCCATGGGCATTCCTTAGCGCCACGCCAAGTTTGAAATTTTTATGCACTTGCCGGTAAAAAATAATATCGGTCTGGTAGTAATTAAATTGCCCCTGATCGACATTATAATGTAACTTTTCGGAAAAAACAATTTGCGTTTTACTACTAAGATTCCCGCTTAATGAATTATAATTCCATAAATAAGTCCCGGTTTTATGTCCCTGTCCGAAACAACATATTCCACACAACAAAATTGCTGCAAAAAAAATATATCTCATCCCGTAAATTAATGTATATTGGCCGGATGGAACCTTCAACAGGCTCCATAACAATATTTCAAAAGTAATCAGGTCTTCCCTCCCAATGCCTCGTTCCTGCCGGATTAGTAAATTTTTTAAACATGGTTCACCCCCTGTTGTTGTTCCTTAACATTTCTGGTGTTTACCGGAAAAACCGGTTACTTATTGCGAAGGGCAAAATCGCGCCCTGCTTCAAGCGCCTGAACGTTTAAAGCAATTACACTTTCCCCTTTCCGGTCGAAAATCAGCTTCACCGCATTTCTGATTTTATCAAAATGAATATCGATAAACGGTGCAGCAGCTCCCAGCATCACCATGTTCGATGCCCGGGCATTACCGATTTCCTTTGCAATCCGGTCGGCATCGATGGCAACATAACGGGGTAATTTATGAATCTCGTCCATTACTTTTTCGACTTCAGGATAATTAGGGATATTAATAAAAGGTGTTGTATTGGTTACCAGGTAACCGGTTTGTGAAAGAAACGGCAGGTAACGCAGCGATTCCATCGGTTCGACAGAGAGGATAATATCGGCTTTTCCCAACGGGATCAAATCGGAGGCAATTGCCTTGTCGGATATACGCATGTGGGAAACCACTGCCCCGCCCCGCTGGCTCATCCCGTGTGTTTCGGCCTGTTTAATTAATAAACCATCGTTTAATGCAGCCATGCCCAGGGTAGCGGCAATCGATAAAATACCCTGTCCTCCAACCCCTGCTAATATGATGTCTGTTTTCATAAATTTCTCAATATTTGATTTTTGATAATCAGTTACTTTTTGTTTCGTTTACGGCGGGCTGCCCGTTGTATACATTCACGGCGGGCAATAACTACCGAGACTCCCTTATAAGCAATTTCTTCCCTGAAGATTTCCAGCATTTCTTCGTGATTCCTTTTTAACGGGACAATCACCCTGATATGTTCAGGATCGACCCCTACCCCCTGGCAGATACTTTCGATTTTTCCAAATGCTGAAGAATCCTGTCCACCTGTCATCGAAACCGATTCATTATCAGAAATCACCACGGTAATATTTGAATTTTCATTTACAGCATCCAGCAATCCGGTAATACCCGAATGGGTAAAAGTGGAATCGCCGATAACAGCTATTGCTGGCACCAGGCCAGCATCGGCAGCCCCTTTTGCCATAGTAATCGAAGCCCCCATATCGACACAGGAATTGATAGTCTCAAAAGGAGGCAATGCCCCCAGGGTATAACAGCCAATATCAGAGAACACCCGTCCTTTGCTATACCCGGCAAGCACATCGTTCATCACGGCATACACATCCTGATGTCCGCATCCCTGGCACAAAGCCGGCGGCCGGGTTACCACAATTTCCGGAACACCGATCCCGGGCTGAGCCGTTAATTTTAAAGCCTTGACTACCAAATCGGGGTTCATCTCGCCATCGCGGGGCAACGAACCATCTAACCGTCCATGAATACGTATCCCTTTTCCAAAAAAATTGGTCAGCCTTTCCTCCACCAGAGGAGCCCCCTCTTCCAATACCAAAATCTCGTCGCATTCCCGCTCCATCTTTTTTATTAATTCCGAAGGAAGAGGATACTGGGAAATTTTCAGGACAGAAAAAGGACATACCTTTTCCTGATAATTCTCCATCAGATAATTATATGATATGCCACAGGCTATAATACCGAGGGAATGATCAGTACCTTCAATATAAGTATTGTAATCCGATTCTTCCGAAAGTCTTTCAAGTTCTCCCTGTTTGGCCAGCAGTCCTTTGTACCTCCGTCTTGCAATGGCCGGTAACAAGACAAACTGTTTCAGGTCAGAAGGCAGCTTCAGTTGGTTTTCAGGCAGCACTTCCTTCCATTCCACACCTGCCCTCGAATGTGCCAGACGGGTTGTAATACGTAACATTACAGGAACTCCGGTTTCTTCTGACAGTCGAAACGCTTCATAAGCCATATCATAGGCTTCCTGCTGATTCGATGGTTCCAGCACGGGAATCATCGCAAATTTTGCATAAAAACGTGAATCCTGCTCGTTTTGGGAAGAATGCATCGAAGGGTCATCAGCCACGGCAAGCACCAGTCCCCCGTTTACTCCCACGACAGCTGAATTTATAAAAGCGTCGGCAGCCACGTTCAACCCTACATGTTTCATACACACCATGGCCCGTTTGCCGGCATACGACATTCCCAATGCCGCTTCATAAGCTGTTTTTTCGTTGGCCGACCACTGCCGGTGAATACCCCGTTCTTTTGCTAAACTATTCTCCTGAATATATTCCGTAATTTCAGTAGAAGGGGTCCCCGGGTAGGCATAAACGCCCGACAGCCCGCCATCAATAGCTCCCTGTGCAATCGCCTCGACCCCTAACAACAACTGTTTCTGCATATTTATGATTTTTTATCTTTTAAAAATTGAAGACGCAATTTAGATGGATTCAGATTTAGAAACAAACCAAATAATTATATTTCTGAGCAGGTTACCGAACAGGCAGGTGTTCCGTCTATGTTTCAACAAATACAAAACAATCTCCGTTTTCTCAATAAATTCCTTATTTTTAATTTTCAATTTTAATTGTATGACTGAGTCTGAGAATCAGATAAAAAGGGGGAATATGGTATTACGCCCATACCAGCCAGAGCAGTATGCCGATTGCATCGAGTCGATCTGGTTTGTTGAAACATTTTCCAGGGGGCAAACGTTTGTTATTCCGCCTAACCAATTTGTCGATTGGATTTTCCTGCTAGGCGATCAGGGTTACTATCATAACGGATGCTATGTAGAAACGGTGCGCATTGAAGGTATCATGGAAAAACCGGTTTATTTGAAACTCCTTCCCTTTACCAAAGTCATGGGCATTCGAATGTATGGGAGCGGGCTTTTTCCGTTTTTACCAATTACAGGGAAGGAAATTGTGAATAAGAATATTTCGTTTTTTGATCAGGAGCATGCAGCATTAATTCAGCAAATCAGACGCTCGCCGGACGATAGTTCTGCTCTTGCATCAGCCTACAAACTTCTTAACCTTTTATATAATTCAGAACGCGATGAAGAAGCACGATTAGTTAACGAATTTTATTTTTACATGAAGTCAAGCCAGAATTTACCCAACATCAATGCCTTTTGCCGGCAAACCAGCACGAATTATTCTTCACTTAACCGGGCTTTCAGTAAAATGCTGGGGCTTACTCCCAAGAAATTTGAACGTTTGATCAAGTTTAGGAAAGCCATTAAACTTCTTGTAAGTTCTCCTGAAAAATTAACGGTTGTTGGTGCTGAGTCGGGCTATTTCGACCAGTCTCACTTTATTAAAGAGTTTAAGCATTACATGAACATGTCTCCTTCGGAATATCTTAATCTCCTGGATCTAAACGAAGAACACCGCGTATTAAAAGGACTAGATTTATCTGTTATATAGTCTTTGTAAAAAAACAGCGAATAGTGAACTATTTAATGCTTTTTTGAAAAAGGTAAAAGGCAAAAGAACAAGTAGAAATGGTCAGGTTATTACGAAACAGTGACTCAGAACCGATACATAAAATTAAAGGCAAGCATTGAATCGCTTATTTCGGGGATAAATGTAATATTCTTAGATTTTTTTACCGGATTCCAGTTTTTAAGAGGCTCAAAATGATATACCAGTTTTGTCACCAAAATTCCAAGGCCGGCACCTGCTAAAACATCAGATAACCAATGTTTATTATTAATGACTCTGAGAGATCCAACGGTAGAAGTCAAAAAATAACCACTGTATGCAAAGACCGGTGCACTATCGTGAAATTCTTCATATAAAACAGTGGCATTAGTAAACGAAAAAGAAGAATGCCCGGAAGGGAATGAATGGTCTGAGCCATTGGGACGTTGTTTGTTTATGATGCTTTTACCAGCATGAGTTATGCCTGCTGTGATTATATTTGAAATTATAAGATATTTAGTCTGATCAAACCAATGATTTTTGGCCTTAACCCCCAATAAGTCGGAAATATAAATCTCTGCTATAGGAACATATTGCATCTGATCATCTATGGGCAAGGCAAAGTCATCTATTATATTGCATCTGATTCTGTCTTTTATATTCTTTTCAAATTTACTCTTACTAAAAGCTGCCCCTAAAGTTATTAATGATAATGGCAGAATACTTTTTTTAATTACTTCTTTAGAAATTATTGGCTTTAAAGTTATTGTATCTGCTCCTTGTTGTGCCATTACAGCCGGCTGAGCTATTATTAAGACTGTAATAATTATCAGGCTTACCTGCTTCATTAAGTTTATGAGAGAATTTGTCAGAAGAATGGGGCCTGCATGATTGTCAACCCGTATCGTTTCAGGTCTGCCATCGATAACAACACTCCCTTTTCGGGAGACATCAGAATCAGCAGCATTGTGGATTAATACATCCGGACATTCCGGTTGTTGATTTAAAACTTTTCCGGTTCCTAAATGGTATATCTTCCGTTTCATGAATTTTAACCTTGTAATAGAGCCGTGCAAAAGTATAGCCTTCTGCTTATGCATAATTGTATATTTTAAGCAGATGAAAAATCAATAGATTATAAAATTTTCAGCTATGGAGCTATGGAGCGGGTTTTCTCCTGAAGAAAGCTTTTCAGTTCGCCGGTCAGCAAGGGACTTAGTTCATTCCAGACCATCTGATGATAATCGTTGAGCCACTGAATTTCTTTTGCCGACAATAAACCGATCCTGATCATCCGGGTGTCGACGGGACAAAGGGTCAGTGTTTCAAATCCCAGGAACTTACCGAATTCCGTTGTTTCCTTTTCAACACAAACCATCATATTTTCAATGCGAATGCCGTATTCATTTTCCCGGTAAATACCTGGTTCGTTCGATAAAACCTGACCTGCTTTTATGGGGTTGGTATTGAAACCGGGACGTATTTCCACAGGGCCTTCGTGTACATTCAGGAAAAAACCAACACCATGACCAGTGCCATGCCCGTAGTTCAGTCCATGTTTCCAAAGTGCTTTCCGGGCCAGGATATCAAGATGGCAGCCGCATGTGTTTTCAGGAAAAACGGCATTGGAAAGGGCAATAAGCCCCTTCAGTATCCAGGTAAAATCGTTCTTTTGCTGAAGGGCAGGTACTCCCAGCGCAACGGTCCGGGTTATATCGGTTGTCCCGTCAAGGTAATGTCCCCCGGAATCAAAGAGCAGGATGCCATCCTTTTTTATCTCAAGTGCCGTTTTTTCATCCACACTCAAATGTACCACAGCACCATGTTTCTTATAACCAACGATCGGCGAAAAACTGTCGCCCATGAACCCTTTCTGTTTTTTTCTGAATTGGTGCAGGCTGACAGCCACATCATACTCCGTTATTCTCTCTTTTCCGGTAATTTTTTCAAGCCAGTACAAAAATTCAAGCATGGCAATGCCGTCTTTCTTCATGGCATTACGGATGTTGGAAATCTCTGTCCTGTTTTTCCGGGCTTTCAATAAACATGGAATAGAAACCCCTTCGAGTATACTGCACGATGAAGGGATAGCTGAAACAACGGACTGGTTGGTCTTGTCCGGATCAATATAAACACCCGAAAACGGTTCCGTATTTTTCAGGAAGCCAAACACTGAACCGTATTCCTGCAATACAATCCCATCGTTCTCCAGCACTCTTTTCAAATCTTCAGACAATTTATCCTGATTAACGAACAAAACTGATTTCTCCTGATCAATTACCGCGTAGCTTAAAAACACCGGATTAAAATCAATGTCGTTTCCCCGCAGGTTAAAAGTCCAGGCAATATCATCGAGTGCGGTTAGAATCTGTCTGCCGGCCCCGGTCTTTTTCAACCCGTTTCTGATCCGTTGTATTTTATCAATGCGGCTTTCCCCTGTATATTCCATCCCGTGCTCAAATATTTTACCGGAAGGAAGCGGAGGGCGGTCTGTCCAAATCTCATTCAGCAGATCGCCGGTACCGGTTAATGTTATCTGTTTTCCGGATAAACGGTCCAGCATATTCTCATACAAACTGAACGGCAGGCATTCAGGATTAATCCCTACCCGTGAGTTTGCAGGCAGGTTGGAAATCAGCCAGCTCACCACATCAGGTGTTTCCGGAAGACGGGCTTTCATAAGGGAAATACCTGTTCCACTCAATTGTTCCCCGGCCTGAAGAAAATAGCGGGAATCGGTCCACAAAGCAGCACGATCGAGGGTGATAGCCAGCCAGCCATACGAACCGGTAAAACCACTGATGAATGCACGGGTCTGCCAACGGGCAGGCAGGTATTCGCTCATGTGCGGATCGGAACCATGAATGTAATAAGCCCGGATACCTCTTTCTACCATCAACTCCCGGAGTTTTTCAAGCCTGTCCTTTATCATCTCTCCCGGGATTGAATAACTTTTTTTACAATATTCTTCATCGACACCGAAGATAACTCTTCCATATTCAGTTTCTCAGGATAAATAAACTCAATGGCTGAAATATCATCCATGGGGATTATTTGAGCCGGATTGTCAATCTTTGTCCAAAAGGCCAGATCGGTTGTAAATACCGAAAGACCTGAATATATGTATTCATTCGGAAATGAACAGAAATAATCCACCGACAGTACATCCACTCCAAGTTCTTCTTTTATTTCCCTTTTCACAGCCTGTTCTGCCGATTCCCCCGGGTCGGCAAAACCACCGGGGAGGTCAAGCATCCCTTTACCGGGATCAAACACCCGGCGTGTAAAAAGCATTTTTCCCTCATCATTAAAAATAAGGGCGGCAACAGCAGCAGCCGAATTAATATAGATGGTAAAGCTGCAATTGCTGCAATGAAACGATCTTGGGCCTGTAACCTTAAAGGCGGAAGAACCACATTTCGGACAAAATTTAAAGACCCGCAACGGATGGGTTTCAGAATACATTATTATTTTTTTGAAATAAATTGAAGCGATTCCAGCCAATCGATAAACATCACCGGCCAATTGCTGACCGGAAGGCCTGTTTTTCTCATGCCGAACCCATGTCCCCCTTTATTAAAAATATGCAGTTCGGCAGGTATCCCGTACTTTTTCATGGCCAGGTACATTTCGACAGAGTTGCGCGGCGGAACAGCTTTATCGTCGTCAGCCAGGATAAAAAATGCAGGCGGGGTATCGGCAGTCACCTGTAATTCGTTCGAATATTCTTTAACCATTTTCCAATCGTTCCCTTCGCCAATCAGATTTTTACGCGATCCCATATGACCCCATTCTTCTTTGAATGTAACTACCGGATAGAGCAGTAACATGAAATCGGGCCGGCAACTCAGTTTCTCAAGCGGATCGCCGGCCTGCGGGTTTCCGGCATCAAAATGTGTTCCGGCAGTTGATGCCAGATGTCCCCCGGCAGAAGAGCCGGCTATACCTATTTTGTTTGGATCGATATTCCATTCTCTGGCTTTACTCCGTACCAGGCGAATGGCCCGCTGAGCATCCATCAACGGAATTTTATGATTTCCATACGGAAGACGGTATTTCAGCACGATACCGGCAATTCCCTGCTGCTGCATATATTCAGCGATCTGGTAGCCTTCGTGTTCAATAGCCTCAATCCAGTAACCACCGCCCGGACAAATGACCACGGCTGCCCCTGTATTTTTTTCTTTTTCAGGAAGATAAACATAAATTTCAGCTTCCGATATGTTTTCAATTCGTTCAATACCATCTACCCACGAACGCTCTGCCCCCGGAGGATCGTTCTTCTCAGGCGCCCCGTCGGGCCATACTTTCAGGGTGAAATTTTGTGCCGACAAGCTACTCATCAATAATATCAGAAACAGGTTAATACTTAATTTTTTCATCGCTATCAGGTTTTATCTTTTAGTTTAATATTTTAAATTTTCAGGCTCATTTCGATTTCTGACCGACAAAATAATGTTCCTTTTCGTCGAAAAGTACATTGAAAGTAGTAAGTGAACCGTATGCCCGTGTTATGTATTGCTGAAGGTCCACTTTCTCTTCATCGGTCAGGTTTTTATGACTGTTAATGTTCTGTTCCAATACCCTCAGACGGTCTCGAAGCATGACAATCTTATGAAAAAACGTTTCAACCGGAATTTCTTTAGGCTGAAGACCGGGGTTAGCCGGCTGTAAAATCATAGTTCCCCCGATCCATTTTTCGCCCAAAGGCACCACTTCCTGAAGCATGGCATGTTTATCAAGCACATACTCCATCACCTTTTCAATCTCTTTTAATGTCAGCGAATTCTTAGGCGCTGCTTCAGCTTCCTGCAGCACTTCGATATCCGGGTTATTCTTAGTAAGTTCAATTCTCCCCCCTTTTTCAAAGAAAATTTCATAACTGGTGATTTTATCTTTACTAATAATACCTTCGCCATAACGAGGGTGCTCCACGCGGGTTCCGACACTTAGTTCAGTCATAGTTAATCTATTTTTAAAGAAGCATAAAAATAAAAAATTAAGAGGTTTTATAACTAAAAAGCCGGATAAAAAGTTGAGCGAATGAAATAAGAACATAAAAAAAATATTCATCCACTGAAAAAAATAAAAAAAACAGGGTTACCAAGGCTGTTCAATTCTCCAAATAAAGTTGATAACTAATACGAATTAGGTAAGGGAAAGGAACTGTTCTTTTTTATTCGCCTCTGGCCGGCGGGGCCCTTCCTTTTGCAGTCGACCAAAAGGTAGTAAAAGTCTTGTCAAACTCATCCTTCCTCCCGCCTCACGGTTTTTTATTCCCGGCACACCTCCATGAAGACCCGCCAAAAACCGCTCCCGCCAACGCCGGCCCGGACTACTTTGACTGGCCCCCCCTGCTTTTCACCTTCCGGTGAATTAGGGACTTGACTTACAGATACCTTTCCGGGCATATCCTCATTATGCCCAAAAATTTGGGGTGGTAACTGCCTATGACAGTTTTTTGCAGAAGTCTGTATATGAAACAAATACAAAACATCGCTTTTTCAGCATTACCTCATTCCCGGCCATATAACTGCATTGCTTTTCTTCAAGGAGTTTCCGTGTGAATCAGTTTAAAAAGTTGTGGAAAAAAGCAGGTAAAGTGTTCAGTGTTCAGTAAGGAGCCATCGTTTCGTTATAGAATAAGCAGGGAGGAAAAAGGTATTTTTTTTAGGAAAGACAACAATGCCCGGGCTGTTTCCGCCTAAGGGGAAAAAGTGTTTAGAAAATCGATGGAGTGAGCGTTAAAAAATCAGATAATATGCTCCACAAAAGATTAAAGTAACCCTCCCGTGCCCGGTGTTTTATTTGTTCTCTTAATAACCTGACAATGTTCATTGTTCATTGTTCATTTGTATTCGCCTCTGCCCGGCGGGGCCCTTCCTTTTGCAGTCGACCAAAAGGAAGTAAAAGTCTTGTCAAACTCATCCTTCCTCCCGCCTCACGGTTTTTTCTTCCCGACCCACCTCCCTGAATACCCGCCAAAAACCGCTCCCGCCTTCGCCGGCCCGGACTACTTTGACCGGCCACCCCTGCTTTTCACCTTCCGGTGAACCGGGGACTTGACTTTCAGATACCTTATCCTGTCATCTCCTCATTATGCCCAAAATTTTGGGTGGCAACTCGGAATGACGATTTATTGTATAAACCAAAAGGAGAGGAACCGGATAGATTTTTCTGATTTCTCCCCTTGGGGCCGGGGTAAAAAATCAGAAAAATTGGTCTTCTTTCTAAATCTGTTAAAGTAGAATTAAACATTATTCCGAATAAAGTGTGATGTATCCGCTTATCAATATTTAAATTTGCATACTATTGCTTAATATATATAAAATCTATTGAACCAGATCAGCAAAATACAGCCAAAAGTAAGCAGCCGGTTTCGGGATACGGATACGGTTCTTTGGGGCGTAAGCTACCTGGTTGTGGCATGCTAAAAAAACTTTTTTACAATGACAAAGTATAAAATTCAAAAATTTCCAAACTCAAGAATAGCTACAATAGATGTCTGTGAAATTGGAAAACGGAAACATCATGTAACAGGTTTGATTGAACTGGATATTTCAAAAAGTCGGGAAAAAATCAGGGAACATAACAGAAAAAGTTCTAACAAGATTTCATTTACAGCATGGATTGTAAGTGTGATTGGTAGTACGATAAAGAAATACGAGACTTCTTCATCTTTCCTGAAAAGGAAAAATAAACTGATAATTTTTGATGATATCAATGTTTCTATTATTGTTGAAAAAAATTTAGACGGTCAAAAAGTGCCTATTCCATTAATTATTGAGAAAGCAAATGAAAAAAGTATAGAGTCTATATCAATGCAAATAAATGATGCAAAAAATAAAAAACTTACAAATAAAGACATCGTGCTTCAGAGAAATACTGACAGACTGGAAAGGCTTTATTATTTTCTCCCTGGATTTATAAGGAGAAATATATGGAAATATTTATTAAAACACCCCAGGCTTGCTTTCAGGGAAATGGGAAATGTTGCAATTACTTCAATTGGAATGATGGGACAAGTAAAAGGTTGGTTTATTCCAATATCAGTTCACCCCATTTGCTTTGGATTAAGTTCGATAGTGAAGAGCCCCACCGTAGTTGAAGACAAAATTGAAATAAGAGAAATGCTAAATATGTCGATCCTTTTAGACCATGATGTGATCGATGGTGCACCAATGGCACGCTTTATCAATGATTTGTCAAAGAATATTGAAAATGGACTAAATTTATAAAAGCACGAATGCAGACAAATTGAGTATAATCAAAGTAGTAGAAGCAGCCGGTTTCGGGATACGGTTCCCGGAGGGCGTAAGCTACCCTGTACAAGTATTGTAAATAAGTCACAATAGATAATGTTAAATTGCATAAATTGAAAATTCAATGAAAAGAATTTTACTGATAGCTATAATTATTTTCTCAAACCTGGATGTATTTTCACAGGCGGACAAAGGGAAGATTATCGTTTCGATTGATGGGAATTATGAGAAATCAACGACAGAAAATGGAGTAACGACAAATCAAAACGTTGTACAAGGTAAATATTTAAGTGCCGGAGCAACAGTTGGGTATTTTATAACGGATAGATTCATCGCAGGTATTGGCCTCGATTATAATTCGGGTAAAGAAGACAGAACAAATGAAGTGATGATTAACAGGTTTTTTCAACAAGAAGCAATGAATCTAAAATCCAGATCCTTTTTGCCCAATATCTACTTCGGATATTATTACCAAATTATCGATAAACTATACATTAACACTAATTTGAAATTTAGTTACGGTAAAGTCAAATCTGAGTACAACACTTTGCTGACGGGTAGTGTCTATTACCCATCTAATACAATCACTGAGTTTAATGATCAATATTCTTCCCCATATGCAATTGGCCAGGAAAAAAATTCTAAGGTTGATTTTTTTAGTACTAAGATTCTTCCTGAGCTAAGCTATTTCATCACCCCGGAATTTAGTTTTTATCTTGGTCTGGGTGGAATAGAATATTCTTTGGTCGATTGGGAAACAGACAATTCAAATTGGACAATAAATTTTAATCCAACTGATTGGAGATTTGGGATTAAAATAAAAGTATAAAAAAACCGCATCCGAGTGATCGAATGTAGCCGGGAAACCGGGTCGGGAAAGGAACCGTTCTTTTTTTAGAGAACGGTTCCTTTCGCAGCACTGGTACAGGCATGACACTAATACGGGTGTGACACCCACAAAAGTATGTTTGCGACACTGCCTGTGATAGTATGCAAACAGGTTGGTGAGATTGCTTCTTCCGATTTCGTTCCTCATCGGGATTGCAATGAACATAGGGGTATGGGAAAAATACAAAGACATATCTTTTTTCAGCAATTCTGTTTCCCCGGCCATACAACGGCACCGCTTTTTTTAACGAACTACCGTGGCCGGGGGTGTTCCGGTTGCATTTACCCCTGGCGGGGCCCTTCCTTTTGCAGTCGACCAAAAGGAAGTAAAAGTCTTGTCAAAGTCACCCTGCCGCCCGCCTCCCGGTTTTTTATTCCCGGCACACCTCCATGAAGACCCGCAAAAAACCGCTCCCGCCAGCGCCGGCCCGGACTACTTTGACCGGCCATCCCTGCTTTTCACCTTCCGGTGAATTAGGGACCTGACTCCCGGATACCTTTCCTGTAATCGTTTCATTATGCCCTATTTTTTTTTTGGTTCATATTCAGACAACCCGTAATTTGATGGTTGACTTGATCAGGAAAAGTCGGGGAAAAAGCCCGGAGGGCTTCACTGTTCATAACGCCGGGTGAAACCCGGTGGAAC
The DNA here is from genome assembly GCA_963662895.1 of Prolixibacteraceae bacterium. Lineage (GTDB taxonomy): Bacteria > Bacteroidota > Bacteroidia > Bacteroidales > Prolixibacteraceae > GWE2-42-39. Next base: position 1,677,015 of record OY759982.1, on the reverse strand, counting down.
AAGGCAGTCAGTCTCTATCGGCGCATCTGCCGGGCCAGGTGTTGGAACACCAACGCTCTATGCGCCGGAAAAGGGCGACGGGGTGATTAAGGACAAGGAGCGCTCCGCCTCAAACAGGCCTCAAACCATCAAACCTTTCGCAAAAACCACACAAAGTATTGGAAATGATGTTCCGGAAGCCTTGATCAGAAGTTCGCTTTTTGCTCCTTGGCCTTCATCTCTGCACAGGCCCAAATTCTCCCCTTGTTAAGGGGGAGTACTCCGGCTTGCCGGAGGGAGGGGGTCTTGTCCCTGCAATAATTACAAAATCTTAACTTATAATTTTTAAGGGAAGCCATTTATTAATCTAAAAACAAGTTGTTTCCTTTGCTATAGGAGCCTCTGTCCCGCAGAGCCCTTCCTTTTGCAGTCGACCAAAAGGAAGTAAAAGTCTTGTCAAACTCATCCTGCCGCCCGCCTCCCGGTTTTTTATTCCCGGCACACCTCCATGAAGACCCGCCAAAAACCGCTCCCGCCAGCGCCGGCCCGGACTACTTTGACCGGCCATCCCTGCTTTTCACCTTCCGGTGAATTAGGGACCTGACTCCCGGATACCTTTCCTGTAATCGTTTCATTATGCCCCATTTTTTTTTGGTTCATATTCAGACAACCCGTAATTTGATGGTTGACTTGATCAGGAAAAGTCGGGGAAAAAGCCCGGAGGGCTTCACTGTTCATAACGCCGGGTGAAACCCGGTGGAACAAGGACGCCTGTCCCTATCGGCGCATCTGCCGGGCCAGGTGTTGGAACACCAACGCTCTATGCGCCGGAAAAGGGCGACGGGGTGATTAAGGACAAGGAGCGCTGCCCCTCAAACAGGCCTCAGACCATCAAACCTTTCGCAAAAACCACACAAAGTATTGAAAATGATGTTCCGGAAGCCTTGATCAGAAGTTCGCTTTTTGCTCCTTGCCCTTTATTTCTGCACAGGCCCAAATTCTCCCCTTGTTAAGGGGGAGTACTCCGGCTTGCCGGAGGGAGGGGGTCTTGTCCTGCAATAATTACAAAATCTTAACTTATAATTTTTAAGGGAAGCCATTTATTAATCTAAAAACAAGTTGTTTCCTTTGCTATAGGAGCCTCTGGCCGGCGGGGCCCTTCCTTTTGCAGTCAACCAAAAGGAAGTAAAAGTCTTGTCAAACTCATCCTGCCGCCCGCCTCCCGGTTTTTTATTCCCGGCACACATCCCTGAAGACCCGCCAAAAACCGCTCCCGCCAGCGCCGGCCCGGACTACTTTGACCGGCCATCCCTGCTTTTCACCTTCCGGTGAATTAGGGACCTGACTCCCGGATACCTTTCCTGTAATCGTTTCATTATGCCCCATTTTTTTTTGGTTCATATTCAGACAACCCGTAATTTGATGGTTGACTTGATCAGGAAAAGTCGGGGAAAAAGCCCGGAGGGCTTCACTGTTCATAACGCCGGGTGAAACCCGGTGGAACAAGGACGCCTGTCCCTATCGGCGCATCTGCCGGGCCAGGTGTTGGAACACCAACGCTCTATGCGCCGGAAAAGGGCGACGGGGTGATTAAGGACAAGGAGCGCTGCCCCTCAAACAGGCCTCAGACCATCAAACCTTTCGCAAAAAACACACAAAGTATTGGAAATGATGTTCCGGAAGCCTTAATATGATGTCCACTTTCAGGCTTCTCAATATGCCGTGTCCGAACCGAAACCGGAGTTTTGGCTCTTTGTCCTTCGCTTTTTGCTCCTTGCCCTTTACTTCTGCACCGGCCCAAATTTTCCCCTTGTTAAGGGGGAGTACTCCGGCTTGCCGGAGGGAGGGGGTCTTGTCCCTGCAAATCCAAACTCCAACACCCATTTGCCAAAGACCAATAATCCAAAAATAAGGTGGTTTTAATTCTGACAGGGTTTGGAACCCTGTCAGAATTAAAACCACCTTATTTCATTATTGCAGAAAAGTTCCGGCAGAGAATTCAGCCAGATGGGTGTAGGCATTTGGCCCCGCTGTCATGTAAATCCGGATATACCTTGTGGTAACAGGATTGGGTAAGACAAAATCCTGCGCGCCGGTTACATCTTCCAGACCGAATTCCGCACAATCGTCCCAGTTGATCCCGTCTGCACTTCTCTGGACAATAAATTCAGTAAAATCGGCATTCAGGTAATCACTCCTTGAAGTCAGTTCCACGACAGATACCTCAACCTGCTGTTTCATATCGTACGCCAGCCAGTGGGGATACCCCGGCATCCCGCCACTGTGTTGTGTATGCCAGTAGGTAGAAGCATCGTTATCGATCGTCTTTTCAGGGGCTCCGTCCGGCAATTGTCCTGTGGCTTCATAGGAATCTGTTGTTACGGTCCATTCTTCCTTGTTGTACAGGAGGAGTACTTCCGGCGTTTTATAGTCCGTATAAAAAGTATCGATTGCCCCGGCTTCAGGTACGAATGCTGTGTTGTACGTTAAATCAGAGCCCCAATCGGTCAGAATGGTTTCTGGTTCGGACACCGGGACTTCTTTGGTAACCTGTTCCCCCTCCTGGTTTTGATAGGCCAGGGTACAAAAAATTCCGTAATCGACAGCCCCGGACCAGTCAATGGTCATCTCCCCGTTTACAACAGTGGCTTTGGTCATGACGCGGTTCGAAAGACTGCTTTGAAAATTATCGCCGTAAACCGTGCCGTCCACTTCAAAAGGCAACGACTCATTACCGAATTTGTCAATGCTCACCAACTGGAAGATATAACTTTTCTCCTCCAAATCTTCGAGTAACTTTGGAAAGATCCCGGTCTGATTACTGACCTGCACACCGGCCGAGTCGGCATAATCATTCCAAAAGATACGGACTGTTTCGATCCGTTGCGACTGAATTAAACTATTCAGCAAAATGCGGTTCTTCCCGGGTACTGCTTCAACACTGTCGACTTTTGCAGCATAAATGACCTCTCCTTCTTCCAGATACTGATCGTGCAGATCATTCATCTTAGAGCAGGATTGCAGCATCAGATACAGCAGGATGCTTAGTGATAGAATTGCTATGTGTTTTGACATTTTTGTACGTTTAAAAAATTATCTGTTATCTCCAAAAACTTTGAACTCGGTAATCTGGAAGTTGTCTCCGCCAGCCCAGGTTCGCGTCACTAAAATGCGGATATAACGTACAGCAGGATTTGACGGGGAATTGAAAAAATCTTCCCCGTTTGTGGCGACCTCCACATCTTCATCACTGTTTTCCCCGAGAGGAAGGCCGGACGGTTTGACGGACTCGCAATCCATGAGCAGGGTCCAGCTATCCCAGTCCCCCGAGGTGTCCAGTTCTTTGCATCCGTAGATTTTGAAATAGCGCAAATTCCCTTCGGCCCAGGTATAGACTCCCATCCGCTGGAACAACCTGAACCGGCTGATCTTTCCGGTTACCCCCAGGTCGACCGTAACGGATTGAGGCCAGACACCCGTTCCTCCCGGAGAACTATACCCTTCATTGGTGGCCCAGACCTCGTTCCACATCTTTTCTTTTGACCATCCGCTGACATACCCGGCATCCCCGCTCAGATCAATGGCTGAAAATAAGCCGTTGTCAAATTCTGTTTCATATAAAGGCGTGATGGTATCATATTTAATCTCGCTTTGGTTCTCCCAGCGATCCTGTACATAATACTGCCAGTTATAGGATATGGTATCCATTCCGAGGACGCTGCCACTCCCGTCGGCCACTGTCGAATAGAAAGTCTCAGCAGGAATATACTCTTTGTTCTGGTCTTCCTGAAGGACAACAACGGAAATTTCGGCCCGGGTCGGATTTTCCCAGGTGGCCTTTACCCCGCCAAAATCCTGCATCAGGGTTAAGGTTCTGCCAATGGTTGTCACATAAGGTTCCTCAGGAGAAACCGGGACCGTCACCGGCTCTGATTCGTTGCGGCTCCGGTCGACCGCATAAACGGAGACCTCCCGTTCCTGTGTATCGCCAAAACCTTCAACCATTAAGGTATCTGTGTAAAGCGAGGCCCGGGCTTCACTGTTCACGCCGTCCTTTAACTGGTAAACGGCTTTCACATAAAGAAGATCTTCGTCTTCAGGTAGTTTATAGGTCAGAATTGCCCCTCCGGGCGTGTTCTCGACGTTGACGTCAGTGATCTTCCCCGGGGGAACCTGATCCAACGGTTGCTGTCCTGTTGGTTCCTCCTTACAGGAAGAAACAACCAGGTACAAAGCGATTAATACAAAAGATATTTTTTTCATGTGTGTTTAATTTTCAATCTTGGTTATTACAATTTTTATAAATAATGAGTTTGCTCCGAAGAGACTGAGTTCGTTAATTTTCGGATTCTCTACCCCTGAGATTTTCACCCCCAACCCCCTAAAGGGGGCTTAGCTGCGATCATGGCAGAACGCTTGTTCAGGGGTATCCCTTCGGGGATGAACATCTTGCAAAAGAATTGATTCATTTCGATCTTTGCCCCAAAAAAGATGAGCAATCAGGAAAAAACAGAACGGATGTATGCCCTTGTAGAGCAATGGCAACAAAGCGGACAAAGTCAGTCATCATTTGCAGAGACACATCAAATCAGTATTCATACACTCAGGTATTGGATTAGTAAGCGGTTCCCGACAGAGCAGTCACCTGGTTTTATCCAGCTTGGTTCAATTACCGGAACGAGCATCAGCCTGCGTTATCCCAATGGAGTGGAGCTTTTGCTTCCTTCCACTATTTCGGTATCGACCCTAAAAGGGTTGGTGAATCTTTAAAGATAATGTTCTCCATATCTTCAGGCCGTTACTTTCTTTACAGGCAGGGCACCGACATGCGAAAAAGTTTTGATGGTCTGTGTGGTCTTGTCCTGGGAAAACTGGGACAAAACCCCATGAGCGGTGACGTGTATATTTTTATCAACAAGAAGCGCGACCGGATCAAGTTGTTACGATGGGAACCCGGAGGCTTTGTATTGTTTTATAAGCGGCTGGAAAAAGGCACCTTCGAACTACCTGTACCATCGAAAGCCGGTTTATCCTGCCCCATTGATTACAGTGAGCTGGTCATGCTGGTTACTGGTATTTCCCTGGAACATGCAAGAAAAAGAAGACGTTTTTTACAACAGGACATCGTTGATAAAACCCTGATAAATCACAATGTTATAAACAGTTAAGCAGGTATCTTTGTGGTATGGCAAGCGAAGAAATGATCACCATACCCAAGGCAGAATACCAAAGCATGAAACAGCAGATCGAACTGCTGGCACATCAGCTTGCCGAACTCAAACGCCTGGTTTTTGGAGCCAAAAAAGAACGCTTCATCCCGTCTGATCCAGACCAGTATCGTTTATTTGACCTTCCGGAAGAACAGGTCGTGGAAAAGCCGGGGGAAGAGATCAGCTACACCCGCCATAGACCGGTACAAAAGAACCATCCCCTCCGGCTGGAACTGGCCCCGCATCTCCCGCGTAAAGAAGAGGTGATTGAGCCGGGGGATTTACCTGAAGGAGCTAAGAGGATTGGCCAGGCCGTAACGGAAGTACTGGAATATGAACCGGCCAATATTTACGTTCGCCGGATTGTCCGCCCCAAATACATTGTATCGTCCAATGACGAGCAGACCAAAATCGTCGTGGCTGACCTTCCCACGTTACCTATACCCAAAGGCAACGCGGGACCAGGTATTTTAGCCCACCTGCTGATCAGTAAATTTGCTGACCATCTCCCGTTTTACCGGCAGGTACAAATGTTTAAGCGTCAACAGGTGGAAATCGCCGAATCAACTATTAGCGGTTGGTTTGGTGCTGCATGCCGGTTATTGGGCCCCTTGTATGATACGTTAAAAAAACAGGTATTGTCTGCCGATTACCTGATGGCAGATGAAACACCGACCCCGGTTTTAACCAAAGATAAGCCCGGATCAACACACAAAGGTTATCACTGGGTTTATTACGATCCGGTTAATAAACGGGTACTGTTTGACTACCGTTCAAGTCGTGGACGGGAAGGGCCGGATCAAATTCTCGAACATTATTCCGGTTACCTGCAAACAGACGGTTATCAGGCTTATTCCAATTTGAAAAATCAAAAGAACATCATGCTTTTGGCCTGTATGGCCCATGCCCGCCGGAAGTTTGAACATGCTAAAGACAATGACCCGAAACGTGCCGGAGAAGTTTTGCTGATGTTTCAGGAACTTTACCTAATTGAGAGACAGGCAAAACAAGAAGAACTGGAACCGGCACAAATCAAAGAACTCCGGCAGGAAAAAGCCCTGCCTGTTTTGAAACAGATGGAAGTCTGGTTAAAAGAACAAGTCTGCCAGGTACTTCCTAAAAGCGCCATCGGGGAAGCCATTGCTTATACGTTGAACCTATGGCCCCGTTTGATCCGCTATATTGATGACGGTCGTTTCCAAATCGACAACAACCTGATCGAAAACAGCATTCGCCCGGTAGCTTTGGGAAGAAAGAATTATTTGTTCGCCGGTTCCCATGATGCTGCACAACAAGCAGCTATGATCTACTCTTTGCTGGCTACCTGTAAAATCAATGAAGTGGAGCCTTTTTCCTGGCTGAAACAAACACTGGATAAAATCCCGGATCACAAAGCCAACAGGCTAAACGAACTACTGCCCGGTAAGAAATAATCATTTATCTGCATCTTGCCAACAGGCTCGTGCCCGAAGGGATACGTTCAGGGCGAGGAAGTCCCCTTTAGGGGATTTAGGGGTGTAACGGTTTACCATCCATAATTCTGGATAAGGTTTTTGTTTGTCGTCAGATTGGACTCTTTGACCGGCCAGAAATAATCCTTGATGGTAAACTCGACAGGCGTTTTGGCAATCGGGACCACCTTGTAAAAATCTTCAGGAGTCTCCCCTAAGATATTCCACCCCCGGGGCTGATCGTTCAGTTCTTTGATCTTCTTCCAGCGCCGGATATCCCAGAACCGCTTTCCTTCAAATGCCAGTTCGATGGTTCGTTCCTGCCGGATGATCTCACGCAACCCGCTTTGTGTATTGGGCTTGTCCGGACTGGTTGAGTATTTGCTCCATGATTCTTTTACCCCTTCCAGGCCTGCCCGCGCCCGGATCAGGTCAAGATAAGTATAGATTTCTTCTGAAGGGCCGCTGTATTCATTCAGGGCTTCGGCATACATTAAATACAGATTGGCCAGGCGCATAATCGGAAACGGGTAATACTCGACGCTGGTCTGGGTCGAAGTCACCGCGTTCTTAAAAGAGTGCATCTTTTTAGCAGAATAGCCGGTGATCGAATATTCGCTGCCGCCCTGGTAACCGGAGTATCCCAGGTTTAAGAAGTCGCAATACTTTACAGTAGACGGAAAATCGTAATAACCGTTCCCGAAATAAATACCTTTGTCAAATCCCAGGCTGGCATAAAAACGGGGTTCCCGGTTGTAATGCAGGTAAGCCGTCTGTTCCCCTTCGGCGACATAATAAACCTCATCGCCGGATGATGGTTCTTCCCTGACACTGTAACGGTTCCCGTACCATCCTTTATTTTGCCATTCTGCATCTTCATCGATCGGGACGCCATTCGATGAATAGTACTTTTCGACCATCTTAAGGGTTGGCGCCCACTGGCTGTCGATATCGTTAAGCGTCTCCGCGTTCATCCGTAAAATCCTTGCCTGGGCCGTCCGGGAAAGATTATTACAGTCATTGTTCGTGCTTCCCCAGATCAACTCCTTGTTCCACCGGTCACAGATAGCCTCGCGATAAATAACTTCCTGCCGGAAAGGTTCCGGGGCATTGACGGCCAACGGGTCAACCTGGTCGTACAATTCCTTGTTCTGCGCATGACAGGCATCAATGGCTTCCTTGCAGGCATCGGCTGCCAGCTTCCATTTATTCTCATCATAATCCCGGGAAAACAGTTGTATGCCCCGGTTATCGACCATCGGGGCATAATCGGCATTCCCGTTAAACAACGGACTGGCGGCAAACAAAAGAACTTCTGCTTTCATGCTTAATGCCACCAGCTTATCGATCCGTCCGGCTTCTGTTCCCTCCACGATCTCACTGGCTTCGGGCAGATCAGTAACCGACCCGTCCATCAAACTGACAATATAATTCACCACCGAATCAACCGGTTCACGGTAAACCTGCACTTCATCCACACTTGCTGAAATGGGCAGATTTTCGTCAACAACAGGAATAGGCCCGTAGCATTTAAACAAATAGTAGTGATAATAGGCTTTCAAAAATTTTACTTCAGCAATCCAGCGCTTTTTCTCATAGTCTTCCAGGTCATTTACCAGGTCGATATTCTCCAGGAAAATATTACAATCGCGGATGCCGATCCAGAGCCCGCTTCCCGAGTTTTCCGCGTCCCAAAAGTCCAGGACCGGACTGGTTACGGATTGAAAACCACGGGCGATCCGGGAACTGGCCCAGGTCGGGAAAGCCGATGTTGCCGGGTAAAACTGCCAGGTCTCGTCGGCGCCGTTCATTGCCGGATCAATATCGACAGACCCGATGCGGGGCCGGTGATTATAGCAGGTAAATAAATATTTCTCAGCTTCATTCCTGTTACGGAAAGCATATTCAATGGTCGCCACATTATCAGGAACGATATCGAGATAATCACAGGAGCTCAACAGAACCATTGAAAAGATAACTATTTTATGAATGATCTTCATTTTATGATAAGATTAAATTAAAAAGAAAGCTGCAAGCCTAAATTGTAAACCTTTTGTACCGGGTAACCCAGTCCGTCCCCGCCCATTTCCGGGTCCCAAAGGTCAAATTTACTGAACGTAAGCAGGTTCGTCCCACAGAAATAAACCCGGAAGTTGCTTATTTTAGCCCTTGATGTGAAGTCTTTCGGGAAGGTATAGCCCAGTTCGACCGACTTCAGCCTGAGGAACGAACCGTCGCGCATAAACCAGGAGGAAGTCTTCAGGTTATTTTCAACCTTTTCCCCTGACAGCCTTGGCCACAGCGCGTACAGGTTGCGGTTGTTTTCCGACCAGTGATCATCGGCATAAGCTTTTAGCAGGGCATTCTGGCTGTCGATGAACGGCGAAGTCGATGAAGCATCTATCCAGAACGATTCGCGGGCCAGTCCCTGGAAAAAGAACGACAGGTCAATTTGTTTCCGGCCCCCTGACAAGCCGAACCCATAAACGATCTCCGGGCTTGTCGGGTAACCGATGGGCACCTGGTCTAGTTCCGTGATACTCCCGTCGCGGTTAATATCCCTGTACTTAATGTCGCCGGCCATGTAATCGCCAAACTGTTCCGGGGAATTCCTGACCTCCTGTTCGTCGACAAAAAGCCGCTCGGCCACATATCCCCAGGTCTGGTTTAACGAATGTCCCACGTGCGATCTCCACGGCGTCGCGGAATAGTCGGGCTCTTCATAAACCTTAAACTCGCTGGTGGCATAGGTGAAATTAGCCATACCGGTCAGCCACAGGTCTTTCCTGAAAAAATGGTTATAGTTTAGCGAGAGGTCCACACCATGACTCTTTGCCTCGCCGACATTTGCCTTGATAGAGGCCTGAAGCCCCATGGTTGTCGGTACCGACGAACGGGCCATCAGGATATTGCTCCTGTTTTCAGTGAAAACTTCAAAATCGACATCCAACTGTTCCCATAGCCCCAGTTCGGCTCCCACGTTCAGCTTTTCGGCTGTTTCCCAGGTGATATCTTCATTGGCATACCGGGAAACAGAAACGCCGTTTAAGGTATAGCCCCCGGAATTACCATAGGTGCCAAAAGACGATGCGCGAACCGGGTTGTTCATATTCACATTGGAAAGATAAAAGAAGCGGTCATCTTCGTTCCCTATCGCATCGTTACCGACCAACCCGTAAGTCGCTTTAATCTTCAGCTTATTGACCGTTTTCTTCAGGCGACCGGCCCAAAACTTTTCGTTCGAGACAAACCAGGCCCCTCCTACTGAAGGGAAAAAGCCAAACCGTTCTTTTTCCGAGAACCGCTCGGAACCGTTATACCCGAAGTTCCATTCAAAGAAGTACCGCTCGTCAAACGAGTAGGTGGCGCGCCCGGCCAGGCTGATATTCCGGTAAGGCAGCGACTTCTGAAGGTCGCCTGCGTTGGCCTCCAGTTGCTCGCGCATGGTAAAAACCAGCAGGGCGCTCAGGTCATGTTTTTCCTTAAACTTACGGTCCCAGTTCAGCGCCGATTCAAAATAAGTGGTGGAAGTGATGTCTTTCTTCCCTTCATTATATCCCAGGTATTCCGTGCCGGAGTCTTCGTTTATGAGCGTCAGCGTATAGGTATCTTCCTGTTTGTTGTACGAAGCCACCTTGTAGTAAAACGGGTTGTAATATCTCGAAACATCGAAATAGGAATACCGGTTGGTGTTGAACATAGCCCTTGCCGAAAGCCCTTTGGTGATAAAATCGAGCTTTTGTTTCAGTTCAAACTGGGCCGACATCTGGGAGATCGTGTAATTCTTGTATCCTTTCACCATGTCGGCATACGGATTGTTATACCCCCCGTCCCCGTAATTCCCGAAAAGGATATGCTTCGTATGCCGGTTGTTTTCGTCCGGTTCGTAATAAGGAGGAAAAAGGACAGGGTTTGTTTTCATCACTTTCTTAAACAAATCGGAACCGCCGTCAATCGGGCCTGTATAGTCATCAAAAGCCCCGTGCAGGCGGACAACTGCCTCGGTCGTTTTGGTAATATTGATATTCACGTTCGACCGCAGCATATACCGTTTGAGTTTAATATTACTGTTGAAATTGTTTTTCTTATCCACCTTCAGCACCCCGTTATCGTAGATTAAACTTCCTGCCAGGTAATAGCGGGCCACCTTGCCGCCGCCGCTCAGGTTGAAGTTCAGGCGCTGGTTCACGGTCTGGTCTTTAAACAGTATCTTGTACCAGTCAGTAGCCGGGTAAACACAGGGGTTCCCGCCATTAATGGTATTGTCGATCTTATTTCGTGAATAAGGGGTAGCCTGCAGCGGGTTGCGGGTCCTGATCGCCTCATTGTGCAATTGCATGTAGCTTACCGGATCGGCCAGTTTAACCATTTGGGTAGGCATGGAAACCGATTCCTCAAAACGGATGTTCATCCGGGCCTTTCCTTCGGTCCCTTCCTTGGTAGTGATCAGAATCACGCCGTTAGCCCCGCGCGAACCATAGAGGGCGGTGGCAGTGGCATCCTTCATGATGGAAAAACTGGCGATATCGTCAGGCTGAACCCGTGATAATTCAGAAGAGGAGACCTCGTTATTATCGATCAGGATCAGCGGGTCTTTCTTGTAGCCGAAGGTGGTGACCCCCCGGATAAAAAAGTCGGCATCATCGGCGCCCGGTTCACCGCTACGCTGGTACGAGATCAGTCCCCCTACCCTTCCGGCAAGCGCCGTGGTCAGGTTGCTGGAAGGAACCTTCAGTTCTGCAGGTTTCACGGTCGAGATGGAACCAATCACAGATTCCTTCTTTTGCCTGCCAAAAGCGACCACCGTGACATCTTCCAGTTCCTCGGTTTTGGCCTTCAGCATGATGTTAATAACCCGTTGGGTGCCGACTTCAATGGTCTGGCTTTCCATACCGATAAACGAAAAGGTGAGCCGGTCGGTGGGTTGGGCTTCTATTGAATACGTCCCGTCAATGTCGGTAATCACGCCACGGGTAGTCCCGTCGACCACAATGGTTACGCCGGGCAGGGACGGGACCGTACCGTCTTCTGCTTCGCCCCTTACCGTACCGGTGATCTTTACCTGCGACCAGGCCGGAACCGCCAAAAAAAGAAATAAGCAGAGAATTCCGCAAACACGTAAGCGCGTCTGAGTGTAGTGTTTCATAAATGTTTAGTTTTTAGTAGTTAGAAAAAATTTGTTGTTGTTTGTTCACCCCCAACCCCCTGAAGGGGGCTCTGCTTCGATCATCATAAGATCCTTGTATTCAAGGCAAAGGGCTGTTCAAAAAGACAATTATAAAACACGAAGCCTCGAAGACACAAAGAATAAATATTTATAAAACAATACTTTGTGGCTTGGTGTCTTTGTGTTTAATGTTATTTTTTTATCTTTTTGCATGGCCTCAGGGTAATTTGTTTCAAAAAAGGCATAGCAATGCCGGGAAGGGGCTGTTCAAAAACTCTAATGATTTTACTTTTTAAACAGCCTCAGTCAGAGAATAAAGGAGCGGTGCAAACCTTCGTGTTTTTAGACCTGTCAGGTTTGCAAGACCTGACAGGTCTGGTCCCGCCGAAGGTCCTGACAGCGTTTGGGGAACGGTTCCCCTGAAGGTTTGGAAAAATCGGATGTTACCACCAAACAGGGGGCGGACGCTTAAGAAATAAAGAAGAAAAATGCTTTTGTTTAAGCATGATTTTATTGGTTTTTTAGTTTAATTCCGGTGAGAATAAGAGGTCTTCCCTCAACATTCTGCAAAACATCAGGAAAATTTATTCAACGCCTGCCTTGGGATTGTTCCGGTTGCAAGGTGCAGCAACCGGTTGAGGTGTATAATAAAAAATGACACAAAAAGAAGGCGCGAACGATTGTTGTTATTCCTATCCTCAGGCTCCGCAAGGGCCCTTGCAAGAGAATAAAACAATGTCCGCGCCCCTATATTTTATAAGGACGCTTCCATCATTGACCTCTTGCATTGAATTTTGCGGATTCGAGAATAAGGTCAAAAAAGCGCTATGTCATTTATACCGTAATAATTGCGGTACAAATGTACTATTTCTTTCTAAACTTATCAGGTTTTCATAATATTTCCAATTTAAGTTATTCATTACTAAATGAAACATGCTTCAAATATAGCAGGGGTCACGCGCATAAAATATTTATCGGCAAGATATTTTATCTACTGTAAATCAAATTGATGTGTAATACTATAGTCTTATGCTAATAAATTATTGGCAGATATCCGGGTCAAAAAAGATAAGATATTTTATCTTTGTATGAGGCATGCGTTTATGCATTTGTCAAACCAATAAAAAAAACTATGGATGCTGTAGCTGAAAAAAAACCGGAAATTCATCACGGAAGGAATGTAAAAATTGCCAGAACCTGCGAAAACGTTACCCAGGAAGACCTGGCTTTCAGGATGGATACGTCCCAAAGTAAAATATCGGCGTTAGAACTCCAGAAAGTTATTGATGACGATACCCTTAACAAGGTGGCTGCAGCATTGGAGGTTCCGGTCAGTTTCCTGAAAAACTTTCAACCGGAAGATGCAGTAAAACAGTATACTTATAATAATTATGAAGCTATAAATGCAACAGCGACGGCAGATAATTCCACTATCAACAACTATAATTATCCGTTGGAGAAAATAACCGAATTATACGATAAACTTTTACAGGAGAAAGATAAACAGATAGACAAATTAGAGAAGCAGCTTTCGTCTTTTCAAAAACAGATAGATGAACTAAAAGCGCAACTAAAATAACTTAAAACCAAAATTATGAGCCTCTTTTCTTTCGTTCCATTTCTGATTATTATTTTTTATCTGGCGATAATAGTTGGAATACTTTATATGATTTACAGATGGGTAAATAAATTTATCTCCTTGCGACAAGAGCAAAATGATCTATTAAGAGAGATCATTAATAAGATGGATAATAATACAGATAAAAAGTAGAGACAACGCATGCGTTGTCTCTACAATCCCCCCCCATCCCACCACCCCGGAAAAACGAACAAAACGATTGGACAAAACCGGTTTCAAAACCAAGGAAAAAATACCCTGTCGTCAATTGTTGGGGCCTATAAATCGGCGGTAACGAAACATGCACACCGTTTAGGGATGAATTTTGCCTGGCAATCCCGTTTTTACGACCACCACATCATCCGTAACGAACAATCTTATCAAACCATTTCGGAATACATCATCAATAATCCTGCAAAATGGGAGGATGATAAATTTTTTGAATAATACGTACAGAACAGAGGAGGGGCACGACATGTCGTGACCGTACGGGTTGCCTTGTTGTCGGGCTACTAACGGTACATCGCTGCAGGGCCATCGTCCAACGATGCTTTATCCACCATTTTCGAAATTTGGAAGCATTTTTTTTATTTCATATTGCTAATATGTAGCTGATTTGTTGTAACTTGTAGCAAGGTTGGAAGATACAATCGCTGAAGGAAGAGATTAAGTATTTGAAAGAATAGATAGCCCCAGTTGTCGGAATGTGGTTCAGATTTAAGCAGATGGGCAAGTGAAAAACATTTTACCAGTTGGCTGGGCCTGTCCCCCGGTCAAAACGACTCAGGCAAAAGAAAAAGGAATGCAAGAAAAAAGGGGAGGCCAAAAGCAGGGCAGATATTCAGGGTAATTGCCTGGGGACTGATAAACAGCAAAGATGTAGCGATTGGGTCTTTGGGACGCAGGTTGAGAGGGAGAAAAGGATCAGCGGTGGATATCAAGGCAATGGCCAGAAAACTCGCTGCCCTGTACTGGCGTATAATGGTAAAAGGGTTAGACTATGCCGAGAAAGGCATCAAAAATTACGAAGAACAGATAATGCTAAACAAGATGAAAACAGTTAAAAAATTAGCTTATGAATTGAATCTGGTTATTGCAAATAATCAGTGTTTTATATAATTGTGTCATAGGCAGTTGCCACCCAAAAATTCTGGGCATAATGAGGAGATGACAGGAAAGGTATCTGAAAGTCAAGTCCCCGGTTCACCGGAAGGTGAAAAGCAGGGATGGCCGGTCAAAGTAGTCCGGGCCGGCGAAGGCGGGAGCGGTTTTTTGTGGGTATTCAAGGATGTGTGCCGGGAATAAAAAACCGTGAGGCGGGCGGAAGGATGGCTTTGACAAGACTTTTACTTCCTTTTGGTCGACTGCAAAAGGAAGGGCCCCGCCGGCCAGAGGCGAATACCAATAAGCAATAAAAATTGTCAGGTTATTAAGAGAACGAAGAAAACACCGCCCACGGTAGTTCGTCAAAAAAGCAGTGCAGTTGTATGCCCGGAAGTAATAAAATGCTGAAAAAAGCGATGTTTCGTATTTGCCTCATATACAGACTTCTGTAAAAATCTGTCATTGGTAGAAGGAGGAACGACGACGAAGCAATCTGTTCCATGTTTATTGTCTGTCTGTTGTTGGGAGTGATGAAGCAATTTCCCCGCAGACCAGATCAAAACCGACTTTGCAGAAAAAAGAGGGGTTCCTTTCCCGTACTTAATTCGTATTAGTTATCAATATTATTTGTAGAATTGAACAGCCCTGACTTAGTGAATTCGAATTTTTGTGTTTAAAGTTGTTTTTTGTCTTTTTGCACAGCCTCCAGTCATGATCATGAGACTCTGATCCCGAGCACTCGTGACAAAGCAAACTTGACTTGACGCTTCCCTGTAAAATATGTTTTATAACACTTCGTGCAGGTCTTGATCTTAATCATATAATTTTCATAACTTAGTTTGAAAATTCAATATACTTTATATAGATTAAAAAATATTGTATGAATTTTAGCATTGATAATCATATATGTTATACTTTATTAGAAATAATATCTAATATATATCCTCCGGTAACCAGCCCGGCAAGGGTTAACCCGGTTTTATACTGAATTTGTTTTATTAGTTGTTAAGGTCCCGGATACGACCCGGGAAGTGGGGTTGGAAATCAATAAGGTCATAAGAAGCTCTAACGATGCTTTGCTGCCTCTGGGGGGGGCACTCCGGGTGGCAGCAATAAACACAAAGGCGGTTTTTACATCGATTGTGGAATATAGCTTTTACCGTAAAATAATCAATCAGAAACAGGATTGAAATGGCAACAAAAAAACAGCAGCTATTGACCAGTCATCCACTGCTACAGGTGAAAGAACAATGCGTTCCTTTCCCGGTTACACGAATGCTGCATAATCCTAGATATACCAGATGGAAACAATAGTCCGCTAGGGGACTGGAAATAGTTATATGATTCCTAATATCCTGGCGGACTTAAAAATAATTAAATCCTTATTGATTGATATTTTCCTCAACTATTAAATCAGATAACTAATTTTTATGAGAAAAATTTTAGGAATTTCTGCATTCTACCACGACTCAGCTGCAGCAGTAATAGATAACGAAAAAATTATTGCTGCTGCTCAGGAAGAGCGTTTTACCCGAGAAAAGCATACTTCAAAATTTCCGGTTAATGCAATTAAATATTGCATGGGAGAAGCCGGATTTGAAATTGACGAACTCGACGCTGTTGTTTTTTATGATAAACCCCTATTAAAATTCGAACGGCTTCTCGAAACCTATTATGCTTTTGCCCCTGAAGGAGTTTCTTCATTTATAAAAGCCATACCCGTTTGGCTAAATGAAAAATTGTTTCTCAAAAAACTCATTTATGAAGGACTCAAGGAAATTGGAGGGTATGATAAAAAAGGTATAAAATTACTTTTTCCTGAGCATCACTTGTCCCATGCTGCAAGTGCATTTTATCCATCACCTTATAATGAGGCTGCCATTCTTACGATCGATGGCGTTGGGGAGTGGAGTACAGCCTCTATTGGCTACGGTCATGAAAATAAAATCCACATTTATAAAGAGCTATATTTTCCGCATTCTGTTGGCTTGCTTTATAGTGCCTTCACTTATTATCTCGGGTTCACCGTTAATTCAGGGGAATATAAGCTGATGGGACTTGCCCCTTATGGAAATCCTGAATCGGAGCAAACATATGAATTTATTGAAACCATTAAGGACAACCTTGTCTATGTCAAGGACGATGGTTCCATTTGGCTCAATCAGAAATATTTTGACTACGCTACAGGACTTAGGATGGTAAAAGATCGGAAATGGAAAACATTGTTTGGTTTTCCTAAAAGGGATGCTGAGTCAAAACTGGAACAGCACCATTGCAATCTGGCCCTAGCCATACAAAAAGTTACCGAAGAAATTGTATTAAAGATGGCCAACGAAGCCAAACGGCTTACAGGGGCAGATAATATTTGTTTGGCTGGTGGGGTGGCATTGAATTGTGTGGCCAATGGTAAATTATTAAAAGAAGGCACATTTAAGCATGTTTATATCCAACCTGCAGCCGGCGATGCGGGAGGTGCTCTGGGAGCAGCAATGGCAGCTTACTATATGTACTATGGGAACGAGCGGAATGCCAATGGGGTAACCGACCAAATGCAAGGTGCTTTTTTGGGACCGGAATATTCGGATAAAGAGGTGTCGTTAATGAATAAAAAAGTGAAAGCTGTTTATTCGAAGTATTCATGCGAAGACATTGCCTCGAAAATTGCAGAAGGAAAAGTAGTTGGCTGGTTTCAGGGGAGAATGGAATTTGGTCCCCGTGCTTTAGGGAACCGCAGTATCCTTGGTGATGCACGAAAACCTGAAATGCAAAAAAAGCTAAACCTGAAGATTAAATACAGGGAAGGTTTTAGGCCATTTGCCCCTTCTGTGTTGGCAGAAGACTCAAACACATATTTTGATTTGGACACTATATCTCCATATATGCTTTTGGTTGCCCCGGTAAAAGAGGAAAGAAGAAAGAAATTGCCTCAAAATTATTACGACATGCCTTTGTGGGATAAACTTTATTATGAACGAAGCGATGTGCAGTCAATCACTCACCTTGATTTTTCTGCCCGTATACAAACGGTGCACAAAGAAACAAACCCAAAGTACTGGGAGTTAATCAATGCTTTTAAGCAGCAAACAGGATATGGTGTAATTGTAAACACCAGCTTCAATGTCCGTGGAGAACCCATTGTCTGCACACCGTATGATGCATACCGTTGCTTTATGAGTACCGATATGGATTATCTGGTAATCAACGATTTCGTTTACTGCAAAACAGAACAGCCCGACTGGCAAAATAAAAACAAATGGATGGTTAAATTTAAAATGGATTAAAATGAAAAAAGAAAAATTAAAAATTGGACTTATCAATTTGGGCATTATGATATTATCTCTGATTTTAATACTTGTTTTATGTGAAATCGCTTTTCGAATAGCTTTTAAGAAAACAATGGTACTTTTCCCCCGCTATCAGACAGATGTAAGATATGGTGATTTTACTATTAGAAGGGTAAAACCAAATATGAAATATATCCATCGTAGTTATGATGGAGTTTTTGATTTTGTTTCAAACAATAAAGGATTTAGAAACAATAAAGACATCGATTATAAGAATAATTCTAATGAATTGAGGATTCTATGCTTAGGGGACTCACATGTATTAGGTTATGAAGTAAAACAGTCGCAAGTTTTTACAACAATTATTGAGAAAATATTTAAGGTGAAGAATATCAATACCGTTGCAATTAACTCTGGAGTATCAGGCTTTGGAACTGCAGAAGAACTTGTCCTATTAGAAAATGAAGGCTATAAATATAGACCCAATTTTGTTGTATTAGGATTTTATTGCAATGATTTTAGAAACAATATGATTTCAAACTTATATAAAATTGATAGTAATTCTTTAGTAATTAATTCTTATACATACATACCTGGCACTAAAATTCAGAATATAATCTACAAATATAAAATATTTCAAATCCTAGGAGAAAATTCTTATCTATATGCATATTTCTTTAATACTATATGGCACAATGTTAAGAAATATAGATACCGAAAAATAGAAAATAAAAAAGAGGATATATTGACAGAATATGTAAATGAGAAAAGGAGAGAATTTCCAAAATATGATATTCAGCTTATGAAAAATTTAATCTGCCGGATTAATAATATATGTAAAAAAAATAATTTCAAATTGATAATACTTGATATTCCAAGACCAACATTAGAATCTTCAATTCCTAATGAACTTGTTGAATATTTCAAAAATAATTGCGATACTCTTTTTTATGCCCCATCATTAAAAAAAGATTTTGAGAGTCTTCCTAAAGTACATGTAGAACATGGACATAGACATATTTCTGAAGAAACACACAATTTGTTCGCCCAGAAAATTTCGAATTATATTATAGAATGTATTAATGAATCGAATTATTCACAAAAACAAAATTAACAACTATGGAATTCTTAAAAGATCTTTGGCTCTTTATGAAAGAGCGTAAAAAGTTTTGGCTGATACCTGTTATTGTTGTGTTATTACTGCTGGGTATCGTGATAATTTTTGGAGGCAGTAGTGCTGTTGCACCGTTTATCTATACTTTGTTTTGAAGATTATGGATAATAAGAAGAAAAATAACGCGACAAAGACAGTTCTGGTGATTTCAACCGGATTTGTAATCGTTTACTTTGCCACTCAATGGCAATGGGCGCTTATTGTTTCTGCCGTGATAGGATTACTGGGTATTTTTTCAAACTATCTGTGTCAAAAAATTGATTTCCTATGGCTGAAATTTGCATGGTTGCTGGGACTGATAATCCCTAATATATTACTAGGGATCGTCTTTTACTTTTTTCTGTTCCCGGTATCCCTATTATCGAAACTATTCGAGAATAAAGACCCATTGCATTTGAAGAATACAGACAAAAGTGTTTTTATTAATGTTGAGCGGGATTTTGAGAAATCTTCATTCGAAAAGGCATGGTAGGATTTTTTTAAAGTATATCAGTTCTCAGTACCGGTCGTTTGCCTTGCGTTGCCGGATTCTTAAAGAGCGAAACTACTTACCGGCTTTCGTTATCGGGGGAAACGATGTTTATACCTCATCAAGCGGCAGGGGCAACCAATATTTTGGTCAACTTTATGCTGTAGCAACCAAAGGGATTTAAATGGGAAGCATCTCATATTTCTGCCACCTTGGGGTATTACCCCCGGCTGGTCGGGATTTGCAATCCTGACCTTAGTAACGGGATATCGGGAATCACACGGCTTACCAATTTTGGGCTATGCGCATAACACGATCAGGATACACGTATAACTCAATTAAGATGCACGCATAACTCAATTAAGATACACGCATAACGCAATCGTGTTTTCCGTATATCTCCAATCAAATACACGTATATCTTCGCCGTTTAAAGGCAAATTATGGCAACGTAATTATTGGAAACACACCATTGGCTCACGTAGAGACGCACGGCCGTGCGTCTCTACAACCTATAAAAACAGGAATAAATCAAACCACTAACAGGCCCCCATAACCTCCGCATCGCCCAATTATATTTCATGCATTAATCAGCAGTGAACGTTAGCAACCATAAAATCCGGTATGCAACAGATTCAGAAAAATTGCTTATTTTTGAATAATGATTGAAGAAAGATGATTATGGATATGACAACTCAAATAAAAAATAGTTTGATTTCGAGAATCAAAGACTCGAATGACATGAATTTTTTAAAAGCACTTCAAACAATATTTGATTCATCTGAACAATCTTTATATCAGTTATCCCCAGAGCAGAATGATTCAATCATAGAAGGCAGAGAAGAAATTAAAAACGGTGATTATATTGAGAATGACCAACTAATCTCTGAGATGAAAGAATGGCTGACAAAAAAATAATCTGGTCAACTCGTGCGAGTAAAGAAAGTAAAGAATCAAGACAGGATTGAAATAGTTTCATTCTGGGACAACAGACAAGATAAAACGAAAAGACTAAAAACATAAAATACGGTTGCTAATTGAGTAGATGGCCAGTGAGCCAATAGCCTACCTAGCCTACCGGAGCACCTCCCACCTCCGAAGTGAGTCAAAAAGTCGTTTATAACTGTTTAACATTCATTGAATGATTAAGCCCTGTGTGTGGCGAAAAGTCCCGGATTCATTTCTACCTCTTGCAGACTGTCATCTACCCCGATTGGTCAGGATTTGCAATTCTGATCTTTTTAACGGAAGGTTGGGAACCACACGGCTTGCCAATTTGTGGGCTTATGCACGTTCAACGTATCAGTCAGGGGTTCTTTGGGAGCGTAAGCTACCCGGCGCAAACATAAAAAAGAACTTCAGTAACATTCAAACCATCAGCGATTTCGTTATCTTTGTATAAACGTAAAAGATTAAAAAATGAAAGGTGTGATACACATAGAATATCCAGAATCTTTAGCTAACACTTTGAGACTTAACGGAAAGGATTTTGAATCAGAGATAAAAACGAGTTCTTTAGTAAAACTTTATGAACTAGGTAGTGTATTATCCGGTATTGCAGCACGGGTTTTAGGATTATCAAGACTTGATTTTCTTGAATTGCTTGCAAGGTATAATGTGTCAGTTCTCGGTGGATACGATATGGATGATTTAAATGAAGATATCGCAAATGCCTAAGATTGTATCAAATACAAGACTTTTATAATTGGATTAATAGTTTAAAATCCAAGATTCATACAGCTCAAACAAAAGCTGCCCTGACGCTTAATTCTCAATTACTTGAACTTTACTGGGAAATTGGGAAAGACATTTCAGAAAGACAAGAAAATACCAATTGGGGAAGTAAATTCATTGAGCAAACTGCAATAGAATTGAGAAATGAATTCCCTGATATTAAAGGATTTTCAAGACGGAATTTATATGCAATCAGACAATGGTACAAATTTTATTCTGAGAAATATCAATTTGTGCCACGCATTGTGGCACAAATCCCCTGGGGACACAATCGATTAATAATTTCAAAAATAAAAGACATTAACGAAGCGGAATTTTATTGCAACGAAATACTTAAAAATGGCTGGGATAGAGACACTTTGGAAATTCATATTGCAAACAGACTATTCATCAAAAAAGGCAATGCTATAACAAATTTTCAAGAAACATTACCTGCACAACAATCAAAACTTGCAGCAGAAGCCCTGAAAGACCCATACAATTTCGATTTCCTCGGACTACAAGACGATGCATTAGAAAGAACAATTGAAGACGAATTAGTCAAAAACATTACCAGATTTTTACTTGAACTTGGAAAAGGTTTTGCTTTTCTTGGCAGACAATACAAAATTGAAATTAGCGAAACAGATTACTTTATCGACTTGCTATTTTATCATCTCGATTTGCGCTGTTATACTGTAATTGAACTAAAAGCAGGAAAATTTAGGCTCGAATATGCAGGTAAACTAAATTTCTATTTATCAGCAGTTGATAGTCAACTAAAAAAACCAGAAGACAATAAAACTATCGGAATCTTATTGTGCAAAAAGAAAGACCGAATAGAAGCAGAATATGCGCTAAGAGATATAAACAAACCAATGGGAATTAGCGAATATCGATTAACTGATGCCATCCCTGACGATATGAAAACGAAATTGCCAAGTATTGAAGAATTAGAAAGAAAACTCTCGGAAGGAATTGAAAAAACAAGTAGCCTGCCCCGCCAGTAAACACGAACAGGGAGAGGCTCTCATACCTCTCGTGTGCTACAGGAAGCCGCTTACTTATATCTGTTTAACGTTCATTGAATGATTCCCTCCTGTGAGCTAACAGGTACATGTTTTTGGCGAACAGTGCCGGGTTCATTCCCTATAGTTGAAAATTTTTTTCCAACAATGGCGGATTCGTAGCGAACTGTCGGAGGCCTGGCTAAAAGTCCCGGACAAGCATCTATCTGTTGCAAAAAGGTTGTTCCCCGGGGACAATTTCTGTCTGCCCTGGAGGCGTATTTCCCGGGAATATTTGTACTTTTAGATGTTTGCTTCCCAGAAGGAACAAAATAGAAAATAAAAACATCCACTCAAAAAACAATTCATGGAACAAGGTGAGATTGTTATTTATAGGGCTAATGATAAAACTGATTTTCAACTGAAAGTTCGTGTGGAAAATGAAACAGTCTGGCTTACACAGGCACAAATGGTTAAGCTTTTTAATTCGACCAAACAAAATATAAGCCTTCACATCAATAATATTTTCAAAGAGGGAGAGCTGCAGCCGGAGTCAACTGTCAAGGAATACTTGACAGTTCAAAAAGAAGGGAAAAGACAGGTAAAACGAAAAATGGTGACCTATAATCTGGATGTAATTATTTCCGTTGGTTACCGGGTCAAATCACAAAGAGGTACGCAATTCCGAATATGGGCAAACAGTGTATTGAAAGATTATTTGCTTAGAGGCCATGCATTTAATCAACGTATTGATAAAATCGAAAAGAAATTGATAGAGCATGACCAAAAGTTTGATTTACTCATCAAGACAAACCTGCCTCCTCATGAAGGAGTGTTTTACGACGGACAGATATTTGATGCCCATCTATTTGTGTCCAGGCTGGTCAAAACAGCCATCCAGTCCATCATCCTGGTTGATAATTATGTCGACGAAAGCGTTTTGTCCCTGTTGGCCAAAAGGAAACCCGGGGTACAGGCGACCATTTACACAGCTACTGTTTCACGCCAGCTAAGTCTTGATGTTAAACGGTTCAACGCCCAGTACCCGGAGATAGAAATAAAAACATTCAACAAATCGCACGACCGGTTTTTAATTATCGATCATCAAACGATCTATCACATCGGGGCATCGCTGAAAGACCTTGGGAAAAAGTGGTTTGCTTTTTCAAAGATCGGCCTCAATGCCCTGGAGATGATCGAAAAACTGGGAAAAGGGAACTAACTTCCCGGATGAGAATTTGCAATCATGACCGACCTTCCACAACCTACGTCAGAAAGGATACGATTACCCCTGGCTGGTCAATATTTGCAATCCTGAGCTTAGTAACAGGGAATTTGTAATCACCTTTATCCCCCGGTGGAGGTCTCTGTTTTTAATACCCACCCCAAAGATCAGCGAAGGAGTTCACTGAAGGATCAGCACCGGATCAACCCCTGGTTTTTAGGAATTTGATGCGCTGTACGTGCCGGCATAAATTTATACACGTGCGGAAGCAAATCTCCATAAGTACGTACGTAAATTTTCATACGTATGGAAGCACAACGGCACACGTACGCAGATTTGGCTACACATGCAGGCAAATTTAACTACACACGTGTGCAGTTGATGGAAAATGGGATTACGAATTGAAAAACAAATATCCCGGTAAAAAATGCCACGAAATGGTGGAGATGCCCAACCATTTTCATTGCATCCTGGAAATCGTAGAGGCGACCAATCCCGTTAACGATAATGGTTCGGACGCCCACGCAGGGGCGCCCCTGCGTGGGCGTCCGAATAAATCACCCAATGGAATCACCCACAATCATCGGATAACCTACAAATAGAGGACGGGACAACCACAAACAATGGGTAATAATTCGGATGAAGCAAAGGGCAACCGTAGGGGCAATCCCTCGTGGTTGCCCTAACGGATTATAGAAACGAAGCGGATTAAAAACCGGGATATTGGGAATCACACGGCTTGCCAATTTTGGGCTATACCGCACGTTCAACGTATTCGCCCGGAGATGGGCAACAGGAGCTTAAACTAATATTAGGATGCTCGCGTACCGTGCAACAGGTACCTAAATAAAATCAGGTGCTGTTTGTTTGGCGAAATCCACAACAGTGTTCGGCCAGGAATTAGAAATCGTACCTCTTTGGCTAAGAATTAAGGCTTCCGGATTTTATTATCAACCTATTTGACATTAAGGCAGATTGGCGTAAATTGGATGGATAGAAACTAAATTCTAAGTTTATGGGAATTATTGCGATTCGAAAAGATTTCAGACCTGAACAGTAAAAGATTCAAATTTATACCCATGTAAGTAATCAAGGATTACAAAACATTAAAAATCCATTTGAGTACCATGATTTATAAGATAAAAGAGTTACACACAACAGATGAAATAGCAAATTATAAGATAACTTTGGTTGACAAGACAACAACAATATGCCAACGAAATTGACCGACTCCAGAATAATATTTGATTCTTTAAAGAATAAATATTAACGGTTTTTTTGCCGATAAAATACAAATATCTGTATATTTACCGATAAAGAATTTAAAAATGGATTTTGCAACAATTTCGGCTGATGTAATCTCGTACACGTCTTTGAATGAGACAGAAAAAAGGAAGCTTGAATCTGGAATTAAACAACTTTTAAGTAATTTAACAGAGAAGTATAAGAATCAAAGTTTTTATGGAAGATTAGTCCAAGGAGATTATATCGAATGCGCAATTGATACTCCACAATATGCACTTCGTATCGCACTTTTATTAAAGACATATATTAAATCAATTGTTTTTGAAGTATCAAAAAACAATAAATCACGACTTAAATATTTTTCGGAACATGGAATCAGATTGGCAGTTGCTGTAGCTTCACTGGATAAGTTAGACTCAAAAAATGGAATTATTGATGGTGAGGCTATTTATCTGTCTGGCAGAGCTATAAAAAGCTACTCAACGTCTGATAAACAAAAGATTATAATTAAAAACACAATGTTTTTTTGTAGTCCCAATAATAAAATTCAACTACAATTTGATGTGCTTTTTTCTTTATTAGATACAATTCTTTCTAAATGTTCGTCGAAACAAAGTGAGGTCGTATATTATAAATTATTGGATTTAAGTGAAAAAGATATTGCAACAAAGTTAAGTAAATACCAATCGACAATTAGCCAGCATTCAACATCCGCCGGTTGGTTATCAATAGAGAAAACTGTTAACTATTTTGAAAATACATTTAAGGAATGGAAATAAAATTAATTCTTCTTTTGATAATAGCGCATCTTCTATCTGATTTTATTCTACAAAACCAGAATATGAGTGATAAAAAGGAAAGTAAAACATTTACCATTTATCACATTTATCATATATTAATTGTTGGCATTACAAGTTATTTCCTTTCATTTGATTTAGGATTTTGGAAAGCAGCAATATTATTGATGATTATTCACCTTTTTACCGATATGTTAAAAAGTTGGCTAATTACCAAAAATGAAACAAAAAATTATTTTTTCTTTGACCAATCAATTCATTTGGCTGCTATAGCCTTAATTGTATTTGCTTACTCCAAATTATATGGCATTAATTTTATATTTGATTTTGAGACTAAAACTATTGCTATTATCGCTGGATTTATTTTTTGTGCCAAACCTTCAAATATTTTAATAAAATATCTGTTTATAGCCTTTTCCATTCAAACTCCTAAAGAGAATTCTGAAAATCCAGATGAACAAAGTTTACCTAATGCTGGTAAATTAATCGGAATTGTTGAACGTTTTTTAGCTTTAGGTTTAATAATAATGGGACAATATGAGGCTGTAGGTTTGATTATTGCTGCAAAATCAATTTTGCGCTTTAATGGAACGCAGAAAAGTGAATATGTTTTGGTTGGCACATTACTTAGTTTTGGGTTAGCTGCTTTTTCTGGAATATTGATAAGTTTAATTACTTAACGGCAAAAATGTCGATAAACATGGTATATCGGTAAAATGACCGATAGCTAATAAAACAGGAAAAGGCCTGTTGCTACCTGTGGAGAATGCTTGCTTGGCTATCTCTTGTTGGTCAGGATTACAAATCCTGAACGGAAAATTGGTAAGCACAGGCCGGATTGTATTTTATAACCATCTGTGATTTGCAATCCTGATCTTCGTAACAGGTGATTTGTAATCACCTTTATCCCAGTCCCGGAGGAGGTCTCTGTTTTTTATATAACCCAACCCAGGGATCAGCGAAGGATCAGCACCGGATCAACCCCTGGTTTTTATGATTTTGATGCGCGTACGTGCCGGCATAAATTTATACACGTGCGGAAGCAAATCTCCATAAGTACGTACGTAAATTTTCATACGTATGGAAGCACAACGGCACACGTATGCAAGCAGTACTTACAGTGTGTGAAAATTTTATTACACACGTACGCAGATTTGGCTACACATGCAGGCAGATTTAACTACACACGTGTGCAGTTGATGGAAAATGGGATTACGAATTGAAAAACAAATATCCCGGTAAAAAATGCCACGAAATGGTGGAGATGCCCAACCATTTTCATTGCATCCTGGAAATCGTAGAGGCGACCAATCCCGTTAACGATAATGGTTCGGACGCCCACGCAGGGGCGCCCCTGCGTGGGCGTCCGAATAAATCACCCAATGGAATCACCCACAATCATCGGATAACCTACAAATAGAGGACGGGACAACCACAAACAATGGGTAATAATTCGGATGAAGCAAAGGGCAACCGTAGGGGCAATCCCTCGTGGTTGCCCTAACGGATTATAGAAACGAAGCGGATTAAAAACCGGGATATTGGGAATCACACGGCTTGCCAATTTTGGGCTATGCGCATAACTCAATCAAGATATACGCATAACACGATCAAGATATACGCATAACCCGATCAGGATACACGTATAACACGATCAGGATACACGCATAACGCAATCAAGATATACGTATAACACGATTAAGATACACGCATAACGCAATCGTGTTTCCCGTATATTTCCAATCAAATACACGTATATCTCCGCCGTTCGAGGGTAAATTATGGCAACGTAATTATTGGGAACACATCATTGGGCGCACGGTCGTGCGTCTCTACAACCTAAAAAAACAGGAAAAATCAAACCTCTAACGGGCCCCATAACCTCCGCATCGCCCAACTATATTTCATGCATCAATCAGCAGTGAACGTTAGCAACCATAAAATCCGGTATGCAACAGATTCAAAAAAATTGCTTATTTTTGAATAATGATTGAAGAAAGATGATTATGGATATGACAACTCAAATAAAAAATAGTTTGATTTCGAGAATCAAAAACTCGAATGACATAAATTTTTTAAAAGCACTTCAAACAATATTTGATTCATCTGAACAATCTTTATATCAGTTATCCCCAGAGCAGAATGATTCAATCATAGAAGGCAGAGAAGAAATTAAAAACGGTGATTATATTGAGAATGACCAACTAATCTCTGAAATGAAAGAATGGCTGACAAAAAAATAATCTGGTCAACTCGTGCGAGTAAAGAAAGTAAAGAATCAAGACAGGATTGAAATAGTTTCATTCTGGGACAACAGACAAGATAAAACGAAAAGACTAAAAACATAAAATACGGTTGCTAATCGAGTAGATGGCCAGTGAGCCAATAGCCTACCTAGCCTACCGGAGCACCTCTCACACCTCCGAAGTGAGTCAAAAAGTCGTTTATAACTGTTTAACATTCATTGAATGATTAAGCCCTGTGTGTGGCGAAAAGCCCCGGATTCATTTCTACCTCTTGCAGACTGTCATCTACCCCGGTTGGTCAGGATTTGCAATTCTGATCTTTTTAACGGAAGGTTGGGAACCACACGGCTTGCCAATTTGTAGGCTTATGCACGTTCAACGTATCAGTCAGGGGTTCTTTGGGAGCGTAAGCTACCCGGCGCAAACATAAAAAAGAACTTCAGTAACATTCAAACCATCAGCGATTTCGTTATCTTTGTATAAACGTAAAAGATTAAAAAATGAAAGGTGTGATACACATAGAATATCCAGAATCTTTAGCTAACACTTTGAGACTTAACGGAAAGGATTTTGAATCAGAGATAAAAACGAGTTCTTTAGTAAAACTTTATGAACTAGGTAGTGTATTATCCGGTATTGCAGCACGGGTTTTAGGATTATAAAGACTTGATTTTCTTGAATTGCTTGCAAGGTATAATGTGTCAGTTCTCGGTGGATACGATATGGATGATTTAAATGAAGATATCGCAAATGCCTAAGATTGTATCAAATACAACACCAATAATATCGCTGTTGAAACTAAATCAAAATGCGAAAGGAACCGTTCTTTTTTTTAGAGAACGGTTCCTTTAATGAGCACAAAACATCACTTTTTTCAGCATTTCAGCATTCCCGCCCATGCAACTGCACCGCTTTTTTTCAAGGAGTCCCGTGCCCGGTGTTTTATTTGTTCTCTTAATAACCTGACAACCCGGCTGGTCAGGATTTGCAATCCTGAGCTTCGTAACAGGTGATTTGTAATCACCTTTATCCCAGTCCCGGAGGAGGTCTCTGTTTTTTATATAACCCAACCCAGGGATCAGCGAAGGATCAGCACCGGATCAACCCCTGGTTTTTATGATTTTGATGCGCGCGTACGTGCCGGCATAAATTTATACACGTGCGGAAGCAAATCTCCATAAGTACGTACGTAAATTTTCATACGTATGGAAGCACAACGGCACACGTATGCAAGCAGTACTTACAGTGTGTGAAAATTTTATTACACACGTACGCAGATTTGGCTACACACTTACGCAGATTTCATTGCACACTTACGCAGATTTTACTACACACGTGTGCTGTTGATGGAAAATGGGATTACGAATTGAAAAACAAATATCCCGGTAAAAAATGCAAAAATGGTGGAGATGCCCAACCATTTTCATTGCATCCTGGAAATCGTAGAGTCAACCAATCCGTTAACGATAATGGTTCGGACGCCCACGCAGGGACGCCCCTGCGTGGGCGTCCACCAAACGAACGAGGGCATCCCGAAAACGGTGAAAAATACGGCATTCATAATATCAAATATAACACAACCATTGTAACAATTTATCCAGTATTATGTATACTCAATTTCCTGCTGTAGCGATTTTTTTTCCACAGCAGGAAACCCTAATTCCCTAACGTGGAAATTCCAATTTCCTAAGCAGGGAAAAAATTTTTCACAGCAGGAAAACCAGTACCTGTATTTTTGGGAATTTTACACTGTCCAGTGTCTCTTTGATCCGGCGCCTGGCGTGAAAATAACACCTGCTTCTTTTATGGATGCCGGGCTTACCTCTTCCGCAATAGCTTCGCCCTTTGAACTGAGGGTAACCCGAAGGCTTTTCAGGTCGCCCAAACGTACAATGGTGGCTTTTGCAAGGTTGTCGATTACAACATCGACCATGACATACAACACGGCACGGATATCGGCCCCGCTTACGGTACATATTTTTTCAATGGCCCTGGTTATTAAATCGGCCAGACTTAGTCTCTGTTTCGTAATAGCCTGTATGAATGATTAAACCCTGTGTGCTAAGAGGTACATGTTTTTTGCCGGGGCATTCCCAATAGGGGAAAATCTTTACCAACAACGGCGGATTCATAGCTACCTGTTATGGAGGTGTGGCGAAAAGTCCCGGACAGACATCTACCTGTTGCCTAGACATATCTGCCGGGCACACACAATGGCTATAGGCAATGGCGGGGTTCGGCGCAGAAAAGTGTATAGATAAATGAGAAATTCTATATCTTTGTTAAAAAGATTTACAATTAATGATTAATGCAAATATCATATTAAATTATCTGAGTGATAATAAAAGAAGACTTCAAGATGATTATCACTTGACTAAAATTGGATTATTTGGTTCTGTAGCTCGTGGAGAACAAAATGATTCAAGCGATATTGATTTAATCGTTGAATTTGAGCCAAACACCCAGGATTTATATTCACTAAAATCAAGATTAAAAACAGAGATGCAGAATCAGTTCAATAAATCAGTGGATATTTGCAGATTAAAATATATTAAACCGATTTTTAAAAATAATATTCAAGCAGATATCAGATATGTATAGCCTTTCACATAAAGACTTTGCGTGTTTAATGAGTATCTTTGATTCGATTGAGAAAATCAAAAACTACTCGAAAAATTATTCCGATGCAGATTCTTTCTATGAGGATACAAAATCGTTTGATGCTGCGATGATGAATTTTATTGTAATTGGGGAAATGGCAGATAAACTTTCAGATGATTTTACCGATTCGACAAATTATATTTTTGATTGGCCTAAAGTCATCGGATTAAGGAATATCATTGCCCATAATTATTTCGGAATTGATGCAGAGGAAGTTTGGCAAATCATTGGTAACAGCCTAATTGAATTAGAAAAAAATATAAAATCGATTATAGAATAAATTAAAATACTATCCCGGCTGGTCAGGATTTGCAATCCTGACCTTAGTAACGGGATATCGGGAATCACACGGCTTGCCAATTTGTGGGCTTATACGCATAACTCGATCAGGATACACGCATAACTCGATTAAGATACACGTATAACGCAATCATGATATACGCATAACGCAATCGTGTTTCCCGTATATCTCCAATCAAACACGTATATCCCGTTTAAAGGCAAATTATGGCAACGTAATTATTGGATACACATCATTGTCGCACGGCCGTGCGTCTCTACAACCTAAAAAAACAGGAAAAATCAAACCTCTAACGGACCCCATAACCTCCGCATCGCCCAATTATATTCTATTTACCATTTCGAAATTTGGAACCATTCTTTTTTATTCTGCTGATTTGTTGTAATTTGAGGCAAGGTTGGAAATACAATCACAGAATATTTTAACGGTAATGCAAAGATACGAAAGATGCATATTCCGGCTCAAAGTTTACACCTGATTCCGGTGAAAGTTTACACCTGATTCCGGTGAAAGTTTACACCCGGTTCCGGCTGAAAGTTGACAGGTAATTTTCGATGGTTTCCCGGTCATGCTTTTTTTTGCGAAAAAAAGATATGGCCAATAAATCAATAGGAGCAATTATGATTAGGGAGATCATTCGATTAAAGAGAGAAAATTTTTCAAATTCCCGGCTGGCGAAAGCACTTAATCTTTCACGGCCCACTATTATCAAGTATGTAAAACAAATTGAAACCAGCGGGTTCAAACTTGAAGAACTGGGATCTTTTAGTGATGCAGAACTGCACGAACTGTTTGAAGGCGGGGTAACGCCGTCGCGCAACGACAGGAACATAATATTTATAGAGTTATCAGAATTTTTTCCTTACGTGGAACGGGAGTTGAAAAAACCGGGGGTAACCCGTCAGCTATTATGGAACGAGTACAAAAACAAACACCCGGACGGAGTGATGTACTCCCAGTTCTGTCATCATTTCCAGCAGTGGGGAAAACAAAACGATGCCTGCATGCACATGGAGCATAAGGCAGGAGACAAATTATTTGTGGATTACGCGGGCAAAAAACTAAGTTTTATCGACCGGGAAACCGGAGAGATAAAAGAAGCAGAAGTATTTGTTGCGACACTGGGTGCAAGCCAGCTCACCTTTGTAGAAGCAACCCTTAGTCAAAGAGTGCCCGATTTTCTGCACAGCCTTCAGCAGGCCTTCCTCTATTTTGGCGGGGTAAGCGCAGCAGTGGTGCCGGATAACCTAAAATCAGCCGTTAGCAAAAGTGACAGGTACGAACCGGGGATAAACGAACGCTTAGCCGATTTTTCTTTCCATTACGGCACTACCATTTACCCGGCAAGGGTACGCAAACCCAAAGACAAAGCATTGGTCGAAGGTGCGGTTAAAATCGTGTACCACCGTATTTATGCTGCCTTCAGGAATAAAGAATTTTATTCACTTGAAGAATTAAATACAGCCATAAAAAAGGAACTGGAAAAATATAATAACCGGCACTTCCAGGGTAGGGATTACAGCCGCAGGGATTTGTTTAATGAAACCGAAAGAAGTGTATTAAAACCACTTCCAGCCACAGGTTACGAACTAAAAGAATACAGAATGGCCACAGTACAAAAAAACTCCCATGTGTTGCTGGGGAAAGACAAACATTATTACAGTGTGCCTTATTCTTACATTGGCAAAAAAGTTAAGCTCATCTATACACGCGGCGTTGTTGAGGTTTATTACAATCACCAACGCATCGCCCTGCACCGGCGGGATTATTCCCCGCACAGGTACACCACCATAAAAACGCACCTTCCTTCCAGCCACCGGTTTGTCTCGGAATGGAGCCCGGAAAAGTTTACCCGCTGGGCTGCAACCATCGGGGGATCAACCCAGGCGTACATCAGGCAGGTACTGGAAACCAAACCATACCCGGAGCAGGGATACAAATCGTGTCTTGGCATCCTTGGTTTTGCCAAACGTGTTGGCAGCCAGCGACTCGATAATGCCTGTGAAAGGGCATTGCATTACCAGGTTTACAGCTACCATACCATCAGGAATATTTTGGAAAAAGGACTCGACAGACTGGGCCCTGAAAACAGTAAAGTATTGAAAATTCCCTTTCATGATAATATCAGGGGAAAACAGTATTACAAATAATTAATCATTTGAATTATGAACACGAATGCAACCATCGAAAAAATGCAGCAGATGCGGCTGCATGGCCTGAAAAGGGCTTACCAGGCATCCTTTGAAACAGGACAAAACAACTCGCTGACCAATGATGAATTTTTAGCCTGGCTCATTGAGGCCGAATGGGACGAACGGGTCGGACGGAAAACAGACCGCCTGGTTAAAACAGCCCGGTTCCGCTACCAGGCATCCGTTGAGGAAATCAGTTTTGCCCCCGAAAGGGAACTGGACAGAAACCTTTTTACCCGTCTGGCTGATTGCTCTTTTATCGACCGGGGGGAAAATATCATTATTCCCGGCAGTACAGGTGCCGGTAAAAGTTTTCTTGCCACCGCCCTGGGATACCAGGGCTGCCTGAAAGGGTACAAAACACTGTATTTTAACCTGGGCCGACTTTTCGATAAACTGACCATGGCCAAAGCAGGGGGCACTTATATGAAAGAATTAGCCCGGATTGAAAAACAAAACCTGCTGATCCTGGACGACTTTGGACTGCAGGTGATCAATAATGAAAGGCAACTGATGCTTCTGGATATTATTGAGGACAGGCATGGAAAAAAATCGACCATAATAACTTCCCAGATCCCGGTAAAAGTATGGCACGAACTGCTTGAAGAAAAAACCATTGCTGATTATCCGAACGTTTTCATTATGCGAAGAAAAACTTTTGTACTATCTACAAACTAGATAGTTGAGATGATTTTAATATCTGATTTCTTCGCATAATTTTTTATCTCTACCTGGCAAACTTTCTCAGCATACTTAATAGTTTATCGCTGTCCTTCCAAATCGGTATTTCATCATCGGTAATGTTTTTATAGGCGTTCTTTATTGCTTCATAGGTATATTTGGAATTTACTCTGGCATATATTTCTGTCGTCAGAACCGACTTATGGCCCAAAAAGTCTTTTATATATATCAATTCTACTTTTGATTCCAGAAGTGCCATAGCTTTAGAATGCCGCAACCCGTGACAACTTAGCTTTTCCGGTATTAGTGAGGAATCTTTTTCCTTAGCCATTTTTGTGTATTTTTTCAGGATATTATTAACCCCGTTACGTGTTAACTTTTGCCCTTGATTATTTGGGAAAAGAGGTCTTGGTCTGTTTTCCCTGCTTAAAAGATTATTCTGCCCCATATATCTTCTCAATATCTCTGCCTGTTTTTCAGGAAGAGGTACTGTCCTGATTTTGTTCCCCTTTCCCAGCAGTACAACTCGGTATGGTTTACTTTCCAGGTACAGTGAAGATGGGGTGAGATTAATTATTTCCTGTACTCTTGCTGCACTTTCATACATAAGTGAGATCAAGGCCAGGTCCCGCAGACCTTTCCCTTTATACACATTAAGTTGTTGAAGTAAAAGTTTGATGCCCTCAATTGTCAGATAACAAATCGGTTTTCTTGCGGACTTTTTCGCCGGAATGGACAATATTTGATGGCAATTGTATAACGCGGCAGGATTCATATATTCAACATATCTGATAAATGAAGATATGGCCGCCAAACGTTGGTTTCGGGTAGCATTGCTGCAATTTCTTTTCTCCTGTAGCCAATTAAGGTATTCGACAACAGCTCCCTTTGTTATGTCGCTCATTGACAACCTGTCGATACGGATTCTTTTTACCTCATTCATGAAGTTGATAAACAAGATAATAGCATAGCTGTACGATTTTATCGTATTCGGACTGACACCTCGTTCATTTGTCAGGTAATTACCAACGAAAGCAGAGACATATTTGGAAAAATCGGTTGGTTGTTTCATGACTGTACTAATTGATTGTTATCAGGAAGGATATCTACATATAGCCTATCAGCGCCTTTCAGTAAATCAGGATAAATTTGGGTGGTTAACCTTACATACTGCTCGGTCGATTCGAGAGATTTGTGCCCAAGATAAGCCGAGAGATATGGCCATGAGCAATAAAGATCCAATCCTTCATCAGAAAGCTTCACAAAAGAATGACAGGCGAAGGTGTGACGGATATCATGAACTCTTGGCCCCTTTCTGTTCCCGGTAAAGGGGATCCCCGCTTGTTTGAGTATCTTTCGGAACCACCGGTAAATTGGACTATGTCTGCAGTAATTTCCATTAAGAGTAACGAAAAACGGATGATCATTCTTATCAATATCAACAACAGGTAACCGGTTTCGATATGTCAGGTAGTCCTGGCATACATTTGCAAGGGTGTCATTAAAAGGAACCAGTCTTTCTTGACCAGTCTTTACTTCCTTTAAAACAAGATATTTACCAGCTAAATTAACATCCTTGTTTTTTAAAGACAATGCTTCTCCAATCCGGATACCGGTAGCATATAACATTCTAACCAGACAAGGGATTACAAATATTGATGATCCCATATCTTTAACCCGCAGCGTTAAATTATCACAGGCTCTAAAAAGAGCATTCATTTCCTCATAAGTAAAAATGTGGGGGATAAAGTTCGAATCCGGATATTTGGGTAACTGAGGGATATACGATTTAATTCCTATACTTCTGAGGTAGCTGGAAAACTGGGATATATAACGGACTTTTCCATACCTTGTTAGTTCCGATTCATTATTCATTCTTAACGACCATCTGTCTGTCAGCTCCTTTGATAATCCGATCGTTGTTTCTCCTTGCTCCATTACAAACTTATCAAACAAGGAAAGGACTCTTTCTTCTTCTTGATACTTATATCCAAGACTTCTTTTTAAGGAGATAAAATCTGTGATATATCCGGCATAAATGCTCCAAAATTTTACTTTATTCATAAAATGCCTCCTTCCTTTGCAGGTGAAAATTTAGATCAACTCTTGGTACATCCAGGGAGCATTGACGTAAAGATTCTGTGTCAATACGGATATAGTGCCTGGTTGATTCCACATTTTTATGCCCAAGCACTTCTGTAATAACCGGAAGAGATTGATTATTGTTAAGCAGTTCCTTTACAAGGCTATGACGAAGAGCATGAACGCCATGTTTTCTCATTTTTACATACAGGTTTGAATCAACAAAGCGTCGGTACACCATTGTCGATATTGATCTGGAAGAGATTGACATAAATGGAGATATAGCAAGGATAAATATGTTTTTGTCATGACACTGAGGTCGGCCGTACTGGATATAATCAAGAATGGCATTGCCTATTACCGGCAAAAGAGGAAGTGTCATATCTTTTCCGGTTTTATATTGGTTAAAAACAATCGTACTGTCTTCCCAATGCAGGTTCGCAAATTTAAGACGAGCGATATCGGATGTTCGTAATCCTAATCGTGCCGCAAGCAGTATAATCGCGTAATCCCGCTTACCGACAGCAGTCCCGCGATCGATTGATTTTAGCAACTGCTCAATTTCTGTTTCTGAGTAATAAGATGGTAACAGGGACTGACGGACATATTTGTCTTTGGGGATAGAACAGGCCATGTTAACCGATGTAATTTCCTTTTTGTAGAGAAAACTAAAAAAACCTCGTAAATCCAACAGCGTATCATGGACAAGTGATTTTTTTGTTGCATCAATGCTTTTAATAAAGTTGATAATGTGTATTTGTTTGATCTCGCCAACAGATGAAACATTGTGCGACAGCAGCCAAAAATTAAAATTGCTCAAATGGCTTTCTATTTTGTCAATTGTCAGATCGCTTCTTCTTTGAGATTTTTTCGATGCCAGAAAGTCTTTCATTAGCATCCCAATTGTACCATCCATATGGATTGTTTTTCTTTTCATTTGAACACTTCCGGTCGTAATGAATTCAGAAAGAACAGAGACAGCTTTCCCGATATTTTTCTCGCTTACAGTCAAATCACGGCGATTACGGCCTTTGTAAAACGAGATAAGGAAATCATTACATAGCTTGGTACTGATGAAATCAATCTTTTGCGATTCCATGTACTCTTTTAAAGGTTGCCATCTGCTGCGATAATGACGAAGGGTGACATCCTTGTACGATAGGTTGTTTTTCATGAAATCCAGTGCTGCAGACGTTACTTCATCGAAATCAAATTTGTTTTCCATAATCAATAAAGTTTAATAGATGAACGAACATTGTTCTCGTTAAACCTAAAATTTATGCAAACAAATCAAGCGGTAATACATAGATATGTCATTTATTTTCAGACTATACAAAAGTTTTTCTTCGCATAATGAAAACGTTCGGATAATCTGCAATATGCGAATGTTCACATATTGCGGATGCTTTTTTAGACCGTGTAACCCACTCGGCACACCGGTTTGAATTAAAAGGAGAATCGATGAGAAAAAAAATGAGAAAACAATAATTTTTTTTGGCTATTTTTAACCACGAAATCATCGAAAAAAATGATACTGTCAACTTTCGCCGGAATCACCTGTCAACTTTTACTGGAATATGTAAAAGACTTTACGAGACAAACAATCACAAAAAAAATGATGAATAATCAAAAATTACTTGAACTGGAAACGGAAAGATTAATATTATCAGAGATCACAATAAATGACTTAGAAAAAATTCATCAACTACATTCGATACAAGAAGTCGATGAATTTAACACTTTAGGGATTCCTAAAACAATTAAAGACACAGAAAAAATCCTAATTCCTTTGCTTGAAGCTCAAAATAAAGTTACGAGAGGTTCATATATGTGGAAGATAACGATAAAAAAGACAAATAAATTTATTGGAGTAGCGGGATTTTCTTTGTCAAATGACAAGTTTAGACTTGGAGAAATTTATTACAAATTGAATCCTAAATATTGGGGAAAAGGCTATGCTACTGAACTTGCGAAAAGATTAGTTCTTTTAGGTTTTGAAAATTTTAATTTGCATAAAGTAGAGGCTGGAGTAGCAACTAAAAATGTAAAATCGATAAGAGTTTTAGAAAAGATTGGTATGACAAGAGAAGGGTTACGACGAAAAATATTACCAATTAGAGGAAAATGGATAGACAATTATCATTATGCAATTGTTGAAGATGATAAACGAAATTATTAAAAAAAGCACATACCGCTAATAATATGGCACTATGAAGAAAAATGGGATTACGAATTGAAAAATAAATATCCCGGTGAAAAATGCCATCAAATGATTGTCATGCCCAACCATTTTCATTGCCAATCGAAAATATCACCATACCCTCTGTAGGGGCAGACCTGTGTGTCTGCCCTAATGAATTCCCCCCATAATCAAACATTTCGGGATAACAGGTATTTACAGGTGGAAGATATATTCATTTTCAGCGAAATATATTATCTTTAAGAGCAAAAATAAAACAAACCAATGTCTCCGGCCCAAAAGATCAGGCTCTATCCGTTTTGTCACCGTCAACAAGATGTAGTAGTTGCTTCCTTCGAATATGATGCCTCACTTGTCAACATGATCAAACAATTACCGGGAGCCTG
The DNA here is from genome assembly GCA_963662895.1 of Prolixibacteraceae bacterium. GTDB lineage: Bacteria > Bacteroidota > Bacteroidia > Bacteroidales > Prolixibacteraceae > GWE2-42-39. Next base: position 1,638,823 of record OY759982.1, on the reverse strand, counting down.
TTGGAGCCGGACATTGAAAAGCTGGTTTTTCCCGAAAAATATCTTTGACCTGCACCGTTTTTTTGAAGCGTTTAAAGAAGTGGCGTATACAGACTATTCAGCACTGAACCAGGAAAAGAGGATGAAACCCGGCCCAACTCCCGGTACGGTAAAAACCAGATATAACCTGAAAAACATCAAAGCGCAATTGTCCCCGAATGTGAAGGCACAGGTACAATCGTTCAAAAAATGGATGGAACAAAAACGTTATGCTGAAAACAGTATCAAAATCTACATTCACCAGTTGGAAATCTTTTTCGGATTTTATGCTTCAAAAAGCCCGGAAATGATCAGTAATGAGGATATTACTCGATTCAACACTAAATTTATCATGAAATACGGGCTAAGTGCAACTTTTCAGAATCAAACAGTGAGTGCTCTAAAATTATTTTACGAAAAGAACTACAAACGCCTATTGAACATCCAAGAAATTGAGCGTCCTTTGAAAGCCAAACCATTGCCCAAAGTATTTAGCAAATCCGATCTGGAAAAGTTTTTTCATGCCATTACCAATCCCAAACATAAAATGGCCATGATGTTGATTTATTCCTGCGGATACGGAGAAGCGAATTAATAAATCTTCGCTTGGAACATCTGAGTTCGAAAAGGAAGCAACTTTCAGTAATTAACTCCAAGGGAAAAAAAGACCGTGTGATTCCGCTAAGCGACCGAACACTAAACAAAATAAAGGACTATTACCGTGATTATAGGCCTAAACAGTTTCTGATTGAAGGACAAACTGAAGGGAGACCTCTAACCGCCTCCAGCTTACAAAAGGTTTTTGAAAAAGCGTTGACAAAGGCACGGATTAACAAGCCGTACACGATCCATTTGCGGCATAGCATCGCGACTCATTTACTTGAGAATGAAACGGATTTGAGGTATATCCAAGAGCTGTTGGGGCATAAGTCATCAACTACAACAGAAATTTATACTCATGTTAGCACTCAAGGCCTTCAAAACATTAAAAATCCATTTGATGATCTTAATTTATAAGAGAAAAAAACTACACATAAAACAGGAAATAGCAATTTTGAAGATAGCTTTGGTTGACAGACAACAGAGTTGGCAACCAGATAAGCGCAAAAAATGACAATTAGAGAAACTTTGTAAATAGACCATAACCAAGACTAAAAACCTTTTATGAGAAGACTCTGTAAACTTGATGAAATTTATTTTTCCCCTCGCACTTTTGCCCTATTGGGCAATTAGTATTTTGATTAGTTTTTCATATCAACATCCCACGCATAAAACAGCACATTTCCAAATCACACCAGCCTTCACACAAGCAAAATTTGTAAAAGAGCTGTTTTTGCCCACACACATGCACATAATGCCAACAGAATTTCTATTTTTGAATTATAGCCTAATAAAATGATCGACAAAAAGAGATTATCAGAATCCGATATTAAAGCAAAATTCATAACTCCGGCAATTTTAAAAGCCGGATGGGATGAACTGACTCAAATTGGTAGAGAAATTTATTTCACTGATGGTCGTATTTATGTAAAGGGAAAACTAACGACTAGAGGGAAAAAGAAATTTGCCGATTATATCCTTTATATAAAACCCAATATTCCAATTGCAATTATTGAGGCTAAAGACAACAAACACTCTATTCGATCAGGAATTCAACAAGCATTAAATTATGCCGAGATTTTGGATATCCCTTTTGTTTTTAGCAGTAATGGAGATGGCTTTCTTTTTCATGATAAAACAAGCCATGATTCAAATGTAGAAACAGAATTGGACAATGAGAGCTTTCCTTCGCCTCAAAACCTTTGGGAGAGATATAAAAAGTACAAAAACATTGTTGATCCGGCAGTTGAAAAAATTGTTTCGCAGGATTATTTCTTCGATGGAAGCGGGAGAAAGCCCCGATATTATCAGCAAAATGCAATCAATCGGGCTGTTGAAGCTATAGCTAAGGGTCAAGACAGATTATTGTTGGTAATGGCTACTGGTACAGGTAAAACCTATACAGCTTTTCAAATTGCATATCGACTTTGGAAATCAAGAGCTAAAAAAAGAATTTTATTTCTTGCTGACCGTACTGCATTAATTGATCAAACACGCAGAGGTGATTTCAAACATTTTAAAGATAAAATGACCGTCATAAAAAAGAAGGTCATTGCCACTTCTGACGGAAAAGAACAATTAGTAAGCAACAACAAGCGAGGGATCGATAGTGCCGATAAAGCCTACGAAGTTTTTCTTGGTTTATATCAAGGACTCACAAACTACGAACCGGGTATTGAAGATGCATATAAAGATTTTTCACCCGATTTCTTCGATCTGATTATTATTGATGAGTGCCATCGGGGAAGTGCAAAAGAAGATAGTGCGTGGCGAGAAATTCTCAACTATTTTAACAAGGCTGCTCACATAGGTTTAACTGCAACTCCAAAAGAGACAGCTGAAATCTCAAATAGCGAATACTTTGGCGATCCTATTTACACTTATTCTCTTAAACAGGGAATCGAAGATGGTTTCTTGGCACCTTACCGGGTAATTCGGGTTAATCTTAGTGTTGATGCCGAAGGCTGGAGACCAGAACAAGGGAAAAAAGACAAGTCAGATAATGAAGTTGAAGACAGAATCTATAACCGTCATGACTTTGATCGCAATTTGGTTATTGATGAGAGAACCGAGACTGTTGCTGAAAAACTAACTGAATTTCTATCGGGTTACGACAGGTTAGCAAAAACAATTGTATTCTGTACCGACATCGATCATGCCGAAAGAATGCGAACAACTCTGGCGAATCTTAATTCTGACTTAATAGCTCAGAATAACAAATACGTAATGCAGATTACTGGTGACAACGAAGAAGGGAAACGGGAACTGGATAATTTTATTAATCCGGAAGAAACCCATCCGGTAATTGCCACAACGTCTGAATTAATGACAACCGGTGTCGATGCCCAAACTTGCAAGGTTATTGTCCTCGATTCTGAAATACAGTCAATGACTAAATTCAAACAAATTGTTGGTAGGGGTACACGTATCAACGAAGAATTCAATAAACTGTATTTTACAATTCTTGATTTTCGAAACGTAACGGACCTTTTTGCCGATCCTGAATTCGACGGTAATCCAATACGTATAAAACCTGTTTCTGAAGATGATGATCTGACAGATATAATCGACGATGAAGAAACAGAAGACACGCCAATCATTGATGAGGAAACTGGGGAGGAAATTATTATTGATCCTCCTTTACCTCCAACACCGCCGCCGCCGCCGCCACCAAGAGAAAAAGTATATGTGAATGGCGTTGATGTTTCAATTCTTATTAGTCGTGAGATGTATTTCGACAACAACGGCAGGCCTATCACAGTCAGTCTGAAAGATCACACCAAAAACCTGATAAAAGGCCAATATGCTTCATTAGATGATTTTCTAACAAAATGGAATAGTTCAAATAAAAAAGAAGCAATTATAAAAGAGTTGGAAGAACAAGGTGTTTTAGTTGAAGCCCTTCGCAATGCAGTTAACCGCGAAGTTGACCTCTTCGACCTAATTTGCCATGTTGCATATGAGCAACCTCCATTAACCCGAAAAGAAAGAGCAAACAACGTTAAAAAACGAAATTATTTTACCAAATACGGCGATCAAGCTCGAAAAGTCCTTGAAGCTCTCCTTGACAAATATGCCGACGAAGGAATAATCAACATTGAAAGTCTCGAAGTGTTAAGTGTTAAACCTTTTATTGATTTTGGTTCGAGATTAGAGATTGTAAATGGTATTTTTGGCAGCAAATTGAACTATTTAAATGCAATTAACGAATTGGAAAACGAGTTATATAAATCAGGAGCATAATGGACAATAACTCACAAATAATCATCTATCAAACTGAAGACGGTCAAACAAAACTGGAGGTACGTCTTGAGAACGAAACTGTTTGGTTAACTCAAAAATTAATGGCTGAGTTATTTCAAACTACACCTCAAAACATAACCACCCACCTGAAAAACATTTTCGACGAAGGTGAACTTCAGGAAGATGCAACTTGTAAGGATTTCTTACAAGTTCGTACAGAAGGTAATCGTGAAGTAAAACGCAATCAAAAATTTTATAATCTCGATGCCATAATTTCTGTAGGTTACAGGGTGAAATCACATGTTGCTACCAAATTTCGAATTTGGGCTACAAGCCAGTTGAGAGAATTTCTGGTAAAAGGTTTTGTGCTCGACGATGAACGCTTGAAAAATCCCGATTTACCCTTCGATTATTTTGATGAATTACTGCGTCGTATTCAGGACATTCGAACTTCTGAACGCAGGTTTTATCAAAAAATAACCGATATATATGCAACAAGTATCGACTATGATCCAACGCTGGAAATTAGTCTTACTTTTTTCAAAACCGTTCAAAATAAAATGCATTGGGCTATCACAGGACAAACTGCAGCAGAAGTTATTGCTCAGCGAGTCGATAGCTCAAAGCCCAACATGGGTTTAACCAACTGGCGAGGGTCTAAAGTTCGTAAACAGGATGTTGGGATTGCAAAAAACTATTTAGATGAAGAAGAATTGGCTGCATTAAACAACCTGGTTGAACAATATCTTGTTTTTGCTGAAGGCCAGGCTATGCGTCGGGTTCCAATGTACATGAAAGATTGGATTTCAAAATTAGATGGCTTTATGCAATTGAATGACCGAAACATTTTAACGCATGCTGGCAAAATATCACACCAGATAGCCATTGATAAAGCCAATACAGAATACGATAAGTTTCATCAAAAACGAATCTCGGAAAAAGCTCAACTACCATCCGACTTCGACAAGACCATTAAACAGATAGAACAAAGAAAGAAAAAATAGCAATCGACAGTTAATTGAGAATTCAGGGTAAAAGCAACAATTAATCATTTACAATTAAGAAGTGGCCAATTTAAAAGGAATCATCGACAGCATCCGCAAAATAATGTGGTAAGACATTGGTTTGAATGGAGATGCGCAACGTATAGAGCAGTTAGCGTGGATGCTGTTTCTCAAAATATTTTCAGATAAAGACAAAGAGCTTGAATTATTGAACGACGATTACATAAGCCCAATACCTGATGAACTGCATTGGGATGCCTGGGCAAGCAACGACGAAGGAATTACAGGTGAAGAGTTACAGGAGTTTGTCGATCGTACATTATTTCAAAAATTGCGCAACCTGCCCATTGTGCCGCCAACCGATCAGGCCAACCGCACACAAGTATTGCAATATAAACGGGCGTTGATTGTTCGCGAGGTGTTCGAGGGGAACAACAATTACATGAAAAGCGGAACCAACATCCGCAAGGTGTTGAACAAGCTCAACGAAATTGACTTTAACATTGCCAAAGACCGTCATGCTTTTGGCGAGCTATACGAAACAATTTTAAAAGAACTTCAAAGTGCGGGCAAAAGCGGCGAGTTTTATACCCCAAGGGCAATTACCCATTTCATTACCGAAATGATTAATCCGCAACTGGGTGAAAAAATTCTTGATCCAAGCTGCGGAACCGCGGGCTATTTAACCTCTGCCATTGAACATTTAAAGCTTCAGGCCAATAGCATTGAAGACAATCAAAGCATTGCCGACAACATTGTTGGTTGGGAATACAAACCCCTGCCTTACCTGTTGGCAACTACCAATCTCATTTTGCACGACATTGAGGTGCCAAACATTCTGTACCGCGATTCTCTTGATCAGCCATTAAGCAACTATACACAAAAGAACCGCGTGTCAGTAATCTTGGCAAATCCTCCATTTGGGGGAATTGTTGCCAACAACAACGAAAAGAATTTTCCTCAGAACTTTCGCACCAAGGAAAGTGCCGACCTGTTTCTGGTACTTATGATCCACCTGCTAAAACAAGGCGGACGAGCCGGAATAGTTTTGCCCGATGGCTCACTCACCGGCGATGGTGTTAAACAACGGGTTCGTGAGAAACTGTTGAAAGAATGTAACCTGCATACCATAATCAGGCTTCCAAATAGTGTTTTTCAGCCTTATGCAACAGTAGCAACCAACCTGCTTTTCTTTACCAAAGGAGAACCAAGCAAAGAGGTTTGGTACTACGAGCACCGTTTACCTGAAGGACAGAAAAGCTACAGCAAAACAAAGCCTATTCAGCTTAAAGAGTTCGATCCTATCCGCAGTTGGTGGAACAAACGCAAAGAATCGGAAGTTTGTTGGAAAGTGGATATCCAAACCATTATCGACCGCAACTACGATCTGGATATTAAGAATCCAACCAAACAGGAAGAAGCCATTGAGTACAGCAGTACTGAACTGATGAAAATGCTTGATAACTCTTTTGCGAAGAGTGCTGATTTATTGAACCTTTTAAGAGAGGCAGTCAAATGAGTTGGAAGAAATATAGGTTGAGTGATATTCTTGAACGAAAACGTAATAAAGTTAGCTTATTACCTAAAGAGTATTATAAACTTGTTACAATAAGACTCAGACATCAGGGAGTTGTTCTACGACAAGAGAAATTAGGGCAAGATATTAAGTCTAATGTTACAGATCAGTTTTCAATCTGGCAATAATCTTTAAGGAGTTTAAAACGTTCATGTGATTTTTCAACACAGTATCCGTGATGGATCGTAATACGGCAAATCTGAAAGCTCCGTTTGTCGACCTAAACTGACCTGATACTTTTTGTTTCACCTTTATATTTCGGATAGCCCGTTCCGATGCATTATTATCGGGAGGTACTTCCGGCCTATAAAGAAATGTAAAAATAAATTCACGATACTTTTTCAATCGTTTTTGAAAAACGGTCAATTCATTTTTGTCCTTAGGTATTTTGTACCCCAATAAAAAATCAAGCCTGGATTCTATCTGGAATATTCTCGGATCTGGCACGTAATAGTCCGGGGCTTCCATCCGTTTTTCCTGATCCAGGGCTTGGCTGAGAAGAAGTTTTGTGACGCGGCTCCATTTGTGTGCGTAAAGTTCCCCCAAATAGTTGAGATCCCTTAGCAGGTGGGCAAGGCAGAGCTGGTGGGATAATGCTTTGGTATTAAAATGGCTTACCCAGCAGTCATGTACGAGGACGGAGTTTTTAAATCCTTTTTCAAACGTCTGGTCTATGCTCTTTTGCCCCCTGTTGTCGGTTATTGTAATAAATGTAGCTTCTTCGTTCTGCCATGTCCATGCCCAGTGTTTGTCCCCGTCTACTTTCACCCCGGTCTCATCGCTACCGGTAGCATATTTTTTGTTGCCCTGTAGTTTTTGCTTAATCAATTCATATGCGGGCTGCGCCTTTGTGACAAGCCTGTCCAATACATAATGGATTCCACCTTCGCTTATGGGGGCATTAAAAACATCGGAGAAGATTTCCCTGATCCTTTTGAACGGGATATACTGCCTTGTATGGAAGTACCCTATCAGGCTTTCTATGTTGTTCCCGTAACTGACAGGGGAACCGGCTTCTCCGGGGTAATCCCCTTCGTTGATATGGCCACAGCTGCATTGCTTTGTGTATATGCGGTGTTCCGTCACCTTTATTTTTATTTCCGGAATATCGTAAACTTGCCGCTTCCCCTTATATTCGGCCGGGATATTTTCAAGGCTGTTGCCACAGCAATGGCAGTAATTGGGTACATGGTCTTTTGTTATATCGGGACTATCTGTCATTTTTAACGTATTTCCCTTTCTTCCTTTTTGGCCTCCCGGTTTTAACCCGCTTTTCTCGCGTAAGCTTTTGCGTTTGGGACGGTTTTCGTCTTTCGATGGGGGGATACTGCTGTTATTGCTGTTCTTTGGTGTTTCATATTTGGCCAAACGTTTTTTTAAGTATTCATTTTCCTTGGTTAGGGTATCAACTTTATTGGTCAGGTAATTTACTTTTTCGACAAGCGCAATAACCGTTTGTTGCAATTTTTCCAAATCGTTTGACATATCACAAAGAAATGCTCTTTACAATTTAAATACAAGGTGTTAACAGAAAAGTTGTCAAGTCTGAAAACGGCAATATGTTAATAAAGGTTGCTTTTGAAAATTTAAACCCTCTGAGAATCGAATATTTCATTGAAAAGCAATTTTCAATGAAAAAATTTCAAATATCGTTTTCTCAACAACATAGAATTAAAACTGATCTGTTACAGTCTAATATGTACCTTGTAAAAGAAGGAGACTTTGTTTTATCCGGAATTGATGCTAGAAATGGTGCTTTTGGAATTGTTCCTAAAGAACTTAATAACGCTATTGTAACCAATGATTTTTGGTGTTTGGAGCCAAAAAATGAAATTCTTCGAAAAGATTTTTTCTTATTCATAACATCAACCAGTTTCTTTGATTATATCTGTAAGCAGTGTAGCGATGGAACAACACAAAGAATAAGATTACAAAAGGATAAGTTCCTTAACTATGAAATTACTTTACCTCCAATTGATGAACAAGAAAAAGTTGTTAAGGCTTTAACTGAAAGCAAGCAATTGAATAAAAATATATCAAATGAACTCTCCCACCAACTCGATTTAGTAAAACAACTCCGCCAGGCCTTTTTACGCGAAGCCATGCAGGGTAAACTAACAAGCGAGTGGAGAAAGCAGCCCCCTGAACTAATTGAAGGGGCTAACTCTGCAACGGAATTGCTTAAAAAAATCAAGAAGGAAAAAGAACAACTCATCAAGGGAGAAAAAATAAAGAAGCAAAAACCACTACCACATATTAAACCAGAAGAAGTTCCTTTTGAGATTCCGGAGAGCTGGATTTGGTGTAGATTAGGAGAAGTATGTGAAATTAAAAGAGGAAAGGGACCTAAATATACTGAGGATGGAGTTGTCAAAATGCTAAATCAGAAGTGTGTTAGATGGTTTGACATAGAAATTGAACATTCAAAAGCAGTTGATAAAAATTGGTATGAATCAGTAAGCGATGATTGTAAAGTTCTTACTGGAGATCTACTTGTAAACTCAACTGGTGATGGAACAATTGGCAGATCTGCATTAGCAGATCAAAAATGTAGCGGATTCATATTTGACTCACATATTTTAAGGGTTAGAGGGTATTTAGGAACAAATCAGGCTTTACTTTGCTCAATTATTAATTCAGCATACGGGCAAAAGTTAATTGAATCACTTAAAGGTGCAACTAGTACCAAGCAAACTGAACTTGGAGTAAATAACTTATCAAATTTTAGAATTCCTCTGCCTCCACTTTCAGAGCAACAACAAATCGTAGCCAAACTTGACCAATTGATGTCCTATTGCGACCAATTGGAAGAAAGCATCAAGGCCAGCCAGCAACAAAACGAGTTGTTATTACAAGAGGTATTGCGCGAGGCTTTAGAACCTAAAACAGAAAAAGCAGCATCAGCTAAACCTGCAACTATAAAGCCGGAAGGCAAAATGATACAACTTAAACCACGCAAATGCGACCCGGCAGAGCGGGCAATTTTAGCGGGTCACATCATTAACCAAACCAATTCCGAGAAATTTGGTCGTGTCAAATTCCAAAAGCTGTTGTATTTAGTCGAACACTATTGCCACTTCGATTTTAATTCAGATTATATACGCAAACCGGCAGGTCCTTACGCAGGTGATTTAATTCAAGAGGTTGAATCAACCTTACAACGTTTCCGGTTTTACGAAATCAAACAATCGCAAGCAAGAAACCACAAGGTAAATTATACACCGCTTGATGCCGCCCCGGAACTTGACTCCATCTTCCTTGAAAACTTTGCGAAGGAAGCTTCAACAGTTGACGAGTTCTTATTAAAGTTCAAAAACAAAGACATGGAACAATGCGAAATTGTAGCTACGCTTTATGCAGTGTGGAACAACCGCATTATTCGTGAGCAACCAATAAACGATAAGCTGCTAAAAGAAGATTTCTTAAACTGGGACAAGCAAAAAATAAAATACAAAGACAGACTCGACGGTGCACTTGAATGGATGAGGAATAAAAACATCATTCCTACAGGCTGGGGCAAGGAAATACGTTGATTAATCTTACAATAATTCCTACATTTAACTGTTTATCAAAGGAAAATACACTTTAAATTATGGAAAAAGCATTTCCCTCTACGAAAAACAGAAATGTAACTTCGTAAAAAGGAATTGCAACGAAGAAAGATTCAATTGCATCGTTGGAAAATAGAGATGTAATCAGGAAAAATGCAATTGTAAGTGCGGAAAAGTGAAATGTGATTGGGGAAATCCCAATTGTAGCCCAGAAAAACTAAAGCCTTTGCATAACAAATTAGGAATTAAGGCACAGTTGAGCCATGAAAAAAGGCAGTAGGTTTGTATATCTGCTGCCTTTTTTGATATCTCCGGCTTTCGGCCCCCCTGCTCAATTGTGTTTTAATTCGTGTTGGGCTAAACCGCTGGCACTTAAATGATCAGCCTAAGGGGATTAAATGATTTTTTACTGTCCTTCCTGCATTTTTTCATGCCGGTTTTGGCCTTCCTTTCCGCGGGGACCAGGAAAAGCGGCAGTGATGCCAGCTTTTTATCATCCGGGCGGGCATAATTTTCCCGTTCGGCAAACGCGGAAAGTTTTTTGCCGTCAACAGGAAAGTCCATTTGTTCAAAGAACGCTTTTTTGCACCGCTATCATCCGGGTGCTCAACCCGGTTATACGGGGGTGGTCAAACTACCACAAGGGAATATGTGCAAAACGGACTTTCTCCCGTTTGGGGACATTCATTTTACCGGCAGCTTAAACGATGGGCTAAATACCAGCACGGGAACAAAAACCGTTGGTGGATTTATTATCGCTACTTTCAAAACAATCACTTTACCGATCAAAGAATAACGAAGAAAGGGATCGAACACAACCGGTTATACCGTATTGCGTACGTTCCCATTCGTTATCATGTAAAAGTGAAAAGCAATGCGAATCCTTTTCTGCCTGAATTCGACAAATATTTCTTCAAACGAACAAAATGGGGAAAAGATTTAGCTAAAGAGTGCAAGCAAGTAACTACATTTGTTATGCAAGAAACAATAAATCATGGCCGGGTATCCCTTCGCCGGGATAGCCTTAAAAGGGCTTGAGCCGTATGCCGGAAAACTGGCACGTACGGTTCTTCGGGGGCGTAAGCTACCCGGTGGGCACATAAGGCTTGAACCCATATTTCAAATGAGCAAACAAATACACATAATTATATTTTTATTCGAATATCAACTCAACTTTAGGTTGACCTCAAAAAAAGTTATTTAATAATAATAATGTATAAAAATATTTATATTTGTAGCTTATGAATAAAACGTATAAGTATTCGGTATAATAGACAGGTTGTTTAATTTATAAACGACTTCTTTTAAGAAGTAAGTATTACACCTGTCGAACCCTTCAATTAGATGTTAGTCTTTGTTGCATCATTCTATTAAATTATTTTATTTTTTGCCGAACATATGGCAAAGCTGTCGTTGATTGATTAATAATGATTATTCAGTAATCTTATTCTGGACAGAAATATAATAGCATACTTATGGTATGTTGTTACAAAAGAAATTAATATGACAAATATAAAAATTCAAATTCGAGAAACTAATAATAAAGATTTTAACGATATTATGGTCGTTGAGGAACGAGCATTTGGCTACGTAAAAGAAGCTCAGCTTACTGCCAACTTACTGAGTGATGAAACTGCAAAGCCAACACTTTCCTTACTCGCCTTTGATGGTAAAAAAGCTGTTGGACACATTTTATTTACTAGAGTATACAAAGGAGAGATAGATACAGAGCAGCCATTAATCCATATTTTAGCACCCTTAGCTGTTATTCCTGAATATCAAAAACAAGGAATAGGTGGTTTATTAATTAATGAGGGTTTACAAAGATTGAAAGAGAATGGAAGTGAGATGGTTTTTGTATTAGGGCATATGGAATACTATCCAAAATTTGGATTTATACCAGATGCTAAAAAACTCGGATATATAGCACCTTATCCTATTCCAAAAGAATATTCAAATGCCTGGATGGTTCAATCTTTAAATCCAAAAGGATTTATTATTGAAAAAGGACATATTGTATGTTCTAAAGAATTAAATAAACCAGAGCACTGGAGAGAATAAATTACGTACCCTAACAAATTAGGAATTAAGGCACAGTTGAGCCATGAAAAAAGGCAGTAGGTTTGTATATCTGCTACCTTTTTTGATATCTCCGGCTTTCGGCCCCCCTGCTCAATTGTGTTTTAATTCGTATTGGGCTAAACCGCTGGCACTTAAATGATCAGTCTAAGGGGATTAAATGACTTTTTACTGTCCTTCCTGCATTTTTCCATGCCGGTTTTGGCCTTCCTTTCCGCCGGGACCAGGAAAAGCGGCAGTGATGCCAGCTTTTTATCATCCGGGCGGGCATAATTTTCCCGTTCGGCAAGCGCGGAAAGTTTTTTGCCGTCAACAGGAAAGTCCATTTTTTCAAAGAACGCTTTTTTACACCGTTATCATCCGGGTGCAATTCCTCGTGGTTGCCCTAACGGATCATAGAAACGAAGCGAATTAAAAATCGGGATATTGGGAAGCCCCCGGCTTGCCAATTTTGGGCTATGCGCATAACCCGATCAGGATACACGCATAACTCGATCAGGATACACGCATAACGCAATCAAGATATACGTATAACACGATCAAGATACACGCATAACTCAATTAAGATATACGTATAACACGATCAAGATACGCGCATAATGCAATCGTGTTTCCCGTATTGCTTTTTTTGAACCACTAACAGGCTATAGCAGGAACAATGTCAATATTTGATAAAATATAAAACCATGCCCGGTAAATTTCGAAACAGATACCGCATTTTCTCCATCGGAATACATTATCAATAATCCTGCAAAATGGGAGGATGATAAATTTTTTGAATAATACGTACAGAACAGAGGAGGGGCACGACATTTCGTGACCGTACGGTTTGCCTTGTTGTCGAGCTACTAACGGTACATCGCTGCAGGGCCATCGTCCAACGACAATTTATCCACCATTTTCGAAATCTGGAAGCATTCTTTTTTATTTCATATTGCTAATATATAGCTGATTTGTTGTAACTTGTAGCAAGGTTAGAAATACAATCGCTGAAGGAAGAGACAGACCTGTTGAGGAAGGTGGTGGTGGAAAAGGGTAAAAAACGGAAAAATCTAATGATGATGTTCTTTGATTTTCATGCATTTACATTCATGATTGAACCAGACAGCAATAAAGAAATATATGTACCTGGTACATATCACTACTGTTATGGCACAATTTATGTAAAATATTCGCAAAAACTAAAACAATATATTCACTGACTTTAACACCTTTTAAAATTCAAATTATGAGAACCCAACTTTTTAAGAGTATTACAATTATCGGATTAATAGGCATCCTCATGTCATGCGAAAAAGAAGAAATTCCTGTAAACGGAATAAATCTGTCGGAAATCAATGCAGTTCTATCGGTTGATTCTGCAATAACATTACTTGCCGAAATTGAACCATTGGATGCATCGGATAAAACACTCAATTGGAGTTCGAGCGATAATACAATTGCGCAGGTAAGTTCTGATGGGATTATCTCAGGTATCTCACCCGGGGTTGCAACTATTACTGTTGAATCGAATGATGGCCTGGTTGAAACATGCAGTGTGAACATTTTTCAAATAATTGAACATGAACCAATAAACGAAATACCCCTAGGCGTTTCGCCATTCATGGCTTTTGATGACAATGATAATCTTTGGTATGGAGGATATGGCGGTTTGTATAAAATGGGATTCGACGGATCGGGCAGCCAGTTTTTTCCTTTAAATACCGAGGTTCAAGCTTTCGATTTTGATTCGGAAAACAATCTTTGGGTAGCAACACTCTCGATGGGGCTTTTAAAGTTTGATGGACAAACGTGGTATAGCTACGATACTTCAAACTCCGAAATTCCAACAAACACTGTAGGATCAATTGGCATTGATAATAATGATAAGATTTGGATCGGGCCAGCAAATAATTATAATGAAACTTATAATAAAAAAAGAGTAGCAAGCTTCGACGGAACACAATGGGAAACATATGATTCAGAAGAGTGCCTGGTAGAAGAATCCTTTGTTTACGACATAATAGCAGATCACCAAAATAATATATGGTTTGGTCATACTAAGAATGTTTCCAGGTTTAATGGCTCTGTTTGGAGTTCGGTTATTACCGACAAGAACATCACCTATCCAGCTGCATTAAACATTAAAGAAGATAACGAAAACAACATTTGGATTGCTTCTAATGGGCATGGTATATTTAAATTCGATGGTACAAACATGATTAATTACAATACAACGAACAGCGATTTGTCTTCAGATTATATTGTCTCGCTTATAACGGATGAAAAAGGCAATATTTGGTTAGGGTTTGGAGACGGCGTATTAAGATTTGATGGAGAGGAATGTATTGATTTAAGATATCGCGATTTCCCTATTGTTGATATCAGAGCATCAGCTATTGATTCAAAAGGCAATAAGTGGTTTGCATCTCCAACTAAAATATATGAACTTATAGATTAAAAACCGTGCCATAACAAATTAGGAATTAAGGCACAGTTGAGCCAAGAAAAAAGGCAGTAGGTTTGTATATCTGCTGCCTTTTTTGATATCTCCGGCTTTCGGCCCCCCTGCTCAATTGTGTTTTTATTCGTGTTGGGCTAAACCGCTGGTACTTAAGTGATAAGTCTAAGGGGATTAAATGATTTTTTACTGTCCTTTCTGCATTTTTCCATGCCGGTTTTGGCCTTCCTTTCCGCCGGGACCGGGAAAAGCGGCAGTGATGCCAGCTTTTTATCATCCGGGCGGGCATAATTTTCCCGTTCGGCAAGCGCGGAAAGTTTTTTGCCGTCAACAGGAAAGTCCATTTTTTCGGATGAAGCAAAGGGCAACCGTAGGGGCAATCCCTCGTGTCTGCCCTAATGAATCATAAAAACAAAACGGATTCAAAAACGGGAAAAACGTTGGATGATATGGTTGGGACATTCGAATCTACGCGGCTGGTCAGGATTTGCAATCCTGATAAGGACAGACACCATGGACAAGGCTTCCATGATGTTTGAAAAGGAGAGGAAAATATTCCGGGGAAAAAGATACTGATAATCTTACGAAAAGATACTGAACTTTTTTGCTGAAAGTTCCTGTACTTTTTCAGAGTCATCTTATCCCCCATTTTCGAAATTTGGAACCATTCTTTTTTATTCTGCTGATTTGTTGTAATTTGAGGCAAGGTTGGAAAAAATGCTTAAACAGTTAAGGGGCATTCCCCACAGCACGCGAGCGGGATTAAGTTCTGTTTCTAACGATTGATAGAAGGGAAAACATGTTTTTGAAAGTAAAATATAAATTACAGATTATTAATGACTTGATAGATTAATATTTTACCTTTAGTCAAAATTTTAATTCATTAGAAATTAACGATTAAATAAAATGGAACTACTTGAAATCTTAAAAACAATTTCAATTTTATTGATTGCTCCGACTCTTACTGCACTCATTTATAAAACATATAAAAAGACAAAAGAAATTTCTGAATTAATTAAAGCTAAGGATAAGCTTCATAAAGAGATTATGACTATGCATTTAAATGATTATAAAAATTTGGAAAATAAATATTCAAATTTATTAAATGCTAATTCTACTTTAACAGATTAAAAAAGCTTTGCACTTAAGAGGTTAAGCATTTGTATATCAAGCAAATAAATATTACTCTTGAGACACGATCGAGAAACAAACAAGGAGGTCACTAAATTGGTTAATACAAGTTAAAAACAGAGATGGATATGGAGAAACACTGCGCCCCATGCTGGGACGGTTTAATTCTTATTTATCTGAATATGAACAGTTTTTCAGGAATAAAACAAAACGTTTTTTTCGGCAAAGCAGAAATTTACTGTCGAGGTATTTTCATGAGTGAACTTAGCAACATTGAAAGGATAAGCGAAGAGATGTTTGCCAACTATCATCAAATGCAACATTTCATAACCGAATCCACCTGGGATTACATGGCACTAATGGATCAAGTGTCCAAAGATGCAAGCAATAGCCTGCCCAAGAGAAAATTAACAGGGCTGCTTATTGATGAAAGCGGTTGGGAAAAGAAAGGGGACAAGAGCGTAGGGGTAAGCCCTCAATATTGTGGAAATGCAGGTAAAATATGCAACTCACAGGTAGCCGTATTCGGAGCCTTGAGCAATGTCGATTTTGCCTCTATGGTTGATGCACGGTTGTTTTTACCGGAATCCTGGTGTAATAACGGTTCCCGTTGCCAGGAAGCAGGTATCCCTAAAGGGGACAGGGCCTTCAAACCCAAATGGGAAATAGCCATTGAGATCATCGGTCACCAAAAAGAAATGGGGGTTGACTTTGATTATGTCGGAGGGGACGGTTATTACGGCAACAGCGTAGAACTTGCAGAAGCCATTGAAAATATGAGATTTATATATATGCTTGATATTCAGCCTAATTTAACTGTTTATTTGGAAGAATGTGAGATAGGTATCCCCCCCTCTACCGGCAAACAAGGCCGCAAGCCAACCAAAGAAAGGCCATTGTCGGAAGGCATAAGGGCAGACAGGTATATGTCAGGGCTTACGGAAAAAGATTGGCAGGGAATAGAAGTTCGCAATACGACAATAGGGAAGTTGATTGCCGATTATCATTTTCGTACGGTGTATATTGGGGATAAGGACAACAACCGTATGTTGTGCCGCTTGTTGGTAATACGCCGGAACAAGACAAAGAAAGGAGATTACGAATATAAATACTCTTTCACCAATGCCAATCTGGGACAATACACAGAGAAAGGCATTGCCTGTATGCAAGCCCAACGTTTTTTTGTGGAACACTGCATCAGGGAAAACAAACAGATTTCAGGCATGGACAAATACCAAACACGCAAGTGGTTCGCCTGGCACCATCAAATAGCCCTTAATTTTTTGCTGTCAACTTTTATCCTGAAAGAGAAATTGCTGTGCTTTGACAATATTCCCTTACTGTCTGCACGTGATATTAAACGATGGATTATTTTCAAGCTATACCGACAGATGTCGGAAGATGATATGATTGACCAAATTTTTGAACGGCATTGCCGACGACAATACGATATAAACCTTGCTTTTGACAAACAATCGGAAATCTGTTAAAGTAGAATTAAATAAAAAATATTTGAATGATAAAGATGGCCTCTGTTTTTAAAAAGATTTTAAAGACTCTCATCTGGATGGTCATCATTGGTGTGCTTTTATTTCTGCTGATTGCTGCATTAATCCAGATTCCAACCATTCAAACAAAGATCGTTCAGTATGCCACGAATTTTGTCAGCAATAAAACTCACACAAAAGTTCAGATCAAAAACATCAGTATTTCATTTCCAGAATCAGTTATTGTTGAAGGTATTTACCTCGAAGATCTTAAAAATGACACCTTGATTTATGCCAAAAAGATAAAAGTAAACATTGCACTTTATAACTTGTTAAAGAGCAAAATAGCGATTAATTTCATTGCCATTGACGACACGAATATCAATCTGCATAGCACAAAAACTGATTCGCTGTTCAATTACAACTTCCTACTTACAGCATTTAGCGACACCATCAAACCAGCAAAAGTTACCCCGCCAACATCCTCCCAATGGACTTTCAGTTTAGATAACATTCGTTTGAAAAACATACGTGTTCGTTACGACGATGAATATGGAGGAATAGATCTAACCGCAAACCTCAAAAACCTCGAATTGAAAATGGATAAGCCCGATATCGAAAAATCCATTTACAACATCGATGATCTGCTGGTTGAAAATCTAAGAACAACTATTCAGATGAAAAAAGACGAGAAAACAACAAGCTCAGAAAGTGTTCCGCTGAAAATAGCTGCAAAAAATCTCCGGATCAATAACTCAACGGTAAATTATATCGATTCAGTTGGCAGTCTATCAGTTCTTTCAACGATTGGGAAATGTAAGTTTGGAAATGCGTTGATTGACTTACAAAATGAACTTTTAAGTTTTGATTATATCGACCTGTCGAAAAGCGAAATTAACTATCACGACTTTGCGCCGGAATTATCTTTAGATACGATCATGCCCCAGGTTTTGCCAGCAGAAAAAAATTGGAAAGTTTCGGCAAACCGAATAGAAATGAAGGAAAATTCGTTCGATTACCGGATTGGTGACAAGCCTGAATTAGAAAATGAATTTAATGCCGATCATTTGTATTTCAAAAAATTATCGATTGAAGCAAACGATTTCTATTATGCTTCGGATCTGACAAAAATTTCGATTCAAAAATTCAGTACCATCGATCAGAATAATTTTGAAATCAACAGTCTGGAAACAGATTTCAGCATGGATGAACATTCCATCACAACGAAAAACCTGAAACTTAAAACTCCATTCTCTATCATCGATGCCGATTTCAACATTCAATTTACCTCATTAAAAACTTTTTCAAAGTCCTATCAATTCAGCAATCTGAATTTAGACATGCAAAACGTTACGTTCAAAAGTCCCGATGTACTCTATTTTGATAGTAAACTAATTGAACAACCTTTTTTTGAAAACCGAACGAATATTACAACAATTACAGGATTGATTTCCGGTCCAATGAATAATCTAACCGGCAAAAATCTGGTCGTTAAAACCGGAGCAAATTCGGTACTCGAAACCGATTTCAATATCAAAGGATTGCCCGAATATGAAACCGCATTTTTCGACTTCCCCAAGCTGAAAATACATTCAGATCCAAAAGATATGGCAATAATCGTTGGATCGGCTATTCCTGAAAACATAGAATTGCCCGAAAATATCAGTTTGCAACTTGCTTTTAAAGGACAAATGAAATCCTTTGAATCAAACGCAAATGTGATCAGCAGTTTTGGCGATGCAAACCTTTCGGCGACCGTTAGCCGGGATGAAAATTTCAGCGGAAAAATAAAACTGAGCAATTTCGATTTTGGACAATTACTTAAAGACACCATCTTGTATGGCCCGGTATCGTTAACTGCTGAAGCTAACGGACAAGGGTTGGATTTGAAAACAATTCAGGCAAAAATCAAAGCGGAAGCAACACACGTGTATCTGAATCAATATACGTATCAACACCTCAACATGGAAGGCGCTTTTACAAGCAACCAATTCGAAGGAAAAATAAACCTAAATGATGAAAATGCAGTATTTGATTTAGATGGTTTGGTGAACTTAAATCCCGGTCAGGAACAAGTTCAATTTCAGCTCGACATGCAGGGCGCTGACCTTCATCGGCTTCATTTTACGGAAGATGATGTACGGATAAGTTTTGTCGCTTCTACTGATTTAAAAGGAAGATCTGTCAATGAAATGAACGGGACGGCTGGAATTACCAATGTGATTGTTGCCCGCAACGGGGGAAAATATATACTCGATAACTTTCTTTCAGCTTCGGTAAACGAACCAGCCGACAGTGTACAAAATACCAGTAGCGCGCTGATTGACATCAACTATTCCGGAACTGTTTCTCCTGCAAAACTTCCTTCTGTGCTCAATCAGTTTGTAACTGATTATTTTTCGACTTCAGATTCGATACAGGAAACGACAAAAACAGAACCCTCAAAATTCAATTTCGAAATACAGCTTCATAATCATCCCATTCTTTCTGATGTGCTTGTTCCTGAGCTAAAAGAATTCGATCCGGGAATCATTCTGGGAAGTTTCGACAGTGAGAAAAACGACTTAAAACTGAGTGCAACCATAAAAAAGATAGTTTACGGAACGGTTGAAATGAATGACTTCGCGATCGATGTGAATTCGGATAGCACAGCTTTGTATTACACAATTTCAAGCAGGCTTATTTCAAACTCGCTGATCAAATTAGATAATTTTTTACTGGAAGGAAGACTAGCAGACAACCAGCTATTTGCAACGACATCGTCAATAGATGGCAAAAACAAAAAACTGCTGATTCGTTCTCAGATTACAACGGAGAATGCAAACTACAAACTTACGTTCGATCCGACAGGATTCTATCTGATGAATAACAAATGGGGCATTGCCGCCGACAATTATATTGAATTCGGGGAACAGGGATTTTTGATCCACCACCTTTTTATGAACCATGCCGAAAGCCATGTGAACATTGCTTCGGTAAACGACCGGTTTGAGGATGACCTGAACGTTACCATCAAAAATTTCAGACTGGATGACGTTTCACAAATCATTGAAAAAGATACCAATCTGGTAAAAGGCGATCTGGATGGGAATCTATTACTTAAAAGAGTTGCCGATTCGTATGGATTAATTGCTGATGCGAAGATTAATAAGCTAATTGTACGTAATGTTCCCATCGGAAATTTAACGGTGAACGCTAAAAATTCAGTACCCGATAAATTTAACATTGATGTGAATTTATCAGGTGCTGATAATAATCTTGCAGCAAACGGCTTTTTTATCCTGCGCGATGGCAATAATTCGGTCAATATAAAAACAGTAGTTCAATCGCTTTCGATGAAGACCATTGAGGCGTTTTCGATGGGGCTAATAACCGAAGCGTCGGGATCGCTCAGTGGCGACATTCTGGTTGAAGGAAATACCGATGCACCGGAAATTACCGGCCAATTGGTTTTTAACAATGCGTTTATAAAACCTGCATCTCTAAATAACCGGTTCGGATTGAAACACGAAACAATCCAACTGAAAAACGATGGCATTTATTTTAATGATTTTACGCTCACAGATGACAAACAAAACATGGCGATTTTGAATGGATCAGTCAAAATGAAGCAATTCAGCGATTTCAATTTTGCATTTAATGTAAGCACAAAGGATTTTTTGCTCTTCAATACCACTTCAAAAGACAACAAGGAATTTTTCGGACGGATGATTATCGACAGTAAAATAGATGTATCCGGCCCCATGACGCTTCCGGTGGTAAAAGGCCGCATTAAAATAAAAAAAGGTTCGAATTTTACCTTTGCTGTTCCTGAAGACCAACTGACCACCGATAAAGGAGAAAATGTGGTTGAATTTGAAGATCCAACCGTATTTAATCCAATTCTGACCAGAGGTGATAAAAAGGTAAAACAATCAACCGGAGTGAGTGGTTTTGATCTCTCATCCATTATTGAAATCGACAAAGAAGCAACGCTTCGGCTATTAATGGATCCTGCTTCGACTGACTCACTGGTAGTTAAAGGCGAAGCTGCATTAAGTTTTACAATGGACCAAAGCGGAAAGATGAGCCTGACCGGAGCCTATAACTTAAGCGAAGGAAGTTACATGGTTTCTTTGGAATCGATCATCAAAAAAAGATTTGATATTGATGCCGGAAGTACAATTATTTGGAACGGCGATCCATTGGATGCCAATATTGTTATAAACGCAAAATATACGGTCCGGGCTTCGCCGTACGACCTGGTGGCTGACCAGATATCCGGGTTAAGTGATGTTGATAAAAGCGGCTACAAACAACGCTATCCTTTTTTGGTAATCCTGAAATTACGTGGAGCGATTTTACATCCTGAAATTAGTTTTGAAATACAGTTATTACCCGAAGATATGGGGATTTTAGACGGAGCGGTGAATCAGAAACTGAGCTTGTTAAACGAGGATGAATCAGCCTTGAATAAACAGGTTTTTGCATTATTGGTTTTAGGGCGGTTTATCCAGGAAAATCCGTTTCAAACTGAAATGGCAGGAGAAACATCAACGTTAATTCGGTCAACGGTGAGCAAATTTTTATCGGCTCAGTTAAATAAGCTGAGCTCGAAAGTAATACCCAGTGTGGAACTAAATTTTGATATTCAGTCGTACGACGATTATCAGTCAGGACAAGCCGAAGGAAGGACACAAGTGGAAATTGGCGTAAAAAAGCAACTCTTTAACGAACGTTTGTCGGTTCAGCTTGGAGGTACGGTCGACGTTGAGGGCGACCAGGCAAAACAAAATTCGGCAAGCGATATTACCAGCGATGTTACAATTGAATATAAACTGACTAAAGATGGCAGGTTCAGGATGAAAGGGTTCAGGCATAATCAATACGAAGGAGCTATTGAAGGACAATTGGTTGAAACCGGGGTCGGTGTTGTATATGTGCGTGATTTCAATCGGTGGAGCAGATTATTTAAATCGAAAAAAAAGCCCCCGAAATCCCCCGAAAGGGGACTTGAAAATCAATAATTATGAAACGCTCTAATAAATACACATTGATTTTGGGCTGTCTGTTTTTGGCGGCATGCAGCGGTACAAGGCATTTGCCTGACGGTGAAAAGCTTTATACCGGTGCGGAAATTAAACTGGAATCAGCCGATAAGCTGAATACACGATTGATTAAAGCGATGGCTGAAGAAGCCGTACGTCCGGCACCAAACAAAAGTTTTTTGGGTATTCGACCTAAATTATGGATGTATAATGCAGCCGGTGAAAATCCGAAAACCAAATTCAAACAGTGGCTGAAGAAAAAAGGGGAAACTCCGGTATTGATGAGCAATGTTAAAACCGGGGTTATATCTGAAATAATTGATGCCAGGCTTTTTAATATGGGCATATTTAAAAGTTTTACGGAATCGGAAATCGTTGAGAAAAAGCGTACAGTCAAAGTAATTTATACCTGTCATCTTCATAAGCCTTATGTTGTTAATAATCTTATTTATGATATCGCAGATGACAGTTTAAGCTTCCTGATTCTTGCTGAAAAAGATAAATCACTGATTAAACCCGGTGATGATTACAAGCTCGATATTTTGAAAAACGAGCGAATGCGGATCGATGCGATCTTAAAAAACAAAGGGTATTTCTATTTCAACCCCGATTATTTGCTGTTTAAAGCCGACACCTCAAACAAAAAACAAACGGTAAGCTTCAAGCTAACGTTAAAAGACAATATCCCCAAAAACGCATTAACGGCGTATCACATCAATAATGTATTTGTCAATCAGAATTACTCGTTAAACGAAAGACATTCCCGCGATTCAAAAGACACATTAATGGTTCAGGATATTGTGTTTCTGGGGAAAGAAGAACGAATGGCGATCAGTACAAAAGTGCTTTCAAGATCAATTTATTTACGAAAACCGGAGGTCTTTTCGCGACAGAATCACATCATTACACTGAACCGTTTGATGTCGATGGGAAATTTCAAATTGGTGCAGGTGAACTTTTCGGAAAACAATGACTCAGTTCCGGGATTGTTGGATGTAAATATTTTGATGACACCCATGCCTAAACGTACATTCAGGGCAGAAATAGATCTTGTTTCGAAATCGAATAATTACGCCGGACCGCGGATGAATTTAAGTATTTTGAACAGAAATACTTTCAACGGAGCGGAATTACTCAATTTAATCCTGGCAGGGTCATTTGAAGCTCAGTTGGGCGGAAAGGGTGAAAATTTGTATTCCTATTCGTGGAACCCTCAACTGGAACTAACATTTCCACGTTTCCTTGTTCCGTTTACGATCAAGAGAACGAGCAGCATCTATATTCCAAAAACAAGTTTAATCCTTTCGTATAATTATATGAAAAGGGTCAATTATTTCGACATGCGCACCTTCCGGTTTGCTTATAATTTTAAGTGGAAAGAAAATATCCGAAAAGAACATGAATTTAGCCCGATTGATATTAGTTATACTTCGGTAGGGAACCAATCAACGGCATTTACCGATTTACTTGAAGCAAATCCTTTTCTGAAAAAAAGTTACGAAGAGCAATTTGTTGCAGGAGGCAGTTATTCGTTTACCTATAATGAGCAAATGCTGACCGGAAAAAAGCTGCAATCCTATATTTATATAAACCCAGAGCTTGCCGGGAATACCTTTTCGTTGATAAACCGGATTGGCGGTAAAAAAGTATCGTCCGATACTCCGTCGAAAGTGGCTGGCTCCATCTATTCACAGTTTGCAAAATTAAGTATCGACGTCCGGGCTTATTACAATTACAGGAACAAAAATAAACTAGCCATGCGTTTTTTTGCAGGTGTAGCCAAACCATACGGCAACTCTTCAGTTTTACCTTATACCAAACAGTTTTTCAGCGGTGGTCCAAACAGTATCCGCGCTTTCCAGATTAATTCCGTTGGCCCGGGTACTTTTTATCAGGATACCAATAATATAGGCTTTTTACAATTGGGTGGCGATCTGAAACTGGAAATGAATACCGAATATCGCTTTGCTATTTATCGCTATTTTAAAGGGGCATTCTTTGTTGATGCCGGAAATGTATGGTCGCTGAAATCAAACCCTTCCTACACGGGAAGTCAGTTTAAGCTTTCCAATTTCATGGATGAACTGGCTGTTGGCGCGGGAATGGGATTGCGGGTTGATGTTTCGTTTTTCGTTTTACGGTTCGACCTGGCCATGCCATTACGTAAACCATGGCTCGGAGAGAACCAACGCTGGGTAACCAAACAGATCGATTTCGGAAGTTCAGTGTGGCGACGCGATAACCTGGTTCTGAATGTAGCAATCGGGTACCCGTTTTAGCCAACCGTGTGATGTGTGAATGATATAACTCTTTACCGAAATTGGGTGAAACCTTGCAGGGATAAAGAAACACCTTTGTTACAAATCGAACTGATTTAAAATCCTTTAATATGCTTTACACGATTAAAAGAAAGAACATCGTGATGATCACGAAATTCCTTTCCTTCTTCTTTTTTATTTGACCATCTCCCGAAAAAATGAATAAAAAATTTTGTATATCAATAGCAGCATGCCTTTCCGAGTTTTTTTCTGTGAGGAAAGCTGGTTTAAAATGTTATATTTATTGTGCAAACAAATAACAAAAACATTAAAAAACCAGCTTATGTCAAAAGTATTAACAAAACAGAACAACAGGAACATGACTTTTGGTTGGTTGTCACAAAAAGAAAAAATAGTGGATATTGTTGGCTGTTGACCCGTTCCACAATGGTTGTCATGCCTAACCATTTTCATTGCCAATCGAAAACATCACCATGCCCTGTAGGGGCAGACCTGTGTGCCTGCCCTAATAAAATCCACTACAATCCAACAACATTTCGGGATAACCGGCAAATCCAGGGTTGAACAAAAAATAATGGTAATGACGTGGATGAAACAAAGGGCAACCGTAGGGGCAATCCCTCGTGGTTGCCCTAATGAATCATAAAAACAAAACGGATTCAAAACCGGGAAAAACGTTGGGCAATATGGTTGGGACATTCGAATCCATCACCACCGTGAACCATATCCGTGGGGGAAAACCCTTCATTGGACACCATCCGAGGGCAAATTATGGCAACGCAATTATTGGAATCGCATCATTGAGCGCACGTAGAGACGCATGGCCGTGCGTCTCTACAATCCGCCCCATCCCCTATCCGGCTGATCAGGATTTGCAACCCTGATCTTTTTAACAGGGGATTTGTAATCACCTGAGTGTTTACTGGAGGGGCGGGCTATTCGACTGGATGCCGTTTTTAATCCTTGTTTTATTATTATAACACCGACCACACCTGAAAATACAGAGCCTAAAATTATACCAATTTTAGCAGAATTCAAATAAACAAGATCTTCATAAAATGCTAATCTTCCGATAAATAATGACATTGTAAAACCTACTCCTGACAAAACAGCAACCCCAAGGATTAGCTTGAAATTAATATTTTCCGGCAGGGATGCTATTTTCGCTTTAACACTTAGATATGAGAAAAGAAATACCCCCAGTGTTTTGCCAAAGAATAATGACATAGATATAGTAAATACAAGGGATAGGTCAATAGATAAATCGGGACTAAAATGCACTCCTGCATTTGCAAGAGCAAAAACCGGCATAATTAGAAAAGCTACCCAGCCGTGTAGTCGATGCTCAAGCTGTTGTATAGGTGATTGTACTTTGTTAGTTAAATCCTCTAAATTGTCAATATTCTCAATTTGTTCTTTCGTGAGCAATGGTAGTTTGTTGGTATGACCCGAGTCTACTATTTTCTCGCTTATTTCCTTTAACCTTTCAGCGTATTTATATTCATTTATTCTCTGCCTTATTGGTACTGCAAAGGCTAACAATATGCCCGCAAGGGTTGGGTGTACTCCAGCCTTTAAAAAAAGAAACCATATAATGCACCCGAAAAGCAGCAATAAAAACTTATTATGAATTTTAAAATATGATAACGTATAAAGAATCATAAGTAAAACTCCGGCATACAGTAATAATATCCACCCAATTTCCTGAGTATAAAAGAGGGCTATGACAAGTACAGCACCTAAATCATCAATGATAGCAAAGGCTGTTAAAAATATTTTTAGTCCCAGAGGTACTCTTTTCCCAAACAATTTTAGAATAGCTAGTGAAAATGCAATATCTGTAGCCATCGATATTCCCCATCCATGTTCAGTATTGGGGTTTTGATTGATCAACAGGTATAGCATTAACGGAATTACCATTCCGCCAATAGCTGCAAAAATAGGAAGCGTCGCTTTTTTGAGCGAGTTCAATTCTCCAAGTAAAATTTCTCTTTTAATCTCAAGTCCAATGAGAAAAAAGAAAACTGTCATTAATCCATCATTCACCCAAAGAATTATTGGCTTTACAAGTGTGAAATTTTTGGACTCTATACCTATTTCATAATTCCAGATAGAACTAAATGATTCATGAAATGGCAGGTTGGAAAAAACTAATGCAAGAATAGCGGTTATAAAAAGTAAAATTCCACTAAGACTTTCTGTCTTAATGAACTTTTGAATAGGACTAAGATATTTTTTAGCTCTCATACTAAATCGATTTTTTCGTTCAGTGTACGAGTATTCCAGTTTTCAAGTATTTCATTATTTACCCGTCGCCCAATATTCCAATATAAAATTGTCGTCGCAGCATTAACAGCAACTGCAACCGTTTGCCTTGTGTCTTCAATCAGTTGTCTGATTTCCGAACCCAGATTGTTTATATTGTGTGGTTTGCTATTCATTATCCAAAGTTACCTAATCTCAATTGCTTTGGGTTCATCCAGGTTTATTAAACCAAATCCAGAATCTAATCTGTGTGTGCCCAGCATGTGCATTCACTCTACCGAGATTCTGAAAAAATGTTTAAAATACAAATTTTCGGAGATAATTTGGTAGAGAGTGGTATGAAATATTTCCAGAGGGTGTAAGTCCCTTACGGGCTCCGGAACCTCCCGGGCTATCTAACCCCAGACAAAAGCCTCCTGTCTCAGTAAGGATGATGTATTCCGAAATGATTTGATACGATTGCTCGTCGCGGATGATGCGGTCCCAATAATTGCGTTGCCATAATTTGTCGTCGAACAGTGGTTATGGCGATGATGAAATGGGGTGTCGGTCATGATTGCAAATTCTATTTTTATGGGCGCAATGGCATTCTAAAGGTACAAACATCTCCATGAAAACCATATATCCCCCCCGTTCTGCACACCCGGCCTATGCTTACCAATCTTCCGTTAAAAATTACTTTATAGATATATCTAATTCTACTTTAACAGATTCCTTCAAAAACGAAAAATCCATCCGTTTTACCCTAAGCCCCGAGGGGAACCGGATCGATTTTTCTGATTTCTCCCCTTGGGGTTGGGGTATAAAATCAGAAAAATTGGTCTTCCTTTTAAATCTGTTAAAGTAGAACCAGTTAATTTTTAAAATCCGTGGTATTTTAATACTCTGTCTCATTTTAATTAAAGTACATCATTTAAATCTTGTCGTCCAATAATTGCCATTATCTCAACCATTTCGTCCTTAACTCTGTAAAAAATACTGTCTGCCCCGCAAACACAACGCCTATATCCCTTTTTTATATAATCGACGGATTGAAAAGAATATGGACATTGGGCCATAATGTCAAAATATTCAAAAAACGTCTCAAAGTATTTATCTGCTTGAGTAATTCCAAATTTTTCAACTCCATAATGATGTATTCTAATCAGGTCTTCCTTTGCAACATTACTTAATCTGTATTTAGCCATTAAGTAAAATCTTTGATTGTTTCAAAATTTGTTCTTTAGTCTCATCTGTAAACCCACTACTTTCAGCACTATCCAATTTCGCTCTAATCCAATCAACTTTAACCTGCTGTTTTCTAGCTTGTCTTATTAAGTCATTAATAAGTTCGCTTTTGCTAGTGTATTCCTCATTAGCTATTTGCTCTTTTAACCATTCATCGTTTGGTTTTGTAAAAGATATACTTTGTCTTGCCATGATATTTTATTTTTGATGTAAAGTTACACCAAAACCGAACCAATTACAATTTTCCCCGTGTATTGTTGGCAACGGTTATCTGAGTAATGAAGTTAGGCACCTGCCTCACTGTACGCGAACAGCCTTATTCCTTGTTCGGGAATAAACATTCAGGTAAACGTTGTTGGAAAAAATCTCTCTAATATTGGGAAAAAAATCAACAATTCGGTTAATCCTTTTTATTAAAACTTCAGAATTCATTTTATAAAAAACGCTTCATTAGTCCCTAATTATTGTGTGCCGTATTTTTATTAAGCTTTTATTTAAATAGTCTTTATATTCTGCATTGAATTTAAATTCTCCAATCTTAATTAAAGGTTTATTTTTTCCATGAAAGTCGCTACCACAAGTCATTATATAATCCCCCTGAGAAACCAAATCAGCAAAATAATTAATTTGTTTTGAATCATGATAATTGTTAAACACCTCTAATCCTTTTGCTCCGAAGTCCAGTAGTTCAGAAATCAATTCTTCTTTTCCTCTAAAATTCATACCAGGATGTGCAATAATTGGAATACCTGCATTATCTTTTATCAGTTCAATAGTATCGCGATAATCCATGTAGTTTATTTTTACATAAGCAGGTTTACCCTGTGCAAAGTAATCATGATAAAAATTAATGTAAGGCATGTCACTTCTTTCCCCTCCGCTTAAATACGGCGTCAACTTTTTGTTTGAGTGATAGTCCGTATTTGTAAGTAAAACTTCTGCTATCAATTCTCCACAAGGTAATTTTCCTTCTGATTTTTCCAGAACCTCATTTGCATCTACTTTTATTCCTGATTTAGCAAGATTCTCAATCATCTCAGGAAATGAATCCATAACATTCTTTTGAAATAACTTTTCTAATTCTATAAAATCATCACTTTGCCAATCAATGTTGTATCCCAATACATGAAGGTCAGTACCCTTATATGAGCAATCAATTTCAATACCGGGAATAAACTCAATACCTTGGTTTAAGCAATTAGAAATTGCCTCAATAATTCCTTTAACGCTATTATGGTCAGTTATTGAAAAGGTTTCTATTTTATTGTCATTGCACCTATCAAAAATTTCTTGAATTTCAAACTCTCCATCATTACTAAATTTAGAGTGTACATGTAAATCTACCTTATTCATAGTTCTCAATTAATTTGTTCGTTCTAATATGTCGCACAACGTTTGTATAAATTATCAGCAACTTCTCCAGCAGTGCATTCTTCTCTTTCTCCAGCTCAGGCATGCGTTCATACAGAGCTTGCTTTTCCTTGTTCAATTCCAGAATCTGTTCTATCGGATTGTTATTTATAATATGATCTCCATCAACCTTTCCAATATTACTACTACCTTTTTGAAAGGTATTATTCTAAATAATCACCGTTACAGGGTCTTCTTCCAGTTCCCTAATAAATCCGGGAGCCACATTCAAAGCTTTGGCAAATTTTTCGATCATATCATTATCAATAACTTTTTTCTGCTCATAAGCAGAGATCTGGGCTATGAAATCTATTGGAAAAATGGCATAAATTAGGAAAAATAAGAATGTTAGAAACAAAATTGCTGTCCATGTAATTTGAAAATTGAGAATTGATTTACCAGTTTTATCAACGTCAATAATTTTGTCTTTTTTATGTCATTTCTGTCATGGTTATATTAGCTTCTGCCTGAATCTTCAAAATACCACACAACTCTGTTGTCTGTCAACCAAAGTTATCTCCCAAATCGCTCTTTCCTGTTTCATGTATACTTTCCCTTCTCTCTTAAAGCAAAATCATCAAGTAAATTCTTAATGTTTCCCCACCATCTCCAGCAACTGATCTATTTTCTCCTTTAAATACTTAATCTCTTCATCTTTAGCTGCTAACAGCTTATTCAACATTGCCTCTTCTATTCCATAATTATAAAAAAGACCATTTTTACTGTTACTTGCATTGTCTCTTACCTCTTGATGGATTATAATACCCTCCGGCCTTAATAATTCTTCTGTACTTGTCTCCAGTATATCTGCAATCTGTTCCAGTCGTTCCAAATCCAGTTTAGTTGTTCCACTTTCGAGGTTCTGGTAACTGCGAATGTTCATATTCAGTTTGTCAGCCATGTCCTGCTGGCGAAGGCCTTTCTGTTCCCGTTGTCTTTTAATGTTAATACGGGAGGTATCCATAATATCCATAGCGATATGTATTTAAATTTCAGTTAATACGAAATAACTATTCGTGTCGTATGTCAATAACAGTCGTTCTATTTCAAAGAGGAACCCATGTGGCTTTTTATCTTTGAATGATTAAAAATAGTAAAACTTATCAAAAGATTGACGATAAAAAATAAAGAGCCGGATGAATATTCCCGGCATCGAAAATAAAACATAAATTTGCGAAAGCTTTACAGGCAAATAAAGCATTCGCACTTGGTGTCTCAAACCGAAAACTAGCAATTTTAAACGAGCGAGACAATAAGTAAAAATGCTCACGTCATATATTCTACGATATTGGCGTGGGCCTGCTTATCGCTCACGGTATTGCTAGTACCTCGGTTTGGTAAGTCAGGTCCCACGCCTTTTTTATGGCCGCCCCCTTACTTACCGCCAGAGACACGAAACCAGTTAATAACAAAAAAAACGAATCGTGTCATGCATCTGTTAAAGCACATTTTCCTTTCTCCCAGACGTCCGCCGCCGGTACGGTGGTAACATCCGATCTAAGCTGAACCTTCGTCCTAAAAAACCTTCAGGTTTTTCAGAACCCCTGAAGGTTTGAAGAAGACGGTTTGAAGCGTTGCTTCCTTTCCCTCTGACTGTATGAACCCCGGTTTATACTTCCCGGCATTGCTATGCCTTTTTTGAAACAAATTCTTAACTAAAAACTAAACATTTATGAAACACGACACTCAGACGCGCTTACGTGTTTGCGGAATTCTCTGCTTATTCCTTTTTTTTGCGGGCCCGGCCTGGTCGCAGGTAAAGATCACCGGTACAGTAAGGGGCGAAGCAGAAGACGGTACGGTCTCACCCCTGCCTGGGGTAACCATTGTAGTCTCGGGAACCACCCGGGGCGTTATTACAGATATTGACGGGACATATTCCATAGAAGCCGGTCGCACCGATCAACTCACCTTCTCGTTTATCGGCATGGAAAGCCAGACCATTGAAGTAGGCACTCGGACGGTCATTGATGTCCTCCTTCACCCCAAATCGGAGGAACTGGAGGATGTCACCGTGGTTGCTTTTGGAAAGCAAAAGAAAGAGAGCGTGCTGGCCTCCATCGAGACCATCCGGCCCGGTGAACTGAAAGTACCCAGCAGCAACCTGACAACAGCTTTTGCCGGACGGGTATCGGGGCTGATCTCGTACCAGCGTAGCGGCGAACCAGGCGAGGATAATGCCAGCTTTTTTATCCGCGGCATCACTACGTTTGGCGCCGATGCCAAGAAAGACCCCCTGATCCTGATCGACGGGGTGGAATTAAGCACCGACGACCTGGCCCGGCTGAATACCGACGATATTGCCAGCTTCTCGATCATGAAAGATGCCACGGCAACGGCTCTATACGGGGCACGAGGGGCCAACGGGGTGATTGCCGTAACCACCAGGGAAGGGAAAGAGGGAAAAGCCCAGCTTAACATACGGATAGAGAACTCTTTTTCGGAACCGACCCAACAGGTGGATATTGCCGGACCGGTAACGTTTATGCGGATGCACAACGAAGCCATAAAAACACGCGACCCGCTGGGACTGGCCCTCTACACCCAGGAAAAAATCACCATGACCGAAAAAGGGCTTTATCCCGACATATTCCCGGCAACGGACTGGTACAATATCCTGTTTAAAAATATAGTGAGCAACCAGCGGATGAACCTGAGCATCAGCGGGGGCGGGAAAGTAGCCCGTTATTACGTGGCAGCCAGTGTGTCTCAGGATAACGGGAACCTGAAGGTGGACCACCGGAATAATTTCAACTCGAACATCGACCTGAAGAAGTATGCCGTGCGCTCGAATGTGAACATTCATGTTACCCCGACTACAGAACTGGTGCTGCGGCTGAGTACCACCTTTGATGAGTATACCGGCCCGATTGACGGGGGAACAGCCATGTATAACAAGGTGATGCAGGCCAACCCGGTATTGTTCAAACCGTGTTATGAACCGGATCAGCAGTTTGCTTATGCCAAACATATTCTTTTCGGGAACTACGGCAATGCCAATTATATTAATCCGTATGCCGAATCGTTGAAAGGCTACCGCGACTACAGCAAGAACATGACCCTTTCGCAGTTCGAGTTTAAACAGGATCTGAACATGCTGACCAAGGGGCTGAGCGCCCGCGCCCTGGTGAACATGAACCGTTACTCGGAATATAATGTGAACCGGAATTATAACCCGTTTTTTTATAATATCGACAGTTACGACCTGGTGTCGGGCTCTTACACACTAACAAGGCTAAACCCGTCGGAAGGAACTGAATATATTAGCTACGACCCGGGCGAACGCTATATCAATACTACTTTTTACCTGGAGGCGGCTACTGAATATACCCGGGGTTTCGGGGATAGACATCATGTGAACGGGCTGCTGGTTTATACTATGCGGCAGGAAAAAAAGGGGATTGCCGATAACCTGCAACTGTCGCTTCCCAACCGGAATTTGGGGGTGTCGGGCCGCCTGGCTTATAATTATGCAACCCGCTATTTCGGGGAGTTCAACTTTGGCTACAATGGGTCGGAGCGTTTCTCGAAGAACAGCCGCTGGGGCTTTTTCCCGTCGGTAGGGGCTGCGTGGATGCTGTCGAATGAAGCGTTTTTTGAACCACTGACCAACGTAATTACACAATTGAAGCTGAAAGCGACCTACGGTCTGGTGGGAAACGATGCTATTGGCAGTAACAACGACCGTTTTTATTACCTGTCGCAGGTGGATATGGATGCAGACAGGGGTGTGAACTGGGGATCGCAGCTCTCGTACAACCCCGGCGGGATCAATATATCAAGGTATGCAAACGATAAAATCGGCTGGGAAACAGCTTATAAAACCAACCTGGGCATCGAACTGGTACTGAAGAACGGGCTTTCGGCCAACATCGACCTGTTTCATGAAAAACGGAAAAACATCCTGCTCGACCGGGTGATCCCTTCTACCATGGGCGTGATACCGGAAGTAAAGGCAAACCTGGGAAAAGCCGTCGGTAAAGGAATCGATATAGAACTGAATTATGAAAGAAGTTTCAGTAAAAACCTGTGGCTGACCGGACGGGCAACCTTCACGTATGCGACCAGCGAAGCAAAAGAATGGGAGGAACCCGACTACTCGGACACTCCCTGGCTGTCGAAGGTAGGGCAACCGCTTTCGCAAACCTGGGGCTACATAGCAGAACGTTTGTTCATCGACGATGCAGAGGTGAAAAATTCACCGGTACAGATTGGCAGTTACATGGCCGGCGATATCAAGTACAGGGATGTGAACAACGACGGGAAAATATCGGAACTGGACAAAGTACCCATTGGCTTTCCAACCACCCCGGAGATCAACTATGGCTTTGGCCTGTCAGCCGGGTATAAAGGCTTTGATGCGTCCTTCTTTTTCCAGGGCTCGGCCCGCCAGTCGTTCTGGCTCAACCTGAAAAAAGTAACCCCGTTCCTGGACGGCGATTCAGGAACCGGTGGCGACGACGGCCTGACCGGTAACAATTCCGTGCTCCAGGTGTTTGCCGGTAACTACTGGTCGGAGACGAACCGCAACCCGTATGCTTTATGGCCCCGGCTGGCCAACTACACGGTGGACAATAACAACCAGACCAGTACCTGGTTCATGCAGGATGCGTCCTTTCTGCGCCTGAAATCGGTGGAACTGGGCTATACGCTGTCTAAGAAGCTGACTAAAAAGATGCACCTGCAAAACCTGCGTCTGTACATCAGCGGAACCAACCTGCTTTGTTTCAGCCGCTTTAAACTCTGGGACCCCGAGATGGCCGGCAACGGACTGGGTTACCCGGTACAACGGGTCTATAACATCGGACTAAATATCGGACTGTGATGAGACAGGAGACGGAAGACAGAAGACAGGAGACAGGAGACAGGAGACAGAAGACGGAAGACAGAAGACGGGAGACGGGAAAACCGGAATCTGGACACGGACAGAAAAAGCCCGGAGGGCTTCACTGTTCATAACGCCGGGTGAAACCCGGTGGTACAAGGGCTCCCAGTCATACCGATCATCTATTATCTTTTGTCTCATATCTATTGTCTAATGTCTCATATCTCAATCTAATGTCTTTTATCTAACATCAAACACATAACAAATGAAAAAAATAAACAAACGATTTCTGACAAGCATGGTTGTCATCCTGCTGGCTACATCCTGCGACTACCTGGATGTAGTACCGGATAATGTGGCGACCATTGATAATGCCTTTTCCGACCGTTACACGGCAGAAAAATACCTGGCCACCTGCTACTGGGGAATGCCCAAGTCAGCAGGATGGAACGAGAACCCCGGTATTTTCGGGGCGATGGAAATGGTCTTTAACAAAGAAGATGACTCGAACGGCATGAAGTTCGGGCAGGGACTCGACAGTCCGACTCTGGCCCTGATTAACTACTGGGGAGGGACCGGAACAATGATCCGTACCCTGTACGGAGGCATCAGGAACTGCAACACCTTCCTGGCAAACATAGGGAACGTGAATGATCTTGATGCTTATGAAAAAAACCGGATGATCGCGGAGATCACCCTGATCAAAGCGTATATGCACTTTTACCTGCTGACTTATTACGGGCCCATCTGCCCGCTGAAAGAAAATACCCCTATCAATGAATCGACGCAGGGGGTACGTGTTTACCGCGAAAAAGTGGACGACACTTTTACCTATATTATTGAGTTGCTGGATGAGGTCATTCAAAGTGAGGCGCTTCCCAACATAATAGAAAACCGTACTACCGAACTGGGACGTTTTACACAGCCTGCGGCCTGTATGCTGAAAGCCAAAGTGCTGGTTTACCAGGCCAGCCCGCTTTTCAACGGGAATACCGATTACAACAGTTTTGCCGATCATAACGGGGAGCCGTTCTTTAACCAGACCGAAGATCCGACCCGCTGGGAAAAGGCTGCGACTGCCTGCAAGGAAGCGATAGATATATGCAATCAATGCGGCATCCGCCTGTACCAGGTGAGTGATTATGTGTCAGCTAAATCCATGTCCGACTCAACCCGCATGGTCAATATGTTACGGAGCTCAGTCAGCGAAAGATGGAACACGGAACTGGTATGGGGAAATTCGTCCTACCCGGTCAACTCGGGATTGCAAAGCCCATGCTTTCCGCGTCTGGAACAGGGAACTTCTTCTTCAACCTCCGGCAAGATGAGTGTCTCCCTGGCTACGGTTGAGAAGTTCTACTCCAAAAACGGGGTGCCGATTGACGAAGACCCGGATTACGATTATGCCAACCGTTACACGCTGCGTACCGGCGACGATGCACACCGCTACTACATACAGGAAGGAGAACAAACGGCGACCCTGAACTTCGACCGCGAAACC
Source organism: Prolixibacteraceae bacterium (assembly GCA_963662895.1). GTDB lineage: Bacteria > Bacteroidota > Bacteroidia > Bacteroidales > Prolixibacteraceae > GWE2-42-39. The sequence goes on along the minus strand of OY759982.1, from coordinate 1,603,160 downwards.
CGTTATTATTCGACACTAGGCTTTGATCGCGGCAAATGGTACGGGAATTCATATAAAAACGAACCGGACAACGATGCCGATTGCCTGTACCCTAAAAACAGGTTTGGCGAGTATTCCTCGGTGTTCAATCCCGGCGACTACAATGCCACGGGATACTGGCCAAAAAAACTGGTCTCCATTAATTCCACTTTTCGCGATGCCAACTCGGTAACCTACGAAAATTATCCGTTCCCGGACATGCGCTTTGCCGATCTGCTTTTACTCTATGCCGAAGCATTGAACGAAATGAAAGATGCCCCGGATGCTGAAGTATATGAGTATATCGACATGGTACGCGAACGTGCCGGACTGAAAGGGGTAGTGGAAAGCTGGCAGAACCATTCCATCTATCCTGATAAGCCATTCACCAAAGCAGGCATGCGCGAGATCATCCAGCGTGAGCGGAATATCGAACTGGCTTGTGAAGGGGCTTACTACTGGGACAGCCACCGCTGGAAAACGGCACTGAAAGAGCAAAACCGCCTGATCCGGGGATGGGATGTTTCGGAAACAGACGTGAATGACTATTATACTGTAACAACCCTTTATACTCAGTCTTTTACATTTAAAAACTATTTTGCTCCGGTCCCCGAGGATGACCTGACGAATAACCCGCAACTGGTACAAAACCCGGGATGGTAGAAGAAGCAAGACAGGAGACGGAAGACGGAAGACGGAAGACAGGAGACGGAAGACGGAAGACGGGAGACGGGAGACGGGAGACCGGCCCGGCTCTTTGGAATTTGTTCTTTGGCTTTTGAAATTTAACACTCAATTCCCGAAAGTCTGATCATCTAATAATCTAACGTCTAATGTCTTTTATCTTTTGTCTAACGTCTTTTATCTAACTAAATCTCATATCTAAAACACATAACAAATATGAAAACAATCATCTTTATGCTGATCATTCCATTATTCCTGATCAGCGCCTGTAATGAGAAAGAACTGAACCCGATCTCGGAAAGCCTGGGCAAACCGGGGATCGTGACAGATGTAAAAACGGAATCAACTCCGGGCGGTGTGACAATCACTTACCGCATCCCTGAGTCGGAGGATGTTCTCACAGTAAAAGGGGTTTACACCCTGGCCAACGGGAAAACCTACGAAGCAACAACCTCTTTTTATGAGAACAAACTGGAAATTACCGGTTATAATGATTTGAATGAACACCAGGTGGCCCTTTATGCCCTCAACCGGGCACAGGTATGTTCAGACCCGGTCAGTGTTACCTTTACCCCGCTGGTGTCATCCTTAAGCAAAGTGGCCAAAACCATGGAGATCATCAGCGCTTTTGGCGGGGCTCAGTTTAGCTGGATCAATAAGGATGAAGCGCCCCTTACTTTCGAATTTTTGGGACAGGATTCTATTGGGAACTTAAACACCATGAAAATTATCAGTTCACAGGCCGATACCATGAAACAGGCCCTGCGCGGCTACCAGCCCGAACCTCGGGTATTTGCTGCCATCATCCGTGATAACTGGGAAAATGCTTCTGATACCCTCTATCCTCCCGGACGAACCATTCTTCCCCTCTTTGAGGAAAAACTGGATAAAAACAAAATGTCGATCATGAAACTGGGCAGCGACGCCGGTTTTACCAACTGGGAAGGAATGGATTCCTACCTGATCGATGACGATCCCAAAACTTTCGGACACTCGCCCAGTTCTTCCCTGCCGGCTGCCTTTACCATCGACCTGGGAGTAACGTCAAAACTAAGCCGTATCGTCATGTTTCAGCGGGAGGGAGATAGTTATTCCTGGGCCTGGGGCAACCCGAAACACTTTGAAGTGTATGGAAGTGAAACGCGCCCCTCCCAGGACGGTAACTGGGACGACTGGACAAAAATTATGAACTGTACCATTATCAAACCTTCCGGGTCTCCTGTTGGTACCAATACCGATGAAGATATTGCCGCGCTGGAAGCCGGGCATGAATTTGCTTTTGACCTGAACCTGGCCCCGCTCCGTTATATCCGTCTTCGCGTTCTGGACACCTGGGGCGGCTCTACCTTTACACACCCGACAGAAGTGACACTTTACGGCGAGGTGATTAGTGAAGAATAATTAAAAAACAAACGATTGCTATGAAACAAATACATCGAAATATATTTATTGGGCTGGCATTGCTCATGCTGGCCGCTTGTGAAGATTTTATGGATGTACATGAAAAATACATCCGGGACGGTGAAATCATTTATGCCCCGAAAACCGATTCCATTGAATTTATAGCCGGAAAAGAACGAATTCTGTTTCGTTTCTGGCTGTATAATTCGCCCAATGTAAAATCGGTTAACCTGTTCTGGAACGATGACCAGGATTCGCTGGTGGTGCCGGTTACTCCGACAACCGGGCTCGACAGCACGGAAGTGATCTTAACAGATATGCCGGAAAAATCGTACACGTTTACTGTTCAGACGGTTGACAAATACGGGCACACGTCGCTGACAACGACCGGTTTCGGGTCTTCGTACGGCGACTTTTTCCAAAGCACTCTGACCAACCGCAGGATCAGAGAGCTTTCCATTACCGATAAAGGAGGCGTGATCACCTGGTATTCCGCTGCCGAAAATTTAGTTGGCAACGAAGTACGCTACGAAACCACCAGCGGAGAAAAAGCCGTTGTGTGGATGCCTGCCGGTAAAAACGAGATATTATGCCCGGGCGCTAAAACAAACTCGATGTTTGAATACCGTTCTTTGTTTATTCCTGAAAGTCTTTCTATTGACACGTTCGCTGTGGAATGGGCATCTTATGAAACACCTTTCCCTGCAATCTATGAATATGACAAATCCGGCTGGTCAGTGGTCAGTTATTCTGACCAGGAAGTCAGCGATGGCGGAGGGGTAGCCTCCCTGATTGACGGCAAACTGGATAACTGGTGGCATTCTCAGTACAACGGCGGGAATGCCCCACTGCCCCACTGGGCAATCATTGATTTGGCTGCGTCCAAAAAAATATGCAGGATCGACACCTGGCGCCGATCGGGAAGTACCGATGCCAACACGGTTGAATACTTTGTCAGCAGCAATCCTGACCCCGATGATCCGGGCTGGGAGAAAATAGCAGAAGGAGTTTTTGGCTCCGGTGACCTGCTGTCCATAGAACTGGCTGCCCCGGAAACAACAGATAAGGGCCGTTACCTGAAAATTTACCTGCCTGACAGTAACAGGGCTCCTTTTACCAGCATAGCAGAAATATCACTTTACGGGAATTAGCGGAAAGACAAAGAGATAAATTCAAAAAGACAATTACTAAACACCAGGACACCAAGAATAAATATTTATAAACACCTGGTGTCTTGGTGTTTTAAGTTGCTTTTTGTCTTTTTAAAGAGCCTCTTTCTTCAAGCCGTCCTGTCAGCTTTGGCTTCTTTCCAGGGTCCCTTTTTCAACTTCCGGCACATAGGGCATTGGCATACATAATAAACATCACGGCTTCCCAAAGTCCCGGAGGGACGGAAGTATGGCTTCAGCAGGGAGGGGGTACGCTGCTAAAACAACCACTACCTGTAATCTTTGATCCCCCAAAACATGATCTTATAAGCCACTCTTGTCCCCCAAGGTGTTTGGGTGCAGGCACTCAAAGTGTTTGGGTGCAGGCACTCGAAATGTTTGGGTGCAGGCACTCGAAGTGTTTGGGTGCAGGCACTCGAAATGTTTGGGTGCAGGCACTCGAAATGTTTGGACGTAAGGACTTCTCATCAAGACCGACTTAGCAAGAGGCACGGTCACAACACGTCGTGACCTTACGCGATACAGTCCGGTTCCCGATTCCCCTTTTCCGGCGCATAGTCCGGCAACTACCGGATGCCTATAACAGTTTTTTGCAGAAGTCTGTATATGAAACAAATACAAAACATCGCTTTTTTCAGCATTACCTCATTCCCGGCCATATAACGGCATTGCTTTTCTTCAAGGAGTTCCGTGTGAATCAGTTTAAAAAGTTGTGGAGAAGAGCAGGTAAAGTGTTCAGTAAGGAGCCATCGTTTCGTTATAGAATAAGCAGGGAGGAAAAAGATATTTTTTTTAGGAAAGACAACAAAGCCCGGGCTGTTTCCGCCTAAGGAGAAAAAGCGTTTAGAAAATCGATAGAGTGAGCGTTAAAAAATCTTCCCTGTTTGACGAACGCAGTGAGGAGTTTGGTCCGGCAATTGCCGGATAGCGAACGCAAACGATTTTTAGCTTTTTCTTCTCAGCGGCGGCTCTTTTTGGTTCCTTTTTCCAGCTGCAGGGAAAAAGGATCAGCCCGTCCGGCTTGAGGACAGTAAAAAACAGAAATGCAATGAAGTTTGTTTTTTAACTTTTATCTGTACTAAAAAATCAGAAAATATGCTCCATAAAAGATTAAAGTACCCCTCCCGTGCCCGGTGTTTTATTTGTTCTCTTAATAACCTGACAATGTTCATTGTTCATTTGTATTCGCCTCTGGCCGGCGGAGCCCTTCCTTTTGCAGTCGACCAAAAGGAAGTAAAAGTCTTGTCAAACTCATCCTTCCTCCCGCATCACGGTTTTTTATTCCCGGCACACATCCATGAAGACCCGCAAAAAACCGCTCCCGCCTTCGCCGGCCCGGACTACTTTGACCGGCCATCCCTGCTTTTCACCTGCCGGTGAACCGGGGACTTGACTTTCAGATACCTTTCCTGTCATTGCCTCATTATGCCCAATAAATTTTGGGTGGGGACTGCCTATGACAGTTTTTTGCAGAAGTCTGTATATGAAACAAATACAAAACATCGCTTTTTTCAGCATTACATTACTTCCGGCCATACAACTGCACCACTTTTTTTGACGAACTACCGTGGCCGGGGGTATTCTGTTTGCATTCAACCCGGGGTTGCGCTCGTGCCTCTCTTACCCCGGGTTACTCAAATATCATCCCTCCGGGATTTTTGTTCCACTTACCTTTCTCATCTTCTGCTCTTCTTATCTTTTTTGTATTCGCCTCTGGCCGGCGGGGCCCTTCCTTTTGCAGTCCACCAAAAGGAAGTAAAAGTCTTGTCAAAGCCATCCTTCCGACCGCCTCCCGGTTTTTTCTTCCCGGCACACATCCCTGAAGACCCGCCAAAAACCGCTCCCGCTTTCGCCGGCCCGGACTACTTTGACCGGCCAACCCTGCTTTTCACCTTCCGGTGAACCGGGGACTTGACTTTCAGATACCTTTCCTGTCATCTCCTCATTATGCCCAAAATTTTTGGGTGGCAACTCGGAATGACACGGATTTTTAGTTCGAGAGGGAGGAATCTCTCACTCACAAAGTTTAATAGTTTATTTTTTGAAAATTACCTGAACAATTTCTTCAGTTCGTTGCCAATCTTTTTTACTTTATCCTTAACCTCTTTTGTCCCTGCCTTTTTTACTTCTTCCATGATTTGTTTACGGGCATTATCCAGATCGACAGAGACCTTCGGGCTTTTTACCGGGCCGGTAATTTTCACGCCTGTATCTACTTTTTGAATGTTTTGCGAACCAGGGATAAAATCAAATACTTTATTTATATCATCACCCAGATCGGAACGGTTCAGTTTAAAATCAAGCAGAAAATCAAGTTCGCTTTGTACCGACAGTTTTCCCTGAACTGTTGTTTCCTGACCGGCAATTGTCGTATAGAAAGGCTCAACGATCAGGTTACCGTTCTCAATATTAAACCGGGCTGTAAAATCATCCACCTTCACCTTTTTCAATTTTTCCGATTTGATGATCCCTTTCAACTGGCTAAGTGTCGGATCGTCGACAACCTTCAACTGATGGGTACTGAATACGCCGTTTCCGTTCAGGCTGGGACCTATCAGTTCCAGTTTTTCGTTCATCTTCCCTTTCATACTGAACTCGGTGGATATTTTCCCCTGGCTCCGGGCTGCAATAGGCAGGTAACGACGCACCATGCTTAACGATTGATAAGCCGACTGTACATCGAAATCCGCTGCATCCAGGTTAAAATCGAAATCAGGCCTGAGTTGTTCGTTGCCTTTATATGAACCGGTTACCGTGAGTTTTCCCTGGAGCATTTCCATATCCAGGTTCCCCAGTTCGAGCGTTTGATCATGGATAGCTATTAAGCCGTTGACCTGACTTAACTCCATACGGTCGTAAACAGCTTTTTTAATTGCAGAACGAAATTTCAGATTCATACGGGCAGGAACTTCAAAAGCAAGAATAGAATCGGCTTCCACCGTTGTTTGCTGAACAATTGCAGAATCAGCCTTTTGTGTCGCAACCTGGTTCTGAATGGCTGCCAGTTCGGTCAGGTCTGCAAAATTGGATTTCAGAATAAATTCTCCCTTTAAAACCTTATCCCGTAAAAAATAAGGCAGATAATCCGACAGGTAACCGGTCAGCGAAAAATGGCTTTGCCCGATGTTCCCCTTTAAACTTTTTACTTCAATTTTAGGGGTTGTTACGGATACTACCCCCGACTGGATATTGACAGGCTCTTTCAACGCTTCCGAGCGGTAAACAAAGTTTTCAAGACTCAACTTACCGTTCGACTTAAATTTATCATAGGCCGACTTATCCACATCCGACTGACGGCCTTCCACCGCGATATCGGCACTGAGTTCTCCCTGTATATCGACACCTTCCATCGGGACAGCCTTGTTCAGCATATTGAAATTGACGTCGCCCTGCAACCGGGCAGCATAAGCCGGATCGCTCACAGGAGTGGTAATTTTCATTTGCAGGTTCACCGGGATTCCCTTTAATGATGCCGATGCCTTTGGTACATCAATCACCAGTTTATCGAAGTCCCCCTGGGGTTTACTGATCTGTGTACTCACTCTGATATGATCAATTTGTTCAGGCATACCGGCATATTTGAATGTACCGTCCGCGACTTCAAGGTTCAGTTGAAGCGCCGGGTAATCCTCCCCGTAATACCAGCCTTTAAAATTACCGGAGATGGTTGCACTTCCGTCGGCCTGTACTTTTTCAAGATACGACTCGTAAGCAGCAGGCACCAATGCCAGCAAGCCTTTAAAATCCTTACTGTCGTTACTCAGGTTCAGATCGAAATACATACTGTCGGAAGGGATGGCAAACGATCCTTCCAGCTTCAGCAAAAGATCATTCAGCCAGATATTTCCATCACTAAAAGTAAAATCCATCTTTTCAGAATTGAACAATAGCTGACTGGCTAACCGGAGTTTTGTATTGGAGATATACCGTACCGAACCATACTCAAAAATAAGTTCACCAACCTGTGCTTCAATGTCGAAATTCATTTCACTGCCTGAAATTTCGCCTCTTGTATGGGTTGATGAATTTTTCAGGATAAACAACATATCTGATGATTCATCGAGGTATTTCAGGTTTAACCCGCTCAGTTCAAGATCGTCGAACATAATTTTAATACCCTTCCCTGAAGTATCGCTTTCCGGCTCTTCCACTGCTTCCTCAGTTCCCGGTGACGGGACAATATCCCAGTTAGCAGCCCCTCCTTCAATTGTTTTCAGCAAAACATCCGTATCTCGTATATTCAGGCTGGTAATCTTCAGTTCCTTTTTCCTGAATAATTCGGGGAGGGTGATTGCCCCGGAGACTGAACCAACAGACACTAATGTATCATGCTGAAAATCGCCGGTCCCGGCAATACTCAAACCAACGACCTGCAATTCTACTTTCGGGAATTTATTGAAAAGGGAAATATGAAATTCGGAAAAATCAACCGTCCCTTCAATTTGCTTATTGATAGCTATTTTTAACTGGTCGGAAATACTGTTCTTGAAAAACAGGGGTAGGATTGCCATAACCCCTATCAAGCCGACCAAAACAAACAGGATGATAAAAGATACACGTCTCATGATGTAATTGAATTTTCTTTCATTATCAAACAACGTAATAAATTTAATGCAGATTGTGTAGACCGCAATATATTTCGTTCACGATTATGCCCAAAATTGAATTTTTTTGTAAATACCATGTTTTTGCCAGCTACTGCAATCCATACGGTACCCACAGGTTTCTCTTCTGTTCCCCCGTCAGGGCCGGCTATCCCGGTGGTCGAAACAGCATAGTCAGTGCCCATCCGTTTTTTCACACCAACAGCCATTTCTCGGGCTACCTGCTCGCTTACAGCACCGTATTTTTCGAGGCTTTCCTGTTTAACATCCAGCAATTGCTGTTTTATCTCATTCGAATAGGCCACTACAGAACCTTTGAAATAAACCGAGGCTCCCGGACTGGAGGTAATAGAATGTGCCACGTTACCGCCGGTACAGCTTTCGGCAATACTCAGGGTACAGCCTGTGTGGGTAAGCATCTCCCCCACCACCCCGGCCAGGGTCTGATCATCATATCCGAAGATATGCCCGGGAATAATAGTCTTCAGAACAGTGATCTGTTTCTCTACTTCAGTCTTTAAAAACTCAGGATCGGAGCCATAGGCGCTTAACCGGAGCCTGACCATCAACTGGCTGGGCAAATATGCTAATTTAATAAACGAAGGTAAATTATTCTCCCACTCCTCTATCTTCTCGGCCAGCATCGACTCGGGCAATCCTTGTGTTAATATATTTTTGTGATATATGGACCTGGTCTTGCCTGTTTGCTGCAAACGCGGCAGGATTTCGTTCTCCGTCATATGCATCATTTCGTAAGGCACACCGGGCATCGACACAAAAATGGTATCATCTTTCTCGAACCACATTCCCGGCGCTGTTCCTGTTTCATTCAGGATCGCCGTGCAATTTTCGGGAACCAGTGCCTGATCTTTATTCAACTGATTGATTTTCACTCCCCGTTTGCCCAGCATCTCTTCCACCCGGGCAAGGACCTCTTTGTTGACTACCAACCGGGTATTGAAATACTCGCAAAGCGTGTGTTTGGTAATATCGTCTTTGGTTGGCCCCAGCCCCCCGGTTATCAGCACCAGGTCGGCATTCCCGGCAGCGTTATCAATAGCTGTCAGTATTTGTTCGCGTGAATCGTGCACGGATGTTAACTGGTATACCTCGATACCATATAAATTCAAGTGTTCACCCAGCCAGGCTGAATTGGTATCAACAATCTGACCGATCAATATTTCATCGCCAATGGTAATTATTTCTGCTTTCATTTTTGAATTATATATTTGGTTTTTTTCAATGCCTCCAACCGTTGCAACAGGGTTGGATGCGAATAGTGAAAGAACACATATGCCGGATGAGGCCGGAGATTGCTCAAATTTTTTACAGAAAGTTTTTTCAATGCTGAAGCCAGGGCATCTGGATTATAATGTTCAGCAGCAAAAGCATCGGCCTGGTATTCGTTTTTACGTGACAGCAGGTTCATGCCTGTTCCGATTAAATCTGACAACGGAGAATAAAGTACTCCAAAAGCAATCAGTCCGATGTGGAAGCTGGGTTCTGTCACCCCCATTGCCCCGGCAAGCGCAGGACTATCGACCAACAAAGAAAAAATGTACAGCATCAGCCCTGTTTGCAGGATGCCCAGGATCAGGCTGCTTATAATGTGCTTTTTCTTATAATGGCCGATTTCGTGAGCCAGCACAGCAACCAGTTCTTCTGTTCCCAGATCGGCGATCAGGGTATCGTACAGAACAATCCGTTTTTTAGCCCCCAAACCGGTAAAATAGGCATTCGATTTGGTCGATCGTTTCGAGCCGTCGATCACATAAATATTATCAAGTTTAAATCCTACCTTTTCTGCAAAATTATTGATTGCCTGCTTTAACTCACCTTCTTCAAGAGGTGTTTGTTTATTGAACAGCGGCACAATCAGGTTGGAATAAAACATCGCCATAAAAATTGAAAAGACACTGATCACCATCCACACATATACCCAGAACAGATGGGTCGTTTTCAGGTAAATAAAAATGATCAGGGCCAGCAACCCGCCGCCGATCAATGCTCCCAGCAGCCAGCCTTTCAGTTTGTCAAGCACAAACGTTTTTGGCGTTGTTTTGTTAAAACCGAAACGTTCTTCAATTGAAAATATACTGTAAACCGAAAACGGCGTGTTTAAGAGATCGGATGCCAGCATTAAAATCCCGAAAAAAATAAGAGCCGTTAAAACCGGCTGACCGCTTATCTCCCTTGCCCATTGATCGACATAAGCAAAACCGTAAAAAAGGAACATCAGCATGATCAACACAAAACTGAACGAACCGGTAAGCATCGAAAAACGGTGGTTGACTTTTTCATAAGCCTGTTGCTTCCGGTATTTTTCTTCATCGTAAATCCCTTTCACTTCATCGGGAAGTGTGTCGCTCCACCGGGTGGTATTCAGGTAATCGAGAAAACGTTCGAGAATAAAATCAAAAACAAGAAGGCCAATAATAATGTAGTAAACGAGTTGTTCCATGTCCGTAAAAAATAATCCCCAAAGGTGGGAATTTCTGTATGAAAATAAAAAGGCTGAACGAACCTTTCATTTTAATAATTTTTCAATCGTTTCAATGAATATTTTCACTTTGTCTAGTAACGGCTTTGTTATCTCTTCATCGAAATCAAACATGTCTCCATAATCGCCTTTTTGTCTATAATCGAATAGCTTAGAGAATAATTTTCCAAACTCTTTATCTATTTTCCCGGTTTTGACAAAATTTAATCCCAATTGAGTCCTTGCACCATCATGTGATTGTGTCTTGATTCATAAACTTATATTTTAATCAAAGATAATTTTTCTAATGAATTTTAGCAATTCGGAAATGTAACGAAGCTGTCCCAAAAGCAATTTTCACTTTGGAGTAGCTTCTCCCGGGAAAATCCCTTCGTCTTTGTGTAAAGAAAGCGATTCACTATCTTTCGGAACAATTATTTATGATTTTTAATGAATAGCCATAGACTCATACAAATAAAATTACTGTTTCTCTTGTTTCTCCTGGTAATCAAAGGGATGGTGATCTTTTCCAAAGAAGCTTACCACCCGGTGATTTCCAACCCGGTACTGGAGCCGTGGCAATGGGTCGAGTTTCATGAACTGGACACTATTGGTATTTCATGTATGAGTAACAGCACCGGAGATGGCTTCTGGCTGGGCTCCGGGGACCAGGCTGTTTTTTTCGATGGTTACCAACTCCACTTTTCCCCGGTCGACAGTAGCGCCTTAAGATCGATGGCTAACGAGCGGAGCCAGAACTTGCTGGTTGCCACAGCCAAAGGTCTGTACCGGTATATCGACAAGCAGTTTAAACGAATTTTGACTGTTACTTTCACGACACAACACACTTTTGTTACTGACAAAAACGGTTATATCTGGATCGGCTCACAACACGGCTTATTAAAAATAACCCCCTGGCATATCCGGTGTTTTAACCCTCACGGAATTTTTGAACTTGACCCGGACGGAAATATTACCAATAAAGTGGCTGTATATTCAAATCTGGGCAGTATTGTCAAAAATATTCATGAAATAAAATTCCCGGTTTACAAAATACACATCGATGATCAGGAAATTTTCTGGGCGGCCTGTAATTATAAGGATTTTGAAATTGCTGAAATCAGAAACCTTCAGAATATCTTCACCAAATCAGACTGGAGTTACCACCATGTAGATTTGCTGAATGGTAATAACATTTCAGGAATCTGCAGGAAAGGAAACGAACTACTGGTAACTTCAAGCACACCCACTATTGGCATCCAGCTTTTAAACCTGAAAACAGAAAAAACAACAACCGTAAACCTGAGTAATATTGGGGGTGACGACCTTCATACAGCTATTTTTAAAACCAGCGACGGGAAAATATGGATTGGCGGGCACAGCAAAATATACACCCTTGATGAAAAAGGATGGCGGTTGTACCAGTACCCGGAAGTAAAATTACCGCTTTCATACATCAATATCTTTTTAGATTCAAAAGATCATATATACCTTTCCGGCACTGGCATGTTTCGTGAACTGGAAAATGCACAGGGCAGCTACCGCACCTATCAGGGACTGAATTTTCAGTGTAATACCCCCGATGGCCGCTACTGGTTTACAACGAACGAGGGACAAGTAGTCGAAGCTGACTCAGCATTATCTGTTTTTTCAAGCTACAATACCCGGGATGGACTGATGAACATGACCATGCTCGTATATTATTCGAAAAAAGGACAGCTATGGGCAGCAGGAAGTCACAAGGGAAGAACAGCCGTTGCTACTTTTGATGGCAAAAAATGGATTCTGAAAAGTTTTTCCCAACTTCATTTTGGTATTTCATACGATGGGGTAAAAGAGCTGGGCGATTCATCGATTGTTTTCTCCATTAATGCTGTTTTAAGTTCAGGCAGCTCTAATTCAGGAGGCTTTATCGAATATCATTATCCTACAAAAACATGGAGAACCTATCATTATCCACTGGTGCCGCTACGTATTGCCTCGATTGAACAGAGTTCGGATGGAAAGCTTTGGTTTTCGGGAGGTACGGTTAGTATCTTCGATGGAACAAAAACATACAATATTGATTCGGTTTTTAACGGTTCACGATGGACTGATGATATTATCATTAGTCCCGACGACAAAATATGGGTAGCTCAAGGTGGCTACGGGCTGTTTTATTTCGATGGAAAAAGTTGGCAGCGTTTCGGTGTAAAAAACGGACTGGCCAGCAACATGGCCACCAACCTGTATTACGAAAATAACAAGTCGGTTATTATTGCTACAGACAATGGTATTTCATGTTTCGACGGCAAACAGTTTGTGAGCCATATTATGCACCCCAACATCGGTATTCCCCGGGAAAAAGGTACGATACGGCTGTCTTCCGATAAAAACATCTGGATCAACCAGGGATCGCGCGAATGGTACTTGTACGACCTGAAAAACACCCGGAAAATTCCGGAAGAAATATCGAAAACCATTTTGTACAGACGCGATCAGCATGCCCCGGAAACAATGATCACTTTTGCTGAAAAGGAAATACCGCCGGAAGGAAATATACTGATCCGTTTCGAGGGTAAAGATTTTATGAACAAAACATCTCCCGGTGAACTATGTTTTTCGTACCGGCTGAACGAAGGTGAATGGTCTCCTTTTTCTTCTGACAAAACAGCCCTTTTACTTGATCTGAAAGATGGAAGATACACGTTTGAAGTTAAGGCCAGGGATAGGGACCTGAATGCAGACCCGACACCGGCGCTGGTAAATTTCGTTGTAGAACCACCGGTATATAAACGGGCATGGTTTATCCTCACAATACTCACCTTCCTTGGTATTATTTCATTTTTGCTTACCCGCCTGTATATGAGAAACAAAGAGATACATGAACTCGATCAGTTTAAACTGCGCCTGTTCACTGATATTTCGCATGAGTTGAAAACCCCGTTGACCCTCATTATGCTTCCTTTACAGAAACTCCTGGAACACGAAAGCAAGAATGAAAAAACAAAAACATACATCGAAATGATCCACGGCAATGTAGAACGTCTTTCGAACCTTGTCAACCAGGTAATCGATTTCCGCCGGTTGGAATCAAAAACTATTAACATTGAATATTCTCCCGGCGATGTTATCCGGCAAATTCACTCGATTTATCATTACTACAAACCGTTGGCTGATGAAAAAGGTTTTAATTTCATTCTAAACACTCAAACCGATGAACTATGGTTAAATTATGATGACGACAAGCTGGGAAAAATTATTGTCAATCTGCTCTCAAACGCTTTTAAATATACCCCTGAAAACGGTTTGGTTGAGTTACAGGTTAAATGGAATTCCATTACAGAAAAACTGGAGATAGTAGTTTCCGATAACGGGCCGGGAATACCACAGGATATGCAAAAAAGCATTTTCAACCGGTTTTACAGATTAAAAAGTAACAACCTGAATAAGATACCGGGCAGCGGCATCGGCCTGTCGATGGTAAAGGAACTGACCGACCTGCACGGGGGAAATATCGAATTATTCAGTGATGGCGTGAACGGAACTGAGTTCAAAGTACTGCTCCCTCTGAAAAAGGCTAAGAAATCGTTCATTGCAACCCCTGTTGTTCCCAATGAAAATATCATTGATGGTTCGAAAAAACCATTGTTATTAATTGTTGAAGACGAGAAACAGATGCTCGAATTCATATCGCGCGAGCTTTCCGTATATTTCGAAGTTCTGCCTGTAACATCAGCCGAAAAAGGCATGGAATTTTTAAATCAGATGCCCGACCTTGTAATATCGGATGTGATGCTTCCCGGCATGAATGGCACAGTGTTTTGCCGTCGCATCAAAGAAAGCAATGAAACCTGCCATATTCCGGTAATCCTTCTCACAGCCCGCGACTCGGAAGAAAATATTATCCAGGGTTTTAGTATGGGCGCCGATGATTACATCACCAAACCTTTTAACATGAACGAGCTGACAGCCCGTAGTTTCGGACTAATTGAAAACCGGAAACGCCTGCGCAAACGTTTTGCAGAAAACAGACAGATCAAAGCCGAACATTTCACCAGTCATAAAGGCGACCAGTTATTTTTAAACAAGGCCGTGAAAGTGGTTTACCAAAATCTAGACAATGCCGAATTCGATGTTCAACAATTCTGTTCCCTGACGAACGTAAGCAAAACACTGCTCTATTCAAAGCTGAAAACACTCACCGGTCAGTCGGCGACCGAATTTGTACGTAACATCAGGCTAAAAGAGGCCAGGCAGATTCTACTCAATACTGAAAATGAACTTACTGTTTCTGAAGTCAGTTATAAAGTCGGCTTCAACGACCCGCTCTACTTTTCGAGATGCTTCAAAAAATATTTTGGCATCCCGCCTTCTGAATTATCAAAAAAACAAGACTTATTATAATTGAATAACCATGGAACAACGGGATTATTTAATGCGACAGATTCAAATGATGACCCTGTTTCTCAGGAAACTGATTGCCCGTATGCTGAAACGGGAAGAAGACGGGGAAACCGATGGAATGCTGGAAATGATCAAAAATGAATTTCAGAATGAACTAAAAATAAACCTTGACGAACTGGTTGTTTTGCAGGATGAAGGTTTTTTCAGTATTCTAAAAGAAAAACAGTTTACAGAAAACCACCTGGAAGATTTGGCTCAACTTTTCATGCTGGCTGGCAAGACAGACGATATTGAATTCTCACTGACCAGACGGAATTATCTGCAAAAAGCAATGGCAATTTATCAAAAACTTGAAAGAGAAAGCCATAATTATTCGTTCGAACGAAATGACAAAATCAGGCAAATCCATCAAATGCTGAACGGGTTCTAAACAATTTTTAATACGTTTGTGTAGAAAACAGGTAAAAAGAAAAACAGTATGATCCAGCAGAAAGAAATATTGCTACCTGAATTCCGAAGAGGGTACCACCTGATCACCCGGATGATCGAAGAACAAGTCCCCTATTTACCGGAGAAGGGACTGTTGCATATCCTTGTGAAACACACTTCTGCCGGGATCACGATCAATGAAAATGCCGATCCTACTGTCCGTCGCGATTTTGAAGCATTCATCAACAAAATGGTACCGGAAAAAGACCCGCTTTACATACACAACTACGAGGGTGACGACGACATGCCTGCACACCTGAAATCATCAATCATCGGTAATTCTGTTACTATACCCATAACCAACCGCCGCCTGAACCTGGGCACATGGCAGGGCATATACTTCTGCGAATTCAGAAATTCCGGGGGAAGACGGAAGCTGGTACTGACCGTGTACAGTTAATTCCCCGGAAAAATTTACGTGAAAACCCAACTGTCTTCGATACCGCAGAACGATGCGATAGCCGAACGGGTTAACGGTATTTTGAAAGAAGAATACCAAGCTTTTGAAAAAGCAAAGGTAATCAGACCGGCACATCCGCAGCAAGGACAAGCCCTGCTGATTTTTCAGTGCATAACAAAAACAAGGGACGAAATTGCAGCATTTACAGAGAAGACTGTAAGCAAAAACAGGAAAAATGCTACCCGGCCAATTAAAAATCAGGGAATATGCCTCACAAAAAGTTAAAGTGCCCCCAAATTTGACATGACACAGGCATCTAAAAACAAAAAAGGATTCCCGCTTTGGTAATGAGCGGGAATCCTTTCCTGATTTCAAAATTGTATCAATTACTTCTTCACATAACCAGCGTTCATCAAAAACTCAAGGCTTTTCTGTACACTTACGATAGGATCATAATTATATCTCTCAACTTCAACAATATAATGTTGCATCCCAGCCTTTTTGGCCATTTTAAAAGCTGATTCAAAATCCATTTCACCGCTTTCACCAAGTTCTTTCTCGTCTTTTACATGATATAAAAGAAAACGTCCCGGGTATTTTTTGAAATAATCAGTGGCGACCTTTCCTCCCTTGTATATCCAGTATAAATCAAGCTGGAAAAAAACTTTGGAAGGATCGGTATGCTGCAGCATGTAGTCATAAATAACCTGCCCTTCCAGTTCTTTAAATTCACCTGCATGGTTATGATATCCAAACTTAATACCTTTAGCGGCACATTTTTCGCCAACGGCATTAAAATAATCACAATACAATTGAAGCCCTTTCAAACTTTCGTAGGCTATTTTATTCATCGACGGTTGTACAATATAACTTACCCCGGCAGCCTTATTGGCATCAATACATTTATCCCACCAGGCCATCACTTCGTCCCAGTTTTCTTTTGAAGGAACCATTCCCCCGCAATGAGCCGAGAGTACCTTCATCCCGTTTTTTTCAACCAGCGCCCTGAAATCAACAGGATTCATTCCATAAAGTTTCCCATCAGAATATCCGGCAGTTTCAACAGTTTTATACCCCATCGCGCCCAACTTTTCAATGGTACCAACCGGATCCGTTCTCATAGCGTCACGTACCGAGTACAACTGAATGCCAATTTCTTTTTTAGCAGTTTTACCCGATGAAACTGCTGAAAAACCAAATATAAAAAAGCAAACAAATGAAAAAGCAAACAACTTGCTAAATTTAGTTTTCATAATACGATTTTTTGAAATTATTATTAGTAATGTGTTCCAAAGCAAAAGTAACACATTTTGCCGTTCACAAAACGTAATCACCATAAAAATTATCGGATGTTATTTCTAAATTTATTGCTTTTTTATTCTTACCGAAACAGTTTGTGAATCTTTTCCGACTCTCAGGATGTATATCCCCGAATGTAATCCGGAAAAATCAAGGCTAAATTTATTCAGGACTGAATGATATAAATGTATTTCTTTCTTTATAAGTTCATTTCCAAGAATGTCATAAACCTTTACAAAAAAGACTCCTTCTTCCTTCACATTAACTTCAACCTTAAGCTTGTCCTTCACGGGGTTAGGATAATATTTTTTCACGGAAATCAACTGAATATCATTCTGAGAATTAGATACAACCCTTTTCTGCAACGGGTTTAATCCAAAAGAAAAACTATTTACAGGGAAAAAAATCAATAAAAAAAATACTGGCAACATAGTCTTGTAAATTTGTTTCATAATCTACAATGTTTTTGTTTCTGTTTTTTTACTTAGACAAAAAAAATACCAGAAAGTTACAGTAAACAGGCAAACAGGATTTACCATCCACAACCTTTTCAGCCATGCAGACTGATAGATACAGGATCGTATTCTGTTTATGTAATTTTTATTCTTCATGTCAATGCATTGGGGCTTCCTTCTTCTTACCTTCGGCTAATACTCCCAGTCTTTCAACTCCTGGCATCAGCGCCCTGTAAATATACAAAAAAAAAGCAGGACCTTTCGCCCTGCTTCTCATTTTATTTCGTAAATTCTAATACTCGTCTTCATTAAAAAAGAAATCATCTTTGCTCGGATAATCAGGCCAGATGTCTTCGATGCTTTCGTAAATCTCCCCTATATCTTCAATCTCCTGCAAATTTTCGATCACTTCAAGAGGGGCACCGCTACGTATAGCATAGTCAATCAATTCATCTTTCGAGGCAGGCCACGGTGCATCTTCCAATTTTGATGCAAGTTCAAGCGTCCAATACATAGCATATATTTTAAGTGGTTCAACTTAATTTTAAATTTTTGCGAATATAACAAAAAAATCAATTCTCCAAACGTTTATTAAAATATTTAGGATCAACCCTGAACCCATAGGATTTCAGGCACTTTCATATCGTGCAATACTTTTCTGGAAAGCACAAATAAATAATCAGAAAGCCGGTTGATATACTTAATAAGTTGTGGATTTATTTCTGTTTTTTCCGAAAGTTCGACAATACGCCTTTCAGCACGGCGACAAACAGTTCGGGCAACATGGCAATACGAAGCAGACAGAGATCCTCCCGGAAGAATAAAATTTGACAACCTGGGAAGTATTGAAAACATCCGGTCCATTTCAGTTTCAAGCAGGATAATATCTTCTTCCTTACAAGGCCATTGTTCCTTCAGCACGGCAGCATTCTCTCCGGTTGCCAAATGAGCACCTATTACAAATAATTTCTGCTGAATCTTACCCAACACTCCTTTGGCTTGTTCATCGATCCCGGTCGACAGGACGACACCGATCCACGAATTCAGCTCATCAACTGTACCATAGGCTTCCAGCCGAATATCGTATTTCTTTACCCGTGAGCCCCCTATAAGGCCGGTTGTACCATCATCGCCTGTCTTTGTATATATCCTGGGTTCTTTAGCCATTCAAATAATTGGGTTGGGGTTTTCGGTGTCTGATTCTATTTCTCCGTCTTTTAACCGGATGATCCGGTGTGCGTGACGGGCAATTTCTTCTTCGTGGGTCACCAGTACGATGGTATTTCCTTTCCGGTGTATTTCTGCAAACAGTTCCATTATTTCTTCTGAAATTTTTGAATCCAGATTACCGGTAGGCTCATCAGCCAGCAAAATCGAAGGGTGGTTAACCAATGCCCGCGCAACGGCAACACGCTGACGCTGGCCTCCTGAAAGTTCATTGGGCCTGTGCTCTATTCGGTCTGACAAACCAACATCGACCAAAATTCGTTCGGCTGTTTTAACACGTTCGTTCTTTTTAACACCTGCGTAAACCAGGGGAAGCATTACATTTTCGAGAGCCGTATTACGGGGAAGCAGGTTAAAGGTTTGAAAAACAAAACCTATTTCCCGGTTGCGGATTTCAGCCAGTTCATCATCCGATAATGAACTGACTTTGTTCCCGTTCAGTGAATATTCTCCTGAAGTTGGCGTATCAAGGCAGCCGATAATATTCATCAAAGTCGATTTACCGGATCCTGAAGCGCCCATAATGGCTACATATTCACCTTTGCCAATATTCAAAGAAACCGACCGAAGGGCCCGGACGATCTGTGTTCCAACTTTGTAATTCTTTACAATGTCCTTTAGTTTAATCAATTCTTTCATCGGGGTAATTTTATTGTTTCTTGTTTTTTGAACTAAATATATTGAATTAGTTTGACTATTACCGAACGAAAATACAAAACCTGACAACTTTTAACTATTCTTAGGATATGTTTAAATATTTTCCTGCAGAAAAATTAAAATTCATCTCTCCCATTAACGTTTTTTTTCCCCAACTTTGAAAATTATAAAACACTAATGCTAAAATTATGAAACTGAATCAACCTTTTGTTTTGGCATTTCTGTCCCTGCTTTTTCTGGCCGGATGTCAGCATAAAAAAGAAAATCTGGTTTTCAGTACTGAAATTACTGAAAACTGGACTTTCCGCCAGGCAGGACAGGAAGAATGGCTCCCCGCAACTGTTCCGGGATGTGTCCATACCGATCTGCTCAATAACGGAAAAATTGAAGATCCTTTTTTCCGTCTGAATGAACACGATGTACAATGGATCGACAAGAAAGACTGGGAATACAAGACGAACTTACAGATTGACCAGTCGGCTATAACCCACGATCGTATTACTCTAGATTTTAAAGGACTGGACACTTATGCAGATGTTTTTGTAAACGGGGTTCAGGTCCTTTCTGCCGATAACATGTTCCGCGAATGGCTGGTTGATGTAAAACCTCAACTAAAAACAGGCTCAAACGAACTCCGGATTTTATTCCGTTCTCCAATCAGGGAAGGGATCAAAAAATACGATGCCAATGATTATGAAATACCTGTTTCGGACAACGATCTTGCAAAAACAGGACAGGTCGATGGTAATAAAAAAGTTTCGGTTTACACCCGCAAAGCCGGTTATCATTTCGGATGGGACTGGGGCCCCCGGCTTGTTTCTAGCGGATTGTGGCGACCGGTTTACCTAACTGCCTGGGACGATGCCCGTATCGCAAACCTCCAACTGAAACAAAACCAGCTTAATGAGAATGAAGCCAGCCTGACTGCCGTTTTCGAAATTGAAGCCAATGCAGAAACGGATGCAACCATCAGTATTGAAAACGAAGGTATTGAGTTGGCTAAAACAACCATAAAACTTTCTGAAGGTATTTCTACTTATCCTGTCGGTTTCAAGATTGAAAATCCCAAACTATGGTGGACCAACGGACTTGGAAAAACAAATCTTTACAATATAAAAGGGAAACTGACTGTTGGGAACAGGGTTACAGAGAAACCGGAACGGATCGGATTACGGACACTGGAACTGGTTCGTGATAAAAATGAAAAAGGAACATCTTTCTGTTTCAGGCTGAACGGTGTTCCGGTATTCATGAAAGGAGCCAATTATATTCCGAATGATATTTTCCCGTCGCGCGTTTCTGAAGAAATGTATAAAAAGGTTGTAAACACTGCTAAAATTTCAAACTTTAACATGCTTCGCGTATGGGGCGGCGGTATTTACGAAAACGACCTTTTCTACGATTTATGCGACGAAAACGGAATCCTGATCTGGCAGGACTTTATGTTTGCCTGCGCCATGTTCCCTGGGGACGAGGCTTTTCTTGAAAACGTGAAACAGGAAGCAACCGACAATATCAAACGCCTGCGTAACCACCCGTGTATTGCCATGTGGTGTGGGAACAATGAAATTCTGGCTGCCTGGTATCAATGGGGCTGGAAAGAAAAAGAAGAAGCAAAGAACAAGGAAAATGCCGATAAAATATGGAAATCGTACACCGACATCTTCCACCGTATTCTCCCCGGTGCAGTTGCAGCCTGTGATCCGGGACGCAGCTACTGGAGCTCCTCCCCTTCTTCAGGTACCGGTATTCCTTCCGATCTGGTAAACGGCGACGAACACTACTGGGGTGTTTGGTGGGGAAAAGAACCCTTTAAAAATTATGCCACCCATATCGGCCGTTTCATGAGCGAATACGGGTTCCAGTCGTTCCCCGAACTGAAAACCGTAAAACAATATGCCTTGCCTGAAGATTTCGACATTTTTTCGGAAGTTATGAAATCGCACCAACGTTCTTCCATTGGCAACGGGACCATTGAATATTACATGCTCCAAGATTATAAAAAGCCAAAGGATTTCGAGTCTTTCCTGTATGTCAATCAGGTATTGCAGGCCGAAGGGATCAAATTTGCACTCGAAGGCCATCGCCGGGCTGCTCCTTATTGCATGGGTAGTTTATACTGGCAAATTAACGATTGCTGGCCGGTTGCATCGTGGAGCTCAACCGATTATTATCAACGGTGGAAGGCCTTGCAATATTTTGCTAAAAAAGGGTTTGAACCGGTACTCGTTTCTCCTTATTACCAGGGAGACTCGTTGAAAATTGATGTCATCAATGACAAACTTTCCGGAATTAATGCCCGGTTAAAAATAAAAGTACTTGATTTTGAAGGAAATGAAATCCGGGAAGAAGCCAAAGAAATCAGTATTCCAGCCAATTCAAGCGATACATATTATGCTGAAAAAACGGCTGACTTTATAAAGTCTGTTCAAGCCGCCAGGCAATTCCTGTTTGTCGGGTTACTTGAAAACGACACGGTCATTTCGAGTAATATCTTGTATTTTAAACCAATAAAGGATATTAAGTTACCAAAACCGGAGGTAAAATTTGAAATTACCCCGGCCGATGGTGGTTATGTGATTACCCTGAACTCTGCGAAACTGGCAAAGAACCTTTTCTTGACTATTGGCGATGAAGAGGGTTTTTTCAGTGATAATTACTTTGACCTGCTTCCGGGGCAAACAATAAAGGTGAAACTGGAAACAAGCATCCCGAAAGAGAAACTACGGGAGGTATTTGCGATCCAAACACTGGACAAGGCTTTTTAAATTGAAATATAAAATGCCCCGCCTGTAAAGTGAAAGGTATGTTCCGGCGGGGCATAATTATATATTCACAAAAACAAAAGTGATCCTATTTTCCTTTCCGCCACCTGCGGGCTGTTTTGGGCACCAGTGATGAATAAATATCTTTATTTACAAACTTCACATCTTCAACCGAATAAAAGGCCTGAGGATTATGCGTTCGAATAAGCTCTATTACTTTATTAACATCTGCACGTTTAATTATCGTATAGATTACCGCAACTTTTTCCATCGATCCCTGGGCTTCGTGGTAAGTAATTCCATACCCCGCAGCCTTTAGCCTGGCGATTAGGGTATCGGCATTTTTACGGGTAATAATTTGTAATTGCAGAATTCCCACAGCCAGTTTCTCTTCGATGATCAGCCCGATATAATTACCTGTTGCAAAACCAGCCCCGTAAGCTACATAAGCCAGCCAGTTGTCAAGGTTCTGAACAATTTTTCCCATTGCCAGCAACCATATAATAACTTCGAAAAAACCAAGTACAGGAGCAAATAACTTCTGCCCTTTCGAAACCATTACTATACGTATCGTCCCGACCGTGACATCTGCAATACGGGCAAAAAATATCATCAACGGTAATACAACATACGAAAACAAATCATTGTTATAAAAAGCTTCCATACTATCATATTTTGATTTCTACTAATATAAAAAAATTCTTTTCACAGAAAGCAAAACCTATGATATATCAGGACTGTTTAATTCCACAAAAAAATACTGATAACTAAATGCGAAAGATGTTTAATCTTCATTACCTCCAGCGAAGCCGGTGGTAAAGGAACCAAGGGAAATTGTCAGGTCATATGGAAGGAAAGGAACCGTTCTTTTTATAGAGAACGGTTCCTTTCCTGCACTAAAACTCACTTGTAAAATGGAATTTTATATCCCTGAACTCATCCTGCGCCATTTGAAGAATAAAAGCAGAGTCGGCCATAAACACATCGCGTCCCCGTTTATCTTTGGCCATCTTCTGGTGTTTGCGTTTTTTGAATTCTTCCAGTTTTTCAGGGTTGTCACATTCAATCCAGCAGGCCTTATACATCGATAAAACGTCAAACCGGCATTTGGCAGAATACTCGTGTTCCAGACGGTATTGAATCACTTCGAACTGGAGTTGTCCTACTGTTCCTATAATTTTCCTACCATTAAACTGGCTGATAAACAACTGTGCCACTCCTTCGTCCATCAACTGGTCGATTCCTTTATTCAGTTGTTTGGCTTTCATCGGATCGGCATTCTCCACATACCGGAACAATTCAGGAGAAAAACTCGGTAATCCTTTAAAACGAATATCTTCACCTTCGGTAAGTGTGTCGCCAATAATAAAATTACCGGTATCGGGGACTCCTATAATATCGCCGGGAAAAGCCTCCTCCACAACTTCTTTTTGAGCGGCCATAAATGCCGTCGGGATTGAAATACGGAATGTTTTCCCCAGTCTGACATTTTTATATACATTATTTCGCTGAAAATGTCCGGAACAAATCTTTACAAAAGCAATCCGGCTACGGTGATTAGGGTCTATATTGGCATGAATCTTAAAAACAAACCCGGTAAATTTATCCTCTTCAGGCTTCACTTCCCTTTCCTCTGTAAAAGCAGGACGCGGGTCCGGAGCAATTTTCAGGAAAGTATCCAGCAATTCCTGAACACCAAAATTATACAGGGCACTCCCGAAAAATACCGGGGCGAGGTTACCTGCAAGATATTCGTTTTCATTCAGTTCTGGATAAACACCCTCAACCAGTTCCAGTTCTTCGCGAAGCACCCGCGCATCGTTCCGAATGTATTTTTCCAGATCAGGATGATTGATGTCGTCAAAAGCAATCAGAGGTTCAATTTCCTGCACATTGGGGTTAAACAGGTTCAGGCTCCGGTTAAAAATATTGTATACCCCTTTGAAATCCGGGCCACTGTTGATCGGCCAACTCAACGGGCATACTTTAATTTTTAGCTGATCCTCAATTTCATCGAGCAGTTCAAACGAATCCTGTGTCGGGCGGTCGAGTTTATTAATAAATACAATGACCGGTGTTTTGCGCATGCGGCAAACGTTCATTAGTTTTTCTGTTTGCGGTTCAACGCCCTTGGCAGCATCGATCACAATTATAACACTATCGACAGCCGTCAGCGTACGAAAAGTATCTTCCTGAAAATCCTGGTGCCCGGGTGTATCAAGAATATTTACCTTGTACCCGTTATACTCGAAGCCCATCACTGAAGTAGCCACCGAGATGCCACGCTGGCGCTCAATCTCCATGAAATCGGAAGTCGCCCCTTTTTTTATCTTATTACTTTTCACTGCCCCTGCGACACGGATTGCCCCGCCAAAAAGCAACAGTTTTTCAGTCAGCGTTGTTTTTCCTGCATCAGGATGGCTCACAATGGCAAAAGTTCTTCTTCTCTCTATTTCTTTTTGAAAATCCATTCTCCTGTTTCTTAAGACGGCGCAAAAATAGCAGTTTATATTGAAAATTCTCAAAGGAACCGTTCTTTCTTTCCCTGTGCTGCACAGTGCCCTCAAAGAATCCCGGAGAGTGAGCCCTCCCTAAAAAAATATCGTTAATTTTAACGGAACTTGAATGAACCAAACCCCAAGGAACGGTTCCCTCTCAAAGGAAGCGCCATTCTTTCTCAAAGACGGTTCCCGCCTCTAATTGCATCTTCCAGGGCGTCAGAAATACATTTCCAGTATTTCAGATGAAAATCAAGTCCCCGTTTACCGATGATCTGATGGTATGTTTTTGCTTTATCGCCAGGAGCAAACTTCCGTTTTTCACGATCTTCATAAAGAACAGAAACTTCGGGATGAAACTGCACAGCAAACACATTCGGATACTTTTCATGGCGGAAAGCCTCAATTATTTTCCGGTCGCACGACAAGGCTGTTACCTGCCAGCCTTTCCCGATTCTATTTACCGACTGGTGATGACTACTCAAAACCAAAGGCGAAAACAGTTTTTTATAACCTACCCTTCTTCTGAAGAAATCATTAGCAAACCTGATCTTGTGAAAATTGACACCCATCAGCAAAGTATCTTCTGAAATATTTTGCCAGTAATTGCGATGCAGCTTATTTTTTGACAAGCCTACGATTTCGTGATCGTCCCGGGCATTATAAACCTGTTTGGGAATATCCTGAAAAAGACTTCCACCTGTGGCCACATTCATGCTTTGCATGCCCAGGCAAAAACCGGTAACCAGGTAATCGGGCTTTGCTTCCAGGAAAGGCTTGAACCCGGGCGACTGGTTCCCTCCCAATAAATGAAAAAGCAACGACAACTCAAACAGGTGACGGTTCGGATCAGTTACTACTGCAAACAGGTTCTGCTCGTGATAAGCCCCGGGCTGAATATCGGGCCCTCCAAAAAAGATGATGCCTGCCGAGTTCTCAAAAATTGTCCGAAAATCTTTTGTACAACTATTCTCCCTGTAAATATCAGCAACATCAAGATGGCCGGAAATCTCCTGAAAATGGACACGACTTATATTTTCCTCCCTGATAAAATCAATAGACTGCCGGAAATCGTAATTTTCATCACGATGATAAACGCCAACAAAATCGGCATCATCTGTATCAAAAATCTCCTGATCGGCCAGGAATAAAATGTTTCTCAAACTTTGTACGGTTGGATGGGCCAAAAGAACGTAATGCTTATCCCGGTCAAACTTCCCGTTAAAGAAATCCTGCGACCATAACGGTTGCCCGGACAGTAAAACAAGTAAAAAAAAGATCAGAATTTGTATGATTTTCATAAGAATAGTATGCTAAAAGCTAAAATAATATACCGAAAATACGTTTTTTACAAGGAACACTAAAATTTTTAACAATATTTGTAATAATTGTTATTTTTATCTCCTCGAAAACATCCTAAATAAATTGAAGCATGTCGATAAAAATGTTTTTCATAAGTACATTCGGGCTCATCAAACCAACCGGTAAAATAGAAAAAAAACACGAACATTTACTGGCTGCCTACCATGAATATTGTGAAGTTGAAAGCTCGGAAGAATTGAAGAAATATACAGAACTGGAAATGTTTGTTCAATCGGAAGCATTTGCCCAGAAGAAAAAAGAAATAGAGAACCTTACATACAAAGGCAGTTCTGAAGAAGCCCTGGTAAAGGAATTCACTGCCCTTTCGAAGAACAAAAAACTGCTCAGCTTTTACAAGACCTTGCAATCGTCCGGGTTGCAGCGCTTTAATAACATCCGGTCATCGGAAACACTGGCAAATTTTTTAGAACTGAAAAAATTTATGGAAGACGGCAGTTTTGCCGCGGAAAAGAAAAAATCGGATGCTGATATTTTCAATGGTTCGCCGGAAGAAAAACAACTGAATGAATTTAAACGCCTGCAAAAAAGCAAAGCCATCAAAATTTATTTCCGGCTGAACGGCTCGGCTGACCTAAAAAAATTTGAAAATTTTTCCCAGTCAGAAACATTAAAAAAGTTCGAAGGGCTGAAAGCAAAAGTCGATTCCGGTAATTATCTGAACGAAAAAAAAGAATTTCTAAGGTTAAAAAACGATTCCGGGATCAAAGATTATTTCAGATTCAAAGGTTCAAAAAAATACAAGATATATAAAGAAACGGCAGGGAGCCAGCTAATCGACCGATATGCTGAACTTGAAAAAATTGCAAATGCCGAACTTGAAAAAGGAAACAAGCGTACGCGTAAAGAAAAAAAGGAATTCAGGAAAACAGAAACTTACTCCCGTCTAAGAGAGTTTAACCGGTTAAAAAAGAATAAAAAACTAATAATTTATTTTCAGGTTAATGATTCGCCCGGATTAAACCAATTTCTGGCATTCGAACAATCTGAAACACTAAAAAATTTCCGGGAACTGGAGGAAAAAATAAAATCCGGCAATTGCATTAATGAATTAACTGATTTTAAAAAACTTAAAAATAGAGCTGAGATAAAAGCATATTTCAGGTTCATACGAACTGCAGAATACAAAATATTCCGCGAAACAGAAAGCAGTAAGCTCCTTGCCCGTTTTAATGAGCTCAAACATATTGTTGAATCAGAGGCATTCCTGAACCGGAAAGCTTATCTGGAAGATTCGAAAAAATTTGAAAAAACAGCGGCATTTAAGAAGTCGGAACAATATAAAAAACTAAAAAATTCGGAGGATATCCGGTTTTACTTCAAATATGAAAAATCGGCTACATTAAAAATTTACCTGGAGATGGAAAATTCGAAGGAAAGAAGCCGCTTCGAGGAATTGAAAGAACTGACAGCTTCAGAAGAATTCCTGAAACGAAAAGCTTACCTGAAGGACCAAAAAAAATGGGAAAAAGCTGAGGAGTTCCAAAAATTTCAGGAATACAACGAGATGAAAAAATTACCGCACATGGTTCGTTATTTCAGATATAAAAACAATCACGAACTCGATTTTTTCAAAAACTGGCAACTGGTATTTTCCGACGACTTCAGTACGGCCAAACTGGATAATACAAAATGGCAAACCATCTCATACCGGGGAGGGTTATCGCTCGGGAAAAACTATTCACAGCCCGGCGATCTCCAGGCTTTTACTTCCGGAGAAAATATAAAAACAGATGGCAAAACCCTGAAAATTGAAACCCGCAGAGAAAAAATTAAAGGGATGCAATGGCAATTACCCTTTGGTTTTATTGAAAAAGAATTCGATTACTCTTCGGGCTGTATTAACAGTAATGGCTCGTTTATTGGTAGCCCCGGCATCTGGGAAGCGAAGGTAAAATATAAACCCAGGAAAGGTCTGGTCAGCGCTGTATACCTGGAAGGAAAAGACAACACTCAACTGATAAACTTAGTGGAAACCGGCATCAAAAACAGGGTAGGTCTTTTAAATCATGAAAACACGGGAACAGATAAAACAACGAGCATTTCAGGATTAAAACCTGGCCGGTTTTATATTTTCAGGCTTGAATGGGGCAAAGGGAAAATGATATGGAAAGTGAATAACAAAGAGATCTTATCGATTAGCGCCCAGGTTCCTGCTTCCGGGATGTACCTTAATGCCACGACCATTGTTGCAGATGAAATATCCAATGGACTGCCTTATAGTTTCGAGATCGGCTGGATCAGGTTTTATCAGCAAAAACATTAATATCCCCGCTTATTAAACAAGATATATCCAAAATTGAACAAGGCATACAGCCGGGTATCTTCTTTTTCGTAATAATTCAATGAAAAACTAATTGGTCCCAACGAGGTATGGTATACGGTGGCAACCGATCCGATAAAATTAATGGATGAGTACCTCGATTCATCGTATACCGCCTTATAATCATCGCTCTCCAATATTCTGCGTACCGGCACAAAACCATATCCTTCCACACGAAAATGAAGCTGGTCGTTCATCTTGAATATACCTTTGGCTCCCGCAGCAATGTATTTATTGGCCCGGAATTTATCGAGAAAGATAGTCTCACTGTGAGGCAAAGGTTCGAAAGCAGGTGCTGCAAGAACTGTTGAGACATAGTTATTCGAGATTTTTCTGTTACTGTAAACCCCTTCAAACATAAACCCAAAGGTAGTTCTTCGTTTACTGTTTACATATCTGCTGTAGTGTCCTTTTAATAAGTAAAAATTATGGTCTCCCTTAAACTCTGAGATACTGTTCGATGTTGAGCCAGGTTTGTTTTTCTCGGTTCCGGTAATATAATTCAGAGACAAATTGGACCGAACACCTTCTGTTGCATACTGCTTGTAATTCAGTGAATTTTGTTCAAAAGCAAATTTGGCCGCAAATGCATCAAATTGAGTATTGTCGGGAGTATCAGCCTGCTTTATTGACTTTTTCAGATAATATTCATCGGCCGATGAAGAGAAAGCGGTACCGAAAGTAAATTTTCCCCTGTTCTTATATGGAAATCCCAATTCAGCCCGGACATTGGTTTCATCCTGTGTGATATAAGGCGGACGCACATCCTCGAAAACAAACTCGGTACTGCTGGAATAAAAATCCCAACGGTTCAAGGTTAAATAGGCTGACAAGTAAAAGGGCAGGTTTGTCGGGTAATCAATTCTTCCGCCTATTAAAAATGAACTGTAAAACCGTCCAAAATAAATGTTTGAACTAAGGGTATAAGCCCGGTTTTTAAAAATCATATAATCGAGGCTCGCAAACCCCTGATTAATGGGTTTGGTTGAAATGTTACCACCAATCTTGACTTCCATAGGCTTTTCCGGTGTTACTTTCAAATGAAGATCGAAATAACCGCTCTCTGGATTAAAAAGTGAAATCGGCCTGATGGATTTAATATGCGGATCGGCTACCAATTTAAAATATTCATTTTTCAAAACATCAAGGCTAACCACATCCGAACGGTGCTTCAGGCTTTGAATGATATACTTCCGTTGCATAGCATCGACAACTCCTTCAACCTGAATATTTTTGAATAAAAGTTGCGGCTTTCGGTTATTGAAAAGAACTCTCCGTTCGTTTACTATTTCAGGGGAGACCCTGCGGCTGATCCTCGATTTTATGGAATCAATCATTGAAATGGCGCTATTGTAGCCATCTGCTTCAATCTGGTCAATTTTTTTAAAATCGAGCAAATTAACATCAGGGAACAATGTTTCGATAAAAATTCCGTCTTCAGGAGCAATTCCGTAATCTGTTTTCTGCATAATCAGATTCTGAAGCTGGGCCATCAAATCGTCTTCTTCCGGTTTATCGGCATTATCCGCTACATTGTGCCCGATCATTATATCCGGTTTAAAAACTTCTTTCATATTTTTAACCGGGAAATTATTTACAATACCTCCGTCAAAAACCAGGTTGCCGTCAATCTCGATGGGTTTAAAATAAAAGGGAAAAGTCATGGAAGCACGGATAGCCTCTCCCAAATCACCGCTCCGAAGCACTACTTCACGATTATTGTGAACATCGGTAGCAATACATAAAAAAGGAACAAAAAGATTGTTAAAATCATAATTACAAACGGCATTGGTGGACGAAAACATTTCCATAAATGCAAAATCCATCTGCTCTTCAGGAATAATACTGGTAGGGGGCAATACCCGAAGTTTATCTTCCTCCTTTTTCAATTCCATAGAAAGCCACGAAGGTGTTTCTTCCGGTTTTCTGAAAAAATAACGGTATTCCTCCTGGATCTTTCCTGTTGACCAGAACTTAAACTGCTCCGATTTAAAGAGCTTCTCCATTTCTTCAGCGCTAAATCCGGCAGCATATAAACCGGCAACAATCGCCCCTATGGAAGTGCCGGCAACATAATCGACAGGAATATTATTTTCTTCCAAAGCCTTAATAACCCCAATATGAGCAAGTCCTTTAGCTCCCCCTCCGCTCAAAACCAAACCTACCTTCTGTGCCTCCAGTTTCAAAGAAACGGCTAATAGTACCCCTAATATCAAAAAACAAAAAATATATTTCATGGCAACCAGATAATTCAATCAGCTTTGAATTTACAAAAATAGAAACAATCCAATATTATGTTTCTTAATTATTTACAAAAGTTTATTTACATCGTAACATAGGGATAAGGATAAGTTTATAAAACCTGAGGAAAATTAGCAGATACTAATCTTCCAGTTTATGCTTTAACGACTGAAACCCTTCTCCAAGAATTTCCTTGGTTTCCATTACAGTTATAAAAGCATCGGGGTCAATTTTACTGATAAATTCCTCAAGAATAGCAACTTCGCGCCGGCTGACCACTGTATAAATAATTTGTTTTTCCTCGCCGGTATACATCCCTTCCCCCTTCAGGTAAGTACCTCCCCTTTCCAGATCGAACAGAATTTTCTCCCTGATCTCCTGATGTTTCTTCGAAATAATAAGCAAAGCCTTGTGATAACTGGCGCCTTCCAGTGTAGTATCAATGGCTTTTCCGGTAATAAAAATCATGATCCACGAATACAAGGGAATCTGCCAGTCATGAAAAGCAACGAGCCCCAGCAAGACAATGACCGAATCGACATAAATCATCAACTGCCCCAGTTGCAGGCCCGAGTATTTGGCAATGATCATAGCAATAATATCGGAACCTCCCGAGGTAGCCCGCGATTTGAAAATAAGGCCCAGTCCAAAACCAGCCAACACTCCGCCAAACACACACGATAGCAAAACATCGCTGACCAGCGGGGCATCTCCCACTTCCCTTAAATAAGTGATCCCGTCCATAAATGCCGACGACAACACGAAACCGACCACGGTTTTTATACCAAACCTCGAACCCAGGATCTTAATCCCGGCAATAGTCAACGGAATATTGAGTATTAGCCCGAATAAACCAATCGGAATCCCGTCGGGCCAAAACGAAATCCAACCTTTGGTAAGGTAATGTACCACGATAGCAATACCATACACGCCTCCCGGCACAATTTTATGCGGCGAAATGAAATAAACAAAACTAACAGCCAGAATAAATGCCCCAATTACGATAAGGCTGTAACTTTTGAACCATTTCAGACTAAACATTTTTTCTTTTTGAAGGAATACCATAGCTGACTTTTTATTACAAAATAAATTGCTGTAGTTGACAATAACGTTGACTTTCATCATTGAATTATAGAATACTGGAAACGAATATTCCGTTGTACTTTGATATTTAATTACATAGATTTGTATACAAGCTTAAGTTACAGGATTACATGCAAAGAATTAATAAATACCGCATCTCCCTTTATTTTTTATTGGTAAAAATCTCTGCTGTATTTGCACTTGAAACGGTAACACAGACCGAGCAAATTCGCATGAATTATATTACTACAAACGAGGGGCTGCCTCAAAACACGGTTGATTGCATTTTAAAAGACAGCCGGGGTTTTATGTGGTTTGGCACCTGGAACGGGCTCTGCCGCTACGACGGATATACCTTTAAAATATACAATAAGGAACAGGAAGGGACATCGTTAAAAAGTAATTTCATACAATCGCTATGCGAAGACCACAATGGCAACCTCTGGATTGGAATAGATAAAGGACTGGCGTATTTCGATTACAGTAAACTTTCCTCTGTGGATATTCCTTCTATTCGAAACAATTTGGGCTCGTTTTCAATTACCCATATAGTGGAACACGAAGACAAAAGCCTTTTTGTTGCCACTAACGGAAACGGACTCTGGAAAATAGAACTTAACGAACAAAACGAATATAAAAGTACACGAATCGTTAACGAAAAACTCGCATCCCCTTATGCTCATTACCTGTGTATTTTAAATGATCAGCATTTATTGGTTGGTACAGATGCCGGCCTTTCGGTGATCAATCTCACTGGCGGAAGTACAAAACCGGTTTGGAAGATTTTGGAAGAACAATTACACGGCATCGATATCTCCGTGCTTTTTCAGGACTCCAAAGGTAATATCTGGATCGGAACCAGCAATGCCGGGCTATACCATTTTACCACCAATACAACGCAAATGCGTTTTTACGGCATAAATGAAAATATTTCTTCAACCCTTGACCACCAGTCGGTTTATTCCATCGTTGAAGATCTGTCAGGGCAAATAATTGTTGGAACGTTGGGAGGGCTAAATTATTACAATGCCGAAATGGATAACTTTTCACATTTCCCCGAAAACTCTGAAACCCGCAAATACCTGAATAATCCATTTGTAAACGCTC
Source organism: Prolixibacteraceae bacterium (assembly GCA_963662895.1). GTDB lineage: Bacteria > Bacteroidota > Bacteroidia > Bacteroidales > Prolixibacteraceae > GWE2-42-39. Next base: position 1,570,495 of record OY759982.1, on the reverse strand, counting down.
TATATACCGACGACCTTGGCAACATCTGGATTGGAACAGAAAAAGGTGGCGTAAACTATTACAACACCTATCAAAAACCGTTTTTTGCTATAAAAAATGACCCCACAGACCCAAACTCCATCAGCCACAATACCATTAATTCACTGTATAAAGAAAACAATACCTTATGGATTGGAACTGCCGGCGGCGGACTCAATAAACTAAACATGAGCAACAATAAAAATAAACGCTTCGAAACCACCCCGGAAAATCCTGCAAGTATCACCAATAATTTTATTGCTTCAATATTACGCGATAACCAAAATAATCTTTGGGTAGGAACCTGGGGCAGCGGACTGAATCTTTTACTCGACGAAAACAGCAATTCTTTCAGGTCATATCAAAACATCCCCGGTGATTCTTCTACCATCTCGAGCAGTTTTATTTCGTGCATAAAAAATCTTGACGAAACCCGGATTCTTATTGGAAGCCGTGGCGGCCTCGACATTTTCGCCCCCTGCACAAATACCTTTAATCCTGTTCATAAAAAAATGAACCTTCATCAGGCTTTTGAAGTGGGTTGCGTTTTTGTTGATTCGAAAAATCAGGTTTGGGTAGGCACAGAAACGGGGTTATACCGATTTAACAAGCAAGACCTTTTAAAACTCACGGCTGATAGTAAAAAAATTGATTTCGATATTTTTCTGAACGATGAAGAAGATCCGAATTCCATAGCCGGTAATTATGTAATTTCAATTACTGAAACCAGCGACGGCACCTTATGGTTGGGCACCTACGGCAACGGAATATGTAAATACCCGAATAACAGAACGAACAACGATTTCGTAAATTATAATGAAAAAGACGGGTTGTGCAACAATGTAGCCTATGCCATTGAAGAAGACCTCAACGGGAACCTCTGGATAAGCACCGACAAGGGTTTATCAAAATTCGACCCTCAAAACGAAACCTTTCAAAACTTTTACCGCAACGATGGATTATTGAGCGACCAGTTTTACTGGACTGCTTCGTGGTCAGACAAAGACGGAACGATGTATTTTGGTGGTATTGACGGACTTAACTACTTTTCACCAGCACAAATAGACCCCTATCCCAATACACCAAAGCCTGTATTTACCGAATTCTCCATCTTCAACCAACCTGTTCAGGTTGGCAAAAAATACCATTCCCTGGTTGTACTCGAAAAACCAATCAGCCAGACGGAATCAGTACAACTTTCGTATAAAGACGCTGTTTTTTCAATTGAATTTTCAGCGCTTGATTACTTTCTTCCTGAAAAAATAAAGTATGCTTATAAAATGGAAGGGGTCGATCAGGACTGGGTTATTGTTCCGTCGACCCGGCGGTTTGCCAATTATACAAATCTTTCCGGCGGGGAGTACCTGTTCCGGGTCAAAGCTTCCAACAGTGATGGGCTCTGGTCTGATGATGCAACTGAATTAAGAGTTATTATTCAACCTCCTTTTTGGAAAACAACATGGTTCCAGGCTGTCTTTGTTACGTTCATCATTTTACAGGTTATGCTTTACATCCGTCATCGCACCCGTTTTCTGAAAGAACAAAAGCGAAAACTGGAACGGCAGGTCGAAGAGCGAACAGAGAAAATTGAAGAACAAAAAGAGAAACTCCGACAGCAGGCGGAATCCTTACAAATCACCAACCAACAGCTCGCTGAACACCAGAAATTCATTGAGGGTCAAAAGGTAGAACTTGAACGTCAAAATGAACAAATTGCCTTACAACGTGACGAAGTGATCGAACTGAACAAAAAAGTGAACCTGGTAAATCAACTTCGTCTCCGTTTTTTTACGAATATTTCTCACGAATTTAGAACACCATTGACCCTGATTATTGATCCATTGGAAAAATTACTGAGGAATGAGAAAGGGGATAAGGAAACAACGAATACGTTACGTATTGTCAATCGGAACGCGCAGCGGTTGTTACATTTGATCAATCAACTGATTTACTTCAGGCGGATAGAAACCGGAAAACTGAAGTTACATGTTAGTAAAGGAAACATGACTGCATTTCTGAAGAGTATTTTCGACTCATTTAATGATTTGGCTGATCATCAGCAGATTGATTACCGGTTTATTGGTGGCGGATCTCCAACTGAAACCTGGTTCGACTCAGAAAAGATGGAGAATGTTTTCTACAATTTGCTTTCCAATGCATTTAAGTACACTGCGTGCTCCGGTAAAATTTCCATGGAAGTTGAGTTTGTAAATGAAGGTGAAAATGAGCAGTTTCAGGTTCCTTTTGTATGTATCCGGGTTCGGGATACCGGGAGAGGGATAGCCAACGAAAACTTACCTTATATTTTTGACCGGTTTTATCAGGTTGAAACAAATACCCATGATGCTGAAATGTCCAGTTCAGGGATTGGTTTGGCCCTGACTTATGAAATTGTCAATGCGCTTCATGGGGAAATAAAAGTGGAGAGTGAATTGGGGAAAGGCAGTACATTTTATGTGCGATTACCTTATACCAAAGATCGTTTCGAAGCGAAAGAGATTAACCAAACAACTGTGCCGGTAGAAGTAAACCTTGAAGGACGTATTGATGTGTTGACTGAATATATCCATGAGCGTGCTACCGATTTCAAAGAGGAGCATGCAGGGCTGCAGGAAGATAAGTCTAAACCTCTGGTGCTTATTGTTGAAGATAACTTTGATTTGAGGAACTTCCTGGTCCAGACTCTTCGCTCCGGTTATCGAACACTAGGCGCAGAAGATGGAAAAGAAGGATTAGCTATGGCGAAAAAATATTCACCTGAGCTTATTATCAGCGATGTCATGATGCCGGTTATGGATGGCATTGAACTATGCAGCCGGTTGAAAAATGATATTCAGTCCAGTCATATCCCAATTATTTTATTGACGGCTAAAAATATGGTTGAAGACTGGATCGAAGGCCTGGAAACCGGAGCTGACGATTATATTCCAAAACCTTTCAACCTGGAAGTGTTGCAGGCGCGTATGACGAACCTGATTGACGGGCGTCGCCGGTTGAAAAAAATGTTCAGCAGTCCGCAGGATGCCCTGTTGAACGAATTGACCAGTAACCCGATTGACGAAGAATTTATGTTGAAGGTATATGCTGTACTCGAAAAGTCGTACCAAAACCCGGAGTTTTCGGCCAGTCAGTTTGCGTCGGATATGTTTGTGAGCCGAAGTTTGCTGTACAAAAAAATCAGAGCAATCACCGATCTGAACATTACCGACTTTATCAACTCGTTTAAGCTGAAAAAAGCAGTTGAATTGATTCAGGGAAACAAGTTGCCGATAGCTGATATCGCTTTCAATGTTGGCTTTAATGACCCGAAATACTTTAGCCGCATCTTCCGAAAATTCTATGGAATGAGTCCTTCAGAATTCCAATCAAAAAAAATAAACAATTGATATGCAGTTTTTTATGGCTTGTTTGTTGTGAAGGATAAAATGAATTCCTGTTTTGTCCACTTCAAATATCCTTAAGTCCTCCTGAGACTGATCAAGCCAATCTACCTTTAGGGTACTTAAATTAACAACACAAACCAAACTTATGAAAAAAACTAAACTGATGAGATGCGTTTTGTGCGCAGCAGTTTTGGCCGCATTTGGCTTTGTTGGGTGCCAGCAGTTGGATATTTATTCAATTGATGCGCCCTCTGACCTGCAGAGCAGGATCGACTCCATTGCCGATGCGAAACCAAATACAGGTGACACGACGTACATCAACATCGCGACAGCGATAGTCGGAGCTGAAGATAACAGTGCCGCCTGGTGGACTGCATTCTCTGATTATTTCACCATTCCTGCAAACAAGCTATTACATGTGGAGTTTATCAACCACACTTCCGGCGCTGATAACTGGAACAACTGGAATCTTGCCGTCACCAATGTAGCAGCTCATAGTGTTGACGACAACGCCGACTATGCAGAATACTTTGTTCTTCGTTCTGATGCTTACGGCTGGGGTAACGGTGATTACGACGCAGGCCTGATCTCCCAAAACTATCCTGACACCGACGGAGATGGCGATATTTGGAACGACTTCCGCACGACCATGGAAGGTGCCTATGTTTCTATCGATGTTGACCACTCTGCTACCGGCAATGTATATGTAACAGCCACTGCCGTTGGAACAAATGATACAGAGCTGGTCGAAACGTATCAACAACCGGTTTCTGCCACTGCCGATATCGTGGCTTTCCTGGTTTGTGATGGCAGCTATTTCGAAATGAAAAAAGCATACCTTATCCCTTCCAGGGTAACGGTTGTTGAAGACGTTAATCCGGTTGCAATAGCGATTGAAGGAGCTCCTGCTTTTGTCGAATTAGGCAACGAAAACTTCTGGGGGGATGCAACAGCTACTGTTACTTATGCTGACGGATCTTCTGCACAAGTTGATTCGACAGATTTGTCATTCACCGTCATTCCCGATATGACGACACTCGGAGTCAAAACAGTTTCTGTCGCTTACAGTAAAACGAAGCAAGGCGAATACGGACCGGCTATATCAACCGTCTATACACTGGAAGTAACAAACTCTGTTTCAAGCCTGGAGGTTACTACCTTGCCAGACATAACCACCTACTATTACTTCAGCAGCGACCCTATCCTGTTCCACCCTGCCGGTATGGTCGTAACAGCGACCTATTCCGACGGTACAACAGGTATCTTAGCCAACGATGCTCTTCAGTTTAGCAGGATTCCGGCTGCCGAAGGTTCTCAAAGTGCTGTTATTTCTTATGTTGGTGCAATAAATACAGTAACCACCACTTGCCCGCTAACTCTTGTAAAGGGTGTAAGTCAGGTAGGCGCTAATGACTTTTCGACCCCATGGCCAACATACTCTGATGAGTATTCAGTCGCATCAGGTTCAGCCAAGACATTTACGATGTACTGCTACTCCGACAATCTTGCAAACTGGCATAGTCCTTCTGTGGTTGTTGGAACAACCGGCCATATGAATACCGACGCTGCCATGGCTGATGCTGCTGATGCGGTAGTTCGCATGGACAACTACGGATGGGGCGACGGCTATGCCACAGTCACCCGCACATCTGACTGGAACTGGGATATATTCACATCAAGCATAAGTGGCTCTAAGGTCGTCATCACAGTGACAAACAATGGAGACAATACTGCGGATGTACTTTATAATGTTACTTACGCCAACGGCGAAACGCATTTCCAGGAGTATACGGGGATAACAGTCGACAGTTCTGACTTAAAGTGCGCACTCGCAACAGAAGTATCTTACCTCGTAATTATTGATTAATCACTTGAGTTAACAATATTTAACTATGAAATATATATATTTAATCCTGTTGGGATTGCTGGCGCTCGCACCGGCAACATACGCGGAAGGTAACGGCAATGCCGGACAGATGTCAATGACTCAACAAGCCAACATAACAGTAAAAGGTAAAGTCATTGACGAAAACGGACAACCGCTTCCAGGCGCAACCGTAATAGAAAAAAACACATCCAATGGAACCATTACCGATGTTGATGGTTACTTCTCTCTTGCTGTTCCTTCAGATGCTACGCTGATCGTATCTTTTATCGGATTCACACCGGTTGAAGTAACTGTTGGCGGAAAAACGGGGCTCGGCAATATCACATTGCTCCCGGAATTAAAAGAACTCGACCAGGTGGTCGTAATCGGTTACGGTACACAGCGCAAAGTTGACCTCACAGGTTCAGTTGCCGTTGTCAATACGGAAGAGATGAAGAAAGTATCACACTCAAACATCTCAACCATGCTTGAAGGTAAAGTAGCCGGAGTTCAGATTACATCCGACGGACAACCGGGAGCCGACCCTATCGTGCGTATTCGGGGTATCGGTTCGTTCGGCAGCACCGACCCGCTCTACGTTGTCGATGGGGTACCAATGGGTACAACCATTCGCGACTTCTCTCCAAACGATATCGAAACGCTTCAGATACTTAAAGATGCTTCTGCTGCGGCAATCTATGGTTCGCGTGCTGCCAACGGCGTGGTGATCATCACCACCAGGCAGGGTAAGAAGAACCAGGCCATGAAGATAGACTACAGTGGCTACTTTGGTTTCGACCAGGTGCAGAAAGGAGTGTATGATGTGATGGATTCTTACCAATATGGTCAATACGTCACCATGGCATACACTAACAGTGGCATGGATGTTCCTGCCGGATACGATCCTGCAAACGAAAAATATATCGATCCGGGCGAAGTTAACACAAATTGGTTCGATGAGGCGTTCAAAACAGGTATTCGTCAGAATCACAACATCAACCTCTCGGGAGGTGGCGCTAACAATACTTACAACATCGCTCTCGACTACTATAGCCAGGAAGGAACAATGGAAGGTGCCGGTCCTAACTTCGACCGTTACACTGCCCGTGTCAACAATACGATGGATGTTAAGTTTATTAAAATCAAAACGAACATCGTGTATAGCCACAGCGATCAGGACAATATGGCCCTCAGTAACGCTAACGAGTACGTACCGGGGCTGTATGGGCAACAATTCCCTGTAATGGCTTCGGCCCTGCTTTTGCCTCCAACCATCAGGGCTTACGATGAATCAACCTGGTGCCTCGACGACAAAATTTCGGCTGCATCTGAATACAGCTACGACTCTTACGGTTATGGGACTTACTATGACGACGTTCATGGCGACTTGCGTGTAACGAACGTTCTGCTCGAAAATAATTTACTGAAACGGAATTCGAAGGTTGACCGCGTTGTTGCTACAGGTTCTGTAAATGTTGACTTTATGGATATGTTTGGGAGCAACAGCAGGAATCACAAACTTGCCTATAACCTTAACCTGTCGCAGAGCAAGACCTTTGTAAAAAACCTGACATTCGTGCCCGCATTTATTCAGAGTACAACAAACTACTTGTCAAAAAGCAGTGAGGTATTGACACACCAGACTGTAAATTACAGCGATGGACTTATTGAAAACTATATAACTTACGACGGTGTATTCGGTCTAAATCATATCAATGTGGTTGTCGGTCAGACATTTGAGCGAAATTACCAGTACAGACTCACAGGCACAGGCCATACCTTGTCCGAACCATACTATTTGCATTTAAACAATGCGGAGGAGAAGTCATCATCAAGTTATGAAGAAGAAAGTTTGATGGCTTCGTATATCGGTCGGATCAATTACAATTTCGATGAGAAATACCTGCTTTTGGCAACCGTACGTCGCGATGCGTCAAGCCGTCTTTCTGCTGACGACCGTACCGATTGGTTCCCGTCGGTTTCAGCAGGTTGGCGTATCGAACGTGAAAACTTCTTTCCGGTTGACAAATCAACGATCAACCTGTTTAAGATTCGCGCCAGCTACGGTGAATTGGGTAATATTTCGAACCTTCCCGCATACGGCTACACGGGTACGATGCTGAGAGGTGACTATACTTATAGCTTTGGTAACAATAAAGTTACCGGTTCATCAATTTCAAACTATGTAAACGAAGTACTCAAATGGGAAAAGAAGAAAATGCTTGACCTTGGTCTCGACCTCGGTATGTTCAACAATAAGTTAGAGTTTACCTTTGGTTACTACAAGTCAATAGCAGAAGACCTTCACTATGATGTACCGGTTCCTGCGGAGGCTGGTGTTACCAACGAAACAGTAAAAATGAACGCAGCAACCATGGAAAACTCAGGTTTTGAATTTCTGCTTGCCTATCACAATCGCGAACACGCTGTTAAGTTTGATATCTCAGCCAACTTATCAACCCTTACGAACGAAGTAACAAAGTTGGGTGTATTAAATAATCCGATTACCGATGGCTACTGTCGCACAGAGGTAGGCCGTGAAGTTGGTGAATTCTATGGCTACGTTTACGAAGGTATCTTTCAGTCGCCGGAAGAAATCAAGTACCGGATCAACGCAGAAGGCAAGTACGTCAATCAGCCCGGGGCAGAACTGGGTGATATTGCATACGCCGACCTTAACAACGATGGTGAAATTACCAACGAAGACCAAACATTCCTGGGGAGTGGTATACCTGACATTCAATACGGCTTGAATGTACGTGCTGAATGGAAAGGTTTTGACCTGAGCATAGCAACATTTGGCGCTGCAGGTTTTAAAGCTGTCGATTTTGTTGACCTTACATTGCACGGCTCATACGGTGCCCTTAACAAGAGCGTTGATATGTTGAATGCCTGGACACCGGTTAACACGAACACCAATGTGCCCCGCGTAGCATACAAATCAACAGGTTCAATCACCAACGACATGTTCAGCCAGCGTTTCCTGCAAAATGCATCCTATCTGAAAATTGCCAATATCGAGTTGGGTTACAACTTCCCCGACAAATGGTTTGGTGGTTATGTTAGCAGCGTGCGTATATACGCATCAGCTCAGAATGTGGCCACATGGTCTAAATACAAAGGTTACAACGTAGACTTCGCCGGAGGCACAATGACCCCGGGTTACAACTATGCTTCGTATCCGACACCACGAACCGTTATGTTTGGCGTAAACTTGTCATTCTAAAAACAAAATCTAAAAATTGGGTAAGAATATGAAACGTTTAAATATAATTTTAACCATGTTGGCGCTTATCGGGGGCATGACTGCCTGCGATGACCAGCTCGATGTTACAAACCCGAACAGCCAGGGAACCTACGATTTTGGTGATTCAGAGTCAGAATTACAGGAGACTGTTATCGCGTGCTACAACCGTATACGACTCGAAGGTACATTTGCCCGTGTTGGCTACACGATGGATGCTGTACGTGGCGATGAAGTGTGGAACTCATCTCAACAGTGGTATTTGGAGTACGACAACCTCAATTCTCCGGGTACAGACGAAATAGGAGACCTGTGGATCTGGCGAGACTGTTACCATGTCGTAAACCGCACCAACTTTGTATTGTCGAAAGTCGATGGTGTCGAAATGTCGGAAGACTCATATAATCAGATTAAAGGCCAGGCCCTCTTTCTCCGGTCTTTGGCATACTATGAATTGGCTACCTATTACCAGACGGTTCCGTTGTTTACAGATTATGCAGATTATGCGGATATCAATACCATGTTTGCATCCAACGCCACGCAAGACGAGGTGTTTGACCAAATTGAAACAGACCTCGCCCAAGCCATGGAGTTGTTGCCATCGCGCGATGAAGGTGGCGAATGGGCTCTGGGGCGTGCCACAAGCGGTGCTGCCGCCGGCTATCTGGCCCGTGCACTGATGTTCCGTCATAAATATGCTGAGGCTTATACGGTACTGAAAGACATCATCGCCGGAGAGTACGGACATTATGAATTGATGGCAGACTATGGAGATAATTTCAAAGAAGACATGGAAAATAACACAGAGAGCCTCTTTGAAGTTCAATTTATGGACTATGGCACAGGTGGCACCGACGAAGAGTGGACCCCGGTAAATATAAGCCCGGAAGCAACTCAGGGACACGCTGTAGAAAGCAACTACGCTTCTCAGGAATTGGGTAGCTGGGGCGACCTGGCCGGTTCCCCCTGGTTGTATAACCTGTTCAAAAAAGAGAACTGTACAGATGGCCGTCTCGATCCTCGTTTATACTGGACATTGGTTACATACGAAAATGAATATAACAGCTATACCGGCCTGAAAACTGCGGCATATCCTGACGGAGATCCTCGTTGCAACACGATTTATCAACAGGACATAACGGCAACTCCTGTATCGAACACTGCCCAGGGGGGTATATCAATAGCTAAGTTCACTAACGCGAGAAACAACATCTACAGTTCTATTACTAACGGATTGCATTGTGGGATCAACCTGCGCCTGATGCGCTACAGCGATGTTTTACTGCGTGCAGCAGAATGCGAAAATGAAATCAATGGCCCAACCCAAACGGCGATAGATTATATGAACGAGGTACGTCGACGCGTTGCTCTTGAAGATCTTCAGGTTTCCGACTTCCCGTCTGCTGATGCTCTTTTCGAACAAATAGCAAACGTTGAACGGCCTAAAGAATTCGGTTGCGAAAACGGACGTGGTATCGACTTACTCCGTTGGGGATTCTTCTACGATGCATCCCGTCTGAATCAATTGGTTGAACATGGTTATTATAAGCGAGATGGTACCCCCAACACAGATGAGCTTACCGACGAAACCGCTGACGATTCATCGTTCAAATACTATTATAAGGGACATGAATATTTCCCGATATATCAATCTACTTTGAATGCCAACCCTAACCTTGTCGGTAACTCGGCAAACAAGAATGAAGATAATGGACCTGCTTTCACAGCGAAATGGACTGTTCATCCGATTGTAAAATAGGCATTCCTGAATTTAGGTACTTTCTTATCGACCTATTCTTTGTATATTGATAGGGAAGCCTTTTAAAAATAAAATAAATTAGACATGAAACGAAAATATTTACTGATTTTGTCTGTTAGCATAACAGCCCTGTTGTTTGCCGGGTGCAGTGACGATGATTTTGGACCAACAGGCATTACAACAAAGGACCCTATCGGTCCAACTTACGACGACGACTATTCTTCGATCGCTTCGTGGAATGACCGTTCCCAATGGAACCTGGCAAATGTGCACGATCCGAGCGTGGTGTTCGACGGCACTTATTACTACATGTACTCCACCGATGCATCTTACGGGAACGAGCATGTTGGTCACGGTCATTACCTGGTGCGTCGTTCCCAGGATCTGGTCGATTGGGAGTTTATGGCTATGGCCATGTCTGAAACACCCGCCTGGGTAAAGGATACGCTGAATAACATGCGTGCGCGGGCTGGTTTAAGTCCCATCGACAACCCCGTTTATGGTCATTGGGCTCCGGTCGTGCGCAAGGTCGTCGATAAGTACCGGATGTATTACAGCATTGTCGTCGATAATTTTATAGGCAACGGGTTGCCCAACTCGGCTGATAATTTTGATCATACATGGACAGAAAAAGCGTTTATTGGCATGATGGAAACTTCGGATTTGGCGGGTAACCAGTGGACAGATCACGGCATGGTCGTTTGCTCCGTTTCGGATAAAGGGAACGACTGGAGCCGTTCATCTTATCAGGATGATTGGAATGCGTATTTTAAGTATAATGCGATTGACCCTACGTTTATTACGACACCGGAAGGAGAACAATGGTTAATCTATGGTTCCTGGCATAGCGGGATTATGGCCCTGCAGTTGAATACGGATACAGGACTTCCTTTAAATGACTTTGACCTGAATGATGAATCGACCTGGGGAACACCGGTTTATACACGTACCTCGGACTCCAGGTGGCAGGCTTCGGAAGGACCGGAAATAGTCTATAACGGATCAACCGGATATTATTATCTGTTCCTGGCTTATGACGAGTTATCTGTTGCCTATAACACAAGGGTTTGCAGATCTAACAGTATCACAGGACCCTATTATGATTATTCCGGAAATGATATAACACATGGAGGTGAAGTCTATCCGATTGTTACGCATCCCTATAAATTCAACGATCATTCAGGATGGGTCGGAATTTCCCATTGTGGTATTTTTCAGCAGGAAAGTACCGGTGACTGGTTTTATACGTCACAGGCCCGGCTGCCCGAAAACACCGGTGACAATGCATACAGCAACGCGATTATGATGGGACATGTCCGGAAAATCGAATGGACCGAAGATGGCTGGCCGGTTGTATTACCCGAGCGCTATGCGGCTGTTCCGCAGGACGCAATTACTGAAAGCGACCTGACAGGTAACTGGGAGGTCATCACCTTAACTTACCAGCGGGGGGTGCAGCAAACTTCCACAGCCATGACTTTGAGCCCGGAATACAATGCAACCGGTGCAATAACCGGAACATGGTCGTACGACTCAACGACAGGGATCCTGACAATTGGTTCCTTAAAATTGAATGTAGCCCGAGAACTCGATTGGGAGGAATCGCCACGCGTTCCCACCATTGTGTTTACAGGTTTAGACGGAAGTGGCCAGTCTGTCTGGGGGAAGAAAAGTCAGTCATAAAAAAAGGAAGAAGTCAATGCTGAAAATATTGAGAAAAAGGCTGTTTACAGCAGTTTTTATACTTGTGTTGGGGCCACTCCTGGCTCAGGATATGATCGTTCACGACCCGGTGATGATCAGGGAGAACGGCACCTATTATGTGTTTTGCACAGGTTGGGGAATCAGTGTCTGGTCATCGCCCGACATGAAAAACTGGACCCGGGAAAACCCAGTATTTGAAAAGGCACCCGAATGGGCTGTTGAAGCAGTAAAAGGGTTCAAAGGGCATATTTGGGCTCCGGATATTTCCTGTTTCAACGGACAGTATTACCTGTACTATTCCGTGTCGGCATTTGGAAAAAATACATCGTGCATCGGACTGGCAACCAATAAAACGCTTGACCCGGACGATCCGGAATTTAAGTGGACCGATCATGGAAAAGTGATTCAGTCCTTTCCGGGGAAAACCAACTGGAATGCGATCGATCCGAATTTAGCCGTGGCAAAGGATGGAACGCCCTACCTGGCGTTTGGCTCATTCTGGGATGGAATAAAACTGGCGAAACTGAGCAGGGACAGGATGCAAATCGCCCGGGATTTGGATAGCCTTCCGACGATTGCTTCAAGGAGGACCAACCCGGATGCGCCCCCTCCCCCGGCCATTGATGACAATCCGGCGGATGCAGGAGGCAATGCCATTGAAGCTCCGTTCATCTTTAAAAAGGGCAACTATTATTACCTGTTTGCTTCGATTGATTATTGTTGTAAAGGTCCGCAAAGCAATTATAAAATCATTATTGGCCGTGCCGGGAATATTCAGGGGCCCTATTATGACAAGGATGGAAAACCATTGGCAAAAGGAGGCGGAACCATCCTGCTGAAAGGAGATACCGATTGGTATGGCATTGGTCACAACGGAACCTATACATTTAATGGAAAGGACTATCTGATTTGCCACGGGTATGATGCCCACGATGACGGAAAGCCGAAGTTAATCATCAGGCAACTGGCATGGGACGAAAACGGATGGCCTTCTGTTTTTAGCGATCAAAACCAGAAATAACAATAAATGAGTAATTAATTTGCTAAACGTTAATAAACTGCAGGAATGAAAAGAAGAAATTTAAATTATTATCAGCAACTCGTGTATGGGGCCGTTATCGTGGCCGGGCTGTTTTTTACCGGTCAGGCAACAGCACAAAATGCACGCATCAAGATCGATGTCGATCGGACCATTGGACAGGTGGACCCCCATATTTACGGAAATTTTGTAGAACACCTGGGCCGTTGCGTATACGGCGGCATTTATGAAGAAGGTTCCCCGCTGTCGGATGAAAACGGGTTCCGAAAAGATGTGCTGCAGGCTGTAAAAGATTTAAGTGTCAGCATAATCCGGTATCCCGGAGGAAATTTTGTCTCCAATTATCACTGGCTGGATGGCGTAGGACCGAAGGAGCAGCGTCCTCCGAGGATGGAACTGGCCTGGTCGCGCCTGGAGAACAATCACTTTGGCACCGACGAATTCATGAACTATATTCAGCAGGTTGGTTCCGAACCTTATTTTGCCGTTAACATGGGAACCGGGACCATTGAAGAAGCCCAGCGATGGGTGGAATACTGCAACGTAAAGAGCGGCCCTTATTATGCTGAGCTGCGGAAAAAATACGGACATGCCGAACCTTATGATATCAAATACTGGAGCCTGGGAAACGAGATGGACGGCTTTTGGCAGATGGGGCATTTAAATGCAGAGGATTACAGCAAGAAAGCCCGGGAAGCAGCCAAGCTGATGAAGCTGACCTCTCCGGATATCAAACTGATCGCCTGCGGATCGTCCAACTACCGGCCCGGCGCCGACCCGAACGAGTGGAATGCAACGGTGCTGCATGAACTGCGCGATGTGGCCGATTACCTGTCGCTCCACATTTATGTCGGGAACCCGGAAAACAACTATTATGATTTTCTGTCGACCCCCCTGGTTTGCGAAGAGCGGACAAAAATCGTCAAAGGGATGATTGCCCGGGAAATGGAGAATGCCGATCGGGGCGACCGCGATCCGATCTATATTGCCTGGGACGAGTATAATGTATGGTACCGTGCACGGGCCGGCGAGTCGATGACCGGCGACCGGGCTTTGGAAGAACATTATAACCTCGAAGATGCCCTGGTGGTCTCTTCATTCTTAAACGTCTTTGTGCGGAATGCCGATATTATCAAGATGGCCAACATGGCCCAACTGGTCAACGTGATCGCTCCGGTTTTTACGTCAGAACAAGGAATGTTTAAACAGACCATTTATTACCCATTGCAATTGTTTGCCAACCAGGTCAGGGGAACTTCGCTCGATGTATATGTCGATTGTCCGGCATACAGTACCGGTAAATTTTTCATCGGGCTTGGGGAGTCGCAAACACAACAGAAAGACGTGCCTTACCTGGATGTTTCAGCAACTTATGATCAGGGGGAAGTTACCCTGTGTGTCGTCAACCGGAACAAGGACAAGGCAATTGCGACAGACCTGATCTCCGAAGAAGGACACTTTGACGGAAATTTCGAGGTTTACGAGGTAAACGGCCCCGACATCAAGTCGGAAAATGATTTTGGGAAAACCACGGTCAAAACCGAACAAAAGCCCTTGCTGAAGGTAAAGAACACCACGAAAATAACCTATTCATTTCCCCCGCATTCCTTAACCCTGATCAAGGGGCCGCTTCACAGGTAGTTTAACGTTCATTGAAGAAATATTCAATAACCAATATCCAAAGAAATGAGAAGAGGAAGAGATGAGAAAGGAGACGAACAAAAATCCCGTTAGGGATGATATTTTGGTAACCCGGGGTAAGTGAGGTACGAACGCAACCCCGGGGGTGAATGTAACCGGAATAACCCCGGCCACGGTTGTTCGTCAAAAAAAGCAGAGCAGTTGTATGGCCGGGAATGAAGTAATGCTAAAAAAAATGATGTTTTGTATTTACTTCATATACAAACCTCTGATAAAATTTATCATAGGCATCCGGCAGTTACCGGAAAAGCAATCTTATCGTCCTGTCTACATACCATCATTAAAGAAGAGCTATCCCAAATCTTCGGGTATAAATGAAAAGATAATCTGCTCTTTAAAGGAACCGTTCTTTTTTTAGAGAACGGTTCCATGCCTCCCACTCAACCTTATCGTTAAAAGAAACATACTATACAACCAAAATGCAATTTGTTGAATATTAGTTATATAGTAGATTGAAAAAGATAAGGTTGCGGGCGTTTCAATGATAAATTTATATACGGGTATCACTTTTTCTCTCAACAAACCTGTCAGCACAACGAAACCATATCAGAGAGAGAAAAATACAGGCCTGAATTTATAAATTAAACAACTAGCTAAAAGATCAGAACTAAATAAATGCTCCACAAAAAATTAAAGTGACCCACCTTTCTCCCGGGCACTCATAAAAAGGGTGACAAAGCAAACCTGACTTGACTACAGGCTCTCCTCAAACTTTTTTATATTTGCCGCATAAAAATGTAAAAAATGGGAAGGAGCAATCGAAAAAAGCCATTTCTTGAAAATGTACGGATTACCGATGTCGGTGCCGAAGGAAAAGCTGTTGCAAGGGTTAACGACATGGTGGTTTTCACCACTCATGCAGTGCCTGGCGATGTAGTGGATATTCAGGTTACCGGCAAACGAAAAAATTATATGGAAGGCAGGGTAACAAACATCCGGGAATTCTCGAAGGAACGGCAAGATGCCTTTTGTCTGCATTTTGGCACATGCGGGGGATGCAAATGGCAAATCCTCCCATACGAAAAACAATTATTTTATAAGCAAAAACAGGTTGCCGACCAGTTACAACGCATTGGACAGATCGAACTGCCGCCAGTGAACCCAATCCTTGGTTCGGCAAAAACAACCTTTTATCGTAATAAACTCGAATTCAGCTTTTCAAATAAACGCTGGCTTACCGAAGAAGAAATAACTTCCGGGAAGGAAATAACAGATATGAATGCATTAGGGTTTCATATACCCGGCTTATTCGATAAGATCATCGATATAAAAAAATGCTGGCTCCAGGGCGAACCTTCCAATGAAATCCGGAATTTTATCCGGGACTATGCCATTGAAAACCAGCTTGATTTTTTCGACATAAAAAATATCTCCGGTTTCCTACGCAACATTATCATCCGTACCTCCACGACCGGAGAGGTAATGGTAATTGTTTCCCTTTTCAGGGAAGAAAAAAAAGCACGCGAACAGTTACTTGATACCCTGTCTGAAGAATTTCCGCAAATTACTTCCCTTATGTATGTGATCAATCAGAAACGGAATGATACCCTGACCGATCAGGACATCTTGCTGTATCGCGGGAACGATCATATTTTTGAACAAATGGAAGGACTGCGTTTTAAAATAGGGCCAAAAAGCTTTTATCAGACCAACTCGGAACAGGCATACGAACTTTACAAAGTGGCACGGAAATTTGCAGGCCTGACCGGTAACGAAACCGTGTATGACCTGTATACCGGCACCGGGACCATCGCCAACTTTATTGCCTCGAATGCACGGGAAGTAATAGGTATTGAATATGTACCCGAAGCTATCGACGATGCAAAAATCAATGCAGCGCTAAACAGCATAACCAATACCCGGTTTTTTGCAGGCGACATGAAAGATATACTGACTTCAGACTTTATTGCTGAAAACGGCCAACCCGACGTCATCATTACCGACCCTCCCAGGGCAGGTATGCACGCCGATGTGATACAAAACCTTCTGAACACCGGAGCCAAACGCATTGTATATGTTAGCTGCAACCCGGCAACCCAGGCCCGTGACATCCGGTTACTCTCCGCGAATTACAGGGTAACCAATATTCAACCTGTGGATATGTTCCCTCACACTCACCATGTTGAAAATGTAGTGCTGATGGAAAAATCTAAGTGAAACGGTACAAAGATGGTATTATATCCCTAAAAATTCGATACAAACCGGATTGGGCACTTTCTCTTCTATCTTCGTAAATGTTAATTTACCACTCCTTTTATCGATTTTAAAAACTGTGATATTGCTGCTTTTCTGATTGGCAACCAATAAAAATTTTCCGCTTGGGTCGATATTGAAATTACGGGGCCAATCCCCCATGACCGGCTCCGTTCCCATGAAAGTTAACATCCCGGTTTTCATATTACGCCTGAAAATGACAATACTGTTGTGTCCCCGGTTCGATCCGTAAACAAAATGTTCATTGTCTGAAAGATGTATATCGGCACAATTACTGGCGCCATCAAAATTTTCAGGTAAGGTCGAAATATCCTGAATCTTCTGATATCCATTGCCATCTTTTTCCAACACAGAAACCGTTGAATTCAATTCGTTAATGACATATATGAAATCCTCTTTATGGGTAAAAGCAAAATGACGGGGCCCTGCTCCCGGTTCCATTTTCACAAAAGACTGAAGGCAGCCGACATATTGCTTCGATCTCTCGTCGAAACGGTAAACCTTCAGTTTATCAATTCCCAAATCGGCTGCAAACAGATGCGTTCCCGATGCATCATACCGGGCTGAATGGGTATGGGGTGACGATTGTCTCCCGGGGTCAGCCCCGTGTCCTTCATGCTGAATAAGTTGCCTGATCGGAGTAATACTTCCGTCATCTAATACATCATATATAGCCAGACTACCTCCTCCATAGTTCGAAGCAACAATTTCCTTTCCATCCGGGGATACAGTAACATGACAAGGATAGGCCCCCATGCTCAAAGCATCGTTCAGTTTGCTCAAACTTCCCGATTCTCCGATCTTGTAGGCAGCCACCCCACCCCCTTTTGTTCCGTTAAAAGAATCGCCTTCGGCAACAGAATACAGGTATTTCTTATCCGGGGAAATTTTCAGGAATGAAGGATTTTTAATTTCCCCGGTGACATCCACAAATTCAAGATGTCCTGATTTTGTATCGAATAAATAATGGTATATACCTTTACTGTCACCATCGGTATAAGTACCTATATATAAATGTGCCTTTTGGGCTAAAACAGACTGACCGATCAAAAGAAAGATCAAAAACAGAAACGAAAAATATCTCTTCATCTATATGTATTTATATTCTGGGATTTTACCCTTATTTTATGTATCTTTTAACTGCCAAAAATAAAAATTAATCAGTAATGAAACAGCAAAAAATTTTATTTATAACGGCTTTACTTATCTTAACAACACATTTTTCGTATGGACAACAACTGATTAAGGTATGGGAAAGCCAGGCCCGGTTGCAGGTTCCGGAATCGGTTTTATACGATTCTGATTCAGGAAATATTTTTGTTTCCAATATCCAGGGCTCTCCGATGAAAAAAGATGGTAACGGCTTTATCTCAATGCTTGACAATAATGGACATATTAAAACCCTCAAATGGGTCACCGGACTGAATGCACCAAAAGGAATGGCCATTTTCGACGGAAAGCTGTATGTTGCAGATATCGATAAACTAGTCGGGATTGATATCGAAAAAGCAAAGATCATTGAAGAATACCCTGTAAAAAATGCAGTTTTTCTAAACGATGTTACAGCATGCAAAAACGGGATGGTGTTTGTTTCTGATTCACGAACCGGAAAAATTTACCTGTTTGAGAATCATAAAATATCTGAATTTCCGTTGGACCCGGTAAATGGTATTAACGGCCTTTGTGCAGCTAATGGCAAATTATACATAGGTTCAAACAACATATATGAGCTGGATATTCAGACTAAAGAGATGAACGTTCTTTTTGAAGATACCGGAGGAATTGACGGAATTAAACGAATGGAGGACGGTAATTTCGTCTTTTCTCATTGGACCGGAGGCATATTTATAACAAAAGAAAATCAAATCATCAAACTGCTTGATACCTCGGCAGAAGGGATCAACAGTGCAGATATCGATTATATAAAAGAATCCAGGCTAATCTTAGTGCCCACATTCAACGACAACAGGGTGGTTGCTTACATGTTAACACAAGAAAAATGAAACTATGAAAAAACCAAAAATTGCGGACAAAAAACCATTGATGATGGAAATGCAGCCAGGACTGTATTACTGGTGTGCCTGTGGACAAAGTTCAAACCAGCCGTTCTGCGATGGTTCTCACAAAGGAAGCGGATTTACCCCCAAACCCGTTGAATTCAGTGAAGTAAAAACTGTGTTCTGGTGCATGTGTAAACAATCGAAAAATGCACCATTCTGCGATGGCACTCACCAAAAAATGTAGGTACAGCCTTTCTTTTATTCCAGTGAAATCTAACCTGATTGATTCTTTCCTAAATCATCAATTCACTTTCAGAGTTGAATGCAAACGGAACACCCCCGGGCACAGTAGTTCGTCAAAAAAAGCAGAGCAGTTGTATGGCCGGAAATAATGAAATGTTGAAAAAAGCGATTTTTTTGTATTTGCTTCATGCTTTTTAATCTTTATTTTGCATGAAGCAGAAATGACTTAAAAAGTGATGTTATATATATCGATATTAGAAGCACTGATTTCGGCCAATATTGGAAATGATGTTCCGGAAGCCTTAATCAGACATTGCGGAAGCCTTAATCTGAAGTTCCGAAAGCCTTAGTCAGGAACGCTGAAAGCCTTAGTCAGAAGTTCCGGGTACACTTATCCGGAGATTCTGAATATACCGGGGTTAGGTTCCGGTTAAATTAACCAGGCGATCAGATTGTGAAGGATATTATTTCATTAATTATTTCTATAAATTAAAGTTTGATTCTCCTGATCACCATATCCTTTCAACAATAATTTGTCTTGGTATACTTCAATTATTCCAAATGAGGTTTCAGATTTGGCTTCAACTATACTTTTCAGAGTTAAATGATGGATGCCTTCCTTTTTTTCGTAACTGCCTTCATGCCGGTGCCCTGCAATCCATGCTTCCACACACTTATGTTTGTTTAGTAATTCCAAGACTTTCTGATTATCCCATAATTGGAGATGGTCCCCGGGAAGCAAAGGCCAATGACAAAAAATAATTACTCTGTTATTCTCTTTGTCTGCTGTCAGAAGTTGTTTTTCCAACCATTTCAATTGCTTTTCTCCTATTCCTCCGTTAAAAAGGAAAGCATTATTAAATCCTTTCTCTTTTAAATCCCTGTATTTAGCCATACCTTCTTTAAACTTTGGAGTATCTTTTTTATAGGCTAACGTACTAAAATCTGTTCCATCCAAAACAATAAATGAAAAATGCCCATGTTTAAAATTAAAGTACCCTTTTCTATTATCCAATCGTTGCCTTACTTTTGGCCTGAATTTATCATCAACAGAGAAATCGTGATTCCCGATAACATTGTAAACAGGAGCTTTAAGTTTTTTCAATATTGACAAAGGTTTATCATAGCTTTTATAGTCGTGGTCAATAATATCCCCCAGATTTACGACAAAAGCCAAATCGTGCCGATTGAATTCATTGACACATTTTTCAAATTTATCTAAAGATCCACGGTAGTTCCTGCCCTTTGCCGTTTCTGCATCAGCGTATTGAATATCTGCAACTACTCCGAAAGAGAATAATCTTTCTCCGGGATCTGCGTCTTTTCGGTCGATTTTCCAGGGAAAGGCTGTTTGTCCGATGAACAAACAAAAGAATACCAGTGATAGTATTTTAAGTGGTTTCATATTTTTATAAAATTTCAGATATCAGTATAAATTAGATATTCCCTATTTTAGTAGAGATTAATCTTAATTCTGAGTGTTTTATTTGGTATTATTAATTTGTTTAATAGCATCCAAAGCATTTGAATTGGTATTAATTAAGCACTCCATCTTTCCAAATCATTTTTTCGCCCCAGAAAGGCACACAGGTATTCTCGCAATTAATATACGCAGCCCGCTCCAATGTCCTGCTTATCGATTTTCTGTCCCCATTGTTTTCGTGTGCCATCTCAAGAGCGTGAGACAATAACACATAATCCGGGCGTACCTGTCCCTCACCATCGCCAATAATATTGTTTTCGGTGAGGGCATTAGGGGCAAAACGGGGAATTAACACATGTACATGTGAATCAATATTAGTGAATTGCTCTGGTTTAAAGTTTGAATCGCCTGCATGTAGCATACGGAAATTTCCGGACTCTTCGCCAAAATCAACCTGAAAGACCGTTACAAAATTAGACAACCCTGAATTATTATGGTCGGTAATACTGGTACGGATTCTAAATTCTCCAATTGTATAATTGGCAGGTATTTTTGAAGTATACTGGTAGTTTTCATCTTTTAAATAGTTGGAAAGTACCGGTTTCCCCAGGTTAAACATCTCCAGTATCAACTCGTCGTCATAATGATCTGAATGTTTGTGTGTTACAAAAAGAAAATCAATATAAGGAGCCAGTTTCTTTGCCCAACGGTGCGAGATGTCAATTGCAAAACATCCCGAAGCTGTTTTAAATATGTATCCCATATTATATAGCATCCATATGGCCACACTTCCTTCTTCCACTTTTTCATTTTTTATCCCATCCAATACGCGGTCAAATGCACTCCGGTAAAAAAACAATATATAGCTGTCTTCTTCAATATTTTCACTTCCTTCAACAGGGCTTACTAAATACGATTCAAAATAATCGGCCGTACATAAATCAGAGTAATCCTGTATTTTTGCCAAAGCATAGGAGCGCTCTGTGGTCATTAACAATGGTGATGTTTCCCATAATTTTTGGGAGATAGCATTTACCTCCTCTGCAATATTCTCAGAAGGATTATCTTCCGGGATATCTTGTTCTTTTTTATAGTCTACAGGATCATCTTTGCTGCAACCTATTATTCCGAATACTGTTCCAACTGCGGCAAAACCTGTAACTTTGGTGAATTGTCTTCTTGTTGCGTTCATAAGTATCTGTTTTTAAATATATTGTTTGATTTTTTTTGTTCCATATTCATTTAATTAAAGAGGCGTATTCGCTTAATAAGCTATATTTCTAATTTTGTACTTTTTTAGCTTTCCATATTAACAACGGCAGCAAAAAGGAAACCGCTGAAGCAATAATCCAGAATAGGGCCGCCGTATTAAAATCATAAACATCAACGCCGTTTATTCCCGATTTACCGGAGTCGATGAGCCAGCCGCTTACCACATCCTGTATCCCGGCGGCAGCATAACTGGCAATGCCAACCACTCCCAGGGCGGCGCCGCTCGCTTTACGTGATACCACATCAATGGCCATAAGCCCTCCCAGAAAACAAATCAGGACTCCAATGGCAATTCCAAACAAAACCATGCTGAGCACATTCATAAAAACACTGTTTCCCCCGTAAATGAAAAGTGCCAGGGAAATGGTATTCAAAACGCCAAATATAAGTGCCGGGAAATTTCTTTTCCCCCTGAATAATCTATCCGAAAACCAACCGGAAAACACAGTTCCAATAATTCCGAGCAAGGCATTAATTGAAATAATCTGTGTGGCTTGCGAAAGCGAAAAACCTTTCTCCTCCTGAAGAAATAATACGCCCCAACTATTTACTGCGTAACGGCTAATGTACATACAGGCGCTCGCCATTGCCAATATCCATACACTTGGATTTTTTAATACTTCTATCTGCATTTTCCTTACCGGACCATTTCCTTTTCCGTCCGTATTCTCTTTTGTCAAAACCTGCACCGGGGGAAGCCCTTTACTTTCAGGAGTATCGTGCAAAAAAAAGATGATAATAAGAAAACCAGTCACCCCGGCTATTGATGAACCGAGAAATCCGTATTGCCAACCGGCCAAACTAACAATGGCTCCGACAAAAAGAAAGGATAAGAATTCGCCCAGATTGTGGCTGGCGCTGAAAAAGCCGTAATAAGTACCTCTTTTGTTTAACGGAAACCAACGGGACAGAGAAACAATAGCCGATGGCGATCCGGCAGATTGCGACCAGCCATTTATCCCCCAAAGAATTGCAAATGCAACAAATAAAACAGAAGAACCGATTACCGACCAGGTTTCTGCCATGCCGAAAATCGCTACCAGAAAATTTGCGATGGCCGAAACAATAAGCCCTGTGGCCATAAATCGTTTAATGTTTGAATAATCGGCCAAAAAACCATTAACAAATTTCCCGATGGCATAAGCAAATAAAAGGGTTGAGCCGATAATTCCCAACTGGGTTGCGTTTAGCGCTCCGCTGGCAAGAACTGGTTCTTTTACCACATTCAGGCTGGTACGGCAAACATAGTAAAGACTATACCCGATTGTTGCCGCCAAAAATGTGGACATACGAAGCCTCCGATAATACTTATCCTGTACTGCTCCCTCTCCGGCAAATAGTTCTGCAGAAGGGCTCATCCGGTAAAAATTAAGAACTTTTTTAATCATTTTTACCGGTGAAGTTTTTGGGTACGTAAATAATTAAGAAGAGTTTCCGGGCGGTCGGTTTGAATAAGGGTAGCCCCTAATGAAATATGTTTTCCGTAGATTTTTTCAGGATTGTCAAGGGCAAGGTCGTCGTATAAACTCCCGCCACACAGCGAGCCCCACATGGAATTGGTCCATATTTTGGCATCATTTTCCAAAATAGTTTGCATACACTGCTCAACTTCCGGCGTCCATTCATTCCAAACCACTTCGTATGCCATGGCAGGCATTATTTCCATATAATCCTGAAATAGTTGTGATGCGCCTTTCTTTCTGAAATCAATAATAGGCATGTACATCATTTTCTCGCCGGGGTGTTTGCTAAAATCAGCCATAACTTTTTCAGCAGGATAACTGCCTTTAATAAGTATTTGCTTTGTGGTTCCGGTTTCGCGAAGAAGTTTATCCACTTCGTCGTAGTATTTATACCCTTTATCGATGTTTATAACGACACGGCCTTTACAAAGTAAAAGCACCTCCTTGAGACCGGGTACTTTGCATGTGGTGGCAACCCCGCATCCATTTCTCAAAAAAAGGCCTTTAAGGGAATCCTGTGTAAATGTACTAACCTCTCCTTTTCCGGTGGTTGTACGGTCAACACTCCGGTCGTGCATTAAAACCAATACACTGTCGCTGGTCATGGCAAGGTCAACTTCAACAATATCAACGCCCATATTAATGGCACTCTCAATTCCTTCCAGTGAGTTTTCCGGGAAATTGCGCCAGTCGCCACGATGGGCGGCAACCAGTACTGTTTTCTCGTGAGGATCGTTAAGTATCTTTACGATTGAGTTGACATTTCTGCCTTTACTATTAAGTTGATTGTTTTTTGTTTCCCGGCTGGCACACCCTAACAGGAACAATATACTCACTAATGACAATAATAATTTACATTTCATCCTTTTTCATTTTTCTGTATTCACTTCATAGCCGTAATGAACCTCTATTTCTTTAGCTATCAATTAATTTTTATTACTGTTTCAAAATTATCCCCGGAAAAATAAGTAGTTAAAAATTTTACTTATTGAGATTTTCACTTTCAGTTATTTAATCCTGACAGGTTTTTAAAAACCTGTCAGGATTATTGGATAGAAAAAAATAAAAATTCTGCTTCTTATTTATTCTTTGTCTAATGAAATTAGTAATTGGGGTTTTGCCACAGCAGAGAGGTATTGTTTATGCGCTCCAGCTCTGTTTGCGGAATAGGAAATACCAGTTGATAATCTTCAATGGTTTGTCCTACAGCCTGCATTGTTTCTTTTGCCGCCCCCATTCGAACCAGATCAAACCAGCGGTGTCCTTCATAAGGGAATTCCTTTTGGCGTTCAAGTAGAATAGCTTTTCGGAATGTATTTTTATCCGGAGCATCAGACAATTGTAAGTCAGTTAACCCGGCACGTTTGCGCACCTTGTTCAGAGCGTTTAATGCATCACTTGTTGGCGAACTGTTCAGTTCATTTAATGCTTCTGCATACATCAAAAGCACATCAGCGTAACGCAACAGAATCTGGTCATTCCCTACGCGTAACGTCGAAGGATCATCTGTATCGTAATACTTTTTAAGGACATATGTATTTGCCCCTTCAATTTTCACCCACGAAATGAGTTCTCCTCTTTTGTCATTAGCTGTAAAACAATTTTTTAATGCATCGGACTGGGAATTTTCCATTTCCGGATTTACTGTTGTGTACCACATCCCATGTCCTTCGCCTTCGACTGTTTTGTTAAAACGGACGGCAAAAATCACTTCTGAATTCATCTTATTATTCACATCGAAAACATCGCCGGGTTCTGATGTTAAACTGTATTTCCCGATAACATTCTCCAACGCATTTTCAGCTGCCTCCCATTTTCCAAAAGTCAGGTTTACTTTGGCCAAAAGGGTGTTCGCAGCCCCCGAAGTGGCGCGTCCGAGGTCATCGCCGGAAAAGGATGCCGGGAGCAGTTCTGCTGCATGTCCAAGGTCATCCGAAAGGTACTTGAACATTTCTTCTTCTGTACAACGTCCTATTTTCAAGGCTTTTTCGGGGGAAACAACGGTCCGGGTAACAGGGACAGTCCCCCAAAGCCTGTACATATTAAAATAAGCCAATGCTCTGAGAAATAATGCTTCACCTTTGTATTGCTGTTGCAGACTTTCATCAATATTCACTGCATCTATGCGGTCGAGAATAGCATTGCACCGGTACACTTGGTTATTAAAATTTGCCCAATAGCTTTCCAATAATCCGTTAACTGAAGTTTCTATAAAATGGTCAATATCATAACGATCTTGTGTTCCTGCCGTAGGAGCACTAATGTATAAATTATCACTACGGTATTCTGAAAATTCTTTATAATAAGATGTCTGTCCCTGAAGTCTTGCATAGCAGGCGATTATAGCCTGGTTAAAATCATCGGCTGTTTTATAAAAATCGTTAACACTGATCTCATTGCTTGGCGTCAGGTCAAAAAAACTATCTGAACAACTTCCTAAAAAAAGCAGGACGACTAAACCTAATGCATATTTCTTAATTTGTTTCATCATTCTTTTGTTATAAGTTTAAAAAGTAATATTAAGCCCGCATGTTACAACTTTAGCCAACGGATAAGTTCCATAATCTTCCCCCGGGGTCAAAGCATCACCAGGACGTCTGTTCACTTCCGGGTTGTAGCCGGTATAATCGGTTGAGGTCCAAAGATTTTTACCGGAAACATACACCCTCATTTTTTCGATCCTTATCAATTTTGTAACGCTGGCAGGCAATGTATAGCCCAGCGCTATATTTTGTAACCGGAGGTACGAACCGTCTTCGATATGGTATGTTGAGGTATAACTATTGTACCCTGTTTGTTTACGGTTTGCTCTGTTAATTTGGCCATTCCCGGGGTTTTCTTCACTTTGCCAGCGGTTTAATGCTTCGGTTGTGTTATTATGGTTCCCTGTTATATTAGCAAGATATCTTCTGTTCAAATTAAGTATTTCATTACCGTAAACTCCCTGGAATGCAAAAACCAGGTCGAAGTTTTTATATCCGAAAGTCCCGGAGAAGCCATAGGTAAAATCGGGCATGTAATTTCCAACAATTGCCCGGTCTTCACTGGCATCAAGAGTTTCATTTCCATCGACATCTACAAAACGGAAATCTCCTACATGAGTTGTACTAAAATGAGGGTATGCATTTAGTTCTTCCTCCGTTTTAAAAACACCATCCTGAACTAACAGAAAATAATTACCAATTGGTTCACCCACTTCTGTTTTATAATAAGCCCTGGAATAACTCCCTGTTGCAATAATAGGAGCATCGCCCGGACCTAGTTTTAATACTTCATTTTTGTTAGTCGCGATATTGGCAGAAAAAGAATAGCAGAGATCCCGGATTCTTTTTTGCGAATTGATGGTAATTTCCCAACCTTTATTGGAAACTTCCCCAATATTCATACGTGCCGTACTGTATCCGGTCGTATGCGGAACTGGTACATTTAGCAGCATGTCGGAAGTTTTACTGTCGTACCATTCAACAGTAAAACCCAACAACCCTTTGTACAGGCTTACATCCAGTCCAATGTTGACCATGGCTGTTTTTTCCCATCCCAGGTCATCATTTTCAACAGAAGAAGGTTTATATCCGGAAACCTTCTTGCCATCACCAGCTCCGAGAATATAGTCTTCAAGAGATACGCCGGCCAGGTGTTCATAATTTCCTATCTGGAAATTACCCGTTTGTCCGTAGCTGGCACGAATTTTCATATCGTTTATAAATGATGCATCTTTTATAAAGTCTTCATCGCTGAGCCTCCATGCTGCTGAAGCAGAAGGGAAATATCCCCACCGGTTATCTTTTCCAAAACGGGAAGACCCATCACTACGGATTGCAGCAGAAAGCATATATTTTCCTTTATAACTGTACTGTACACGGGTCAGCCAGGAAGCCAGTGACCATTCTGAAATATCAGAACTGCCATCATTGACAGTACCTCCCGAGATGGTTCTTATAAAATCGTTGGCATAATCAGTTGCCTCAACCTTTGATTGTTTTGTCCTTGATTTTTCGGATGAATAAACCAATATTGTGTTAAGGCGATGGTCCCCAAAATTTTTATTATAACTTATTTTGTTTTCCCATTGCCAGTTATAATAAAAACGGGAAGCATCATAAGCAGTTGGATTAGAAGGGAGTCCGTAGTACTTTTTCCCTTGAACAGGAAGCGTTGACGGTCGATAATAAGCTTGATTGGTAGCATAAAAATCACCCCCTAATGAAGTAGTAAAGCTCAGTCCCTTCATGATTTCATAAGTAGCATATATTTTCCCCAGTATTGAATACCTGTCAATTTTATTGTCTGTCTCGTTTGCCAGCGCTACAGGATTAAGCATCTCATTGATTTGGTAGTCAGTACCAATACGATAATAGCCGTTTCCATCAAAATTGTAGCTCCCATCCGGATTATAAACAGGAAGGGTTGGCATATAATTAAGAGCTGTTTGGACAACCCCTTCACTACCGGAAGAGGAAGCATTTACTTTATTGGAATGGGAATAAGAAGGTGTGAAGTTAATCCCGTATTTGAACTTGTTTTTTTTGCCATCAAGGTTAACTCGCAATGAGTAACGCTCAAAGTCGGAACAAATAATGATCCCATCCTGTTTGTAATATCCTCCGGATATAAAATAGTTGGTGCTTTTTGTCTTCCCTGAAATAGAGATATTATGACTGATCGTCGGAGCTGTCCTGAAAATTTCATCCTGCCAGTCTGTATCAGCCAACCCCGGTTCCCCGTTCAGGTAGGGAAGAAAATCGTCGGGTATCCGCATATACCCTTTGGGACGTATTTCGTTGGGATCGTCAACCGAACCTGTAGGAACTTGGTCCAAATAAGCCGCATTATGTGCGTCCCTTACCAGTTCAGCATACTGATACGCATTCAGCATAGGGATTTTATGAGACAATTGTTGAAGTCCATAATAACCATCATAAGAAACGGTTGCACTTTCCGTTTTCCCTCGTTTGGTTGTAATAATAACAACCCCGTTTGAACCGCGACTACCATATATTGCAGCAGACGATGCGTCTTTCAATACTTCAACCGATTCAATATCGTTGCTGTTCAGGCCTTCAAGCCCCTGTTCAACCGGAACCCCATCGATAATATAAAGCGGATCGTTACCGGCTGTTACTGATTTTACGCCGCGCACACGAATAGACACTGTCCCTTCCGGATCTCCGCTGGTTTGCATTACCTGTACTCCGGCCATTCTACCGGCAAGAGCCTGACGAAAATCGGTAATCGGAACATTTTCGATACTTTCTGCTTTTACCGAAGAGATTGAGGTAGAAACATCACGCCGGTTCTGAATTCCGTACCCTACGGCGACAACCTCTTCAATACCAACAACATCTTCTTCCATAACTATGTTTATCGTTGTTTTTCCTGCTACCGGGATTTCCTGTGTCTTCATTCCCACGAACGAGAACATCATGGTTGCATCAGCCGGCACTTTGGAAAGTGTATAGCTACCGTCGGTGTCAGTAATAATTCCCTGGGTAGTGCCCTTTACCACTACGGTTACACCAGGCAAAGGTTGACCGGAGGAATCGGTGACTTTACCGGAAATGGTTTTTAACTGTTGCAAAATATCAGAAGCCGAATTCGTAAGAATTATCTGATAATTAATCATCTGATAATTGATCCCATTACTTACGAATAACCCTTCCAGCACGTTTTTTACAGTGACCCCGTCATAGTTTACCTTAACTTTCTTATCAAGATCAATCTCGCTTTTGTCGTAAATAAACCGGTACTCTGATTGATCCTCAATCCTGCTTAGTACATCCACAAGACTTAAGTCACTACTTTTTAAGGTAATTTTCGCACTCTGTGAATATCCCACAGAAGCAATTGTCTGAAAGACACTTATAAGCAAAAGGAATAAGACTATACGCATAATTCTTAATGTTTTTTTTAGGGTATAATATATCCATACCCTATTACCATGCTTTTTTTTCATAAATTTGAAATGTTTAGTAATAGTTAAAACTTGTCTATCTGCTAAATGCCTGAGGAAGTGTCTCCAGCACTTCCTCTTTCATTTTCTTCAATTTACTTTTTCGATATTATTAATTTACGTCGTACGATTTTTCCATCAACTGATTCTTTAGCATCTATCAATTCATATTTTACAGGTAATGCCAATGACATATATTTCAGCAGTTCTTCTAAACTGCCAATTTTTACATTTGCCCTGAATAGATTGTTCTCCAGTCCTTCAATATTCAGTTCAACATCTACATCATAAAACCGCTCAACTTTTCTACATACAGATTCAAGATGTTCACTGTTAAATTCCAACCGGCCTTCTGTCCATGCAGTATAACTCCTGGCATCAACATCTGACAAATAGATTTCATTCTTTTCTTCTTGAAGCTGTAGCCTCTTGTTTGCACTTAAGCGCTCAGTAAACTTTCCTGTATTTCCGGCGACCTCTACCAGGCCAGATAAAACAACCACCTCAGAAATTGGCTCATCTGTATAGCTAAGCACATTGAATTTTGTACCTAAAACACTTACTGTAAAACCATTAAGTCTCACAACGAATGGGTGTTTTTTATCATGTTTTACACTAAAGAAGGCTTCTCCTTTAACCGAAACTTTTCGTTTTTTTTCAAAATCTGGAGCATAAGTCATTACTGAGCCTCCAGCCAACCAACCACTTGATCCATCCGGTAAAGTAAATTTTGCACGGATTCCTTCCGGGCAATGCAATTCAATTAAGCTAAGTTGCTTGTCAGCATCAGACACTATATTGCTATATTTAAACAAGAAAAAAAGCACTAAAGGTAAAATAAGTACCGCTGCAATTTGTGATATTCGGATTATTAAACGCTTTTGTTCCTGAGTTTTCTCAAACAGAATCTGGTACTTAAGCTTATATAAAACATGTTTTAACTCTGCTTTTGGTGTATGATCATCCGCAACAATTGAATTCCATTCCTCCTTTTGGATGTTTTCCACATCTGTGTCCGTCTTCTGTTGACTAAAATAGGCAAGAACGGAACTTATAACCGAAAACGACCGGTTACCTTTGTATAATTTTTCAAATGACTCTTTATTATGTACCATTAGTACTCCTTTCTTGCGAATTTCATATCATAAGACAGGCTCAAACAAAAAGGTACTACGTTTTTACAAAAAAATTTGTAAAAAAATTATTCTATCGATAAAAAAGGGCAAGAAATAATGAGCAGGAAAACCCGCCTTTCTTCACTTCTCTCTTTAGAAAAGCGATGGCCGAAGAAATTTGATTTTTTACTGTAGATTCAGATATCCCCAGATATTTCGCGATTTCAGATATATCAAGTCCTTCTTTACGGCTTAGCAAAAATATTTCCCTGCGTTTTTCCGGTAACTGTTCAATCAATTGATCTACTTGTTTAATAACGGACTCATAATCTGGTTCTTCAATATCTGAATCACTTTCAAGTAAATATTCCTGAGCTATAAGTTGTTTATGTTTCTCCTGTACTTGCTTTTTAATGAAGTAGTTTCGAATATTATTCAATGCAATTTTATAGAGATAAGATTTAAATGCCTCCCCTGACCTTATCTCCTTTTTATGTTTCCAAAGGTTTAAAAAAACATCTTGAACAATCTCTTCTGACTCTTCCCTAACATTCAGGTATTTATTGACAAAATAAAAAAGCTTACTACTGTATTGTTCGAATAATAAATCAAAAGCTGAGGAATCACCATCCCTTAATTTTCGGACCAATTCCAACTCCTTATTTGATTTTAACCTTGTCAAAACGAAACCTGATTTAAAAATTTGTGCAAATTTAATCAATAGTTTCAGAAAAGCGTTCCGTTCCTTTACCCGAACGTTTCAGCCCTTGGAGTGGAAGACTCACTCCCTGAAGCGAGAGACTCACTTCTTGGAGCGAAAGGCTTAGCCCTCATTTCCGTTGCACTCAAACGAAGGTGGGATTACCAACTTTTTGCGAATTCCTGGCCGAACACTGTTGCGGATTTTGCCAAACAAACAGGCTTTAAAGCTTACATATTTGAAGTCCCATCAGTAATTTTTTAGAAATTGAATTGACTCCTGAAAAAACGCATTGCACTCTTTCTATGATTAGATTCCCCGATATGACTATCGTTAGGAAATATTTCAAACTGTTTTGGGGCATGGATTTCATTATATGATGAAAAACCAAGCCTGCTGGGACAATCGTCGTCCTCTAATCCGGTGAGGTACAATGTCTGGCATTTTATTTTCTTTGCGAAATATTTTGTATCCAGAAAATCGAGCGTATTTATTGCATCATTAAAACAGCACTCATTATTATAATATGATAAATAACTATTAATCTCGTCGTTAATCAGTGTGCGAATTCGAATATGATCCTTGAAATCATTAGGGAAAGGGTCAAAATAAACACAAGCACTTATATGTTCAGGAGCTAAACCGGCAGTCATTAACGACAAACCTCCCCCTTGACTGCCACCGTACACTCCGATCTTCAATTTGTCAACTTCTTTACGTGACAATAAAAACTCCAGTGCACGAATACAATCCATATAGATTTCGCGATAAGCAATATTATTCTTGTCACAAATACTGTATCCGATAAAACCGGGAATAGGGAATTCCGTTTTAAAAGCCTCCCTGCTGATGCCATGTCCCCTAACACATATGGCCATGTCAATCACATTTTCTTTAACTTTTAAAAAATCGTCCAGATATTCAAAACCATATCCATACCCAGGTAAATTAAGAATAGCAGCATATGTTGTATCTTGTTTAGGAACAAAATAATATCCCCCGATAGTTACATCTCCTATTGACCGCATCTCAACCACAAACCCGTTCCTCCAGGAAGTACATAAACTATCAACTTTTTCCATTTTAAACTGAGGTTTAATGGATTTTAATTCTCGCATCGCGTCTTTCCAGTATTCATAAAATCCCAAAGGTGCCTTGGACGATTTTTTAATTTTTGTAGGAGATACTGCAAAAAAACTTACCTTTCCTGCATAGCCTCTATCTTTTAAGATTGCTGTTATTTCATAAAATCCGGGGGATAGTTTTTCTTTTTTTAAATTAATGTTTTGTGATTGTATCCCTTTCTTTATAGTAATGTTTTGTACATATACAGTGTCATGAAAATCATTGCGGATTAGCAAGCTCAGAACACCATCTCCATCGGCCTCGGTATTAAAAATAAACGATACTTTTTTCGGATTTAAAAAGAGATGATCTTCGGGAATAAACAATATATCAACTTTTGAATCAGAAAGTTTATCCCCCTGATAAAGTAAAACCTGGCTATGGCTTTTCCCTCCTGTATATAAAAAACTGGAGCAGCTGATCATAATAAAATTTGTCCCTCCAAAATTCAGGTATTTTTTCGGGATGCTGAATTTCCTTGCTTTGTATTTTGGTTCGGGCATCCAAAGAAGATTCGTGGAAAAACCTCCGCCAATATAATGTCCATTGATGTAAATTTCATGGACATCCAACAACAACATCACTTCAAGTGTAAAATTGCCTGGTTCTGTCATTTCAGAAATATAAAAATCAGTAGTCAATTCTCCTGAAGGACTTAAATATGAAAGACCTTGTCTTTCCCACGACAAAAGCAAATTCACAGGAAGACTATCCTTGATAGCTGAATCATTTTTAAAAGTGAATTTCCAATCTATTGGCATTAAATTTTGCGCTACACCGTTAAGGGTAGCCGCAAGGAAAAAGAGACTTAATATAAAGTATTTCACATTCATAGTTTTGTCTTTTCTTTTTGAGCATAACAGTAACCAGAGGGCCGAGTAAAAAAGAAGAACTTTACCCTAAGCTTATCCAAGGACCTTGCTTGTCGGCCGTCTCTGTCATCCGGCTCTTGTTATACAAATCTATGCGTTTTATTAGGAGAATCCCAACCTTCATTAGTAAAAACAGTATCGGATATTGTTCTTTCACTCTTTTAAGCCATCCATAAGCTCGGGTTAAAATCGTTTTGTAACGCTTGTTCCTCTGCGTGCCCACATTACCAGCCAACGTAGCAACATCTGAAAAACAGGGTTCATTTCACTTAACCTGAACTTGCCGTAATAGTTGATCCAGCCCCGGATATAGGGTTCCTGAAGTTGGGCCACTCCTACTATGTTCTTGTAAGTCAGGTGTTCGGCTTTTCGCTTTCCAAGTTAGTGAAATTTACAAAACATATGATACGGGCTTGTAAAAATTACAAAAGGTTGTCGCCGGTTGATTTCTTGTCTGTAAAAATTATAGAAAGCTCTCGTCAACCGATTTCATGCTTGTGAAATTTTTAAAAGCTTCCCGACGACTGATTTGGTGTCTATGAAAATTTCAGTTCGTTAAGTAGAATATTCATTCAGAAGACCTGAAAAAGCGGATTAAAAACACGATCTGTAAATGTCTGACCGGCAGATGATTTTTAACGGGGTAAAGTTTAGTTCAACACTGTCTCCAATACAAAACGTATGCAAGCAACGCTTTATTAGTCCCTAATAACAACCATAATTTATTGATTTTTAATTTTTGTCATTTTACTAATCTTTGCTAATCCGATTAATGTGAGAATTGCGCCTAAGAATAGAGTCAAGT
Organism: Prolixibacteraceae bacterium; assembly: GCA_963662895.1. Lineage (GTDB taxonomy): Bacteria > Bacteroidota > Bacteroidia > Bacteroidales > Prolixibacteraceae > GWE2-42-39. Next base: position 1,536,598 of record OY759982.1, on the reverse strand, counting down.
CAGCTAGATTATAAATAGGTTCAAAAAATATAAATCTTTCTCCACCTCTCAATGGAACCCAGTTTGGTAGATTCGTATCAATTATTGGCATATAAATCATATCAATTACTCTTCCATGGAACCATCCAGAGTTATATTTATCAAGCGAATTATTAAGTATCACTCCATGAAATATCCTATCAATTAAATTACCAACTGTCCCCGCAAAACATAAAGTCAGTCCAATTAATAAATTTTTGGAAGATTTTTTATTGATAAAATAAATCAAACAGCCCATTAATACTATTGACAACGAAAATTTAATTAATATTTTAATTAATCTGTCTGCTTCATTCTTGAATGGAACTGCGTACGCTGTCCCGTCATTTAATTCTAGTCGTATTCTAAACCAATCACCGATTATTTTTATCTCTTGATGAATATTTAGATTATTATATGCCAATATTTTAAAAAGTTGGTCAATAATCAGGAGAATGAAAATTATCCAAATGTATCTGACAATTCTATTATCAATCTTAAAATCAGTTCTTATGTTGATTAAGTTTTTCATTTTATGGTTGCCAACGTTCTGTGTATATGTCCCCGCTACATATATTTCTTTATTACTGTCTGTTTTAATCTTGAATGTAAACACATGAAGATCAAAGAATATTATCCGGTAGATTATTGGAATTAAGGTTTACTTCCTCTCCTTCAACAGCTTCTCCAGCAGTGCATTCTTTTCTTTCTCCAACTCAAGCATGCGTTCGTAAAGAACTGTTTTTTCATTTGCAAGTTCTATTATCCTGTCGACAGGGTCGGGATTATTGTTGATTGTATTAATGCCAGCCGCACTACCTTTTTCGAACGTATTATTCTCAATAATCACCGTCACAGGGTCTTCTTCCAGTTCCTTAATAAACCCGGGAGCTACATTCAAAGCTTTGGCAAATTTTTCGATCATATCATTATCAATAACTTTTTTCTGCTCATAAGCAGAAATCTGGGCCTGACTGATCCCCATGTCAATGGCTAAAGCATCCTGCTTGATTCCCATTGTATGACGGATCCGTTTGATCGCATGTCCGTGGTGTGTATTTTTCAAGGTTTTTTCTTTTGTTTCCATCTTTTTATTAGAAAAGGTATAACGAAAATAGTAAAATCCTGATTATGATGATAATTATTTGTACAAAATCAATAATTACAGGCAGAAGGTAGTTATGCTTAGACAACTGTTAACTGACTTTCCTGTACTTTTCGCCAGACCTTCGAAACAGTTCTCCACGAATCTGCCGTTATTGGTGAAAATTTTTCCACTATTGGAAATGCCCCCGGCACTGTAACTTCCTGATCTCTTCCTTCGCTGGTTATATTAAAAAACAGAGACCTCCACCGGAACAGGGATAAAGGTGATTACAAATCCCCTGTTACAAAGATCAGGATTGCAAATTCTGACCAGCCGGGGGCTTCAACCAATAATAGCTTCACTATACATTACTTCATGTCGCAATGCACCGGGGAGGTGGGAGAGGTGCTCCGGTGGGCTACTGGCTTACGGCCATCTACTTGATTGGCAAACGTTTTTTATTTTCTATTGTCATTTAAAAGTCGAGTAAAACTTTTTAGCATGTCCTTCTATATTTTTGTCTATATATTGGATTGAAACAGTAAATATATATACCATCTTATGACAAGTATATGAAAGCTAACACATAAAGCCCCAGATAAGAATAACTTGGCTATCTTTTTATCTTGCCGAGTTTTGCTATGGAGACTGGTTGCGAGAAGAGTCCGATTCAGTTTCTTATTCTTGTTTTATAATTGCAGTTTCAAAGTTATCTGCTCTTTGAACAGAGATAAACAGTGTTCTTTCTGCCCCCGTATTGTTTTGTAATATTTTTAAGTTAATTAAATTTGGTATTTTATTCTCATTTAGTTCTGTTTCAATACTATACCAGTCTCCTGTTATGTTCTGTTTAGTAACAGTAGGGTTATCAACAACTAAAACTGTAGTGTCATCGTTTTGTATGTTTTCAATTTCAAAAATGTAGAAGAAATTAGTAGTTGCTTCTAAAACAATGGTATCTCCTTGTGAGGAAATTTCGTATTTATTCTGTTTTAGTATTGCTGAGTCATTAGGACCATCCACTGAATCTTTTTTTGTACAACCGACAAAGAAGATTACTAAAAGTAAAAAATAATAATAAGAATTCATTTTTTGCATTTATAGGTTAAAATATATATATCCCTTATTTTTTGTATAAGTATTTATAACTACGCCATTGGCATATGTTGGTACGAAATAATTTGCATACCAACCGTTTGCTGTTCCGCCCCATCCCCAATTGCAATGAATTGTATAAGTAGTTTTTACAATTTTACCCTTTCTTTTCGATGTTTTAGTATAACCGTCAAAAATCCACATATGTCCTGAATCAGAATTACTTCCTCTTACTAAAATAACATCTTCATTAGCAAGTGAATAATACTTAATATTATTATTATAACGTGGGCCATGAAGATAACGAACATGATATCCTTGACCTGATAATACATCTCTACTTTTGGTAGTTGTTGTACTTGTACCATCACAAGTATAGTTAGCGTTACTTAGCGAACCAATATAGCCAACAAATGATGATACTTCATTTTTAAGATAAGTACTTGAAGATGTATAAATTTTACTTTGAGCTGTTAATGCTTCAAAATCATAATCCTTATTACATTGTCCATAATAAGCTATAGCTTGCGCCACTGCAATAACTCCACAACCAGCATAGTAATACGTTTTTGTACAAGCTCCATTTGACGGGGTTGCATAGTTATAAGGACTTTTTTGAGACCACTCTGTTGCTAACAGAGGCCCAACCACTTCAGTCGTTGTTGAAGCTGTAGATTTGGTGGTCATTGTTGTGTTAGCACTTGTGCTATCCTCGTTATAATATTCATACAAATCTTGCTGACAAATTTTTGGTATGTCGGAAATCATTTCAGCCATTCCTTTTATATAAGATGTGTCTGACAGGGAGCCATTCTCGACATAAGCATAAACACGACCAATTCTTTCATCTCCACTTGCTATTGCAAATCCGCTTTCGGAACCTATTTGTAAGTCGATAGTATAAATTTTCACACTATCCTCCGTATTTACTGACATCGTATCTATATCATTCATCTTGACATCTTTTTCATTAACATTTTTGAATGCCATCTTATTTATACTACTTAAGGAATAGCTCATGGTGGCAGTCGATTTTGTACTCTTTTCATTCCTCTCTGTCGCTTGTCTTAATTGGTTGATTAAAGATATCGCAGTATTATACTCAGTAGTATCATATTCAAAGATAGAAGTTTCAGTATTTAAGAAACTTGGGTCAGAATCAGTTTGCCCAATAATAGAATTTTTTTCACATGATAGAATGCTAATTGATAAAATAATAAATGTAAAAATATTAATAAATTGTTTCATCTTTTTGATTTTAAGAAATTTAATTAAATATTCAATTATTGTTCGTTGACAAAAAGTATATAAACCATTTTCTGTTTTAATCTTGAATGTAAACGCATGAAAATCAAAGAATATTATCCCAGTAGATTCTTGCAATTATGAATTATTTCCTCTCCTTCAACATCTTCTCAAGCAGCGCATAGGGTATGACGGATCCGTTTGATCGCATGTCCGTGGTGCGTATTTTTTAAGTTTTTTTCTTTTGTTTCCATCTTTTTTCATTAGAAATGTTATAACGAAAATAGCAAAATACTGATTATGATGATAATTATTTGTGCAAAATCAATAATTACAGGCAGAAGGTAGTTATGCTTAGACAACTGTTAACTGCCTCTCCTGTACTTTTCGCCAGACCTCCGAAATAGTTCGCCACGAATCCGCCGATGTTGGTAAAAATTTTTCCACTATTGGAAATGCCCCCGGCACTGTTCGCCATAGTGTCATATAATAGACACTATGCAGAAGTTTATAACGAAAGGGCCTCCAATTTAGGCCAATCTGCCTTAATGTCAAATAGGTTGATAATAAAACATGGAAGCCTTATCCAGAAGTTCTGGAAGCCTTATCCAAACGTTCCGGAAGCCTTAATCGGAAGTTGTGAAAGCCTTATCCAAACGTTCCGGAAGCCTTAATCAGGAACTATGGAAGCCTCAATCCTTAGCCAAAGAGGTTTGATTGCTAATTCCTCACCGAAAACAGCAAACCGGAAACCTGAAAAAGCGGATTAAAAACACTATCTGTAAATGTCTGACCGGCAGGTGATTTTTAACGAGGTGAAGTTTAGTTCAACACTGCCTCCAATACAAAGCGTATGCAAGCAACGCTTTATTGGAGGCTAATTATTACCAATCTTGGGTATTTTTCAATAATCTTTTTACGCTCAATTTTGCTTTCTATTTCATTAAATAAGCGACCAACAGTTTCAAGAGAATATTTATCTCTTAATGAATCAATTGTTGAGTAAACTAAGTTTTTTATTTCGATGTATTCTTGAACATTCATTCCATTTCTTAACAGTAGCTTTATAAAAGTGTACTCAGTACTCTCCATTCTTGCACTTATATCTCTTTTAATACTATTTGAGTTTATATTGCCTTTGGTACTAATTTGAAAATTGGGTTTGTCAATGAATTTAAGATGTATTGAATCGTTTGCAAGAAACACATAGTCAAAGAATGAAAAATATTGAGAATCGCATCTTTTGCGTTGTTTAAATGATGGCTTAACAACAAAAGCAATCTCCCGAAACAAACCTGTCGTTTGCCTAAAAATTGGGTCCAATCTTTTAACTTTTAAATCTTTATCAACAAATAATCTCAAAACTACAAGAGGTTTTTCGACCTCGTCAAACTTGTCAAGAGCAGATTGAAAATCAGTTTTTAGATTTTTGATATTAGTTTGATTTTCATCTAGTTCTAGTTTTAATGAATTATTCTTTGTTTCAACAAGAAGAGTAACAATTAGACTTTGTTTTGCAATAAATTGAGGATTTTCGGAATAAGGTACGTTTATTTGAAAACCTTTGGAATTAATGTAAAAGTCAGTCGCATTGTTAAAAGGAGTTTGTTTAAATCTCATCAACGTGTCTCCCATAAATAATTCTAAACCGTTGGGTTGGGTCTTATAGTCAAGGATAATTATTGAATCTTTAATGTTTATTAGAGACAAAATCATTTCATTTTTTCCCTGAAGCATATAGGTGAAAGTATCAGCACCTAATACATTCTCAAAAATTAAGGTGTCATTATTAATATGAAATAAATGATATGGTTCTTCAATTGAGAAATAGTATCCATTATTTAGATTGTTTTTCTCAGAACAGGATATAATTCCTAAACAACTGATTAAAAAGAATATTGATAGTACTTGCCTCATTCTTAAAATTGTTGGTAACGTCTCGGCATATGTACCAGGCACATATATTTCTTTATTACTGTCTGTTTTAATCTTGAATGTAAACGTGTGACAATCAAAGAATATCACCCAGTAGATTATTGAAATTAAGGTTTACTTCCTCTCCTTCACCAACTTCTCCAGCAGTGCATTCTTCTCTTTTTCCAACTCAAGCATGCGTTCATAAAGAGCTTGTTTTTCCTTGTTCAATTCAAGAATCTGTTCTATCGGATTGTTAGTTATAGTATTATCAGTGATATAACCAACATTATTATTGCCTTTTTCGAACGTATTATTCTCAATAATCACCGTCACAGGGTCTTCTTCCAGTTCCTTAATAAACCCGGGAGCTACATTCAAAGCTTTGGCAAATTTTTCGATCATATCATTATCAATATTTTTCTTCTGCTCATAGGCAGAGATCTGGGCCTGGCTGATCCCCATATCAATGGCTAAAGCATCCTGCTTGATTCCCAGGGTATGACGGATCCGCTTGATCGCATGTCCGTGGTGTGTATTTTTCAAAGTCTTTTCTTTAGTTTCCATCTTTCTTTTTATTTGAAAAGGTATAACGAAAATAGTAAAATACTGATTATGATGATAATTATTTGTGCAAAATCAATAATTATAGGCAGGTTTATCTTTATTCCCTCATTCAATCTTATTTCCTTTGGATAGAAATTATGAATATGAACTTAAAATAAAATAGAATGCAAACATAGCCCAATTTTTAACAAAATAGTAATTTATCATACACTTCTACCGGGTGCCATTTGCTGCAACCGGACAATCCATCACACAGCAGGCGTTGAATGTGAGCGATGTGGACTAACTGAGATTTTTTAACCTAAAATTTAAAAGTATGAAACAGAATTTCTGCTTCGTGGCATTGCTATGCCTTTTCCGAAGCAAATTACCCCTGAGGCTGTGAAAAAATAAAAAAAGCGATTTTAAACACCAAGACACCAGGACACAAAATATTGTTTTATAAATATTTATTCTTTGTGCTTTCGAGTCTTCGTGTTCAGCAATTGTCTTTTTGAACAGCCCTTTGCCCTGAACAAGAGCCCTGCAATGATCGAAGCAGAGCCCCCTTCAGGGGGTTGGGGGTACATCCATTAATCAATAAACTATTCTATTATGAAAAAAAATGTGATTCAACGATGGGGCCCGGTGAAGACCGGGTTCCTGGCCGGCATGGCTTTGCTTGGGCTGTGCGCATCGTGCAACGACAGTGAAGACGAAGGAGGCGGCACTCCTTACAACCCGGACCAACCGGTTGTGATCAACAGTTTTTATCCTGATTCCGGAAAATACAAGGAACAGGTGATTCTCTCCGGCTCCAATTTCGGGATGAACACGGCCGACATTCATGTTTATTTTAATACCACCAGTGCAGCAGTGATTGGTGCCGACGGTAATCAAATTTACGTGCAGGCTCCCCGTCTGCCGGGCGATACCTGTGTACTGTCCGTCGTCATTGGTCAGGACTCAGTGAGCTACGACCAGCCCTTTTATTATCAGGAATCGGTAACCGTCACCACCATTGCAGGCAACGGCAACGGCAACGACTATCAGGACGGCGACCTGACCGGCTCCATCCTGCAACCCCGCTACCTATGTGTGGACAAGGAAGGGAATATATTCGTTATGACCAGAAGCAATGATGATACCAACATGCATATTACCAGGATTGACGAGGAGGCCAACGAACTGATCACCATTCAGAAAGACATATGTGCTAATTGTCCATGTGCCGATGCAGAAACCGGGATGATTACCTTCCCTACGGAAACCACGATCGGCTCATTTTATACCCTTAACCCCAAGGAGATGTGGGGACCCCGGTTCAGGGAAATGAAATGGAAACAGACCAGCGATATGCCGGATGCCGGATGGAAACACTGCATGGTAATAAATCCAGAAGACGGATATATATACACCCGTTACTATTACGGGCAAATTGTAAAGATAGATCCCAAAACCTACGAAGCAGAGGTGATCAGCACAACAGAACAGGGCGACAGTTACGGGCTGACCTTTAACCCGCTCCATCCCAACATCCTTTACATTTCCTTCTGGGACAATGCGGGGGTCAACGCGAACAGCATCTGTACCATTGATGTGACTGACCCAGAGAACACTTTCAAAAAGCTATGTGGCTCCTCAGGCGGAGGACACCGCGACGGTCCTCTGGACGTAGCTCAGTTCAACTGCCCGGCACAAATATTCTGCGACAACGACGGCAATATTTACGTGGCTGACTTTAACAATAGCTGTATACGAAGGATTACTCCGGATGAGGTAGTGGAAACGGTACTGGGAATGCCGGGAACCCCAGGATGGAAAGACGGAACCAAAGACGAAGCACTGTTCGATCATCCGCGTGGTATTGGCATCGCTAACGACGGAACAGTATACGTGGCCGATTACGGAAACAGCCGGGTGAGAAAACTGTCCATTAACTAAAAATCAAATAAATGAAACCAATAATAGGCACATTAGGATTGTTTCTTTCCTTATGTCTGATTCTTTCGGCTCAGGAAAAGAACAATAATAAGTACACCATCACGGGTACGGTGTACGATGAAACAGACAGCCCCATGCCCGGTGTAACCATCTACCTGAGAGATGAAGTCAGCGTCGGAACCATCTCAGGAAGCGACGGACAGTTCAGCATCAAGGCCTCCCGTGGCGACATGATCGTGTTCTCCTTTATCGGGTATAAAAAAGTGGAATACCTGGTCACGGAAGAAAAGAAAGATCTGAAGATCAGCATTACCGAATCACAGCAGAAGCTGGACGAGGTAGTGGTGGTAGGACTTGGCAGCCAGCGAAAAATATCCAATGTAGCTGCAGTCTCCAGCATTAATGTACAAGATCTGCAGCAACCGGCAGCCTCGGTAGCCAACCTACTGGGAGGACGGGCGGCCGGCGTTATCTCAATGCAAACCAGCGGAGAACCCGGAAAAAACCTCTCGGAGTTCTGGATACGGGGCATCGGTACTTTCGGAGCCAATTCCAGTGCTCTGGTACTAATTGATGGACTGGAAGGAAATATCAACTCGATAGACCCCGCTGATATCGAAAGTTTTTCGATCCTGAAGGATGCTTCGGCAACGGCTGTTTACGGAGTACGGGGTGCCAACGGAGTGGTGCTCATCACGACCAAAAGAGGAGAAGCCGGAAAACTGAATATTACCGGACGTGCCAACTTTACCTTATCGCACCTGAAACGCATTCCCCGTTATCTCCGAGCCTACGACTACGCTTCACTGGCCAACGAAGCACGGGAAGTAAGAGGCGAATCGCCCATCTACAGCGACGTGGAGATGAACATCATCAGAAACCACCTCGATCCCGACCTCTACCCCGATGTATCGTGGCAGGATGAAGTATTAAAAGACAACTCGTTTAAACAAACCTATTACGTGAGTGCAAGAGGTGGAGCACGGGCAGCCCGCTATTTTCTCAGCCTCGGGGGAAGCCGGGAGACGGCCGCCTACCAATGCGACAAGAATAGTCCTTATGCCAATAATGTAGGGTACAACACCTACTCTTACCGTGCCAACATCGACCTGGAACTGTCTCCCACGACGGATCTTTATTTTGGTTCCAGTGGTTACCTCTCGGTGCAAAACAACCCGGGTGTAGCCAGCACCGACTATATATGGGAAGCACAGTCAAGGCTCAACCCCCTGCTACTTCCAATTAAATACTCCAACGGGCAGCTTCCCGCGTCCAGCAGTGCTGTGGCGACCATGTCTCCCGTGGTCATGATCAACAACATGGGACGACGTACCGATCAGGAATACGACGGCGAATACACCCTTGAGCTGAAACAAAACCTATCCTCATTAGTGGATGGTCTCCGCTTCAGAATACAGGGAGCCTATAACCTGAACAGTTACTTCTCTGAAAGCCGCACCATACAACCAGAACTATATCAGGCCGTTGGACGGGATAAAAACGGAGACCTGATCACTGTTAAACGGGTACAACAGGGAACTGTTCACTATGGGAAAAGCACCAACCAGTACCGGAAATACCACATGGAAAGTACCATTAACTATGACCATACTTTTGGGGCACCTCATCATGTTACCGGATTGGTTTACTATTACATGAGCGACGAGAAAAAAGCCAGCGACGGTATCGATAACCTGAGCGCAATTCCCATTCGCTACCAGGGCATCTCCAGCAGGGTTACCTATGGTTACCGCGACATCTATCTTCTCAATTTTAACTTCGGGTATACCGGATCTGAAAATTTCCAGCCGGGACACCAGTTTGGCTTTTTCCCCTCCATTGCCCTGGGGTGGGTTCCTTCGGGCTACGACTATGTAAAGACCAATATGCCCTGGCTCGACTTCCTGAAATTCAGAGCTTCCTATGGATCAGTAGGGAACGATCAGATCTCCTCGAAACGTTTTCCCTACCTCACGCTGGTTAATACCTCAACGGTCAGTCCCTGGGGTTCCAATGGTGTTGAAGGTGTTACCGAATCAACAGTTGGCGCCGATAATCTTCAATGGGAAAAAGCAGTGAAGGCCGACCTGGGAATTGAGGCCAATCTTCTAAACGACAAGATAAAGCTGGTCATCGACTTTTTCAAAGACAAGCGCAACGGCATCTTCATGCAACGCGTACAGGTTCCTAATTATGCCGGATTAGTTTCCCTGCCTTATGGTAACGTGGGTAAAATGATCAGCTATGGTGCAGACGGTAATGCCAGTTATACCTATAACATAAACAAGGAAATGAGTTTTACAGTCCGGGGTAATTTCACATTCTCTAAAAACGACATCAAGAGTTGGGAAGAAGCCAACCCTGCTTATCCGTACCAGGAAGCAGCAGGCTACCCGTATGGCACCATCCGGGGTTATCATGCCATTGGTCTTTTCAAAGATCAGGAGGACGTGGACAACAGCCCTGCCCAGTTTGGTACCGTTCGCCCCGGAGATATTAAATACCGGGATGTAAACGGCGACGGACAAATTAATTCCGACGATAAAACACCTTTAACCTACAGCACTTACCCCTTGCTGATGTATGGCTTCGGAGGTGAATTCAGGTACAAAAATTTTTCGGTAGGTGTTCTGTTTAAAGGAACCGGGAAAACCGACTTCTTTCACGTGGGCTACAAAGGAAACGGCGAAGGATATGTTCCCTTTTTCAACGGAGTATATGGCAATGTGCTGACCATGGCCAACGATCCCGCCAACCGGTGGATTCCCAAAGCTTATGCTGCCCGGCATGGTATTGATCCCAGTCTGGCTGAAAACCCCAAGGCTCGTTTTCCACGACTGTCGTACGGGTACAACGAGAATAACTACCAGTTATCCGACTTCTGGAAAGGAGACTCGCGTTACCTGCGCTTACAGGAAGTAACGATCAATTATCATCTGCAAAGCGATTTACTACAAAAGATACGCATTGCGTCCATCGATATGCAACTGGTCGGCAACAACCTGTGGATATGGGATAAGGAAGATTTATTCGACCCGGAGCAGGCCTACAAAAACGGAGCTGTCTACCCGCTACCGGCGACCTATACCTTCCAGTTATACATTAATCTATAAGGAGAATGAAGAAGAAAATAATGAACCCGAAAAGAAAAACCACTCATGACTCTCAACTCATGGCTAAATACTTAGTGTCTGCAAGAAAAGTATTACGAATGAAAATCACCAGAAACCCCATCCCTAAAGGGCGTGGTGATTTTCAACAAGTTGCCCCTTTAGGGGTATGGGGTGAAATCTCATTGAAAATCAATAGCCATGTGTTTTCTTGCAGACACTACTTACGACTAAATACTCAATTCATCCAAATGAAAACACATACAACAGATATCAGGAAGGCGAATTCGCTTTCCAGCCCGGAAACAAGGACGTTCAGCTGTTCCAGGCTCATCTTTGGCGCCCTGCTGGTGCTTCTCTTTTCGTCCTGCGACTACCTGGGAATCGTGGACGACTATTTCAGCGACGAACTGAAGCTGGACACCGTGTTTGCCCAGACCCGCTACATAGAAGCTTACATGTGGGCAGCAGCTTCCATGTTCCCCGATGAAGGACAAGTGCTGCAAAACAATTATACGCCGGGGCCTCTTGCCACTGACGAAGCCTTCACGGGCTTTCTGACCACCTACGGCTACAACGGCATGCGTTATGTACTGGGAGAGATCACCGCAGGCAACCTGTACTCTTTTAATACCTGGGGCAACCTGTACCAGATCATCCGTAAATGCAACACCATCCTTTCCCGGATGGATGAAGCAAAAGATATGACCACCAAAGAACGCTCGTCCATACTGGGCAACACCCGTTTCATCAGGGCTTACGCCTATTACAGCCTGGTGGTCGATTACGGATCGCCCATCCTGCTGGGCAACGACATACTGGAATCCAACGAGTCGCTTCCTTATTACGACCGGGAACGAAGTACCTATGACGAAGCCGTGGATTATATCTGCAACGAACTGGACTCTGCTGCTGAATACCTGCCGGCAACCGTTTCCCTGATGAACTTCGGGCGCCCCACCAAAGGAGCTGCTTACGGACTGATCTCCAGGTTACGCCTGACTCAGGCCAGCCCCCTGTACAACGGAGGACAGGCAGCCCATTCTGCTTTCGGCGGCTGGACTCGTCAATCGGATGGTGCTTTTTATGTATCGCAGACCTACGACGAAAAACGATGGGCCGTAGCTGCCGCGGCTGCCCGGCAGGTAATGAATCTGCAAGCGGCAGGAGGCCCCATGTACCGGCTATACACCGTGGATGCCGATTCGGACACCCCGGAACTGCCTGCAGGTGTTACCAGCGACCCCAATTATTATCAGTCATGGCCTGACGGAGCTGCCGGCATTGATCCCTATCGTTCGTATGCCGAAATGTTCAACGGTGAAGCCGTGCTGGCTACCAATCCCGAGTTCGTATGGGCACGAAGAAGCGGTGCCATACTAAACAATACCCAGATGTCGTTTCCGCAGCGGTTAAACGGATGGAACGGAATGTGCCTTACCCAAAAAGTGATCGATACTTATTCAATGATTGACGGACGTTCCATCGACCACTCAGGCAAGGACTACCCCTATTCGGAAAACGGTTTTTCCAACAGCACGCAAACCTTCTCTGGATATAGGCTGAATGCCGGCGTCAGCAACATGTACGTTAACCGGGAAATGCGTTTTTATGCCTCGGTGGGCTTCAGTGAATGCTACTGGCCCATGACCTCCTCTACTTCTTCCGGTTATTATAATCAGACCATCTCTTATTATTACGATTCACCCAACGGTAAAGGAGGAGTGAGCAGTCCCAACGACTATCCGGAGACGGGTTACGTCATTAAAAAGTTCATTCATCCCTCAGATGCCTGGGGCGGAACTAATGCCAGAAGAATGGACAAGGCTTTTCCAATCATCCGTTATGCAGAAATACTGCTCTCCTATGCCGAAGCGCTTAATAACCTGACAGGCAGTTATACCATTGAGGTGAACGGAGAACCTCATACTTTCTACCGGGACATGAATGAGATTAAAAAAGCCATAAACCAGGTACGCTATCGTGCCGGGCTACCGGGCATTACAGGAAATGAAGATGCACAAACCATTCAGCAATTAATTGAAGAAGAACGCATGAAGGAATTTCTTTTTGAGAACCGGCGTTATTATGATGTCCGGCGATGGGGTATCTACAAGGAAACAGAAAGTGTACCGGTTCGGGGAATGAATGTGGAAGGTTCCAAAGATGTTTATTACACCCGGGTCATCCCGAACACGTCACGAATAGGAAACCGCATTGTTGATCAGAAACTAATCCTGATGCCGATACCACTGGATGAAGTCCGAAGACTTCCTTCACTGGATCAAAACCCGGGATGGGAAGAATAACTTGTCCCCCTGAAGGGAACACTCGCTCCTGCAGGCTTCAATACCCAAACAGGCAGCAAAAGTTCTCTTTAGGGGAAATCAGGTAATGTATGCCTATGAATTGCAATTAAAATCTTATAAAAATGACACCAATGAAAGATAAAATAATAGGTCTGATAATGATCTTATTCCTGGGAGTGTGTTCCTGCAACCGGGATGATGTATTTGAAAAGGAACAGTACAAAAACGTGTTTGCACTAATCAGTGGAAGCAACAACATCTCTGAAAAATATCATCTGTTGGGACAAGCATCCACTGGATATATCTCGGTCTCCTGCGGAGGAACGAATGCAACCAAAGAGGATATCACTATTCAGTTGGTGGAAGATGCTTCGCTGCTCCACGATTACAACACGGCCAACTACGATGTGGATATGGCTCGCTATGCCCGTCTGCTTCCCAGTACCAACTATACAATCAGCAGCTACCAGCTTACGATTCCCGCAGGACAGATCAGTGCCCGCCTCCCGGTAGTGATTACTCCCGACGGACTGTCGCCTGACTCGAGTTACGTGATTCCGCTAAGGGTAGAATCTTATTCGGCCTGTGAGATCAATCCCCTAAAGAACTATGTTCTGTACGAGGTACGAATCAAGAACTACTGGGCCAATGGTGACGGGACAACCAGCTACTCCATGAAGTCAAAAATCACAGAAGATGACGTGACGATCGAAGTGCCTGGCACCAAAACCATGGCTCCACTCGATGCCAACACGGTACGAATAATGGCCGGCAACGAGACCTACGAATCAAACCTCGCGGTTCTGAACAAAGCAGCCATCGTGCTGACAATCGACACCACGACCAACAAAGTAAGCATCCGTCCTTACAAGACCATCACAGTTCATCAGATAGACGGGGATGCCGACTATCCAAACATTTTCAAAACGGAAGATGACGGCTATGGAACCTACAAAACCTTCCTGCTGCATTACGATTATACAATTGACAACAAAACGTTTCAGATTAAAGAAGAACTACGCCTTGAATTTGACAAGGAAGAAGAAACAGAATAGCACTTTAATAATCATACTAAAAATGAGACAAAAACTTTTTAAATACAGCATTGGACTCCTGTTTATGGTCAGCCTGTGGGCATGCGACGACTATGAACGGACAGGAGTGGAAGAAGACATATATATCGACCGCAGTACAGTCAATATGTTTGTCGGCGATCAGATTCAGCTTACCGCCAGCCCTGTTGGCAACACCTTCCAATGGATGAGCGAAGATACAACCGTTGCCCGGGTCGCCAATGGTCTGGTGGAAGCTGTCGGCCAGGGAATAGCCACCATTACCGCTTCCAACGGAACGGCACAGACCAAAGTAGCCGTAACCGTTGACATACGGATTCCACTCACCGGAATCTCCCTGAGTGAAGACACGCTGGAACTGTCACCCGGCGACAGCAAGAGCGTTTGGATAACACTTGTTCCTGACAATGCCAATGATATGTCCAGCACGACCTCATGGACTTCAGGCAACACAGGAGTGGCCGTGGTGGATGCCGGCGGTAAAATGACAGCCATTGCAGAAGGAGAAACATCAGTGATCTACCGCAACGGTAATTTTGCAGATACGGTTATCGTTTATATTTCCAACACGCGTCCCTTCAACGGACCACACGTCCTTTCCGCGGAAACGCCCTGTCTTATTTATGCTGCCGACTTTGATTTCGGAGGCGAAGGATATGCCTTTCACGACAGTGACAGTGGCAACTCGATTGGCAACGACAACTACCGCCAAAGTAGAGGCGACAGCAACAGTACTCCTGTGGAGGTAGAAGGCGATGGTACCAATATTGGCTACACCAATGCCGGAGAATGGTTGCTTTACACCATCGATGTAAAAGATGCAGGGGAATACAGGGTCGAAATAAATTTATCAGCCGCGTCTGATGGTGGTCAGTTTCATCTGGAGATTGACGGCATTGACGTAACAGGTCTCATCAGCGTCCCGAACAACGGAAGTTGGAACGACTGGCGCTGGATGGAAATGTCCTCCCCAATACTCACTACACTAACCGAAGGAAGACACCAACTAAAATTCTATTTCAATAATTCCGGGTACAATCTGCGTGCATTAAAATTTCCCAAAAATTAAATTCTAATTGATGCAGATCACCTAAGAGGCTGTCCAAAAAGGGAAGTAATATTCTTTTTGGACAGCCTCTTAAAAATTCTATTTAATTTGGGAGCAGTGTATTTTATTCAACTATTTCAAATCGAACGAATATTGAATACTCTAGTTTAATTTTTTCAAATTCAAATTCAGGCTCCTGCTTTTGTTCAAATTTGTCGTCAGAATATCCCCGGATAACAATATTCGATAGTTCTGCCCTTTTTGCACCATAAACAGGATTATTTATTTCCTGTATATAAATTGCTTTTCCTGTATTTTGACCAATTGCTGTCGTTAACGACAATGCTTTATCCTTTGCAGATTTAATCGCCTGTATTTTAACTTCTTTTCTGAATTTTTGAATTTCAGAATGATCAATCTTATCAATTGATATGTTTGAGATTCCTAATGATTCTAATTCCTGAAAAACCTGTCCTGCTGTCTTTGCATTATTGACAATCAACTGATATTCTCTCATTGAGTTGATTCTCGAGCCTTTTAGCCAATAGTTTTGGAAGTTACTCACCATATCTTTAACAGCTAAATTCTTCGAAATATCAATTCCAATCTCTGTAAGCCTGTTTGTCATCGACTTTTCAATTTCTTCAAGCTTTTTCTTTCCATTGAAGTCTTTCTCATTAATAATAATTTTAAAAAAGATCTCGTCTGGTACAACTTCCATTTCAGCTTTCCCGGTTACCTCTATATAATTTTGGTCAATAAAGTTCTTTGTCCCAATCTGAGAAAATGTAATCATGGGAAAAATTGTCAATACGATAAAAATTAGTCTTTTCATAATGCTATTATTTTTTGGTTTTTATAATACTCTTTGACTGTTTTTCATGCTCTCTTCATTCCAATCAAGATGGATTTGGTGCGTCATCGGTTGCTTAAAAATAAAAAAAAGAAGGGAAAGGGAGGTGGAGAAAAATCCCGGGATGAAAGGTTTGATGGCCTGCGGCCTGTTTGAGGCGGAGCGTTTGAGGAGTTTGAAGGTATCCGCCCCACCATTCCCGTCTGTTTTCAAGAGGGATTCACTACCACCTCCCCACGGAAAGCCGGGGTACTCCTCCTTGTCAGGAGGAGAATTTTTGGCATGGTGGTATTTTGAAAGGTTAGTGGTATTATGCGGGAGTAGTCATATCTGTTTCCAGAGGCCATAACACAGTAACTTATTCTTCTCTGCCGCCACTTCTTCCGTTTCCCCTCCTTTTTTCAAGGAGGGGTGTCCGGCTTGCCGGATGGGGTGGTCAACAGCTTCTTTCCCTTAAATATATCCTGGCTAAAAAAAAGAACAGTTCCATGCCTCCCACGTTTTTCTTTGTCCGGCCTCTGTTTTTCCGGCCTATAGCGAAATTTTCGCCTTCTTGCAAATTAACTTAGGTATAGAGATAGCCTCTGAGGGGAACCAGGACAAGCAGTGATTTTTGGAAAGTCCCCTCATCGATTATGTCACTTGACCTAAAATATCAACTGACAACAATCTGTGGTTGTGTCATTTCGGCATTAAAAACCCCAATAACACAACCATAAGGAATTTAGGGGAAAAAGAAAATTTTGTCGTATTCCCATGCCGCAAGAAGTTCTATTTGTTAAGAACTTTACGGTAAGATGATTAAAATATTCTAAAAAATGCTCTATTTTTGATGTTATAAATTATTTTTACTTTGACAGATTTAGAAGGAAGACTTATTTTTCTGATTTTATACCCCAACCTCAAGGGGAGAAATCAGTAAAATCTATTTGGTTCTTCCCGGGGGATAGGATAAAACGGATGGATTTTTCGATTTTGAAGAAATCTGTCAAAGTAGAATTATATAAACCTAAAAAATATATTTATTAAAAATATCAAAATACAATGGCCAAAATTACTGTTAACAGCTATAACGAATTTGCCAGTTACGAAGGAAAGGAAATTGGAGTTTCAGATTATTTAAAAGTTACCCAGGACTACATTAATAAATTTGCAGATGCTACCCTGGATTGGCAATGGATACATACCGATCCGGAAAGAGCTAAAACAGAATCTCCATATAAAGCAACCATTGCTCACGGTTATTATTCCGTTTCGATGCTGTCTTATTTCTGGTCGAGCCTGATTGAAGTCAAAAATGTGAAAATGATGATCAACTATGGCATTGATAAAATAAAATTTGGTCAGCCGGTTGTTGTTGGCAGTGAAATCAGGGTAAGGGTAAAACTTCATTCTATTTCCAATTTACGGGGAATAGCCAAAGTTCAAGTTGATATAAGAATGGAAATGAAGGATAACCCAAAACCTGTTTTGACCGGTTTACTGACATTCCTGTACCATTTTGAAAATTAAATTCCGGGATAATCCGGGAATAAAAGCTCAACCTTATTTTTTATTATAAAATACCGATTTTATCAAATGAATTATGCAAAGATATTTATTGTATGTACAATACTGATCTTCAGCATTTGTGATATACAAGCACAACGTTACCAGACCGAAATTACTGACTCAGTTTCTGTCAACACATACACTTATGCGACGAAGGACGGGGAAGAATTAAAATTCGACCTGTATATGCCGGCGCTCGAATTTGAAAAAAACAAAGTGGTATTCATATATGTACACGGAGGTGGTTTTTGCGGGGGAAACCGTTCTGCCGGGAAAAATTTTTGTACACGCCTGGCCCGGTACGGATATGCAGCCTTGTCGTTAAGTTACCGGCTTACCCGGAAAGGGACCGACACCATGTTTGGGTGCGGTTGCCCGGCTAACGAAAAACTTGCTGCCTTTCAGTCTTCCGTGGAAGATATTCAGGATGCTACCTCCTTTTTAATACAAAACCGCGAACAGTTTGGGATCGACCCGCAAAAAATAATTCTGGGGGGAAGCAGTGCCGGGGCTGAAGCGGTATTGAATGCAGCTTACCAGCCTCCGAACTGTTATGGCCTTGACTCCGGGCCGGTAGCTTATGCAGGAGTGATCAGCATGGCCGGTGCAATTCCCGATTTAAGTAGGATATATGACGAGTCTGCCATTCCCTCGATGTTTTTCCACGGGACCTGCGACAATCTGGTCCCTTATGGAACAGCCCCGCATCATTATTGTAAAGAGAACGAAGCCGGGTATATTATCCTTCACGGCGGATATTCAATTGCTGAAAAACTTCGTGAACTGGGAAAACCCTACTGGTTAGTTACGATATGCGGCGGAGCACACGAATGGGCAGGTAAGCCGATGACTGTTTTCTTTGATGAAATGATCTGTTTTTGCAACGACTTTGTCATTCAGGGAAAAAAGGAACAAGTACACACCATTATCCCCGGGGACCAGACAAAATGCGATTATCAGACATTCAACTTTTGCAACGAATAAGGACTCTTTTATTATGGCCTTAATACTTTTGCCGGGGAATGAATGTAATTACTTATAACATACGGGTTAATAATCCTGCTGACGGGGAAAATGCCTGGTTCAGCCGTAAAGAGATGGTTGGACAATTGCTGAAATTTCATGATCCTGATATTTTCGGGCTTCAGGAATCACTCCTCGAACAAATTGAGGATATCAGCAAGTTCCTGCCCGGTTACAAATGGATTGGCGTTGGCCGTGAAGACGGAAAACAGGGTGGCGAATATTCCCCCATCTTCTATAACCCGGAAAAATTCGATCTAAAAGACAAAGGCTGGTTTTGGCTGGCCGAAGAAAATAATAAACCGGTACTTGGTTGGGATGCTGAGTGTAAAAGGATTTGCACATGGGCTATCCTGCTTGAAAAATCTTCAGGAAAGAAAATAGCGGCACTAAATACTCATCTTGACCATGAAGGGAATATTGCACGCGAAAAATCAGCAGCCCTGATTCTTCAGAAAATAAAAGAAATTACCCCCAAAGAGCTGCCTGTAATTTTAACAGGCGATTTCAATACGTTATCCGGTTCCCAACCAGTTCAACTCATAAAAAAAGAACTCCGGGATTCAAAAGAAGTATCGGAACATGTGTCTGGCCCGGAAGGGACTTTTAATTCCTTCGATATTAATAACCCCCTGGACAAACGGATCGATTATATTTTTGTAAATAAAAATGTGAAAGTAAAAAAATATGCTGTACTTTCGAATTCAAAAAACCGGCGTTATCCTTCTGATCATTTACCTGTATTTGTAACTCTAGAATTTTAAAGCACGGGAAAACACAAGAACAATTATAGAATATCACAATATGAAAAAAATAGAAAATAACCAGGAGCCCGAGAACGGGAAAAAAGAATCGATGCATAAATTAATCGATCTGAAGTTTATTGAACAAAGAAAAATCTTTCTGTGGGGGCAGGTCGATGATGAATCAGCCGAGGATATTGTAAGCAAACTCCTGTATCTTGAATCGATCGAACCCGGAACAAAAATTACATTCTTCATCAACAGTCCCGGCGGGGTTGTTACTTCCGGCTATTCCATACTGGATACCATGAGCCTGATTTCATCACCGGTATCAACGGTATGCATGGGATTAGCCGCATCCATGGGGTCCATCCTTTTGTCTGCCGGAGAAAAAGGACAACGTTTCATTTATCCTATGGGGGAAGTCATGATCCATCAACCCAGTATCGGGCTTTTACAGGGTAGTGCAAGTGATTTGGAAATCCATGCCAAACAAATCATGAAAACCAAGGAAACAGCAGCCCGTATCTTATCTGAGAATTGCAACCAGCCGTTGGAGCAAATATTAAAAGATTTTGAAAGAGATTACTGGATGGATGCAAAGGAATCAGTTGAATACGGCATTGTTGACGGAGTGTATTCAATATAGCAGAACTCAAAACAATTCTTCCTGAATAATTCTGAACACTTATGAAAACAGGATTCTGTAAAGATACCTATTGTGATGCTTCCCGGATAAAAATACCGGTTGACAGTATTGGGCTAAACCGGGGCTATGCCGCGTTCGACTTTATGAAAGTGGTAAAAAGCCAACCTTTTTATACCGAACGGCATCTCGACCGTTTTTTCCGGACCATGTCGCTCCTGCGGATTGAAATTCCCTTTTCACGGGAAGAAGTAAATTCGATCATACAGGAACTGGCTCAGAAAAATGCAGATAACTACTATGGATTGAAATTTTTTGCTGTTCCTGTTGAAACAGCCGGTTCAGAATATTTTCCTTCCGACCTGTACATCACCCCGGTTAAAATTCCTGTACATCCCGGCGAAATATTCACACAGGGAATATCGTTGATGACTAAAGAATATGCCCGTTTTTTACCTGAAGCAAAATCGACCAACTATATGCCTTCGATACTTTGGGGAAACGAACTAAAAAAATACCATGCCTTCGAAATCCTGTACTGCTTTAACCAGCAGGTTTTAGAAACATCGAGAAGCAATATTTTCATCGTCAGTAAAAATCATGTTTATACCCCTGGCACGAATGTTTTGAAAGGAATAACCCGCAGCATTGTGATCGATCTGTTACACGAAAAACAAATTCCTTTTACGGAAAAACAAGTGTCGACCAGCGAACTTTTCGCTGCTGATGAAGTATTTATCACCGGTACAACAAAGGAAATTATGCCGGTTGTAAAAATCGACGGGAAAACAATTGGTAACGGAAAAGTCGGCCCGGTTAGCACCCCCCTGATTGAAGCTTACCAAAAGTTAATTCGCTGATCAAAATCGTTCACTTCACCCGGAAATCAAACATCTTCTGTCCTTCGAGATAGCCTTCGAGATGATCGCCTGTTTTTACCGGGCCAACGCCGGCTGGTGTTCCGGTGTAAATAAGGTCACCTATCTTCAGGGTAAAATATTTCGAGACCTGTGTGATCAGTTCGTCGATAGAAAAAATCATCAGGGCCGAATCGCCTTCCTGCACAGTGTTCCCGTTCAGGTTCAGGTGAAATTTGATGGAAGCCGGGTCCGGTAATTCTGTCACCGGCATAAACTCTCTGCTGATCATAGCGGAATAGTCGAAAGCTTTTGACTTTTCCCAGGGAAGTCCCTGTTCCCTCAATTTATTCTGAAGATCACGTGCCGTAAAATCAATACCTAAACCAATTTCAGAATAGTAACGGCTGGCAAACCGACGTTCAATCGACTTGCCCAACCGGTTAATACGCACGATCAATTCGAGTTCATAATGTACCTCTTTGCTCCAATCAGGAATATAAAACGGATCATTATTCCGGAGCAAGGCCGAATCCGGCTTCATAAAAATTACCGGTTCGCCCGGGATATCGTTTCCCAGCTCTTTGGCATGTGCCACATAGTTACGTCCGATACAAATGATTTTCATTAACTATCTTTCATTCTCAGCTTAATAGCAGTCAGTACTTTTTTGGTATACAGAGGGAATTCACTGGTCATGATCCATCCGTAGTAGCCAGGTTGCTCATGCAAAACCTTTTCAACCGGCATTCCCTTGTTTTTCCCGAAATTGAAAATCTCAACACCTTTTTCATTATAAATAATGCGCCCCACATAATCCACGTTACGGTCATATGATGAGAATTCGCTCAATGCAGGAACATCATTCAAAATTGGCGTGCTGACGTTTCCTCTCTGATCCTCGTATTGTTCATCCTTATAAACATCAAGCTGGGCCTGCAGCACCTCGTAAGTTGCTTTCGTGTCGGCCATAGCACTGTGCGCATCTTCCAGAGGTTTTCCACAGTAATACTTATAAGCTGCGGCCAGTGTGCGTTTTTCCATTTTGTGAAAAATTGCCTGCACATCAATAAACTTCCGCTTTTTTAAATCGACATCTATCCCGGCACGCAGGAATTCTTCAGCCAATAACGGAATATCGAAACGATTCGAGTTAAAACCGGCAAAATCGCAGCCTTCCATAAAGTACGTCAGCGTTTTGGCTATTTCCTTAAAAGCCGGTGCATCCTTTACATCTTCATCGTATATCCCGTGAATCCGGCTTGATTCGGCAGGTATAGGCATCTCGGGATTGATCCTCTTTAAAAACTCTTCTTCCCTGCCATCGACATAGATTTTCAGTAAAGCTATTTCAACAATACGATCGGTTACAATATTAATTCCGGTTGTTTCCAGATCAAGAAAAATCAAAGGATTCCTAAGGTTTAATTTCATTTGTATACTTTTTATGCAGTGAAGGACTTAAAAAAAAACCTAACAGCAAAATACTGTTAGGTTTATATTTTTGAATATAAAATTTTAAGCATTTATCATCATCGGCATCAACAACATCAGCACATCTTCCTCTTCATGTTCTGTTTCGGCCGGAAGCAAAAGGCCTGCTCGGGTTGGGTCCGAAAGTTCGATCCTTACATCCGACGATGAAAGGTTCGATAAAATTTCGAGCATAAAAGTAGATTTAAAACCTATTTCCATTTCTTCACCTTCATACTGGCATTTCAACCGTTCGACTGCCGATATAGAAAAATCGACATCCTGTGCAGAAACGACCAACTGGCTCTCGTTGAGTTGCAGTTTAATCAGGTTGCTGGCCTGGTTCGAGAATACCGATACTCGTTTCACGGTGTTGTATAAATCCAAACGGTCGATGATAAGATGATTCGGATTTTGGGCTGGAATTACTGAATTATAGCTCGGATAATTACCTTCAACCAAACGGCAAACCAGTTTATAATTGGTTAATTCGAAAATGGCATTTTTATCGTCGAACGAAAGTTTTACATCGAATTCTTCTTTCGGCAGAAGGTTTCTCAGTAAACCCGCAGGTTTTTTAGGCAGGATGAATGAAGAATCCATCTCTGCTTTCACGTCTTTACGTTTATATCTCACAAGTTTGTGGGCATCCGAAGCTACAAAAGTCATATCGTCAGCCGTCATTTCAATAAAAATACCATTCATCACCGGACGCAGTTCATCGTCGGCTGTGGCAAACAGGGTTTTGTTGATCCCGTTCAGCAATACTTCATGGCTCACATTTATGTTTGAGGCCACATCATCTTCCAATCCAGGCAATTGAGGATAATCTTCACCATTTTGCCCGACAATGCTAAACTTACCATTTGCCGAAAAAATATCGATCGCAAAGGTATCGTTGTCAATCTGAAAAGTCAGTGGCTGTTCGGGAAATTCCTTTAGCGTATCGTTCAACAGTTTGGCCGGAATGGCAATTCTTCCGTCTCCATCCGTATTGTCGAGTTCAACACTGGTAATCAGGGTCGACTCCAGATCAGAAGCTGTAATTGTTAGCTGGTTTTCTTCTAACTGAAATAAATAGTTGTCGAGAATTGGCAACGTATTTTTAGAACTAATCACTTTACCGATAGCCGACAAGTGACTTAGTAATTCGGTACTGGATACAACAAACTTCATCTTATATTATTTAATTTTTATGATCAAATTATCGTTATCCTGATGATAAAACAGGCAGGATTTGGATTCATACGAATATACAAACTTTGATTTTTTTTACCTATTGCTGATGAAATATTTTTATTCAAAAGAAATGAGCATTATTAACAAGCAAAAATCAGCGTTTATACTTTCTAAGCCTGATCAGGTTAAACGCCAGTCCGAACATAAGCACAACACCTATGGGAACAAGTAAATTGACTAACTGCCAGCTTAATTTTTGTTCGTTAATTTTCACTTTATCAAGCAAACGGATTTGAAATACACGCGATTTTAATGCCATCAGGCCGGAATCGTCACAAAGGTAATTAACGGCATTTACCAAAAATTCTTTATTCCCAAAGGTTTGCTCAGAATAAATATCGTACCCCAACGGCCTGATTTCAGGTTTTCCGGTACGCATACTATACTGGTTGGCAATAATATTTCCATCAGCAATTACAATCATTTTGGTATTTTCACCTTTTGTTTTCAATGCTGAAGAAGAATAACCGAACCTCTCAACCATACGGTTTTTAAATACTGAAGGGAACTGCCCTTCAAGCAAAATACCAACCGGTACCGAAGGATGACTGAACAAGCTACGGGCAGGAGGATTATCGACACTTGCCAGGTTTACCTGTAAGGGTGTATTCAAAAGCCGGGAATAGGGGGATGTGGCAAGTATCACCTGTTTTTCAATTTCCCCTGTATGTCCGACTGTATCGACCGAACTGACAAATTCTGATTTCACCCGGCGGATACCGCGCCCAATTACATGTTCTCCGGAAGGGAGCAGCAACGGGGAATAGTACCACGGGAAGGGTTTAAAGCTGGCTGGTGCCCCGGCCGGCGCCACATTCAAAGGGATCATCATACACTCGGCATCCTGCACCAGATTGGGGTTGAGCCGGACTCCATATTTAAAAAGCTGGTCATCAAGGTTCAGGTCACGCGGGAATGCCAGGGTTGTCTGTCCCCGCTGAAGACTGTCGAGGCTCACCTGAACAGGATCGATCAGCCACAACACTCGTCCGCCCTGCATTACAAACTGGTCGATCAGCAATTTATCCTTTTCATCAAAAGCCTGTTCCGGATCGGCAATCACCAGAATCCTTACATCGTTCGTCAGTTCACCAACAGGGATACGTACCACTTTATAATTTTCAGCCAGTGTTTGCCTGATGTCTTCAGTCTCCGGTTCACCTAACTCCCCATGCCCGGTTAAAAAGGCAACTGTTTGTTTTTCTCCGCCAAGCAGGTGGTTAAAAACATTTGTAAATTCATATTCCAGCGACTCGACTGAATTATTCAGGTTTTGTTCACCAGACAGCATCGGATTGTTTTTCAGAAGGTTCAGGGCAAATTCATTCTCTTTGTAACGAATTATAACGCCCGGGAAAATATACCGGGTACTGATCCCCTTTTCGGTTTTCACCTGTAAATCAACCGGCTGCAACCCTTTTTGCATCAGTGTTCCGAACAATTTATCGCGTTCTTTTGCACCGGAAAATTCATACGGGTCAATAATATTCAGGTTAATACGCCTGTCCGAATATGCATTGTAATCAGCAATTTTCTCTTTTATTTCTTCCTGAAATCTCCTAAAGCCAGGATGCAGGTCACCTGCCAGAAACAAATCGATGAATACAGCATCGTCCAATTTCCTGACAATCTCTTTGGAAAGGGCATTCAGGCTGTAACGTTTTTCGGCTGTAAGGTCTATTCTGAAAAAATAATTAGCTGAAATAAACAGTAGTACCACAATAAAGCCCACGAGCCATGCTGCCTTTTTCAGCAAACGTTTCAACACGATCTTGTGCTTACGGACATTCAGCCCGGTAAGATACAACAACAATAAAACCGATAAAATAAAATATACCAAATCGCGGGAATCAATCACGCCTCGACTGACCGACATGTAATGCTCATTGATCCCCAGGCTGATAATTACATTTTGTATGCCCGGGGCAAGATTGGTCGAACCAATAAAATCGAAGCCTATGTATGCCAGGAACGACAAAACCATGGCCAGGATAAACGCGAATATCTGGTTATCGGTAAACGACGAAGCCCAAAGCCCCACCGCCACATAGATGGCTGCCAGGAAAAACAAACCAATAAATGCGCCCCAGGTTCCACCGGTATCGATGTTGCCAACCGGGTTTCCCAGCATGTACACCGAATAGAAATATAACAGTGTCGGAACCAGGCTAAAAATAACAAGAACCAGTCCCGCAAGGTATTTTGCAGCCACGATTTCCCGGGCAGACAAAGGACGGGTAACCAGTAATTCGAGGGTGCCCATTCGTTTTTCTTCGGCAAACAAACGCATAGTCACAGCCGGCACCAGAAACAGGTATACCCACGGGGCAAGCGAAAACAACCCGTCGAGACGGGCATAGCCGCCTTCCGGGATGTTGTAATTGCCCGGGAACACCCAGAGGAATAAACCATTGGCCAGCAAAAAAACGACCATCACCAGGTAGCCGGTCAACGATCCGAAAAATCCGCTTATTTCTTTTTTAAAAAGGCTGTACATATATTAAACTGCACTCAAATTCCTCCAAATCTTTTCAGCTGCACGATGCGATGCCCCGGGCTTGCCCAGCTTCTGCATCAGTTCCGCGTAGTCATCTTTAATCCGCTGGTAATAAGCCGGCTCATTTAATATCCGCTTCATTTCAGCAACCAACTTTTTCGTTTTGAAATTTAGCTGAAGAAGCTCTTTCACTGCTTCCCTGTTCAGAATAATATTCACCAGGGAAACCCAATTTATATTCCTTCTCAGCACAATGGCCCCTGCCAAATGAAACAATGCCCCGCCTGCCATCTTGTAACAAACGACCTGAGGTGTGCCCAGTATGGCAACCTCCAGCGTTGCCGTCCCGGAAGCGACCATCGCAGCCTTGCTGTTTTGAACGATCTCGTATGTTTTATCCCAAAGGACCTTTACCTGATAATTTTTTATGAACTTTTCGTAAAATGAGGCATCTATATTAGGCGCCCCGGCAATCACAAACTGGTATTGCGGAAAATATTCCGAGGCTTCTAGCATCACCGGGAGCAGATAAGAAATTTCGGCCCTGCGGCTTCCCGGCAAAAGGACAATCATTTCTTTTTCAGATAAATCATTTTCACGGGCAAACCGGGAAAAATCAGCAACGACCTTCTTCTTCAGTATCGCATCCAGGATGGGGTTTCCCACATAATTGACTTCGTAGTTATATTTCCTGTAGAACTCCGTTTCAAACGGCAAAATAGTAAACATCCCGTCGACCAGCGCCTTGATTTTGTGTACCCGGCCTGTCTTCCATGCCCATATTTTGGGTGAAATATAATAATAGACCCTGATGCCGTTCGCTTTGGCAAATTTCGCCATCCGCAGGTTAAACCCCGGATAGTCCACCAGAATCAACACATCGGGTTTGAAGGCAAGCAAATCCTGTTCACATAAACAGAAGTTCTTTTTGATCGTCCTCAGGTTCATCAAGACAGGAATAAAGCCCATGAAGGCCATTTCCCGGTAATGTTTGGTCAGGCTCATCCCTGCCTTTTCCATACGGTCGCCACCCAACCCCTGAAAAACAGCGTCAGGATCAAGTCTGGACAATTCGAAAATCAGGTTTCCGGCATGTAAATCACCTGATGCTTCGCCTGCTATAAAATAATACCGCATATCAGAATAATTTTGAGAAAAGTACTACAAACGCATATATAAAGGTTGACATTAAAACGCCGCGAGCCGCCCAATCGTATTTCTTCCTGATAAAAAACAGAAACAAAAGCAAATTGGGGAATACGCACAGACTAAGTAATTTGATCAACACATTAAATACCCATAAACTTTTCACAAACTGCGGGAAGGCCTGGCCTTCACCTTCTACCATGTATACTATTATAAAAACAAGTAAAGGCATCACCAAGCCCGGCCAAAAGCCAAACTGCATTTTATCAGATTTATGATTTGAGGATTCACTCATCAAAATTTCCAACCTTTCATAGTCTCAATGGTCTGGTAGCAACTCAGGTCAATATTAACCGGAACCACCGACACATAATGATTTTCCAGGGCATAAAGATCGGTTCCTTCTATATCGGGTTCAAAATTCTTAAAATGCCCGCTCAGCCAGAAACAATCACGACTGTGCGGATCCGTACGTTTGTCGTATTCTTCCACCCATTTACCAGCCGTTTGCCGCGATACTTTTATACCTCTGATCTCCCCTTTCGGAAAATTTACGTTCAGGCAAACAAAAGGAGTCAACCCATTCTCGGCTACCTGCTGAAATACCCGCGCCACATAAATTTTCGCTTTTGCAAAATCAGGCTCGGGATCGTAATCGCAAAGCGAAAAACCAATAGAAGGAACCCCGTGTAAACAGCCCTCGATAACAGCCCCCATGGTTCCTGAATACATCACACTAATAGATGAATTAGCGCCATGATTTATACCCGATACCACAAAATCGGGATAGCGATCGAGCAACTGATTGAAAGCCAGTTTCACACAATCGACCGGGGTTCCGTTACACTGATATTTTGTGTACCCCTCTTCCTCCTTTAGCTTTTTAACTCTCAAAGGTTTATCAACAGTAATGGCCGCCGACATGCCCGACCGGGGCCCTTCGGGGGCTACCACCACCACGTCTCCAAAAAAACGCATTACTTCAGTTAACTGTTTGATTCCCCTGGCATCAACGCCATCATCGTTTGTAACCAGGATCAGAGGTCTGTCGTTCATATTCTGAATTATTGAATGGTACACAAAGATAGGAGAATCAGGAAAATATTAATAATAAAGAAAAGGAATAGTTTTCGATTACATTTGTAAGTCTCGATAGCAGTTGTGGTATTCAAAATTTTTCATTTACCTGAATAGCACAAAAAAGCTGTTCCGATTAATTTCGGAACAGCTAGTAGAAAAAACGCATTTCAAGGACGTTTTGAGGTCTCCCGAATTCTCATGATACGTTTTAGCTATCGATATTATCGTTGGTTAGTTGATGATTGTTGTTGTTTTTATTTTGTTTCAATGACTGCATATTTAGATATTTTCCAGAATTCATCAGGATTATCAATGTGGAGGTATGCAATCTGCCCGTCTTCCTTCACCAATGAATACGAATTACCGGGATGTTCCGAAATTACAGTTGCTTTTTTGGTGTGCAACGGAATAATTTGTGTATCCCGGATGTCTACATTCATAAAGTAATCATCGTCAAAATTTTCCTGAACTTCCTTACTGGCCCCAAGTCCGAGAAATCCTCCTTCTTTGGTCAGCAAACCTTTATCTTTCAATTCTTTGTAAGTACCAAAAGCGATATGCCCTTCATTCAGTTTACTGATTTTGTCATCAATCAACATCTGCTGTACCTCCATTGAATCAGCCTGCCTGATTACTTCTGAATGAAGTATTTCAATCTGCTCATTAAGTTCGGCCATTTGAAGGTCTTTGTCTTCAACAAGCTGTTTTAATCCGGCAATTTCATTATTCTGACTCTCAATACTTTTGTTCAGTTCTGCAATCCGCTTTTTAAATGCCCCTAAGTTAATTCCCGATTTCCTGAGGTCTTTTTCAAGTGCAGCAATTTTTTTACTGCTTTCTTCCAGCATGGTATTCATCAGGCTAATATCTTCCAGCATTTGAGCTTTCCGGTCTTTTGAACTTTCTACTTCCTTATTTACCATCAACTGGCTTCGTTTGTTTCGTACAAAATCAAGATTACTTTCAATCTCGTTGAACGTATTTATAAAATCATTCATTACCGAATCTTTTTGCAGAATCTGTTCATTCAAGCCTGTACGTTCCCCCATCAGCGACTTAATTTCAGCTTCTTTCTGTATATACAGATATACCGAAAAAATTGCACCAATAATAATTACCAGGGCTATTACTAATATTTGCAAATGTTTCCGTTTCATGTTTTATCCTCCTTTATTTAAGTTCATTTTTAAAATTTTGTTTCTGAGTCCGCGAAAATGCGTTCGGTACAGATAATGCCAAACCGTATGCCAATCGCGAACAGAACATATAAACACTTAAGAAACAACAAAATAAGAATATTGCATCTCTGCACTGTTTTATCAAAATGATAAAACAGTTTCCAGAATGAGATAATAAAGAATGATTAACCTTTGCTTTCTTTCAACATGCGGTAGACGGTAGCAACACCAATATCCAGTTTTTCGGCTACCAGTTTAATGTTGTTATCGTATTTTTCGAGGAACTTACAGACAATACGCAGGTTGTATTCACGCAAGGTGGTTTCTTCGGCAAGCATATCGAAATTACTTCCCAAAACAACATTTTCGGCTTTAATTTCAATATCGTCGGCTAGTGTAACAGCCAGTTCAATGATCGACCTCAGTTCGCGAATATTGCCCGGGAACGAATACGATAGCAAACGGTTTGAAGCTGTTGCAGAAAGTGTTTTTACAGGAAGATTATTTTCGTCACAAAACAGCTTAATAAAATGTTTGGCCAACATAATCACATCGTTACCTCGCTCCCTCAATGGAGGCAATTCTATCGGAAATCCGTATAAACGATAATACAAATCCTGTCTAAAATTTCCTTTTTTCACCTCCTCTGACAAATTTTTGTTCGTCGCCGAGATGATGCGGCAATTGGTTTTTACAGGTGTATTGCTCCCGATACGTATGATTTCTTTTTCCTGAATAGCCCTCAATAATTTTGCCTGAAGCTGAATGTCCATTTCTGCAATTTCGTCAAGGAGTAAAGTCCCGTTACCGGCTTCTTCAAATTTACCGATCCGCCTTGACCCGGCTCCGGTAAAAGCGCCTTTCTCGTGCCCAAATAATTCGCTTTCAATCAAATCTTTTGGCAGTGCTGCAACATTTACAGCAACAAATGATTCTTTAGCACGACCCGAGTTATAATGAATAGCCTTGGCAACCAGTTCCTTCCCTGTCCCTGTTTCGCCCGTTATCGATACGTTGATGTTGGTTCGTGTGGCTTTTTCTATGAGATCGTAAATTTTTCCGGTAGCAATACTGTTACCTACAATGGTATTTTCGTAGCTGTATTTCTTTTTTACTTCCTTCCGCAGGTTTACAATTTCGCGCTTTAGCCTGCTCCCTTTCCGTATATTATTTACAGTGTTCAGCAAACGTTCCTTAATATCGTGCGATTTCACAATATAATCGTATGCTCCATGCTTCAGCAGTTCAACCACAACCTCGATATCATCCTGTTCCGAAATAAGAATAACCTGGATGTCTTCGTTGATTTCTTTGATTTGCCTGAGCACATCCAGGCCTTTCATATCGGGCAGACGGTAATCCAGGGTAACAACCTCCGGTTCCTGTTGCAGGTTATTGAGGCAGTCTTTGCCGGTTTGAAAAGGATGTATCTCGTAATCGGGAATCAGCGATAAATTATGAACAAGCAGTCTGTTGTACCATTCGTCGTCTTCAACAACAAATATTTTAAATGCTTTTTCCTCCATCCTAATATTTTCTCCTTAAGCTGTTGCCAACCAATAGTTGCAATTTAGCAAGAATTAAGCTGAACAGGGTTATCAAATTATCATTTGTCAGATTCCTTTTCCAAAAGTTTCTGCCTCAGAAAGGTATTAATATTTTTCATTTCCTGCTCAATCTGTTCAATCAAACAGCTCATTTTGTTCTTATTTTTCGTATTCTCTGCTTCCTTTTCCAACGCTTTCAGTTTATCGTACAAAACTGAAGCCATCATATGTTTAGCCGGAGCCGCCAGTTTATGGGCGCTGTCGGCAAGTGCATCCCAATTTTCAGACTGAAAATTGTCAAAAATTGAAGCCAGGCCCTTTTCACTTGTTTTGATGAATATTTCCAACATTTCCGTAATGAATTCCTTATTTCCTTCGGCCATTCGCTCCATCTCATCCAGGTTTACCGGGTACAAATTTCCGGTTTTTATCGCCATGCCTTCATTAACATCTCCAGGCAACAATTTAAGAACTACCTTTAAAAAATCGGATTCTGAAAACGGTTTCTGCAAAAGTCCTTTCATTCCGGACCGAACGCTTTCCCTACGATCTTCATTCTTATCTGTGGCAGTCAGGGCAATAATCTTTGCTCCCGGACGAATTTTCATGATTTGCCTTGTTGCTTCAAAACCTCCCATTACAGGCATTCGGACATCCATCAAAA
The DNA here is from genome assembly GCA_963662895.1 of Prolixibacteraceae bacterium. Lineage (GTDB taxonomy): Bacteria > Bacteroidota > Bacteroidia > Bacteroidales > Prolixibacteraceae > GWE2-42-39. The sequence continues at coordinate 1,504,712 of OY759982.1, read as the reverse complement.
TAAGATCATAACTATTTTCCAAAGCCAGTTTCACTGCTTCCTGTCCATTAAACGCTTCGGTATACGAAACTCCCCATTTCTTCAATATTTTTTTCAAAAAATGAAGATTAAATTCTTCGTCGTCGACCAGTAAAAAATGAAACTTGCGAAACCGCTCAGGAATAACCAACTGACCATACATTTTTTTCCTGATATTACCGGCATCTCCTTTTTGATACGGAATATGCAAACTAAAACGGCTTCCTTTTCCGGGAATGCTGTCTACTGTAATTGTTCCTCCCTGAATATCGATTAGTTTTTTAACGATTGCCAGTCCAAGGCCGGTGCCCCTGTATTTGCGTTCCGAACCGGGATTCAATTGTACAAACTCATCGAAAATCTTTTCCTGATCGACTTTTGAGATTCCAATTCCTGTATCCGAAACTTCAATGTTCAGAAGATAGATCCCATCGTCACTTTCCGGGCACTCGGCAACCAACGTTATTTGTCCCCGATCTGTAAACTTCAACGCATTAGAAATAAGGTTAATCAATATTTGCTTAAGTCGAAGCATATCCCCTTTCAGAGCTAGTTCTTTATCTGCTTTGTTGATAACTATTAGCTTGATTCCTTTTTCTGATGCTGCATTTTTATGCAAAATGAAAACTTCCGAAAACACCTCCTCCGGATAAAAATCGACCTGTTCGATCTTCAGCTTCTGCGATTCGATTTTCGAAAAATCAAGTGTGTCATTTACCAAAGTAATCAGATGCCCGGCTGATTTCTGAATGATCTCCAGGTCTTCCACTGTTTCGGAGCTATTGTTTTTTTGCAGCAATTGTTCTGTAAGTCCGTATATTGCATTTACCGGAGTTCGCATTTCGTGACTGACAGTTGCAACAAAAACTTCTTTGGCTTTTGCCAAACTTTCGGCTTCGGATTTTGCTTTTTTCAAAATCTGTTGGTAAGCCCGGTTACGTTGCAGGTTCCGGTAAAAAAGGATCAGTACAATCATGAGTAAAATAACCGCGGCAATAGTAAAAACAGCCAGTCTGTGATAAATCTGCGCTGCCATATGATCGGCTTCGACCGTTTTTACTTCCAGACGTTGCTGCTCGTTGTTTTCAAGCGCTGCGATCTGCCGGTTAAGCATTTCGGTAATTCGTATGTTACGTTCGAACAAAGCTTTTTCTTTGGCCTGCAACCTGCGCGACTGACCTGTTATCTGTTGTTCAATATCAGCTATTTCCTGTTTAATAATTTGTTTATCCCTGCTTTTGTCAATAATAATCGGAGATGGTGTTGTAGTGTCCTTTTTGCTTAACAGACGTCTAAAAAAACCTTTCTTTTTTTCCTTTTTAAGGATTATCGTATCGGGTTTAATAATTGCCGTATCAATTTTCGAATAAAGTTCAGAAAAAGAATCATGTGTACTGTTTTTTTTATAGTGAAGCGCCCTTATCTCGCCCCATATCAACAACTTCCGGCTTACCAGTATACTGACGGAATCAATCGTTCCTATTTCATCGGAACCGGGAACAGAATAACTTTTCAGTTCTGCCAGCTTTTGCTGAACCGCCTCGCTCAAAGTACGAAAAGGTTGAACAAACGATTCTTTACCAGTGAGCGAATACAGACGAACAGTATTTTCGACCTCGGTTAAATCGGAAGCGATATCTTTTATTAAAAGTAATTTTAAGTCAGGCCGGGCTTCCTTATGAATCGAATCAATAATGCGTGAAAGGCTGTCGTATACAAAAAAACCAGAACTAACCACTGCCGCTGCAATGATAATCGTTAAAACAGTTACCTGTATTTCAACCTTTATTCCTTTCATTGGCTCATTGTTTTATGGTATATCATCCAGAATTTTAAAGGTTCCGTTTTAATTATGAATACCTATTAAGAAACTTTTCAATAATGGATATTCTCTGTAATAGACAATAATAAAACAGGGGCAGATCAATACAGCCTGCATTTTCTGATAAATATTTATGTATATTTTAGCAATAAATCAACTTCCAAAGGTAATAATAAAAATACCCACCAGGATACCTGCCAGGTATAATCCCTTTCGTCCGATATTTCCCTCGCGGAACAATAAAGCGCCAAACAGGAAAGGAACAAGCACCCCGCCACGCCTCAAAGCCGAAACAATGGCAATCATCGAATCGCTGTAACTAAGCGCATAAAAATAAGCAAAGTCGGCAATCAAAAGAAAAAGCCCGATAGCAGGGATACTCCAACGCCACTGAAATACAGGCCGTTCTTTTCGGGGTAATTTCCAGCGAAAAAGGGCAATAGCAGGGATCATTACCACTACCTGGTAAAATGTAAACCATGACTGAACAGCGAGCCTGTCGATTTTCCGGATGATGAATTTATCGTACAAGCCACTGGCCGCCCCCAGCAAAGTACCGGCCACAACACAAAAAATCCATCTGTTTTTCCTGAAATTAATACCTTCCATTTTCCCGGCAGTCGATAAAAGGTAGAAAAAAAACAGAGTCACAACTACCCCACCCCATTGCATCAGGTTCAGGCGCTCGTGGAAAATAATGATCGCTCCGATTAATGTCCAGACAGGGCCGGTTGCCCTGACAGGCGCAATAATAGTCAGGGGCAGGTGCTTCATGGCATGAAAAGTAAAAACCCAGCTCGAAACCACGATAACAGCCTTCAGAAAAATAAGAGCCTGTTCGTGTAAACTGATTGGCGGCACATACATATGAATACTCCTGAAAAATTCAGGGAGAAACACTGAACCGATCACCCATGGCAAGACCAATACAGCCCCTGCAATGGTTGAAATAAGTAAAACAGGAAGAACCGCATTTCTATCGAGCGACAGTTTTTTAAAGACATCATACATGCCGAGAAATACTGAAGAGACCAAGGCCAGGAGTACCCACATTTTATTGCATTTTGAGGACACAAAACTACGGGCAATAAACGATCCTGTACTATTCGAAAAGTTCTTTTTGCAGGAAGTTAATCATTCCTTAATCTGAGGTGAAAACCGGATCTTAGCCCCCGGACGAACCGCTCCTTCTAAGTTGCAACAGACACTGAATAGTTCCTGTGCCATTCCTTAATTTGTGAATTAAACTACTAAGTGCCAGCAAGGCATTATTTCTAATACTGACAAAGGTGACTTACTAATACTAGTAAGGATGACTTACTAACACTGGTAAGAGTGACTTACTAACGTTAGTAAGTCACTTATGTATTCAGTAGTATAATGCCTAAAAATACCCGTGCGTTTTTACATCGCCGTATTTCAGGGCTACTTCCAGCCTTTTTACTTTAAAAGTACCGTTTGCCGGCGATTGAAAACCGACCTCGTTTTCCCCTTGTTTCAGACATGTTGCAGGAAGTATAAACGCATAAACGTTTTCGTCATTCTGCAAATTGTTGCCCCGGTCATATAACTGCACATATTCCGGTTTTTGCTTTTTAACCCTAATGCCGTTTACCCATAAACTGCATGGGGCAGGCTTATCGGTACGGATAAACAGGATCATTTCTTCCGGCTTATCTTTTTGCGTGTCGTCGCCGATATAAATAGTTGCTGTTGCCTTGTTCTCTGCAGAAACAGTCAAAGGAAGGGGCGTATCCGGCTGATAACCATACGCAGCAGAATGTCCATCGTCCAAACAATATATCTTGTTCCGTTCGTGCAAAGTTTCCGGCGATCCCAGTTCATTCAGCAAGCCGGGCATCATTACCCGGCAGACCTGACTGCCTTCCTCCAGGTGTAACTGCCCGTTATATTTGGCTTGATAGTCGTCGAAAAAAAAGTTAAACAGGTAAATTCCATCACCGCCCTGGGCAAAAATATGCGAGGCCATTCCCCGGAACATACCGTCTGAATACAATTCCCGGGGCCAGTATCCGCCATCGTCAACAGAGACATAAACCGGAATATCCGCGCACCCAAGTTCTTCCTTAAATTTTGCAACCGGGATGGAGGGATTTCCGATCCAGTGAACTCCAATACTAACAAAATCGAGCAGTCCCTCCTGAATCCATTTTTTTACATCCAGCCCTTTCTCCAAACAAAAGTCCAAATCAACCGGAACACGGGCCGACAATAATATTTTCTTTCCATTCTCTGCTGATTGCTTATCCACTTCGGCCCTGACAGTTTTGACCATCTCTGTGATCAACGGGGCATTTTTTTCTCCTTCACCTGTTTTGAAATATACGATGAAACGCATAAAATCAAGGTCATAACCATCGAGCAACGCTCCGTATTTCTCCAGCTGCTCGGTAATAATATCCAGTTTGTGTTCCCTTACTTCTTTATAGGAAAAATCGAAGGCCCCGGCACTATGCCAGCCAATATTTTCGTTTATCCAGTATTCAGGATGGTTTATCCAATAATCAGGATAAACAACAGGACAATGCAAAGTGGTATCATTAAAATGAAGGTCATTCATCCGGTAGGTGATAAAAGTTTCCATCCCGTCCTGCTTTGCCCTTCTCAGAGAAGCATCAATAATATCCGTACCTTCCTTTTCAAGGTTCAGATGATTGCGGTAAGCATTTTTCAAATTCCTGTATTGTGCCGTGTCACAGCCACAATCCAGTGAACCGTTAAGGTCGTCGCCAAACACCCGCCCGTATTTCGAACGGTAGTGAAAAAACTCACTGCCACTGCATACCATATAAGTGGTTACCTGCGAGTTGGCATATGCATCAACATACGCATTAACATTTGCCAATGATAGCGGACGCTTGTGAAATACGTAATTTCCTATAAGATCACTCCCGTCGCAATTAAAAATCAGCCGGTGACGGAGCGGCTGTTGTTCTTTCTTTTCGCTGCAACCTTCAGTAAAAAAAACAGAAAGGATTATCATGAAGATTGATAAGCATATTGTTACTATTCGGTTCATAATGTATTTTAGTTTAATATATTTCTATTTTCTGCAAGCCGTCCTTCATAATATAATTCTTTTTCACATGCAGCTTCTCCATCCATGCCCTCACTTCAAGGGTTTTCCAGGGGCCGGAACCTTTCCCCTGATTTTTTATGTTATTGTCCCATAACCAATCTGGAGTAGGCCATAAACAATATTCGGGGTCCACCTTCTTATAAAAATCCTCGCCTACCCCCTGCTGACCATGATGGGCCATCTGGACATAACCTGACGGCAGCTGGCTGGCATATTCACTGTTCAGCAACTTCTCGCCTCCTTCATATCCAAGGTCGGCAAGAAATAATATGGTGGTCGTTTTGAAATACATTTTCAGGACAAGACTGGAATTATTAATTGCATTTTCCCCGGTTATCTCAGGATTTTTTACTCCTAAAATCTCCATTTTAATTTTATCGACATGCAGAATATCGCCCAATTTTAAATCAACATATTTTACTTCAGATGCAGCCAGCGCTTTGTTAAAATTTTTCAAGTCCTCTGACTCTTTCCCGATAGCTTTTACGACCCAGTCTTCCGAGGGGAACGAACCACATATCTCTTCAATAATTAATCCATCCGGCTTTTTCAAAATCTCCGTCAGGGCATTTATATGATCCGGGTGGGGATGAGTAACAATCCATAGGTTTACCTTGTTTCCCAAAGCTGCCAGGAAACCTTTTAAATAAGGAGCGTCCTGCTTGTAACCGCCATCGATTACAATAATTTTATCGTTAGGCGTTTTCAGCACGTAACTGTTCATCTGGTAGGGGGTCTGCGAATCCAACTGCCACAAGGTGGTACAGACATCCGGTTCTGCAAATGATTTACATGACAATAAGGGTATTACTCCGCCAATAAAACATGAATTCAGTATAAAATCTCTTCGTCTCATTTCCATTTTTTTATAAAATACTGTAATATTCACAACAAAATTCTGACTTTCCAATTAGTTTGCCTGATAAATTTTATTTTATCAGGCTATATAGATTAATTTTTCAATCAATAAAAATATTAAACACGAAGAAGACACCCTGGCACAAAAAATAAATATCTATAATAATACCTTGTGCCCTGGCGCCTTTGTGTTTTAAATTATCTTTTATCTTTTTGAACAGCCTCTTTAATCTATTTATTGATACTCCTCATTTTGAGTAATATCCGGATTTAAGGCAATAACAGCATCGGGTATCGGATATAATATTTTAATATTCTGATAAGCCGTACTTTCAATAAAGGTAGGTCGTAGTGCGATCTCCTCTTTTCCGTGAGGAATCATTACTTCCTTAACTTTTCCGAACCTGGTCAGCACATCCCAACGGTCGCATTCACAGTGGAACTCAACCCTTCTTTCATGCATAATATCATCCAGGGTTACATTGACCAGGTCAGGTAATTCAGCACGGGAACGAACCTGATTTATTAATGGCAAAGGGTCGCCTCCCCCGGTACGCACATAACATTCTGCCAGCATTAATAATACATGCGGATAACGGAAAACTGAGAAATCATTTCCTGTTTTATATTGAATGCTGTGATTCGGATCCATAAACTTCTTTGTATAAGGAACAATAGAGTCGTGATACGTTCCGAAACTCTGGTCAATATAAGTTGTATCAATCATATTTTTCCGATCATCTCCCGGCTCAAATGAATTCATCAGGTCTGTAGTAGGAATATTTAACCCGGTTCTTCCTATTGACTGCCCCAGGGGTAATAGACTTGTTCCTGAGTTCCACGGAAGAAAACGGTACATGAAAAAACTCTCCAGATCATAATTTCCCTCAAGATATTGAACTGAGAAAATTATTTCATCATTATTTTCATTATCAATATCAAAAACCGAGGCATAACCTGGCAATAAAGAATACTCGCCGGAAGATATTACCGCTTCTAATTCTGTTTCGGCGGCAGTATAATTCTCCTGCCACATGTATGCCTTTGCCTGTAATGTACGTGCAGCGCCAGAAGTTGCCCTCCCTAAATCAGAATCGGAATAGCCTGAAGGAAGTATTGCTATTGCGTCATTCAAATCAGAATTAATCAACTCATATATCTTCGGTTTGTCAACACGTACATCACTATTCCATGCCTGGCCATAAGAGGTTACAGGTTCTGTTATTAAAGGTACATCTCCAAATGTTCTCACCAGTTGAAAATAAAACAAAGCCCTTAAAAACTTAGCCTCAGCAACACACCTGTCCAACAGATCAAAGTCTTTTCCTTCACTTTCCGAGATAACATAATTGCACCGTCCGATAGCTTCATAAGCCATATTCCACAGAGATGTAGTAATTCCATTATCACTCGCCATTACAAATTTATCAATGTTATGCCAGGGATGGCCTGAATTATCGGTATCGTTATACTGAAATGTGGAATTATCAGAACGTAACTCGGTCAGCACCCAATACGAACCGTAGTACATTGCGCTGCTATTACTGCCTGCGAAATACATTAAATAAGAATAAATCCCGTTCACCGCCTGAACAAACTGATCTTCGGTTTGATAAAAACTCCCCAACCCGACAGAACTAACAGGCATTTCATCCAGGAACTCATCATCATTACAACTAATAAATAGAAGAGTAAATGATGTAAGTAGTAATATGATTTTTATCTTTTTCATCTTTGTCGATTTTATAAATTAATATTTAATCCGATAATAAAAGAACGGGTTAACGGGTAGTCATACCTATCTATATTCCCTGCCAGTGAATTATCTCCATCATAACAGGTGTCAGGGTTACCATACTTGTAGTTCGTAATTATAAAAGGGTTCTGCAGGGCTCCATATATCCTGAATGGTTTCTTAAGTATGTTTTTAAAGTTATACCCCAGGGTAATATTATTGAATTTTATGTAATATATACCTGTGTATATATTGGAACTGGCCATTGTCCTGAAATCGGTCGTACGATAGAACGTATTTGGGATCCTTCCATTCCCGGGTTCCCCGGCTGACCTCCATCGTTCTTCTGCTTCGACCGAAGAATTAAACACCCCATCCAGATTAAGGATATCTGCTTCCAACTGGGCTAAAATATCATAATCACAGGCATAACTTCCAGAGATTGACAGATCCCAGTTTTTATAATTTAATGAAGTCGAGAACCCGCCTGTAAATTTCGGGTGTGGATTTCCACAAATTACTTTATCTGAACTATCTATGATCCGGTCGCCATTCTGATCAACAAACTTCCGCACTCCCGGTCCACCTTGTCCGGCACGTATTCCTGTACCGGGATCATTATATTCTTCCCAGGTATCAATTATCCCGTCAGTTTTCCACAGGTAATACATACCTATCGGATGCCCTGGTTCTGTAGTGCAATATCCCGCGTGAATGTATGCCACATCACTACCAAGATCAACTACTTCGTTGTGGTTAAAGGCGATATTGGCAGAAGCCTTCCATCTAATATTATTCGTAGATAATAAAGTAGCGTTTAATGCAAATTCAACACCTTTATTTTCAATCTTACCAACATTACTTGAGATAGAGCTGAATCCTGAAGACCTTGGAATAGAAACACCCCACAACATATCTTTTGTAGTTCTCTTATAGTAATCAAAAATAAATTCCAACTTGTTTTTGAATAGCGTAAAATCCAGTCCCGTATCAAACTCGTTTGATTTTTCCCATGTAAGCATGGAGTTTCCCATGGAAGAAAGATATTTCGTATTGACAATTGTTCCTCCAAATGAATATGTACCGTCAGAGATGGTTGGAACTGAAGCATAATTGCCAATGTTGTTATTCCCGCTTAACCCGTAACTTGCCCGGATCTTCATATTACTGAGCCATTCTGTTTGTGGGAAAAATTTCTCTTTATTTACATTCCACCCTACTGATACAGAAGGAAAATTTCCCCATTTACTTTCTGAGCCAAAACGGGAACTGCCATCCCGGCGATAAGTGGCAGTTAATAAATACTTCGATTGATAATCGTAGGTCAACCTTGCAATATAAGATATCATCGACCAATTTGACTCAGTAGTTGAACCGGTTTGTGAAGTAGTTACATTTAACGTTTTTATATCATCTGCGGGATAGCCGCTGCCGGAAAGATCACTGGAATAACTATTGGAATGTTCCCTGGTATATCCGGCCAGTACAGAGAAATTGTGATCACCCAAACTTTTAGTATAAGTTGCTAAACTTTCCCATCCCCATGTATAACCACGACTTGTATCATAATAACCACTTGCAGCAGTTGGCGGAGGATTATAAATACCACTAACTGTTGAAGGCCTGAAATACTGAACCGTAGAGTAGCTCAAATTCATTCTGTACTGGGTACGAATTTTCAATCCTTTCAAAGGATTTACTTCAAGGTAGGGCTGTGCCAGTAAATCAAAATTTTTAGTAATATCAACCGTATTTTTTAATGTATAAAGAGGGTTTCCATTACTAAAACTATTGCCTGCCTGAATATCCAAATCCCATTTTCCATCCCAGTAATCAGTATCATATCTTTCCCAAATGCCTTTATCATCATAAGGGCCATCAATAGGCGTAGCCATAAAAACACTCCCCCAGCCTCCTTCGCGGAGTTTCCCGGTTTTACCGTTCCATTTCCGCATTGTAGGATTCATTGAGAGGCCAAAAGCAATATATTTGTTCGGTTCATAACTCATATTAGCCCTCAGTGAAAAACGTTCGAAATCTGTATTCTTAATAGTGCCGTCTGTTTTTGTGTATCCTGCAGAAAAAAATCCTTTAAAATTTTTTGTCCCGTGAGTCACATTTACATCGAATTCCTGCCGGGGAGCAATTCTCGTGATATAATTGAACCAGTTGACCGATTTTCCCCGTAGAGCTTCAGGGTTTCTATATACCTCAGGAATATAAGTATCGATATTATCAGAAGTTATCTCATATCCATAATAAGCTGCCCTTTCATGAGCGTTTTCATTTTGCCAGCGGGCATATTGTTCTGCGTTCATCAGATCTAATTCTTCCCGTGGTAAAATTTGATCGATCCCGGTTTTTATTGAAACAGAAAGATCTGTTCTCCCTTCACTGGCGGCTTTTGTTTTAATGAGAATACAACCATTAGCCCCCCTGGAACCATAAATAGCTGCAGCCGCAACCCCTTTCAGAATGTCAATAGACTCAACATCATCCATATTTATAAAAGAAAAAGGCGATTGTTCCGAATCACATCCTGTCATTGGCATTCCATCAACGATAACCAAAGGGCGTCCACCGGCACCAATTGAGCCGGACCCTCTGATTTTTATAGACGATCCACCGCCGGGAGCCCCGCTTAACTGTTTTATATAAACTCCGGCTGTTTGCCCCTGAAGTGCATTTTCAATCGAATTAGTAACTTGTTTCCGTATTTCCTGGGTAGAAACAGAGGCAATAGAAGTAGAAACTTTGTTTTTCTTCATATTTCCATACCCAATAGCCACCACTTCCTCAATACCAACTGTTTCTTCCTGCATTACCACATTTATCGAAGTTTTTCCGGATACCGCTATTTCCAGGCTTTTCATTCCCACAAACGAGAACACCAGGGTCGCATCGTCCGGAACGTTGGCAAGCGAATAATTCCCCTCAACATCGGTAACAATACCCGTGGCTGTTCCCTTTACAAGTACTGTAACTCCGGGAAGCGGACCCCCTGAAGGATCTGTCACTTTACCCTTTACTGTTTGCGGCTTTGCCATACTGGCAAAAGCATTCTTTTCTGACGAACTGATCGCGATATACTTGTCGAAAACCTCGTACGACAAACCGGCTTTTGGCAATACCATATCCAGTATCTCGAATACAGTGCTGTTTTTTACATCAACATCAAAAGTCTTGTCCTTTTTCAAATCCTCACTTTGGTAAAAGAAATGAAAATCGGTCTCCTGCTCTATCTGTCCCAGGATTGCTTCGATTGTAGACCTTTCGACTTTCAGGTTTAACTTAGCCGACGACTGACCGTAAGAGGGTGCAGCATAAGAGTGCACCAGGCTTAACACGAGAAGAAATGTAATAATTCTCATAATTCTAAAAAATTTGACCAACCTGTACAGGTTACTGCCCATTAACGTTTTTTTCATACATTTGTAATATTTAGGATTAACACCAATCTTCTGGCGAAGAATTAATTCTAAAAGAAATAAGAACCATGGGTTCTGTATTTTTGAGTACCGGGAAATAGTATCAATATTTTCCGGTCTTTTTATTTATTCACAGGCATTTGTTTTAAATGGATTACACTTGGACGCTGGTCCCTTATTTGTATTGAATAATCAATATTAGATGTAAATTTCAGTATATCCAGGATTTGATCAATGGGTTTGTTTTTTAATATAGAGCCACTGAATTTAATCTCTTTAACAGGTTCCTGATCGAATATCACTTCAACATTAAACCAACGTTCCAGTTTCACTGCAATATCGGCGAGTTTTTCATCTTTAAAGGTCATGATCCCTTCTTTCCACGAGGTATACAAAACTGTATTCACCGTTGAGATATTCAACTTCTTTTCCCTTATACTATATCTTGCATTCTCGTTTGGTGATAATTCTGTAAGAACCTTGTTCTTATTATTCTTCAGGCAAACTCTCCCTTTGACAAGAGTAACATTCAGAACCTCTGTGTTTTCAAAAGCTTCCATGTTAAAACTGGTTCCCAGTACCTCGACGGTAAGGTTGGGGGTAATAACGTGAAAGGGCCTTTTGTTATCGTGTTTTACTTCGAAATATGCTTCCCCGCTTAATTTTACATCCCTGTTTTTCTTACGAAAATCAGACGGGTATATTAACCGGGCCCCTGAGTTTAGCCACACGTGGGTCTGGTCTGCCAATATAATCTCAGCACTTTCTCCTCTTGGAATAATTAGTTCATTATATGCCTGTCCTTTGAAAAAATCTCTGTTTATTAAGGTGGCGGATAATGCACCAATAAAAAACACCAGAATCAGGATAGCCGCGTATTTCAATATCTCAAAACACCTTTTGTTCCAGCCAAAAGATACAGGCTTACGCTCTTTGATTATGGCGTCGAAATTAAAAAAACCACTATATGTCCAAAGATTTTTTACCCGGTTGAATTCCTTTTGATTTTCACCGGAACTTTCAATCCAATTGACCACTTCTTCTATTTCCTCTTCTCCTGAAAGTGAATTTTGGGCAAACTGATGTATCTTTTCAATATCCATATCGAAGGTCTTTATCTATATGTACGCTAAAAGATAAAACACCCTAAACAAAAAATCACTTTTTTTTATTTCAGAAGAAAAATTACAAACGGCAAATAGTCCTTTAAGGCTTTTTTAAAATACTTCAGTGCTTTTGTAATATGTGCTTCAACCGATTTTTGCGATATATTCAGTTTTCCGGCAATTTCCCTGTTTTTCATATTTTCGAACCGGCTCATCTCAAAAATCTGCCTGCTCTGCGTTGATAACATGGATAAAGTCTGATTTATAATGGTATTGATCTCATCAAAAATTACAGGAGAAGTATCCAGATCGGTCAACGCGTTCTGTATAATACTTAATTGTCGATATTTTAATACATCAGCATGTTTTTGTCTTACTTTTAAATGATCAATCTTCTTTAAGCATTGATTTTTGGTAAGGGTATAAAGCCATGCTGATATATTGGATACATTTTCAATCTTTTTATGGTCTTCCCATACAATTGAAAACACATCCTGAATAATATCTTTCGACAATTCTGTATCATTCAGATAGTAAAGCGCAAAATGATACAACCGCATATAATAATTATCATATAGAATTCCGAAGGAAACTTTTTCCCTGGCAGATAAGTCCTGAAGTAATTCTTTTTCGCTATACTGTCTCAAGATAAACCAATTTTTACAGAATAAAGTTCTGGAACAGACTTCAAAAAAACAACGACAAAGATATACAGGAAATATTAAGTATTGATTAAAATATCATTTTGTATTTGTTACAGGCATTGTAAAAAAACAATAAGCAATACTATTTCCTTTTCACGACCAATACAGCACCGGCTAAAACGATGAATGCGCCCAGTATGGACAACACCGAAAATTTTTCGCTGGCAATCCACGACACCTCTGCAAAGGTCAGGATACCCATGGAAACGAAGGTTATAACCGGGTTCAGGATAAGAATAATGCTGACTTTGCTGGCTTCCATATATTTCAGGGCCATCGACAACGAACCATAGGCAACCAGCGTGTTGAGCCCCAGACAAACCATTAAAAACCACCAGCCCCAGTGAAGGTCTGCAAAAGGACTCAGGTCGACAAACGGAAGGTACAATAAAACAGGCAGGCCAAACAGAAACAGGTTCAGAGTAGCCGTAGAATACCTGACTACCAGTTTTTTTTGCATTGCCCCGTAAATTGCCCAGGAAAAAGCCCCTGACAGGGTAAACAAAAACCCCATGTTATATTGAGTTTCAGTGCCAAGCATGAGTTCTATCTGATTATGGTAAAAGGTAGCCATCCCTGCAATCGCCAGGCCAAAACCCAAAATTTGCCTGTAACTGACTTTTTCCCGAAAAAAGATGATACCAATTAAAGCCAGGGTCATTGGGCCTGTCTGGATAACGACCTGGGTACTGCCCGGCCCGGCATACTGAATACCCAGCATAAAACCCAGGTAGTTCCACGACAGTCCCAACGCTGCAAGCACTAATATCCAGGGCGGACGGATCAGTATTTTTATTTCGGAAGGCGACCTGAAAAGATGGAAAATAAGCAGCGATATAAAGGCTACTAAAAAACGGAACCAGACGATGGTAACCGAATCGACCTTAGCCGAAGCCACTTTCAGGGCAATCGCCAAAAAGCCCCACAGAAGAGCCGTGACCAGTGCGTATATTACTCCTTTTCGAACATTTCCCATGACCAACTGTAAACTTTCAATTTGTTTTTATCGAACATATCGTCCAAATGGTCTTAAAGAACAAGAAAGCCAACCTCTTGTCGTGGCTGGCTTTCAAAACTCTCAATATTCTGTTTCAACGAAGTTTTGCATTCAGCTCTCGTTCAAAAATCATAACCAGCCTTTGCATAATCTTATCGATCTGTTTGTCTTTCAATGTTTTTTCATCATCGCGAAGAATAAAACTCATAGCATACGATTTTTTGCCTTCAGGTATCCCTTTCCCTTCATATACATCGAACAGTCCAACCGAGCGTAGAAGTTTCTTTTCTGTCCGGAACGCCAACTCTTTCAGCCTGCTGAATTTTACTGTTTTATCGACAACCAGGGCCAGGTCGCGACGTACTTCCGGGTATTTAGGCAATTCGGCAAAAGCCACTTTATTGTTTTTCGACTCAAATAATAAATGGTCAAATAGAAAACCGGCATAATAAACCGGGTTCTCAATCCCGAATGATTTTTGCACTTTCGGGGCAACAATGCCGAGTTCAACCATCTTTTTACCATTCATCAGGTAAACAATACCTTCGGAAAAATACTTCTCTGCTGATTCCTCTGTTTTCAACATTGAAAATCCAAAGCCCAAACGTTTCAGGATATTTTCGACATGGGTTTTCAGTTCGAAAAAGCTGGTTCCAGATTGCGGTGCAACCCAGTTTTCAGACTGCTTGTTCCCTGTTACAAATAAAGCCAGGTGTTCCTCCTCCCGGTAGTTGTCGATAGGATTATCCCTCAACATACTTCCTCTATGGAAATAACAATTTCCGAATTCATATAACCGGAGGTCAGCATTCTGGCGATTGGAATTATAAGCGATGGCTTCAAGTCCGCCATACAAAAGTGTTTGCCGCATCCCCCCCAGATCACTGCTCAAAGGGTTAAAAATTTTCACGGTATTTTCCTCAGCAAAACTTTCATTGTTTTCGTAATACGAAAGTTTGGTCAGCGAATTCGCCCATATCTCATTAAACCCTTGAGCCGTCAGCATTCCCGAGATCAGGTTGCGTACCATATGCGGATCAGGTTTCACCGAATATTGCAGCGATGCGTTGATCTTAGTTGGTATCTCTACCTTATTATATCCGTATATACGGAGGATGTCTTCAATCACGTCGGCTTCGCGTTTCACATCAACCCGGTAAGGGGGAACCCGCAGGGACAGCCCGTTTTCTGTTTCGGCTTCGATCTTTATTTCCAGCGATTGCAAAATCGATTTAATTTCTTCTTTTGAAATTTGTTTGCCAATCAGCCTGCAAATATTAAAATACGAAACATCGACGTTAAAACCGGCCATTGGTTCAGGATAAACATCAATGATTTCCGAAGAAATTTCGCCGCCTGCCACTTCTTTGATCAACATTGCTGCACGTTTCAACGCATACAAGGTATTGTCCGGGTCAACACCCCGCTCGAAACGGAACGAAGCATCGGTGTTCAGGCCATGGCGTCGGGCTGTTTTACGAATATAAACCGGATCGAAATAAGCTGCTTCAAGAAAAATTCCTTTGGTTGTTTCTTTCACCCCCGAATGAAGACCTCCAAAAACACCACCAATACACATTGCTTCTTCTGCATTGCAAACCATCAGGTCGTCTTCGTGCAACTCACGTTCCACCTCATCGAGCGTAGTAAATTTAGTGCCACCTGTCATGGTGCGTACCACAATTTTATTACCCTTAATGTCGGACAGGTCGTAAGCATGCAGGGGTTGTCCTGTCTCCATCAATACATAATTGGTAATATCCACCACATTACTGATCGGTTTCAGGCCAATCACCTTTAAGCGTTTTTTCAGCCAGTCGGGTGATTCGCCAATGGTAAAGCCTGTAATAGTCAGGCCGGAAAAACGGGGACAAGCCTCCTTGTTCTGCACTTCGACCGGAACCGGAAAATTGGTATTATCAATTTTAAAATTATCAATCGAAGGTTTTTTGTAACTCACCGGTTTTTCCTTGCTCATATAGGCTGCTATATCGCGTGCCACACCTATATGTGACGAAGCATCAACCCGGTTAGGGGTCAGGTCTATTTCGACCACATAATCCGATTCTACCTTATAATAACTACGGGCTGGTGTACCAACAACAACATCATCAGGAAGAACGATAATCCCGGCATGGTCGTTCCCAATGCCTATCTCATCTTCGGCGCAGATCATACCTTCTGAAACTTCGCCACGTATTTTCGATTTTTTGATTTCAAATTCTTCATCACCACTGTACAGTTTGGTTCCGATAGTTGCGACCACGACCTTTTGCCCGGCAGCCACATTAGGGGCACCGCAAACAACGGGTAGTACCTCGTTGCCAACATTAACAGTTGTTTTACTAAGATGATCCGAATTGGGGTGTTTTTCGCAGGTAAGAACCTCGCCAATTACCAATCCCCTCATACCACCTTTTATGGTTTCCACCTCTTCAACACTGCTTACTTCAAGGCCAATTTGCGTCAGTATGTTTTCCAGTTCAAAGGGAGTGTAATCAAAGTCCAGATAGTCTTTTAACCAATTGTATGAAATATTCATTGTTATTAGCTTTACTGCTTTTTTTGAGGGTTCAAAAGTACACATTTTTTATACCGGGGCAAAGAAAGCGTTCCCATTTTTAAAAGTCTCCTTTTGAACTAAGACTTAATACTTATTTTCTAAAAACTTAACGAACCTCTATTGACTTTAGAAAAGACATTGAGTAGTTTTGCTACTCAAATTTAATGAATAATAATTGTCTGATTTATAAAAAACTCTCAGGCATTAAATATTCTATAAAAACTCATTACTGCTCTGTGACTGAGGAGGCGAAGCTGTATAATAACATAAAAAATACCGAAAAACAGATTACCTGACACCATCCATTAATGAATCAACAATCCTTAATAAGCATCCAATGCTCGACACATTAATTACATCGAAAACAAGGATTAAACTTCTGCTTAAATTCTTTCTGAATAACAAAACCCAATCGTATCTTCGAAATCTCGAAAGCGAATTTGGGGAGTCATCCAATGCGATCAGGGTAGAGCTTAACCGATTTGAAGAAGCCGGACTTCTGACCTCTTCATCCAGTGGCAATAAAAAAATGTACATGGCCAATATCAAACACCCGCTGTACAACGATATTCACAATATCATCCTCAAATTTGTAGGGTTTGACCAAATCATTGAAAAAGTAACCTCCCAAATAGGGAATTTAAAAGCAGCATACATCATCGGAAAGTTTGCAACCGGCCTTGATTCCCGAATTATTGACCTCATTCTGGTTGGGGAAAGTCTAGACCGGGCTTACATCACAAAGCTGGTCGAAAAAGCAGAGGAATTGACAAAACGTAAAATCAGATTTCTCTCCATGTCTCATGAGGAAACGACCGAATATCTGAGAGATATTCCTCACCTGCTGATCTGGGAAAAAGACAGCATCAACAACGAAGCCAATACAGGAAAAACAATTCAATAAGCCCCTGCTGGAAAAATCTTTTTAATTTTTTTATTGTTGAATGAGTGCTGAAGGATACATTGTGATTGGAATCATCATATTGATGATAGTCGCACTGGCCAAAGAAGTAATGAGGCCGGGGTTGATCCTTTTCTCTGCAGTCACTATACTGATGGCTATTGGCATTATCAACAGCAAAGAAAGTCTGGCCGGTTTTTCCAACAAAGGGATGATTACCGTAGCAGTCTTGTTCATTGTCAGCGAAGGGGTACGCCAATCAGGGGCATTGAACAAACTGGCGCAGGCTTTTCTGCCCAAACGCAGAGGTAATGTACGTTCATTATTTTTACGTATCATGTTCCCGGTTTCAGTATTGTCAGCCTTTCTGAACAATACTCCAATCGTGGTCATTTTCGGTCCTATGATCAAACAATGGGCAGAAAAGATGAACCTCTCATCTCAAAAATTCCTGATCCCCCTCTCCTTCGCAACTATCCTGGGAGGCATTTGTACGCTTATCGGCACCTCTACCAATCTGGTTGTACACGGACTGATGCTGGAAAACGGAATGAAAGGTCTGTCGATGTTCGAACTGGGCAAAGTCGGTTTTGCTGTAAGCATTGCCGGTTTTATTTATATCTCCTATATTGGTGTCCATCTTCTTCCCGGGAAAAAAGACTTCATCAGGCAACCTCGTTCAGAACAAAAAGATTACTATTACGATCTGATTGTTCCTAAGGGAAGTCACCTGATTGGTTTAATTATAAAAAACAGGCGTTTACGGGAACTAAAAGGTCTGGATATTATTTCTGTTGAACGCGAAAATGATATAATACAGACAAAAAAACAGGATATTAAAATACAGAGGAATGACAAATTACTGGTAGCCGGAAAGTCGGATAGTTTATCATATATTCTTGGTCTAAATTCTGTTCGGTTAAAAGGACTTGACCTTGTAAAAGAACAACTTCCAACCAGCGACCTGAAACAAATAGAGGCGGTACTGGCCCCACGTTTCCCGGGAATCGGAAAAACGATTGTCGAATACAACTTCTTCGATCATTACCAGGCTGCCATCATTGCTGTACACCGAAATGGGGAACGTATCACCTCCAATATCAGTAATCTGAAACTAAAAGAAGGCGACAACCTGGTACTCCTTTCCACCGAAAAATTCATTGCCAACTGGAGCGATTCAAAAATATTTTATCTGGTTTCGTCTCTGGGTGACCACGAAGTAAAAACAAAAAAATGGAGGCGCTGGTTAGCCATTATCATCCTGCTGCTAATGATCGCAGGGGCAACTTTCGGACAATACCTGCCCCGTTTACAAGGCAACGAACTTGATATGTTTTTCTTCGCAGCTTTTGCTGCTATCCTGCTGATATGGTTCCGTATTATGCCACATCACAAATATACCAGAGCCATCAGCTGGGATATATTGATCACTATTGCATGTGCATTCGGCATTAGTAAGGCAATGCAAAATTCAGGGGCAGCTGATGCTATTGCCCATACAGCTATCAATTTTGCAAAAAACTGGGGCCCAATCGGGGTACTGGCATGTATTTATTTAATTACAACAATCTTTACTGAAATAATAACCAATAACGCTGCTGCTGCAATTGTCTTTCCTATTGCATTATCGGCAGCTCAACAAATGGGGGTTGATCCCAAACCATTTTTTATTGCCATATGCATCGCCGCATCAGCAAGTTTCTCAACACCAATTGGCTACCAGACCAATCTGATCGTCCAGGGTATTGGGAACTACCGGTTTAAAGATTTTGTAAAAGTCGGAATCCCCATGAACATTCTGGCATTTATCATCTCCATACTGCTAATTCCTTATTTCTGGAGTTTTTAACAATCTGAATTTTAGTTTTATCCATGTCTCAATATAACCTCACACATTTAAAAGAACTGGAAGCGGAAGCTATTCATATCATTCGTGAAGTAGCTGCCGAATTCGAAAACCCGGTAATGCTGTACTCGATCGGGAAAGATTCATCAGTAATGGTACGCCTGGCAGAAAAAGCTTTTTACCCGGGTAAAGTACCGTTTCCGTTAATGCACATCGACTCGAAATGGAAATTCAGGGAAATGATTGAATTTCGTGATAATTACACAAAAGCAAACGGCTGGGATTTAATTGTTCATTACAACAAGGAAGGTTATGAAGCAGGGATTGGTCCGTTTACACATGGAAGTAAAGTACACACTGATATAATGAAAACGCAGGCCCTGCTTGAAGGTCTCAGTAAATATAAATTTGATGCAGCTTTTGGAGGCGCCCGCCGTGATGAAGAAAAGTCGCGGGCAAAAGAGCGTATTTTTTCGTTCCGTGATAAATTTCACCAATGGGACCCCAAGAATCAACGTCCTGAATTATGGGATATCTATAATGCTAAGGTTCACAAAGGGGAGTCAATCCGCGTATTCCCTATATCAAACTGGACAGAACTGGATATCTGGCAATATATCCGGCTTGAAAATATCCCGATTGTTCCGCTGTATTTTGCCAAAGAACGCCCGATCGTTGAAATAGACGGAAACCTGATCATGGCAGACGACGACAGGATGCCCAAAGAGCTGCGGGACAAGGTACAAATGCGTAAAGTACGCTTCCGCACACTGGGCTGTTATCCGCTTACCGGTGCTATTGAGTCGGAAGCCGACACGATCGAATCAATCGTGGAAGAAATGATGACCGTCACCGTTTCCGAACGTACCACCCGTGTTATTGACTTCGACCAGGAAGCAAGTATGGAACAAAAAAAACGGGAAGGATACTTTTAAATGAGTTCTGAGTCATGAGTAAATAACCAATGCAAAATATAGAGCAACCTGCAACTTATAACCCGACATTCAATATTTAAAGCCAGTCCAATATTTTTAACATGACAACTTCACAACTTGATATACAAGCCTTCTTAAACCAGGATGAAAAGAAAGATTTACTACGCTTGTTAACTGCCGGTTCGGTTGACGATGGAAAATCAACCCTCATCGGACGCTTGTTGTTCGACAGCAAACGTCTGTATGAAGACCAGTTGTCAGCCCTTGAACGCGACAGTAAACGGGTAGGACATGCCGGCGACGAGATTGATTATGCCCTGCTGCTCGACGGTCTGAAAGCCGAACGCGAACAAGGTATCACCATCGACGTGGCATACCGGTATTTCTCGACTAACAAACGCAAATTCATCATTGCCGATACTCCCGGACACGAACAATACACGCGGAATATGGTTACAGGCGCCTCAACAGCGAACCTGGCCATCATTCTTATTGATGCTACCAAAGGGGTCATTACACAAACACGAAGGCATACCTTTCTGGTTTCATTGTTGGGCATCAAACATGTAGTCCTGGCTGTCAATAAGATGGATCTGGTAAACTACGATCAAAAAATATTTGATAAAATCTGTAAAGACTACCGGGCCTTTGTTACCCAACTCGATATTCCTGACGTTCATTTCATCCCGCTTTCTGCATTGAAAGGTGACAATGTGGTGAAAACATCATTAAAAATGTCCTGGTATCACGGAAAAAGCATGCTCGAATTCCTGGAAACAATCCACATTAGCAGCGACCGTAACTTCGATGACATGCGTTATCCTGTACAGTATGTGTTACGGCCCGACCGCGATTTCCGGGGGTTCTCGGCCCGGGTAGCTTCAGGGGTTATTCGTAAAGGAGAAAGGATAATGATACTGCCTTCGCGAAAAACATCAAAAATAAAAAGCATTACCACTTATGACGGTGAGTTGAAAGAAGCCTTCCCTCCACAATCAGTGACCCTTACACTGGAGGATGAAATTGATATTTCACGGGGAGATATGATTGTCTATCCGGATAACCTCCCACGCATTGAACGGCATTTCGAGGCTACCCTCGTGTGGATGGACGAAACACCTATGAACCCCAACACACACTTCTTTATAAAACATGCCAATAGTACCACGAAAGTACGGATTGACAACATCCGGTATAAAGTAAACGTAAATACACTGGAAAAATCACATATCGACCATTTTTCACTGAATGAAATTGGCAGGGTGATTATGACCACCAACAAACCTTTATTTTTCGACCCATATAAAAAAAATCGCAGTACAGGATCCTTTGTACTGATTGATCCGGTCTCTCACAACACCTGTGCCGTGGGAATGATCATCGACAAAGTGAATACAGAAGAATTGCCGTCGCGAATCAGTAGTAAAGATGAAGAGCATATTAATAACCTGAAAATCGAACGGGGCGAATGTCTGATTTCAGCCAAAGAACGCCAGCAACGATACAACCAGGAAGGAACGACCATCTGGATTACCGGGTTGCATGGTTCAGGTAAAAACGACCTGGCTTTCAAACTTGAAAAAGAATTATTCGACCTGGGGGCTACCGTTGTTCTTCTTGACGGCAGTTCTGTCCGTTCAGGCCTTTCCCGTGAACTTGACTTTTCTCCTGCCGACCGGGCAGAGCATCTGCGCCGTGTTGCCGAAGTTTGCCGTCTGCTTAATGACCAAGGTATTATTACCATTTGTTCGTTCATTTCCCCGGACGAAAACATACGCCAACAGGTAGCCGAAATTATTGGTAACGATCGATTCCATCTGATATATATGAATGCAGACCTTGAGTATTGTAAAAACTACAAGCCCCTGTTATATCAACAGGCCGAAGAAGGTTCGATTGAAAACGTACCAGGGATGCAGGAGCAATATGAAATACCCCGGAATCCGCTTTTCTCTTTTAATCCGGAAGAAAACGGAAAAAACATAGGGACAGTTCTTCAATTTTTGGAAAAACAAAAAATATTTCCGGTAGTATGAAAAGACATTTAACAATATTCAGGAATAAAATCAACGTTCATGCCGAAAATGATACACTTCAGCAAAAAAACAGGGGGCTTCGTAAATTTTCCCGTTCCTGATGAACAACAAAAGAAAGAATAAATATTTTTGCATTGCGAAATTTAAAATCGCATATGGCAAAAATTTCGACATAAACACCTCATACTCAGAATGGGACTGAGGTGGCGAAGCTGTATATAAAAAAAAACAAACAAAATCAAAAATATATGCGCAAACACATTGTATACTATTGTCTCATAATACTGGGATTATTAGCAACAAACTGCTTATACGCTCAAGCCCCATCCTCCATTGATGTTAATGCTCTTTCTGATCAACAAATTCAGAAAATTGTTAATGAAATGAACTCACGGGGACTAAGCATCAATGAAGCTGCTCAAATGGCCAAAGTACGGGGAGCATCAGATATCCAGATCGCACAAATAAAAAGGCGAATAATGGAACTTCAGCAAAAAGGAGGGGCTCAATTCGCGGGGAACGACCTGGATGCCCTAAAACAACCAGGGGACTCCCTGCAAAATGACAGCCTTTCAGTAAAAAGAAGATGGCAACTTCCAAAAGGGAAAATGAAAAAAATATTTGGCTTCCAATTTTTCAATTCTGAAAAACTAACCTTTGAGCCTCCGGTAAACATCCCTACTCCTCAAAATTATGTACTGGGAATAGGAGACCAGTTACTAATCACCATATGGGGAGCCAGTCAGGCATCATATCAACTGGAAGTCGCCTCAAACGGTGCAATTAATATTCCCGATCTGGGACCGGTTCACATTTCAGGAATGGAATTTTCGCAGGCCCGGGGATTGATAAAAAAACGACTGATTGCCATCTACAGGGGCATGGAAGGGCCTCAGCCCAATACTTATTCTGAAATCAGTATCAGCGGGTTGCGTTCCATTAAAGTAAACGTTATCGGGGAAGTAATGGTTCCGGGAACCTATACCCTGCCTGCTACAGCTTCAGCATTTAACGCTCTTTATCTTTCCGGGGGTCCTAACGAAAATGGCTCGTTTCGCAACATTCGCCTTATCCGCGACAACAAAACCATCAAAACCATTGATGTATACGATTACCTGATCAATGCCAATACCCGGAATAATATACAACTCCGGGAACAGGACATTATCTATATCCCCACTTACGAAAAAAGAGTGGAAGCAGCCGGGGCGTTTAAACGTACCGGTCTGTTTGAACTAACTGAAACAGAAAAATTGTCAGACCTGATCCCCTACCTGGGAGGTTTTTCCGATACCGCCTACCAGGCTCAGCTTTCGGTAACACGAATCACTGATACACAGAAAAAAGTTATTGATGTTCCCCGGTCGATATATGACAGTTTTATACCTTTTAACGGCGATTCGATATACGCAGGTGCAGTTATCGACCGTTTCGAGAACAGGGTAAATATCAGTGGAGCGGTCTTCCGTCCCGGCACCTTTGAACTAACCCCCGGCCTGACTCTTTCAAAACTGATCAGTAATGCACAGGGAGTCCGGGAAGACTATTACAGCAACCGGGGACTTATCCTTCGTTTGCAGAAAGACCTCTCTCCTCAAACCCTTTCCTTTAACGTGGATGATGTACTGCGTGGAACAACCGATATTCCTTTGCAACGCGAAGATCAGGTTATCATCGAAGATATATTCAATATGCGTCAAAAACGTACGGTAAATATCTTCGGACAAGTACAACAACCAGGAGAATACGATTTCTCCGAGGATCTGACATTGAAAGACCTCATATTCAAGGCAGGCGGTTTTACAGAGGCAGCCAGCCAGTCATACATCGAACTTGCCCGGCGACATAACTATGAAGAAGCCTCCCAAATGACCGATGAAATCGTAAAACTATACCAGTTCGATATCGACAGGGGACTAAACCTTGATCCCAAAGGAGAAAAATTTCGTCTTCAACCTTTCGACTACATTTATGTACGCAGGGCTCCATCCTATCACGAACAACGGACTGTTAACATCAGCGGAGAAATCCGTTACCCGGGAGCATACAGTATTAGCTCCAAAAACGAACGCATCTCCGACCTGATTGTCCGGGCCGGTGGTTTTACCCCCAACGCCTTTATCAAAGGAGCCCGTATGGAAAGGGTCAATC
Source organism: Prolixibacteraceae bacterium (assembly GCA_963662895.1). Lineage (GTDB taxonomy): Bacteria > Bacteroidota > Bacteroidia > Bacteroidales > Prolixibacteraceae > GWE2-42-39. Next base: position 1,480,512 of record OY759982.1, on the reverse strand, counting down.
AACAGGCCGCTGTCAGCCGCGAAGCTATCCAGTTCAGTTCCCTGGATACCCTGCTGGGAAAAGCAGAGGAGCAACTGGCTAACGACCAGTTGGAACTTCGCCTCGGGGAGATACTTCGCAACCCGGGTACGATTTATGATTATATTTTGAAAGATGGCGATAAGATTATTATCCCGGAAATATCGCAGGAAGTACATATCTCAGGGGAAGTATTAAACCCCATTGGACTGGCTTACGAGGAAGGACGCAATATGAAATACTACATCAACCATTCGGGAGGTTTCAGTCAAAAAGCAAAAAAAGGAAAAGTATTTATCATCTACAGTGACGGTACCTCCAAGGGGACCCATAATTTCATATGGCATAATTATCCACCGGTAGAGCCGGGGTGCCAAATCATCATCCCTGAAAAACCAGTAAAAGAAAAAACCGACCAAACATCAAAATGGCTGGCACTAACAAGTACGATGGCCTCCCTGCTTATCGCCATTTCATACTTAAAATAAAAAAAGACGAACTAAATCAATAGCAACGATTAAATATGAAAGAGCTACAGCAGAATAAAAAAACACAAGCTGTTAACGAAGATGAAATTGATCTGATTGTCTTGGCAAAAACCCTTTGGGAAGGGCGAAAAACTGTGTTCAGATCAATCATTATATGTGCGGTATTAGGCCTTGCTATCGCCTTTCTTTCTCCAAAGGAATACACTGCCTCCACTGTAATAGTCCCCCAGACAGGCCAGTCGTCATCCAAGCTAAACGGACTTTCATCAATAGCAGCTATCGCGGGATTCAACCTCGGCGACATGACCAGTTCCGGGGAAACCCTTTCTCCGAAGGTCTATCCCCAAATAGTTAATTCTATCCCGTTTCAACTGGAACTGATGAATACCCCCTTTACTTTTTCTGATGTCGATCACCCAGAAAGTATTTATGAATATTATACCGAAATTGCCTCGGACGGAATATTGTCAACCGTGAAAAAATATACCATTGGATTGCCATTTGTTATATTAAAAACTTTAAGACCCAAACCTGTCACTCAAAAAACGGGGACCAACTTAATCGCCCTTACAGAAAAGCAGGAAAAAACACGAAAGCTGATTGAAAAAAAAATCAACCTCGACATAAATGATCAAGATGGCTATTTAACCCTCACTGCATCTATGCCCGAGGCAGCACTTTCTGCGGAAGTAGCTCAATTTGCCTGTGGTTTGTTACAGAAATATATCACGCGGATTAAGGTAGAAAAAGCCGACGAACAGCTCAACTTTATTCAGAACAGGTACAACGAAAAAAAGAAAGAATTTGAACAGGCACAGGAAACCCTGGCCCGTTTTCGCGATCAGAATAAAAATGTTGCCACAGCAATGGCAAAAACAGAAGAAGAGCGTTTACAAAGCGAATATACTATTGCTTTTAATGTTTATTCAGAACTGGCAAAACAACTAGAACAGGCACAAATACAGGTAAAGGAAGACACCCCTGTATTCTCGATCCTCTCTCCGGCTGTAGTGCCCACTGAAAAATCAAAACCGAAAAAGGCTCTGATCCTTATCATCTGGCTTTTCCTGGGGGGGATAATCGGAACCGGTATCGTTTTCGGGAAACAGTTTTATTCAACAATTAAGGAAAGATGGGATGAATAATGAATAATGAGTAATGAGTAAAAAGAATGAGTCACACAAAGGCCGGAGGCTGCACAAAGTTTCCGGCCTGTCAATATAAAACACTCCTCAATACTTTTTAACAAACTAAAAATGATATTCAGTAAGCGTTCGGAAACACTCCGTAAACATTCGTTGACGCACAGTAAGCACTCGAAAGCTCTCTGTTGATGTTCGAAGACACTCAGTAGACATTCGGAAGCATAAAGTTGGAATTCGAAGGCACTCAGTTGACGTTTGAAAGCATAAAGTTGAAATTCGGGGCTGTTCAGTTGATATTAAAAAAAATAAAAGTGGTCTCTCTGTGGTTAAATAAATAAACTCCAAAATCCGGGAAAAGGAAAAAGGAAATCGTCATTCGGCAGGAACTGTTAATTTCCTCTTTTCTTATCGGATATTGAATTTTAGAATTTGAAATTTTATTCCTTCGTGTCTTCGCGTTTACTCGGGCTATTCTTTGTTTTTTGATTATTGAATTTTATCCTATCTGGGATAAAAAATTAAAACTTATATATTCCAAATATGAACGTACAATTTATTGGTCTTGGTTATATCGGCCTACCCACTGCGGCTGTTGTTGCAGGCAAAGGAATTAAGGTACTGGGAGTCGATGTAAATCCTAAAGTTGTTGAAACAATTAACCGTGGAGAAATTCATATTATAGAACCAGGACTAAAAGAGCTGGTTAAACAAGATGTTGAAAAAGGAAGATTAAAAGCCTCTCTGATTCCACAAGAGGCAGATGTACACCTGATCGTAGTCCCAACTCCTTTTAAAGGTAATCATGAACCGGATATCTCCTTTGTGGAAGCGGCAACCAAAACAATTTTACCTGTTTTAAAAGAAGGCGACACATACATCATTGAATCCACTTCGCCGATTGGTACGACCGAAAAAATGGCAGAACTGATTTTTAGGGAACGCCCCGAACTAAAAGATAAAATTTATATTGCCTACTGCCCGGAAAGAGTATTACCCGGTAATGTTCTCTTTGAGCTAATTCGTAATGATCGGGTGATTGGAGGAATTAACCGGAAATCAACGCAAAAAGCAATTGAATTTTACCAAACATTCGTGGAAGGCGAACTTCATGCAACCAACGCCCGTACGGCGGAAATGTGTAAACTAACGGAAAATTCATCCCGCGATGTACAGATTGCTTTTGCTAACGAGTTATCGCTTATTTGCGACAAAGCAGGAATTAATGTATGGGAATTAATCCAATTAGCCAACAAACACCCCCGGGTTAATATATTACAACCGGGTGCCGGCGTTGGAGGCCACTGTATTGCAGTTGACCCCTACTTTATTGTATCTGACTATCCCCGGGAATCGCGGTTAATTGGAACAGCACGGGAAATCAATAATTACAAAGCATTCTGGTGCGCCGAAAGAATAAAAAATGCCATGCTCGAATTTGAACTTAAAAATGGGAAAAAACCAGTAACTGTCATGATGGGACTTGCCTTTAAACCCGATATTGACGACCTACGGGAAAGCCCAGCCAAATACATTGCCCAAAAAGTAATGCAAAGTGAGCAAAATAATCTCATGATTGTAGAACCCAATATAAAAAAGCATAATGTCTTTAAACTGACCAACTATAAAGAAGCTTACGAAAAGGCGGATATTATAGTGTTTTTGGTCGCCCATAAAGAATTCAAAGCTCTCGAATACAATGAGAGTAAGGTTATTTTAGATTTTGCAGGAGTATTTAAAAAATAATTAACACGAATTACACAAATTAAACACAAATTACACGAACGCTTCGATGCCACATATTTTATTCAAAGAAGAGAGTTATAAGATTATTGGCGCATGTATGGAAGTGCATAAAAAATTGGGGGCTGGATTTCTGGAAAGTGTTTATTCTGAAGCGCTTGAATTGGAGTTTCAGAGCGCAGGTATAATTTACGAGAAAGAAAAAAAGCTACCGGTATTCTACGACGACCAACCGCTAAAAAAGTTCTTTCGTGCCGACTTTGTGTGCTACAATGCTATTATCGTTGAGCTAAAAGCAACACAGTACAATGTAGATGCTTTTGTGCGGCAGACACTAAATAACGTGAAAGCCACAAATTTCAAGCTTGGCCTGTTGGTCAATTTTGGAATGCCATCACTCAACTACAAACGCGTAGTCAATTAATTCGTGAAATTTGTGACAAATTCGTGTCATCCACAATAAGCCTTCAATCCACTACAATAAAAAAAGCACAAAATCGTCTATGACAGATAAAGCAAATAAAAAACGCATTCTTCTTGTGTTCGGGACACGCCCCGAGGCTATAAAAATGGCACCACTGGTAAAAGAATTCCAGAAATATCCGCAACAATTCGACACCAAAGTATGTGTTACTGCACAACACCGCGAAATGTTAGACCAGGTATTACATCTTTTTGAAATTGTTCCCGACTACGATTTAAACATCATGAAAGCAGGACAAGACCTTTATGATGTAACATCAAGAGTGTTATTAGGTCTGCGCGAGGTTTTAAAAGAATCTCAACCAGATGTAGTATTGGTTCACGGCGATACCTCCACCTCTACCGCTGCGGCACTGGCGGCTTTCTATCAGCAAATTCCGGTCGGTCATGTAGAGGCAGGCTTACGAACGGGTAACATTTACAGCCCCTGGCCCGAAGAGATGAACCGGCAACTCACCGGCCGCATAACTACTTACCATTTCGCTCCTACCCCTTTGAGCAAACAAAACCTGTTGAACGAAGGAGTCAAAGAAGAAAATATTTTTGTAACCGGAAATAGTGTTATTGATGCCCTTCACTGGGTGCTCGATAAACTCACAAAAGATTCGAAATTAAACGAACGAATCACAAAACAACTTATTGACTTTGGATTGCCTCTGGAAAAACTTACCGCATGGAACAATTCGTGTAATTCGTCAGGTAATTCTCGCAAATTAGTGTTAATCACCGGACACCGTCGCGAAAACTTTGGACAGGGCTTTATTAATATATGTGAAGCTATCAAAGAACTGGCTAAACAATTCCCTGAAGCTGACTTTGTTTATCCCATGCACTTAAACCCGAATGTTCGCAATGCCATAAAAAAAGTATTTGGCAACCACGTCATTGCGAAAAGTGAAGAAAAAACGACGCGGCAATCTGTTGAAAACAGCACCAATACTTACTTTATCGACCCCCTCGACTATCTCCCCTTCGTCTACCTTATGAAACTCTCTTACCTGGTCCTAACCGACTCAGGTGGCATTCAGGAAGAAGCGCCCGGACTGGGCAAACCCGTATTGGTCATGCGCGACACCACCGAACGCCCGGAAGCGCTGGAAGCAGGAACGGTAGAATTAGTTGGCACCGACAAGTCAGCGATCATTCATGAGGTTTCCACACTGATATCTAATCCTCGGGTCTACGAGACAATGTCCAAAGCAAATAACCCGTATGGAGATGGGGAGGCTTGTGGACGAATAGTGAAACATTTCGTATAGCTTATTTTTGCAATGAATCTAATTAATCAATATATATGAAGAATATTCTGAACCTCATAGGTCGCGAGAAAGAACTCTTCACCGAAGATATTGCTAATCACGAGAAAGAACTTTCTGAAATTGTTAAGTCTTCCCGTTTTCTGGTGATTGGAGGCGCCGGGTCAATAGGTAAGGCTGTAACGAAGGAAATCTTTAAGCGAAATCCACACAAATTGCATGTGGTGGATATCAGCGAAAACAACATGGTAGAATTGGTACGGGACATACGTAGTTCATTCGGTTATATTAATGGCGATTTCCAAACCTTTGCACTCGATATTGGCTCCGTCGAGTACGATGCATTTTGGAATGCCGACGGTGAATACGATTACGTACTCAACCTCTCAGCCTTAAAACATGTTCGCAGCGAAAAAGACCCATACACGCTCATGCGAATGATTGATGTGAATATTTTCAATACTGAGAAAACCATTCAACAATCCATAGACAAAGGGGTAAAGAAATACTTCTGTGTTTCCACCGATAAAGCTGCCAATCCCGCCAACATGATGGGGGCCTCTAAACGAATCATGGAGATGTTTCTGATGCGAAAAAGCGAACAAATAAACATCTCGACTGCCCGTTTTGCTAATGTCGCTTTTTCTGATGGCTCTTTATTACATGGCTTTAATCAACGTATTCAAAAACGTCAGCCGATTGTTGCCCCCAACGATGTAAAACGTTATTTTGTTATTCCCAAGGAATCAGGAGAGTTGTGTCTCATGTCAACCATATTTGGAGAAAACCGCGATATATTTTTCCCAAAACTGAGTGAAAACCTGCATTTAATTACCTTTTCTGATATTGCGTTGCGTTACCTTAGAGATCGCGATTATGAACCCTTTTTATGCCATTCGGAAGATCAAGCCCGAGAATTGGTAAAGACTTTACCAGAAAAAGGACAATGGCCTTGTTTGTTTACACCTAGCGACACCACCGGTGAAAAAGATTTTGAAGAATTTTTTACCGAAAACGAAACATTGAACATGGATCTTTTTAAAAATTTGGGAATTATCAAAAACAAAGCAGATTACGATCTGCAAAAAATGGAACATTTTTCTAAAACTATTGAAATATTAAAGAAAAATGGAAAATGGACGAAAAAAGAATTGATTGAACTATTCTTCAAAATGATTCCCAACTTTGCCTACATAGAAAAAGGAAAATACCTCGACGCTAAAATGTAATTTCAAATGAATCAGTATTCTGAAATTGTCCAATTTATAAGACAAACCTTTAACCAACCGGAAGCATTCATTCCATTGCATGCACCGGTTTTCAGCGGAAATGAAAAAAAATACTTGGAAGAATGCATTGATTCAACCTTCGTTTCCAGTGTAGGCAGGTTCGTCGATCTGTTTGAAGAAAAAATGGCGGATTTTACTGGTGCGGCCAAAGCCGTCGTTTGTGTTAATGGCACCAACGCACTCCATATGGCTTTGCTTTTGGCAGGAGTAACCCAGGGAGATGAAGTTATCACTCAACCGCTTACCTTTATTGCTACTGCTAATGCCATCAGCTATTGTGGAGCGCATCCGGTTTTTCTTGATGTTGACAAAGATACAATGGGATTAAGTCCACAGGCATTGAAACATTTTATAACACAAGAAACTGTTCTAAAAGCGGATGGATGTTACAATAAAAAAACTAACAAAAGAATTTCCGCTTGTGTCCCCATGCATACCTTCGGACATCCTTGCAGAATTGATGAAATTGTTGCGATATGTCAGAAGTATCATATTGAAGTTGTTGAAGATGCAGCCGAAAGTGTTGGAAGTTATTATAAAAATCAACACACAGGAACCTTCGGCAAAATTGGGGTACTGAGCTTCAATGGAAACAAAATCATGACCACTGGTGGAGGTGGGATGTTGCTATTTAATGACATCGAATTGGCTCAAAAGGCTAAGCATTTGACAACCCAGGCCAAAGTAACACATCCATGGGAATTCAGGCATGACAATATTGGATATAATTACCGAATGCCCAATATCAATGCTGCTTTAGGTCTTGCTCAACTTGAGCAAATAGATCAATTTTTAAAATCAAAGCGAAACATAGCGGAAAAATATGCAGATTTTTTTTTCAGCTCAGAAATTGGATTTATTAGAGAACCTAAATTTGCTCATTCTAACTATTGGTTAAATGCTATCCTGTTAAAGGATTTGGATGAGCGAAATTCCTTTCTGGAATTCACAAACAAAAATGGCGTAATGACTCGTCCTATATGGGAATTAATGAATAAATTACCCATGTTCAAAAATGCTCAGAGCGAAAGATTAGAGAATTCCATATTTTTATCTGATAGGTTAGTAAATATTCCAAGCAGCGTAATTTTATGAAGAAAGTATGCATATTCACAGCTACGAGATCTGAATATGGTCTGCTACGGTGGTTAATTGATGAGATTAACAATGATACTTCACTAGAGCTACAGTTGGTCGTAACAGGTTCGCATTTATCCCATGAGTATGGAAACACATACAAGGAAATAGAGTCCGATGGCTACAAAATTGATGAAAAACTTGAAATACTTTTGTCAACATCTACAGCAACCGGAATAATTAAATCCATGGGATTGTGTTCGATAGGAGTAGCAGATGTATTGAAAAGGCTTTTACCAGACGTGATTGTTGTACTAGGCGACAGATATGAATTACTTCCTATTTGCAGTGCCGCATTGATCATGAACGTTCCTATTGCCCATATTTCTGGAGGGGATATAACGGAAGGTGCAATTGATGACCAAATAAGGAATGCAATTACCATGATGGCGACTTTGCACTTTCCGGGGGTGAGAAAATCTGCTAAAAGAATCGAGAAAATGCTCGGTACAAAAAAGAACATTTATGTAGTAGGAGAACCAGGGCTAGATAATTTCACGAAATTGACTCTCTGGAGTCGGGACAAGCTTGCAAAAGAAACTGGTTTGGAAACAGTAAAAAAGTGGGTTCTTTTGACTTACCATCCAGAGACAAAACTCACCATTGAGGATAATCTAACTAGAGCGGCAAACATTATTAAAGCATTAAGTCAGTTTGATGAACTACAAATCATAATAACTGGCGCGAATGCAGACCTAGGAGGAATTAAGATTAATCAATACTTACAAAACATTGCCGCAGACGAACCCAATAAATTCAAATTCTACTCTTCGTTAGGACAACTCAGATATATGAGCTTAATGAAAGAAGTCTCTTTCATAATAGGTAATTCCTCCAGTGGAATTGTAGAAGCGCCCTTTCTCGGCAAATCCGTAATCAACATAGGCGATAGACAAAAGGGACGTTACATGGCCCAATGTATTTCAAATATAAATACAAGCGATGCAGAAACGATTGGAAAGGCTATCGAACAAGTACTAACGACTGTATACAGTCCAAACTACTATTTCGGAGAAGGAGATACTTCGTCAAACATAAAAGAAATTTTAAAAATTTTTCTTTACAACCCAAAGGAGCTAAAATGAAAATTGGCGGCGAATTTGAAATCGATTACGATGCACTAAATAACCATAAATCTAACCTTCCAAAGAAACTTAATCATGGTTACTTTTACTCCTCTGGAAGAGCAGCCCTATTTCACATTCTAGATGCAGTTTCTAGTAAACACAACAAGAACAAAATTTTATTGCCGGATTATTTATGCGATACAATTATAGAAACCGTTGCAGTGACCTCCTTTTCATATGATTTTTACGGCATTAATGCGGACCTGTCAGTAGATTTAAATTCATTGAAATCAAAATATGATTCAAGTTGTTCCCTGTTATTAGTTAATTACTTCGGCGGTATCGATATAAACTCAGAAATCCAAAACATTAGATCCTTTGACAAAAATGCACTAATAATACTAGACAACGTGCAGGCTTTCTATAATATGTTTGAAGATTATGATGTAGAATATTCATTTACTAGTTTTAGAAAACAATTTCCGGTTCCTGATGGGGCATGGGTGATCTCCAAACATAACGATTTAAAGCAAGTTCACTCAAAAAATACATTTGCCCAATATAAATTAGCTGGAGGACTTATTAAAAGCTTACAAAAATATAGTTCTATAAGTGACGAGCTATATTTAGAGCTATTCAAAAAGGGGGAAAAGGAGATATTGGATAACTTAAATTCGAAAATAAGCGATATAACAATTACCATTTTGAGCAATTTGAAATATGACAATGATAAGGAAAAAAGACTACAAAACTCAAGAGTCATACTCAAGGGGCTTTCAAGGTTAGGAATAGAGCCTATTTTAAAATTCAAAGAGGGAATGGTTCCATTATTTATACCCATATTATTAAAAGCAAGAGACCGTATTCGCCTGCAACTAAAGAAAAATAACGTTTATCTTCCAGTTCATTGGCCCCTGCACCCGGATTTAAAACCATCCAATAAATTGCTTTATGACCACGAATTATCGCTCATTGTAGATCAACGTTATAATGAAAAACACATGTTGAAAATATTATCAATCATAGAAGAAAATCTAGACAATGAGAATTAGCATTACTGAATCGTGGGATAACTACTTCAACTTTTTCAAACCTACGGATTACGATATCTATTTTGAAGAAAAGTACGTAAAGCTTTACGCAAATAACGAGGACAAAGCATTTTGTTATGTATATGAAGATGATAATAAAATTTTTCTATTTCCTTTTTTGAGAAGAGAAATAAAACTAAACAATCAAAAATTCTTTGATTTTGAGACAGCATATGGTTATGGAGGTCCTATCTCCAATACATCTGATATGTCTTTTCTGAAACAGGCGATCAATTCATTTCAGGAATATTGTCTTGCGAATAATTACATTGCCGGTTTTGTCAGATTTCATCCTTTACTAAATAATTCCCCTTTATTTTCCTCAATTGGGCAAGTGGTATTTGATAGATATACAATAGCGATGGACTTAAGTCTTTCCGATGAAGATATATGGATGAAAGAGATTCATACAAAAAATAGAAATATAATAAAAAAAGGACATAAAGAGGGATTAAAATTTATCATCGATGAAGGATACAAGAATATAGATGAATTTCTCAAATTATACAATAATACTATGGATAGAGTCAATGCAGACTCATATTTCTACTTCCCGAACAGCTACTATAACTCTTTAATAAAAAATCTAAAAAGTAGCTTTCTTGGTTTGGTTTCTCTCGACGACAAAATAATATCTGGCGCAATATTTTTATATTCAAAAGAATATGGACATTATCATTTATCAGGAGGTGATAGACATTATTCAAAATTAAGCCCAAACAACTTCCTGTTGTATGAGGCATCTAAATTTCTAAAAACCAAGGGCGTTAAGAAATTCCATCTCGGAGGAGGATATAATTCTGATGAACAAAATTCTCTTTACAAATTCAAAAGCAGATTCTCAACCAATAAATATCTCTTCAACATTGGTAAAATCATCTTTAATCGTGAAGCATACAAATTATTAACAGACCAATGGGAAATTGAATATCCAGATCTAAAGGAAAAATACAGACATCACTTATTAAAATACAAATATAGATAAAATGAAACCAGTATTCATTATAGCCGAGGCAGGCGTAAATCATAACGGCGATTTTGACATAGCACTAAAATTGTGCGATGCAGCTAAAGAAGCAGGAGCTGACGCAGTCAAATTTCAAACATGGAAAACTGAAAACATCGTCAGTAAAACAGCATGCCTAGCAGATTATCAAAAAAAAAACCTGCAAAAAAACAAAACGAGTCAATATGAAATGCTGAAGAACCTGGAATTGACGTATGATAATTTCAGAGAGATCAAAAGCTATTGTGACTCTATTGGAATAAAATTTTTATCTACTCCCGATGACGAAGAAAGTTTGGATTTCTTAATTGACTTAGGCATCGACATAATAAAAATTGGTTCCGGAGATATTACGAACATTCCATTATTAAGGAAGATCGGAAATTATAAGAAACCTGTAATTCTCTCAACCGGAATGTCTAATTTAGCAAACGTTGAAAATGCAATAACAGTTCTTAATGAAAAAGATGACATTGACATAACATTATTACATTGCACTACAAATTACCCTTGTCCAATGGAGGAGGTAAATTTAAATGCCATGAAAACATTAAAAAATGCATTCAAATATAAGGTTGGATATTCAGATCATACTGCTGGAATTGAAGTGCCGATCGCAGCTGTATCTTTAGGAGCTAAAATAATAGAAAAGCATTTTACGTTGGACAAATCCCTTCAAGGTCCTGACCATAGAGCTTCCCTGGACCTAGAAGAATTAAAATTGATGATTACAAGCATAAGGAATATTGAAAAGGCTCTTGGAAGTGGAATAAAGATACCAAATAAAAGTGAAATAAAAATCTCAAAAGCAGTAATTAAGAGAATCGTAGCAAAGAAAAAAATACGTGAAGGTGAACTGTTAACACCAGAAAACTTAACTATTAAAAGAACCAACAAAGGAATATCCGCTTCATTTTGGGATTTTGTAATTGGTGATACTGCAGAAAAAGATTACGACATCGATGAAGCTATTCACTTTAGACTTAAGATCAAATGAAAGACTTTGCATCACACTGCATTCAAGAGCATTTAAATATTATTGAAGCAATTAAAAAGATTAATGAACTAACTGGAAACTTAACTCTCCTGGTTCTGGATGGCGATAATAAACTAGTCGGCACCTTGACTGATGGCGATATTCGTCGAGGATTTATTAGTGGATTGACCCTCGATAATCCGATATCTAATTTTATGACGAAAAATTTTCATACAGTACAAAATGGATTCTCAGTACAAGATTTGAAGCATGCAAGGAGCATCGGAGTGAAGTTATTGCCAGTTCTGGATAATAAAAGAGAAGTCATAAAAGTATACGATCTAAGGAAACAAAAAAGTATCCTTCCTCTTGAATGCATGATTATGGCAGGTGGACGAGGGGAAAGACTTCGTCCATTAACTAATTCAAAACCCAAACCTATGTTGCCTCTGGGGAGTAAGCCAATTATAGAACATAATATTGACAGATTAATCTCATTTGGAATAGAAAAGATTTATATTTCTATAAAATATCTTGGACAACAAATCGTCGATTATTTAGGCGATGGTTCAAGTAAAGGAATAACTATCGAATATATTTGGGAAGAAAGACCATTGGGAACCGCTGGAGCATTATCTCTAGTTGAGAGGTTTGATACAGACTACATTCTTTTAATGAATAGCGATCTATTCACGAACACTGATTTTGAGGCCCTTTATTTAAATGTAGTCAATAATAACGCATCTTTAGGAGTAGCAACAGTTCCATATACAACAAAAATACCTTACGGTATTTTCACTACTAAAGAAAATCGCGTAACAGGATTAAAAGAAAAGCCTGTATACACAAATTACGCAAATGCAGGTATATATGTTTTAAGAAAAGATATAATAAACAAAATACCACGTAATGCTCATTTCAATATAACCGATCTCATGGAGTTATTACTCGAAGAAAATAAAACAATAATTCATAGTCCAATAGTTGGGTATTGGATTGACATTGGGCAACATCAAGATTACATAAATGCGCAAGAAATAAGTAAACATCTAAGAAATGGAGAAAGTTAACGATACATTGTTCATTATACCAGCAAGAGGAGGATCAAAAGGATTGCCCCGTAAAAATATCTTACCACTATTGGGTAAACCCCTTATACTTTATACAATAGATGCCGCGCTAGGTATTACTGATAAGACCAACATCTGTGTAAGTACAGATGATACAGAGATAATTAATATCGTAGAGTCATACGGAATTAGTGTCCCGTTTATACGCCCTAAAGAACTGGCCTCAGATACTTCAGGTTCGTGGGACGTTATAAAACATGCAATTGACTATTACCAAAACGTATTGCACAGAAAGTATTCAAGAATATGCTTACTACAGCCAACAAGTCCACTTAGAACTAGTTCGCATATCAAAGAAGCTTTTAAATTGTGGCAAGATGATATAGATTTAATTGTTTCAGTAAAGGAAAGCGAAGTTAATCCGTATTACAACTTATTTGACGAAACAGAAGATGGATATTTAAAGAAAGCTTTTGACTCTGATTTTACCAGAAGGCAGGATGCTCCCAAAGTATGGGAATTCAATGGCGCGATTTATCTAACCAAAACAGAGACTCTCAAATTAACCGATTTTGCTAATATGAAAAAAAAGGTAAAATTTCTTATGTCAAAAGAAACTTCTGTAGATATTGATAACATATTAGACTTTAAGCTCGTAGAAATTTTGTTAAAAGAGAGAAATGAAAGAAATATCTAACATCGCCGTTATTGGCGCAGGCCAACTTGGAAGTAGACACTTACAATCAATAAAACAAATCCAACATCCCATTAACATATACGTTATAGATCCAAACCCAGAATCGCTGAATATCGCCAAAGATCGATATGAACAAGTTCCTTTTAATAATTTTATAAATTCTATTTCTTTTAATTCAGACATAAAAGATTTACCAAAAAATAGAATAGACTTATCAATTATTGCGACAAATTCGAACGGAAGATCTCGTCTTATAAAAGAACTACTAGAACTGACAGAAGTATCGAATATAATTATTGAGAAAGTTCTTTTTCAAACCGAACCAGAATATTACGAAATCCGAGAAATATTTGAAACAAAAAAAATTAATGCTTGGGTAAATTGCCCTCGCCGTTCTTATGATGTCTATAAAATGGTAAATCGACATCTACAACGAAATAATTCCAATATTATTGGTGTTGTAGATGGCAGTGATTGGGGGTTGGGTTGCAACTCAATTCACTATATAGATGTATTTGCAAAGCTCATAGACTGCAATGAGTATACAATCAATACTGAAGGTATAAATCCTCAAATTACAGACAGTAAAAGAAAGGGTTATATAGAATTCACAGGTATATTGAATTTGAATTTTAAAAACGGAGCTAATCTTACAATCATTTCAAGAAATGAGCCAGGTATTGACTCGAGCTTCTTTATAACAAATGGTCACGACCATTTCCATATAAATGAAAGTAAAGAACAACTGCGCTGGATAAATTATGATAAAAAGAAAGAATTTCAAACATTGAATTTCAAAATCCCTTATCAAAGTCAACTAACGTCAACAGTTGCGACAGATATCCTGCTCAACAAGTCATGCGATTTAACTCCATTTGATGAATCAGTTAAACTTCATATTCCTTTCATTACCGGATTAATAGAATTTCTTAAAACAAATATTGATAATAGCTACAATCATTGTCCTATTACATAAATAAAAAAATGAAAAAAAATAAAATATGGCTCATAGGAGCTAGCCAAATGGCAGTTGATTATGCAAAAGTGTTGAAAGCACTGAATATAGATTTTATTACAATAGGGAGAGGAATAGAATCAGCAAACAATTTCACAAAAGAAACAGGAAATGAAGTAATTAGAGGTGGGATAGAGAAATACATTAATTCTAAGCCGATAAAACCAGATGCTGCAATAGTTGCTGTTGGCGTAGAACAACTAAAGTCAGCAGCAGAAATCCTACTCCATTATGGAATTAAGAAGATACTGCTGGAAAAACCAGGAGGCTTAACGACAAACGAAGTTGTGGAATTAAACTCGATAGCAAAAAATTATTCAGCCGATGTTTTTATTGGATATAATCGAAGGTTCTATTCATCCGTAATAAAAAGCAAAGAAATCATCAGGGAAGACGGAGGTATACAGTCATTTAACTTTGAATTTACAGAGTGGAGTCATATAATAGAAAAGATGGTAAAAGCCAAAGGAGTAAAAGATTCTTGGTTTATTAGTAATTCAAGTCACGTCATTGATACAGCATTTTATATTGGTGGCAAACCAAGCAGAATTTCATCTTATACCGCTGGTGAATTAAGCTGGCACAAGCCAGCAATTTTTTCTGGTGCAGGGGTAACAACCACCAACGCATTGTTTAGTTACACTGCAAATTGGCAGGCACCTGGAAGATGGGGAATAGAATTTCTCACGAAAAAGCATCGATTAATTCTGAGACCCATAGAGAAATTACAAATTCAAGAGCTCGGGAGCATATCTACAAGTTTTATAGATATTGATGATAAACTTGACCAATTATACAAACCGGGGTTGTACTTACAAACAAAAGCTTTTATGGATAATATCTATAATGACTTATGCACATTATCAGAACAGGCAACATCTCTAAAAGACTACTATAGGAAAATGTCTGAAATAGCCTTTTGAAATATTTTATTATTAGAGATAATAACAATTGAATGTTGATATTATGCGTGCGCGAGCGTGTGTGCGTATGTGAGTGAATTGTTTCTTCGTAATATGGAAAATTTATTAAAGCTAAAGCAAAACCCGCCACAATTTTTATCAATGACCAGTTTAACGGTAGAAGAATTTGATATGCTGCACGATTCATTTGAGCCATATTGCACAAGATATTTTAATTACCATACTTTACAGGGGAAGCCAAGGGTGAAGATGAGTTTCAAAGAACAAAAGAATGCTTGCCTTCCGAGGTAGCGAGGCAAAATTGTTTTTTTTGATGGCTTACTTGAAGGACTACCCTTTGCAACAATTCCATGGCTCCTATTTTGGGGTTACCCAGGCAAAAGTGAGCCAATTAATAAAAGTTTTGTCCCCAATCCAGGAGGAAACGCTCAAAGGGATGGGTCTTGCCCCATCAACAAACCCAGTGCAGCTTAAGTCCGAATTAGAAAAGTACCAAGTACAGGAAGCCAACATGGATGCCACCGAGCGTGAAGTAAACAGGAGCAGCGACTATGAAGTGCAAAAAGAGTTTTATAGTGGTAAAAAAAACGGCATACGGTAAAAAACAACCTGTTGTCCGAGCCAAGCCAATACATCTTGTATTTGAGCGAAACATACGAAGGTGCATTGCATGACAAGAAGATATGCGATATTGAAAATTATAGTTTCCCTGATGAATTCCTTTTAAGGTATGACTTGGGTTATATTGGCTATACCCCAGGGAATGTTACAATTGAAAAGCCACACAAAAACACCAAACTAAAACCATTGACAGAGCAAGAGAAATTGGAGAACCAAACAATATCCGGGGAAAGGGTTTCAATCGAGCAGGCTATTTCCGGGGTCAAACGATTAAGGGTTGTTGCTGGCAAAATCAGGGCCTATTCTAGGGAGTTTAGAAATAGGGTGATGATAATAGCTTGTGCGATCCATAATCTGAGGGTTAGGTCACACCTGCGTGCGTATACGTGTACACGCGCTAGTTTAAATTTTTAATCGTAATAATGTCTAATGAATCTTTCTGAAATAGAAAATTACTTAGGCGATCAGCTGTTAAAAGTAAAATATAAAAAGATTAAAATCTGGCTTTTACTTAGAATCAAAGTAAAATTAGCCTTGGTGTATACTGAAACCAACAAAAATTTTGAAATACGAACAAAAAATCGTGTTAAACTGCTCAAAAATTTATTTTATGGTTTTACAAGTCTATTCAATCTAAGTAAATACTCATACATATTTTTCTCAAATACAAACAAGCGATATTTGATAAATAACAAGTATTTCGATTCTTACTTCGATTCTATTGCCGATAGATTGGGGCAACGTAATTCTCTTTTTATTGAATTTGCTGAAAAAAATCATGTACCAAGGAGTAAAATTTATTCAACAAATATTATCAGTGATCTCCCATTTAAGGTAATTAGTCTATTGTTGGAAAAGCTTATTAGAATTGGGAGTATCCAAAATACTCAAATTATAAAAAAAATAATTAGTGAAAATAAGCTAAACATAAATCTAAATAAAGAAATTCGAGAACAAATTTCTCAATACCTACTATATCGAGCATTATTCAAGATCATCAAGCCCAAAACCATATTTGTAATTTGCTATTATTCTAAGCTCCCAATGGTATTCGCAGCGAGAGAAATTGGAATCCCAGTTTATGAAGTTCAGCATGGAGTAATCAATGAAAACAATGAATATTACAATACAATCTTCAAAGATAATGAAATATATTTTCCAAATCATCTTTTAGCATACGGCGAAGACCTAATTGAAAAAACTCCTTCAAATTTTATTTTCAAAAAAGACAAAATTATTCCAGTAGGAAATTACTACCTCAATTACATAAAAGAAGGTTTCACTAATAGTTATTTAAATTCTCTCAAAGAGAAGTATCAAAAAATTGTTTGCGTCACTTCACAAGGCCTATATTATGACGTTTTAATGGATTATATAAAAAACCTTGCGATTAAGCATGAAAGATATTTATTCATTATTCGTCCGAAATACGATGAACCCATAATTCATAACCAATTAAGCAATATAATACTACTAGAACAATTTGATATCTATCAGATTTTAAAATACTCTGATATAAACATAACTATATACTCAATGGTAGCGATCGAAGCAGACTTTATGGGAATAAACAACATGCTATTAAACATAAATAATTTAAGTAAAACATATTTACCTAATGATATAAACGCATTAATTGTTAATCCTGATTCATATAATGACTACCATATCCCAGAAAAATTGGACATAATCCCTCAACACAATAAGTATATTAAAACCAATTATGGGAAGAATATTAAATTATTCTGTAATAATATCGCTCAAATCAATGTTAAAGATTGAAAAAATTAATTCCATCCTTCTATTCATTCTCATATTCCAAGCAATAATAGAGAAGTTTTTATTGGCCAATATACATTTAGCAATATTAGATTACTACAATGAGATTATTATAATCATGATTACATTATTGTTAATTTATTCATTGATTAGATTTCAAAAAGCAAAAAAAATTCTAATTTATTCACTAGTAATTTTATTTTATTCACTATTTCAGATTCTCATACGAAAACTACCGTTTTACCACATCAGCCAGTCTTTTTTATATATTGAGTGTGTAGTATTCTTCACCTATTTCTATTCATTGGGTGATTCACAAAAAATTAATACGTTAGAGTATCTTACGAAATACTACAAATACCTCACTTATATTGTCATATTTGCATCTATAATTGAACTATTAAACCCAAATATCATAAATAATATTTTAGGAACCGAAAAATTTGAAAGAGGAATAAATGGATTCTATCTAACATCAATATTCGGCACGACAACGGGACTATCTCAATTTTGCATAACAGTAATTGTCTTGTCAACGGTAATGTTTGGATTAAAAAATGTATACCCTTACAACAAATGGCTCTTAATATCGGTCGTTATATTAAGTTTTCTATCCTTCTCAAGAAAAGAATTCGCATTAATAGCAATTTATTTAATAGTAACAAACTTTATCATTAAGAATAAGTCAATTAACATAAAACATTATTTATTAATTTCATTCACTTCTATAACAATCGTAAGTCTATACCTGCTCATTTTTTTCAAAAAAGCTAACGAAGTCGCACTCTCCGATGGATATGTAAGGTTTCAACTGATAGAATACTCAATTAGAATAATCAAGGATTATTTTCCTTTTGGTACTGGTCCAGGCACTTTTGGTTCTCAATTATCCTTACAATATCCAATAATATATGAAAAATACGGGATCGGTCAGAATATTTTGGGTTATAATGGAGCTCGGGGACCAATATATGATGCATTCTTCTTCACATTTACAGCTGAAATGGGCGTAGGGATATTAATTTATGCAAGCTTCATGATTGCGATATGGAAGAAACAGACGTTAGTGAGCAGTGCATTAATGAGAACAACAAAAAAATTTGTAATACTTACGATCATAATAATAGGTCTCTTTGCACCAATTATTATGAATCCTTTTGGTTTAATATGTTTTTCAATTCTAGGATTAATCACCAAACCTAATATTAAATAAGCGTGAGCAGAGCGTCAATAGGTATGAAGGTCAAAACGATTTTTAGCTCAACTATCGTAAGATACTTAAGCATAAGATACTTAACATACTTTATTCAGTTTATAAATTCATTACTTCTTCTTCATTATCTATCTCCAGACAATTTCGGCATATATAGTTTCATACTATTGCTATTATCATATTATTCATACACAAATGTCGGCCTAAATGCATCCTTGAACACGTTGCTATCTGTGCACAAAAGAAGGAATTTATTAATCAATAAGATTTGGAGTGTTGCGCTAGGTTTAAACATATTCCTTATACTCATTATTGGGATTCTGTGTATTATAGCCTACCTGGTATACCCATCACTATTCATAAAATATAACTATAGTGCAATTGCATTAAAAGTATACATAATTGGAGTAACTATTAATACAAATTTACTTTTTGTCTCACTATATAGAGTTTTTGGTAAATTCAATAAAATAAACATTCAACAAATAATTCCTCAACTATCAATTTTCTTCTTTATACTGCTATTGAGAAATAAATTAAGTATAAGCAATGTCTTATTTATACTTATCATTTCAAATATAGCAGTATTAATGATCATGATCAATAAACCACCTCTTCCTTTAAAATTTATATATAATAAGACAATCGCTCGAAATCTCTTAATAAGAGGTTTTCATCTTATGTTATATAATTTCAGTTTTAATTTTATTACAATTGCTGCTACAACAATTGTAAGTATTTTCTATCTATCCTCAGAATTAGGATACTATTCCTTTTCCAACACTCTCAGCAATGCTATTGTAATGATTACTTCCTCAATAATGTTTATTCTTTACCCCAAGATTCTTAATCAATTTGCGAACTTAGATGAAAAAAATTCGTTCATCTTAATTAATAAAATCAGGGACCTATACATATTGGCGGTTGATCTGATAGGACTCTCTACATTGTTTTTAATACCTATAATATCATTATACACTACAAAATATTCTCTAATTATAGCAACCTATAAAATATTACTTGCAGCACAACTAGTTTTAAATAATACATCAGGTTATTTACAATATCTAATCGCCAGGAAGCAAGAAAAAGTACTAATAATTTATGCATTATACGGCATAGTAGGTGTTATTGTATTGGGTATATCAATAGCAAATTTAAAACTGAGTTTTCATTCAATATCCCTTGGAGTCTTAATAGGTGTGACTATTTACACTTATTTTGTAATAAATCATTCAAATAAGATATTACAAATAAAATCAACATTCGTTCAAATAATGAAGATCATTTTTAACCTACCGAAAATGATCGTAATACTAACGTTACTAGCATCATACATATTTAAAGAAAATATCATTTCCCCAATTTTTGCACTAACTATATATTTCCTAATTAAAAGAAAAAAAATTGTCCTATTAATAGATAAATCTAACAAAATCTTAAAAGATAATAATTTTGTAAACTTCTAGACACGAAAAATAATGAAATCAAAATTATTTTCATTTCTATACTATTTAATTATCATAAAATTGCCTTCTTCTTATTTCCCTCTTGGCAGACTATTCCTGAAAATCAGACTTTTCATTATCAATAAGTTTGCTGACATCGGGACCCATTGCAAAATTCAAAAAAATGTTTATTTGGGAAGTGGCAAAAACGTTACTATTGGAAATGGATGTGAAATAAACGAAAACGTAAAGTTACGCCATGTCCGAATTGGAGACAATGTATTAATAGCTCCAGGAGTATCTATTATTGGTATTAATCACAACTTTATTGACTCCAAAAGATTAATAAAAGATCAAGGAGAAACTATTAGCGAAATAAAAATCGGATCAGATGTTTGGATTGGAACAAATGCAATAGTTTTAGGTGGAGTTACTATTGGAGATGGATGTGTTATAAGTGCAGGAGCTGTTGTAACAAAAGACTGTGAACCTTACTGCGTTTATGGCGGCGTACCGGCCAGACTAATAAAAAAAAGACAATAGACTAATATTAAAAAATTTAGGATTTTTCAAAAATTAAACATATTTGGCTTTGAAAATAAAAACTACCTCAATAAACAATATTAATATCTTTTCTTTTCCTAGCAGAAATGCTCTGTTATCATTTATAAAACATAGAAAAAGAATACTGATTGCAATAAATGCTGAAAAAATATTAAATGCGAATGAACAAACAAGAAAAATCATAAACAAAAATATCGGTTATCCAGATGGTATAGGTGCTGTATGGGCTCTCAAAAAAAGAGGCCTAAAAAACTCCATAAAAATACCAGGTTGCGAACTATGGCTTGATATAACCGGACATTTTTACAAAACACATAAGTTTTACATGGTTGGAGGGAAAGAGGAGATTATCCAACAAACCGTTCATCGATTAAAAACAGATTTCCCGGGTATCAACATCGTCGGTTTTCGAAACGGCTATATCCAGTCCGATGATGAAAAAGTGCAATTAATAGAAGACATTGTACGTCGAGAGCCAGATATCGTCTTTGTAGCGATGGGTTCACCGAAACAGGAGCTTTTGATGCAGGAAATGCAACAAAAGCATCAGGCCATTTACCAGGGACTAGGCGGAAGCTTTGATGTATATGTGGGTAATGTAATTCGAGCTCCTAACTGGTGGGTCAAAAATAATCTGGAATGGGCTTATCGTCTGGTAAAACAACCCACCAGAATAAAACGGCAAATTCATTTAATAAAATTTGCGATTTACCTTTTAACTAATCGTATTTAAACGATTAAATCAAAGAGTTGAAATTCGTATTTTAGTATAACCCGAAAAAAACAATGATACGTATCATCTTGTCCAAGCTCATTATGCCTCTCCCCTTTTTATGGTTCTTACTACTAGCAGGGCTTATTTTATATCTCGTTAAGAAAAAAGGCATTGCCCATATTGTTTGGCTGCTTGCAGTCCTCTGGTTATTGATTATATCTACCCCTTTTATTCCGGTCATGCTGATGAACAAGCTGGAACAGCAATATCCTGTTTTTACGATCAACGAATTACCGAACAATCACCAGGCAATTCACATTTTGGTTTTGGGAGGAGGACATGTAGAGAACAAAAAACTCCCGCCCAATAGCCAGTTATCTGAAGGAGCATTAGCTCGTCTGGCAGAAGGAATTCGTATTCATCGGCTACTACCTCAAAGTATTCTTATCACATCAGGTTACTCAATAAATAACAGAACACCACAGGCAATAATTGCAGCTCGTGCAGCAATTGCATTAGGGGTAGATTCCACCAATATTAAATGGCAGGAAAAACCAACGAATACTTGGGAAGAAGCGCTTAGTTATAAACAGCTATTCGGAGATTCAACGAACCTGATACTGGTAACCAGTGCCAACCATATGCCCCGAGCCATGTATTTATTTCATAAAGCAGGATTAAAGCCCCTTGCTGCCCCGACCGACTTCTGGGTAAAAGGACACGGAAAAAAGGCATTTACCTATTGGTTTCCCTCCTCTAAAAACATAGAACGGATGAAAAGAGCCATCCACGAATATGTAGGATTGTTATGGTATAGAATGAAATTAGTCACAGTTGACAGTCGCAGTGTTCAGTAAACAACAGCCGGATTAAACGCAAAGGATAAAATAAATAAGTTTTACGGGGTATCAACTGGATTATCCACGAGGTTTCGGGACTCAGTAAATCGCAGCTCTCAATCGAAAAATTTTTCTCCCCTGCCCCAGTTGAAAACAATTATAAAAATTCGTAAAAATTCGAGTAATTCGTGGACAAAATATCTAATGCTTTATAAAGACGAATCATACCACATTATAGGTGCCTGCATGGAAGTACACAAAACGTTAGGATGTGGATTTCTTGAAGCAGTTTACCAGGAAGCATTAAAAATAGAATTTACAAACCTGTCGATACCTTTTTATCGGGAGCAACAACTGAATATCCGGTATAAAAACCAACTCCTTTCAAAAAAGTACCAAGCTGATTTTATTTGCTATGATAAAATAATTCTTGAACTAAAGGCAGTGGATTCCATTGCCGGCATTCACGTTTCCCAGGTATTAAATTACCTCAAGGCTACTGGGTACCAATTAGGGATTATCGTAAACTTCGGTGAACAAAGCCTGAGATACAAAAGAATTGTACTTTAATCCATGAAACTATTAATCGTCCACGAATTACACCAATTACACGAAAAAAACAATTATTAAACACAAAGATCCTTTATTACAGGATAATAAACGCTCATTGGAAATAGACAACATCTTTTAATAAGATGCCATAAGAATTACAGGCTCCCATCAAATATGTATCTTTGTAAAATAATAAAATAGGAGAAAAATGGCAACTGTAATAATAGATACCCGTTCAACCAAAACAAAAAATATCTCTACAATGAACCGCAATTTAATGTAAATTCATAAACAATTGAAAAAAAACATTATGGCAATAATAACTGTAAAGATTCATAACACGACAAACCGGGGAAAATACATAATTGGTTTACTGAAGGAAATGGCAAAAACCGGCAAAGACATTGAACTTGAAAACGTTCCGAATAAAGAAACAATAAAAGCCCTTAATGATGCCAAACAACGGCTGGGAGGCAAAGCTGATAGTGTTGAAGATCTGTTCAACCAGTTAAATAGTTGACAGATGTACAAAATCCGTTTTACCGGAAGATTTAGGAAAGATTACAACATTATTTGCAAAAGGGGATATGACCTGAATTTGTTGAAGGCTGTAATCAGAAAATTAACCATAAACGGACAAGTGCCAGAAAATTCTGTTCACACAAATTATCCGGGAAATACAAGGACAGTTGGGAATGCCATATTAAACCAGATTGGCTTTTGATATGGGATATTAATGAAGAAGAAAGCGAAATTTGGTTAGTGCGTACCGGAACACATTATGAGCCGCAAATCATCCACGAATTTTTATAAATACAGACAGATCATCTCAATTCCCCTGGATTGCTTTTCTGCTTACCAGGCAGGCATAAGAACGTGTAGAAATAAGAAATAAATGTATATTAACTAAGTAGTTCTCTTCGAATGAGTATTATTCCCTCCTGGTTGTGGCCCATACTTTCTTTTTGTATCTCCTTTTTGCTGGTGCTCATGGTACAACCTTCGATTACTCAGGTAGGACTGGAAAAAAACTTCGATTATCCCAATAACAATCGACACAAAAAAATACCACAACTAACACTTGGAGGCATTGCTGTTTTTATTGGGATTATCCTGGCTTCTATCTTTTGTGTCCGCCAGGGGCATTTCCCCGGATTACATGCACTCATCTCTGCGATGGTTATCCTGCTCTTCACAGGGGTAATCTTCGATTGCCGTATCCATTACCGATACCTGCGTGTCTTTTCCAAACTTATTGCAGCAGTATTCATTGTATTAATGAGCCGGACAGGCCCATCTGCTGAAAAATTTGCTTTATCCCCCTGGATAAACATAAGCATACAAATACTGGCTGTTGGCGGATTCATCCATTTTTATCATCACTTTACCAAACTACACCAGCAATATTTTTTAATATCCGGATTCATCAATGCTTTTATTTTCAGCATCTTTTTTCTTGTCATAAAAGAATATGACTTTTCCGTTATTGCCTTTGCCCTGTCCGGCAGCCTGTCCGGAACAATTGTTTATACACAATATGCTATATGGAAAAAGAAACCGTTTGCCCGCTTGGGCCATACCGGTATTTATATGATAGCCATTGTTCTTGCTTTATTATGGTTAAAACTGGCAGATATCCTGATTGAAGGAATTTAACCCGGATTTATTGTTTTGAAGTCAAAAAAAACAGCTATCTTCTAGAAAAAATAATTGATGAAATATATTTTCATCCTTATCCTTCTGTTTCCTGGTTTTGTTTCTTTGGCACAAAACCAAATAAAGGAAGCAAATCTTCGGTCTACAGGGCTTGTAGGCAGTGGGCACAATTTACCTTTCTGGCTTTTACACAATCAGCTGGGGAAATACTCAACTTCAGCCAACTGGCAGGAACTCACCGAGGGAAAACTTTTTGGCTCCTTCCCCATGACAGAAAAGCTAATTTTAAACTATGGAGCTGATCTGTCCTTGCTGGCTACTGAAAACGACTTTGATGCAAAAATTATCCAGGCATATGCCGGTATCTCCGGGAAAACCTTATCCCTGAAAGCCGGAGCCTTTGCCGATAAGGAAATCTTAGAAGGTCTCTCCTCCGGCAATGGCAATATTGTCCGTTCTCTGGATTACCGGCCTTACCCAATGATCCGCCTGTCTACTTCCGGGTTTGTTCCTTTCCTTTTTGCACAGAAATGGCTTCGTTTCAAGGCGGAATATGACGAAGGACTTCTCCATGACAACCGGATTGTTTATCATCCCCATCTTCATCATAAATCTCTTGAGGTACAATTTCTAACCGGAAAGTCGTTTCATTTAACAGCAGGAATGGACCATTATGTTTTCTGGGGAGGGACGCTTGCCGACGGGACCAAACTTCCGGATGGATTAAAA
Source organism: Prolixibacteraceae bacterium (assembly GCA_963662895.1). Classification (GTDB taxonomy): domain Bacteria; phylum Bacteroidota; class Bacteroidia; order Bacteroidales; family Prolixibacteraceae; genus GWE2-42-39. Next base: position 1,454,995 of record OY759982.1, on the reverse strand, counting down.
GATTATTTTCGCTATATTTTGGGAAGAAGCGGTAATTCGGACTTCCCGGAAACCGATCAAATTAATGTAGCAGGAAACCAACTTGGAGCTTACCTGTTTTCCGTGGAAAAAGACTTCGAACAATTCCGGCTACAGGTTCGTATCAGTCATCCTTTTGAAGACAAATCGGGAATGAGACTGAACAATGTACAGGATAACCTGTATACGTTATTCATCCAAAGAAAGAAAAATCATGCCCTTATTGATGCTCTCTTACTGGAGTTTATCTATTCGAAAGATCAAAGCCGGATATCACCCGGAAACCATAGAAGGCCAGCAGATAATTACTTTAATCATGGAATTTATAAAACAGGATTCTCCTATCACGGCTATAGTCTCGGAATCCCCTTGTTTTTCCCTGTGGTAAAAAATGAAGAAGGGACAATAACTGGCTTTGAAAACACCCGCATTTCTGCTTTTCATACAGGAGCTAAAGGATGCCTCTCCCAGCAACTGGAATGGAAAGCTTTGCTTACCTGGTCAAGGAATTTCGGCACCTCTTCAAGCCCTTATCCTTCCATGCGTGAACAATGTTATTCCCTCCTGGAATTTCGCTGGGAGAGTTCGAAATATCCCCTCTGTGTTTCCACTCATCTTGCCGGTGATTTTGGGAATCTTGTTTCTGACCAATGGGGAGTAGGAATTGGATTGGAATGGATAATCCGATAGCCTAATAGTATCCTATTTTTTTCAAAATACAATAATAATTTTCATATGAAATATATTTTCATCCTTATCCTTCTGTTTCCTGGTTTTGTTTCTTTGGCACAAAACCAAATACAGGAAGCAAATCTTCGGTCTACAGGGCTTGTAGGCAGTAGTCATAATTTACCTTTCTGGCTTTTACACAATCAGCTGGGGAAATACTCAACTTCAGCCAACTGGCAGGAACTCACCGAAGGGAAACTTTTTGGCTCCCTCCCCATGACAGAAAAGCTAATTTTAAACTATGGGGCTGATCTGTCCTTGCTGGCTACAGAAAACGACTTTGATGCAAAAATTATCCAGGCATATGCCGGTATCTCCGGGAAAACCTTATCCCTGAAAGCCGGAGCCTTTGCCGATAAGGAAATCTTAGGGGGCCTCTCCTCCGGTAACAGGAATATTGTCCGTTCTCTGGATTACCGGCCTTACCCAATGATCCGCCTGTCTACTTCCGGGTTTGTTCCTTTCCTTTTTGCGCATGAATGGCTTCGTTTCAAAGCGGAATATGACGAAGGACTTCTCCATGACAACCGGATTGTTTATCATCCCCACCTTCATCATAAATCTCTTGAGCTACAGTTTCTAACCGGAAATTCGTTTCGCCTAACAGCAGGAATGGACCATTATGTTTTCTGGGGAGGAACGCTTGCCGACGGGACCAAACTTCCGGATGGATTAAAAGATTATTTTCGCTATATTTTAGGGAAAAGCGGTAATTCGGACTTCCCGGAAACCGATCAAATTAATGTAGCAGGAAACCAGCTTGGCGCTTACCTGTTTTCCGTGGAAAAAGACTTTGAACAATTCCAGCTACAGGTTCGTATCAGTCATCCTTTTGAAGACCATTCGGGAATGGAACTGGATAATGCCCAGGATAACCTGTATACATTATTTTTCCGGAAAAAGAAAACTCATACACTTATTGATGCCCTCCTTCTGGAGTTTATCTATTCGAAAGATCAAAGCGGCAGTTATCACCGGATATCCGGCCCCGGCAAACATAAACGGGGTTGTGACAATTACTTTAATCACGGGGTCTATCAAACAGGATTCTCCTATCACGGCTATAGTCTCGGAATCCCCTTGTTTTTCCCTGTGGTAAAAAATGAAGAAGGGACAATAACTGGTTTTGAAAATACCCGCATTTCTGCTTTTCACACAGGAGCTAAAGGATACCTCTCCCAGCAACTGGAATGGAAAGCTTTGCTTACCTGGTCAAGGAATTTCGGCACCTTTGCAAGCCCCTATCCTTCCATGCGCGAACAATGTTATTCCCTCCTGGAATTTCGCTGGAAAAGTTCGAAATATCCCCTCTGTGTTTCCACTCATCTTGCAGGTGATTTTGGAAGCCTTGCTTCTGACCAGTGGGGACTGGGATTTGGGATAGAATGGACAATCCGGTAGGCTCCGAAACTGTGTTTTCTTTTTGGAATACATATCTGAATTTGTACTTTTGTCTTTCAATTTTGACTTTACCTTGACCTATGAAACCTTCAATAGCCATTGTTTTGCCTTGTTATAACGAAGAACAAATCATCCTCGATTTTCTTCACAAACTGGAAAAACAGCTTGGCGCTCTCCCCTACCCTTTTCATATTGTCGCGGTAAACGACAGTTCTACCGACCAGACCCTTTCGCTTTTGGTCAAATTTACCCCTTCGCATCCCAACATACGGATTTCAGTACTTGACCTTGCCTTTAACCAGGGGCATCAGGGCGCTATTTACCAGGGAATGATTTATACAGAAATGCTTGATATCACCCATTGTATCGTTATGGATTCTGACGGGGAAGATGACCCAAAAGCCATAAAAAAACTGATTGATTACCTCGATTACGACATCGTTAAAGTATACCGGGGCAAACGGAATGAAAAACTCCGGTTCAAAATCGGGTACATCCTCTACCGCCTTACATTCAGGTTGATTACCGGCAAATACATGAACTACGGCAATTTTGTACTGATTAACAGACAAATATTGTCAGGGGCAGTCCATAATTCGTTTATTCATCTGGCAGCCTACCTGGTTAAACAAAAAGGCAGGCAGACCGGGTTCCGGTGGGACAGGAATAAACGTCTGGGAGGTACATCAAAGATGAACCTGGCGGCATTAATAGAACACGGTATCAAATCGATGATCGAATTATCAAAAGAATTTCTTTTCAGTATCCTGAAACTATTTATCCTTTTCATTAGTTTTTTCGTAATCGGGATTGCCATTGTTCTTTACAAAAAGATGATTGGAGATGCCATCCTCGGATGGTCCAGTACCCTGATCATGATTATGTTCCTGGCAGGTCTTATCTGTCTGGGAATATTTATCACAGGAACCCTTCTTGTAAACATTCTCGATAAAAACAAGAACTCAAATAAAGTAATCCTTTACAAACTCGTTTCCGAAAAGCCGGTTAATGAAACTTCCCCGGAACAATAAAGGGAAGATATACACCAATTAATCGCATAAAATATTCATATCCTTTGAAGGATTAATACAAAGAACCGGCAACTTACCTGCTTTACGGATAATCTTCTTTTCAGGCAATCCAATCAGCAGATCCACAAGCGTAATATATTTACTCCCCAGGATAATTATCACATCCCCCGCCATTTCAACCGATCTTTCCAAGACGTCAAACTGTATGTTCCAACTGTTTGTTTTACCTTCCCCTATTACATACTGAACTTGTAACTTCTTCAAAAATTTCCGGATAAAAAGAAGATTTTCTTTCACCTTATTCCGGTTTTCAATATTTTGCTCACGGGCTCCGACAACCTGTACCACTGCTTTGTTGAACCGCCCAAAATACGAAGCCCAAAGCGAAGTATCTTTCATTTCTTTCCTGTAATCAACGGGAAGCAGTACATTCCTGTAACTGATCAGATCGGTGGTTTTTCCTTCAACAAATAAAAAAGGGACCACGCTTTCGTGAAGGGCCTTTAATTTTTCAGGAAGTCGTTTCTTATTCATTACAAGAAGTATCGAATCGTATTTATCAGCCAGGCGTTCCATCTGTTCTTCAAGCCTCCCCCTTAATACAAGGGTTGAAACCACCGGATGCACCGACTGTTTTTTCACGATCCGGGCAACCGCCCCCAGGCGATCGTGCAATTCCTCTTTATTGCTTCCGCCTTTTCCGGTAAGAGAAAACAGGCATAATTCTTTTTCCAGAAAACCAGCCAGAAAAATACCGTGAAGGATTATCCCGTTCATACTTTCCGAGAAATCACACAAAACCATTACCTTCTGTTCCGAAATATTCTTCATATGCCCTGCATTGCCCCAAAACTATCTATTTTTTTCCTATCGTCCGAACAGTAATAGAAAAAGCTCTCTCTAAAAATCCCCGGGGACAATAAAAGTTACCAACAAATGAAGAAAGTCAAAAATTAGTTTGTCCGGGATTTGTATATTGCTGTAAAATTTCTGAAAAATGATTGCAAAAGAACTGATATGCCCGAATAGTATTGTAGTGATAGGGGCATCGAACAATGTGTCCAAGCCAGGCGGGAAACTACTAAAAAACCTGATTGACAATCATTATAAAGGCGAACTAATGGTCGTAAACCCGGGAAGTAAAATAGTACAAGGTATTCCATCGTATGCTTCGGCAGCAGATCTTCCTCCGGTTGAAATGGCTGTTTTGGCCATCCCTGCCCAGGCCTGCCTGCCGGTAGTTGAAACGCTTGCTACCCAAAAAGGCACCAAAGGTTTTATTATTATTTCGGCCGGGTTCAGTGAATCAGGAAAAGAAGGGAAAAAACTGGAAGAAGAGATTGTAAAGATCATCGACGAGAACGGGGGGAGCCTGATCGGCCCCAACTGCATTGGCATCATCACTTATGTACATGCCAGTGTATTTACGACACCGGTACCTAAGCTCGACCAGATGGGCTGCGATTTTATTTCCAGTTCAGGAGCAACATCGGTATTCATCATGGAATCGGGAATACCCAAGGGTCTGCATTTTGCCAGTGTTTTTTCTGTTGGGAACTCTGCTCAGATCGGGGTTGAGGAGGTACTCGAATTTATGGATGACGTCTTCAATCCGGAAACCAGCACACGTGTAAAATTACTTTATATAGAAAGCATAAAAAATCCGGACAAACTGTTAAAGCATGCATCGTCGCTGATACGAAAAGGGTGCAAAATTGCCGCCATCAAAGCCGGGAGCAGCGATGCAGGCAGCCGGGCAGCCTCATCTCATACCGGGGCAATGACCAGTTCTGACCTGGCCGTGGAAGCGCTGTTCCGAAAAGCAGGCATTGTAAGGTGCTACGGACGCGAAGAACTGACTACCGTCGCCAATGTTTTTATGTGCAAAGAACTGAAAGGAAAACAAATGGCCATTATCACCCATGCCGGAGGTCCTGCCGTAATGCTAACCGATGCCCTGGAAAATGGCGGCTTGAAAATACCTCACATTAAAGACTCACCGGCCAAACAACAACTGAAAGATATGCTGTTCGCCGGCTCGTCGGTTGAAAATCCGATTGACTTTCTGGCAACAGGAACAGCAGAACAACTAGCTACCATTATCGACACCTGTGAAAACGATTTTGACGAAATTGACGGGATGGCTGTTATTTTCGGGAGCCCCGGTCTCTCTTCCGTTCACGATGTTTATGAAATATTGAGCCGGAAAACACACCGTTGTAAAAAACCCATTTATCCAATCCTGCCCTCTGTTATTAATGTGCAGGAAGAGATGGCCTATTTCCTGTCGGAAGGAAATGTAAATTTTCCGGACGAAGTATTACTGGGGCGTGCGCTCACCAAAGTACATAACACCCCCAGGCCTTCCGAAGAAAAAATTTTCATGGAAGGGATTGATATTCCTGAAATACGCCGGATCATCGATGCTGCTTCCGACGGGTATCAGCCACCGGAAATAATACACCGTTTATTTGACGCGGCAGGTATTCCTCGCGTACAGGAAATCATTGTCAGGAAAGGATCAGAAGCCGTAAAGGCTGCCAAAAAGCTAGGTTTTCCACTGGTCATGAAAGTAGTTGGTCCCGTACATAAAACCGAACTCGGAGGTGTAGTCCTTAATGTCCGCGACATGGAACCGGTGAAACGGGAATTCAAAAGACTGATGAAAATTAAGGATACCACGGCTGTCCTGATGGCTGAGATGGCATCGGGGATAGAACTTTTTCTGGGAGCCAAATACGAAAATAAATTCGGACATATCATTCTCTGCGGAATGGGCGGTATCCTGGTCGAGGTAATGAAAGATGTGACTTCAGGCCTGGCTCCGCTTACCTTTACCGAAGCCTTGTCGATGATCAAAAACCTGAAATCGTATAAAATTATTGAAGGATATCGCGGTCATCCCGGGGCCGATCAGCAAAAATTTGTCGAAATTATGGTCCGGCTGTCAAGCATGCTGCGCCATGCGGTTGAAATTAAAGAAATAGATATCAATCCTCTTTTGGGAACAGGCAACCGGATACTTGCTGTTGACGCCCGGATCCGGATTGAGAAATAAAGGAGACGAAAATCAGATAACACTTCATTTCTTACAAATAATGCCCTATTATTAAGATTTACTTCCGCCTCACCATCTTTTTAAATTTACTTTAAATAGAAAAAAGACATAAGCTGCGAACTAGGTTTAACCATCAAATTCGTCTATTTTTGCAGCGATTTTTGAAGATTGAAATAATACCTATCTAAATATTTTGAATATGACCATAAGCGCATTACAACAATCTCGGGCCCAGTACCAGCCCAAACTCCCCAAATCGTTACAGGGATCTGTAAAACTGGTTGAAGGTGAGAAGACACAATCGGTAGCCGACCAGGCCGAAATCAAAAAATTATTCCCCAACACCTACGGGATGCCAATCATCACTTTCGAAAAAGGTGAAAAAGTGGAGCTTCCTGCCGTTAACGTAGGGGTAATCCTATCGGGCGGACAAGCTCCCGGTGGTCACAATGTTATTTCCGGTCTTTTCGACGGGATCAAAAACATTAATGCCGGAAGTAAATTGTTTGGGTTCCTGGGAGGACCAGGCGGATTGGTTGATCATAAATACATAGAAATAACTGCTGATTATCTGAAAGGATTCCGTAATACCGGTGGTTTCGACATCATTGGTTCGGGTCGGACCAAGCTGGAAGAAGAAGCCCAGTTCGACAAAGGGCTGAAAATACTGAAAAAACTCGACATCAAGGCACTGGTGATCATTGGTGGCGACGACAGCAACACCAATGCCTGCGTGCTTGCCGAATATTATGCAGCAAAAAAAGCCGGTATTCAGGTGATTGGTTGCCCGAAAACCATTGATGGCGACCTGAAAAATGAAATGATCGAGGCTTCGTTTGGCTTCGATACTGCGGTTAAAGTTTATTCCGAATTAATTGGCAACATTGAACGTGATGCCAATTCAGCAAAAAAATACTGGCATTTTATAAAACTAATGGGGCGCTCGGCCTCACATATTGGTTTGGAAGCTGCCTTGCAGACCCAGCCCAATATTACCCTGATCTCGGAAGAAGTAGCCGAAAAAAAACAAACATTGAGCGAAATCGTTGACTACATGGCCGGCATCATCGCCAAACGTGCTGCCCATGGTGAAAACTTCGGAGTAGCCCTGATTCCTGAAGGGTTGGTTGAATTTGTACCGGAAATGAAAGCCCTGATCGCCGAGTTGAACGACCTGCTGGCAGAAGGTTCTGAAACAGAAAAGAAATTCAAATCGTTTACAGATAAAGCTGCAGGACGTGCATTTGTTGCCGGTATACTCTCTGCTGAATCAGCCAAAGTATACCAGTCGCTTCCTGCAGGTATTGCCGACCAGCTTACCCTTGACCGCGACCCTCACGGAAACGTTCAGGTTTCATTGATTGAAACAGAAAAGCTGTTGGGGGAAATGGTTAAAAGGAAATTGGCAGAAATGAAAAAAGCAGGTGAATACAATAGCAAATTCGGTACCCAGTACCACTTCTTCGGATACGAAGGCCGTTGTGCTGCCCCTTCGAACTTTGATGCCGACTACTGTTACTCGCTGGGTTACACAGCATCGGTACTGATTGGGGCCGGAAAAACCGGTTACATGTCGTCAGTACGTAATCTTACAGCACCGGCAGACCAATGGATTGCAGGCGGTGTACCCATTACCATGATGATGAACATGGAACGTCGTCACGGCCACATGAAACCCGTCATACAAAAGGCATTGGTTGAGCTGGACGGGGCACCATTCAAATACCTGGCTGCAAACCGGGAAAAATGGGCTATCGAAACCAGTTTCCTGTACCCGGGACCAATCCAGTACTGGGGACCGTCCGAAGTTTGTGACCAGACCACAAAAACACTTGAACTCGAAAAAGCATAAGCGTCATCTAAATATATGCTAAGTCTCAAAAATCTCCTGCTGGCCGGGAGATTTTTTTTATGTGCCTATCAGTTTTCTGATATATGAAATCATTAAATTTGCCGGATTGCATTTTTATTTTTTATGAAGTTACATTTCTGTCTGACTTTTATTTTATTAATAATCATAACCAGCCAACTGATGGGGCAATCAGTTGAACCGGACACCATTATTATCTCGAAAGACGATATCCCGGCCAAACAGACTAACGACGAGGTCAATGATTCCATTCAGCAATATATGAGCCATCCTGCCAGCTGCTTGTATCAAAATATATGGAGCCCTGTAAATATTACCTATTCTTCGGTAAACCTGAAGGCCAGAAAAGACCCCCTTATGGTTGTACTTCAGCCTCCGGCAGGAAACAGTTTTGTTCCGCCTGTCAGGGGAAAAGTAATCTCCGGGTTCAGAACTTCGCGGAGACCAAGGCATACGGGTACCGACATCAAACTAAAAGCAGGAGATACTGTTCGTTGTGCTTTCGATGGCCAGGTAAGGCTGGCCAAACGTTTTAGAGGATACGGCCTTCTGGTGCTTGTTCGTCATAATAATGGCCTGGAAACGGTTTATGCACACCTGTCTAAAATTTGTGTCAGGGAAAATCAGTATTTAAAAGCAGGGGAACTGCTCGGTCTGGGGGGCCGTACCGGGCGTGCAACAACCGATCATTTGCATTTTGAAACCCGGATGCTGGGAGAAGCTTTTAATCCTGAAAAACTTATTGACATCGGAAATGGCAAACTTCTGTGCGACACCTTTTATTTTCACGGCACACGTGTCGAGCGGCAATTAGCAGATTTCAGGAATAACAATAATCCCTTATTAGTTGCTTCCGAAGGAACGGTTTATTATTATATCAAAAAAGGGGACACCCTCACATCAATTGCCCGGGAGTTTGGCACAACAATAAAAAACATTTGTATGCTGAATAATATCAGCCCGCAAAAAATATTGCAAATCGGGACTAAACTGATTATCCGATCATAGACTCTGCTCTTTTGCTTTGATATCGAAAGCCAGCAAAGCCACTCCGTGACGAATGTACAATACCCCGTTATGAATAACCGGATGAGAAAAATGTTCTTTAGTACCTTTCCGAATTTTGAACTTACTAACCACTTCCATCTTTCCGGCCTGTATATCAACCAGGTACATTTTCCCTTTTTGATTATACATATAGATCATCCCGTCTGCATAAATGGTGTTTCCTGTCCCGATATTCAGAGAGTCGATGGTTAAACCTGTTTCGCAATCGACACGGAATAATCTTTTTTTCCGCGCCCCTGAACCGATCAGACTGCTCCCCACTTTTACACAACCTCCCATATAATTATCAAGGGATTTATTTTGCCAAAGCTGACTAATTGATTTCCCATCCCCTGTAAGTTTAAGTTTGACAGTCATATTTCCGCATCCTGTTGTATAATAAATATTTCCATCGTTGTACAAAGGAGTGTTGGCATGAATATCTGCCAGGGTATCCTGTTCATGCGACCACAATAATTTCCCATCTAGGGGATCAATTCCCAATAACTGATATTCTGAAAAAGTAAGCAGTATTTTTTGTTTTCCCCTCTGAATGATATTCGGGGAGCAATAAGCCGAGATCTCCCCTTTTGCAGGGCTTTTCCAAACCAGTTTACCCGTCATCCGGTCAAGGGCAACCACATTGGTATCAGCGCCTCCCGGCGAACAATAAAGTCTCTCCTCATCCACCATCAGCGATTGGGAATAACCAAAACGGTTGTATTTCCCATGCAGGTCGTCAATCATATTGATACCCCATATCCTCTCTCCTGAGGAAGCATCGAAACAACGGATATCCCCCATCCCCGAACAAGTATATATTTTGTTCCCCACAACTGTCGGGGTTGAACGGGATCCCTGGAAACTTGCCATCCATTCTTTTCCATATTCTGTTTTCCAGAGGAGACAGCCTTTTAAATCAAATGCAAATAAATAACCGGTACTGTCGATTTCCCCGTTGACATATATCTTTTCAGAAGTAATAAGCGGCGAGCCGTAACCATTTCCAATTCCCTCATACTCCCATAATAACGGAGGCCCTTCTTCAGGCCAGGATTTTAAAAGATTTTTCTCATCGAAAACGCCATCCCGGTGTTCACCACGCCATTGCCATACTTTTTTTTGTGAACAGGACGAAAGAAGAAACAGAAATAACACGGAATAAATAAAATATTTCATGAATTATCTTTTTTGATCTTTACCTGAATACAAGTATCAGAAATGCAAATTTTATTACAACATATCAATTTTTATTTTTTAGTGGTTTAGTGAAATCGTAAATAATAATGTTCCACCGGATTTCACCCTGCGTTATGAACAGTGAAGCCCTTCGGGCTTTTTCTGACCGTCTTTCATGCTTCGGTTCTTCCGTCTCCGACCTTCTGTAGCTGCTCTTTGTCCTCTGCTCTTAGCTCCATGCCCTCTGTCCTTCACCGGCCCAAATTCTCCCCTTGTCAAGGGGGAGTACTCCGGCTCGCCGGAGGGAGGGGGTCTTGTCCCTGCAAATCCAAACTCAAAAAACCATTTGCAAAAAACAAATTCCAAAACCGATCCTGCCTCATGCATCCGTTCTCTGTCTTCCGGCCTATGATAAAATTCTTGCCTTCTTCCAAATTAACTTATGTATAGAAAGTAGCTTGGGATAGTCGTGTACCCGTTTGAAATGATAAATGGTTCGTTTCAAGATCTTAACTTATAATTTTTGAGGGAATCCATTTGTTAATCCCAAAAATTGTGTTCTTTTTTATTCGCCTCTGGCCGGCGGGGCCCTTCCTTTTGCAGTCGACAAAAAGGAAGAAAAAGTCTTGTCAAAGTCATCCTTCCGCCCGCCTCACGGTTTTTTCTTCCCGGCACACATCCCTGAATACCCACAAAAAACCGCTCCCGCCAACGCCGGCCCGGACTACTTTGACCGGCCAACCCTGCTTTTCATCTTTCGGTGAACCGGATATATTTTTCTGATTTATCCCCTTGGGGCCGGGGTAAAAAATCAGAAAAATTGGTCTTCTTTCTAAATCTGTTAAAGTAGAAATAAGGTAATAAGGTTGTTAAAAATATTCGCCGTTATGCCCTACTCATTGGCCAGATTGATAATATGGACAGCTGCCACACCTGCTGTTTCGGTACGCAACCGGCTTCCTCCCAAACTAACCGGTTGATAACCGTGTTGTAACGCCTGTCTGATTTCACCGGATGAAAAATCTCCTTCAGGGCCAATCAATACAAGGTAATTCCGACCGGGTTTAACAACATCCTTTAAATGTGTTTTATCCTGATCCTGATCTTCACAATGGGCAATAAATTTATTGCTCATTGACTGCTGTCTGATAAAATCGCCAAAAGCTGTCATCGGGTTCAATTGGGGAAAATATGCTTTTAACGATTGTTTCATTGCCGAAACCATGATCCTTTCCAAACGGTCTTCCCTGATCATTTTTCGTTCCGAATTGGAACACAGTAAAGGGGTAATTTCGTGAATACCTATTTCTGTTGCTTTTTCCAGAAACCACTCGAAGCGGTCGATATTTTTTGTCGGGGCAATAGCGACATGCAAACAAAAAGGTTTTTTGCCATATTCCTGAATTGATTTTACCACTTCCACCTCACAACGTTTGGGGTGTGCATCCCGGATTTCTGCTTCGTGAAAGCCTCCTCTCCCATCAACCAAAACAATTACATCGCAAACATTCAATCGCAATACCCGCACGCAGTGTTTCGATTCATCTTCATTCAAAGTATAAAACTGACAGGAAATATCCGGAGTATAAAAAATATGCATCTTCAATCACATTTATGACAAAAGTACAAAAACGGTCACTTAAACATTCTCGGGATAAAATGGAAATCAACATGCCCGTGCCTGGCTTCCAGTTGTTCCCATTGGTCAATCTGAAAACGAATGCCAACTGTCGAACAGGTAGGCATATCGCCATTAAAAAATTTGACCAGATTGTTGACCAGATAATAAACAGTCGGGTTATGCCCGAACACAAATACAGAATTTATTTCCGCAGGCAATTTTTGAAGCAACACAATAAATTCACTGGTAGTTATTCCTTCGTAAATATTTTCGTTATAAATAATATCCTCCTCCTTAATGTCAAGGTTCCCTGCATAAATGCGGGCTGTTTCACAGGCCCGTATGGCCGGACTGCTAATGATCAGGTCCGGAACTGTTTTCTGTTTTTTTAAATGATTACTGATCAAAGCAGCATCGCTTTCTCCCCGGCCGGTCAGCGACCTGTTGAAATCATCATCATAACCATAAGGCACCGATTTCGCATGCCGGACAAGTACTACCTGTTTCATATTTTCTTCAATTATGTAGTAAAATTAAGTTATTTTTATGGCTAAAACCAGAGTTGATTACGAAATGAGATAAGTGGTGATATATGATTCTGGTTACCCGCTTGGGGAAATTGTTATTTGGATTTTAGAATTTTATGAAAAAAATAGGTTTACTTTCAGATACACACGGAACATTGAGCAGCCGTATATTTCGTTTTTTTGAAGAGGTAGACGAGATATGGCATGCCGGGGATATTGGCGATGTAAAAATTGCCGACAGGCTTTCTGCCTTTAAACCGTTCCGGGCAGTATACGGGAATATTGATAATCATATTTTACGCCGTATGTTCCCTGAAACTATCCGTTTCTACTGTGAAGAGGTGGAAGTGCTCATGACGCATATCGGTGGTTTCCCGGGCCGGTACGACCGGCATATTTACCCGGAACTAATGAAAAAGTCCCCTCAATTATTCATTGCCGGGCATTCCCATATACTGAAAGTGATTTACGATAAAAAACTGGATTGTTTGCATATGAACCCCGGTGCTGCAGGGAATATAGGCTTTCACAAAGTTTGTACAGCGCTTCGGTTTAAAATAGAAGGGAAAGGGATTAAAGACCTTGAAGTACTGGAATTTAAACGTACTGCATTCAGGGAAATCAGTTTATAAGTCGTACATCATGTTCCAAAGCCGGTCGGACCCGGCCTGATATTGGGTTACAATATCATATCAGTCAGCTTTTCGATAACTGTTTACCACCCAATTATTTTTTTCGTGAAGCCCCGTTTGCGATAATCCCAGTTCCTTGGCAACAGCTTTCACTTCGGGGACATCATCTCTGTAAAAACCACTTAAAAGGATACTTCCACCAGGATTTAGCACCCGGGTATAAACAGGCAGGTCGCGAATGATAATATTCTTCTGAATATTGGCAAAAATAATATCGAATTGCTGACCGGTGAGCAAAGATGCGTCGCCACGACTCGCCTCAATATTGGCAACTTTATTCACCTTTGCATTTTCTACCGTACTTTCAAAAGCCCACTTGTCAATATCAATAGCTGTAATTTCAGCAGCTCCCCGCTTCGAAGCCAAAATAGCCAGGATACCGGTTCCGCACCCCATATCCAGTACCGTCTTCCCTGAAAGGTCAAGTGACAGGATTTCTTCGGCCATCATCGATGTGGTTTCGTGGTTTCCGGTACCAAAAGCCATATCGGGCTCGATAATAATCTCGTATTCAGCTTCCGGGCACCCGGTATGAAAAGGAGCCCGTACCAAACATTTATTTGCAATCAGCAAGGGCTTAAAATAATTCTTTTCCCAAACCTCATTCCAATTTTGATCAGGGATAATTTCATGTATCATCTCAAACTCAAAGCTCAAATTCTGCATATGAGGCAATATTGTTTCCGGGGTAAATTCTTCACCGGGCCAGAATGCCTCTACTGTCTCTTCAGTTTCATCAAAACTCTCAAAATCGGTTTGCGACAATACAGCAACCAAAATTTCCCGGTTAGTCTCATTGTCGGGTTTTACTTTAAAACTGACTTTCGTGTATACCATCGTAATAAATTATTTCTGTAGACCAAAAAGATTATTCCGTGGTTTCGGTTTCGATCTGATAGGAATTCCGCTCCGATGAACTTCTGGAGATCATCTCTCCCAAAAAGCCTGCAAGGAATAATTGGGTACCGATTATCATAGCAGCTAAAGCCAAATAGAAATAAGCGCTTTCGGTGACCCGCTGCCAGGCAATATTATGCCATGTGTAATACAGTTTCTGACCTCCCAGCCAAAGAGCAGAGGCGATCCCGATAAAAAACATGAGCGTACCAAGCACTCCAAAAAAGTGCATGGGACGTTTCCCGAACCTGGAAATAAAAATAACAGAAAGCAGGTCAAGCGGCCCCCGGATGAACCGTTCGATACCAAATTTTGTCACGCCATATTTCCGTTCCTGGTGATGCACCTCTTTTTCGCCAATACGCTTAAAACCGGCCCATTTCGCCAGTACGGGAATATACCTGTGCATTTCGCCATAAACTTCAATAGTCTTAATCACCTGTTTGCGGTAAGCTTTTAACCCACAGTTGAAATCGTGCAACTTTATTCCTGACATACGACGGGCAGTCCAGTTATAAAACTTACTGGGTAGATTTTTACTAAAAAAAGGATCGTGCCTTTTTTTCTTCCAACCTGAAACAAGGTCGTAATTTTCTTCAGTAATCATACGGTATAATTCAGGGATCTCATCGGGGCTGTCCTGCAAATCAGCATCCATTGTAATTACCACATCACCTTGTGCTTTGACAAAACCACAATATAAACCGGCTGACTTCCCGTAATTCCGTCTAAACTTAATTCCTTTAAAGTTGTTGTTTTCCTGATAAATCTCTTCAATAACCTGCCACGAATGGTCGTTACTCCCGTCATCAACAAAAATGACTTCATAACTAAAACTATTTTCATTCATCACTTTGGCAATCCATGAAGACAATTCACGAAGCGATTCTTCTTCATTATAAAGGGGCACAACTATGGAAATATCCATGCTCTAAGTTATTCTTCGTTCTTTACTTCGTCCATTACTTCTTCAAAAGCATCTTCCTTTTGTATGTTCTTTTTAACGATAGCTGAACTTATTAACGACATAACAGCACCTCCTATCAATCCATTCAAAAGTGATTGTTTAACGGACTCAAAAGGAGTTGGTACTCCCTTTTCTTCGAAAGCCCGCATCGCTGCATCAATCTGGTCTTCCGACATTCCACGGTTAGAAAGCATTTGGTACATCTTTTCCTGCATCATAGTCATAATTCGTTCCATATACCCAGGATCAATAAATTTAAAAAAGACGTAATTGTAAATTCCTGTAATAAGAGCACTACAAACAACAATTAATACCCCAAATGAAAAAGCTTTCCCAAAAGTAATTTTCCCTCCCAGCACATTATCCCGGTAAAGTTTTGTAAAAACAATCAGCAATATAACCATGATAAGCAGGTTGACCAAACCAATCACCATAGACCCCATCACTCCAAGGACTTCCAGCAAACTGGTTGCCCACACTACCAATGAAATGAGAATACTGATAACTGCCAGATAAATTCCGTAAGTTAAGGCGGTTTTAAAAGGAGACACGTTGTTTTGTTCCATGATAAAATTATTTAAGGATGAGTATGACAAATATATCTTAAAAATTTATGCTTACCACATTTTGTCTGAAATAATCAGACATCTGAAAAAATTTCAGAAAAGTTAATGAAATATTTTAATGAACGCTAATTCTGCTTTGACAGATTCCTTCCAAATCGAAAAATCCATCTGGTTTCATTTTCTTTTCGAAAAGATGTGTATAAAGAGTAGCCCCGGGGGAACCGGATCGATTTTTCTGATTTCTCCACTTGGGGTTGAGGTAAAAAATTTGTTTAGACATCATTTTAATTTGGAAGAAAAGCAAAAATGTCTACTTTTGTCGCCGGGTAAGTCCTGTGCGACCAGCTCCTGCTGAATCCCCCCAGGGTCGGAAGGCAGCAAGGGTAGGCGGTTGTAGCGGTGCGACACAGGTAGCTTACCCATTTTCATGGGTTCTTTTTTATAAATTGCCGAATTAGCTCAGTTGGCCAGAGCACGTGATTTGTAATCTCGGGGTCCTCAGTTCGAATCTGAGATTCGGCTCTTTTTGAAGGAAAAAGTTCTTTGTATACTGAATGATACTTTTTGGGGAGATACCAAAGTGGCCAACTGGGGCAGACTGTAAATCTGCTGGCGTATGCCTTCGTAGGTTCGAATCCTGCTCTCCCCACAAAAACAAAAATCCAAACATTAAAAATCCAAATCCCGGATTTTTAATGTTTGGTATTTGTAAAGTTGCGGGAGTAGCTCAGTCGATAGAGCATTAGCCTTCCAAGCTAAGGGTCGCGGGTTTGAGTCCCGTCTCCCGCTCAAAAAAGCCAGTCAATCCCGACTGGCTTTTTATTTTGTTCCCTCTCCTATCAAAATAATCTATCCACCATCATATTTATCGAATAATCAATAAAAACTATTCTTGCAAAAGAGTGTTATAGAAAATAAAAAGAAGGAGAAAAAATGCATGATCGGTTTAAAAATATTATAAACTCAGACAAACCGGTACTGGTCGATTTTTATGCCGACTGGTGTGCCCCGTGTAAAAAGATGCCCCCCATATTAAAAGAAATCAAAGATCATTTTAAGGATAATATCCGCATTATAAAAGTAAATGTCGATCGTAATACTGTTATTGCCTCGAAATATCGCATCCAAAGTATCCCGACTCTTCTTTTATTCCGAAACGGGGAATTGAAGTGGCAATCCTCTGGTGTTCACCCCAGCCATGTTCTCCGGCAAAACATACAAGCGTACCTTTGATCATTCTCCTATTCAAAAGGCAAAACCATTTATCTGCTCATTTTTGGGAAAATCAAGGGTCACTTTAATTTTTTGTGCTTTTTCGACTTTAAAAAAAATAAAAAAGCGCTTAAAATATTAATTTTAAGCGCTTTTGTTTTCTGATAGTTTAATCGTGCCCAGAACAAGACTCGAACTTGCACGCCGTAAACCGGCACCAGCCCCTCAAGCTGGCGTGTCTACCAATTCCACCATCTGGGCAATAATTCTTAGAACTTATATATATAATGTATATATCATGCTAAAAGCGCAGCAAATATAGAAATTTTTTAAAATAATCTGGTTCTACATTGACAGATTCCTTCAAAGTAGAATTAGAAGCAAAAAAAACAGATTCGAAAATAAGTTCCCGCAACGCGGTTTTTAGTACAATATTTTGCTATAACTACCAGGATGTATTTATTCATCAACACTTTATGGTGTCACACATGGGTTATTCTTAGATTAGTTTCATATGTTTTTACAATTAAATAACATAAAAGCAATATCTTTTTTTTTTTTTTATATATAAAATCATACATTTGTTATTATAAATGCTTCTAGTTAGCCATCTTTTATGTGTGGCAAGTAGCGTAGCTGTAATATTATTTGAGATTTTCTAATTTACCGAATAGAATTTTTAAGGTTTTATATCTTTTATCTTTTTATGAAAATATGATATTCATCAGGTAAAAAAATGCAACAAGACAAATTTTATTGGTTGTAAGTTAGAATAGATAATATGTGATTATTAAAAACTTCATTTTCATTAACAAAGATTGTTACAAATCTTTATAAGACAGAATAGGAAAGTAGCAATATAGTTATGCCTAAGTTAACATTCCATATAAATCAGATTCTTATAAAATTCTTAACTAAATAATTAATCATATGAAAATGTCTTGTGTATACATTTTAAAAATGTTTATCAATGGATGCCCTGGATAAACAGGAACAATAGATACCTTCTTCAATGGTATCAGGCTTTATAAGCATTAGCTATTTTTTATAACGCAAGTTTTTTCTTACTCTTAAAATTAAAATTCGGAAATATTAATAAGAATTTTTGATTTTCAAGAGAGTTTAAAGAGTTCTGATCTTTTTTTAACATGTTCTATATTAAGTTCTTATGTAACTTAAGGGGCTTTGCTTATGCCCAAAAATTTATAAAAAGATGACGTATTATTCAATTAAATGTGTATACAGATGGCATGCCGTGTATACGAAATCAAGGACTGAAAAAAAATTACACGCAGAATTGCTTCAAAAAGGGATTGAGAGTTATCTCCCACTTAAAGCCGAGAAAAGGCAATTATGTGACCGGATTAAAACAGTGGAAGAACCGCTTATCCGGGGGTATGTGTTCGTAAAAGTAAGTTATAAAGAATACTACGATGTTTTGATGGCTTCCGGTGCAATAAGGTATGTATGTTTTGAAGGAAAACCAGCAAGCATTCCCGAATGCCAGATTGAGGATTTAAAAATATTCATGAAGAATCAAAATTGCAACATAGAAGTAACATCGGAAAGGGTTAAAAAGGGTGATTATATAAGAGTAGTTTGCGGGCCGTTAAAAAATGTATGTGGAGAAGTTGTAGAAATCAGAGGCAAACGGCGTATCCTTCTTCGTTTTGATAGCCTGGGGTACTGTATTCATGCCGAATTTGGACTAAACACGATTGAACTTATCCAAAAGGATAAAAAAGTTATTTATTCCTGATCAAATATTCATTTGTCCATTATTATATTGTACCGGACAGATGATTCAATAAAATCCCCCCAAAAAAGCAAGCCCCGGAAAACAAGAAGTATGAGATGCAGGGAAAGGTATAAGGGAAGGGTATATAAAAACCAGACAAGTCCGGAAATAAGAAAAAAAATGGATTGGGATCAAATATTGTTAAGAAAGGTAATCAATGTCCCTTTACCTTATCATAGTCATATCAATAAAGTTGATACGACAGTTGTCATCGGGAAAGGATGTGAGTCCCCGATGGTTTGTAAGACCCCTTTTATCCTTGAAACACCTGCCGAACAACTTCTTTCACAAAACCTGTTTCCCAACGATTGTAATTTTCTTGTTTCCTACACTGCTGCCAGGAAAAATCCTTCACTGGTAAATAAAAATTGTATTCTTGAACTAAATGGAAATACAATTGATCCGCAACTGCTAAAAAAATTATCGCCAGGCGCATTTTTTATTAATCTCAGCCAGATATATTCTACCTTACTGCAATATGACCAGACACGTTCGGGCATAAAAAAAACAATTAAGTTGCCGGTTTGCCAGGATCAAAATAATGAGATAGACCTGTCAAAATTATTTGATATGGAGCATTCCCCGGAAGAGTGGGTTTTTTCGTTACGGAAATTACGTCCGGATATACCATTTGGGATCCGCGTTCCTGCTAATTTTATTGAACGGGATGTAATATTTGCATTAATATGTGAGGCTAACTTCATTATACTTGATTGTGTAGATTCAACAATAAATGAGACGCATGCTGTCCGCCCTTTAATATCTTCCCTTCCTGCTGTTTCACGGACAAGGAAGATATTATACAAACTCAATAATCATGATATTACTCTTATTCTGGGAATGCCGGACCTGCCAGTCAGTAAATACCTGAAATTATTTGCCCTGGGAGGAGGAATGATCGTGCTTAATAATACACATGATGTATTAGATGATATAGAGGATGAGGAAAAACAGGTCCAGACAGCACTGAAAGAATCATATTATCTGGCCGTCAATGATAAATCAGAGAGAATTTGTCAATTAAAAAATATTGCATTACAACAATTAAGATTGAATATTCTCGAATGCGGATATAACCGTCTAAGCGACATAGGAAAAGCAAACCTTCTGACAACCTCCTTCGCGATTAAGGAGATTACAGAGATTGCATCTGTTTTTGATGCTGATAACGTATGCCTTCCGTGGTTCAATCTAAAAAAGAAAGTTAAAGATAAGACTGATAATAAAACTTAATGGTAAAATAGTGAAGGTACTAGCCCTTTATGTGAATGGCATCTATAATACACGTATAACTCATTAAAATTCGGCAATAAGTTTTGGAGGGAAGAAACATACTCAGACGAAACGGTAAGTTTAAGGTATCCGGTTTTCTGTAAGGACCCGGATACCTCTTCAACAGATTTTTCAACCGTTAATCAGAATTTTTCTCTGTGTGCTCTGTGGTAAAAAAGATATTAGGATATTAGACTTTAGACAATAGACTGTGGAATTACAGATTGCTGGCAGATCGCAATCATATATTGTCAAATCCAAATTATCACTATATTTGATACATCATAAGAGAAAAAACAAACCTATAATTTGTATCGTGTTAAAACAGAGAAAATGGAAACAATAATTCGGATAAAAAAAAATAAACCTGCATTCAATGCACTCATCCTTTTGGCTAAGGAATTGGCAAAAAATGACAAAACATCTATCTCTATTAGTGAAATCTATAAAGAAAAAATAAAATTCGATCTGATAAAACCGACCAGCAATGCGAATGATCCTGAAATTTTTTTTGATCAACTATCCGATTTTCCAACGTTAGAAGATTTAAGAAAACAGGCATGGCCAGGAATCTGATAATTATTGATAGTTGCGTATTGAAGGAATCACTTTTTACAAATAGTTAATCTGTTCTATTGTTATTTAAACAATGTTAAAATAATGCTAAAAAAAATACAGAGACTCTTACGCAGAACAGCTGGATAAACACGAAGGAGGAGAACGGCAACAGGAGACGGAAGACAGAAAAAGCGGGAACGCCGAACGCCAACAAATCATCACTCATCATTCGTTAATATTCAATCGTTAATCAAAATTCCACTCTGTGTCCTCTGTGAAAATAACTCGGTGGTGCTCTGTGGTAAAAAGATATTAGACATTAGATTACAGATATTAGACCTTATTGAATATTGGTATTTGGAATCTGTTCTATTGATGGTACATGAAAATAAGGGATAATAAACCTTTTATACTTATTATTTTTTCCTGAAGCAAACAACAATAAGAGACGGTTTCCCTCCTAAGGAAAAAAAACGTTAAGAGAATCGATGGAGTAAACGTTAAAAAATCTTCTCTGTTTGACGAACGCAGTTCTGAAAGGTGCAAGGGCCCGTCAAAACGCCCGGCTGAGGGTTTGGTTCGACAAGATTTTTTGGTTCGTTTTTTTATCGATTGAAAAAAATGAACATCCGTAACACATAGGCACAGTAATAGATTCACATAGCAACACTCTGTGGTTCTCTGTGTATTTTCTCTGTGAACATTGTGATTAAAACCCCTAAATCCCCCAAGGGGGACTTTTCCAACCAGTTGCGATGGAGATGAATTGAAATGAAAGTGGTCAAACCACACGATACAATCGTGCGGTAGCGGAGAGTTCGACACTTGATACAGAAATTTAAAATTTGGAACTTGACTTTTGGATTTTAGATTTTGAAAAATAGTTTTCCACGGCTGTTCACTGCTAACTGCAACTGCCAACTGTAACTATTTCTTCGTGTTTATTTGGCTGTTTATTAAATTTGATAATTGATAAAAATCCTTGTATTAGCAGCAGGTTATGCTACCCGGCTGTATACCTTAACAGAAAATTATCAAAAACCGTTGTTATCCATTGGTGGAAAGACTATCCCTGGACAGGCTGCGGGAAGATATTGATCGTATTGATTTAATTGACTAACCAATCACAGATTTTTAATATTTAATTATGTCCATTTTCAGAGACAAAACATTGCTCATTACCGGCGGAACCGGTTCTTTCGGAAATGCCGTATTGCGCCGTTTCCTTGATTCTGACATTAAGGAAATCCGCATATTCAGCCGTGATGAGAAAAAGCAGGACGACATGCGGCACCGTTTGCTGAATCCTAAAGTTAAATTCTATATAGGCAATGTCCGTGATCGCCAGTCGGTTGACAATGTCATGCATGGTGTCGATTATATTTTTTCCGCAGCAGCATTAAAACAGGTTCCAAGCTGTGAGTTCTTTCCAATGGAAGCTATGCACACAAATGTAGAAGGAACCAACAACGTACTTGAATCCGCTATTGCCCATGGAGTAAAAAACGTCGTAGTCCTTTCCACCGACAAGGCCGCATACCCCATCAATGCCATGGGCATCAGCAAGGCTATGATGGAAAAAGTTGCCATTGCCAAAGGACGCCAGCTCGGGCAAGGTGCTGCAACGACTATCTGCTGTACCCGGTATGGTAATGTGATGGCATCACGCGGCTCTGTTATCCCCCTTTGGGTCGATCAGATCAAAAACGGTAAGCCGATAACCATCACCGATCCCAACATGACCCGGTTCATGATGACCCTTGACGATGCTGTAGATCTTGTCATGTACGCCTTTGAGCATGGAAAAAATGGCGATCTCTTTGTTCAGAAAGCACCTGCGGCAACACTCGATACATTAGCTACTGCCCTTAAGGAACTCTATTACTCAGATGTAGAAGTTAAGATCATTGGTACCCGTCACGGAGAGAAGCTTTACGAGACCCTTGTCACCCGTGAAGAAATGGCTCAGGCCATCGATATGGATAACTATTACCGCATCCCCTGTGATACCCGCGATCTCAACTACAATAAGTTCTTTATTGAAGGCGACGAAGAAGTATCCAAAATTGAAGATTACCATTCCCATAATACAAAACGTCTCAATGTCGAAGGGATGAAGAAACTGCTCTTCAAACTCCGTTTTGTCCGGGAAGACCTCGGCTTACAGGAAAAGTCACGGACAAAGGAAATCATAAGCGAATAAATAAGCAATGAATATACTTGTTACAGGCGCCAATGGTTTTGTAGGAAAAAACCTCTGCTCAGAACTTAAAAATATAAAAGAGGGAAAGGACAAATCATTCGGAGAACTGAAGATTGATAAAATCTTTGAGTACGACATCGATACCAATCCTGCATTGCTTGATGAATATTGCCAGAAGGCTGATTTTGTTTTTAATCTGGCAGGCGTCAACCGTCCGAAGGATCAAACCGAGTTCATGGCAGGCAACTTCGGCTTTGCCAACACATTGCTTGACAACCTGAAGAAGTACAAGAACACATGCCCGATGATGATCAGTTCATCTACCCAGGCAGCCCTTGAAAATACTTACGGCCAATCCAAAAAAGCCGGTGAAGAACTTATGTTTCAATATTCGAGGGAGACAGGGGTAAAAGTACTTGTTTACCGGTTTCCAAACCTTTTTGGCAAGTGGTGCCGTCCCAACTATAACAGCGCCGTCGCCACTTTTTGCAATAATATCGCCAATGACCTGCCTGTCACCATCAGCAACCGAGAGAATCAGCTTAGCCTCGTTTATATTGATGACCTTGTTGCGGAGATGATAGCTGCATTGAAAGGTGAAGAACATCGTACGGACGATTACTGTTATGTGCCTGATATATATACCGCCACGCTTGGACAAATTGCAGACCTGCTTTATTCTTTCAGGGAGAACCGAAAAACACTGGAAGTCCCTGATATGAGCGATACCTTTACAAAAAAACTTTATTCCACATACCTGTCCTATCTGCCGGAAGAAGGCTTCTCTTATCCCCTCCTAATGAATATAGATGAGAGAGGCTGTTTTACTGAAATTATCCGCACTCCTGACCGCGGACAATTCTCAGTTAATATCAGCAAACCACATATCACGAAAGGAAACCACTGGCACCATACAAAAAACGAAAAGTTTGTCGTGGTGAGCGGCAAAGGAGTTATCCGCTTCAGAAAGGCAGGTAATACTAATGCGGAAATTATCGAATATTACGTCTCAGGAGAAAAAATTGAAGTAGTGGACATCCCGACAGGCTACACCCACAACATAGAAAATCTTGGCGATACCGATATGGTCACCTTTATGTGGGCTAATGAAACTTTCGATCCTGAGAAACCGGATACTTATTTTGAAAAAGTGGAGTAGGCAGGTGTCGGTTATCGGTTATCGGTTATCGGTTGTCTGGTAATGGTTGTCTGGTAATGGTTGTTTATCATTGAAAACCAAAAGGGAAAAACACTATCTTTGTAAGAAATCAAAAAATAAACGGTAAGGTACCTGATGAAACCGAAAACCAAAAACAGAGATGATCTCTTTAAAACTTTTTCATAATTTTGCTTTATGCGGCTAACTGAATTACAAATACAAACCATCAAGGCCCTTTCAAAAAAACACGTTGGAAGCGAGACAAAGGTTTACCTTTTTGGATCAAGAACCGATGACCTGAAACGGGGAGGCGATATCGACCTGTTGATCAGAAATAAAAATGAGCAGGTACTAACTCTTGATGCAAAAATTTATTTTCTTGCTGAACTAAAAAAAGGATTGGCACCCAGAAAATTGATGTAGTTTTTGACAACATAAATACACGTAAAAAACAAAACTTTTATCGGTCGATTACGCTTAACCATGTAGAACTTTCATAAATGCAGAAAAAAAAACATTGTTACCCACGAATATCCGTTTATTACCGATGAAGTAATCAACGGTCTGAATATGCTACACAAACATTATCATCTGATTATGGAGATTTGGAATCAAATAAAAAACTATATCCAAATCCGCTTTAAATAATAAAACGAGCTGTGAACACCAAAGTGATCAAGATTATCCAAGATTACACCGGAATAGTAAGAATGTTAGGGGGAAAAACAGACAACATCGCTGGTGTGGATTTGTAATCCGTGCTTTAGTCCTAAAGACTAACGACATGAAACAATGAAAGGGAAAAGATACAAGGAAGTTCAACATTCAATTAATAATTCAATAGAATGCCGTAATTTATAAAAATATTTACGTGTGAAAGAAAATGATTTACTGAAAAGAACTTTTGATTTTGGAGTCGATTGCATTATATTTTTGAGGCAGTTACCCAATAATCAGGAATATTATGTAATTAAAAATCAATTGATAAAAAGTTCTACTTCAACTGGAGCCAATTATGAAGAATCGCAAGCTGGTTCTTCAAAAGCTGATTTTAAAAATAAAGTCAAAATTTCATTACGCGAAGCAAGAGAATCGAACTATTGGCTGAGGGTTATTAAGAAGATTGGCGACATTGAACATCCCGAATTAGATCGATTGTTACAAGAAAGTCAGGAACTAAAGAAAATTTTTGGAGCTATAGTAAACAAAGCATAAAGAGCTTACTTTTCACACTTCAGCTACGCTCAGTGCAACGCTTTTTTACTTGATTCTTTTTACTTTTTACTTAACTATGTCCACCAAATTAGACTATTCAGATATAAAATTCAGGGGCAACGGCAAGCTCAAACTCCTCATCATTGTAGGAACCCGGCCTGAGATTATACGTCTGGCAGCGGTGATTAACAAATGCCGCCAATACTTCGATACCATCCTTGCCCATACCGGCCAGAATTACGATTATAATTTAAACGGGGTTTTCTTCCGCGACCTTAAGATAGACGATCCTGAGGTTTATATGGATGCTGTAGGCGATGACCTCGGCTCCACAATAGGCAATATCATCAATTGCAGTTATAAACTCATGGTTGATATACAACCAGATGCACTTTTGATACTGGGAGACACCAACAGTTGCCTCTCGGCCATTGCTGCCAAGCGGTTACACATACCAATTTTCCACATGGAGGCTGGCAACCGCTGCAAGGACGAATGCCTGCCGGAAGAGACCAACCGGCGTATTGTGGATATCATCTCCGACGTTAACCTGTGCTACAGCGAGCATGCGCGGCGGTATTTAGCAGAGAACGGATTACCAAAAGAACGGACCTATGTTACAGGCTCTCCAATGGCCGAGGTACTTCACTCCAACCTCGCTGAAATAGAGTCCTCCGATGTACACAAACGCCTGGGGCTTGAAAAAGAAAAATACATTCTGCTTTCAGCTCACCGCGAAGAAAATATAGATACTGAAAAGAACTTTTTGTCCCTTTTCAATGCTATCAATGCAATGGCAGAGAAATACGACATGCCCATTCTCTATTCGTGTCACCCCCGTTCCAAAAAACGGCTTGAAGCAAGCGGCTTTGTATTGGATAAGAGGGTCATTCAACACGAACCACTTGGTTTTCATGATTACAACTGTTTACAAATGAATGCTTGCGCAGTAGTTTCCGATAGCGGCACTCTTCCGGAGGAAAGTAGTTTCTTCATATCAACAGGGCATCCATTCCCTGCAGTTTGTATCCGTACCAGCACCGAACGCCCCGAAGCGCTGGACAAGGCATGCTTTATCCTAGCCGGAATTGATGAAAAGTCACTTTTGCAAGCTGTTGACACAGCTATTCAAATGAACGCCAACGGTGGGCAGGGTATACCGGTTCCTGACTATATTGATGAGAATGTGAGCACTAAAGTGATCAAGATTATTCAGAGCTATACCGGAGTGGTGAATAAGATGGTGTGGAGGAAAACTGACAACCGGTAACCTGACCGAAAATGCCGTATCAACGGACAATATATTTATCGACGATTGGAAAAAAACAGGGGAAAGTGTAAAAAATGGGTGTACGATAAATTCCTTATGTCATACAAGATAGGACACATAGAATAAACGGAAAGACGCCAGGACGCGAAAGAAATTAAGTGTTCTGCATACAGTCCACAGTAGAAGTGAAGGCAAAAGTGAAAAGTAAAAAGGCAAAAGAAAACGAAAACGGGAGAAGGGACACAGTAAATCGCCGTTCGATACCGGATACTGTTCTTTGGGGAATTTGGAATTTTGATATTTGTATCTTCGTGTCTTTGAGTCTTCGTGTTTAACCCGGCTGTTCTTTGGATTTCACGATGTAAAAAAACGTACGCGTAAGCTGATTAAAATATACGCAAAACTCAATTGAGTTATACGCATAACTCTGTAAAGATATACGTGTATTGCGATTGAGTTATACGCATAACGCAACAATGATACACGTGTATCGCAATGAAGATATACGCATAACAGAAACAAGATATACTTATAAATTTTTAACAGGACGCTAACAAGGACGAACAAAAGCAAAACATGCCGTTACCAAAAATAAAAAAGATCCGGCCATAAGACCGGATCTGCACGATAAAGAAAAGGAAGTTACGACATACGTACCGAAAAATTCAGCAGTTCGTCCTTGAGCTCCAGTCCCGGACGGAAAACAATATGTACCGATTTTACGATATCACCGGTAACTTCTTCGGCTGTTGCTACTCCCAGACTGTCGACATTCAGGGAAAGTGTGCCCAGTTTACCGAGTCTCACTACTTTCCCGTCAAGTAATTGTGCGGGAATGGCATCCAGCAGGTTGAGCAGTACCGAATAGGTATCGCCCCGGCTGAGCGCTGAAAATTTTGAAACCAGGTCGGCCAGGCCGTCCAAATCGATAGAGCCACGTGTCGCTACTGTAGCATAAAACTTCTTTTCTTCCCTGTTTTGCGGGTTTGCCCGCTCGATGGATTTGATTAAGATGGACATAATTAAAATTTTAAGGTTAATAATAAAATCACACAAACTACTTATCCAGTATGTTTATATAATTCAACATTAAATTAAAACATATTTTTTATTAATAAAATGCCAAACAACAGAAAAACGAAAAAATCCGGAAAAAAAAAGGAATTTTTCAAAAAGAAGTAATGAGTTGTGTTAAGTCAAGTTTGCTTTGTCTCCCTAATCATATAAAGAGGAGAATCACCCTATCTGCAAGTAGTAGCTAAGATTTTATTATGTGATCCGGGAATTTCTGTTTTCCCTCTTAAAACTAAAACCAGGAACTCTGAACGCGGAACTCAAAATTCACCATTTTTTTTTCGTTACAGCAATTCTGAGGCAGAAAAATTAAATCGTCTCTCATATTTCTCTGTGTCTCCTCTGTGCTCTCAGTGTCACTAAACCAATTTCATGCCTTCAGAAAACAATAAACGCATCGCAAAAAATACCCTTTTCCTCTATTTCCGGATGGGAATAACCATGCTGGTTTCATTATATGCTTCAAGAGTTATTCTAAAGGTTTTAGGTGTTGCCGATTACGGTTTATATAATGTTGTGGGTGGAATTGTAACTCTTTTTGCCTTTCTTAATCAATCTTTATCAACGGCAACACAACGTTATTTATCGTTTGAATTAGGGAGGCAAAATTATTCCCGGTTAAAAGAAATTTTTAGTACAAGCATAATCATTTATGGGATTGTAGCTCTTATTGTATTATTTTTGGCTGAAACAATTGGACTCTGGTTCTTAAATACCCAGATGAATTTCCCCGCAGATAGAAAAATAGCCGCTAATTGGGTGTACCAATTTTCTATTCTTGCAACTTGCGTAAATATTTTTCGGGCACCTTTTGGTGCAAATATAATAGCCAATGAACGAATGTCTTTTTTTGCCTATACCAGCATAATGGAGGCTGTTTTGAAGTTAGTTATTCTTTATATTCTTGTTATTCTTCCTTTTGACAAATTAATAGTATATTCTATCTTAATATTTTTAATTGTTGTTTCCATTACAGTATGGTATTATTTTTATAACAAAAAACATTTTAGTTACATTAGCTTAGTAAATGAGAAAAAAAACAAAGCTCTGTTCAAAGAACTTGTAAACTTTTCAGGCTGGGGAATTTTTGGCAGTATTGCAAGTGTAGGTTTCAGACAAGGAATAAATGTCCTTATTAATATTTTTTTCGGTGTAACTGTAAATGCTGCATTCGGTATTGCAAACAGTGTAAGCAATATGGTAAACCAGTTTGTATATGGATTACAGGTGGCATTGAACCCTCAACTAACAAAAACGTATGCTGCCGGAGATGTCATTAACCGGGACAAACTAATTTTCAGATCCGCCAAATTTTCCTACTATCTGCTATTGCTAATAGGGCTTCCGGTCTTGCTAAACACAAAATTTTTATTAAAAATATGGTTAGAAACAGTTCCTGATTATACCGTGCTTTTTACACAATTGATGATTATAGCCGCTATGGTAGATGCTCTTTCCGCACCGTTATGGGTCATTATCTTTGCTACGGGGAAAATTAAAACTTACCAAATTGTAATAAGTTCTGTTGTATTATGCAATGTCTTGTTTTCGTATATAGCTGCAAAGTTAGGAATGGGACCAGAGTATATGCTTTATATCCGGATCATTATTTTTGCCTTATGTATTGGCATCAGACTTTCATTTGTGCAAAAATACATATCGTTTAAAATTTCTGATTTTGTCAAAAAAGTTCTTTTTCCGGTCTTGGGAATAACAATTTTAACAGTGCCATTGTCGTTATACACTAATACATTAAAAACAGAATGGGGAGGATTAATAATATCTTCAGCCGTTTCATCAATACTAAGCATCGTTTTCATATACCTTATCGGAATGGATAAAGGGGAACGATTCTTCGTGAGTAATCTGATCAAAAATAGAATAAAGCGTTTATGAGTAATGTCGTTTCAATAGTAAAAAATATTTTCCGTCCTTATTACAGACGATGGAAAAAATATAGAATCAAACTATATCACAAGAAACAAGTTAAGCGACTCTTTTCAATTGATACAAAAGACAAGCATAAAATATTTTATCTTGGTATCACAGCCCATTCCAATTTAGGTGATATGGCACAGTATTATTGTATCCGTACATGGTTGAAATCCAATTATTCTGATTACGAAGTTTTTGAATTTGAAGCAAATGTTGTTGTTGATTCAAGGTTCGGCTTTATAGAGGAACTAAAAGCTCTTCTCTCCCCAAAAGATATGATCGTTTTTCAAAGCGGATACACAACTCAGGATTTGGGAGGGGTCCATGACTTAATGCACCGCCTGATTATTGATAATATGCCGTATGCAAATATTCTAATGATGCCACAAACGATATTCTTTAAGAAAGAAGAAAATAAACTACGGACAGCATATAGTTACAATCAGGCTAAAAATATGCTGTTCCTTGCACGGGATAATGTTTCTTATCAAATGGCTCTCGCAATGTTTCCCGATGTTCATATTAAGCCATTCCCCGATATTGTAACAACTTTAATCGGACATTTTAACTTTTACCATAAACGGGATGGCATTTTAATATGTAGAAGAAACGATGGTGAAAAATTCTATAGTGAAGAACAAATTATAGATTTAAAGAATAAAATTGAAGAATTTGAACTGGTTTCAATTTCTGATACAACTATTAAAAGATCTTATAAAACAATTAGAAAAGATTTGAAGGGTTTTGTCGAAGGAATTATAGAAGATTATTCTAAATATAAATTAATCATTACCGACAGATATCACGGAACAATTTTCTCTTTAGCGGCGAACACTCCTGTAATTGTAATTAAAACCACAGATCATAAGGTTACTACAGGTGTTGACTGGTTTAAAGGAGTTTATAATAAGTATGCATTTAAGGCCGATTCTTTAGAAGAGGTTCTTACACTTACAAAGCAAATCTTATTTTTTGAGTATGATTATCGACTTAATCCGTATTTTGATAAAGAATACTACGGAAAACTTAAACCATTTTTTGAAAATGTATATAACCACAATCTTTCAAAACAATGAGATTATAAAATATCTTCTTTCAAAGAAGGTGGACTTAATTAGCTCTTAAATAGGTTTGTTTACTACAATATCAATAGTGAAATAGACGAAAATAAATAAATTTGAAATATTTCAGATGAATCAAATTTGAACATGATTGTCCAAAATGGAGAATATACTATATAACTGTTAAAAAACGAAAAACATGTATTCAAATTATAAAAGTGTACAAATACTGATTGCCTTGTTAAGGCAATACAATATACGTAATATCGTTATGTCACCAGGTGGTAGTGATATCCCTATTGTTCATTCGATTGAGAATGATGACTTCTTTACTTGTTATTCAGTAGTTGATGAACGCAGTGCTGTCTACTTTGCCATTGGTATTTCTCAGGTAATGAATGAACCAGTTGTATGTGTTTGTACATCAGGAACAGCTGTTGCCAATTATTTACCAGGAATGACAGAAGCATATTATCAAAATGTACCTATAATAGCAATTACAGCAGATAAGAATCCATATTTTCAAGGACAAATTGAAACACAGAAGATTAAACAAAAAGGTATTTTTGGAGAAGTATCCAAAAAATCTATTGAATTGCCTTTTTGTAAATCGGAAGATGAAATCTGGTATTGTGAAAGAATAATAAAAGAAGCACTTATTGCTGCTACACACCACGGAAAAGGGCCGGTTCACATAAATATTCCTATTATTGGAAGTTATGCAAATTATGACATAGTAAAACTACCCGGTGTAAAACGATTAAATATTATTAATTGTGAAACTCCAGATAATATTTGGAGAGATTATCTCGACATTCTGACTAATCTACAAAAGATTTTAATTGTAGTTGGTCAAAATATGATATTTACAAAGGAAGATAAAACTAACATTGAAAAATTTTTCGAAAAATATAATTGTGTTATTTCTGTTGAGCATTCCTCAAATTTAAAATGTAAAGGTTCTGTTTTCACATATCCCGCAACTGAAACAGGCAATACAAATAAGAATGAATTAGTACCAGACTTAGTTATTTCTTTAGGGAATAATGTTGTGTCATATGGGTTAAAGCCATTTCTAAGAAGAAACGCAAAACAATTCATACATTTTGCTGTTGACGAGGGAGGAAGAATAAGAGATGTGTTTCAGAGCCTGACTGATATTTTTGAATGTTCTCATTCTTATTTTTTTAGATATTTTGCTAATAATGCACCTATAACGGCTTCAAATAATAGACAATATTACCAATACTGGAAAGATGTTACAGAAAAAATTAATATTCCCGATTTTCCATTTTCAAATTTTTATGTAGGGAAAAAATTAGCATCTATTATTCCAGAGAAATCGGTTCTTCATTTAGCGATACTCAACAGTACACGTATTATGCAATTTTTTGAATTAAAGGACAATATACGTGTCTTTGTAAATGCTGGTGCCCTGGGAATTGATGGATGTTTATCTACTTTTATTGGTCATGCTGCAGCAACTCCGGAACTGGCTTTTGGAATCATTGGTGATTTAAGTTTCTTTTATGATATGAATGCCGCAGGTATAACTCATGTTGGTAATAATGTCCGGATTGTTTTGTTAAATAATGGGGGAGGTTCTGAATTTCATTTTTTTAATAATAAAAAAGATATCCCGACACTTAATAAACATATTTGTGCACAACATAATAAATCAGCTAAAGGCTGGATAAAATCATTAGGTTATACTTATTATTCAGCATCTTCAAAAAATGAACTTGATGATATTCTTGAGTCGTTTATCGAAAATAATAGTTCTCCTAAATTTTTAGAAATCTTCACAGATTTAGAAGAAGATGCACGAATTACGCGTGAATTTTATGATACCAATCGTCCAACTCCTTCATTAATTGAAAAAACAAAAAGAATAGGATCAAAGATAAAACGTAAACTTTTATAACGATATTATGTATCATTTCTTAAAACAGCAAATAAAAAAGTTTATAATCAGAGAACGCATTGTCCCGGTAACAATTACGACCATTCAAAACGATTTGCTTAAGGGAAAAACCGCTTTGGTGATAGGAGGAAGTAGTGGAATAGGACTGGGAATAGCAAAAAAAATGATTGAGTCTGGCTGTAAGGTGGTAATAACAGGCAGAAATGAGAATAAATTGAAGAATATTTCTTCGGAAATGAATGTCGAGTACTTAGTTATTGATATAACAAATGTTGAAAAACTAAAAAGAGAAATTGAATTATTGACTGAAAAAAATAGAATAGATATTCTTGTAAATAGTGCAGGAATACACACAAAAGAAAGATTCGGAGAAATAACTGAAAATGAATGGAATACTGTTATTAGCACAAATCTTCGTGGCCTTTATTTTACTAGCCAATATATTGCAAATTATATGATTAAGAACAAAATTAAAGGACATATTCTTAATATTAGTTCTGCTTCTTCCTTAAAGCCATCTTGGACACCTTACGAAATTTCAAAAAGAGCTGTTGACGGAATAACCCAAGGAATGGCTCATAAATTAATTTCTTACGGAATAATTGTTAATGGACTTGCCCCAGGGCCGACAGCAACACCGATGTTGAATTTTGACAAGCAGCATGACGTTAACTTAGCTTGGCCAGCAAATCCGTCAGGAAGAGTTTCCACCGTTGAAGAAATTGCAAATATGGCACTATTTCTAGTTAGTGATTTGGGTAATGGAATTGTAGGAGATACTATTTTTATGACAGGAGGATCTGGAACTATTTGTATTGATAAATAATAAAATTTTTAAATATAAAAACACAAACACCTGTCTAATACCAAGGACTTTCTCAGAATTCTAATATGAAAAATCACCTTTCTTACTTCAAAACCCCATATCAGGGTATTTTATTAGGACTAACGATCCATATGCTGGGATATCTGTTTGGTTCGCTATTGGGGACAAAATTGGTTAACGTATTTTTCGGATTGATTGGCTGGATTTTGATCGTTTACAATTTATTAAGAATAAAAAATTTTTATTGGCCTTTCCGTAAAAGTCAAAGTTTTCTTTTTGCAGGTTATTTAATCATTGTCCTGATTATGATTGTTCGTGGTTATACGACTGATTATCCTCCCTGGAACCAGAAAAATTTCTTAAGCTTTTTGAATTTTCATCTTCTCGCTCCATTATATATATTGCCCTATTTTCTTCCGTTACTCATGTTTGTTGGTATTAGAAAGATGGAATTTCGTTCCCTGCTAAAAATAAATTATTTTCTCAATATTCTGTTTTTAATACTATTTGTCTTAAACATCAAACAAATTCTAACAGGCTCCCAGCTAAAGGCGGAAATGATGGAGGGATATGATTTTGAATCCGGCAAAACAACTACTATCGCCTCTTTCTTTTTCATGACAGGTTTTTTCCTTTTATGCAAGAAATATATTTCACATAAACAGTGGTTGTTAAATCTTATATGTTGGTTCTTAGCCACCATGACTGTAGCTATTGGTGCAAGGCGTGGTACAACATTAATACTCCTTTTACTGGGGATGTCCGCAGCATTCTTGTACATTCGGTCGTTAAGAGGGAAACGTAAAACTGTGGGCAGCTTCCTTGTTGTACTTTTTTCTTTGCTACTGATAGGGTTTTACGGCCTTACTGAGGATAAGCTGTTTGCCTACATTAATGAAAGGGGAATGTCAGACACAAGAAGTCATGTTGATGAGGCTTTACTTGAGCAGATGAACACTCAACAATTGTGGTTCGGCAAAGGATTAAACGGCCGCTATTATATGGGAGGATTCTCTGAAACGAATTATTACTCAGGCTGGAGGTACGGATCAGAAACAGGTTTTTTTACTTTGGTCTTAAGGGGCGGATATGTTTTCGCTCTCTTATACATCATTGTTTTGTTAGTTCCTGCATTAAAAGGGATCTTCAAAACAAACAACAGTCTCACAAAAGCTTTGGGCATATATATAATTCTAAGCTTAATTGAGTTGTACCCTTTTGGCTGGCCTGCGTTTAACCTGAAATACTGGATCATCTGGATGGGAGCCCTGATATGCAGCAGTCCCGGTGCCCGGAAAATGAATGATTTACAAATCAAACAATACTTTTTCTAATTTATAATATATGTCTATGAAAATTCTCTGGCTGGCCAATATTCCCTGCGGGGCTGCCGAAAAGCTATCACCATCCATTGTTATCGGGGGGTGGCTTAAATCACTGGAAGAAGAACTGGTTGAAAATGATCATATAAATCTTTCTGTCGCTTTCTACTATAGAAAACATATCGAAGCTTTCAGATTGAAAAAGACGACCTATTACCCGGTATACAGAAAGGGAAATGGTTCAAAATTTGGCCGACTAATGAACCGGATGCTGCCTAAAAAACACGCAGACAACAGCGAAGTAAAGGAAATACTAAAAATTGTAAAGGAAGTAAAACCAGATGTAATTCACGTACATGGCACTGAAGACAATCTTGGGTTAATTCAAAAATACACTTCTATCCCGGTTGTTGTCTCAATTCAGGGTCTTCTATCACCTTGTTCCGAGAAATTTTTTTCAGGAATCCCTAAACTGACGGCATTTATTAATGAAGGCATTAGACCCAAATTATTATTCAGTTCCTCTGTTTCATCCTATAAAAAGATAAAGCGAAATGCAAAGCGGGAACAGGAAATCTTAAAAATATCGAAAAATATCATTGGCCGGACCGATTGGGACAGACGCATTACCCGGGTATTGGCCCCGGAGAGTAAATACTTCACAGGTAACGAAATACTTCGGCTTCCTTTTTATAAAATGGGATGGGAAAAAACGAAATTTGGGAATATTATCCAGATTGTAAGTACCTCAACTGGCGGCATCTATAAAGGACTGGAAACAATTGTAAAAACAGCACAAATTTTAAAAGCATACCATACCATCAGTTTCAAATGGGTGATTATAGGCCAAAACGAATCAGGTACTTTAGCCAGGTTAGTAAAACGATGGTTAAAATGCGACTATAAATCATTGGATATCCAATTTGCCGGTCTGAAAAAAGAACAGGAACTGACAGATATTCTAATTAATTCTGATATCTACTGCCAGGTAAGTCATATAGAGAACAGCCCCAACAGCTTATGTGAAGCAATGCTTGTTGGAATGCCCGTTGTGGCAAGTTTTGCAGGGGGCACTGATTCTATGATTAAAAACAAAAAAGAAGGCATTATTGTGCAGGATGGAGATCCTTATTCCTACGCCGGGGCTATTGCTGAAATGGCCAATAATTTTTCAATGGCAAAAAAAATGGCAAAAAATGCAAGAATACATGCAAAAGAAAGACATGATAAAAATAAAATTGTTAATAGCTTAATCAATATTTACAACAGCGTCACAATAAAAAGCTGAAAACTAAACTGTAACCTGTTTGTCACAAAAAAGATTAAAAATGCACAAACCATGAACATAAGTAATCAAAATATAAAATACCTCAAAATAGTGTATCTCTCAAAAAAATAAGCACACATAATAAATGATTACTGTAATTCTACTTTAACAGATTTAGAAAGAAGACCAATTTTTCTGATTTCTTACCCCGTCCCCAAGGGGAGAAATCAGAAAAATCTATCCGGTTCCCCTCGGGGTTTAGGGTAAAACGGATGGATTTTTCGATTTTCAAAGAATCTGTTAAAGTAGAAGTAACTAATAATAGAAATATATTAGCAGTTTATTTTTTATTTCTTGAAAGCAATAAATCAGGCAAGTATGGATTAAAAATTTCCATATTTATTATATTTTTTATAAGACAATTACAACCACCTAAACAATTACAAAAAATAATAATTAAAATATGAATATTCTATTCATTGATGCTTTTTGCCCACAAAAATTATTAACTCAGGTTGGGGGCTCTGCCAATAGCCGGTATAGGGCATCTGAGTTCTTAATAAAGGGGTTTAAAGCAAATGGCAACATCAATCTCTCTGTCATTACCTCACCCGATATGGTAAGCTTTCCCAAAGGATCCATTTATATTAAAAGCTATTACGATAAAGGAGAAAATATTCAGATAGTTAGTTCTTTGAATGTATCGTTCATTAAGCAGTTATGGACAATTTCATCAATGTTTCATCATGCCAGGAAAGTAATACAAAAAAATGATGGAGAAACAAAGATAATAATCCCTTACATGGTCTTACGGCATGTTGCAGTCTCTCGACTATTAAAAATTAAATT
Organism: Prolixibacteraceae bacterium; assembly: GCA_963662895.1. GTDB lineage: Bacteria > Bacteroidota > Bacteroidia > Bacteroidales > Prolixibacteraceae > GWE2-42-39. The sequence goes on along the minus strand of OY759982.1, from coordinate 1,418,447 downwards.
TGGAAATAAAGTAAAAATATGCACCATCATCCCTGATATATTTTTCCCATCTAAAAAACGGCCTCTGAAATATTGGGCTAACAAATGGACAGAAAAGATGACGCAAAAAAACGATTGTTTTGTTTTATATACGGAAAAAATGGCCGAATATTTAAATATACAAAGTAAACCGCACATAATAATGGAAGGAATTATTGATACAGAAATAAAGTCTTCCCTACAAAGCAAAAATTTATATACTAAAAAAGTAATTACCTATACAGGGGCATTAAATGTTGAATATGGAATTGTTAGGCTATTGGAGGCAATGAAATTATTAAAAGATTTAGACATAGAGCTTCATTTACTAGGAAGAGGAAACGCAGAAAAAATTATAAAAGAGTATGTTAATACTGACTCAAGAATAAAATTCATTGGAATGCAATCGAAAGAAAAAACACTACAAGAACAAATGCTATCCACAATGCTTATAAATCCACGTTCGGCAAATGATGGGGAATATACCAAATATTCCTTCCCTTCCAAAAACATTGAATATTTATTAACAGGAAAACCTACTATACTTGCAAAACTACCAGGTATGCCAGAAGAATACTATCCTTACTTTATAGACGCTATAGATTGCAGCCCAAAGTCTATCAGTAATGCAATTAAAAAAGTATTAAGTATGGAAGAAAAAGAACGTATTGATTTTGGAAAGAAAGGGAAAAAATTCATTATCGAGAATAAAAGCAGCTACATCCAGGCCAATAGAATTTTAACCTTAATAGAGAATGAATAACGAATTAAACAAAATGGAACTATCTGGCTATAAAATCATCAATCTACCCAAAATTGAAGACCCGCGAGGTAATCTCTCTTTTATTGAGGAGGAAAACCACATTCCTTTTAAAATTGAACGCACTTACTGGATATACGACGTACCCGGTGGTGAAATTCGTGGTGGTCATGCCTTTAAAGAGCAACAGGAATTGATTGTTGCCCTCTCGGGCAGTTTTGATGTCATCGTAGATAACCGGAAAGTAAAACAAACCTTCTCTCTCAATCGCTCGTATTATGCTCTCTATATTCCTGCCGGACTATGGAGGCAGATGCAAAACTTCTCAACAAACTCATTAGCTATGGTTCTGAGTTCGACCCATTATAACGAGGATGATTACATTTACGATTACAATGAATTTCTCAACTATAAAAGATGAAGAAGAGTAGCGTTTACGATTGCAATATATTGCCGCTGAATAAAATTCACAACAGAGCCGGGAATATAACTATCGTTGAAGGGGAACAAAATATACCATTCCCAATAAAACGTATTTATTATTTGTACGACATACCCGGAGGGGAAACCCGGGGAGGCCATGCACATAAAGAACTATATCAGTTAATTGTTGCCGCAAGCGGCAGTTTTGATGTCTTACTTGACGACGGCATGAATAAAAAAATTGTTACTCTCAACCGCCCCAATTATGGATTAATGATAGTTCCTGGCATTTGGCGTGAATTATTTGAGTTTTCCTCGGGATCTGTATGCTTAGTTCTAGCATCTGAATACTACGCCGGAAATGATTATATTAGGGATTACGAAAATTTTGTAAATTACAAAACACATGAGGAAGTTGTCAAGTAATTTTAAATTAGAAAGATATGGAATGCATGTCCGTTTGGTTGATGAAGACGATGTGGAATTCATTTTAAAATTACGAACAAACAGAGAACTAACGAAACATATTTTTTATGTAGAAAATAATGCAAATAAACAAATTCAATGGATACAGGAATACAAAAAAAGAGAAAATAATGGCGAGGATTATTATTTTATTTACTCCTATAATGGTAACCCTATCGGATTAAATCGTTTAAGCGAGATAACAGGAAAAACGGCAGAAGGAGGCAGTCTCGTTTTTGACCCCAAAAGTCCTTTTGAATGCCCGGTGTATGCAACGCTGATACAACTTGATATAGCATTCACTTTACTTGAATTAGACACCGTTAAAGGATACATGAAAAAATCAAATAAAAGATCTTACAGGTTCAATAAACTAATGGGAGCCATAATCGTTGATGAAGATGATCAGAACTATTATATACAATATCGAAAAAATAATTATCTTGAGAACAAGAACAGAATAGAAGATTCATTAAAATAATTTATATAAAAATATTAGTCAGGCAACCTACCGAAGCATTATTGAACTGGCTGATTGAAAAAAGCAGACATTCAAAGAGCGTCTAAGGTTTGGTCAACTAAAGGACTATTGGTTTTTGGTCGGTTGGCCGATGCTTTTACTCCTCTATTTTTTAACTCCTAATTCGCATAATTAACTAAATGCATTTCACTAATGATCAATTTTCTCGACTTAAAAGCTGTTAACGATAGCTTTGAACCAGATCTCTCTAATGCTATCAAGCGGGTACTTGATTCTGGCTGGTATCTACTCGGTAACGAAGTCAAAGCATTTGAACAAGAGTATGCGAATTATATTGGTACTCAATATTGTATTGGCGTTGCCAATGGATTGGATGCTTTACGTCTAATTATAAAAGCCTATACCGAATTAGGTGAGATGAAGGAAGGAGATGAAATCATTGTCCCTGCCAATACCTATATTGCAACTATTTTAGCCATAACCGAAAATAAGTTAAATCCAATTTTAATAGAACCGAATTTAAACACATATCAGATTGATGAAAATCTTATTGAAGCAGCAATCACTCAAAAAACAAAAGCCATAATGTTAGTTCATTTATATGGACAATGTGCTTATACCGAAAAGATCGGAGAATTAAGCAAAAAATACAATTTGAAAGTAATTGAAGATAATGCCCAGGCTCATGGATGCTTATATAGAAAAACAGATAGTAGTAAATGGGAAAAGACTGGATCAATAGGTAATGCCTCAGGGCATAGCTTTTATCCGGGAAAAAATTTAGGAGCCTTAGGCGATGCCGGAGCAGTAACTACAAATGATAAAACATTAGCGAAAACAATATATTCATTAGCGAATTATGGTTCATCCGAAAAATATATTTTTGATTTTAAAGGTTTAAACAGCCGGTTAGATGAAATACAAGCAGCAATATTACGCGTAAAATTAAGACACTTAGATAAAGATTTACAACTTCGAAAAAAAGTTGCTTACTATTATATAAAAAATATTAAGAACCCTCAAATAATATTGCCGGTTATCTCAGATTGGAACTCGCATGTTTTTCACATATTTCCTATTCGCTGCAAAGAGCGAAATAATTTACAGCAATACCTTAGGGAGAATAACATTCAAACACTAATTCACTATCCGATTCCTCCACACAGACAGAAATGTTATAAAAACTGGAATCACCTTTCATTTCCCATTACGGAAAAGATTCATAATGAAGAATTAAGCTTGCCAATGAGCCCGATATTAACAGATAAAGAGATTAAATATGTTGTTGAAATAATCAATCATTATTAATAACACATGGAAAAAAGAAGCATACCAAAGATTTCAGTATTAGTCATTACTTATAATCAGCAAGATGTAATTGGACGGGCCTTAGAGTCAATATTAATACAAAAAGAATATGTCTATGAAATTATTGTTAGTGATGACTGTTCTTCAGACAATAATTGGGAAGTAATTAAGAGCTATTCTGACAAATATCCGGAACTCATTACCCCCATCCGCCATGAAAGAAACCTTGGCATATTCGGCAATATTGAAAGTTTATATAATAAACCCAAAGGAGATGTTATCTATTGGCTGGCAGGCGATGATTGCTTCTGTAACGGACTTTTTAAAAATGCAATAAAATTAATAGAGAGTCGTGAAATCGATTTTAAGAACGAATTATTTTGTATTTACTGCGATCATAAAATTGTCTATCCCAATGGCGCTTCCAGAATATTTTCCAACCATTTAATCGAGAAAAATTGTAAAGCGACTTCTCTTAAATTAAGGCAGTTATTAAGCAATCGGGCAGCTGGATATAGCTCCCGAATTTTGAAATGTTATAATTCTATAACAAAAGATATTGGAATTTATACAGATGCATTAATTGATATTCAACAGCAGATTTATGCGACAAATAACTATTATTTCTCCTTTGTGGGAGCAATTTATTATGCCGATATTGGTATCTCTAAAAGGACGCTGCCTGTCGATCTTTATAAATCGAAACTACTTTTTCATGAAGAACTAAAATCTATTGTTAAAATATCGCCGGCTGATGAATATCATTTGAAATTTGTGGAAAAAAGAATATTGTTATCAATTTCTTTTTCATTGATTTCATTTTTTGAATTACTTTTTTTTTATATTATGCGTATCAATTTTAAATTAGGTTTCGATGGATTGCAGTTATCAAAAATATTTTTTTACATTAAAAGAAAATTATAGAATTAGCTAAAAACTCTGCGGATGGTTTATTCCCTTGCTATTGATAATATAATAAACAGTTCGTTGAGGAAAAATGATCGAAAAAAAAATGTTTAAAGAGCAAAATTTTTCATGTCTAAAATAAAGAATTTTGTAAGTGAGAATAATTGCTGTGGTTGTGGTATTTGCAGCGTGGCATGTCCACACGATGCAATAGTAATTGAATTGAATGAGCAATTAAGTTATCGCCCGGTACTGAATGAGGAAAAATGTACTAATTGTGGAATTTGCTTAAATGTATGCTCATTTTCAGAGGCGAATCTATCTATTAGAGCCCAGAAAGCAACAAATTCCAACGGCTATTACGGTTTCGATACTACCAACATGTATCTCCAGGGATATGAGAATAATGATGACCTTTACATGAAAAGTGCCTCTGGTGGACTTTTGTCTGCACTTGCCAATTATTTATTAGAAAATAAAAAAGTAGATGCAATATTACATGCCGGAAGTTGCTTTGAAAATGGGGAAAAACCTCTAGCTATCTGCAAAATAAGCCGGAAAACACACGAAATAAATCAAACGCGCGGTTCTTTTTATGGGCCAATCGAATTTTCGTCATCAATCCTACAAATTAATAATTCCCCAGACATACAAAAAGTTGCAATTATTTGCACCCCATGCGTAGCTTCTTCTATTAAATTGTTACGGGAAAAACGACCTAAAGTAGCCAATAAACTGACCTATGTGTTTACCCTTATGTGTGGACACAATGCCAGCGGCAAACATGGCCTGCTTATGGTGAATGATTTTCCGGAACTACAGTCTCCGCGAAAATTATATATGCGGGAAAAAGAAGGCTTCCTGAAAAAAGACAGTTATAATATTTCTGCGGAATCAAACGGGGAAAAAATTATCAAGCCAATAGAAAGTCGATTCAAACCTTTATGGCGTGGGTTTTGGAATGCAGAATCCATGTGCCTAAAATGTGTCGATTTTCCGGGTAATGATTCGGATGCGTCTTTTAAAGATGCATGGCGATTACAGCCAATTAAATATTATAAAGGAGAGTCTGCGGTTGTTGTTAGAAACCCCGAAATAAAACAGATTCTTGAAGAAATGACATTGCGGCAACAAATTGTAACCAGGGAAATTAGTAGGGAAGCGATGGTTACTTCTCAATGGTCAACGATTAAAGACCGATACTATAATGCATTGCTTCTGTCAAAGAGCAAAAAGGGAAATGCACTATTAAAAGTCGGATATATGGGATGTAGAATTTTAAAAAAAATTTCAATAGGAATTTCGCAAAAAGCCTCTCCTCACAAATTTGCAGGAATACAACTTATTTTAGCAGGAATAATTGGAAAGTTTCTGGCCGGTTTTGCCAGATTCACTAATGAACGGAGATAATTAGACTTTATTATTACCGTAATTCTACTTTAAATTTGATTAATATGAAAATCGCGATCTGGAGCTCCTACAACTATGGTAATTTCGGAGATGATTTAATGGCTATTCAATTTGCAAACGAAGTTGAAAAATGCGGAGCGACACCAATTGTGTACCGTTTGGATAAAAGAGTTGCAAATGAGTTTGGTATTCAAACCACCTATTCACCTAATGAACTCATGGATAATACCGATGCTGTAATTATTGGCGGCGGCGCTTTATTCACACGTGAATCGTGGAAGCGGGTTTATTTCCGTAAAATAACACGGGACTTTGAGCATGACTTTAAGGTACTGTATAAATTATCAACAAAAAAAAATATTCCAATATATCCATTATCAATAGGTGGAGATGGTGGTGGAACCTCGAAAGGAATCCCCAAATGGCACACAAAACTTTTTTTACATGAGTTGTGTCCGGAAGGAACAGTAAGGTTACCGGATTGCCTTTCGGTTGCAAAAGAATTTGGAATTAAAGCACAGTATTATCCTGATGTTGTTTTTGCTGCCGATTTTTGTTTCGAAAATCCAGAACAAACCGTGCCTGATAATAAAATACATATTGGGTTGAATCTCCGTAAAACAGATTCTGCGTTTATAGATACTGTATATAAAGTTGCTAAAAAAAACAAAAATATCTGTTTTCACTTCATCAAAACTCATTTGAGTGGATACAACCTGGATTATGAATTCCTGCCAGAATCAGAAACAGAAAACATTAAAGCACACGAATACAAAAATTTAAATGATACAATTGTTTTTTTTGCTTCACTCGATTTATTGATCACCATAAAATTACATATCGGTATTACCTCTTTGTCGAAAGGAACCCCAATTATTAGTTACAACGGAAAGGCAAAAACAAAAACATTCCTAAAATCAATTGACGCCAATGATGCGATCTGGACCGAAAAAGACAAAATAAATCTGGAATCTTTCTTTGCAACAACCACAAAAGAAAGTTTAAAATCACGATTTGACTGGGAGAAGATTGAACAAATAAAAAAAGAGTCATTTCAGCACCTACAATTTGTGACAGAAAAAATAATCTTATAATAATCTTAAACTTTAAAAACTAAATCCAAGAATATGGAAACTAACACAAATTTTGACGCAATCATCATTGGTGGAGGTTCCGGTGGTGTTGGAGCTGCCTATGCACTAAAAAATAGTGGATATTCAGTAGCAATCATTGAACAAGAATCCCAATTGGGAGGGAACGCATGCAATAGCTGGGTGCAAACATGGATACAAGGGCTTATTCCTCCGTATATTGAAAATATATTTGGACAATTACCGGCAAACAAAAAAAGTGGAGATATTGAGAAAGCCTGGTTACCTGCTGTTTTTTTTAATGGAGAAAACAGCAACCAGCTTTATATGGATAAAGATGCCTTATCTGCTCAATACCACACTGATTTAGGCAACGGGAACATAACCATTATGACCAATTGTCAGTTTCTGTCAATAGCTAATCAGGAAATAAAAAAAATTACACTTCCAAACCAGAAGACGAAACAAATTAAAACAGTAGCGGCAATAACAGTATTAGATAAAAAAACAAACACCAGTCAAAACCTAAATGCAAAGTTTTTTATCGATGCATCTGCAGATGGAGTGCTTTGCAGGACCGGCGGAACAAGCATCAATGTCGACTATTTCTGCGGAAGAGATTGGCAGGATATGTATAACGAATCAATAGCTCCTGCAAAAAATAAAAATAATTGCAGTTGTAAAAATTATCTGAACGAACCGTCTCTTTTCTTTCAAATTGCCTCAAATTATGATGATTCACAGATACTATCTCAATGTTTATCCGTTACTGCAGAATATAATTCAGATGGAACCATTAAAACTATTACATATCCATCATATCTAACTCCCGATGGATATTATGGAGGAACAATGGGCGTCAATCCTATGACTGGAGCTGGAAGTGGTACAATCGGTTTTGATATTCTTCAAAAAGAACAGGATTCAACTTACAACGAATTTTTAAGACGCACTTTGGAATATTGGAAATTCATGAAACTAAGCTTACAACAAACCTACGAACAGGGAGGAACAAAGTTCCATGCGTGGGATGTTAAATTTAGGAATTATGGCTATACAAACTCGTATGCTTCTTATTTAGGAATCAGAGAGAGCTATAGAATAAATTGTGATTATATGCTGAGGCAAGATGATTTGACAAAACTGATCTCCTCAGAAAAATTAGAACGGAATATTGCCGAAGGTTCTCATTCTGTTGATTTTCACATAGAAAATGGATTAAACATAACAGAGTTAAATAACTTTAATAACAAAGAAAAACCATTATATCGTCCTTATGGTATTCCTTATGACTGCCTAATACCTGCTAATTACGAAAATGTCCTAATAGCATCCCGATGTTATGGAGCCAGCCAAATAGCCCTGGCATCAGCACGAGTTAATATGGTAATGGCACAACTCGGATGGGCAGCAGGAAATGCTATCCGATTTTGTTTAAATAATAATATCTTAGATGATGTACGAAATATTGATATAAACACATTACAATCCGATGATTATACACAATTTAAATCTCGTGTACAAAAACTCGAGAGCAAAATGAATGCTCTGTGTAAATAAACCATTGCCCAGATAAAAAGTTATCCCTCCATCTTTCAATGTAAATGATTTCATGCCTTTAATTCAAAAACCACAGGTAATTAACTTGCCTGTAACCGAAATATGCGATTCCCAGTGTACCATGTGTAATGTATGGCGAGCTGGAAAAACCGATGAATTCAACAGAGAATCTATACGGTTAATATTTAATCAGAAAACTTTCACTGATGTTAAACATATTGGATTATCAGGAGGCGAACCAACATTAAATCCAAATTTGTTAGATGTTGTTGATGAACTTTTAATTTGTTTACCTAAGTTAAAATCGCTTTCGATAACAAGCCATGGCTATCATACCGATAAACATGCTGTTCTTTTACCTCAGATAAAGAAAAAGTGTAATGACAAAGGGGTTCGCTTTTCAATCAATATTTCTCTTGATGGATTTGAAAAAGCACATCAAAAAATCCGACGTATTGCTGAAGCTTTTGATATGGCTACCAATACCGCCAAACTTGCCCAAAATTTAGGAATCCATGTACAACTTCAATGTACAATTTCGCCACTGAATGTTTTCAATGTTATATTCGTTCGTGAGTATGCTATTGAAAATGGCTTCGAAATCATTTTCCGTATTGCCTCATATATAGCTCGTTTATCAAATGATAACCTGAAAGAAAGAATTGCACTAAACAATCAGCAAAAATCATTTGTATCCGATTTTCTGACAAGCGACCGGACAATATTTGCAGCGAACTCTCTTTCCCGCCGCCTGTTTTATTTTGATTTAGCTAAAAGATTAGATACCGGGGCAAAAAGAATAGCCCCATGTACATTCCAAAACAAGGGTTTTTTTGTTTCGCCTGACACTAAAATTTATAATTGTTCCCGGTCTGAGCGTGAATTAGTATTCACGAACAAAGCAAATATTCAGCCGGAATTAAACTCCCTTGAAAATAAAAAAATCACCAATAACCTCATTAAAAATACTTGTATTGACTGCTATCACGATCAATCCGGGCGTTGGCCATTATGGAAATATTTTACCGTACATAACAAAATATATCCCTACATAAAAAAGGCAAAAAAGCTTTCAAAAATTCCAGGTATTTTAAGCAAACTGTTATACTCTCCTAAAAACATTAAACCACAAACAACTCAATTCAATAAAATTCTTATAATAGGAATGTATGGTGGCGAGCATGTTGGAGACGCAGCAATTTTAGGTGGGGTAATATTACGGGCTATACAAAAATATAATTGCAGGCAATACGGTGTAATAAGTATTCGTCCCAACCGGACAAAACATTGGGTATCAAACATTAATATTCCGGATGTATCTATTGATGTAGTCGTTCAGAAAGCTGTTAACATCAAAAAATACGATGCTGTAATTTTGGGAGGAGGACCTTTAATGGGCATCCCTTCTGTCCTGTCCAATCATATCGAAATATTAAAAAAATCAAAAAGAAATAATATTCCATTTTTTATAGAAGGTGTAGGCATAGGGCCTATTAATGAACCGATCTCCCAGAAGTTAATTCAAAAAATAATCAGATCAGCCAACCAGATTACAATACGAACAGAAACAGACAATATTAAAGCACAAGAAATATCACCAATATCTGTAGCTTCTTACGATCCGGTGTTCGATTATATTGGTTACATTAAAAACAGATTAAGTTCCCCCCAATATTCATTAAAATCCATTTTAGACACAACCAAAACTATTTGGGTGATTAATCTCAGACCCCTTTGGGACAGATACTCAGAAACAAATAATGATATACAGGAGAATATATTAAATGTTATTGCCGAAATAATAGCACTTAATAAAGACGGCAAACGCTTTGTTTTCATGCCAATGAATTCTGATCAATTTGGATTTTCTGATCTGGAAATGGCTTATAGACTATTACAAAAAGTAAGGCAACTTGCCCCTGATGCTGATTTCGTGGTATGGGAAACAGAAGCCAATATCGACAGTTGTATTTTATTGTTGCAAAAGGCGGCACTAACTATTTCAATGAGGTTTCACGGATGTGTTTTTTCACTTGGTGCCGGTTGTAAAACAATCGGGCTTGACTATTCTACCAGGACAAAAGGAAAAATTACAAACTTATTTGAACAAAAAGGGATATCGGATTACGTATTAAACATCAAATCAATTACTGCAGACAAACTAAACAAGGTAATTGAATCTCATTTTCAATGAAGATTTTAGCAATACTTCAACTTCCGCCACCGAAACACGGAGCATCAAATGTCGGTTTGATTATCCAGAAAAGCGAAAAAATAAACAGCCGGTTTGACATGGATTATATCAGAATATCCACAAGGCCTGTCCATAATATGGGCTTACTGGAAAGCATGTATAATTTGGTAGCGTTAAACCTAAGGGTAATCTGCAAATTACTGTTCAAATCATACGATCTCATATATATTACCCCATGTGCTTCCGGTATGGCTTTTTATAAAGATTTTATAATTACCGTTTGGGTAAAACTGTTGTCAGCGAAAAAAGTGGTATATCATTTTCATAATAAGGGAATAAAGGACAATAAATATGTACCGGGTTTTATAAAAAAAATCTTCTTTAAGTCGGTAAAAATTATCTTGCTTTCCCCCCTGCTTGATTACGACGTTGAAGAGTTTATCAATAAAAAGGAAATCAGCTATTTGCCCAATGGATTAGGACAGCTAAGAGAAGTTATTCCTCATACAAAAAAGCACGGAACGAAAATACAGCTTTTGTTTTTATCAAACATAATTTCGTCCAAAGGCGTATTTGTTCTGTTGGAGGCGTGTAATCTTCTTAAAAATGAAAACATCGATTTTGAATGTAATTTTGTCGGACCTTGGTATCAGGTTAAAGAAGAAGATTTTTATGCGGTCCTGGAAGAATACAAGCTGCAGGAGTGTGTAAAGTATTTAGGGGCGGCATATGGTACCGATAAAGAAAACCTGTTTAAATCAACCGACATATTTGTGTTTCCTACTTTTTATCCCGATGAATGTTTTCCGTTAGTACTTTTGGAAGCGATGAGTTACGGATTACCCTGCATTACAACAAATATAGCTGCAATACCAGAAATTATTACGAGTGAGAAAGAAGGACTGATCGTTCCGCCTCAAAATCCGGGAAGTTTGGCTCAGGCCATTAAACGACTGATTACAGATAACGCTATTAGAGAACTTCTCGGCAGAAATGCCTATAAAAAATATAAGGAACAATACCTTCAAACTATCTTTGAAGATAATTTTATTGCAACGGTTAAGTCTTTGATGAAATAAAAAACGAATTTGAAAGAATTATGGTGGAGTCTCCGGTTTTATATATAACCTTTGCCCGGCCCGAGTATGCCAGGCAGTCCTTTGATGCTATTAAGAAAGCTCAACCCAAAACACTTTATTTTTAATCCCATAAGGGTCGTGCAAAGAATTCTGAAGAATTAGAAAAAAATAATGCTATTCGTTCGTATATCGAAGAAATTGACTGGGAATGTGATCTCAAAACATTTTTCAGGGATGAATATGTTGATATCTATACCTCTTAGGGAGCGATTGATTGGATTTTTGATAATGAACAAGAAGCAATAATTATTGAAGAAGATGTTGTAGGTTCTCTAGCTTTTTTCGATTATTATTTGAAAAGTTATATTCATCGGAATATCAAATAAATATTGAAATAATTTCATAAGAAAATGAATAAAAAGATAGCTATCTGGGCACCATTACGATATGCCAATTACGGAGATGATATGCAGGCTATTGTCTTTGGGATCTTTTTAAAAGACCTGGGGTATTCTGTAAAACTTTATCAATTGGATAAAAGCTTGTCCTAAGCTTACAAAATTGAATCGGTACCAACAATTGATGAATTATGCAAAGACATTAATCTTTGTATTATAGCCGGGGGAGCATTATTAACGCCATTTGATTTACCAAGGCGATTGTTACAAAAAAATGTATTGGAATACGAAAGAGATTTTAAAAAATTATACAATGCAACAAAAAAGTATCAGGTTAAGTTTTGTGCAATATCAATAGGAGGTGACGGAAAAATAAGGAATCCCCAATTGTACTATTCAAAATATCGTATCAATTTCTTCGAATCGGATAATTTCATAAACGGAACAGTCCGTTTATCTGGAGATGTAGAACAAATGAAACAATTTGGAAAAGCATTTGTTTATTATCCGGATATGCTATTCCAGACCCCCAAATATTTTGAGCGTAAAAAACTGGAGCAGACAAAAAAATATCGTGTAGGCATCAATTAAAAAAAAAAGAGGAAATATATCGACAAAAATTTATTGTAACAGATCAGTTTTAATTCTATGTTGTTGAGAAAACGATATTTGAAATTTTTTCATTGAAAATTGCTTTTCAATGAAATATTCGATTCTCAGAGGGTTTAAATTTTCAAAAGCAACCTTTATTAACATATTGCCGTTTTCAGACTTGACAACTTTTCTGTTAACACCTTGTATTTAAATTGTAAAGAGCATTTCTTTGTGATATGTCAAACGATTTGGAAAAATTGCAACAAACGGTTATTGCGCTTGTCGAAAAAGTAAATTACCTGACCAATAAAGTTGATACCCTAACCAAGGAAAATGAATACTTAAAAAAACGTTTGGCCAAATATGAAACACCAAAGAACAGCAATAACAGCAGTATCCCCCCATCGAAAGACGAAAACCGTCCCAAACGCAAAAGCTTACGCGAGAAAAGCGGGTTAAAACCGGGAGGCCAAAAAGGAAGAAAGGGAAATACGTTAAAAATGACAGATAGTCCCGATATAACAAAAGACCATGTACCCAATTACTGCCATTGCTGTGGCAACAGCCTTGAAAATATCCCGGCCGAATATAAGGGGAAGCGGCAAGTTTACGATATTCCGGAAATAAAAATAAAGGTGACGGAACACCGCATATACACAAAGCAATGCAGCTGTGGCCATATCAACGAAGGGGATTACCCCGGAGAAGCCGGTTCCCCTGTCAGTTACGGGAACAACATAGAAAGCCTGGGTACTTCCATACAAGGCAGTATATCCCGTTCAAAAGGATCAGGGAAATCTTCTCCGATGTTTTTAATGCCCCCATAAGCGAAGGTGGAATCCATTATGTATTGGACAGGCTTGTCACAAAGGCGCAGCCCGCATATGAATTGATTAAGCAAAAACTACAGGGCAACAAAAAATATGCTACCGGTAGCGATGAGACCGGGGTGAAAGTAGACGGGGACAAACACTGGGCATGGACATGGCAGAACGAAGAAGCTACATTTATTACAATAACCGACAACAGGGGGCAAAAGAGCATAGACCAGACGTTTGAAAAAGGATTTAAAAACTCCGTCCTCGTACATGACTGCTGGGTAAGCCATTTTAATACCAAAGCATTATCCCACCAGCTCTGCCTTGCCCACCTGCTAAGGGATCTCAACTATTTGGGGGAACTTTACGCACACAAATGGAGCCGCGTCACAAAACTTCTTCTCAGCCAAGCCCTGGATCAGGAAAAACGGATGGAAGCCCCGGACTATTACGTGCCAGATCCGAGAATATTCCAGATAGAATCCAGGCTTGATTTTTTATTGGGGTACAAAATACCTAAGGACAAAAATGAATTGACCGTTTTTCAAAAACGATTGAAAAAGTATCGTGAATTTATTTTTACATTTCTTTATAGGCCGGAAGTACCTCCCGATAATAATGCATCGGAACGGGCTATCCGAAATATAAAGGTGAAACAAAAAGTATCAGGTCAGTTTAGGTCGACAAACGGAGCTTTCAGATTTGCCGTATTACGATCCATCACGGATACTGTGTTGAAAAATCACATGAACGTTTTAAACTCCTTAAAGATTATTGCCAGATTGAAAACTGATCTGTAACAATTTATTGTCTGCCATCTATAGATATGCAAAAAACAATGATGATATAGAATTCCATTTTACAACCACACATCTGGAGACAATAGGAATGAATTATCAATATATACCGGAGAAAGAAAGTAAAAATATTTATATTGACTGATATGAATCTCCCAGTCAATTGTTAGGAGTACTGGCATCCATGGATGTTTTTATAACTTCCATGCTTCATTTGGGTTTAACCGGGTTGACTGTAGGTACGCCGTTTTTCAGTTATCGTGGTCCTGGCAAGACAAAGTCTTTCTTAAAATTGATAGGAGGAGAATGGGCGATATTGGATGATCAAATTACGTTTGATGAACTCTTAACAAAATTTTTCTCTTTGTCTCGTAATGAATTGTATAACCAATATAACACAAAGATAATTCAGGGAATGGTTGTCAAAAGTGAAAAACATTTTGAATTTTGTAAAAATATGGTCGAACAATATTCCTGATTATATGCAGGGAAAAATTAATAACATATCATCTGTAGTCTCAGCAAATCTTTGCCTTGGTTGTGGTATTTGTGAAGATGTATGCTCAAAGCAAAAGGCAATTCGTATAATGCGCACCAAAACGTTTTATGTTCCGAAAATAGATGTTGATTTATGTACAGATTGTGGATTGTGTTTAAAAGTTTGTCCCGGAAAAAGTGTTGAATTAAATTCAATTTCAAAAGAATTATTTCATTCAAAAGATATAAAAGAAGATAAGTATCTCGATCGGTACCATAAGTGTTATGCTGGTTATAGTAATAAAGAAGAGATACGTTATCATTGCGCATCAGGAGGATTAGTCTCTCAGTTTTTAATATATTTATTAGAAAAGAAAGTGATTGATGGTGCAGTAGTAGTGGGATTTAAATTGAATAATGTAACCGAACCTAATGTATATATTGCCGAAACAGCTGAAGATATATTAAATGGAAAAAGTTCAAAATACTGCCCGGTCTCTTATCAGTCAATTATTCCGGAAATCAATAAAAGAAATGGGAAATACGTCATTGTCGGTCTCCCGTGCCATATTCATGGATTTAGAAAATATGAAAGAATAAACAAATCGTTTAAGAATAAGATTTCCGGATATTTTGCTATTTATTGTAGCGGTACGAAGAATTTTTTGTATCAAGAGTATTTGTTTTATCGATATGGAATTGATAAAAAACAACTAAAGAAATTCGCATATCGTGATGATGGATGTTTAGGGTATATGAAATGTGAATATTATGATGGTACAATAAAAAAAATAAGCTATCTTGATTACTATTCTTCGATGAAGAATGCCTTTACGCCAGTGAGGTGTACTCTATGTATTGATCATTATGGGGAATTAGCTGATGTTTGCTTTGGAGATTTACATATAGGGAAATATATAAAAGATAAAGTAGGAGTGAATTCATTAGTTGTTCGTTCTGCTTATTTTGATAAATTATTAAAGCAGGCTAAAGCAGAAGGAATAATTTCTTTGGATTGTATTTCTGAACAAACAGTGAATGATTCTCAAGAATCGATTTACAGTCACAAAAAAGGCCCCGGAATTGTTGCCGCATTTAAGTTAAGACATTTTTTAAATAAAGAGACACCTGCATTTGATGTAAGTTTTAACTCTCCTTTAAAAATAAAGTCTCTGATAATTGAAATTCAAAAATTGATTTTTCGGAAAATTGGTAGTATACCTTGTCTTTGGTTTATTATAAAATGGACAGATATAATACTGCCGAAAAAAAGAAATGAATAAACTTAAATTTACTCTTAAATGGGAATTGTTTCAATATATCAACTTGATATAACATCATTGCAACGATAAAATCTCTTTACTTAACAGGGAGAACTTAAGATTATAATTTTTGACAGACAGATGTTATCAGAGAAGAACATCTATTTCTCTGATGAAAAATCAGATAGTAGCATCAATTGATATAGAACGACGTTTTGATAATGAATAATAAAGTTATCATAGGCGTAGGGGCTGCATTTCGCTTTTCAATAGGAGAATATACCGAAACGAATGGACTGATAAAAGAAATGGGATTAACAGGACTTATATGGAGAGAATGGTCCTTCAATCTGTTTTTAAAATATATTAGGGCGATTTTTGTACTAATAAAAATTATTCTTTCTGTGTGTTGGAGAAGAATGATTGGTGAAAAATACTATGAATAGAAAATATGAAAGCATTTATATTCCCTGGTCAGGGATGTCAAAAACAGGGAATGGGAAAAGAATTGTATGATAATTTTCCCAAAGCCAAGGAAATGTTTGAGAAGGCCAATGATTATTTTGGACACCGCATCTCCGATATAATGTTTTACGGCGATGAAAATGAATTGATGGAGACAGAAAACACTCAACCCGCTGTCTTTTTATATGAGGTTGTTTTGGCTTCTGTTCAAAATGAAATAAAACCGGATGTAGTTGCAGGCCATTCCTTAGGCGAATTTGCCGCATTGGTAATCAATGGCTGCATCAGCTTTGAAGATGGCCTTAAATTAGTACTGAATAGGGCTGTGATTGGGCAAAAAGTCTGTAAAAAACAACCTGCAGCAATGGGGGCTGTTATCGGTTTATCCGATGAGTACGTCGCACGGCGTATCAGGGAAATTTGGGATGAAACAGGAGAACCCGTTTATTTTGCCAATTATAACGGCCCCGGTCAGGTGGTAATATCGGGCTCAAAGAAGGGAATTCGTTTAGCTTGTAAGGCTTTTATGAAAGAAGGTGCAAAAAAGGCAGTACCTTTACTCATTAGTGGAAGTTTCCACACACCCTATATGAATGAGGCACGCGAAGAGTTGGGCGAAATCATCAAAAAGACAAAGTTCAATGCCCCCTCCATACCGGTATACCAATGTGTGGATGCACTTTCTCATACCAATCCCGATGAAATTAAGGAGAACCTCATCCAACACATTACTCACCCTGTATTATGGACTGACATGACGCGTAACATGGTGAAAGATGGCGTGGCTGAATTCTATGAGATTGGAACAGACGATACATTACAAAAAATTGTTGTTCGAATGTATCCCGACAAAAAAGTAACTTCTATCTGGGAAATACCTATTTATAAAAAAATAAATCCATTTAAAGAATAAAAATTATGAAATTGGAAGAATTTGTAACAAGATTTGCAGAAGAATTTGATGAAACTCCGGCTGAACAATTTACACCATCAACTGTTTTCAAAAATTTGGACGAATGGGGTTCGTTAACTGCCTTATCCATTATTGCGATGGTGGATGAAGAGTTTGAAAAAAGAATTACAGGAGCTGACATCCGTGAAAGTAAAACGATTGGAGACTTGTATGACTTAATCCTCTCAAAATAACCATGAACAATCCTTTTTCTCTTCAAGGAAAAACAATACTCGTTACAGGTGCCTCTTCAGGAATAGGAAGAGGCATAGCTGTTGAGTGTTCTAAAATGGGTGCAACGTTAGCTTTAAATGGAAGGAATGCTGAAAGATTGGAAGAAACCTTCTCTATGCTTGAGGGCAATGGACATTTTACCATTCAGGCAGACCTGTCTAAACAAGACGAAATTGAAAAATTAGTTTCTGAAATGCCTGTCATAAACGGATGTGTCCATAGTGCCGGTATTCCCAAAATAAGCGCTGTTAAATTTATTAATAGAGAGACTATTGAAGATATATTAAATGTCAATACTATCGCCCCTATTCTTTTAACATCACTATTACTTAAAAAGAAAAAATTGCAGAAACGGTCGTC
This sequence comes from Prolixibacteraceae bacterium, assembly GCA_963662895.1. GTDB lineage: Bacteria > Bacteroidota > Bacteroidia > Bacteroidales > Prolixibacteraceae > GWE2-42-39. The sequence goes on along the minus strand of OY759982.1, from coordinate 1,400,395 downwards.
CATTGTTTTCATCTCATCAATTTCCGGCGTTTGTGTCGCCAATACAGGAGAAGCACCATACGCTGCAACAAAAGGGGCATTAAGCGGTTTTACAAAAACAGCGGCCCTGGAATTAGCAGCCCAAGGAACCAGAGTAAATTCGGTTTGCCCGGCACTTGTGCCTACCAGAATATTAGAACTTTCAAACACTGTTTTTTCAGAGGAACAATTAAAGGATACCATGTATGGGAGGTATCCATTGAAAAGAGTTGGAACTCCGGTAGACATTGCAAACGGGGTAATTTATTTGTTGTCCGATGCCTCAAGCTGGGTTACAGGAATTAATCTTATTATAGACGGAGGTTATACATTAATTTGAAATTTATGGGATTACTAAAATTCAATAACGTTGGGATTCGGGCATTAAGTGCAACTGTTCCGCGAAAAGTCATAAAGACTCGCGACTTAACAGAGTTTTTCACTGCTGAAGAAATCAACAAATTTATAGATACTACCGGAGTAGAAGAGAGACGATTTATTGACGCAGACAAATGTGCCTCAGATTTATGCTATAAGTCTGCCTGTGAAATTTTTGATAAGGCCAATATTTCAAGGGATGAAATAGATATGGTTATATTTGTAAGCCAGACTCCCGATTATAAATTACCAGGAACATCTATAATATTACAAAATAGTTTGGGGTTGAAAAAATCGACAATTGTTTACGATGTGAACATGTCTTGTTCTGGTTTTATCCATGGTTTATTAATGGCCTATTCATTCTTAAATCAACCGGGAATTAACGCCATATTATTAATGGTAGGTGAGACTTTATCTAAAATGATTTCTCCAAGAGACAAAGGGACAGGGTTGCTGTTGGGAGATGCAGGTGTTGCAGCTGTCATTGAGAGAGGGGATCAATATAAAGAAAGTTTTTTTTCTATGAATACAGATGGAGCTTATGTTGATTATGTAAAAATACCAGCCGGAGGTAATAAGATAATGAGCACTAAAGAAACTTTAAAAATGCAAAAATATGAAGATGGAAGTATTCGTAGTTTAGAGCAAATTATAATGGTTGGTGCAGACGTATTCAGTTTTGCAATTTCAGAACTTCCTAAGGATATAAAAAGGTTACTTGAGTTCGCTGGAATAGCGATAAATGAAATTGACAAATATGCTTTTCATCAGGCAAATAACTTTATGACCAATCATATAATTAAAAGAGTAAAAGCAGACCCCACAAAACTTTTACATTCTATACATAAATATGGAAATACGGCAGGTACGTCCATTCCTTTATGTATGGTCGAAAACAGAGATAAAATAAAAAATAATGATACAATTCTTATGAATGCAATTGGAGCCGGCTTTGCATACGGGACAGTATTATTAAACATTGCGAATTGCAATATCCTGAAAATTTGTGAAATATAAAAATGAAAACATTTATAAAGGCAATATCATATTATCTTCCTGAAAAAATATTGGACAATAAACAAATCGTAAATGAATTTTCGGAATGGACTGTCGACAAAATCGATAAAAAAATTGGGATTAAAGAACGCCATATAGCTGCCGAAAATGAAACTGCAAGTGATATGGCTGTTAATGCTGCCGAAAAGTTATTTTCGAAATACAGTATTAACAAGTCTGCTATAGACTATTTAATTTTTGTTACACAAAGTCCCGATTACCACTTACCAACAACAGCGTGCCTTATTCAGGATCGTTTAGGATTGTCCACCAATATTGGTGCAATAGATGTAAATTTAGGATGTTCTGGCTTTATTTTTGGACTATCTGTTGCAAAAGGTATGATTTTAGGAGGTATGGCTTCTAATGTACTTCTGCTTACCTCCGAAACTTACACTAAATATATGCACCCCAAAGATAAAGGGAACCGTACTATCTTTGGAGATGCAGCAACTGCGACATTAATTGGCACGGACGGTGGCGTAGCTGAAATTGGTAATTTCATTTTCGGTACAGATGGAAAAGGAGCCGAAAATTTAATTGTAAAAACAGGAGGCTCCAGAAATCGTAACCATCTGAATGATTTGCAATTTGATGATTTCAACAATCCACTTTCGTCAGATAACCTTTATATGGATGGTCCTGCCATTTTGAATTACACATTGGAATGCATCCCATCATTAGTAAAAGATGTGTTAAGCAAAAATGACCTAACAATGGATAATGTAGATCTTCATGTTTACCATCAGGCCAATAGGTATTTGGCTAATTTACAAAGAAAAAAATTACGAATTCCAGAGGAAAAATACTATAGCTATTATGAAAAAGTTGGGAACACAGTTTCTTCAACAATTCCTATTGCCTTAAAAGAGGCTTTTGATGATGGTTCAATAAAAAAAGGATATAAAGTATTATCGGTAGCTCAAGGCCTCGGTTATTCATGGGGTGGAATAGTTCTGTATTATTAAAGATAGATGGTAAGGATAGAACGATTCATTAATGAATTAATGTCGTCGAATTGCTATGTCATATATAATGATATGGTAAGAAGATGTATTATTGTTGATCCCGGAAGTGAAAAATGCAAAAATGAGATTACTTTCATTGATAAGCTTCAACTTGCAGTAGATTATATTATACTTACACACGAACATACCGATCACACATGGGGATGTAATACATTAATTGACAAATACAATCCAAAAGTAATTTGTTCTGAGGAATGTAAAAAAGTATTACCAAAAGAAGGACAGGTTTATTTTAGATTTTACTATGATGATCCGAACTATGAATATGCAGTAAGTCGGGTAGATTATACAATAGAGGAATTATCCAATCATCTATTATGGAATGGGAATAAAATAACATTTATTTCAACTCCTGGTCATAGCAAAGGATCTATATGTTTTTCAATAAACGATCTGCTTTTCACCGGGGATACAATTATGCAATATAAGCCATTCATAAATAAAAAGAATGGTTCGGTAGAAGAATATAAAGCAAGCATTGAAAAAATATGCCGTTTATATGACAAAAATACTCAAATTTTTCCGGGGCATGGAAATCCTTTTTTATTGAGAGAATTAGGGTAAAAGGTAATAATAATTTGTAATGCGAATCAAGGGTTAAGAAATAGCATAAAAAAGTTTATTAAATAGTTTAAATACAGCAGGTTTGATTTGAAAAACCCCTAAGGATCAGCATCTTAAAGTCGTTCTCAAAGCAGCTTTTAGATATGATTTCCAAGGATAAGGACGACAAGTTAATAAGAATTTATTTTTATATATGTGAAAAGTTTGAAGAACTTCAATTTTATTGTGAAAGATTCAGTAACAATAATGAGCCAGAAATCACAGACAAGGGGTATTGCTCAACTAAAGGCATGTATTATTACGGAATGAAGTTGCATATGCCTGGGTTTAGACGCGTTGTCAAATTACCCCATCCTGAACAAATCCTGTTTACCCCTGCATATGCCAATGATATTACAGTCTATAAACAAGCATGGGCAAATATTGAAAACAGAACATTCTTTGGCGATAAAATTTAATGGACTACGACCTTAATAAACAAATGGTAACAGGGTTGAATTCCGAAATGTACACACCGGAAAAAGGAGTAAAAGGGATGCCCGATATAATTAAACAAAGGCTCAAGGCTGCCGATGACTTATTTTCAACTGCCGTATCCCGTTTTAGGCAACCAATCGAAGCTACCTTCAATTGGTTGATTGAAAAAACAGATATTCAAAAAGCCAGCAAGGTTAGGCCTGCAAAAGGATTATTGATACATGCTTTTGGTAGATTGCCTGCTGCTTTTATTTCTCTTAATGTTTAACCCTTGATTCGCATAAATATAGATTTACACCTGAAGAAATAATTGAACATGAAAAAAATTTGTCAAATTTATTTGGATAAAAACAACATTAGCATATTTCGGTTATAAAACATCCATATCAATGAACAAATCTTATTACCGCATAGGTAATATATTTCTATTACCAACCCACGATGCTATTTAGTGCACATTAAAAATACCTTTTAGATCATCTAAATGAACCAATATTTTAATATCAATCTGGAATTTGACCATGATGTCATTCACCATCGAATACGAAAAGCGATTGAGTCTAAAAAAAAAGGATATGTCTGTGTTGTAGATGGGAATGTGCTTACCATTAGCCAAAAGGATAAAAATTATCAAGACATATTAAATAGTTCTTTTATCAATACTTGTGACGGAAGTTCCATTGCATGGCTGTCGGGTATTATCCATAAAAAAAAATTAAAAGCATTAAACGGTCCTGAAATTTTTGAATATTACATTGAAAAAAAATATAAGCAATTGTTATTAGGTAGTACAGAATCTGTTATAGAAGAGATTAAACAGACCTTAAAAAATAAAGGAGTTTCGAATTCGCATCTTTTATATCTGCCATTGCCTTTTCTCTCTGTTAAAGATTTTAATTATAAAGACATTGCATGCAGTATCAATGCTTTGAAACCTGAAATAATCTGGGTTTCGTTAGGCGCTCCAAAGCAAGAAATATTTATGTCTAATATATTGTCATATTTAAATAGTGGAATAATGTTTGGTATTGGTGCTGCATTCAATTTTTACATAGGAAAAATTAGATTACCTCAGTCAAAACTTGGTTCATTTCGTTTTATTTGGGTAAGCCGTATTTTAAGAGAACCAAAAAAACAATTAAAGAGAATTATTCCTTACATTTTGATGTTGCCGAAACTCTATTTCCAGGAAAAACGGAAATGTTATAGGATTGCCAAGACTTTAAATAAATTATATTAATAGGATATATACTCTTATATTCCCTAATAATATTAGATAGCATGAACATCCTTATCTCCGGCATTCATGGTTTTGTTGGTTCCAATCTAACAAAAGCATTGCATACACAACACACTTTGTTCGGTTTGGATATTGTTTCACCGGATAAAGAGGGTATAAAAAAAACTTCTTCATGGGCTGACCTTGAAAACGGTAATTTACCGGAAGTAGATACCATCATCCATCTGGCAGGGAAGGCACATGATACAAAAAGCAGGTCAGAAGTCCAGGTATATTTCAATATCAACACTGGTCTAACAAAAAAGATATTTGATTATTTTCTGCAATCAACTGCCACAAAATTTATCTTCTTCAGCTCGGTAAAAGCCGTAGCTGACTCGGTAAAAGGAAAAATATTAACAGAAGATGTAGTCCCGGAGCCACTGGGTCCTTACGGGGAAAGCAAGATCATGGCAGAAAAATACCTGCAGGAGAACCGGCCTTCAGAAGATTCCGGGAAGTCGGTTTATATCCTTCGTCCGTGCATGATTCATGGCCCGGGAAATAAAGGGAACCTGAACCTGCTGTACAAGGTCGTCTCCAAAGGCATCCCCTGGCTGCTGGGAGCTTTTGAAAACCGGCGTTCGTTTACTTCGGTAGACAACCTGTCTTACGTGATCGAGCGGCTTGTTACCGGGGAAGTTCCTTCCGGTATTTATAATATGGCCGATGATGAAGCTTTATCCACGAATGAACTGATTGAAGTGATCTGCCATTCGCTGGAAAAAAAAGCACGTATATGGAACATCTCAAAAGAAATGATGAATGAACTTGCCCGGTTTGGCGGGATGCTGCATCTCCCTTTAAACCCGGAACGATTACGCAAACTGACGGAAAACTATGTAGTAAGCAACGAAAAGATAAAAAAAGCGCTGGGCATCGAAAAAATGCCGGTAAGCGCGAAGGATGGTCTGGAACGGACAGTGAGGTCTTTTCAGTGATCAGCCAGTGTTCAGTCGCAGTAGGCAGTGGCAGTAGACAGGAACTACCGGATAAATACGAAGATTCTGACAAAAAAATAATAGTCATTTCAGTCAGAGTTTCATTAATGATTCAAATCATTTATTTATCTCTGTATTTTTTCTCTGATGTGGTTTTGTTGTGCAGACAGGTTTGTTGAGAGAAGAAATTATACATGTGTATAAATTTGTCAATGAAACAGCGTTTCCCTGCATAAACCTTATCTTTAACAAACCTTAGTAGCCTGATAATCACCACAAAGAATAAGACCTCATTAACCTTATCAGTCTTTTGATTGTGTACTTATAATAAGGGAATAAGGTTGTTAAAATTTCCCGTTGTTATTACTTTGCTACTAAGTCCCCCAGAAACTATTGGGCATAATGAGGATATGGCAGGAAAGGCATGTGGAAGTCAAGTCCCTAATTCACCGGAAGGTGAAAAGCAGGGTTGGCCGGTCAAAGTAGTCCGGGCCGGCGTTAGCGGGAGCGGTTTTTGGCGGATATTCAAGGATGTGTGTCGGGAAGAAAAAACCGTGAGGCGGGTGGAAGGATGACTTTGACAAGACTTTTTCTTCCTTTTGGTCGACTGCAAAAGGAAGGGCCCCGCCGGACAGAGGCGAATACAAATGAACAATATAAATTGTCAGGTTATTAAAAGAACGAGGAAAACACCAGCCACGGTAGTTAGTCAAGAAAAGCGGTGCAGTTATATGGCCGGAAATGCTGAAATGCTGAAAAAAGTGATGTTTTATATTTACCTCATATACAGGTTTCTGTAAAAATCTGTCATAGGCACCGTAGCGAGGAATCTCTCACTCACAAAGTTTAATAATTTATTTTTTGAAAATTACTAAGTCTATCAATTTAAATTTTTACAACAAAAAAATAATTCTGACAGAAAAATAGTCATTCATATATGCTTTATCTCTTATTTTTCCTGATTCTGTTTCTGGCAGAACTGATTTACTTCCGGATAGCGGGCCACTTCTACATCATCGACAAGCCCAACCAGCGAAGTTCGCACAGCCGGGTTACCTTACGGGGTGGAGGGATTGTTTTTTATTTGGGAGTCTTACTGTACAGCATCTGGTTTAAGATACCTTATCCGTGGTTTTTTGCAGGCTTAACATTAATCGCTTTTATCAGCTTTGCTGATGATATACATTCGGTACCAAGCCGCATCCGCTTATTGTTCCATTTTTCAGCAATGCTGCTGATGTTTACGGACTGGGGCTTATTTTCCGGCTTGCCTGTATGGTACATAGCTGTTGCCCTGATTTTATGTACCGGTATCATCAATGCCTGGAACTTTATGGATGGAATTAACGGGATCACGGGGGGATACAGTCTGGGGATACTCCTGTGCCTTATCTGGATAAATACCCGGGTTGTTTCGTTTGTCGATCCGCCCTTGTTATCTGTAGCATTACTTTCTGTACTGGTTTTTAACTTTTTTAATTTTCGTAAACATGCCCGCTGTTTTGCCGGCGATATCGGCGCAGTATCAATAGCCTTTATCATCATCTTTGCCCTGGGACGGTTAATGCTGTTCACCAATGATTTGAGTTACATCATTATGGTGTCGGTTTATGGCGTTGACAGTGTACTCACCATTGTTCACCGCCTGATGCTACACGAGAATATTTTTGAGGCGCACCGGAAGCATGCCTATCAAATCATGGCCAATGAACTGAGTATCCCCCATGTATGGGTCTCAGTCTTTTATATGTTGGCACAGGTACTTATTGTTGCCGGTTACCTTTCAGTTCCTCAAAAGATGCACTGGGCTTACTTTATTGCAACACTATTTTTGCTGGGAAGTGGTTATGTATTGTTCATGCGAAAATATTTTCATTTGCATTTAAAGGCAGGAACAGCCGAACTGAACGCAAAGACACCAAGGCACGAAGTAAATTAAGTGTTCAGTCGCAGTAGGCAGTTGCAGTGATAAAAAGCAATAGTCATTTCAGCCACAGTCAGAGTTTCACTTGAAGTGAGGCTCTGACTATCGGAATGCTTTGTCACCCTGAGTGAGCGAAGGGTCTCATGAGTAGTGCGGCAAAGGATCAAATACTTCACTGCGTTCAGTATAACAAAGAAGGTTTGACTTTACACCAGACTCTAAGACACTATTATGAATTTCGATTAACGATTAACGATTTCAGATCGAACTCAGGAAAATTATCAAATATTAGTATTTCCATTTTTGATTAAAAGCTTAGTGCACTTTGAGTCTTCATGTTCATCGTAGTTAAGTGAAATTAAAAAAATAACATATAAAAAAGAGATTCCTCCCTTCGGTCGGAATGACGATTTATTGATTAAATCATGCATAAATACTTACTTTCTGTACCTCCTTCACTGGTAAAATCTTTCTATTCACTGGCAGGCAAGCCTGAAACAGAATGGATAGCTGACTGCGACCCCGGGGAACCCCGTGCCGGTTCAGGAGGTGGTACGGCCTGGATGCTTTACCGGACATGGCAAAAAGAAGCTCCTGAAAAAAATTTCAGCAACTGGCTATCTTCAGGGAAAAGAGTAATTCTGCATGCAGGAGGTCAGAGCCGTCGTCTGCCTGCTTATGCCCCTTCCGGAAAAATATTAACACCTGTTCCGGTGTTTCGCTGGCAACGGGGACAAAGGCTCAACCAAAACCTTCTGGATATTCAGGTACCGCTTTATGATCGTATCCTGCAACTTGCCCCTGCCAATATACATACTTTAATAGCCAGCGGCGATGTGCTGATCACGGCAGGAACAGAATTAAAAACCTTGCCCGAAGCGGATATACTATGCTTTGGTTTGTGGATCGGCCCGGAACAATCATCCAACCACGGCGTTTTCTTTTGCAACCGGAAGCAGCCCGACCATCTGGAATTTATGTTGCAAAAACCTTTGGTGGAACAAATCCGGGAACTGGCGCCTGACTATTATTTTATGATGGATATTGGCATCTGGCTACTGAGTGACCGGGCCATTGAATTGCTTCAAAGACGTTGCGGCTGGAATTCACAGCAACAACAATTCCAGCATGGATTTCCTGAGAATTATGACCTGTACGGTACTTTCGGTCCTTCGATGGGACTAACTCCAAAAATAAAGGACAAGGAAATACAAAAACTAAAAGTAAAAATATTACCTCTGGAAAACGGCGCTTTTTATCATTTCGGCACCGGAAGCGATATGTTGCAGTCGATGCTTCAGATACAGAACCGGGTACTGGACCAACGGGCAATCTGGAGCAGAAATGTGAAACCCCACCCGTCCATCTTTGTTCAGAATGCCTGTACCGGAGTAACATTCACGGAAGATAACCAACAAATATGGATTGAAAACGCCTGCATCCCTTCCTCGTGGAAAATCAGTAGCAGGCATATCCTGACCGGTATCCCGGAAAACAACTGGGAACTTGAGCTTCAGGAAGGAATATGCCTGGATATAATCCCGGTTGAAGGGAAAATTTGTCTTCGTCCTTACGGTTTTACCGACCGTTTTAGAGGGAAAGTAAAAAATTTGTCTACCTGCTGGATGGGAAGGCCTTTGACAGCATGGATGAAAGAAAGGGCATTAAAAATAAACGAAATTTTTCCTAAAAACACCGATATTCAGGAAGCCCCTATTTTCCCGTTACTGAGTCTGTCTGATCAGTTGGATGAATGGATACGGTGGATGACCGTGCCCCCGTCAGAAAGAAAAAACATGAGAGAACGATGGTTATCGGTTCCACGCCTGTCAGCACGACAGATCAGCGAGAAAACCGACCTGTTTGCCATCCAAAGACAACGCGAACAATTCAGGCGACTGGCGTTACCTAAACTGGCAGCTAATTATCGCAAAAGTGTATTTTATCAACTGGATCTTGATCATACGGCCTCTGAATGGGCGGAAGCCAGGCTGGAAAAACCACAGCGTCTGCCTGTATCAGAGAGCCCTTTGCTGCAAATCCATAACCGGATGTTCAGGGATCGTATCAACCAGTACCGGGGCGACAGGAAAGGAGAGGAAGAACAGGAAGCCTTTGATATTTTACGGGAAACAATTCTTCAGCAATACCGGGAAAAGCCTGTTTTGCCCCGAAGAAACGTGAAAAACGATCAGATTGTGTGGGGACGAAGCCCGGCACGGCTCGACCTGGCCGGAGGATGGACAGACACCCCGCCGTATTGTTTGATTGAAGGAGGCAGCGTGGTGAACGTGGCAGTTGAAATGAACGGTCAGCCTCCTTTGCAGGTATTTATCAAACCTTCAGAAAAAAATACCATTGTTCTTCGTTCCATCGATCTGGGAGAACGGGAAGAGATCACCTCCTGGCAACAACTTGCCGTGATCAGCCGGGTGGGGTCTGTCTTTGCTATTCCCAAAGCAGCATTGATGCTGGCAGGTTTTTATCCTGACTTCTGTCAAAAAAAATACAGTTCGCTGGAAGAACAACTCCGGGATTTTGGAGGAGGAATGGAAATTACCTTATTGTCGGCTATTCCCAAAGGTTCAGGCTTGGGAACCAGCTCCATCCTGGCGGCAACTATTCTTGGTACTTTGTCAGATTTTGCCTCACTTGACTGGGATAAAACAGAAACCGGCAACCGTACTTTGTCCCTGGAACAGTTACTTACTACCGGCGGAGGATGGCAGGATCAGTTCGGGGGATTGCTTCCCGGCATCAAGTTCTTGGAAACAATGCCGGGTTTTGACCAGTCTCCAACCGTAAGATGGCTGCCCGATCATCTTTTCAGCAATCAGGAATGTATGGCTTCAATACTGCTCTATTACACGGGGATGACACGGGTTGCGAAAAATATACTTGCAGAAATTGTCCGGGGAATGTTCCTGAATTCGCAGAAACACCTTGATATTCTGAGGGCAATAAAAGTACATGCCCGGAACACTTTCGAAGCGATCCAGACCAACGATTACAATTTGCTGGCTCAAAAAATCAGGCAGAGCTGGTTGTTAAACTGCCGGCTCGATGAAGGTACCAATCCCCCCCAGGTAGCTGCTGTGATCCGTCAGTTCGAAGATCATGCTGCCGCATGGAAACTATTAGGGGCAGGAGGTGGAGGTTATATGCTAATCCTGGCCAAAGATCCGGAGGCAGCAACCCATATCAGGACAACCCTGCAAAACAATCCGCCCAACAACAGGGCCCGTTTCGTGGATGTGTCACTTTCCCGTACCGGCTTCCTGCTCAGCCGGTCGTAATTTTACAATTCATAAACATAATCCCATGTCGAAAAAAGTTGCCCTTATTACCGGTATTACCGGACAGGACGGTGCTTACCTGTCCGAATATCTTTTGAAAAAAGAGTACATTGTTCATGGTATTAAACGGAGGTCTTCGATGTTCAACACCGAAAGGATCGATCATCTTTACCAGGATCCCCATGCCGAAAACCGGAATTTCTTCCTGCATTACGGCGATATGACCGACTCCATGAACCTGACCCGGATTATACAGGAAGTGCAGCCCGATGAAATTTATAACCTGGCAGCTATGAGCCATGTAAAAGTCAGTTTCGATACGCCGGAATATACGGCCAATGCCGATGGTATAGGAACGCTTCGGATACTGGAAGCCGTGAGATTACTGGATCTTGTAAAAAAGACAAAAATATACCAGGCCTCTACTTCAGAGCTGTATGGATTAGTGCAGGAAGTGCCCCAAACGGAAAAAACGCCATTTTATCCCCGCTCTCCTTATGCCGTAGCTAAGTTGTATGCTTACTGGATTACGGTCAACTACAGGGAAGCCTATGGGTTACATGCCAGTAATGGCATTTTATTTAATCATGAGTCGCCGATCCGAGGAGAGACTTTCGTCACCCGAAAGATCACCCGGGCTTTAAGCCGGATTGCTTTAGGAATGCAGACAACGGTTTACATGGGTAACCTGTCAAGCCAGCGTGACTGGGGACATGCCAAAGATTATATCCGTGCCATGCACCTGATCCTTCAGCAGGAACAGGCCGACGATTATGTAATTGCGACCGGGATAACAACATCTATCCGCGATTTTATTAAACTAGCTGCAATGGAAGTAGGTATCGAAATCAATTTTAGCGGGCAGGGAGCCGACGAAAAAGGCTATATCACAGCCGTAAATAAAGCAGTATTTACCCGGGCGGTAGGCGAAAAATGGCTGGAAGCTATTACAGAACGCACGAAATCGGGCACCCCTGCTGTGGCTGTCGATTCGCGTTATTTCCGTCCTACTGAAGTAGAGCTGCTGATTGGTGACGGGAACAAAGCCCGCACCCGGCTGGGATGGGAACCACAGTATGACCTGAAAGGCCTTATTGAAGATATGATGCAAAGCGATATCAAACTGATGCAAAAAGAAGCCTGGCTGAGACAAGGCGGGTTCAGAACCCTGAATTATTTTGAATAATGAAAAAAAATAGTAAAATATTTGTAGCCGGTCATCGTGGACTGGTAGGATCTGCCATACTGAAAAGTTTAAAGGTAAAAGGTTATACGAATTTTGTACTCCGTTCACAGGAGCAGTTGGATTTAACTTCGCAAAAAGAGGTTGAAACTTTTTTTACAAAGGAGAACCCGGAATATGTTTTCCTGGCCGCAGCCAAAGTAGGAGGAATTATTGCCAACAGTAAATACCGGGCACAGTTTATTTATGAAAACCTGGCCATTCAAAACAATGTAATCCATTATTCCTGGAAATACGGTGTTAAAAAATTGCTTTTCCTGGGGAGCACCTGCATCTATCCGCGTGAAGCACCGCAACCGATGCGGGAATATGCATTACTGACTTCACCGCTTGAATATACCAATGAACCGTATGCTATTGCCAAGATAGCAGGCATTAAAATGTGCGAAAGTTATAACTTGCAGTACGGCACCAACTTTCTGAGTGTAATGCCCACAAACCTGTACGGCCCAAACGATAATTTTAATCTGGAAACCTCTCATGTACTCCCGGCGCTTATCCGTAAAATTTACCTGGGTAAATGTCTGGAAAATAATGATTGGAATTCAATCCGCAAAGATATAGATAAACGGCCTGTTGAAGGAGTGAACGGTCAATCAACTGCAGATGAAATAAGCGATATACTCTTGAAATATGGAGTTAGTGAAGATGCCTCAGATTCTTCGCATTCGCTCAGAATAACAAAAAAACAGGTAAGCGTTGAAATATGGGGTTCCGGTTCTCCTCTGCGTGAGTTCCTCTGGAGTGAGGAAATGGCTGATGCCTGTGTGTATGTGATGGAAAAAGTAAACTTCGAAGATGTCATCCAAAGCAAAAGCGAAAAATCTCATGATAAAAATTCAAGAGCAACAGATTTCCAGACTACTCCCGAAATAAGAAAAGAAATCCGCAACACACATATTAACATCGGTACCGGAAAAGAAATTTCGATCAAAGAACTGGCATACCTGATTAAAGAAAAAGCCGGTTTTAATGGAAAACTGGTTTTTAATACAGAAAAACCTGACGGTACCCTGCGAAAACTGACAGACCCTTCCAAAATACATGCACTTGGCTGGCATCACCGGATAGATATTGAAGAAGGGATTGACAAACTTTTGGAGTGGTATGTCAATTCCCTATAAAAACCGGGCAAAGTAATCAGTATTCAGTCGCAGCAGGCAGGAACAGCCGACTAAACGCAAAGGCTCTATATGAATTACGATTAACGATTTCAGATCGAACTCAAGAAAGTTGTCAAACATTTAGCATTTTTTTTTTGATAAAAAACTTAGGTGATTCATTATTTTATTATCGCACAAAAAATGAAAAGGAGATTGATTTTGTTTGCAGAGATGGGTATAAAATAGATTTTTCACTTCAGGTTTCATTTGATTTGCAGAATAATAAGACTCGAAAACGGGAGATTTCCGCACTGATTGAAGCATGTAAGGAGTTAAATTGTTTTAATCTATGTATAATAACATGGGATGAAGAAAATGTTATTGAGGAAAATGATTATAAAATAACGATAACCCCTGTCTGGTAATGGTTGTTATCTGTCAATTAACTATATAAAAGAGATTCCTCCCTTCGGTCGGAATGACGATTTATTGTATATCAATGGGAGGGAAAAACGCCGGGAAAAACGAATATCCAATCATGAATATTCAATAACCAATATCCAAAAAAATGGGAAGAGGAGGAGAAGAGAAAGGAAGGGGGACAAAAATCCCGGAGGGATGATATTTGAGTAACCCGGGGTAAGCGAGGCAGGAGCGCAACCCCGGGGTTGAATGCTAACGGAACAACCCCGGCCACGGTAGTTTGTCAAAAAAAGCAGAACAGTTGCATGGCTGGGAATGTTGAAATGCTGAAAAAAGTGATGTTTTGTATTTGCTTCATATACAAACTTCTGAAAAAATCTGTCATAGGCACCGAAGGGAGGAATCTATCACTCACAAAGTTTAATAGTTTATTTTTTGAAAATTACTAAGTCTATCAATTCAATTCAAATTTTTACCACAAAAAAATAATCCTAAAAAAACAGTCATTTCAGAACAAAAAACCTTATCTTTTAAAAACCTTCGTAGCAATAACGGATCAGTTTAAAAAGTTGTGGAGAAGAGCAGGAAGAGTGTTCAGTCTCTGTAAGGAGCCATCGTTTCGTTATAGAATAAGCCAGGGGGAGAGAGGTATTTTTTTAGGAAAGACAACAATGCCCGGGCTGTTTCCGCCTAAGGGGAAAAAGCGTTTAGAAAATTGATGGAGTGAGCGTTAATAAATCTTCCCTGTTTGACGAACGCAGTGAGGAGTTTGGTCCGGCAATTGCCGGATAGCGAACGCAAACGATTTTTAGCTTTTTAGCCTAAGCGGCGGCTCTTTTTGGATACTTTTTCCAGCTGCAGGGAAAAAGGATCAGCCCGTCCGGCTTGAGGACAGTAAAAATGAGAAATGAGATGAAGCTTGATTTTTAGCTTTTGTCTGTACTAAAAAGTCAGAGCTAAATAATATGCTCCACAAAAAATTAAAGTGCCCCGCAATAACGGCGAATAATTTCAACAACCTTATTACCTTATATCTCAAGTAATAGAAGGCCCGTATAATTCCTCTCAATCAACAGACATTCTTAAAAGAGATTCCTTGTTACCCTTAATATCAATTCTATGGACAGATTAACCCGGTTATTTGAGAAGTATAACCTGCCAAGAAAATTTATACTTCTGGCAGATTTGGCAATTATAGCAATTGGTTTTCCTGTTGCTTATTTATTGCGCTATAACCTTGATGTAAGTAAAATTTCGTTTTTACAGGCACTTTTACAATTAGTATTCCTGGCCCTTCCTTCCTACCTGTTTGCTTTTGTCTGCTGCGGGACTTACCGTGGGGTTATCCGGTACTCCACCATGGGAGATTCCATTCGTCTTTTTAAAGCCACCGGGCTGGCAGCGATTATTGAATTGATCGCCATTGCTTTAATGCGGTCAACAGTACTGGCCGGACAAATGGGGATCTCGGGTTCCCTCGTGGTAATACATGCTGTTATATCGGTTGTACTTTTAACAGGGTTCAGATTAACTGTCCGGGGCCTGTATCAGAGTTACCTGAGTCCCCGGAAAAACTTAACCCCTGTTATGATATTCGGAGCCGGCGACATGGGGCAGATCGCTGCAAACGTATTCGAAAACGACCGTAATTCAAACATATCTGTAATCGGATTTATCGACGATAATAAATCATTAACAGGAAAAAGACTGGCCGGTAAAATTATCTATTCAGAAAATGAAGCATTTGAAAAAATGACCGTACAATCCACGGATTATGAACTCATTCTGGCAATCAACCCCGATAATATTAAACCGAGCCGTAAAAAAGAACTTTTCGACCGTTGCCTGAAGTATAAAATAAAAATACGTGAGGTACCTCCTGTGAATAAATGGATAGATGGAAAATTCAACACACAGCAGGTACGGAACTTAAAAATTGAGGATTTGTTAGGACGCGATCCGATTATCCTGAAACAGGACAAAATTGTCAAGGGGGTAAAAGGGGCAGTAGTACTGGTCACTGGAGCTGCCGGATCAATAGGTTCGGAAATAGCCCGGCAGTTGATCACGTTTGATCTGAAACAACTTATCCTTGTCGATCAGGCAGAATCGCCTCTTTATGATTTACAAAATGAATTACAAAAAAAAGTACAGCCAGAAAAATTCAGAGTAGAAGTTGCTAATATAACCGACCGGCACCGGATGCGCCAGATTTTCATGAAATATCTTCCTGAATATGTTTTCAATGCAGCCGCTTATAAGCATGTGCCTTTAATGGAAGCTATACCTTATGAGGCAATCCGTGTTAATGTGGGCGGAACCCGTATTCTGGCTGATTTGTCAGTCCGCTTCGGGGTAAAAAAATTCGTGATGATCTCGACGGATAAAGCAGTAAACCCGACGAATATCATGGGGGCCTCAAAACGGATTTGCGAAATCTATATACAGGCGCTTGCACAATCCCCCCACATGGTTACCCAGTTTATCACTACCCGCTTTGGAAATGTGCTGGGGTCAAATGGTTCGGTTGTGCCGCTCTTCCGTAAACAAATTGAGGCCGGAGGACCTGTAACAGTTACCCACCCCGATATCATCCGTTATTTTATGACCATTCCTGAAGCATGTCAGTTGGTGCTCGAAGCCGGTTTCATGGGAAAAGGAGGCGAAATTTATGTGTTTGACATGGGTGAACCGGTGAAAATTTATGATCTGGCAGTAAAAATGATCTCACTGGCAGGCTTAAAGCCGGAAACCGACATTCCTATCCAATTTACAGGCTTAAGACCCGGTGAAAAACTTTTTGAAGAGTTACTGGCAAACGAAGAAAATACGATACCAACCCACCATCCAAAAATAAAAGCAGCTAAAGTTCGTCGCCACAATTTCAGTGTAGTAGAATTAGCTGTTGACGGGCTGATTAAAGCTATACAAACGGAATCTGAAACAGAACTGGTACTTCGCATGAAAGCTTTAGTTCCCGAGTTTATATCAAAAAACTCAAAATATTGTGAATATGATGAAGTATTGGTATAAAGGCAACGATAATATCAAATTAATTTGTTCATAAGTAAAACAAACAGTAGCCAACCTGGCCGGATCGCACACAACCCGTCATAATGCAATTTTGAAAATGATTTTAATGCAAAAAATTGCATTCTTTTCTTATTTCCCTTATTGCGAATCAAGGATCCGGCCACAGCTACTGTTCAATATTCAATGTTCATTTCAACAACCAATAAACCATGAATATATTATTAACAGGGGCTAAATGTCAGTTGGGAGCTGAAATAAAAAAGAGATCGGCCTTTTTTCCGGAAGGTAGATCTCATTTTTTTGATCTTCCCGAAATCGATTTTCTAAAACCTGAAAAACTGGAAAAAATAATATGTGATAATGAGATTACATGTATTATTAACTGTGCCGCATATGCTTCAGTAGACAAGGCAGAAGAGGAAACAGAAATGGCTTATATGATAAATGCTTATGCTCTGAAAAATCTGACATATTATGTGAATCGTTACAAATTGACATTTGTTCATATCTCAAGCAGTCTTGTTTTCGATGGCATGTCAAACAGGCCATATATTGAAACTGATGCCCCTGCCCCACTCAACCATTATGGGAAATCGAAGTTACAGGGAGAACAGATCATCCGGACAATGTGCCCGGAAGCATTGATCATCCGTACATCATGGCTCTACTCTTCAGGGTCTCAAAATTTCGTTCAAACCATCCGGTCACTGGCCAAAATGAGAACTCATATAAAAATGAGCTATGATCAGATCGGAAGCCCTACATGGGCCGGCGACCTGGCTGCAGCCATTCTAACCATTCTTAATGATCCGCAAACAGGAATTTCAAAAAAAGGAATATATCACTATTCCAATGAAGGGATAGCCTCCTTATATGATTTTGCCTATGAAATTATCAATTTATCAAGACTTGACTGTAAACTTTATCCTGTCAGAACAAAGGATTATCCATCCCCGGCGAAAAGACCTTACTATTCAGTCATGAGTAAAGAAAAAATAAAATCTGATTTTGGACTAATAATACCTCACTGGCAGAAAAGCCTGAAAAAATGTATTGAAGAGATTAAACTCTTTTAAAATTATCCATCGAAAATTATATCAATATGAAATACTGTATGAAAAATTTATTCCTGGCAATCTTCCTGATTGCTAACCTGTATTCCTGCAAATCGAATAAGGATTTGATTTATATGCAGAACCTGTCGGAGGGCATTGTCGGGCAGGGAGCTCCGTTTTCCACGGACAATTATCAATTACGAAAAGATGATAACCTCTATATCCAGGTAAGCTCGCTTAACCCGGAAGTTAACCAGCTTTTTAACCCTTCTTCCGGAGGGACCGGTTACTCTGGCAGTACCGCACAACTGTACGGATCGTTAAGCGCCCAATATCTTAACGGCTACCAGGTTGATCAGGATGGTAATGTAGAACTTCCCATTATCGGTAAAGTAAATGTTGCCGGAAAAACAATTCCCCATGCAAAAAAATTATTAATGGAAAAAGTAAGCGAGTATTTTAAAGAAGCTACTGTTTCCGTAAAACTGTTGAGTTTCAAATATACGGTAATCGGGGAAGTAACCAAACCTGGTGTCTATTACAACTATAACAGCACCTGTACCTTGCTGGAGGCCATTAGCCAGGCAAGCGGTACAACCGATTATGCCCGCCTGAAAAATGTAACGGTAGTAAGGGAAACGGAAGAAGGGAAAAAATCAATTAAAGTTGATTTGTCGGATAAAATGCTATTGAGTTCCGAAGCCTATTATTTACAACCTAATGATGTCGTATATGTATCACCGGACAAATATAAAAACACCCGCCTGAACTCATCGTTGTACACACTAACACTGTCAACAATATCAACCCTGATCGTAATCCTTAAATATCTTGGGGATTAATCCTACTTTGACAGATTTAGGAGGAAAACCAATTTTTCGATTTCGAAGGAATCTGTCAAAGGAGAAATAATATTTTTATTGCCTGTTATTACGGGAATTCAGTCTTTTCAAAATAACCTTATAAAATTCTATATGGACTACAATGAAGATTTCCTAAAGCTTGTTACTCAGAGGGAGGAAGAAGAATCGCTCAATATAAAAGAGTTTCTGAAAAAATTACTCTATTATTGGTATTGGTTTGTATTGGCAGGTGCTCTCGGGCTGGGAATTGCCTATGTGTACAATAAATATATTCCTCCCACCTATTCAGCAGGCAGTACCATCCTGATCAAGGAAAAACAATCGGATGGTCTCAACATGAACAATATGTTCAGCAATTTCCGGTTTAGATCCAATATCAAGTTGGAAAACCATATCGGGATATTGACATCTTTCAGTCTTAACCGTCAGGTTGTAGAGAACCTTGATTGGAATGTGTCGTGGTACAGGAAAATGCCGATATGGGATTATACTCTTTTTGATGCAGAACCGTTCCAGATTGTTACCGACAGTACCGATTATAACCGAACCGGGATTCCCCTGTACATTTATCCCAAAGACGATAAAAAGTATATCATAAAAATTGATGCTAAAATCAATCTTAACGGGGAAGAAGTAATTCTTGATTTTGAGCAGGAAGGTGAATTTGGAAAAAAATTTAAAACTAATTTTTTTAGTTTCGTTTTAAATAAAATCCGGCCAACAAATGGTAAAACTTATTATTTCGTTTTTAACGATCTGAACAGATTGGCTCTTAGCTACAAAAGAAGAATAGTAATAAACCAGGTAGATAAACAAGCTGATTTAATCAGCTTGAAATTGGAGGATAAATCTTCTGCAAGGGCAATCAGGTATCTGAATGAACTGAACAATGAGTACATTAAATTCGGTTTAAAAGAAAAAAACCTGACTTCTGAAAATACAATCCGCTTCATTGACCAACAACTGACCAATATTATTGATACTCTGGAAGTTACAGGGAATAATCTCTCCAATTACCGTTCGAAAAACAAGGTTTTTGATTTGGGACAAAAGGCATCGCTGGTAGTTGAAAAACTGGTCCAGCTTGATTCAAAAAAATCGCTTGCCCAAATGCAGTTGAACTACTATGAAAACCTGAACAACTATCTTGACAATGCGGAAAAAATGAAAAAAATGATTGCCCCGTCGGTGGTGGGAATCACGGATGCCACGCTTAACAGCCTGGTTGTTAAGTTAGCTGATTTATACGGTAAAAAGGAAATGCTTTCGTATAGTCTGCAGGACAAAAACCCCAGTATCCAGATGCTTGACAGGGAAATGGAATTTGTAAAAAAGGGACTGAGTGAAAATATTAATAACCTTGTATACAATACCAAACAAGAACTAAAATCAATTGAACAGGAAATTGAAGATATGAATACCGTGCTGGGAAATTACCCAAAAACGGAGCAGGATATGATAAACATCAGGAGAATGTTCGACCTGAACAACGAATTGTACACATTTCTGCTCCAAAAACGGGCAGAAGCAGAAATTTCAAAAGCTTCGAATATTGCTGATACTAAAATTATTGACCCGGCCAGCCGTTTTACACTGGTACAAACAGCTCCGAAAAGAATGTTAATCCTGATGATGGGTCTTTTTATTGGTCTGGCAATTCCTTTTCTCATTATAGTTATCAGGGATTATTTTGATGAAACCATCCATTCCAAAGAAGATGTGCAAAAGCTAACCAATATTCCGGTGGTAGGAAATATCTCCCATAATTCCCTTGACGAGGAAATTCCGGTAACCGCCCATCCCCGCTCTGTAATTGCAGAATCGCTTCGCGAATTACGGACAAACCTCGACTACATCCACAGGGATGAAGGGGCAACAATTGTAGGGGTACACTCCGTGGTACCGGGAGAAGGAAAATCGTTTATCTCACTCAACCTGGCTGCGATTATTACCATGAATAATAAAAAAGTTATTCTAATAGGAGGTGATATGAGAAAACCCACCCTGCACAGAAGACTAAACATCAAAAATAAAGAAGGGCTTAGTACCTATTTGATCGGACATCATACCCTGGAACAAATCATCAAACCAACATCGGTTGACAACCTGGATTTCATTCCGTCAGGTATAATTCCGCCCAACCCCGCCGAATTATTGGGAACAAAGGAATTTGAAGGACTGCTTGATAAGCTGAAATCGATGTACGATGTGATTATAATTGATAATTCCCCGGCAACGCTGGTTACCGATGGCATTATCGTGGGGCAGCATACCAATATTGATCTTTACGTTATCCGGCAAAATTACAGCCATAAAAAACTAATAGACTACATAAACCAGGTCACGGACAAAAACAAGCAAAAGAAAACAGGTATTGTGATCAATGATATAAGTGCGAACAGATATGGCTATTACTCGTACAGGTACGGCGGGTATTACCGGAAGGCTTATGGTTCGGGCTATGGTTACTATACCGACGACAAACCGAGAAAACATAAAAAAGATACACCTTCTTCTTAAAAATATTTTTACTCTTATGATATTAGCTGTTGATTTTGACGGAACAATTGTGGAACACAAATATCCAAAAATAGGAAAGGAAATCCCTTTTGCCATTCAAACATTAAAAATGTTGCAACAAGAAGGATTCAGATTGGTCTTATGGACTTCGAGATACGGCAAAGAACTGGAAGCTGCCATTGAATTTTGTAAAAAAAGAGGGCTCGAATTTTATGCCGTCAACAAAAATTTCCCGGAAGAGAAATACACGAAAGATACAGGACGAAAAATCGTTGCGGATATATATATCGATGACAGGAATTTTGGCGGCATACCTTCATGGGGAGAAATATATCAGACACTTTCCGGGCAATAATCTTCCCCGCAACTATTTTGAGGGAGGTCAGAGGCTGACAAGCTCCCCTGAACCTTTTTTGAAGCAGGTCTACCATACAAAATGCTTCTCTGCAATTTTTTTGGAGTCGGTCTGCCATGCAAAATGCTTCCCGACGATTTTTTTGAAGTCAGTTGTCGGACAACGAGCCTCTCTGATGATTTTTTGAAGCCGGTTGCCGGGCGACGGGCACTTAAAAACTTATATTTAACGTGAGTTTCAGGTTGATTTTAAATTAACCCAAAACTCACGTTATATTTATATAACAGACTTAAAATCAAGGGGCGTTTACAGAGTTCAATATGATCCCTGATTGACCGGTCCCTTTTTATGTAGCGGCACAACCTTCTTTGTATTCAGCAATGATTTTATTGACTTGCTGAGGCGATACACGGCCAAATACTTTTTTGTCTACCATAACAACCGGTGCAAGGCCGCAGGCGCCAACACAACGGAGGCAACTCAGAGAGAATTTTCCATCTTCGGTAGTCTGTCCGACTTCGATTTTCAACTGGCGTTTAAATTCATTTAAAACCTGTTCGGCACCACGAACAAAACAAGCCGTTCCCATGCAAATGGAAATAGGATATTCTCCCTGCGGTTTCATGGTAAAAAATGAATAAAAGGTAACGACCCCGTAAACCCTGGCTACCGGAATATTTAATTCCCTGGCAATTACTTCCTGTACTTCAGCCGGAAGATATCCCAGTTTGTCCTGCACCTGGTGGAGTACATTGATCAGTTCTCCTTCCTTATTATCGAATAAAACACAGATTTCTTTAATCAGTTCGACCGTTTTTTCTGCTAATTTTATTTTTGGCATGATGTTGATTATTAATTGCTAGCTTCTGTCAAAATATTGGGTATGTAACAGATGATGGGCCTTTTCGCTCATCGGCTTACCCAAAAATTCTTCATACAATTTTTTGATGTACGGGTTTTCGTGCGATTTTCGTATTTTTTTGTTTTTATCTTCAGTATAAATGGCACGCTGTCGTTTTTTCAGTATCTCTACATCACCGTGATGATAAGGCTGACCTCCGCCACCGATACATCCTCCCGGGCACGACATGATCTCAATGGCATGGAACTCGCTGGTACCTGCCTTTATTTCCCCAAGCAGTTTGCGGGCATTACCCAGTCCGTGGGCAATACCAATGTTGATAGGTGTTCCGTTGAAATCGATGGTTACTTTGCGTAGCCCCTCCATTCCGCGAAGTTCTGCAAAATCGATACGGGGAAGCGATTTGCCGGTAAATATTTCATAGGCAGTACGAACAGCAGCTTCTATTACTCCTCCTGTAGTGCCGAAAATCACTCCTGCTCCGGTTGATTCGCCCAACGGCTGGTCAAATTCTTCTTCAGGTAACGATCTGAAATCGATATTTGACAGGTTGATCAGTTCCGCCAGTTCACGTGTTGTCAATGCGTAATCGACATCAGGATTCCCGTTTACTGAAAATTCTTCACGGCTGCTTTCGTATTTCTTTGCCACGCAGGGCATGATTGATACGACGATCAAATCTTCCCGGTTGATCTGTAATTGTTCTGCAAAATAGGTTTTTGCAACAGAACCAAACATTTGTTGCGGTGAACGTGCTGTCGACGGTATATCTTTCAGTTCAGGAAACTGATGCTCAAAAAATTTCACCCAGGCCGGACAACATGAGGTCAATATGGGTAGTTTCACACTTTTATCGCCTTTCAGATATGCTGATAAACGGTTCAGCAATTCGGTACCTTCTTCCATAATGGTCAGGTCGGCTGCAAAATCAGTATCAAATACATATTTGAACCCCAGGCGGCGCAAAGCAGCAGTCATTTTTCCGGTTACCAATGTACCGGCTTCCATGCCGAATTCTTCGCCCAGGGCTGCACGGACAGCCGGAGCCGTCTGAACAATTACTGTTTTTGAAGGGTCTGATAAAGCGCGGATAACAGCGCCGGTCTGGTCTACCTCGGTTAATGCCCCGGTCGGACAAACGGCAACGCATTGTCCGCAGTAGGTACACACCGAATGGTCGAGGTTCATCTCAAAGGCCGGGGCAACTACCGCATGGAACCCACGGTTCACAGCCGAAAGTACGCCTACCGTCTGTACTTCGTTGCACATGGTTTCACAACGGCGGCACATGATACATTTGTTGATCTCCCGGATGATAGCCGGAGAGGTATCTTCCCGGTACATCGATTGTTCCCCCGGATAATGAATTTTACGGATACCCAGGTGCTGGGCCAGGTCCTGTAATTCACATTTCCCTGATTTGGCACATACCAGGCAGTCAGCCGGATGGTCGGATAAAATCAGTTCAACAATCGTTCTCCGGGCATTCACTACGCGTATCGAGTGGGTCTTTACTTCCATTCCTTCGGTTGCCACGGTAACACAGGCCGGCGCCAGGTTTCTGCGTCCGAGTATCTCAACAACACAGACACGGCAACTTCCGGGTTTATTTTCAATATTCAGGTCTTCCAGTTTCATATGGCATAAGGTTGGTATATCAATGCCAATACTTGCTGCCGCCTGCAGAACGGTAGTTCCGTCTTTTACAACTACCGGTTTATTATCGATGATTAAATTGATCATTTTGGGTACTAATTTTATGATTACCTGATTAATACTGCCCCGAATTTGCATTTTTCGAAACAAACGCCGCACTTGATGCATAACGACTGGTCGATGTAATGTGGACTGCGTTTTTCTCCAGAGATAGCCCCTACCGGGCAATTGCGGAAACACAGGGTACACCCGGTACATTTTTCATCGTCAATCGAATAATGGAGTAGTGATTTACATTGTCCGGCCGGGCATTTGTGCTCGTCAACATGCGCAAGGTATTCATCCATAAAATTATCCAGCGTCGATAATACAGGGTTGGGCGATGTTTGTCCCAGGCCGCAAAGCGATGAATCCTTAATCACGTTACCTAAAATACGCAGGCGGTCCAAATCCTCCCGTGTGCCTTTTCCCTCCGTGATTTTTTCCAGTATCTCGTGCAACCGTTTGTTCCCGATACGGCATGGCGTACATTTCCCGCACGACTCCTCCAGGGTAAATCCAAGATAGAATTTGGCAATCGACACCATACAATCGCTTTCATCCATCACGATCATTCCCCCGGAGCCCATCATTGATCCGGCTTTCAACAGGTTGTCGTAATCGATAGGCACATCCAGGAAATCTTTGGTAAGACAACCGCCCGAAGGCCCCCCTGTTTGCACGGCTTTAAATTCCCTGCCGTCCTTAATTCCTCCTCCTATATCGTAAATCACTTCACGCAGGGTGGTTCCCATAGGCACTTCAATCAGCCCGACATTGTTGATATTTCCGGCCAGAGCAAAAACTTTAGTGCCTTTCGAGTTTTCGGTGCCAATGGATGCAAACCAGGCCGCCCCTTTGTTAATGATAACCGGGATGTTTGCAAATGTTTCCACGTTGTTCACATTGGTAGGTTTGCCAAGGTAGCCCGACAAAGCGGGAAAGGGAGGTTTTACGGTTGGTTCACCGCGAAGACCTTCCATCGAATGAATCAGGGCTGTTTCTTCACCACAAACAAATGCACCTGCACCATATCTTAATTCTATTTCGAAGTTAAATCCGGTCCCCAGGATATCGTTCCCCAGCAAACCGTATTCTTTGGCTTGTTTGATCGCCACTTTCAGTCGTTCGATAGCCAGTGGGTATTCAGCACGGATATATATTAAACCTTTGTCGGCACCTACGCAAAAACCACAAACAGCCATTGCTTCGAGTACCGAGTGCGGGTCGCCTTCCAGTATCGAACGGTCCATAAAAGCCCCCGGGTCGCCTTCGTCGGCATTACAAACCACATATTTTTGGTCGCCTTCAGCCTTATGGGTCAAATCCCATTTCAGACCGGTTGGAAAACCACCGCCTCCACGTCCGCGCAGGCCTGAATCTTTGATAATCTGAATCACCTCTTCAGGGGTTCTTTCAGAAAGACAGGTACCCAAAGCAGCATACCCGTCGCGGGCTATATATTCATCAATATTTTCAGGATTAATAAAACCACAGTTCCGTAAAGCAATACGAATTTGTTTTTTATAAAAATTCATGCCTTTCGTATCCAGAACCAGATGGTCGTTTTTCGGGTCTTTGTATAGCAGGTGCTTAACCCTTCTTCCTTTAACAATGTGTTCCTCTGTAATTTCCCAAACATCTTTCGGGGTAACCTGAGTATAAAAAGTATTGTCGGGAAGTATTTTAACGATAGGTCCTTTTTCACAAAAGCCAAAGCACCCGGTGGTAATTACCTGTACCTCGTCGTTCAGCCCCAGTTCTGATAAATATTTTATAAAATTATTCCTGATAAGCTCGCTTTCAGAGGCTCTACACCCGGTACCTCCGCATACAAGCACGTGCATGTTATAATCGGACATAATTGTTCCCTTTTTGTGATTAATCGTCAATGGTTTTATAATTCACCGGAATAATACCATCAACCATTTCCCCTAGTTTGATGTGCTTCTCGATGATCTCCCCGGCTTTTTCTTTCCCCACATACCCGTAAACCACAGGTTCTTTTCCGGGGATGGTTAGTTCAATGGTTGGTTCGGCAAAACAGTAGCCCATGCAGCCGGTCTGTGTTACCACTGCATCAATCCCCTGGCGCTCCAGTTCTTCAATCAGGTAGGTCATGGTCTCTTTTGCCCCTGAGGCAATACCGCAGGTGGCCATCGAAACTTTAATCTGTACCAGCTTATCGGGTTTCTCGCCCAGTTCTCTTAATTTGATTTTTGACTGAACTTCATCACGTATTCTTTTCAGGTCAGCCAATGTTTTAATTTTTGTCATGATCGGTTCTTGTGATAGATCGTTTTTTTATATGTAATAAGTTATATTTTTTTGAAGTAAATGTCTAATCTTTGACACGAATAAAATCTAATTTTTATCATTATTCACTTATTTGGATTTGTTTTAAATTTGTTGACAGATAACCGGTCAAAAATTCCCGGATTTCCGGCGTATGAATGGGCACACCATCAAGCATCTCCATGATCTCTGAAGTGTTTACTGAAAATGTACCGTGAGGGGTTCTGTAACTGAAAACAAAATTTATGTTTTCCGAAGCCCCAAACAAAATCATCAGTGTCCCGACAATGTCGCCTAAAACCGGACGGTCGATATGAGTAAACCCGAAAACAGCAGTCAACCGGGTGCCTTTGTTTATTCCCGATTGAATCGTGAAACGACCTCCTGCATTTTCTGCATTTTGCTTTAAAAGCGGTAATCCAAGCCCTACCTTTCGGGTGGTACGTGAGGTATAAAACGGATCAATGGCCTTTGAAAGCTCTTCCGGCCCCATTCCGCATCCGTCGTCGTCTATTTTTATAATAAACTGATCGGTCTCCGGTTTTTCTTCAATACCGATAAGGATGTTTAATGCCTTTGCCCGTATTGAATTCTGGACAATGTCCAGTATATGCATTGAAAGATCTTTCATGTCCGTCTTGAGGTATGTGCATTATTTTTATAAAACGGAATCAAAGTCCACCTGCCTTCAATCTTTAAAAGCGCTTTTTTTATTTCTGAAAATGAAATTTCTTTCATATTGAAAATAGTACAAACTTCTCCCACATTTTCCGGATAATGTGAGTCCGAAAATTTCACCACACAAATTTCTTCCGGGACTGAATATTTTTCCCTGGTTTCAGCTTCATCAACCCGTTTCGAAATTTGCAGAGCCTCTAATTGAAGCCCTTCAGGAATAAACCCCAACTGACTGTAAATACTGGTGATATGCCGGTCGACATGCGCAGGGATAAAAATCCCGTTTAGCTCATGAACCTTTCTTTCCACTTCATCAATCCCTGCATCGAGTGCCGACCCCAGGTATTTTTCTTCGTATCCGGTGATGTTGGCATGTTCGTCAACCATCACCTGGTACCCAAATATATTAGGATGATTGACAATGTTTGGCAGATATCGGTCAATAAAAGACTGGAATTCGTTCATTGCTGAGGTATCGGGGAAAAAAGCAAGTACATGTATTTCTTCGGAAGTATTAACCTCACAACCCAGCAGGACGGAAATATTTTCGTGTGAAGCAGCTTTCACGACGGCTTCACAGTTCCGGGTACTGTTGTGGTCGGTAATGCCAATGATGTCGATCTCTCTTTTTTTCGCGTTGGCGACAATATTTTCAGGGCTCATGTCCAGATCAGCGCATGGTGACAATACCGTGTGTATATGCAGGTCGGCCCGGAATTGTTGCATCGTTTACCGGTTTAACAATTGATACAGCTTACCTGCTATTTCAAACGTACCTAATTGGCTTCCCAGAATCGGGATGTTTTCCTTATTGCTGTGGAGTATGGTGTTTTCGCCGGGCTGTAACCCTTTTACCATGATCACCGCAGCCATATCTTTCAGCGAAGCAATAGCCATTACGTTCGGATGTACCTGCAGGGTTATCCACACCTGGCTTTCACTTGCATTGCCCATCACATCGCTTAACAGGTCGGACACGTAGCCACCTGTTACTTCGTTGTCAAGCCCTTTCTCTCCTGAAAAGACTTTCAAACCTAACTCGTTAACAATATCAGAAACCTTCATTTCTTTTTCCTTTTTTGTTGCAATCAGCTTCGAACCGGTTCGTCCCCCATTTTTTTTCAAGGTTACGATAGGCTTTCAGCGGTTCTATTCTTCCTTCGTATTGCCAGCGTTGCTGGATAAAAAAACAATCCGACATTTTTGCCTTTCCGTTTACCATGTCTTCGGCCAGTGCATGGCAGTTGGGTGCCCCGCAGGCGCCACAGTCAATGCCAGGGAGAAAACAAAGTATTCGCTGGGCTTTGTTCATCTTCTCAATAGCTTTGATCCGGTCGCTGTCGAAACGGAAAACAGGTTTAGGCATTATTTTGTCGGATACCAGTTTTTGTTTGATTTTCTCTGTATCAATTTGTAGTGTTGATAAATTTACAGCTCTGGTCTCCGGGTACCTTTTCGCCCGGTGTTCCAGTCGTTCAACAGTCAGGAAACGGTTCCCGGTCATCATGATTCCACCGGCACAACTTTGGTCGCAAGCCCGGAGTTCCAAAAAATCGAGACCGGGGATTTCTTCATTTTCCAGCCTTTCTAAAAATTTAATTACATTATGTATGCCATCAATAGCCATGCTGCGATCTCCGAAAAAGATGGATTCTCCGCGGGTAAGACTCCACAAAATTCCTTCTTTGGTAATGTGTTCACGCTGGTCACTGGTATCCTCAACTTTCACATCGTCAACCACTTTCATTACCCGGTTATATAACTCGTTCATATTAATAACCCCGTCGACAATTGACTCGCGTTCGACTACCGGACTTTTTACTGCTGAAATTTTTGCACAACAGGGAGTTACATAAAACAGGCCTATTTCTTCTTTTCGTGCGCCTTGTTTCAATAATTCCTGAATAGCAAAATGGGCTCCCAGGTCGTGAGGGGCTTTCCGAAGAATCAGGTTATCGATCAGCGAAGGGTAACGGAGTTGGATGAGTTTGACGATGGCCGGACAGAAACCGGAAATATATGGTTTATGATTTTTATCTGAATGACAATATTCCTTTATTGAATCAATCAATATTTGAATAGGCTGTTCAACCTCGAAAACATGAGTGAAGCCAAGTTTCAGCAAGGCTGAATAAATCCGGTTTTCTTTGATCTTTTCAGGAAACTGGCCAATCATAACTGAAGGGAACAACACCACCCTGTATTTGAAAGCTTTGATTTTGTTCAGATCGTCCTGTTCGACGTAAATGGCCTTGGTCGGACAGGTACGGAAACAATAGCCACAATCAACACAACGTTCGTGGTCGATCGTTGCCATCCCGTTAATCACACGGATGGCTTCAGTAGGGCAAATTTTCATGCAGTGAGTACATCCGATGCATTTTTCCCTGTCGACTTTTAAAGCGTGATATGTGGTACGGTTAAACATTAAAAATAATTTACCATGATTAATTCTGTTCCTGTCCCGACAGTACTTTTAATATCCATTGAGTCGGTATTCTTTTTTATATTCGGGAGGCCCATCCCTGCTCCAAACCCCATTTCACGCACTTCTTTACTGGCTGTCGAAAAACCTTCCTGCATCGCCATTTCAATGTCGGGGATACCCGGGCCTTCATCGGTTAACCGGGTTGTAATTTTTTTGTCGTCAATCTCAACTTCCATCGTTCCGTGATGAGCATGAGCAACAATATTTACTTCAGCTTCGTACAGGGCAATCACAATACTTTTAATCGTTTTTGTATCGATTCCCAGTTGTTTTAATATCTTTTTCACCTCGCTTGAAGCATGGCCTGCCCGTGCAAAATTACCCCCTTCTATTTTAAACGACAATTTCATTTTTTTAATATATGGGTTTTAACCCTGCACTATACAGTAATCCGCTTGCCTTGAAAAGAGAAAAAGGCGATTCGAGGATGACCATGCCGTTTTCGGAGGCAAGGTCCAGAATATCCCTGGCAATCTTTTTGTTTCTTACAAAGGCAATATACCTGATATCGGCCATCTCGGCTGTCCTGATTGTCTGCACATTGGAAAGCCCGGTAATCAATAACAAATTTTCTGCATCAAGGGTCAACACATCACTCATCAAATCTGAACTGAACCCATATCTGATTTCGTCGTTTGCAGAATCTTTTCCACATACGATTTTTGCCTTCAGAATATTGGCTATCTCCGCAATCTTCATTTTTACAGAATCTGTTTATATATTACAAAGATGAACTAAATGAGTGAATCGGGAAATAGCTTTTCCGTGCTTTTTCCGTTAAAAAAGAAATTTATAATGATTTGAAATAAGGGATTCCGGGTTATTCTACCTCAGCGATAATAACGACATAATTTTTCCCGTATTTTTTCGCGCATTTCGGGCAGGTGGTATACCACATATACCATTTACGGATGGTCATTCCTTTCGCCTGAACATCCTGTTCGTAATCTTTACACCACTTGCCGGTATCCTTAAACGGCCCTTCGTAAACTTTACTGAAGAATTTTCCGCTCAACTTTATGTTTTTTGTCCCTTCAATTTCCTTGTCAACGGCCAGGTAAATATCCATATTCCATTTTGATGTGTGGTCCGAAAGGCAAAGCCAGTCAGGAATGCTTGCTTCAGCCGTTCTCACTTTCTGGTCTAAACGTTTCATTACGCTGCCAAAATTTATTGGCATATAAAATAACGTACAAACATGGTCTTTAACAAACTGTCTATTCTCCCAGGTAAATAGTTTATCTTTCCAGGGAGCCGGATCAAATTTCGGACAGCAGACAGATTCGGTTTTTTCGTGCGTTTCCATGTGTCTATTCTTTATGAGGTTATGAAAAAAGATATTTTTATAAAATTCAAAAATAAAGATACAAAATTGAGGGCGATATATTTAGCAATGACAAGGTCGTTTTTCTGCACGATGATTTAGAACGACAAAATAACACGACTGGTTATTATTTTTTGTTAGTGGGATTTATACGTTGTAATTTGTATATTAATTGCGCTAAAAACAAGGACATGATTTACGATGAAAAATCCTTTCATCAGGGAATGATTGATGACCCGGCGTTGCAGCAGAAAATTATTGATGCCTTGCCAATCCCTGTTTTTTACCGGGATAAAAATGGTATTTATATGACTTGTAATAAAGCTCACGAAAATTTTATCGGAAAGCCAAAAGAGCAGATTATTGGGAAAACAGTATTCGACTTTCAACCTCCTGAAATTGCGGAAATATATGCACGTCGTGATCAGGAATTGTTCGATAGCCCCGGAGATCAAAGCTATGAGGCAAAGGTCAGGGATGGAGAAGGTGTTATTCATGATGTTATTTTTTCAAAAACCGGAATTCGTGATCAGAACAATGAGATGGTTGGTATTGTCGGTTCTATTTTTGATATTACGGAGCGGAAAAAGGCAAAGCGCAGACTGGATAAAGCAAAAGAAGCCAGTGTGATTGCTTCTGTGATGATGCAGAAAATCAGGGCAGGGATTGTCATTGTCGATTCCGAAATGAAAGTAATTGATTCGAATTCGAGTTTTGCCCAGATGTTTGGAGAAGAAATAGAGGAATTGTTTGACACCATCCCCGGATTGCATGGCGCCAATTTCCGGGAATTGGTGCCCGAGGTCGTGTCAAAAATGTTTGCATCGCTGCTGAGTTCAGGGGAAAATATGATCGAGCGGGACCTGAAAATTCAGAATAAATTATTGCATATACAGGTAATCACAATTTATAAGAACCGGGTTGTCGGGGCCCTTATTCGCGATATGTCGGTACCTTTACTGGTTCGCGAAGAAATCATCAGTCGTGCCCAACGGGTGAACAAACAAAACCTGGAGACCGTCCAGAAAATTGCTTTTTTGCTGGGCGAGAATGCCTCGCTTACAGAGGAATTGCTGAACTCGATTATCGAATCGTATAAATACGGGGAAGAAAAGAAATGAGTGACTACCACATTGAGATAGATTTTCAGCAGAACCGGACCAGGGGACAAATTGTCTGCGGTGATGTATTTTACTCCCGCAAAATTAAGGAGGAAGGGAGAACTATCCTCGTTCTTTCAGATGGCATTGGGCATGGGGTAAGAGCCAATGTACTGGCGACCCTTACTGCTTCAATGGCACTGAACTATACCTCTTTTCACACCAAGCCCGACATTGCTGCCAATATTTTTATGAGGGTTCTGCCCCGGAGTAGCGAAGGGAAAGAAAGTTATGCTACTTTCACTATTATCGAAATCGAGGATGAAGGAATGGTCCGTATTATCAATTATGATAATCCACCAACACTTATTTTCAGGCATGGAAAAATATTTTATCCAAAGGAAGAACAAATTAACATACGGGGTGAAGAAAACCGTGGAAAAATATTGCGCATCCGCAAATTCCAGCCTGTAAAAGAAGACCGTATCATTTTTTTGACTGATGGTGTCGACCAGTCGGGACTTGGAACTACGAAATACCCAATGGGATGGGGACTGGAAAATGTTTCGTATTTTGCAGAAAGCCAGATTGCCCGTGAGCCCGATATGTCGGCAGGCAAACTTGCCCGGAAAATAATCTCCCAGGCCTCAATGAATGATGGATTTGAGGTAAAGGACGATACCAGTTGCGGGGTCGTTTATTTCAGGGAACCCCGTGAGTTTATGCTGATAACGGGACCACCTTTTTATAAAATTAAGGACTTCGATTTTGTGAATGCCATCCAGAATTTTAGGGGTAAAAAAATTATTTGCGGTGGTACAACTGCTGAAATCATTGCCCGCGAATTAGACCTGGAGGTCCGCATCGAACACCGTTTCCGGGACGAAGAAATACCGCCGGCTGCTGAAATGTTTGGATTCGAAATGGTAACAGAAGGGATTCTTACGTTGGGTAAAGTAGAAGAAATACTGGAAACTTACACCAATGAAACCCGGCTGGACAATAGTCCTCCGGAGGAAGTTGTAAAACTGCTGCTTAACCACGATTTTATTCATATTATTGTGGGAACCCGCATTAACTGGGCCCACCAGGACCCTGACCAGCCGGTACAACTGGAAATTCGCAAATTTGTTGTAAAACGGATCATTAAAATACTGGAAGAGAAATTCTTTAAAAAAGTAAAGGTTAATTATACCTGAAAAACATATTTGGGATTCTTATGCCCTTATTTTAGGCGTTTCCTCCAAATCACTATATATTTGAAAAATATTACATGCTTCAAATTTTGAAAATATTATTTATTCTACCGGGATTTTGTCTTGTGATGGAAGGCCATTCCCAAAACGTTCCGGTGAAAATTGCACTTATTAAATACAACGGAGGGGGCGACTGGTATGGCGATCCAACGGCTTTACCTAATCTTATTACGTTTTGTAATGAACAATTGAAAACCAACATCAATACAGAGCCGGCCACCGTCGAGGTGGGGAGTATCGATATTTTCAATTACCCGTTTGTTCACATTACCGGTCATGGTAATGTTATTTTTTCGAAAAGCGAAGCTGCCAACCTGCGTACTTATCTCGAATCAGGTGGTTTTTTGCATATCGACGATAATTACGGGCTTGACAAATACATTCGCCGAGAAATGAAGAAAGTTTTTCCGGAGCTTGATTTTGTTGAATTACCATATTCACATCCCATTTATCATCAAAAATTCGATTTCGAACACGGGGTACCAAAAATACATGAACACGACGGGAAACCGGCGCAGGGCTTTGGCCTGATATGGAAAGGCAGGCTGGTATGCTATTATACATACGAATCGGATATCAGTGATGGATGGGAAGACCCTGAAGTACATCACGATCCGTGGAAAAAAAGAGAACAGGCACTGAAAATGGGAGCGGATATTATTTCATTTGTTTTTAATCAATAATATTACTCAGTAAAAAATTTCGTTATGCCTAAAAAAGGAAAACGTAAGAATAAAACCGGTTTGCCACCCGGATCATTGGTTTATACCGGGAATACCAAAGGAATAAATACACGCGTTGAATTCATCAGTTACAATGAAGATACGTTCTCGAAACAGGACAAACTGGTTGAACATATCCGGGAGAATGATAACAATATGGTCAACTGGATCCGTATTACCGGTATTGAGGATGTTACCGCCATCGGGAAAATCGGGCAACAACTTGAATTGAGCCGGCTTTTGCTTGAAGATATCCTGAACATCAACCAACGGCCTGTTTTCATTGAATACAGCAAAGCACTTTTCATCAGCCTGAAGGCCTTGCTCCGGACAGATGGGAACATTGAATACAGGCAACTTAGCTTTGTAATCACAAAAACACTGATAATCAGTTTTTCCGAAGAAGAACATTCGGTATTCCGAATCATCGAAGAACATTTATCACGTAATATTAGCCGCATTCGGAAACTGGGAGTTGATTACCTGTTACACGCATTTATTGATGTGGTGGTCGACCAGTATACCGAGTATCTCGACTTGTTAAGTGATACAATTGAATTATGTGATGAAAAGATATTGCAGACCCCTGACGAAAAGTTGCTTGCCGAAATCCAGCAAATACGGAAACAGTTAATTGAAACAAACCGGCAGGTTTCTCCTCTTCGTGAGGTACTGAACCAGTTGATAAACTTAAATGACGGGATTATCGTGAACAAATCGCACCCCTATTTCCGCGATGTGCTCGACCACCTGATGTCCTTACTTGAAACAATAAAATCGAATGTTGAACTTACGTCCAGCCTCAAAGATTTTTACGTATCTCGCGTCAGCCTGAACATGAATAAGGTAATCCAACTGTTGACTATTGTTTCGGTGATTTTTATCCCGTTAACATTTTTAGCCGGTGTTTATGGCATGAATTTCAAAAATATGCCCGAGTTGCATACCCGCTACGGTTATTTCGTATTGCTGGGGATTATGTTCCTTATTTTTATCGGTATGTTGATTTTTTTCAAAAGGAAAAAGTGGTTATAAAACAAAAGGTTACCCCCTGTTTCCGGGGATTTCGAAAATTATTCTTTATTACCTGCTCCTTTTGATTTCACTTTCTTTAGTCTCCCGGCCTCTTTTAATGCTTGGTTGATAATCCATTCCAGTTGCCCGTTAGCACTTCGAAATTCGTCAGACGCCCATTTTTCCACGGCGGCCATCAAGTCAGGATCGATTCGTAATGCAAATGATTTTTTTGCCATTTTAGTTCATTACTGTTACTGATAAAGTGTCCCTGTATTAACTACCGGGGTTGCTTCCTTATCACCACACAGTACAACCATCAGGTTACTGACCATGGTTGCCTTTTTGTCTTCATCAAGTTCCACTATTTCTTTTTTACTAAGTTCGTCAAGCGCCATTTGTACCATGCTAACCGCACCTTCCACAATTTTGAAACGGGCAGCAACAATAGCAGTAGCCTGCTGGCGTTTCAGCATGGCCTGGGCAATCTCCTGGGCATAGGCGATGTAGTTAATGCGTGCCTCAATCACATAAATTCCTGCGATATCAAGTCGCTCACTAATCTCTTTTTCAAGTTTATTGTTCACTTCTTCACTGCCATCA
Source organism: Prolixibacteraceae bacterium (assembly GCA_963662895.1). Classification (GTDB taxonomy): domain Bacteria; phylum Bacteroidota; class Bacteroidia; order Bacteroidales; family Prolixibacteraceae; genus GWE2-42-39. Next base: position 1,364,799 of record OY759982.1, on the reverse strand, counting down.
CGCAATGTAATTTTTGCGTTTTCGTCTTCAATATTGTCATACGCATACATTCCTGCCAGTTTGCGTAGAGCTGCTTCACTTTGAACCACCACAAAATGCTCGTATTCATCAACGCCAAAAGCAGCTTTGAAGGTGTCTTCCACTTTCCAAACCAACACTAATCCAATCATGATCGGATTTCCCAGCTTGTCATTTACTTTTATCGTCTCACTGTCGAAATTTCTTGCACGGAGCGAAATTTTCTTTTTCATATAAAACGGATTAGTCCAGAAAAATCCGTTTTTCCTGATAGTACCAACATATGCACCAAATAGTACCAATACACAACTTTTATTCGGATCGACCACTGTAAAACCTGGTACCAGAAAAATCGAGATTACCAGTAATACTAACGATGGTATAACCATGCCTCTCATGAAACCAGCTATGATAAGTAGGATCAATACAAAGAGAATAGCCAAAAATAAATAACCGGATTTAGGTGAGAATTCTTTTTCCATGATTCTAATATTAAATTAATATGATATTAAAATGATGTTATAAATGTAAATAAAAAAAGCACCTTTTTCAAAATACTTTTCATTTTTTTTTACAGATTATCAGTTAATTCAGATTAGGCCCAATACTCCCGGTACCTTTCACCCCCAATACTTCGTAATATTTTGCAAAATTCAGGATTGCCTCAATACTTTCAGGTGCTGGTTCGTATATTTCGTCATTAAAATCGGTAAAAATTTCTTCAGAAAGAAATTCTTCTTTTTGCTCGTTGTTTTGATAGGCTTCAACGATGTAAGTAAAAGTAAAAATTTTCCTCACCAGACATTTTTTTCTATGATTCAATCAAGAAAACGCCCTGAAAGAAAATTTATTGTCCCCTTCAATTAATTTTTTGTCAAAATCAGGTTCTTTTTGTCAATCAATTTTCTAAGATTAATCAATGCATAACGCATGCGTCCGAGAGCTGTATTAATACTTACACTTGTGTAGTCTGCGATCTCCTTAAAACTCATCCCCTGGTAATGCCGCAAGATAACTACCTGTCGCTGGTCTTCCGGTAGTTCATCAATCAGTACACGTACATCACTGGTAATCTGTTCATACACCATCTGTTCCTCGATATTCTCATCGGCAAATTTTACAGAATTGAATAAATCCATTTCGAAATCGTCGTTCGATGTGGTATTTAATAACTTTTCCTTTCTGAAATGGTCGATGATTAGGTTGTGTGCGATGCGGAGCACCCAGGAAATAAACTTACCATTTTCAGTGTATCTGCCGGTTTTTAACGACCTGATTACTTTTATAAAAGTATCCTGAAAAATATCTTCAGCCAGATGCTGATTTTTTACAATCAAAACAATGTAAGTATAAACTCTGTTTTTATGCCGCCTGATTAGTAACTCTAAGGCAGACTGATCACCATCAACAAATTGTTTAATAAGCGAATTATCACTCAATGTTTCAACTCTGAACATTACTCTGTTTTTTATTTTCAATCTTTTAACTTAAGAGTAGAGTTGTATCGATAGGCAAATGTTTTAGCAAACGTTAAACAATTTGTTAATTTTGTGTGCTGTAAAAATGAAGTATTTTCACGAAAAAAACAAATTTTGCACTAAAGATTTTAATTAACAAAAATATGAAAGGCCCTGAAAATAACCAATCTGCTATTCAAATAAAAGGAGCACGGGTAAATAACCTGAAAAATATTGATCTGAAAATTGAACGAAATAAATTTGTGGTTATCACAGGTTTATCGGGATCCGGTAAGTCTTCGCTGGCTTTCGATACGCTCTATGCAGAAGGACAAAGACGGTATGTGGAAAGCCTTTCATCGTATGCCCGGCAGTTTTTGGGGCGTATCCATAAACCGGAAGTTGATTACATCAAAGGTATTCCTCCAGCCATAGCGATCGAACAGAAGGTAAACACCCGTAATCCCCGATCGACCGTAGGAACTTCAACGGAAATCTACGATTACCTGAAACTGCTTTATGCCCGTATTGGAAAAACTTTTTCCCCGGTATCCGGCAAAGAAGTAAAGCGGCACCATGTAAATGATGTGGTAAATTTTATTACTGGGTTCCCGGAAGAAACCCGCCTGCTGATTTGTTCCCCGTTGAGAACCAGGAATGGCAGGTCTCTGCTTCAGGAAACAGAATTATTGTTGCAGCAGGGATTCACGCGAGTGGAAATCAATTCGAAAATAAAACGGATCGACGAAATTCTGAAGTCAGAAGGGATAGAGTTTTGCAAAAATTCAGACTGCAACCTGGTAATCGACAGGCTGAGTGTGCAGAACAATGAAGATACTGTCAGCAGGATAGCCGACTCAGTACAGACTGCCTTTTTTGAAGGACATGGCGATTGTATTGTTAAAATCTTCGAAGGAGAACAGGTGATTGAAGAACATTTCTCGAATCTGTTTGAAGCCGACGGAATGGAGTTTGAAGAACCTTCGGTGCACATGTTCAGTTTTAATAATCCGGTAGGCGCCTGTCCCACTTGTGAAGGGTATGGCAAGGTGATTGGCATTGACGAAGATTTGGTGATTCCCAACAAATCGCTTTCAGTGTACCAGGATGCTGTAGCTTGCTGGAAAGGCGAAAAAATGGGTGAATGGAAAAACCGGCTGATTTATAATGCCGAAAAATTTGGGTTTCCAATACACAAACCTTATTACGAATTAAGCGAGAAACAAAAACAGTTACTTTGGACCGGTAATAAATATTTTGGAGGATTGAACGACTTTTTCAGGATGTTGGAAGAGAATACATATAAAATTCAGTACCGGGTAATGCTTTCACGTTACCGGGGTAAAACAGTTTGTCCTGATTGCCGGGGAAGCCGGTTAAAAAAAGAAGCCGGTTATGTAAAGATTAATAACACTTCTATTCAGGACTTGGTATTGATGCCGGTGAGCGAACTGAAAGGTTTTTTCAACAGGCTCCATTTGAGCGAACATGAACAGGTCATTGCCAAACGAATCCTGGTTGAAATAAAAAACCGCATCGATTTTTTGTGTGATGTTGGGTTGGGGTATCTGACATTGAACCGTTTATCTTCGACTTTATCTGGAGGAGAGTCGCAGCGTATCAACCTGGCAACATCGCTGGGCAGCACCCTGGTTGGTTCGATGTACATTTTAGATGAACCAAGCATCGGGTTACATCCCCGTGATACCGAACGCTTGATTGCTGTATTGAGAAAACTGCAAAAAATCGGCAATACGGTTTTGGTTGTTGAACATGATGAGGAAATCATCCGGGCAGCCGATGAAATTATCGACATTGGCCCGATGGCAGGAAGGTTAGGGGGTGAGATAGTTTTTCAGGGAGATCACGAACAATTGGAAAAATCGGAAAACAGTCTTACTGCAAAGTATCTCACCGGAGAAGAAAAAATTGAAGTACCAAAAGTGCGGAGAAAATGGAATAACTATATTGAACTGGTTGGGGCCCGTGAAAACAATCTGAAAAACATCAGCACAAAATTTCCTATGAATACTTTATGTGTGGTAACCGGTGTTTCGGGTTCGGGAAAATCATCGTTGGTGACCAAAATACTGTATCCGGCACTGGCCAAAATGTTTGGAGGTTTTAGTGAGAAAACCGGTCAGCATGATGCAATAAGGGGGGATTTTCAGCTCATTACTTCCATTGAGTTTGTCGATCAGAACCCGATTGGTAAATCGTCACGTTCAAATCCGGTCACCTACCTGAAAGCATACGATGAAATACGAAGACTGTTTTCTGAACAGAAACTGGCACAATATTACGGTTTTACTGCTTCCCACTTCTCGTTCAACGTAGATGGGGGCCGGTGTGAGGAATGCCAGGGGGAAGGCCAGATCCACGTTGAGATGCAGTTCATGGCCGATATTCACCTAGTATGTGAAAGCTGCAAAGGCAAACGTTTTAAGGATGAAATTCTGGAAATTACCTATAAAGGAAAGAATGTATATGATGTGCTTGAAATGACAGTGAACGAAGCAATTGAGTTTTTCTCGACCGGAAAAAGTTCGACTGAAAAGAAAATTATCAAACGGCTAAAACCATTGCAGGACGTCGGTTTGGGGTATGTCAAGTTAGGCCAGTCGTCAAGTACTCTTTCAGGAGGAGAGAGCCAGCGTATTAAACTGGCTTCTTTTCTGGCTAAAGAGAAGGATAGCCCTTCTTTGTTTATTTTTGATGAACCAACTACCGGTCTTCATTTTCACGACATCAAAAAATTGCTTGCTTCGTTTGAAGCCCTGCTTGAACGTGGTCATAGCATCATCATCATCGAGCATAACCTGGAAATAATCAAGTGTGCCGACTGGATCATCGACCTGGGGCCTGAAGGTGGAAAAGACGGGGGCTACCTGGTTTTTGAGGGGACACCGGAAAATTTGGTAAAAGTGAAAAATTCGTATACAGGACAGGCTTTACGCGAAAAACTGATATGAACTTCTGATTAAGGCTTTCAGAGTTCCTGATTAAGGCTTCCGGAACTTCTGATTAAGGCTTCCGGAACATCATTCCCAATAATAAATAAAAAAACAGAGCTTTACTATGTTGATTTTAGTAAGGAATTCCTATTTGTACCAAAGGAACCATTCTCTAAAAAAAGAACGGTTCCTTTAATGATGTAGTAAACAGAGGGTGACAAAAGGGAAAATATGTCATTGAGAGGAGGACGACAAAGAAATCTCTCCCTTAAAAGTACGGATCAGTTAAAAAAGTTGTGGAGAAAAATATAAAAACGAACTTTGTATTTTATATTTTACAAATGAAGGGACAATCAAACGAACATTACCAGACATTGCTAAAATTACTTTTACCAGAAGAAATCTTTGAATATTTCGACATTGTTCAAATAGAAACAGGAGAAAAAGAAATCCATGTACATTTGGAAGAAAAGGCAATAAAGCCGGAAGGATATGAATTGGTAAAGCTTATTTCCAAAGGATTTTATAACGAATCAGTGATACAGGATTTTCCATTACGGGACAAAGCCATGTTTTTGCACGTAAAGCGTCGGAGATGGTTTTCAGAATCGACAGGCAAGACAGTAGAGAGGGACTGGGATAGTGTTGCAAAAGGGACTCGTTTGACGAAAGGTTTTGCAATTTTTTTAAAAGGGTTTTTTGGACAATTACCCCATCAGCAGCAATAGTTTAGAAAAGTACTATTCCATTGATGGGGATCGTTTTGGGCAACAGTACAAAGAGTATTTGAGTGATTTTCCCACTTGGGGACAAAAGCCACATGCAAAGGACTGGATTCTTTTCCCGGAGAACGTTGGTACACAATTAAGCATTGACGAGACAGCCCTTACCAATGGAGAACTTTACACGATTGTAACCAATAAAGCAGGCAAAGGGAAAAAAGGCGCATTAGTTGCAATGGTTGAAGGTACGGAGGCAGAAAAAATCATAGAGGTTTTAAAAAGAATCCCCGAAGAAAAAATCAATATGGTAAAAGAAGTAACACTTGATATGGCCAATTCCATGGATAAAATAGTACGAAGATGTTTTCCCAAAGCTAAGCGGGTGATCGACCGTTTCCATGTTCAAAAATTAGCTTACGATGCATTACAGGAGATGCGTATTGCCCATCGTTGGGATGCAATAAACGAAGAGACCAACGCCATTGAAAATGCAAAAGCAGATGGTAAAAAATATGTTCCGGAAATATTAAGCAATGGGGATACAAAAAAGCAACTACTTGCCCGTAGTCGGTATTTATTGTTCAAGTCTGGTGATAAATGGACGGAGAAACAAAAGAAAAGAGCTGCAATATTATTTGAACTTTTTCCTGACATAAAACAAGGGTATTCTCTTACTCATTCATTAAGGATGATATTTTCAAAAAACAAAAACAAAGGCGTAGCTTATACGAAAATGGCTAAGTGGTTTAATGATGTTACCGAATCTGGATTTAAATCATTCAATACCATATCTGCAACATTCTATTCGCATTATCCTGAAATATTGAACTTCTTTGACAATCGAAGCACGAACGCTTCTGCTGAATCTTTCAATGCTAAACTGAAAACTTTCAGGGCTACTCAAAGAGGTGTTGTTGATATTGAATTCTTCCTGTTCAGAGTTGCTAAAATTTATGCTTGACCGGTAACTCCACAACTTTTTCATGTGATCCAAAAGTACACATGACTTGACAAGAATCAAAAAACAGAAAAATGAGGCTTTCAAAATTCAACCTAAACATTTTGAAAAATCTTCTTTATCTTTTTCCGAAAAGTACTTGATGATCCTGAAAAAAGTACCTGAAAATTTTTGAATAAGAAGCTATGTCAACTCATTAAAGCTTGTGAATAACCAGCCCCGAACGAAGTTTCGGTTCGAACCATGTTGTTTTTGGCGGCATGATGTTCCCTGAATCTGCAATGTCGATCAGTTGCTTCATCGAAACCGGGTAGAGAGCAAAAGCAACTTTCATTTCGCCATTGTCGACCCGATTTTTCAGTTCTCCCAATCCACGGATACCTCCGACAAAGTCGATGCGTTTTGAAGTTCGCAAATCCTGGATATCCAAAATTTCAGCCAAAACAAGATTCGAAAAGATGGTTACATCTAATACCCCGATCGGATCGTTATCGTCGTAAGTTCCTTCTTTGGCGGTCAGTTTATACCAAAAGCCTGAAAGATACATGCTGAATTCGTGCAATTTAGAGGGTTTGTATATCTCTGCCCCCATTTTTTCAACTTTAAAGGCTTCTGTGAGTTTTTCAATCAGTTCGTCTTCGGAGAGTCCGTTCAGGTCTTTCACTACCCGGTTATAATCGATGATCTGAAGCTGATTATCGGGAAAATGAACCGCCATGAAGTAACTGTATGATTCAGTTCCGGTGTGATCCGGGTTTTGCGCCTTTTTTTCGAGACCAATACGGGCAGCAGCAGCCGTGCGGTGATGGCCGTCTGCAACATACGTAAATGAAACTTTGGTTGCAAAAAGTTCTTCGATCCTTTTGTTGGCAGAAGTGTCGTTCACTGGCCAAAAGTGGTGACCAAAACCGTCTTCAGCAACAAAATCGTATTCAGCTTCTTCATTATTTACAATCTTTGCCACTATCTCGTCGATTTCGGGAACTGCCTTGTACGAAAAAAACACCGGTTCGATATTGGCATTCAGATAACGGGTCAGCACCATGCGGTCTTCTTCCTTGTCGGGCCGGGTCAGTTCGTGCTTTTTGATGATACCATTATGGTAATCGTCACAGGCTGCTGCCCCGACAATGCCATACTGAGTACGGCCGTTCATGGTTTGGGCATAAATGTAAAATTTCGCTTCACTATCTTGTACCAGCCATCCTTTTTCCTGGAATAATTTAAAATTTTCAACGGCTTTATTGTAAACGGTATCCGAGTGGATGTCGGTACCTTCCGGGCAATCGATCTCCGCACGGGTAATATGTAGCAGGGAACAATCTCTCCCCTGTACCATCCGGGCAGCTTCTTCACTGTTCATCACGTCGTATGGAAGGCACGCCAGAATGGCTGCTGTATCTTTAGGAGGACGTAGTCCTTTAAAAGGTTTGACTATGGCCATAATTTTCAAATTAGAGAATGAATGATTATAAAAATTGACGCAAGATACAACGGATTAATGAGATAGTAAATTTCCATTTTGAAAAATCGGCCTCTTCAAACATTTTTCAGATGTAAACTCTCTCTCTTTTAATTAGTTTACCCGGAATGTATCGTCGCCTTTTGTAATGAAAGCCACGATTTGTTTTGCCGCTGCAATGCCTGCATTAATATTGGCTTCTTCTGTTTGTGCCCCCAGCTTTTTCGGCGTAAAATAATACCTGCCTGTAAATTCTTCTTCGAAGGCTGCTTTACAATCAGGTGCTATGTCGGAAAGATATTTTACATCTGTCCTTTCTTCCATAAATTTGCATAAATCGTCTTCATTGATCACCTCTTTTCGTGCTGTATTTACGATTATTGCACCTTGTTTCAGATGTTGCAGGATATCCATATTAACAGACCGTATATGTTCACCCCGGGCAGGTACATGAATTGAAACAATGTCCGATTTTTCGTAGAGTTCTTCAAGCGAACCAGTTACTTCCAATCCTTCAGAAGCGGCCTGGGCTTTGCTGTAGCGGGTAAAAACAATCGGGTTCATCCCGAAGGCACGGGCAATCCGTTTCACATTTCGGGCTACATACCCGTAGCCATGCAGTCCAATGGTACGGCCACGAAGTTCACCTCCTGCTTTACCCGAAAAAAATTCCCGTACCCCGTATAAGGCCAGCCCGACAGCCAATTCAGCCACGGCGTTGGAGTTCTGTCCGGGAGTATTCATCACACAGATTCCTTTTTTACTTGCAGCAGAGGTATCAACATTATCATATCCGGCACCTGCACGAACAACAATTTTAAGATTTTTTGCTGCGGACAGTACTTCATGGTCGATCGTATCGCTACGGACAATCATTCCGTCGACATTTTCTACTGCGCTAAATAATTCTGATTTTTTGCTGTATTTTTCCAGCTTAACAACTTCAAATCCGGCTGTTTCGAAGATTTTACCAATTCCGGCAACCGCGGCCTGTGCAAACGGCTTTTCGGTTGCAATCAATACTCTAGTCATTTTATTCAAATTAAGTTTAACAAAAATAAAATGTCATTGCAAGCCAAATCGAAGCACCCCACTGGTTACTTTAGCCGTTCCTCATGCTTAAATGACGATAACAGAAAGGAAGACAGTAAAAAAGCTGCCTTCCCTTTTATTTCAAAAAACTATTTTGCATGCATCTCTTTGAACTCCCTCATACAATCGATGAGTGCCTGAACGCTTTCTTTAGGCATTGCATTGTAAATGGAAGCTCTGAACCCACCCACCGAGCGGTGTCCTTTAACCCCGACCATTCCTTTTGAACCGGCAAACTTTAGGAATTCTCCTTCCAGTTCTTCATAACCATCATTCATTACGAAACAAACGTTCATAAGTGAACGGTCTCCTTTGTCGGTCACAGTCCCTTTAAAAAGAGGATTATTATCTATCTCATTATATAAAATAGCCGCTTTTTCTTCATTCAGCTTTTGCATGGCTTCGACACCCCCTTTTGCTTTCATCCATTTTAAGGTTTGAAGCGCTGCAAAAACAGGCACTACCGGGGGTGTATTAAACATCGAACCACCGTCGATATGTGTTTGGTAATTTAACATGGTCGGAATCGGACGGTCGACTTTGCCCAGGATGTCATTCCTGATTATTACAAATGCAACGCCTGCAGGGGCAAGGTTCTTTTGTGCGCCACCATAAATAATTCCATATTTCGAAATGTCGATCGGACGGGAAAAAATATCGGATGACATGTCTGCAACGACTGGGACATTCACATCAGGGTCCTCATGTAGCTGAGTTCCGAAAATAGTATTGTTTGATGTAATATGAAAGTAATTAACATCGTCGGGCACGATATATCCTTTAGGTATATACGAAAAATTTTTGTCTTTTGAAGATGCAACCTCCACTACTTCGCCAAACAGTTTTGCTTCTTTTATTGCTTTGGATGACCATGTGCCGGTATTCAGATAGGCAGCTTTTTTGACAAGCAGGTTGTATGGAACCATACAAAATTGCATTGAAGCACCTCCTCCCAAAAAGAGAATAGAATAACCTCCAGGAACATTCAGTAATTCACGAAACAGTGCCTCTGTTTCGTCCATTACAGCCTTGAACTCTTTACCCCGGTGTGAAACCTCCATTACAGAAAGACCGGTACCCGCAAAATTTTTGATTGCTTCGGCTGTTTTCTCAATTGTGAATTCAGAAAGAATTGATGGGCCTGCTGAGAAATTATGTATCTTCATCTGGTAAAAAATTTGATTGTTAATATTTGTCGTGTAAAAATGCAAATATTCATTCAAATAAAGGAAATTTTACACGGAGTTTTTCACCTGGGATTGATGAATGGTAGTTTAACTATTTTTGCTTTCAGTAATTTTCCCCTGATTTTTATATAGATTTCCGTGCCAAAGGCAGAATACTCTTTGGTTATATATCCCATACCGATGCCTTTATTTAAAACGGGCGACATCGTACCTGAAGTAACTACGCCAATGGTATTTCCGGTGGCATCGCCCAGTTCATATCCGTGCCGTGGAATGCCCCGTTCCTGCATTTCGAATCCACGTAACAACCGGCTTACACCTTCCTGTTTTTGCATCATCAACAATTCTTTGTCAATAAAATCGTCACCATTGAATTTGGTAATCCAGCCAAGTCCGGCTTCAATAGGTGATGTAGAGTCGTCGATGTCGTTGCCATACAGACAGTAGCCCATTTCGAGGCGTAAAGTATCGCGGGCGCCCAGGCCAATAGGTTTAATCCCTTCTTCCTGACCGGCCTCAAAAATAGCATTCCATATCTTTTCGGCATGTTCGTTAGCAAAGTAAAGCTCAAAACCTCCGGAACCGGTATATCCGGTTGCTGAAATAATCACATTGTCGATACCTGCAAAACGGTCAGTTACAAAAGTGTAATACTTGATCGCCGGAAGATTTACATCAGTTAATTTTTGCAAAACCTGCATTGCCTTCGGTCCTTGTATTGCCAACTGGCTGATAGCGTCAGATGCATTTTCAAGAAGGGAGCCAACATTATTTTGGGAAACTATCCAGTTCCAATCCTTTTCAATATTGGCAGCATTTACTACCAGCATATATTTTTCAGGTTCATAATAATATACGAGTAAATCGTCGACAATACCGCCTTTGCCATTGGGGAAACAGGAATACTGTGCCTGTCCCGGCACCAATTTGCGGACATCGTTAGTTGTGATTTTTTGTACAAGGTCGAAAGCTTTCGGGCCTTTTATCCAAAATTCGCCCATGTGTGAAACATCAAATACTCCGACTTTCTCACGAACAATCATATGTTCGTCTTTTATTCCTGAATATTCAATAGGCATTTCAAAACCGGCAAATTCAACCATTTTAGCTCCGGCTTTTTTATGGAATTCGTTGAATGCTGTTATTCTCATTGCAGGTGATAACTATGATTAAAAAATTGTTCATGCAAAAATAAGAGTTCAAATAGCAAAAAAGCATGAATTTAATCATTTCATGATAGATGTTCCAATATATTAACGCATAGTATATCAATTATTTTTTTTATCATTGTGGGGAAAAGGTAAATCATGTCAACAGAAAAAATTATAAATCTATCTTACCTGAATGAACTTACCGGGGGTGAACCGGAAATACTGAAAGAATTTATTCAGTTGTTTATTGAGCAAATCCCGGAGTTCAGAGACGGGTTACAAAAATTTCTTAATGAGAAAAAATACGATGAATTAGGAGAATTGGCCCATAAGGCAAAATCATCAGTATTGACTTTCGGAATGGATGAGTTGGGGGTACAACTTAAGAAACTTCAGCTAAAAACCCAGGTTCTGGAAGATGTTGACTCTTATCCTGAATTTGTAAGAATGTTTACTGAACAAATAGATCAGGCAGAAAAAGAACTTCAGGAAGAGTTGCAAAGGTTATAAAACACACTAAAAAATTTATCCTCCCTGTGAATAGAAGCAGGACAGTCAAAAGTTTTCCGGGAAAAGAAGGAAACCACATTTTTTTGATTTGTACCTGTATCTATTTTTTAATATCTTATTTAAACCTTTGTTATAAAAAATGATCAGAATAGAAACCTCCGTTAAAATATGCAGGAAGATCAACAAATAATTGCAGGGTTGAAATCGGAAGATGGCAGGGCCCGGGCATTTGGCGAACTGGTTTCGAAATACAAGGAACGGTTGTACTGGCATATTCGAAAAATTGTGATTAGTCATGATGATGCTGACGATGTACTTCAAAATACCTTTATAAAAGTTTGGAACAGTTTCGAGGGGTTCAGAGCAGAATCGGGAATTTATACATGGTTGTACCGGATTGCCACAAATGAAGCGATAACCCTGCTAAACCAGAAAAAAAAACAAATGAGACCGGGGATGAACGAAGTCAGTGAATATTTGCTTGAAAATATAAAGACCGACCCTTACTTTGAAGGTAATGAGATACAAACCAGATTACAACAGGCTATCGCAGTTTTACCAGAAAAACAGCGACTCGTTTTTAATATGAAGTATTTTGATAATATGAAATATCAGGATATGTCAAAGATTCTGGATACATCGGTGGGAGCTTTAAAAGCCTCGTATCACCATGCGGTAAAAAAAATTGGAGAATATCTGAAAGCAACACTGTAAATTATTTGAGATTAAACTTTTTAGAATTGAAGCAGTCAAAAGGGAGTAAAAAGAAAGAATGAAAAAAGAAGATGAACATATCGATTTGTTAAGGGGTATTTCCAGGGAGCAGCCGTTCAACGTTCCTGATGGTTATTTTGAGAACTTTGAAGAACGGCTTCAGCAACGGATACAACAAGAAAGCATGAGTCCCCGGGAAGAAACACGGGTGATTCAGCTTCTGAAACCGATATTATGGTTTGCTGCTGGTCTTTTACTGGTGTTTTTGCTGGTTCATTATCCGATGAGTCGATTTTTACCATACTATTTATCTGAGAAAAATCAGGCAGAAGAAGAATATACGATCTCTATTGAATCACTGGATGATGATACATTTTACGATATGTTATCGGAAGACATTCATTCCGAAAACATTGAAACAGATGACATTATGGAATATTTAGCGGGAGAGCTTTACGATTATGAAATATATTCAGAACTTTATAATTAGGTGTGTACTATGAAAAAACTGACTGGTATATTTTTTCTGCTGTTTACAGTAGCTTTTGCAGGGCATTCTCAGAAACCTGCTAAAGGAACCTTACAGGAGCCTAAAGGTCCTTCACCCCAAATGATGGAACGATTGAAAGTTGAAAAAATTTCATTTCTTGCAACCCATCTTGATCTTACCCCGTCCGAAGCAGAGGTCTTCTGGCCTGTATACAATGAATTTGAGCGTAAACGGCTCAAGATTGAAATGGACAAAAGAGAAATTGAATCAAAAATTAACCGTAGTCCGGAGGCATTTTCAGAAGAAGAATCGAAAAAAATGTGCAATGATTTTGTTGCTACGTTCGACGAAGAAGCCCGTCTGATGAAGGAATATAATGCACGTTTTATGAATGTCCTTCCTGTTCAGAAAGTCATTCGTTTTTATCAGGCAGAACGAAAATTCCGGTCGTTTATGTTACAGGAATTTCGTCGCCGCGAACCAAACAGGCATGATCGACCAAATGGTACAGACAAACAGGACAGAGTACCTGACAGACCAGGATCCGATAGTTTGCCAGGGATACCTGAATGATTTCAGAAAAACAACAAACTCTTTTGTTAAAGGATATTACTGTTCCAAGTAAACTATCAAGATGACAGCTTTGTAATTCCTCTCCCGAGCTTTGGGGAAGGAATTATTTATTGGAACAAAAATACTTTTTTCGCTGTCGTTTCTGTTATATGAAAAAAACAGACCAGGTATTTATCTTGTTTATGCCCTGGGTAACGAGACAGAGAATCGTGAACCTTTTCCAATTTCACTTTCTATTTCCAGTTTACCCTTGTTTCGTCTTACAAAATCACGGCATATCCGGAGACCGATTCCATTCCCTTTCTCATTGTGGGTACCTTTTTGACTGACAGTAATTGAATCATCAAAGATTTTCCGGATTGTATTTTTGTCCATTCCTACCCCGGAATCGCTGATCGTTATAAAAACGTAATCTCCTTCCTGCCGCGAACTTACAGATATTTCTCCGTTTTGCGGAGTGAATTTTATTGCATTGGAAATGAGGTTTCTAAGTATCGACTTTGTCATTTCCAGATCGGCATATACTTTATAATCCTTATTAGCCAGATTTTTGACACAAAGGTTCTTCTGTCTGACAGAACTATCGAAAAGTCGTAGTATTTCATTTGCAAGTGGAACAATCATAATGGGCTGCGGATAAGCAGCGATTCGTCCGGTTTGGCTGCATACCCAGTTGAGCAGGTTTTCCATCAGGTAGTAGGAATTATCGACAATTTTTTTGGAGTCGGAAATAATACTTTTTATTTCTTCCAAGCTGTTAATTTCCTCCATCCCAATCAAATCAAAAATGTCTTTGATATTTCCAATAGGGCCTTTCAAATCATGACTGATCAGAGAGAACATGCGGTTATTTTGGTCATTTAGTTCGAGTAAATATTTTTTTGCCTGTTTGTTTTTGTAGATCAGTCCTATCAACATAAGAATGATGAGAAGAAGAAGGGCGACTATCAGATATGTGAAATTTTGATATAGTTTTTGTTTTTCAAATTTTTCTTCTAAAAACATTTTTTCTTTTTCTTTGGCATCCAACTCATGTTTATATTGAATAAAGGCCAGTTTCTGGTTATTCGACAGGTTGTAGATACTATCTTTCAGAGAAGTATATTGCTTGTATTGATTTAATGCTTTTTTATATTGTTGTCTTAGTTCATATATTCGGGAAATATTGGCAATTTCCCAGTTATCCTCAAGTTTTACTGCTAATCGATGTGCTTTTATTGCAACATGTTTATCACTATCCTCCATTTTAATATACAGACTATCAGGGACAGTGGCCCGAAGGGGCAGGCTGTACAAAAGTATCATTAATAGCAAGATGAAGCAAAAATGTTTTCTCATGCCTTTCTTGTTTTGGAGGAGGATGCCGGAAACTTGAACCAAATGTGCTGTTTTCATTACTTTTTGGCAAAAGGAGAATAGAAGATTAATCAAAAAAAATCCTTAAAACTTCTCCTGAAGGAAAAGCTTGGTAATAACAAAATTATCAGTGAGACTGCTAAATGTAAGATCAAAAACTTGCAGGTAGGGAATGGACAATATGGGGATTTCTTTCAGATTTATGTATTGTATCGCCAATTATTCGTTTTTTTAAGGTTCCAGGTATTTATTCATCAATGCTAACAGATTATCTCTTCGGATGGGTTTGGTTATATAGTCATCGCATCCTGCATCAAGGGCTTGTAGTCTTTCTTCCGATAATGCATAAGCCGTTTGTGCAATAACTGGAATATCCTTATCTAAATTTTTTATTGCAACGGTAGCTTCTAAACCATTCATAATTGGCATTTTGATGTCCATCAGGATTAAATCGTACTTAATACCTGCCTCAATTTTTTCCAACGCATTTTTCCCGTTTTTTGAAACGTCGATTTGAATATTGGTAGTTGAAAGAAATTCCTGAATTAGAATAATATTTGTCTCTTCATCCTCAACGAGAAGAATCTTTTTTTCTGCCCATTCTTTATTTGTCATAATCTCAGACGGTTAGTTTTAATGTAATGATTCGTATGTAGCCATGATATTTATCATTTTCAAAAAATTATATCCTGACTAAAGGATTTAACAAGTTAAGGAAAAAATAAGAAAAAATCCATATACAGGATATTAAATTCACAAAATTTTATTTGATTTAAGTATCTGTAATTTACTTATAAAATGGAACTTTTGTACTGCCTCTTACATCCATATTCTCAATTGTGCTAAAGTCTGTTTTTATAATACAGTATCCAGAGTTTAAGAGATATCAGGGTGGATAAAATTTTGTCTGCTTATTCAAAGGAGGGAAGAGAAAAAAGTATCTGGTATAATAATGTAAGAAAATTATAAAAAAAAAAGAAAAATGAATGCCTTTTTACGGGGATAATTGAATTACCTTTTTATCCCAAAAATACTGAGGGCTTCACTTCTGTGAAGCCCTCATATGTAAGTGTTATTTTATAACGTGTTCAGAAATTTAGTTACATTTTTTTCAATCCGTTCCCGGATTTCTGAAATGTCGGATTTTTCGAATTTGTCTCCTGTAATATTTTCGTAAAGTTCGATGTAGCGTTCCGAAACAGAGTCAACAAATTGTTCGGTCATTTCGGGGACCAGTTGTCCTTCTTTTCCCTGAAATCCGTTTTGGATCAGCCACTGACGAACGAATTCTTTTGAAAGTTGTTTTTGGGCTTCGCCTTTTGCCAGGCGTTCCTCGTAGCCCTCAGCATAAAAATAACGTGATGAGTCAGGAGTATGAATTTCATCGATCAGGTAAATTTTGCCATTTTTTTTACCAAATTCATACTTGGTATCAACCAGTATCAGGCCTTTTTCGGCAGCCATCTCAGTTCCCCTCCGGAATAATTCGTGGGTATATCTTTCCAGCATTTCATAGTCTTCTTTATTTACAAGCCCTTGTGAAATAATTTCTTCTTTCGAAATATCCTCATCATGCCCTTCATCGGCTTTGGTAGTTGGTGTAATAATTGGCCCGGCAAACTTTTGGTCTTCAATCATTCCTTCGGGCAACGGGATCCCGCAAAGACTACGTTTCCCGTCGCGGTATTCACGCCAGGCATGCCCGGTCAGGTAACCACGGATGACCATTTCAACCTTAAATGGTTCGCAGGCATGTCCGACAGTAACATTCGGATCGGGACTGGCAACTTTCCAGTTGGGAACTATGTCTCTGGTTGCATCCAGAAACCTGGCGGCAATTTGGTTCAATACCTGTCCTTTATAAGGAACTCCCTTCGGAAGTACCACATCGAACGCAGATATGCGGTCGGAAACGATCATTACCAGGTATTCATCGTTAATGTTATACACATCACGAACTTTTCCGTGATAAACACTTTTCTGCTTTGGAAAACTAAAATCAGTACGTAATAATGCTCTATTCATGATTCTCTTTATTATTTGCTTTTTCTGCATCTTCCTTTTTAGCTGCCTGTTCGAAATAATACTTGTCGTAGGCATTTACAATTTTGCGCACCAGCCGGTGGCGGACAATATCTTTTACATCGAATTGAACAAACGAAATATCTTTAATGTTCTTCAGTATCTTTTTTGCCTGGATTAATCCCGATTGGTTTCTGTTAGGCAGGTCGACCTGTGTTTCGTCACCGGTAATGATGAACTTAGCATTTATTCCCATCCGGGTGAGAAACATTTTCAACTGATTGAGAGTGGTATTTTGGGCTTCATCCAGAATTACAAAGGCATTACTCAGTGTGCGTCCACGCATAAAAGCCAGTGGTGCAATCTGGATGGTTTCGTCCTTCATAAATTCTTCGAGTTTTTTTGCCGGTATCATATCCTGTAACGCATCGTAAAGTGGTTGCAGATAGGGATCAATTTTTTCTTTCAGGTCGCCGGGAAGGAACCCTAACCGTTCACCGGCCTCAACAGCAGGACGGCTTAAAATAATCCGTTTAATTTCGCGGTTTCTCAATGCCTTCACTGCAAGTGCAATGGCTGTGTATGTTTTTCCGGTACCTGCCGGGCCAATAGCAAATACCAGGTCTGTCCTTTTGCATTCTTCAACCAGGAGACGCTGGTTAGGCGTACGGGCACGAATGGCCTTCCCGTTATTCCCGTATACCAGTATATCTTTTTCTTCGCCGGAATTGCTATATTCCGATAGTTCACCATTCAATATTTCAAAGATGATTTCATCGGTAAGCACATTAAACTCATGATAATAATCGAGCAGCGAGCTCAACTTTTTTTCGAACTCTGTAATTTCGGTTTCATCGCCCTGAACGATCAGGTTATTGCCACGGGCTATAATTTTCAGCTTTGGGAAAAACGATTTTACCAGCTTTATTTTGTTGTTGTTTATTCCGTAAAATTCAAGCGGATCGACACCTTCGAGATAAATTTGCTTTTCAAACATAGATCATTTAAACCTGTATTTTGCAAAAGTAATCACTTTTAGCTGAAATCCGTTTAAAAAAATGATACTGAATAAGCAAAGGATTCTTTGTAAAACAGAATTCTATTCAAAAACAAATTTTATTCCCAGTGAAACAATATTAGCTTTTAATCCATCGCTACGTGAGTAATGACTGAAGCGAAGGTTTATATTTTTTAAACCGAATTTATATATTTTCCGTTGTGTAAAAATATCGGTATAACGTAGTCCGACACTCCATTGATTGCTATGAAAATCAGCAAGATCATAATCAGAAGTATAGTATTGCTCAGACGACAGGTGGGTCTCAAAAGGCGCAAAATAACGGGTTGCTGTTTGCTGATAATACCGGTAGGCAGGAGTCAGCGAAAAACTATGAGAAAGCTTTACCGGTAGTTCAATGTTGACGGTGTGTGAATTTATTCCCCAGTCGTCGGTGTAATAGCGGTAATACGTTCGAAGTTTTAATGTCTCATTGATGTAATAATTCGCCCGCATTCCGAATGGTGTTTTGAAACGGGAGCCAGGCAGCCGTTCAATATCATCGGCAAGCCGGTAAACCCCTTTGTTTTGCCGGCTGGTATATACGGGGATATCGGTTGCATCACCAATATAATAATTGGGTTTATCGGCAAAATAAATGCGGTGGTACGGAGTTGAAAGCAGCCCCTTCTGGTAAATCAAATCGAAAAATACAGAGGCTTGCAGGCGTTTACTCAGTATTTGTGAAAAACTTACAGAGACTGAATACGAATTCCGTTTTTTATCGGTAAATGTAGAAAACAAGTCAGGCTGATATTGTGTACTGGCATTCCCGTTTTCGTCAAGCACTGTTATGCCACTGAAGTAACCTGAATTCAGAAAACTATCGCCATATAAACTATATTCGTGCAGTTCGGTTGGGTATATTGGTTTCCACTGGTCGAGATAAACCTGTGTTTTCAGGCTGATTTCCGTATTTTTTTCATTGAAGAGTTTGGCAATACTTCCGCCGAATCCGATTGAATGATAGTCGAACTCCTGTGAATATGCGGCATGTGCCCCCCATATAAAATTCCGGTCATCGGAACTATGGCTGTAGTCTACTGCCAAGGAAGCCAGGACATCGGAACGCGAAGCCCCCGATGAAGCAACCCACGGACTTCCTTTTGTTGTTGATGAAGAATGATCATTGTCATCGTCGTTATCTCCTCCGCGTGATGCCCCGGAGTTATTGAACGGGTTGATATTACCCGAAGAAGCGGAAGTATAGGCCGACAGGCCTGCATCAATAGTCAGCACATCATCGTCGTTTAGCGGGAGTGTAATGACTATAGTAGGGGTAATGTCAT
This sequence comes from Prolixibacteraceae bacterium, assembly GCA_963662895.1. Classification (GTDB taxonomy): domain Bacteria; phylum Bacteroidota; class Bacteroidia; order Bacteroidales; family Prolixibacteraceae; genus GWE2-42-39. The sequence goes on along the minus strand of OY759982.1, from coordinate 1,345,787 downwards.
CGAGCGATTCATCCCCAATTCCACCACTAACAGCCGAATGGTCTCCATCCTGCTGGTAATAGCTCATCAAAAGGTCTATCTCTGGCGTTTCCAAAACACGCTTTTTGTAAGTGTTAATGCTGTCTTTTGAATTTTGTGCTACTGAAAAAAGACTTAAAAATATCAGTATTAAAAATAGTATACTTCTCATGTTCCTTCTAATTACATCCGCAACCACCACCTGTTTTACCACCATTAGCCCCGGCCGCAGCTTCCCTGTAAACCTGAAAATTAATCTCAAAGCGTTCCTGAGGAGCCGCCGTTAGTTTCATGTCGGGGTCGTTGATATACACTTTTTCATATTCTTTTACTGCCACGCACGAACTCATGCTCAGTAATACCAAACCAACGATCAGTAACTTCTTCATTGTCCTTTAGTGTTTCTTTTTACGTTTTCAGAATAATATATTTTTCCCTGATCATCGACCAGGACACATTCAATTCCTTTTAGCTGGTTTACCATGTCAATACCGGCATCAATTCCCATCACAAAAACCGAGGTTGCCAATGCGTCGGCCAGTTCTGCTTTAGGGGCAAAAATGCTCACGCTTGTTAAGCCTGATGCCGGATAACCGGTTCGCGGGTCGATGATATGGGCATACCGTTTCCCGTTGAGGATGACATATTTTTCATAATTGCCAGATGTGACTACCGCACTGTTTTCAATCGGGAACCATGAGAAAACCTTGTTTTTATTCATTGGGTTGGTAATGCCAATCAGCCAGGGGGAACCATCGGGTTTCCTGCCCCAGCAGTTAAGGTCTCCCGAGGCATTTATCATACCTGCGACCACCCCTTCTTTCATCAGTACATCTTTGGCTTTGTCGGCTGCATAGCCTTTCCCGATAGCGCCAAATCCGATTTTCATTCCCGGTATTTTGAGGAATACGCTGTTTTCTTCTTTATTCAGAATGATATTCCGGTATCCTGCTTTTTTTACCGACTGCCGGATGGTTTCTTCGTCGGGCATTTGTTGCATACTTCCGTCGAACGTCCATATTCGATCCATTGCTGCATATGAAATATCGAAAGCCCCGTCTGTGATTTTTGATATCTGCAGGGCACGTTCAATCAGATGAAAAAGTTCAGGCTCAACTTTTACAGGCATAATCCCCGCGTTATTATTGATTTGCGCAGTCTGAGAACCTGTATCCCATGAAGAAATGATTTTTTCAATCCGGCTAATTTCTTTCACCGCCATGTCGATATACCGGTTGCCTTTTTCCTGATCTTCAGCAACCACCGTGATTTCGAAACGACTTCCCATTAGTTTCAGGGTACGCATGAAGGTTTCCTGAGGAAAGGCTATCGCCGAAAGGCAGGTTAAAAACAAAGTTGTGAACAGACGCATAAGGATTTTATTTTTCAAGTGCGATCAACTGTTTGATGTATTCTGCCGGACTAAGGTTTTTATAACCGGTAGTGCCTATTATTTCGCCATTTTTATTCAGGATAACGACAAGCGGGAAATAACCATTCCGGTTATACTTTGCAGCCAGACGATCGTTGTGAGCCTGTTGTTCATCGCTCAGTTTGTTTTTTTTCTGCTTCGGAAAATCAGCACGCAGCAAAATGAAATGATCATTTGAAAATGCTTTAAATTCTTCCGACTGCCAGATGAACCGATCCAGTTTCATACATGGGGCACACCAATCGGACCCGGAAAATACGAGCAAAATGTTTTTATCTTCGGCAACAGCTTTTGTCCTGGCCTGATTGAAATCGGTAAGCCAGTTTTGAGCAATGGCGCTTGCTGAAACAAAAAGCATTAGTAATAACAGGGTTGCAATTTTTTTAGTCATATCTTCAATTTTTTATAAAAAGCAGACTTGTGTGTTTTTTCTTTCTTTAAAACAATAGGAATGAAATCTGGTTTTATAAAAAGAATTAATAAATGTTAAATCAGTGAGACTGTGATTCAGAATCCGTTGGCTGAGGGAGAACTGAAATTACAAAGTCGAACTGATCCCGAACGATAGTTAAGGGATCTCATGATTTTAACTTGAGATGGCAATCTGGTTTCTCTAATTGGGAGGGGTAACACTACACCATAATTTCCTGGAAATTTGAAATTTGGAAAAATTGTTACATTTACAATCCTTTAAAAAGGAATAATTATTGGTACAGGAAGAAAAATTACTGATACGGTCTTTTGTCAAAGGCGATGAGAAAGCTTTTGAATGTTTATTCGAACGGTACCATCGTCGATTGTACGGTTTTCTTTACAGCTTATTAAAATCAACAGAGGATGCTGAGGAAATTGTTCAGGATACCTTTGTGAAAATCTGGGAGAACCGTCATCGTTTCAGGGAAGAGTACACATTCGAGTCATTCCTGTTTAAAATTGCCAAAAATTCTTTTCTTAACCTTAACAGGAAAAAGATCAACCGGAAAATTTTTCAGGAGCAGTATGGCCTGGCATTTGAATGGTCGCAAAATACTACTGAAGATTACCTCCTTTTTAAGGAAACGCGCGAAATTATAGATGCCATTGTTGAAGAAATGCCTCCGAAGCGCAGGGAGATTTTTATATTGCAGAAAATTGACGGGCTTTCGCGTAAAGAAATTGCGGAAAAACTGGGAATTTCTATAATAACTGTCGACAGTCATTTACTGAAGGCCAACATTCACATGAAAGAAAGCCTTAAAAAATATAGCCTGTTGCTGCTTTTGTTCTGCATGTGTGGGTAATTGCCATTTCAGTTTAATACGGTTAAAGATTAACCGGACAGTAATAAAAAAATCGAAAATTTTTCAAACCCGGCTCATAGTTTTTTTATTCTGAAGTGTATTCCTTATAAATACAGCACAAAATGTATACACAGGAACAGAGAGAACTACTGAAAATTTTTTTTAATGATAAAAGCCGTTTATCTGCTCAGGAATTGAAAAAACTTTTTGTTTGGCTGAACAGCGAAAAGGGAAACCGGGAATTGGAACAACTGCTTGATGATTGTTGGCAATCATACGCTGCAGGAAATGAAAACAGCATCAATTCTGCCAAAATTTTGGAGACAATCAGAATACGCATTCACAGGAGGAAGAATACTGAGATACGAAGAAAAATTGGTCAATGGCTGCCATACGCTGCAGCAATATTGGTAATCGGGTTAATGGTGACTTCTTTGCAGTTCTATACCATAAAACCCCGGGTTAAAAACGAAGCCGTTCTGTTGTATGAATATAAATCGTTGGCCCGGGAACCGAAAAAAGTGGTATTGCCTGATGGCTCAAAAATTGTGCTTTTCCCCGGGAGTTCACTTGTTGTGCCTGAAAATTTTGAAAAAGCCCCGGTACGGAATGCAAAACTCGAAGGGGAAGCATTTTTCGAAATTGCCCCTGATACCCGTCAGCCATTTGTGCTGAATATGGGAGGAATTGGTCTGAAAGTGGTTGGCACCCGTTTTAACGTGAGCAATTATCCGGATGATGCTCATGTCAATGTGGCGTTGGAAAGCGGTAAAGTTCAACTTTTTCAGGGAAGCTGGTCTTCCCATGCCGGGGAAATACCTCTCGAACCTGGGTTCGTGGCCAGTTACACCAGGGGAAAAGATGGTTACACGATCGAAGAAACAGATGTAAGCCGTTATACATCATGGGTCAACGGAGTTTTAATGTTCCGGGACGACCCGATGAAAGAAGTGTTCCGTAAACTGGAGCGTTGGTATGGAGTCGATATAGAAGTACTGGATCCCTCGGTCAACGAATATATCTACACGGCTACTATAAAAAACGAAAACCTGGAACAAATCCTGAAATTAGTGGAATATACTTCGCCTGTAGAATGCCGGATCGTTAAAGATCAGTACCGGAAAATATCGAAAGTTTATATACAAAAAAGAAAATCGTAATACTAAATCAAAAATAATGCTTATGACCTGAGATTTAACGAAAAAAGGAGATGCGGAAACATCTCCCTTAAAAATAATTAAGCCTTACAGAGACTAAAAAGCAAGGCATAATTAATTCGAATTATTCATTCAAATCATGACAAATTTATGAAAAAAAACAAATGGGAATTGATTTCCATGATAAGGGTATTGTGGAAATCCGAATTATTAAAAATTATGAGACTAACAGTAGTTATATGCTTTATTGCATTGTCACAGGTTTTTGCCGGTATTGGATACTCGCAAAATACCAGGCTCTCGTTGCAGGAGAAAAATACAAGTTTACGCGAAATTCTGGAGAAAATTGAGGATCAATCTGAATTCTATTTCATGTACAACGGATCAGTTGTTGATGTTAATCAGAAAGTAAGTGTAAATGCAGACAAGGCACTCATTAATGAATTACTGGACCAACTACTGGAAGGCACAGGGATCAGTTATAAAATTGACAACCGCCAGATTGCCCTGACAGGAAACAGTAAAATAATAACGGTCAGTCAGCAAATTCTTAAAGTTTCCGGAAAGGTGACCGACTTGTCCGGGGCACCTTTGCCCGGGGTAACCGTGGTAGTAAAAAAAACTACTATCGGAGTTATTACAGATGCTGACGGGAATTATTCGCTTCCCAATGTTCCCGGAGATGCGACCTTAGTATTTTCTTTCGTAGGAATGAAAACGCAGGAAATATCTGTTGCTGGAAAAACCAGTATTGATGCAACAATGGAAGAAGAAACCATTGGAATTGAAGAAGTTGTTGCTATTGGTTATGGTACACAAAAGAAGGTTAACCTGACAGGATCTGTAGCTACAGTTAACTTAGAGAGCGTAGAGGCTAAGTCAAGACCTGTTATTAATGTAGCACAGGCTCTTAACGGTGCTACTCCTGGTCTTCAGATCATGCAGAGTTCAGGTGAACCTAATGCCGAAAGTTTCAATATTAACATTCGTGGTGTGGGAACCCTGAATTCTTCTTCACCTCTCATCCTCGTTGATGGTATGGAGCAGAGTATGAGTATGGTTAACCCATCTGATATCGCTACTGTTTCTGTCCTTAAGGATGCTGCATCCTGCGCCATCTATGGCAACAGAGGAGCAAATGGTGTTATCCTTATCACCACGAAGAACGGTTCTGCAGATGGTAAGATTGAGGTAACATACGATGCTACATTCTCATACAATGAGCCTTTCAAGATCATTCACACTGTTTCTGATTATGCTACTTACATGCAGCTATTCAACGAGTCCCAAACCAACCTTGGTCAGAATTCTACATTTGCCCAGAGCATCATTGATACCTGGAATGCCGCGAAGCAGGATCCTAACGGTATCGCTTCATCAGGTTATCCTAACTATATAGCTTATCCTAACACGGACTGGTGGAATGAGATCTACTCCAGGCAGTGGATGCAGGAACATACTGTTTCTGTCAGTGGTAAGGAAAATAGAACTGGTTACAGCATGAGTTTTTCATATACAAAGAACCCTGGTGTTGTTAAGAAGAGCGGTTATGATCGTTTTCAGAGCCGTGTTAACCTTTATACAGATGTTACAAATTGGCTCACGGTTGGTTCCCGCATTTGGGGTAACGTTACAGACAGAGACGTCAGTGCTTCAGGTTCAAGTTTCTTTTCAGGCCTTGGTACCGTCAAGATGCTTCCTTGCACATATCCTTACTATGATGGTAAGTATGGCGCTCCTGAAAACAGTTCGGATGATCCTCAGTCACACAACCCTCTTTGGGATATGGCTTCTTCTGATGGCTATGACAAATACACCCAGGTTTACGCTGACTGGTATGCGCAGGTCAAATTTTTGAAGCATTTCACCTATAACTTTGACTATTACTATAAGAACCTCCGTCGGGAAAAGAAAACCTTTGATACTTCTATAGGTAAATATTCATTTTCGCAGGGTACTTATACCACTGGTGCTGCTGATCCTTCTACTCTTTATACCTACATGTATTATACAAGAGAGAATCTCTACAAAATCAACCACCTCCTTAATTATTCCCAGACATTCGGACAGCATGATGTTTCTGCTTTGCTCGGATATGAGGAGCAGTCATATGACTACAGGGTTACTGATGTCAGCAAGCTCGGTCTTACTGATGCAGATGTAAACGACCTTAATGCAGCTACCACTCCTTATTCCACATCAGGTTATGGAACAAAGTATACTTCCCGTTCCGTGTTCGGTCGTGTCAACTACGCATTCAAAAGCAAATATTTGTTCGAGGCTAACTTCCGTTATGATGGTTCTTCAAGATTTGCTCCTGATTATCGTTGGGGGGTATTCCCGTCGTTTTCGGCAGGTTGGCGTGTAAGTGAGGAACCCTGGCTGAAAGATGTTCAGGCTGTCAGTAATCTAAAACTTCGTGCTTCCTGGGGTAAACTTGGAAACAATTCTATCGGGAACTACGATTGGCAGTCAACTTATTCTACTGCTAATTACGCTTCCGGAGGTGACCTTGTCTCCGGTATTGCTATTACGGCTATTGCCAACGGTGCTCTCAAATGGGAGGAGACAGCTGTTACTAACATTGGTGTTGACTACGGTTTCCTAAAGAACAAACTTACCGGTAGCCTTGATGTTTACAATAAACTTACATCTGGTATTCTTTATACTCCGGATATGTATATGGTTATGGGGAATGCTTCTGCTCCTAAACAGAATATCGCCGAGGTAACGAACCGTGGTGTTGAAGTCGAAATTGGTTGGAGAGATAACATCGGTAAAAACTTCAACTATAGCGTAAAAGCTAATGTGGCTTACAATAAAAACCAGGTTAGTTCGTATAAGGGCAAACTCGAAGCGGACAAATCTAACATCGGTGATGTTTCTACAGGTTCTACTACCCGTGTACTCGAAGACCATATTATTTCTGAGTGGTATCTTCCTAATGTATACAAGGGAACCGGTAAGGGGTATTCTGCTGACGGTATAAACGGTGGCCCTGTTGATGGTATGATCCGTACAGAAACAGATATGGCCTGGCTTCAGGCTATGCAGGCAGCCGGATATTCATTCCAGCCTACAAACACGGTAGCTCAGAGCAACCTCTGGTATGGTGAGTATATTTATGCTGATGGTAATGCTGATGGTATTTATGGTAATTCTTATGACTCAGAGTTCCAGGGTAATTCTGCTACACCTAAATATAATTTTGGTCTTCAGGCATCTGCTAACTGGAAGAACATTGACTTCTCTATGAGCTGGGGCGGAGCTGCCGGATTCAGCATTTACTATTACGCTACCGGACGTAATGCCAGCCAGACTATTTATGGTTATGCAATTCCTCAGATTATTGCCGACGATCACTACTTCTATGATCCTTCAAATCCAAATGATTCCAGAACTAATCTTACTTCAAAGAATGCTCGTTTGGCCTACAACTCAAGTGCTCCTTCTGCAGCAAGTTCATCTCTCCACTTGGAGAAGGGCGACTTTTTGAAACTCAGAAACTTAACGGTAGGCTATACGCTTCCTGCGTTTATTTCCAGGAAAGTTATGATCGAAAAACTTCGTGTATTCGCTACAGGAGAAAATCTTTTTGCACTCACCGGTTTTTCAGGACAGGATCCGGAAATGCGTACCACGGTTGGTTACTCAACTATGCGTCAGTATGCAGTAGGTGTTAATGTAACATTTTAATATCATTGAAATATGAAAAATTTATTTAGAAATATAACTATCATTCTGGCGACGTCGGTAATGGTATTCGGAACAACTGGTTGTCAGAAAGATTTTCTTGACACCACCCCTTCTTACAGTTTTTCAAGTGTCAATGTATGGCAGAGTCCTGTTTTGGCCCGTGCTGCTGTTAGCGGCGTATACAACACGCTTTATCAGAGATTTTCACAGAATTATACTGGTGGTACCCTCGGAATGCCTTCTGATGCCTATTCACAGGTAATGGATATTGATGCTAACTGGAAAAGCAGGTGTATTATCAGTCCCGGAGACTGTACTCCTTCAACAGGCAATGTTGCTACTCACTACAAATATTACTATACTATTGTATATAGAGCTAACGACGTTATTAATCACATTGACGACGTTCCTGAAATGGAAGCCAGTGAGATAGCACAGCTCAAGGCTGAGGCTAAGTTCCTCCGCGCATGGGCTTACTACAACCTTAACGTTCTTTGGAGAGGTGTTCCGGTCTACACGGAAAACGTTGAACCTGCAGAAGCGACTAAGGCCCGTTCTTCAGAGGCAGAGGTTTGGAGTCAGGTAATCACTGACCTTACAGAGGCTATTCCTGACCTTCCCGGGAAGGTAGATGGTGGTGGTGCTGCTTCTCAAGGTGCTGCTTATGCATTCCGGGGAATCGCTTATCAGTGGACTGGTGAATATGCTAAGGCCCTTGCTGATTTCGAAGCAATTGAAAATTTAGGTTATGCCCTTTACAGCCCCAGCAACGGTGCTGCCGGAAATGATGATTTCTTCCAGCTCTTCAAACCTGCCAACGAGCAGTGTGATGAAATGATTTTTGCTGTCGAATGTGTTGGAACAACCAATATGGGTAACCCTCGTGGAATCAACTATGGGAACCGTGTCACCGGTGGTTCTGCATGGAATAACTATCTTCCTAACCCTGCATATGTAGAGCGTTTTGAAAATGCTGATGGTTCTAAATTCTATTGGGAACAGTATCTTGCCGGTTACATGTCAATGACTCCAAAGGAGAGGTCGGTATTCTTCCTTCGTGATGGTCTTAAATCAGGTAATGGTAGCTTCGGAGCATACGACTATAAGGCTAAATACAATCAGATGGTTGAGTTCGGTTCTGATATGACCAAATATATCGATCAGGGCAATGAGGCCCGTATCCGCGAAGTATATGAGAATCGTGATCCTCGTTTGATGCAGGCAATCATTACTCCTTACTCTACTTATAATGGCAATCAGTCTGGCATTGGTAATCACACATGGACACTCCGTTGGCCTTACTGCCTCGATGCTGGAGAACCTTATGATATCCGTACAGATACCAACTCTATGTTCTACTATCTTTGGAGAAAATATGTCACCGAGAACGACGAGTGCACAACTCGTTGGGTATACTCTGAGAACATTATTCTTTGTCGTTACGCCGAAATACTTCTGCGTCGTGCCGAGTGTCTGAATGAGCTTGGCAGAACAAGTGAGGCTGTCACGTCTATTGATATGGTACGTCATCGTGCCGGGCATATTCAGCTTAGCGATCCTGCCTGTAAAACCGCTCACGGCACACAGGCTGAGATGCGTGATCTTATTCGTAACGAAATGTATGTTGAACTTGGGGGTGAAGATTCAATGTATTACAACGAGCTTCGTTGGGGAACATGGTATGATCTCAAATACCGGGACAACACCTGCGGTCAGGTTGGAGCTATAAATACCAATGGATTGATGGAAATGTGGGGTTCCCTCAAGTACAGCCACGTCAGCGTTGGTGAGCAGATGAAGATTTGGCCTATTCCCGCAAAGGAAAGAGAGATGAATTCAGATCTTACTCAGAATCCTGGTTGGAGTGACTAGTATTAAGCTGGTTTAACCACTAAATTATAATCAATTATCTCCGGCAGAACATCAGGTTCTGCCGGAGAGTTTAAAATTATATTGAAATGAAAAAATACTTATTGATTATTGCCACAGCTGCTGTCGCAATGTTGTGTTCATCTTGCAGTAATAGAGCACCTTATGTTACAGTTAAATACGAAAACCCTGTTATTCAGCAGAACTGTCCGGATCCTACTGTTATAGACGATAGAGCCCGTACCGGCTATTTCTATGCTTATTCTACACAGAATGGCGTAAGCGAGTCTGAAGAATGTGTATACCTTCCTGTCTACAAATCAACCGACCTTATCAATTGGAATTTCGTAGGTGACGGCTTTGGCCAAGGCAGGCCTCAATGGGAACCGGGCTCAAGAATCTGGGCTCCTGATATCAATTATATCAACGGGAAATACGTTCTTTACTATGCACTCGGAGTATGGGGTGACGGACACAGAAGTGCCAGCGGTGTAGCTGTTTCTGATAACCCGGAAGGACCTTTCGATGACCTTGAAATGATTGTAAACTATGCTACCACAGGTGTTAGCAATTCCATTGATCCTAATTTTTTCGACGATGGTGATGCCAAATACCTCTATTGGGGCAGCCTTGGAGAAGAGTCGGGAATCTGGGGGGTCGGGCTTACAGATGATGGCCTTCATATAAAAGAAGGTGCTACTCCTGTCAAACTTGGCGGAATCCGTTTCGAAGGTACGTATATGCACAAAAGAGGAGACTATTATTATATGTTCGTTTCAGCTGACGCATGCTGCAGAGGTAGGGAAAGTACATATCACGTAGTTGCAGGTCGTTCTGAGAACCCTCTCGGCCCCTTTGTTGATCCTGACGGGAACGTAATGACAGAAGATTCTTACGACTATACTATTCTCCATAATCCTAATGACCTTGTATTTGCAGGTCCTGGCCATAATGCAGAATTTATTACAGATGATGCCGGCCAGGATTGGATGCTTTATCACGGATACTGGGCTGGAAATGGATACAATGGACGTTGTATGCTCATTGACCAGGTTAAGTGGACAAAAAATGGCTGGCCTTATTTCGAAGGCGGAGTTCCTTCTGCAGGAGGTGAAGGTACTAAATGGAAGACTGTCGGAAATGAGCTATAAAATGAATAAATTTTTGGTGAATTTTTTTTTATGTGCTATTTGTACAAGCGGATCTGTATTCTCTATTGCTCAGAATAACAATAATACTATTTTCTGGGGAAATGCTGATGCATTCTTAAATAGACAAGCTGAATGTTCATTCAATTTGATAGAACAAACATTGGAACAATATCCCCCGGTAGCAGGACAACCTTTATCCCGTAAACTGGCATTGTATAATCTGGATGCTTTATTGCATGAGACAAGATATGATCAAAATGCGGTATTGCATCAATTTATGACAAAAAGAATAAAATCAGTATTGGAAGATTTATCTTGTTCAATGAAAGAGGGAATGAAGATTTATAAATTGTATAACGATGGTTTTGTAGTCTGTACAAAGAGTGTTACGTTTGCATTTGACCTCTGTCGGGGCGATTCTTTGATTTCAGATTCTTTGATACAAGCTGTTGTCGATAAATGTGATATTTTATTTATTTCTCATATTCATAAGGATCATGCAGATTTGAAGGTTGCCGGAATGTTTATGAACGCGGGGAAACCGGTTTGGGTACCTGCTAATTTATGGGAGAAGAATACGGCTGTACGGCATATCCGGTCTGAAAAAATAATTGAAGATAAAATACAAATTCGAGAGGGAAAATTGAATATAATAGTTTTGCCCGGACATCAGGATCAATTAATAAATAATGTTTATAATGTTATTACTTCGGAAGGATTTAGCATTGTTCATACAGGAGATCAATATAATGAAAAGGATTTTGAATGGATTTCTCAACTAAAAAAACGAATTCCGGCAGTGGACGTTTTACTGGTTAACTGCTGGACATTACATCTAAAAAAACTTGTTGATGATTTTGATCCAAAGCTGGTAATTACCGGGCATGAGAATGAAATAGGACATTCGATAGATCATCGGGAACCATATTGGTTGTCTTTTCAAAAACTGAAACATATAAACAACCCTTATGTACTGATGACATGGGGTGAGTATTACAAATATTCACGATCAGATTTTGACTGAAGTCGAAATTTCCTAAGGCCATAAAATTAAAGAACAACCTAAAATTATAGATATTATGAGACGAAAAATTTTTCTTTTACTGTTGATATTAAATTCTCTTTTTTCCGGGCTCAATGCGCAGAACAGGGCAGACCAGCAGCACCTCACTGATTCAAATGCTTTTACCATGATCCTGCTTGGAGATCCGCAGGGATATGTAAAGTATGATATCAATCAGCCGATATTCGACTTGTGCACGGCATGGATTGCCGATAATATTGAAAATCTGAATATCAGGGCCGTTTTGTGTACCGGTGACCTGGTAGAGCAAAATGAGAACATTATCAGGAATAGAAAGATGTTGAACCAGACCAGTAAAGAAATGTGGAATGCTATCTCCCATAGCCTCTCCCGTCTGGATAATAAAGTCCCTTACATGATTTCTCCGGGAAATCACGATTATGGATATAGACATGCAGAGAACGGGATGACTCATTTTCCCGATTATTTTCCTTTTGAACGAAATACTGCATGGCGGGAGGCCTGTGTGGATGCCCTTCCGAACCGCAATGGAATTCCTTCGCTGGAAAATGCTGCTTTTGAATTTACGGATCAAAACTGGGGAACTGTATTAATTATTACTTCTGAATTTCATCCCCGGGATGAAGTACTGGAATGGGCTCTGAAGCTCGCCTCCGGTGAAAAATATAAGAACAGTAAGGTAATTTTTATGACCCATGCATATCTGAAACCGGGAGATAATGCAGACCTTATCGAAAAAGACAATTACGACATTCATCCAGGAAATCCGGGAAGTCAGATTTGGGAAAAATTGATTCAGCCCTCTAAAAATATTGAACTGGTTATTTGCGGACATACCTGTAACGGAAATGGAAAGTTTGCCGATAATGTTGGTTATCGGGTAAACCAAAACAGTGCAGGCAAGAATGTGTATCAAATGATGTTTAATGTTCAGACGTTAGGCGGTGGTTTTGAAGGTAACGGAGGCGATGGATGGTTAAGGATACTTGAATTTATGCCTGACGGAAAAACAATAAAAGTGAGGACTTATTCTCCCTTGTTTGGAATATCGTCATCAACAAAAGATTTGGCTCATCGCACCGACCCGTATGACCAGTTTGATATTGTGTTTGACAAGTAGATAATAATGCAAAGACTAATCTTTTAACTAATCGAATGATGAAAAAACAGATTTTTTTAGTTTTTATGGTTGCTGTAATAATTTTTACAGCCTGCCAAAACACGGGTAAAAAAGTAAAGACTGGCCTGGTTTCATGCAGATGGAACAATGAACAGGCGCAGAAATGGGCCGGGAATAACGGTTGGCTGCGTGGATGTAACTTCAATCCAAGCACCGCTATCAATCAGTTGGAAATGTGGCAGGCCGAATCGTTCGACCCCGAAACCATTGACAGGGAACTGGGCTGGGCCGAAGCCATCGGGATGAATTGCATGAGGGTTTATCTGCACCATGTCGCCTGGGAAGTAGATAAGGAAGGTTTTAAAAACAGAATAAAAAAATACCTTGAGATTGCCGATAGCCATGGGATTAAAACCATTTTTGTATTTTTCGACGATTGCTGGAATGCTACCTACAAGGCCGGGAAACAACCCGCCTCAAAACCCGGAGTTCATAATTCAGGCTGGATACGGGACCCGGGCGACTTGCTTTTTCAGGATTCTGCCTTGATAAAGGTGTTGGAGAAATATGTAAAAGATGTGCTTACTACTTTTAAAGCCGACAAACGAGTTGTTCTCTGGGATTTGTATAATGAACCGGGAAACTCGGGATACGGAAATAAATCGATGACATTACTGCAAAAAGTGTTCGCCTGGGGATGGGAAATCCGGCCTTCACAACCGCTTTCTTCCGGGGTATGGAGTTTAAGGTTGTCCGACCTAAATAAATTTCAGGTCGAAAATTCAGATGTTATCACTTACCACAATTATGAAGGGCCGGAAAAACACCAGGCTGCCATTGATACGTTAAAAAAGTATGACCGGCCGATGATCTGTACGGAATATATGGCCCGTCGGAACAACAGTCTTTTTCAGAATATTATGCCCATACTAAAGCAGGAAAATATTGGGGCCATCAACTGGGGGCTTGTTGCCGGAAAATCAAATACTAAATACGCATGGAACGAACCAATCCCTGACGGGTCAGAACCTCCGTTGTGGTTTCATGAGATTTTCAGGCCCGATGGAGTGCCTTACAAACAAGAAGAAGTTGATATAATCATGAATTTAACAAAAAAACAACATCCCTATCAATAAAGTAAAAGTCTGCTATTGAGACGAAAAACATTGTTTTCCAGTAGCATGTTTTCTGATATCCAATTTATGTACTACAGATTTTCTTCTTTTAAAGGGCGCATAATGGGAAAAATATCAGGGCGATAATTCTTCAAAGCGGCAATAAACCCCGGTTATTTCTACAGAAAAGCATGAACCCACCTTTTATCTGTACAGGTAGCCTTCAAGCATAATCTTATGGAGCCATCCATCGCCATAGTCATATTTATACGTGGCATGAACGCCGAGATCATTAAAGTAAGCAGCACTCTGTAATAATAGCTTCACTGCTATTTCCTTTCTGTTTGAGTTTATCATTCGCATTCTTACAGGTAATGTTTGACTTATGGTTCTATTAAAATTTTAGTATACTTTTGTAATTGATCAAAAGTTTTGTGGCCATTTATGGGAAAATTACCTGTGTATATAAACGTATTAATATTATTCTTCTTTTTTAAAGTTGGTGATGGACCAGGACAAGATAATCCCAAAGATATTTTAATTTCTCTGGATAGTGTAATTGCCAATAAACAAAATTTCCTGGTTAAAAAACTACAAAAAATTGATACGTTAAAAGAGTCCATTTCATATAAAGATAATCTGACAGAAACATACTATTATTATCTTAATCTTTACAAAGAATACCAGACATTTAAATTCGACTCGGCATTCCATTATGCAAAAAAATTAAACGAAATAGCCAGACAAACAAATAATGCAGAGTTAATTGCGAGTGCAAAAATTGAGTTTTCCAATGTCCTTATCACTGCTGGTATTTTTAATGAATCGCTGGATACGCTAAAGTCCGTAAGATTAACAGGGCTTTCTCCACAAGTAAAAGCAAATTATTATCAAGTTTTAAGCAGGGGATATTTTGATATGGAAAGTTTTTCGCAAAGTTCGGAATATGCCTGGATTTACCGGCAAAAAGGCATGGCCGGTTTTGATTCGGCGATGGTTTATATTCCTGAATCGTCGTGGCAATACCATTCATTAATGGCACAAAAGAATATTAAGCTGGGCAACAATGATACGGCTATTACAGAGCTTGAAAATATAATTAAGTCGAATGATTTGAATAACAACGATCTGGCCATTCAGTTGATGCACCTGGCATTTGTTTATGGTGTAAAAGGAGACAGGGAAAAGGAGTTAATTTATATGGCAAATGCTGCGATAGCCGATTTCAAAGAGGCAAAAATGGAAGCTGTTGCATTGCTATATGTTGCCAATTATCTTTACGAGTCGGGCGATATTATTCGTTCAAGCAAATATGTAAATATTGCACTTGAAGACAGCCGGTTTTACGGGTCCAATTTCAGGCTTTGGCAGATTTCAAACTTTCTGCCTTTTATAAAAGCTGAGCACATAGGCACCATCGAAAAACAAAAACGTCAGCTATGGAATTATGCATTGATAGTAACCTTGCTTGTACTATTGGTGGGTATTTCATTCTTCATTATTATGAAGCAAATCGGACGGTTAAGAAAGTCAAAGAAGATAGTTGAAAACACTAATAAAAAACTGGCCGTGAGTAATGAAGAACTTTTGCTTGCAAACAGGATTAAGGAAGAATACATAGGCTATTATTTCGAAATAAGCTCACAGATCATTGACAAACTGGACAGACTAAAGCAGTTGGTAAACAATAGATTAAACAAGAGGCAGTTTGTAGAATTACGATTAGAAGTTGATAATATTAATATTCATAGAGAAAAATCGAATTTATATTTCAACTTCGATAAAGCATTTCTTGAAATATTTCCTGAATTTATCAACAGGATAAACATGCTTTTACAAGCCGACAAACAAATTCAGCTAAAAGAAGGCCAGCTTTTGAACACAGAACTTCGTATTTTTGCCCTCATTCGTCTGGGAATAAACGATGCTGATAAACTCGCCAGGATTCTCGGTTACTCCGTAAACACCATTTACGCCTATAAATCGAAGATAAAGAACAAAGCAAAAAATCCTGAACAGTTTGAAAATGATGTGATGCTTATAACCAGAAGTTCGGAGATTTAGAATTGCTGAATTTTATAAAATTCAGGTAGATTTGTTCTGCAACAATTGAGTTTTTCGCAATTTCTTACAATAATCCATCTATATAAATCACTCTCCATTTTTCTTGTAAATTATTCATAATTAGCACATTGACCTCTTTTATGCTCAAAAATATCTATATAATTATTGTACATTTTTAGTTTTAACTTGTTTCAAAATACTTTTGATTAGTGATAAGTGAGGGGTAAAAGCCAGACTAAATCAATTATTCAGTAAAAACTATAAAATATCTAACTTATGAGCAAGTCTTTTAAAAGATTATTATTCATTAGTATTCTTCTGATTACTGTACATGCCAGTTCAGAAGTGTTTGCCAACCGGAATTCTCAATCCGGTTCAGCTATTTCAGTAATAAAACAAAATGACAAAACGGTAAAGGGAAAAGTTGTTGACTCGAATGGACAGCCTTTGCCGGGAGTTACGGTTGTTATAAAAAGCACTACGCATGGTACAACAACCGATCTCGACGGTAATTATTTGTTGACAGGTATTCCTGAAGATGGTATTATGGTTTTTTCGTTTGTAGGCATGCAAACCATTGAACAAAGCGTTCAAAACCAAACAGAAATCAATGTAACCATGCAGGAAGAATCTATTGGTCTGGAGGAAGTGGTTGCAATTGGTTACGGTTCGCAAAAGAAAAAAGATTTAACCGGGTCGATAGTATCGGTTGGTACTGACGATCTGAAATCGCTGCCGCTTGCCAGTGTTGGCGAAGCCATGCAGGGGAAAGCTGCCGGAGTACAAATTGTTTCCAACGGAACACCCGGAACTGATCCTACTTTCCGTATCCGGGGCATTGGCACCATTAATAATAACGATCCTCTGCTGGTTATCGACGGTGTTCCTACGCAATCGGGTTTAAACCAGTTGAACATGGATGATGTGGAATCGATTCAGGTGCTGAAGGATGCTTCGGCTACGGCAATATATGGTTCGCGCGGAGCCAACGGCGTGGTTATTATTACTACCAAAAACGGTAAATCGGGAAAAGAGCTTATTTCATTTAATGCCTTTTACGGAATACAGGAAGCTACCAACATGGTTGAAATGATAAATGCCTCTGAATTTGCAGCACTTCACAATGAAATGATGGCAAATGCCGGGCAAGTGCAAAACCCGGAATATGGAGATCCTGCATCGTTGGGCGAAGGTACCGACTGGTTAGGGGCTATTTTGAGTACAGCTCCAATTCAAAACTATTCTATATCCTATTCCAGAGGAAATGAAAAATCGAACATCTATGTTTCAGCTAATTATTTCGACCAGGAAGGAATTGTGAATAATACCGGTTTTAAAAGATATACGCTGAAATTCAACTCAGATACAAAAATTCGGAATAGAGTAAAATTTGGAAACAATATCACACTTAATCATGATGATAAATACAGCGGCGATTACAGTATTATCGATGCAATGAAAGCTCTTCCAACACAACCCATTTACAACTCCGATGGTTCGTATGCAGGTCCGGTAGGTATCCCGATGTGGTACGGCGACATTGTAAACCCCGTTGGACGTTCTGAAATTAAAAAGAATACAACATTGGGTTACAATCTCATGGGGTCAGTTTTTGGCGAAATTGAGATTGTAAAAGGATTGGTTTTTAAATCGCTGGCAGGAATTAAAGCCAATTTTTGGCAATCGCGTTCATGGTCGCCAAAATACAACTGGCAACCTACTCCGCAGGAACAATCTTATCTGGGAGAAAGCTGGAACCGCGCAATTACCTGGAACTGGGATAACACGCTTACTTACAAGACTACCATTAACGACTTACACAAATTAACCGTAATGGCAGGTACCAGTGCCCAGGAAAATAAAACCAAATACATGAATGGTTCTATCCAGGAATTTGCCAGCGATTTAACGCAACAGCTTGATAATGGGCTGAGTCAGAAAAACATTGGAGGAAATGAAAATGAATGGTCTTTGCTGTCGTACATGGCGCGTGCAAATTATTCTTATGCCGATAAATATCTTTTTACTGCTACAGTCAGACGCGATGGGTCCTCAAGGTTCGGAACCAACAATAAGTGGGGAATATTTCCCTCAGGTTCGGTGGCCTGGAGAATTTCGGAGGAAGATTTTTTTGAACCGGTAAAATTTGTTGACGACTTAAAAATAAGAGCGGGGTATGGTGTTACCGGTAACCAGGAAATTGGTAATTACGCATTTGCTTCGGCATTAAGTATTATTAAATATAATTTCAATGATACTCCTGTAAGCGCTGTTGTTCCAATTGTAATGCCCAATCCCAATGTACAGTGGGAATCGCAAAAGCAAGCGAATATCGGGTTCGATGCTACCGTTCTCAAACAGCGGTTAAACATTACATTTGATGCTTATATTAAAAACACCGAAGACATGCTGGTTCCGGCATCGGTCCCGATTACTACCGGATATTCCGATGTTTATGTGCCTTCTATCAATGCCGGAAAAATTCAGAACAAAGGGGTTGAGCTAAGCATTACATCACATAATATGAAAGGAGAATTCACCTGGGACACCGACTTTAATATTTCAGTTAACAGAAACGAGGTAAAAAGCCTGAATGATACTATCCCAATGGCACGCGGAAGCGTTGGCTTGAACCAACGGATTTCAAGAATAGAAGTTGGACATGCCATGGATGTATTTTATGGTTTTGTAACCGATGGCATTTTTCAAAACGAACAGGAGGTTGCAGAACATGCATTACAGGTTCCTGGCGACGATCCGTACTCCAGAACTTCACCGGGAGATATTCGCTATCTCGATCTGAACAGCGACGGTATAATCGACGATGATGACCGTACCTATATAGGAAATCCGAATCCCGATTTCATTTTCGCGTTAAACAACACCTTTTCGTACAAAAATTTCGACCTTACCATATTCCTTCAGGGGGTTTACGGAAACGATATTTACAATGCCAACAGGATTTGGAGTGAAGGCATGGCTGTGGCTCAAAATCAAAGTACCGGAGTATTGGACAGATGGACTGGAGAAGGAACAAGCAACACCGTTCCAAGAGCAGTATTTAACGACCCGAATAAAAATATCCGTCCATCCGATCGGTTTATCGAAGATGGTTCGTACCTGAGGGTGAAAAATGTAACATTGGGGTACAGCTTCCCCGATAGAATAATCAAGAAAGTAAAAATGAGCTCGGCCCGGATTTATGTTTCGGGGACAAATCTTTTCACATTTACAAAATACAACGGATTTGACCCCGAGGTTGGCGTAAACGGAATTGATTTAAATACATATCCGGTTACCAAAACATATAGTTTAGGAGTAAACATTAGTTTCTAACCAATTAAACCAGATAAACATGAAATCAATCAAAAATATATTTATTGTAGTAATCCTTAGTTTGCTGGCGGTGTCGTGCAGCAAGGATTTTCTTGAAAAAGCGCCCCTCGATTCCATCAATACCGATAATTACTATCAAACAGCAGAGGATGCCATCAACGCTATTAACGGAGCCTATCAGCCATTGCAGTGGCCCAAGTTGTACAACATGCGGATGTGGACTTCCGATATTATGGCAGGAAACAGTATTGTAGGCGCCGGTGGGGGTGACGACGGGCGCGAAACCCAGGATATGGCTAACTTTGTTACTGCCACCGATAATGCGGGAGTTCTGGATTTGTTCCGTGGGCCTGCTCCGGGTATTTTACGGTGCAATATAGTGCTGCAAAAAGTTCCGGCTATCGATATGGACGAAGAGTTGAAAAACCGGATTTTGGGAGAAGCCCATTTCTTAAGGGCTCACTATTACTTTATCCAGGTTCGTTATTTTGGCGATGTTCCGCTAATTACCGCCCCCCAGGTGCCCGGTGATGATTTACGTCCGGCACGTACCGATAAAAGCCTTGTTTATGATTTGATTACCGAAGATTTAACAACTGCCAAAGAATTATTGCCGGTAAAATCAAGCTATTCGTCAAACGATTTGGGCAGAGCTACAAAAGGTGCTGCTACGGGCCTTCTTGCAAAAGTATATCTTATGTTGGGCGACTGGAACCAGGTGGTTACCTTAACCAACGAAGTGGCTACGTTGGGTTATCGCCTGAACGAAAATTATGCCGATAACTTCGATGTTGATAACGAAAATTCAGTTGAATCATTATTCGAGGTTCAGTATAGCGGGAATGAAGGCGAAGATTTTTGGTCGAACGAAAACCAGTCTTCGTGGCTGAGTACGTTTCAGGGACCACGAAATTCAGGTATGGTTGCCGGAGGTTGGGGATGGAATCAACCTACCCAGGAATTTGTGAATTCATACGAAACAGGCGATAAACGCAAAGATGTAACCATTTTTTATAACGGATGTCCTCAGTTTGACGGCCATGATTATGACCCGGCTTATTCTTTAACCGGATATAACCTGCGCAAGTTTCTGGTAACAAAGGCAGTATCGGCTACTTTCGATGATAGCCCGATGAACTTTCCTGTACTTCGATATGCCGATGTATTATTGATGAAAGCAGAAGCCTTAAATAACCTGGGTAAAACGACCGAGGCTGAAACACCGCTTAATTTAGTACGTGCACGCGCCGGATTGCCTGCAGTTACAGGTAAATCGCAGAAACAAATGAAAGAAATAATATTGCATGAACGTCGCATAGAGCTGGCCTTCGAAGGTCAACGCTGGTTCGATCTTATCAGGGTTGATAATGGACAATGGGGATTGGATTTTCTGCATTCAATCGGAAAATTAAATGCTTCTGAAAAACATCTTTTATTCCCCATTCCGTTAAAAGAAATTGAATCGAATCCGAATCTTACCCAAAATCCAGGATATTAAAATGATGTCGATAAAAAATATCAACCATAAAATATGAAAAATGAATACCATCAGAAATATATTTAAAGAATACGGCAAACAAAGCACGTCAGGGAAATTCCCGCAGATGCTTATTCTGCCTGTAATTGTTGCTCTGGCTTTTGGAGCGTGTCAGAAAGATGAAGAGATTGTAGTAGAAGCAGGGGAAGACATAAAACTGGCTGTGTCGGACTCTGCCCTGGTAATGTCTCAGGAACAATTTTCAGAAACAGTATTAACATTTAACTGGACCCACGGAACAAATCACGGTACGTCAAGCTCAATTTCTTATACTTTGGAACTGGATACAGAAGAGAGCAATTTTGAAACTTCTCAAATCTATGATCTGGGAAAAGGAGTGTATGAAAAGAATTTTACTGCTGAAGTGCTGAATGATTTATTACTGAATTACTGGAACATTTCCCCGGGAACAGGCACTTCATTCGAGGCAAGGGTAAAGTCTGACGTAACCAAAGAAGGTGTTGAAGACGGAGTATCTGAGACAATGGTCTTTTTACTTACACCATATAAGCCGGTTTCGGAGGAATTATTTATGGTTGGAAGCGCTTCTCCAAACGGTTGGGACATTGCCAATGCCACACCGTTGATATCGAACTCAGCAAATCCCTGGATTTTTAGTTACGAAGGACAAATGAAGACCGGTACTTTTAAATTTGCCGTTAATCAGGATGAATGCTGGTGCCAGGATTTTTACACCAAAGATGCAAACGACGATTCGAAAATGGTTTATAATGAAGGCGGAAGCGGCGGCGACCTGCAATGGGAAATTACAGAAGGAGGGAACTACAAAATAACGGTTGATTTATTGCAGTTAACAATAACCGTAAATAAACTTGTTGGTCCCGAATTCGACGAATTATACATTGTTGGAGATGCTTCTCCTTCGGGATGGAATATCGGAAATCCGGAGGCATTTACTAAGAGTGCAGCCGATCCGTTTATTTTTACATATGAAGCTACGCTAATTCCCGGCGATTTTAAAATATCGACCTATAAAGGTGATTGGTGCGACGGACAATGGTTAAATGCAAGTCAGCCCGATCAGGTACTTACCGCAACAGATTATATTGTAACAAATGGTTGCGATGGCCCGGATAATAAATGGCATGTAACAGATGAAACTCAGGGACGTTACAAAATCACGGTGAACTTAAGTAAGAAAACAATAAAAATTGAACCGGTTTTGCTGTACCTGATTGGCGATGCCGCTCCGAACGGATGGAATATTAACAACCCGGAGCCGATGAGCATTGTGGATGGACTTTATGTTTTTGAAGGGGCATTGGGAGCAGATAACCCTACGGGTGAATTCAAATTCTCAAAATATCAGGGCGATTGGTGCGATGGCGACTGGCTGATTTCTGCCACTCCAAATCAATCGGTAACGGATGGAAGTTATACTATTCGCCACGGTTGCGAAGGAGACGATAACAAATGGAAGTTAAAAGATGGCGAAGCCGGGAATTACAAAATTACGGTTGACCTGAATAATGAAACAATTACAATAGTAAAGCAATAGTTTAGTTAGATCCTCACCATAGCTATTCCACGGGAAAAGTTTAATTTTTCCCGTGGATTTTTTGAACAAGAAGAATAACTTCTGAAAAATTGATGATGCAGTTAAAAAGAATATTTATAAGTATAGCTCTTGCCGGTCTGCTTGTGGCCTGTTCAAAATCAAATGATCCTATAACGCCGGAACCAGAACCGGAAATCCCGGAAAATCCTGCAACCCCCTCTTATTCAAACATAAGTCTTATAACCGATAAAGCGGCTTATACACCCGGAAGCAAGGTTACTTTCACTATCGACAATTCAAGTTTACCTTCTACTGTGAATGTTCGGTATAAATATTTAAATGAAGTGATTGACGAAAGTACAGTTTCCGCTTCGAACTGGACATGGCAGGTGCCGGATACTGATTTCCGTGGTTACACTGTTGAAGTTTATTCAGAGAGTAATACAACGGAAATTATTTATGCTACAACAGGAGTTGATGTGTCGTCAAACTGGACTAAATTTCCCCGCTATGGTTTTCTGTCCAAATTTCCTCAGTTAACTGATTCTGATATGGATGCAGTGATTGATAACCTGAATCTATACCATATTAACGGGCTCCAGTTTTACGACTGGCAAAATAAGCACCACATGCCGCTTCCAGTTGTTGCAGGAACTCTTGCCGGTAGTTGGAAAGACATTATCAATCGAGATATTTATTTAAATACAGTAGAAAAATACATTGCGAAAGCACATGGCAAAAACATGAAGGCAATGTTTTACAATTTGGTTTACGGAGCCTGGAAAGATGCCGAAGCGGATGGCGTTCAAAAAGAATGGTATGTATTTACTGATAATACGCACACCAACCGGGATTTTCATCCTTTATCATCACCTTTTTTGAGCAACATTTACCTGCTCGACCCGTCAAACATTGCCTGGCAACAATACATTGCAGCAGAAAATCAGAAGGTTTACCGGTTTCTTGATTTTGATGGTTACCACATGGACCAGTTGGGCGACCGTGGTACCCGTTATAAATATGATGGTTCCGTACTTAACCTCTCGCTGACATACAAGCCGTTTATCGAAGCAATGAAAACCGATCAACCATCGAAAAATATTGCTATGAATGCGGTGAATCAGTACGGACAGCAGGGAATAGCTCAGTCGTCAGCCGATTTTTTGTATACTGAAGTCTGGTCGCCGAACGATACTTACAACGATTTGTCGTACATCATTCAGCAGAACAACACCTACAGTAACAATGCAAAAAATACGATACTGGCTGCTTATATGAACTACGATTTGGCAAACAACCAGGGGTATTTTAATACGCCTGCGGTGTTAATGACTGATGCGGTAATCTTCGCCTTTGGAGGAGCACATCTCGAGTTGGGCGAACACATGCTGGGCAAGGAATATTTTCCGAACAGCAATCTGCAAATGAAAGCTGATTTAAAAGCTGCTTTACCGGATTATTACGATTTTTTGGTGGCCTATCAGAACCTGCTGCGTGATGGAGGAAATTTCAATGTGGCAACTGTCACATCAACCGATGGTAAAATGCAAATTGCGAACTGGCCTGCAGGTCAGGGGGCAGTGTCAACTGTGTGTAAGAAGGTTAGAAACAGCCAGGTTATTCATTTTATCAATTTCACGGATTCGAAAAGCCAGCAATGGCGCGACAATAGCGGCACCCAGGTTATTCCTGCTCTGATAAAAAATGCTCCGCTTTCGGTTTCATCTGCTCAAAAAGTAAAAAAAGTATGGGTGGCATCGCCCGATATTATTGGAGGGGCAACACGCACGCTTGAATTTTCGCAAAGCGGCGATCATGTTGTTTTTACGCTGCCCGAATTGAAATACTGGACGATGGTGGTACTGGAATACGAGTAAAACCGGGAAATAGAACGGCGTTAATTGTTTAGGTACCTATGTGCTTTAAAAGGAGATTTTTACCATTTTCAGAGGTAGCTATAAGTTTTATAATTAATTGAGAAATAATAGAGAAATATGATCATACAATTTTTTCGACTGAATATCCTATTCCTTTTTTGGGGAATTATAATTCATGTTCAGGCTGAAAATGTGAAACCCGGCGCTTGTTATTCTTATAAAACACAAGGCAATAAAGTAATTTTCAATTGCGAAAATAATATTTGTGTTGAAGTGGAAAATATTGGCTCAGGAATCCTGAAAATCTGGTACGATACCGATGACTTTAAACGGAATAATGAATCATTTTCAGTTATTAAAGAGGCAGATAAAAACATAACCATCAACATTTCAGAGCAATCGGGCAGCTATGAAATTTACACCGGCGACCTGATTATGAGGATTGAAAAATCGCCTTTTCAAATACGGATTTACGACAAATACCAGAAGCTGCTGATGGAGGATTTTCAGGACATGGGGTTTGTTGCCGACTCAACACAAATGGCAAGTTATAAAACGCTAACCCCCGGAGAACGCATTTATGGGTTGGGTGAAAAAAACGGGCCGTTAAACCGGGTTGGCAGTCAATTTAGGATGTGGAACAGCGATAAACCCTGCTATACCACAAGCGAAGATCCATTATACAAAAGCATTCCATTTTTTATGAGTAGCTCCGGCTATGGAATTTTCTTCGATAATACCTACAAAACAAAATATGACTTTGGAGTAGAGGCGAACAACAGTTATTCGTTTTCTGCACCGGGAGGCGAAATGGAATATTATTTCATTTACGGGCCAACCTATAAACAGATTGTCAGCAGGTATACGGAGTTGACAGGTCAGCCGATTATGCCTCCTGCGTGGGCTTTGGGTTTTGCGCAATGCAGGGGACTGCTGACCAATGAGCAACTTACCCGCGAAATAGCAAAGGGATATCGCGACCGGCAAATTCCCTGCGATATTATCTACCAGGATATTGGCTGGACACAATATTTGCAGGACTTTGCATGGCGCGATGGAAATTACGAAAACCCGGAAAAAATGCTGGCCGATTTGGAAGCAGAAGGTTTTAAAGTAATTGTATCGCAGGACCCGGTAATCTCGCAAGCTAATAAAAGCCAGTGGCACGAGGCCGATTCACTTGCTTATTTCACAACTGATGTTCGGACTGGGAAAACGTACGATATGCCCTGGCCCTGGGGAGGGAATTGTGGTGTGGTTGATTTTACCAATCCCAAAGTGGCCGATTGGTGGGGAAATTATCAGCAGAAGGTGCTGGATGATGGTGTTCGCGGTTTCTGGACCGACATGGGTGAACCTGCCTGGAGCAACGAAGAAAGCCTCGACCGCCTGAATATGAAACATTATCTGGGTATGCATAACGAAATTCATAATGTGTATGGACTGACGTGGGACAAAGTTGTAACTGAACAATTTGAAAAGCATAATCCAAACACCCGTATTTTTCAAATGACCAGGGCTGCTTTTGCAGGTATGCAACGCTATACTTTCGGCTGGTCGGGTGATTCGGGTAATGGAAACGATGTAACAGACGGCTGGAAACAGATGGCAGCACAATTACCTATTGCATTATCAGCGGGCATGTGTGGCATTCCGTTCTGGGCAACCGACATTTCAGGCTATTGCGGAGATATTACAGACTATGATGCGATGAGTGAATTATATGTTCGTTGGTTGCAATTTGGTGCGTTTAACCCGCTTAGCCGTATTCATCATGAAGGTAATAATGCGGTTGAACCGTGGCTGTTTGGCGAGGAAGCCGAACGGATTGCGAAAAAAACCATTGAGCTGAAATACCGGTTGTTCCCTTACATTTATACCTATGCCCGCGAAGCTCACGACACGGGCCTTCCGCTTATGCGTGCTTTAATACTGGAATACCCGGATGATCCGGAGGTCTCTAACCTGAGTTCCGAATTTATGTTTGGCGAAGAATTACTTGTAGCCCCTGTTTTAGAAGAAGGCGCAGCTTATAAGAAAGTTTATCTCCCGGAAGGAGAGTGGTTCGACTTTAGCAATCCTAAAAACACCTTTGCCGGTAATCAGTGGATTAACTATCCGGTTGAACTGGAAACCATCCCGGTCTTTGTAAAAAAAGGTGCTATTATTCCGCAAATGCCTATTCTACAATTTATCGGACAGAAAGCTGATTATCCGTTGTTGATTTCTGTTTTCCCGGCTGGTATCAATAAGAAGGCAAAATTTGAAGTTTATGAAGATGATGGAGCAACCAATAATTATAAGTCGGACATATTTGTGAAACGGAAAGTCCAGTGCCTGACAAAGCGAACAGGCTTGGAGATTAGTTACAACGAAGTTGCCTCGAATGGTTTTGTAACTCAAAATCGAAATTTGGTTTATCAGGTTCACATGGTTAAGAAGCCGGCATCGGTTCTGTTGTCGGATAAAAAATTAAAAACCTTCAATGTTAAAAAAGCAGAAGATATTTTGCATGGTAATATTGAAAAAGCAGAATGGAGTTGGGATGAAGCATCAGGAACTTGTATAATAAGAATTCCGGAACGTTTATCCAATGGAAAAATAGTTATTGAAAACTAAACCATTGTTGTACGATTTACATGAACTCATTATTGAAAATATAAACGAATGAAAAAATATTTAGGATTAGCTATATTACTTTTTGCCGGAATTGCCTGTCGGCATCAACCCGAAGTTTTATATCAATCGGATGCATTTACTGTTTACTCCGACAAGGTAGTGCAGGGAGATTTTGAAGCGCGGGTGCTTTCACCGGAACATATCGTTTCAAATTACCGAAGCACTGCCAGTGAGCAATATTCACGTCTGCTGACATTTAAATTCAGTATTAACGAAAAAGATAATGAAAGACCTTCGGGACATGACCATTGGCTGATTATTGGAGAAGGCGAACATGAATCCCCAATCATTAATTTTGGGCAGGACGATGCTCCGAACCCGGGAGATCCGGGTACTAAACTACCGGCAAATTACGAATATACTTTTCGGCTTGATATGCGCTCAGTACTTGAACAATTCGATGAAAAGGGCTATTACAAAACTTTCGACGGGAGTAAAGTGGCAAAAGAAGATTTTAAAGAAGTATACCTGGCCGGAGGTTCGGAGCCAATGACCTGGGACTTTTCTAATCTTGATGAAAACGGGCTGGCTCTGAAAGATCCGGATGGCGATGGGATTTACGAATTAAAGCTTTTGCTCAATCCTGTTGACCAGACATCCGGTTCCTCAAAAGAATGGAAACTCAGCGAAGATATCTCAATGAAACCGCAGTATCATTCCAATCAGCCAATTGTGGATGCTTTGTTTAACCTGTCGCTTGAAGAAGCCCGCAAGAACATCGAACCCGACAGCACTTTGCGTACCGGCGCCAAATGGGGTGGAGTTTGGACCCGGGATGTGAGTTACAGCACTTTGCTGGCCTTTGCCTATCACGAGCCAGAGGTGGCCAAAATCAGTTTACTGAAAAAAGTAAAACGGGGGCAGATTATTCAGGATACCGGTTCGGGTGGGGCGTGGCCTGTTTCGTCCGACCGGACAACCTGGGCACTGGCAGCCTGGGAAATTTTTAAAGTAACCGGCGATAAAAAATGGCTGGAAACAGCGTACCAAGTCATTAAGAATACATTAGAAAATGATTATAAAACAATCCGTTCGGAAAGAACTGGTATGTATTGCGGGGAGTCATCGTTTCTCGATTGGCGCGAACAAACTTATCCGAAATGGATGTCTAACATGGATATTTATGCATCTCAAAACCTGGGAACCAATGCGGTCCATTACCAGGCTCATATTATTCTGGCTGAAATGGCCAAACAGTTGGGACAACCGTATCAGGAATATTTGAAACAAGCTAAAAAAATCAAAGATGGTATTAATAAATATTTGTGGATGGGCGACAAAGGCTATTACGGGCAATACCTTTACGGACGCGTATTTCTTAATCTTTCTCCGCGTTTTGAGGCATTGGGCGAATCGCTGGCTGTTTTGTTTGATGTAGCAGATAGTGCACAGGCAGCTTCTATTTTCGAAAAATCGCCGGTAACCCCGTTCGGAACAACGTGTATTTATCCACAAATTCCGGGAATTCCACCTTACCACAACAACGGTATCTGGCCTTTTGTCCAGTCATACTGGAACCTGGCAACGGCCAAGGCTAATAATGAAACCGCACTGGTGCACGGGTTGGCTGCAATTTATCGTGCCGGAGCATTGTTCCTGACAAATTATGAAAATATGGTGGCCCAAAACGGCGATTATGTTGGAACTGAAATTAACTCAGATCGGATGTTATGGAGTATGGCTGGTAATCTGGCTATGGTACACCGTGTGTTTATGGGAATTTCGTTTGAGGTTGATGGAATCCGTTTCAGCCCGGTTATTCCGAAAGTATACGATGGGACAAAGACATTGACCAATTTCCATTATCGCGATGCAGTGCTGGATATTCGGGTGAAAGGTTTTGGAAACAAAATTGAAACAATCGCCATGGACGGCGAACCTTTGGCAAATGCTTTTTTCCCGGCATCAGTGACCGGGAAACATAAAATTGAAGTTATAATGATGAACAATGCCTTTGGCCCGAACCTGGTTAATGAAGTGCCTAACAAATTTTCGGTGTCTAACCCGCAGGTCTCTTTTACAGGAACTACGTTGAAGTGGGAGACTATTCCTGGAGCAATTTCGTATGCTGTTTATAAAAACGGTGTTTTATTTAAAATAATCGACACAAATTTGTTTGAGGTGAGCGAGGATGGTTTTGCTGAATTCAAAGTAATAGCCATAGATGTAGATGGTTTTGAATCGTTTAGTAGCGACCCGGTAATGGTTTATCCGAAATCAGATAAGAAAATTCTGGAAATGGAAAATTATGCCCCCAAATCCAACTTACCCTATACCAACTATTCAGGGAAAGGTTTTGTAAATATCAGTATGACCAAAAACACAGTCATTACCGTGCCGGTAACGGTAGCTTCAGCCGGAAAATATTTACTTGATGTAAAATATTCAAATGGTACCGGGCCCTGGAATACAGAGAACAATTGTGCAATTCGTAGTTTGTATGTAAATGATGTTTACGAAGGTGTATTGGTAATGCCGCAACGCGGGCAGGATGAATGGTCAGATTGGGGTTTTTCCAATTCGCGTGAAGTGCCGCTTCAGAAAGGGAAGAACGAAATCAGCTTAGAATTTGAGGACTGGAACATCAATATGGATGGAAAAATTAACGATGCAATGTTAGATTATATAAGGATAATAAAACTATAGACATCCTATCAGCCTAATGACAGACACCCTATCAGCCTAATGACAGACATCCTATCAGCCTAATGCTAGACATCCTATCAGCCTAATGCTAGACACCCTACCAGTCAAAGGATAGACAATGTCTCATTAGACTGCAGGAATACCTGGTACTTTATTATACCGTTACATTCAACACATAGTCGAAGGTATACGTACGTGGCTCCTTTAATAACGTACTGGTCGGAAACTGCGTGCAAACGCTCAGCTTATAATCAAACAGGCCGCAGACCATCAACCCTTTTTGTCACCCTGAGTAGGCGAAGGGGCTCATGATTAGTGCGATAAAGGATCAGATTCTTCTCCGGCAGTTGCCGGAGAAGAATGACAACCCGTAATTTGACGCTTGACTTGACATTAGTCTTCAATTTTGTATTTAAAAAGTCCATAAGAATATTCTGATGGCATATAAAAATCAATACAACCATCTTTCCCAATTATTTCAGACAATGGTCTGCCATTTCCAAGTACTAATTCAAATTTAATATGTTTATTATCCGGTAAAAAAGTTTTCACAGATGCTTTATCCTGAGCATTAAACTCCCGGTATATTATCAAATAACCTTCGTTATTGCCTATGGATTGAAAACCTGTCCACGATTTGCCGTTTGGCTCATCACCTATCGGAACAATAGTACCCGAATGTATTTTGTATTGGTGTTCCTTGTACTTATTAATTATGGGAATAACTGACTTTGCTTCTTCCGGCAACATGGAAGCCTCAAACCATGCCAATGGTTGAGCCATCAGTGTAATGGCAAACTGATATTCAAAAGGAATATTGATGGGAGCAAAAGGATCACCATCATGGTATTTATCCCGATTCCTCCATTTATTTAAAAATTCAATTTGTAAATTTTCCGGTGGAACATAGCTCGACAGCATCCAGAGATTACGCAAAGTTCTATATGGATAATAATTCACAAAATCCGTATATCTGTTTTCCAGAAAAATATTTCCGTATCGATTCAGAAAATGGTATCCTCCCCTTGTGCCTGCCGTAGCATCAAGATTTAAAAATACAGAATCATTGGTTTCCTCCGCTATGTAGTCGAAAAATTTTGTCAGGTTTAGTTCTGCCTTTTTGCTTGGTAAATGAACGCCGTCAATCTTAAAATACCTGATGCCATAAGTCCTGAAAAGGGTTACAACTACCTCTGCATCCCGTTTCCAATTCCGGTAATCGGAATTACGGCTGGGATTAAACCATAAGCCTAACCTTACATTATTATTTTTTGCATAATCTACAATTATACCGAAGTCATTAGGAAACCTTTGTTTGGAAGGTTGCCAGTCTTCTTTTTTCCAATCGTTCCACAACTTTCCTTCTTTTTTAGCGGAATTTTTGGAAAGGCCCTGTTGCCATCCGTCATCAATTTGTAAATGAGTAATACCATATTTTTTACAGGCTTCAATTTCTTTTTTGATATTTTCTTCACTTATACTTGCATCCCTGTTCCGGTCGCCCCAGGTATTCATCATTATCATCTCTTCTCGATCCTTACGATGAATCCTGATATTTTTCTGGTAAGTCCTTAGTGCTTCCAAAAAGTCCAACTCAGATGTACCTGCAAGGCCAACAACGGCCCCATATGTTTTTAACCAGTTGTCTTTCGTCAAATCATCAGGAGATATACCAAGGCCTGTAACCCGGCATTGATTTTTACCGCACAAGAAATCATACCCGGCATAATTAAGTTGAACAAATGAACAAGGGGCCTCTTTCAAAATGAAGAAAGAGTTCCCGTTAATCATATCCTGCACATGTAAAATATTGCCTTTCATTTGTTCTAAATCCCGGTACCCGACAAGACTCACGCTTCTCAGCAGATTGTTATTCACATCCGTGCGGTCGAAAAACTCAACAGCTTTATACTTCCAGTGGTCTGTTGCAAAGCGAAAACTTTCCAGCTTGGTTTCTGCAGCATCAAATTGAATATCCTCGTTTGTCTTTAACCTGATATAAAAATTGCTGGCAATAGCCGGACATCCGGGATAAACAGAAAATACCCTCTTTACTTCAATTTCTTCATATTCTGCATATACTTCTACTTCCAGGTGTTCCGGTATAACAGGTGTTTGAACAACAACTTTTTGTGAGACATCGGCCTGCAAAACTTTTTGCGTATAATCAGAAATAGCAAAGCCTTCTTCTCCTGCTTCAAAATCAAAACAAATACCATTACCAGTATCCGTCAATGATTTGTTTTGTAAACTTCCACCGTTCCATTCAAAAGTTCTTGTTACAACATCATTACCAATAACCAACTGGTTATCTTCAAGTCTAAAAAAGCAGGATTGTTCGGTTGGTGAATCCTTCGTGTACCCAACAAAAGAAAAAACAATACCCCAAAAGACTATAAAGATTCGTTTCATGTATAACTTCATCATCTTATTTCTTTTTTCATCTCAACATTCTTAAAAGTACCTATTCTGTATCTCACAATCGTCGGCATACTGGCAAAAACATCTCATATTTGCATGACCTTTACCTGTTCAACTACAATATACCCACCTTTACTTCAACTACCTTGTAAATATATTACTATTAAGAAGATATTTGGCTGATTTCAATTTACTACCGGGTAACAATACCCGGTAGTAAATACCTTTTTTACTTTAGATTTTATTGTTTGGGCACTAATGTTAAATGTAACATTACAGATGCCAAATGGGGTAAGTTGGGATAACTGTTAATGCAAACTGTAATATACATTGCCTCTGTACTTACACTTTTCAAAATATAGAAAGAATTATCTACCGGGGCCGGCAACCCCATAGCTGTAGCAATAGGGTCCGGGTAATATAAATCATTAACTGCAAGATATGCCCCTGATGAAATCTTGAGTTCTGCTATTTTTTCTGAACCATTTTCCGGGAACGTAAAAGTAGTTGATTTTAATGATTTGGCTACCAACCAGTCGTACCACTCAACTGTTTTATCCTCGTAACTTAATTCCCAGCTTGCATTATCTACGTTTGCAAACGGGATTGAAGCCAGTGGCAATTTGGCAGGATCGTTTGATTGCGTCTTATCATTGGGTGATACGATATTAGCATATACAACACCGGCTAGTCCCCGTCCATTTTTTGTGTCTATTTTAAATGTGCCGTCCCTGTAAAAAGTGAACTCATCAGTATATTCATCTCCCAATCCCATTACTGTAAGCAAACCATCAACTACAGTGCTCCACTCAGCGACAAGTGCAACATCGTCGGTCAGCAGTCCAACACCAACGCCTCCCGAAAAAGAAGTCTCTGCCTGGGTTAGGACCCATGCTCTTCCGGCATCACCAACGCCGGCTATCATTTCTTCGAGGGAAGCTGTAATCGTAACATCAACTGTCTCGGATGCCGTTAAATCATCAGCACTGGTCACTGTTACAGTAATCGTATAATCACCGGATTCCACGTATGTATAGGTGTGGCTGCCGGAAGTTGTTGATGTCTTACCGTCTCCATAATCCCATAGATAACTTACGGCATCTGTTGCTTCTACAGTTAGGGTTACCTCGTACCCATCCACCTCGGCTGTTAATTGAACCGTTGGCTCAACAGGATCGTCTTTGGAACAAGAAGTGAATAACATTACCCATGCAAATAACAGGGTAATTCCTCGTGTGAAAAATTTTGTACGTTTCATAAATCTCATCTTTAATTGTTTATATGTACCTGTAATTAGCTTACTTTTGCAAATCGTAAAAACCGTATTTATAGCCGGTTCCATACATGGTAAGAATATTTTCAACAGGGATGTCGTCCTGTAATACCGGGTGCCCCGGTGAAAAAATATATCCGCCTCCATGCTTTAATGCTTCAACAATCCTTTTGGTTTCTGCTTCTACTTCTGCAGTCGTACCCCGTGAAACAATATTCTGGACACTGATCCCTCCACGAAGGCATATGTCCTTCCCGTATTTTTCTTTTATCCGAACCGGGTCCATGCATTCCGGCTGGATAGGATCCAAAATATCAACACCTAGTTCAATCAACCGCGGAATCAACATTTCTATGTTCCCGCAGGTATGAAGCAAGAGTTTTATATCATAACTATGGGCGAGTTCAGCCATGGCTTTTAATCGGGGGGCAACATATTCGTCAAACAAACCGGGATCTATAAGAAGGGTATCCTGCATGCCCAGATCATCAGCAAGAGCAAAAACATCGATTAAATCACCAACTTCTTCAAACATTCTACGGTAATATTCATGGTAAAAAACGGAGACCTTGTTTAATATATAGTTTGCCATACCGGGGTCTGCCATCATATCCATCATCAACTTGTCCATCCCCCTAATGTAGGTTGCATGCTGGAACACGGAAGCGCCTGTAGCCATAACCGAAAAGTCTTTCCAAACACCCAGTTCTTCTCTTAACCCGGAATAACCGAACCAATCATTTTGGGGCCAGAAATAATTTTCACAATCCCCGATTGTCAACGCATTACTCAGTGGTGGAGGGGCAATATCCCAGGTCCACCCGGCTGTGGTTTTTGTCTCAAACTCTTTCATCTTCCAGAAACTGAATATGCCCCCACCCCAGTCCTTCGGGAAAAATTCATTGTCGGGACCAACATATTTCGGGACCACTCCCGAGTGCAAATCAATGCCCCTCATGTCATAAACATCTATATTCAGGGCTTTTAATAATTCAATATCCGTATCAACCTGTAACGCTTTTTTCAGCTTTTCAACCACCCATTTAGTGGCATTAAGGTGAAAAGGAACTCTGTCGGCTTCTTGATGAGAAGTTATAAGCCGGATTCTGTCTCTCGCATTCATCTTAAAAACAAATAATTATTATTCATAAAATTGTAATTTTTAATATCTGGTAATATCCTGCGGCGGCGACCTGGTATTATTCCCTGATTACTTCCTGCTTTTGTCCCGGGAAGAAGTAGCTTGTCAGGTAGCCTGCAATAAAACAGACCGCCATCCCGGTAAATACATAGGCAAAAACATTAATCTCCGTATATTTTTGAATAAAATACTGGGCAAAACAACTGACCAAAAAACCGGTAATTGCCCCGCCGCTGCTTGCCCGCTTGGTGAATAACCCAAGCATAAACAGTCCGCCAAGGCCACCCCCGAACAAGCCCATAAATGCAAAAAACTGGTCTATCAAACATTTGATCGGGAAACTGGCAAGAACCAGGGCCACGGAAGTTCCCAAAAGACCAAATACCAATACCAGGTTCTTGCCTAACCGGAAAGCCTTCTGTTCATTTTTTGATACAAACTGCTTGTAAATATCTGTTATGAAAAGTGAAGATGCACTGTTAATCGTACTGTCGAGACTCGACATGGCTGCTGAAAATGCAGCGGCCACCAACAGGCCTGAAACACCTACCGGTAATTCTTTTATTATAAACCAGGGGAAAAGGGCATCCGCCCGGTCCATGGCTGGCACCAGTTTTTCCGGGAAACTCTGGTAATAAATGAACAATGCCGTACCCAAAAACAAGAACAGGCAGATAACGAATACCCCGCCTAATCCGGAAAGCATGATACTTTTTCCTGCCTCTTTTTCATTCTTAGTAGCAATAAATCGTTGTGCCACAGTCTGATTGGCCACATAATCCTTTAATCCTCCAATCCAGCTAAAGAAGAACACAAATATAGTAGCATCCTTCAAATTAAAATTTGCATCAATGACACGTAATTTGCCCTGGGTTTCCATATCTTTCAATATTTCAAAAGCATTTCCGTCTACCTTGTAAAAAATAAACACGATGGTCAATATGGCACCGCCTATCATGACAATGGTTTGCAAAACATCACTCCAGATTACAGCTTCAAGCCCTCCGGTATAAGTATAAAGGGTGGCGATAAGCCCCATAATCAAAATGGCCATATAAATGTTAGTTCCTGACACTACTGACATCAGGATGGCCGGAACAAGAAAAAGTACCCCCATACGGATTACTTCATACAAGGCAAAAGTGATACTGCCCATCGTCCGCACAAACGAATTAAACCGTTTACCCAGGTATTCATAAATGGAAGTGACATCCAGCCTGGAAAGAACAGGTATAAAATACTTCGGGATGACCCAGATAGCCAACAAATAACAGCCGGGTATCAGAAAATACAGTAAATCGGTAGAAAAAGATTTTGTGGGATAGGCAATAAAAGAAATGGCACTGATCTTGGTTGCTATAATACTGATACCTGCGGCAAACCACGGAACCCGTTTGCCGCCCCGGAAATAGTCCGAAGTGGATTTTTCCCTTTTGGCAAAAAACCACCCGATCAGTACAAGGACCACGAAATATACAACAAGCACAATATAGTCCCATGACTTCAAATGTTTGGAAGAATAACCGGGAACACCTGTCCAAAAAATGAATTGATCCCTTACCTTTTCAAGAACCATAATTTTTGTCTTATCATTTGAAACGGTAATGAGATTATCACTTGCAATTGGCGTATTACCCTTCACCCAGGTTTTTGTAATGGTATGATACAAATAAAACAACGAATCCGAGTCCCGGGGAAAAACCTCGATATGATTCGGCCCTATCTTAAACCCGTTTGATTTCAGGGGGCAGGGAAGCAAATCTTTTAGTTCATGCCACTCCAGGGTTTGAAGATCAAACCGGTAAAAAGAAAGATTCATACTTGCATGGGAAGCAACGCCTCCAAATAGATACAATTGGTCATTCTTACCGTTGCATTGCGGTACAATAAAAGAATTTTTGTTAGGAACACTGGGCGAGGCCGGGAGTTCCTCCCATTTCATATTTTTATCGCCCCGGAGCCTGAGCCTGAAAAGCCGGTTGCTAAAGCTCCTGTTTTCTATACATTTCCGACCGCCAAAAACATATAAATAATCAGAGACTATTGCAATGTCCGGGTTTATCAGGCTATCCGGCAAGTCAGGGTAATGTGTTACAAAAAACTCTTTATTTTCTCCTGATAGGCTTATGCTGAAAACTTTATTGGCAGGGTTACCATCCTTTACGCCTCCAACACAATACAAGCAATCCAAATAACTTAATGTGGAAGTAAAACCAAGCCGGGGAAAATCTTCCAGTGTTGTTTTTATCCATTGCCCGTCTTCCCCGGCCTCCAGATAGAAAAATTGAACTGTATTATTTATCGTGTCTGTCGCCCCTTCAACAAAAATATAATTACCAACCATTCCTGTAATCTTTCCCTCCAAAGAAAAATCCTGTTCCGGCAAGCTTAGTTTTTCCCATTGATAAGGGTCTTTCATTGTTCTCAACGATGCAAAATTCCGAAGAGGAAATAAAATGAGCGTGATCAGTAACCCGGTGAAAAAATAATTTCTGTTTAAATATTTATTCTTTAAATCAGGGCATAATAATTCCATGATATAGTTTGATATGTTTTTTTTTGGTTATTCTATTTTTGTCACCGGAACATTAATGAACCGGTAACAGGCTTGATCGTTGTTTTTTTCTTACATATTTACCCCGGGTTTAAGTCTCCAGAAACCAGTCTTCCCTTTTTCTAAAAGGTGCTGATATTTCAGGAGTCAATAATCTTCTGTTTTCCAAGTGTATATAACAGGCACGGTCGCAGGCACGTCCACAAATACATCCCAGATAATCATGCCTCATGGGTGGATAAAATGGCATTAGCTGAGGCAGTATCTCCCTGGCATCTTCCGGGCTTATTTTCTTTTCCCCGAGCAGTATCTTTTCCCTGTCGGGCACCGTTTCCAGTGCATCTTCGGGCATAAACGGGTTTTTTGCCTTACAGGCCCCTGCATAATACACAGCACATTGCCACTCATCCCATTTAGCCAATGAATAGCTAACTCCGCCATAGTTGACATTTTCTCTTTCTGTACTAAATGCATTCCCGAAACAGCCTTTAATACATTCTTCACATTCATCACAAAGGCTTCGCTCCTGCACCGGGTCTGCGTCCAGCTCTGCGTCTGTCAGGATAAAACCGAAACGTTGAAAAGGGCCATACCTACCGGTAAGTACCTGGCCGCTTAAACCGATCTCCCCAAGGCCACAGATTGCTGCTGCCTGCTTAAAATCCATCATCACTTCAGGGGCAGGTTTCCCTGCTGTCTCCGGTTTAACAGAAGAGATGTCGAACTGGGCGGATAACTCCTTTTCCGGGTTTACCGACCCTTTTACAAGATCAGGAACCGACCTCTGAACAACAGCGTCATAGCCGGAATCCTCAATTAACCCGGCTATTCGAAGAAGTGTCGTAGGAATTTTTACTTCTTCCAGATGTAAAACACTCATGCCCACGAAATGAAAATAGGTGGTCCCTTCTTCCACTCCCCGGTAACTTCCCCTGAGTTGCCTGAAACCCAACCCAATAATGGATTTTGCTTCGGGAAATACATACCTTGGGTCTTCCCCGGGAGCAGTCCCGTCAAAACGGGATATATCCCCGATCCCGACAATATCTGCCCCGTATCTTATTGCATATTCTTTAATTAGTTTAGATGTTAGCTTCATCATTCTTCTCTCCCTTTTAAATGATTTTCTTTACAGTTTTAAATGAAATTTTTTAGTTAAGAGTTTTTTTTCTTCCAGGTGTTTGTAACAGGCAATATCACATGCCCTGCCACATATACATGCTGCATAATCGTAAGTCGTTGACGGTAGCAGCTTGAGAGAACTTAGTACTTCTTCAGCTTCTTTGCGGTCAAATCTTTTTTCTCCCTGCAAGATTACTTCACGCTCGGGATGCCCATGTAAAACAGTTTCATTCATGAAAGGATTGTTACGTGCCCCTGCGCCTCTGTAATACACCGCACACTGCCATTCGTCCAGCTTATTTTTTGAAAAAACCTTTCCATTGATTTTATCAACTACCCGTTCACCGGTAATAGCATGCCCGGGGCAGGCTTCCTGACAATTGCCGCACTGGTCACAAAGGGCTCCGGTATAATCTGCATCTTCCTGTAGCTTTGCATCCGTAATAATTAAAACTACCCGCTGGAATGGCCCAAACTCAGGGGTAAGAAGCTGTCCGCTCAATCCAATCTCCCCCATTCCGCAGATTGCCGCTATTTGCTTGATGTCCAGCATTATTTCCGGTACTGCTTTCCCTTCCGCGACTGCTTTTGCATGTCTTAAGCGGGTCACTTTATCGGCTTCAGGATTTGTCCCCGGGTCATCTTTACCTCTTAAAATAGAAGCCTCACGATACAAGGATGCCTCGTAGCCATAATTCTCAATAAAATGAGAAAGGTTCATAAGCACAACCTCACTCATTTCCTCCGAAAGTGCCTTTACCCCCAACAGGGTATATTGGTAATACTGGGTTCCTTCCTGTATCCCCCGGAATAAACCCCTTGGTACGCGAACCCCCAGGGCAATAACTGATTTTGCTTCAGGAAATATGGTTTTTGGGTGCTTTTGAACAGCTAATCCTTCAAATCGTTCAATACCGGCAATATTGATCAAATCGACGCCCAATTCCCTGGCTTTGTCTTTAATTAATTTACCGGTTAGTATATCCTGGTCTTTTATTACTTTATTTTCCATGGTTTACCTTTTCTCAGTTGCGTGTTAAATTTTCCTTTCAATGTCCCGTTTTTCTCAAGCATATGGACACATGCCCTCAGACAGCCCCCGCATTTAGGGATTTTATATCCATGATTGGATGGATGGTAGGGCAGAAAAATCTCACTTAATGTTTTAAAATCTTCTTCGTCTGCTTTTTCTTTCCCGGTTGTAACATTCTTCAGGTGTTCTGAAAGGTTGTCATAAACATCCTCAGGCAGAAACGGGTTAACCGACTGGCTTGCCCCCATATAATGACAAAAGCATTGCCACTCGTCAAGCTTGCCCCATTCCACTTTTTTACCTTCGATGGTTATTGAAATACTTTCTGTTTTGCTGATCGCATTTCCGGGACACAGCTCTACACATAACTTGCATTGTTTACACAAAGGTTCCCCGGAATAAAGCGGGTCTGGTTTTAAAGGGGCATCTGTCAGGATAAACGCAAATCTTTGCATGGGCCCAAATTCAGGGGTTAAAAACATTTTGCTCCAGCCTATTTCTCCTAATCCACAGATATAAGCTGCAATCCGAAAATGAAAAGACACATCGGGCGCAACAGAACCGACCCGGGGCGCTTTGCGATGAGCAAACTCCGGCCGTTTGATCCCTGCTTTTTCTACCACTGAACTTAGCTTTATTTCATCTTCAATGGAAACTTCAATCTTTCTTTGCCCCGTAGCATCGGAAAGTACACCTCTGCTACCTGTATTCCTGTACACTGCAGCCTCGTAACCATGATCTTCCAAAAACCTTCCAAGCTCATAAAGTACGGCTGGCGCAAAAATCTCGTTAATACCAGCATACGATGTGGAAGGGTACTGATAAAAGCTGGTCCCCTGCTCCTGCCCGCGAATAACCCCCCGGGGAATCCTGAACCCAAGGCCGATAATCGATTTAGCCTCCGGAAAAATATATCTTGCATCCATTTCGGGCGGGGCACCGTCAAACCGGGCAAGATCACCAATCCCGCAAAGGTCTGCACCCATTTGAACTGCATATTGTTTTACCATTTCTTCTGTAAGCATTTTCTTCTTCCTTGTTTTTTATTTTTGATTTTTTTTAGTATCCTGTTTTCGAGTATCTAACTTTTAAGCTCTATTGTTTCTTCAAAAGCGATCTTATCTCCTGCTTCAATCTTTTGGACAGGAAGCCATAACTCTACTTCCAGCTCGTTCAAATCCTCAGGGAAAGCATACAGGTTAACAAACTCTACCTGCCTGCCATCAAAAGACTGTATCACTTCCATCCCTTTTGACTTAAAACGCCATTGACCGTCAGGTGCTTCTTCCCGGTAATAATGAACTCCCTCCCTCATACCGGATATAATATCTTTCATAGGGGGATTAACTTGTTGGCCTGCTTTATTAACAAATGATACCTGTGTGGAATGCAGCTCTCCCAAATCCAGCTCCAAATGGCTGCGTAAACGAACTCCTTTGGCTTTTTCCCCTGTATTGATCACATTGCTATTGATCTTTAAACTGCTACTTTCTGACAAACTGATCTTTCGCTCCAGTACCAACCCGTTTTTTAGCTTTGACCTTGTCGCAACCGATATTGCAGTCTGTGTTACCAGCCCGGCCGGTTCTACCCATCCGTAGGGGCTGTGAAGCTCTCCCAACCGGTTCTCCTGCCCTCCTGTAAAGGGGAACCATAAACTTTTAACCTTATTATGGGCAGTGATGCATTTCCCGCTCTGCTTTTCAATAATTCGTAGTATCCTGCCTGCCAGTATCGGTACAACATCCACCCTTAAAAAATCATTTTCTATGGTAGTGACTGGCAGCCCCGAAGAAAACATCATACTCATACCCAGCAATTGATTGGGATCTGACATGAAACGCTCGCGAATTGACTTAAAACCATGTCGCTTCATCTTTTCTATAAACCTGCCTGCTTCTGCAGGGCCTCCTATATCCCCGTTAAAAACCAAACGACCCTGCTCTATACGGTAGCCATTTCTGGGAAACAACTGTGCATAATCTATTGGCATACGGGCTACCTGTACACGCTCAAGCAAAACAGGGTCACCGGTTACTAATGACTCCGCCTGGTCAAAGAATTCAGAGCCCCCGGATACAAGCGCATCGCTTAAATGCCCGTGACCGGGATTAACATACAAATGCAAATGGATATTTTTTTCCTCTACTTCATCCTGCAACAGGTTGATGTACTCCCATATCGGCTCCCAGGCTTTGCCGTAATAGCCCTGCAAAAAATCTTTCAGTATCTCATCCGCATCCTGATCCGTATCCCACAATAGCTTAGAGCAATAGTAACCACGAAGCAGGCTGAACTCGCCACCTCCGCCGGGATCACTCATCCCCTGGGCAAAAATGCCTTCAACGCCCAAACGCTTGTAAAAACGCATGTCCGAAGCCATCGCCCTGAAATTGGGGAACGGGTTATAGTAATGGGCAAAATCTACTATATAGTGCCAGATATACAAATGGTTACATGTGTTCGACCAGCGAATAGCATTTTCCTTATATTCCGCGTTACGCTCACAGCTTTCTATCGAATGGCTGTCGCAACAGGGAAACATGTGGCACAGCCAGATGGATACATTCGGGTGCATCTCCATCCCTTGGGGGGCTTTCTCTGTATAGGTATAGGCAAGCGTGCCTATCAGCTTGTCAGGAAATTCTCTTGATGTCCGCACTGCCAACCTGTTCACAAAATCAAACTGTGTTGCCCCGTCTGTACCATACTTCTCATTCATCGCCCGGCAGTTTTCGCACTGGCAGTAATTGTAATAGTCCATCGCGAAAAAATTATACGCACGGGATTCAGGGTTCGCCCGCATTTTTTCCAGCATCCGTTCTGAAACGATCTCAAAAACTTCAGGGTTGGTCAAACACAGCTGGGTTTCCTCCTTGATACGTTTCCCGCCGATCTCTGAAAAATATTCCGGGTGGTCATCGTAAAATTCTTTCGGACTCAAAAAATCAAAATAGTCTGAACCCAAACCGCCCCATTTGCCCGAGTTGATCCGAAGACGGGCCACAAAATCCATGTCCTTACCCGGCCATGTATAGCGCGGAACACGGTACAAAATTGAAGGAACTGTATGTTGGCTAACCTCTGGAACTATAACATTTGAAACCTCCGGCACCTTGGTCACTCCGGGCGCATACCAACGTACCCCCAGGTACTTCTCCAAAAAATGATAAACACCGTAAAGAGTACCCTTGCCTGTATTACCGGCTATAACCAAATGATCGCCTACTGTTTTCAGGAGGTATCCCTGCTCGCCCAATTCATTAGTATCTGCCCTTACACCAAGGGTTTCAGTAACATCCCCGAAACCAAGAACAATCATCTTTTTGTCTGAATCTTTTTTCTGAAGGCCTGTCTGAAGCGGCAAACCAACGCCGGTACATATTTTGATGTACTCTACCAACTGCCCTGCTACTTTTTCTTCCGATTCGCCGGCTCCATGGTTTAGTACCACAACATAATCACTCCCCCCGTCTTTAATAAGTTCAAACGGGGTGAAAGGGAATACCTTCCCGGATATACAATACGGGAAAACAAAAATCCCGGTGGTTAATGCTGCTGACTGACAGAGAAAATACCGACGATTATGCTTCTGATCTGTTCTTGTTATTCCTGAATTCTTTTTCTTCATCTAAATATAGTTTGATATATCTGTAAAAACCATGTCTAAAGCACCCTGGCAATAATTACACCGGCTACAGGACTTATTACAGGACAATACTGTAGCTGCAAAATCTTTGGGAAAAGCCCGGTTTTCTATAATATAGGGGATAATAAGCCTTGAATGATTTGGTTCCAGTAGATCCAGCAAGTTGCCTGTGTATTTGCGTTGTATATAAGCATTTAATATTTTCCCCGGGTTAAGCGCTACCCGTGTAGCCAGCTTTACACCATCAAACCATTGATGGTATATGTCAATGTCTTCCGGCCTGATCCAGCTCTCATCTTTTATAAAAGTGATAAAATGATCTTTGGATTGCAGGTAATCCCAGCAAATTCCCTGGTAATGATCGGCTGATCCCAAATATTTGTTAATCTCTGCCTCATGCGATACCAGGTTGTCATGGAAAACCTGGGCTGAACAAAAATTT
The DNA here is from genome assembly GCA_963662895.1 of Prolixibacteraceae bacterium. Lineage (GTDB taxonomy): Bacteria > Bacteroidota > Bacteroidia > Bacteroidales > Prolixibacteraceae > GWE2-42-39. The sequence continues at coordinate 1,302,611 of OY759982.1, read as the reverse complement.
ATGCAACCGCTGTTAGCCAAAACAAACAGCTTCTTCCCGTTTTCATCACACCACTCACGTAACTGCTTTATTCTTTCTAAGTCACGGTTATATTCACGCTGCATATAGTAACCATCAAATGCCTGAGCGACATAATCCATTCCCTGTTGAGTGCCGATCCGGATATTTACTGAAGCACGTGTCTTAATACCTGAGTACCGTTTTTTGATCTTCTCTGCCAGGTAATGCGATGCCAATGTGATTGCTTCAAGACCAAACCCTGTTTCCAGGTAATCAATGATCCTGAAAACTTCTTCCTGAAAATGCCGGGTTAAAACTTCTGCCCCGTAACAATTCCCGTTTAACAGTAGATTTAGTTTTATGCCTGCCGAACTGATCTTGCGAAGGTCGCGGACCAGCATCTCCCGGGACTCCCAGGGCTCGTATTTTTGTTGGTTGATAAAGGGATGCCTGCCGTTGGGCAAATCCCACCATGAAAAATAAACTTCGGATACCGATTCCTTATTTGCTAAAACCTGATCAATAAATTCCGCATTAACCTGGTAACCTACATTAAACTTCATTAGATATTCCCTTCATTAAAAGTCATCATTGCATTACTACTCCCTGCTTACTCTCCGGCTGTTTTTACTTACCGGCGACGCTTTTCCCCTTTTTAATTATAAAATGTGTTTTTCTTTTCACGGCATTGGGGATTGCAGCTACTCCTGTTTATCCAGCCTCTGCCCGTTGATCAATACATTGTCTATATCACCCCCTGAGAGGAATGCAGGCCTTTGATCTTCCTGCTCCGGAAAAATATTGACATTCTCAAGCTCTATGTTCCTGGCATGACGGATATAAAAACCATAGGAAGGAAGCCCTGACCGGGAAAACTGGTGGGCATCAGGATAGCCGCCTTCATCTTCAGTGACATTGGCAGATGCCATTTCTGCCGTACCCCCGCCTTCCATCGAAATATTCATGTTACGGATAATTATATCTTCAACAGGATACCCGTCTATTCCTGTTATTAATGAGCCTTGCCTCAAATTCCGTTCTCCCTTTATATCCCGTATGATAATATGTTTCAGATAACCCGGCACGGGCCTGGGTGTTCCCTTTATCACCCTTCCACGGTCCCCAACCCGAAGAAAAATCGGGCAGCGTGCCTGGTTTATAACAACATTGGAGATCAGTACATTTTCAACATTGCCCCCGTCTACCGTGGCGATAGTGATCCCCGTGCTGGCCTCATGCCCGATTAATGCTTCCAGGGAATCGGGAGTTCCTCCCAAAACCAGGTTGCGGGCAATGATATTTTTAAATGCCCCTTGTGTGTCCGTCCCAAATTTAAAGGCGTTGCAACTGGTTACGAAAGTTGAGTTTTCTATCAGTATATTTTCCGACAAACGGCTACTGGCCCCTTTTAGGCACATCGCATCATCTTCCGAGTTGATAAAACAGTTTCGTACAATCATATTCTTACATCCATCCGGGTCAAGCCCGTCATTGTTCCAGTTCCCCTGGTTGATCACTTTCATCCCGTCAAAAATCAAATTCTCACAGTACACATAGCCTTGCATCCACGAGGCTGAGTTTCTTAGAAGTATATCTTTAACCACTACATTTTTACATTCAAACATCCGGATGCCCGCAGGACGCCCCGGCTCTTTTTCAGGTGACTCTTCCCCCGGAAAATTCTCTTTTTCACCCCTGAAATAAATCTCCCCGTGGCCCATAATGCCAATATTATTGGCCTTTTCGGCATAGATAAGTGATTGTTGGAACTCATACCACTCGCTCATGATACTTTTTAAAGATTCTATTTTGGGTGGATAATCGTTAAGGTCTGTACTTCCTAAAATCTTCGCTCCTTCTGAGACTTTGAGCATGACATTCGATTTTAGCACAATAGTCCCGGTAACATAGTTGCCACTTGTAAACAAAACAATACCGCCTCCTGATACGGAACAGGAATCAATGGCTCTCTGGATGGCGACCGTATTGATGGTCTGACTGTCAGCAAGGGCACCAAAATCTTCCACTTTAAAAATGCGGTCCGGTATTTCCCATTCCTTCAGGTTTAAAGAAAGGGAATCGGCCATATGGTTCAGGTTTTCTTCCAACTTATTTTGCCAGGGTGTTTTTTGTGAACAACTAAAACAAAATAGGCAGGTTATAATATATACAGTTATGGTTAAATTCGTTTTCATCAGATAATTTTTTAATTGTATTTCTATAATTTTATTTTTCATTTTTACCTACCCGGCTTACTCTCCGGAGAGTTTTTCCAGTAATTTCTTACCCTTGTTGACAAACTCCTGCTGATGCTCTGCATCCTGCCAGTCGCAGGTTTTAAGCAGGCTGTCCAGTTCGTCCATCTTTATTGCGGAGATTTCCTTTCCTTGCTGTTCCAGTTCTTCTTTAAGTATCCTGATCTTCTCATAGTCCTGTATTCCTTCTCTTAATCTCTCGAAACGAACCGAACTCCTTGTCCCCGGGTAAACCAGGTACGTGTCTCCTGCCGACCAGTGATGATATCGGGAATCAACCAACGGGTCTTCAACCCATGAGTTGTAGGCCCAGCGAAGGAAACCATCAAAACCCTTTGCTGCTGCATACCAGCCGATAAAGGTGGACTGGTAAGTTGGTGAAAAAGTAAAGGTATTGGGGTATTCAGGGATACAGCATACGTAATAGGTCGATTTCTGACCTTTCTCCCTTCTTTTATCAAGGTCTTTTTCAGGAAAATCATTGGTGATATAAGCACTCAAATCATACAACTCATCGTTTATCTGCTTATGGAAATTACCCGCAAGGGCTATCTTCATGTCGGGAGATACTTCATGAACCAGCCCGATCGCCTTTTGCATGTCTTCTGCCTCCCGTTCGTCCATCGCGATAACGGTCTTTTCAAACCACCCTTTCTCTTTTAAATGCTCCTCAAAATGTGAGAGAAAAGGGGCCCAAAACTCTTTGTATAAACCCGTGCCCGGTTGGGCCGAGATAGTGGTGTCTTTTAATAAGGTTTCATCATAGTAAGTAACCCTGTTACGCCAGGGAAGCATCGAATAACAATTTATCTGCCCCGTGATCCCGCAGCTCATCGCAAATTCGACCCACCGGTCAAATACGGTATAATCATACTCCCAGTTCCCGTCACCCGTTTTCACCCAACGTACCATGGAGCAAAAAGGATCGTAGGTTTGTCCCCCCCAGGGCTTGTCCACAATAGAAGTGGTGATGCACTTCTGTCCGGCTTCTGTCAGCATGACCATCAGCGGCCTTAGTAATTCAAAATGCCGGTCCGACCATACGTCTACGCCATGGTAACGGGCCACGGCATACGGGTTCTGCCATAAATCAAGATGAAACGCCCAGCTGGAAGGAGCAGGCAGTATCTTATTATATACCTTCAGATTCATAAGCAACCCGGTATCTTTATTGCCTTTGGAACGGATGATCAGCCTGCCCGAATAATCCCCTGTTTCTATGGTTGCCGGTACATCAATGGTGATCCACACCGGACGCACTGTCTTGGCCTGTATATTTATCTTTTCTGCCGGGTCCAGGATATCGGCTACCAGCAAAGAATCATGATCGGCAGCATTTCTTGCCCCTCCTCCTTCCCCGTATTCGTCGGTAACCACATAACGGGCAAAACGGGGACGGATGTATTTTGCGTCAAGCACATTCCTGTCCGTAGCTATAAAATCAGTGGCTGTAAAACTCACTTCTTCCAATTTATCGGTAGTCCAGATAAGAACCTGGGCGCTTACCCGTTCTCCTTTCCAGGCGGTACCTTTCCAGGGAAGGGATGGTTTCAGGTCAGGAACCGTGTATTTGCCATACCGGGTATCTATATTGCCAAATGATACGTTTATTCCCGCTGGTACCCCTTTCCAGTCCAGCTGTGAAACGGGCCGGTAGCCAACGGCCTCCTTAAAGTCAACGGCTTCCTTCTCTGACAGGGAAGAAGGGGCACAACTATATAAAATAAGAAAAGCCAATATTAAAAAGGGTAGTTTTATTTTTGTAATAATAGTATTGATCATAACAGGTATTGTTTGTATTTGCTGATTCTTAATCAATTTTTATTTGTGATTATTATTGCGGCGCCCCATGGCATCCACTATTTGTTGATGAAGCAAGGCAGGGGCAGCCAACAACCCTTTATCTTCCGGTCCCCACCGATCCCCTTCCCAGTTACTTACCACACACCCTGCTTCCTCTGCCAGTAGTATACCGGCTGCAATATCGTACAGCTTGTCCCCGTAAGTAATAAAGCAATCCAGGCGGCTGGCTGACAAATACGCCAGTTCCAGAGCACTGGACCCTAAATTGCGAACATTCGAATGGATTGGAAGTATAGCCCCCAGGACTCCCAGGTATTTTTGCCATTGACCGTACCCCATGTTACTGTCGATCAACACAGGAGTATTACTTTCCTCCCTTTTTAGCAGCTTAGCATTTAAATATGCCCCTTTCCCTTTTTCTGCATAAAACAGTTCTTTAGTTATCGGTTGGTAAATAGCAGATGCCTGGGCTGTATTGTCTTTGTACAAAGCAATCGATACACAAAAGAACGGGATCTGCCGCAGGTAGTTAGTCGTTCCGTCCAACGGGTCTATGATCCAACAATAGTCCGAACCCCTGTTTGTTTCCCCTGTTTCTTCTGCTATAACATTGTATTTGTATTTATTCAAAAGGATGGAAAGTATTTTCTCTTCGGCTTCTTCATCCGCACAGGATACCAGTTCCTGAGCGGTTTTATGCCCGACAAGAAGGTCTGTGCCGTAATATTTTTTCAGTATTTCCCCACCGGCAAAGGCTGCCTCTTTCATCGTATTTATGATACTTTTATCCATTTTGTGCATGCATATCAAAACAGAATCTCTTTAGAGTCCCTTGCCGATTCATAAATAGCCAGGATAATCTCAACTGATTTCCGTGCCTCTGCTGCGTCTACCCCAAAGGGCTTACCTGCTTCTACAGCTTCAATAAACGCAGCAATATTCCTTGCATGTGGTTCAAAAGGGATTGCTGTAGGGTCGGATACGCCACCTCCCCCTTTTATTGTTCCGTACTTTTCTGCAATAAGGTTATCCTCCTCCCCGGGATTAGCAAACTGCCATACTTTCAGACTGTCTTCTTCCATAATTACCGTCCCGTGTGTACCTGTAATTTCCAGCCTTCTGAACTGTCCGGGATAAGAGGCTGTTGTGCCATAAACCATTCCCAGCGCACTGTTCTTAAATTTTAAGATCGCTACTGCCGTATCTTCCACTTCAATACGGGAATGCCCCAGTGTTGCCGTATATGCATTTAAAGACGCTACCGGTCCCATTATATACTGGAGCATGTCCACCATATGTATCGACTGGTTCATCAGTGCCCCTCCTCCGTCCAGCAGCCATGTGCCCCGCCAGCTACTGCGGTAATAGTCATCACTGCGCCACCAGGGTACATAGACCGACGCATTGGTTATGATCCCGAATCTTCCGTTATCGACTGCTTTTTTTACTATGCAGACCACCTCGTTAAACCGGTAATTGAAAATACCCCCCAGCCTGGTGCCCGACTTTTTATGGGCTGCAATCATTTTGTCAATGCGTTCAAGTTTTACCTCCAGCGGTTTTTCGCACAGTACATGCTTTCCGTATTTTGCTGCCTCAATAGTGGGGCTCATATGTGCTCCGCTTGGCGTGGCAACAATAACCATATCAATACCGGGGTGCCGTAGCATTGAGGTGGTATCTTCAAATTGCTCACAGTGGTAACTGGCTGCCAGTGCTTTTACCTTGTCCGGGTTGCTGCCGCATATTCCCACCAGGTTTGCATTGTCAAGACTGCTGATTGCACGGGCATGAAACCCGGCGATACTGCCTGCGCCTATTATTCCAAAATTCCAAATTTTCATAGTTTTGTTTCTCTATCAGTTAGTATGTTTTTACATCCATTTTTTAAAAATATCCCAGCAGTCCCACTACCCCGTAATAAGACATTATAACAGAAAAAACAATGGCCCCGACACACCCGATATTCATCAATAATGAGTTTTTGTGAATGCCCAGGCTCTTCTGGTTCAATAAAACAGTTATTGATACGGTAGATAAGGGAAGAACAATGGCCAGTAAAGCCATGGTGATGATCATTAGCAATACCGGTTTGGTATTAAAAAAGGGGGCTACCAACACCACCAGTAAGCCGGCAATAACGAACAAACGGCTGTCTGTTGACCTGGGGTTGACCGGTTTATTGGAATAGTCTGCGATCAGCCAGGGGGCAATTAAAATGGTAGGGATCAAACTGGATACCCCTGCCCCTACCAAACCGGCAATAAAGATAACGGTTGCAAAGCGTCCTGCCAGTGGTTCAATGGTACGTACCATATCGATTGCTTTTTCTACCGGCTGACCGGCTATATATAAAGTACCTGCAGCACAAACCATTACAGCAAAGCTCAGCAGGAACATCACCGAAACAGAAATGGTTGTATCTGTAAAAGCGCTTTTTCGGTTTGTTAAATTCCACCCTTTTGCCTTAAGAGACACACTGCGGCAAAACAACATTGCCGAACTTAAGGTGGTGCCGGCTATCCCCGCTACGATAAGTGCTGCATTGGGGTCATCCGGGATTTTTGGCATCAGCCCCCGGGAGACAGATACCCAGGAGGGTGCAACAAAAAAAACGGTCGCCAGGAAGGATATCCCCATCAGGATAACCAGCCAGGACAATATTTTTTCGAGCATTAAATACTTACCGCGCCAAAGGATAACAAACAAAACAACAGCCAGCAGGGCCGCAATAACAGCTTTCGAAGCTGCTTCATCGGGGAATAAGTGGCCTGCCCACTCCCTGAAAAGATCAACAATAATCACGGTAAGGCCGGCAACGCCCATAAATTCTGCAAAAATAATAGAGCACAGGATAAAAAAACTGACCGGGCGTCCGTAACCGAATCTTGACTTGATAGCGTATAAAATGGTCTCACCCGTAACAAGGGTATATTTACTGAATGCCCATATACAGATAAAGGTAAAAACACAGGATAGCAGTATTACCCATGTTAGCGATAAGCCCCAGCGCGATCCTGCCGAGGCCATGGTGGTAACACTCCCTGTCCCTATGTTATAGCCGATCAAAAACAGCCCTGGGCCTATAATGGCCAATATCCCTGGAATAAGTTTTTGTTTTGTTTTTGTTCCCATTGTTTTATTTTTCCTGTTTCACCATCTTCTTGGCCAGTTCCATAATCCCTGCCATGATTTCCTGTTCACAGGAAGGGGACAGGGAACTCTCCGTTACCTCATAACCCCCTTGCTGATACATCTCTTTGGTGGGTACGTAACCGGCATCTCCATCGGAATACCCCATAACCAATACATGGTCAAAACCCAATTCATGCAGTTGCTCTTCTATTTTAAAGCCATATCCGACTACGGGCTCGCCCGGCAATGCGACAAAACAGATCTGCCCGATACTGATCAACTTAAGGGAAAGGTGTGCCTTGCCGTCAATGATATGTTCGCGGGGCCACAGCACTTCCCCCTGGTTTTCTTTGGCACTGATCTTCAGCACCCCTGAGGCGGTACGTATTTGATTGACCTCCTGCCGCCCCGATAGTTGTTCCCTGGTACCAAGCCACGTTACTGTTTTAACTACTTCGGCCCCGGCAGACCAGCCACACCAGCGCATATCTGCTTCACTTCCGTTTCGGTACTGGTTTCCTTTTCCGGGCAGGTTGGCACGTATATCACCGGCACAGCCTTGTAAAAACATGGCTGTAGTGAAACTTCCAAATATTTTTTCGATAAAACTCTTTGCCTCTCCCGGAAAATCAGCGGTTATCTCGGTGTTTTCTCCCCTGAAAACATTGGGATGGCATGCCATGTGAAATATCACGGCTAAGGGGGCTGATTGCTTATCGCAAGGGTCTATGCTTACGATCTTTACCCGTGGGTCTGTGAGCCCCCCGGCATTTAAGCCCCCGTGGCTCTTACCGTCCCTGCCTATCGACCGGCGGTTGACATTGAAACCTACTTCTCCTATGCCGTAACCAACCGTCACCGGTTGCATATGTAAAAGGGCGGCATGGACTGCTCCACCTACTTTACCGGCCACTTCCCGGCTGTAACACGAATCGGTCTCCAGCCACGGGCTCCCATGGGTATGGGAGGCATTGATAATAATATTACCCGCTTGTATTCCTGCCTGCTCCCGGATAGCACGGTAAATCTGCTGCCCCTGGCTGCCTTTAACCTGGATAAGATCAAGGCTTACTATGGCTGCCTTTGTCTGTCCGTTGTCAAAAACAAGAACCACCGCATTTAAAGGATCACGCACTCCGGTGGCCGGCCCTTTACGGGTTGAATACCCCCCCAATGGTATTAACAAGGGGGGGGTGATATCAACTTTATAGACCCCTGCTAACAGGGGTGGACTGCCTGTTCCCTGATCAGGTATAGATGAGTAAGCCTGTACGGATAATAACATCTGCACCTCTATCAATATAATTAGAACTATTCTTTTCATGATTTAACTCTCTTATATCTTTCAACTAAAAAACGGGGATCAGCTTTTTTTCAGAGCATCCCTGTTTTCGTAAATTTTAAGTACTGCACGGTAGATATCTTCCATATCGGAATGGCTGCCCAACAGGTTCTGGTGCTTGATCCCTACCGTTTCCCTGACCAGCTTTTCGGCTTCCGGTAAATGAAGGCTGTTCATACAACTATCCAGCCTTTGTTTGGAATAAAGTTTCCGGTATGTTTTTGATGTCAATACCGATTCAAAAACTCCTTCCTGGTGCATCAACCCTCCTTCGATCACCCCAAGGCCGGCATCACCAGGGATACCTTCGGCCTGCAAGGCTTTGATAAATATTTCCCGTGGGAACCCGAACACTTCCTCTTTGAAACGGAACCCATAGTAGTAATGTGAGTCCCTGTTATTTTCCGCATAATTCTTTCTCGGTATTATTCCGGGGATCTCTTCCAGCCTGGAACTCAGGTAAGCGGCATTTTTACTACGCAGTTTGGTCTCTTCTTCCAGGGAATCAATCTGGGTCATCAGGATTGAGGCCTGGTATTCGGCCATCCGGCATTTAGTGCCCAGGATAGGCATGGCCCCTTTGTCGCGGGGCATGTATTCCCCTTTTACCCTTCCAAAATCATGGAAGGACAGGCACAGGTCCATGATCCGTTCATCGTTGCCGATAATTGCCCCTCCTTCACCACAGGTCAGCTGTTTGCCGTTTTGAAGGCTGAAACAGCCCAGGTCGCCAAGACTACCGGCTTTTTTGCTTTTCCACTCGGCCAGGTGGGCCTCGCAGGCATCTTCCACTACTCTCAGGCTGTGTTTTTTTGCAATCGCGTTGATCTTATCCATATGGCTCATTCCTCCCAGGATATGTACCGGTAGGAGTACCCTGGTATCCGGGGTGATCGCCCCTTCTATTTTATCAGGATCGATCTGCCATGTCTCCGGGTCAATATCCACTAAAACCGGCAGGGCGTTGTTCAGGCATATCGCATCAAGGGTGGCTACAAAGGTGTAAGGGGTGGTGATTACTTCATCGCCTCCCTCTACACCCAAGGCACAAAGGGAGGTAATCAGGGCATTCGTGCCGTTAGTGGTTAACAGGCAGCGCCTGGTTCCCATCTTTGCAGCAAATTTGCGCTCAGCACGGGCAACTACCTCAGCACGGGACCAAACACCGCTGCGTAGCACCGGTAACACAGCATCTTCATCCCGGGAATCCCAAACAGGCCATACATGGATAGCCCCTTCACGGACAGGTTTCCCCCCTAACAGGGCCAGCTTGCCTGAACTGTCGCTGCTGTATGCATAAGGGATACCTGTTGTGCCAAGGGCCAGTAAGGTACCTGCAGCCCCGGCTGTCTTGATAAATTTCCTTCGTGTATATCTTTCCATTTTTTATCGGTTTAACAACCTGCTTTTACCTGATCTTTGGCATCTGCATTTTTGACCAGTCCATATCTGGCGTGTCACTGATACTTACCGTGTCCAGGCTGGACAGCAGGGAGGCTTGTTCAACTACTTTTTTGAATCCTGCGACGTATTGTCCGACCAGCTCTTTGGAGGCCTGGGGGAAAGTGGGAAGCGACAGCAGCTGTTCGTACAACTGCTCGGAAACAGGAAGGCTTACAGGATTGTCGATTACTTTTCCCCCTTTTGCCCAGGGAAAACCGGTATTATTCTCGTTAAAGACCGGCTGCCGGTGCAGCAGTACATACCGTTCCCTGCCTATCTCAAGCCCTTCGGCCTGTAGGGCTGCGATGAACTTTTCAATAGCAAGGCCGCCCAGTTCTTCTGACTTGTATTTTAACCGGTAACAGTAGTAATTTCGTTTTACCCCTTCAGGCGTTTTGATAACCTCCAGGCCTTTTAGCTTGTCCAGCTCCACATCCAGGTACTGAAGGTTTTCTTCCCGCTGCTCTTTCAAGGCATTGTACTTCTTTAACTGGGGGCGAAGGATGGCGGCTGATAAGGGGTGGATACGGTATTTGTAACCAAAACAGGTATGCTGATATTTACGGTACATAGAGTCCTGTACTAATCCCGGCAATCGCTCGTAATGACCCAACGCTACAGCCCGCTCGTAGTATTCCCTGTTATCTGTAATCAGCATGCCTCCTTCGATGCCCGGCATTAATTTGGTGGCCTGGTAGCTGAAACAGCCAATATCACCGATCGTACCTATCTTCTTCCCTTTGTACTCCGCATCGTGGCAGTGCGCACAATCCTCAACTACCTTAATGCCATGACGACGGGCTATCTCCATAATCCTGTCCATATTGCAGGGCAAACCGCACAGGTGGACAAGTACCAGGGCCTTGGTAGAAGGGGTGATCTTACGCTCAAAATCTTCCGGGTCAATATTCAGTGTCGAAGGGTCAGACTCGGCAAAAACGGGTGTGCCGTTACAGGCCAACACCGGCATGACAGTGGCCCAGTATGTAAGTGAAGGCACGATTACCTCGTCACCCGGGCCAATACCCAGGGCAAACAAAGCTGAATGAAGCGAGGCTGTACCGTTGATATGGGGTAAGGCATAAGTGGTACCGTAAAACTCTTTTACCTCCCGTTCCAACCGGTAAGCTTCCTGGTAAAAACTGTAGTCGGGCATCGACATGACCTCGCGGACAGAGGCATACTCTTCTTCTCCAAAACGGGGCCAGGCAAAGGCTTCAGGTTCTTCTAACAGCACACTCTTCGGGCCTCCTAAAATTGCTAATTTATTTTCCATAATTATTGTCTTACTTATTAATAATTAATTAATCATATTTGATTTTCATTCTGTTTCATTCTCTCAGAGTTGTGTACCACTTCTTTAAACTTTTTGCCAGGTATCCCTCCAAAGAAGAATAATATTCAGGGAACTAATAATTTGGTGTAATTCCCGCTCTTCTTTAGTAAGTGCTTTAGAAAGTAAAGATGCTTTTTGCTGGTACCAGTATGCAACACTTAGTTTTTGAACTGTCTTTGTATTTGGAAATACACAACCCTTTCTTTGTGAATACAACTATAATAGTTTCTTCCCCTGTTTATTTATCTAATGGCCAAAATCTGACAAGCATAACACCATGTCGGGCAACCTGGACCGAATATTGGTTATTGACTTCACCTAAATCCTTTTGCCGCCAGACATCTCTGATTTTCTGAAACCCTTTTATCCCTAACGCATCCCATTTAACTGTAATGCTATCCTGGTTTTCAGTAAGATTAAACAGTCCTACTGCAAAAGAGCCATCTTCCATGGGTTTGGCCATAATAAGTGTCTCATCATTTTTTTCTATAATTTTTGCCTGATTTCCGAGAGCATCCTGATTGATGTCAATGACCTCTGAATTGCATAGAATATTTAATGTAAATTCATCCAACTTTGCCATATCTCCGCTAAAGAAAAGCGGGGCTGCCATGAGTGACCACATCGACATATAACTATATTGTTCATGATCGGTCAATGTTGTTTGTTCCCCTATACCATGAGCATGGGCAGATCCGACCCACCCGATAAGAATATAATCCGGATCGTTCCAGGCTCCAGGTTTGGCATACTGCCAGTGTTCTGCATTCCTCATTCCAATTTGATAAAAGCCTGGCAAGTGGCTTGCACGTTCTACTCCCAGGTCTCCCGTTGTTCGCCAGCAATGACCAACCTGATCTCCCCAGGTCCAGACATCAGCCTTACCATACTGGCAAAGATTTAAAACAATATCCCTGTCAAGAGATTTGAGAATGTCGCCCATTTTCTGATAAGGATATTTTCTCTCAGCCAAATCGTCTTTACTTTTTTTCATCCGTTCCTGGTATACTTCTCCATAACTGCACCAATCATATTTCAGGAAGTCAAACCCCCATGCAGCATACTGTTCAGCATCTTGTTGTTCATGCTGATAACTGCCCGCATATCTTTGACATGTACGGGGACCCGGAGTTGTATAAATTCCGGCCCGAAGTCCTTTTTCATGAATATAATTCGTCATAGACTTCATTTCAGGAAAATTATTATTGGGGAGAATATTGCCATTCTCATCACGCAGGTCTCCCACAATACGATCCTTATCAATACCGGGTAAACGCTTTTTTACCTTTTCGTAAAACCCGGGATCAATTCGCATCCAGCAATCATCAATGTTCACATACATGTAACCAGCATCAGCCATGCCTGATTCGACCATCATATCTGCAGCTCGTCTCATGGTTTTATCTGTTACCCGTTGATAATGAATATACCAACTATTCCAACCCATTGGAGGTGTAAGGGCCAACTTATTACCTACGACGATGGTGAAATCTTTTTCCGTCTCCCCAATGTCATTTTGCGCTTTTAGTTTTACAAGGTAATTCCCCGGCTCATCAGGAGCATTACCTGTAATAATACCTGTCTTTATATTTATACTCAAACCTTCAGGTAAATTCATAACCTCAAAAGTCATCGGTCGTTTTCCTGTACACGGAATCCTGTATATGAATGCCCGTCCTGGACGGACACCAAAGAGACGAGGTCCATTTATATGTGGAGCCGGACCTGGCTTGGGTGTGAGAATAATCTTTTCATCAACATTTTTTGACGATTTTTCACTGGCAGATTGTTCAGATGACTGCCTTTGCCAGGTGAAAGAAACTAGTAATAAACCAGTAATTAATAGTAGAGATAGCTTAAATATAACTTTAGTATTTTTCATTTTATTTCATTTAATTCCGGAACCCTATACTGAGTAATATTTTTTCTCCTGATTGTATTATTACTCTTTTTTATTTAAAACACACTGCAGCGATCCTGTCGGTATTCGCATCATACGGGTTACGGTAAAACAAAAGGGCGGCATCCAATAGCTCCATTGATTGTTTCTTTTGCCCGTAGCTTAAACTGAGCTTGTTGATCCCCTGCAAAACCAGGCTATGGGGAACCTCAAAAATAATCAGACCGTCATCCGTACTTTTTACATATTCAAGATTGTTCCCGTTCAATGCAGCCTTTATTGATTCTGCTTTTCCTTTCTTTGAATATAAGATAAGGGCTACCCTGCCGGGGGTACTCTCATCTCCTAACTCAATTGGTAAATCCAAAGACTGTGAAGTAATCTCTATCGGGCTTTTCGGCGTAAGGGCTGGAATCGATTCATAACGTTTCCCGTTTTTCAAATAGGTATTTACCCCGCCATAGGCATCAGGGGCCCCGTTCCGGTAAGTTACAAAATACATGTTGTTCATATTCTTCAGCTTATCCGGGGTACCTATTTCTGAAAGATATTCCGCTCTTGTATGGTATTCATTGAAAATATATAAGCCGTCAACGCCGGCCTGCCATGCCGCGGCACACCGGGCCCGGTAAACCGGATTACTCCTGCGGACCAGCAGTGGATGCTCACCGTATACACGGGGCTCGCTTAAGCCAGCATAAGCCTTAACCCCGTATCCGGCACACATTTCTACTAATTTATTCCACATATTAAGACGGAAATAACCACTCCCGGCTACAATATCCACCAAGCCTTTTTGCATCCAGCTCTCAATATCAATCCCAACAGCTTTACAATATTCACTGGAATCAGGCACCCTAACCAATACAAGAATGGGCTTTCCTTTTTTCATCCCTACACGTTCCGTCATCGCCCGTATTTGGGCGACCATATCTGTCAACATATTTAATTGTTCCACAGACGCCTCTTTCCCCCAGCCAACATCTTTGAACAAATAAAGATGCCGGAAAAAGTCAAGTTCGATACCATCGACATCATAGTTCTCGCATACCTCGGTATAGTATTGCACACACAAATCACGAATCTCCTGATGCGAATAATCAACTGCACTCCATACACCATATGGTACCTTTTCTCCTATTGCACCAAAAAGGTATTCAGGGTGGCTTTCCTTTAGTTTTGACCAGCGGTAATAGGGCTTATTTGGTCGGTGGGGCCAATCGTGCGTATCGTTCATCCGGTTGGACCAGAAAAACTCAAAACCATGCTCGTAAGCAAACTTTTCTGTTACTTCCAAAGGATCGGTCCCTAACTTGACAAACCCGGGAGTGGCATTCCATCTTATATTCTGATTGTGCTCTGCTATAAGGAACTCCCCGGCCTTCGTGTTATGCGTAAACTGCCCGAACGACGATGCCTGGCTGCAATAGGAAATGGTCGTGACATCCGTGCATAATAAGCCTGAAGTGCGGATATCCAAAAAATGGGGAATTGAAAATTCCGTGCCTTTCAAAAAAAAGTAGGCATCACCCCCATCGTTGTTATGGATCACCCGCCGGGGATGATTAAGCTTTTCCAACCTCATTTCGCGATAATTCTTCAAACTGTCAATAGGTTTTTGCCCATATACCGTTGAAAAAGAAAAAAAAGGCATTATTAAAAAGCCAATAAATAAAGCGTTCTCAATAGAACCCAACAAAATATTTTTAGCTTTATTCTTATAATTCATTTTTTCCATACTTTTTGTTCTTATCGTTCTGCATTCTCAATGCAAATAACTTGCAGCACATGTAACAATAATATCTCAGTCTAATTTCTTATATAGTGGAGCTTATACTGCTCACTATTTGGCTTCCTTTTTCCAAAGTTGAGCGCTGTTTCCTTTGTTCTTTTTCCATCCATTCCTCCAAAGACGAATAAGATCACGGGAACTAATGTTTTCGCGTAATACCCGTTCTTCCTTCGTTGGCGCCGGGGGAAGCGGAGATGCTTTTTGCTGGTACCAATAAGCAACACTTCCCAGGTCCAGGCTAAAATCGTTGCCATGTCCATGCTCAATGGTAAATTTCAATGATTTGTCAAAGTAGATTGGATCAGTGATATGAAACCTGTAAACGTGGGTCCTTCCCATAAAACCAATTTCTTCATTTACACGTGGATAACCAAAAAAGGGATGTTGGAAAATTGTTTGCGGGCACCAGGCCGTATTGAAATAATCTTCTGTACCTGTTCCAAGTAGTGTCCGTTGTTCATTGCCGTCGATAAAAACCATATCATCACCTTCTCCATACCAAAGAGGGTCAGGCGAATGGACATAGTAATTCACACCTACAAACTGACCTTTTCCCTGTATATCTGCAATTAAATAATTGCCTAAACCATTGTTGATGGCCTTATCCGTCTCTTTTGATCTCTTACTTTGAGGCTGCTCCTGGATTAGTTCGTGGTTGTACCAGGCATGAAAACGTCCATAATCGTCAGGGAGTTCTTCCATTTCAGTATAATCAACATAAAAATAGAAAGATCTAATATTCTGTTCATTTTGATTTTCAATTTCGATTCTGGCCCCCCTGGCAAAAGGCATCGAGAAATAACAGACAAGGCCTCTTCCTTCTTTCGGACTGGCTACAAGAGCCACGCTTGAATAAGGATAACTTTCGTTCCAGCCCTGTCCAAAAAATGGCCCGATAGGCGATTCCACAGAAGGATATTCATTTTCATCCCAATACATACGAAGGATAATATCATTCCGGCTTAAACTTTCAGGTGAAGGACTAATTGTAAACCAAATGTGGTTGATAATCCCGGCACCTTGCACATCGAAAATAACCCTTTTCTCACCAGGCCGGATATTTCCAATCCGATCATCATTTCCTCCGGAGCGGTCAGAACTACTTACACGTTTTGTTTTTACGCCTTCTTTGATTCTTGAAACCTCCAGCATATCAGTTTCTACCCCTTGTGTATATCCATAACCGGATAGCATACTTAAAACAACTAACAGAACAAATAATCGTACTCCTTTAACTTTTTTAATCATAATATAAATCCCGCTCAAATAAATATTTAATAACTCAGACCTCAGCTAAATGATCTTCTCTCCATTTTCAGGAATATTTCCAAAATATTGGGTACCCCTAAGTAACCTGTTAAAAAAGTTCCCTCTTTAAAGAATTCTCTTGCTAACAATCGAACAAAACCTACCACTATATCACTGATAATAAGCCTTGTAATCTCATCAAACAACAAAGGAATCAATCAACAGGTTACCCGGGTAATTCCATAATATTTGAAAATACCTTCTAAGTCGCTTCTCTATTGAGCAATCGTTAAACTATTCCCATCCAGGATTTTGTCCTAATGCAGGATTCATTGACCTCGCACTGACAGGGATAGGCCACAAATAGTGTTTGTCTTCGAATACAGGATTTTCATAACCGCTTCCCTTGTTCGGACAGATATATTCAACATCAGTATCAGTTCCCGGAGCAACTTCATATCCTACATTGCAGTTTCCATCAGGGTCATACCGGTTTCTGTTTGCTTCATCCCACCTGATACCATAGTCTTTTCTCCTCATTTTTGCTCCTTGTTTCCATCTTCTTATATCATCGTACCGGAATCCTTCTCCAAATAATTCAACCCTTCTCTCTCTTCTGATTTCTATAATCAATGGAGATACTCCGTCTCTTACGTATTTAGGATCAACAGGAATATTACCAAGATCCATGTGAACCATGCCAACCCTGTCTCTGAGCTTGTTAATACTTATATCAAGATCTGCCTGAGAAAGGGTTCCCAATTCTGCTTTTGCCTCAGCATAATTGAGCAATGCCTCTCCAAACCGCAAAATCACACAGGGAGTATATCCATCATGACTATATATATTTTGTTCCTGGTTTACATGTTTTACCTGGTGATACCCGGTAAGTGAAGGCCATAGAGATGCAACCCCAATCAATCGGGGAACAGTCCAGCCACTTGTAACAAACCCTCCGTAATCATAATATGCCACATCATCAGGATGTAAGACAGTCTGCCTTAAACGGGGATCCCTGTTTTCAAACAACTCTTCAAAAACTGCATCTCCTTTATACATGGAAGACAAGGTGATTGGCAACCCGTCTGTACACAAATAATCTTCCACCATATCCTTAGTAGTGCATGACATATAATAGTAGATCTGCCATGAATTTTCAACCACTCCCTGCATATACCTTCTCCAATACATCACTTCATCAACACCGGTTAAATCGTTCATCTGGAAAATGGCATTGTAATCATGCGCCGGGTTGCCCGTAGAATATAATTTGTAAGGCCCGTCATCGATCAATTCTTTTGCTGCATCAGCAGCCTCCTGAAGCCAAGAGTTGGGATCGGTTAAACCATGGTACTTCCTCCAGGTGCCTTCAAACAGACAAATACGTGATTTAACAAGCAATGCACTCCAACGGTTAAGCCTGCCAGGAGCATTTCCATCTCCCCAGTCATTCGGTAGGTTATCGCATGCATAATCCAGGTCTTCAAGGACTTTGGCCATAACCGTCTCACGGGGCGTACGTTCTAAATATAACTCTTCCGAATCAATATTCAGCTCTTTGTCTATCCATGGATAGTCGCCGTAAAGAGATACTTTGTCAGCAACAACCCAGCCCCTGAACAAACGGGCTTCTGCCTTGTATTTATTAATGATAGATTCACTTATATCTGCCTTATCGTAATTTGCCAGGCCAATATTAATTGCCCGAATAAATTTAAAACAATCATCATTCCAGCCAAATGAAGCAGGGTTGGAATCGGGGATTA
The DNA here is from genome assembly GCA_963662895.1 of Prolixibacteraceae bacterium. Taxonomy (GTDB): domain Bacteria; phylum Bacteroidota; class Bacteroidia; order Bacteroidales; family Prolixibacteraceae; genus GWE2-42-39. The sequence continues at coordinate 1,284,591 of OY759982.1, read as the reverse complement.
TCTGCCCTGCCCTGATTATGGTATGCGCCTTATTGTAAGTTAGCGCCCTGACATCGTTATCAGTCATTCCATCAAGCGAATATTGTCCGTCCCTGTTGGCTCCTTCATCGTTTCCGTTGAGTAAACGCATCGCATCTGACTTGGCATAATTATAAAAAATATTATTGTATGTTATAAGATCGTTCTCAGTATTCCAATAGGTTTCACTTGACAGGCTTGTCAACGGGTACTTGTCCATTGCATCATTATTACAGCTAACAATAAAAGCCGTAACAGCTACCAGGTATATTATTTTATTTTTCATTTTATCTGCTTTTTTGTATTTGCTTATAAAGTAACTTTTAGCCCAAGTGTGAAAGACCGGTGAAAGAAATATCTTGCTTGAAGATCTTTATTTTGTTCCGGATCCAAAGTTTTATACATACCGCTTGCTTCCCAGAGGTTCGTCCCGTTTAAATAGACCTGGGCTTTTGCAACAAATTTTACAGGTATATCATAGCTTAGTGTAACATTTTTTAACCGTATGTAAGCAGCATTCTGCAAGTAACGGGTTTGTGTCTTCACATTTTTATGATCGTAATAAGCAGCCTGTATTCCGGGAAAATACGCATCACGATTATCCGGCGACCATGAATCATCAATCCAATAGTGTTCCATACTCATAGAAAAGAAAGGAAAGAATCTTAATAAGTTATCAGTTGAGGGATAAACCTGCCTTTTTAATATTCCCTGGGCAAAAACATCGAGTGTAAAATTCTTGTATTTAATACTTGGGTTAATACCAAATGTATATCTTGGGGTTGAGTTCCCTATTATTTTGAGATCCCCATGATCATCTAGTGTTTTTGATCCAGTTGTGATTACATCATCATCGTCAAGGTTTGCATAATGCACATCTCCCAGCCTCCAGTTTGATCCCACTCGGGATTGGTCAGCGGCAGCGGCCATTTCCTCTTCTGTCTGGAATAAGCCAACAGTCTCAAATCCCCAGATTTCACCAATTTTTTGGCCTACATAGTAATCATCAATAGCCCCTGTAGGGTTGTTATATTTTGTAATTTCCGTCTGGTAATCAGAAAGTGTTAAATTTAACCTGTAAGAAAGATCGTTACCAATTTTATCCTGCAAGGTAAGGGCAAGTTCCCAACCTGTATTCCTTAAATCTGCAGCATTTTCCCTGGGGGCAGATGCACCAAGTACATTTGGGTACTCTTTTGTCATTAACATATCTTTTGTATCCCGTATAAAATAATTTAATTCAACGTCCAGCTTCCCTTTCAGCAGTGTAAAATCAAGCCCTATATTTTTACTGATTACCGTTTCCCAGGTCAGGGTACTACTTACCAGGCCACCAGGAGAAATATAATTGGTCAAATTGCCCCCCCCATTCAGGAGAAAATTTGATGTCCCTGTGCTCATGGATGAAATGTACGGATAATAAAGCTGCTCTTTATCCTTGGTAATACCCTGGTTTCCAAGCTGTCCGTATGAAGCCCTGATTTTCAAATTATCCAGCCAATTCCTTGTGTCCTCCATAAATGATTCCTCGGATAATCTCCACCCAAGTGAGAACGAGGGAAAAAAACCGAAACGGTCTTTCCGGGGAAACCGGGATGTACCATCATACCTTCCGTTAGCCTCGAAGAGGTATTTATCTTTATAAGAATAGTTTAACCTGTAAAATATGCCCCGAAGCATTATTTCATTTTTTTCATCATCGTTTGTTTTTGTTCCTGTTGCCGCACCTAATGAGTGTATATTCGGGGACAAAAGCTGGGTAGAGCGGGTTTTAATTCCATGGTCTCTACCATACTCCTGGTTAAACCCACCCGTAAAATCCAGGGAGTGGTCACCAAAGTCTCCATTATATACTGCGTAAGCATTGAATACATAATAGGTATTTTTTGCAAAGCTGTTTTCAATATAGTCACTAGCGCTTGCCCCGTTATAAATCATGTCATCACGGATTTGAAACCCTCTGTGGCTTCCCCTTAATACATCTACTTTAGATTGTACTTTTTCAGAATCAGCCCAATAATAGCGATAGGAAAAATCTCCTTTAATACTTAATCCTTTTAATGGTTTTATAGTAACTCCCTGGGTTAACCAAATATCATTCTGGGTCTCAATATCACGTCCTCCATATTTCAAATAGGGCAAAGGATTCATATAATCAATATACATTCCACTCATATTTTCGTACTTTTCACGATCACCCGGTTCAACATAATATTCAAGGTCAGGAAAAGTAGTAGGCGCCCAAGAATGCCTTACAAGTGAATTATAAAACCAATCCCGGCCGTATGAATGAGGGGCATTATTCACTACAGAAGCAAAAGAAATCTTTTCTTCCAAAGTAAGCCAGTCAGTTACATTAAAATCAACTTTTGACAGTACATTGTACCGATTGTATTTCTCATTTCCATATTTGAAAAATCCTTCCTTATCAATTACACCAAGGGAAACATAATAGGATGCTTTTTCGCTTGCCCCGCTTATACTAAAGTCGTACTGCTTTTGAGGTGAAAAGTCCGTCATAGCTTCGTCCTTCATATAATAATTTCTTAAAGGATAGAGATACCCCCCATAATAATACCATGCATCTTGCTCGGTTGGGTTATCCATCTTCTGGTAGGCCATGGCGGCATCTACAATTTCCTGAGCCCACAAATAAGATCCCCTCGTTGTTTTAAACGCTTCGTTATAAACCTGCCTTACTGTTCCCCCTTCCCTTACCGGGTCGTAACCATGATAGATCGCTTTCTGCAGGGTCATTTGGGCAGAAAAACTGATGTTTGTTTTACCTATTTTTCCCTTTTTGGTTTCAATAAGGATAACCCCAAAAGCAGCCCTTGCTCCATAGATTGCGGCAGACGAAGCGTCCTTAAGTACGGAAACTGATTTAATGTCGTTTGTATTGATTTTCTCCGCATCCATGGGAACTCCGTCAACTAAAATTAAAGGGGATCCTCCATTAATTGATTCATATCCCCTGATATTAAAATCGGCACTCTCGTTGGGATCTCCTGAATTATAGGTAATATTTAAGCCTGGAATTACTCCCTGAAGCCCCTGTCCAATTGCGGTAATTGCCCTGTTATCAAGCCTTTCAGAACTGGCAACTCCAACAGCACCGGTCAGGTTAACTTTTTTCTGTGTGCCGTATCCAACTGCAACTACTTCCTCAATGCCAATCGCATCTTCAACCATCGTTACATTGATATTTGTTTTCCCTCCAACAGCTATCTCCTGTGTTTTCATTCCCACAAATGAAAACACAAGCGTTGCTCCAGATGACACATTTGCAAGTGAATAATTTCCGTCAATACCTGTAACGATACCGGTAACAGTACCTTTTATAAGTACCGTTACACCGGGAAGTGGCAACCCGGAGGAGTCAGTGACTTTACCTGATATTTTCAACTGTCCCTGGACTGATCCAGATGATGATGTTATCTCGCCCGGAGAAAGTATTATCCTCCTTTCAATTATTTTGTAATTGACTCCTGTCCCGGCAAAGAGTGTTGAAAGAATTTTGGAGATTTCTTCATTTTCTGCAGTTATTGATACCTCTCTTTGAACATCAACCAGTTTTGCATTATAGAGGAAAAGGAGGTCGCTGTTATCTTCGATTTTCTCAAGAACACTTGCTAACCGAACATGATTCATGTTTAGACTTAGTTTGGTATTCTGAGAATAGGAATCAAGAGAATACGCTTGAAAAACAGTAATAATAAGTATCAAAAATGCATTTCTCATAATCTTAAAAATTTTACAGAAACATACTTTTTTCAGATATCTTCCTGCATACCTGTAATAATTTTTCATAAATTTGATCAATTTAGTAGTTCAACGATTTTGTTTAAAATTGTGTGGATAAAACTGCTGAATGTGATAAGGAGAGCGGGGCTAACGCTTTCCTTATTTTTTAGAGCGTTTTGATTTCAATTCATAGGCTTAAGTTTTTAATTTAATGTTCTATGGAGACTTAATTTTTGGAATAATAGATTTCGATTTCTCTTTTTTCGAATGTGCCATCCTGTTTTCTCTTTCTTTGGATGTCTTGATACTTAATAGGTGCAGTGTATTGAAGGAGTTTTAACACTTCATCCAATGGTTCATTCTGGAAAGAGCCGTAGTAAATGTAAGACTCAAGCAAGGTATCCTTGACTTCGATATTTACATTGTACCAGCGATTGAGCTTGCGAACAACTTCCACAAAAGGTTCGTATTTAAATATTAGCTTGCCTTCAACCCAAGAAATTTTATCTGTGCTATTTACTGACCGAATTTTCCGCGAATCGGATTTGATATTATAGATCAATAATTCATCAGGCTTCAACACGCCAATGCTGGTAATGACTCCCTCTTTTTTCCTGAACACTTCCACTTTTCCACTTAGAAGTGTTACTTCAGTTCTTGCTTCGTCAGGATAAGCCATTACATCAAATGAGGTTCCTGTCACCTTAACATCTATTTTTTCTGTCGATACGATAAAAGGCCTTTTATGGTTTGAAACAACATCAAAAAACGCTTCTCCCATAAGCTCTACATTTCTGAATTTATCAGGAAACCGGGTTGGAAATTTTATAGTAGAACCTCCATTCAAATGACCTGTTGAACCATCAGGCAACTGGAATTCTGTTCTCGTACCATATGGCGCCTGTATTTCAGCCCAGGAACTGTCACTTTTGAATGATTGAACCTGAAATAATAAAAGCAATGACACCACCAATAATGGAATAAAAAGTACCGCAGCAATTCGAGACAAGTAATATACAAAACCGACTCTTGATTTATTTCTATTGATGAATACTCCTTCTTCAATCTTAATATTGTGATGGATCTTGTCAAGAACAGAATCTTCATCATATCCTCCCGCTATTTTCGGGTTCAATATTACTCCATTCCAAAACTTAAATGATTCTTCATAGATGTCATCTTTCGTCTCGGGATCGACCAGCCAACGTTGTATAGTATCTTTAGCTTCTCCCGCTTTAGCACTTTTCAGGTATTTTAATAATACCTGTCTGTCTATTTTTTTTGTGTTCTTTTGCATGATTATGTTTCTCTATACAACTTGAAGGTGTTTTGATCCACCTGCCAAATAATAATATCCATCAGAACATACGTTTTCCCAAAAATAATTCTATTTAGAACTATTCTAAATAATTGAACTTTTGAGATGTTTTTCTCCTGAAACTATTCCATCCTCTATGTATAAAGGATAAACTAATCAATAATAAAGACAAACATCCTATTTTTCAACTCTATAGACAAATTGCCACCTGTAACTTACAGAGGCAATATTTTAGTTTTAGCTTAGAAAAAGCACAATGAAAAGAAAAGACAGCATATTTTCACCAAGTGATTTCCTCAGATACATTCTCGCTTTAGACAGATAATTATCCACTGTTTTCTTTGATATGTTCAGCCTCAGTGAAATCTCCTCACTGGAAAGGTGTTCTTCAATGCTTAAGAGTAATATTTCTTTTTGTCTTTCTGGCAACCTACTAATAAGCATATCTTTGGCCTCCAATAAATTATTGTATTCAACATCAAGTTTTGTCGAATTATCCTCAATGGAAGTATGAAGTGTTTCTTCCAGGTATCTTTTTTCAGAGGCGTATTTTCTGAACCTTTTACATGTCGCATTATACGTCATCTTAAAAAGGTATTTGCTAAAAATGTAATGTTCATTAACTTTATCCCGATGCCTCCAAAGGTTCATAAATACCTCCTGAACCACATCTTCAGCCTCTTCCCGGTTTTTCAGATAGCTGTTTGCGAAATAAAATACTTTCTTATTATATTTCTTAAAAATGTCATCAAAGGATGCTACATCTCCCTTTTTAAGCTTACTGATAACCAGTTTATCTTCGATATTTTTTCCCATAATGGAGAAACCTTTTTTACAATAATTTCTTGATAGACTAAACAAAGATTAATAAATTTTAAAAATTTTGCTATATTTTTTCTTTTGCTTTTTTCAAAGTGGCCTTCTTAAAATTCGTGCCATATAGTTCATTTATAAGTTAGTCAATCGTTTAAAATATTTCGCTCGCAGGTAACACAAAAAACAGAAATGAACAAATTATAAATTCTTTCACAGATTTCTTTAGAAGTTAGTCTTTCATCAGGTATTAAGAACTTCCCTTAACTACAAACTTTTTCCGAAGCTGTTCCATATCCTCACTAATCTTTTTCTCCAACACTTTGGCATAAATCTGAGTCGTCGAAATACTCTTTCCCAACATTGCTAACAGTTTCAATCGGTACTCCATTGCTCAGAGTAACTGTCGTGGCGAACGTGTGTCTCTCCAAGTGAGTAAAATCGTCAAAAGCGAGCCAAAACAGAACGAAGCAGGCAAAACGTAAGCGGTTTATAATGAGTAGTTTTTCTCTTCCTTGCGTGATGGCGGGAACCAAAATCCGGCAGAATATTGCAGTATTTCAGTTACCAAAACGTTAACCGGCCAGTTACCGGAACGGGAATTGGTAACAGAAAGCAAGGAGTATGGACTCCCAGACAAGCCTGAGGGCCCGTATCGGGATAGACGTTGCCCCAACCACGCTGGGTACCTATGTCTATACCCACCGTTCACTGGGCAAATTCATTAAAAAGAAGTTCAGGTCAAAAGATGTCGCCTTCGGGCAGTTAAACGAACAGTTTATCCGAGAGTACCAGGATTTCGCCTTGGGCGAATTGGGATATTCACTGGATACCGTCCGCCATTACCTGGTTATCCTAAAAAAAATCTGTAAGATTGCTTTCAGGGAAGGCCTTTCCGAAAAATTACATTTTGCCCACTATAAGCTGCCCAAACAGAAAGAAACCACCCCTAAAGCACTGAGCCGGGAAAGTTTCGAAAAGATACGCGATTTGGACATCCCCCCCCCAACCGACCTTCAACCCGTTTCACACGGGACCTGTTCCTTTTTGCCTGCTACACGGGCACAGCCTACGCCGATGTAGTTCGCATTACCAGCGAAAACCTGTTTACAGATGAAGAAGGCTGCCTGTGGCTCAAATACCGGAGGAAGAAAACCGACTACCGGGCGCATGTCAAGCTGCTGCCCGAAGCTATTGCCCTGCTTGAAAAGTACAGGGATGAAAACAGGGATACTCTGTTCCCGGTGCAATCGGCAGAGATGGTAAAAGCCAACATGAAAGGCCTGCGGGTTATGGCGGGCATAAAAGAGCCGGTGACCTACCATGCCGGGAGGCACAGCTTTGCCAGTTTAATTACGTTCGAAGAGGGCGTACCGATAGAAACCATCAGCCGGATGCTGGGGTACAGCAACATTCAGACCACACAAGTCTATGCCCGCGTTACCCCGAAAAAGCTATTCGACGATATGTACAAGTTCACAGAAGCAACCCGTGACTTAAAACTCATCCTGTAAAATCAATCACATAAAACAATATATCATTATGCGCAGTACATTCAGAATATTATTTTATATCAACCGTAACAAAGTAAAGGCCGACGGAACAACCGCCGTTATGTGCCGTATCAGTATTGACGGAAAGCAGGCGGTACTTACAACAGGCATCTATTGACAACCAAAAGAATGGAATGCAGGGAGAGGCACTATCAAAACCGAAAGGGAGAACAACCAGCTTACACAGTTTCGCAGCCGTATAGAACACACCTACGAACATATCCTGGAAAAGCAGGGCGTAGTCAGCAGCGAGCTATTGAAAAATACCGTTACCGGGGTAAATACCATTCCCACATCCCTGCTTGAAGCCGGCAAAGTGGAAACAGAACGATTGCGGGTCCGTTCAGCGGAGATAAACTCAACAACAACTTACCGACAGGCAAAACTTTCACAACTAAACCTGCAGGAATTTCTACGCTCAAGGGGAATGGAAGACATTGCTTTTGCGGATATTACCCCGGAGCTTGGCGAATCGTTCAAAACTTATATGAAAACGGCACACGACTGGAAATCAGGATACATCAACAAATGCCTGACCTGGCTCAACCGGCTTATTTACATTGCCATTGACAGGGAAGTGTTGAGGAGCAACCCGCTGGAAGATGTAAAGTATGAGAAGAAAGAACCTGCAAAGCATCGCTATGTAAGCAGGCAGGATTTAAAGCGGATAATGGAAACCCCGATGAGTGACCCGCGCCTGGAACTGGTGCGCAGGGCTTTTATTTTTTCTTCGCTGACCGGACTTGCCTATGTGGACATGCACCGCCTGTACCCGCGCCATATTGGTAAAACAGCAGAAGGCAGGCATTATATCCGCAAAGAGCGGGTAAAAACAAAAGTGGAAGCCTTTATTCCCCTGCACCCTATAGCAGAACAGGTACTTCTGCTTTACAATACCACAGACGACAGCCAGCCGGTATTTCCTTTGCCTGTCCGGGATATGATATGGTACGATATAAACCAGATAGGGAAATTAATGGGACTGAAGGAGAACCTCTCGTACCATCAAAGCCGCCACAGCTTCGGGACATTGGCAGTTTCGGCAGGCTTTCGTATTTCAGCCAATTGATCGGTATAAAGTAATGATTTTCCAAGCTGATCGAATGTGCCTTTCACCAATATGACAAGATGCTCAGGAAAAATAAGTATCCTGGAACCGACCTGTACCTCTGCCTCATGTAACCGGACAAGAAATTCCCGTTCCGGAGTGGTAGCTCCGTTTTTCCTGTTAATCCATACTTCCCACCACACGTTTTGATCATTTCCCGGAAATGGAATCTCCGGCTCCTGCCAAAAACTTTCCAGGGTGGCTGCCCTTATCTCTTCAATATTTGCAACAAGCCTTTCATATTTCGGATTTCCCTTCGGTGTATTCTCGTGAAGATACTTATGAATCTTTTCAAGAAAAGAACGGATCGCTGCCTTGTTTAAATAAACAGCTGCCTTGTAGACGATTTCCTTTTCTCCACCTTCGTTTATCGTAACTTTTTCAGTACAGGACGCTAACCGGATATCCCCTTTATCATTTTCAAACTTGGCAATATCCAATTCGAAGTTTATGGCCGATTCAAATTCGAGATAAACAAATTTATAGGCATCATCTCCTCCGGCAAACTGATTTACGGCAAGCTCAAAAGCTTACTTCACTCCGATTCCGTGCTCAGCTCTGCTGGCGACGGGTCTTTTTATAAAATTTCCCGATCCATGGGTCCTGTAAGGCAAAGACTGGGTTCTCTGCCCGAAAATAATGTGTTTATAATCCGGCATATACTAAAATGGCCTTTTGCGGCTCTTGATATAATCAAACAATAAGTCGAGGGTTGCTTTTTCAGTTCCATAGACTAAAATATCTTTGAAAAAATCCTGACATACTTTGTTTATATCCGAATAGCTCAACCCCACGGATTCCTTCGCCAGCTTATCAACGGGGAGCTTTTTCTTTTTGAGCAGATCTGCCAGCTCAATCTTGTAGAATTTTGTAATTTGTTCCTGGTCCGGGAGAGGATAAGAAATAATGTCGTCGAATCGTCTGAACAATGCCATATCCAATGACTCAGGCATGTTGGTCGCTGCCTGTTAAAGTCAACAGCCTTACAAGAAACTTCTTTACTTCAACTTTCGCCTTTTCAAAATCAAAACATTCTGTTTTTCGCAATACAGGGAGTAATGAAAAACGAATTTGCGGGAATTTTAGTCGGTCAATCGCTTCGTATCTAAAATCTGTTGCTGGGGGCTTATTTTCTCCCACGGCACAATAAAATAATACAATCTTACGAAGTGCAGGTAATTCATCATCACTGAACAATTGTGCATTGAGCATATTATTATCTGTTTCCTTGTTTGCAACATTTCCTCTTTCGAACACGACTTTGTAAAATCCAAATCGACATCCACAGACAGACGAGGAAGATCAAAAACAAGCAGATTAATTGCGGTACCTCCTTTTAAAGCCAGGTTATCCGAAAACAAAGGATTGTCATTTAAAAATTTAAGAATATCGCACAACCGGAAAATCTTTTCCAGGTTATCCCTGATAAATCCCGTTTCTGATGCAATCTTATTTAAGTCTTTTCTGCTATACAATTTCGTCCCCTCCCTGCTCTAAGAACGAAAGAATATTTTCGGGTGTACAAAGCGCCCAGTTCTTAAAAAATACGGGGGATTCAGCGGCCGTTGTTAAATACCGGATACTCTTCCCTGTGTTTTGCCGGCAATAAGAAATAAATTCATTGCTGATCTTTACCTGTTGTTGAAAATAAGATAAGATAAAGCCTACTTTCTGATAAAGGAATGCTTTGTCATATTCTTTCAAATACAATTTGAGTTTATTTTCATCTAAATAAGTTATCAATGAAATGCTGTGTATCAGTTCCTCCAGGCCTCCCCCACGATCGATCCGGTCAATGCAATCAATAATAGTCCGTTCAAGATCTGTTACCCGCACCAAAGAATCCAGATCCGGTACGTACATACCAGACTTTACTCTTGACTGGCAATATAAATAATTGATCCCGTTAAACTCAAAGTTATTGAACCGGCTCTCTGAGGATGCATACAAATCATAGAATACCTGATGGGCCACACCATGATATTCCAGAGCGGTGTGGTATGAAACAAAAGAAGTTGGGGTAATATTTCCACCAATCTCAAATTTGGTGACGGCGCATTCTTTTGTAGCAAGATCCGTAACAGCGTACAAATCACGACGAATCTGACAGATCAATCTTTGCTTTTTATAGTTATGCAATAGATCTTTGGCCGTATTCCTGTTCCCAGTGATGGATACAATATCCCTGAAACGAAATATTTTTCGGTTATGAAAGGTTTCCAGATAAGATTTCATTCAAATATGAACTTTATTTTGACACTGAAGATACGGATTTTTCCGTACCTTTGAGTATTTTATAAAGAAAATCTACAAATGTAATCTCTCAAATTTAAAATAATCTTCCACCATTAACCTAAGGTTACCTTCTCCATCGGCATAACCTCTAAAGTTGTCACTAAAAGCATATTCTTGTCCTATGTACAGGTTTTTAACTTCAGTATTCGAACTCGTTTTGTAATCAAATTTGTAATCAAATTTATGCTTACGATTCGAATCTTTATGATAAAATATAATCTTTGGATATGGTGGATCGTCAATCTCTTCGTTAGTTCTTGGGATTCGTTCATGATTGTCTATTCTGTATTTAAATCCGCCATTAAATAGAAATCCATCGGCATAACCTGTTCCATTAGAGTTAAATTGAATTGTGGCATTTCCATATGGATTTATTTCGTTTTTACTTAATGTAGAATATTCACTTATTTCCCATTTTCCTTCTAACTTTACTTTAGTTTCATGAAGTTCGTTTTTTAAGCGGATTAATCTTATTGTATTAATAACCAGCACAAAAGACATTAATCCAAAATATATAATAAATACAGGTAATGTAAAAGACAAAGAACGTGAAACACCCCAATAAAATGCATAAAAAATTGGAATCACGATTGCCAACAGGTTAAATACCGTAGCCACATAGGTATTTCTGTTAAGTATGCCCGCCGCAATTAATGCAAGCGGGGCTGCAATAGACGCAACCGGAAATGACAAGTTCTGGTTATTGAAAGGTCCGAATATAGCAGAGGGTACGAACAATAATGATAACATAATGGATATAGCTAAAATTGTAAGTCTCATAATTATATGTTTGTTTAGAATTGTTAGTTACTTTAAAAATCCGAAATACATTTATCCAGCATTATAGAGAGAATAAAAACTATTAGTAAATTGATATTTACAACAAACCAATTATTTAACCCTTTTGTCCTTTGTTAAAATGTTTTTTTCGCTTCTCCAAAATCAACAAATTTAAGTTCCGAACTACCAGATTCTATTAATTTGAGGTTTTCTCTGGCTTCACTCAGATTTTGGTCTGCAGCTTTTTGTATCCATTTTTTTGCTTCAGCGACATTTCTTGAAACTCCTATTCCTTGATAATAGCACATTCCTAAATTATTCTGGGCTTGAGGATTGCCTTCTTCTGCTGCTTTTTTAAAACACTCAAATGCTTTTTCATAACTCTGTTCAAGACCATGGCCAAAATAATAGCACCTTCCTATATTATACTGAGCAGAAGCATAAGCATTCTTTTTCATAATAGAGGAAGTTGAATTATCTGCATTTTGCAAAACAGTAGTAAACCATTTTATGGCTTCCTGAAAATTCTGTTTAACTCTAAACCCTATGTAGTAAAATTCTCCAAGTAAAGCTTGTCCTGTAGGATCTCCAGCTAGGGCTGCCTTATATGCAAACCCAAAATTTCCACCAAATTCTTCACCTGACCTAATTCTTTCTAAAAATTCTTTTTCGTTCTGTTCAACTCCATTTATTTTATTTTCCATTTCCGTAACTTCTCGAGCATAACAATTTGCACCTAATTCTACTGCTTTTTTGTACCATTTTAAAGCTTCTTCATAATTTGGTCCTAAATCACCATAGTTATATAAACTACCAATCCATCCACAAGCAAGCTCATATCCATTACTTGCTGCTTTTTTGAATAATTCAAGTGCTTTATTTACATCTTTTTGTACACCTTTCCCATCCCTATAACATTGGGCTAATTCCGTAATTGCTTCATTGTTCCCGGATTCAGCTGCAATTGAATACCAGTAAACGGCTTTCTCATAATCTTGGTCAACTATCCAATCTGAACCTCCATAATAATATCTTTCCCCCATTTCAAAAGCATGATCTCTATCATAGTATTTATCAATTTTTTCAAACCATTTAAATGCTTCTTCTTCATTATTTTGTGAATAATATAATCTTGCTAATGATTCCATGGCTTTAATATTTCCTTGTTCTGCAGCTTCAGTGATTAGTTTAATTGTGGCAGATAAATCATACATAATATTTTGATTATCTGTATAAATGTCTGCGATTCGGTCTATGGCAAAATAATCTCCAAGTTCTGCAGATTTAGCAAAATATTTTATTGCTTCAGAAAAATTATGCATACCGCAATATAACTTACCTAAATCATATAGAGCTTCTGTTTTTCCTATACCAACAGCTTTAAGTAGCCATTTTTCAGACTCCTTGCTATGGTATTCTATACTATCTGTGTTAATATTTGCTATACTTTCAGCAGATCTTATATTAAAATAATAACGCCCCATTTCCAATATAGCTTCCGGATTATTTGCTGCTATAGCTGGTGATATCCATTTTAAAAACTCCCTGCCATAATAAGTGAGGCTGTCTTCATTCGTGTAATTACCAAAAAGACATTTCCACTTTATCTTATTATTATAACAAATTGCAACAAGAATCTGATTATCGATAGTATTATGCTTTTGTACTATTTCTTTAATAAGAGAAAGTGCTTCATCAATTTTCCCAGGAAGAATACTTCTGTATTCATTAGGCAAACTCACAATAGCCAACGAATCACCTGATGCTGCATTTGTTGTAAGCCATTCTATATTCATATTACGATACAAATCAGATAAGCGCACATTGGCTAATGAATCACCTTGTTCAGCAGCTTTTCTGTACCAGTTCACCGCTTCGGTATAGTCCCGTGTTACTCCATAGCCGTTATAATAGCAACCCCCTAAGTTGCACTGTGCTCTTGCATAACCTTGTTCAGCAGCCTTTCTGTACCAGTTCACCGCCTCGGTAGAGTCCTGTGTTACTCCATAGCCTTTATCATAGCAAACCCCTAAGTTGAACTGTGCATAGGCATTGCCTTGTTCAGCAGCCTTTCTGGACCAGTTCACCGCCTCGGTAGAGTCCTGTGTTACTCCATAGCCTTTATTATAGCAAAACCCTAAGTTGAACTGTGCATCGGCATTGCCTTGTTCTGCAGATTTTCTGTACCAGTTCACCGCTTCGGTATAGTCCCGTGTTACTCCATAGCCTTTATAATAGCAAACCCCTAAGTTGCACTGTGCACTTGCATAACCTTGTTCAGCAGCCTTTCTGTACCAGTTCACCGCCTCGGTAGAGTCCTGTGTTACTCCATAGCCTTTATTATAGCAAAACCCTAAGTTGAACTGTGCACAGGCATTGCCTTGTTCTGCAGATTTCCTGTACCAGTTCACCGCCTCGGTAGAGTCCTGTGTTACTCCATAGCCTTTATAATAGCAAACCCCTAAGTTGCACTGTGCTCTTGCATCACCTTGTTCAGCAGCCTTTCTGTACCAGTTCACCGCCTCGGTAGAGTCTTGCGTCACTCCTATACCATACTCGTAAAAGATACCTAAGTTACATTGTGCTTTTGCAGAACCTTGTTCAGCAGCCTTTCTGTACCAGTTCACCGCCTCGGTAGAGTCCTGTGTTACTCCATCGCCGTTATAATAGCAAAACCCTAAGTTGCACTGTGCATCGGCATTGCCTTGTTCTGCAGATTTCCTGTACCATTTTACAGCTTCAACATAATCCTGAGGCAAACCTCCTTTACCATCGAAATAGTAATTACCCACTTTATTTTGGGCTTCTGCATGGCCTTGATCTGCCGCTTTTCGATACCATTTTATTGCCTCATTCAAATCCTTAGTAACTCCCCTACCGTTCCCATAGCAGATGCCTAATTCATTTTGAGCACTCGCATCTCCAGCATTGGCCTTGTTAGTCAGAGTATTAATGTCACTATTCTGGGCGCGAAGGGAAAAACTAAACAATAACAAGATAATTGTAGTTGTGATTGAAAATAAATGTGTTTTCATTTTTACTGAGAATTAGTGTCTTTATATAATTTCCCAATTATCACTCTGCAAATGCTTTTGCATCTTCTTCGGGTTGTAGATTGTTATATTAGGTTTCCAACTGGTTTATATATTGCCGATAGTCGAAAATATTAATTGTTAAATATACGGTTGAAGTCAGTTGTTATATTGAAGTTGTCAATGATTTTAATTTTTCCGATACCGGTTTTTAAAATCTCAAGATTATTTTTTGCCGCTTTTATAGCCGTTGAATCATCGCTTTTTAAGACCTGCTCCCATAATTTTTTGGCTTCGGCAATATTTCTAATTGTGCCTTCGCCATTATAATAACACACCCCTAAGTTGTTTTGTGCACCAGCACATCCTTGTTCTACAGCTTTTCTGTACCAATTCACAGCTTCTTTATAGTCCTGATTCACTCCTTTACCATAATAAAAGGAAGCCCCTAAGTTACTCTGTGCTATAGCATCTCCTTGTTCTGCCGCTTTTCTAAACCAGTTCACGGCCTCGGTATAATCCCGGGGTACGCCTTCTCCATGATAATAGCAAGATCCTAAGACACTTTGTGCTATAGCATATCCTTGTTCGGCTGCTTTCCTGTACCACATCACGGCTTCGGTATCGTTCTTATCCACGCCTTGTCCATTATAATAGCACATCCCTAAGTTGTACTGTGCATCAGCAAGTCCTTGTTCGGCTGCTTTTCTGAGCCATTTCATTGCCTCAACATAGTTTTGATAATAAAGATAGAAACCCGCTAAAGCGCTTTGTGCGTTAGTATTTCCTTGTTCCGCAGCTTTTCTAAACCAATTTATTGCCTCGACATAGTCTTGATTCACACCGATACCACTATAATAGCAATACCCTAAACTATATTGTGCCTCAGCAAGTCCCTGTTCCGCAGCTTTTCTAAACCATTTTATTGCCTCATTCAAATCCTCAGGAACTCCCTTACCCTTCGCATAGCAGATGCCTAATTCGTTTTGGGCACTCGCGTCTCCAGTATTAGCTTTGTTAATCAGAGTAGTAATATCACTATTCTGGGCATAAAGGGAAAAATTGAGCAATAACAAAATGATTGTAGTTGTGATTGAAAATAAATGTGTTTTCATTTTTTATTATTGTTAGTTTTGTCTATGTAAACTTTTTGTATAATATCGCTAAAGTCTTTTGCATGCTCTTCAAGTAGCAATCCTTCATACTCTTTTGATAATTTAGCTATGTCTTTTTCTAAGCGTTTTATTTCAATTATTAAATTGGTTCTTTCTGTTGAGTTTAGGTTTCCATTTTGGAATTCTTCCTGTTTTTCCAAAAGCTCATTTGTACGTTTGGGCAACAAATCATATACATTGCTTTGAATATCTTTTCTCCACTGTTTTATTATTTCTGGATCAATTGTGGTTACTACATTCGTTTCAACTGCGGTTAATTGGTAAGCATGATACACCTCTTCAGCTACACTCTTTATCATTATTTCAGCACTTTCTTTTTTGAGATATGCTTTATTAACCTGTATTTGTTGATAGTAAATACTATTTGGATCAGTATAAAATTTTGCTTTAATATTATTTTCTTCATTAATTATTTTTGTCCCCCAAATTGTATTTTTAGATACAGGCTCTGTTTTTAAATAATCAAGAGATGTTGCAGGATTTAAATTTGCTCCTAATTTCTTCGCAAGTGTATTCACAAACTTTTTAAGGTCATCTTTTCTATTGTCAATGTCATCATCATTATTAACCTTTATCCAATGGGCTGCAGAAAAGTTAATCTTATCAAAAACATCATTGTATTTTTCACACATTGCCTTTTCAAATGCAGTAACACATGCCGATTGTGCAAACATGTTTATAGCACAAAAAAGTAATCCGATGGTAAATATTATTTTTTGCATAATGACTAAAATATGTTTAAATATTTGGTTAGTTTTTCTTTTTCTTCAGCCGGACAGGTTTCACAATTGTTTATATCTTTTATTGCCTGTTCCCTGATTCCAGTTGCATGTAATTCCATTCTATTGTTTAGTTCTTCCAGTTGTTTTATCTTTTTTATTTTATCTGTTTCATTTTTTATATTTTTCACACTATTGGTTTCTGTCAAAAATTTATTTGCCCTGTCAGCATACCTTTCTAATGTTTGCCGTGTATTTTCACTTACATTATTGCCTAATGAGGCCAAAACATCTCTGGCACTTTTCGCCTTTTGTAAAAAATCTTTTTCTGTCTCAGAAATTCTCTTTTCTATTAAACGTTTCTCATTTATTACCCGGGTTAATCTATCTGCCAAAACAGGGTCAACAGGTATTTTCTCGTTATTACCAGACATAGCCATTGCTGCCTCTCTGGCATAATAGGCTGCTTTATCCGTATCCTTCTTCTCTGCTGTTGCCATACTGGAATAAAATGTTGCATCAACTAATGCATTGCCTGTTTTTACATCTATTACATTCCCTTTACTGGATTCTTTTTGCGTCCATTCGAAAGGTTCGTACTTTGTTATATCCTCTTTTTGTTTATGCTCTTTTGATATCTGTTCTGTATAATTAAGATTTTTTACATTGCCTGTTTCTTTTGTCTTGTTCTGAGAAGCCGGATATTCATTTGCATTCTTATCTTGATATGATATTGGCTTAAGAACATCTTCATAATGTGCCATATAACGTTCAATAACTGCATCGTCTTGATTATTGTTGTTCACAGCATTGTTCTGTGACGCTGATTTGCTACTATTATACGCCTTATAATGGGCACGGGCATTTTCTTCAGCTTTATCGTTATTGCTATCATAATAGTTGAAATAATGGACAATATCACTGCTCGGCGTATTTCCTGTTCCACGGGCATAGTTATATTCATCGGGTGTTGTTTTTAGGACTCCGATTACAGTTCTAACTTTCTCTGTATTATCGATTGGTTTATTCTGTATAGAAGCATTCAATGAATGTCCGCCAACAGCTCCGGCTACATTGATATAAGTATCTTCTCCGACGTTGGTGCGCCCGAGTTTATTATTAGTAACAACTACTTTAGGTGTTTTCATCCAAGGCCCGTTGTCGGTTTTAAGTGCAGTAATGTAGTCGTCTTTTACTTTCTCCATATTTATTCCAAAATACTTAGCATTGAGCCAAATGGGCCAATAAAGCTTGGTAATTTCACGAGATAAATATCTTATGGAAGAATAGTCAGAAGTGTATTCTCCATTTGGATAAGAGACATAATTGCAAAGTTTATTGAAATCAGAATAACTTAAATTATACAATTTGTTCCTTAATGCTTCAATCTCTGTGTATTGTTCTATTGTTCTTTCATTGATGGTTTTTTCTTTTGACGCTTCGAGCCATAAGTTAATTTTCCGATTAAATTCCTGTAAGGATTTTTCCCGTCCGTTTTTATATTTTTCTGTCGTTTGGAACTCCTTTATAGTCATGTTATTTTCTTTGGCTGCTTTCTCAACCGCTTTTTTGAATTCTTCTTCCCATTCGTTTCTCTTTGTATCTGCAAGTATTTGGAGGTTCTGATAAAGGTACAGTTTAAAGTAATCTTCTTCGATTCTCCTTGAAATGGTTTTTATTTCGTCATTCGATAAGTTTCTGAGTTTGTTTAAAATCTCACGTGTGTCGTTTAGGAGAAGCGTGGTTTTGTCTATTATATGTGGCTTGGAATATGTATTGCAGTGTATATTATTCGTTTTAAAAATCTGGTAGAGGGCCGTGTATTGAACCACCCTTGCCAAATCGGCATTATTCAGGCTCGCAAGGTATTTATTGGCTTCAGAGTTTATTGTATTATTCATATCTTTCTCTTCTATTTCCGATGCATCAAATAAGGAAGCATTAAGGCAGGCAGTATTTCGAAAAGCAATTACATTTTTATCATAAAATCGTGTTGAATAAATATAATCTTTTGTATTCCAGTTATACCTGATGCTTGAGATATTATTTCTATTAATTTCATAATAGCGATTTGGCTTGGGATATTTATATTCCGGATATGAAAGGAAGCCAGCAGATAACCAGTCTTTTAGAAAAATATCCGTCATTGTAAGTAAATGTCCAAATTCATCGTTTTCTAATTCATCACTTACAAAAGCAGGACACCAGTCAGCCCCGTTATCCATTTTCCCGGTTATTAGCTCTGCAATATTCAGACTCTGGCTTAGATTTTCATTTTTTGTGCCGGCAAGCATTTCTATGGTCTCTATTCGTAATGGAGGGAGTTCGGCATACGAACATTGTCTTGCACGACCTATAACAATCAGAGTCTTGCTATTTGAAATTGCTCCCAGTATAATATCTGATTCGATAGTAAACTTTCCGATGTTTTCACGGCTAAGACCGGTCTGATTGCCGTAAGGAATACTCCATATAATAAAGGTAGAATCGTTGCTTGCATAAACACCTGCTTTCGGACTATTGAGCAATTCGTTAAACGAATACTGATTGATAGACTTTGCTACTTCGACAAACTGCATATTGTTTTCCACAAACCATTTATTAAGCTCCATTGCCGAAATTTTATAATCAATAGTATTGGCTTTAATAAATATACGGCGGGGTTGTACTACAGGCAATTCTTTACAAATTAACCGATAAGAATTAGCGTATAATAACTCATTCAATTGTTTGATAAATAATAATTTATATACAGGAGGAATATAATGCACGCATATCACCACATCTTTTACCCAACCGTCATACCCTATGTTCCAGGTTTTCACTTCTACAGAATAGTCGAACCCCTCAAACAATTCAGTGATGTCGCTTAGTTGTACATAAGAGGGAGGTTCGGAAATAAGATATAACTGGCTTTTATCGTTGAATTGAGCAAAACCTATTGTTTGATAAGGATTAGGGTAGTTCTCCCTAAAATTTTGCCATATTTTTGTTTTTCCCTTTTCGGCTAATGATTGTGAGAAGGCAGCATTACTTATAAATAATGAAAAAAGAATAAAGGCAATTGTTCTCATAACTTGAATTTGAGTATAAAAATATTACATTAAGATATCAATGTTTAGCTTTTGCAAGACTTGCAATTATAAATTACTGTATCCTATTGATTTAAGAAATTCAGGAGCAATATACACTTTCCCTTTTTCATGACAAATTGGAATATGTCGTCTAACGGATTTACCATAAGGGGATGAGATATAATAATTCCTTGCAATGATATCGTTAAAATGGATGAGAAAAGCGCCTTTAATTCGAGAATATTTTTCATGAATAGAATTTGACTTTGGATCTATCAAGTCTTGTACACTTTTTCTAAGAATATCAACATCAATGCGATTGGAAATAGTGAGGTATATGTTTATCAAGAGTTTTTGATATTCTTGCAAAGACGAAAAACACACACCTTCTGGATGAAGCAAGCAAAGTATATAAATTATTTTGGACAAAGGGGGCATTTTGATTTCTATACCATAGTCAGGTAGAGTAATTACCCCCACTTTATCGACTTTTACAGGACTCAAGTTTATTTGAGAAAATAGCGTATCCATTAAAGTTATTAAGTAGCCTTTGCTTTGTAGTATTTCTACTTTCTGCTTAACTTCATCAATGAGTTCTTTTATGTCATTAGGATATTCATCTTGATAAGAACAGGGTTCAATATCAATGCGACAATCACAGGGAGGTAGTTCATTTTTATGAGCGAGCTTATAAGCAAATAGATTAAATTGATCCCAAAGTTCTGATATCGTGTTAAATTCAAATTTGAGGACCACAAAATATTGGTAATATTTTCCGCTACTATATTCTGCTCTCATCAAAAGAGCTGGCGAATTAGGTAGTTTAAGTGTCTTTATATCTATAAAGATTGTATTTATAGCTGCATTGAGAATAGTTTTTGTCACACTCCCAGTTATATTCTTAATAGAAATTGGTCGCTCAAAGTTGGTCTCATTTGGGTTATTGTAAGCTATAAAATCTTTAAAATTAGGCTGTTGTATAATATCAGGAAGATAAATGAACTCTAATTCGTATTGTGAGAAGATATCCTTTATTTTTTTAAAATTTTGGCAAATAAATAAATTAATATCATCATTATATTCCTGCTCAATATATAGAACCTGTTTATCAAAAGTAGGATTCGAAAAGCTATCTGTCGGAAACCAAACAATGTCAGAATTGGGAATGATTTTACTATCAATATTCATATCTATTTCTTTCATATTATAACCTCTAATACCGATTTCTTTCACAGCTAATTCGACAAAAAGTGGGTGATAATCCGTTTTGTTTTTCAATACTGTTAAAATTTGTTCATCGGTCATGTTTTCGATATTTTCACAAAATATCTTTTTGTTTGATAATTCGTTTTCATTTAAAATCATAAGGCGAGAATTTTTAGGGTTGATAAATATTTCTATTTCATTTTTTTATTGCAAAATAAGTCTGCAAATCAGA
The DNA here is from genome assembly GCA_963662895.1 of Prolixibacteraceae bacterium. Classification (GTDB taxonomy): domain Bacteria; phylum Bacteroidota; class Bacteroidia; order Bacteroidales; family Prolixibacteraceae; genus GWE2-42-39. Next base: position 1,263,524 of record OY759982.1, on the reverse strand, counting down.
TTTTGAACCTTGTATTTATTGCAAACTGTCCATACAAGATTTTGCAAGATTTATGCTCACTTGATTGTTTAAAAATTTGTTTCTGAAATCTTCTCTCTAAATCTGAGGGAAATTCTTAAAATTCAGGTTTTCCACCACCACCCAAATGCGTTGATGATTGGGCTTTGTCTAAAACTTTTTTTGGAGAGATATCCCCCATTAGTCATCATTACAGAACAACAAATGTCTGCACTATGCATCGCCAGATGTATCGTTTTTTGCCACAACAACACCTCCAACTGAAATTTGCCCTAATTCTCCCGCCGGGTGGATATTCCGGTGATGCTTAGTCCAGATTATCCATCGGGCAAGTGTCAGGCATTAAAGCGCCATTGACCGATGTGGAAGTTTTCATCAAGACTTCCATTGTATTAAAGTACCTGTTGAAGATTCAAAAATTCATCCTCTGTTTCAGCTTTAATATTCTTATAATAGAAAAGCGATTTATTAAGTGGTTCGATTATTATCGGCACAACGGTTTTAAGATAGGATCCAGACGCTTCGCCTTCCAGATTGTTTTGGTTGATGAATTCAAAAGCTTCGTTATACCATTTTGAAGGTTTATAGCCCAATTCTATAAGTTGTTTTCCTGTAATCATTATGTGTATGTTTATAATTTTTAATAATCCCGTCAACACATCATCTATTATTTATCTATAAGCTATAAGGCAGAATATTGAATTTATGTCGTTGTAAATGGTACTTACTCGTAATCTGTCAATAATGCTTTGATATTTTTTAAAAACTTAGTGATTGAAATGGTTAAAAATAAAGCTACAAGTAAGTTAAATACTAATTTTATGACTATATATAAATTACTATAGGAGAATGATCCGATATGATAAATGAAGTCTAACACTTGTAATAAAACAGCTGAAATTACCCAGAACTTAATCATCTTTCGATTCGAATGCTTAATTTTTATGGATTTTCCGCAGTTCATTACAAATTGTTCGGTAATATAAAATAAACCGTTGAGCAAGAAATAATAGATGATATTTATAACTATTCCAAAAATATACCCTAAGATGATATTATTAGCCAGCGAGATAAAAAGCAATCCGAAACAGGCTATCACAATAGGTTTTAACCCGTATGTATGGAGATCAATTTTCCTATACAGTTGTGTAACCATAAGTCCCAATGTGATAAACGAGAAGAAAAATAACTCAAATGCCGCAGCTGTTAATCTCAATAAATAAGGCATTCTACCATATATAAAATCTCTCAACCAAAATAAGTTATTTTCTTCTATCCAAGTGTAAAATTTTACTGGAGAAACGTTGTGACGAGTTATGAAATACGATTGCTCAACTGTAAGAAAAAGAATGTACAGCCAAATAAAAATGATAGTCAGTTTTCCCGTTTTGGAAACTACCATTACCGAAGGTTTGAATTTATAATTCGGATTAACAAAATACAACCCTATAGCTGATAAAATAACAAGTACAACAGCACCGATAATTATCTCCGAGCCAAAATTATCATAAATACGATATATTAGCGTATCCAGCCGTTCTAAATAAAGCAAGTCAGGAAAAAAGCAAAGAAACAACAATGCAAAAGACAAGACCGTATAAGAAATACGAATGCCAAGTCCTGCCATTTTGTTTCCACTCCACCACAACAGTAAAACCAAAAGACAAGGAGCCATTGGGTAAGGATTCAGAATAGTGGGATTCATAAAAATTCCAGTGAACAGCGCCATAAGAATGCACACTGTGACTATAAAGGATAAAATTCCTTTTTGCAATTTCTCTTTTTTCATAACTATATATTCAATATAAATATTTATTTTCAGTTCATTCGATGGAACTGTTGATGATGCGTTAATGCTTAAAATTAATTATAGTATTAAACTATACTCAAATGATTTTTAACTTTTTGATTTTGAGTTGATCAAAAAGCTTTTACGTTTTAAATTTTACTATAAGTATGGATTATAGTATTCAATATAATGTTAGTCATCTGAATGTCTCTTGCGAATCTCGATGGTATTTGCTGGATTGTTTCCAAGATAATCTAGCGTAAAAACAGTTCCCCGCACATAGCAATTTAATACTTGAATAACTGCCGTATCCGGCGGTTGAAAGATTTGTTTATTATTAATAATAATGGAGTCATACTTTACTGGAATAATCATACGATTTCTATGCATATTATAATTCACAGGATAAAACACGCCGTATTTGTTGTTTTTCTTCAATATAAATAAGTCCTCGATATCGTTGTTAATAATTGTGTCGTTTTCGTATTTCCATACACTTGCAATTATTTTACAATGGATAACTGTATCGAACTGTGCAGGATAAATAGTCTTTTTAAGCAGTAATGAAGTTTTGCAAAACCCAAATTTTCCGCTGTCAGAAAACATCTCTATACGAGTTTCATCCCCAATTAAGAATGCAAAAAATACTATACAAAAAAACAATAAAAGCGAGATTGCAAGAGGAGCTCGTTCGTAATCCTCAAGTGTAAGAACTACAAGAGAAAAAAACAACGACAAAGATGTAACAATTACCCATATAACCTCAATCCATGATGGAACACAGTAATTCACTTCAAACCAACCCATCAAGAACAATAACATTATGACTACGGATCCTAATAAATTTAAGACTGAAAGAAAACGTACCATGATTACTAATATTTAATTATTTTAGATAATAGTTAGCAGCTTTTACTTGATTATGCCTGTTTGTATATACCCAGATACTGTCGCCTACTTGCAAATTACCGGATAGCATAAGACTCATATATTGGATTGTATCTTTTTTAGTACCGCTTTGCAGTATTATATAAGATCTTGTATCTGCAGACAAATAAGTTGCATCAGGACCGCTTACCACAAAACTATCATCTTCTTCAAATTTCGAGATAAAAGTTCCTTTATTTGTGATTTTGTTGTTATTGCTACAACCAGCAAGGAGCAAGAGTGAAACAGTGATCGACAATATTTTTGGTTTCATTTCTGTATTTTTATTTAATTAATGTTACACGTTTTTCTAATTCTTTATAAAAATCAGGCAAATAGCCGTCGATAGGTACATCGTAAACCACCGGGCCATAATTGCCATCACCTGCTTCAGTTCTCTCTCCCCAATGGTACCTGTTGGTTTTGAACAATGAATTATAATAAGAATACTTATATATTTTAACATCGTCAGTATTCCAAAAAAAGGTGACATAACCAATATTTTTTCCCGCAATTGTGATGGCGATACTTAGTGTGTCCAGTAAAGAACTATTGCCCAAATCCAATTTCTTTATGACATCAGCATTGGGTGGATATTTTAAATAATGATTGATGGAATCATATAGTTCCATATCACATTCAAGGCGTATTTTTTTCTTTTGATCTTCGGACAATGTTATTCCCGCCTTTGAAAATCTATTTTTGGTCGGTGGCATATCCGGCGCAAAGCAGAAAATTAAATCAAACCACAGGAATAGTAGGACAAACATCAATCTCAACTGCTGATCAGTACCAAGAACAAAGAGAATAATACCAAACAGATGAATAAAAATACAGATAAATGGATTAATCGTACCTGTTAGGAAAATAGGGGCAATTATTGCAGTGAGCGCAGTTATGTATAAAATTCTTTTTTTCATATTTTCAAATTATTTAATTGTATAAATAGGAAATAAATGACAAAACATCACTTATTTACGGATATACGTAAAATAACATACTACAATGGAGAATTTTATAATTAACCCACAGATTAACAGTCTTTTTCGTGTATGCTCTTCGCTATCAAAGAAGCATTTTGTAATCGAAGGGAGTGTGGATATGTAAACAATACCGCCACATAATAAGGCATAAGGCAAAACTAATAGTGAAAGGCCATTTGTTTCTCCAAACATTATAATGGCTTTGTAAACTACCACAAGTACATTGATGGTCAAAAGCGAAACTATTGACATCCAACCCCAAGTATTACGGCTTATATAAAGTACTGTGCCTACAACCATTATCCATAGATTTAGGTAAGCATAGGGAAATATTTCGTATAAATCTAAAAAATTGACTTTTATCCACCAGAGTATGAATAAATAGCACAATGAGATAAAAATGAGTAATACTGACATTATCCAGAATGATCGAATGATTAGCAGTTTTTTCATGGTTTCTTTTTTTTAAGGTTAATTTATTCCATAATTTTCTTCGAATTTTTCAACGAAAATAAACTGATAAGCACGATTTAAACCTTGCATTTATTGCAAACTGCCAATGCAAGATTTTACAAGATAAATCAAGAAAAAAACACAAAGCTGTATGAAAAACAATGTTGATTTGTTGCAAAAAAGAGCCTGCTACCAGAATATTGGTAGCAGGCTTTCTTTTCTACAAGGCGAAAAAAACGGCTATTGGCACGTTTTATAGTTCAATCAATAGCATTAGTATAATCGAACGGTCATTCTTGTTTTTACTGAATTCCTCGATTTTTTGTTTTGATTCCCTAGAGCGAATATATGTCCGGGTCTTTGATGTTATCCCTTCCAGGTTTAGAGGCTTTGCATCCCCGATTAACCTTCCAACGTCTGCACCCTTTATATTTCGGTCAGCAAGTGTCAATGCCAACGCTTTTCCGGCTTTTGTAGCGCCGACAATTTTAAGTTCATTAGTTAGGAGTTCGTCAATATCTTCTGGGAGTTCATCGTAGAATTTGTCAATTTGCCCATTTATTGTTTTACATATTTCATCTTTCTTAGTTTTGTTATTAGATGCAAAAAATTCTTCAACAAGTGATTTTATATTGCAAAGAGATTCAATGGCGGGTAGTTCATTTATTATCTCGTCCAAAGTTTGCAGAACTTTTTTGTTATCAATTTTGTTTTTCACGGCATCAAGTTCTTTTAACAAGTTGATTATTGAAGCATATAAATTGTTTCTATCTGTTTTCTGTTTTAACTGTCTAACAGTCTGTTCAATAAACAGATTAATTTGTTTTGTTGCTTCGGGGCTTTCAATGTAGTTATATCTTTGTATTAGTTCCGAACACTCCTTTTGGCAGATTTCGAGTTCTGTATTATTTAGGTGAATAATGGCATTTAAAAGATTGTTGTATAGTTTTTCATTCACTTTCGGAACCTCATGACAATTTTTTAACGATTTAAGCATACCATCATAAGTGGCTTTTAATGCCAGGCTTTGATCAAACCATTTGATATTTTTTATCGCTAATTTTCGAATTTCACTTGAATTTTTTTCTTTGAGAGCCTTCTCGGCTTGTTTTGCCTCATCGTACAGGATGGTAATGTTTTGATTCGAAATGGCGCTAATTTGAGAAGATAATTCATGTTGAAACAACAATGTTACTTGATCATTGATTTCTATTAATATCCCATCAACATCGGTCAGTGTCTTATCACATTTATTTTTATCAGATACGTTCTCGATATTATTGCATTTTTTTATAACTTCGTTCAACCTGTAAATAGTTTCTTCGTTACCTGGGAAATATGTAATGTATTCGATAAGTTTTTTGGCTCGTACAACACGCTTTTTTAAGTTATTGTGACGATCTGATATTTTATCCTTCTTTTCTTTCTTCTCTTTTGTGAATACCAAGAGTATTATTGAAAAAAAAGCAAATGCAATGATTGCAATAACAGTCATTAAAGATCTTTCCAAAATACTTAAAAGCTGTGGTTTTTCAATATTTACCCAACTACTTGATTTTTTGTTCACATCATAATGCAAACATCCTAATGCGGACCCAAGTAACAAAGAATTTTTATCCAGCACCATACAGGCGTTGGGTATAAAAGAAATATCCCGATACAGCATTCGCGCGTTTTGTTGTTCTATTTTTCCGTCATTAATACTGTATTTAGCAAATCCTTTATTTGCAACGGCAAAAAAAGTGCTATCGTTAATCAAAAGAATTTTCCGAAATCCCTTTGCCAGAATAGAATCTGCATCAGCACCCGTATCATAAAATATATAATGATTTGTTAGTATCAGCAATTTTTCTTTGTCAATCGGCGCAATATCCAGTATTAGTTTATTATTAAGGTCTATATTTTTAGGATTTTTTTGCTTCCATCGAGTATGAGTAGAATCCACAAATAATCCATCGTTGAGAGTTCCTGCTAATAAATCGTCATGCTTCATGTTCGACAAAATCGAAACATATTTTCTTTTTATTAAACTTGTATCTATTTTTTCCATTGCAAGATTTACGACACCAAGTCCGTTCCTTGTACCGAAAAATAGTTTCCAGGCTTTTTTGTTGTTTATAGTATCATAATGCAGGTAAGCCGTTAGGATATTATTTGGGATTTGAATAGCAGGTAATATAGGTTTTTCTTTGCTCAATGAAAAAATGCTCGGACTTACCGGCGTATGATAAATCATATTTGTCCCCGTATGAAAATAGAGGTATTTGTCGCAAGCGGCAATCCATTCGATGTGTCCTTCTACATCAATTTGTTTAATGTATTTGGCTTTGTTATCAGTGGTTTTCTTAAAAAGCTGATTAGCTGATGTTACAAAAAACACCTGCTTTAGTCTGTTCTGGCAAACGGCAGAAATTGCAGGAGAATTATAAATATTAAGGTGTACAGGAATACGCCACAATGAGTTTTGCGTAATGAGGTAGGTAAATTCTGTCTTGCACACAATAATATTTCTTTGGCTCTCTAAGGGAATACTTTTAGGCAGTTCTATATCCTCGAAGTTGTCTTTCAGTTGCCTACCTATGCGTATGCTTCGAGAGGCGATAAGCCACTTGTTTCCTGCATTATCCTCAAAATATACTTTAGGATTATTTTTGCAATCAAGCGGAAGATAAGTGTGACCTTTACAGTGTTTGTATATTTTATTTTCTGACAGAGCTAAAAGTGTATCACCACGTACACTCACAAAGGTTGTATTTTTTGCTGAAATGATAATGCTGTCCCGTTGGGCTATCGGGGTATATCGGTTGCTTAGCCAGAATACACCCTGAGGTGATGCTCCTACAACAGTGCCATCATTCTGTTTTTGAAGGTTATATACCGGATACTCATAGTTGTATTTTTTATCAACAAGAAGAGTTAGTGCTGGAAACGAAAGTTGCATTTGTGGTTTAGCGGCATCAAAGTCTATATAGTAGCAACCATTGCTTGTGCCTATATAATAAGCGCTTCCTGATGTGTTTTGAAAATCATAGGCTGAATATTTACATCCTTTGTGTTCAATAGAATAACGCGTAACTTGTGGTTTGTTATCACCTGAAAATTTCCACAATTGCAAACCTTCATTTCGTATTCCAATCAGTAATGTCGTATCCACAGGAGTTATTTTAAGTGGAACGACTTTATATATCCGCCCGCTTTTCAGTTCCCGCCGCCATTTTATTACGTTGTCCACTACCAGAAACAATTCGCCATTTTCACCGCCAATCCAGAGTTCGTTACTCGTACTGTCTGACCATATCGAAGAAAGTTCGGTATCAAAAAATATTTCATCGTAACTCAATGGCTTATAACTGGGTTGTTTTTGCTCGGTGCAGGCAAAAAGCAAAAAGCCGCCTAAAACAAACGCAGCAATGTTAACTTTTAGTTTCGAGAATATATTGGACATAGGTTGTTGATTTTTTTTCTCAATTAAATCAAGTTGCAATCAATAATATATCTTTTCAAAGGCTCTCCCAAAAACTCAAGAGTTTGGAAAAGAAAAATTCATTCTTGTAAAGCGTTCATCAAAAATAATTGATAATTTTGATTGTATCGTATTCTATTCAACATTGATTTTTGCCAATTTCTTCGTTGAACTGTTTCTGAATCAGGGGCAGAAGTTTTATCAGGTCAATATCACCGCAAATACCTGCTTGGTATTTGCTATTTTTTATAGCAGGTTATTGAAGTTTTTAATGATGTAGGTTGTGTAAATCAATGTTCTAATCGCTGGAGGTTATTGACTTCCTAGCTAGTAAACACCATTCGCCATTAACTCAAACAAGCAGGCATCAACAGCGTGAAGAGAGAAATCGACAGGAACATAACACCCAAGGGCCGTGACCACTTTGGCCCAAAACAATCACCAGCAAGTGAATTACGATGCCCTGAAATATAAATATGAACAATTCATAAAAAGAAAATCTGTCGTATACAAATCTGGACTCTAAAATTGTAATAAATTGTATAACAATAATTTATCTCGAATTAATTGCAAATTGGATTAAGCCTGCCGGAATCCATCGACATTAAGCAAGTAAAAAATGATCTAAAATTTAGATAAGAAAGACAGAGTAAAAACAGTGGGATTCAGATACATTTCTGTATCTTTGTAGTCGAAAGTTGTTCTTTGTGCGTATTGTAAAAAATGGCGTAAAAGATCGAGACTCGCTCGTTTCCAAATCGTTACCTGTAGCAAAAATCAATTTTGTAACTCGTTTGTTTTCAGTAGAAAAGGTAAGAAACTATGTCTTGCAACGTGAAAAGTCAAGTTCTTTTTTATTCCGCACAAATCAGCAATTTCTTTTAAATAACTGTTTAGTTTCTGGTTTGAGATCAACGGGAACACCTTGTCTCTGCTGACTGATTTGGGATGTTTTCGATACCTTCTGAAAATCTCTAATGATTTTGGAAGAAACGGAATCCTCAATTTTGTATCGGTTTTTTGCCTCCAGGAGAAAATCCAGTATTGCGCATCGATCCCCAAATTGATTTCATCTGGCTGGAGATTAATCGCGTCAATATAGGACAAGTCGGTGTAGCAACTGAAAACAAATATATCCCTTACGATTTGTAACCGTTCAATCTTGAACTTTTTATTTTCAATGGTTTGAAGTTCTTTTTCTGCCAGACCCCCCCTGTCCACTTTTCGAAACTTTAGTTTATAGGAATCAAAAGGATTCTGACTTATCCCCCCCAATCGCTGACCAAGATTAATCATTTTACGAAAACGTTCTTGATGCTTCATTACTCCATTGTTTCCAAGATGTTTTTGGTGATCCTGCGGTTTGTAATTTCTCAAAAAATATTCAAAATCGGAGATAAACCTGTAATTAACCTGGATCAGATAAATATCTGAGGATTTGAATTTCTTAAAAAAAAACGTATCAGATATCTTTTAGTCGTGTAATAGTTCTTCATAGTTCCCGGCGCAAGGATACTGGCTTGTGTAGTATTATGATAATTTACCAATTCAATCAAAGAATGGTCATCAAAGGAATCTCCCAAGTAATGTGATTTAATATTCTCGGGGGTTACTTCCGTTTTATTGACCTGCAATTCCCTGTATGCATCGGTCAGCTGTGCTCTAACCTGTTCCAGGTAACTGTTGAACTTTTTTGTTTCTCATTTAGTCGGGTTCTTCTGAATGAAGTTCGAACTTATTATCAACAAAAAGCTTACAATTTGAAATAGTTGTCAACAAAACTTCTGTTTTCATCAACTCGTTAGCGATCTGGACGGATTTTTCATCCGTCGGGTCAGATGCGTCGTTGGTCAGGTCGGATTGCAGGTCATCGGCGAAGGTGGTAGTCGTGTCGATGCGGTGCGTTGAGTGGGGCAACCGATAAGGCGTCAAGCCTACAAGCCCCGTCATGATGGTCGTCCGAGCTGTTGGCTTGTTGTCTAAGGTCAGCCAATGTTCCCCATCATTGGGTGCTTGTTCCGGCATAGAGATCAGAACGGCGGATACCGCCGTCAATTCTTTCGCCCCAATCGGGGCGGTTTCGGGGGGTGAGGCAGTATTTTGATTTTACCGTGGAAAGATAGGGTTTGGGCGGATTTTTTGTTTTGAGTGGTGGCGTTTGGCTCTTTTGCGAAAGTTAGTGCCTCTCGAAGGGGGCGTGCTTTTGCAAATGTGACAAAACCCTATGTGGGGGGGGAATCTTATTTTTTGAATATATCTGTTCTGTATCTTAGCTCTAAGGTTCCTGTAAGGTAGCTGTATGCCTAATCCGAATGTCAGTCTTGCCAGAAACCAGTATTTCATTTGTCAAGCCACATGGTTTTCTACCCGAAACGTATAGAGAGCGACCCAAACAGGAGAACCAGAGAGCCAGTTGTAAATCCATTAATCAATTCTTTACAGTTAGCCCATGATGTTAGTCAATGGATTAATTGTAAAGGAGAGTTATCCGGTCGGCATCCTCCTCGATAAAGAAAAATATTTTGTTTTCGCGTGCCAACCAACCAAGCGCCATCCATAAATCAGCGCTTTGTATGGATAATGCGGTTTTGATTTCAAAAAAAGTACTTTCCCTGTTCTTGTCCAGGAAGTGCCAAACTTTACCGGCATTGTTCCCAATTTGTGATTTGATCATGGCTTTACATCATTTAATTGTTCTAAAAATTAGCCTTGCCGGATATGGGAGTGCGGGATCACCATAATATTCCAGACAAGGCTGTTTCTGTTCTCTGCCTAACGATGAACATTATAAAAACAAAATCGATCAGATTCCTTTTTCCTGTTCCATGAGGTTCCCCGGGATATCGGATACCCGAATAATGATTTTATCTCCATCGAGCGAATCATTCGTGGCTGTTGCAGTATAACGCCACCAGATACTGACTCCCTGTAAAACGGCGGAACCGTTTTCTACTTCTGTTCCGTCGGCATTTTGGATGGTTACAGTAACTTCTTTTACTTCAAAATCATCCACAGCGCGAACCTGAATATAACTATCGGGCTGACCGGTGTAATGACTCACGTCTATTTCATCGATATGAGGGGCATTCAAAAAATCAGCAACAGCGACGTTATAAGCAGTCTCATCTTCTTCAGCAGAAGCTTTGTAGGCTTTTTTTGTTGCTTCGTTTGCTATTGCATTTTTTGCATAAAGAACAGCTTCCTGGAATTTTAACCGCTGTTGTTCCTGCGCCTCGCTCCATTCGGTTACTTTTTTCTTAGGGGCTTTGGCTACGATGGTTTTTCCGCCCCGGTTGCGGAACACAATCAGGTTGCCCAATTTACCACTGAGACCTGTTGTTACGATGTTGTCTCCTACTTTTGCCATAATTTTAAATTATTAATGATGAACTATTAATTAAAGCTGTTGTTATCAGCCATTTGTTTATAGTTTAGACCTGACAGGTCTGTGAGACGCTGTCAGGTTGTTTTATTCTTTATTTGTTCAATAATCCTGTTTTTGTCGGAACTGCCTTGTGACGAACCGAAATAAAAACTGAATACCTGGGTGATAATGGCGCTGAGTACTCCCAATACATAAAGAACCACGTCTTTTACTTCGGACTTAATGGTGCCGTTGCGAAAGATGATGATGTAAAAGAGTGCAAATGTGAGTACGGTGCTGCCAATAGCGAGAAAGGCTGTTATGTTTTTGCTTAGAAATCCGGCGTTTGCACTGGTGATTACACTGGCATCGCGTTTACGGGCGCTGTCGATATCGTTTAAAATGTTTTTTTGTTGTTCGACTTCGAGCTTTTGTTGTTCAAGCTGGTATTGCATTTCCGCTTTTTTGAGTTCGTTTTGATGTTGCATTACTTCATCTTTGGAAGTAATAAGGTTGTCGAGCGTATTGCCTACGCTTTCGACAAGGGTTCCTGTTTCGGCAGTGAATATTTTGGTTAAGAAGCTCATTTTTTGAATTATGAATTAAAAATTATTCTAATGCTCTGGATACCCAACCATACAGGTATTTTTTACTTGCAGGTCGTTTGCGGATAATTGCCATGTAACGTGCTATTTTAGTGACTGTGAAGGCTGCCAGAAAGTGGTCGGGGTTGAAGGCATTGATTTTTTCGAGTGATAGCTGCCCGATAACACCATCGGCTTTTGCTTCAACGACCATTTGCGCAAGTGTTGCACTGGTTTTGACCCCGGCATTTACGGCAAAGTCGAAAATGGAGGTTGCTACCAATTGGTTTTGGATATTGTCGCCATTGATTTTGTCCCAGAAATTAACCTGATAAAACAGGGCTATTTCACTTTCCAGTTCTGTATCCTTTTCGAGATTGGCAGGAAAACCGGGTTGGTTTTTGTGCATATCAATGCGCAACCAGCCGCTCCACTTGCTGTGCATATTGCGGGCTATGCCGTTGCAGGTTTCACCTCCCGGGTCGTCGGGATCATTGACATAGCCACCCTCATGGGCAAGTACTTTTTGTAATGCGGAATTGAATTGTGCCATAGCTAGTGTTTTTAGATTTGTTTCTTTTGCCATTGTTTTTAGTTTTTGCTTAGTCTTCCCCGTGCCCGGGAAGTTTGGATATTTGTTTAATCACGGCTTCAAGGTTTTTATCCAGTCCTTCTATATTCAACACCAATATTCAGAAATCCACTGATGATTAAGGCGGTCATCTTTTGTTAATAAAACAGGTTTCTGTCCTGATACAAAAAAAGTAACACCCAATGTTAATAATAAGAACATTGCTTCCATGTAATCCATTATAAAATTGCTTATGGAGTTAACAGATGAAGTAATATAATTTTTGTAGTGTGCTATTTCTCCAAAAACCGCGTGGTGAAATAATCATCGGGAATATTCGGGTTGTATTTAATTTTCTCGGTTTTCGAAATGGAACGGCGGTTGTCCAGCAGGTTTACCATTTCCATTTCTTCCATTTTGAATTTATGGTTTTTGGTATCCACTTCAATCACTGATTTTACAGTCATTTCTTTTTCTTTCTCGCCGGCAAGGTTGTAGTAAACCGACTTGCGTACCACGAAATCTTTTTTACTGATGGACGATATTTTCTTTGAGAACCCGTTTTCGTCGGCAACGTCGTTGTTTTTCGGCGTGATTTCGATAACATAACAAGGTTCGCCGTTCACGGTTTCTTCCGGCAAAAATTTGTAAGTAAAATCTTCAACAGTCGGCATTGACATATCGGCATACGAGAACTCGGAACCCATAAAGCTTTTGGCATTTTCGGAACTGATGATACGGCGGGTTTTGCGCAAAGCAGGCATGTAAATCCACTTGTCGTCGGTTTTTTCGTTGTAGTCGTACGAAAGGAACCCGGTGCCTTTCACATCGGCAGGGTCGGTGAATTTCACCATTTTTTTCTCGGTCGAACCGTTGTCGTAGAGTTTGGTCACCATCGACATTTTGCGGACACGCTGTTCCCCTTTTTTCCCAATAATGGTAAGGGAAGAAAGAGCTTCCGTCCCTGCCACGCGGGTCACATCAATGGCCTTTTGTTGCACTTCTTTGGCACTCATTTGTGCCGAAGTGGCATAGCTAATGCCACTTAAAAAAAGGGCCGCTATGATTAATTTTGTGTTTTTCATTGTTCTATTTTTATTTTGTGTTTATACTTTATTTTGTGTTGGCACCTGGCATTGGCCTTTTGCCATTAGCAAACAGCCAAAAACCATCGCCAACAGCTATTTATTCGGTTTCAGAAATTTCGGTTTAAATGACATACAAAGTGCCGGAACTAACAGTATTCCCCCGATAAGGCAGGTGAAAATCATCACAACCATCAATATCCCGAAGAACCGCACGGACATGAAATCCGAGAAAATCAGGGCTGCAAAGCCGATAATGACGGAAATGGCATTCAGTATAATCCCCCTGCCGGTAGTATGCAGTGTGTATCGCATCGCATCTTCGGCATTTTTCCCGCTACGGTGTTCTTCGCGGTAACGCCAAACCAAGTGGATGGTATAATCGATACCAACGCCGATCATAATGGAAGAAAGCAGTGCAGTGGTGGAATTGAGGTCGATACCAGTCCAGCCCATAATCCCGAACAACGCCAATATGGCAATAACCAACGGGATAATTTGCAATACCGCACCTTTTACCGAACGGAAGCGGAATATGATGCTCAAAATGATCAGTATTGCCAGCAATGATATGCCCAACGATTTAAATTGCCCGTCCACAACCATTTTGTCCATTTCGGAATATACATCGGCACCACCACCGACAATTTTAATATCCGGGTCATTTTTTGTCATTTCCTTTATTTCTTTCACGCATTTCCGCAGTTCGGGCGTGTCCATTATTTTTAAGCGAACCATGATCATTGCTTTTTCAAAATTAAAATCCACCAATTTTTCCAAGTCTTCGGCTTCGCCGTTCATCATGTACAATTCGAAATATTGCGATACGGCTTCGTAATTGTCCGGGATTTTGTCGTAACGCGGTTCGCCTTCGTTGTACAATGCACGCCCGATTTGACGGGTTACTTTGGCGATGGATTGGGTAGTCCCGACTTCCGGCATTGCCTTTATTTTCTTTTCAAGTTCATCTATTTTTTTTAGTCGTACCGGGTCTTTTATATCGCCTTCAAAAACAATTGACAAAGGCATGAAACCGCCAAGCTCTTTATTGATAAGGTTCGATGATTTTCTTATGATATGCCCCTCGGGATATGATTCGTTAGGATTGTTGTTGACCGTAACCCTGAAAATTCCCAAGGCCATGATTGCAGTAGCTGCAATAAATGTGATGATCACAGTATTTGGCCTTTTGGTTACCAAAATACTGACATTCAGCAGTAATTTATTCATAATCCCTTTATTCCCTTCTGTGTTTGCGGGTGTCTCAATGGGTTTCGGTTTTGGCAATAACGAACTCATTGCAGGTATTAACAACAGGCTGGCAAGCAATGCCACAGCAATGCCGATAGCTCCCAGTATCCCCATTTGCCATGCCGGGATAAGGATATGCCCCAACATACAAAGCAGTCCTACCATTGTTGTAAAACCGGCAAGAAGTATCGGTTTCCCGAGGCTGGTGGCCATGCGCAACGATATTTCTTTTTTGCTGAAAGTATTGCCTTTGTAATTATCGTCCTGGTAATGCGAAAACATGTGGATGCCATAGTCGTTTGCCACGGCAATCAGCATTACCGGAAGGATAGAGGTAACTACCGTAAAATCCCACCCTAAAAGAGGGACACTCCCCAGGGAAATAAAGATGGAAATGATTACGACGAGCGTCGGCATCCATACGCCCCTGAACTGACGGAAACTAATAAACAGGAAGATAAGCATAAACAGAAGTCCTATCGGCATCAACCTGCCCATATCACTTTTCATACTTGCCCCTTTCATATAGCGAGTATAAGGTGTACCGCCCAACATAACTTCCTCGTTTCCGGGGTGTACTTTTATGATTTCGTTCAGTTGGTTTATCAGTTCTTCGTCGGACGCCCCCGGGACTACCGTCCCGATAACTGCCGTTGTGGTAAAATCTTCCGACACTACGCTGCCGTAAACCATATCGTTATCCTGCAATTCCTTTTTTATTACCGCAATATCTGCCGTATTTTGCGGGATCAGCCTTACGGCGGGGTCAACGAACATTGCATCTTCTTCGCTGCGGATCTGTTTCGTTTCAAATAAAGACATAACCTTGTCGATGCCCTTGATTTTTTTCATTTCCTGCGAAACAGTTTTAACCCTTTTCAGGGTGCTTTCGTTGATTACATCGCCGGTTTTAAAGACAACCATAACCATATCGGTACCGCCAAAGATGTTTTCAATTTGTTTCCGGTGAACACGTGAAGGCATATCATCAGGAAGATAGGTGTCCATGTCGGCATTATACTTTGCCTTTTTTATTTGCATTCCCATAAAGACCGTTGCTCCAAGGAATGCCACAATCACAAGCCACCGGAATCGGATGGCGAATTCTGCTAATTTTTTCATTAAATAATATATTTTTAGATGTTTATATTCTCTTGCTAGAAGACCGAAGTCGGGAGACAGAAGGCCGAAAACTACTCCAAACTTCCAACGCCAGATTTTCAACTCCTTAAAACGATAACTTTACTTCCACAAATCCTGCATTTTTACTGTCTTTCACAAAACCATACAACGTGTCATCATCACCGCCAAAAAGTTGCGCCCCGGCACATAATTCCAGTGCGTCGGAAATAGTATAGGTTGCTTTGGGCATAAAGAACCATTCTTCGGTGCTGAAGTTAACCAAGCCCAGCATTTCGCATTTCAGCGTTTCATGCAAAAGGTTAACGGATGGCCGGATGGAAACCGAATGGTTCCATTCTTCCAATTGTGAAAACAGCATACGATTGTATCTGACGGCTTTTTGTGCCAAAGGCGTTTGTACTGTTATTTCTTTGTCAAAATCGAAAACATATTTGCCGACATATTGTACAATCAGGCTGAAATTACCCCATTCGCGGTCGATACCCAGCGTGTATTCCAATTGTTGGTAAGGGCTTGAGAATAGTGAATCCGGATCGTTGTCAGGAAGTGAGAACGCAAATTCACCCCGTAACCCGTAACTATCTGCCGTTGTGGAAAAATCAGCCCCAAAAACCTGGACTCCCCAAGGTTGCGTATAAATTTCCGCCCCGTTTTCCGTCAGGGTGTAATTTAATCCGGGCATTTTATGATAACCGTTGAAATATGAGAGCGAACCGTCAAACGCCGGTTTTTCAATATCGAGTTTTGCACCGAACGAGCTGTTTTTCCATTCCAAATCCGGATTTTTGTCATCGCCCCAGCTTACGCCGGTTGGTAAATTGGCATTGCCAAACGGCAAGGTCGAAGCTTTGTAACCCGGCCCCCAGTCAACTTCCATTTTGAAAGGATAAAAGTTGTAAACCCCTTTGGCTACAAAGGTTGCAAGCCGTTTGTCGTCCTCGTCGGGAGAAAAGGTTGTAAAATCGGTTGGCGTAAGGTTATTGGTCGGGTTAAACCCGTCGGCACGCCCCCAAACGATAACTTGCTGCCCAATGCGGAAATCAAATTTCCCGAGAAACAGGTTGACATAACCTTCGCGTAGCCAGAACTCGTTATTCTCACCATAGATGCCATCCGAGGTTCGGTAACGCATTTCGGCATAGGCATTGCCATACTGGTTGCCTGTGATATCGAGTTTTAACGCTCCTTCGGCATATTTCTCTTTGATTTCATTTTCGTCGCCAAACACCCCGCTGCGGAAATACCCGCCAAGCTTATACTTGGCCTCTTGTGACAAATTGCTTTCGGAAAGTGAATTATCAAACAGGCTCTGGGCCTGAAGAGAGAAAGGAAGTATTAGTATTAGAAACACTATCGGTTGTTTTATAGTAAGCAGTGCTGTTTTCATATTTTCAATATAAATAATGTATTTAATGTTGAAATGTATTTTAGCCACAAAGGAATTGCAGGAAAGGAAAAAACGATTAACGAGAAAAGAAATAAAAATGACGAGAAAAGAAAAAAACAAACAAAAAGGTTAGAGAGGGATTTTTTTCAACTTACCCTCAATAAATTCATAACAAAGCGGTTTCCCTGTGGGGATTTCCACAACGGATGCCTTTTCCGATTCGTCAATGCACATAACAACGGGGCGAAGGCTGTTGTTATGTGCAGAAAGCATAACATTTC
Organism: Prolixibacteraceae bacterium; assembly: GCA_963662895.1. GTDB lineage: Bacteria > Bacteroidota > Bacteroidia > Bacteroidales > Prolixibacteraceae > GWE2-42-39. Next base: position 1,246,225 of record OY759982.1, on the reverse strand, counting down.
GTCCTTTTCTCAATAGGGGGATTATCGTATCCCTGAAAAAAGGGATTGTCCGTTTTGCAGTATCGTTCATACATGCGTCGTTTTGCAGGGGTTTATCGTAACTGGCACACCAAGGGACGATATATTCATCTTCTGTGTCCCTGATTTTTATACTGTTACAGTATTGCAATTCACATTGTATGTTCAGTGCCTGATTTTGAAATACCGGGATAACGCCTTTTTCCATAACCTTATTGTTGGTTGTTATCCAATCTTCTATCGTTTTGTTTTCACGGACAAGTATGGGCATTTTATCGTTTTCGTTTTGCGTAAGGGCAATCATAGCCGCTTCAACAGCCCTGATTTGCATCGAAGTCACCACGATATTCAATTTTATACGGGATATTCTGCTACCTGCTTTTATCGCATCAATAATGCCATCAGCCGACAAAGGCACGTCCATCCAGCCGGTAAAGTCATTTTTACTGTGCCAGATGCATTCCCCGTGTCTGATTAATATCAATTTTGCCATAGCTTAAAGTCCTCTCAACTCCCCAAAAGGAAGAAAAACCGGACAATGATTATTTTTTATATCTTTTTAAATAACTTAAATCCGTCCTTGTCCTTCTCCGGAACATGAATTAATTGCCATCTCTCCAATTTTTCGGGAGAAAACCCTGTCTTTCCCCTGCCGTGACTGCGAAAAGCAAATATTCCGCCGATTTTTAATGTCCGGGAAACTTCATCCATCAATTTGTCAAACCCACCGACAGCATGCGGAACCCCGGTAATGAAGGCGAAATCGATGGAACGATCGGGCAAGTTTGAATCGGCTGCGTTACACAATTCTGCCGAAACATTGTACATCTGCTTCTTATCCAATTTTTTCTGCAAATACCGGATCGCATACGGATTTACATCGTAAGCACAAATATGTCCCTTGTCGCCCACAACTTGCGCTGCCCCGATAGAGAAAAATCCGGGGCCACATCCCGGCTCAAAAACAGTATCCCCCTCTTTCAATCCCAACGCGGCAAGAACACGATCCGGCTTTATGAACAACTTTAAAAGCATTCCGTCATGCATCATTTTAATGCAATGAAACGATATTTTGTATGCCAAATTCAAATCTCTTTCATTCATTTTTTTCTCATTAATTTTATTTATATATCATCTATTCTTTTAGACAATTATCTCAATGAAATATTTTACAAAAAATGGTTTTTTATTGTTTATTATTATAAAATTCATCGTCTATTCCTGTTTTTAAAAACCAGTAATCCAATAAATTCGCCCCTATATTTGCCCCCTCATTCGTTTGCAAATAATCTTTTAGCATCGTATTGCAATACCCCGTCAACATACACGGCTACCGAGGGATCGAGCGACGAGGCGTAAATTCCCCGTATCGAATACAATGCCCTGTCGCCTCCCCCGTTTACCATGAACAGGTTAGGAGCCATTCCCGTGAGGTCGTTTAACGATTCTACCTGTGCATTTTTTATTTTTAAAGCGTCAAGTGCCGAAATAGAAGAACTCATCTTTTGGGGTGTAGAATATCTTTTTTCGGCTGTTACCATTACGTGTGATAATTCTATCGCGTTTTCTTCAATAATGTCAGTAATGACAGTCTCTTTGTTTCCAGTAATTGTTACCGTATCGGTACGTGTTTTATAGCCAACACAGGAAAGTTGAAGCGTATAATTCCCTGAAGTAATATTTCGTAGCCGGAACATCCCGTTTTCGTCGGAAATAGTCCCGGTATTTAATTCAACTAATAAAACATTTGCAAAAGGGACAGGATTATTGTCTGTATCTGTTATTTTTCCCTTTATGTGTCCGGTCATGTTCTGAGACATAACCGTAAAAATTTCCAACATTAAAATAACCAGCATAAGAACTGAGCCTTTTAGCATCGATTTTGTTTTCATGAAATGTGTTATTTAGAATTTATATAAATAGTGAAGTACAAATAAACAGCGTTAAGAGAAAGCGAGGATAACGCAATGAGAAATAAAAATGACGGGAAGAGAAAAAGATGATGTGGTGACATATCATCAACGAGATAGTGATAGTACAGTATGTTTTCGCATGAAAAATCCTTATTTATGGGGATTTATTATAAAAACGACAGCAATTATCTTTGTTTTTGTAAAAAGGAATCCTTGATTTATGAATATAGCTTATAATACAAGATTACAAAACGTATGTGAGTGTACATCCGGAAGAGTGTCAAAACGGGAATTATTATCATCGGAAAGTATGAATATTTGCTGGAATGAAATGTCTTTTAACCGGAAAGAAAAAATACATGTATACGAGGGAGGCCGGTTTATAGAGCTCCATTTCCAGTTTAACGGGTTTAGTAAGACATTATATGAGGATAAAAATTTTATTATGCCTCCTAACACTCAAAGTATTTTTTATGTAGATAATTTTGAGGGAGAACATGAGCAGTACAAGGATAATATGAATCCTTTCTCCTTTTTTGAGATAAAACTCGGGCATGATGCCGTAAAAAATCTTTTTCCCGAAGAATTATGGCATGAATTAAGCTTTATAAAAAAATTATTTGACGGCTCTACGTCTTCTATTGATTCTATAAAACCTGTAACTCCGCAAATGAACAGTGTAATATGTGATATGTGTAATTGTCCGTTTACAGGAACAATGTCAAAGGCATATTTAGAAGCAAAAGTGATTGAATTGTTTCTTTTACAAGCCGAAAGCCATAAGCCGTTGAAAAATGTTACTCTAAAAAAACAGGATGTCGATAAGCTTATTGCTACAAAGGATTTTATTGATGAAAATTACCTGGAAAAGCTACGGATAATTGACCTGGCAAAAATTGCCGGCACCAACCAGCAGATGCTGAAAACAGGGTTCAGGGAGTTGTTCGGCACAACTGTATTCGGCTATTATAACGATTTGCGTATGGAAAGGGCAAAACACTTACTTGTAAGTGAAGAAAAACGGGTTACCGAGGTTGCCGATGAAATGGGCTACAAAAATCCACAGCATTTTACCGTAGCTTTTAAAAAGAAATTCGGGGTATTGCCAAAAGATTTAAAGGGGAATTGATTTTTTTGTTAATCAACAAAAAAAGGTAGTTTTCACTACCTTTTCTGTTTATATTTCAGCGATTATCAGAAATTTCCGAATTTAATCCCAAAATTCAGGGTACGAGGCAGCGACGGTCCGTAAATGTAAGCGGCATCGCGGTAAACACCTTTATCGTAGTCATCCTGTATTGAATTGAAACCAGAATTCAGTGAAGCCGTAAAAGCATTCGATGTTTCCTGTTTCAAATCGTCGGAATTAAAAGTTTCAACGCGCTTTGCATTATATGATTATCCGGTATTGGTTTATAGCTATTCATTTGTTAACCTCGACAAAGAAAAGCTTTTCAGCATCAGAACTTCAACGCCAGTTGGGACATAAACGTTATGAACCGATTTTGGGGATGCTCCATAAACTGCGGTCAGTAATGGGCAAGCGCGATGCACAGTACCCACTATCGGGAGTAATCGAATTAGATGAAGGATTCTTTTCTACAGAAACTCCAGACCAGGACAAAAACAAACCTTTGAAATAATTATCATTTTTTTTATAAGTCTTCAACCTAATTTGGACAGTTTAGTATAAAATTAAGCTGAAGTTTTATCGTATATGGTAATAATACCACCTATAAATAAGAGTTTATCCACAATAGTCTCATGGATAGAATAAAACCAGACAGCTATCTTTATCCATTTATTTATAAGAAAGGATCCTTATTCCACTTAAAAGTGCCTTCCCTGATATTGTATTAAAATCAACGGTTAATCCATCCTCATTTTCAACTGCCACCTGAAAGTCGAATGATACAGCACGAAAACTGCCATAACTTTGCTCCAGATTTAAGTTTTTGATAGCCTCTTGCCCGTTTATCAGAATATCAAACTCTCGAGGATTACTGGTCACTTCGTCTGCATTGTTGTTCGAAAAATTGTAAATGAGATCATCCTTCTTTTGACGCGAAATATACTCCTGAAAACAAAGCGTTAGTTTATATTTTCCATTTGGTACATCGAATTTATAACTCTCAATTCCTTCAACAAAGGTTTGATACAATGGATCACAATCTGTTCCCAATATATTATCCGAAATACTCGTTTTTTTGTTTCGTCCTGCTGTCATATGTGGTGCACCTCCTATATAGCCCCACGAATCAGGAGAATATCCTCTGTCCGCTATCCACAAAACTTTGCTCTCTGGATCATAAAAAGATACTTTCGCACCGACATTTACTGCCAGGTCTTTTACTCCATTCTTTTTTAAATTAGCAGGAATAACAGTATAGTTTACCAGAACCTGATCAGTGTTTCCATTATTGCTGACAGCCGAAAGTAAATTTTCCCCATCCTGGAAAGGAACCTCAAAATTGACTTCGTAATCATTAACTTGTTTTTTGCCAAGCGACTTGCCATTTAAAAGAAGCTCCACACTCTGTTCATTTGAGAATATTTTAACAGAGTCGAAACAAACACCCGATTCTTTGGGATTCTCTATTCCTGCCCGGTTAGTGTAATTTCGAGATGCGATATACACTACCGGATTATTCGTAAACCAGGCTCTATAAAGTGCACACACATCTTTTTCTGTTCTGTCGTAATTTACAAGGCCTTTCTGATTAACGAATGGAATGGCATCATTTCGCATTTCCGATCCAAAATCGGCAAAATTCCAGGCTGCAAATCCTGCCAGATATGGCAAATTCATCATTTGTTTTAGGTAGGAAGAATGAAGTTTGTATTGATAATCTTCGGAATAATCCCATGCCACAGGTTCTTTAGCATGTATACGAACATCTGCACCAGGCCCATACTCAGAAACAATTGTTGGGCGCCCGGGATATTTCCTGTTTTCTTCGGCTAAAAATTTTGTTAAATCATCAAGTTCCTGATAATACCATCCAAAATATAAGTTCCAACCAACAACATCAGGCACATCGGCAAGTCCCCATTCATTGTACGATTGATTTCCATGAAACGCCATAACAGTATAACGTGTTGGTGATTCCGTTTTTGTTAAATCATTTAATTTTTGAGCCAGAGCTACAATGTTTTTTGCCTGTTGTTCTTTTTCTGATTCCGATCCTCTGGCGTATTGAAGCAATAAAAATAGCTCATTCATGTACCCATATAAAACAACACTCGGATGATTGTAGGTTTGGCGGATATGCTCTTTTTGCATGTTCAAACAATTTTGCTCAAATGCTTCCGATTCGGTTATGGTATTTACAATAGGAATCTCAGACCAAACCAGCAGGCCAAGCTCATCGCAAGTACGATACACCTCTGGCGTTTGTGGATAGTGCGCCAACCGAACAAAATTAAATCCCAGCTCCTTTATGTGTTTATAGTCGTTGTAGTGGTAGTCATCAGAAAGCGCATTGCCTTTCCCTTGAAAATCCTGATGTCGGTTTGCTCCAATGAGTTTTAATGGTTTTCCATTTAGCAGGAATTTCCCCTCAGAATCAAAGTCAAACCAACGAAGCCCCAACGGCAAAATTAACTCATCCAAAACAGCCCCATCTTCCCTATCCTCTTTTATTATTGTGCTGACTTGATATAGATATGGATTGTCCGGGCTCCAAAGTTTCGGATTGCTGATGGAAAGATCTTCTATCAGGAAATCTGTTTTACTATCCGGCTCTAGTTTTTTCTTTACTGACTTACTAATAATAGGCTTATTCTCTTTATCAACAATAAAAGTTTCAATAATAACGCTCCTGGGATCAGACGTGTTATTTTCTATACTTCCCTGTATGCTTACTATTGCTTTCTGCTCGTTAACCATCGGAGTCTCAATAAATATTCCATCCGAAGCATTATTGGTTAAATCAAAATGAACTAATTCGGCAACAATAATCTTTACATTACGATAGATACCACCATAAAAAGTAAAATCCGCGCTTAAAGGAGGAACATCCAAATCCATTGCATTATCAACTTTTACTGCAATCGTATTTATCTCTCCGTATTCTAAATGTTCCGACAAATCAAACGAGAACGCGGTATATCCGCCTATATGATTTCCTACTGCAGCTCCGTTTACAAAAACATCGGTAGTTTGGTTAGCCCCTTCAAAATAAATTACTACTCTTTTACCTTTCCACTCCATGGGAACCTTCAACTCTTTGGTATACCAACCAACTCCCCGGTAATAGCCAGGTTCTTCATCGAATGCATCATTTACATTCCAGGTATGCGGGATATTAACAATCTCCCATTTTTCGGCATCTATATCTGCTACAGCTCCTTCAACATCTCCTTTGTGAAATCTCCACACCGAATTGATCGAAAAATCGATCCGTTGAGCGATGCCAACATTTGTACAAAGCAAAATCAGGGATAAAACAAATATTCTTTTTATCATGTCTATGGTTTATTATTTAGCTGTTTATTTAAAATCATCCTGCCAAAATGAAAATTACTCTGAAGGACTCATAAAAAGTACAACGAGAATATTATAATTCTAACGTTTACTGAGAACCAGAAGGTATTCCCATTTTAATTTCCGCATTTCCTGAATCATCGAGTTTAAAAATCATAAACTGCTGATTTTCTTTTGTATATGATCTCCAGACTTCCATATCCGTTCCATTTGGATTGCCGAATTTTGCAAAATTCGTCCATGCATCGACCATGTAATCCGATAATACGTAATCGCCTTCCGTAAATGGTCGCCAACAGTTGCCAAGTGTGTGAAATACATACCACAACTCTGCAGAGTGAAAGGCCCCTGCGGTATCTCCGGGTAGTGCACGTTCAAACTCATAAGCATAAGCTTTGCCCCCATTTTCATCCCGAAGTTTGCAAAATTGCCCTACCCCGGTTGTCATCATCCCCATATCATCCTTATTGTAACCAATTATATAAGGGATATCAGCTATCTTGTTGTCACGTGTAGCTTCACTGAAATTGCCTGATAAAACATAACCGTCTATCACTGGTCCCATCATCCCACCTATTCTTTTTTTTCTTGCAAGGGTGGTTAGTGCCAAAATAGAATCTGCAGAAGCTGCACGCATGGCCTCCAGGTTTTTATAACCTCCAAGATCCATTATCTCTTTTCCTGCTTTTTCTGCATTCTTCAATTGGGTTCCACCCAGCAGAGGGTTATCTGAAACACCACCTCCGCTTTGTATAATAGCTTTTTGCATCAAGTCTTTTGATAAGGGAGAAGTGACAAGCGCCTGTACGCTCATGGCACCGGCACTTTGTCCAAAAATGGTAATGTTTTTCGGATCACCACCGAATTGTTGTATGTTGTTCTTTACCCATTTTAAGGCGGCTATCTGATCCAAAATACCATAATTTCCTGAAACGCCTTTCGGATTCCCGGAAGAAAGGTCGGGATGCGCAAGGAAACCGAAAATAGTAAGCCTGTAATTTATTGTAACAAGAATTACTCCATGTTTAGCCCACTCTTCACCACCCAAAAACTGCTTTTCATAACCGTATCCTGAAGCAAAAGCGCCACCATGTATGTATACTGCCACAGGTAATCCAGCTTTCGTTTTTCCGGGGGCCGGAGTATAGACATTCAGATAAAGGCAGTCCTCACTATTTTTATGGTCATCATCAGTAAAAAATTCTTTGTAATAGAAACTTCCGGGCTGGCGGGGAGGTTGCATTGCAGCAGGCCCATAAGTATCCGCCACTTTAACTCCCTCCCATGGAATTACAGGTTGTGGTGATTTCCAGCGCAAATCTCCAACAGGAGGTGCTGCGTACGGTATACCTTTAAAAACATATACCCCCGGAGTCTTTGCAGGAATACCTTGTATCTTTCCGCCTTCAATTTTCAAAACAGTATTTTCAGCAACAACACATGACGTTATTGAAATTAAAATGATACTAATAATTAAAAACAGATTCTTCATTTTATTGCATTGAATGTAATTTATATTGTAACATTGTAGTTTACTATCAGTGGATATATTAACGTATATCCACTGATAGTAAATCTATTAATAACCGTCATTTTGTTCCATCACTGCATCAATATTTAAGTCAATCTGACTTTGAGGAATTGGAAACAGAACGTTATAATCCTGAATATTTAATCCGGGGTTTTTAGGGTTATTGTTATATTTCCTGACCCTTTCAAGAAGCTTGCCCATACGACGCAAAGTGATATGACGAAACTCCTCTGCATAAAGTTCCCTTGCACGTTCATCCAACACATAATCCAGATCAGCTTTTGAAGCATCAATAGGATTTGCATGTGCCCTGGCCCTGATTAAATTAATATCTGCTGCTGCCAGGTCTTTCTTTCCTAAATCAACATAAGCTTCAGCACGAAGGAGTATGGTTTCAGCAAGGCGTATGGCATAAACATCTTTGTGGTTATATCCAACGCCTGCCAGGGCTTTATTAGTGAGATGGTGAAGTGGATCGGCATGCTTCAAAAAATACGGGTAAATATATTGGCAGGTATCTTTTATTGCATCCCTTGACCCGGCAGGATAAAGGCTGAAATCGATTTTTTGCTTGTCGTATACAGATGCTGGATTGTCAAAATAGAAGTCACGTTTTATCATGTGTTTTGCATTACGGATATCATTGTACCAATCGCTTCTCCAGATGTCATAGGCTGCGTAATTTGTTGGATGAATCCATGATACCCCCCTGCCTAAGCTGTCAGAATAGCCTGTATATACCCCATTGTATAAATCGCCCCTGAAAGCTTTAACCCCATCAGGCGTATTTCCCATTCTGAAATAGGCAGGTCCCCAGGCCCTTTCTCCCGGAAAACTACTTCCTCCTGTAACAAGCGGTTCAAACTGAATTGTCCAGATGTTTTCAGTATTTTCCGCAAGATTTTGATTTCCATATGCAAATAAATCTAAAAAAACATCTCCTGAACCAAACACGTCAACTGTTGAACCGAAACGTTGAGTCATCAGGGCATATTCTCCTCCGTCAATAACTTCTGAAGCTGCATCTACAGCCTCTTGGTACTTGGCTTCATTTATATAGAGTTCAGTCAACAGAGTCAAAGCGGCGGCTTGGGTAATCCTACCAGGTGCCTCTTCCTTGCCACGTGAAGGCAAGTTTGCAGCAGCAAATGTTAGGTCCTCTTCCATTTGTTTATAAATATCGGCCTTCGGGGCCCTTACAAAATCAGTTTTTGCAGTATTGATCACTTCGGTTACAAGTGGTACATCTCCATAATATGAAACCAGCATACGATAGGCATAAGCCCTGAAAAACATTGCTTCGGCTAAATATGCATTTTTCTGTGCGTCGTCTGTCCAAATCCCGGCATCAGCAGCATTAATCCCTTTAATCAAAACGTTAGCCATCTGTATAAGCTCGTAGTTGTATGACCAGAAATGTGCCATATTGGTATTTGCAGAAGTGAGGTAGGTAGCATAATTACTTAAAAAAGTTGTAGAATTAGGATCTTCGCCATGAAAAGCAATGTCCGTTCCCAAACCTCCAAGCATTGTGCATATTTCAGGCTGGCCTCCATCTTCAGTGTACCATGAAGTACGAACTTTAGTATGTAATCCAGATATTCCCTGCTGAATTCCGGATACCGTATTATAGGCATTGTCGGTTGAAAGGAAATCAAGAGCGGTCTCATTAAGTACATCTTTCGAGCAGGATGAAAGCAGCAAAGCCGGAATAATTGCAAGCAGCAACAGCCCCTTACTAAACATATCGATATATTTTTTCATCGTTCTTTGTAATTTATTATTCATGATTATCAAGCTGTTTTTTGATCAGTCAGGTTAAAACGTTAATCTAAAACCTGTCGTAATGTTTCTCATCATCGGAGAATTGTCCGTTCTCGCCGAAGTAGCATCGCCTGTTAACGAATAATTACTTGTTCCTATTTCGGGATCCCAACCCGACCATTTCGTCCAGGTGTAGAGATTTTTGCCGGATATAAAAAACGAGCAATTAGCTATTCGTAAACTTTTTAGTAGTTGGGGGCTGAAATTATATGACAGAGAGATATCCTGTAATCTCACAAAACTTCTGCTTTCATAAATTCCACTTGATACGGCAGGCGAATTATAGACTCCGGTTGCATTATTTACCCCGTTGTCCGGGGTCCAGTACTGACGAACGGCAGAACCGTTTATTCGGTACACATCGTCCGAACGCCACGACACATTAGTAACAGCTGAGTTATCAGCTAAATAGTAACCATTACCTCCCTGTATGGAGTTAATAAGGAAAGAGAATGAGAAATTCTTATACGAGAATTCGTTGTTTATACTGAACCGATAATTTGGTGCTTTATTTCCCACTATAGTCCTGTCCGAAGCGGCATTGATAACTCCATCATTATTCCGATCAACATATTTAAACTGACCGGGATACCAGCCCGCAAGGGTTTCCCCGCTATATAGTTCCTGTTCAGTCCATACCCCTCCCGCCATTTCGTAATCATAAATGGCGCCTATTGATTCTCCTACAAACCATGAGTTTCCAACATCCTGGTCATTGTCGCCTCCGTAGAGTTTGGTGATTTTGTCCCTGTTGAGCGAGAATGTGAAATTGCTTTTCCAACTGAGCTTGCCTTTGATGTTAACTGTATTTAATTGCAACTCAATTCCTTTATTATTAATTCCTCCAATATTTGCCCAGATACTGGAATAACCGGCAGCAGGTGGAAGCGCTCTTTTAACCAAAACATCAGTCGTTTTAGCTTTATACACATCTATTGAGCCAGAGATTCTGTGGTTAAGCAATGCATAATCGAGTCCTAAATTAAAGGAAGAGGTGGTCTCCCATCCCAGGCTTGCATTTCCCAAAGTACTTGGATAAACTGCAATAGCCGATGTAGAACCATAAACATAAGAATCCGCTGCTACTCTGGAAAAGCTTGAATATCGACCAATTCCCTGGTTCCCATTTTTCCCGTATGAGGTCCTGATTTTTAGATATATCGATTGCATTATATTTTTCAGAAATGGCTCTTCTGAAGCTACCCAACCGAATGAAAGTGAAGGAAAGTTGGCAAATTTATTATTTTCGCCAAATCCGGAGTAGCCATCCCTTCTTATGGTACCTGTTGCCATGTACCTGTTCTTATACGAATAGTTAACACGGGCCATATACGAAAGACTGTTCTCTTCCCATGCATTTGATGCTGCAGTTATGACAGATCCAAGCGCTACGTTATTATAACCGAGTACCGGATTCTCAAATCCCTGTGCATTAATGGAGTCGCTATCTGCCTTCCGATTCTCACGACTGAACAATAGGGTTGCATTTATTTGATGATCGTCAACTGTTTTTACATAAGTAACGATATTATTGACAATTGAGTTTCTTTCCTCAGAAGGATTCTTGATTGCCTGTCCCTTGTTTCCTGCACCTTCAGGAGTTTTGACCGGATAAAAAATCCGATTGTTCCTGGTTGAAAAGGTATTCGAATAGTTCAATTCATACGTTAATCCTTTTACCCATGGCACTGTTATCTTAGCACTACCTACAAGAAAAAGGTTATTTCGGATATCACTATTTTGGATATATAAATTGTTAAGAGGGTATCGCATATAGGTTTCCCCCGTAAGGTACATATCATAATCTGAGGAGCCAATCTTGTTGTTTGCCCAAGGGCTTGCGTTCCTGGCTGATGCCAAACTTGCTTCAATCCCTGAATAATCGCGATAAGAATAGGATGTAATAATACCCAGTGTAAACCAATCGGTAACTTTACTTTCAACATTGCTATTCAAGGTAATTCTCGAAAACTCATCATTCAGTTGAATACCCTTTGCATTGGCATAAGATCCTGAGATATAATAAGTGCTCCTTTCAGTCTTCCCCGAGAAGCTTAGGTTATAGTTTTGAATTGGAGCTATGCGCGTAACTTCATCAACCCAATTTGTTTCGTTCCCTGCAAGGTAATTGTCTCTTTCTTCCTGTGTTCGCAAACGGGCTGCAACTATGTTTTTGTCTGTCACATCAGGTCTCACTGGTTTTCCTGTCGCGCTTGTAGGATTAGTTTTATACCAGGCATATAAATCCTGCTGATAATAATAATCAACAAGCCTTACGGCATATTCATCTCCATTCATCACTCTCATCGGGTTGTTTGTCACGTCCTGATAACCATAAGACATATTAAACGAAACCGATGGTTTTTCAGACTTACCCTTTTTAGTAGTGATGAGAATTACACCATTTGCTGATCTTGATCCATATACTGCGGCAGAACTGGCATCCTTCAAAATATCTACTGATTCGACATCGCTAATATTAATATCGGCGATATCTCCATTGTAAATAATACCATCACGTACAATTAATGGCCGGTCACTGGCCGAGAGTGAGGTTTGGCCTCGAATTGAAATACTTGGCTCAGCACCTGATAGTCCAGCTCCCTGAATGTTTACTCCCGCTGAAGCTCCGGATAATGCCTGCAAAAGATTTGTATTTGATTGAGCAGCTTTTTCACCCACAGATACTCTGTCAACAGAGCCGGTTAAATCGCTTTTTTTCATTGTTCCATATCCAATTGCAACAACTTCCTCAAGTCCAATAGTCTCTTCCGCCATAGTAACATCAATTACCGTTTGTCCTGTGACAAGAATTTCCTGCGTTTTCATCCCCACAAAAGAAAAAACAAGTGTTCCATCTCCAGGGACATTGGAAAGGGAGTACTTTCCATCCATATCCGTAATAATTCCTGTCGTAGTCCCTTTTATAACTACTGTTACACCAGGGAGGGGGGATCCGGAGGTGTCGGTGACCCGGCCTGAAATCGTTAACTGACTTTGCTCTGAATTACTGCCTTGCTCTGCCGGAGTAGTTAGAACGATGAGATTATTTTCCAAAAACCTGTAGAAAACATCGGTTCCGGCAAAAACCTTTTTCAGGACCTCTTCCACATTTCCTTTTAGTTCCATACTGACCTTGCGGTCGACATCGATAACCTCATCCCTGTAAAGAAACTTGAAATTACTTTGTTCCTCAATTCTGTCAATAATTTCCCTGACAGACATATCACTCGCAATTAGTGAAAGCTTTGTCTGTTGTGAATATACACTTGCACTTAGCTGTAACAGACCCATCAGTAAAAATACGCTTGTCAGCTTCATAGTTCTTAAAATTTTTTGTAACACACCTTGACACGCAGAGTGTGTTACCCTTTGCTTTTTTTTCATAAATTTGTTTGTCAATTAAGTTTAACTTCAGGACGCACCGGACCGTCAAATCATGGTGCTTCCTGTTGATTTATTTAAACACATTAACCGGGGGAGGCCAATCCTCCGGTTTTTTTTAGAGCTTACCTATTTGATCCACACATTGTTCTTATCTATTGTATAATTAAAACTTAATGTAACCTGCAAAGCTTTCATCACTTGCTCAATATTTTCCTCCCCGAAGCTTCCGCTGAATATTTTGGATTTCAGGATTTCGTTTTCAATATGAATTTTCACGTTAAACCACCGTTCGAGTTTAACGGCTAGATCTTCAAATGTTTCACTTCTGAATCTTAGTTTGTTATCTTTCCATGAGGTGATCAGATCGGTATCCACATCTTCCAGGATAATAAATTGCTCCTTGCGATAACCTATGTTAATTTTCAGATCAGAATCATTTATTTTCCCTTCTTTCTTTATAAAGACGGCTTTTTGCCTAGGTTTAAGCAGTATGGTTTGGGCGGAACCGATTTTCCCCAGGTTTACCGATCCCTCTTCCAAAGTTGTCTCGACTATTCTCTCCTCAGGATAAGATTTTACATTAAAGCGGGTTCCCAGAACTTTTATTTTTACCGCATTGGTGACAACATAGAACGGAGCGTCTGCATTTTTGACCACATCAAAATATGCTTCTCCGTCAAGTTGAACTTTCCGCTCATTTTCCTCAAAAGTATTGGCACACTTTATCGTACTCCCCGAATTCAGCCACACAACAGAACCGTCAGGTAATTTTATTTTCGATTTTGAACCCAATGGTGCTGAAGTGGAATAATATTTTCTCCCTTCCGTCTGGATTTTTTTATTATTTGTCATTAAATAAAAAGTCGCCCCTCCAAGCCCGAAAGACAAAATGAAGATTGCCGCGATTTTGATCCATGTTCCGGCGATGTTTCGATTAAAAAAGCTCTTTTTGTGATTCTCATTTACGATTGGAAGCACAGCCTTCTGCCCGATCTTTTCCCAAGCTTTTTGCATGTCGATCCGGGAGTATTTTTTTGCCTCTTTTGCTTGATCCAGTATCAATCGGATTTGTTCATAATAGGAATGGTTCTCTTCTGACGAATTTATCCATTCATTGAATAAATCCAGTTCTTCGGAATCCGCGTTTCTGCCAAGAACCTTAATGATAATATCGAAATCTATTTGTTTCATTCTCTTGCTTCTCATATTTAAGACAACTTCATACAGCCGGTTTCCCACGCCGCTTCAAAAAAAATATAAAGAAATTAGGTCAACCGGATCGCTTTTTAAAAAATCAGCATTAGGAAAATAAAGACAAGGATCTCATTATCAATCAGAAATTGCCGGATTATCTTAACCGCTTTCCCAATCTGATTATTGACCGTTTTGCTGCTAATTCCCATTTCTTTAGAAATCTTGTCATTGCTTTTTCCTTCAAACCGGCTTAATTGAAAAACTTCCCGGCATTTTGGCGGAAGGCTTTCGACAGCCTTATAAATAAAATAGTTCAGCTCTTCTTCTTCTATTGCTTCATTGTAATAATAACCGGGATATATATGGAGTGCGTATTCTTCGAACTTCTTTTTTACTTCACCATGCTTGAGGTAATTCAAACATAGATTCTTTGTGGACTGAAAAAGATAAGATTTAATACTTGAGGAAATAGTTATCGAATTCCTATTTTCCCAAAGCTTAACAAATAAATCCTGCACGATATCCTCAGCAACATCGATATCCAGTCCATTTTTCTCGGCAAAATGACATAACATCGGATAATAGTCATGAAACAGGGTTTTGAAAGATGCTACATCCCCTGCTCTTATGCCATTTAATATATTTTGGCACCGATGATCCATTGGTTTATAAAATACAGATTTAGAATGCCTTAATCGTTATTCTATGCCAATCAAGTACGTTAGTTCCTACAAATGTATTCATTTTATAACACTATTATCCGACTAAAGTCGGGATTACGAAATTTCATTATCTGTAACAGCCTGGATTATCGGCAATAGGTCTTCGATTTGTACTTATGCAGATGCCATACACTTATAACAGACTGAGATAGAGTCATAAACACAAAGAACCATTACTTTTTTTTGCTAACATTTTTTTCAAACCATCCATATCATGACTCAATTTCACTTCCATCACTTTCGCATAAATCTGTGTAGTCGTCAATTTTGAATGCCCGAGCATTTTACTGACTGATTCAATGGGAACTCCATTGTTCAGGGTATTATTCTACAAGGTGGAAAGCTGGATATTGTCGCCATTAATCTTCTAACAAAAGGAAGACATGCAATAAAATCATGCTTTTGTTTCAAACTCTCTTTTTTATTCAATTTCTTATGATTAATGGTCTGATAATTACCGATAACACTAATTTAACAAAGGAGTAAAGAATAATTGAGCGTTTTATATTTTTCTTAATTTAGCAATTCAAGATTGCGCGCACTGATGAATTTACAAAGAAGTTGTGAAAATGAGAGAGATTTATTTGTTCGCATTGGAAATAGTGATGCGATAGCATTTAGCCAGGTTTTTCATGCCTATAACCGGCGACTGTATCCCTTTGTTTTTAAATTAGTTAAATCCGAAGCTTTAAGCGAAGATATCATTCAGGATATTTTTGCAAAACTATGGGCGAATCGACATCTTTTGCCCGATGTCGAAAATCCGAAATCTTATATCTTTACAATTGCTGCAAATGTGACCAAAAAACAGTTGAAATTGCTGGCAAAAGAAAACCTGCTAATGACTGATTCAGAACATTGGCCAGTTAAAAGCGAATCGAATAATACTGAAGAAGTCATTTTTCTAAAAGAGAGTGAACAAGTTTTAAGCGATGCTGTTGGGAACTTACCTCCTCAGCGACAACTAATTTACCGGTTAAGCCGGGAGGAAGGGAAGAGCTATGATGAGATTGCAGAAAAATTGAATATTTCAAAGAATACCGTTAGAAATCAATTGGTTGAGGCTTTAAAAGTGCTCCGTAAGGCGATGCATAATGCTGCAGGCCTTATCGTTGCTTAGCTTATTTAGTGTCTGCAAGAAAAGTATTACAAATGAAAATCACCAGGAACCCCATCCCTAAAGGGCGTGGTGATTTTCAACGAGTTGCCCCTTTAGGGTATGGGGTAAAATCTCGTTGAAAATCAATAGCCATGTGTTTTCTTGCAGACACTATTTATTTAAAATGACCTGGTTAAGCGATATCCGAAATCCTATCGGGGTGAGGAAATAAAGAGATATCGGGTTATACCAATATCTCTTTATTTTTATATGCAAAATATTTTTTTTACTTTGCAATTTCGGGCATAAGCACAAACTTTGCGAAGTTTTTTGTATCAACAAAACGCTTCGCCGTTTTTTTGATGTCTTTCTTTGAAAGTTTATCCAATAATGATTTCTCTTCTAAAATTTGTTTTAAATCTTCATGATTTTCAACATGTCCGGAAAGGTATGATAACCAAAAGCCATTTGTTTTCATGCCAATTTCTGCTTGCCTTTTCGCTTCGTTTATATATTTGGTAAAGTCCTCGTCTGAAGGCCCGTCTTGTTTCAGCTTTTTTATTTCGTCTAAGGTTGCATCCACCAATTTATCCACATTGGCAGGAGAACAGCCAAATGAAATATAAAAACCATAGCGATTGGCCGGATATTTAGTTGTACTGGATTTTACACCCGGAGTGTAAACTCCTCCTTCCTGTTCTCTTAAACGTTCAACTAAGTGAAATTGTAAAATCTCTGACAGGGCATTAATTTTCAGATTATTTTTTCTCGTATATTTATAGTTCCCACTAATAATCAGTTGTACAGTGGCTTTGTCTTCGAACCCTTTATAAACTGTTTTTTCAATATGACCTTCCGGAATATGGATATCCAAATCGTTGAACTGTTCTTTTGAATAAGAAGATGGTAATGAACCAATATACTTTTCAAGTAGTGGACGAATAGAGTCAGATTTAAAATTACCAACGAAGAAGAAATTAAAATCAGAGGCATCGGCAAAACGTTCTTTATAAAATTTATAGGCTTTATCTAAGTCAATAGCATTTAATTTCTCCAGCGTTGGTCCTGTTTTTCTTGGATTGTTATTGCTGATAATGGCAGCTATCGTATCAGCAAATACATTTTGGGGACTGGCATACCGATTGGCGATAACCGTTTTCGAGCGGTTTATAATATTGCTAAAAACAGTGGTGTCTTTTCTTGGCTTTGTAAAATAGAGATGAACTAACTTTAAAGCAGTGTCTAAATCTTCATAAGTGCTGCTTCCAGATATCCCTTCGCCTAATTCACCAATGAAAGGACTTACACTAATTTGTTTTCCACTCAGTAGTTTCGAAAGCTGAACAAGGGTGTGATTACCTAAGCCCGAGGCGGAAAGAATGTTGGTTGCATTGGCAATGGACTGATAGTCTTTATCAGAATAAAGAGAGGTTCCCCCGGCACTATAGGCTGTGAAGATAATTTGATTGTTCTGATAATTCGTTGATTTTAAATAGACTTTCACCCCATTACTTAAGGTCATTGTGGTAACATCTATGCCGGCAATACTATCTTCATTGATTACAGTCCCTGCTACCGGTTCGTGTTCCATAAGCATAATGCCTGCAGCCGGGTCAATATAAGTCAGAAGATCGCTCTGTTCTGCTTTTTCCATCCACTGCTCGATGGTCTGTTCGGAAGGTAAAGAATCTTTTTTTGCTTCGGGATCCATCACAATAATATCGCGGTTTTTATTTGGCATCAGTTCATTGATAAGTTTTTTAAATTCATTAAGATGAATATCATTCAAAGATTTTTTCACTAATTGATATTCTCTATCAATACCTGGTGCTGCGATTCCCTGTAGGAAGTGGGCTTCGTATTCTTCGGCATAGCTGGCCGAGCTTCTTTTATCTTTCTCTTTTACCATCGTTTTAAACGAACTCAGATAGTTGATCTTTGCACGGTTGAATTCACTTTTAGTAAATCCATCTCTTTTAATTCGGGCAATTTCTTGCCAGATCTCATCAAATCCTTCTGATAGTTTTTGGGGCTCGGCTTCCACCTGAATCGAAAACATTTCCAGTCCTCCCATAAAACCGGATAGTCTTGCATTTGCCCCCATAAATGGAGGGTTTGGCTTTTGTGAAAGTTCTCCGAGGCGGGCTGAAAGCATGGTGTTAAAAAGTAGTCGAAGGATGGATTCTCTGTAATCTTCGGATGTTTTTATGACGAGTTTAGGATGTTTGTAGGCAATCATAACTGAAGATTGTGTCAACTCCTCATCCGTAATAGCTATAAATTGATTTTTACCGTTTAAGGTGACTGTATAGTCTTTTCGTTCTTTCGGATTTTGAGGCATCTTTAAATCCCCGAAAAGTTCTTTCACCATCTTTTCGGTGTTTGCAACATCAATGTCCCCAACAACAACTAAAGCCTGTAAATCGGGACGGTACCAGTCGCGATAAAAGCGTTTGATTGCTTCAGGTTTAAAATTAACCAGAATCTCTTTTTTCCCAATAGGTAGCCGATCAGCATAGCGAGAATGATTTAATAAAACGGGTAAATACTTTTCTTGTAAACGTTGAGAAACACCTTTATTAAGACGCATTTCCTCAAGGATTACTCCCCGTTCAGCATTAATTTCGACAGTATCTAATGTGGCATCCTGCGCCCAATCTCGCATGATTTGTAATCCATTTTCATAAAGGTCTGTATCATCTGTCGGTATGGGTAGCTGATAAACGGTATTGTCAAAAGTGGTGGCTGCATTGAGGTCGGCTCCAAAGCGAACACCGGATTTTTGCAAGTATTTAACAAGCGTGTTTTTAGGGAAATTTTTTGTTCCATTAAAACTCATATGCTCCATAAAATGAGCCAATCCCTGCTGATCATCGGTTTCTAAAATAGAACCGGCTTTGCATACTAAGTAAAGAGTTGCACGATTCTCCGGATGATTATTTTCCCGAATGTAATAGGTAAAACCGTTGTCTAGTTTGCCGTAATGAACTGCACTGTCTAGCGGCAGAGGTATTTGTGCGATAGCAATTGAGCTCCAAAAGCTAAGAAGCGTAACTAAAACTGCGAATTTGTTTAATCTTTTTCTTTTGTGTTTTTTCATCATTTTATTTTAATTCTTCTTGAAAATTCAAATCAATGTATTTGTTCGATGGTGATTGTTTTTGAGTGATCCTGATTTTCAAAAGTTTTTTACGCATTGAAATCGAGAATTTTTTCATTTTGGATGATCATCATTCCATGTCGATCATCGCTAATTCCTTCTTTTGAACGGTAATGATATGTTGGCACATTTCCATTCATTTCAGTTGGCATATAAGTGTAAGAGATATTTTTTGCATCTTTTTTTAATTCTTCGCCTACTTCAACAATATGAGTAGAAATTATAAAGAAGCAATTGCTGTGTTTTGACAATTCTTTGGAAATTGCCAGGGTGCCATCATAGGCATCCTTGACATTAGTTCCTTTAAACAGTTCGTCAAAAATGACGACCAGGTTCTTCGGTGAACTAATTTCTTCAGCAATATTTTTAACCCGAAGTACTTCGGCATAGAAGTGACTGTATCCCATATCCAAATTGTCTGAAACATTGATGGAGGTATAGAGTCCTTCTTTGACAGAAAAAGACATAGACTTAGCCGGAACCGGAAATCCCATGTGTGCAAGGTATGTACTGATGGCGAAAGTTTTCATAAACGTAGACTTGCCGGCCATATTGGCGCCAGTAAGAAAGATTACGTTATTATCGGCATGCATGTCTATGGTATTGGGAACAGCGTTTTTCAAACATGGATGGAAACCATCTTTTATAAACAAGACATTTTCATTGGCTGGCATTGCCTGTGCGTAGGTTAAATTTTTCGTCGCCGATACATTGGACACTGTGATATTAACATCAATGGCATAGATTAAATGCATCAGGCTGTTCATTTCTCTTTGCAGTTGTGCATGCAGATGGTAGTCGAACATCAGGACTTGTATGAATGAAAGGCTCTTTTTTACATCAACTCCAACCATCCAGTTCAGCTTTTTGCTTTCAAATATTTGCTTTGCTTCATTTAGCTTATCTGAGAAAGAATTTTTTGGATGGTCGTCAAGCAATTGATTGACAAAACTCTTCAACTGTTGCAAGATAACGATCGCTGACTTTAAGCCTTTGTTAACTAGCTCCGCGTCTTCTCTTAATCCCAACATGCTTAAAGCCTGTCGGCGTATAGCTTGCGTTCCGGCACCGAAAAGATTGCTGACCGTTCCTCCAAGCAGATAGCTTTCAGTTGTTTCCAGCTCTTCTTTTTTGAACGGAAAATCCATCTTTCTGTGTTGGAAATACCGAAATGTTTCGCTGCGATCGGTTATTTCGTTTAAAGAACTTAATGGCTGTCGAAACATTGCCTCTAAAAGACGCTCGCCTCCTGCTGTTTTTGTTTTATTGAAAAGACTAAAAACGGAGTTTTTCTTAAATTTTCCCTGGAGATTTAAATCATCGGTTGTTTGTTTATCAGTAACAAATGGACTGTCAGAATTACGCTTGTTAGGATTTTCCAAAATTTCGATGATCTTTTCATTGTTGATGATAACCATTCCATGACGATCCTCCGTAATTCCTTCTTCCAGTTTGTAGGTATAAACCGGTTTTTGATTTTGCATTCGGGTTGGAAGATAAATAAACTGGACATTGTCGCAGGTATTTTTTAATGCTTCACCGGCTTCGATAATATGGGTTGAAATAAGAAAAACACAATCACTTGTTTGGGCAAAAGTGGTTGATAATGCCACTGTTGCCTCATAAGCATCTTTAACATTGGTTCCCCTAAATAATTCATCAAAAATGACGAAGAGTTTTTTCGATTGAGCCAATTGCTGGGTTACTTTCTTTATCCGTTTAACCTCGGCATAGAAATGACTATAACCCATTCCCATATTATCCGGAAGGTTGATCGTTGTATACAAACCTTCCATAACCGGAAATTCCATTTTCTTTGCAGGCACCGGAAATCCAATGTGAGCCAGAAAAACTGCAATTCCCATTGATTTCATGAATGTAGACTTACCAGCCATGTTCGCACCGGTGAGGAAAATAATATTGCTGTTTTCATTGACCAACAGCTCGTTTGTGACAGGCTTTTCCAGCATTGGATGATAGATGCCTTCCAACTTCAACACTTGGTTGTCACTCTGGGTTGGAGTGGGGAAAGAGAAATTCCGTTTTGTAGCCACGCCTGCAACAGTCATGTACACATCCAGCTGATAAATAAGTGTCAGCAATTTGGTAAGTATATCTTTCTTCTCGAACCTTAGCACTTGATCCTGTGCTGATTTCTTCTCTATGCCTGTATGCTTTCTATCCGGATCATTCAGAATGATTTGTAAATCTTCATCCTGTAAAATAGTTCGGATACTTTCGGCTTCTTGTTGGTAGGGGCTCCCGTTTCCGTTATTTATTTGCGTTAAAAAAACTGGAAAAGTATCTAACAGGTCGATAAGTGTATTGATCCCTTTGATTATTTCTTTGTATTCCGTATCGGCTCCAACCAGATTGTTGAACATGCGCCCAAGCTTTTTGTCATCAACCACAAGCCGACTCCTTTCATCTGCATTTCGAAGATATTGTTCTGCGATGTCAAACGAATCTTCCCTGAAAGGAAAGGAAATATTTTGCTTCTGGAAGAAACTGATGGTTTCGCTTCGTTTTCTTATTGCTTGTTGGTTGGATAAGGGATACCGGAACATTTGTCCCAGCATTTCCCCACCACCTCTGGTATGTGTTTCATTAAAAATTCCGAAGACCGATTCTTTCCCTTTTTTATCGAGTAGCGATAAATCATTAAATGTTTGTTGATCAATGAAAAAACTCATGATTACCTTCCTTTCCTGCGAATCCAGATTACTACTCCAATGATGATTCCAATAATTGGTAACCCCCATTTAAAAAACAGGTTGAAAAATCCCCAACTCACTGGTCCAATTTTTAGCGAAGTATCAATTGGTTCCGGATGACGAAGATCAACAGGGATTTCTCCGTCAGACAACCACGAAAATGCTGCGGCAACCAGATTGTAGTTTGCGGTTTCTACTCCATTGCGTTGTGTTCCTAGCTCGCCATTACTCAACCAATCAGCATCACCCGTAATAATTATCTTCTGATCTTTCCCTTTAATATTTCTGGATAAAGCGACAATTGGCGCATAAACTCTTTCTTGTTCTCCTTGATCAGAATTAAGGTCAATGGAACCAGTTTCAAAATCTGTTGTTTCCAGTTCATTCCAATAACCTACAGAATCCGTTTGAAATAAAATATTGATATTAAATCCTTTTTCTTTAGCACCAGAATAATCAAGAGCAGCAGCCCCGGGCATGCTTAATACCGTTTGACGGCGAAACATGTCTTTTAAATAATAAGATGAGTCGGCAGCAGACTGAGTTGGTTTGAGTAGCATCAAATCTTTTTGGAATTGGGATTGGCCATTGACTAATCTTCCAGGCAATAGTTTAACACCGAACGAAGCAATTAGCTCGTTAACCTCATCCTGATTGTCAGGTTCTCCTGTTATTAGCAGATTACCGCCTTTGTTTACAAAAAGCATTAAATTCTCTTTTTGCCGTTCGGTAAATTCTTGTTTAGGATCAGCAATTATTAGGATTTGGATATCGGCAGGAACTGGATTCTCAAGTGCTACCATTTCAAAATCAAATCCTTGATTCAGCATGGAGTAACGGAAGGTCTTCTCGCTGGCAATCATGCTATAATTGCGATCCTGGAGCCCTTCAATAGCTCTTTCGTTTTGACCATGAACAAAGCCAACTACAGGGAGCTTCATTACCATTTTTTTGATAGCTGCAGAAATTTCAGATTCCGAGGGATTTCTTTGCATATCATTGAAAATACGCAAAAATGTTTCTTGTCCATTCTCTCTTTTGAGTAAACGAACAAAGCGAAAATTTTCATCCTCCAGGTTGATATCCTTTTTTATTGAATCATATGGAAGAATATCAAAATTCCAGTCGTTCATTTCTGTCAGGGTGTCTACTAATTGCTTTTCCGTAAGATTGGGAAAACGTCTCTCCAGTTGTTCGTTTTTTGTACGCTTATAGTAATAACTGTACTTCATTTTTATTTCTGGCTTGAAGCGGATATACTTCTCAAACAATTCAAAATCAAATTTATATGTGTAAGGAAGAACGGTGTATGCTGTTGGATCGAGTACGTTATTATAAGCATGAATTGTAAAGCCACCATCCAGTTTTTTCACGATATCCTGACTGCTTTGCGAAAGTGTATTGGCTTTTACGTAAGTCGCATCATAATATTTCTTAAATCCCGGCTTTGAACTAAAATATCCTAAGGCAACAGCTACAATACATACCACTGCATATTGGCTTAACGTTTTAGCCCAGTGAATTTTTTGCCGATTTGCATTTAACCTGATAATACTAAAGAAAAGAAATAACGCGATGATGATAATGAAATAGAGAACATCTTCGCTGGTAATTAACCCGGAAATAAAGCTCCCGCTACGTCCAAGAAGTGATAGCCAATATGTTATATCTCTTATAAAGTCGATGTTTTGTCCGACACTACCGATGTAATTAAGTATTGCCAGAATGCTTAGTGTACCAATAGCGGCCACAATATTGTAAGATGTCAACGATGACATAAATAGGCCAATAGCAGCATATGCACAAATTAAGAGATAGATTCCAAGTAAGCATGTTAATATAAACGGTACTCCTGCATGATCGATCGTGATCATTCCAAATATGCCCCAAATACCAAGAATACCAGTCATTATCAGACCGAAAATCATTAACGATAAATATTTTCCCAGAATGATTTGTGAATTTTTTATTGGCGAAGAGTATAGTAATTTAATGGAGCCACTACTTAATTCCCGGCTAATTATATTCATTGTTAACAGCGGAATATAGAGATAGATATAAGAAAGCACCTTGGCAAAAACACCGCCCCATCCGGAATAGACGAAATAGGTTGCTCGATTGAGCGTATATCCCATATGCAGAACTCTCATTTGTCCTCCAAATCCGGAGGTAAAAACAGCTGCTGATTGAAACATGAATATGATTAAAATCAACCATGCTACGGGCGAATAAAAGAGTACCTTGAGTTCGGCTTTTGCTATGTTATAAATTGTTTTCATGTTGTATCGTTTGAATGTTCGTTTCCTTATTTTGTTAATTCGGCAAATATCTTTTCCAACGAGTTCTTTTCCATAAAGACTTCAGTTAATCGCCATTTATTAGCTACGCTCGTCTCTACTAATCGTTCAATCACATCCTGATCATTAAAATGCAAACGGTATCTGAAACCGCCTAGTTCTTCACCTTTTTCAATGCCTTGAATCGCCAACAGTTCATCAAGATCCGGAGAAGCAGCAAGAGAAACGGTGAGTGTGTTGGGAACAATTAAATTATCGAAATCGCTCATCGAACCCGAAAAAATCATAGAGCCTTCTTTTATCATCCAAATATGGTCGCATAGCGCCTGAACCTCTTGCAAAATGTGCGTGGATAAAATAACGGTTCGTTCTTCTGCAATCTCTTTTATAATTTTTCTTACTTCTAAAATTTGGTTGGGATCAAGTCCGTTCGTGGGTTCGTCAAGAACGACCAGATCCGGTTTGTGGATAATGGCCTGAGCAATTCCAACGCGCTGCTGATATCCTCCGGAAAGGTTGCTGATTAGGCGTTTATTGAAATGTTTAATCCCACATTTTTCCATCACTTCTTCTACCGCTTCTTTGATGAGAGCCGGAGGCATCAGACGGATACTGGCAGAAAAGGTCAAAAATTCTTCAACGGTTAGGTTGGTTTGTAATGGTGGTTTTTGAGGAAGAAAGCCAATGTGTTTTTTGGCTTCCTCGGGATGTTCGCTCAGGTTGATCTCATTGATAAAAACATCCCCGTGAGATTGTTTAATCACACCACAAATGATGTTCATAATGGTGGATTTTCCGGCGCCATTTGCACCCAGTAAACCATAGATTCCATTCTTTTTCAGGTCGAAGTTAATATCGCGCACTGCCCATTGTACACTATATCTATGGGATAGATTGATTACTTTAACGATTGATTCATCCATTTTTTATATGCCTACTTTATATACTTTTGAATTGAACTGCTCCGAATGTACAGAGAGTGGAGGAGTAACTATTTAGTGATGCTTTAAGTCTGTTTTGAAAGGAGATCTGGATCCGGTTTTATCCGAATCCAGAATCTAATTGTTTTGCTGCTTGTTAGTATTAAATTACTTCGGAGGAAAAAATTAATTTCTAGGATTAGGGACTAATTCCGGATTTTGAACAATGTATTTTTCAGCGATAGGAAATACATATTGATCACTGTTTGGTTCCAATGTATAGTTTTCGCCTAAATACTGATGAATAACTGTTTTTGAAAATCTGGGATCTTTATTCAGCCTTTTCTGGTCGAACCAACGGTAACCTCTTCCCATTAATTCAAGTCTTCTTTCTTTTAAAACCAACGCTAAAGCTTGTTCACTATCTGATGCATTTAGTGGAGAATAATCTTCTGGTTTAAAACGGTGTTGACGCAAATTGTTAATAACCGCCATTGCTTCATCTCCTTTTTCTTGTCTGGCCAAACATTCTGCTTTTACAAGCATCATCTCGGATACACAAATGCCGGAGTAATTGCCCTGATAGAATATCCTGGGACGATAGTAAACGCGCCCCTCAGCAGGTTTCCACGTGAGGTTGCTGCCTGGGTCTGTGAAGAGCTGATAACGAAGATCGTTAGCGGAGAACATATCTATGAGCTCCGGATTTAATTGAAAATCAAGCGTACTGTTTGATAGAATTTTTGAGAAGATAATTTCAGGATCTTCGTATTTCCGTGGCAAGCCCGTCGCATTATCTTCATAATCGGCAAGGTTAATTAGCGTGTTTTGAATAGCTAATGTACTGTCTGCATAGGCTAAAGCCAACTCATAATCTCCTTTTTGAAGATTGAGACGGGCCATAACTCCATAGGCTGCTGTTTTGGAAGCCATTTCAGTATTTTTCTGAAATTCAGGAAGTACCGCAATACCTGATTTTAGATCGCTCTCAATTTGATTATAAGTAGTTTTTACAGATGCCCTCTCTAACGAAGTAAAGAAATCCGGAGTTAATAGTAAAGGAACGCCAAGATCCGTATCTGCTGTGCTTTCATCGTATTGTTTAGCATAGATGTTAACAAGACAATAATAAGCGTAAGCTCTTTGTATTTTTGCCTGAGCCAATATATCCATTTTTTCATCTTCGGTGCCTTCTTCGCTATCCATTACCCCGTCAATAATTTCATTGCATATTTGAATTTGTTTGTAGAGCAGGTTCCACTCTGAGTCTTCGGCGTCAATCCATATCTGGTCGGCCCAGGTATAAGCTCTTGCATCCGTTTCCTGTTGAAAAATATAATCTTCATTTTCAACAAAAATATCATCAGATGCAACCTCTGGATGGAAGAAACTACGTTCAAAGGTATACGTGTTATTTAACAGGTACTGATAGTCATAGGTATAATGTAAAACCCTTTTCCCGATCTCGTCTATTTCAACATATTTACGGCAGCTATTTCCTGCAATAAGTATTGTTATGAGTAAAGAAAAATATAATATCTGTTTCATTTATTTATTTTTTATGCTCAAGTTTATTATATCAATGGATATTAAAAAGAGACATTTAAGCTGAAGGAAAATCTCTTAGATGGTGGCAAACTTGTGTAAGTCCCACTAAAAATATGCTCAGGGTCTAGTCCTTGATCATTTTTAGTCCATATCAATCCCAAATTTTCTACAGAAGTGGCGATGCTCATGGATTGAATAAACCTCAAACTTTGAATCACCTTTGACGGCATTTGATAGCTCAGCGATATACGTTGCATACGAATATAACTTCCGCTAATTACATTGATATTAGCATATTTATATCTGTCTACACTCGTAAAACTGGTATGCTCCATCCCCGGAATGTTAGTTGTTGCTTCATCTCCTGGATCTCTCCATCTGTTAACCAATGCATCACTATTGGATATGAATCCGGAGAAATAGCTACTTGTCGGATATTGACTAGCATTGATGTTATCGACCAAAACTTTATTTCCCAGAGAGTAGTTAGCCTGCATGTACAAACTAAGTTGTTTATAGCGAATTGTGGATGATAAACTACCAAAGTATGGCGGAGTTTTTCTGCCTGCATATTCAAAATCTTCAGGTTGAAAGGAGATGCTACTCATATCTGATGTGATAATTTCACCTTCAGCATTGTAGATTTGTGATTGACCTTGCTCATCCAAACCTGCCCATCGGTAAGTAAATAGATAATCCACAGGATAACCTTCAATTACACTGGTGCTTGTAGGACTCGTAATGGTATTAGGGAAACGATTGTCGGTAACCTCATTGGTATTGTATGAGAACACGAAATCCAAATTCCACGTCCAGTCGGCCGTTCTGACCAGGATACCTTCTAAACTAAATTCATATCCATGTCCGGCTAATGTTCCGGTATTATAAGTTAAATCCGTTTGTCCATAGGTGCCATTGATCGGTAGACTTACTAATATCCCGGAAGATCGTTTGCTATAGACGTCAAAAGTTGATGATAATCTTTGGTTGAAAAGAGCGATATCAAGTCCAACGTTAAAGGTTTTTGTCTTTTCCCATCCTAAATCTCTGTTGCCAAGGTATAGGCTTCCATAGGGTAATCCCGTGTAATAATCGTTCCCGGTAATTGAAATGGTAGATACATTTGATCCTTCTTTGGGGGCTGTTCCTCCTGTTCCGTAAGAGAGTCGTAGATCAAGACGATCCAGGAAATCAGCTTTTTTCATAAACTTCTCACCCCAGACACGCCATTTGAAACCTGCAGACCAAAGAGGTTCTGCCCGATTTCTTCGGTTAACCCCCAGCATGTTGGTGTCATCGAAACGAAGACTTCCGGAAAAGAAATAACGATTTAGAAAGGTATAATTAGCATTACTATAGTATGACAGATAACGCTGGCGTGATTGGAAAACGGAGCCGTCGTAATAGCCTAAGACAAATGTGTAGCCATAGATATTATCATAAGGTGTTGTCGGATTATATGCCTTGGAGCTCGACGTAAGCTCATCGTATCCATAACGGGTTTGTTTATATCCGTGTGCTTTTGATTCTCTTATTTCGGAACCTGCAATAATTGATAAACGATGGATATTAGACCAGCTTTTGTCAAAATCAAGTTGCCCGCGTATCGAATAGTCTTCACTGAAGGTATTACTGGTTTTGTAAATTCCTCCCGTTGGAACACCATAGACTTGTTGACCATTGGCATCAATCGTGGTTCCTTCATTAATCAAATCTCTTGTAGAGTAGCTATCTTCATTCTCTAATTTCCTCCATTCTGTATTAAGCCTCTGGTAACTTCCCGAAATACTTGCACTAAGCCAGCTGGTAACTTCGCCGGATAACCGAGTATTAATTCTGGATGCATCTTTATTATAAATTGTGTTGTTATAATTCAATTCGTCTAAAGTGTTATAAGTCCAGGGCATATATCCTTTCGATGAAAAATCGTCGATAACATCAGGAGTAAATTTCAAGTAGCGATCAATTGAATTACCATTTTCATCTACTAACATATCGTAGGGGCGCAATCCGAAGGAACCAGGAGTCATGGCTTGTATCGCAGCACTATTGACTTTACTTTTAGAAAACGTTTCATTAATTCCAGTCGCTAATGTAATTCTGTCATTAAATAACTTTGTGGTAATATTAGCCGTAACGCTGTACTGATTTGAATTATTACTTCTAAAAGCAGGCTGGTTATCAGAATAGCCTCCGGAAATATAATACTGGGTTTTCTCATTGTTTCCTGAAACGGACAGGTTATATTGCTGGGTCACAGATTCTCTTAGCAGATAATCTCTTATTTGAGAGGTATTATCCCGATTGGCGAGAGTGGAAAATCCTTGATTCATTTGATCTTCAGAAATCTCTCCGCGTTGGTGAGCAAACATTAATGTCATCGCATCGCTTTCGTTTGCATACCGCCAACCTGAAGTAGGATCCGTAACAAATCCCAGATCGAATATTTCCTTTTCCAGATCGATATATTCGCTTGAACTCATGACATCAAGTTTGCTTAAATCAGACGGAGCACTAATGCTTAAATTAGTTGAAAAATTAACCACTGGTTGATTTTCTCCTCGTCCTCTTCCTTTCTTTGTTTCAATAACAATCACTCCATTGGCAGCCTGTGATCCCCAAATCGCTGCTGCAGAGGCATCCTTCAGAAATGAGATGCTTTCGATGTCGTTTGGATTCAAAGCACTTAATATGGCATTATTGGTACTAACGCTGCCTGTTCCTGATAGTTCCGTTTCGGGATAATCAGCCAGGCTTTGTTTAAGAGCCGGAAATCCATCAATAACTACCAGTGGGGGTCTGGAACCATAATAGGTATTTGTTCCGCGAATTTGAATCTCATTATTTTCCACATCAACTCGAACACCAGGCAACTTATCTTTGAGCCGATCCATTATATTGATGTTGGGATTGGATTCGATTTCCTGGGACGAAATTGTGCTGAATGACCCGGTAGTTCTTTCTGTTGATATTTTTTGATAACCGGTACTTAAAACATCCACGGTTTCAACTTCATTTGTCAAAAGTTCCATGGTAATTTCAAGATCACTTTGGCCTGCTAATGGAACTTCCTGCATCTTAAACCCGATAAAAGAAACCAAAAGAATCGCGTCACTGGAGGCTTTAATGTGGAACTCTCCTTTAGAATTCGTAATGACTCCCTGCGAGCTCCCTTTTATCTGAACCACAGCACCTGGTAAAGGGGTTCCCTCTTCATCTTTTACGATTCCTTTCACAATCGTTTTTTGTGAGGATACGGATGAGTTCTGCTCTTTCTTTTGCGCAATGACAATTGTTTTTCCTACAATGTAATAGCTTAAAGGCTGATCTTTGAAACACTGTTTTAAAGCGTCTTCTAAACTAATATTTGACACATCGATATTTAAACGATGGGCTTGTTGGAGTAACCGTTCATTATAAAAAAACTGGTACCCACTTTGGTGTTCAATTTCGCTGAGTATTTCCTCTAAGCCAGCATTTTTTTGAGAAATAGAGATTTGTTGAGAATAAGCGCCGGCGCCAAAACTTAGGTAAAAACACACAACAATTAACAAGGTAGTAATTTTCATGACTCTAAGAGTTTTAGTCCATAATTCCTTCCGCCGCAGGCAAAAAGGTTTCCTTCTGGTTAATAAATCCATATATTTGTACGGTTTTGGTGATACAATGAAATCGTTTTAGAAAAAATGTGTAAAGCCTAAACATTAACCGGGGGTGATACAAGCACTTCCGGTTTTTTGCTGCTTTTTTGCAGTGATCTACTATACTATAGCTGTGCAAGTGCCTCTAGTAGATCTTAAGAGTTATATATCTGGTCTGTGAGTCATATTTAAATTTTTTCTGTTCGTTATTTTATTTTGGATTATGGCATAACAGTGAGCATTCTCCCTTCTATTTTAAAATGAACTTCACTTAGTTCCAATATTTGGAGCAATTGAGATAAGTTGGCAGATCGAGAAATCGATCCAGTAAATTTATCCGCAGTCGGTTGAGCTTCGTAGGTAACATCTACGTCATACCACCGGGAAACTTGTCTCATAATCGTGTGGATATCTACGCTTTTAAATAGAAAAAAACCATCTTTCCACGCAGTGGCTTGTCCATCATCCGGAACAACTGCAATCGTATTATTGGGTCGAAGTTGAGCTTGCTCGCCTGGATTAATCTTTACTGATTTCCCATTGCTGGCTGCTACCTGAACTGAACCTTCAAGTAATGTCGTATTGATAGTCTTTTCATTCGCATAGGCCATCACATTAAAATGTGTTCCAAGTACCTCAATGATGGCATCATTGCGTTGAGTGCTTTCAGGAAATGCAACATGAACGATAAATGGTTTTTGAGGATTTTTTGCTACTTCAAAATAAGCCTCGCCGATGAGCGTCACCTCTCTTTGCTTCCCAGTAAAAGATGTCGGAAATTTTAGGGATGATGTTGCATTCAGCCAAACCTGCGAACCGTCTGGTAATACGACTTCATATTGCCCTCCTTTTGGTGTTTTTATGGTGTTAAACATCACTTGAGCTGGGGCTTGAGTATTGGACTTATAAGATACTTTTCCATTTCCCAACTTAATAACTTCTACATTCCCCTGTTTTTTTAATAGTCCTTCTTCTACATCATCCAATAAAACAGTCGAACGATCGCCGAAGGTGAGTATTGCTTTATTTGTGCCAGGAGACACATCGTTTTTATATCGTACGGAAATGTCGGCAATTTCTGTTTTGCCTGTCTGCTGACTGACAAACCAATAAGTGGATATAGCGAGTAATACCGCAACAAATACGGCAGCAGTTGTTCTGAACCATTTCAATGGTTTTACTTTCCGGTCTTTGTATTTAGCTGTTTTTGTGTTGTTGCCGGAAGAAATCATGATTTGTTGAATCATCCCTTCCCATTTGGCTTTGTCGTAATTTTTGTCAGGTTCTGTTGATTCCAACATGGTAGTTAAAAAACGACTCAGGTCTTCATCATTCTCCGGCTTTCCTATCCATCTAAAAAATTCGTTAACTTCTTTTTCCGAAGCTTTTCCCGTAGCGTATTGGGTGAGTAAATATTTTATTCTGTCTTTATTTTTTGTCATTTGAAGTTAACGTTTCATTGTTTTTGCGAATGATCTCAGTGGAGATCAAAATGTTTCTATTCGTTTGTGTTTATAAGTAAGAATCGATTTTTTGTAAGAAGGACTATTGGGATATGAGAAAAAATTGCATTTTTTCTAAAAAAAGCTGCCAATTGGCTATTGGAGAAAGATGAATAGCTAATCGAAACATCATAATCAAACTGAATATTAATTTTTGCCAGAATCATATTGTCGCTCAACAGGAATTTCTAATTTTTACATTATTGTCCATTCCTCTGCAGATTTATATTATCTATTATTCCTTCCTCCCCACCATGTTGAAACAATAGAAAAAACAGTATTCATTAACGGGCCATTTAGTGTTGACACCAAACCAACTGTGGAAATATTGTCCATTGCTAATGCAATCCCCCCGTTTTGTATCCCTACTTCCAGAGTAACTAGAGTCTGTCTATAAACTACAAATTGTTGATAAAACAGGGATACCTGAGGGTTGATGGAAATCAGGAATTAAGTAAATTTAACAAAAAAAGGATGAAACTATTTGAAGAGTTCAAACTCAGGTTTGACCGGCCGGACTGGTCACGGGATCCGGAATTAGGACTGGTAGATACCATTCTGGAACAACATCCACACTTGATTTACCTGTTACAGGAGGACATTTCGGGAGGGGAAAAAGAAAGCGTATTTGGAAGGAAAGACACCCCCAGTGTGGAACAGATCGTCAGGGCAGCCATATATAAAGAGTTGAAAGGGTTGGAATACCGGGAATTGGAATACCATCAGATTGACTCACGGATTTGTGCAATGTTTGTCAAGATCGATGAGCATCGTCCGTATAGTTTCCAAATGTACCAGAAATACATCTCCCGGATCAAGTCAGAAAACCTGGAGAAGGTCTTGTATGAGTTGAATAAAATAGCCATAAGCGAAAGGTTGGAGGATTTGGAGAAGGTATGTCAGTACAGTACAGTACAGAGATAGAAAGCAACATCCATTATCCGACCAATAATTCGCTTTTATGGGATTGCATAAAAGAAGCCTACCGGTTGCCGGGACACTTAAAAGAAGAGGTGGATGGCCTAAGCTATACGGATTACAGAAAAAAAGCGAAGAAGACATATTTTACGATAAATGTAACCAAAGGGGATAAGCGCCGGGATTTGTTTTACAGTCAGTTGGACACCTTTATCAAGACGATCAACCAGGTATCGAACGTGGTAAAAAAAAAGCCGTTTTGCGGCATTGAAGCCATGGTTTTGTGCATACAGCTTGAAAAGCACCTGGAATTGATGGTTAAGGTACATGACATGGTTTACCGCAAGGAAATCAAAGGAGAAAAAGTTCCGGGCCAGGACAAAATTTATTCGATATACGAACAACACACCGACATTATCGTGAAAGGGGGCAGGGAAGCGAAGTTTGGGCACAAGGTTGACTTATGCAGCGGAAAAAGTAATTTGATCCTTCACTGCCGGGTTTTAAAGGGTAATCCGGATATTACAGCTCATCTGGTAAAGCTGGTATAATCCCTTACTTTGAGGGCCCAACAATCAATAGAGAGAGGAGACGTATGCCCCAAAAACAGCGAACAGGCTTGAAAATGAAGAAAACGAACAAAAAAAGGGCAATGAACCAAGTGAAAAAACAGGGGGGACATTATTATGAAAACTAATATACCTGAAAAGTATTTTCATGGTATTGATCAAACCCAAAACTGCCGACTTTATAGACAGACTCTATTTAGTCCCCTGATTACACAAATCACAATAAACACAAATTACTCCCGATTTATTTTCTCTATTCCTGTTATATCAGCACACTATTCACACTCACCAAAGAAATCATTCCGAATTTTTCCTCTCAATGTTTGACTTTAAGATAAATTCCAGCGTTAAATCATTAAAAAAATCGTTACAGATCAGTTTTCAATCTGGCAATAATCTTTAAGGAGTTTAAAACGTTCATGTGATTTTTCAACACAGTATCCGTGATGGATCGTAATACGGCAAATCTGAAAGCTCCGTTTGTCGATACTTTGAATACTATTGCTAATTTGAAAACTGATTAGTTACAATTATTTTACTGATGTTTGGCTTTTAATTTTTATTTTCATCCCAAATAAAATGAAGGAACAATATCACCGTTTTTGAAAATAGTAAAAAGAGGAAAATGAAAACCAGAAATTTATTGAGTTCCCTGATTGCATTGTTTTTGTCAGTGTTAATTATAAGTTGCAGCGATGATGACGATAAAGTGGTTGCCGCTTTCTCTGTGAGCGATGCAGAAGTTGACCCCTACGAAACAATTACTTTTACAAATGAGTCGGAGAATGCCAGTTATTACCAATGGATCTTTGGCGATGGCGAAGTGGCTATTGATAAAAATCCGTCGCATAGTTATTCTTCCGGAGGTGATTACGAGGTTCAGCTTATTGCTATAGGCAGCGGGAGTGCCGAGTCTGCTTTTATGACAATAAACGTGACCGCAGATTACGATATAACAATTTATGAAGGGGAGGGAATCGAAGGGACTGATATTTATGATACCTGGTCTGAAATAAATGCTACCTATTCTTCTGATACAATACTTTCCATAGAATATAACGAGGATTACGGGGTTTACAGGCAGGATGTCTTGTTTTATGAAGAAGGAATTAGTTTTACTTTCTGGACTGAAACGACGACTCTAAGCAATTCTGCCCCTGCGTACTATATTTATCTGCTTTCTCCATATGAAGGAGCGACTTACAAGGGAATATCCATAGGAAGTGATATTGATGATGTAACAGACCGTTACGGAGATGAGGAAGACCTGTATGATGGGGATGGCTATACCTACTATGGGTATGATTCCATTGGAATTGGTTTTTTTATCCCGGATGATAGTGATAAGATCGATGAAATTGTAATATACGAGGCAGCGGAAAGTTCCTCTTTATCTGTTGAAAAGGCAGGGATACCGGACATTATTAAGTATGAACGAAATAATATTCCTGTTTTTAAAAAATAATAAATTCATTCTACTTTAATGGATTGTTGATTTCAGATCGGCAATCCTTTTTTTTGATCCCGTGGATTTTGTCGTCCCCCATAAATGGTAATTGAAGTTTTTTGTTACTTTTGTTTTCGATTTTTGGTGTCGCAATTCCGCATCTTCGGAAAAGCGGTGAAAAGGGAATCAGGTGAAAATCCGGAACAGACCCGCTGCTGTAAGCTCCGCCAAAGTCTTTGAACAATACTCGATACCACTGTCCGGTAACTGCCGGATGGGAAGGGCGTTTCAAAGATGGAGTAAGTCAGAAAACCTGCCAAGATCATAAATAGTTTTATTAGGCTTTCGGGAAATAAAGCTGAAGAACGCAAAAGAAGGAATTCTCTCTTTTTACCATCTTTTACTATTCTTCAAGTACTTATTTCAGCAGGTCGTTGGATATTTCAATTGATTTACAATGCTTTACAGGAAACATGTATGGGCAGTCGTTATTTTGTTCGTTTCGCAGTTCGTTTCGGCTCAAGGTAAACTGGACAGTCTGCAACACATCAGGGAAGTGGTTGTAACCGGCAACCGTATCGAAAAAGAAGTAATCCCGGTACAAACACTTTCAGGAACAGAACTGAAAAAACTGAGCGCTCATTCGGTAGCCGACGCCATCCGGTATTTTTCCGGCGTACAAATTAAAGACTATGGCGGAATAGGTGGACTGAAAACGGTGAACATCCGCAGCATGGGCAGCCATCACGTAGGCGTATTTTACGACGGCATTGAATTGGGAAACGCACAAAACGGCGTGGTTGACCTCGGAAAATTTTCACTCGACAACATGGAATCCGTTTCCCTTTATAACGGACAGAAAAGCGCCATTTTCCAACCGGCAAAAGATTTTGGCTCGGCCGGTTCTATCTACCTGACCACAAAAACTCCGGTTTTTATTCAAAATAAAAAATACAACCTGAAAGCAACGGTAAAAACAGGCTCATTCGACCTGATAAACCCATCCGTATTGGGAGAATATAAATTCAACGATAAACTGAGTAGTTCTTTTAATGCCGGGTACATGTACACTTCAGGGAAGTACAAGTTCAGCTATACAAAAAAAGACGGTTACGATACCACTGCTGTACGCCAAAACGGCGATGTAAAGGCCTTACGACTGGAATACGGCTTGTTCGGAAAAATAAACCGGGGAGAATGGAAAGCAAAAGCTTATTTCTACGATTCGAAACGCGGGTATCCCGGTGCCTTTGTACGGGAAGAGCCGGGAAGGTTTAAAAACGAAGACAGGCAGTGGGACACCAACTTCTTTTTGCAGTCTTCTTTCAAAAAAAATTACAACAGATACAGCCTGCTGCTCAGCGGAAAATATGCTTACGATTTTCTGCATTACCTCTCAGACCCAAGGAAGGATGTTTCCACCATGTACATTAATAACCATTATTATCAGCACGAGGCATATTTCTCAGCGGCCAGCCGTTATTTCATTCTTCCGTTCTGGGCGGTAAATGTTTCCACCGACTTTCTGTGGAATAAGCTGAATGCCGACTTGTACGGCTTTGTTTACCCCAACCGTTATACAGAACTGGTGGCCATGGCCTCTGCCCTGCACTTCGAACAATTTAAACTCCAGGCCAGCCTGCTGGGAACTTTTGTACATGAAACGACAAAAGCAAAAAACAGCGCCGCACCCGATAAAGAAGAATATACCCCGACGATCATCGTTTCTTTCCGTCCGTGGAAAAACGAAGATTTAAACTTCAGGGCTTTTTACAAACGGATTTTCAGGATGCCCACCCTGAACGACTTATATTACACCTTCATCGGGAACAAAGACCTTGACCCGGAATACACGACCCAATACGACATGGGAGTGACCTATTCCAGGGAGTTTGAACAAAAACTTTTTTCGCGGTTCGAAATACAAGTCGATGCCTACTACAATGAGGTGGAGGGTAAGATTGTGGCTATGCCCACTTCCAACCAGTTCCGCTGGACAATGGTCAACCTGGGCTATGTGGAAATACGAGGAATTGACGTAGCCATTCAGAACAGTTTCTGCTTTTTAAAAGACGGGATACTGAATGCGCGCATCAATTATACTTACCAGAAAGCACAGGATTTTACCAACCCCGGAAGCAACTATTACGGCGGGCAAATTCCTTATATCCCCTGGCACAGCGGTTCGCTGGTACTAAACGGCAGTTATCACAACTGGGATTTGAACTACAGCTTTATCTACACCGGCGAACGTTACGAATCGCAGGCAAATATCCCGGAGAATTACGCCAAACCCTGGTACACCAGTGATTTTTCTGTTTCCAGAAGAATGGAACGGAACAACAAGGAAATACAATTAACAGCAGAGGTGAACAACATTTTCAATCAGCAATACGAAGTGGTGCAAAACTACCCGATGCCAGGTATCAATTTTAAACTCATTTTAAAACTAACAATATGATTCAACAAAAACTTAACATTAAAAAACAATTTATTCTCCTGCTGTTTCTCGCGGTAGCTACAACATTTTTTTACTCGTGTCGTGATGACGACGACCAGATAATCCCATCGGAAGGCGACAAAGTAACAGATAAGGGGGAATTGACATCCGTTAGCGGTTTTTTCCTGCTAAACGAAGGAAACATGGGAAGCAACAAAGCCACGCTTGATTATTTCGATTATGAATCAGGGTTTTACACCAAGAATATTTTTACTGAACGAAACCCCGGAGTTGTGCAGGAACTGGGCGATGTAGGCAACGACATTCAAATTTACGGGAGTAAGCTGTATGCGGTCATAAATTGCTCTCACTTAGTGGAAGTAATGGATGTGGAAACGGCGGAGCATATTGCCTCTGTAACTATTCCCAACTGTCGCTATATTGTCTTTAAAAACGGATATGCCTATGTGAGTTCGTATGCAGGACCTGTAAAAGTTGACCCTAATGCCCGTCTGGGTTATGTGGCCAGGATAGATACTACCGACCTTACGGTAAAAGATACCTGTGTTGTAGGCTACCAGCCTGATGAAATGGTGATAAAAGGCAATAAGTTGTATGTGGCCAACTCGGGCGGTTACCGCGTACCAAACTACGATAATACGGTATCGGTTATTGATCTGGAGACTTTTAAGGAAATAAAAAAAATAACGGTCGGTATCAACCTGCACCGCATGGAACTGGATGATTACGGAAACATTTATGTAAGTTCCCGCGGCGATTATTATTACAACCATTCCAAAACTTATATTATTGATTCCGAAACCGACCAGGTAACCAAAGTTATGGATTTACCGGTCAGCGAGATGACCCTATGCGGCGACTCGCTTTATGTTTACAGTACCGAATTCAGTTACCTTACCAATTCCAGTACAACTTCGTATGCTATTGTAAATACAAAGACCCAGTTGGTGGTTACCCGGCATTTTATCACCGATGGTACCGAAGATGAAATTGAAGTTCCTTATGGTATTGCGGTAAACCCCGTCACCAAAGAAATTTTTGTTACCGATGCCAAGGATTATGTAACGCCGGGCACTGTCTTCTGCTTCTCTCCGGAAGGAATTAAAAAGTGGGAGGCTACCACGGGCGATATCCCGGCACACATAGTTTTCACAAGCAAAAAATTAAAGGACATCGAATAAAATTATCGGACTATGAATAAAAAATCTGAACCTCTAATTTATATACCTATGAAAAAGATACCTTATCTGAAATTCTTTATTTATATCGGAACCTTTGTTTTGTTCCTTTATTCCTGTTCCGACGACGATGAAACCGACTATGGTACGCCTTCAATTGAGTTTTCCTCTTCGGAATACAAGGTAAAAACAGGGAAACAGGTTACGCTCCATGCCAGTGTAAGCGATGCTGTTAATCCGGTTTACTCGTGGAAACAGGACGGTATAATCGTTGCCACCGACACTGTTTTTACTTACGATGCCGGAACAACCGGCGAATACTTCTTTACCTTCCGGGTAGATGCTGATAACGGTTCGCTCGAAGAGCAGGTAAAAGTTACTGTAAATGAAAAAATGCCACCGGGAATAACCATTCCTGCCTCTTTTGGAGGCTATGTGGGTAAAGACCTTGAAATTGAACCATCCTCTGTTATGAACAGCGATAATGCAACCTATGTATGGAAACTCGAAGGTAAAGTTGTTAGTACCAACAGCACTTGTGTTATTAATGAAAGCAATGTTGACGCCTATACCCTTACACTTAAAGTTACCAACGAGGATGGGGTTGATTATGCTTCCATGACGGTTTATATCCTGCCGGTACAATCACCGGAAATATATTTCGACGACGGAAGTTACCGCACCGAAACGAATAAATCGGAAACACGGTATTTTACGGTCCCGTTAGGCAGGAGTTTAGTAATGTCGCCTGTCATTTGTAACCTGGGAGATGACCTTACTTTCTCCTGGACGATTGACGGAGCAACACAAAGCTCAACTTCCGAATACCTCACCGTTACGCCAACCGAAAAAGGAACTTACTCTGTTTCTGTAACGGCAAACGACGGAACCTCGACAGCAAGTACAACGGCAACTGTTGAATGTGTTGCCCCGGAAGGAAGCTACTACCGGCAGGCAACGGAAGAAAGCGCAGCCCAAATGAACCATGTTTACGAATTTATCCCGGCTCCGGGACAGTTTATCGATTACCAGGAAGGCACAACCATGGAAGGCGTACTGGATAACCTGAATGCATCCAACTCGGTTGCATATATCGGTGCATATGGCGGTTATTTTATTGTGGGCTTCGACCATAGTGTGGACAATAGCGACGGGGCCGACCTCTACATTAAAGGAAATGCTTTCTCCGGTTGGTCGGAGCCGGGCATTGTATGGGTAATGCAAGATGAAAACGGCGACGGCCTGCCCAACGATACATGGTACGAACTGGCAGGCAGTGAGGCCGGCAGCAGTGATACGAAAAAAGGCTACGCCATTACGTATTACAAGCCTGACCAGGCTCAGCAGGATGTTTTATGGTCAGATAACATGGGTAATATCAGTTCGGTTGACTACAATGGCTACCACAATCAGGATTATTATTTTCCCATGTTTATTGCAGAAGATGCCTATACACTTACCGGAACACGCCTCGGTTCTACAATGGCAATTGGCGATCTGGAAACCAGCGTAGGCTACGATTGGGGCTATGTGGACAACTATGGTCCGGGAGCTCCGGATAATGCCCTGTTCGAAATTGATAATGCTATCCAGGCCGACGGTAGTTCTATTGAACTGAAATACATCGATTTTGTGAAAGTACATACAGCAATGATCGGGAAAGGGGCTGCTGTAGGGGAAATCTCGTGCGAAGCCGGCTCTCCTTATGATTATCACCTGAAAGAATAATATGAATCAATAAAATTCACAAAACAATGAATATACATCAATTAAAATATCTACTGGCAGGAGTCATCATTGCCTTCCTCTGGAACGGGTGTAAAGATGACGAGGAATTTTTTACGGGCACGGATAATTTTATCACGGCCTTCAGCCTTACACAGGACGGAACAACCTACGATGCATCGTTTTACAGTGACAGCATCATTGTTACTGTTCCCGACGGGGTTTCCCTGAAAGGTGCAACAGTTGCCTATTCGTTAAGCGAACATGCAAGTATCATCCCGGTGCCGGACAGTATTTCGAACTGGAACAATGAAATGCTTTTTGCCGTAACATCCTACAACGGGAAACAGCAAACCTATAAATATACTATCAACAGGAGCAGTATCGATGCCAAAGGGACAGTCATTCTTGCCACGCAGGAAGAAGTAGATGCTTTCGGGGCAACAGGAATCACCGCAATAAAAGGCAGCCTTATTATCGGGAGAACGGCAGGAACCGATTCCATTACTTCGCTGTCTGCCCTTTACATGTTAGAGGAAATTGGATATAACCTTATAATAAAGCCAACCTATGCCGGCAAAGAATTTACAGGTTTTGATGCATTGGAAACAATTGGAGGCGAAATAAATATTGAATCGGTTATGACTTTGGAAACAATTTCGTTCCCGGCTTTAAAAACTGTCGGAAGCATAACAATAGAGGATGGCGACCGTGAAAATAATATTTCCGTAAGTTTTCCTAAACTGTCAACTGCTACAGGAGATGTTTCAATAGAAGAACCTCTCAGTTCTGCAAATTTCTCAGGCCTGAAATCAGTTGGGGGAACCTTCAAACTTTATGATTCTTACAGCAAAGGAGAGCTTCCCGGTATATCGTTACCATTGCTTGAACAAGCCGGTGCCCTCTATATAGGACGTTTTACCAGGTTAACAAAACTGCAATTGCCGGCATTAAAAACCACAGGTGATTTCTATCTTTATTATTTACCTGACTTAAATGTACTTTATTGCCCTGATTTGCAAGAAACAACAGGTACCTTAACGCTGCCATCAACCTCAAGCCTGACAGAATTGGAACTGCCTAAACTTCAAAAAGCCGGGGGCATAAGTTTAACTGCCTTATACACTGTTAGTGTCCCGTCCCTGACAGAAGTTACCGGCGATTTGTCTTTTAAAAGTATGTACTCTGAAAACCTGGACTTTCTGTCTGCATTAACAACGGTGGGGGGAACTTTATCTATTAATGATCCTTTAAACCTAAAAACATTTACTGCTCCTTCCTCTTTGG
The DNA here is from genome assembly GCA_963662895.1 of Prolixibacteraceae bacterium. Taxonomy (GTDB): domain Bacteria; phylum Bacteroidota; class Bacteroidia; order Bacteroidales; family Prolixibacteraceae; genus GWE2-42-39. The sequence goes on along the minus strand of OY759982.1, from coordinate 1,204,684 downwards.
AAAGCATAGGAGTATTGAATTTTTACGGTTCTTCTACTTCCCTGCCGGAAGAAATTAATGTAAAAGGGCTGAAACTGGAGGAACTCGCTATAGGAAGAGCTGCTCTTATAAATACTAAAATTATCGGGGACGATGAATTTAACGGAACCCTTACCATTAGCTCAAAAGATTCATACTCAGCATCTGGAACAATTACTTTTCCCGAATTAGAAGGGTTTAGCACGGTTGATTCCCTCTCCCTGGGCAGCAATATATCCTATATGCCGGTAATGAATGTAAAAGGGATCAGGAAAATAAAGAAAGGGCTTCATGTCCCCAACAACAACCTGAATGAATTTTACATGCCCGATTTGGAAGAAGTAGGCGGCGACTTTATCATTAACCAGATGAACCGCTCAACCCAGGAAACCATCGAAATTCCAAACTTAAAAACCGTTGCCGGCAATTTTGATGTTTTTATAAATTCTGAAGATACAAAAACACTGAGCTTCCCTGCCCTGGAATCCGTAGCGGGCGATTTCTCCCTTTCTACCGGTTATGATCTGGGATACACCTGGTATGCTGACAGAAGCCTGACTTCGGCATTATTCCCTTCCTTAAAAACCATTGAAGGGAAACTTACGTTAACATCTTATCCAGGCTATTCATATTTGAACAAATTGATGGAAAATTTAGATGGTTTCTCATCTCTCACAAGCGTTTCCGGAATTGAAATAACCAACCAGGCAGCGCTCGTTTCCTATGAGGGGCTAAAAAATGCACTGTCTTCCTTTTCTGCCGGCGACTGGTATGTGTCGAACAATGCCTATAATCCTTCTTATGATGACTTAAATGCCGGAAAATGGACCCAGGAATAACTAAAAATTATAAAAAAATGAATAGTAAATTTTTCAATATAAAAATCATCATCACAGGAATGCTGTCGATCATGCTGTTTGTTACCGGATGTGAGGACGACAGCATCTGGGACGGCACCGATTACTACCTTGCTTCTTTTCAGATAGAATTAAATGCAACAACATATAAAGCAACTATTTCTTCTGACAGCATTACGATAAGTGTCCCTGAAAATGTTTCCCTGGACGGGGCTGTGGCTACAGTGGAAATGAGCGAAAACGCGACCATATCCCCCGATCCGTCGGGCATTACCAACTGGAATGAAAAACATACTTTTACCATAACAGCTTATAATGGGGACAGCCAAACGTATTATTATTCGGTTGTACAAACAAGCGTAACCGGTTCGGGGAATATTATCCTTACCACGCAGGACGAAGTAGAGGCTTTTGCGGCACAGGGAATAACCGAATTACAGGGGAGCCTGATCATTGGGGCAAACGAAGGCGAAAATTCCATCTCATCACTGGAATCGCTGTCGGGACTGAAAATAATTACTTCAGGACTGGTTATTAACCCTACTTTTTCGGGTACCAGCCTCAGCGGACTGGAAAACCTCGAACAGGTAGGTTCCATTGAAATCGGGGCGGTGACCAAGCTGCAAAAAGCTGCTTTTCCTGCCCTGAAATCAATCATGTCAGACCTTTCAGTAACAAGCTCAGGTATAGATTCGCTGGAATTTCCAGTGCTGGAAAATGTGGATAACACAATCACCCTGTCGAAAAACGATTCGCTGGTACTGATTGATTTTTCATCACTGAAAACAGTTGCCAGTGATTTTACGATTCAAGGGAAAAGTAATGCTAAGTTAAGCAGTATCTCGATGCCTGTGCTGGAATATATCTACGGAAACCTGAGCTTAAAATCTCTGCCAAATTTAATCTCGGTTAGTTTCGCTTCTTTAACCGAATTAGTCAGTTGCTCGGTAAATAGCTTAACAAGCCTGGAAAGTTTTTCCGCACCAAAACTTGAAACAACTTACGGGAATCTTTATTTTGAACTTCCTGCACTAATTACGCTGGATATGAGTTCGCTTACCACGGTCGGGGGATATTTAAATATGTATTCCTCAACCCAGCTAACCGGTTTAGAGGGCTTAAAATCGCTTAAAACAGTAGCTGGTCAATTATACCTTTATAACCTTACTGCTGTTGAAAAACTGGATGGCTTAAGTGCATTGGTTTCTGTGGGTTCTTTAACTTTGTATAACATGTCTTCCCTTTCCGGTCTTGGTGACCTTTCTTCCCTTAGTGAAGTGGAAACTTTGACTATATCAGGCACTTCTTTTCAATCATTGTCTGAATTGTCATCCCTCCAATCGCTGCAAACTCTGGAAGTAAATGGTTCTAATATCGAAGGCATTACAGAACTTGATGTGTCAAAATTTGAAGACTTGGAATACCTGAGAGTTAACAATATTTACAACTCTGTAGCCATAAAAGGCCCGGAAAATTTCGAGGGGACACTTTATCTCTATCAAACTAATTTTGAACTGGACGGATTTAATGAAGTAAAAACTCTAAGTCTTTCCGGATTTAATTCTTCCAGCGAAATAACTGACAAAGAAATTGGGACAAAAAAAGTAACAGGCGACTTTACCCTTAGCCTTAGCAACATAAGCGGAACTTTTAACTTACCCAACCTGGAAGAAGTAGGCGGTAAGCTTAATTTAAACGGAAGAGTGCCGATTAGTATGCCCAGGCTAAAAAGTGTGGGGGAATTTTACTCGAAGCAGGCTCTTCCGGAAGGAGGGACTTATAGTTTCCCTTCGCTTGAAACGGTTGACGGGGATTGTTACATTTGCACAAAAATATCGTGGGGCTATTGGGATGAGATTCAAATGCCCGAATTAAAAACAGTAACAGGCACATTAACAGTTAGTGGTTATAGTTCGTCTCGTAAAAATACAACTCTTACCAACCTCAATGGTTTTTCGTCCCTGACAAACGCAGGAGGGATAACCATACAATACAACACCGCCCTCACCGATTATTCAGGACTGAAAAATGCCATTTCTTCTTTTACAACTGATCACTGGACAGTAACGGGTAACGCTTATAACCCGACCTGCCAGGACCTGGTCGACGGGAAGTGGACATCGGAAGATTAATAACTGACTCCGGGCTTAATCCAACCTAAGCCCGGAGTTATTTTTTTCAAAAAATTATTGACCAATAAAAAGCAACAATAGTTATACCTGCACCGGATGCCGCAAACTCATTTTCGTTTTTCGGGTTCCAGTGGATATAATTAAAAACCATAATTCAACGTTACTTGTATTGAAATCTTCAATTTTGTACACAAAAAAAATCAATGGAATGCAGTGGTCAAATTGTCGGTTCTCTGTTGTCGGTGAATGGTGAACATTGAGACTTTACAATAGCCTATAGTAATCTTAATCAACTCTTAACCTGTCATTTTTGAAATCAACTTAACTTTGATCAGAAGAATTAAAAAAATGACGGAAGATAATATACCGGTAAGGCGGTTGAAGCGAAATTTAACCAGTTTGAAAAGTTGGTTGAAGGGAGTTTCTTCGCCCCGGAAGGCCGTACTCTCAATTACTGTCGGTTTTTACCTGGGCTTATTTCCGATTGTTGGTCTTACAACCCTGTTGTGCCTGCTGGCGACTTTCCTGTTCCGGTTGAATCCGCTAATCATTCAGGCAGTGAACTTTTCTGTTTTCCCCCTTCAACTCATATCGATTTATCCTTTTTTGAAAGTCGGGAAAATATTGTTTTTTACCCGGAAGGACTTATTATCTGTTGTATCATTAAAGCAATTGCTAACCGCTGATGGATGGGATTACTTTTGTTATTGGTGTGAATCGGTTGCAGGAGGAATTGCAGTATGGTTCATATTTTCTATTCTCACTGGCGTTTTCATGTACCGTTTTTTGTTACAGGCAGCCAAAAAATATTATTTAAATTTAACACAAACGTAATTTTACCTTAATGGCCCGGTTGATATACAGAGAGTAAATTATTCTCTGACTTTACCTTTTCGTTCCATGAACCAATCTCAAAATGATCAAGTTTAAATATACTTGTCTGTTGCTTTTCACAGCTTCGTTAATCCCGATAGGATGCAGCGATGATAATAATGAACTGCCGGATTCTGTCTCTGCCACGGTACTGGTCTATATGGCCGCCGACAAATACATGGACAGTGAGGTGGATTACTCGCTGGAACAGTTGAAAGCCGGGGCTAAGAAAAGTAGCGGCACCACTGTAGTGTATCTTGATCGTGAAGAGGAGGCTCCCCGATTATTAAAAATAACTCATGATGGAGGGGAAGTATTGCTGAAGGACTACGACGAGGAAAATTCAGCCAGCGCAGAAACATTAGCAAGGGTGATAAGCGAAACCAAAGAACTAGAACCTGCCGAACAGTTTGGACTGGTGTTATGGTCGCATGCCCTGGGATGGCTTCCTTACGGCTATTCACAAACAACACTTTCGACCAGTATGAAAGCAGAAAAGAGTGCTCTTTAAAGAAACCGTTCTCTAAAAAAAGAACGGTTCCTTTCGCACCGTTTTCATAGACCAACCTAAGTTCCGACAGGAACGACACACTCCCCCACTCCCATGCAAAATCATTTACCATTCCTACGGAGTTTAGGACATAGTGGGGCATGTCGTTTCAATCAATAACTTATGCGCTGTAATCAGTGGCTTGTGCGGTGTGTAATTCCCTGATTTTTTTATTTCTTTACATGATCAAATCAGAACTTTTGAAAACATCACAAACAGATATTGATTCGCCCCTGGTAAGTTCATTGCAACAGGGCAACCACAGGGCATTCGAAAAACTCTTCAGACGGTATGCACAAAAACTGTTTGTCTTTTCACTTTCGTACCTGAAGAATGAAACCGAGGCAGAAGAAATGGTACAGGAGGTGTTTTTAAAAGTCTGGGACAAACGGACGGCACTAAAAAACGATACTTCGTTTCAGTCGTATTTATTCACAATTGCATTTAATTCCATAAAAAAATCGTTTAACCGGAAAGCAAGGGACAACCAGTATAAACTCGATTTAACAGACAAACTGGATGCCGGTCAGGATTCGGTTGACTATGAAAATAATTACCAGCTTGTACTTGATAAACTTGAAAAATTCATTAATGAGATGCCCGAACGGCGGAAAGAAATTTTTCTTCAACGCAAACAAAAGGGAAAGCCGGTGAAACAAATTGCAGAAGAGCTGGGGGTTTCAGTTAAAACCATCGAAAACCAGATTACAGAAGCCATGCGATTCCTGAAGAAAAAATTTGAAGATGAACTTCCGGGCGGCTTGCTTTTCTTTGCTCTTTTTCTCGAAAAATAGAACCAGCCCAAAGATTTTTCAGAAAAAATTAAAATTTCCAATAGGGGTTTTAAAAAAAACGGGATATAACATGCAAAAACTTCAAACAGCTTTTGAACACGTTTTGCATGAAAACCAATACAGTTGATAAAAATATCCTCCGCCGTTTTGCAGAAAATAAATTCAGCCGGACAGAATATAAAAAAGTACGGGAATGGTTTGCTGAAGAAGAAAATGTTGAGTTGCAGGAATTACTCCGTCAGCATTGGAATAAAATATCTTTCAATCAGAAATTAAATTCAAGGTTAATTAATTTGCTTGACAGATTGAAGGAGCAAATTTCATTCAGCCTGGTGACAAAAAAATGGTCAGTATTCAGTATCTATCAGAAAGTTGCCGCGGTTTTATTTATCCCGCTGTTACTGGGAATCGCTATTTGGGGGGTACTTCCCGTTCAGGACGGACAAATGGCTTCACTAACGATTCATTCGGCAGACGGGGCACGTACCGAATTTGTTTTGCCCGATGGATCGAAAGGTTGGCTCAACAGTGGTTCGGAACTGAGCTATCCGGCGCAGTTTAGCAAAACCAGGGAAGTTCAGCTTAAAGGCGAGGCCTTTTTCAGTGTGGTACATCAAAACGGGGAAAAATTCAGGGTAAAAACTTCAGGGCTGACCATCCAGGTACTTGGTACCTCATTCGATGTCTCGGCCTATCATGATGACCCGGCAATCAGGGTAATACTGGCGAAGGGAAGCGTACAGGTCTTAAATACGGAAGAAAAACCGGTTTACCTTATGAAACCCAATGAACGGCTCGATTACGATGTGCACAAAAAATCGGCCGTAGTTAGCAATGTTGATGCTGCCAATCAGATTTTATGGACACGGGGCATCCTCCGGTTCCGGGGCGAACCATTGTCGGTAGTCACGAAAAAACTGGGCCGCTGGTACAATGTCGATTTTGAAATACGGGACAAACAATTGCAGGAGTATAAATTCAAAGCCACGTTCAAAGATGAGCAGGTGGAAGAAATACTGCGAATGATTGCCATCACAACACCTATGAAATATCGTGTTGAAAAACGGGTAACAGATGAAAACGGAATATATAAACGGAAAAAAATAATTATTGAAAAAAAATAGCTCAAAAACAATCAGGAAAGCGCTGGTACCGCTTCCCTGACAAGGTGCAGAGCCTAACAGCAAATTTATTAGTAACTCTACAAACGTAAATTTATGAAAAAAAATCAAAAAAGGAGGGTAAGCCATTGGTTTACCCTAAAAAAAACGTTATTGCTTATGCGGGCTACAGTTTTCTTCTTGATGTTGGGGATTATCCAGGTTTCTGCGATAAACAGTTATTCGCAGCAAAGTATCTCCATTAAATTAACCAATGTGAGTTTATCGGATGTACTCAACGAGATTGAGGAACGTTCTGATTTCTACTTTTTGTATAACCAGGATCTGGTCGATGTAAACCGGAAAGTATCGCTGAATGCGGAAAATGAAAGTATCGACACAATACTTAACCAGCTTTTCGGACAGTCGGAAGTAAAATATGTCATTAAAGACAGACAAATTATCCTGACCAGCCTGAATCGTCTTGGCCTCCCGCAATCGGGGCAGGAAAAAGAAGTCCGGGGAAAAGTAACCGACTCGTCCGGCGTACCGCTCCCGGGAGTAACCGTGGTGGTAAAAGAAACTACGGACGGAATGATTACTGATACAGACGGGAATTATGTTATGAATAAAGTTCCCAGCGATGCAACGCTTGTTTTTTCTTTTGTAGGAATGAAAACACAGGAAATTCCTGTTGCAGGTAAAACAACAATTGATGTGGTAATGCAGGAAGAAACGGTGGGTATTGAAGAGGTTGTTGCAATTGGGTATGGAACAGAAAGTAAAAAGAAACTTACCACATCAGTTGCAAAATTTAAAGCCGACCAGATGGAAGAATTGCCTATTACCAATATTGCCGATGCTTTTTCGGGTCAAATTTCAGGGGTATTGGCAGAAAACGGTGTCGGCACACCGGGATCTTCTCCTGTAATCAGGATCAGGGGGTATGGTTCAATTAATGCCGGAAGTGAACCATTATATGTAATTGACGGGATGATGGCCAATGCAACACAATTTGGAGCCTTAAATCCCAAATCGATAGAAAGTGTTGATATTCTAAAAGATGCCGCTGCCGGTGCTATTTATGGTTCCCGGGCAGGTAATGGGGTTATCCTTGTTACTACGAAAAAAGGAAAATCAGGGAAGGCAAAGTTTGACTTTAATGTAACCTACGGGATACAAGAAGTAACCAAAAAAGTTGATGTACTGGATCGTGACCAATGGCTGTCGCTTGTAAAAGAAGCATATAATAATGATGGGATCGATTTGCCTGATTTTTACAATCGTGATGCCTCTGAGTTTGCTAATACAAATTGGCAGGACGAGATATTCAGGACGTCTCCATACCAAAATTATCAAATATCAGCTACCGGAAGTAGCGGAAAGGTTCAATATTATATCGCAGCTAACTATCTAGACAACGAAGGAATTGTTCTAACTACTTATTCCAAAAATTTTTCATCAAATGGGAACTTTGATATAAAATTAAATCCGAAATTAACAGCAGGGCTTACCTATAATGCATCACATACAAAAGAAAGAGTTAATAAGTCGATGTCAGGATTTGGACATGGCTCAGGGGGTTATGGTATTTCAGGGGGCATAATACAACAGGCATTATGGTTTGCTCCAATTATACCTGTATACACAGATGATGGGGATTACGGACAGTATATGCAGGGTGAGTTTGCAGATTATTTTACCAAAGGATATGCCAACCCGGTTTGCAATCTTAAAGAGACTCATGACACTTATTCCAAAAACAGTATCATGGGACGGCTGTACCTGAATTATGAACTGTTGAAAGGACTAAGCCTTAATACAAGCATCAGCGGCACCTCTTATTCTTATTACAGGGAGTGGTATGTTAGCCCTTATCTGGCAGGCAATAACAGCCCTTATGCCAATTTTTCAAACCCGATATATGAAAATATAAAATCAGGTCAGTCAAATGGGATGACAAGCTCTTATACCGCCGATGCTTATATTGATTACAAACGGACATTTGCCAATGATCATTATTTTAATGTCATTCTTGGTTATAGCAAACAATATAACGAGACAAAAGTTACCTCAGCAGAATCAGATGAAAATGACAGGGGAACATCCAATGCATCAGACCCGATCGATGCTTATGATAACTATTATCAGCCCAATATTTACGGGGCAGCATTGGTATTAGGTGACGGCAGTTATGACGAAAATGCTTTTGAATCGTTTTTTTCAAGGATAAACTATTCTTACAAAGATAAATATATGGTTATGGCTTCGCTTCGCCGCGATGGTTCTTCAAAGTTTGCGACTGAAGAACGTTGGGGTTTTTTCCCTGCCATATCAGGGGCATGGCGTATTTCTCAGGAGCCGTTTATGAAAAATGTCAAATGGGTTAACGAGCTAAAGCTAAGAACAAGCTACGGTGTGTCGGGGAACGACCAGTTTGGAAATTATGCATGGCAGGGAACCGTGGATTACAGTAGCCTTTACACTTATGGAAGTACAGATTCCGGGAGTTCCGGGACAGGGAAGGCATTAATTCCGTCAACTATCGAAAATAATAAATTGAAATGGGAGACCAACACCCAAATTAATATCGGAACTGACGCAAGTATGTTTGACAACAGGATAAACCTTTCCGCCGATTATTTTGTCAGAAAAACAAAAGATATGCTGCTTTACCGAAGTTTACCGTTGGAAAACGGCATTACATCTTCCCTTTTTGATAATATCGGGAACATGACAAACAAAGGGGTTGAAATAGCACTGAATACAGTTAATGTAAAGACACACGATTTAACATGGACAACGAACCTTACATTTACTAAAATAAAAAACAAGGTGTCAGATGTATTTACATCTACCGGGGAGATACAATATAGTGCAGGGACATCAGCCTCCGGTTTTGGTTCAGCTATCCGTATTATTGAAGGACACCCTATGTTTGAAATCTATTCATACAAAGTACTCGGCAATTTCGAAACACAGGAACAGCTTGACAGTTATCCCCGGGCCAACAATGCACTTATCGGTGATGTGATGATTGAAGATTACTACGAAGACGGGCAGATTAATACAGATGACCTTCAGCCAATGGGCCATGTCCTTCCTGATTTTACTTATGGTTTGACAAGCACTTTGAAATTCAAAAACATCGACCTTACAGTTGTCCTTGACGGAAATCATGGCGCATCGAAAGTTGTTTCATGTCTTCGCCAGGCGGCATTAATGCGTACAGCCGAAAATACCCTTCAGGCATTTTATGACGACCGCTACCGGCAAGGGGAGATAGGCCACCACATGGCTTATGCTTCAACAACAGTTACAGGTGCCCGCCATTGGAATATGTCCTATTTTATATATGACGCTTCTTATACGCGCATTAAAAATGTAGTTTTAGGTTATAACCTGCCGGAAAGGTTGTGCAGTAAATTAATGGTTAATGACCTGCGGTTCTCAATAGGAGTACAAAACTTACATACTTTTACCGACTATCCTCTATACAATCCACAAGCGAATTCGTATAACGGGGAAGCAGGAACTGCCCAGTTTGGTGTCGATGTAGGTGAATATCCTTTGTCCAGAATTTACACAGTTGGCGTTAATCTTACTTTTTAATCCATCAAAAAAAACACAGTTATGAAATACATTAACCGATATTTAATAATTATACTTCTGGTATTTGTCTTCACCGGTTGCGATGATAATTTCCTTGACCGGACAGATCCGGAAACATTGAGCTATGATAAGTTTTATACCACTGAAGATGATTTTCAGGCGGCATTAAATGCTTGTTATTATTCATTAAAAGATCAAGTCGAAGATTTGTTAACATTTAATGACGAGATGACAGATAATGCTTTCCTGCATAGTTATAATGCGACAAGCGACCTTTATTATTTCGACCATTGCAATGTGCCGACCAGTTCCTCCACAATCGAAAATTTTTGGGGAGCATGTTATTCTTCAATTGCTTATGCGAATCTGGTGATTACACGAATCGTCGACTCGGAAGTATCTGAATCGACCCAGAAGGTATTTACGGATGAAGCCAAATTTATCAGGGCATACTCCTATTTTAACCTTGTCCGCATTTACGGTGGTGTCCCAAAATATGAACAGGAAGTTTCAGACCTCAACGAAATATATGAAGTAGGCCGTTCTTCTGTTGATGAAATTTATAATTTTATAATTAATGATCTGGAAGATGCCATGGATATTGACTCAGAGAGGACGTCGAAACAGGCAGTCGAAGCAAAAGGAAAGGCAAGCTCAACTGTTGTAAAAGCCCTTCTGGGAAAAGTTTATCTGCAAAAAGGAGACTATGAAAATGCCATAACTATCCTTGCTGACGTTATAACCAACAGTGGCCTGGAGTTGGAAGAGGATATCGCTAATTTATATGATCCTGATGATCCATATAACAATAACGAAACATTGTTTGCAATTAATTATGAAAGGGTATCTGGTCAGGAAAGTCCATTTACTACCTGGACATTACCAAAATTCTCATCAGGGATACTCCCCAATGTCACATCAAGCGATAATGGAGATGGCGAATATAACCTCGAACCTTCTATCCTTGCTAAATTCTCTCTTGAGGATAAACGGCGTTCTTTAATAGATTCGGCTGATATCACGGTTGGCGCAGATGTCATCAGGTATTATTACACCAAAAAGTATTTAGATTTAGAAACTACTTCAGCAGGATATTCTGCTTCTGATTTTATTGTATTTCGGTATGCCGATGTTTTACTGATATATGCCGATGCTTTAAATCAAGATGATCAAACATCCAATGCATATACATATATAAATGAGGTAAGAAGCAGGGCCGGGCTCGATCCGTTACCCTCAGGATATACCCAGGAGCAGATGAACGATGCACTGGCCAATGAACGACAGTTGGAATTTCTTTTGGAAGGCGACCGATGGTTCGATTTGTCGTACAGGGGAATTGATTATCTGAAAGAAACACTTAACAATTTCTTTCCGGATTCTTACAGCACTACTGATGCAACAATTGAAGACTATGAGGAGTTGTTCCCTTTGCCTGCCGATGAGGTTAATTTAAAACCGGATGTATTAACTCAAAATACAGGCTATTGAAAAATAGTTTTGGTATTAAGAGAGGTTTTCATAATGTATAAAAACCTCTCTTTCATTTATATTTGATAAATTAAAAAATCTTAACCTGTAAACTTATTGTTAGGATGAAGAAAAAACTAACTTTTTTATTATTGTTGATATTTAGCCTTGTAGCCCATGCTAATACGAAATTTGACCTCGCCGATTTTGCAATTCCTTTGGAACAAATAGTTTCAGAGCCGGCACATATCTGGGTGACCAGTGGATATACCACGGTAAATCCCAGGTGTCTGACTGTTTTAGGAGTAAACGAATTTTATTCCCCTCCTTTTGCGGCAAAAGATTTCCGGTTGAATATGAATATTGTGGTCGACTCACTAACAATTACCGATAGTGGAAGTTATGGCAAAGGGGATGTCGGACTTCTTTATGCCGGGGGAACCTGGTTCCCTCATAAAATTGTCCGCCGGGGGACATATCATCACCTGAAAAACGGACGGCTGGTTTCGTTGGGGGTAATTTCTGAACTCATCCCGTTGTACGGGCAAGCAGGTATTATCGAAAAAGTAAGTATCACAAACCGGACAAATCAACCAATGAAAATTAAAATAGTTCCTGATTTACAAGCCGGTGCCCCCTCTGTAGTTCCTCTCAAAAGCTGGGGGTTTGGCGTTCCACGGGCAAATGCGACCGAAGCAAAGCCTTCTTCGTCAAATACATGGGCAAATGATTTGACAACGATGAGCTGTTTTCAGGAAAATACAGAAAACGTTATTCCTCCCGGTGAAACATTCGTCTCTTATTTTTCTGTTTTGCTAAACAGAAATAATGAAAGCTTACCAGATAGCTTTAATGCAAAGGAAATGGAAAAGGTTTCAACCCATGCCTGGAAAAAACGATTAGTAGCTTACACGAGAAAAATCCCTTCTCTTGCAAGTAATATAGAAGGGTTAGATGATTATTACAAACGTTCTGTAATAAGTGGACTGGTTTGTATCTGGGAGAATCCTTCCTATATATTAAACCCCTTTCTTTCCACCGGGGGGATCGACGGAGGGGCTACCTGTGCCTATCTATGGGATATTGCAGGTTATGTTCCACAAATAGCAACACTCATGTTAGATTCTGCAATGATCGATATTTCAAAAAAGATGGCTGATATTGATCTGGAACGATATTATGCATATACACTGGATGGCTCTGGCGTAGGTGTAAAATACTCTTATAGCCCCTGGGCCTTTACCAGTTTAGTTTCCACTATATTTAAATTTATCGGGCCTAACCCCGGACTTTTTAATTCAGCAAAAACATTAATTTTAAATGATGAAAAAAAGAGGTCGGAAAACCACTTAATTGATTACGGATTACAACATAATTTACTGGAAATGCGTGGGGCCGGATGGGAACATTTTGTGGTAAGCCCGAATGCCGAAAGAAGTTGGTGCCTGAAACAATTGTCCGAAATGGGGAAAATACTTGGTTGTCATCCTGAAGAAATAAATCAATGGGAAAACCAGTCTGGAATAATAATCCATGCTATACAAAAAGAACTCTGGGATAATAAAGCCAACTGGTTTGCTTCTGTTTACCCGGATGGATTCCGGGACTTTGTTTTTTCAATTCAGGGTTTCGACGCTTTACGGGCAGGCGTTTGTACCCCACAAATGGAAACCGCATTAGTCTCCCATCTTCGGGATGGGGCTTTTCTTGGAGAATGTGGGATTACCAGTATCTCAAAAGAAGACAGCATCCATTATGAAGTGTTGGATACCGATTGGTCGGGCGGAGGAGCTTATACCGGCGATGGGCCACAGTTGGCCCTGATTATGTACGAAAGGAATAAACCTGAACTGGCCTGGGATATTTTAAAACGCCACTTTTGGATGGGGAAACATTTCATTTATTATCCCCAGGAACATTTTGCAGATAAACCCATGAGCCCTGAACACAAACGGGCTAATATTGTTTCCGGTCTGGCAGGGGCTGAGGCTATCCTTTTTGGGTTAATTGGATTTCAACCCCAATATGACGGTGGCTTATTTATTAATCCTCATCCAGTTAATAAAGGAGAAGTTAAAATAACAGGGTTTGAATACAGGGGCAATAGTTTTGACATTGAATTATCGACAAAAGAAATGATAATATTTAAAAACGATACATTATTTTATAATGGAATGGCTAAATCAGTAAAACTTTTATAAACAAACTTTTGGCTTATCCTGAAAAATAAAGGAATAGTTGGGTACTTATAAACCTTTCTATACCGCAATCAGCTCAATTCCAAAACTATCAATCATTTTGGCCATTGGCTCAGTGATCCCGGAATCGGTGATAATCACATCAACCCGGTCGAGACTGCAGATTCTTCCGAACCCTCTTTTCCCGAATTTTGAAGAGTCGGCCAATATGATTGTTTTCAGAGAAGCGTTGATCATCCTTTTATTTAACTGGGCTTCCTCGATGTTTGAATTGGTAATTCCAAATTCCGAATCAATTCCGTCGCCCCCCATGAAAAGTTTGGAACAGGTAATGTCGTCGAAGAACCGGGACGTATAATCGCCGATTACCGAAACTGAATTTTTTCGTACCGTTCCTCCCAGTTGAATAACATTCACATTATTGATTTCATTCAGCAGAATTGATACTTTAAGGGACGCAGTAACAACGGTTAAAGTGCCTACAGGCTGAATCTGTTCTGCAAAGGCAAAAACAGTTGAACCGGCGCCTATAATGATCGAATCATCGTTTTCGAGTAATTTTTGAGCAGCCCGGGCGATACGGTTCTTCTCTTCTTTTTTTATTTTTTCTTTTTCTGTAATATTCAGGTCAATCGCATGAGGATTGATTGGGCTGGCACTTCCATGTGTCCGGAAAAGAAACTTTTTTTCTTCGAGGTATTTCAGGTCTTTGCGAATGGTCACAGTAGTTACTTTCAGTGCTTTTGCTACATCTACAACTTTCACAAAGCCATCTTTACTTAACGTATCAAGAATATATTTGTGCCTTTCAGCTATACTGCCCATAATTCTTTAACTTTTGGAATGCCCGGTTTATTTAAAAACAAAAATACAATATATTATTCTGAAAAAAACAACAAAAACAATAAGACGAAATACAATAAGTTTCGAATTATTTGCTTTTATTTCGATTTATTGCTTTTTTGTATTATCTAATCAAGAAATAATAAAGTTTCGATTTTTGGCACTATTGATTTAAGAAAAACAACAATAAAATGAAAAGAAATAAAAAGAAAAAAGCGGCATTTCGTGGGCCTCTTCCTGTAATCGTTATGGTTTTGATGATCGTTATTTTTGTTTCAGGAGTTTCAGCCCAGGATAATTATATCCACTTCAGGAATGCACAAGAATTACAGGATCATTTCAGGTACAAAGGAGACGGATCGATATTGGTTAGCGGGCACAGGGGCGGACGTGAACCCGGTTTCCCGGAAAACAGTATCGAAGGCTTTCAAAATGTATTGAACAAAATGTCTGCATTTTTTGAAATAGACCCGCGACTGACCAAAGACAGTGTGATTGTATTAATGCATGATGCAACGCTGGACAGGACAACAAACGCAACAGGAAAAGTGTCGGATTACACCTGGGCCGAACTTCAGTCTGTCCGGCTAAAAGATGCCGAAGGAAACGTTACCCCGTATAAAATTCCGACCCTGGAAGAAGTTATCCGATGGAGCAAAGGAAAAACGATTATCGATTTAGACAAAAAAGATGTCCCTCTGGAAATGACTGCTGCCCTGATAAAAAAACTGAAAGCAGAGGATCATGTCATGCTAACTGTTTTTACAGGGGCTGAGGCCCGGTTCTACTATGAGCGGTTTCCTAAGATTATGTTCTCGGTTTATGCACGTAATAAAAGAGAGTACGAAGACATTGCAATATCAGGGGTTCCGCATTGAATCGGATATCCCGACTGAGATATGGACTATTCTCCAGTCAAAATAAACCGGAACGATATGTCAAGAGTTGAAAATATACTTAAAGCAGCAAACGAGACCCGTGCACTTCGGATCGGGCCTGGTTTTATAAATCAGGTCGCTGAATTATTTCAGGAACAATTCCCAGGGAAAACGGCGGCAATAGTAGCCGATAATAATACCTACAGGGTTGCCGGGGCAGCTGTCTGTGAAATACTAAAAAATCAAGGAATTAAACAGTTGGAACCATTCATTTTTGATGATCCTGAACTTTATGCTGAATATTCCTATATCGATCAATTAGTTGCCTTCCTGAAAACAAACGAGGCAATTCCCGTTGCAGTAGGCTCCGGGACAATTAACGATCTGACCAAACTGGCTTCCCATCTGACCGGAAGACGGTATATGTGTGTGGCCACTGCCGCGTCGATGGACGGATATACCTCGTTCGGGGCTTCGATAACTGCCAACGGGGCCAAACAAACATTTAGTTGTCCGGCACCGCAGGCCTGTCTGGCTGATACTGACATTATCAGTGAAGCGCCATCCGAAATGACTGCCTCAGGGTATGCCGATTTGTTTGCAAAAATAACAGCCGGAGCCGACTGGATCCTGGCTGATGAACTGAATGTGGAACCAATTGATAAACAGGCATGGTCGATTGTTCAGGATGGATTACATGATGCACTTTCCGATCCGCAAGGGATAAAAGCAGGAAACAAGGATGCTATTGCCAAATTAATCGAAGGCCTTATGCTGGGAGGTTTTGCCATGCAATGGCACAAAACAAGCCGTCCGGCTTCCGGGGCAGAACATCAGTTCAGCCATTTGTGGAACATGGAGCACCATTTGAATAACGGGGAACATGTTTCCCATGGATTCCAGGTCAGTATCGGAACTTTATCGATACTGGCTTTGTACGAAAAAATACTTGCCTCTCCTGTCGAAAAGCTGGATGTGGAAGCCTGCTGCAAAGCATGGCCTGCCCCGGAACAATCCGACCAACAGGCCCTGAAAATTTTCAAAGGGACTGATTTTCCGGAAATCGGATTACAAGAAACAAGGGCAAAATATATTTCCCGGGAAGCACTGGCCGATCAGTTGAACCTACTGATAACGAAGTGGCCCAAAATAAAACAGAGACTGAAAAAGCAACTGGTTTCCTATCAGGAAGCGAAACAGCGACTGAAACTGGTTGGTGCTCCTGTCGAGCCGGAAGAGATCGGAATATCAAGGGCACGCCTGCGCGAAACATTTATCCGGGCCCAGTACCTCCGCCGCAGGTTTACGCTGCTCGACCTGGCTGTCCGCACAAACCCTTTTAATGAATGGCTGGATGAGTTATTCGGAAAAGGAGGAATCTGGGAAATATAAAAATCTGAAATGCCATATCCATTGATTGTTATTCAGCAATCGTAATTCATATAAAACTATTGCCACGATTCTCTCTAAAATTGTATTTTTGGTTCTGATTAAAGCTAAAAACCCGTTTAGCGGGATTTTTTGGCAATAAGAAACCATTATAAAACTAAATCTATGAAAACCTGTTACCAGTTAATCCTGCTTTGTATCTGTTTTTTCATTGCATCCTGTTCAACTCTTACGCCAGAACAACTTACCTGCGAATACCTGCAAAATCCTTCGGTTGTCGATGTGTCACATCCCCGGCTGGCATGGATAAATACTGCACACGAAGGCATACGCGGACAAAAACAGACAGCATACCAAATCCGGGTTGCCAGTACAAAAGAAAAACTGGAGACTCCTGATCTGTGGGACAGTCAAAAAGTAATGTCTGAACAATCGACCCGTGTTGAATATTCCGGCAGTAAATTAAAATCGGAACAGGAATGCTGGTGGCAGGTCCGTGTATGGGACAAAGACGGCAAACCTTCTGTATGGAGTACCCCTGCGTCCTGGCGAATGGGCTTACTTGCTGCTGATGACTGGAAAGCCCAATGGATTGGCGCTCCCTGGCAGGGAGAAGAAGCGCTTCTGAAGCCACAGGGTGGCTCTTCTGCCAGATTGAAAAACCTCCCCCCTCCTGCCCCATTATTCAGGAAAGAATTTTCAATTGATAAAAAAATCGAAAGCGCGATAGCTTTTGTTACCGGGCTGGGGTATTTCGAACTGTATGTAAACGGGGAAAAAGCGGACAACGATGTCCTGGTCCCCAATCAAACGAATTACGGAAAACGGCCCGGGTTAAAAGATGCCTATATTTCAGTAGAAGACAATTTCCGGGAATACAAGGTGATGTACCTTGCTTACGATATAAAAAACATGCTCCGGCAGGGAAAAAATACAGTAGGAAGTATCCTGGGCAATGGATTTTACAACCCGGCGAAGCATTGGGCTGAAGGTTATGGTTCACCCCGTTTCCTGGGACAGATCCATATAAAATATACCGATGGCAGCGACGAACTGATTGTTAGTGACTCAAGCTGGAAAGCATCGAAAAGCCCTATTCTGATGGATATGGTATATTACGGCGAAATATATGACGCACGTCTGAAACAGGATGACTGGTGTTCCCCCGGCTTCGACGATTCGGAATGGGAAAACGCGACAGAAAGAAAAGCCCCGGGAGGAAAACTGGTTGCACAAACATCACCTCCTGACCGGGTTACCAAACGTATTCCACCGGTAAAAATTGAAAAAACAGGAGACGGGAAATACCTGGTTGATTTCGGCGAAGAAATATCAGGATGGGTACGACTGGTAAATGTAAAAGGGCCTGCCGGGCATAAAATCCATATTTCGTTTAACAGTAATGAATATTCAGGAGAAAACACATACATTTTCAGGGGAGCGGGACCTGAATCGTATTCACCAAGGTTCAACTGGTTTGTTTTTAGTGGCATTGAAATTTCGAACTGGCCGGGTGAACTAAACCCGGGAAACCTGGTTGCCGAAGCAGTGAATAGCAACATCGAAGAGACAGCAACTTTCGAAACATCGAGCCCCTTGTTTAATGCCATTAACAAAATATGGAAACGTAGCCAACTGGACAATATGCACGGGGGTGTTGCCAGCGATTGTCCGCACCGTGAACGTTCGCCTTACACGGGCGACGGACAGGCAGCCTGTGTGACGGTTATGCATAATTTCGATGCACAGGCTTTTTATCAAAAATGGATTTCAGATATCCGGGGGGCTCAGAATATTGAAACGGGCTACGTTCCCAACGGCGCCCCGTGGCAACCCGGTTGCGGAGGGGGCGTTGCCTGGGGCGCAGCGATCTGCATTATGCCCTGGGAGTTTTATCTTCACTACGGATCATTGGACATGCTGAAAGACAACTATGAAGCAATGAAAGGCTACGTCCGCTACATGCAAAAATGGATCGACGATGAGGGAATCATGTATTCCCAGATTCCCGGCCATGACGGGAAACCACTGAAATGGTTCAATCTGGGCGATTGGGTTGCTCCCGGATCTTTACCTCCCGACGACATGGTACATACCTTTTATTTCTGGCGTTGTACCGATCTTACAGCAAAAGCGGCACGGACACTGAATAAAGCAGAGGAAGCAAAAAAATATTCAACGCTTGCTGAAAACACAAGGCAGGCTTTCTACAAACGTTTTTACGATAACGAAAACGGGACTTACGGGAAAGCAGGTGGAAATATATTCGCGTTGAAAATGGGCGTTCCCGATGAACAATACCCTGGAGTTATCGCAGCTTTAAAATCGGATATAAAAGCCAATGACGGACACCTCGACACCGGTATTTTCGGTACTCAATTCTTTTTTGAAGTACTG
The DNA here is from genome assembly GCA_963662895.1 of Prolixibacteraceae bacterium. Taxonomy (GTDB): domain Bacteria; phylum Bacteroidota; class Bacteroidia; order Bacteroidales; family Prolixibacteraceae; genus GWE2-42-39. The sequence goes on along the minus strand of OY759982.1, from coordinate 1,185,573 downwards.
GCAGAAAACGGAATGCAGGATTTGGCTTACGAGGCTATGAACAAAAAAGATGAACCTGGCTACGGTCATTGGATAGAAGAGGGCGCAACTACTACACGTGAACAATGGAACGACAAAAACTCGCACAACCATCCCATGTTTGGAGGTGGGTTAACATGGTTTTACCGCAAACTGGCAGGAATGGACACCGATCCTTTACATCCCGGATACCGTCACATCATCTTCAGGCCACAACCGGTTGGTGACCTCAACTTTGTTAATTACTCGAATAAAACGCCTTATGGTGAAGCAGGTATCAAATGGTCAAAAGCAAACCGGAATTTCAGTATGGAAGTGACTGTTCCTGTTGGTAGTTATGCAAGCGTATATGTTCCGGCACATAATATGGAGGACATTACAGAAAGCGGTAAACCTGCCGGTAATGCAGAAGGCGTACATTTTGAAAAAATGGAAGAAGGCTATGCTGTTTTCGGTGTCGGAAGCGGAAAGTACAAGTTTGCAGTTAATTGATTTTTCTTTAAAGATAAGGTTGAGGGCGTTTCATTGACAATTTATATACGGGTATAACTTTTTTATCACAATACCCCTGCTGCCCCTGCCACTCTCCAGAAAGGCAACGAAAACATATAATTAGAAATCAGAGAGAGAACAATTAAGGCCTGTATTTCTCTCTCTGATATGGTTTCGTTGTATTGAATAAGACGATTGAAAGACGAATCAGTTTAAAAAGTTGTGGATAAGAGCAGGAAGAGTGTTCTGTCGCTGTAAAAGCTATCGTTTCGTTATAGAATAAGTCGGGGGGAGAGAGGTATTTTTTTAGGAAAGACAACAAAGCCCGGGCTGTTTCCGCCTAAGGGGAAAAAGCGTTTAGAAAATCGATGGAGTGAGCGTTAATAAATCAGATAATATGCTCCACAAAAGATTAAAGTACCCCTCCCGTGCCCGGTGTTTCATTTGTTCTCTTAATAACCTGACAATGTTCATTGTTCATTTGTATTCGCCTCTGCCCGGCGGGGCCCTTCCTTTTGCAGTCGACCAAAAGGAAGTAAAAGTCTTGTCAAACTCATCCTTCCTCCCGCCTCACGGTTTTTTCTTCCCGACCCACCTCCCTGAATACCCGCCAAAAACTGCTCCCGCCAACGCCGGCCCGGACTACTTTGACCGGCCACCCCTGCTTTTCACCTTCCGGTGAATTGGGGACTTGGCTTACAGATACCTTTCCTGTCATTGCCTCATTATGTCCAAAATTTTGGGTGGCAACTACCAATGACAGATTTTTACAGAAGTCTGTAAATGAAGCAAATACAAAACATTACTTTTTTCAGCATTTTAGCATTTCCGGCCATACAACCGCACCGCTTTTTTTCAAGGAGTCCCGTGCGAGTCAGTTTAAAAAGTTGTGGAGAAGAGTAGGAAGAGTGTTCAGTCGCTGTAAAAGCTATCGTTTCGTTATAGAATAAGTCGGGGGAGAGAGGTATTGTTTTTAGGGAACACAACACTGCCCGGGCTGTTTCCGCCTAAGGAGAAAAAGTGTTTAGAAAATCGAAGGAGTGAACGTTAAAAAATCAGATAATATGCTCCACAAAAGATTAAAGGCCCCTCCCGTGCCCGGTGTTTTATTTGTTCTCTTAATAACCTGACAATGTTCATTGTTCATTTGTATTCGCCTCTGCCCGGCGGGGCCCTTCCTTTTGCAGTCGACCAAAAGGAAGAAAAAGTCTTGTCTAAGTCATCCTTCCTCCCGCCTCACGGTTTTTTCTTCCCGACCCACCTCCATGAAGACCCGCAAAAAACCGCTCCCGCCTTCGCCGGCCCGGACTACTTTGACCGGCCATCCCTGCTCTTCACCTGCCGGTGAATTAGGGACTTGGCTCCCGGATACCTTTCCTGGCATTGCCTCATTATGCCCAAAATTTTGGGTGGCAACTACCAATGACAGATTTTTGCAGAAGTCTGTATATGAAACAAATACAAAACATCGCTTTTTTCAGCATTACCTCATTCCCGGCCATATAACTGCATTGCTTTTCTTCAAGGAGTTTCCGTGTGAATCAGTTTAAAAAGTTGTGGAAAAAAGCAGGTAAAGTGTTCAGTGTTCAGTAAGGAGCCATCGTTTCGTTATAGAATAAGCAGGGAGGAAAAAGGTATTTTTTTTAGGAAAGACAACAAAGCCCGGGCTGTTTCCGCCTAAGGAGAAAAAGTGTTTAGAAAATCGAAGGAGTGAACGTTAAAAAATCAGATAATATGCTCCACAAAAGATTAAAGGCCCCTCCCGTGCCCGGTGTTTTATTTGTTCTCTTAATAACCTGACAATGTTCATTGTTCATTGGTATTCGCCTCTGCCCGGCGGGGCCCTTCCTTTTGCAGTCGACCAAAAGGAAGTAAAAGTCTTGTCAAAGTCATCCTTCCTCCCGCATCACGGTTTTTTCTTCCCGGCACACATCCCTGAAGACCCGCCAAAAACTGCTCCCGCCAACGCCGGCCCGGACTACTTTGACCGGCCACCCCTGATTTTCACCTTCCGGTGAACCGGGGACTTGACTTTCAGATACCTTATCCTGTCATCTCCTCATTATGCCCAAAATTTTGGGTGGCAACTCGGAATGACGATTTATTGTATAAATCAATGGGAGAGGAAATAGGTTACTCCAGTTTCCGGAGCAGTATAGTCCGGAAGTGGGAGCAGTATGGTCCGGAAGTGGGAGCAGACTGCTCCAGCATCAGGAGTAGCGTACTTCCAGCCCCGGGAGCAGTCTACTCCCGGAACAGGAGCACGGCTCTCCTGGTAACGGAAGTTATCAAATCTGGTCATCCACAAAATTAAAAAAGAGTGTTCTTTACAGGTTTATATCCGGATTCATGATTCAATAACCATTTTTTTCGCCAGATGCCTCCTGCATAACCTGTTAGTTTTCCGTTAGTGCCAATTATCCGGTGACATGGAATGATAACAGCGATCGGATTCTTCCCGTTGGCAGCGCCTACTGCCCTCACATTTTTTTTATCGCCTGTTTTTGTTGCAATCTCCTTGTATGAAGCTGTTTGCCCAAAAGGTATGTACATTAATTCATTCCAGACCCGTTTCTGGAAGCCGGTTCCCTGCGGATTCACAGGAATATCAAACACCAACCTTTTCCCTTTGAAATATTCGTGTAATTGGGCCAACGTATCGTCCAACACAAGGCAGCTTTCAACTGATTTTAATTCTTCTTCAGAAAAAGATATACGGGTCACAGTATTACCATCAGAATAAACGGTAAGAAAACCAATGGGCGAATGGTATGTACTATAAAATTCCATCGTTACAAAAATAAAAAAAGTCCCCCTTAAAACAGGGACTTTTCTATTTGATCATCAGTAACGGTTTCTGGGAGTATAATTGGTGTGAAGCAAATGATGCGATTTTTCGCCCAGTGGTTCGCCCAGGTAATCTTTATAAATTTTAATGATCTCCGGGTTTTCATGCGATTTCCGAATGGGCATTCCGGCATCTTCTGCATAAATAGCTTCAGCACGTTTTTCCCTGATTTCCATATTTGTCGGAATGGGTTGCCCGCCTCCTCCAAGACATCCGCCGGGACATGCCATAAATTCGATAAAGTGATAACTGACTTCACCTTTCTTAATCGCATCCAATACTTTTTTTGCATTCACCAGACCGTGGGCAACGGCACATTTTAGTTCCACACCGTCGAGGAAAGACCATGCTTCAAGCGGTTTTTCGATAACGATTGAAGCTTCACGAACGCCTTCCATGCCCCGTACTGGAGTGATGTTCAGGTTTTCAAAGGGGACTTCCCGTCCGGTAACCAGCTCGTATGCAGTACGAAGGGCAGCTTCCATAACCCCGCCGGTAGCACCAAAAATAGCCCCGGCACCGCTCGATTCACCCATGAGCCGGTCAAAATTCATGTCTTCCAGTTTCATAAAATTGATGCCGGCCTGTTTGATCATAATCGCCAGCTCACGTGTAGTCAGTACATAGTCGACATCACGGTATCCGCTGTCGTGCATTTCCGGGCGGTTAGCTTCGAATTTTTTGGCCGTACATGGCATGATGGAAACAGAAATAATCCTTTCAGGATCAAGGTTACGGGCTTTGGCATAATAGGTTTTTACCAGTGCCCCGAACATTTGTTGCGGAGATTTACAGGTCGACAAGTTGTCCAGATATTCAGGATACATGTGTTCGATATATTTGATCCAGCCCGGCGAACAGGATGTTGCCATTGGTATCCGTACCGATTTATCTTTGTCGACCAGCACTTTTTTAAGGCGGGTAAGCAATTCTGTGCCTTCCTCCATGATGGTCAGGTCGGCAGTAAAATCGGTATCCAGAACCGAGTCGAATCCAAGCCGTTTCAGGGCCGCAACCATTTTACCGGTTACCCTGGTTCCCGGTTCAAAGCCTAACTCTTCACCAAGACCAACGCGTACTGCCGGGGCTGTTTGAACCACAACATGCTTAGTCGGGTCGGCAATAGCTTCCCAGACTTCTTCGATATAATTCTTCTCAACTAATGCCCCTGTAGGACAATGGATGATGCATTGTCCGCAGTTGGTACAAACCACGGCATTCATCGATTTTTCGAAGAAAGTCGTGATTTTCATTTTCGAGCCCTTGTGGGCTACGGTAAGGGCATTAACCCCCTGAAGTTCGGCGCAGGTGCGTACACAGCGCTGACAACGGATACATTTGCTGTCGTCTTTTATGATCGACGGCGAAAACATATCGATCGAATATTTACGCAATGGAGCCAGTTCAATAAAGTCCTGGGTCATAATTTTATATTCTGAGGCCAGTTCCTGAAGTTCGCAATTCCCATTCTTGTAGCACTTGGTGCAATCGGCGTTATGTTCCGACAGGAGCAGTTCAATGATGTGCTTACGGGCATTACGTACTTTTAAACTGTTGGTCAGTATTTCCATCCCTTCTTCGCAGGGCGTGGCACAGGCAGCAGACAAACGCTTTTGTCCTGAAACTTCGACCATACATACCCGGCAGTTACCGGCAACACAGAGGTCTTTATGGTGACATAAGGTTGGAATAATAATCCCTGCTTTGTTTGCTGCTTCAAGCATGGTTGTTCCCTCTTCCACTTCAATCGGGAACCCATTGATGCTTAGTTTTATTTTTTTAGCCATTATCTGTCAGTTTTTAGGTTAGTAAATCATTTCTTCCCTGAAATTCTCAACGATTGATGAAAAAGAATTCGCAACCGATTGTCCGAGGCCACATTTGGCCGTTAGTTGCATCGTTTCTGTCAGTTTGAGAAGTTTATCCAGATATTTGGCATTTTTTTCGCCACGTTTTACCGCTTTGATCCCTTTGATCAGTTGCTGGCAGCCAACCCGGCAGGGGGTACATTGTCCGCATGATTCTTCCTGGAAAAATTCAAGATAATTATTGAGTACGTTGTACATGGAGCGTGAACTGTTGAACAGCATCATGGAACCACCGGTTGGCAAAGAGATACCTGTTAGTTTTCCCTGGTAGCCGATAGTTGTCACATCAAACTTTTTACGGGGAACAAGGAACCCGGAAGCTCCCCCCACCTGAACAGCTTTGGTGTCGCCATCGCCAAATTCTTCCACAAAATCGGCAAGGCTCATTCCCAGTTCAAGTTCATAGATTCCCGGTTTGGGGGTGTCGCCGGAGACCGAAAAAAGTTTCGATCCCCGGGAATATTGAACCCCAAGGTCATAAAACCGTTTGGCCCCGTATTTAAAAATGGTATAGGCATGGGCCAGAGTTTCTACATTATTAATTACAGTAGGTTTTTCCATGTAGCCGGAACTGGTTGGATAAGGTGGCTTGTTACGCGGTTCTCCGCGTTTCCCTTCCATTGATTCGAAAAGAGCCGTTTCCTCACCACAGATATAAGCTCCGCTACCCATAAATATTTGGATATCGAAATCGAATTTGATTTCGTTACAATAATACAGAAATTCACTGATTGCTTTCTCCAGTTCCTTCCTCAAAAATTTATATTCGCCCCGCAAATAGATAAATCCCTTTTGGGCACCGATTACATGGCCACATACAGCCATTGCAGTGAGTACCTTAAAAGGAACTTTGGAAAGGATTTCCCGGTCTTTGAATGTTCCGGGTTCGCCTTCGTCGGCGTTACAAATTACATATTTCTCACCGGATTTGGCTTCTGAAGAGAGTTTCCATTTCAGTCCGGTAGGAAACCCCGCGCCACCACGTCCTTTCAATTCAGAACTGATAAGCTCGTTGACTAATTCCTGTGGCTTACGTGCTATGGTTTTGCTCAGTACTTCTTCCCAGTCGTTTTCGTTCTTGAAGATGAAGTCTACTCTTTTCAATTGATATGTTGTTACCATAATTGTCTCCTTTCAAATTATTTTTTCATGTAATCACTTAGAATTTCACGTATTTTTTCAGGAGTCAGCTCGGTATACACATCATCGTTGATAAGCATTGCCGGAGCTTTGTGGCACCATCCCAGGCAGTTGGTTTCAAGGAGCGAGAATCTTCCGTCGGCAGTTGTTTCGCCGAGCTTGATTTTGAGCATGTCTTCAATAGCCAGCAGAATTTGATTCTTCCCTTTCATCGAACAAGTAATGGTTTTACAAATACGGATAATGTATTTGCCCATTTTTTTGTGTTCAAGAAATGAATAAAATGTTGCTGTTCCGTATACTTCGGAAGCCGGGAGGTCTAACTCCCGGGCAATTTCAATCATGGAAAATTCGGAAAGGTACTTTTCCTCTTCTACTACTCCCTGTAGGATTGGAAGTAAATTTTCCCTGCTTCTTCCATGCTTGTCTGCCAGATCTTTAATTAGGTCAGTAACGGGATTCATGTAGGAATGTAGTTTATTGGTAGTGTAATAAATTTAGATAAGGAACTTTTTCTCTAATCAGAGTTTTGCTGATTTACAGCCGGATCGTTTTCTCAATTAATCCTATCCTTCACTAAAGGATGAACATAGATTTCAAAATTACTTCTTAAATTTAAGCAAGAGGAAAAACAAAAACTACTTATAAATATCAGATTCAGTGTTTATTTGGGTGTTCTTCGGCATAATATCACAAATATAATACAGACTAAATCCAGATAATAGGTTTGTGAATAAAATTATATTTTAAAGATGTTTGATTGGCATAGCTTTTGATAAGCGCCAAATTCATTTCAATGAGAAACAGGTATGGATAGAGAGTATACTACCTGTTTGGGGTTGGTCTTAGGCTGGATGTCAGTGAATATTTTCTGTTTTTATTTACAGTCATCGGATGAATAAAAAACAAATTACTATTGATAGACAGGTACTACCGGATCCGGTCAATCGAACGGATCAATGCTTCATCTTTCCCGATTGCACGAATGGCCAGATAATCGAGAACAATAGCAATCAAAGGAAAAGCAACCACTATTTTAAAACTGATCCGGGCTTCTTCAAACGAATACCATGTAAAAAAATAGAACATGCCGAACAACCCGACCATGAGTAAAATGGAAAAAATAAGCATTCGTATCTGGCGTATCCGCTTTTTATAACTGAATATCACAATAAGATGCAGCAAATCAATAATTATAATCAAAGCTGCAATGGGCCAGCCATCCTGTATTTGACCGTTCTCCCCACTGATCCCCAGTTTGTCGAACACAAAAAGCTTACCTCCTTCGGCAATGTCGGCAAACGGAAAAACCAGTAAGAAACCGATCAATAACATGGAGAGGAATACATATAAAGTTTGAATACGCTGTACCATTTTTCAGTAATTTTTCTTGCAAAAATAGGTTTTTGAGACGAAGAAACAAGTATGAAAATTCCGAAATCCAAATTCCAAAACAGAACTTCGGGGTCAAACTCCTATCCATTTAGGGAAGACGGGATTTATACTTCCACCCGTTTATTAAACCTGGTATACCACAAATACCCTTTTACATTCGGATACCCGCATTGCTTCAGCAGGGAAATATACGAACGCATCTGCATTTTATATTTCTCCGATTCCTGTTCACCCGATTTGTAGTCGACAACAACAAGCTGTCCTTCCTTTATCATGATCCGGTCGGGACGTTTCGTTCCCTGCGGCCCGTTATTTAAAATATTCCGTTCGTTAATTACATAGTACGAACCGTCGAACCAACCTGCCACTTCCGGGTCATTAATCATTTTTTCGATCTCTGTATAATATTTCCCGGCTTCTTTTTCTGAAATTTTTCCTGCAAATACAGCTTTTTGTACCGAACTCTTCAGTTCGTCGCGATGCCGTACTCCTGACAATATTTCGTGGATGATCCTGCCTTTATTCACAGCACCGATCCATTCCCCCTGGTTGAAAAAATCCTGCGCATTTTGCCGGATCGATAAATATTTCCGGAAATCGGCGAAACTGAACTGATCCAGCAAAATGTTCCTGATGTGATTTCCTTTGTCTGCTTCATTACAGAAAAAACTGCCATACTCAATAAGCGACTCCTGTTCATTAAAAAACTCTTTCAGATTAAAAGAATGGGCAGGGAGGTCAGCATCCTGCATCACGGTTTTTTGAAGTAAATCGCCCACAGTACTCATTTTCCCTGTTATTTTCGACCACACATACAAACCCGATTTAGCGCGGGTGAATGCCACATAAAGCAGGTTCAGGTTATCAATATAAGTGTTGTACTTTTCTGTAAAATATTCTTTACTGAAAATCGATCTGGACAGCCGTGTCCCATATTTCACCGGAACCAGTTTCAACCCGTCGAAAGGAGAGCGGTCAGGGGCGCACCAAAGCAATGGCGCATGACTGGTATTCGGCATCATCGACCAATCGCCAAAGGGAATGAATACATGATCGAATTCCAGTCCTTTTGATTTGTGAATAGTAAGAATATTTATTGCTTCGATGGATTCGATGGATTCGGCAACCGGAATTGTTGTTTTATCTGCATTATCGTCCCACCAGCTTAAAAAAGAAGTGACTTCCGAAGCATTTCCCCTCTCAAACAAAGCCAACTGATCGGTAAATGCCTGCAAATAGGCCAGCTCATTTTTTATACTGAACAAATTAAACTTTTCACTGATGCCATAAACCATTTCCTGTAATGACTTACCGCTTACCAAATTCCGGAAGGATCCGCTTTTCAGAAAACGTACCAGGCCGTTTGCCTCGTTGTTCATATCTTCAAACTGTTCCGGGATACGCGGCTGATAAGCTTTTGAAAAATCGATACTGGTTTGTATTTCTTCTCCTTCTGAAAAGTCGGGCAGTAAACCGGTTTCACTGAGTATAGGATACAGATATGAATAATAGTAATAATTAAGTGTTGCCAGGACTATCGGGTCATCAGGGGTAACAAAATAACGCATCATAGCTACAACGAAGCCCACCAGACGTGAATTATTCAGGTATAACGATTCGTTTGAGAGAACATCAAAATTAAAACCATGATTCTCCGGTTTGTTTTTTTCCGACAGAAAAAGTTCTGCTATTGCCCGTGCTTCTTTTTTCTCTCGTACCAATATGGCTATCTGGCAGGCCGGGACTCCCCGGAGTTGTAAATCCTTTATTTTTTCGAGCATTTCTGCCTTTACAAGCTCCTCATTCTCTTCCTGCTTGTCGCGAGATGCTTCCAAGAATTTAATTCTGAAGAAACCATCGGAAGTTTGTCCTGCTTTTCCTGTTTGCTGAAGCTGCCCGGCATATATTTCTGAAATTGGTCGTAAGATCGTATTATCAGACAGGCCAATTCCATCCAGTTCGTTTTCGAAATGTTGTTGCAGGATGGCCGGGGCAAGAGAAAAAATGGTGTTATTCAGCCGGATTATATTTCCGCAACTTCTCCAGTTTTTGTCGAGCACTTCAGTATCGACTCCAAAGAAACCAAGTGAATCGTTCAGTTTCCCGGCCAGCAGGTTCCAGTCGCCTTTGCGCCAACGGTAGATCGCCTGTTTTACATCGCCAACCACCAGGTTGTAATGGCCTTCGGCAAGTGAATTTATTATCAGAGGTTTAAAATTTTCCCATTGTAAAGCCGATGTGTCCTGGAATTCGTCAATCATAAAATGATTGTATACCACCCCCGTTTTTTCATAGACAAAAGGAGTATCGGAACCATCTATTATTTCCTTTATAAAATGTCCTGAATCAGAGATGAGTACAAGCCCTTTTTCCTGGCAAACTTCTTTTACTTTCATTCTCAGATCTACCAGAATGCCAAGTACGTAAAGCTGATCGGTAATCAACCGCGCGGTATTATAATTTTCGATATTGTTTTCATAAAAGTCAACGGCATTATGAAGTATCCCCATTAGTTCATGGCTTACCGATTTTACCTGTTCTTCTGCATTTTTCACATACCAGACTTCAATATCGGCAGCAGCTTTTATTGCTGTTTGTGTAAACGAATAATCGCCATTTGACAATTTTGTGAAGCTATTGGCAGGCCCACTCTTTTTTCGTTTGAAATCATCAACCGTCAGCCCGTTTTCTTCAATAATACGATTACCCCCGTTACCGAAACTTTGCATTGTTTTTTCAAATTGGTGGATAATCTTGTTCAGTTCACCACGGTAAGCTGAAATGAAATTTTTATCGTTCAATTTCTGATAAAGTTCTTCATTCAGACTACGGAACGAGTCATTGTAAATTTCCTTTCCCAACTGCAGGATATCATTTTTCAGGTTCCAGCCCCGGCCTTCCGTAATTTTGCTTTCAGCAAATTCTTTCAGCCAGGCACGCAGGCGCAGGTCTTCTTCTACCGAAAGGATCAAACGGTCGGCAGCTTCGTCTAAAATAGTGTTTTCATCCAACTCAACACTGTAAGCCGAATTAATGCCCAATTCGCGGTTAAAAGCTTTGATAACCCGTTGAAAAAAACTGTCGATAGTACTGATGGTGAAACGTGAATAATCATGTAAAATCCTTTTCAATGCTTTCCGCGCCCGTTCTGTAATCTCCCATTCCGGCATATTCAGTTCCGTTTGCAAGACCTTCAGATAGGTTGTATTTCTTCCTTCAGAAAGTTTATACAATTCGTCGAGTACCCGCGATTTCATTTCAGCTGTTGCCTTATTGGTAAAGGTTACTGCCAGGATGTGCCGGTACGCCCCTTCGTTTTTCAAAATCAATTTCAGATAATCGGTTGCCAGACGAAATGTTTTACCTGAACCTGCAGAAGCTTTGTATATCTTTAATCGGGTCATTTTTTCCGTTTGATCAGCTAAAGATAAAGTTCTTTAACCTAATTTTCTATACCAACGCAGATAATCAGTCAATTTAAACGGCGCCTTGCCTGCCAGGTAATGATTGGTATATTTTTCTTTTCCGACTGTATAATCAATCAGCCACATCGCCTGTCCTTCTTTTTCAGGAATAAATCCGACAACCGTTTTTCCGTTAACCGGTATTTCAAACGCACCTGAAAACAAAATTTTCCCGCTGTCGGCATCACGGACTGTCACTGTCCCTGATTTTGCTTCGCGGGTATCATTCACTGCCACCACCGGGTGTTTCCCTTCTTTGGCATCTCCTACCATCACACAAGCGTTATGTTGAACTTTTTTGATGTAGTAATAAGCCAGTTTTTTGCTGTTGTAGTAATCAACAATGGCATCAGAAATAATAGGCCAGCCATCGCGCAGGTTCCACCAGATAATGCCTGTTCCGCGAAATTTATCCATCCGCCAGAGTTCAACAAAATATTTCATGGACTCGGCTTGCACAACCTGAGACCCAAAAATAAACTTGTCAAGATCTTTGGGGCATTCCCCGAATAGAATTTTCACCTGGTTTATCATTAAATTATTCCTTTCATTGTAAGCGGTCGATGCAGGGTGTGGCCTCGCGGCTTTGGTCTGCCACTCGTCGTTCCATTCCCATCCGGTTGTCCAGGGATACACATATTCCGGGTCAAACATTCTTTCCAGACTCTTACGGTTCGGACATCCATGGTATCCGATTTCACTGACAAAGTGGGCCTTTTGTTTATTATAGAAAGGGGTTTTATAATAACCACGAAGCCCCCAAAGATGAACCTGTGGCATAGCATCGTAGTTCAACCCATTCTGCTGATATTTAAAACACTCTTCGCTAATATATGGAGAGCTTGGCAAATAATCCCTTAATGGGTCATATTCCCATACTGCTGTTGGTAAAATTTCCCTGCTTATTTTATCATATCCCGGATCAATAGCCTTTTTGAAAAGTTTTACAAAATAATAATCGATTTCATTATTGCCACACCATAGTGCCAGGGAAGGGTGTATCCGTAATTTCAGAACGATATTATTAGCTTCTTCCCTAACTTGTTCCAAAAATTCCGGGTCCTGCGAATAAGGAGTACCGGCAAACGAAAAATCCTGCCAAACCATGATTCCGTTTTCGTCGCATATATCAAAAAATTTGTGATCTTCATAAACGTTTCCGCCCCAACAGCGAATCATGTTACAATTCAGGTCAATAATCATGTCCATCGCAGGTTTTACATGAAGTTTATCCCGGCTGTGGAAAGCATCCAACGGGACCCAGTTCGTGCCTTTTACAAAAATTTTCTCACCGTTAACAACAAATACGAATTCGCCCGGGTCTTTATCTGTAATAGCTTCCGAACGTACCAGCTTAATTGTACGGATACCTACTCGTTGAGATTTTTCATCCAATACATTACCTTTATTATCAATAAGACGAAGGGTCGCATCATATAAAGCAGCATCGCCATAACCGCGTGGCCACCAAAAATCTACATTTTCAAGATTAACTTTATAACGTTTGCAATAAGTATAGAGCGGATACGATTTTTTTAATACGGTTTTCCCTTCGCGTGCTAATGACACTTCCATGCTTAAACCATCAATGGTAGGATAATCAGAAGCAATTTGCCAATCGACCAAGACTTCTGCTGTTTTCTTTTCCACATCAACTGCATTCGTCATCAAAAACATTTGTTCTATGCGGCTTTTTTTCTTGATTTCCAAAGACACATCCCTCCAAAGGCCGGCACTTATCAAACGTGGCATAATATCCCAACCGTACATACTTGATGCTTTACGCATGTGTTGGTATTCGGCCCTGTGAAGCGACCTGTTCCCTACCGCTGCCGAGATATATTTCTGAGATTCAGGGACGACCGGATCAATACGGACATATATTGTATTTGTTCCATCCGGTTTTAACAGGTTTGTAATATCAAAACGATGGTCAATCAACATATTCCTGGTTTTACCAACAAGCTGATCATTAATCCAGATTGTTCCCAGGCAATCCAATCCGCCAAAAACAATTTCGACGTGTTCTCCGTCAGCAAATTCAGGTGTTTCAAAATCACGTACATACCACCATTGGTATGCTTCATACTTTCGCAAATCATAAATATTATTGCCCACTTCCGGGTCTTTAACCACCCCGGCAGCCAGTAAATCCATTTCAACATTTCCGGGTACAGTAGCCGGAACTTTAGGCCAATCTGTCGATTTTAATTCATCAGGAGATGTTGGCGCTTTTTCATTAAAAAGGCCGTAATACAAAGTCCACGGGCCATTAAGGGATAAATGATTCTTATTATTTGCCTGCAAAAACAAGCACGATGATAAACAAAATAGAAAAACAAAGGTACGCATGTTATAAAGTGTTAAGAATGATCAATATTGGTTTTTTATATAGTTGATTCAAAAAACAGATTATTTTCGCTTAACCGGTTTAGCAAATTTATAAAAATTTTATTGACTATACCTAAGCTGAATATTCTTTAACTATATTTTTTGAAGTTTTCAACCAGACGGACATAATTAAAAAAGTGAATGCCCAGCACAGTCCAGTCCTTTGATTTTTTCCTTTTCGAAAAATTTTAAGCAGGCTTTTATCAATACAAATGTCTGTATAAAAAAAATCTCAAAACACTTAAGATTTTGGTTTAAATCAATGATATATTACCTTCATGAAAAGAGATGAAGTAGATAATATTCTATTTTCCGGCAGCTTCGGGATGTTGGCTTATAATTTTTCTCCGGTTAAAAACTTCGACTATTGCAGAATCATATTCTTTACTTAATATGTCTTCTTCAGTAAAACTGGTCAGGTTATTACGAACCAGTGACTAAAGGGAAATAGGGAAGTCAAAAATATAAGAAAAAAAATTTCCCTTCAAGTCTGACAAAAAAACGGGTGTATGACAGTTGTTTTACGTGTATCTTTTCAAATAATGTCATGGTTTAAAAGAAAACCATCGATTTATCCAGAGTTTTTTTATGTCTCCCTGTGGTATTGAAAACTCATAACTTTCTTGTTGAACGCCGTCCATGTTTATTATATTTTCCCGTCCGTTATTAAGTAGTAAAGTAGGTGCCTGATCTGTACCTCCATTGCTGCCACGCTGAAAATCAGATATATACAGATCCGCAACTCCAAGTGTTATATGAATTAAACTGCGTGATGCTAAAGCTTCATGGAATTTCTTGGTAACGTTAAAATGTTCCAGGCGGACATTGCGTATATCGCCGACCCCGACAGGGAAACGCCAATTATTAATATTTACTGCATAATACCGGCAACTTCCCTTTACATTTTTTACAGTGATGTTTTCAATACGTGAATCTTTACTAAGTAGACGGACAAAATTATACGCGCCTTCTGCCTGAATATCCTCAACCAATACGTCACGGATGGGGCCCCGTCGCATTCCCAGGTTAATGACCCTTTCCACGTCGTCGTCGGCATTAATGGCAATCATGTCGTCATTAGGCGTATTGGGATGAACAGCGCTGATACGACGAATAACTCCCCGTTGGGAAAAGCCTCCTACATGTACCCCGTCTTGGTTGGGACGAACGACAGAATGATCCAACACGATATTTTCTATTAAAAAATCCTCCACTTCGCCTAAGCGGATAGAAAAAGCATCCGGGTTTCGTACTGTAAGATTCCGGAGCACAAGGTTTCTTACATTAATAAAATTGATTGCTGTTCCTGTATATCCAAACATATCGCCATCCTTTCCACGATGGTTATGCTCGTTATTGCCATCCCATATTCCACCTTCCACCGTGATATGACTGTTCCCGTTACCCGGATTTTTATTAGCCAGCAAGAATATATTTACATGATTTCCTGCGTCATTAGCAAGACGAATTACTGCTTGTGGTTCAGCTTTTATGGTAATATCAGATCCGGCTAGAAGGGTATTACCGATTACATAAGTACCTCGGGGAATAGTCACTACTTCTGCCCCACTGTCAAGAGCTTTTTGTATTGCCGGGGCATCGTTTTGAACTCCATCCCCCTTAGCTCCATAGTCAACTACACTGACAATCCCGGGAGATGATAAGCCTTCATTACATGTTGGATTACCGCCGGATTGAGCTCCAGCCTGAAACGAAATAACCGATAGGATCGCCACAAAAAATAAATTGTTTTTCATGATTATGAAGATTTTATTAATGATTTTGAAAATTGACAATTGATTTAAACAAATTTTTATAACTGATTTCAAAAAAACTTCCTGTAAATTACAGGAAGTTTTTTTGAAAGGCAATATTTAATAGCCAGTATTTTGCCACATATAGTCCGTATTCGGGTTTGAATCCAATTCTTTCTGGGGTATTGCAAATAATGTTTGGTAATCCTGCATTTGATAGCTACCATTTCCTTCATCAGAACGTTTCAAAAAAGTATTCATTACACTATATGCATTTCCTGTCCTTATCAAATCAAACCATCTTAAATATTCACAGGCAAACTCTAATCTTCTTTCCTTTAACATTGCTGTACGGAAAGCATCCTGATCTGGAACTTCTACAGAGCTAAGCGGGTCTAATCCTGCCCGGTCACGTACTGCATTTAATATAGAAAATGCTTCTCCGCCCGAATCATAACCTTCTTCATTTAATATTTCTGCATACATCAGTTTTACATCAGTATAACGAAGGATAGGCATATTTACCTCATAATCCGCTTTGTCCGATGGAACTGTCCCATGGGCAAATTTAATATAATACAAAGAAGTAGTGTTAATTTCTCCGGTACTGGATGTATATCCTTTCATAATTGTAAAATCATGTCGTAAATCCCCCTCTTCGTACGATTCATATAAATCTTCAGAGACAGGCATTGCATGCGAGTTTCCTCCAGTGGAAAATAAATCGGAACGAATATCTTCAGGTACACATGTGGCAGGAAACTCATTCCCTTCACCTAGACTACCGGATATATATTGTACCTGGAAAACGTGTTCGGCACTGTTGTCATATTCATCTGTAAAACAATCTTTATAATTCTCCGCCATTTGATATTTCCCTGAAGAAATAATATCTGAGAGGTATGTTTTAGCTTTTGAATATTCTTTCTGGAACATATATAAACGGACTAAAATCCCTTCTGCCGCGTATTTGGTTGCTTTACCCAATTCGGCAGAGGCCCATTCTTCTGGTAATAAATTTATTGCCTGGAGTAAATCACTGGCCGCAAACTCAAACGTTTCGTCCTGTGTACTCCGGGCTGTCTGGTATATTTCATCTACGGTCATTTGATGATCGATCAACGGGACACCACCATACATCCATCCTAACTGAAAATAAGAGTACCCTCTCAGAAAATAGGCTTCACCTTTGTAATATGACCTGTATTCTTCATCATCAAATTCTCCGCTTTCTATATTATCAAGTACTGCATTGCTACGGTCGATTATTTTCCAGTACCCTTCCCAAATGTTTGCTAAAACGTCGTTACTTGCATCATCAATAAACTGGCTTGCTTTTACTTCATCGTAAATAGAAACATATGGAGAAATTGCTGATATATTGTCACTACGGCTTTCAATTACTACTGGAACATAGTAATCGGATAATTTCTGAAATTCATCATAAATTCCGTTTACAGACAATTCAAAATCCTGTTGCGTTGTATATGCACTCTCTGCATTGTAACTTGAAACGGGGCTTAAATCAAGATAATTATCACATGATGTTATTGCTGCTAAAAGCAATATTTGCCAAATACTATGGTATAATTTTTTAGCTTTCATACTTAACAAATTAAAAAGTCAAATTAATGCCTAAACTATATTTCCGGGAAATAGGATAAGTCCCGTAGTCCATACCCGGACTTGTTGTATTATTTTTATAAGTACTGGTTTCAGGGGTAGAAAAAGGATAATGATCCCACGTATATAGATTGTCGCCCATAATATAAACCCTTGCCTTTGCAATTCCTAAACGGTTACATAAAGATTGGGGAAGATTATATCCCAGGGATAGATTCTTGATCCGGACAAATGAAGCATTATACAACCAAGTATCGTTGTATTGTACATTATTCCCGTAATAATAAGGTGTTTTACCATCCCATGACATATCAACTGTTGTTTCAGGTATAGCACTTTGCCCTGACTCATACTCGGGTTTCCAGCAATGTACCCAACGCGAAAATTGTCCCCTGTCGGGTAACCCAGAGTCCATGTGACGAGCCCCGTTAAAGAATATTTTGCCACCATGTGCCCCTTGTATTAAAATATTCAGGTCGAATCCTGTATAGCTAAACCGGTTTGTAAAACCCCAGATAAAATCAGGCTGGTTGCTCCCGAGGATAGTCCTGTCGTCAGAATCGATGGCCCCGTCTTCGCTCACGTCAACAATTTTCAGGTTTCCTTTTTCCTGCCCTGATGCAACCGGTACAATGGCATCGCCATTTTCATCGAAATCATCATCCAGTAATAATCCATCGGTTTTATACATGTAATAGCTTCCAATGGCCTCTCCTATTTTTGTAATATGAGATGAATACCCATTTGTCGTTGTAGTAATAGGGGTTCCCTCTGGCCCTAAACTTTTTACTTCATTCGTATTCCTGGATAAATTGAATGACGATTGCCAGTTAAATGTTCCTTTTATATTGTAAGAAGTTATTTCAAACTCCCATCCTTTATTCTGAACTTTTCCAATGTTTTGAAGGATTGAACTGTAACCTGTCATATATGAAACCGGTACATCCAGCAACATATCTTTGGTGTCGTCAATATACAAATCAAGGTTTGCCTGGAAGCGATTTTTGAAAACACTCAAATCAAAGCCTACTGTTTTTGAAACTTTTGTTTCCCATCCTAAATCCGGGTTTCCTGAAATATATGGGGACACCCCGCTAACAATTGACCCGTTTAGATTGTAATCGGTTACTTCAAGCAAAGCAATACTTTCATAGTCGCCTATACTGTTATTCCCGGTTTTACCAACAGAGGCCCTTAGCTTCAGTAAATCAATCCATTCGGCACTTTTCATAAATTCCTCACGATTGATTTTCCACCCTAAGGCCATTGAGGGAAACCATCCCCACTTGTTATCAGCCCCAAACTTGGAAGAGCCATCCCTTCGTAAATTCATGGTAAGCAAATATTTTTCTTTTATATTGAAATTTAACCGGCCAAAAAATGATGCCAGGGCCGTTTCTGCTTCAGTTGTTGTTACACTGGACGGCGTAGATGCTACATTGAGGGTATACACCAGATCATTCGGATAGCCCGTTGCTTTTGCATAATTGTAATAATATTTTGAGCCCTCTATACTTTGGCCTAAAAGCACATTTATATCGAAACCAGTGACAACTTTTTTATTGTATGAAATGGTATTTTGAAAAGACCAGTCATGCCAGTCTTTTACATAAGAGGTGCCGTATGTACTTGCCCCCGTATTTACGTTAGATGGCTTGAAATAGGAATTGCGTTCTTCCCGGTAATTATAACCATACTGAGACCTAAAAGTTAACGACCTGGTTATCATTAGTTCTCCCCAAACATTTGTTAGTACTTTATTATTCCGTGTTTCATCGTGTACCTCTTTTAAGCGTTCTAATGGGTTAGGCCACGTAAATGCTCCTTCTGTATATCCCCATTCCTCAGTATTTGAATCTACAGGAACAATAGGGGTCATGTTGATGGCATGGTGTAAAGCACTTTCTTTCCCTTCTGAATCAGGATTATTTTCCTCGGAGAATGATGGCGCAATGTTCATCCCTAATTTTAAATGTTGGCCAACATTCAGGGTTGTGTTCATCCTGAGGTTAAACCTTCTGTATTTTGTTTCCTTGACAATTCCTTCCTGATCCATATATGAACCGGAAATCAGATAAGTCCCCCTATCCCCTCCGCCAGAGGTTGATAACTGGTATGTTTGCATTGGGGCAACATGATAAATCACCTTTTGCCAGTTTACATTGGGCAAAGTTTCAGGATCCAAAAAACTATCCGGATATTGGTATGTACTTGGACGCGAACTAACCGGATCATCCATACTACCACCTGTTCTTAAATAACCTTCGTTCCTTGCCCACATACAATATGCCGTATATTCGTAGGTATCCATCATATCGACAATATTATCCACTTTCTGAAGCCCATAATTTACTACAAAATCAAAGGTTGGTTTTCCTTTTTTCCCTTGTTTCGTTGTTATCAATACAACCCCGTTGGCCCCTCTTGCTCCATAAATTGCAGCAGAAGAAGCATCTTTTAATACTTCAATGGAAGCAATATCGTTGGGATTAAGGTCTTTCATATTATCCCCGCTTGGAATGCCATCAATAACATACAAAGGTGCATTAGATGCGTTAATTGTACTATTTCCCCTGATTGTAATCGTTAATTCAGCACCTGGTTTGCCACTGGTTTGTTGGGCTTGTAATCCAGCCAATTGTCCGGCAAAAGCTTCACCCAAAGAAGTAATGGCACGTTCTTCCAATGCTTCTGTTTTCATTTTTGCAACAGAACCGGTAAGGTTTTGCTTTTTTACTGTTCCATACCCGATAGCTACCACCTCTTCAATACCAACAGTTTCTTCTTCCATCATCACATTGATCTCCGTTTTCCCGGCCACTTTTATTTCCTGTGTTTTCATCCCAACAAACGAAAACACCAAGGTTGCATCGGCAGATACTTTGGGAAACGTGTAATTTCCGTCGGCATCTGTAATAATTCCCCGGGTCGTACTTTTTACAACTACCGTTACTCCGGGCAAAGAAGTGCCGGAGGAGTCGGTCACTTTACCGAATATTTCAAGTTGTTGCTGAACAGCATTCAACTGACTGGCATTTTCACCGGAATATAACATGATATGCCGGTTATCTACCATGTATTTCACATCGGTGCCTTTAAAAATAGCATTTAATACCTCATTAATTGTTTTATCCCGGATATCGACATCGATATACCTGTTCAGATCAATGTACTCAGCGCTGTAAGCAAAGCGGTACTCACTTTGTTCCTCGATGGCCTCCAACACATCTTCCAACCTGGTGTTTTGCAAACTCAGGTTCAGTTTGGTGGTCTGGCTGTAAAGACTTGCAGATACCTGCATGAGCCCCGCAAATACGAATAAAAAAATTAATCGCATAATTCTAAAACATTTTTTGTTCCACACAGGAGGTAACGCCCCCCTGATACTACATTTTTTTTTCATACTTTTGTTTTGATTTGTTATTACTAATTATTCATCCGACCAAGATGAATGATAATGACTTCCGGAAAGTGCGACCAACGCTTTCCGGTTTTTTTTATTTCATTTTTCGTTCATTGTATTTTAGTTTGATTATATCTCCTTCCTGAACCGCATTGATCGGGGTAATAGTCTCCATTAATTTTAAGACTTCAGATAAGGGCTCATTTTTAATGGTATAGGTATAACGGATAGACTTGACTTTATCGTCAATTTCAAATTTCTGGTTATATCTTTTCGAGAGTTTCACGATCACCTCCTCCAAAGGCAGGTTATAAATATTTATTATACCATCCTTCCAGGATGTATACAACCCCACATTCGTATGTCTAATCTTTAATTCATGGGTCTCCTCATTAAAAACCGCTAATTGACCAGGAATGAGATGCCGGGAAAAACCATCAAACTGTGAAGAAAATAATTCGACCTTTCCTTCTTCCAGTGCGACACTGAAATAGTGATCATCAGGGTACGCTGTCACATTAAATTTGGTCCCCAGTACTTTTACCTGTATAGGAGCCCCCTTCACGATCAACGGTAAATCTTTATTTTTTACAACATTGAAATAAGCTTCGCCAACCAGTTCAACATCACGGTTTGTCGAGGAAAAACGGTTATTGTATTTTATATACGAACCGGAATTCAACCATACTTCGGTCCGGTCGGGCAATATTACATTGGCAAGCTGCCCCGGTTCAGCCTTAACTGTTGTATAAACCAGGCTGTTGTTTGAATGGATATTTACAATATAGAGTGTAACAAGCGATATTGAGACCAATATAAGAACCGCGGCTGCATACCGGAAATAATGCATACGAATGGTCGTACGCTCTAATTTATTTTGTGTATACAGAAATAATTCTTTTTGCAGTGCCCCCCAGCTTTGTCGCGAGAAAAGCGGCATTTCCCCGTTTATAGCTTCTTTTTCCCATCTCGATTTTTCAACATGGAATTCAGAAAGACCTCCTTCTTCCCGTATACAGTCGAGTAACTGTTTTTGTTCGTCCCTGGTGCTTCTCCCTGATAAATATTTCCTGATCAATGATTTCATCCTGATTATTTTTCACATCAGGAGTACACAAAAAAAGGATTTTACCCTACCTCTGAAAGTAATCTTTTTCAGATTATACTATAATCAGGGCTATTAAAACGGTAAACAAAGGATATTTACGAACCACTTCTTTTTGAATTTGTTCCTTTGCCTGGTGAAGGTGTTTTTCTACTGCTTTTATCGAAATGTTCAGTTCTTCGGCTATTTCCCTGTTCTTCAGACCATCAATTTTTGATTTCAAAAAAACGATCCGTCTTTTTTCCGGCAAACGATCAATCTCCGATTTGATTGCTTCAACCAGTTCTTCCTCAATCGATTTGTTTTCGACTCCCGTAAAATCGAGTTCAAACAGGTGTTGCAACTCAATTGTTTTTACTGAACTAATATCTGATCCGGGATGATAAAACTTATGGTCTCTCAAATAATTCAGGCAATGGTGTCTCAGCATGACAAACAATAAACTTTCAACCGACTGGTTGGACTTTATTGTTTTTCTCATTTCCCAAAGTTTTATAAAACATTCCTGCACCAGATCGTCAGCCTGGGCATAATCAGAAATAAAAAGCCTGCAATAACTCAACAAACGGGGGTGGGTCAATTTAAAGATACCTTCAAAAGCAGCAGCATCTCCTTCTTTTAATTTAATATTGAAATCCGTTTTATTCACAGTTTACAAAGTAAAGCAAACTTAATGTAAAATTGTAACTTTGTCCGATGCTTAAAATCATACGGCAATGGTACTTCAGATATTACTCGTAATTTCCATTATCCTGCAATTTTTTGCAGTAGGGGTGGCCATCAAATTGACCAAGGTTACCAAGTATAACTTTTCGTGGATACTGCTGACTGTCGGATTCGTGTTTATGGCAGTCAGCCGTTTAGTGGAATTCCTTCCCTATATCAGCGATTTTGTTCCGCAGGATTTCCGTGAGATATTTGTATGGATCGGCGTTACCACTTCGCTTTGTTTTGCAATTGGCGTATTTTTTATTCAGAAAATATTTAAATACATCAAACGGGTGGAAGATTCGCGCCGTCTCACAGAAAAAATGTTCCTGAATACTATTATTCAAACGGAAGAAAAGGAACGGAAACGTTTTGCCAAAGATTTGCACGACGGCCTTGGCCCTTTGCTGTCGACAGTAAAGATGTCGGTTTCGTCGCTGGCGCAACTCGAACATGATACTTCTTCCGAGGAAATTGTGAAAAATACAGAACTGGTGATTAACGAAGCCATAAAAAGCCTGAAGGAAATTTCGAACAACCTGAGCCCGCATGTACTTGACAATTTTGGATTGTTACGTGCTATAAATAATTTCAGCAATAAAATAAATGCAGCAAAAACAGTGCATATCGAAATTAATTCGAACCTGAAAGACGACCGTTTCGACAGCAATACAGAAGTTGTTTTGTACCGGGTATTATGTGAACTAATAAACAACACGATAAAACATGCGAATGCAAAAAATATCCGTATAAATTTGAATAAAGAAGAAAAATATATTACCATTGTTTTTACTGATGACGGTCATGGGTTCGATATAAAAAAGATAACAGACCGGCCCACTGCTACAGGGATGGGCATTTCGAATGTGTTCTCCAGGATCAGTTCGCTGAAAGGGGAAATAACAATAGAAAGCAATAAGGAAAAAGGCACTTTGGTATACATTAAAGTAAAAATTGAAGATGACTGAACGGACTTACCGAAAAATTATTATTGTTGACGATCACACCTTGTTTCGTAATGGATTAAAAATCCTTCTGAACAACCTGAAGAATTACAGGGTTGTTGCTGAAGCCTCGAACGGAAAGGAATTTCTTGAGTTACTGGAAACTATTCACCCCGACCTGGTGCTGCTCGATATTGAAATGCCGGTAATGGATGGGATCGAAGCTGCCGGGATTGCCCTCCGGAAATACCCCGGCCTTAAGATTATTACCCTTTCGATGTATGGAGAAGAGGATTATTATTACCAGATGGTGAATGCCGGTGTTAAAGGTTTTATGCTGAAAAATTCCGACATAAAAGAGGTGAAAACAGCATTGGAAACAGTTTTCGAAGGAGGCAGCTACTTTTCGTCCGAATTGCTCGAGAACCTGGTAAATAACCTGAAAACCATAAAAAAAGATAAAGAATCGCACTCCGAACTTTCAGAACGCGAACTGGAGATCCTGGTACTTATTTGTCAGGGATACTCGAACCAGGAAATTGCCGACCAGCTTTTTATCAGCAAACGTACGGTTGACAAGCACAGGGCCAATATCCTGGAAAAAAGTGATAGTAAAAATACGGCACAACTGGTGGTTTATGCCATCAAAAACCGCTTGGTTGAATTATAAAACCGGTGCCGCTCTTACAAAAAATGTTTAACAATATGGATAGCCTGGCTCCGGTACGAACCACCAAACAAATAGTAATGGTTCAGCACATGGTAGAGCTGATAGAGCCGGTTGCGTTCCTTCCATCCGTCTTGCAAGGGTAACATTTCCTGATATGCCGCCCATACACGCGGTGAAAAACCGCCAAACAAGGTCATAATGGAAAATTCCATCTCCCGGTCGGCATAATAAGCAGCAGGGTCGATCAGTGCAGGTCCCTTGTCTGTATACATATAATTACCCGACCACAAATCGCCGTGAATAAGTGAAGGTGTGGTTTCATGTGATAAAATATCAGGGAGTTTGTTAACCAGTTTTTCGATCATTTTTATTTCTTCGGAAGATAACCCTCGTGAACGTTCAATTAATTCAACCAAATGCCAGATACGCTGCCTGCCAAAAAAATCGATCCAGTTATTATTCCACCGGTTGTTTTGAACGGTCGAGCCACAATAATTATCATGGAGAAAACCATATCCCGGAGCGGTTTTACGGTGCATGACAGCCAGCCCCTGCCCCAGTTTTTCATCAAACCCTGTCGGGATACCTGTTGTTTGCAAATATTCCAGCAACAGGCAACCGGGCAGTTCATCCACTTCTTTTGCCCAGATGACCTTTGGAATAACCAGATACGGATTTTCAACCGAATACATTTCCTGTAACCCGGCTGCCTCTTTCAGAAACATGTCGTTTTCGCAGGAAGAATTCCATTTTAGAAAAAAACTACCTGTGTTACATTTTAAACGAGCCGCATGACTAATACATCCCCCTCCGACATATTCTTTTCGTTCGAGGATAACTTTCTGTCCATACTCTTCTGATAATTGGCCGAGGCACAGTTGAATGATTGTTTCTTCGGTATTTTGGCACATGACAATTAGTAAATGTTAGATGTAAAAACCCGCTTCCGTTGCAAATTACCAAAATAAGGGCACAAAAAAAATCCCACTGCAAATGCAATGGGATCTTTTGTATATGTTTATTTTCACCTGTCAGATGAATGTTTATTTCACCTTATCAACAATTGCTTTGAAAGCAGTTGGATGATTCATCGCTAAATCGGCCAACACTTTACGGTTAATCTCAACGTTTGCTTTTTTCAACAACCCCATTAGCTGAGAGTAAGATAATCCTTCTGCACGGGCAGCAGCGTTGATACGCTGGATCCACAAAGCACGGAAGTTTCTTTTCTTGGTTTTCCGGTCACGGTATGCATATGTTAAACCTTTTTCAAACGTATTTTTTGCAACCGTCCAGACATTTTTACGGGCGCCCCAATAACCTTTGGTCAACTTGAGGACTTTTTTTCTACGAGCCCGCGATGCTACTGCATTTACTGATCTTGGCATAACTTTACTTTTTGAATGGTTAGCGTCCGGCAACTGCCGGATCTTTCGGCTAATTCACTCGATTAATCACTTTTTTATTTCTACTCTGATAAAAAAAACATTACTTCATATTAAGCATCGACTTAACACTGCTCTCATCGGCTTTAGAAACACTTCCCCACTTGGTCAGGTTCCTTTTTTGCTTTTTGGTCTTCTTTGTCAAAATATGACTTTTAAAAGCATGTTTTCTTTTCAGTTTACCGGAACCTGATAATTTAAATCTCTTTTTAGCCCCGGAAATAGTCTTCATCTTTGGCATCTTCCTAAAAATTTATTTAAAATTTATTTCTTCTTTTTAGGTGAAATAAACATGGTCATTCTTTTTCCTTCCAACTTAGGCATCTGATCAACCTTTCCTATCTCTTCAAGTTTCTGGGCCAATTTCAAAAGAAGAATTTCGCCCTGTTCTTTAAACAGGATTGAGCGTCCTTTGAAAAACACGAAGGCTTTTACTTTTGCCCCTTCCTTCAGAAATTTTTCAGCATGTCTTAACTTGAACTGAAAGTCATGGTCATCGGTATTGGGCCCGAAACGGATTTCCTTCACCACTACCTTAACTGCATTGGCTTTCATCTCCTTTTGTTTCTTTTTTTGCTGATAAAGAAACTTCTTGTAATCAATAATTTTGCAAACCGGTGGATCAGCATTCGGAGAAATCTCCACGAGATCCAACTCCAATTCATCGGCCATTTTTCGCGCTTCGCTCAATGAATAAATACCAGGATTATCAATATTATCACCGACTACCCGCACCTGATGAGCACGAATCCTTTCATTTATGCGATGTTGCGGTGTTGTATCAACTCTATGCCCGCCTCTGAATGGTCTTTTTACTGCTATGACTTAATCCTCCTATTATTTGTTAATATTCTAGTTATAAAAAGATGATAATTGCTCTTTAACTTCATTATTGATCAACTCAGCAAACTCATCCCAACTCATTGCCCCAACGTCACCATGCCCTTGTCTTCTTACTGAAACAGTCTGACTTTCAACTTCCTTTTCACCCACAATTAGTAAATAAGGGATTCTTTTTAGCTCGTTATCCCTGATTTTTCGTCCGACTTTTTCGTTACGGTCGTCCACTAAGCTGCGAATATCGCAATTATTTAGAAAATTTGAAACACTTTGCGCATAATCATTATACTTTTCACTAACAGGCAAAACGATCACTTGGTCAGGAGTTAACCACAAAGGGAACTTTCCTGCCGTATGTTCAATCAGTACTGCAACAAAACGTTCCATTGATCCAAACGGGGCACGATGGATCATTACCGGACGATGACGTTTATCGTCGGCACCAATATATTCCAGATCAAAACGTTCCGGCAGGTTATAGTCAACCTGAATGGTACCCAACTGCCAGCTCCGTCCCAGGGCATCTTTGATCATAAAATCGAGTTTAGGTCCGTAAAAAGCAGCTTCCCCCCGTATCGTAACTGTTTCCAGGCCTTTCTCTGCAGCGGCTTCAATGATTGCCTGCTCTGCTTTATCCCAGTTTTCAGATGAACCGATATACTTTTCCGGTTTATCCGGGTCGCGTAATGAAATCTGTGCCGTATAATTTTCAAAATTGAGTGC
Organism: Prolixibacteraceae bacterium; assembly: GCA_963662895.1. GTDB lineage: Bacteria > Bacteroidota > Bacteroidia > Bacteroidales > Prolixibacteraceae > GWE2-42-39. Next base: position 1,158,742 of record OY759982.1, on the reverse strand, counting down.
TTTGAAGATGATAAAAATAATATCAATCACCTTTTTAAACTCGTCTTTCAACTGATCCGGGCGGCAAAATATATGAGCATCGTCCTGGGTGAACCCGCGTACCCGGGTCAACCCGTGTAACTCGCCACTCTGCTCGTAACGGTAGACTGTACCAAACTCGGCCATCCTGACAGGAAGGTCTTTGTACGAACGGGGCTTGAAAGCATATAGTTCACAGTGGTGGGGACAGTTCATCGGTTTCAGCATATATTCCTCGCCTTCTACAGGTGTTTTAATCACCTGAAAAGAATCGGCACCATATTTGGCATAGTGCCCCGATGTTTTATACAGGTTCACATCTCCAATATGCGGAGTCATTACCTGTTCGTACCCGAATTTTTTCTGTACCCTTTTCAGAAAATCTTCCAGTTGCATACGCAAAACGGTTCCTTTAGGTAACCACATGGGAAGTCCCTGCCCTACTTTCTGTGAAAAAGTGAACAGTTCCATTTCTTTACCAATCTTCCGGTGATCGCGCTTTTTAGCCTCTTCGATCAGCACAAGGTACTCTTCCAGCATTTTTTGTTTCGGGAAAGTAACCCCGTAAACGCGGGTAAGCATTTTATTTTTTTCGTTGCCACGCCAGTATGCACCGGCAATTGCTGTCAGTTTTACAGCCTTTATGTATCCTGTATCCGGAAGGTGCGGTCCACGGCATAAATCGGTAAAATTCCCCTGGTTGTATAATGAGATCGTTCCGTCTTCCAATTCACTGATCAGTTCCAGCTTCAGTTCATCTCCTTTCTTCTCAAACATTTTCAATGCATCGGCTTTCGAAACAATTGAACGGACAATATCATTTTTAGCTCTCGCCAGTTCAATCATTTTTTTCTCGATCTTCTCTAAATCTTTCTCTGTAATTTGCCGGCCTTCCGGCAGGTCAATATCATAATAAAAGCCAGTGTCAACAGTCGGACCAATACCAAATTTGGTTCCAGGATAGAAAAACTCAATGGCTTCGGCCATCAAATGCGCCGATGAATGCCAAAACGTTTCTTTTCCTTCGCGGTCTTCCCATTTATACAATTTAATATCTGCATCTTCAGTAATTGGCCGGGTTAAATCCCAGGTTTCGCCATTCACTGAAACAGCCAGTACCTCCTTTGCCAGGCGGGGGCTAATCGATTGTGCGATAACCATTCCGGTAATTCCACTTTCGTATTGTCTCTGACTTTTATCTGGTAATGTTATAATAACCATCAACTAATTTTTATAGTTTCTAAATTTAGGCTGCAAAGATAATATTATTCAATAATTTCAGGCAAACGGCAATCCAAATTTATTTTTATTCTGAAAAATTAAGATACTTACAACCAGAACGTTTTCTGTATTTAAAACAAAAAAAGCCATCGTCGGAAAAAACGATGGCCAACATGCTATATAATTTCTTTTTTTTCAGAGAACATCTAATCCCGCATTTTATCTGAATCCCAGGGAAATACCAGCATTAAATGATGTATACTCCGCTTTACTCACCGAACCAAACAAACTGAAAAAGGCCAGTTTCAGGCGAAGACCGGCATCCAGGCTCACATTGGAAGTTTTAAAATCCAAATCAATAGGATCCTCTGCCAAAGGCTCTGTAACTGTATATGGGGTTCCAGTCGTTTCTTCTGTATAAGTAACTTTAAGTACATATTTCCCCAGCAAATCAACAGTTGATTTGCTCCTTGACTCCATAATACTTCCCCAGAAAGTTATCGGGCCCAATTTTTTAGAGACAATCAACCCGAATTTCAATGTTTTGGAACTAACATCCAACTTCTGGTTTCCGTCATTTTCAAAAGTAATAGAGGTATTCCCCGAACCAAAATCTCCACTTTCGTAAGAAAACGTACTTTCAGCATCAATTTTTGAATAGCCAATAAAAGCAGAAGCATCAAGAGGTAATCTCCTCAACCCTGGAATTGTTTTTAAAAAGTTATGTTTTATACCTATACCAAATAAATCGATATCTGCCTTATCATCTTCCAAGTCAACACTAATAGTTGGTACATACCTGACAGAAAGATCAGTATTAGGAAGAACGCCCAATGTCAATTGCGCTACAGGTACAGGAACAATATCCAGACCGGTCCCGGCAGGAGCCTTAAACTGAATGGATTCATCATTATTAGTCAATAAAGGGCCATCCGAATCATCACCAGCAATTGTTGGTGTAATGCTGTTACTTCCGGAAACAGAAAATTCGGTCATCCCAATATCGTTTAAATCAAATGTTTTGGCTGAACTGGGAATCATTATGGCACTGGCACTAACAGAAAGGTCAAAACCCAACAGCTTATGGGTTTCAGCCGAATTATACCATCCATTGTTCAATCCATCTCCCAAAGCATATGCATAAGGTTTTAAATAACCTTCAAACATTAAATTAGCATCATCTTTAGCCTTAAGGAACTCAATCACCTCTGACTGAGCAACAGAAAATTGAGCAATTCCCAGAAAAACAAAAAATACAAACAATCGTTTCATACAATTACTATTTTAGATTTATTTATACTAATGTGTAATTTAAAAATGGGTATTGGTTATTAAATTCAAAGATAATACATTTTTAAAACACGACTTCGGCATTTTTGTTTAAATATTCATTTCTTGTCACAGGGAAAAAGTATAAAACCTTTTTAATCTGAAAAAAAAATTGAAGATTTACACCTCAAAAACAAACAGACCATGAAAAAAGTAATCTTATCCGGAATCCTTATATTTTGTGTTATCGGGATTATTTCAGCACAGAAAAAAATTGAACTGGAAGACCTTTTTGTAAAAGGGACATTTTCCCAGAAAACAATCCGGGGGCTCCGGTCAATGAATGACGGGCTGTACTACACCACCCTTGAAGATGGGAATAAGATTATAAAATACAGTTACAAAACAGGACAACAGACTGCCGTAATTTTTGACCTCGAAAAAATTGAAAATGCTCCAATAAATAGTTTCAGTAATTATGAATTCAGTAATGACGAAACAAAAATATTGCTGACCACTGACAGAAAACCTATTTACCGCCGGTCGTACACTGCTAATTATTATATATGGAATTCGGTAACCGAAAAACTTTCTCCCCTATCAGAAAAAGGAAGCCAGCAGGCCGCTGTTTTTTCACCCGACGGGGAACGTGCTGCCTTTGTACGCGACAATAATATTTTTATTAAAACCTTAAAGTTCGGTACTGAAAACCAGGTAACGTGGAACGGTAAAAAAAATGAAATAATAAACGGGGTACCCGACTGGGTTTATGAGGAAGAATTCTCGATGAATAAAGCTTTTGCCTGGTCGCCCGACAGTAAAATGCTGGCCTATATCCGTTTCGATGAAACAGAAGTGCCGGAATATGAAATGACCATTTATAAAGGATTGGCTCCCGCAAAAGAAGAAAATAAACTTTACCCCGGAAGCTATAAATTTAAATACCCAAAGGCAGGGGAAAAAAATTCACTGGTTAGCGTGCATATATATGAACTGAAATCGAAAACGACCATCAAGGCTGATGTGGGAGAGGAGACCGATATATATATTCCACGCGTTCTCTGGACCCCGGATGGTGAAGAAGTGGGTCTAATGCGGATGAACCGTCATCAAAACAGGCTGGATGTATTGATGACCAACCCCTATACCGGTGATACCCGTGTGTATTTCACCGAAAAAAATAAACGGTACATCTCCGAAGATTTTCTGGACGACTTTATTTTCCTGCCCGACAATGCCCATTTTGTGGTTAACAGCGAACGGAACGGTTATTCTCATCTTTATTTATACAACCGGCAGGGATTTGAGATTCGTCAGTTAACCGATGGACAATTTGATGTTACCGACTTTTACGGTTATAACGAAAAAACAAAATTGTTTTATTATCAGGCAGCCAAAGAATCGCCCCTTCGCAGGGAAATATACTATGTAAGCATTGATGGGAAAAAAGCCGGAAAGCTTTCAACACAGGAAGGTACAAACAACGCGGTATTCAGCACGAGCTACAAATATTTCATTAATTACTTTACCAATGTAACAACCCCCAACCAGGTAAATTTGTACGACAGCAAAGGCCGGCTTATCAGGGTATTGGAAGATAACGGGGAACTTCAGAAAAAATTAAAGGGATATCAAATTCAGCCTAAAGATTTTTTTACGTTTAAAACTTCGGAAAATGTAGAACTGTATGGATGGATGATAAAACCAGCAGGGTTCGATGAAACAAAACAATACCCTGTGGTGATAACTCAATACAGCGGGCCTAACTCGCAATCGGTAACCGATCAATGGAGTGTAAGCTGGAACAATTACCTGGCTCAGGAAGGTTATCTGGTGGTTTGTGTCGACCCCCGGGGAACCGGTGCCAGAGGTGAAGATTTCCGGAAAATTACTTACATGCAACTGGGCAGATATGAATCGGACGACCATATTGAAACAGCAAAGTATCTTGGAACTCTCCCGTATGTCGATAAAAGCAGGATTGGCATGTGGGGATGGAGCTACGGAGGGTTCATGACTGCCCTAACGATGGCTAAAGGAGGAGAGCTCTTTAAAGCAGGAATTGCTGTTGCCCCGGTTACCAGTTACCGTTTCTATGATTCAATTTACACCGAACGTTATATGCGTACTCCCCAGGAAAATCCTGACGGTTATGATGACAATTCGGTATTTGCATATATAAACGGGATAAAAGGAAGGCTTTTGCTTGTACACGGATCGGCTGACGACAATGTGCACCTGCAAAACACCATAGAACTGACGGAAGCGCTGGTTCAGGCAGGTATCCAGTTCGATATGGCTGTTTATACCAACCGGAATCATGGTATCAGAGGAGGAAATACAACCATGCACTTGTATAACCGGTTTATGGAGTTCCTGGAAAACAATCTGAAATAGCAGAAATAAGTGCTTCTGATTAAGCAGACATAAATTTTTAGTAAATGAGTTATATTTGACAAAAATTTTCATAACCGGGACCTTTCTGAAGATCGGTAAACGGCATACAGGATGCAGGAAGAAAAAGAAGGAAATAGGGCGAATGATCTTTTCAGGAAAATAAAAACCGGGGATGAAGATGCGCTTCATGCATTGTTTACGATCTACTTTCCCCGTTTAAACGATTTTGCTGCCCGTATCATTTCCGACCCCGAAACATCGCAGGATATTACACAGGACGTTTTTGTGAAAATATGGGAAAAAAAAAACCAGATTGAAGCCCGGAATATTGAGCCCTTCCTGTATAAACTAATCAGGAATAACTGCATCGACTACATCAAAAAAGTGAAGTTTATCGACAATAAAAAGCAGGAATGGGGCAATCAAATTAAATTTGAAGAGCTTTATCACATTGATTTTGTCAGGGACGAACCATATATGTTAATACATAACGAACTTCGTTCTGAAATTGAAGCAACAATCAAAAATCTACCAGAAAGATGCCGCGAAGTTTTTATGCTCAGCCGCATCGATGGATTAAAAAACAGGGAAATAGCCGAAAAACTAGGTATCAATATAAAAAATGTGGAACGGCATATCAGCCGGGCTATCCGCACTTTTCAGGAAAAATTCTCCGGAGAAATTCCCATTGCAATTATCATACTGATTTTAAAAAACCTTTAGGGGCAAGTCAGACCTTCTTTGTCATACTGATCCGGCAGTTGCCGGAGAAGTATCTGATCCTTTATCGCACTGTTTTTGATACCCTTCTCCCTCTCAGGGTGACAAAGCAAACCTGACACGACAGTGGGGTGTCCCGATTTCCAATTGCGATTAAAATCCGCAACACCCTCAAAAAAAATCATGTTCCCATGATGGGTAAACCCCCTCCTTGTCAGTTATATTATCAGAAGCATAAAAACGGCACATGAAAAACCAGGAATTGGAAAATTTAATAAACCGCTATTTCCGGGGACAACTCAACGACGACGAATACAGGCTGTTGACAGAATTTCTGTATGATAAAGACAATCTGGAGTTGTTTGATAAAGCAAAACAACAGTGGAAACAAAATCCTGATGAAACAGAAAACAGTAGGAGAAACTGGTTTAGACTCTATAACCATATACATACCCGCAAGCCGGTTTCGAAAGGTATTTCCCGCCGGTTATGGTTCCGGGTGGCTTCGGTCGCTGCAACACTGCTTGTTGGTCTATTTTTAGGAAGCATTGTTACCCGGTACATTTCGGGTACCGGTCTTTTCTCCCAACCATTAGTTTTTGAAACTCCCCGGGGTGAAAAATCGATGATGCAATTACCCGACGGATCAAAAGTTTGGCTAAATGCCAACTCAAAACTGACCTGTCATACATTTACCTCCCGCTCGCGTGATGTGGAACTTAGCGGCGAAGCATTTTTTAAAGTGGCACACAACAAAAAGTCACCTTTCCGGGTAAAAACAAACGAATGCGAGGTCGAAGTTTTAGGCACCGAATTTAACGTGATGGCTTACGATAATTTTGGAAGAAAAGAGATCACCCTACTTTCCGGCAGAGTTGATGTACACCTGAAAAATACCCGACAGGTTTTAACTCCGGGGAAAGCAATGATCATTAAAGATAACAAATCATGGATTACAAAAACAGATGCTGTACGTGCCACTGCCTGGACTAATAATAAATTCGACTTTCAGAATATTCCTTTATCGGAACTGGTAAAGAGGTTGGAAAATTGGTACGATATTGACATTAATCTCTCAAATCCGGACAATAAAGAAGTCAATTTCTCCGGGACATTTAAAAATGAAGAAACAATATGGCAAGTGCTTGATGCAATAAAGGTTTATATGCCAATCAGGTACAAAAAAACAAATTTGCGAAAAATTAAAATTACAGTGGAATGAAAAAATAAAAAGGCGCTGGAGAGCGGTCACTCGTCCAACGCCTGAATTTGAAATAAATACGCAATTTAAATCGGAACAAAATTATGGAAAAAACCAATTTGGAGCAAAGGCACCGGTGGTGTTTTATGCTTAGAAAAATTTTAAACATCATGAGACTAACGACTTTGTTGTTTTTTTTGGCACTTTTTCAGGTTACAGCAACATCTTTGTATTCACAAACACAAAGGGTAAACCTGGATTTTAAAAACAAACCCCTGGAAGAAGTTTTTGCCGTAATTGAGCAAAACTCAAATTTCTCATTTTTTTATAAAAATGAATTACTAAAAGGCGCAAAACTGAAAACAGGCCATTACGAGAATGTCATGATATCGGAAATACTGGATGATGTATTAAAAGATGAAAATCTCACCTATACATCGAAAGGTAAACTGATCATGATTGTACCCAAAGATGGAACTTCATATGAAGCAAGTTTTCAGCAAAAATCAGTTTCAGGGAAAGTGACTGACTCATCCGGCATCCCTCTTCCGGGAGTTGCAGTGGTAGTTAAAGGTACCACTCAGGGCATTATTACCAATGCCGACGGGAACTATACTCTTCCCAAAGTACCTGGCAATGCAACGCTGGTGTTTTCGTTTGTGGGAATGAAAACCCAGGAAATTTCGGTAACAGGGAAAACAAATATTAATGTAACCATGCAGGAAGAAACCATCGGGATTGACGAAGTGGTAGCTATCGGGTATGGGACGGTAAAAAAACAGGATCTCACGGGAGCTGTTGCCTCGATGAAATCAGACGCTCTTACCGAACGTAGTATAACAAGCGTAGGAGAAGCTTTTGCCGGGCAATTAACCGGGGTTGAAGCCCAGCAAACAAGCGGGAAACCCGGGGCCGAACTGACCATTAAAATCAGGGGACTTTCTACCATTAATGCCTCTAATGACCCGCTGTACGTTATTGATGGTATTCCCAGCGGGAGCAGTATAAAAGACCTTGACCCCAACGATATTGCTTCTATTGAAGTATTAAAAGATGCCTCTTCTGCCGCTATTTACGGTGCACGTGGCGCCTGCGGGGTTATTTTAATAACGACAAAGCAAGGCAAAAAAGGCAAGCCGACCTTTAATTTTTCCGCGAACTACGGGTTACAGAAAGTCGACAAAATTCTTGACATGACAGACCGTGACGAATACACAGCCTATTATATCTGGCATGCCAATGAGGCCTATCTCCGTGCCGGCGGGGATATGGGTGATCCGATGTCTTCAAGGGGAAGTTCATATCAGTACCCGGATAGTTTCGAGAATCCGGAAACATTACCGGATGTTAACTGGCAAAAAGCAATTTACCGCACAGCGCCCATGCAAACCTATCATTTGTCGGCATCCGGGGGCGGAGATATTGGCTCATTCCTTATTTCAGGCTCTTATATGAACCAGGATGGTATCGTGGAAGAAACCGGTTATCAAAGGATGAACCTCCGGATAAATGCAATATTAAATGTAGGGAATCATTTAAAAGTAGGAATGAACCTTGCACCTTCTTTCTCCAAAGAAAACAATCCTGATTCTGAAGGTAAAGAAAGTGCCCTGCACCATGCCATACAAATGCCTCCTATCGTTCCTCTTGATTCAAATACCGAAGAATGGGGCTATACAGAATCGGCCTCTACATGGCCTAATCCGCTGGAACGCCTGAAAGAGGTTTATGATGAAACCCGTACCAACAAAATACTTTCTACGGTTTGGGGTGAACTAACTTATAAAACATTGAAATTCAAATCACAATACGGGTATAATTTCATGGAAACACGCAATTCCTATTTTCGTCCGTCCAATATAAACCAGGGAACTGCCTCGTACGGAACATTTTCCGCGAATGACAAATATGACTGGACTTTTCAGAATACTCTTACTTACAGCCCGGAAGTCAGTTCGCTTTTCGATATGGATATTTTACTGGGACAAAGTATAGAAGGAGGCAAGTATTACAAGAGTAACGGGAAAGCAACCGGTTACCCGAACGATTTAATTTATACTCTGAATGTTGCTTCGACAGCGGCAACTGCTTCTACGGCAGAATATAAATCAGCATTGGCTTCATTCTTCGGCAGGGCTACTTTTAATATGAAAGATAAATATTTACTGACGATGAACTTACGCCGTGATGGCTCTTCAAATTTTGGGGAAGATACCAAATGGGGCTGGTTCCCTTCAGCTTCAATCGGGTGGAAAATCGACCGGGAGAAATTTATGCAGAATACTTCAGACTGGCTCGACTTGTTAAAGGTCCGTCTTTCTGTTGGAAAAACAGGGAATAATAGTATCGGGTATTATAATAGTGTCTCGATGTTGAAAGTTACCAACTATAACTACAACGGTTCTGTTGTCAGCGGATTATCTCCCTCATCTGTTGGAAATTCTGAATTAGGATGGGAAACAAAAGTTTCAAAAAATATAGGTCTGGATATGGGCGTACTGAAAGGACGCATCCAGGCAAACCTGGATTATTATATTGATGATACCAAAGATATGCTGCAGGAAGTTCCGGTCTCATATATGAGCGGGTATAGTACCATTCTGCAAAATCTTGGAGAAGTACGTAACAAAGGATGGGAATTTGAAATTACCTCCCACAACCTCAACAGAAGTTTCAAATGGACAACCTCTTTTAACATTTCGAAAAACACCAACGAGGTAAAAAAATTAGGAAACGACAACGCTGATATTCTCACCAGTACATGGGGATACAATGCCTATATTATCAAGGTCGGCGAAGCAATGTCTAGTTTTTACATGTATAAAACCGACGGGGTGCTCTCCGAAGACGATTTTGATGCCGACGGCAATGCACTTGTTCCGGTTGCATCCGGTCAGGAAGCCGGTAATGTAAAAATTGTAGATGTAACCCCGGACGGGAAGATCAATTCGAATGACCTGACTATCGTCGGGAATAACCTTCCTGATTTTACATGGGGTTTAACCAATCAGTTCCGTTTTAAAGGCTTCGATCTTAGAATATTATTGCAGGGATCACACGGGGGCAAAGTTTTCCTCCTGGGCAGAAGGCACATGGATATGGGAGATGCTCCTGACCGTGCTAATTTCAGCCGTTGGGTACATTGCTGGAAACCAACCCGTACCGAAAGTACACTTCCTGAAAACACAAATGTGGATATGAGCTGGGACGGAAAAACACCTTATCCCTTCGGAAACAATCCCAGGTATAACGAGAACTGGCTCTACGATGCTTCTTTTGTCCGTATCAAAAATCTAACTCTCGGATACAGTTTGTCAAAAAGACTATGCAACAAGTGGCATATCGGGGGAGCACGCATTTATGTAATGTGCGATAATCTTCATACATGGAATCATTATCCGGGGGCAACTCCTGAAACGAACAGTTACGGAAGTTTATATGATTCAGGGGAAACTCTCCGTCCGGGAACTGACTATGCTACATATCCTATTTCAAGAAAATACACGTTGGGAATTAATTTAACATTTTAAACAAAGCAGGTGATGAAAATAAAAAATATACCTATACTGATACTTCTGCCGGCCTTATTGATGACTGTCGTGTCGTGTAACGATCAACTGGATTTATCTCCTATTTCATCCTACAATGCAGATAGTTTTTATTCTACACAGTCTGACTTTGAACTGGCTATTAATGGTATTTACGACAGTTTCCAGGATGTTCATTACTATTCGGAAATCCCGTTTAGCCTGGAAGGAAGAAGTGATAACGTTACTGCAGACACCCAGTACGATCCAGGCAAACTGAGCAAATTTATTGACGATGAAACAACAGGTTCATTAGAGAGTATCTGGTATGATTACTGGATTATGATCGACCGCTGTAATGCTGTACTCGATCAGGTAGATGACGGAACTTTCGATGACGAAAATTATCGTAATTACTATAAAGGTGAAGCGTATTTTATGCGTGGATATACGTATTTTCAACTCGGTTGGTTATACGGGGGCGTTCCTTTGATCGATCACCAGATGTCGACAGATGAAATCTCGGAAACAGCCAGAAGTTCACAGGATGAAACCTTTACCTTTGCGGCCGGCGATCTGACCCAGGCAGCTTCCCTTTTGCCTGAAAACTGGTCAGGTTCTGAAATAGGAAAAGCCACCAAATATGCTGCAGAAGGAATGCTCGCCCGTTTATATCTTTTCCAGGGGAATTATTTATCAGCAAAACCGCTTCTTTCAGATATTATTTCCCAGGGAAATTACGAGATGGCCTCTGAATATTCCCACTGTTTCCTGGATGCTTATGATAATAGCTCAGAACATATTCTTCAGGTTCAGTATGCTTCCGGAGACGTTGACGAGGGAAATGAACTACCTATTGTAAGCGCCCCTGAAGATATTGAATCCGATATGTTCCCGTCAGGAGGAGGATCTCCTTATTTACATGTCTCATCTGATTTGTACAATTCGTATGAAAATGGAGATATCCGTCGTGACTTTAACATTCAAAAAGGATATACCAATATGTCGGGAGTTGTTGATACAGTCACCTGTTTCTATATCAAATATTCCCAGGGAACAATCCCTTCTACTGAAAATGATTATGAAGTAAACATGCCTGTTCTGCGTTACACGGATGTTAAATTAATGTATGCCGAAGTATTGAACGAAGAAAGTTATGTGGCCGATGGCGATGCATTTACAATTTTAAATGCTGTCAGGGACAGGGCAGGACTTGATCCCCTGACTTCAACCGATTTGCCCGACCAGTCGTCGTTTCGTACAGCACTATTTAATGAACGTCGATGGGAGTTTGCAGGTGAATATTTACGATGGTTCGACCTTGTCCGTTCAGGAAATGCAGAATCGGTTATGAATACCTTCCTGCAAAGAAAAGAAAATGGGACTAACCTCTACAGTATGGAAAATTATCAGTTGATTTTTGCCATTCCTCAATATGAACTGGATGTCAATTCCAATACGGATGTGATGTGGCAAAATCCTGGCTATTAATCTGTGATAAGCTACCCGGAATGTTCGCGTGTATATTTGAAGAACAAATTTTCAACCTCATCTTATTTATAGATTTATAGAGTATAATAAAAGGCAGCCGTCCGGGTAGCTGCCTTTTATATTTGTTTCATTTTTTGAGTACATTACCTAAAAAATGGGATCCTGTTTTTAGGATTGGTCATTACCAATCCAGCCTATCTAACCAGACTAATATCAATAAAAGTGAAAAATATGAATAAAAGAATTCTTATTGCTACGCTGATTTTCGTCTTTGGAGGACTTTATCTGCTCCAGGCACAAAACCCCAACCTTGTATCTAATGACTTCGAAGCAACTTACGATGCATCTTCAGCCTACCTAAATCCGCCTTACCGGGGGCGTGCAAAAAATATAGGGAATAATGTCCTCCAAATGAGATGGGAGAGTGAAAATGAAAGAGAAGGCGCATGGGTCAGGGTACAATGGGAAAAACCGCAGACAGTTAAGGAAATCTGGATAATGACCAAATCGCACCCGTATGATATCGTTCTCGAATCAGACATGGAAGAGGGCAGATATTCGATTCCTAAAAAAGTAACAATTTCATTTTCCGACGGGACTGCAATAAATACTGATTTGCGGATTGCCGGTTACTACCAGGTCTTTTCCTTACCGCAAGCAGTTCAAACACAATCAATAAAAATTACGGTTGAAAAGGTATGGGAAGGATCTGGGGAAGACAATACCGGCCTTTGCAAGGTAAAAGCTTTTTCAAAGCCGCATCAGACAGATTTCGATATCAGCACTTTTGAAATGTACGATGTGAAAGACGACCATCCGGTACAGTCGGCAAAAATAGAGGTTGTGAATATCGGCAAAGCAGTTCCGGGAGCTCAACTGGTAATCGACCACGAAGGGAAACGTTTCGGCGTGGTTGACCTTGATGAAATTCCCGAAAATTCGGTAGCCTTCCAGCAACTGTGGATTCCTGCCCCGTTTACCGAAAGCAAACTAAGCTGCCGGATCAAAGCAGCAGGAGACCCTGTTCCCGAGACAAAAACATTCACACTGAAACCATATAACAAAAATTATTTTGACGGCGGGGAAATCAATGTGATTGCCACTAATCACAACGATCTGGGATGGCTTGATATCCAGAAAAAAACAGCCGACTACCGTGCCAATATTCTCATCGCCCCGGCTTTGGACTTGATGAAAACCGATCCAGATTTTAAATACACCATGGAATCGGTGGAATACCTAAAAGAATTTTTCGTGCGCCATCCCGAACGTAGAGATGAACTGATACAGCGCATCCGTGAAAAACGTTTTGCCTATGGTGCAAGTTATATACAGAATTTGCAGGCTCATGTTGGGCAGGAAAAGCTGGTACGCCAGTTTTATTACGGAAAACGCTGGTTTGAAGAAAACTTCCCGGGTTGTGAGACCCATTTCTACGTGAATACCGATGTGCCGGGACTGACTTACCAGTTACCGCAAATTCTCAGGAAGTCAGGCATCGACTATATCGTTCAGGGACGTTTCCCCTGGGGCTTTTACTACTGGCAGGGTCTCGACGGAACAACAATAGATATGTTTGCATTCCGCTACGGTTCCGATTCCCGGCTGATGAACCCCAAAAACAACACCGGCTACCTGAAATTTTTAGACGAGCGGGAATATTACTACAAGCCCCGCCAGTTGCCTAAATCGGTAATGTATGACTTTAATTCCGACTATCTCCCCCCGTGTCCCGACCTGATCCCCTTTGCCAAAGAGCAGAATAAGGGCATGAAGGAATTTGCTGAAAAATGGAATACCCACTTTAAAGGGCAACAAAAAAAACAAATTAATCCGCCCAAAATTAAGTTTGCTGAATACAATGCTGCTTTGAAAGGATTTTTCGATCAGGGCGAACTGAACATCGAAACCGTAAAAGGCGATTACCCGATGTCGTGGGCTTATTACGATGAACCAGGACACCGGGAAGGACTGTTGATGGGGCGCAAAGGGCACAACGCTTTACTGAAAGCCGAAGGTCTGTTTGCAAATCTGAACAAAGTTGATGAACAGATCAGCTATCCGCAGGATCAACTGGATCAGGGATGGATGGCCAACTGCTGGCCCGATCACGGCTGGGGCGGAAACCGCGGCATCATAGGCGATCAGGTTTGTGTCGATTCGTATGCAAAATCTTTAAGAATTGGCGACTCCCTGGTAAACAAAGCACAAGTACAGTTGCTTGACCGTATTCCCCAAGGGACGGCAGATCAGATACCTGTTTTGGTTTACAACACATGCAGTTGGAACCGTACCGGACTGGTTACCTGTAAAATCATTTATCCTGAAAAATGGAAGGGACTGAAACTGAGAGATGCCAATGGAAAAGCAGTGCGTTGTGAGATGGTCAGTCATTCTCCCGAAAAGCACGGGATAGAACTTGCACTGCTGGCAACGGATGTGCCAGCAATGGGATACACAACTTATTATGCCAGCAAGGCTAAATCGTTTCCTTCGGGATATACCGAAATAAAAGGCGATTCCATCGAAAATGATTTTATTAAAGTGAAATTCGGCGCTGGCGGTATTTCTTCACTGTTTGACAAAACGAAAAATCAGGAAGTGCTTCGTACCGGTAAATTTTTTGGAGGGGAAGTGATCCAGATGACTGCCCCGACCGTGGCATGGGAAAATCAGGAGCCTGTGACCATGGATGATTTCGACAAAACCAGCATGCACGGGTTTAAAACCATTCGTGCCGTGGAAAGTCCGCTCCGGTATATTATTGAAAAAGAAGCAAAAATGAAATACTTCACACTGCGTGAGCGTTTTATCCTGAATAAAAATTCCCGGTCGCTGATTGTTGAGGCTGATGTGCAGAACTGGACCGGCGAAGAATCGAAAGAACTCCGCATCGTGTTCCCGGTAAATCTGGACAAAACCTTTGCCTCTACCTATGATGTACCTTTTGGAAGGGTTGAAATGGGACGGGATGAAGTAGATTATTCGTACCTGCCCGACAACTACGAATGTCAGTTCTATCCCGACCGGTATGGCCGAAAATACCTGCCGTTCCGCGAGTCGGTTAACTGGGTGGACGTTTCTTCAGGAGAATACAAGGGAAGCGGTTGTCTGTTTGCTTCTGACATGACCGTTCATCTTTTCCGTGACGAAACCACCAATCCAGTCGATTATCCAGTAGTGCAACATGTTTTGCTTTCCTCCCGGAAAAGTTTCGGGTGGAATCCTCATTACTATTTCACACAGCCCGGAGATCATCATTACCAGATGGCACTTTATCCGCATGATGGTAACTGGCGGTTTGCACACAAAAAAGGACTGGCTTTCAATAATCCATTAACTGCTGTTGCCGGCAAATCAGCCCAAACCAGTTCTTCGGTTCTCCCGGCTTCAGAAAGTTTTCTGAAGGTTGCCCCCTCCAATATTGTGGTATCAACCATGAAAAAAGCAGAAGACGGAAATGGTTCTGTCATTCGTTTTTATGAGACAGAAGGAAAGTATGCCAAAGCAAAACTAACCGGGTTTAAGCCGTTCAGTAAGGTAATGCTTACCAACATGCTCGAATACGACGAAGAAAGTTTGCCTGTCAGTGCCGACGGGAGTGTGGAAGTATCGGTAAAACCATATGAAATTATTACAATCCGGGTTCTGTAAAGTACCGGATCATAAATGATAGGTTAATTGAGAGTTACTTTTAGTGAAGACATCTGAAATTCAGATGTCCTCACTTCTTTATGGAATTCGGGGGAAACAAACAACATAAAAATGGAAGGACTGATTACAACCATACAACGAATGTCGCTCCACGACGGGCCTGGAATCCGCTCAACAGTTTTCCTGAAAGGCTGTAATTTACATTGCGCCTGGTGTCATAACCCCGAGACTTTAAGCCGGAAGCCGGAACTGGAATGGATCGGACAAAAATGTATTGGTTGCTGCTCCTGCACCGAAGTTTGCCCTACCGGGGCTTTCTCAAAACAAAACGGATCGCTTGTTTTTCGTAAGAATCTGTGTTCCGTATGTTTTCGCTGCCTTCCTGTTTGCTATGCCGAAGCGATCGGGAAGGTGGGACGTGAAGTTTCTCCTGAAGATGTTTTTGCTGAAGCAGAACAGGACTTCCCTTTTTTCAAAAATTCAGGAGGAGGTATTACCCTTTCCGGAGGGGAACCGATGCTCCAGCCGGAGTTCACCATGCAAACGCTGGCTTTATTCAAAAAGGCCGGAATCCATACGGCATTAGATACAAACATGACCATCGCGTGGAGCCGGTACGAAAAAGTGCTTCCTTACGCCGACCTTGTTTTGGCCGACCTGAAAATGATGAACCCGGAACTTCATCAGAAATGGACAGGCAAACGTAATGAAACAATTCTGGAAAATCTGCATCAATTGGATACTACGGGAATTCCTTATTTCATCCGGACTCCTGTTGTCCCGGGAGTCAACGACAACGAAAAGGAAATAACAGCCATGACGACTTTTGCGGCCTCCCTCAAAAACCTGAAAAAATACGAACTCCTCCCCTATCACACGCTGGGTTCCTGCAAATACGATAACCTGGGAATACAAAACCCGATGGGACATACACACGATCTGTCAAAAGAAAAATTATCCGGTTTTAATGAAATACTTAAAAAATATAACCTTCTAAAATAACACCAATGAACGAGTCTTTTATTTATCAATCACGCATTGATCACCTCCGGTCATGTAAACTCATGCAGACCAAAGAAAAAATTGAGAAAGAAGGCCTTCTCGACGAAGATGATTACGGACGAACGGCTTTACCCAAGCATCCGTGGCAAAGCATTCCCAATCATCCCGATGGCTCGTTTTACGGACTGGACGGCTGGACCCAAAATTTCTGCAACATGATGGAAAACTACCCGGTATATGTCGATCCGAACGATGCTTTTGCCGGGCGCTGGGTTTATTTCATGTCACGTATGCGGGCTAACAAATGGAACCCTGCTTATCCTTTTGACCATTTGAAAGAGAACTTTGAAAAATACGATATTATCAACGGGATAGGCGACGACGCCCATTTTGCCCCGGACTACCAGCTTGGCCTTTCCCTGGGCTGGCAGGGTATTCTCGACAAAATTGATCATTACCGGCAAATAAATCATTCACCGGAACAACTTCTTTTTTATAATGCCCACGAACAGGCAGTAAGAAGCATACAGGGCTGGATTGAACGACACATCGGACAAATTGAATTGCTGATTGCTAAAGAAAAAGATCCGGGACTGAAAGCCAACCTCGAAGAAATGGCTGAAACCAACCGGAATATTATTTCCGGTCCACCCCAAACCCTGCGTGAGGCACTTCAGTGGATTATCTGGTATCATCTGGCATCACGCACCTACAACCGTGACGGTGCCGGCGGACAAATCGATGAACTGTTACGCCCATTCTATGAAAAAGACTTGGCAGAAGGCCATACCGACCGTAAAAAAACGGTTTATATGCTGGCCTGCTTTTTACTGAACGACCCAATTTACTGGCAACTGGGCGGCCCTGACAAAAACGGGCATGATCAGACTTCGGAGATTTCTTTCCTTATACTGGAAGCTGCCGATAAAATTAATACTTCGTTAAACCTGACCATCCGTATTCATGATGGTTTGAATCCTGAATTGTTCCGGAAATCGCTGGAATACCTTATTAAAAATAAAAACGGATGGCCGCGTTATTCAGGCGACAAGGCATTAGTGGAAGGCTTTATGAAAAACGGCTACAGTGCAGAACTGGCACGTCAGCGCATTGCCGTGGGCTGTAACTGGATGTCGCTGCCCGGTTTGGAATATACCATGAACGACCTCGTGAAAATAAATATGGCAAAAGTATTTGAAGTCGCTTATTACGAAATGATCGGCGATAAGTCAGCCAAGCCTTCTGTTGTCCGTTTGTGGGATATCTACACCACCCATCTGAGCAAAGCGGTTCACACGGCTGCCGAAGGAATTCGTTTTCATCTGAAATATCAAAAATACAATGAACCGGAACTGATCCTGAACCTGCTCAGCCACGGGCCTCTTGAAAAAGGACTGGACGTGAGCGATGGCGGCGCTGCATATTACAACCTGGCCATCGACGGCGCTGGCCTGGCTATCGTGGCCGACTCGTTTGCCGCTCTTGAACAACGGATTGAACAGGAGAAGAAAACAAGCTGGGAGGAAGTAAGCTATCATCTTCAGAATAATTTTGAAGGACTGGAAGGCGAGCGGATCAGACTTTTGCTGAAAAACAGCCAGCACTACGGACAGGGACAATCTCCGGGTGATCAATGGGCGAAAAAACTTAGTGTAACCTATACCCGGCTGGTCAGAAAAGAATCGACCCCCCGGTTGCGCCATATCTTTATTCCCGGATTTTTCAGTTGGGCCAACACAGTTGCCTTTGGTCTGCATGTTGGGGCAACACCCAACGGACGAAAAAGCAGGACGCCTGTTTCGCACGGGGCAAACCCATGCCCGGGATTTGCCAAAGACAGCGCTTCCCTGGCGCTTGCCCGTGCCGTTGCCGACATACAGCCCGGTTACGGGAACACCGCGCCCATGCAATGGGAGCTCAACCCGACGCTGGCTTCTGGTAATTACATCGA
The DNA here is from genome assembly GCA_963662895.1 of Prolixibacteraceae bacterium. GTDB lineage: Bacteria > Bacteroidota > Bacteroidia > Bacteroidales > Prolixibacteraceae > GWE2-42-39. The sequence goes on along the minus strand of OY759982.1, from coordinate 1,140,291 downwards.
TCTGATAGGCTCCATCATTAAAACTCATTTTGAGCTGGGCGGTACGCTTATCAACGTGAATATCATGGATAAAGAGCAAGTATTGGAAGCCCACAAAGACCCGTCGAGATACCCGGAACTGGTGGTCAGGGTGACCGGCTTTACTGCCTATTTTTCCATGCTTACCCCGGAATTCAGGCAACTGGTGGTCGATCGTATTCTGGAAAGCTGAAACAATAAAAAAAACAATCATTCTATGGATCAATTAATTTGGGGAAAACACAAATACTACCTGGTATTTATTGCCCTTACCGCAGCTTTTGGCGGTTTTCTCTTCGGATACGATACAGCGGTTATTTCCGGCACAGTCAGTCTTGTAAAAAATCAGTTTAACTTATCAACGTTGATGGAAGGCTGGTTTGTCAGTTCAGCTTTGGTAGGCTGTATTATCGGGGTAATGATGGCCGGAGAACTATCTGACCGTTTCGGGCGTAAAATTTCGCTCATCCTGGCAGGACTGATGTTTTCCGTTTCTGCATTCGGGTGTGCCTTATGCCTGTCACATACCGGACTTATCGTTTTCCGGCTGGTTGGCGGCCTGGGAATTGGCGTTGCCTCCATCCTTTCGCCGCTGTATATCTCGGAAGTCTCGCCTGCCGCTGTCCGCGGGCGGATGGTCACCTTGTACCAACTGGCGATTACGCTGGGCATTGTAGCAGCCTATTTCGTCAATGCCGGTCTATTAAAATTAAGCATTACCGGAGCCTCGTTTTTTTCATCCGGTTTATGTCAGAAAATATTTGTGACAGAAGTCTGGAGGGCTATGTTCGGAGTCTCGTCCGTCCCGGCCCTGCTCTTTTTCCTGGCGATGTTTTTTGTTCCCGAGAGCCCCCGGTGGTATGCCTCGAAAGGAATCGATGCGAAAGCAGGCCTTGTTCTTTCAAAAATAAACGGACAGGTAATTGCCCGGCAGGAATTGGCAAACATAAAACAAGCGTTGGACAAAGAAGAAAAAGGAGAATGGAAAGCATTGTTACAACCGGGAATACGTGTTGCCTTATTCGCGGGGATTATTCTTGCTTTGTTATCGCAATTCACCGGAATTAACGCGATCATTTATTACGGTCCCCGTATTATGGAAGAAGCAGGCCTCAAACTGAGTGACGCGCTGGGCAGCCAGGTCATTATCGGCATTGTTAACGTGGTTGCCACACTTTACGCGATCTGGAAGATTGACAAATTCGGACGGAAAAAGCTCCTTACAATTGGCATTACCGGTATGTTTTTTTCGTTGTTACTGGTCGGGTTGCTGTTTCTCCTGAAACAAGCCGGCGGTATCCTGCTGATCGTGTTTATCCTTACATTCATCATCTTTTTTGCCATTGGCTACGGGTCTGTTATCTGGGTTCTGCTGTCCGAGATCTATCCCACGAAAGTGAGGGGCAGGGCCATGTCGGTTGCCACGTTATCGCTGTGGGCAGGCACGGCCATCATCGGGCAGGTCGTTCCCTGGATGCTAGAAACCCTTTCGCCGGCAGTAACATTTTTCGTATTCGCGATTTGCTGCACCCCCGTACCTTTCATTCTGAAGTCAATTCCTGAAACTAAAGGAAAATCATTGGAGGATATTGAAGAAGCATGGCAGACAACTAAATAAAAATGACGACTAAAATGAAAATCAGAATCAATTTCCCAATAGAAAAACCTTATTATTTGGTTTTTATCATGACCATTCTATTTCCAATAGTAAAAATCAATGCACAACAATCCGGTTTGGGCACTATTTCTACCCCATCCAGAATGCTAAACGGGAAAACACCAGAAGCCTGCTGGATATGGGACTCTGGGGACCCCAATCCCATAAATTATTGTCTGATGATTAGAAAAACCATCGACTTAACGCAAATTCCCGATAAAGCCGTGGCTTTTATTTCGGCTTATTCGTATGCCGATGTGTACATCAACGGCAAGCTGATCGACCGTTGCCCGATGAACTGTGACCCGGAATATCAGGTATACGAACAGTACGATTTGTCGGGCTATTTTCATCCGGGCGAAAATACAATTGCAGCGCTGGTTTACAATCTTGGCATTGGCACCCATCATCGCATTCACGCACGGGGCGGATTTTTCTTTCAGGGAGTTTTAACCTTTTCAGATAAAATACTAAAAATTAATTCCGGCAAATCATGGAAAGTTTCCAGGGCTGAAGGATGGGATAATCAAACAGAAATACGTGCCCCTCGTGCAAACCTGATCGGTTTTATTGAAAAATACGATGCCAGAAAGATGCATGAAGGCTGGAAGGAAAACCGATTCGATGATTCGGAATGGCAGGCTGCCCGGGTGCTGGGTATTCCGCCTATCGCTCCCTGGAACAACATAGTAGAAGTAAAACATCCTCCTCTTTTCCGCGAAAAGGTTTATCCGATCAGACACTGGTTCACAGGCAATAAAGTTGTGTACGATTTTGGAAAAGAAGTAAGCGGCACCCCGGTTATCGAATTATTTTCCAAGACCAGTGGAGCCGGCTTCGAAATGGGTACTTCCGAACGTTTGTTACCCGACAGTACCATTTTGTGTAAGAAACGGGTTAATTACACCGACTACTACACAGCAAAGAAAGGCCTTCAAATATGGAGTCCACTCACATGGCGCGGTTTTCGTTACCTTTCGCTTACCACAAACGACAGCATTATTTTAAAAAGCGTTTCGGCGATAAACCGGCATTACAATTTAGCCACGAAGGGCAGTTTCGAGTGTTCTGATCCTCTGTTGAACCGGATATACCAAACCGGAATTTTCACGCTGAAACTATGTGCCCAGGATACCTACGTAGATACGCCATGGCGAGAACAAACCCAGTATATTGCCGGCGACAGCCGTTATCTGCAGAGATACGCTTATTATCCGTTCGGGCTTAGTTCCGAATTTCTGATTCATTACAATATTTTGTCAGGAGCCTGGTCACAGCGATGGAGCAGTGATGGAGCCATCCGGTCGAGGTATCCAACCGATTGTTTGCTCGGCCCCAATACATCTGCATATCTGTTCGACTACGAGCTGGAATATGTCATCATGCTGGGAGAGTATTACCAGTACTTCGGGAATAGCGGATTACTGAAACAGGTATTTCCAAATATAAAGAAGCTGATGACTTACTTCGAAAAGTTTGTCGGAACGGAACACGGGTTACTATGCAAAATTCCCGGATGGATTGTCCTCGATCATCCGGACACTTATCCGATGGATCAAAAAGAAGAAATTACAGGTTTAAACTGCCTGTATTACGGAGCATTAAGACAGGCTGCTTTACTTGCAAAAAACGTGAATAAGGATGACGGGCAGGCAGATGCCTGGAATACACAGGCCGAAACCCTGAAATCCAATATCCGGAAATGGTTGTGGTCTCCTGAAAAAAATTTATACACCGACAGCTACGGAAGTGAAAAATGCAGTCAGCAAACACAGGTTTACGCCATGCTCTACGGACTGATTGACCCGGAAGATAAATCAGCTGTTGTTGACAAAGTTGTTGCTATGAACCGGAGCAGTGAACAGTCGTTTTCGTATTACCTGCTGTATTCCATGTTCGGCGAAAAACCACAATGGTCGCTCGACTATATCCGTATATTCCTTATTATTTGATTATCAATTTTCTTATCATTAAAATTTTAGTCTCAAATGTCCAATACTATTTGCTTTTTTACAGTCATTCTTTTCATGTCAGCTTTCCATGAAATCGGTTATAGCCAAACAAAAAAAAATCCTGTTGACCTGGTTAATCCTTTAATAGACACGAAGTATCCCCGTTATGATTATTTCGCTTCTGCCACGATCCCTTTCGGAATGGTTGCCCTGAGCCCGGATACGAAACATGGAGACCTTTGGGGATCCGGTTACAGATATGACGATAAATACATTTTAGATTTTTCGCATGTTCATAACACACAAACAGCAGGAATACCTGTGATGCCCGTTACCGGGCCATGCAAAGGAAACCTTGGCCTTGAGGCCTGTAAATCACGTTTTAGCCACGAAAGAGAAATCGTTAAGCCCGGGTATCACAAAGTTTTCCTTGATGATTACGGTATTACAGCCGAATTAACAGCTACATGCAGGGTCGGGTTCCACCGGTATACATTCCCGGCCACAAACGAGGCCCATATCCTGTTCGATTTAGGTGCAGCTCTCGGTCCTACCCATATGTCATATGCTTATGCCCGGAAAGTAAACGGGAACGAAATAGAAGGTTATTCCGTAATGGCGCCTACTTTCAGGAGGAAGAAACCATATATTGTTTACTTTGTTGCACTGTTCAACAAACCTTTTGAATCTTTTTCCGGCTGGAAAGACAGTGTCTTTGTAAAACCGGAGGCCAATAATATTATCAGTGGAAAAAACAGTGGCGTTTATGTAAGCTATAAGAACCTCAAAAAAAATGAACAAGTATTCGTTAAAGTAGCCATTTCATATGTAAGCATTGATCAGGCAAGGCTAAACCTTAGCACAGAATTGCCGGGCTGGGACTTTGACAAAGTTGTTTCAAAGGCCGGAAATGAATGGAACAGATACCTGGGAAGGATACAGGTTGAAGGAGGTACCCGGGAACAACAGGTAAAATTTTATACAGACCTGATGCATACAGCCTCCGGCAAACATATAAGCAGCGATGTAGATGGTTCCTATCCTGACTGGACGGGTCCTGTTCCGGTAGTCAGAAAAATGCCTGCTGACCAGTCAGAAAAGCCATTATACCCGTTTTTAGATACGGATGGGCTATGGGGATCTCATTGGAACCTGAATATATTATGGTCGCTGGTTTATCCGGAATATGGAAACTGTGTTGCCACAACGCTTCTCAACTATTACCGTTATGCAGGCACACTGGCAAGAGGATCGTGGGCAGGAAATTATACTTATGTAATGGTTGGCGACCAAACGACTCCCCTGCTGGCTGCACTCTTATCCACGGGAAGAGCCAGCTTTGACAGGAAACTAGCTTATGAGGCTGCACGTAAAAATGCCTTCCCCGGGGGTATTCGTGACCGGGCGGGATACGAAACAGCCCCCAATCCTTCCGGGGGAGGAATCGACTGGTTCATCCGTTTTGGCTATGTCCCCGTGGAAATCAGAGACCGGGGAGAGGGATGGCATAAAGGAGGCACGGCCATGACCCTTGAATATGCTTACCAGGATTGGTGTATTGCTCAAATGGCAGAATACCTGGGGAAAGAAGACGATGCCAATTTGTTCACCAATCGTTCACAGAATTGGAAAAATGTTTTTGACCCCACAAGCGGATGGGCTCGGCCAAGGTACCGTTCGGGCAAATGGATGGAAGACTTTTCTCCTGTATCAACTGATGGAAAAACGCCTCCTGGTTTCATTGAAGGAAACGCTGCTACTTATTCTTTTTATGTACCTCAGGATATTGATGGATTAATTCAGTCTATGGGAGGGAAAAAAACATTTATAAATAAACTCGATTCAAATTTTCAAAAAGCAAGGCCTTTCCGTTTTATTACTCCTCACGGAAAACACGGCGGAGGTTGGGTCGATTACGAAAATGAACCCTCGTGTGAAATGGCTCATTTATTCAGTTATGCAGGCGCTCCATGGAAAACCCAGTACTGGGTTCGCCAGGTAAAGGATATTACTTTTGGGGGCACAGATCCTTATTCCGGGTATAATGGAGATGAAGACCAGGGCCAGTTAGGGGCTCTGGGGGTACTCATGGCTGTTGGACTGTTTGATATACATGGATGTGTCGGTCAATCCCCTGAGCTTGAAATTACCAGTCCGGTATTTGATAAAATAATTTTCTCGTTCCCTGCTGCTGAGACCGGGCATACAAATACTTTTGAAATTGATGTGACAAGAAAAAACCCAGGGGACATCTATATCCATAATACAAAACTAAACGGACAAACATGGAACGACTTCAGATTCCCTGTTGAAAGTTTTCTTAAAGGAGGGAAACTTGAAATTGAACTTGGAACCAAACCCAATAAAAAATGGGGAAAAAAAAACAACTGACCCGGAATATTGTAGTTTTCCTTTCAGGAATCAAAAAAATAACTTTATAACAAATTGATTTATTAATAATTATAAATTGAAATATTATTATAATAGTGCTGGAGAATTAATTAAGTTTAGGGCGAGATAAATCATAGCACAAAATTTTTATTGAAGATGAATGAAAAATCAAATCATAATCCGGGAAAAAAATCTTTATTTCTGAAATTCACTTTTTTGTTGCTTTCGTTCCCGTTGTATTCAATGTCTCAAACACTGCTTCAGTATGTCGACCCGCTGATCGGGACAGCCCCGGCGACCACCGAAAGCGCCAAACGGCACAGCGAAGCCGGATCGGAATTAAAAGGACAGGTTTATCCCGCTGTCGGGCGCCCGTTCGGAATGACCCAGTGGACACCGGAAACCAGGACTACCGAGGCAAAATGTATTGTTCCCTATTATTACAATGACCAGTACCTGACAGGATTTCGCGGCTCGCACTGGATGGACGGAAGTTGTACACAGGACTACGGAACGGCTACGGTAATGCCTTTCTCAACCGGCAAAATTGATACAGTCCGGTCGTGCCCAACGGCATTACTCGATCATCAGAAGGAAAAAGCAACGCCGGCATACTACAGCATCTCGCTTCCCGATGTAAAAGCAGAAGTAACCGGTTCCGTCCGTTCCGGATTCCTGCGATTCAGCTATAATCAGGATAAAAATAATTACATCTACATCCGTGTAAACAGCGACAAAGGAGAAGGAAAAATCTGGTTCGATCCTCAGAATAACAAAATTATCGGCTGCAACCCGGTTCACCGTATTTACCAGGGATGGGGTCAGCCTGCCGGTTTCTGTGGATGGTTTGTTTTTCGTTTCGACAAACCTTTTTCCTTTATTCAGAAAAACAACCAGGAGATAATTGTTTGTTTTCAGCAGGAAAAAACAGTACAGGTGCAGGTGGGAACTTCATTCACCTGCGCCGGTGCGGCAGGAAATAACCTTGATGCAGAAATGCCGGACTGGAATTTTGATCAGCTAAAGAAAGAAGGCGAAAACGAATGGGACGAAAAGCTCAGCAAGATTCAGGTAAAAGGCGGGACCAAAGCCGACCGCGTCAAACTGTACACCGCCCTTTACCACTGTTATCTCGTGCCCCGTATTGCCAGCGATGTAGACGGAAGTTACCAGGGATTTGCCCAGGATACGCTCATCCATAAAGCTGCCGGCTTTGATTACTATGATGACTTTTCGATGTGGGACACCTACCGCACCCTTCATCCACTAATGACCATCCTCGAACCCAAACGAAGCCTCGACATGGTGAAATCACTGATACTGAAAGCAGAACAGGGCGGCTGGATGCCCATTTTCCCCAAGTGGGCCAACTACACTGCCGCGATGATCGGCGACCACGCGTGTACAATGATTGCCGATGCTTACATGCGGGGAATCAAGGATTTCGATACAGAAAAGGCATATCAGTACATGCGAAAAAATGCCTTTGATCATCCGACGGAAGCTGAATACAAGGATGGAAAAGGCAGAAGGGCGCTTACCAGCTATCTGAAATACGGCTATATTCCGCTGGAGGATAAAGTACCCGAAGCTTTCCACAAGCAGGAACAGGTGTCGCGCACCCTTGAATATGCCCTTGATGATTATGCCCTTGCACAATTTGCAAAAAGCCTGGGAAAAAATGATGACTACCAGATGCTGATGAAACGCTCGCAGAATTACCGGAATGTCTTTGATACGCAAACCCGATATGTACGCGGACGTTATATAGATGGAAGCTGGGCCGAACCGTTCGATCCGAATGTAAAAAGCCGTTTTATTACTGAAGGAACAGCATTTCAATATACCTGGTATGTACCGCAGGACATTCCCGGATTAATCAGTCTCTTCAGGGGAAAGGAACAGTTTATGAAGCGACTGAATGAATTTTTCGACAAAGGCTACTACTGGCATGGCAACGAAACCGACCAGCAGGCCCCGTATTTGTTTGCAATGGCCGGTGTGCCTGAAAAAACGCAGGAGTGGGTACGGAAAATCATTGAGGATGAATACGGAACAGGTCCGGGAGGTTTAAGCGGTAACGAAGACGGAGGTCAAATGTCGGCCTGGATGGTCAGTTCCATGCTTGGTTTCTACCCCGTTTGTCCCGGGAAACCGGAATATGTAATCGGCGGTCCGTTTTTCGAAGAAGTAAAGATACAAATCAGTTCGGATGCAAAACCGTTTATAATAAAAGCCCGGGGTGCTGTTTCTGAAACTCCTTTCGTTGATGAAATAATACTAAACGGGAAACCTCTTGACGGATATACAATTCAGCAACAACAAATTGTAAACGGTGGAAAATTGATATTCAGAATGCAAAAGCCGTAAATAAAAAAGAACTACGATTCTTTAATTAAACGGTTTTTTCAGCCCCGGCGTATATTTCCTGAACATCAAAAATAGCAACACCTTTACCTGCCAGATGAGGAGGATTCCATTTCTTCATGTCATCAAATTCTTTCCCTTCTGTTTTGTAACTTATCGTTCCTTTAAACTGGTATGCTTTCATATCATCAGTTATAAATAGAATAACAGCATTTTCACATTCCAATATATTATTATAAGTTTTGTAAAACTTATTATTTGCTACCAAAACCTTATTCCCATCGAATAATTCTGCACATGTTGCATAGATCGAATTCGGTATCCCTTGTTTCGAAATTGTCGTCAGCACTACCGGGCCTTGCCTTTTTTTCCAGGCATTCAACACTTCTTCAGGTATTTTAATCATTTTGTCGTAATTTTAAAATTCAGAATTAAATGTACTAAATAAGATGGGGTGCAAAATAATAAAACTATTCATGTTTTTGAAGCGGTTTGATAAGCTCTTCTCCTTTTTCTTTCCTCCACTTATTGGAATCGCGAAAACTGTATTCATATCCGCAGTACTGCTGGCGGTAAAAATCATATTGCCGGACAATTGCAGCCTGCCTTTCAACCAAACCGTTTTTACGCCAGTTGTTGGCCCAGAAAGTAACGCCCGGAAACAGGGTTGCCGAGTACATCCCTGCCCGGTTCACTTGTTCAAGGTCTTTCCAGCGTGAAGTTGCCAAAGTGGTTGCGAACAAAGAATAACCGTTTACACTTGCAAACCTTGCCGTTTCAACCAAACGAATCTTAAAACAATAAAAGCAACGCTCACCTCTTTCCGGTTCATTCCTTAAATTCCATGTCTGAGCTTTCCATGCTTCATGATTGTAGTCCGCATCCACAAAATCCAGTCTTATCTTTTATTTTAGGACCGCAGGTGTAGTACCCAATTTTGCATGAAGCAGACAATGACTTAAAAAGCGATTATATATATCGATACCAGAAGCACTGATTTCTGCCAATATTGGAAATGATGTTGCGGAAGCCTTAATCAGATGTTCCGGGTAGAATTAGTCCTGATTTTTCTTTTCTTCTGCCGGAGAGAGAAGGGGCTCTGTTTTTTGCTTTTGAATAAGATTTGTTTTCAGAAAGTCGATCAGGTGTATCGTTTCTTTCATAATTTTTGTTTTTAGGTTCAACTTTTCAGCCAGGATAAATTCGTTTAAAACCTTTGAAAATTCTGGTGTACGTAAATACCCGTATGATTTATGGGGATTATGTTCCCCGTTCATTTTGTAATTGTTTTCAACAAGAAAATCGACTGGTTTTATACCGGAGTTGTTAGCTGCAAAATCGTCGGCCAGAGCATAATTAAAAGCCACTTTATCGAGTATATCCGAAAAGTTGAACCAATTTTTCACGATGCCGGGAGGTGTTATCATATGATTTTCGTTGTTGTGTTTTCGTTTCTGCTCGGCAGCAATTTTGCCGATCACAACAGGCAGTCCCAATGGCGAACCGATAGTGACAAAGGTATTTATCCTGATATGAGGGGAAAGAAACGTCAGTACATCAAATGCAATGATCGACCCCATCGAGTGGCTGATTAACATGATGTCGTTTCTTTTGTATTTTTTCAATACTGCATAAAGCCTTTCCCTGATCAGGTCACGAACTTTTCGTCCTTCCCCGATATTTATCTCAGAATAGTACATTTCAAACTCCTTGAAATACCGGTCCACAAGGGTGTCTGTTATAAAAGAATAATTCAAAGTGAGATCCTCATTCAGGAATATCTTATTAAGTTGCTTTCTCATGAAGTCAACAAATTTTTTCCGGATGTTGTGATTTTCCGGTGCCGGATTTTTTGCCGTTTTGGTATACGTTTCATCCATAAAATAAGGACTTTCCGGATTTTTTTCATCTTCTGAGAGAGGCTTATCATACAAAATATCAGCCCAGTAAACCATTTCAAATTTTGGTAAGGCTACCTTATAGTTGTTGTTTTCCAGGCCTTCTTCCATTGCAAGTTTCCACCAATGTTCAAGCTGGTGTTTGGGCGGTTTATTACCCAATCCGTGAATGCCGATAATTACGTTTGCCATTATATTCCAGTAATTTTTTCATATGGTGAAAGTTAAACAATATAAACGTATTCGTTAATCTGTTCCCGTTCTTCTTCCTGTGGTGGGACATAATCCAGGGCTCTGGATTTTAAAAAAGTACATTCATATTTCTATTTTCATCCGGTTTGTAACAAAGATACAGATTAGTTACCGAAGAATCCCCCGTATAAACTTCAATTCCACAGCTGGTTCCCTGTTTTGATGATTTTTTTTTACAGGATATGGGACGGGAAGAATATTTTATGAAATACTGCTATTTTTGTTTACAAAATGACTTTAACCTGAATAATTCAAACTAAAATTCACAAAAAGTTTAACGTTGATCTTCTTATAGTAAATGATAGTTTATTTTTGCGCTTTATAAAAAAAGCGACAATAGTTGGAGTGGTTGCAGTAATAAATAAAAGCGACATACAATCAACATGAAACAGACTTGGATGAAAAAATATATGAGAAATAAAATACATCAATGGAAAGGAATGACTCTTTTGGGAATGCTACTTTTCTTGTTTGATATTGCTTTTGCTGAAGGGGAAATGGGTGGCAGTATGTCAGAGAACAAGACCGATACCACCTCGTTGTTCCCTGTCAACAGGAAGATGCTGCCAGACAATCTTTCTTCAGGAGTGGATTCCTTCTTCTTGTCAAGTAATTTTTTTCAGAGGATTGGCGTAGAAATCCGGCCAGGTTATATTATCCCAACAAATTCTTTTTTGAGGGGAGATAATGAAACCTGGGAACCAATCAGGAATTCTTTTTCCGCACATCTGAAATATTCGTTTCAATTTTATCCCAATACTAATACCGACCGGATTTACGGGGAGGCTTACCAGGGAGTCGGATTAGCTTATTACTCTTTCGGGGAAAAAAAACAGTTGGGAAATCCAATCGCATTTTACTTGTTTCAGGGAGCACGGATAAGCCGGTTTAACCCCCGTTTATCTCTTAACTATGAATGGAACTTCGGATTATCGTTCGGATGGAGACCTTACGATTATGAAGATAATTATTACAACATCATGATCGGATCGAAGCTAAATGCTTATATCAACATGGATTTATATCTGAGCTGGATGCTTACATCACAATTTGATCTGACCGGAGGAATTGGCCTGTCTCACTTTTCCAATGGTAATACCAAGTTCCCAAATGCCGGACTGAATGCCGGCAGTTTAAACCTGGGACTGGTATACCGTTTTGACAGGAACAACTATTTTCATTCAAAGCCATCATCATATCAATCCTTTATCCCTGAATTTCCCCGTCACACCAGTTATGATTTAGTGTTATTCGGCTCCTGGCGCCGGAAAGGTGTTGTTTTCGGTGATAAGCAGGTCGCTTCTCCCGATGCTTATACGGTACTGGGATTCAATTTTGCTCCGATGTATAATTTCGGATACAAGTTTCGTGCGGGAATTTCAGCAGACGGTATTTATGATGGCAGTGCCAATGTCTATACAGAAGATTACATCATCGGTACCGATCAAGAGTTTTTCAAGCCTTCGCTCAGCAGGCAATTGGCCTTGGGAATTTCCGGGAGGGCAGAGTATGTCATGCCTTATTTTACGGTCGGCTTAGGCATAGGGATCAATGTGTTGCACGGAGGAGGTGACCTTAAGGCTTTTTACCAGGCGCTGGCTCTTAAAATTGAAATTACCAGAAATTCATTTATCCATATTGGATATAACCTCAAAGATTTCCATGATCCTAATTTCCTGATGTTGGGGATTGGTTTCCGTTTTAACAACAAATACCCACCAAAGAGATGAGGATAGATTAATCCTGGATGAGCATCTAACTGGTATTGATTTGTAATTACGGGGTATTCGGAAGATATAATTCCTCTACTTTCTTTGGCAAAAAAAATCTAAAATCCTGATGGCCAAGCCGCCATGAGGAGTTGCAAACTCCCCCCCTTCTCCCTTGTTTGCATATGGGAGATATACACAAATACAAAATAATAAATTTGGAGGAATAACAAATTAGTTTTCGCCGGAGTCTGGGAACGGCAAATGATTGCTGATATCGTCTCTCTCAGAAAAGAAATGCTTCCTTCCTCTTATCTATATCAGGATTTCAGGTAGAATCAAGTGAGAACCGGAGAAATTATAAATTTTGCGGCTCATTCAGATGTGCATCTGACAGTGATGCAAATGTCTTTTCTTTATGAGGCATTTCAAAAAGCTTCCATATGGGGCTTTGAGCAAGCCGTAAGATTCTATACTTGTGTATAAAGAATAGCTTAGGAACTGTTGAGAAAAGAAGAAAACTGGCTTCAACCAACAAAGCGCTAAAAGTGCAATTCGGTAAATATTATTTGGGGGAAACCAACCTTATCCTGTTAATGGTGTATGCCCATCTAAAAAACTTCCCCCCTTAGGAGGTATCTTATTAACTTTCATAATACTTAAGATTTAGTTCACAATATAACATGAATTTTGGGTTAATCTAAAATCAACCCAAAACTCACGATATACTTGTGTATAAAAAGAGCTGCCCGTTTGCGGGCAAAGGAGAAGGAACAAATCAACTATTTCTGTTTTATTATACAGTCTTCGTGATCTCCCAGACAAAGGCCCGAACACCAACCTCTTTGTTGATTTCGTCCATTTTTTTCACTTTTTCAAGTAACATATCGACCTGCTCGTCGGGAACGATGGTCATAGCCGCCGAATTTATTTCGGGCCAGGTATGTGTTCCCATATGTGGTTCGCCGGTTTCGGAACCACGGCCAACCACATTATTCCACCATGTATATCCGCGTATTCCCAAACGGTCGAACATATATTCGACCCGTTCGGTATTGGCCTGGTTAAAAACAATAAATACTGCTTTCATATCTGGTTTTTATTCTTATTTATCCATAAAAATGAACTGTTTTCTCACTCTTTCTTTTTTCTTCCGGCTATCACGACCGGCCAAAACTGCATACATAACCGGAACGATAATCATGGTCACAAGGGTAGAGAAAATCAGCCCTCCGATTACCGTGATTCCCATTGGTTTCCATATTTCAGATCCTTCACCGGTACTCAAAGCCAAAGGCAACATACCAAGAATTGTGGTCATTGCAGTCATTAATACCGGGCGTAACCTCGATTTACCGGAGATTGCAATCGCCTCGTACAGTTCAATTCCCCGGTCTCGCATCAGGTTAATAAAGTCAACCAACACAATACCGTTTTTCACCACAATCCCAATCAACAATACTGCTCCCAAAGCAGCAACAACACTCAGGGTTGTCCCGGTAAGCAGTAAGGCATAAATAACCCCTGTAAAGGCAAACGGGATAGAGAACATGATGATAAAAGGCATACGGAACGATTCGAATTGAGAAGCCATCACAATAAACACGAGGATCAAACTCAGGGTCAGCAACATAGCCAAATCCATAAACGATTCCTGTTGATCTTCGTAAGCCCCTCCAATAGAAGTCACTATTTCCTGTGGGGTATCGATACCTTTAGTCGCTCCCCTGATTTGGTTTGCCAGCTCTCCCAACGATACATTATCAGGGGTAGCTGAAATGGTTACCAAACGTTCTTTCCGTTTATGATTAATACTTGGTGGTGACCAGTACTCTTTTACCTCACCCAGTTCTTTCAATTTAATTCGTTCCCCGGCAGGTGTAACAATGGTTAGTTCTTCTACATCGGAAATAGAATTCCGGTATTCTTCGACAAGCCTGATATTAATATCATACTCTTCTCCTTCTTCTTTAAAATACGAAGGAACCAAACCGTTGATCCGGTTTCTGATAAATGCTGATACCTGTGCCGTAGACAAGCCATGCCGGGCCAATTTATCTCTGTCAAGCACAACCTGTAATTCGGGTTTATCTTTTTTACGGCTAATATTAACATTTTTGGCTCCAGGAATAGCCCGAACCGCCTTCAGTACTTTTTCTGCATATGTATTGGTAATGTCGAAATCGTAACCGTATATTTCAAAATCGACAGTATTAGTGGAACCTCCAAAACCTTGAGAGGATGTTGTAACTGTAGAACTGATAACTTCAGGTAACAAGGCAACCTGGTCCCTGAAATCGTCAGCAATTTGCCAAACGGTACGTTCCCTTTCTTCAATTTCCGACAAACGTAAAGTAAAATTAATAATGTTCGATCCCGTGGTACTAAATAACGAAACAAATCCCCCTTCATCATCAGCACCTGACGATGAAGAAATAATTTTTACTTCCGGGTATCGCTCACGAATTATCTGCTCAAGGTCTTTTGTTACTTTCATTGTTTCTTCAACCCTCAAGCCTGTTTGCAATTCAATCTCTGCCGACAGACGGCTTTCATCTGATTCAGGCATAAAATCGGTACCAATAAACTTTGCAAAAAACAGAGAAGACAAAAAGATAAGCATTGTAATAACAATGACGATTGTTTTGTAATGCAACAACTTATGCAACAATAATTCATAAAGCGCATCAAGTCTGGTAAGCCATTTTTCAATTGTATTCTCATAACTGAATTTCCGTCTTTCTTTTTTCTTCCTCAATTTCAGGAAACGGGAAGACAACATCGGGGTTAACGAGATAGCGGCGATAGTTGATGTAACCACCGTAATGGTCACGATCCATCCCAATTCATTAAAAAGAACGCCAGTCATACCCGATACCAAAGTAAGCGGGAAAAATACGGCAACCACTACCAAGGTTGTAACGATAACAGAAAGCCAGACCTCGTTGGTTGCATAAATAGCCGCTTCGCGCGGGCTACTACCCCGCTCAACATGCCGCGTAATGTTTTCGAGCACCACGATGGCATCATCAACCACCATCCCGATAGCGATAGAAAGAGACGTTAATGAAATAACATTGAGCGAACTTCCCGTGATGTACAGATAAATGAAAGAAACAATCAACGAAATAGGAATCGTAAGCACAATAATAAACGTAGCCCTCCATCGTCCGAGGAAGAACAACACGACCAGAACAACAAAGATCATTGCCCACATCAGGGTAGACGAAAGGTTATTGATTGAACCTTTAATAAACCGTGATGAATCAAAAATCTCATCAATATGGATATCCGGAGGCAAAGTTGTTTTTAACTCTTCCAGCTTTGTTTTTATATCGCGGGCAACTTTTACAGTATTGGCCCCCGACTGTTTCATCACAAACATCCGGATTCCCTGTTCCGCGTTAATCCTTTCTTCAAGAGTAACATCTTTGAGGGTATCCCGCACCGTTGCCACGTCATGCACATAAACCGGGCTACCATCATAGTCGGCTACCACCAGGTTACGGATCCGGTCACTCTCTTCAAACTCACCTTCGACCCGAATCTGGTAATCAATTTTACCCATTTTTACATTTCCCAGCGGAAGGTTTGAGTTTTCAGAGGAAATAACGCTGCCAATTTGTTCAATCGTTAAATTATAGGCATCCAGTTTTCGCGGATCAGCATCGACATATATCATTCGTTCAGGCGTTCCCACCATTGAAACAGAGCCAACACCATCCACCCTGTTCAAAGGATTGATCACTTTCTCATCAATAATTTTTTCCAGTCCGGGATAACTTTCGTCAGCCGTAATGGCAAAGAACAAAATCGGGAACATGCTGGTATTAAATTTCCATATTGCCGGACGGTCACATCCATCAGGAAGATCATCCAGGGTCCGGTCGATCACATCCCGAATATCATTCGATGCCTCATCCAGATTTGAATCCCATTCAAATTCCAAAGAAACGACCGAAAGGTTATCGGATGAAGTAGACGTAATTTCTTTAAGATCATCAACCGAGTTTAGTGCGTCCTCCAGCACCTTGGTAATATTTGTTTCAATATCCGTTGCATTTGCCCCCGAATAACTGGTCATAACCGAAATATAAGGAGGTTCCATCTCCGGGTACAAGTCAATTGGAATATTTATCAGCGAAAACAGCCCCATGACGATGATTGCAACAAAAACCATCAGGGTTGTGATCGGCTTATTAACCGCGCTTTTATATATACTCATAATTCTTTTCCTTTTTATTTACACCTGTTTCGCGGATTCAACCGTTATTCAACAACCTGAACATCCACTCCGTCAACAAGTCGTGACTGGCCACTAATGATTACCTTGTCTCCCACTTTTAATTCATCGGAAACAA
This sequence comes from Prolixibacteraceae bacterium, assembly GCA_963662895.1. GTDB lineage: Bacteria > Bacteroidota > Bacteroidia > Bacteroidales > Prolixibacteraceae > GWE2-42-39. The sequence goes on along the minus strand of OY759982.1, from coordinate 1,123,686 downwards.
CTTCCACTTTGTCGTCAAAACGGTCGCCAAGCGTTACCTCAACACGTTTTGCCTTCCCATTTTTTTCTACGAACAAGTAACGAACATTCGATCCCTGCATCTTTAAAATCGAGACAGCCGGTAACAAAATAGCTTCTGCTTTTGCAATATCAACCGTAACACGGCTAAACATTCCGGGGCGCAACATATTGTTCTTATTTTTCACACTAACTTCAACCGTAAAGGAACGGCTTTCCGAATCAATGGTTGGATGAATGCGGTAAATCGCCCCTTCAAAATTCAGGTCCGGGTAAACATCAAAACGCATGTTTACCTTCATTCCGTTCTTTATATCCGGAAAATATTTCTCCGAAATATCGATCATTGCTTTCAGCTTGTCAATCTGAATAATAGAAACAATGGCTGCTTTTCCGACCGAAGATACCGGTGAACCGGAATAAATTTCGCCCGGTTCAAAATATTTACCGGAGATAACCCCGTCGAACGGGGCTTCCAGCAATGTATTCTCATCCATGTATTCTGCGCTCCGTTTGGCAACTCTGTACTGAGTCTCGGTCTGGTCATACTGTTGTTGTGCAATGCTATTCGTTTTTTTCAAGGCTTCCATTCTCAAATAATCAGTCTGAAGATTGTTCAGTTGTAACTGTGATTGAATCAACTGGTAATCGTCCATTTTTACCAGTACCTGTCCTTTTTTTACATGATCGCCAACTTCCACATTTATGGCCTCAATTTTACCCGTTACCGAAGGTGCCATATGTACTTCTTTAAAAGGTTCCAGTGTTGACAGAATTTCGATGGAACGGGCAATTTCCTGGTTCCCCAGAGGCATAACTTTCACCATCTCTTTCGAAGCGTCGTCTACTGCTTCGCTATTGCCTGCCCCGGTAGCATTTTCACTTTTATTTGAACATGAAAAACTGGTCGCAGCCAACATTACAAGTGCAATTAGCAAATTATTTAATTGTTTCATTTTTTGCTTTTTATTATTTAATTATTTCCTGTAAGTTTTATTAACTCATTTTGTGCTTTTAACACATCCAGCTTTGCTGAAAGAAAATCGGACTCGGCACTCAGGTAGTTATTATCCGCCGTTGTCAGTTCAATACCTGAAATGATTCCCTGTTCATACTTCGTTTTCAGATTATTGTACACCTCTCTCGACACCTCGATATTCTGTTTTTGAGTTTCATAATTTTCAAGGGCACTTTTAAGGTTAAAAACCAATTGCCTGTACTGGATATTCAGTTGGTCTTCCAATAAAGATTTGCTGTTTTGTGTGGTTTCCAGGTCTATCCTGGCCTGACGTACTTTCGAACGTCTTTCTCCACTCGAAAAAACAGGAATATCCAGTTGCAACCCAACAACATGAGGCGGGGTCATATCGAACGATCCTTTTTTCAGCTTATTGGTATAAGAATAATAGCCCGAAAGTGTTGGCAAATAATTACTTTTCTGCAAATTAACCTGCTTTTTTGACATCTGTTCCTGTATTGTCATCAATTGATAATCAGCGTTATTATTAATATCGAATACTTCGGCCAGATTTACTTTTACCTCATCCAGATTTAACAAAACAGCTAACGAGTCGGTCAGCTCCAGTTCTGTATCAGCGCCGACACCAAGCTGCAGGCGAAGCATATTTTTTGCCATTTCGTATTGCCGTTCGGCAGCGTTCAGTGCATTTTTTACTGAGTTAACCTGTACTGATAACTGGTCAAGTTCATACTTTTCCCTCATACCTACCTCAACCATCGGTTCTGTTTTTTTGTAAATCCCGTTGAGGTTTGCGGTATTCTCTTTCAAAATTTTCAGTGTTTCAGATGAAACCTGAACCAAATAATAATTTTCAGCCACCTGGCTGATTACGTCACGTTCGGTCTGAACCAATGTTTTCTCCGACAAAGATTTATACAACTTTGCAATCTGGAGTCCAACCAGGTAGTTCCCGTTAAAAATCAGTTGGGTAGCCTGCAGTTGAAAGTTACTGGTTGACTTAATCGGGATTTCGGTGGCTGGCTGGTCTTCCTGAAACTGGATACTCATTTCGGCTCCAAGAGAATTAGTATAATCAGCAGTTGCACTTACCTGGGGCAACCCTGCAGCTATAGCTTCCCACCGCTGTTCCTGTGACTTTGTAATAGAAAGCCCGGAATTTTGAACCGTTTTGTTATACTTCAAAGCATACTCTTTCGCAGCTTCAATATCCAGCGAAAGCTTATCCTGCGCATAAAGGTTTGTAAAAACCAATAAGGAGAGAAACACAAAAATTAACTGTTTTCGTTTCATTACATCATTGTTTAATTGTTTGTTTTTCAGTGGCATATTTCAAAATCATTCTATAACATACGAACTAATGAATCATAAATCTCATTCATCCTCTGGTGACCTTTTATTGTGGTCATCCCTCTTATATCATTAAGGATCAGCTTATAAACAGATGAAGTAGGAGAAGCAGGAATTTCACGTCTGAACTCATTCAACAGAATTAAAACTTTATCTATTTGATTAAAATACAAATATTTATCAGGAACATCATTTCTGAATAGTCCTTCCGAAATTCCCTGTTTAATAATTTCACTTACCATTTCATAGAGTTTCTCATCACGTAACTGAACAACTATTTTATATTGATTGTATGAATATTTTTTCAAATCGTGCACAAAGGTTGGATTAATCTTGCGCACATCCTTTATAATTTGAACATAAAAAGAACACAGTTTTTTGAAGACATCCTCTTCTGAATTAATAACCGCATCAAGTTCTTCGAGAAATGAATTAATATTATTGCAAACTGCCTTTTCGATTAAAGTATCACGATTTTTAAAATGTTCATAAATTGTTTTTTTTGACATGCCTAACATAAATGCCACATCATCAACCCCAATACTTTTAATTCCGTAACGTGAATAAAGCAAAAATATTCGTTTTAATATTAATTTCTCATTAAACATAGACCGAAAAAAAACTTTTACATTTATTAAAGTTTTATTAAGAATAAAAAACTACTCTATAATTTCATCAATAATTTCAATTCCTCTTTTTGTTGCAATCCCTCTGGTAAAATTGATCATTATATTCTGAAAGACTTCACCGTGATCAAATTTATCTGAGGGGAATATTGTTTCATCCGAAACAAGGTTCATCTGTTCATGAAATAATTTTGCTATAATCTCAATATTAATACCTTTTCGATACAACCCTTCATTCAAGCCCTTCCTAAGCATCGTATATGTCATCTGGCAACTCTTTTTCTTATGCTCTTTATGTAACGACTGCCAAATTTCCGGATAATATTTTTTCAAATCGAAAAAAAATACAGGGTTAACTGAGTTCATCATTTTTATTCCCTGTTTCATCAGAACAAACATGGCCTCTATCACATTTGCCGAACCAGATATTATCTGATAGTTTATCTTATCATGTTTCTGTTCTAACGCAGCCAAACAGGTTGAAACCAACTCTGTTTTATCTTTAAACGTCTCATACAATGTACGTTTAGAGATACCAACAGATGCTGCCATTTCATCCATGGTAATATTACGAATGCCATACTTAAAAAACTGACTGGTTGCTTCTTCTATTATCCTATCACGTATCTCCATCCTCGCCAAATAAATTGGCACAAAACTATGAAAACTTTTAGGTTCTAAAAAGTTTTCTGCTTTTTTGTATTAATTTCTCCCAATTGTTAAGAAATTAATAACTGAAACTACTTCCACCTAAAAATTCACGGATCACAGAAGTCGGGGGTATTTCCTGGTCATCAGCAGGAAGAAAATACGACATAAACTTTAACAACCGATTGCTCTCGCTGTATTCGGGCATATACTCCGGCACTGATTTCAAGAGAGGCTCTGCATATTTTTTCAGAACGGCCAATTCATAAATCAGGGCAGAATTGAACATGACATCAGCATTTTCCTGGTAAGGAAAAATGTTCTTATCTTCCCCCTTACGCACACTTGCCCAACGGCTGATGGTATCGGCAGCCGAATAACCACGATATTTGGCATCCCTGATCATACGGCGGATTAAACGATTATCGGTGGTTGGAATATAATTATGATCGTCAAAAGAAATTTGAGTCAGTGCTGAAAGAAAAATCTTAAATGTGTTTTCGGGTTTGATGTGTGGAATCAGATTGGGGTTCATTCCATGAATACCTTCCACAATCAAAATATCAGTCCCCTCCAGTTTCAGCTTTTTACCAGAATACATTCTTTGGCCATGGCCAAAATCGAATTTCGGAAGTTCTATTTCCTTCCCATCAAAAAGCTCAAGCAATTGCTGATTGAAAAATTCGATATCAATGGCCTGTAGCGACTCGAAATCGTATTCGCCGTGTTCGTCACGGGGTGTTTTTTCCCGGTCAACAAAATAATCATCCAGAGAAATCATGTATGGATGCAAGCCATTCACTGCAAGTTGTACGGACAGGCGTTTACTAAACGTGGTTTTGCCCGATGCCGAGGGCCCTGCAATTAAAACTGTTTTTACCTTATCCCTCCGCTCGTAAATCATATTTGCAATTTCAGCAACCTTTTTTTCATGAAGCGCTTCCGAAACTTTAATAACATCACCGCTTCTCCCCTCTTCTGTATACTGGTTCAGATGCCCGATATTCGAAATATTTAAAATTTCAGCCCAATCTTTATGCTCCTGAAAAATTTCAAATAGTTTATCCTGCGGGAGCGCTTTTCGGAGCTTGAAAAAATTGTTCTGTTTAGGAATCTGAACCAATAAGCCATCGTAATGAACCTTCAGACCGTAATTCTTCAGATAGCCGGTTGATGGCAACAGGTGACCGTAGAAATAATTTACATATTTCCCCAGATAGTCAATGTAGCTAAACAATGTTCCCTGCTGACTAAACAACTGCGCCTTATGAACAAGCCCATGCGACTTCAGAATATCGACAGCCTGTTGTGTCGGGATCCCTTTTTTCTCGAAAGGCAGATCTCTGGCGATCAGCCTATCCATTTCCGATTTTATAGCGAAAACATCCGACTCAGTAATATTTTGTTTCAACCCTTCGAATTCACAGTAATAGCCATTCGAAATCCCATGCATAACTTTTAGCCTGGCTGCCGGAAGAACCTCCTTTACTGCAGCGTACAACACGAACAAAAGTGACCGCACATACAAACGGACACCATCGGGATGGGAATAATCGATAAACCTGATATTTTTCGATTTTACTACCGCAAACGAAAGTTCTTTCACTTTGTGGTTTACCAATGCGCCTATAACAGGGCTATCCAGTTTTATTCCAAGATCGTTTTTTATCTCCTCCAAGCTAATACCCAAAGGATATTCTTTCTTCTGCCCATTGTTCTCGCAGTAAATTTCAACTGTTTTCATAAGGTTTGTTTCTTCAAAAATAAGGTTTTCAATGCATAATGCCGCTATATTACGGATGATGCAATTCATCCTTCAAGTATTTTGCAGTATACGAATTTTTTCCCTGAATAATCACTTCAGGTGTTCCTGTACATAATACCTGCCCGCCATCTTTACCTCCTTCAGGGCCTAAATCAATAATATGGTCGGCCACCTTTATCACATCCATGTTGTGTTCGATCACAATCACGGTGTTCCCGCGATCGACCAGCTTATTCAGAACCACGAGCAATACCCGGATATCTTCAAAATGAAGCCCTGTGGTCGGCTCATCCAAAATGTACAGTGTTTTACCTGTATCTCTTTTAGCCAGTTCGGTAGCCAGTTTGACCCGTTGCGATTCGCCTCCTGAGAGGGTGGTAGATGACTGTCCCAGCGTGATATACCCCAACCCGACATCCTGCAGGGTTTTCAGTTTATGAACAATAGCCGGAATATTCTCAAAAAACTCAACGCCCTGATTGATGGTCATGTCCAGCACATCGCTTATCGACTTCCCCTTGTAGCGGACTTCCAGCGTTTCGCGGTTATATCGCCGTCCGTTACAACTGTCACAATGTACATATACATCAGGCAAAAAATTCATCTCAATCAGTTTCATTCCGCCTCCCTGGCAATCTTCGCAGCGTCCTCCCTTCACATTAAACGAAAAACGCCCTGGCTTGTAGCCACGTATTTTTGCCTCCGGAAGTTGAGCGAACAAAGCCCTGATGTCGGAAAACACGCCGGTATATGTTACCGGGTTCGAACGCGGGGTACGCCCTATAGGCGACTGGTCTACCTGCACCACTTTATCGATATATTTCAATCCCGTAATCTTGCCGTATGGAAGCGGGTCTTTTACCGATTTATAAAAATGCTGGCTTAAAATGGGCTGAAGTGTTCCGTTTATCAGGCTCGATTTACCGCTTCCCGACACACCGGTCACACAAATCAGCTTTCCAAGTGGAATTTCTACAGTTATATTTTTCAGATTATTACCAGTACAATTCGCCAATGTTATTGACTTTCCATTCCCTCCCCTGCGTTTTTCCGGTACTGCAATTTGCAATTTACCATTTAAATAATCCGATGTTAGTGTTTGTGCTTTCATAATTTCCGATGGAGTTCCGGCTGCCACAACCTCGCCTCCGTGGCGACCGGCATACGGTCCCATATCCACTATATAATCGGCATGCAGCATCATGTCTTTGTCGTGTTCTACCACGATCACCGAGTTGCCGGTATCCCGCAGTTGCAGCAACGAATTGATTAACCTCAGATTATCGCGGTGATGCAGTCCGATACTGGGCTCATCAAGAATGTAAAGCACATTTACCAGTTGTGATCCAATCTGCGTGGCTAGTCTGATACGTTGCGATTCACCTCCGGAAAGAGTTTGTGATGTACGGTCGAGAGAAAGATAGTTCAACCCCACGTCCGTCAAAAAACGGATACGGGTACGTATCTCTTTGATCACCTCCACACCAATTTTTCGTTGCCGGTCAGTCAGGCGGTTTTCAATACCGTCCAGCCAGTCCTTCAATTCCGAAATATCCATTTGTGCCAGTTCCGAGATATTTTTCCCGTCGATCTTAAAGTGGAGCGACTCTTTTTTCAACCGCTGCCCATTACAAACCGGGCAGGTAATGGTCTTTACAAACTGGTCGGCCCATTTTTGTGCTTTCTTCGAAAAATTGTCATCTTTCTGGTTATGGATATATTTTACCACCCCTTCGTAAGTCATCAAATAATTTACCGAAGCCCCTAAAGGTGAATTTTTCAATTGAATACGCTCGTTTGTACCAAATAAAACAGCATCCAATCCTTCCTCCGGAATATCTTTAATCGGAGTCTTCAGGTTAAAATCAAATTTCTCGGCCAGTGATTCTATTTGCCAGAATATCAAGGTGTTTTTTTTCGGTCCCAGAGGAGCAATTCCCCCGGAAGCAATGCTTTTGGTATTGTCAGGAATAATTTTTTCAAGGTCGATCTCAGTAATCTGTCCCAATCCAGAACACTTCGGACATGCTCCCTGCGGCGAATTAAACGAAAAATTGTGAGGCGCCGGTTCATTGTATGAAATACCCGTTGTAGGGCACATCAAATGACGACTGTAATATTTTACTTCCTGCGAATCAAAATCCATGATCATAGTAGTACCACCACCGTTTTTCATCGCCGTTTGTACCGAATCTTTCAAACGTTTTGCCCCAGCCTCATCTACCAACAAACGGTCAATCACTATTTCGATGAAATGATTCTTGTACCGGTCGACCCGCATAGTAGGAGTCAATTCTTTTACCTCACCATCAATACGGGCATACAGAAATCCCTTCTTCCTGATTTGCTCGAACAACTCGCGATAATGACCTTTCCTTCCTTTTACAACTGGTGCCAGTACTAAAATCCGTTTCCCTGCAAACGACGTTTTTATCAGGTTCAGTATCTGGTCATCGGTATATTTCACCATTTTCTCGCCTGTATTGCAGGAATAGGCCTCACCGGCCCTCGCGTATAAAAGACGCAGAAAATCATAAATTTCAGTAACAGTCCCAACCGTTGACCTCGGATTTTTATTAGTGGTTTTCTGTTCAATGGAAATCACCGGGCTCAGTCCGGTAATCTTATCCACATCGGGGCGTTCCATGTTCCCAAGAAATGAACGGGCATAGGCCGAAAATGTTTCGATATAACGGCGCTGTCCTTCGGCATAAATGGTATCGAAAGCCAGCGACGATTTACCGCTCCCGCTTAATCCCGTAATTACACTCAGCTTATTTCTCGGAATCTCAACATTTATATTTTGAAGATTATGCACACGTGCCCCATGTACTACAATTCTCTCTTCGCTTTCAACAATTTCCTGATCAAATTTTTCTATATTTTCTTTATACATGGTCAATATTTAGGGCGAATTTATTTCAAAACAGGAATTTTCAACTGATAGGTCTTTCCACGGGGATTGGTCAAAAACGATTCGCGCAACCAGGGATTAAACGTTTTCAGCATTTTGTAGCTAATCCCATATTGCCTTGCAAAATCGGCAAAATCGGGTATAGCACCCGAAATTTCTACCAGTTTTGTTTCGATAACCGGATATTTCTCTTCTTCAGGAACCCGGAAGCCATATTTTTCAGGATCGTTTAAAATAATCTTCAATGCAAGAATACGAAACACATAACGTGCAGTTTCTTCTCCCAGTAGCAGATCGTAATAATCCTCCGATTTCTGCCGTTCGATCTGTCTGCTTATAAAATTCCTACCGGCATTGTATGATGCGGCTACCATGGTCCAGGTACCATATTTTACATGCGAATCTTTCAGATATTTGCAGGCCGCCACGGTCGATTTTTCAATATGATAACGTTCGTCAACTTCCTTGTTTACTTCCAGTCCATAATCACCGGCAGTGCCTTTCATAAACTGCCAAAGACCGACAGCCCCTGCCGGAGAAACAATCCTTTCATCGAAACTGCTTTCAGCCAGACACAAAAATTTGAAATCATCGGGAATGCCATTCTCCCTTAAAATGGGTTCGATAACCGAAAAATAACGAGGGGCACTTTTAATGAAACGGATCGTTTGCGAATGAAAATACGAGTTACTCAACATTTCGCGGTCAAGGCCCTCGTACACATCGAACCGTTCGAGAGGTACTTGTTCCCCGGCAAAGTAAAGCTTTTGGGGAAACTCGACCGATCCAAAAGATTCTTTCCGGGGGGCTTCTTTTTTCCCTTCCTCTTTTAATCCTGAAATGGTTAAGAATAAAATAAAAATGCCTGAAAAAAAGATAATTGTGATTATACCGGTGCTTTTTATATTCATTTTTTAATGTTTCAAAAATTCACAATCGACAAAAATAGTTGAATAAAAGTCGCTATTCAAGATTCTTCATGAAGAAAAACAAAAAATCCGGCTAAAAGATTTTGCCGGATTGTCTAAGTCCAATTTACAGATGAACCAATAAGAATTACGCATACATTAACCTATTAATAAACAGTGCTTTTCATCAAGGAATGTATATAATTGCGTAATTACTAAAATGAATATGAAACGCCTGTATAAATTCCGAAACTATAAGGTCTGTAAGAAACATCTGAATTCTCGTTCAATGAATTTAAATAATATTTAACCCGTGGTTCAACATTTAAATACAGATTCGAAGTCAGCTCATAGTTCACCCCCAGTCCGAAAACAGTACTATAACTAAAATCAACCATTTCAAGTGTTTTTCCAACCTTGCTCTTTCCTGAATCATTCTTAAGATAAACATCATTCCCCACCAGGATATTGGTACTCAATCCAGTCAAAACTTGTACCCCCACCTTCGAATCTATCACCTGGTATTTTACAAACAAAGGGATTTCAAGGTATTCAAAATTCTGGTCGAAACTAACATTGGATAATATAGCTGAATTTACAGACTTCCTATCGAGGATCCCTGCCAGTCGAACTGATGAAGGTATTTTCTCAATTTGTATAACACCTGCTGCCGAGTTCATTTCAAACATTCCGTTATTTTCCGCTACAGGAGTAGTGAAATAACTGGCCAACAACGCATCGGTTGGGCTTGCAGGGGCGGCGTACATTTCCTCTGTCGAATTAGAGGCCCCCTGCTCCATCTTATTATAATAGAGTCCTGACTGAAAGCTCCACTTCTTCCGGGTTTTATACTCAAATGAAAAGCCTCCCCCCAGATTCAGATTATTTTTGTCACCCGAAGCCGCCATATCTTTAGCATACTCATTTGAATGACTAAAATTATTGACTGAATAATTGGGTGAAACGGCAACTCCTATTGCCCATTTTCGTTGATCACGATGTTTCTGATTCATTGCAAGTAAATTCTTGTTTTTCTCAATAATCCGAAGTTCTTCAGGTGTAAACACAGTTTCTTCCGGGGACCGAACGTTTTCTGCCAATTTTAGAGGTTCGTTTTTCCGGTTTTTCAATACAGCCTGAAGGGGGCTTATGGAACGAATAGCCTCTTCCTTTTCGTGAGCCGGAGCCTGTTTTATCTGCTGATCAAAAATTTCTGAGTCAGTATCGGATAAGAAAATAATCCTTGATTTATCAAAAGTATTTTCCGGTTGTTTTTCAAACTCTTCCGGTTCGATTATTTCACCCGCCTTAATTTGATCGTTTCCCTGGGGTTCTGTCGGGATTTGTTTTGTCTTCTCAACCACTAATTTCTGATCTGGTCCCCACTCTTTACTGAACTGCCAACCAGCAAGGAAGGCGATTGCCAAAGCAGCCGCAATACCAGATATACGCCAATAGATCAATCGTTTCTTCCGCTTCTTGCTAACCAGTGATGCCTGTATATTGTCCCAGACAAAAACTGGCGGGATTTTCTCATAATCCGCAAGCTTATCACGAAAAACCTGATCTATAATATATTTATCTTCCTTCTCCATCATGCTTTTGTGTTCATTTTAACCCTGTGTTCTCCAAAACGCTGATTTACTTTTTGCTGTAATATACCTCTCGCCCGTGCAAGGTTCGACTTCGATGTGCCCTCGGTGATATCCATTTCTTTTGCTATCTCCTGATGCGACATCCCTTCTATCACAAACAGGTTAAAGACCAACCTGTAGCGGGGAGGCAATTCCTGAATCATTCCCAGCAGATCGTTGGCTGATATGCCGGCAATAATATCATCTGTACTCATTTCCCTTTCATAAATTCCAACATCTTCAACCGGGTACAGAAAATGTTGTTTACGATATTTTTCCAGCGATACATTCACCATGATCCGTCTTATCCAACCTTCCAAAGAACCTTCGCTTCTGAACGTTTTTATTTTGGTAAACACTTTTAAAAATCCGTCCTGTAAACTATCTTCAGCCTCTGACGTATCTTTAGCATAACGCAAACACACACCATACATCTTGGGTGAGAACATATGGTATAACTTTGCCTGCGCATATTGCTTACCAGCAGCACAATCTTTTATCAGTTGATCAAGTTCTTTCAAAATCCCGTGTCAATTCTTTCTTTCAAATTTAGATGTTTTCGGTCTTACCTGCCTAATTATTCAGAAACTTTTAACTCGTCAAGCCCTTCATCAAAATCAACAAGAAACCAAAAAGACTCTTCCCTCCCTTTTTTATTACAGGGTTAAGGAAACAAACATCAATAAAAAACAACAGATAATAATATTCGATTCTTTTCCATCTCAAATTTTTATTGATTTATACCCCGGAGACGGATATAACAAACAAACAGTTGCGTTGAAATGTTATTTTTTATTAAAAAATATTTTATTCTGAAATAATTATCCATCTCCGGCAGTTATCCATAAAAGTTTTGAGCACTAACGCAACTATTGAGGTACAATGTTCATCTAATCGAAAAATTTTGAAATAATTATTGAATCAAATTTTCAGGACCATGAAACAACTAAAAATTTTCCCTGTAATCCTTCTATTATTTATTACAGGCGCCTGTAATAACGATGATCCACTGGATTTACCCCCATCGGAAATCAAACTAACCGAAAAATCAGCTGAGATCATTAAGGCCGACAACCAATTCGGACTTGAATTATTTCAAAAAATAAACGAAACCGACACCAACGGGAAAAACATCATGATATCGCCGTTAAGCGTTTCGATGGCATTGGCGATGGCATACAACGGAGCAGAGGGAACCACAAAGGAACAGATGGAAGATATGCTTCACAAGCTCAATTTTACCCTCGATGAAATAAACCAATCGTACCAAACATTGGTTGACGCTTTAATAAGTCACGATGTAAAAGTAGAACTGAATATTGCAAACGGCATTTTCTATGACGAAAATTTCAATGTAAAAAACGACTTTCTGAATACAAATGCAGATTATTACAATGCCGAAATAAAAGCGCTCGATTTTGCGAACGGCGAAAACACACTGAACACTATCAATGGTTGGGTGAAAAATAAAACCAACGAAAAAATTAAAAGCATTCTGGACAATATCAGCCCGTACGATGTTATGGTACTTGTGAATGCGGTATATTTCAATGGAGAGTGGACTTACCGTTTTGAAAAGGATAATACGACCAAACGGGTTTTCTTTTTCGAAGATGGTTCGAACACGAATGTGCCGACCATGATGATCAAGGAAAAATTCAATTATTATAAACACGACAACTTCGAAATGCTTGAACTTCCATATGGCGGAAGGAAGTATTCAATGCTGGTTTTCCTGCCTGATGAAGAAACAACGGTAAACGAGATGGTAAACATGTTAAGCTCTGAAAACATGAACAAATGGATCGGGAAAATGGGGGAATGGGAAAAAAGGGTATTCATGCCTAAATTCGAATTTAAATACGACAATGGATTAAACGACGAACTCCAGGCACTGGGCATGAAGGATGCTTTCACACAAAATGATGCGAACTTCAGGGGTATTACCGAAGACCAGCGAATTTATATTTCCGAGGTAATGCACAAGTCGTACATAAAAATCGACGAGAAAGGAACAGAAGCAGCAGCAGTGACCAGTGTTACCTTCATTACCACGGGGGACAGCAACAATGACATTTTTGCTGTCGACCATCCATTTGTATTTGCAATCAGGGAAAAAGACACCAATGGTATTTTATTCATTGGCAAAGTTCTAAACCCCGAACAAAATTGATTTTCAGGATAGAATTAAACAATGGCGGAATATTATCATACTAGTTCTTCAAATAGTTTCCCGCAATTTTAGATTTTCCAAAACCGGTCTTTTGAAGGCCGGTTTTCTCTTTTTCAAAATCCTGAAAAAATCGTTACAGATCAGTTTTCAATCTGGCAATAATCTTTAAGGAGTTTAAAACGTTCATGTGATTTTTCAACACAGTATCCGTGATGGATCGTAATACGGCAAATCTGAAAGCTCCGTTTGTCGACCTAAACTGACCTGATACTTTTTGTTTCACCTTTATATTTCGGATAGCCCGTTCCGATGCATTATTATCGGGAGGTACTTCCGGCCTATAAAGAAATGTAAAAATAAATTCACGATACTTTTTCAATCGTTTTTGAAAAACGGTCAATTCATTTTTGTCCTTAGGTATTTTGTACCCCAATAAAAAATCAAGCCTGGATTCTATCTGGAATATTCTCGGATCTGGCACGTAATAGTCCGGGGCTTCCATCCGTTTTTCCTGATCCAGGGCTTGGCTGAGAAGAAGTTTTGTGACGCGGCTCCATTTGTGTGCGTAAAGTTCCCCCAAATAGTTGAGATCCCTTAGCAGGTGGGCAAGGCAGAGCTGGTGGGATAATGCTTTGGTATTAAAATGGCTTACCCAGCAGTCATGTACGAGGACGGAGTTTTTAAATCCTTTTTCAAACGTCTGGTCTATGCTCTTTTGCCCCCTGTTGTCGGTTATTGTAATAAATGTAGCTTCTTCGTTCTGCCATGTCCATGCCCAGTGTTTGTCCCCGTCTACTTTCACCCCGGTCTCATCGCTACCGGTAGCATATTTTTTGTTGCCCTGTAGTTTTTGCTTAATCAATTCATATGCGGGCTGCGCCTTTGTGACAAGCCTGTCCAATACATAATGGATTCCACCTTCGCTTATGGGGGCATTAAAAACATCGGAGAAGATTTCCCTGATCCTTTTGAACGGGATATACTGCCTTGTATGGAAGTACCCTATCAGGCTTTCTATGTTGTTCCCGTAACTGACAGGGGAACCGGCTTCTCCGGGGTAATCCCCTTCGTTGATATGGCCACAGCTGCATTGCTTTGTGTATATGCGGTGTTCCGTCACCTTTATTTTTATTTCCGGAATATCGTAAACTTGCCGCTTCCCCTTATATTCGGCCGGGATATTTTCAAGGCTGTTGCCACAGCAATGGCAGTAATTGGGTACATGGTCTTTTGTTATATCGGGACTATCTGTCATTTTTAACGTATTTCCCTTTCTTCCTTTTTGGCCTCCCGGTTTTAACCCGCTTTTCTCGCGTAAGCTTTTGCGTTTGGGACGGTTTTCGTCTTTCGATGGGGGGATACTGCTGTTATTGCTGTTCTTTGGTGTTTCATATTTGGCCAAACGTTTTTTTAAGTATTCATTTTCCTTGGTTAGGGTATCAACTTTATTGGTCAGGTAATTTACTTTTTCGACAAGCGCAATAACCGTTTGTTGCAATTTTTCCAAATCGTTTGACATATCACAAAGAAATGCTCTTTACAATTTAAATACAAGGTGTTAACAGAAAAGTTGTCAAGTCTGAAAACGGCAATATGTTAATAAAGGTTGCTTTTGAAAATTTAAACCCTCTGAGAATCGAATATTTCATTGAAAAGCAATTTTCAATGAAAAAATTTCAAATATCGTTTTCTCAACAACATAGAATTAAAACTGATCTGTTACAAAAAATCTTTTTTCGACTATTTGAAGTTATATTTTGTTTTGATACTTTTCCGCCATCAAAATGTATTGTTTTTATACTAAAAATGAATAACAATGAAGGACGATTTTTTTGATGATGATTTAGACTTTGATGATGATGATCTCGATTCGGATGATGATTTTGATTTAGATGATATGGACGATGATCAATGGGATCCTGATTCATTCGATGAAGATGATTTAAAAGATCTTGATTTCGACAGGGAAGACCCATCAATAGAAGATGATTCTTTTGATGATTTCTATGACGATGAAGATGATGATGACACGTAAGTCACCACGCATCATTTAAAAAAATAGAAAAAGCCGTTTTGCCATCAAGGTAAAGCGGCTTTTTATGTTTGCCTGCCCCCAATAGAAAAAAGATTAAATGCAAAGAAAAAAGCCGTCCCTTTGCAGAGACGGCTTTCCTGTTCTATCTCAGAAAACTATTTCTTATATATTTTTTTATACCCGTAAATAGCTGTATCTCCCAATTGTTCTTCGATACGGAGCAACTGGTTGTATTTAGCCATACGGTCGGAACGGCTCAAAGAACCGGTTTTAATCTGTCCCGAGTTTGTTGCAACAGCAATGTCGGCAATGGTTGAATCTTCTGTTTCGCCCGAACGATGGGAAGTTACTGAAGTAAAACCTGCACGGTGAGCCATATCAATAGCATCCAGTGTTTCGGTCAGTGTACCGATCTGGTTCACTTTAATCAGGATTGAGTTAGCAGCACCTAATTCGATCCCTTTTTTCAGGTATTCAACATTTGTAACAAACACATCGTCCCCCACCAACTGACATTTATCGCCCAGTTTTTGGGTTAAAACGACCCAACCTTCCCAGTCGCCTTCATCACAACCATCCTCGATTGAATCAATAGGATATTTTTCAATTAATTCAGCCAAATAAGCCACCTGCTCTTCACGGTCACGTTTTGCACCGGACACACCTTCGAACTTGCTGTAGTCGTAAATTCCGTCGCTGTAAAATTCAGACGCAGCACAGTCGAGAGCAATGGAAACATCGCCACCATCTTCTTTACGTCCTGGTTTGTAGCCGGCGTTTTTAATAGCTTCGATAATACAATTCAAAGCATCTTCAGTTCCATCCAATGCAGGGGCGAAACCACCTTCATCTCCAACAGCGGTGCTTAAACTACGGTTATGCAATACTTTTTTCAGACTGTGAAAAACTTCCGATCCCATACGCAACCCTTCACGGAATGAAGGGGCACCAATCGGACGGATCATGAATTCCTGAAAGGCAATAGGCGCATCCGAGTGAGAACCTCCATTAATAATGTTCATCATCGGGACAGGCAGTGTTTTAGCATTAGTTCCGCCAATATAACGGTATAACGGAAGACCAAGTGCGGCAGCGGCAGCTTTAGCTGTAGCCAGGGAGACACCCAACATAGCGTTGGCTCCCAGTTTGCTCTTTGTTTTTGTTCCGTCGAGTTCCAACAGTTTTTTATCGATAGCAACCTGGTCGCTTGCATCCATGCCGATAACTTCACGGGCAATCACGGTATTTACGTTTTCAACTGCTTTCAGAACACCTTTACCAAGGTAACGGCCTTTATCTCCATCGCGCAATTCGAGGGCTTCGTTTTCTCCGGTTGATGCTCCTGAAGGAACAGCAGCCAACCCTACGGCACCACATTCAAGGGTAATTTCAACTTCTACGGTTGGATTACCGCGCGAATCCAAAATTTCTCTACCAACTACTTTATTAATTAACATGATAGTTTATAGTTTAAAATTTAACGTTTGAGTACAAAATATTATAAGAATTTGATTTCTAACATCTTTTCAAAAAATCAGACAAATATAACAATTCCGGGGGAATAAAAACGACCCGAAATATTTTCGTCATACTAATTTAAGATCATTTAACTTGTTTATATTTTTCCCCGGTTTTATAATTAAATACTTCCAAATCCTGGATTGTAATCAATCTTCCTTTACCTGATTTTTCCAGCATTTGATTGGCCTGTTCTGCAAAAGTTCTGATCTTTTCCGGCGAATCGATAATCTCGACAATCACCGGCAAATCGGACGATAGAGCAAATATTTTCAGGGTATGGATTGAATGGCTGGCACCGAACGACATCATTCCCTTGCAGGCAGTTGCCCCGGCCATCCCGGCTTCGCGGGCCCCGAGAACCAATGCTTCGTATAAAGGTTTCCCATGATAACGGTCGGCTTCGCCCAGATAGATCTTCAGAATTTGTGCTTTTCCTTTTTCCAGTATCATAATTTCATATTTTAAAAGATGGAACGTACCAACAAAACACCCAGGTAAACAGCCAGTATTCCGAAGATGATGCTGAACCCGATATTCAGAAAAAAAGGCAGCAATGTCTGGTCTTTAAGAAATGAAAAGTTATTGTATGCAAATGAAGAAAAGGTTGTAAATCCGCCGCAGAAACCTACGGTCAAAAAAATCCGCCACTCAGGGCTCATCAGATCGCCTTTTTCTGCAAGGGCAAAAGCCAGACCGATAATGAAACAGCCCAGCATATTGGCAATAAAAGTTCCCAACGGAAAGGTCGTATGAAAAATTTTTTCGACATACACCTGGGTTAGATAACGGGTCACACTACCCATAAAGCCACCGGTACCGACAATGAGAATTGTTTTAAACATGAATCTTTATTTTTACGGTATTTGTGATACCTTCCCTGCAAATTTACTATTTTATAATGACGAAGCCACAGTGTAGACTATCGATAACATCATTCCTTAGTCTTTCATTATCTGTCAAAATTATTGCGAAATCATTCTGCCTGCTTTTGCTATAACAGGAATAGGTCAGTTATCTTCTATTACCCACGAATTATTTAATGTTGCACCAAACGTTGGTTTAAATTGCAATTCCATATTTTTTGTCCTATTCATTGCTCTTTTTAGCATATGCAAACCCAAACCCTTTTGCATGGCGTTCATCTTGAAGTTTTTTCCACGACTCCCAACCTTTCTCCCGCAAAATAGAATTATCGTGTTTAAGTATAGGGTAGCCTTCAAAAAAATCCGTAAAATACTCGCAAGGATAACTTTCGCACAATGCACACATTTCAACATTTTTTTCTTTTGCACACAGTCTTATTTTGCAGGCAGGATCTCCACTCCCTGCCTTACACGAGATACATACACCCTCAATAGCCATACCTTCTAAAAACGACCAAAATTTTTCGCCATCGGGAAAGAATGACATAATTTCGTCAAATCCCAACTTCTGCATTTCCTCATACAAAACTTTCGATGCAGGCTCAACTTTTACTTTGACCGCACAATTTGCACAGTAAAGACCGCAGTAACAAGTATATTTTCTGTCCATATTGCTAACCTCCGACTTTTAAATTCAATTGTCTACTTCGTTGTCCCTTTGTACTGTCGCTTGCGCATAACCGCAAACGTTTCAGTGTTTTATCCATCGTTCAGACAAATTATTGTTAAAAATAAAAATAATAAATGATATTAATGCCAGGTTCGAGCGGTTTATAATGACGGAAAATATCGTTGGATTATTCCGTAGCCGCTATGGGCCTGCTATATTGTCTTTCCTGCCAGTTGCTTTCAATAGATGTCCTGAAAAAGACGGTCAAAGTCTGCATACGTGTGTAGTTAAATCGGCCTGCGTGTGTAACGAAATCTGTGCACGTGTGTTAGGTTTACTATTGTCTTTCTGTTTCATCCCCCATCCAACAGCATAAACAATTTCATTGGTTAATGCAAAATCAGGCCAAAATGAAACAGTTTTCTCAATCCAAGGTTCCTTGATAATCTGAGGTGAATTTTGACACCCTAACATTAACATAGGAACTGTTGAGAAATAAAGTGACCAATTTATAGGCAGGAATTTTGTTTTTTAACAACTCAAAAAAACAGCGAATAGTGAACTATTTAATGCTTTTTTGAAAAAGTTAATAGTAATCTACAGGTATGACACCAACTGGTGTATGAACTGCGATTCTCTTGTGATTTCAATTAGTTTAAAAATGTCATTATTTTCTAAAGATTTAAATGTCAAATTATCTGTTTTCATGATTTCATTATTTTACAGAATCAAAAATACGACATTTTTCTAAAACGCCACGACAAGTGTTGTAGAGTTTAAATTGCCACTAATTGGAGATATACGGTGGATTCGAATGCACCAATCATATCGTCTAACGTTTTTCCCGGTTTTGAACCCGTTTCGTTTTTATAATTCATTGATGTAACGATAGGGCACCCCTTTGTGGTTGACCTTTGTTTCATTCACACCATTACCCATTGTTTTTTTATTGTCCCGTTATTTGCCGGTTATCGGATGATTGTAGGTTGTCCCGGGATAGGGGGCGTAGGAAATTTTATTAGGGCAGACACACAGGTCTGCCCCTACGCGGACATGGTGATGTTTTCGACTGGCAATGAAAATGGTTGGGCATACAGGATTACAAATCCTTGGCTAAAGGAGGCGCGGATTACAAATTTGCACCAGCCGGGGGACAATAATTGAATTCAAATATAACTCAATATTGTGCTTTCTTTCTTATCGTATCCAGCCATATCCTACGGATAATAGCACTCCCTGGATAGATAATTCGCCAGTAATAGCCGAAAACACGGTTGTCTTTCAGGGTTATGCCATTATTGCGGGTCTCGGTAGTCAGAATTGTTTCGTTGTTACCTGTACTGATAAAATGAAAATTAACAGCTACTTTTACATATCCGGGTTTGTTGAACGCTATAAACTGTTCTAGCGTTGATATTTCAGGTGGAGCAGGTTTGTTTGCATTGTTGGTAATAATTACTGATTTAAGAATCATAACTGTAATCCATTCATCTGGTGCAACGATAAAGAAGTTAAAATCGGGCGTTGAAACCGTGTCCGAGCTGACGATATTATTTGATGCCCTGTCGCTTAAGTTCACATCTTCGTCGGCAATACCCCTGATTTTCATCAGCAAATGGGCAGCAGGAATGTCCTTAACACCTGTAACCTGTAAGACCTGTTTTATTTTTTCGATTGAGGCATTTATACGCACTTCGTGGAATTCGTTGAAAGCAAAATCGGGCAATAAACTGTCAATTCTTTGATTAGTTGTTAGCGAATGTTTCATTTTTACCGGATAAAGAAGAGAAATAAAGGAAATCAACATTCCGCAAAGTATAATTATAACCGCAAAGATTCTGTTTAAAATAAACAAAAACGTCAAAGGATGAATCAGCGAGATAACACCAATACCTATAAGTATTACGCCAATCCAAAAGAAATAAGAAGGAGCATAAAATTTTGCATAGTGCATAAGGCGAAACATAATAGCCAAAGCAACGATAATACAAATGATACCGGGAAGAAAAAATTGAAAGTTCATATTATGAAACGAGTTTTAGTAGTCATATATTTATCATTATTGCAGTCATTTTGTGACGCAACACTTACTATTGCGCAACCAGGTAGCTTACGCCCCCAAAAAACTGTATCCCGAAACCGAATCCGGGACCGGCTGTGCCAGTTTCCCGGCATACAGCTCATACATTTTTAAGGCATCCCCGGCAAACAAGGGGGCTCCGGCTGTTTTTATTAGCTATAAAAATAGTCATTTGTCTGCATTTTTTTGCTTCTTCAGTGAATAAAAAACCAGGGGGGGCGAAATTGCAGCATTTACAGAGAAGGCTGTAAACAAAACCAGGAAAAACAAATTATTCAAAATAAAAAAGCAGTAAATTGGAAACAACATGACATACATATCAGAAATAAATTCTTATGTTTTGTCACCCTATTCTAAAAACAAAGTAAAATCTGTCAAGGTATTTTAGGGAAGGTCACTATACCTTTTATCCCCGAAAATTTTGTATTTTAATCATTTTTTCAGAGGCTCGCCACTCGTTGTGGGGAATAAACCAAAGAAACGAGAATTCAATAATCAGTATAATAAAAATTAAAATATTTTTTTATGAAAAAAACAATAATGACTATTTCGAAGATATTTTTGTTAATAATCTTTTATGCATTAATAGTCCCTTTGATTTCTGGAATTATGATATCAATTGGTTTTGATTTCCCTAATATGGATATAGATGAAAAAAGTTCATTTTTGCAATTATTGTTTGCAGGATTTCTTTGTTCAATATTTGTTATATATTTATCTTATCGATACGTACATATAAAAAAATGGAATTTTTTCTTTATTGTATTTTCTATTTTATTTTTATCGAATATATCTGTAGCAATCGAAGGAATACTATTCACTCCTGAATTAATTACACATAGTGTCTTTTTTACTCTTTTAATTCAACAACTATTAATCAGTCTTTTATATTCATATTTGAGTATATTGATAATTAAAAGAAAAAAGGCTGACAATACTGTGGATTATGTGGTTGAAAAAAACAAACAAAACATTTCAAACCTATTATTGAAATTAGTGCTATGTGGATTAATATACATGACAATGTATTATTTCTGGGGATGGTTAAATTATAATTTATTTACCAAACCATTTTATGATTTAGGTATTAGTGGTCTTTATATTCCATCAACGTTGACACTTATCAAAAGCATTTTTTTTAGAGGTATTCTAATAACAATTTCTATAGTTCCTTTTTTGTTGTCTGCTCAGCCTAATAGTAAGATTAAAATGTTTGAAACTGGGACTATTCTTTTTGTTTTTGGCGGATTACTTCCTTTTTCTCTGACATTCTCAATGTTCCCTTTTTCTTTTATCGTTTATAGTTTAGTTGAAATATTACTTCAGAATTTTTTAACGGGTATAATTATTTACAATATCTACAGGATGGATAAATTACTCCCCACAATAATTAGAGTCTAATGAAGCGTTGCTTGCATACGCTTTGTATTGGAGGCAGTGTTGAACTAAACATTACCTCAATAAAGATTACCTGCCGGTCAGATATTTACTGATATTGACTTGAAAACGTTTTTCGACGAGGTAGGCCACTGCTATTTACTGCAACTGCTTTACCGCAAAATTAAGTGCCTCGAAACGATGCGCCTGATTGGCAAATGGCTGCGTTCCCCGATACAGACAGAGGGGAAACTGGTCAAACGGCGGAAAGGGGTACCACAAGGTAGCCCGCTCAGTCCCCTGCTGTCCAATATCATGCTGCATGAACTGGACAGGGAACTGGAAAGACAGGGCCTGCGTTTTGTCCGCTACGCTGATAATTTTAGTATTTACCTGAAAACAAAGGCAACAGCCCGGAAAGTAGGCAACAACATTTACAGGTTTCTTAAAAAGAAACTAAAATTGCCCATTAACCGGGAGAAAAGCGGAGATACATTCCTTTGCTGGAAATCTACAATCAAACCCGACCGTCCAAAATGGATGGCCATTACCCTTTACAATTACCGATGACTTAGCGAACCGCCCGGTATGTGCCTGAAATTAAAATGTCCGGTGGATATTTTGATTGAAAGAGAGGAACGAAGCCCACGTACGCCGTGGTAGTGTGAAAGCCTCTCCCTGCTAGTGTTTACTGGCAGGGCGGGTTATTCGATTATGCGCCGTATTTGCTCCTTATTAATTTTACATCAGTCTGTGAAAATAGGAATTCTATTTTAAAATCAGTCAGGATAATTATTAAGAATATTAAAAAGGATTGTGTTATCTTTTTTGATTCTAAAAGTCAGAACAAGAAACAGACATATCCTGATGAATAGATACTAAAAAATGATGAATGATTTATATGAAATTAAAAAAAAAAAGAAATTTGTTTAGGTGCAACAAATGTCATTGTTCCTGTGTCAAAGTCATAATACTGTTGCCCGTATTTTAACTTTGGACTGAATGTTATTTTTCAATGAGATCGTATAAAAATCGGTGGAAAACCGTTTCCATACGTCAACATTCGCAAGATGTAATTCAGATACACGCACGACACTTACCAAAGGATGCAAGGGCTTTGGCAGAGATAACAGCTCATGAAAACCGGACAGGGAATTTATTTGCTTCACCATACGAATTTTAAATTAATTAGTGTCCTACAAATTGTTTTCTTATCAGCTTTCTAAACTCCTTACCTCCAATCTGAGTACGAGTTTGAAACATATTTTCTGCGTCAGTTCCTGCAATATATCGAATTTGGTCTTTACCGTCAGTGGCAGTCTCAAATATTATGCCGGCGATTTGTTCAGGTGCAGAAGCCACATTCATCATTTCATCAACATTGCCGAATAACTTCTCTTCCAGTTCCTGGTATTCAATATGTGAGCTTTTATCCAACGACCTACCCGTAAAATTGGTAGCGATAGCTCCCGGTGCAATCGTTTTTATTACGCATAACTCCCAAGAGATTGGTGTTAATTTGACGAACAATCTGTTCATCGCTTAATGCTTCCAATGCACCCAACGGTTGGCGCATGTTGCGGAGCTAATTGCGGGTGATTGTCCGTCCGCAGGACGAAAGACAATCAAGCGTGAATCCGAGGTGACAACCTGCACCGGACGCTGCAATGCAATTTATAAAATGTTTGTTATGTGTTCGGCTTTTGTTTTCTTTTAACTTCCATAAAACATCATATATTTTTCCATATTTGATTTTATATACTCAACATTGTGATGACCTTCGAAAACATAATTTTGAGATTCAATTCCTCTTGATTTTAATATTTTATCTAAGATAGAACAGCCGTTGTAAAATTCTCCTTCATCTTTGTTCCCGGCATCAAGATAAACGTTGAAATCACAGAGTTCCATTTCTTTTGCAATTTCAATCGGGTTGTATTTATTCCAATTGTCTTGATTTTGAAAATATGCCTTATCTTCTTCTTCAAGTTGTAATTCGATGGCTGGCATATGTCCTCCAACTTTAGAAAATAAATCAGGATGACGAAAAGCATTGTGCAGTGCAATATATCCTCCAGCTGATGCTCCTCCAACAAATCTGCTGTTTCTATTTTTTATAGTTTTAAAATTGTTGTCAATTTCAGGAATAACCTCATTTATAAAATAATCCTCATACATTCCATTATTTATTATTCTGCCAAATGGGTCTTTAACCTCTCTGTATTCCGATGAAGAATTTAAACCTCGACTATTATCTAAATAGGGGCAGACAATAATCATAGAGTTTATTTTATGATTTTTAATCAATCTGTCTGCAACAGTGTTCACCCCCGCATCAAGCAGGATATTTTCATTTCCATTTCTTCCGTGATGAAAGTATAAAGTCGGAAAACTTTCTTTGTCATCATAATCAATTGGTAAGTACACAGAGATCGCCATTTCTTTGTTCAGGTTCTTACTTTTAATCTTAAAATTTTCTATTCTTGATTTTATCATTTTTCTCCTAATTAATTTATTGCTGGCTATTTTTTTAGCTGACGCATAACGGTTGGTACATGTTGCGGAGCGGATTCCGGAGAGCGTTCCTGTCCGACAGGACGGAACGGTGATGCGAGAATCCGTAGCTGCTAACCACACCTCCCCCGCTCTGAAATATGTACTTTTAGCGGTAGTGCTTGTTTTACTTCAATTTCAATAACATTATATAATCCTCATCATTTTCATCAATAATTTTAAATCCAACTTTTTTGTAAAGTTTGACTGCATAGTTTTCTTTTTGTACACTTAATGAAGCTTGCTTGTATCCACTTTTTTGTAAGTGGTTAATCATCTTGTTCATCAACTTGGTTCCAATACCTTGATTGCGATATTCCTCAAATAATGAAATTGCAAACTCTGGTGTTTGGCTATCAACGTTTCCATAGCCTTTTATTTTTCCTGTAATGATTCTTACCCAAACGGCTCCAATAATCCGTCCATTTAAGTCTGCAACAAAACAATAATCATCGTTAGACTTTCCAAAGTCATCAATATAGGCATAGACTCGTGGAACTTTTATTACATCTCTGGGAATTGGATTATTTTTATCTGGTTGATAAACTGCCTCATATAGCATATCCTCAAGTTTATCAATTTCATTTTCTCCGATTTCCCGTATTATTATATCACTCATAAAGTCTTTTTAAGATAAATCATATCAATAAGTTGTATTTCTCCCTCGAAAATTGGATGGTCGTAATTGTCTGTAAAAAAGTCCTTTATTCGATGTGATATTTCAAATCCACAATTTTCATAAAAAGACAAGATTGTTGGCGTTTCTCCAGTTCCGACAAGCATTGTTTTGTAGTCGTTTTTATAGAAATCAGAAATGAAATTTATCAATGCCCTACCGTACCCTTTACCTTGATATCTATCGTATGTTGCTATGTTTTTTAACTCACAGGTATCGCTATTTATCTGCACTACAACGCAAACACTTTTTAAATCATCGTCATATAGAGCAAACAAATCTCCACTTGATAAATACCTGTCAATCATATTTTCCTGCTCGTCTGCCAGCAACAATAAGTCAAGGAACTGTTTTTTGTTTTCAACAATTTTTTCTATTGTTATCATATCTCTATTGTTTTCTTATTTATCAAGGTATATTTTCTATTTGCGGGTGTTTTGGTTACATTACCGCACCGGGTAGCTTCGCCCCCAAACTGTACGTGCCAGTTTCCCGGCATACAACTCAGGCACTTTTAAGGCATCCCCGGCGAAGGAGACCCCGGCTGTCTTTACTTCTTTTTTTATTTCAACATAAAAATAGTAATTTGTTTGCATTCTGCTGCTAATTGTTCTCTTTTGCTGGTTCTTAGATAAAAATACCGGTCGTATTCCGGCAGGAAAGGGTTGGCCGGCTTTCACTTTTGCATAATACTGAACAGGAACTGTATTAAAAAAGAATGGTTCCAAATTTCGGAAATGGTGGAAAATATAGAAGAGACGCACGGCCGTGCGTCTCTTCTATATTTTCTCATGCGATGATGTGTTTCCAATAATTACGTTGCTATAATTTACCTTTAGACGGAAGAGATATACGTGTATCTGATTAGAGATATACGGGAAACACGATTGAGTTATGCGTGTATCTTAATCGTGTTATACGTATATCTTGATCGAGTTATGCGTGTATCTTAATCAAGTTATACGTGTATCTTAATCAAGTTATGCGTATATCCTGATTGCGTTATACGTACGTGTATCTTGATCGAGTTATAGGTGTATTCTGATCGTATTATGCGTATAGCCCACAAATTGGCAAGCCGTGTGATTCCCAATATCCCGGTTTTTAATCCGCTTCGTTTCTATGATCCGTTAGGGCAAACACGAGGGATTGCCCCCTACGGTTGCCCTTTGTTTCATCCGAATTATTACCCATTGTTTGTGGTTGTCCGTTATTTGCCGGTTATCGGATAATTGTGGGTTGTTCCATTGGGAGATTTATTCTTTCGTCTTAAGTGGCAGATAAATATCAATTATAGAAGTTGGTTTATTCCACTGAAACTTATAATCATATTTTTCAAAATGCAAAAATCCTGCTTTGTTATGGTCTTCAATCTTTAATTGAGATTTTGGTAAAATAACTTTATAAATCTCATAAAAAGTCCGTTTTAAATTTTCCATTTTCCCCTTGTGGGTAAATATTTCATATTCTCCTTGGGGAATTTCTTTTTTGATGAAATGATTTGGAAATAATTGATTTTTTGATGGAATTGCTGTCAAGTAAAAATATTTCTCACCTGTTTTGAATGTTATTCCATATTTTATCCAATTTCCACCATTTTGATTGAGTTTATATTTTTTTAGTTCCTCATTAAAGACTTTCCAATGTCTCTGTATGATTTTAAAATTATCAGTCTGAGAGTTGGTTAATTCAGTCAAAAGTCCACAAGTTTGTATGTTTTGTTCAATTTTAATCATTCAGCTTATTCGTTTTTTTCAATGACCGCACACGGTCGACAATATGAAACGGTTGGTTTTTCGGGGCGTTCCGAAGCTTTGGGATATCCACCGGGGAAAACGCTGGCGCGAAAACCGAAGCACCGCAAGCCACTGAATCACAAGTGTTTTATATTATTTATTGTGTACTGGTTATTATATGGTCAATTGTTTCTACTAATTTATCAATATTTCTTTGTTCTATTATCAATGAGCAGGGGGGCCGAAAGCCGGAGATATCAAAAAAAGGCAGCAGATATACAAACCTTTTGTTGTGCCCTGCTTTTTAATCATATAATCTTAAACTGAAATCTTTCCAAAAACACTTAAGAAATTGTTTATCATTATCGTTAAATGAAACAATATTGTTTTTCGAATCTCTAAACTCTTTTTGTTTATATAAGATTGAAAATTCCGGGTGAAATTGAACGCCGTAAACATTCTTGAATTTTGTATTGGAAATAGCTTCTACGACCTTTTTATCTAGTGAAGTTGCTATTACTCGAAAATTTTCCCCCGTTTTCTTTACTGATTGATGATGTACACTTGTTACAAATGGATTTTGTGATAATCCGAAATCAAGCATAGTATTGGGAATAATTTTTATATGATGAAAATGTAAAACAGATCTTTCACCATTCCAATTATTTATCCAACTTTGATAATTTTTATGTTGTTTCTCAATATCCTGATTAATAACCGATTCATAAGTTTTCTTTTTATAGATTTGAAATGGAATATCTTGATAAAGAGTTCCTCCGCTTGCTACATTTATTTCCTGCATTCCAAGACATATTCCTAAAATCAGATAATTGGGATTTTGTTCTAAAAAGGGTATGTATTTAGGATTTTGATATCCGCCAAGTAAGTGAAATAAAAAAGATATTTCCCAGTTTCTTTCGCCTGGAATTAAATTTGTAGTTAGAAATGTTTCCTCGCTATATAATGTTGGAGAAATATCTGCCCCACCTAAAAATACAAGTCCATCGGTATTTTGAAATATATCTTCAAACTCATTTGTACAAGCGTTTGTTAAAAATAAACTATCTAATGGAATTTGATGTTTTATGGTCAAAACTGAGACATTGTCTAATTTATTATTCGTAATTAGAATATTTGTTCTTTCAATTGATTCCCTTTGGTTTATATGATAGATACCAATAATTTCAAAACTGTCAATATTGATTATTTTATTTTCTTTCAAGAAAAGTAATTTTTCAATGTTTTTTGGAGTCGGATTTATTAAACCAATTTTAATGACTTTTGCCTGACAAAATCCACTAATAAGAAATACTATGAATATTATTAGTCCAATTTTTTTCATATTTACTAATCGTTTTGTTGTTGTTTTCAAAGTGTTGTGCCGTTCAATTTTTATAATCCCAATTTAGCCATTTTGTCTTCCTGATGTTTGATGTTTTCTTCATCGTAATCTAATTCAAATCCTCCTTTTTGCTTTGCCTGCATCCAAATTAAACTTTGTTCGGATGGTATTGCAATAGGTTGACCTGAATAAATCGGGTCATTTATTGCTTCGCTGTAATTATCAATTATCCATCCTTCTCTTCTGAATTTTTCAATCAAATCATTTAAAAACAGTGCCGAAGTTAAATTGAAATGCAATAAGAGAGTGTGTGTGATTTGTCGTTGATTAATCTGAGTTGAAAGCTTATTATAATGTTGTGCCATTTCGAAAATATGATTAACGTAATACGCCCCAAATCCACTAATATCAGCATCAGGATTTTCTTTTAAACGATTCATCAATCTCATATTTATGTACCATTCTGCATTATCAATCGTAACCCATCCTTGTTTATAATCATTTTGGTGAAGAAAATCATTCAAACTGTCTCGTTTCGAGATCGTATTCCCACCGTTTAAATACGGAAAGCGAACTATTTTCTTGTAATTTGTGTAACTGCTTATTAATGAGTCGCATTTCAGTATGTCTTCGGTATATTCTTTACAAGTCATTAATGAATCGTTATAATTGAAATGACTATAAGTGTGATTTGCAATCAGATGACCATCTTCGTTCCACTTTTCCAACAACTGTTTGCCTTTGTCGTTATTCATTCCTTTTGCTGCAACAAACCAAACTGCTTGAATATGATTATCCTTCAGTTGTTTTCGTATCATCGAATTCCATTCCGAATTTTTGTAAGTAAGTCTGTCTTTTGTAGAACCATCATCAAAAGAAAATGCGATATGAGGTTTTTCATTATTTGAACAAATTAATTCAGTTTCTTCAAGTGACTTGGTCTGCGCATTTATTGTAAAACCATTTATAATTACAACAAAAATAGTAATGGCAAATCCTGTCCTCTTTTTCAATTTCTTCAATTCTTTAAGTTTAGATTGTAATCTCATGTCTTGTCTTGTAAAGTTGAGCAATACCGGTAATTGTATGAGTGGCAGATTGCGGGGAACCTCACGGTTCAATTGTTATGCGGTTTGAGGAGTTGCACATCGTCTGCCATTACTTATACAAAATGCCCTGCTTTTTATTCTTTATTCGTTTCATTTAAAATTTTTATCAACTCCTCCTGAAATTTCATTGGTTCTTCAACTGGAACATAGTGTGCTGAATTTTCAAACCATATTATTTTCGCTAAAGGTGCTTTTACTGTTTTACAATAATTTGCAACAAGTTCTGGAGCACAAGCTATGACATGGTCATTTCGTCCCTCAAAAAAATAAAGAGGAACACTTGTTTTCTTTATTTCATCGGGATTTTTGAAAGATTTCACATTCCTCCCAACATAGGTGGAAGAAAATCTTTTTCCATTACTTAACAATTCAAGATAACCTTCAAAGTAGTATGGCGATTTCATTATAACAGAATCAAGGTTTATCGATAAATTATGATGTCCTCCATATTTTACTACAAGATCAATGTATGGAAAGTGATTTTGCTCAATTCTCTCAAGTGCGGATGTATTTTCAGCTTTTGTCAGTGTGTCATGTAACCAGTCATATTCTATTTCTACAGATTCTTTGAAATTCATAACTTGCCCAACACCTACGTAAGCGTAAAATAATTCAGGATAATTATCAATAAGGTGCATGCCAAGCACACTACCAAATGAATGTCCTAATAGATAAATCTTCTTCTGATGATATTTTTCCATTAAATAATGAATCAGAGTCAAAGCATCTTTAGCTATTTGTTTTTCCGAAACCCGGGTGGTATCCATTCCTTCGTGATATGAAAGCGCCGTACCTCTCATATCCCAGTTTACAAACGTGAAGTGTTTTTTTAATCTATCAGAATAAAGATGGGAATACATCATCAACGAAGAACCTGGTCCTCCGTGAAGATATAACAATATAGGATTGTTTAATGTGTCGGAAGATTGAATCAAAAGTTGCTCATTGCATCCATTGATATTTACTTTGTAGAATTCTTCTGTAGCATATTTATTTGTATGATTTTTACAACTATTAATTCCTGTTGTCAGCACAATAAATAATAGAAGTATTCCTGTTTCTTTTATTCTTATTAAATGGTTCATTGTTGCTAAAGTTGTGCCACCGGGTAGCTTACGCCCCCTAAGAACCGTACGAGCCAGTTTCCCGGCATACGGCTCAAGCCCTTTTAAGGCTATCCCGGCGAAGGGATACCCGGCCATGATTTATTGTTTCTTGCATAACAAATGTAGTTACTTGCTTGCACTCTTTAGCTAAATCTTCTCTCCATTTTGTTCGTTTGAAGAAATATTTGTCGAATTCAGGCAGAAAAGGATTCGCATTGCTTTTCACTTTTACATGATAACGAATGGGAACGTACGCAATACGGTATAACCGGTTGTGTTCGATCCCTTTCTTCGTTATTCTTTGATCGGTAAAGTGATTGTTTTGAAAGTAGCGATAATAAATCCGCCAACGGTTTTTGTTCCCGTGCTGGTATTTAGCCCATCGTTTAAGCTGCCGGTAAATGAATGTCCCCAAACGGGAGAAAGTCCGTTTGGCACATATGCCCTTGTGGTCGTTTGACCACCCCCGTATAACCGGGTTGAGCACCCGGATGATAGCGGTGTAAAAAAGCGTTCTTTGAAAAAATGGACTTTCCTCTTGACGGCAAAAAACTTTCCGCGTTTGCCGAACGGGAAAATTATGCCCGCCCGGATGTTAAAAAGCTGGCATCTCTGCCGCTTTTCCTGATCCCGGAGGAAAGGAAGGCCAAAACCGGAATGGAAAAATGCAGGAAGGACAGTAAAAATCATTTAATCCCCTTAGACTGATCATTTAAGTACCACCGGTTTAGCCCAACACGAATTAAAACACAATTGAGCAGGGGGGCCGAAAACCGGAGATATCAAAAAAGGCAGCAGATATACAAACCTAATGCCTTTTTTCATGGCTCAACTGTGCCTTAATTCCTAATTTATTTATAGGGCGTTTTTCATTTTATTGAATAATTAGTTCCAGGTCCTGTTCCAAATTTTTCGATTAAGTTCTGTTTTATCAATTCTGGTAAAATTCTCTTAACTGTCGGACTCGGAATACCAAGTCTTTTAGCGATATCTCCCGATTTACAACCTGCATTATTCTCAATGAATGTTAAAATTGATTTTTCTCGTGGAGATAATCTTGTTTCAACACTCTTGCTTTCAAGTTTTATCATTAATTGTTTTTGAATATTTCCAAGAGCATCAAAAAAGAATTGAATCCATTCAGTAACATCTTCATTTGGTCTTTGTGCTTGGCAACTTCTTAAAACTCGATAATATTCCGTTTTTCGACTCTCTATTTCGTGCTCAAAACTTACATATTGAATCCATTTGTATCCATTTTTCAGTAGGAGTAGGGTTGAGAGCAATCTGCTTAATCTTCCGTTACCGTCTTGGAATGGATGAATACTAACAAATTCATAGGCGAACAATGCACATTTGACTAATGGATGAGTTTCTTTGTCGTTAGCATACCATTTTATCAATTGTCTCATCGCATCTTGTGTCGGAAATCCAGCTTCTGTTGTTTGGAATATTACCTGTCGTTTACCATCGGGCAATTTTGCTTCAACTACATTGCTGTGTTGCTTATAGTCTCCTTTGTGCCATTCATCTTTTTTGCTGTGTTTTAGTAGAATATTGTGTAAGTTTTTTAAACTATTTTCTGAAATAGGAATATCCTCAAAAAATTCCGAAATTAAATCTAAAGTTTCAAAATATCCAACAACTTCTTGTGAATCTCTATCTGCAATTTTTGTGATGTCAATTTCTTTAAGTAATACTTCAACCTCTTCATTAGACATTTTTGAGCCTTCTATCCTTGTTGAAGCCCCCACACTCCGAACAGTTGCAATTGTTTTTAATTGCTTTAAACTCTGTCCTTCTTTTTTTTCGATTGATGTCCAAGATGCATCAAATCTATCGATTTGGCTTATCAATCGAATAAGTTTCCAATCGATATTTAGTCTAAACGTATGTACTGTATTTTCCATAAGACAAAAATACAACAAAAATCCAATTTGATACGATATGATTCGTTTCTATTCGATAAATATCCAAAAACAATGATGCGATATGAGCTGATTTTATACGATAATGAGCTGATTTTTTAAATGCCCTAACCGGGTAGCTTACGCCCCCTAAGAACCGTACGTGCCAGTTTCCCGGCATACGGCTCAAGCCCTTTTAAGGCTATCCCGGCGAAGGGACACCCGGCCATGATTTATTGTTTCTTGCATAACAATGGACTTTCCTGTTGACGGCAAAAAACTTTCCGCGTTTGCCGAACGGGAAAATTATGCCCGCCCGGATGTTAAAAAGCTGGCATCACTGCCGCTTTTCCCGGTCCCGGCGGAAAGGAAGGCCAAAACCGGCATGGAAAAATGCAGGAAGGACAGTAAAAAATCATTTAATCCCCTTAGACTGATCATTTAATAACCAGCGGTTTAGCCCAACACGAATTAAAACACAATTGAACAGGGGGGACGAAAGCCGGAGATATCAAAAAAGGCTGGCATGGTCACTCCGAAATAGCCAACTGTCAACTTTTACTGGAATATGTACTCATCGGTTAAAGCAGACAGTCCAAAGCTGAGCGATACGCCTGAAATCACAAAAAAACATTGGACATTCCAGCGGTAAAACCAGTTTACAACACCAAGCCGACGCCAGGGATGCCAATAACACTGCAATAAACCAGCCCGGAAAGAACCCAAAATAAAATTGAAAACACTATATGTAAACCAATAGTTCGTAGTCGGTTATGCGGGCAGGTGTTTAGTTCAACAAAGCCTCCAATCTAAAGCGTATGCAAGCAACGCTTTCTTAGAGGCTAAGTGTTGTGCCGTCATGCTTTTGTTTTATATCTTTTCAAATTCATAATCAATCTCTATTTTTGCAATCCTTACTTTAAAGGCTTTATACCAAGTCTCCCTTCCTAAACTTCTCGCTTTGGTATGTTCAACATTATTTTTCCAGTGCTTAATTGAATCTATATCTTTCCAATAAGAAACAGTAATGCCTAATCCTTCTCTAGCAGCCTCCATACCCAAAAATCCATCTTGTGTTTTTGCTAGCTCTACCATTCTATCTGCCATTGCAGAGTAATCATTATCTCCCTCAGTTCTCAATGATGTAAAAATCACTGCATAATATGGAGGGTTAGGTGTATTTGCAATCATTGATTTATTTATTGATTTATTAACAGAAAAATCCATAATACTTGTTTCGGCTATCAATCCCGGGTTACGTCAACACCGCGTTCATGCTCTGCTCTGCGCGCGGCTTGAACGCTTAATTATTAACGGCTGCCTTTTCTTGTTTTCAACAATTGACAAATCTGCAATTTTTTGTATTCATTTCAGTTTGTACTGTTGGATGTTGAATATTATATTTATTAAAGAGGTCTAAAATAGTTGTATAGATTTTATTTTCAGAACCATTATCCTTACTTTCTAACACAGCATGTAGCGAAGCAACATTGTAACTTCCGTCTAAACTCCAGATATGAAAATCGTGAATGCTTACAACACCTTCAATTTTATTCAGTTCTGTTGTTAGGTTTTCAATATTCACATTTTCAGGAACAGCTTGTAGCATTATTTTTAATGTGCCAATTAAATTTTTGGTTGCGTTGTACGAAATAAAAGCAGCAATGGCTATTGTAAGTAAACCATCTATCCAGTTCCATCCAGTAAAATAAATAACTAGTGCACCAACTAATACAGCAACCCAACCCAATACATCTTCCAAAAGATGAAGCATTATGGCTTTACTGTTGTGATTGTGCGAATGTACGTGAGAATGATTATGAACGTGATGGTGATGTTCTTCGCTGCCATTTTTTATTTTAATAAATGCAAATCCGTTTATGCTAACTCCTAAAATAGCCAACCACAGCATACCAATACTATTAACTTCTTTTGGCTGAATAAATGATTCTATTCCACTTATAATCATAAAAACAGCTCCAACCAATAGAAATAAGGATAACCCTAGAGCAGATAGTAATGAAAATCGTTTATAACCGTAAGAAAAATTAGAAGAACGTTTCTTTCCCGATATTTTTTCAAACAAAACAGCTATTCCAATAGCAATAGCATCTATAAAGTCGTGAAAAGCATCTGCAATAATCGCTGTGGAATTGGTAACTATTCCGCCAAAAGGCTAAGGTAAGTCCATTTTTGTCCTCTGAATGATGATGTTCTTCGTGTTGATGTTCCATAATAATTTATTTTAATATTTCTTACGTGATGTAAGTTTTAAACGCATAAATTAGAATGATTACAGTCCTTTCTTTCCCTCAAGCCAATACCCTTGAGAAAATATTTTTCCTGTTATTTTGAGCTTTAAAACCTTTCTAAAAGTTTGAATCGACTTTACATTTCCTGTTAAAATAAAATTGGCCGATAGCCAGTCAGTTGTATGAAAAACAGGCAACTCATTGACCTTCTTTTCACTTTTGAACGAACCATCTTTTGAAAAAACAGTAACGTTTTCTAATCCCAAAAGTTCGGGAACGTTTTTGTTCTCTTCATCCAGTTCAAAATAGAATTGAAATTGATGTTGATTTTGTTTTAAAATGGGAAAAAGTGCACAGGCAAGTCCTAACGAAGTTTCGTCTCCGAAAATAAAATACTGTTTTACTTCCGGATTATATTGATTGCGTCCCCTTGGTTCGCTGACAAGTGCTCTATCACCTACTTTTAAGCTGTCAAAATACTGGCTTCCAACACCATTCCCGTGTACATGAAAAATGATTTCCACAATTCCTTTTTCGATATTGTAATATGCGATAGTATAATTTCTGTATTCTGTGTCGCTTACACGAGTTACACTTGCACCACCAGGTATAAATTTCATTTTAGAAATATCTCCTTGAAAGCGTATTTTCTTAATAGAAGGCGTTAATTTAACTATTTCTAAAACTGTTAAGTTTGGTCCAATTGATTTTTCTAATAAATCGCCAATCCACTTTGGTATTTTTGATATCATTACATATACTTTTAATAATAATGCAAAGTTTAGAATTATTCTAAATAGTTACATTATCCAAATAAGAGTATCTGTTGGACTAATCACGGTTTTTGCTTCGGAATGATAATGCAGTTATTCCTGTAGTTTTTTTAAATAATCGAGAAAAATAAGCGTAATCGTCGTAGCCTAATTGTGTTGCAATTTCTTTAATTGATTTATTTGAGTGAAAGAGCATTCGTTTGGCTTCTAAAATAACACGCTGTTGTATGTGATGTGAAACAGAATAACCGGTTGCTTTTTTTACACATTCATTCAAATATGCAGTAGAAATATTAAGAGTTTGGGCGTACACTGTCGGTTTTTTTTCTGTACTAAAATTAGTTTCTAACGCTGCTTTAAAAGCCTTTGTAATGAACTCAAAACGAGAAAGGTTGTCGGCTGACTTAGATTGCGCTAAATACTGTGAAGCAACTAATGCAACTAATACGTTACAACTGTCTTTTAGTAAGGATTGATATAATTTTTCGTGCTTTCTTTCTGATAATTTTATGCAAAGTGACACCGTTTCGGAAATAATGGAAAACGTTTCTTTTTTTAATGATAAAGGTTTTACAGGTGTGATATTTTCTAATAATGTCAGATATTCAGGATTCAAAGTTTCATTACTAATTGCCCAAACGCTGACACTTGCATCATTAATTGCCAAAATACGATGTACTTGATTTGGGTGAATGTAGATTGCGGACGATGGTTTTATTTTATACTTATGGAAATCAATTTCAATAGATGTTGTCCCTTTTTCTTGTAAAAAAAATAAATGATAATCGTCTCTATGTGATTCTTCTGTTTCTTTAAACTCATTTAAATCTTTTAATGATATTTTTCCAATGACAAATCTAGTGTAAAACTTATCATCCATAATTTTTACAGGAATGGTCTTTGCTTTTTCACTCATTATCTTTTTACTTGAGCAGTTTTGATTGGGTCGCCGCTAACGGTCACTTGGTCGAGTAGGCAAAGGGAGTTTCACCCTAAGCCTCCACTGAACCGGACTTAACAATCTCCAGTTATCCGCCACTTGTTATGCAAATCTAAACGTTTTTATTCAGTTATTCACCTTGTTTCGGCTATCAATCCCGGGTTACGTCAACACCGCGTTCAAGCTCTGCGCTGCGTGCGGCTCGAACACTTAATTGTTGGGCACTGCCATTTATTGTTTTTGTCATCCTAAAATTAATTAATTCTTTGTTTCTTGACTTTTTGAACTGCTGTTTTTCAACAACATATCCATGCCTTTCAAAAAATCCTTTTGCTGTAATGCTTACATCTGAATATATCAAATCATTATCTTGTTCTTTTGCTTTTCTTTCAATTTTTCTTATCAAGTTACCTGCAACTCCATGTCTTTGGTAGTCTTTGTGAGTAAACATAAAATCAAGGTACCCATCAGTTGCTAACGAACTAAATCCAACTGTTTTGTCTTCAATCATTGCTTTAATAAAATACTGTTCTTCAATTCTTTTCTGCCATTTATCATGGTCAGTCCACCATGATGACCAGTCTTCGATTTCGTCTTCTGGATAATCAATTGAGTTCACATTTTGAATAGTATCTCGAAATAACAGAGCTATCATACCGACATCTTGTTTGGTAGCTCTATAAATCTTTATCGCTGTATTGGTTAAATCCAAACAATAAAGTCCATTAGCCTTTTCTTTAAAGCCGTTATTTTCAAGCACTTTAATGGATGATACATTCTCTTCAATTGGGTCTGCTATAATGTAATCATACTCGTTTTTTGATTTAATGAATTCAACCAATAAACGAACGATTTTTGAACCAAATCCTTTCCCTAAATATTCTTTATCTCCTATGAGATAATCAATTCCGACAGTTCCTATTGGTTCATCAGACCATTCTCCTTTTGGAGCCTTATCTGTTTCATAATACTGAAGAAAACCGATTGGCGTTTCACATTCTACAACGAAATATTTAACCCAATCAGCACTTATGTTTTCATATATTTCTTTAATCCAATCTTGCGGGTCGCCCAAAAATTTTTGAATATAGTCTTGTCCCAACCACACTCTCATAACATTCAAATCTTCAAGTGTAAATTCTCTAATTTTCATTGATGTCGCTGTCTTTTATGGTTGTGCCCAACTTTTTCCCATCTCATCCATCGTTCGGATAAATGATTGTTAAAAGTAAAAAAATAATTGCTATTGGTGCCCCTGTTGTGAGGGGTTAAACCTCCTTTTTCTTCTGCTCAAATATCCGCAGGGGGTATGCGACCATAGTCGCAGGGTCTATGCGCTGAATGCTGTCTTGTATATTATTGTATTGCAAGTATTTAGTTGCATCCTTTTTTCTGCTCTTTTTTGTGTTGCGGCAGCCTGTTCCGGAGGGGAGCATAATAGCCTAAAAAAACTGAAGCAATCATCGGTTAGGATTGATTACTTCAGTTAGATTTATTGTATCGTACAGAACAAAGAGTCAAACGTATTGGCGTTTTAAGCCACCGTTAATATTGGTGTGAATATTTCTACACGTAATGTTTTTCCATCATGACGTGTATTGCGTATTTCCATTTAGCATAGCGTTTAGTTTTATTGATTCTGTTGTCAATCGTTTAACTCTATTGCTTTACATCGGCTGGATATAAAATGATGCTTTGCCCTGTCTTGCGCATTGTTGGTACGCTTTTGGCAAATAGGAGAGCCTTTGGTGGTATTCTTCTTTTTGTCGTTTCTCTTGGCTGGGGAGTAGCAGGAATTCTATAAGCTGCTGAAATAAAATTCGTACTTCCCCAAATTTATATTTTTAAAGCGATAGGAAAAAAATTCTCCCTTTTTATTTCTTGTATGCTATTTTTATTCTATTGGTGCCAGTGACTTCGGTTCAACAAGTGTCGGATTCTCATTCCGTAATGGAAAATCTACCTACTGCCTTTTTTCATGGCTCAACTGTGCCTTAATTCCTAATTTGTTGTGTGCTGCCATTTCTCTTTTTTTAAACTGTCTTTGTATATAATATATTGATGTTGTGATAATAATAGTTGAGCCGATTATTAGCATTGTCAAATTTCTCAATCCACCATAACTCTCTATTATTCCTTGATTCATTGAGGAATCCAAGTCGATAAAATATCTCATTGTAAAGCCAGTCAGATTTGCTGCGGCATGTATTATTATGGATGGTGTCAGACTTTTAGTTTTGTAATAAATCCAACCTGAAAAAGCTCCAATTATTAAACCTGTAACAAATTGCCATGGATTAAAATGAGCGATACCAAAAAGCAAACTGGAAACCATTATTGATGTTGCAGGCGTATATCTTTTCAGGAGTCCCTCCAAAATAATTCCTCGAAAAATTAATTCTTCCAGTATCGGAGCTGCAATTACCATAAGAACGAAAGCCCATACTCCGGTTTGTCCTACCAATTGTAAAAGGGATTTTTGTATTGAGTCTGGAATTGGAATTAATCCGCTTATTGGACCACAAAATCCAACTAATAAAGCAATTGAAGTGATAATAACGAAAGGGATAATTTGCTTATTTTCTATTGACAGATTAAATGAACTTACTTTTTCTTTATACTTTTTAATGCTGTGTATAATCATAAAAACTGTTCCAAATGAGAGAATGTATCCAATTAACATGGAAATTTCTTTGTTCGTAAATTTCTCAAGAACTGTTTTTAGTGGACTTACGAGCAACATTCCTAAGATAACCATTCCTGTTATCCCGAAACTTTGAATGATATTTGGGTAGCTTTTTGCTCGTTTTATAATTTCCTTCTTTTTTCCTTTTTTGTCGGACTGAATAGGAATGAATATTCCCGCTGGTAAAGTTATTACCCCCACGACAAATAGTTCAAATCCATATTTTATGTGGGAGAATATCATAAAGAGCCCCAGCAGCAGAAGTAGAATTCCCAAAATAATAATTGTCCTCTTTAGTATTGGAAGTGTCATGTTATAGATTTGTTTGATTAGTAATATTTGGTTTCTTTTTGTTCATGGTTGCACACAACGTTTGACAATATGAAACGGTTGGGTTTTCGTGCTGCGTTCCTGTCCACTGACATGAACGCTGGAGCGAGAACCAAAGCCCCGCAAACCACTGAACCTCAACTGTTTTATATTGTGTGCTGGCAACTGCCTTATTTATACATTATGGATATTGTCAAATAAAATCACTTTTCGATTCCAGAGCTGTCATATCTCAATCTTTTATAGACTTTTGCTATTAATTGAATTGTCTGTGATTAAATCTTAGTCATGTTAGTAACTATCATATAACTGTTGGCTTTAATCTTAATTCGGAACAATTGTTTTTCTTCTATTTGTAAAAAAGATTATTCCAAAAGAAATCCATAAAGTTGTTTCTATAATAATTGCTGTTAACATTGATGTATTTACAGTTCCTTTAATTAATTCATAAGTTCCCGTACAAGACAATCCAAACATCGTAATTCCCGTAGCCAAACAAATAATTTGCCTGGCTTTTGAATTGGGTAAATTTATTGAACCAATCATTAAAACAGATATTCCAAGCATAAATATTGAGGCTCTTCGAGCAAGAATTAATGCAGGTTCACTTGATTGTAATCCTAAGTCGATTATAAAAGTTTCTGAATCTAATAGTAGCGTCAGAAATAGATATGCAAATATTACTGC
Source organism: Prolixibacteraceae bacterium (assembly GCA_963662895.1). GTDB lineage: Bacteria > Bacteroidota > Bacteroidia > Bacteroidales > Prolixibacteraceae > GWE2-42-39. Next base: position 1,084,029 of record OY759982.1, on the reverse strand, counting down.
TGTAATTGCACTTACTATTTTAAAGAAATTCCATTTTATTTTTTTCATAATAGTTTTCAATTTATTATTATCAATTTATTTTAAATCATCGGTAAATTATCACTTGCAATCTTCTTTCTGGCTTGTTGCCAACGATAAATTGGTCGAGTAAACCGAGGGAACTTCCCCCTCAGCTTCTCTCAGAACCGGACTTGAACCTCTCGGCTCATCCGGCTCTTGTTATACAAATCTATGCGTTTCATTACGAGAATCCTAACCTCCATTGGTAAAACAGTGTCGGATATTGTTCTTTCACTCTTTCAAGCCATTCATAGGCCCGGTTAATGCTCGTTTTGTAACGCTTGTACCTCTTGCGTGCCCACATTACCAGCCGTCGTCGCAACAACTGAAAAACCGGGTTCATCTCACTTAACCTGAATTTGCCATAGTAGTTGATCCAGCCCCGGATATAGGGTTCCAGAAATTGGGATACCCCTACTATGCTTTTGTAAGTCAGGCGTTCAATACCCAGTTCTCTCATCTTTGCTGCTATGCGTTTCTTTGAACCAATGCTGATAGCGCAGTCGTAACCAAGGTACAGTTTCCCGTTCCTTTTCGACTTTGTTGTGCGGGGGAACGAGTAGCCCGGAAAATCGAACTTTATGTTCTCGTACGTCCCTTGCCGCCTGTAATCTTTACAGAAAACAAGTTTCGTCTTTTCGGGCTGAAGTTCCAGTCCGCACTGTTTCATCCTTTTGTTCAAGTTGCGAAGCACATAGTCGGCTTGTACTTTGCTCTTGCAGTGCAGTATCGCGTCGTCGGCATAACGCACATACCTTACTGCCGAGTGGGTTTGCTCCAACCATTTATCCATGGCATAATCAAGAAACAAATTTGCCAGTAGCGGGCTTATCACGCCTCCCTGTGGCGTGCCTTTGCCCTGCTTCTGTTTCAGTTCGCCTGATTTCGTAAGCACGGGCATTCTTTCCCGGTCGGTATCCGTAAGAATGGGGACTGAAGATCTTCTCGAATCTTGGTTCCAGATAATCTTTTACATCCATTTGGGCCACACGGTCGCTGATGGTGGGGATCCCAAGGTTACGCATCTTGATTACAGCATGCAGAACTTTATTTTGCCGCCGTCCTGCTTCTCGGCACACTATGTGGAGTGCGGGTTTCAGAGCTCCAACCTATCAAAACACTAAGTTGCTTATTAAATGTTATTCCGCTTAAATTTAGCATTTTACCCGCATTACTTATTACACTTTATTATCTACAGGTCTTTTCCTTCCTAAATAAGCCTTGATTAAATGCCGAGTTGTGCTGGTATTATTCATCAATCTTTACTGACTAGTTTTTTTCTTTTTTTGATATAAATAATAGATTGCTATTATTATTGCAATTACCCATAATGCAATCGATCTATTATCCCTTATCATTATCCCTGCATTTTCATCTAATCCTAAAACTGATGAATATGCATTAAAAGTCAAGTTAAATGATCCATGTAATACCATTATTAGTAGGACACTTCCTTTTGTTTTTTGAAAAAACCAAGTAAATATTAAAGTCAAAGGAAAAACTACTATTATATAATTAAGCAGAAAAGTCTCTATGGGTAAATTTCCCCGCCATTCTTGAAAGACAGCTAAAGGTGTATGCCAAAACACCCAAGGTAAAGCAAGTATTAAACTTGAAACTATCGGGTCATATTTATCTAATAATTTGGGGAGTGCAAACCCTCGCCATCCTAGCTCTTCACCAAACATTCCTATCAATACTGGAAATTGAATTACAAAAATTAATGCAGGAATGTTTATAAGTGAAAACACAAAACCTAATGTAATATCTTGTATTGGTTTTAAGCTGAAAATTATTGCTATAATAGATGCTATTATCCACCACACATAAAACCCTATCAACCACCACATTATCTTTACTCTCCACTGAATCACCCTTTTAAATAATGCTTTTACACCATTCTTTCCATCAATTAAATATGTCATAATCATTGCTGAAATAGCGGGGCCTAAAGCACCGAAAAACAATAACCAAGGTTTATAACTAGTCCAGGAGTTTCCTTCAAAACCTGTCCAGCCATATTTGAAATGACCATAAAGTAGTGGAATCCATAGTATCCAAGAAATTAAGAAAGAAAATATAAAGAAATATAAAATTGGTTTTTCAGTTAGCCGTGCAATTATCTTTTTCATAATAAAACTATTTTTGTATGTTAATTACTCAAGATGCAATTATACTTTTTCAACAACAAATAGTGATTTTTTTGGCACGCCAATAACCCGCCAATAACCCGCCAATTAACCGACAGGATTTATAAAATACTGAATCTTAGCTTAATATATAATTTTTTCTTTTTATCAATTTCGATAGCATTACGTACAATAATATACACATTCGTTAATAGTACCAGGAGCATTGCCAGTAGAACTATTTGATGGCTTAAGGAATGCCATTTAACGAATAATATAACTATAAACACAACAATTGGACAAGATATGGTCCATATAATCTGAAGAGAGATAATTTGTTTTGTTATGGAATTGACTTCTTTTTTCCAATACATAATTACAAGAGGAAGCAGTATACTTCCAAGTGGTACAATTATAAGTATTAAAGAAGATAGGTTTATCAACTTAATCAAGGGAATGTTCACTTCCTTTTGTTTTGATTCATCTGCAAGTAGTTTATCACTACTAATTCCTAAAGCCTTAGACAATGCCTCTATGGTATATCCTTTAGGTTTTTGTCCTGCCTCAATGCGTTGAATCGTCCTTACAGAAATACCTGTTTTTTCTGAAAGTTGTTCTTGAGTTATATTTAAGTTTTCTCTGTATTTTAAAAGTTGAGACATTTTTTTAGCTTGTAGATAACGGTGGCGGTATGAAATCGTTGGGGATTGCGGACTACTTTCCTGTCCAGTTACACCGAACATGATGCGTGGCAGAATGCTTGAGTAACCACCTAAACTCCAATGTTTTATACCGCATACCACCAACTGTGCTTTTATTATTCAATTCAACTATTTCACGAAAATCATTAATTATAAAGTTTGGTTTTGGTTTAATCTCATCGACATAATTATGATATATCTGATTCCTTTTAGATGAAAACCAAATTGTTGAAATCCCTGCATTTTGTCCTGCTTTTACATCAACTTCTGAATCTCCGATAATTGCGGTTAAAGATTTTTCTCCTTTTAAAATCTCTATAGCTTTCAATATTGACTCCGTATCTGGTTTTTGCTTTTTAACATCATTGCGTCCAATAATGCAATCAAAGAAATTTGTCATACTGTATCTCTCTAAAACCGCATTTACTTTCTCTTTTTCAGTTGATGTGACAATCGCTAATTTAATTCCTTTTTGTTTGAGTAATTTTAGGGTGTCAATAACACCTTCATTGAACTCAACATTGCATAGGTTTCTATTCACATAGTTATAAACTTGCTCTGTAAAGATTTTCATCGAAGAAACTCCTAAATCAGAAAAAATATTCCAGCCTTGAAATCCTTTTTTTATAATATCATCGGATGTCTCAATATTGAAATACTCAAGTCCTTTTTTCATTCCTTCAAACCAAAATGGAAGAGTATCAACTAAACATCCATCCCAGTCAAATAAAAGATATTTGAATTTTATATCCATTCTCTTTTTTTATTTATTTCCTCCTTTTCTCTAAAAGCCTCTTCTATATCGATATCAAAACGATTCGCAATAGAGCATAAGTAAATTAATATATCTGCAATTTCTTCTTTTATCGGGCTAATATTTGCATTAATATCTGTTTTTATATTCATTGTTTTGCGAATAGCCTTAAATAGTTCTCCCATTTCTTCTCCCAATAACAAACTCTTTATTATTGCATCTTGGTCAATGAATCCTCTTTGAATTTCAAGTGTATTTACATATTCTTGAAAATCCTTTAACGTTGGTTTATCTTTTAATTTTAAATTTTCCATATATAATTTGCTATGCTATCGTGTAGATTTGTTGCGTTTTTTTAGCATTGTTGGTAACGTATGTGTAACCCAACCTGTTTGGGTTATTTAGATTATATAAGTTGCTAATATCTCCCATTAAAGGGGAATAACCCAACCTTTAGGTGCTGTTTTCAAATATATCATCCATCGGATTTTTAATCTTTGTAATATGGTTTTGTGCTACGTGTGTGTAACGTTCTGTTGTTTTTGAAGATTCGTGGCCTAATAACTCCTGGATGAATCGTAAATCAGTTCCTTGTTCCAAATGATGCGTGGCAAAACTATGACGTAAGATATGTGGATATACTCTTTTGTTAATTCCCGCTTTTATGGCCGCTGCTTTAACAACTTTTGATATGCTTTCCCCCGAATATTGTAGCGTTCCACCTTGTCCGGTAAACAAATATTCTTTCGGCTTATATTCCTTAAAATATTCCCGGAACAAAAAAAGCAGGTGTTTTGATAAAGGTACATAACGGTCTTTATCTCCCTTTGCTCCTTTTACTTTTATTAGCATCCACTTTGAGTCAATATCTTCAATTCTAAGGTTGATGGCTTCGCTTCGTCGTAACCCGCATGAATAAAGCAAGGCAAGCAAACACTTATGTTTTGAATTTTCTGAGACCATAAGCATCTTACCAATTTCTTCCTTGCTTAAAACGTCAGGAAGATGCCTTTTCTTGCGTGGACGCTCAATCTGGCAATGATGCTTTTCACCACCCAAAACCTTTTCGTAATAAAACTTGATCGCATTAATCCGCTGGTTCTGTTGGCTGGGTGATATCTCTTTCTCCCGGATCAACCACAAAATATACCGGTTAATCGGGTCTTTGGTCACCTGTGGCAAATCAAATTTTCGAAACATGGTCGCAAAATCGCGCATATAGCTGATGTAGACCTTTTTTGTGTTCTCACTGTAACGCTTTTGCTCCAACATTTCCAGGTAACCTTTGGGTAGTTCAACTTTATTTATCTTGATTCGCGGAGGAGCTGATGACGGCTCAATAGCGGGATTTCCAATCTTCAGCCCCGAATAATCGACATAGCCCACTTCTTTAAACGTCTCGAAAAAAAGATGCAGATCAAAGATGTTTTTCGGGAAATACCAGCTTTTCAATGTCCGGCTCCAACAGGCTCCCGGTAATTGTTTGATCATATTGACAAGTGAGGCGTCATATTCAAAGGAAGCAACGACTACATCCTGTTGACGGTGACGAAACGGATAGAGCCTGATTTTTTGGGTCGGAGACATTGATTTGTTTTATTTTTGCTCTTAAAGATAATATATTTCGCTTAAAATGAATATATCTTTCTCCTGTAAGTACCTGTTATCCCGAAAGGTTTGATTGTGGGGGGATTTTATCAAGGCATGGTGATATTTTCGAGGATACAATAAAAATGATTGGACATGAGAACCACTTCGTGGCACCACATATAGGATATTTATTTTCCGATGTATATCATTTTTCCTCATAGTACCATATAATAGACGCTCTGTTTTCATTCTGAGGCAACTCTTCGGGAGTTCCCGAAAACCTTATTCCCCAAAAATCATGCGCATCCTTTGGGCATTTCATGCTGATGTTTTCCGGATTTCATCAGCACTCTTTCACCTAAACATGCTGTTGTTTTTTCCATTTCATGCGCATGATTTTCATGCTTTAAAAGGATGAACCATACAGTCCCTAATCCTGTCATCCTTAAATCCTGAAAATCATAATTCAGACATTCTTCGCCTTGTTTAGTTCAACACTACCTCCAATCTAAAGCGTGTGCAAGCAACGCTTTATTGGAGGCTAATTGTTGTGCATTGTGCCTTTTTTTATCAAATTCAATATTTTCTCTAATGGTCTGAGTGAACTTAAATCTTTAGCTGTTGATTCACATATACTGTATCCAACAATTTCATACTCATTCTTTAAATTAATAAGTAGCTCCTCCAACTCCTTAATTGTCAATCCACCTTTTGTTGGACATTTTACATGTCTAAACTCGCTTGGATTTAAAACATCAAGATCTAAATGAATATATAATTGTTTAATATCTAATTCATGAATCTTTAGCCTTATCTTTTCAATAACTGCTTCCTCAGAATAAAAAATTGAATTCTTCTCAATATATTCCTTTTCGGAATTATCAGCATCCCTCAAACCAACATATATTATTTGCTTAGGATTAATTGTTGAATACAATAGACTCTTTAATCTATTATCTCCATCTCCCAATAGCAATCGAAGTGGCATTCCATGAAATGTTTTACTGGGAGAACTCTCAGGAGTGTTGAGATCTGCGTGTGCATCCAACCACACAATTCCAATATTATCATATATCTTGTTAAGATAAGATACGGGTATTATTTCTATACTACAATCACCACCAATTGTTGTAATATTTTTTGGTTTCGAACCTTCTATTATATCCTTGTAGTTTTGTAATTGCTTATGCAAGGTATCATGATAGATGATATCATTTTTTATGTGAAACTCATCACCAACAAGTTGGATGTTTTCATCAATAATGTCTGTAAAATAACCACCTAGTTTATAAGAACCATACTCAATCTCATTTGATTGACCTGATCCTTGCCATTGAGGGAATAGTATCGTCATATAAAATCTTTAAGTGTCTTATTTGTAATATTTAGCCAGCATTATGCATAACGGTGGCGGTATGAAATGTTGCGCATTTTGAAATACAAACCTTTCAAGCCGACTAAGCTGTTGATTAAATGTTATTTCGTTCAAATATAGCACTATCCGCGCAATGTTTTATGACCGCGTGTTGCCAGTATGTGCTTATCTCTATACATATATTTCCTTTTCCTCCATTAAATTTTTATAACCATAGAATATCCAATAAAATAACAAGTACCATTTCTGAATTGTCCATTGGGATTCACACCATTATAATATCGAATATAATGACCTATTGACTCAACTGCATTTATTTTAGTAGGAGTATAGTAATACCCTAGGTATGTGTTCAAAGACCAAATCCTTTCTTCTTTCTCGGTGTTTTTATAATTATACTTTATACGATTACGCAATTCTAATGAAATTAATGGCTTCCAATGTTTTCCTGTAAATAAACCATTAGTTTTCTTGTAGTTAACATTAAAATAGATTTCGCCATTACGTTTGCTTGGATATAAAGTATTACCACCAATCTCATTTTCGGATAATGTATAATACCCTTTCTTCGGATTTATTAAACCCATAAACCCAAATTTTAAAGAAAGGCTATTCTCATTTAATAATTCGGGGTCATTTATAATTAAACCTAATTCATAGTATTCATATGAAACATTCACCCTGTAAAAACTTGTATCATCCTGAAATCCAGAAATTATGAATTCGTCGCCAAGATGTGTGCTTTCATGAGCAAATGGCTTGAGTTCTAATGAAATGTTTTTGATATATGGATTCTCAACTTTGAAATGTCCTGAGAATGACAGACCAAAACGATAATCTGTATTTATTATTGGAGATGTTATTTCTTCGAAAGGATACCAAACCATATGGCTACTTATTGGAATTGATAATGCCCATAAAAACTTATTTGTGTTTGAATATAATATTGGCAAATCTATTCCCAAATGAACTTCATTTATAGATAACCGCTTTACATTTTTTCCTGAAATTTTCGTGCTTTCCACATATCCAAATGAAAGGTTATTTAAGGTACTATTAATTTCTGAAATAAAAGGTTTGTTAAACTCTCGAGTAGTAAATAAAAACAGTCCCTGGTCATTTTGGCAAAAAACATTATTATATAACAATACTACAAAAATGAATATTATTGATTTGAAAAATTTCATAAGTTTCTTAATATATCTGTTTCCTTGTCTTAAAAATAATGTAAAACCACGAGTGACTCAAAAATTCATTCATGTTCTTCTCAGCATTACTGGCAACGTTTCTGTATATTTAGTCATCTTACATATACATCGCTATTATTCCTGACCTTTTGCCTTCCTCTTGGCGCGGTCTTAGAGGTAATAAAAATAATATTTACAGCCGCTTTAAAGCACATCGTCCAATAAATTTTTAAAAGTAAAAAAATAATAAATGATATTGAAGCCAGGTTTTGAGCGTTTTATAATGCAGTACAAACTGGAGCCAGACTGATCCCCATCGCCGCTATGGGTCTGCTGTATTGCTTTTCCCTTTTCTGTTTTCATTCCGAGGCAGATCTTCGCACAGTGGCGAAAGTCTGTTTTCATTCCGAGGCAACTCTTCGCACAGTGGCGAAACTCTGTTTTTATTTCGAGGCAACTCTTCGCACAGTGGCGAAACTCTGTTTTTATTTCGAGGCTGACCTTCGGGAGTTCCCGAAAACCTTATTCCCAAAAAATCATGCGCATCCTTTTGGGATTTCATGCTGATGTTTTTTCCATTTCATGCGCATGATTTTCATGCTTTAAAAGGATGAACCATACAGCCCCTAATCCTCTCATCCTTAAATCCTACAAATCATAATTCAGACATTCTTCTCTGTTAGCCTCTCCCTGCTAGCGCTCGCTAGTGGGGCGGGCTACTCGATTACAGGGCGTTTTTTATGCATTCAAAATTCCTCCGTCAATTACTAATGTTGTTCCTGTTGCATAGCTATTATTCATTAAATACAAATATCCTTCAATAATCTCATTTTTTGAAGCCAATCGATTCATCGGTATTTTAGGTTCAATCTTTTTTACATTTTCAAAGTGTTCGTTGTCATTTGTCTTATTTTCAACAAATCCAGGGCTTACAACATTTATTCTTACTGGTAATATTTCAGTACATAAAGACTTTGCTAATGTTTCAACGGCTCCATTAGCACAAGCCTGCCAATAAAACCCCTGATAACTACGTTGCGACGCAATTCCTGAAGTCATAATTATCGAGCCTGTTTGTTTTATCTTATTTAAACAATGTCGAACTATTTTGTATTGCGTCCAAAATTTTTCATCAAATGCTTTTTTCACTTCTTTAGTTTTACTTTCTGCAAACAAATCTGATATATTTGAGCCTCGAATTGTTACTATTAAATGGTCTATCTGACTTATGCTATTTGCGAATTCAATAATTTCTGATTCATTATTAGCATCTGCTTTATAGAAAATCACGTTGTTTCCCAATTTATTTTTGGCAATTTCTAACTTTTCTTGATTTCTTGATACAATTACAACTTCATTACCTTTTTCTAGCAGATATTTTGCGAGTTGAAATCCAATTCCTGAACTACCTCCAAAGATGACAATCTTTTGTTTCATTTATATTTTGTTTGTTATTTGGAAATTTTATTTTAAATGCCCGTAACTTTTTAGCATTTCCCCCATCGTTCGAATAAACGATTGTTAAAAATAAAAATAATAAATGATATTAAAGCCAGGTTTTGAGCGTTTTATAATGCTGTACAAAATGGAATTGAACCAATCCACGTCGCCGCTATGAGCCTGCTATATTGCTTTCTCTTTTTCTGTTTTCGTTTTGGGGCAACTCTTCGGGAGTTCCCGAAAACCTTATTCCCAAAAAATCATGCGCATCCTTTTGGGATTTCATGCTGTTGTTTTCCGGATTTCATAGGCACGTTTTTACCTAAACATGCTGTTGTTTTTCCATTTCATGCGCATGATTTTCATGCTTTAAAAGGATGAACCATACAGCCCCTAATCCTGTCATCCTTAAATCCTACAAATCATAATTCAGACATTCTACCGAATCGCCCAGTACGAGACCCGTAGCTGGTTGGTAGGAGAGCCTCTCCCCGTCAGTTCCTACTGGCGGGGCAGTCTACTCGACTGTGTGTAGTTTTTATTCTAATATTCGGTTTTTTAAATCCATTGTTTCGTGTAAAACTCTTGTTATTTCAACGAAATCTGAATTTATCCTCCTGAAGAAAATAATATGGCGATTTATGTGCAATCCTAGAAGATCCGGAATTACTTTAAAGTATTTTTTTCCCAAATCAGAATTCTCTGCTATTTTCTTACAAGCATTTAATAATTCATTGTAATATTTGTCGGCCTGTCTTTCTGACCATTCATCAAATGTATAATCCCAAATTTGAGTTAAATCATCAACCGCTTTGTTCGTAAGATAATAGTTAGCCATTTAATCGTTTCTTTGCTTTTAACGATTCCAAATGTTTTTTTGGATCAAAATCGTATGCAATTCCACTATCGATTCCTTCGTGAATCGCATTCTTTAATGCAATCACTTTGCTTTCTTCTTCTTCTAAAAGTCTTAATCCAGCTCGAATAACCTCACTAACATTTTTATATCGTCCTTTCGAAATGCTCTCTTGAACAAATGTGTCGAAATAGTTTCCGAGTGATATTGATGTATTCTTATTCATTTGTTTTAATTTTCCTCAAACATACCAATTATTGGTATAAAAGTCAAATTGCAATTGTTTTTTTACTTTGAATTATCGTCTTTTAATAGACTTTATTTTAGATATTTAAAGAATGCTGTGTTTCCTGTAATGAAGCTGTTTCGTTAAATTATACACAACTTAGTTATCTCTCTCCCAAAACCACACCCCAATCTTAATTTCTCCTTTTTATGTGTAGTTTTCATTCTCTCATAAATCAAAATTAAACGACAGCTAAAAGTAGCAATAAAAATGACATCAATACCATCATATTCTCAATATATTGTAAAAAATAGATTCGCTTTGCTCTTATAATCTAGTGGTTGGATTAAAGTTGGCTGTGTTTTGCAGAAGAAGCTATGCAAGCGACGTGAAAGCTGAATTCCATTATGGAAACCGGTCATCGAAGAGTGGAGGATGCTTATTCTATAGTGGAAAATGCTTATCGAATTCCGGAGGACTCTTATTCCATTATGGAAAATCCTTATCGAATTGTGGAAAATGCTTATTCCATTGCGGAAAATCGTTATCGAAGAGTGGAAAATGCTTATCGAAGTCTAATTCTCATTTTGCAGCTCTCCTCAGCCCCCTTTTTTCTCTGTCTCTCTTCTGCCACCCACCACCGTTTTAATAAAGCCTAGTCCTGTCCTCCTTAAATCCTGAAAATCATAGTTCAGACATTCTTAATGAACCGCCCGGTACGAGACCCGTACCCCGTGGTGGTGTGAGAGGTGCAGTGGCAGTCATTTAGCTGTCACCCATCTACTCGATTGTGTGTAGTACTTTATGTAATAGAATCAATTAAAACTTGTGTCTTTGTCCCTTGTTTAATTTGTTGTTTATCATTGTAATCAAATTCAGCATTTTCAATAATCTCAAGGCACCTATTAAAATATTCAAGACTTGAGTCGTCGCTATTTAAAATCCCAAAGATTGGTTCGCAAAATCGTTCCATGTTTCTTTGGCTATTTAAAGGTGGCAATTGATTATTATTTGCTAACAATCTAAAAAGCATGAGAATATGAAAGCGAATTGATTTGTACTTTGAATCGATTAATTTACGACGGAAAAATGTTTCTAATTTATAGTAGGCTAAACCGCTAACGTAATATGTTATATAAGCATGATCGTCCTTGAAAATTTTTGATGTGTCTGAATTTAACTTTTTTACAAGAGTTCCAAAATAGCTTGTAACTAGATGTGGATTTAAAAGAAACATTGCAGAAAAGGACTTAATCTGAATAGGAACAGTTATTATTCTTGTTTTTATGACGTTATTACTTGAATTATATTGCTTTGCTCTCCTTTCATAGAATAGTTTATTATCACCATCATATGTATTATAAAATTGTTCCAGATTCCGCTGAAATACTGTTAAAGCAGCTAATTGCTCTTTTTTGATTGGAGTCTGGTTGTTTGTAGCTAATGTGATTTGAGTTTTAATTTCTTCATTGTCAGTTGCAATAATCTTTATTGGAACGAAAACATTGTTAATGTTTGGGTTTAAACGATTATTATATAGAACATTGCTTGTTTGGCAACCATTAACAATTTGATAGTCTTTGATTGTAAAAACATCTCCTGTTGGTGAAATAGTATTTGCGACAATTGTCACACCATTATTTAGAATGCTAAAAACTTCGGACTTTTCACCTGAAACAGTTTCGTTTATTAGGGTATTAACATCATTGGTGTCACCTTGAAAATCCCGCACATTGTCTTCAAACACGTTTTTCAATTTGCCATTATCATCCTGTATTATTTTTTTAAATTCTTCAAATGGCAACAGACCTATATATGCTTCAGAAATACCATTGATTGACGGAATTGTAAATCGTTTTGAAAAATTAATTGTGGCCAAAGATGTTTCCTTTGTTTTTCTATAAAGTGTTATTAGTTCTTTGGCCCCCATTGCAATCATTCTGACTTCATTGAAAAGGTTCTTTTCCAATAATTCTTCTTGACCAGTTTTTAATACCGCCAATAAGTTTTGATCATTAACCCAAGTGCCTGTTGTAACATAGTAGGCAATAATATTTGGATTTGATTTGAAGTCTGGAGCTTTTGAGTAAATATAATCAGCTATTTCAGCGAATCTTTTAATATCTTCATTCCTCACAAGTCTGGGATTTTCTGCAAAAAAGTCTTTAATCCCATAAATAAATGTATTTATTTCTCCACTATTGAAGTTAGAAGATGTCTTTGCCTGAGTAAAAATAAAAGTTATTTCTAAAGAGCCATTTTTATCAAGTAAATCGTCAATTTCTTCAGTATCTTCAACCAATTGACCATTAACAAGAATAGCAATACCATCTAAACCTGTATCATTACCTTCCCCTACAGTAACAGAATCAAGTTCAAAGGTTTTACTATATTCATTTGAGATCGAAGCATAATTTACAAGTTTCTCAAAGTCCTTAGAATCTCCCTCCGATTCTAATTCTTGATTTCTTAATAATTCATTGATTAAACTTTTAGTAATTCTATCCATTTCATTAAGTGTTAGGTTCTTGTTAGTATTACACACAACGGTTGGTACATGTTGTCGTTCCCGATTTCGAAAAGCGTTCCTGTCCGAAGGACACGGAACTGCGAAACGAGAATCCGCAGTTGGCGTACCACCGAACCCCGCCCTGCAATATGTACTTTGTTAGGCATTCGTGTTTTTAATTTTCATCAAATATATTTCATGTTTTTCTGCAACTTTACCCTTCCCTAGTCTGTCAATTGTAAACATTGAATGAAGATATCCTAGTCGAGAATGCCCTTCCACCAATTGATAAGTAGGATTCAATTCACACCAGTCTGGAATATTTTCATTAATTGAATTTACATCGATTATAATTGGAGGAGTTCTCCATGTTCCTTTTGCTTTCCATTCATTTAGGTCATTGTCAACGCAGCAAAAACTATCAAAATCATTGTAACTCGCTCTGTTTTTATAATAGTCTAAATAGTCTTGAATTACATAAATATTAGTCAGTTGACTGTTTGTCCAAGTACATAATTCAAATTCTATGTTTTTATAATCTAGCCAGCCATAATGCTGAACACTTTCTTTTTGGTCATGGTGAGCCCAAAGCCATTGTTCAAAAACTGACTTTGGAATATGTGAGAATTCCCTTTCTTGCTGAATTCTTGCATAGTAATCTTCAAAAGGTTCAAGATTTCCATGCTCAACTTTTAAAGGTTCCAAATCTATCCAACTTTTACTTTTACTGTCCATATTCTTTCTTGGTCAACATGATGCCTAACGGACGGAACTATATGCAGTTGGGGATTGCGGGTTGCTTTCCTGTCGAGACGCAACGCGGTTATTGCGGGCTACACAGCTTGTAGTCAGCACGGAAACGGCAATTGACATATAGTTTTTGTTATGCACTGGGTATTTTCAATTATTAGAAAAAAAAATCTAAATAAAGTCGATCTATTCTTCCGTTTTTAATCTTCCTTAAATTGGTCAATTATTAATCCTAAGATACTATCATAGGCTTTTGTACCCAAGTCTGTTAAAGATAATCGCAAAGGATAAGCTTCATCCGATCTAGATTTGGAAACAATTACAAGTTTATTATTTATAAGTTCTTTAATTACAGTTGAATCATCCGTATCTTGTTCCCATTTTTCATCCAAATAAACAAACCCAATGTTACCTATACTTACTAATTTTTTGACTGCATTAGTAGATAAATCCTTTAAAGAGGTGCGTATCTCAAATGGGATATTAGCCTCTTCAAGTCTTTTCTCAAAACTTACACCACCAATTGAGATACTTTTTGTTTGTGAAAGAACATTTGGTAATTCAACAAGAATTGAATTTAATGGAGATCTAACGGATAAAAATATCAATAATGTCACTGCTGGCCAAAGAAGTACCCTCATAAATTCAACCAGAATCTTAAGACCAACCAGAATCTGATCCTTTGAAGTCTGAGTTAAATCATCATCTTCATATATTTTTTTTTGCCGTTGATTCATAGATTACAATTTTCAGATTTAGTAAACATTCAATTATTAGTATAAACAATTTATATATGCTCCCTCGCTCACGGGGATTTTTTACCTGGTGCATAACGTTTCTGTATATTTAGTCATCTTACATATACATCGCTATTATTCCTGGCCTTTTGCCTTCCTCCTGGCGCGGTCTTAGCGGTAATAAAAATAATATTTACAGCCGCTTTAAAGCACATCGTCCAATAAATTTTTAAAAGTAAAAAAATAATAAATGATATTGAAGCCAGGTTTTTAGCGTTTTATAATGGTGGACAAAATGGAGTTGAACTGATCCTCGTCGCCGCTATGGGTCTGCTATATTGCTTTCTCCTTTTTTGTTTTCATTCCGAGGCAGATCTTCGCACAGTGGCGAAAGTCTGTTTTCATTTTGAGGCAGATCTTCGCACAGTGGCGAAAGTCTGTTTTCGTTTTGAGGCAGATCTTCGCACGTGTGCGAAAGTCTGTTTTCATTCTGAGGCAGATCTTCGCACGTGTGCGAAAGTCTGTTTTCATTCTGAGGCAACTCTTCGCACGTGTGCGAAAGTCTGTTTTCATTCTGAGGCAACTCTTTGTAGCATTACAATGATCTGTTCCCATTTTGAGGCAATGGGTGTATAAATCATATCCAAACCTATTTTATCATTGGGGTTTAGGCTATCAGTTAGTCTAATGAAAGTTGACTGCATAATAAGAGCCGTATGAACTGAGAGGTTCACGTACGGTTCTGTGAGAAGTTAGGGGAAATGTCGTTAAGTTAAGCCGTCGATTGTCAATATTTTGTTTTGTATTTTGATTTTTGCCAGTCGAAAATAAATTTCTTGAGTTTTCCATTATCCTTTATTTGAGATTTGCTATTTAAATTGCGATAAGGCATCATAGTTTCAGTGGTTAAAAAAAATCGGAATGCGGTACATCCACTCAACATGCAGATTATTTGGATATTATGGATTTATCCCTTATGTTGTTACAGGGCACAGCTTTTCCTGTTAGGATAAAATATATCCCGACTTACCGTAAAATGTTATGTACCCGCCCTTATCTCGGGGTTTTATATGCAGTTGGGTATATGCGCTTACTCGTCCTAAAGTTATGTGGTTTTTTCCGGCCAGGCCTGACCATCTCGATATTGGCACAGAACAACTTCCATAAGTGTATAATATATTGCTTTAGCATATTTGCCGGGCGGAGAAACAACAACACTACCGAATCTTTCATTTTACTCAATGCCTGTGTAAAATTGAGCTGGTACCCTGTCTTTTGTTTTCTAGTCTTTTCTTTTATTTGCCGATGAACAGGAAAAGCAAGAATATCCGTTAAATTGCCTGTAAAAATTTTAGCATAAAAATCCTGTTTTACCGCCAAAGGGCTTTTCCCTGTAAAGTTTTCAATCTGAATCCTGGACTTAAGATGTTTATAAGATTCTTCTACAAACCAACGCTGGTGATACAGGTCTTTAAATCCATCATATTCAATCCCATCAATACTATTAGTGACAAGTACCTCTTTTTCCCCTGTATCGAGCACAATGCAAACGAAACGTAACTTAACAGGGGCACTGCTCAGGCCAAGCTCTTTACATTTCTTTTTGCTTGCCTTGCTTGCATAAATCTCAGCTATTATTTCTTTTTCACCCGATATGACCAGTTGCTTTGCCACCTTCCACGAACCTACTTTCAGGCGGGCGCAAAAATGCATCCTTTTTGAAAGCAAAAGGGCAAACATCCAAAACGAAGCGTAGTTCCTGTCGAAAAGCAGCAAGTCACCTTTCTGTAGATGTTTTATGTGCTGTTCTGCCAACTCGTGTTCCCCTGTCCGGTAACTGGCAAGACATGCATCTACTACAATATGGTTCAGCATGTCGTAAGCTTGTGACAGCCTTGCCAAAATCAATGGTGTACCTGTCTCCGAGGTATCCGCTATCCCGAATTCCCCAACAATCTTTTTGCTGTATGGCAAACGGCATGTGGAGCCATCGATAGCTACCAACCGGTAATTATGCCACTTCCTGTACTGGAAATTATTGTAGAAAAAATCGACCTGGTCATGGTTCAGCTCAACGAAAGCCTGGTATTTAAGTTTTTGCCTTGCCTGGCTGAAACCACTCTTTGTTACTTCGTTCACTGGTAGTTCTTTGTGTTGCACGACCTTGAAAAAGTTATCCAACTCTGTTTGCAGTGACGATTTCAATAGGTTGGATAAGAAAAGGAAAACGCTGACAAAGCTTAAACTTCGTTTCCTGATAAAGGCTTTTGTATAAGCCCTGTGCCTCTCTAAAAAATCTTGAGAAAATAATTTATTTTTCAGTTCTTTAATGAGTTTGGCATGATTTTTAGGTCAAATCCGGTGCCATGCCTGTTGGTTCCTGAATGTTTTTTCTGTCCATAATATGATGAATTTATTTAATAATTAACACCTTAAATATAAATATTTTTAATGAGATGATAAAATATAATAAACTTAAATACAGATACTTGCCATGTGTGTTCTTAACTTAACGACATTTGAAGTTAGGGGTGAAATTCCCCTGGCTTACTCGACTAGCTGCTGGGGTTTCTATTCATTTTTTATTTTTCTCTAATTCTTTCAATGACCAATTTGTTAATCGACCTGTTTTATTGTCAGCTGCATAAAATTTACCATTCTGAATTAAACATTGACATTGCTCTGTCAATAATCTTAATTTGTCTTTCTCTACATACACCAATCCTGTCTGTTTTAACTTGTTAATAAATTCAGATATTGAAGAATACCCATTTTTAATTACAAATTTTTCCAAATCTTTATCAGTATTTAGGTCAATTTCATAGTGTTTGCAAAGTTCAGCAATTATCGTGTGTTGAGTTAAATCTAATTCAACTGGCTCCCATTGAACAACTTCTGTATTTGCTTTCAAATCTTCATTTGATATCAAGATATTATTGTAGTCCCACCCTAATTGACCATTGAGCGTTTTTAGTCTACAATCTAAATACTTATTCGCTGGTTGCATATCTAAATCCTCACCAAATATCTCTGTAGGTAATTGTTCATATCTATAAGATAATCTAGTCCAAACAAGCTCTAAGAAGAAATAACTTGGATTGTACGAAGATGATGCATAAAAAGACCACCACCCATCATTAGAAATTGGTTGAATAAATGGCATTGCATTATTCTTCAACATAGAATATTGTCCACAAATAATTAGGTCTGGAAAATTATGAGGTCCGAACCCCTCTATTTTATTATCTAAATCCGTTGAAATGTTTTTAGACAAGTAATCATAAAACGAATCTCGAAAACTATATTCACTTTTAAAACCATTATATCCCCATATTATCCGAACTGGTAAAGAAGCTTCTGTCCATAAAGTGTAAAATATTAATTTTTCATTTTCTGTAAGTTCTCCAGAATCTATGGCTGTTATTTCTTTTCGACAAATTTGTTTAAAACTGTCTCGAAAAAGTCTTTTCACATACTTTTCAGATTCCATAGATTCATAATGGTTTACTAAGAATTTTAAATTGTTATAGCCTTCTTCGATATCTTTAGAATAAAGATTCTTTTTCACCTGAATTACTACAATTACTTGTTCAGGTTCAAAAATAAATCTATCCGTATATGGAATTGTTTTACCTTCACCTTCAACAAGCATTACATCAAATTCCGTATCAGAACCTTTAATAAAACAATTTTTAACTACTTTCAAATTCAAACCTTCAAGTAATGTTGAATTCAATACTTTGGCAGTTAATCCTTCATACATTGTTCCAATTGTAGTTGGATGTTTTATCTCGAATTGATTTAGCATTTCAGCCTCTGCTTTTACAAATTCGTTTATTAGGTCTGCAATTGTAGTTATTGTCATATTATTTCTTTTAACATCTTTGTTACACGGTACTCTCTCAACCTTGCGCCCAACTTAGTTATATATCAACCAAAACCACACATCAATCTAAATTTCTCATTTTTCTGTGTAGTTTCTATTCTCAGATAAATCAAAATTATCAATAGATTTTTATCTAGGACTATTTCTTGTCTTTCAGCATTTTCTCAAGCAATTCGTTTTTCTCTTGTTCCTTCTTTAATAATGCTTTGTATAACTCTTCAATCTTTGCGGCTTGTTCAACGATCTTATCTATTGGGTTGAAGTTGTGAATATAATTGAAGGCTTGAGCATTCTCCCTCATTTCATTAATACTAAGGATTGGAGCATTCGAATTAAAATCTTTTAGCACATCGGGTTCTACTCCCATTCCTCGGGCTAACTGATTAAATAATTCATCGTCCAAATCTTCCTGTTTTTCGTAATAAGAAATGTTTTGTTGGGATGTCCCTAATTCGTGGGCAAGCGTTTCTTGTTTCATTCCAATAGTTTCACGGAAGCGTTTGACCTGCATTCCTTTGTGTTTATTACCTGTTTTTGTTTCCATAATATGCAAATGTATTTATTCTTAAAAAGATAGAGATTCCGTACGTAACAAAATAACATACGTTATTTACAAAAGTACGGATTTTGATACAAAATGAGCAGAATATACTTTTAGTTTTTCAAAAAAACAACGCTCATGTTCCATCAAAAGAGTACCTTATTAATACCCCGCCGGCCTCCACCCTGTCGGCTATAATACATGCACTTTAAAACTTCTGGCAGGAATCAAAACCCCTGTCAGAAGTTAATTGTCAGTTTTCACTGTATAAACACAATATTTATACTTCGTGGCATTGCTATGGCTTATTCCCAACAAATTTACCCCCTTTAGGAGGGGAGACAACTAATTTACCGAACACAAAATCAAATTATTTATGAAAAACAAGAAACGAACAATGAAGAGAGGCAGGCATCTGTTTCTCTGGCTGGTGTTGCTGCTGCCAGTCCTCAGTATTCATGCTTTAGCTCAGCCTGTGGGTCATCCGGTCAGCGGGCGTGTCAGCGATGCGCAGGGGCAACCGCTGCCTGGCGTCTCAATAGCCGTTAAAGGCACGTCAACAGGAATGATAACATCATCCGACGGTCGTTATCGCATCAACCGGGTACCGGCCAATGCCACGCTGGTATTTTCGTTCGTGGGCATGAAGAGTCAGGAAATAGCCGTGGGCAGGCAGACACAGCTCGACGTAGTGATGCACGAAAGCACGGTAGGGCTCGAAGAAGTGGTGGCAGTTGGCTACGGAACAGTCCGAAAAAGTGTTTTAACCGGAGCGATTAGCTCAGTGCAAATGGAGAAAGAGCAGGCAGAGGGGACACAACGTGTAGACCAGATGCTTCAAGGTCGGGCCGCCGGAGTGATGGTGGTAAATACCGATGGGGCTCCCGGGGGAAATACCTCTGTTCGTATTCGCGGAATGAACTCCATACAAGGGGGCAACGAGGCGTTGGTAGTAATTGACGGTTTTCAGGGGGGAGACCTAAATTCGTTAAATCCTAACGATATATCATCCATCGAGATATTGAAAGATGCTTCAGCCACTGCTATATATGGTTCGAAAGGAGCCAACGGAGTAATACTTATCGAAACCAAAAAAGGAAAGACAGACCGTCCGGTTGTTAATTATTCCTCGGAAGTAGGGGTATCTAATATTATAATGGGGGGCATTGAATTAATGGATGCAGCAGACTATGCACGCGAAGTTAACCTTTTCGAGATGACCCGGAACCACAATAACACACCAATCCCCATTTTTACAGACGAAGAGATTGCAGACTTTGAACGCATGGGAGGAACAGATTGGGTAGATGAAATTTACAGAACCGGAGTTACTCAAAACCATCAGCTGTCGTTAAGTGGTAAAACAAAGAAAGTAAACTATTTCCTGTCAGCTGCTTACTTTAATCAGGAAGGAATTCTGATCAATTCCGGATATAACCGGTATTCGGTAAGAGCAAATGTAAGTGCAGATATAAACAAGTGGCTAAGTTGTGGCATGAATCTTAACGGGGTACAACAGGATAAAACAGGGATACGCCTTGGGTCTTCAGTCGATCATTATGCAAATCCGGTAAATGCAGCCATGATTTATGCGCCCACCCTTCCTGTGTATAACGAAGATGGAAGTTATTCGACGGCAAAAGTTGATTATGGTTCACAAGTTTGGAATCCAGTAGCAAGTGCGAAAGAACCGGAGGTGAAAAAGTATATTACTCAAAATATTGCCAATCTGTTTTTTGAATTTAAAATATTGGACGGATTAACATTCAGGATGCAGGGAGGAGCTAATCTTTATAATGAAACAAGTACCGAATTTTACAATACCAAAACCTATACAGGAAAAATAAGAGGCGGACTGGGAAAAGCCATCAACCGCACACAACGGTATTTACAAAGTTCAAATATTCTGAACTATACCAAAGATATTGGTAAACACCATATAAATGCCACAGTGGTCGGGGAGGTTCAGTATACAAAGCAATATTATTTTGAAACAGAAAACAGGGATTTTGTTGTTCAGGAAACAGGAGCGTATAACCTTGGAGGAGCCAAAATACAGGAGTCAGGTTCTTATTTCTTCGAACGAAAAATAAATTCGGCACTAACCAGAATAAATTATGCATTTAGCAATAAATATGTTTGTGCATTTAGTTACCGGGCTGATGGAGCTTCAGTATTTGGCGCAAACAATAAATGGGCCTATTTTCCCTCTGCATCAGTAGGGTGGCGGCTGACCGAGGAGAATTTCATGAAAGACAATGGTATTGTCAGTAACCTGATGATTCGGGGAAGCTGGGGAAAAACAGGCAACCAGGCAATAGATCCTTACCGAACATTGGCAAAAGTATCGAGTCCGGGATTTTATCCCTGGGATGGGGGTGAAAACCAGAACCTTGGATTTGAAATAAATTCAGCATCGAATCCCGACCTTAAGTGGGAAACAACAACACAAAAGAATGTTGGTCTGGACCTGTCTTTACTGAGCAATAAACTGAGGTTTACAGCCGAGTATTACGATAAAGTTACAGACGACCTGCTAATGCCGCGTGAAATACCGAGGTCTACAGGTCTGGGCAGCATTATTGATAATGTAGGTTCCATGGGAAATAAAGGCTGGGAATTTACCTTCGATGCAGACATTAATTTTGATGAATTGAAATGGACAACAGGGGTGAGTTTTTCTACAGCAAAAACAACAGTACTCGACCTGGGTGATGACGATTATATATCGTATGAAGCAGGAGGAAGCGGTTCGGGCACCAGCATCCCGTTTATGTACCTCACTGCCGGAGAACGTTTTGGGCAGATCATGGGATTTGGTTACGAAGGCACATGGAACCGTGGAGAGGAAGAAGAAGCCGGAAAATATGGACAGATGCCTGGCGATCCTCACTATACAGATGTTAATAATGATGGGATGATTAATTATGATGGAGACTGGCATGTAATAGGCAATGTGTTGCCCGACTTTATTTTTGGCTTTACAAATAAGTTTAAGTATAAGAACTGGGATTTATCTGTACTGGTGCAGGGAGTCTATGGAAACGATATTTTTAATGTCGCCCGTATTCAACGGGAAGATGCCCGGTTCGGAACAAGTACCGACCGGCTTAATCGCTGGACAGAAGACAACCAGAACACCGATATTCCTGCATTAATAGATGATCAGTCGAGAATTGACTATCAGAATCAATGGAATGAAGCACATCCGGATCAGCCTTTTGTTAGTACGGTTGTTTTTCCTGCTGAGGGATCAAATATAAATACCCGTTGGATTGAAGAGGGTTCGTATATCCGATTGAAAAATGTTTCATTGGGTTATACTTTTTCTAAATCGAAATATTTTAATCGCTTGAGGCTATATGCCAATGCCACCAATTTACTGACACTGACCAACTATTCGGGCTTTGCTCCAGAGGTTAGTTCCTATACCGACAATGATGCAACAATGGGAACGGATTATAATAGTTATCCTCAATCCCGGATTATAACCCTTGGGGTAAATGTAACATTCTAAAAAAGAAGATAGAAATGAAGAAAAATAAAATACGATATCAAAGTACTGTAAGTATTCTTCTTGTAATATTTTCAGTTCTTACAGGATGTGATGTCCTGGATTTAGACGAACAACCTAAAAGTTTTATTTCTCCTGATAACTTTTTCAATACACCAGAGCAGGTAGAAGCTATTTTTCCGGCTTGCATGAAAAGAACTTTTTTTAAGTGGAATGGATATGCTATGACTCCGGAATTGTTCATCCATGATGATCAGCTAAATGGAGGAAATCTTATTATCCCTCAAAACCATGGAGCAAATATCTATTCCCTTCACTATGCTAATATTAAAGACCTTAATTTTGGAATTGCTTCCGTTGTAAATGGTAATTTGGAGGGTTTTCCTGCAGCAGACGTTGATTTATTAATGGGACAACTTAAGTTTCTAAGGGGCTGGAATTATTTTCAACTTGTGAGAATGTGGGGACCCGTTCCATTGCTTACAGAAGAACATACAGATCAGTATTTTACTTACCTGCCAGAACGTGCTCCAATTGTTGATGTTTATGACCTGATAGTCCGGGATTTTAAGGAAGCAATAGAGAAACTTCCTGTTAATTGGGGGGCAAAAGCAGGAAGGCCTGCAAAAGATGCAGCTAAAAGTTTACTGGCTAAAGTGTATCTCACGATGGCAACAGCACCATTAAACGATACAGGTTATTACGAAAAAGCTGCTGCGATGGCTAAAGAAGTTAAGGATGCGGGAAATTATAGGTTGGTGTACAATATTGAGGATGTTTTTAGCCTGGAAACAGAATACGGCCCTGAAATTATGTGGAGTTTTGAAGGAAACAGTGCACTTCCTTCAGCCGACCCCAGAATATGGTCGGGCATTTATGGGTGGTCAAATTTTGCCTGCCAAAGAGAATGGGTCGATTTATATCCGGAACAAGCCCGGAAACATATCTATATTGAAACGAGGAATAGAGAAGGTGTTCTTTTTACGGATTTAGGCAAGAACGCCGGGCTTAAAAAATTCTTATACGACACTGAAAATTTTGATCAATATATTTCGACAGCCAATATTCCTATAATCCGTTATGCTGATGTTTTATTAATGTTTGCCGAAGCAGAAAATATGTCGAAAGGCGGTCCGACACAGGAAGCCGTAGATGCCGTTAATGAAGTGATTAACAGGGCAAATGATTATGCCGACAACCCTGATTATCCATTGCTTACCATGAATATGTCGAAAGAAGAATTTGATGAAGCAGTAATTGAGGAACGAAATTTAGAACTGTGTTTTGA
Organism: Prolixibacteraceae bacterium; assembly: GCA_963662895.1. Taxonomy (GTDB): domain Bacteria; phylum Bacteroidota; class Bacteroidia; order Bacteroidales; family Prolixibacteraceae; genus GWE2-42-39. The sequence goes on along the minus strand of OY759982.1, from coordinate 1,060,486 downwards.
AAACGACCGGTGGTTTGATCTGGTAAGAAAGAGGATATTGAAAGAAAAAAGCCTGGATTATATTCAGCAAAACTTTGATGAACATGTCTATCTTTTCCCTATTCCTGAAAGCGAAATAAGGTTGAATGAAAACCTGGAGCAAAATCCTGGCTACTAAATGGATGAATAATATAATAGTCGAAAAAAGAATAGTGTAGTAATCGAAAATTCACAAAAGAGTACAATTTTATTTCTGTGTCAGGTTTTTATAGACCTGACACAGAAATCAGTCATGACAGCGTCTAATCCCCCCTGAAGGTTTGAAGCACCGCTCCTTTATCCTCTGACTGTATCAACCCCGGTTGATACTTCCCGGCATTGCTATGCCTTTTTTGAAACGATCCCCCTCTGAGGCTGTGCAAGAAGATAAAAAAACAACATTAAACACAAAGGCACCAGGACACAAAGTATTGTTTTATAAATATTTACTCTTTGTGTCTCCGGGCCTTCGTGTTCAATAATTGTCTTTCTGAACAGCCCTTTGCCTTGAATAAAAGAATCTTATGATGATCGAAGCGTCAGGGACAGCAAGCCTTACCGGACAGGAAGCAACGCCCATCAAACTTTTCAAACACAAAGGCCTGGGCCTTTAATATTGAAGATGATGTTCAGAAAGCCTTAATCAGATGTTCCGCTTTTTGCTCCCGGCCCTTTACTTCTGCACCGGCCCAAATTCTCACCCTGCTAAGGGGGAGTACTCCGGCTTGCCGGAGGGAGGGGGTCTTGTCCCCGCAAATCCAAACTCAAAAAACCATTTGTCAAAAACCAAATTCCAAAACCGATCCGGCCTCATGCATCCGTTCTCGGTCTTCCGGCCTATGATGAAATTCTTGCCTTCTTCCAAATTAACTTGTGTATAGAAAGTTGCTTGGGGGTAGTCGTGTTCCCCTTTGAAATGACAGGTAATTCGTTTCAAAATCTTAACTTATAATCTTAAAAATTATAACCTGTAATTTTGATAATATTAACTTATAATTTTTGCGGCAATTCATTTATCAAATCCAAAAACAAGTTGTTTCCTTTGCTGTATTCGCCTCTGCCCGGCGGGGCCTTCCTTTTGCAGTCGACCAAAAGGAAGTAAAAGTCTTGTCAAAGTCATCCTTCTGCCCGCATCACGGTTTTTTATTCCCGGCACACATCCCTGAAGACCCGCAAAAAACCGATCCCGCCTTGCCGGCCCGGAATACTTTGACTGGCCAGCCCTGCTTTTCACCTCCCGGTGAAATAGAGGACTTGACTTCTGTATACCTTTCCGGGCATTGACTCCTCTTCTCTTTTTTTTGGATACTGGTTATTGAATATTCATGATTGGATATTCGTTTTTTCGGCCACCGGTATATGAAACAAAACATCTCTTTTTCCAGCATTTCATTATCTCCGGCCATACAATTACACCGCTTTTCTTGACCAACTACCGTGGCCGGGGTGTTCCGGTTGCATTCAAACTTTTCAAACACAAAGGCCAGGGTCTTTAGTATTGGAGATGATGTTCAGGAAGCCTTAATCAGATGTTCCGGAAGCCTTAATCAGGAACTCCGGAAGCCTTAATCAGATGTTCCGGAAGCCTTAATCAGTAACTTCTGAAGCCTTAATCAGAAATTCCGCTTTTTGCTCCTTGCCCTTTTCTTCTGCACAGGCCCAAATTCTCACCCTGCTAAGGGGGAGTACTCCGGCTTGCCGGAGGGAGGGGGTCTTGTCCCGGCAATAATTACAAAATCTTAACTTATAATCATGAAAATTATAACCTGTAATTTTGGAAATCTTAACTTATAATTTTTGAGGGAATACATTTATCAAATCCAAAAACAAGTTGTTTCCTTTGCTGTATTCGCCTCTGCCCGGCGGGGCCTTCCTTTTGCAATCGACCAAAAGGAAGTAAAAGTCTTGTCAAAGTCATCCTTCTGCCCGCATCACGGTTTTTTATTCCCGGCTCACATCCCTGAAGACCCGCAAAAAACCGATCCCGCCTTCGCCGGCCCGGAATACTTTGACCGGCCAGCCCTGCTTTTCACCTCCCGGTGAAATGGGGGACTTGACTTCTGTATACCTTTCCGGGCATTGACTTCTCTTCTCTTTTTTTTTGGATACTGGTTATTGAATATTCATGATTGGACATTCGTTTTTTCAGCCACCGGTATATGAAACAAAACATCTCTTTTTCCAGCATTTCATTATCTCCGGCCATACAATTACACCGCTTTTCTTGACCAACTACCGTGGCCGGGGGTATTCTGTCTGCATTCACCCCGGGGTTGCGTTCGTGCCTCTCTTTCCCCGGGTTATTGATGTATGCCCCTTTCAGGGACAGCAAGCCTTACCGGACAAAGAGCAACGCCCATCAAACGCGAAGCGGCAAACCCTCAAACGGCAAAGCCATCAAACTCCTCAAACGCTCCGCCCCGAACAGGCAGCAGGTCATCAAACCTTTCAAAAACAAAAACCAGGGCCTTTAGTATTGGAGATGATGTTCAGGAAGCCTTAATCAGACATTGCGGAAGCCTTAATCAGGAACTCCGGAAGCCTTAATCAGATGTTCCGGAAGCCTTAATCAGTAACTTCTGAAGCCTTAATCAGAAATTCCGCTTTTTGCTCCCGGCCCTTTACTTCTGCACCACCCCAAATTCTCACCCTGCTAAGGGGGAGTACTCCGGCTTGCCGGAGGGAGGGGGTCTTGTCCCGGCAATAATTACAAAATCTTAACTTATAATCTTTATCTCCGGGATTTTTGTCCTCCTCCCTTTCTCATCTCCTCTTTTTCTCTTTTTTTGTATTCGCCTCTGGCCGGCAGGGCCCTTCCTTTTGCAGTCGACCAAAAGGAAGTAAAAGTCTTGTCAAAGTCATCCTTCTGCCCGCATCACGGTTTTTTATTCCCCGCACACATCCCTGAAGACCCGCCAAAAACCGATCCCGCCTTCGCCGGCCCGGAATACTTTGACCGGCCAGCCCTGCTTTTCACCTGCCGGTGAAATGGGGGACTTGACTTTCGGATACCTTTCCGGGCATTGACTTCTCTTCTCTTTTTTTTTGGATACTGGTTATTGAATTCAACCCGGGGTTGCGTTCGTGCCTCTCTTTCCCCGGGTTATTGATGTATGTCCCCGTCAGGGACAGCAAGCCTTACCGGACAGGGAGCAACGCCCATCAAACTTTTCAAACACAAAGGCCAGGGTCTTTAGTATTGGAGATGATGTTCAGGAAGCCTTAATCAGGAACTCCGGAAGTGTCATATCCGGTCTCAATTATGGTAATTCAAATTTTCCCATAATCGGATAATGGTCGGAGATGTAAGAAACTCCGTCATACATTCCATTTATCACTTCATATGAAGTTGAGTTGGCATTAAGGCTCCAAATATAGTCAATGATTGAACACGAAGCCCCCCAGTTATTATAGGTTGGCGCGTTATAATATTTCCCGCCGGCAAATTGGTCCCTCAAACTATTCATATAAGTAGCGAAACTTGTAATGTTATCATTCCCGGGCTTCATATTGAAATCGCCTGTCAGGATAACAAAAGCATTATCTCCTGCAATTTTCTTAATTTTCTCCTGAATTAAAAGGAGCCCTTGCTTTCGTGCTTCCTTTCCTTTGTGGTCGAGGTGGGTATTAAAGAAGAAGATTTCTTTGCCGGAACTTCTTATACTGAATTTTGCCCATGTGCAAATCCGGTAGCAAGCACCATCCCACCCTTTCGACATAAGGTCTGGCGTTTCGCTTAACCAGAAGGTACCGTTACTCTTCATTGTGAAAATATCAGACCGGAAGCATATTGACGAATATTCGGAACTTGCTCCTTTGCCGTCGCGTGCAAGCCCAATCATTATATAATCCTTCAAGTTGTTTTCAAAGTATGTTTTTTGATCTGGCCTTACTTCCTGCATCCCGATAAGGGCAGGTCTTATTTCGTTGATCATGGACAGGCATGCGGCTTTCCGGTTGTCCCATTTGTGTTCATCGGTGTCGCCACCACTGTTCCGGATATTAAACGACATTGCTGTTATTTCAGAAATGGTTGTTTCTCCTGTAGTATCATCAACCGTATCTTCTGAACCTTTGGAACAGGAACAAATAGCAAAACAGCAGAATATTATTAAAATAGTTTTCTTCATCGTACCAGTTTTAATTAGTTGAGTTATCTTTTTTCGTATGTGGGGAATTTATAATAATCTTTTTAACAGGTAACGTTCCGGGTTGTTGTTCAAAAAAATCAGGAGGTTATTATTCCCTTGTGTTAAAATAACCTCCTGAAAGCCAGAATTAATTAATTTCCATCATTGGTCGCACCATCGTTCCACCCTGTATTCTGTGTAATGTTCGGGTTTTTAACCATTACTGATGCAGGGATTGGATACAGATATTGCTTGTCGCCCCAAACTCTTTTGTCGTCATTGGGTTTATCCCAGGTCAGGTAATAACCGTCGGCTCCATCCACTTTTTCAACCAGTTGTAACTGGCTTGAGCTTCCTTCTCCCTCTTCCACATATACCGTGGCACAGGTTGATTTTGCAGTGTCCCAGTCACCAGTCAGGGTTTTTGCTGCTTCCAGCCCTTCATCCGAAGTATAAAAAATTACATCATATGTCCCGTCCTTATCAAGGTCCATAGGAACATTGAGTTCAGGAATATACATCCCATGCCAGCTTTTTAACAGCAGGTCGCCACATTTCCATCTCCTCAGGTCGTCGAAACGGAAGCCTTCAAGACAAAGCTCAACTCCTCTTTCCCTGCGGATTTCAAGAATAACAGGATCGGAGATACCGGGGAAATAAAACGATTGGAAATAGGTGTCAACCGTCGAGGGTTTTGCCGACAGCCCACCGGTAATACCGGCACGTGAACGCAAGGCCCCGATTGTTTCTGCCCAGTCGGCATCGGTTAATATACCCAGTTCAGCTTTTGCCTCGGCATAATTCAGCAATACTTCGGCATAACGAAAAAAAGGTAATGCATTCGTATTCAGTGCGGCATTGTCATAACTTGTCCCATCCAGACAGAGTTTAACTGGTTGATAACCGGTAAAAGAGTAACCTGCAAAGTCAGGAGCTGTAGCCTCCCCATCCCTGGTATAACCCGGAGTACGGATGGTCTGGGCAAGTCGATAGTCCCGGCCCTGGCATTCGGTGTAAAAATCTTCAGTTGCCCACCCGGTTTTGTCAGTAAACGGTGTACCGTCGAGTTGAAGGTAGGTGTTAATGAACGGGCGGGTCATGCTGAAACGGTTCCCGTAAGTCGGTGAAGTCCATTTCCAGTTGGCATTATGCAATACCCCGAGTTCTTCGCTCGAACATACAGCCATTAATATTTCATCAGTGACAGGATCGTCGCTGGTAAATAATGCACGGTACGATTCTTCTGTTCCTTCATCTGTATAGATTCTTTTCCCTGAGTTGTTCATCAGATACTCCGACATCGTTACTGCACGTTGCAACCATGTATCGGCAGAGGTTGATAAGCTCAGACTATGATATTTCCGGAAAGTTCCTTCAAACAGACAAATGCGGGATGCTAATGCGTACGCAACCCATTTGGTCACCAGCGAGCCGGTTGCATCTTCGGTTGTTGTGATATTTTCGCAGGCAAACTCAAGGTCTTGAAAAACATTTTCCATCACCAGTTCCCTCGAATCACGGGCAGCATACAACTCCTCATCGTCAATATCCAAAGGTTTGTCAATCCAGGGCACATCACCGAATTTTCTTACTTTTTCATAGTAAAAATACGCACGGAAAAACCGGGCAAGCCCGATGTAATTATTCCGCACTGTTTCACTCACTGATTCATCTGTACAATTTTCAATAAAATAGTTCACGTTACGTAAATCATCCCAGTCCCAGCCACTGCTGACCTCTTCACTGTAAGCATTTAATGTTATAAAATCATTGATGGAATTAATAGCTCCAAAATCTACCAAATCCACTTCAATCTGGTTCAGGTCGCTACCAGAGGGCATCATGTTGTAAAATGAATAGGCATACGTTTCAAGTCCGGCTTCCGAGCCAAAAATAGCTTCTTTCCCGGTTTGGTCTTTGGGTTCCTCATAAAGGTCACAGGAAGCCAGGATGAAACTCATGATTATTATTGAATAAATTATCTTTTTCATAGTGTATACTTATTAAAATGTTACGGACAAACCTAAAGAAATACTCTTCATTAATGGGTAACTGTAGTTATCTCCGCTTGTTCCTGATGTTAAATCCGGATCCGATCCCTGCGTATTGGTTACATCGAAATCGCGGGTATGTTTGTAAAGAGGAGACCAACTCCATAGATTCTCACCGCTGATATAAATGCGTGCATTTTGCATGCGTATCTTCGATGTCAGACTTCCTGGAAGTGTATAGCCAAATTGGAAGTTTTTCAAACGAATGTAGGCTACATTTTGCAAATACCGGTCGGTGATAGTGTTTCCGTATCCCAGAGATTTATTATATCCGGTATATCGGGGCAAATAGGCATCCGGGTTATCTTCGGACCAGTAGTTATTCAGATGCCATTTAGGAAGGTTATTGTAGGGACGGTTATACTGCCCCCAGAAGCCTGATTCTTTATCAGGGAACCAATTCTGCTTGCCTACTCCCTGGAAAAATGCAGAGAAAAAGAATCCCTTCCAGTCTGCATTGAGCATAAAACTATAGATATAACGGGGTTTGGAGTTTCCCAAAATCACCTTGTCTCCGGGATCATCAACAGTTTCATCCCCATAATCAATTTTCCCGCTATTGTTATTGTCTACAAATTTCAGGTCTCCCGGGTAAACGGTCCCGTTGGAGGAAGATTTAATAATGGTATTCACATACCCTGAAATTTCATCTTCTGATTGAAAAAGCCCATCGGTTTTGTAGCCCCATATCTCGCCAATCTTCATTCCTTCGTAATAATCGTCCAGGCTTTTTGTCGAATTATTATACCGGTCGATGGTTGAAGTATAGTCGCTCATGGTAGCACGGACTTCGTAGCTAAACGGGCGATTTGACAAGATAAATTTGTCTTTCCAGTTCAGTGCGATTTCCCATCCCTTTGTCGTCATGTCTGCATAGTTTCCTTTGGGTGAGTCGGCGCCAAATACATCAGGAAGAGTAACCCCCACGGTATACATATCGGTTGTTTTACGCACATAATAATCGCCGGTGAAGCGCAGCTTACCTTTTACCATGCTGAAATCAAGCCCAATATCTGTAGTGGTTGCTGTTTCCCAGGTAAGACCTTCAGGAATCGGGTCTGGGGCACTGGTGTATTTATTCAAAGCACCATTCAGCACACGGCCGGATGTCTTGATATCCAAAAGTTCCTGGAAACTGTATGAACCGACGTTCCCGTTTCCAAGGGAACCATACGAACCCCGGATTTTTACATCCGAAATAATGTCCCGGTCAACCTTCCAAAAGGGTTCCTCGGAAAGTCTCCATCCGGCAGATACCGATGGAAAAAAAGCGTATTGTTCGTCTTCAGGAAATTTGGACGAACCATCGTAACGACCGTTTACCTCAATCAAGTAACGGTCTTTATAGGAGTAATTCATACGGAAGAATAATCCAAGAATTCTCCATTTCTCATAGCCTGCCGAAGTAGTGGTCGATTCTCCCAATGCTAAATTCAGGCTTTCGGCATCTTCCAGTAACAACCCATTCCGTTGAACATAGCTCGATTCATATTTGGATGTCTCATAGTTGTAGCCAACCATTCCCTTAAAATAGTGATCGTCTGCAAATGTATTTTCGTATTCAGCATAAAAGTTGGTCGCCGTGTAAAATGTATTGCGGGTCGATACTTTATAATCGTTGTACTTTTCGCTTAACCAAACAGTTTCTCCTTCGGTGATGCTGTAAGGGACCGGTACCCGTTTTTGAGTTGAATTATTATCGTAGTTACGGAACGAAAAATCACCGTTGACCCGGAGTTTATCATCAAAAAATTTCGCATTAAAACCGGTTGTGTTTTTCAATACTTTTTTATGGGTATCGATTCCGTTTTTCCCGTAAATAAAGTCTCCTACGGTATAAGCTGCTGACATCGAGAAAGAACCATCGGGATTAAAAATTGCGGAAGAAGGGTGACCTTCATCTGCAATATTTCTCCAGATAGAACCACCTTCGCCTACATTAAGGGGATTATGATAGGTCATATCCGAAAATTCCATATTGTTGGTCACCTTCAACCAGTCATAGACCTGTAAGGATCCCTTTGCCCGGATATTGGCCGTTTGATAATCGTCGGAGTTGTACCGGAACAGTCCATTATAATCATACAGACGGCTTGAAATATAGAAATCAGATTTTTCATTTCCTCCTGAAATGATCACATTGTGATCCTGGGCAAAAGAAACATCCCTGTACAACAAATCGTAATAATCGGTATTACCATAATAGGTATAGGTGCCGTCGTCTTCAACAACCACCTCGTCGGTGATGCCTTGCTCTTTTCTTTCTTTAAAAGTTTCCAGCCATGCATCGGAATATTTCTGGGTTTTATTGATCTTGCTTGGAAGCTTGGAATAATTATTCCAGGCATAATAGGCTTCCCTGAAACGTTCGGCCCACACATAACCATCGGTAACATTGTCCTGAACAGCCACTGGTTTCTGGAAAGAAAAATTACCGGTATAGTTCACTGTTATCTTTCCTTTTTGCGGTTGCCTGGTCGTAATCAGTACTACCCCAAAGGTTCCCCGGGCTCCATAGATGGCAGCAGAGGCGGCATCTTTCAACACCGATACACTGGCAATGTCATTCGGGTTTAACATGGCGGGATCGCCGGCAACGCCATCGATGAGTACCAGCGCACTTCCTCCCTGGCCGATGGACGTTGTTCCACGTACATTAAAACTGGAAGAACGGGTTGGTTTACCATCTTCCAGGGTGATATTCAGGTTGGGAACCACGCCTTGCAATGCCTGTGTGACATTTGATACCGAACGGTTCTCGAACACTTCATCGGTTACCTGGTCGACGGCCCCGGTAAGGTTGACCTTTTTCTGGGTACCATAACCAATTGCCACTACTTCTTCAATCCCGATGGTTTCTTCTTCCATGACAATATTGATGGATGTTTTACCAATAACAGGGACATCCTGCGTTTTCATCCCTACAAAAGAAAACACCAACGTGGCATCGCCCGGAACGTTAGTAAGCGAATAATTTCCATCGACATCGGTAATAATCCCCCGGGTCGTTCCTTGCACAACTACCGTAACCCCGGGCAAAGGGGCACCGGAAGAATCGGTGACCTTGCCGGAAATGCTTTTTACCTGCTGACCACTGGTATTCCGGTTAGATAGGAGTATTTGCCGGTCCAATATCTCATATTTAATATCTGTACCTGTAAAAATCTGTTCAAGGACATCACGAATATTCTGATTATTAGCATCGATAGTAACTTTTTGTTCTACATCAACCAGCTTACTGTTATACAGGAAGAAAAAGTTAGTTTGTTCTTCAACCGAGCTCAGCACCTCCCTGATAGCAGCATTTCCCATTTTTAGATTAAGCTTACTGTTTTGAGCATAGGATACTGCAAAACTTTGTAATACTGTCAGTAACGACACAATCATTATCAGCCTCATTGTTAAGAATAATTTCGATTTCCAGATTATTGATAATAGCCTGGAAACAATTAATAATTGTTTTTTTTTCATAAGTTTGTAATGTTTTGTATAACAAATCAATTCATTAATCCCCGCTAACGGGGCTTTAAATTTTTGAAAGGAGGAAATAGGCCAATATTTCCCCTTTCTTTTTTAGTCCAGTTTCAAATCATAGGCATTTCTTATTTGTTTTTTTCAGAATAATTCTTTGCGTTTCAAAACTTCCGTCACTTAAACGTTTGCCTGGAATTATGTCATATTTAATCGGTGAAGTTCTTGCTAATAAGTTAAGAACCTGTTCAATGGTTTCATCCCTGAAAGTTGCAGTATATATATACTGAGCTATTTCCGAATCTTCAATTTCAATAATAACATTAAACCAACGGTCCAATCTTCGAACTACTTCATCCATCGGATCGTCCTTAAAGATTAATTGCCCGTTAGTCCATGAAATATATTTCTCAGGATCAATCTGACTTATGGAAAATTTATTTCTCGTTTTCAAATAAACGACACGTTGTCCGGGAACCATTTCTGTTATTAACAACCTCTGATCTTTTTGTTTTTCCAAAAGTTTTACTTTCCCGGAAGCAAGAACAACTTCAGTTTGCTTTTCCTGCCCATAATTGATAACATTGAATTCAGTTCCAACTACTTCAACTTCAATTCGTCCCAAATCAACAAAAAAGGGATGCTTATCATCTTTTACAACTTCAAAATAAGCTTCTCCCTTTAACTCAACATCTCTGTTGTAAGAGGAAAAAGAGGAAGGATACCGGAGGCTGGATTCAGAATTCAACCAAACTTTTGTACCATCAGGAAGTTGTACCTGAGACTTTACTCCCGGAGGAGTAGTAATGGTTTGCCAGACAACAATACTATTTAAGGCATTTTTGTCTATCAGGAAGTAAATACCACCAATTATCAGCAATGGGAGTAATAAAATTGCAGCAATACGCTGCCAGTAGAATAGAAGTCCTTTGTGTATATTCCCTGAAATTTGTTTTGTCTTCAAATTGATGTCTGCAAGGGCATGAACTGCATTGTACCTTTTCATCTCCTGAAGTAGTTCCAGAGAACGCCATACCTTTTCTGCATTATTAAAAATAGTCCGGTTTTCACCACAAGAGTCTCTCCACTGTTCAATTGCTTCTTTCTCCTGATTGGGAAGGTTTCCTGAGAAATAGGAGGCTAATAGTTTATCGTAATCGTACTGATTTTTCATCTCTGATGTTTAAAGAATTTCTATTCCTTATTTTCAAAGACAACTCAACGATGATAAACACATATACACAAATGAAAAAAAATTGATTCTCCTTTAACAGATTTAGAAAGAAGGCCAATTTTTCTGATTTTTTACCCCGGCCCCAAGGGGAGAAATCAGAAAAATCTATCCGGTTCCCCTCAGGGTTTAGGGTAAAACGGATGGATTTTTCGATTTTCAAAGAATCTGTTAAAGTAGAATTGATCAGACTATTTTAACAACCATACAAGTATAATAGAAGGAAGATAATCTTTAAGTTCAAACCTCAATATTTTTAATGCATTACTAATCTGGAGCTCCACAGTTCTTTTTGAAATGCCCAACATTTCAGCAATTTTCCCGTTATCCTTTCCTTCAAAACGGCTTAGAGTGAAAATCTCCCGACAGCGGGGTGGCAGTTTCTGCATTCCTTTCCCGATAAGCTCTACTAATTCAGGTTCTGTAAATTCCCAGGCAATATACTTTTCAGGTTTGACTGTAGCCTGTGTTTGTGTACCGTACCTTTCCTTTATTTTTAAATGTTTTAAGTGATTAACAGCCTTGTTTCTAACAGAAGTGAAGAAATATGATTTTAATGATGATGTGATTTCCAGTTTTGAACTGTTAATCCATAAATGAACAAAAAAATCCTGGACAATGTCCTCTGCGGTATCCAGATCATTTACCCATCTTCTTGCATAAGCGCAAAGACCTGAATAATAATAACTAAAAACAAAATCGAATACGATTTTATTCTTGTTATTCAAACCTGATATGAGATAATTTTCGTCCAGCATTAAAATAAATGAGACGTCAAATATATGAAGAAATATTTTTGTTTTTATTGAAATAATATGAGCCTCTGTCTTCCTAATTTCTTTAAACGCACACACATATTATTCAAATTGGCTGTAGTTTATATTTGCGATAATATTAATGATTTATAGTTAGGGTCTGTCTATAAACTACAAATTGTTGATAAAACAGGGATACCGGATGGTTAAAGAGTTGAAAGGGGTGGAATACCGGGAGTTGGAATACCATCAGATTGACTCACGGATTTGTGCAATGTTTATCAAGATCGATGAGCATCGTCCGTATAGTTTCCAAATGTATCAGAAATACATCTCCCGGATCAAGTCAGAAAACCTGCAGAAGGTTTTGTATGAGTTGAATAAAATAGCCATAAGCGAAGGATTGGAGGATTTGGAGAAGGTACGTCAGGACAGTACAGTGGTAGAAAGCAACATCCATTATCCGACCAATAATTCGCTTTTATGGGATTGCATCAAAGAAGCCTACCGGTTGCCGGGACACTTAAAAGAAGAGGTGGAAGGACTAAGTTATACGGATTACAGTAAAAAAGCCAGGAAGACATATTTCACGATAAATGTCACCAAAGGGGATAAGCGCCTGGATTTGTTTTACAGTCAGTTGGGCACCTTTATCAAGACGATTAACCAGGTAAAGAACATCTTTACCTTCTTCTTCAGTCAGTTTAAAGTTTAAATCTTCTGGCCTTTTTTGGTGAGATTACCCGACAGGTCTGAAGCCCGGACAATAATCTTGTCCCCTTCCAGCGATTCATTAACAGCGGTGGCTGTGTACTGCCACCAACCTGTAATACTACTGCGCTGCTTTCTACTTCCGGCCCGTCGGAATTGAGGATGGTCACACTGACTTCGGATACATGGAAATCATTTGAAAGTTTTTGAACAGCCTCAATATTCATTATTCACCGATTATCTGAACCTGGCAAACTCTTTTCCGTTCGCGTATCTGGTCCCAGTCGATAAAATAAATAAAGCCAAAATCGCCTAAATCCAATTTCCCATCAACAATAACAATGGTCTCCGAACGTCCAAAAAATACTGAACGCAAGTGTGCATCTGTATTCAGGCTCCCTTTTGGTTCCTCATCCGGGAAAGTCAGTGCAAAATCAATATGCTTCGGTCCGGGGTGGAGGTACTGGCCCTCGTAACGGCAGGTGGGTACCAGCTTTTCCATAATATTGTTCAAATCCTGTTGCAGGTATTCACGTCCAAAGTAATTGAGGTCATGTGAACATTCCTGCGTCATCACCGAGCATGTTGTATGGTTCGAATAAACCACGCATATCCCGTTCTTTACTCCTGATGTTTCCAGTATTTTCTTTACTCCATCTGTTATATTGTGAAAATCAGGTCTGTGATCTTTTGATTGAAGTTCAATCGAATCTCTGTAAATTTTCATCGTTAAATTCTCCTGTTAAAATTTAGTTTATAATATCTGTTTGTTTTCAATTTATTTTCCGTGTACTTCATCCCATGCCATGCGTACGGCACGGATCATTTCTTCCATCATCGCTTCCGGGTCCTCTGCTTTCATTATTCCACTGGTAGTTCCGGTTGCTTCGGCTCCTGCTTTAATCATCTTATACACGTCGGCCCCGTTTTTTATTCCGGCTGCCGGCAACACCTGTATTTCCGGGTTAACCTTTTTTATTGCCAAGGTCGTCGCCTGTACATACTGCTCATCGCTGGTCTGGCCCGTACCAATCAACTCTGTCGGTTCTGCAACAATGATGTTGGGCGAAAAATGGGCAATCGCTGCTGCTTCTTCCATCGAATCGGCACAGACAATCGACACCAGCCCTACTTCATCGGCCCGTTTGATGGCCTTATGCAGATCGCCAACTGTCATGGGCTTTTCAGCATGGTTGAGCATCACCCCTACTGCTCCGGCAGCCTTTACCGCCTCGGGAAGTACAGAACCAAGGCCTCTTCCAATGGGCAGAGGATCCATGTGCTGGGCAAAAATGAGCAGGTGCTCCGTGGCCTGTGCCAGCATCTGAATATCGGTATATTGCGGGGTCAGGATAATCCGTACATCGTATTTAGCCGACGCTTTATCGGTTGCTTTGGCCAGCTTTAACATCCGTTCCCCGTACATGAACGCCTTCGGGCCTATCTCGAAAAACGGCGGTTCTACTTTTAATCCTTTATACATATTTTTTCTATTAAATTTTTTATTTTAACTCATCCCGGCTCTGCGCGCAAGTGGTGCTTTTGTAAAAAAGAAGGCATAAACTGTGACCATCAGGAAACAAAAACACGGCACTATAAAAGACAGGCATACGCCATGTTTGTCGGTTATCGTCCCTTGTATGGGTGGAAAAAATCCTCCACCGACAATAGCAAAATTGAGCAACGCCGAAGCCCTGCCGGAAAAGCTTCCTACATCTTCTATTGCTAAACTGAAAAGAGTAGGGAACATAATTCCGAGGAATAAGCCCAGTCCAGCGAGAAAATATTCATTGTAGCCGGTATTCAGAAAAATAAGAATACCGTAAATAATAATCATAGCAATGCCATAGATACCTACAAGCAAATAGGCCTTTATATAACGAAGTATAAAAACAGCAGAAAGACCCATCACGGATGCAAGCACATAATAAAGGGTAAGATAACCGGAAGCCTCTTTGGGGGTAAATCCCAAATGTTGCAGGTAAGGAATAAAGAAACCTGCAGTACCGGCTTCAGCACCCACATAAAAGAACATGGCAATCACGCCGAAAAACAAATGCGGGTACCGACGGGTTTCACGAAAAATCCCGCGTACAGAAAAAACATCGTTTTTCTCTCCTTTCATATCCGGCATTCCGGAAAAAAAGATCAGGATGCCTGTAAACACGATCAGTATCGATAACAGGGCATAAGGCACCTGGAACCGTATATCGTCTGTACTGCTGTATATCAGGGCTGTGGCAACTACCGGAGTGACGGCATACCCGATTCTGGAAAACATCTGAACAAAATTCATTCTCGCAGGAGCACTTTCAGGATCGCCAAGTAAAGCCACAAACGGATTGGCAGCCACATTTACCACGGTAATACCGGAAGATAAAGTGAATACAGCAAAAAGCACTACTGCATAAGAATTCAGCATTCTGGCAGGTACAACCAAAGCACACCCCGCTGCGCATAACAACAAGGCCACAACCAGACTCATCTTATAACCATATTTGTGGATCATCAGTGCAATTGGAAGGGGCCAGATCACATACGTAATATAAAACGAAAACTGGATCATGGTGGCCTGAAGGTAATTCAGCCGGAAATGCTCAACTACCGACGGCAATAAAATATCGTTCATGCAGAACATGGCCCCGATGGTTAAAAACATCAGGCACAGAAGGGATAAGGATCGATATTGATGTTTCATTCGCCGGAAAATTAAATCTTTGAATCCACAACAATTTCAATATTCAGCAACCTGCACAAATCAACCAACTCGTTTACATACGTTCCGTAGACAGCTGCAAAATGCTGTGATTGGACATGGTCTAAAACCTGACGGACAGGAACATCAGGAAAAAACCGGATACTTGGCCATGAAGGTAACGGCACGCCCATCTCAACCCACCGGGGGCGTTCTTTTCCTTCTCCTGTAACGATGTGCATTTGATACCCCTCGTTGGTTTCAGAGAGACAGGCAAGGGTCATGCGTCCTTTCTTCATATTCGAACAATGGGCAATTCCCTTGAGAAGTACCGTGGATATATATTTTATCTGAGGCTTCCCTTCAATAAAATCAGAAGGGCAATAACCGTCTTCACCCAACAGAATCCATTCAGGATGGTGTTCGTAATGCTCAATAAACGTAACCTGTTTTCCTGAAATCCATTTCAGCATCAGCTGAGCCACCGAATTTCCCAGATCATCCTCATCGACATACGGGTAACCGGCATCTGCCACCAGAGAGGAAGGGATGGCATGGGTCAGGCCCATCTCAAGGTCTACACCATCGACACATTTGTAAGAAAAGGTGTCAAATTTTTTTTTCCGGCACAAAGCTACTGTTCCCATATACATACGAACGGCTTTTTCGATTACTTCTGCTTCCGGTACCCCAAGAGGATACTCCCAGTCTTTTGATACTCTTTCCGATTCATCTCTGACTTCCTGATCCGGAATTGCATCCATTTTTCGCTGAAGCTGAAGCATATCCATACTTTCGATTTCCGGACCGATCAGGTTCCGTAATTTTGAAGGATTGATCCCGGTTGAATACAGTCCCATATCGTTATACCCGATCATTCCCAGCCGGGCATGCCGCAGACGTTTCATGGCTGAAACAGCCTTGGCAAATGACAAGATTCCTTCCATGTCCATCGGGCTGTCCGGGGCATTATAGAGATATTTAAATTTTATATCCCACTGTTCCATCGGAAAGCGCAAAGAGGTAGATCCAGCTCCGGCAGCAGGGGAGATAAGGGTTCCTTTTTCACCAAACTGTCCTTCGTGGTCTGTAAAACCGCCAAAACTGTAAAGAATCATTGGTTCGTTACGAAATTCATGCAGCACACGAAAAACGCCTCTGGTATCAATCCAGTTAATAATATTGACAAACAGGAAGTCCCATTCCCTGGATTTCAGTTCCCTTATCGCCCTTTCCGGCTCCGGTCCTTCCCCGAAAACAGGATCGGTACGTATCAAATCCAATCCTGCATCCATCAATTGTTTTTCGGCCCTGGCACTGATCATTTTTAAATTGGCCGGTTCATAAAACATAGTGCCAAAGGATACATATCCTGCTTTTATCTTTTCCATTGTTACTTTTTTTATTGATTACTTTAAAATTCCGGTTCGTATTTCATGTCAACAGGCTCCCAGTTGATTTGCCGGATGACTATATTGCGTATCTTAATCTTGCTGCAATAGGCTTCAAATCCCACTTTGGTGTATTTTTGATTATCAATGGGATCCGAGTCCATTGCTTCGAGAAGTAATTTTCCGTTAGCCAAGATGAAACAATGACCGTCGATACTTCCTGCCTGGATTTTGTATATTTTCCCGGGCACGAAGTCAAGCAGAGGGGTACCGACCATAAATTTGTAATCGTTTGATTTTTCTATTCCTACTTTACCGGTCCACCAGCCCTGCAAGCCGGCCACATAAGCCAGTCCACGCTGGTCAGTCTCATCAAGCCATTCCCCGTTCCACATCACATTAATGTCGTGGGAAGAAGGTAAAATAGTCTGGGCTTCAAATTCGACCAGCACGTTGCCCGGGAAATCCTGTTTCAGAATAGCCATTCCCGGCCAGTTACCCCTGTTCTCACCAACCAGCCAGCCATCTTCCACACCCCATTTACTGTGGTGGACTGTCCAGCCAGACTCAAAGCCCTCAGTACTCAAGGGTTCGTTGTACAATACTTTCGAGGAATCCAGGAGGATTCTTTTTTTCATCAGTTCAATTACATTCATTTTATCGGTTTTTGAGTTAACTTCATTCTTTTTGCTCACAACAGTCTGACAACTAAGTAAAAACACGAGAATAAGGAAACACCGCAATGCTTTTGTCATCTTTTTATCTTTTAAATTATGCAGATTATAAATTCCAGAAACCTTCAAGCGATGAACAGAGATACAGGTACTTCTTGTAAATATCATTGTACAACCCGTGTTTTTTTCTGTCAGGTTCGAACCTTGAGCGTATTTTAACCGAAGTGCTACAAGCTGTTTTTATATTCTGAAAAAGTCCGGTACCGGTGCCCGCCAACAGACAAGCTCCCATCGCCGAATTTTCTGCATTTGAAAGTGTTACAACCGGCAATCCGGTCACATCAGCTAAAACCTGGCTCCACAGGCTGTTTTTGGATGCTCCCCCGAGAAAATGGACATCTTTTATTACAATACCTTTCTCATCCATGGTTTCAAGGTTGTGACGTACCATTAACGAAACCGATTCAATGATCGCCCTGGCAAAATGCCCTTTCCCCATTCCCATCTTAATACCGGCAAAAGCCCCTTTTGCGTCCGGATTAAATTCAGGGGAACCGGCCCCCATCAGATGGGGCAGCATGACCAGTCCGTCAGCCCCCGGAGCAATTTTTTCCGCCTGACTGACCAATAAATCGTACGGATCCTGCTTCTTCCGGGTGGCTTCTTCAATTTCCGGCTGACAAAATTCATCTTTAAACCACTTCAGCACCATACCGGCAGTTTGTCCGTAAGGCAGTAAAAAATACAAACCGTTGATGGCATGGCACTGGCACGGCAGTTTTAACGACAAATCAGAAACTGGTTTGTCAATGGCTACACACATGGCCATAGAAGCCCCGATGGTTAAGGTCACGTCACCGCTCTTTATGTTTCCCGAACCGATTGCCCCGGCAGGATGATCGTATGCTCCGGTAACACATAGGGTTTTTGTACTTAATCCGGTTTCAGAAGAAGCCTTTGCAGTGATGTTTCCGATTGGTTTCCCGGACAGGAACAATCCGGGTAATTGATCTTCAGAAATACCAATGAAGTCAAGCATTTCATGCCACCACTGTTTTCTTTGAATATCGAAATACAAGGTTGAAGAGACAAGCGAATGCTCAGTGCAATACTTGCCCGTCATCTGGAACAGAAGAAAATCTTCGACCAACAGGTATTTGCCCACCCGGCTAAAAACAGAAGGCTCATTTTTCTTCAGCCAGAGGATACGGGTAGCAGGCCAGGTCGGCAAAACCTCCGGCTGTCCGGTAATATCCATAATATACTGAGAACCAAACTTATCTTTTATTTCATTTGCCTCTTTTACCGAACGGTTATCCAGCCACACTATTGCTTTCCGCAAGGGTTTGCCCGTACAGTCGACCGGAATTAAAGTTTCACCCTGGCTGGAAAAGGCAATCCCGGCAACAGAAGAAGGGGCAATCCCTGCTTTGCTTACAAGTTCCCGGATAATGGAACAGGTAACGTTCCAGTAAATTTCAGGATCAAGTTCACAAATATCCTGCTGATCCGTATCCAGCATATATTCCTGTTTGGCAAATTCAACAAGATTCCCTTCCCGATCCGCCAGAATTCCTTTAACAGAAGTCGTCCCTGCATCAATGCCAATCACATACGAAGCAACCGGTGTCTTCATGGTAAAAAACCTTTGTTAATCTGATATTTTATATTTATCAACTGCCTGTTGTGGCAAAACTCCTTCCTTAACCACATCGCACAGGGCCTGCTGGAACATAACGGGATTAGGAACTTGTATGGCATTCCGGCCGAAAACAACTCCTCTGGCCCCGTCCCTGATTTCATCAGCAGCCAGTTGCAGGGCTTCCTGTTGGGTCGGTTTCTTTTCTGCCCCAAGACCAAAAACAGGAACCGGACAACTTCCGGTTACCTTTTTAAAATCATGTGTATAAAAAGTTTTTATCATATCACAACCCAACTCGCTTAATATCCGGCAACTTGCAAAAACCTGGTTATGCATCTGTTCTTTCGAAATGGTATCGGAATATGCAGGAAAATATTCACCAATAATTGGTATCCCAAGCTTATCTGCATCGTTTACCAACCGGCTGTAAACCTTAACGTTTTCGGTATCATTTTTTTCACTGCCGGTCTGTAATGTTAAAGATACCAATACCGTTTCGGCACCGTTTGCAACAGCTTCTTCCACGGTTTGCGCCATAACTGAATATGCTTCGTTGTAATTCCAGTGAAAACAATAAACCGAGCTCCAGTTCAGCCTGACAATCGGCATCGGAGCGCCCTTGTAATTAAAAGCAGGACGGATCCTCTTGAGCATTCCCGGACTTAACAACACCCCATCAACACACGAATCGATTTTACCGGCTGTTTTCTCCATATCTACCATCCCCGGGATAGGCCCGTCAAACATACCGTGGTCAATAGCTACAATTACTGCATTCTTCCCTTTGTTGAATAGTTTTTCTATCCTTAAATCTTTTCCATTCATTTTTATCTATTTTGATAATATTTTATTTATTTAACCTTTCCCCCACAGCACCACCTGGATGTATAAATGAAAACTGTTCCTTCCTATAACCTGTTTCTTCCATAACCGCAACCAGCATGGCATCGAAAAGGGCTACTGTAGCCATAAAACTGGCAGTGGCCATCATATTGTATTTATCGCTTTCCCTTTCAATTTTCAGGGGAACCACAATCTGTGCCTTATCAGCAAGGGGGGAATGCAAATTTTCGGTTACGGCAACTAGCACTGCTTCCTTCTTGTTGCACACATCAATGATTGGAAGCAGTTCTACAGTTTTCCCTCCACGGGAAACAATAACAACAGCATCTCCCTTTTTGATACACCCCATTCCCCCGTGAATGGCTTCTGCCGGACTAAGGAACTGGGCGTTCCTCTCAATACAGCATAACGAATGGGCAAATTTCTTTGCCGCAATGCCCGATGAGCCACTGGCGCAGGTAATTATTTTCGGACAGGTGCTTAAAACATCGACAGCCTTGCCAAATATTTTCACATCCAGATATCCACAAATGTCTGATACCGCCTTACTTTCAATTTGTAAAGACTCTTTTGATAATTTCAGAGATTCTTCTTTCATTGTATTATTTGATGATTTCGATTCTATTTCCTTTGGCTTGTTTGATTTTCAATATTTCATAAATTCCTTGTTGCCCAGTTCTTTGTGCACCCATTCAAAAATACTTTTTACTGTTTGCTTCCAGTTTATATCATATTCGGGATGTTCCATTAAAAACATCGCATAGGTGACTGCATTGATCTGAGTATCTGACCAAACGGAAATATCTTCGAAAAAAGGCCCCCATTTATTAGTTTTAGCCGGATATTCCTTAAGCCAGTTCAGCGTAAGTTCAAATGATTTCCGGTAAGCTGCAGTATCGCCCACACCAAGCGATATTAAAGCATTGAACATTTCAAGGGCTCTAGTATAGTTTGTTGTATATGTAGATGGTAATGTACCTGATTTAGTTTTGTAAAAACCAATCTGCCCGGTTTCTGCCTAAACTTTAAAAGGCCATGGAGAACGGTCATTGTCGCCTGATCGGATTTTTGAAGCCAAGGTATTGGCAATTTTGACAGATGCGTTAAGGTATTTTTGTTCCCCTGTTTTCTTATGGAATCAAGCTCCATCTTGTTCCAAAAATCCCACACCAATTTAATAACAGTATCGTACGACTGCCCCAGGTTTGATGAGTACCAAGGGAGAATTACCCCTTTCTCATCAAGACGGACTGGATGGTACATTATCGAATCACCAATAACCGTATCCTTATCACTATGAACCCAGGCAGCATCAATCTCACGGCAGAATGTGGCCTTTCTTTCGCATTCAGAAAAAAACACGAGAATCCCCAAAAGGACTATAAATCCTATATCTATCTTTATTTCCATATGCTCTTAATTTTAATTTACTTCATACAATTTTCATACTTTACTGAATTTCTTTTATATGCTTCAGCAACGAGGAAAAATCAGCCAGTAATGACATCAAGCCCACTTTTTTTATAATTATCCAAATCTTTTTTGTCTATCCCTGAATCAGTAATAAAATGATCAACAATATCAAGAGGAGCAAACTTAAGGTAAGTCCTTTTCTCAATCTTGGAAGAATCGCAAAGTAAAAACACTTCGCCGGAATAGTGGGCCATTGCTTTGGTAACGGACGATTCTTTCTCATCATAGGATGTCAGTCCATGTTCAAGAGACACGCCATCCGCCCCGATAAACGCTTTATCTGCATAATAACCAGATATAAACTTTTCGGCAACACTACCATAAACAGCCCTGCGCTGCTGATCTACCTCTCCTCCAACTAAATTGATTTTTATATCATTTACTGTCATTAACTCAGAAACAACCGGCAGGGAGTTGGTAATAATGATTAAATTTTTTACATCCTTAACGTACTTACAGATGCGGAAAATGGTCGATCCGCAATCTATGAATATCGTATCATTATCATTAATATATTTAGCAGCTATTCTGCATATCTCCTCTTTTTTTTCCTTACTGTGTTCAACCTTTTGATCGAAAAAAAGTAAACTGTTAGCACTTTCATCCAGCTTAACTGCACCTCCATGAGTTCTCACCAGAAGTCCTTTTTTTTCCAAATCAGTCAAATCACGTCTGGCTGTAATTGGCGAAACATTAAATTTATCTACAATATCCTGTATTGTAACAGTTTCTGCATTATTTAACAACTCAACAATTAGTTTCTTTCTTTTTTCAGCAATCATAATCGTTCAAATACATTCATTTACATCGATCAAAAATAATCATATTTGATCATATACGATCATTTAATGAATATTTTTTCTAAAAAACCAAGGAATATATCGGGCAAAGGAGTACCAAAATTCTTCTGGATTCAATGACTCTCCGGCTAATTCAGATGCAATCTCTTTCCTCATTAAAATCAATTACAGTACAAGAATGAACGTTACAGGCTTATTTTCACCTCTCGCCCGGAAGAACGGACAATCCGTAAAACACCACCTTTATCCAGTTTTTTCCAATTCCATCCATCTGATTTTAGATCATCCTTGCGTTTTAGCTCTATACCATCAACAGCAATTTTCCGGGGCATAGCTGTTAACCGCAATACTTCGCTTGAGGCAGGATGATATGTCTTGTAAATGATCTCCTTGTCACCATAGCTGATGTGCTGAACAACCGACTCAGAACCAAGCAAATGGTTTTCGTCTGCAGGGGCCCATTCCGGGATTGCAGCCATCCCGTCGATAAAATGCTTAATGTAATCACCGTAACCATCGGAAAACCACGAGCCTGACCAACCGGTTCCAACCGACACGACACCTTTCTTACTTGTACAGTAAGTGGCCCAGTTGAAATTTTCAAAAGCTTCTGTTTTATACCAATCTCCTCCCCCTGCAGCATACCACATGGCGCACACCGAGGCATAGCGGGCTGTATGACTGCCCATCGGCTGGAAACATTTTAGCTGTTCACTTTGTGCATTATATCCTTTGGCCCCATCTGTACCGAACACGCCATCGCACCAGCCTATCAGTGCAGTTACATTCTCTTTATAATTTGGGTCGTATCCGGTGTGCTGAATGAGGTAGCGCGCCACTTCCATAGGCGTAACCTGTACCCTGTTTTCATTATTGTTATCCCATAGAACATCCTCAAAATAACCTTTCCATACGTAAGTCTTCATTGGCCCTTCTGTTGAAAACATCCAGTTCCAGGCCATATCTCTTACTTTTTTATACGCCTCGATATCCTCACGGCTGATATTCGCCTGTTCCTTTATCCGTATCAACTCATCGAACAACCTCACCGGGGGTAATACATTGGAGCAATATTGTTCCAATACATCCCCCACTCTTGCCTGCACTCTGAAAGGCCAGGGAGAACGACTGTAACTTCCCTCCCTGATATTTTTCTCCAAAGCATTAGCGCAATGACATGCTGCTTCCAGGTAAACAGGTTCTTCCGTAATTTCATAGAACTGAAGATAGGCAACTCCCATTTCTCCCACCTTGTCAGGCTCTATAACATATTGACCATCGCCACGCCCTATTTCCCAAAAACCTGTTCCTGAATAAACGGTATCTCCAGGAAAAGAACTGGCATAAGGGCAATTGCCCCAAACCCACGATGCCGGCGTCGTTCCGTTTTTCAACATGTGGTCAAGGCATTTACGCACAATCTCAAGATAGGACTCATCACCGGAATATATCCGGTATTTAACTCCCAGACTTTCTGTAAAACCTGCAAATACACAAGCCGGGTTATGCGGCAAAGTTTTCCTGCCAGTTATCCCTTTGTAAAAATCTTTGTTGTACTCAGGCCCCTGAAATTCGCAAAACAGGTAATATAATTTGAAACCCGTTTCCGGCTCGGCAGGTACATCGTTTTTTATAAATTCTGATGCCAGTTTTATAACATGAGAATAGGCTGCCCCATTTTCTTCAGGCTTATACCAAGGCAAAATTTCACCTTTATTTCCTCTTATGATCCGGTGGGTACATAACGAATCAGAAACGCTGTTGCCCTTGCCATACAAATTAGTAGTAAGTATAAACAAGAACAGTATATTTACTGCTTTAATAAGTCCTTTATTATTTTTTCTCATCTGTTTAAAATTTTCAAGGGTTTATGCATCTCCAATAAAATTTAAGAATCCCAATAAGGATAGCCACCCGTTCTTTCACAATTACCAACCATGCCTGTTCTTATAATGTTATAGATAAAAATCCATTATTTTGTAATAATGATATGTTTCCCTGTTGTATGCCTGATAACCAAAACACCTCCTCTGGAACCCAGTTCCTGCCAGCGGCATAAATCATTACCGTCCACATCCGACAGGGAAACTTCTTTGGCCCCAATTATCACTTTAGATGGTTTGTCCGACATGCGGAATACTTCAGTTGCATCCTCGTCAAACACGGAATAGTTTACAAGTATTTCTTTTTGATACTGATCTGGAATGTCCGGTGCATATTCAATATTTTGGATGACAGAAGTGGTTGATAGAAGATGGTTCTCACAAGATAGGGCAAGATCAGGCTTGTATGCCATTGCCCTTAGGAAGTGACGCACGTAGTCGCCATAGCCATCTGTTAACCAATTCGTACTACCGGGATAAATATTCTTGCCATCAACATCAACCATATAGGTTGCCCAATTAAGCTGACGGACAGCATTCACAACAAAAGACGAATCTCCAGTAAGAAAGGCATATTGCAATTCAGATGAAGCCTGTCGTGAGGTGTGACTGTTTCCCGGCTTCAAATATGAAGTTTGTTCATTCACTACAACAACACCGTATTTTCTCCAATCTTTGTTACCAAGTTTATCGTAAACCCAATTAAATATTCCTTTTACTTCGTTTTTCCATAATGGGAAATATTCCGGATAGTTCATCATAAACCGGGCAAATGTAATTGCATTAATCTGGGTATCACTCCAGCCCGCGACATCTTCAAAAAATGGTCCCCATTTATTATTTTTTAGAGGATATTCTTTCATCCAAGCCAACAACATATCAAAAGACTGATGATACCTTTCAACTTCTCCTTTATTTAATTCAATCAAATTCAAAAAAAGTTCCATCGTTGATGACCAGTTAGTAGTATAACTACTTAGCTGATCTTTTTCCCCTTTATCCTGATTTCCTATTAGCCTACCAATCTCTCCGGTTACGGCATTCACTTTAAAAGGTAAAGGCGAGTTATTCTCATCACCTTCTTTTATATGCTTTGATAACGTATTTGCGATATCTACAGCAGCTTCCAGATAACAATTGTCTGTACATGCGGGATGATCCATTTTATAAAGGTTCACTAATTCCAGCCCGAACGAACCGGCTTTATCAGGTTGTGTAAACCCTTTACCCAATATCATATCCCCATCATATATCCCCGAGTATATCAAAGTATTATACGGATATGGAATATTTGGCCAGACTGCATCGGCAGGAGAAAGTGAATGGGACAGGTAATAATCTGCCAGAAAACACATATTCTCCTTTATGCTTTTATTTCCCGAGTATCCGTAAAGCAAATGCCAGGAAGAAAGAGCCATTGAAAGCTGGTCGCCACCAATTCCCCTGGGATCATTTATTTCTTCACGCCAAACCTGATGGTTCATATAATAAGGGAGCCCGTTTTTGTCAATTCTGATATTATTCCAGAACTCCCAAACTTTATTGATTACAAAATCGTACGATTCTGCTAAATTTTCGGAATACCACGGCAAAATAGTATGATCGGCAGTACTCAGGTGAATTTGATGATATAATAATTTTTCATCGATTACATAAGCTTTTGCATCTGACTGAGCTAATATTTTGCCTGGATATTGAAAAATAAAGAGAAAAAAAAGAATAAGAATGATTACAGTCTTTGTCTTCTGTTTCACATTAGCAAAAGGCAATAATTGCGACAAGGTATAAATCATAAAATTAGAATTTAAAGTACATTTTAAAGCAATCTGCAATTTTTCATCAAATAAAGAACATTGGGAACTATTTCTCTACATGATATTCATGCAATTGTTTCCCCAAAAATTCGGAGAGGAGTAAGATACCCGACGTTGCGGGTACCTTATTCCTCTGAGTATTTTAAAAGTTAATAACCCGGGTTTTGAACCAACAAACTATTTCTATTTATTTCATCCCTGCTTATAGGAAAGAAATAAGCTTTATCATTCCATGATCTGGATTGAACTGTTATAGGCGTGATAGCTGGAACCGTTGCAGTCGTATGAGTAGAATAGTCCAATTCATATCTCACATCTACCCCCGTTGCATCCTGGTAACCATCACTCCCTGTTGCCCAACGCCGTACGTCATAGAAACGTTTATCTTCGAAAGCCAATTCAACTCTCCTCTCATTCCGGAAAAGTTCCCGAAGTTCATCTCCTGATTCATTAATATCAGGCATTCCAACTCTTTCCCTGATCTTATTAATATAGGTACGGGCTTCGGCATCTTCGCCCAATTCGATACATGCTTCGGCATAGTTCAGCAATATTTCGGTATATCTGAGGTAACGCCACGGAACAGACTGCCCTTTCGTATATTGTCCATCAACTGACGGATCGACAAATTTCCGAAGATAATATCCGGTATATCCCCCGTTATATGGTTCAATTACACTATTCCGGCTATCCAGGCCATATACTTCTTCCATTTCGTTTGTTGTAGCGTTCCATGTTTCCCATGTTCCCACCTGAATAATTCCCACCGGGTCATATGCCTGTACATCTTCCGGCCGTTCTTTATAATTTACTCCTTCATATAGGACTGAAGCATAGAATCGCGGATCCCGGTTTTTATAGGGTTCGGCAGCACATTCAGGGTTATTCCAATCGAATCTTGTACCATCAGCCATTTCATAAGCATCTACAATATTACCGGTCGGGGTATTTTGTCCGTAACAGTGATATCCATTGGTTCCGTTTCCAAGCGGCAAGCCATTTCCACTTCTTCCACTTTTCTCCAAAAAATACCTGACAAAAATATCTTCCGTTGTTTCCGATGCAATAAAAAGGTTATTATAATTCTGAGCCAAAGAATCGCTTGTTCCTGTATAAAGGTCATAAGTACCAAGATCTATCACGGCTTTTGCTGCATCCTTAGCTTCTCTCCAACGATCCTGCGCATTTCCACTTACATAACCTAAATATTCAGGATTTGAATAACCTGAAAATACGGTATTGTTATTATGTAATTCACTGGCAGCATATAACAATACTTCCGATTTCAAGGCTAATGCAGCTCCCTTTGTTGCACGGCCTACGTTATCATCTGTATTTTCAACAGGCAAGAAACTAGCTGCAGAGTCACATTCTGCCACAATAAAATCAATACACTCTTCATAAGTATTCCGCGCAACCTTAAAATCGTCATTCAAATCATAAATCTTCGTTATAATAGGAACTCCTCCATATAAACTAACCAATTGATGATAAAAAAAAGCGCGCAAAAAATGAGCCTCTCCCTTTAACCGATCAGACCACGACACCCCACCAACTTCTTCACTTTCAAAAACGTCTTCATCAAAATTTTTAAAGAATAAATTACACTTTCTTATATTGGAGTAATTGTAGTCCCAGTCTTCATACAGCCAATTTGCATCGTCATCTGAAGTCATCATGCAATTGTTAAACTCGTAAAAATTATACCACATGTCATGAGCTTCATCGACGAATTCTGCTTTCATAACAACCTTTCTACCTGCAAAAGGATGTTGTATATCTGTATAAATGCCATTGACGTATGTTTCTGTCAAATTAGGATCTCCAAAAACACTTAATTCGGACAATTTATCAGAAGGAGTGGTATCCAAAAAATCGGTATTACATGATGTTGAAATCAAGCCAACAATCAGTAATGTATAAAATATGTTATAAACCTTATTCATCACTTTTCTTTTATAGAGTTAAAGTAATTCCAAAATTATAAACCTTGACAAGCGGATAATAAGAATGACCACTACTGGCCTCAGGATCAAAGTCTTTCATTTTTGTAATTGTAAATAAATTGGCACCATTGAAAAAAAACTTCAGCCCATCAATCTTTAATTTATCATTAAATCTGCTGGGCATATTATATCCTATTTCCAGATTTTTCAATCTTATATAATCATTATCCATATTGAAATAAGTATTATTACCACCATCTGTATACCAATATTGGTCACTGCTATTCCATGGTCTGGGTTTAGATGCATTGGGGTTGTCGGAAGTCCAGCGGCCAATAACATCATCAGCACGGAAATTTCCAAACAAACCTGACTCAGTAGTATGGGTTATAACTGCCCCTGCAGCCCCCTGAAAAAATATATTGGCATAAAAGTTTTTGTACGCTAAATCGATGTTTAGACCACCGGTAAAAGTCGGCATTTCGGTTTTATCATATCTCACCTTGTCATCCCCATCAATTTCTCCATCACCGCTAACATCTTCAAAAATAATATCTCCCGGTTGTGCTCCATCCCAATGCGGATATGCATCTACGGCAGCCTGATCTGCAAATATTCCTATTGCATGATACAACAACCTGGCATTTATTGGTCGTCCTGTGGACTTTTGGTAATCAGGTGCTCCTGGTGTTTCGTCCCAAAACTTAATTTTATTCTTCTGATGAGCTCCATTGACTGATATATGATAGCCAACTTCCCCGATCTTGTTGTTATATCCGATTACAAACTCGAACCCGTTATTTGCTACTTTACCTATATTTTCCTGTGGGAGTTCCAGCCCGGTTGATGCTGGAACAGAAGCATTTCTGTAACACAGGATATTCTTCCGAAGATTATGAAAATAATCAAATGTCAGGCTAAGCCTGTCATTAAAAAGCATAGCATCAAACCCAATATTACTCTGGTCTGCAACCTCCCAGGTAATATCTGGGTTTGCAACAACCGATTCGCTTAATGTCTTCACTTCTGTATCCGTATTAAATATATAATTTGTATCAAATTCATAGCTGGAAAGGTATTGGTATCCTCCAACCCTGTCATTACCTGTTTGTCCCCACGCTCCACGTATTTTAAAATAATTGATGTACGGGATATTGTTTTTCCAGAACTTTTCTTCTGATATTCTCCACCCCAAAGAGAAACCGGGGAAAAAGCCAAACCGGCTGTCAGTAGGAAAGATGTACGAACCATCGTATCTCCAGACAAATTCAGCCATATATTTCTGAGAAAAATTATAGTTCACTCTACCAAAATAGTTCAACCGAGCACTTTCGTCAGACGAACCTGAGTTATCTTTTTCATCTTCACCACCTACGTAAAGTTCCTGAACTTCATCGCTGATGTAATATCTTCGATATGCCCAAAAAGTCATTTCGTTACCGGTAATTCTTTCGGAACCGACTAAAATTCCGATATTATGCTTATCTGCTATCGTGTGTTCATAGTTTACCAGCACATTAAGCATAATTTGTTGTTCGTCCTCCATGGTTTGAGTAAGCCGTGGTTCGGAATAGCCTCTTGATCCTCCCACTAATTCAGGCTCGCCGTTTTCATCATAAGATAAGCCATCCCAGGTGTAAAGCGTCCATGGGGTACACCACAATTTATCGTTTAAAATATTTTTATCGACAGATGCATTTGCTGAAACAGACAAACCTTTTATCCAGGGAATATCAACATTAAGGTTCAATTTACTTCCGAAAATATACCGCTTATCTTTGTCGTAACCGGTTGCATCGGTAGCCATAACAACAGGGTTCTCTCCTCTCTCAATATCCGGTCCGGGCAAGCCGTTTGGCCAGTATGCAGGCATAGTCGGATAACTTCGAAGGGTTGAATTAAATATAGTTCCTGCACTTTTTGTAGGATAGAGTCTTTCTTCCTGCCTCCCGAATACATCAAAACTGACACGAATATGGTCTGACACCTTTCCGTCAATATTACTTCTAAAATCATACTGGTTATAATTAGTTCCACTATTATGGTAATTCCCATCCTGATATTTATATCCCAGAGAAATAAAATATTTCACATTCTCGGTTCCGCCGGATATAGACATATTCACATTATTTTGAGAAGAATAATTTTTATAAACATCGTCGAACCAATCTGTATCCGGATGTCCCCATGGATCTGAACCATTTTTAAACAATTGAATATCTTCATCTGAGTATGTTGGATCAGAACCATCGTAACCGTTA
Source organism: Prolixibacteraceae bacterium (assembly GCA_963662895.1). Lineage (GTDB taxonomy): Bacteria > Bacteroidota > Bacteroidia > Bacteroidales > Prolixibacteraceae > GWE2-42-39. The sequence continues at coordinate 1,030,697 of OY759982.1, read as the reverse complement.
ATTTGGTTTACTACCTCTGCATAGGTTGCTGCATCTGCCATTTCCGGGATTACTGTAGGTGTACTCCATCCCTGGGTAACAGTAGCTGTAATTCTCGGTTTTCCGATTTCACCTCGTTTCGTTGTGATCAGTATAACACCATTGGCTGCCTGAGAACCATAGATAGCGGCTGAAGCATCCTTTAAAACAGTAATACTCTCAATATCTGAGCTGTTCAACCTTTCTAAATCACGGTTCGGTATTCCGTCTACAACAATTAGAGGTGAATTGTCATTTAAGGTATTTAATCCCCTGATCCTTAATGTTGCCCCGTCATCACCAGGTTCTCCAGATGAATTTATTGCTATCAGCCCAGGCAATCGTCCTGCCAGACTATTTGAAAAATTTATAGATGGAGATGTCTCCAATTGCTCTCCTTTCACTGTTGTTATCGAACCTGTTACTGTTGCTTTCTTGGCTGTACCGTATCCAATGGCAACCACTTCTTCTATACCTATTGCATCTTCTGTCATTACCGCATCAACGACTGTTTTCCCGTCTAAAGGAATTTCCTGCGTTTTCATCCCCACAAACGAAAATACCAGTATTGCATCCGAAGACACGTTCGCAAGGGAATAGTAACCATCGACATCGGTAATAATCCCAATAGTAGTTCCTTTGACCACCACTGTAACGCCGGGCAACGGTGCACTGGAAGAATCGGTCACTTTACCGGAGATTGTTTTTGTCTGCTGACTTTCAGTTGCATTTTTCTCATCAGCATTACGGATAACCACATACCTGTTGATAATTTCATAGGTAACATTGTCCGGTAATACTTCATTTAAAATTTCCTCTACCGTTCCCTGGGTAACATTGATCTCGATCTTCTGAGCCGAATCGAAATTTGAACCGGTAAACGCAAAACTGAATTCGCTTTGTTCTTCAATCTTCTGAAACAAATCGCCATAGGAAATGTCGGAAAAGTTCAACGTTAGCCGTGTAGTCTGTGAGTATAAACCCGCAGAAACCAACATTGTAGTCGAAAACAAGATGATTGCAGTTAATTTCATAACTCTTAAAATTTTTAATACCGGGGAATTTTTACCACCCCGACATAAACAATCTTTTTTTTTCATACATTTGAGTTGTTTATTACATTAATAAAATTGATATGATTTTTCGGGCATTGCCGGCGCTAACAGCTTTGCCCGTTTTTTTATTTCATAATCTTAACATTTTCTTCTTCTATACGATATGTAAATCCGCCTGCCTTTGCCATAACCTGAAGTACATGCTCAAGCGTTTCATACCTTTTAAACTTCGCGGTAAAGGTCTCGGATTCGAATGCAGCAGGATTATATTCAACTCCAACATTATACCATTTTTCAAGTTCTTCAATAACCTGGTTAAACGGAGTCAGGCGGAACACTAGCTGCTCATTTTTCCAGGCCAGTTCATCATGCTCATCAAATGACTGAACAATAACCCCAGGTTTATTTTTATTGAATATGAATTGTTGTCCGGGTTTCAAAATTTCAATTCTTTTCCCGTATTTAACTTCAACAGAACCATTGATCAGGGACGACCTGATTTCAGATGATCCGGGGTAGGAAAAAATCACAAAAGATGTTCCCAGCGCTTTTGTGGTTATATTACCTGAGGATACTTCAAAAGGAAGTTCCCTGTTTTTCATCACCTCGAAAAAAGCTTCTCCTTCCAGTTCCACTTTCCTGGATTTTACACCATAGTTTACCGGATAGCTTAATTTGGTATCCACATTTAACCAGACTTTCGAACCATCGGGAAGTATAACACTGGTCTGTTCGCCTTTCTGTGTGGAAAGTGTCAGTAATTTGGACGAATCTGTTTGATTACCATAAAAATAAAAAGCAGCGGCAAGAAGTGGAATAAACAAAACAGCAGCGGCTTTTGATAAAATGGTAACGAAACGGTTCAACCTTTGTTTTGCAGATTCGCTCCTGATCTTTTTTCTTATCTGTTCAAATTGCAAGTGAACCGTCTCTGGCGTACTATATTGCCATTTCTTTTCCAGCCATTGAATAATTTCGTGCTTCTGATCCGCATCATCAAGTAAACCTTCCAATAACGTAAATTCCCGTTCGGTTAACCTTTTGCCCGATATAAATTTTTCAAGAAAATTGTCGGATACGTTGTTCATCATTCAAAATTGTAAATACAAACCTGTTTACGTTTGAATACAATTTTTCCGTGTCTGCAAAATGATTTTTTTTCAAAAAAATGATTATTGATGAAGATACCACCAAATAATAAGTCCCAAATAGTGTTCCATTGCGAGGTGAAAATATGCCAGCGCCTTTCGCATTTGTGAATCGACTGTATTTTCCGATATCTTCAATTTGGCAGCAATTTCTTTATAGGTAAGTCCTTCCAACCGGTTTAACTTAAATATCTCTCTTCTTTTTTCCGGCAACTGATCAATCAGTTCAAAAATCTTTTTTTCCAATTCCGAGTATTCCACAACAGCATTTGTATCCAGACTGTTTCGCTGTTTTTCCTTTAACTGGCGATAAAGATCTTCAATATATTTTTGCTTGTGCAACCTTTTCCGCATTATATCAATCACTAAATTCCTGGCTATCGTAAAAAGGTATGTCTCAAAATTTTTATCAGGTTGAATAAATTTCCGTGTGGCCCATAGCTTTAAATAAACATCCTGCATGACGCTCTCCACATCTTCATCTTTTGGCAATGCTTTTTTAAGAAATCCCTTCAGTTTCCCTTTCGTTCTGTGAAAGATCAATTCGCAGGCTTTCCCGCTACCTGAGATGAATTGCAAGATAACTGCTTTTTCAATATTTAAGCCAGGTTCTGTCAATAATTCAAAGTTTTCCAAGGTAAATAATTCCAAATGTTATTACTTTTCATGATTAAAACAAATAAAAATATGAAATTACTCATCTAAACCATAGCGATGTATTTACGTATTTCCTTTAATGCGAGGCTAACCCGGCTTTACACATTTCGTTTTGTGGGTTCAAGCCTTTGAGTAATCTCGTCATTGGTCATACCTTACTGCCGGAATTGATAGATTCTTTTTCGCCGGGCAGGCATTTTTTCAACAATCATTTCAATTAAAAGTGCTTCATCTAATGCTATATATTCATTTTCAGGACTATTGAAAGTCATTATTGATTGCCCTTTAGACATTGACATTACTAAGTAATTTTCAAAAAATAAACTATTAAACTTTGTGAGTGAGAGATTCCTCCCTTCGGTACCAATGACAGATTTTTACAGAAGTCTGTCATTGGTACCGAAGGGAGGAATCTCTTTTTTATATGTTATTTTTTTAATTTCACTAAACATTTTTTCTTTAGAAAATTGATGGCTTTGTTTTTGGCAATGGTGTACAACCAGGAATTGATTGATTTGTCAATTTCTGTCATGAGAAAGCGAAGGTAAATTTTCCAATTCAGAGTGCAATGCCGGAGTTGGGGTATACGACAAAATTCCCTATTACATTAGGGAAAATCTCCCATATGGAACCGCATCTTGCCCAGGACGCCGGAACAGGGACTCTTTTATCTCTCCAAACCCCATATTGTCATGTTCATTATTCAAATGAAGGAGGAATAACTTTGGTTCCCCATTGAAAATTAGGTTTATTAGTTTGTCTATATTGAATAGTGCCTCCGTTTTCCAAATCGCTCCAGTTAATCCATGTGCTTTCGTATGGTTTTCCATTAAATCTCATCGATTTGATGTAATAATCTTTCTCTGAACCACCCAGAATTGTTAAATCTCCGTTTTTAAAATGAAGCTTTATTGAAGAAAAGATTGGTGCATTGACAGAAAATCCACCGACGCCGGGAATCTCAGGATAAAGTCCGATAGATGCAAAAACATACCACGAACCCATTGATCCTAAATCATCATTCCCTGGTAATCCATCAACGTTGCCTGAATATTGCCCGGTTATGACCTGATGAACAACATTCTGGGTTTTATAGGGTTTACCGACCCAGTTATATGCCCATGGAATTCCAAAGCTTGGTTCATTTCCGCAGGCATACCAGTCGTCGTCGTAACCCGCGTCTAATCGGCGGAACAAATTATCCAGCCGGGTTTCAGCTTCAGCGTTTCCTCCAATCGTATCAATTAAGCCTTGAATATTATAAGGAACCATCCAGAAATAATTGTTGTAGGTTGACTCCCTGAAGTCATATTTTAGAGGGACAAAACCTTCCTTTCGCCGAGACTGCAACCAGCCTGTTTCCGGGTTGTACAAGTTCTTCCAGGTTTGAGCCCGCTTCAGGTAGGTTTTGCTTACCTCCTTGTTGTCGCAGGCGTTGAGTGCAAAACGGGATATGGCAAAGTCGGCCGATGTGTATTCCAGTTGCATGGAAGCATAGCAGAAACCATTTTTCAAAAACATATCCAGCGCCGGACGGGTCAGTTGATCCTGCGATTTTGTCCCGGGAATTTCAGCTCCTCTTCTCATAGTCTCAAGGATCGGGCAAGGATCGTAATCCCTCGCACCAAAAGCATATGCATTGGCAATCAGGATGGTCGTAGGATCGCCTTGCATAACACCTGTTTCAATATTGGCAAGTACCCAACGGGGAAAGCCCCCTCCCGATTGTTCAGCAAAATCCTGTAAGGAAACCACCACATCAGACGCAACATCCGGTTCAAGCATGGTCAGCAGTTGTATTTGTGTGCGATAGGTGTCCCAGTTGCTGTAGTTGGTGTACTGTTTGCGATAGGCCTTATGTATTTTGAAATCGGCCCCCATGTATTCACCGTTTATATCGCTGCAAACACTCGGATGAATTAATGCCCGGTACAAATGCGTATAAAACTGGGTGATGCGGTCTTCATTCTCGCCTTTCACCTCAATTTTGCCAAGATATTCATTCCATTTATCAATCGCCTTATTTTTTATTTCACTGAAATTCCATCCCGGGTTTTCAGCCTTCAGGTTTTCCCTCGCATTTTCAATAGAGACATAGGATATCCCAATCTTATACTGAATGGACTTTTGATCAGAAACATCAAATGAGAAATACAAACCGGAATGTTTCCCTTCGGCAAAAGTAGTTCCCGGCTTCAGTTTTTCGTCTTTCCATGTTCCGGATGAAGTAATTTTCCCATTAAATTCGACCACGAAATAAATTTTGTAAGGAGCCGGAATTCCGCAGAAATCACCGCCATCAGAAAATCCTTCGCAGGTATTTGTGCCGGTAATCACGGTGGTTGCTACATCTACAGATGTTCCCGCAATACCACCACCGATAATCACCGTTCCTTTTTTTGTTTCAGGGGCAAAGGTGTATTGGGCCATCCCTGTTCTTTCGGTCACAGTAAATTCAGCCTGAATATTTTTTTGAACAGTCGCTTTATAATAGCCGGCAATTCCTTTTTCTTCGGATATACTGACATTCAGATTGAGAATACTGTCAGGAGAAACAGTTAGCTCACCGTTTAACGGAAGAGTCGGGAAATTACCCTCATTCGAACAGCCAGCCCCGCTTAACTGGTTAATCCCGAAACCGGTGTTCGGCGAAAAATAAGTACGGGTAAACTGGGTCATACCGAAAGGATAGGAGGCTCCGGGATACAGGTATCCTGAGGTTAAACCGTTCCCCTTTGTTCCAATCAACGTATTTACTTTTTCGGCATAATTGACTTCCTCTGCCTGTATTGTAAAATTGGCATAAAGAAAAAGACAAATACTTCCAATCAATTGGTACAGATATATTTTTTTCATTTCGATTAAATATTTATTACTATATCAAAAGCGGCTATTTCCCTTTTTTATAGTATTTCAGCAACAGAGAACCTGGGGTTTCTTTTATTTCAAGAGTTATTCCTTCCGAGAGTTCTTTCCCTGTTTTCGCAACCACGCTCTTATTGTTATCATTATATACTGAATAAGTCGTATTCGGATTTAAACCTCTCAATTGTACCGACAAGGTATTGTCCGTATTGTCTTTCCGCCGGAAAGCCACCACAATTCCAGATTCATCAGATGGTCTGTTCAATTGATAAGCCAGCCACACATCGTCGCCGGTTAAATCGCCAACCCCGGTTAACGGATAATAATCTTCATAATAGTAAGGACGCAGCTCTTTAAAATCGGCCAAACATTTCTGCATCTCCGGAATTGAAAAATCACGGTTGGTTATTTTCCAGTTCAGCACCACTGCGCTACCTAAACTCGAACGGAAAGTATATGGGTCGGCTTTGCTTACCCCTGTTCCACTTAACGGAAGATAGAAATTCAGTCCATAGGTATGGCATTGGTATCCGTTGGGTTCGCCGTACTGATAATCAGTTCTCCACAGCGGGGCACTGCGCGATACGGTTTCCAGATCAAGGCGACGTCCGCCGCTGGCACAATTATCAATCAGCAGGTTGGGAAAACGCTCAAGCAGATAATCCCAATAAGCATACAATCCTTCGATATAACGGATTTCCGTGATACCGATACGGTCAGGTTCGTCATTCGCTGTCCAAAATGGTTCCGGGCGTATATTATAATCCTGGCGATAATAATCGATTCCGTTCTCTTCAATAAGGTCGCCAAAATATTCCAGGAACCACTTTCGTGCTTCCATATTTCCCAAATTGAAAAGATAATTATCATTGTTACCTGGTTCACGGAGCATCCATTTTGGATATTTTCTGGCAAATTCGGTATTGGCATGTACCCGTTCCGGTTCAAACCACACCATAAATTTGGCTCCAACTTTATGAGCTGCATCTGAAAGCGGGTTCAATCCGTTGGGGAAGCGGGTCGTTTCGACAGTCCAGTTACCTGCATTTTCAAACCACTCTCCACAGCCAGTATACCAACCTGCATCGAGCCAGAAAACCTCCGGTGTTATGCCGAACTGTTTATACCGGTTAATAAGTGCACAGGCATAATCTTCTGTCAAACAATTATATTCGTTGCAGGGATAAGGATCACCCCAGTTAAACCCGCCTGATATAGGATATTCCACAAATTTGCCGTCAATTTTCCGGGAATGATGAGCCAGCAGAAAACGTCGGAACTGGTTCTGACCAACCATCCTGTCTTCATTTTGCCAGAAAAGCATACAAATGCTTGGTGTACGAATTGTTTCTCCAGGATAAAGAAACAATTTCATATTGGCCATTCCGGCTTTCAGATTTATCGCTTTTGAATTTGTTTGTTCAATATCTGAAAACCAGTTTCCACTCCAACCTATTGCGGCAACGATACCTGTATGGTCGGGCGACTCGATGGTAAAAAACGGGAAACCTGTGTCATCTGATGAACGTCCGCCGTTAGGCTGCATATGGATTGTTTCCCCTGTTTTAAGTACCGTTGACAGTGGCTGAAAATCCGAGCGTTTGGCATCGCTTCCCCTGGCATGGTAAAGCGTAAAAACGCCATCTGCTTTGCTTAATGCGGTAAAATCGACCACTTTTACCTGTTCAATAGTCGAAGAATTTTTACCGGAAGTATTGGTGAAGTTCAACACCCATTCCACGGCATTAAAATCTTTGAAACCTTTCACATGGCAATCCAGTTTGAGCCCGCTGGCAGGATCGAGATACGACACGCGGTATTTAACCACCTGTGGGTCGTCACTCGGTTCTTTTTGCAATGAATAGTTCCATTTTTTTATAAAAGAGGACGAAGCCTTCCCGTTGTAAACAAAAGAAAGCGGGGGAATTTTACCTTTTGCAAACGAAGTGGTAATCCACTTTGAAACGTCCTGAGGAACGGATAAACGCTGACTGCTTTGCGCCTGCAAAAAAAGTACAAATACGCATAAAATGATGCTTGTAATCAAAATCCGTGTCAAATGTTTTTTTCTTTCTTCCATGTATAATCTATTTGAGAGTTTTAACTAATTCCGACAAAAGTCATTTCCCTGTTGCCAACCTAATTGCTATTAAACCGGGACGGAGCTTCATTGATCTCATTTATTTTAATTATTACAGACGAGACTACTGCTGGCATCCCCATTCCTAAAAGCGGGCCTACGGAAGCATTGTAACGGTCGTTCACCGGTTTCATCCCGTCAATACGTTCATAAGGGAAATTAGCATTGGAACCGGCAATGTCTGAATAAGTATTTCCTATCCATTCTCTTGCCAGATCCGGATGTTTTCGCCATAGGGTTACGGCAATTCCCAAACTCATATAATACCAGTATCCGCCATCCTGATAGGCATTGTAGCCATAAGCCAGATTCTCCCAATGGTTTCCATCATTCATATCAGGCCAGACATGCCTTCCGGGAGAAATATCATCTGCCTTTCGGGCCATACGTACTGCTCCCCGAAAAGGCGGCGACATGTGAAAAAGATCAGCTGTTCCACCAGTAGCTTTGTCTGCCATATACCGGCTGGCAAACCAATCCGAAGCCCTATCGGACTGTTCATCAGTCAGGATGCCAGACCAGACTGCATACCCCGTAATATCTGGCGAGGCTATTGCCGGCGAAAGATTTCCTACTCCCCAGGGAAGATATCCTGACGGATTAAACCGGGCACGTATTGCTTCCTGCATTTTTTCGGCAATCTTTTCCCAGCATTTTACTGAATCATGATCGCCGGAGTGTTCGTACATATCAACCAGAGCACGAGCCGCATTGCAGGCCAGCACCGAGGTTCCCAAATCGTCACCTCCAAATCCGTATGAGTCGTGGAATCCCCACATGACACATGCACCATTTGTCTCCTTAATGCCATTTGCCCCGATATGTCCCGGAGTACTCCATTGAGTGATAAGGCCGGTTACAGGATTTCGGGGAACGCTATTCCATGCATCAACGAAATTCTGCGCTTTCTTTTTAAACCATGTCTTCCACTCAGAACTCCAGCCGGACTTAAACCCATAATGCCAGCCTAAAATCACGAAACACATTGCCTCATCCATAGAGGGACGATGAAAATGGGCAGAGTTATCACTATAAAATGCCCCGGGCCCCCAACAAAATTGCCCGTCAGGGTAAACATGGTCGGGTATAGCCCCCTGAGGGTAAGTAAACGAACCTACTTTCTTATTTGCTTTTAGCTGCTTAAGTGCAAGAAAATCAACGGCAATCATGACTTCTTCAGCCGTTACAAAATCATGGCCTGCACCTTCTAACTGGTAAAGGAAATCACGTGCGAAAAGACCTGCTTTTTGATAGAACGGGCCTGGAGTATAAATGAAGCTACCTGCAGGCATCGCCTTGTCAACCACTTCTGTTTTGGATTCGTCCAGGATAGCGGCAGTACGTGCCCGAAGTGCACTGTAAAGGATAGTATCAACAGGGATACACAATTCTGTTTCACCATCGTTATACGCACGGTAAAGACAGGAATGGGTAGTGAATGGCCTGGAGGAAAGCGATAATGCATAGAAAAGAGGAACAGACCTGGTCTCATTCCGGCAATTTATGGTAACCCGCTGGCGGGCACCTGGCGAAAGACGAACAACCGCAGGTGAAACAGACACATTGGAATTTAATATAAATTTCAGCATTAAATGCGAATCGCCCTGATTTACCACATCGAAACAATAGCCATTTCGGACAGTCTTAAAAGTCTCAGATTTATTTGTTCCGGACATGAAGAAGAGTTGCCTTCCCGTTGGTGTTTTTACCCAATGCGATTCTTTTTGTATCCCTTTCTGCTCAGAAATATCGGAGAACCTGCTACCGGACAAGAGTATTAATAATAAATATGCCAATATAAACTTTTCCAATTGTTTAGTTTTTGTTGTTAGTTTTGAACTTCGTATGTATGTTTCTTGCAGAATAATTATGATCGTAATTTTTCACAGTTCGTCTATTCTACTGTCGAAACTAATCTTTGATCTACTTTTAAGTTTTCATTGCCCACATTTCGCAAAATAATCTGCGCCCCTCTATCATCTTCATTAATATAGACATTCTCCATAGCCACTCCGGCAACATCATCAAATACAAAAGCAGGACGATAATCGCGTTCTTTAGCCGTTACGGCAACATTTTTAAAGGTAATTCCTTTAGCATGGCGGGTATAAAACCCCCATGAAGGCCCTTCCGTTTTTGTGACCATCTTCATAGCATCTTCCACATAGCCGTACTTTGTCAACGAGCGTGGTACTGTTTTACTTCCAATGACCCCAAAATCAAGGAAATAATTATTCCCGGCCACCAATTCATGTAATTTTTCAGCAACCTGTTTTTCTTTTCCTTCGAGAGGTAAGTCAAGGCACAATGCCGATAACAGAAAAAATAGTTTCACGATAATTCGTTTTTAATTAGTTTAAGTCTTGTTTGCTGGTATTCAGCTTATCAGATCAACATCTGGTTCTATGTCTAATTCATTTATTGCTGTCAGATGACGGATAACATATTAGGATCCGACATTAACACTAAATTTCAAAGTTCCACTTGGTGCATCCCAACGAAGGCCTCCACCATCGGGCAATATCAACGCTTTTGAACCGGTATCGACCGATTTTATCTTGAGTCCTTCCTTCAGGCGAATATGTAATACCGCCCAAGCTGCCGACGAGTGTTCAGGAAAGGTTACCTCGCCAGTTACTTTCGACCCGGCAGAGTCGTACTGCATCCGATAAGAAATCTTGCCAAAGTGTGTGCATGCTCCTGCAATTCCAACCGGTTCGCCAGAGTCGAGCCACTCACGGGCTGTTCCCAAAGCAAGGTTGATACCATCTTCCTTTTCGAGAACCATCATGTCACGGATAACCCGAACAACGGCAACAGGCGTCCAAAGGTGTTGCCGGTCGCCCGAACACTTTGGCGTTCCTGGTTCCAAACCACGTTCCTCGCACCAGGAATAGAGCGGAGTGCCATGATTAAGCGTGGAATAAAGATATTTGGCCGCTGCATCGCCGTTGCCTCTGGCCAGGTGAACTTCGGCTACATTATCCAGCGTGATTGCAACCCATGCACCATCGGGCATCCAGCCGGTATGGATTGGTTGACCGCCCAAACTTATATTCGCCTCAATTTTCCGTAAGGTACCGATGACCAATTCATGATCGGCTGGCAACAATCCGCATGGCGATACAATATTGAGCGCTCCCCAGCGACTTCCAGAGGTTTTGCCTGGAACTCCGGGAATCCAACGGTAATCTTTTTCCTGAATTGCACCACGGTCGAGGGCCACAAGCAAGTCTTTGTGGGCCGTTTCGTATATTTTTTTCAGTTCGGCTATGTCATTGGCCTTTCCGAGAATTTCAGCTGCTTCGAGCGAACACCGGTCGGCATAAACAGTCCAGATATTATGCGGGAAAAAGACCCCATACAAGTCATCGTCATTCATCAGCCCGCAATCGCCAAAACCGCGTGGCATAAGGCCGTAGGTCGCAGAATTCTCACTGCCGCTGATTCGTGTCCGTTGCCGTTGCCGTTCCTGCCAGCGCGAACTGGCAATCATGTGCGGATAGACATTTGCCAGAAACTTCTTATCACCTGTGAGGCGGTAATGTTCCATTGCACTCCATGATTTGAAGCCTGATCCACACCACATGCCATGCATCCATCCGCGTTTGTCGGCCCAGCAACCATCGGCTTCCTGCATGTCGAACGAGACCGAAGATCCGGCCGCAGATTCCTTATGGAGACCATTTTGATCTAACGCTACCGCAACGATAAGCGGTTCGCCGGAGTTGCCGGCACGATATTGTTCGGTGCCGGGCACACCTATGATTTGTCCGTCAGCAAGCGGTTCACGCATTATGAATAAATCGGCAAGACAAGCCTGGTAGGCATTCGACACACCAGCATCCGGAATACTCAATTGGGAAGCTTTCCCCAGGAGATTGCGCCATTCTTTCTTGCCTTTTTCCATTTCCCCGGCCCAGTCTTGCTTGCGAAGAGCAGGCAAATCTGCGGTATAACCGTGATATGGCCTGACAATCCACCCTTGGCGCTTTTCTCCCGGCTTCATGTTCCAGACAAGTACCATATTCTGTGGCCCCGGAGGAAGGTTGTCATCCCTGAGAGAATAGGCATCAGCACCCAGCCCCAGGAGCAATATCCGGTCGGCACTGTCGGCCCAGCCAGCCTGCAGGTTGTCACCTATGTATTGTGTTACGTCAAGCCAGGCAGGATTCTCGCACCTTGAAGCGCCTGAATCACAATGTATCGTGAATTGATGTGAATCTGAATCCGTATTAACGATCTCGACACGAACCAGCACCGCAGTCAATCCGCTAATAGCTTCCATTTGGACAGAACCAAAAGCGTCGTCGTAAACGTTCTGTAACCCGGGCAACATGCCTTCCGGCCGGGTCCAACTGCTTTGACTGATCGGCTTACCGTCGATTTTCGGGGTGATCTGAATACTCCACAATGTTGGTGGTGTCCGAAAGGTGAGGGGAAGGTAATTTGCCATTGACAAATTATCGTAAGTCCATGACATCCGTAGGCTACCTGGTTGCAGATCCAGCAGCGTCCGGTCACTTGCATCGGGTCGACCTACAGTGATTCGGTGCGGTGTGGAAAAAGCGTATGAAAAATCAACCTTCGCAGCCTCTTTACCAGACTGGGATTTGAACCCTAGCGAATTAAGGTTCGGATTCACCGAAGCCGCAGGTTCCGTCGCCCATGCACTGTTTTTTGCAAAGACTGTCGCCCCAAGGATTGCTACCGAACCGATTTTCAAAGCCGCACGGCGGGTAATAGCTACAGACTTTTTTTTATTACTCATGGTTTTTGGATATTAAATTGCGAATACGTTCAATCACCCTGTTAATAAGTACTATAGAATTAAAAATCTGATTATTAATCAATTAAAAACATGAACACTTTTCGAAGTAGACTCACCATTAATTCACTATTGCAGTGTTGATATGTATTTTCTTGTTTGTTCGGGGTAAAATTTCATTCTTACCTGCCAAATTAATTCCTGAAGGCTTACAACCTCATACGAATCATCCAAATGATTTTTTAGCATGGTCGCGATTCCGCTTCCCATGATGTTCCCATTTTTTGTCTCTGCCAATTCATCGCAATCTTTTCCCTGATCAGAAAAATGGCTCCACGCATGAATACAAATCAAGTTGAAATCTGAATTATTCTGATCTTTATCCAGGCAATTGGCAATGTATTTCGGGGTTCCCTCCCGTTTCCTTATGTAAGGTTCATTCCATAAAGAATATTTGATTGTAATTACCGGAATTTGGTATCCTTCCTTATTGGCGAACCAGTAAATATCACCTTTCCCGCCAGCATAAGGCGTGTATTGCAAAGCTATAATTCCTTCCAGTTGGTCATTGGCTTCAATAAAGGCCTGATAGGCTTCTTTTGCTTCCCCGGAACCAACAGATTCCTTTGCCATTAAACCCAGTACTTTAATTCGGTGCTGCCGCATCCAGGCAGCGGTCATTTCTGCTTTCTCTTTTAAACATTCTTTCCGGTTTCTGTTTTTTCCGTAAGTATCTGAATAAAAAACTCCGCCGCCCTGAACTTCAACCAATGTAGAATTTTCAGGCTGATGCTCCAGAATATACTTGTACGCAGCCGGAGCCATTTGGGGCATGGTGGTCGTCGGAATTCCGAAAGCAACTTTATTGGCACTGCTTGCAGGCACGTCATACCAATTCTCGATAAATCCGCCCATCATCCACTGGTTATTATCGCCATCAGACATAAAAAACGAAACGAACCGCTTCTTTTTGTTGTAATCGATTGTTTTGGGATTCAACACATCGGCCAGCAACGGCTCCTGGCGTTCTTTGTAGTCGGAGTTAATCATACAATAATTGTAAAACCAATCGTTTATTGCCGAAGCCTGTGCATTGGAAGAGGCTACATCATTTATCTCCTGTTCGTTATGAGGACCAGCTTCCCAACCGTAAATAAGCGAATGATCGTCCAGTGCTTTTGCAGTCTCTTCATACAAATCCCAATAATCGCCCTTTGCAGCATCATGCGGTTCCGGATATAAATTCATAAAAAACCAACCGTTTTGAATGGCCACATCACGCAATTCCCATGTATTGTTTGGCATAATTACCAACCCATCTTTTGCGCACTTATCTTTAAATTCGATCCAGGCATCGCGTACATGCTTTCCCGAGGCGTCGTACAACATTTTGTAACCGGCTTTTTCAAACACATCCTGAAATTCTTTATCTACAATGAGTCCGTTATATGCATGCGAAGCCGTTACCGCCACTGTTCCGCTTTCCGGATTGGTATCCATGTCAGTCAGAACATAACCATCAAATAATTTTTTAAAATTTGTATTGGTTACCTGTGATTTAATCTGGCCGGTTAGCAGTTCTACCGGACCAACCGGCTCCAGGAAACGGCATCCTCTTTTTTCCAGGGATTCTCGTTCTGCCTTATAAGCAACGCCCTTGTCTCTGCCGTTTACAATCCATATCCCGGTATCTGTTTTACCCTCCTGAACAGCTCTGGCTGTTAACCCGGAAACAGAACTGGCAAGAAGATATTCTTTGAATGCCTTTGATCCATCGGAGATGCTGATTTTTAAGTCCCAACAATAACGAGGAGTCTTATCTAATGCCGGTAACCGGTATTGACCAACATCTTTTATCGGGTCATGGATACTCTCATAATCTGATTTAGGTGCATTTTCCCGACATGAAAATCCAATAAAACAGATGAAAGCAGATATAGTAAGACCAAATAATATATTTTTCATTTCACTAAAATTTAAGCTGTATTTATCTATTACTGTTGTTTGGACTATTTGAATTCTACAAATTCACAAGCTTATTTCAATATCTCTAATTCTACCATTCGGTCAATCCCCTTCATATCTCAATTCCCAGAATAATTCCCAAAATATTTCGGAATTTCCAGCCACTTTCAAAAGCATCCGACTGCAATAAAAAATACAGACCAGGCTCAAAGCGTCCCTTTTGCCCGGAAATACCTCCGTAAAGGCGGTTTCTGGTCATTCTCCCTCTGGCAATAAAAATTTCTTCTGTCAGGTATGGATTAACATTCAGTGAAGTAAGATTCCAGCAAGGTTTCACCCTGAGATCGCTACGATACCGAATGTGATTTTCTCCTACTTCAAACATCCTGCATTCAATTTTGTGACGATTCCGAATTGAAATGTTTCCCAGACGTTTTTTCCCGGACAGCCTGAACATTGGCCTGTATTCCTGAACCGTTGTGCCATTCATATCATAAAATTCGTGCCTATACATCAACTCCATATCCAACCACGATTTAGCGTGATAATCTATTTTACCTTCCAAAAACCAATCGTAACTTCCCAAACCGATACTGTGCAAATTGTTAAACAAAATCTCTCCTCCGATTTTCTCATTGAAATTTTTGATCACATAAAGTTCCTGCCAAAATTCTTTCAACGTGCGGTTATTTTCTGCGGTCACCGTCTTTCCACACAAAACAAAAACAATCATACACAGAACTCTAAATATACTTTTCACTGGTGTATAATTAATTTAAAATCTTGTCGTAACCCATAGAACTCTCATGATTGATTTATTCATTTCCTTTTTTATGAACGACTCTTTTAAAATTAGTAATATTAAGTTATTTAGCTCTTTATATTCATTTCTCAATATGGATTATTCCATAAAACCTGAATCTTCCCCCTCAGTCATCTCAAATTCCAGTTTTCCCCCGTTTTTAATTTCATCATAAGTAATTTTGAATGATTTTAAAAGTTCTCCGTTCAATTTCACCGACTGTATATACTTGTTTGCGTCAGACAAATTATTGGCTTTCATTTCGAAAATTTTCCCGTTGGGCAAACCCAGTTTCATTTCATGAACCTGCGGCGCTCCGATTATATATTCACCCGAAACCGGATCAACCGGATAGAAGCCCAAAGCCGAAAAAATATACCATGCCGACATCTGCCCGCAATCATCGTTCCCGCTTAAACCATCGCGTCCGGGCAAATAAAATTCATCGAACACCTGGCGGATTATTTCCTGCGTTTTATAAGGATGGTTGGTGTAATTATAGAGGTATGCAATATGGTGACTGGGTTCGTTCCCGTGCGCATACTGGCCAATCATTCCGGTTACATCACCATGGAAACCACCTCCCAGCGAACGCACATCTAAAAAGAAAAGAGAATCCAGTTTGGTCTCAAAATAATCTTTGCTGCCCATCATTTTTACCAATTCCGGTATATCATGTTGAATATGCCAGGTATATTGCCATGCATTCCCTTCGGTATAATCACCGCCACTGGTTGAAGCGTGCGACAGCAAAAAAGAATCGAAAGGAGTACGCCAATTTCCGTTTGAATCTTTAGCCCTCATCAACTTAGAGGAAGGGTCAAAAAGGTTTTTAAAATTGTCTGAGCGTTTTTTGAAAAATGCTTCATTCTCTGAATCATTTATGAATCCAGCCATCAATGAGGCGCAATAATCATCATAACAATGTTCCATTGTGCGCGATACCGATTCTACAGGCTGAAGGTCGAACGGATAATAGCCATATTTATCATACATTTCCCAGTTCGATTTGGGATGCGAGGTGGTCAATGATTTAAAAATCGCTTCTGCCGCCAGTTTCTTATCCTCTGTAATTGTACCTTTCAAATATGCGTCGGCCACTACCGGGACAGCATGATTCCCAATCATACACCAGGTTTCGTTCTGCCCGTATTCATTGGTACATAACACTCCCCTTTCTTTATATAACTCAAGCATTGATTGTACAAACCGGGCATTTTTATCCGGGAACATAAGAACAAAAAACGGATGGGTAGCCCGGTAGGTATCCCACAAGGAAAAATTCGTATAATAATCTTCTTTATTCTTCTTTAAAGTGCCATCAGGCAAACAGTAAGTCCCGTCAACATCAGTTATCAGATTGGGCATTAACAATGTATGATACAAGGCTGTATAAAATGCAATCTTCTGTCTTTCGTTCCGCGGGGTAACTTCAATTTTATGGAGATAATCATTCCAAACAGCCGAGGCTTCTGACCTAATCTTATCAAAAATCCAGCCCTTTATCTCTTTTTCCATGTTCTTTTTGGCACCCTCAACACTCACAGTCGATAAAGCGACCTTCACCATTACCTTCTCATCCTTTTCTGTCCTGAACCGGAGGAAAAACTTTGTATCTTTCCCCTTTACATCTTTTTTTTCAGAAATCAAACTATCGGCAAAAGAGATAACCTTTTCCACGGGTTTTGATAACCGGGCGTAGAAATAATAGGTATGATCTTTTACAAATCCGGTTGAGCGCCGTTTTCCCACTACGGTTGTATCATTTAACTGGCGAATGTCCGATTCAACCGTTGTATCGCCAATACCATGGCTCAGGTCAATAATAATTCCGGCAGAATCAGACTTTGGGAAAGTATATCTGTGAAATCCTGTTCTCTCAGTGGCAGTCAACTCCACCTTAATATTATAATCGTCTAATTGCACTTTGTAGCAGCCCGGATGAGCCTCCTCCGAATCATGTGAAAAACGGGAACGATAGCCGGTTGAAGTATCGTCTTCATCGCCGCGGTAAAAAGTCACATCGCCGGTCACAGGCATGAACATAATATCTCCCATATCAGGGCACCCTGTACCGCTTAAGTGCGTATGCGAAAATCCGATGATGGATGAATCCTCATTAAAATACCCCGCACAATGCTCCCACGTATCCGTGCCGGTATCCGGCCCTGCCTGTACCAATCCAAATGGCAGTTGTGCCGCTGGATGGGTATGTCCAACATAGGCCGTACCGATAAATGGATCGGCATATTGGGTTAAATCTTCCCGTGTCGCTATTTTATGACAGCCTTGTAAAAACAGCGTTATACTGAAAATAAAAATTACAAAATTTTTCATTGCTTTAGAATTGTCTATTTATGTTGTCCACAAAATGAGACCGGACGTCCAGGATGCAATTCACTGAATTTTATCGGTCATGTCAAATTCGAGTGTTCCATCATTTTCAATGTTTTTATAATTAATGGAAAAATAATCCATCGGTTTTCCGTTCAGGCGGATCGCTTTTACATATTTATTGCTGACCGATAAATTATTTACCTTTATTGTAAAAGTATTGCCACCGGGCAAATGTAACGTAGCCTCATGAACCTGCGGTGCACCGAAAATATATTCTCCTGATACCGGATCAACCGGATAAAAGCCAAAAGCCGAAAACATGTACCATGCCGACATCTGTCCGCAGTCATCATTCCCGCACAAACCATCACGCCTGGGCAGATAAAATTTATCAAAAACTTCCCTTACAATTTCTGCGGTTTTGTCAGGACGCCCGGCATAGTTATACAGATAAGCGATGTGATGGCTCGGCTCGTTCCCATGTGCATACGATCCGATAAGTCCAGTCACGTCAGGAATCCTGACATGTCCCGGAAGGGAATCCACACTGACAAAAAACAGTGAATCCAGTTTTTGCACAAAAGCCTCCTTTGATCCAAACAGACCGATCAGTCCCGGTACATCCTGCTGTACATGCCAGGACCATTGCCAGGCATTCCCCTCAGTGTAATCCCTGTTACCACTTTCACTTATCAGGGCATACGGATCAAAAGGAGTCTTCCATTTTCCATTCGAGTCCTTTGGCCTTACTAATTTCAAATCCGGATCAAATAAATTCTGATAAAACTTAGATCGTTTAATAAAAAACTGATAATCATCTTCTTTTCCTAATGCTTTTGCCATCTGTGCCACGCAATAGTCATCGTATCCCGACTCCAGTGTCCGGGAAACAGATTCCTCGCTGCTGATATCAAAGGGAAAATATCCGTACCTGTCATAATTCGACCAATCGGCTTTATTATGTTCTGAAGTCTGCGCATGTTTAACTGCCTCGTAAGCAAATTCCAGGTTAAATGTGGTATCTCCTTTCAAGTAAGCATCCACGATTACAGGAACAGCATGGTTACCAATCATACACCAGGTTTCACACATTCCATATTCGTTGGTTACCAATAAGCCGGTCTGTTTATGTCTCTCAAGCAATGAGCGCACAAAACGACTATTCTTTTCCGGGTACAAAAGGTTAAGGAACGGGTGTTCTGCCCGATAAGTATCCCACAACGAAAAATTGGTGTACATATCGCCTTCCTTACTTTTATGTAACTGGTGATCCCATCCGGAATAACTTCCGTCAACATCGGTTACAAGATTTGGCATCAGTAAGGCATGGTAAAGGGAAGTGTAAAACGAAATACGCTGGCCGTCGTCCATTGCCTTCAAATCAATTCGTTTCAGATAGTTATTCCAGACATCTTCCGTCTGCTTGTGAACTTTGTTGAAATCCCATCCCGGAACTTCGGTATCCAGGTTATTCTCTGCCCCTTTTTCGCTGGCAGTAGAAAGCCCGACTTTTACCGTTACGGCTTCCTGGTCAGAAGTAGCAAATTGAACCAGCATTTTGGTTATTTTTCCTGAAACCGATTCCTTATTGGAAATCACACTGTCCTGATAAGAGGTTGCCTGTGCAAACGGCTTTGAAAAACGTGCACAGAAATAGTAGCTATGATCCCTGACGAATCCGCTCGACCGGCGCATCCCCACAACAGTCTGTTTATCAACCACTTTTATATAACTTTCCGTTGTCCGGTCGCCGATTCCATGTTCAAGGTCAATCAGGATTCCGGATTTTTCATTCTGAGGATAAGTATAGCGATGAAAACCGGCACGTGGAGTAACTGTTAATTCAACAAGAATCTGATAGTCGTCAAGTTTAACCTTGTAATATCCAGGACTGGCCTGTTCCGAATCGTGCGAAAAGGAAGACCGGTATCCGGAAGAAGGATCTTCTTCTGTTCCCGGAGAAAAAGGGACATCTCCAACCACAGGCATAAACAAAATATCCCCCATATCAGAAGCGCCTGTTCCGCTAAGGTGCGTATGGGAAAACCCCATGATCGATTTCGATCCGTCGTGATAGCCGGAACAAAATTCCCAGCCTTTGACACCGTTATCGGGGCCAACCTGTACCATCCCGAAAGGAGTTGTTGCAGCCGGGTAGGTATGACCAGTATAAGCTGTACCAATAAAAGGATCAACATAACCGGCAGGGCCGGGTTGCTGAACCGATGAGCAACTAATCATTCCCCAAAGGGCAGGAATCATTACAATTTGTAAAAAACGAAAATTTAATGGTGAGTTCATATCTTATTTTTTTTGTTATTTCTGATTCTTTTCTGTCGGGAACATGTAAACAGTAATATCCCCGGGATCCAGTTCCATAGAAGGTTCATAAGTGCCGGCAGGAACAATTGTGCCATCTTTAAGCACTCTTTGCAGGCTTTCATCTCCGTAAATTGTGAATTTCATGTTGTTCTGAAAGTCTTTGTTGACAATTATAAGAAAGGAATTTTCATCCTTTTGAAGCACGGAGACCAATGCAGGGGCTCCATGGGTATCCAAAACTTTCACCGGTTCCGGCAGGCTCGTCAGACGGATAGTCCCTTTGGGTATTCTATCCAGGCCGGTGTGACGTACACTAACAACCTTAGCCCCCAGAAAGATCCCGGAAAGACTTTGAATTTCCTCACTCATTTGTTTCACCCGGTCGTACACCACACTTCGTTTTCCTGTTGCACTAATGGGTGCGCCCCGTTGATCTTCCAGTGAAGGTGTATCTTTCGAGGTAGCCGACCAGTAGGTAAAATACTGGATTCCCTGCGCTCCGTAAGCCAGATCACTGAATGCCTGAAGCCGCATGGCTGCTATGGTTTGAGGAGTAACATGATCATTGTCGTAGTTCGTCGTGAGAACAAAAGCCCAGAAAGGCTTCCCCGCTTCCCTCGATTTTGCTGAAATCAATTCCAGATTTTCGTACCAGCTTTCACTAATATGGTCTTTAAACACCGGATAGTAATCGAAGGAAACGAACTGAACAGGTAACTGTTTGAGATATTCCTGTACATATTCTTCATAACTTTCTGTCCCTAATTGTTTCGAGTTAGCAAAATTCGGGAATAAGTTTACATAGGAGAAATGCTTCTTATCAACTGATTGTATCCTTTTTGCCCAATCTGAAAGTTCCGGGTAAAGCTGAATGGCCGGTTCATCTTTCAAATGATAGCCTGCAACTGCAGGATATTTCATCAATTGTTTTACTGTTTTCTCCGGCTCACTTTTCAATTCCGGACATGAAACAAGCAACTTTACTCCAACCTGCTCAGCAACATTCAATGCCCGTTTTACTTCATTCATATTTGGGAAAAAAGTGAGAGAATATGTAATGCCTGCATCTCTCATTTCCTGGTAGCGTTCGACCGAAGTTTCTGAAGCAGGGATGCTGTACCATGCCAATATAGGAGTTTCTCCGCCTGTTTCCAGTTTTGGCTGTATGTTTTGTGCATGATTATCTTTCTCCTGATTTTCAGCAGAAAGAACTTCGTTCAGATTGTTTGTTGCATTACTATACAAAAATACAAAGCAAAGTAGGAAAATGGCTAGATTTTTTTGCATAATGGTCTGATTATATCTATTTTAAATATTTACTGAAAAATTTCCATATTTCTTCACCGGTATTTAAATCCTTGTCACCCCATGAATGTTCCCCGTTTACAATCTCGTATAACCAAACTTCATTCCCCTGAATTCCATTTATAAATTTATGCCTCACCACGAAATGCCCGTTCTCCTGTTTTTTTACGGCCAGTGTATCCACCACCTCATCAGTACACCGGTCTTTGGCAATCCAGTAATTAACAGCAAGAGGAACAGAAATGTAAGGTCCCCAGCCACCTTTATCTTCCATATCACCGTTCCAGTAGGAAGTCCGATCTTTTGTTCCGTGAATTTCCAGAAAAGGAACCGGCTCGGGGGCTTCCATCGTTTTATAAATCCATTCCATTGTAAGGCCTGCAACAGAACATATTGCGGCAAATGAGTCCGGACTTCTGTAAGCCAGTAAATAACACATATCGCCACCGGTTGACATGCCTGCACAAAAAACATTTTTGCTGCTCAGATTATATTCTTTCTGAAGGTGTTTCGATAATTTCACCAGAAAACTTACATCATCCAGTTTCCAATCTTTCTGAAAAGGATAATTCAGGTTCCATGAAGGTTTTCCCCTGCCATCTTTTTCTGCCTGAGGGAAACACACTGCAAAACCGTTTTTATCAGATACATCTTTCATTCCGTAACCTTCGGGATCAGCTTTTCCTCCATACCCGTGCAGTACAAAGACCAGCGGTGCATTTGCCGGAAGGTTATCGGGAATATGAATAAAATACGAACGCTCTACTCCATCAATTTTTATTTTTTCAGCATATGTTTTTCCCGGGCCGCTTTGCGCATAAAGAAAATTACCTGCAAAAACAAAAAATAAAACGGTCAGGCTTCTCACTATCCGGGCATTTGTTTTTTTCATTATTTAATTTTAAAAAGTTCAAAACAACAGCGAACCGATTCTGATTAATATTTCATACTGAAATTCAAAAACTTTATACTTTCAAAAAAATTTTCTTCTTATAAAGGAACCACAGGAAAAGCCAGCATACCAAGACGTAAGCACAAGAGAGAATCAGGTCACCTGTTCCTTTCGAACATTTTGCTGCAATCCCTGCAAAGAAAAAATCCCTTATTACTCCAAAATTTATTATCTTCTGCCCCAGATATATTGTAATGGAATTCATGCCGATAACCCGGAACGGGAAAGTCCATTTCCGGTAGTTCTTAACATCAATTACCCAATAAAAAAGAGAAAGAAGTACCAAGCCGATTCCTACCGTTACAAAAACAAAAGTCGGGGTCCACATTTTCTTTATGATCGGGATTACAGAATTGAACAATACTGCGGCAAAAATAAATGCGACGCCGGCAATCAGCATATACAGGGACTTCTTAGCCGGACTAATTTCCCCTTCCGACAGCAATAATGATCCTGCCATCATACCGAATAAAGCATTAGGTACAGCAGGTATAAGACCTAGTATGCCTTCAGGGTCATAAAGTCCACCATTTATTCCCGGTAAAAACATCCGGTCGAACCAGGCTATAAAACTTCCCTGAGGCGAAAATATATCTGTCCCCGCCGGAGCATCCGGTGCCGGCACCAAGGCAAATATCAAGCTGTAAAGAATAAGCAGACTGAATGACAAAATCAACCGGATGAATGTTTTTTTCGTATTAATAAAAATAATAGCCCCGAACATCCAGGCAAAACCAATACGCGCCAGAACGCTTGCTATCCGGAGATGATCATTGAATTTAAATAACCCGTTATACATTAAGCCGAACAAAAACAACAAAAACGCACGCGTAAAAATGTGTTTGTAAAGCTGCCGGTTCGTCTGACCGTTTTTACGGCGTTTGGCCACTGAAAACGGGAACGAAATCCCTGCTATAAACAGGAAAAGCGGAAAAACAAGATCCATAAGATGAAATCCTGCCCATTTTACATGATGCATTTGTTTTTCAAAGTCAACCAGCCAATCAGCACCGGTAATGTTAGCCAATGCAAGTATTATCCCGGGCAACCCCATGATCCAAAGCATATCGAACCCTCTTAAAGCATCAATAGACTGCAACCTGTTACTCTTTTTCTCTTCCACTTTTTTATTTTTTTGATTTAATTGATAACCACCTTCGCCACTACCGGTAAATGATCGGATGGAAATTTGCAGTTATAACTGTCGGTCAGCACTCCGTATTTCAATACCTTTATTTTCTTACTTACAAATATATAATCATCACGTTCAAGCTTCCCTTTTAATGGGGCCTCATAGTCAAAATCTTCAAACGTTCCTTCCGGTCCGTACGGAGCCTCTTCACTCACTTCCCGACTGTCTTCCATGAAACTCTTAATCGTCCTGATCTGTTCAGTCTCTGGAGGCGAATTGAAATCCCCAACACAAATTACAGGATATTCTCCCGCTATCTCCTTGATTTTCTCTACCATCAATTTTCCAGAAGCCTTTTTCGCCTTTTCCCCTTCCCAATCAAAGTGAACGCAAAAAAAATAAAAATCCTTTTCATTCATCTTGTCCATGAATTTTCCCCAGGTACAAATTCTTTTGCACGTTGCATCCCATCCGAATGTTGGTTTATCCGGCGTTTCACTCAACCAAAAATTCCCATGATCAAGCAATTTGAACCGATCCTTACGATAAAAAATTGCGGAATGCTCACCTCCATCCTTACCGTCGTCCCTGCCTCTCCCTATCCAAACATATTCTTTCATCTCCGAAAAATCCTTCAACATCCCGATCAATCCTTCTTGCGTGCCGAAAAGATCAAAACTATGAAACTGAATTAGTGCTTTTACTTTCTCCTTACGCTTCGACCACGCATTTTCTCCATCTTCAGGATTATTATACCGCAAATTATATGTTGCTACAGTAAGCGGGACGGACGGGGACATTCTTTTTTGTGCCTTTAATCCCCCGATTGTAAAAACGATTATTAGCACTGTCAACAACCATTTTTTTTTCATATCTATTCTCTCAATTTATCAAATATATTTTCTCGTAACTAATTCTAATTAAATCTTTATTTTATCTGACTTAAACGTCCTTAGTTATAAGGATAAATATTATTGCTTTACCGGTTTAGCAAAGATATAAAAATGAATTTATTCCATGACTATAATATAAAAAAAACTACACCTTGGAACTGTTGAGAAATAAACGGACTTATTTATACTCTGTTTGTAAAGCTGCCGGTTCGTCTGACCGTTTACGCGACGTTTAGCCACAGAAAACGGGAGCGAAATCCCTGCTATAAACAGGAAAAGCAGAAAAAAGAGATTCATGAGGTGAAATCCTTCCCATGCCACATGGTGCATTTGTTGCCCGAAGCCAGCCTACCCCGGAAAGATTGACCAATGCGAACAAAGTACACCTCCGTCAAAAATCAACCTGCAGCATTCTTTCTGCCAATGTATTATTCCCATGCAGCCTGACTAACTATGTCTGCTATTATTTTTTGCCCGGCTGCCGTTAGGTGAATACCGTCAATTGTTACATTATCCCACACAGGTTTCAGCTTTGAATAAATATCAATAAAATGACATCCTTCCTTTTCTGCGACTTTTTTTAGCTGCGGAAATAACCACGCCATTCTCTCCGATCCTCCTTTGTATTTTGCAATCAGTTTATCATCGTTTGCATATGGCGGAGGTGAAATCACAAATATTTCAGGATGATATTTCTGATAAACCGGATGAGCTTTTATCTTTTCTATCAAAATTTTCATGTTTAGAGGAGCATGTTTCAGACTATCATTAAAAACGGCTTTGCAGTCGTTTGTTCCAAGCATGATGAATATCTTGCTCATCCCGTTCAATGCCTTATCAGCTTCATTCATGTACCGACCGACCTGGCGAAGGGTATTTAACTTTTTCTCTCCTAAATTATCGAAGCCAATGGTATTCCCCGAAACAGAAGTATTATATATAAAATCGGGGAACCGTTTTCCCTTTAACTGATTTACCCATCCCTCGCTGATGGCACCATTTGAATCTCCGATCACAAGAACATTCTGTCCTTTAACGCCATCCAGAATCCGGGACGGGATCATCTCATGGCCACCTTCAAAGAGATTAATTTGCACTTTATCAAGATACTGACGTTGTATCAAAACCGAAAGATGTTTTTTAAAAACAGGAGCCCCGGTGGTCTGCCAGTCCATCAACCGTAACATTTCTTTGGTGGAAAACTGTGTTTTCTGATCGGAATAATCAAAATCAGAAACAATTTTATTGAACATTTTCAGGCTGTGGGTAAACGGAACATCTCCTTCTAAACCACCGTCGTGAATACCTGCATAAATAAACATTTTACTATTTTCCCGTTGAGTAACAGGAGTATCCATAAAAACAGGAGAACGTTTCACAGCTTCGGCCTCGTTAAAATACGGTACAAAACCATCCACAGGAAGGCCGGAAGTCGCCTTTTCCAGATCGTGCATGTATTTCTCATATTTCTCCCTGCGGCCAGCACACTCGTAGTAATAATCAATCAAATTCGTAATAGAAGCCCAGGCAGTAAAGGTCTTAATCCGGTGTTTGATCTTCATATAGCAAAGCAAGGTGGCATAACCTCCGCCACTGCCTCCGATGATGTGGATACTGGTGGTATCGACATTGGCATGAGTGATGGCATAATCAATCGCATCGTCAATATCCCGGATAACCAACGGGCTGCCACAGGCTTCCGGACGGTTATTTGGTCCACGGAAATTGGGATGGATATAGTTATAATCATTGTCAATACAAAGTTGCGCCACTCCATCCACTTTTGTGTAATCAGCGCTCCAGGCATGCAGCCTTACCACCAGAGGACGTGGCTGATCTGATTTTGCATGGAAAAAATATGCCGGCTGAATGGCATGGTCTGCCGATGAAACAATTTCCACTTTTTTACATTCGACGGGCCAAACTTTTTTCCGTGAGTTATCTTTTAATGTAGTGTTTTGTGCAAACACAGAATGAGCTATTAATAAGCATCCTATTATTCCTGAAAATCTCATTGCTATTTATTTTTATATCGAAAGTTGAGTCCTTATTATTTCATTTGTCAATAAAGTCGAACGGATATTTAAACGGTTTTATTTTCTCTCCTATTCTCAGCCTAATCCAGCTACGGAAACCACGCTCGCCCTCTGTCAGTTCAATAACACGGGCTCCACTACCTCCGTCGGGATGATTATAATGCGTGGTTTTTTTACTTCCGGATACCCGCCCGTAGCAAAGCATGATCTCTTTCCAGCAAACCACATAGTCATTCAAATGGTCGTGTCCGACAATTGCTGCCATTACATCCCTATTTTCCTTAAAAGCAGAAAACAATCCGGTATTCCTGTCAGAACAGCATACATGTTCTTTCCGGGTTCCGTAAAAACGGGCATTCAGGTCGATAATAGCATCTTTAAATTCCGGCACCGGAATATGAAAAAATGCCAGTGACGGGACAGGAATCCCCTTATTCTTTTGCGTATATTCTTTACTTTTCTGCGTATACCATTCAACCTGATCCGCTTCAACAGTATCCCTGTTACTGT
Organism: Prolixibacteraceae bacterium; assembly: GCA_963662895.1. Lineage (GTDB taxonomy): Bacteria > Bacteroidota > Bacteroidia > Bacteroidales > Prolixibacteraceae > GWE2-42-39. The sequence goes on along the minus strand of OY759982.1, from coordinate 1,003,792 downwards.
CGAGACCATAAAGTACAGTCATAATCCTTTCGCTACTTGATTGATAAAGAGGAATAGCAAAATTGGTTACTCCGGTAATACCATCCACTGTAGCGGTCAGGTTTCCCGGCATTTTTTTCATGTATTCGAAAATTTCCCGGCGGGTCATGCTATATTCGTCATCATGATTACCCAGCACAGCAGCAAAGGGAATTTTACGTGACAGCACCGGTTCAAAAACCGCATCTATTCCCCTGGCAATCGGTTCGCCGGTAACATGATCTCCCGTATAAAAGACAAGATCCGGTTTTTCAACATCCAATACATTATGCATACATTCGGCAGCCTCCTTTGATTCCCGGACAGCTGGTTTCCAATGGGTATCAGTAAACTGAACTATTTTAAATTTTCCCTGAAGGTTGTATGACAATTTCAACCCCGATACTTTTTCATCTTTTTTTAAAGTCGTTGATAAAATATTGGCTGATGTGCCGGCACCGGCAAAAGTAAGGCCGCCGGTAGTCAATGCAACATTTTTAATAAAGGAACGTCGGGCAATATTTTCTTTTTCCATTTATCCGGACTAAATAATTGATTACTGATTATTTTAAGGCTTCGGCTTATATTGAGGATCGTCGGATATAAACGAATTAGGCACCGTAATCCGGTTAAGGAAACGGCCGGTTTCCAGGCGGGTCCATGTTTCGAAAGACTGTTCGCCTTCTGTAAGTTCAAAAATCCGAGCGCCCCGGCAGAGAGTATGGTAGGTGTTGTTCCCGCCTGAAAAACGACCGTAGCCTAAGGCTATCCCCTGCATATAAGCAACGTAGTCGTTATCGTGGTCATGACCGACAAATACCCCCTTTACATCTTTGCATTCCATAAAGGCTGTGAACAAACCGGAATTGACAGGGGGGCAACATTCCCGTTCTATCCGCCAGCCTACTTTCCGCTGGTTTTCATTACTAAAAGCTGTATAAAATTCGATCAACGGGATATGAAAAAAAGCCAGTGCCGGGTATGGGGTACCATTATTCTCCCGCGTCAGTTGTTTACTGTTTCTTACATACCATTCAATCTGGTTGGCCCTTATCCAGTCTTCGCGGCGTTTCACATTTTGAAGGTCGCTTAAGGCATTCGAATCGAAAAGATAAAAGATAAAGGCCTTTTCGCCGGAGCCATCCGATTTATAGACCGGGATTACCTGGTTTGTATAACCAAACAATTCGTCAACCGATTCCTTTTTGGGTTCGTTCAAACAGCCGTCAAGGCCAACCACTATCTCGTAAACCTTATCGCGGGGCGTATCGCGTTCCGAATCGTGATTTCCGAAAACAACGGCAAAAGGGATGTTGCGTCCACTTGACAAACCAGTTACTTTTTCCCATAATGCAGCCGGGGTATATTCGGTGACAATATCGCCAGTATACATTACAAAATCAGGCTTTTCAATGTCCAGAATTTTATTCATTATGTCATAAGAGTGATCGGTTTCTCCTGCCTTATACACCGCATGAATATCTGTAAACTGGACTATTTTGAACTTTCCGTCCTGATTAAAAAATAATTTCTTTTTAACCGGCGATGACATTTCTTTTTTCTTTTCTTCAGAAGATAATGACATGGCTGATGCCTTTGTTCCCACTAACCCCAATGCACCTGCTGCCAGGGCCGAATTTCTGAGAAAACTCCGTCTACTTGCTTTATTCATTTTCAATTACTTTGTTGCTTTTCATTCCATTTAAATAACACATGTACTCCATCAGGATTATTTTCAAAACCGAGTAAACAGGTTTTGCTGTTTTCATCCCAGCTACTGGTAGCTCCTTCTTTTTCTTTTCCTTTTGAATCTGTAATGACAATTGTTTTTGGCGCTGATGGTAAAAGTACGCGCATCACGTTTGTCGTGTTTAACGGACTCTTCGTGATAAAAGAATAGCTGTATTTGGTACGAACTTCGTCATACGAACGGGAGGCCGCAGCCAGTATCTGCGGCTTCGACTTATCTTCCACACGGTTTATATCAAACAGGTAGGATTGTTCCCCCGGATTTACGGTCTTCTCCGTCAACACGGGCAACCGGGGATCAAAAAGATCGATAAACAATCCTTTTATAGTATATGGTTCTGCACTTACACTTTCGTCCATCACGGCGATCAAATCAAAAGGCCCTCTTTCCAGATAAAAATTATTTTTGAATGTCAGTTCTCCTGCTTTTGCCTTTTCTTCATACATCTTTTTTACAATTTCAACGTATTCGCGGTCGCCATTCTTTGTTAAAACAAATTCCTTCGGGTCTTTCCGTATTACATACACGGCCCCTTTTCCGCAGGTATACCCGCCTTCTTCGGGATTCTCTCCTATTCCAAGAAGTTTAAACAGATGGTCGGACGGACGTTTATAATGATCCTCCCCCTGGTTCCACCATTCCTGAACCGTCTGAAACGGATCGGTATCGCGGGAACTGTAAACAATTACGCCTCCGTTTTTTACCCATTTTGCAATACAGGAATGGGTATTTTTATCCAATGGTTTCAGGTTGGAATAAGACATCAGCAGCACTTTGGTATCTTTCCATGTTTCAGGATAGGAAACATTCTCCAGATGCAACGTTTTTACAGGAATACCTCTTTTCAGAAAAGGCAATGCTTCTCCGTAAAAATTGGATAGCTGAGGATCGTCGTATCCCTTAACCGGCGCAGGAGTACGTTGAAACATCAGAGAATTGGCCATCAGCACACTAATTCCTTTTGATCCGCTGAGTTTGTTTTCTGACAGGGGCATCTGGTTTAATGAGTTAATCATTACCTGCATCTGGGTAGAATAATAACGGGGAATGTGTTCCTTTTTGTCTTTATCTGCATTCTCCGGATCGATTAACTGCATATTGCCGGATTTAGCGATGCCGCCTCCTTTTTTATAGTGGGCACTGGTATAATAAAGATTCTCATATATCCTGTCGGGCCAGGGCATCACTTCATAGTTGGCAATGTTCGGAAATAACAGTTGTGCCGTGAAAGTGGCCTGATAATTTTTTTTGTAATAAGGCCAGTCAAAATGGCGGTCTTCAATCGGGTCGGTCAGGAAGAACATTTTACGCCCGGTTGGAGCGGTCATGGCTTCCATGCAACCATATTCAAGGTAGGCGGTCTCGAACACCCGCTCCTTTGCTTCTCCGTTAAAATAATTCGGTTCAGCGGAAGTACCTGTCCAAACCTGGGCAATGTACCCGTCAACACAAGGCAGGGAGGCCAGGCTTGCCTCCGGACTAACAATCATCCACTGGGAATAATTGATCAAAGAATGGGTCGGCACATAACAACGCACGTCCATCCCCTTGCTTTTCCCGTATTCTTTGGCAAACGTAAAACATTCATCCAAAGCTCTGTAATATAAATGATACTTTAATTTATTGGACAGATAAGTATTTTCAGCAGAAGTATGTTGCGGTCTCCAGTCGAACCCGTAATATTTTTTCCATTCTTCTTTAAACGATTTGCTATACCCTGCCTTTGCCCAAAATTCCGGTTCTTCCAGGTAAATAGCGTCAATCCCTGCATCAATCACCCGTTTGAGATGCACCTCCTTAATGTATTTCAGGAAACTCTCCGTAGGAACAAAATAGGGGGTTACGTGGCTGCTGCCATGCCAAAGAGTGTCTCCCTCCATATTTACCTGACCGTCGTCCCAATGCTTTTGGCCATCCCATTCGCCGTGGAAATAGGGTTTATACCTGCTACCCCAGGCAATACCTGTCATAAAATGAGTGATGTATCCCCGGTCACGCCAGCTTTGTACCCGTTGCTCGAAAGTCATATTCCGATCATCTTCTGCCCCGTAAATCATAACGACATCTGCTCTTATATCGGTAACAGGCTTCCATTCACACCCCGTCTGAAAACTCGTTTTCTCTGTTTTCTGAGTTTGAACCGATTGTCCCGGCTTTTTTAAGTTACAACCAATAAGGCTTAATAATATTAAGTTATAAATAAGAAGTTCAGTTAATTTAGGTTTCATAATAGTTGAATAAAATTATTTTTTGGGAACTCGTGTTATTGGTCTTCCTATCCAGACCTGGGGTTGTTTTAACCTGAAAACAATAAAATTTTTCATATCAGCAAATTTATCTTTCTGTCTCTTTTTATTAAAACAATTTCTTCTTTATTTTCTTATAAAATCATCCGGGTATTTCATCAGTTTCCCCTATCAGGGGCAAATCGTTTTTTCCTGTGCTATACATTCATCAGGTATTAAGTCACTGTTTCGTAATAACCTGACCATTTCTACTTGTTCTTTTGTCTTTTAACTTTTTCAAAAAAGCATTAAATAGTTCACTATTCGCTGTTTTTTTGAAAAAGTTAAAAAACAAAACTCCTGCCTATAAATTGGTCACTTTATTTCTCAACAGTTCCTAAGCATCTAATCACCCAAACAACAAAAACAAGGGACAGACATGTATTGCCGTCCCTTATTTAATCCATTGATGAAAAAATACTACAAACCTCCCAGAGATTTGATCTCGTCTTCCGACAAAGCTCTGTCATATATAGCCACAGACGACAGGTACATCGTATGATCATCACCATCATTATCTCCCATAATCAAAGTCCCTGCCGGATCAAGTCCAAAACGGTCGTCCGCAGAATTATTCCCTTCCAGCCATTTAATCCCGTTTACATAAATACGTAAATACTCGCCGGCTTTCAGGCAAATCACTACCCGGTACCATGTGTCGCGCACCATTTTCTCAGTGCTATATCCACAAGTGCCCACACCGACCCGGCCATCGCTTTTAATAGCATAATCCTGATCGTTGCTGTTTGTGATGGATGTATTCAGCAAGGTACCATATCCCCCCTCTCCTGACGGACGATTGATATCCCACAGAATGGTATATTCTTTCACTAATTCACTTCCGGCAGTAGCAGAAAGTCCATGATCAGCATAAAACAAACTCTGATGGCCGATCTGAACAGCATAATCACGTTTATTATACCCGGCTACCTGACTGATTCCTTCAGTGGAAGGACTGCCCAATATATTATTTTCGGCACGGAGATAGGTGACAAAATCTTTTCCAACCGTTGCCTTCTCCAGATTGGAACCATCCGCGAATTGCCAGAAACCGGCTAAACCGCTTATTGCCTCCAGTTTTTCCTGCAATGTTACTTCGTAAATTTCGACCGGAATTTCTTTTTTTATGTTTCCTTCACTCACATAGATGGTCGTATTTCCCACATCTTCGCCCAGAACCCTGCCGTAATTATCTACCGAGGCAATATTTATATCGGCACTCTCCCAGTTAAATTCATAATTTGTGCAATCCCACGGGACAGGCCATGCCTGAGCCCTGGCTGTCTCGCCAATATTCACTCTTAAATTGTCTCCTACCTGTATATCTTTCAGGTTCACACCTTCGCCCAAATCCTCTTCACATCCGGCAAACAATGCCAAACAACCTGTAAGGATAAAAAGGCTCTTTAATACATATTTTGCTTTCATTTTCTTCAATTAATTAAGTTCAACTTTTCTTCGAGGGAAATATTAAGAACCGGGTTCCTTTCCACATCTTCTGCCGGATAAGGTGCATACATTTTACTTTCACTCCACGCTTCAACCGGGTTAAAAGGCTCCTGCATCGTAACTCCCCCGGATCCGGGTATCGTATATACAGGATTGGATTTTCTCGTATTATAGTAATCTTCTACCCTATCCATCCGTTGCATATCGTTATAGCGCGGAGCAATAGATCCCCAGTACCAACCGGCAATTTCCCAACCATGTTCGTTATATGCAGCTTCAGCCAGTTCACTGGCTGACATGCCTGATGGATAATGATTAACAGAGGCATCATCAATTGGCCCGTTCCCGTCAGCGCGGTTCCGTACCTTATTCAGTAATTCTATTGCTTTGGCATTTGTTTCACCCGAACGTCCGACTGCTTCAGCATACCAGCAATACACTTCCCCTAAACGAATCATCTGATGAATCTGCTCACTCCATCCGTTGGACTGATCGCTAAAACTTTGGGAAAAATCATATTCATAAGTTCCTGCTGAATTATTGTCAGAAGTAAAGGCCGATTTACCAAAATAAGGGTACCTGTTGGCTGAAGGTAATTTATCACTCCACCACGGATATGCCTGTTTATCACCGGTATTGTAAGTAACCGACGGGTATGTTGCATCTTTACGGGGGCCAGCAGGGAAATTGCAGTAAAAACCGATTTCAGCACGAGCATCGTTGTATCCTCCACTACAATCCGGTATATCATTAATACCCCCACGGGCAGCTTCGCTACCATCGCCGGTACCAAATGCATCGCTGTAATAAACTGCAATAATCACTTCCTGGTTCTTCGCATTTTCCTGTTTTGAATGGATTTTCCAGAATTCATCATACAACGAATAATAATAAGTTCCGTTTTCAGCTCCCTGTATTACATCCAGAGCTTTAGCTGCCGCCAGTTTGTAATATTCCGTTCCTTTATTCAGTGGCCAGCCTGCCATGGTCATATACACATAGGACAACATTGCCTGAACCGCACCTTTACTGACAACCACGTTAACCCCGTTCATTGCCTTTGGCGCTTCAGTATAATTTGCAGGAAGATTCTCTGCTTCCTTCAGGTCGCTTACAATCAGGTCAAAAATATCCGAGACCGTTGACAAGCCGATCGAAAAATCAACATCGATAGAAGTCACCATCGGAAGAGGACCGAAAGTACGTACCAGGTAGAAATAAGCCCATGCTCTCCAAAAATGAGCCTGGTTAAGGGCATAGTTTATTTCGTCATCTGTCGCATCCGGAGTACCTCCTGCCCCGTTAATAATATAATTCGCAGCTTTGATAACTAAATACTTATCCTGCCAGCACCATAGCAGACGATCATTACTCGTCGAAAGGTTATAAGTGTCCCACTCACGGAATGAGGCCTTGTTGCTGGCCGGGTGTGTGGAAAGGTCGTCTCCCATATAGGCGTTGACAAACTGGGTAGCCCCGAAAGTAGAACGGCTTACCTGCCGGTAAAGGACATTGACTGCCCCCTCAAGGTCGCTTGCCTGTGAAAATGCGGTATTGCTCATTAGTTTTCCTTTGGGATCTTCATCCAGGAAATCGTTACAGGCAACCGTCCACAGCATCAATAAACATATAATGAATATCTTATTTAAAAATGGTTTCATATTTTCTATGCTTTAAATTATTACTTAATACTCAAAACGTACCATGAATGAATATGTCCTCGGGATCGGGAATGATCCGTTATCCAAACCAAAGGTCGTATCCTGATACTCATCCTTCACTTCCGATACGGTTTCCGGATCCATTCCTTTATAGTTTGTCAGAACGAATAAATTTTCAGCGCTAACAGCAAGGTGAACTTTCCCGATTTTCGTCAGTCTCCGGGGAATGGTATAACCAATGGTCAGGTTCTGGCATCTCAGAAATGCTGCATTTTCCAGCCATTGGGTCGAACCGGGCACATATTGGTTGCCGGAATTCGTCAGGCTGGGAAACAATGCTTTACTCTTATCAGCAACTTTATCCCAACTGCGGTAATATGCTTCCCGGGTTGAAATAAAACGGGATGCACCGACCATACAACTTTCGATATAGCGGGAAAGATTAAGACGGTCGTACCTACTGGTGGCACGGAAGAATACATTCAAATCCCAATTTCTGTATGTAATTGTATTATTCCACCCGAATATCCAGTTCGGAATAGAATTCCCTGTAACAATCCGGTTTTCAGTATTATTTTCAGTAGTCGTCCCTCCGTCAGCCGTACGGTACAGGTTGGCACCTTCATCATCGAACCCGGCCCAGTCCTGCAAATAAAAAGATCCAACCGGCTTACCGACTTTCAGAATAAAAATACCTCCCTGGTACATCCCGCCACGGCTTGCATCAGGAATCATATAATCCACGCCTCCCAGGTCTTTCACTACATTTTTCGTATAGGTAGCAGTAAGGTTGCTTTCCCATCTCAAATCTTTTCTCTGAACCGGGATTAAGTTGAGTGTAAATTCAGCTCCTTTATTCTGAAGTTTCCCCTGGTTTGTCCAGATTGTCCCTCCCCCGTTATAATCGGGTAATTCTTTTTGAAACAGCAAATCTGTTGTATTCTTCAGGAATACGTCTGTTGTAAACGTTAACCTTTGATTGAGGATACTCAAATCAAGCCCCAGGTCATACTGAATGGTCTTTTCCCAGTGCAGATCGGGATTGTTATAATCTTCCGGCCAGTATCCCCAATATTGAGAACCTGTTCCGTAACTGACATAAGCTCTTGATAAAGTAGCATAAGTTGAATAAGCACCTACACCGTGATTACCTGTAGAACCTACGCTGGCACGCAATTTCAGTTGCTGAATCTTATTTTTGTTTATAAAATTTTCTTCTCCTATATTCCAGCCAAGGGCAACCGAAGGGAAATATCCCCATTTATACTTATCCTTGAACTGGGAAGGTGCATCTGCCCGCATGGTTCCGGTAAACAGGTATTTCCCTTTATAACTGTATATCACCCGTCCGAAAGTAGAAAGCATCTGCTCGTCGGAATAATCATTTCCAACTTCATAGGTTCCTGCAGAGGCCAGATCCCAGTATGTGGTTTTCTCATTAACCAAATCATTTGCTTTGGCTTCCAAGCGGCTCCATTCATATTTCGTTGATTCCAGCACGGCCATTGCTGTCAGGCGGTGATCGCCGAAATCTTTCTGGTAAGTCAGGTTATTAATATTTCGCCACCGGTAACTTTGATCCGACCGGTTGTAAGCTTCACTTGGTGAATTCGGATATAACTTATACGATTTAAACGTACGATAAATATCCTGTTTACGGGTATAAAATCCCTGCAAAGAAAGGGTCAACCCGTCAATAATTTTAAAACGCAAATCGGCAAAACCATTCATATTACTGCCCTTGCTGTCTGAATATTTGGCTTTTACCTCTCCCATCGGGCTATTTCCCAACGAGCCATAAGGGTCAAGATTATAGGTTCCGTCTTCCTGTTGTAATTCCATACAGGGAGAAAATTCAATAACATCTGTAAACTGATTCTGACTGGATTCGTTGTGTCCATTGCTGATGCCTCCGTATAAATAGCCCGACAAAGTGAGCCACGGGGTAAGTTCCGAATCCAATGTTGCTTTCACATTATAGTCGCGGGAGGTAACAGTAATCCACTGTCCCTTATTATCGCTCCCCCATGCAGTAACGGAATATTTTGTCCGCTTGGTCCCGCCCGAAATATTCAGGTTATAATTTTGACTGAAGCCTGTCTGCGTCATCAGGTCGATCCAGTCAATTCCTTTTGTTCCGGCTTTATAAGCTGCAAGATCTTCTTCCGGAACGGTATTGGCGCCCATAATATCGTTCAGCGCATAAGCATATTCATAAGGGCTCAGCATATCCGGCGTTTTCCGCATCGTTTTCCATCCATAGCGTGCATCCATTGTTATTCTCATCCCTTCCCGGGGCTTCTTCGTCGTTACCAGGATCACACCGTTAGCGCCCTGTGAACCATAAATAGCTGTCGACGATGCATCTTTCAATACTTCAATGGATTTGATGTCGTAGAAGTTCCCGATCGTCCCTCCGATCACTCCGTCAACAACCCATAACGGTTCACTACTCTTATTTAAGGAGGTAATACCACGAATACGGATATTTGCATCCCCGGTACCACTTGTGCTGGTAATATTCACACCAGCAGCCTTACCCTGAATAATCTGTGCTACATCACTTTGTGGCAGATTTTTAAATTTGTCGTCCGAAAGTGAAACAAGGGAACCCGTCAAATCTGATTTGCGTACAGTTCCGTAACCAACAGCCACTACTTCTTCGATACCAATCGATTCTTCCTCCATCGTTACATCAATCTTTGTCTGTCCCGCAACTGGTACTTCCAGGGTTTTCATTCCGACAAAAGAAAAGACCAATGTTCCTTCTTCCGGAACTTTATTCAAAGTATAATCTCCGTTAGTATCCGTAATGATACCATTTGTTGTTCCTTTTATAATAATTGACACACCGGGTAACGGCAACCCGGCAGAATCGGTTACTTTCCCCAATACGGTCTTTTGTTGCTGGAAAGATTTCAATAGTTTGTCGCTTTTCGACTTAATCAGGATCAAACGGCCTTTCATCTGATATGTAATATCTGTTCCGGCAAACATTTCATCCAGGATGTCGACCAACGGTTCATCCAGGCTTTTAACACTAATTCGTTTCGATAAATCCTTCAAATCATTATCGTAAAAAAAACGATAATCAGTCTGACTCTCAATTTGTTCAAACACGTCAAGAATAGAAACATTTTCCATCTTCATGTTTAACTTCACGGTCTGCGAGTATGTGCCGGCCGAAACCTGCAATAACCCGATAAAAAGAAAAAAAGCTGTAACCTTTGCCATAAGTAATACTTTTTTCACAGGATGAAAAGAATCCTTTTCCTCCTTTGTTTTAATTTTTTTCATACTTTTGATTTGTTTTAATTAAAAGACTTATAGCCTTCTGCGGCTATTTGTTTTAAAATTGAATTTTTGATAAAGCGGGAAATGTAGGCGCATTTTCCGCTTTTTAGCTGCTCTTTTCACATAGTCATTCGATTTTTTTAATAAGTTTTATAAATATTCTATTCTTCTCAAACCTGTATTCAATAGGCTCAACCGATGTTTGCCTGATTGCCTCCATGAAGGTAAAAATATTGTCATCGACACTGAAACTCCCGTTATACCGTTTGTTTTTCAGGTAATCATCCTCAAAAACGATTTCAGTGTTATAAATCCGTTTAATTTTTCGTGCCAAACTTTCCAGCCTTTCATTTTTAAATGTATACACACCCTTTAGCCAGTAATCGTAAAAATTATCCGGTATTTCAGATTCCCTGACGATCCGGCCCGTTTTATTATAAACCATGCTATGCCCGGGTTCCACGGTATACGAATGAAAGGTTTTTGCCCTTCCGCCGGAATAAATATCAAACTGAATTTTTCCTGAAAGAAGGTTGGCCTCCACAATGTTGTCCTCAGGATAAGCATATACTGAAAACTTTGTCCCTAAAACCCGAATCCGGTTTTTCCCAATATTAACAATGAATGGCTTCTTTTTGTCATGGGTAACCTCGAAGTATGCTTCGCCGGTTAAAAACAGTTCACGTGACCTCCCCGTAAACCTGGACGGGTATTTTAATTTTGAATCATTCGATATCCATACTTTTGAACTATCAGGTAATACAACAGAAGTCCGGTTCCCTTTAGGCACTGCTATCTCATAATAGGTTAATTTACTTTTACTGACGGTGAAATAGGAATTAATTAATACAGATATACTGACCAAAAGAAAAAGAATGGCAGCAATACGTAAAGCATAGTACACGAACCGGCGGACACCATAATTTTTCTCATAATTATTTACACGATCCCTGAACCTCCGGTATATCCGTGATGTATCCTCAATTTGCCGGGCCTTATAATTCCAGATTTCAAATAATCTTTTGTAGGTGCCGCGATTGAGACTACCCGAATTTAACCATTCATCAAGGGCTGTCTTTTCTTCAGCATTACTTTCACCTGCCAGTTGTCTTGAAATATTTCTCCAAATTTTATCGTCACCCATTATGGATAGCTTTATAACTCCTGAAACAAGAATTATAAATAAATCCCCTAAACGAATGATGAAAAATTTTAAATTTTTATTTTCCGGGCAGGAGTAAACAGGTTAAGAAGTACCAGGTAATCCCCTCCCGTACCGTTTTCCTGAAGGTAACGGCGAATTACCCCGCCAATTTTTTTTATGGCAATGGTCAGCTGATGGTCAATGGTCTTCACCGAAATATCCAGCAAGTCGGCAATTTCCTTATACCTCAACTGTTCAACCTTTGCCATCTTATAAATAAGCTTACACCGGGGTGGCAAAGATTCAATGGCCTGTTCAATAATCTCTTTCAATTCTTTATTGATCAGATCGGTTTCAGGGCAAATAAGGTCAACCCCCAAATCTACATCCAAATCGTCCAAAGAAATTACTTTTTTACGCCTGGCTTCGTCCAGATAATTCAATGAGGTGTGATAGGTTGCTTTAAAAAGATAAGCTTTTATATTTTCATAGTTAACAAGCGCCGATCGCTTCAGCCATATCTTAAAAAAAACATCTGACACCGCCTCTTCTGCCAAGAATTTATTTTTTAGAAAAGACATGGAGAAATGGAACAAGCGTCCTGCATACAGGTCAAACAACTGTTTAAATGCTTTCTCGTCATTTTCATTCGAAATACGGGCTAATAATGTTTTTATATGCTGATTTTTGTCCAATGCCTGTTTTTTTTGTAAAAGTGAAAAAAATATTGAGAATGTCAATACAATTACCAGGTCATATAGAAAAGGAACTGAATGTTTTCGAACGTCAACTTTATGTTTTCGAATGCCTGCCGGGTGTTTTCGAACGTTTACTGAGTATCTTCAATTATATGTGACACTGATGATACTTCCGGATGTATTCAATAAACTATCCGGATAAAAGGTTTGATCCCGGAATATTTTCGTTTCAAAAAAGTCATATTGAATATTTAATTTTATTTTTACTTTTTTAAAACTGCTTCAGAAAAGCACAATGATGAACTCTTCATTCGACATATCATCGTCCGACAGTATTTTACTGGAAGAAATAAAAAACGGGAATACCAAGGCTTTTGATCTGATATTCAGAAAATATTACGACAACTTATGCCGGTTTGCCTACTGTTTGATCCATGATGCCGATATGTCTCAAAGTTTGGTACAAAACGTTTTTGTCCGACTGTGGGAACGCCGGTCAGTGACGGGAAACATTAACGAACCTGGAGCTTACCTGACAACCATGGTCAGAAATCAATGTTCTGATTATCTGAAAAAACAAAAGAACCGGGCATCATCACTGCCAGCCAATAATTACGATAAGGCTGATTATTCGACTGAACAGGAAATTTTCAGAAGAAATTTTGAAGAAGAACTGGTAATCTCTCTATCAAAACTGCCTTCCCGTTGCCGTGTGGCCTTTGAGTACAGTCGTTTTGAAAATATGACCAACAGGGAAATAGCCGATAAAATGAATATCTCCGTTAAAGGGGTTGAAGCTTTAATTGGCCGGTCGCTCAAAAATCTAAGGGATGAACTGAAGGAGTTTCTTCCTTCATTCAATACAGATAACATCAATCCGGTATTGTTCTTTCTTCGTTTTCTCAAAAAAAATTACAACCCAGTGTAGGGTTTCAGGGCATATTTACAGTCAGTAGTTTAAAAATGGGAAATGAAAAACTACGACGAAATATATGTGTTGATTTCCAAATCGCTGACAAGCCGCTTAACAGAAGAGGAATCCTTACAGTTAAACAACTGGATTTCGGAAAGCAGGGGGCACCGGATAGAGTACAACGATGTGCTCAGGCTCTGGGAAAAATCGAAAAACCTGGGATTTCCTAAAAAACTTCATACCGGCAAGGCATTAAACATCGTACATAAAAAAGCAGGAATAATACGTTTAATAGCATATCGTTTAAATTTGATACAGCAAATCGCAGCGATATTGTTTCTTTCGTTCCTTCTTTCATCGGTGTTCAGCTATTTTGCTTTCAAACGCCAGGCAGAAAATTCTTTTTATGAAGAAGTATCTTCAGCTTACGGTACCCGTACCCATATTGAGCTACCTGACGGGAGCACGGTATATCTAAATTCAGGAAGTACGCTCCGGTTCCCTAACCAGCTAAAAAACGGCAAAGTGCGCCGGGTTGAACTAACAGGTGAAGGTTTTTTCAAAGTAACCAAAGACCCAAAGAGACCTTTTATTGTTCAGTCCGGGAAACTGGAAGTAAAAGCATTGGGAACCGAATTTGATGTAAATGCCTATGCCCCGGAAACAGGAATTGAAGTTGCACTGGTTGAAGGAAAAGTGGCAGTCGGGACAACGCACATGAAGTCAAAAGAGACTGTTATATTGACCCCCAATCAGCTTGCCCGGTACCTCCCCCTGACAAACAAAATATCAAAAGAAGTGATGACTGAACCCGAAAAATATACCGGATGGACCAATGGGAAAATGGTTTTTAGCGACGACCCGATCCAAAAAGTTATACAACGAATAGAGAACTGGTATAATGTAAAAATCCGGGTGGAAGATGACCAACTGAAAAAATACCGTTTTACCGGAACGTTTGTAAATGAATCGGTAGAGGAAATATTAAACGCGTTCAGCCTTACCTCTCCCCTGCAGTATGAAATCACTACCGCTCAAATTGACAGTAACGGAAAATATACCAAACGCGAAATAATTCTAAAATCAAAATAAATGAAAAACTGACAAACATTACAAATGTTATGGGGTAAAGACAAAACAGGAAAGTGGTGGCACACCTTCCTGTTGAAAATGCCTGCACGTAACAGGCAAAAAATTTAGTTTAAAACTTAAACATTTCGAATTTATGAAAAAAACAAACACGAATGGAATACTTCACCGTATTCTGAAGGAAAAAGTTTTAATTATTATGAAACTAACGACCTTTCTCTTTTTTGTTTCAACCTTCGCGTTAATTGCTTCTGGGACATATTCCCAAAACAAAACAATTACAATTAACCAGGAAAATGCTTTGGTGAAAGATATTTTAAAAGAAATTGAAGATCAAAGCGGGTATTTCTTTATCTACAATAATGAGTTTGTAGATGTGTACCGGAAAATCGACATTCATGTAAAAGATCAGACCATTGACCGGCTTTTGGATGCAATTTTCCAGGGACAAGATGTGGAGTATTCCATTAACGAAAGAAGGATTATACTATCTCCTTCCAATATTACCGGACTCTCCCAACAAAACCAGACAGTTAGCGGGAAAGTCACTGACTCATCGGGGTCTCCCCTTCCCGGTGTTACGGTGGTTATAAAAGGAACTTCCCAGGGGATTATTACCGATGCGAACGGAAACTACTTTCTTCCCAAAGTACCGGTAGATGCAACTCTTGTTTTCTCGTTTGTGGGAATGCAAACAGAGGAGATAATGATTGCCGGGGAAAATAATATCGACATAATTCTTTATGAAGATAATCAGGCGATAGAAGAGGTTGTTGTAACTGCGATGGGAATAAAAAGACAAAAGCGATCTATTGGTTATTCGACCGCAGAAGTTGGCGGGGAACAAATGACTGAATCCCGTGACATGAATTTAGGAAATGCACTGAGTGGTAAAGTTGCAGGAGTAAGTGTTGCAGGAAATGTAACAGGATTAGGAGGTTCAAGCCGTGTTATTATCCGTGGTAATGCCTCTTTAACCGGGAATAACCAGCCTTTATATGTTATCGACGGTATTCCTTTTGACAACACTAACCAGGGAAATGCCGGGAAATGGGGCGGAATGGACATGGGTGATGGGTTGTCAAATATTAACCCTGACGACATCGAAAGCATCCAGGTTTTAAAAGGTGCTGCAGCCTCTGCCCTTTATGGTTATCGCGGTGGTAACGGCGCTATTTTAATCACAACAAAATCAGGGAAAAGAAGTCGCGACGGCATTGGCATTGAAGTCAATAACAATCTAACTTTCAATTCAATTTATGATTACCGCGATTTTCAGGAAACCTACGGACAAGGCACCCAGGGAGTGCGTCCATCTGATCAAACATCAGCTTACCAGACTTATAATTCAAGCTGGGGTGAAAAACTGGATGGGAACAACTTTGTAAACCGTAACGGAGAAACTGCTTCCTATAAATACGTTGATAACTGGAAAAATTTCTACCGTACAGGTATTGATGAAAATACTTCAGTAGCAATCAATGGGAAAAATGAAAAAATTAGTTACCGGTTCGGCGTATCAAATATCTACAGTAAATCGAATTTGCCGAATGCAAGTTTAAAACAGCAGGGTATTAATATGAATACCATCTACGACATCACCCCCAAATTACATTTAACGGTAAATGCAAACTACATTTTCGAACAAGTAAAAGGAAGAGCAAACTTGTCAGACGGAAACGGAAACACCAACGCAACGTTACTATACCTGGCCAATGCCTATGATGTAAGATGGCTGAAAGGCGATAACGGAGCGGCAGAGGATGGTACTGAATTACAACCCGGGAATAACGTGTACTTTAATAACCCTTACTGGTTACAGTACCGAAAAACAAATAAAACAAACAAAAACCGGACTACAGGCGCTATCACCCTTCGTTACGACATCGTTGACTGGTTGTATGTTCAGGGACAAATTACACGGGATGGTTATATCCTGGATTTTAAGCAGGTACAACCCGACGGAGCAGCTGCCGACCCGAATGGTTACATTCAGGAATATGAAAAGAATTATTCTGAAATTAATATGAACTATATGATCGGGTTCAATAAAAAACTGAATGACTTTTCCATAAGCGCCACATTCGGAGGCAACCAGCAACAGGATATTACCAAACAATACGGGACTAACGGAGGTATCCGTCCATTCATCATCAGTGGGCTTTACTCAACATCTAATGTCGATTCATCCACTCGTACGTTTAAGAAAGAATATTCAAAATACGAGGTTAATTCCATATACGGAACAGCTGACTTTAGCTACAAAGAATGGTTATTCCTCAATTTTACAGGACGTAACGACTGGTTCTCAACTTTAGACCCGGATAATAACAGTTATTTCTATCCTTCAGTAAACTTAAGCTGGATGCTTAGCGACTGCTTAGAATTACCGGACTGGATTACAACAGCAAAAATAAGAACTTCATTGGCCTCAGCTTCCAATGGGACAGAGCCCTATCAAACAATGCTAACCTACACCTTGAATGATTTTAATGTACAGGATCAATCAATGGGATATATCAGCAATTCATCTGTTCCCAATGCATTCTTAAAACCTGTAAAAATCAGGGAAAGGGAGATCGGTGCAAATGCGGCCTTCTTTGATAACCGTCTGGGATTCGATTTTGCGGCCTATGAAAAGAAAACAACAGACGATATTGTTCAGGTTTCAACCAGCGAAACATCAGGGTTCAGTTCAGCCTACCGGAACATTGGAAAAATCAGGAACAGAGGTATCGAAGTAATGATTTTTGGAGTTCCTGTGGCAACCAAAGATTTCAGATGGAACACTTCGTTTAACTTCTCATACAATAAAAGCAAAGTATTGTACCTGGGAGAGGGCGTTGAATCATTAACAATCGATGGAGCGAACTCCCGTAGTGGTAATGCCTCAATCCGTAATATTGTAGGTGAATCATACGGACAAGTTGTTGGTTATAAATACAAAACGGATGATAATGGCAACAGGGTCTATTCCTCCGATGGGCTACCGGTCAGGTCTGATGATGTTGAAATATTAGGAGACGGTGTTTACAAATGGACAGGTGGCTTCCATAACGACCTCTCGTATAAAAACTTTACATTATCATTCCTGCTGGATTTCAAACTGGGTGCTAAAATATTCTCAGGGACAAACTATAGTTTATATAGTACGGGGTTACACAAAAACACACTGGAAGGACGTGAAAATGGCATCTCTGTAACCGGTGTTGATGAAGATGGGAATAGTTTCACGAAATCAGGTATTGATGCCCAGACGTATTGGAAATGGATTGCTACAAACAACATTACTGAAGAATTTGTATATAATGCCAATTTCATTAAACTCCGGGAATTCTCGTTAGGATATAAGTTCCCCAAAATGCTCCTGACACGTAAAATGCCTTTTGTAAAGGAACTGAAACTTTCATTAGTAGGACGTAATTTATGGACCATTAGTAAACATACTCCTAACATTGATCCGGAATCAGCCTATAATAATACCAACGGACAGGGATTAGAATTAAACGGATATCCTGTAACAAGAAATGTTGGGTTCAACTTAAATATTAAATTCTAATTAAAAAGGAAAGAATTATGAAAAAGAAAATTTCATATTATATATCTGCACTGATTTTAATTATCGTATTTACAAGCTGTAGCGATTTCGGAGATATGAATACCGACCCGGAGGCAATTACCCAGAACGTTATGGATTACACGCTGGTATTCACCAATGTACAGATGTACTGCTACGGAACTGAATATGAAGCCTGGCGAAATGGCATGATCTATTGCAGCACGATGTTGCAGCATACCGCTTCTACCGAAAGCTACTGGAATGGGGACAAATACACTTATTCTGCCGGATATAATTCAGCATATTGGGATAGAATGTACCCCAACGGAATTCGTAATGTGATTGATTTGCTTAAAAACTGGAAAGATAACGACGAATACTATGCAGAATACCAGATGGCAAGGATCATGAAGGTACTTCTGTTTCACAGAACGACCGACATGTATGGCGACTGCCCTTATTTCGATGCCGGGCAGGGATATTACAAAGCGAACGGTTATCCTGCCTATGATACACAGGAGGAAATATATACTGATATGCTAAATGAGTTAAAAGAAGCTGCCACTAACTTAAACGGGGCCACCTCAACAATTGGAAGCGCTGACATTATTTACGGCGGCGACTGTACCCAATGGCAAAAGTTTGCTTACTCCCTGATGTTGCGTTTATCCATGCGCCTGTCTAAAGTAGATGAAACAACAGCAAATACATGGGTGACTACTGCTGTCAACGGAGGGCTGTTTGAAAGTAATGAAGACAATGCAAAAATTGAGCACCCGTCGGCTTCAACATCAAAAAACTCCTGCGAACCATTTGGAAAGATTTATTGTCATGAAGATCCAAATGCCTGTCGTATGAGTGAATCATTCGTTGATTTATTGAGAAACACAAGTGATCCACGGTTACGGTTGCTTTGTACTGTTGTTGAGGACCCAAGTAAAAAAATTGGCAGTGGTGACTGGCAAATGGGAGATACCATTGCTTCTCATCAGTTGGGTATGCCCAACGGCTATGATGAAACAACCGGTGAATCAAGTTCTACTTATTTAAAAAATGCCCCCAACTATCCGGGCGACAAAAATGACTATTCGGTAGTCAACCGTTATACCTATGCCCGTATTGATGCTCCTACCTTCCTGGTAACTTACGCTGAAAACCAATTATTGCTGGCAGAAGCAGCTTATCGTGGCTGGATATCCGGAAATGCAGCAGACTATTATAATGAAGG
This sequence comes from Prolixibacteraceae bacterium, assembly GCA_963662895.1. Taxonomy (GTDB): domain Bacteria; phylum Bacteroidota; class Bacteroidia; order Bacteroidales; family Prolixibacteraceae; genus GWE2-42-39. Next base: position 984,704 of record OY759982.1, on the reverse strand, counting down.
AGTAACCGCTGCAATGCAGCAGTTTAATCAATTCAACGATGGCCTGGCTCCCAGTAATGCAGAAATTGAAAACTACCTGACATTAAATCCATACGACGCATCTACTGCATTAGAACAGATTAACACACAGTATTACATCAATACATTCTCGGATGAATATGAAACTTTTGCCAACTGGAGAAGATCAGGCTATCCGGTACTGGAAACTGTAAACTATATAGGTAATGTTACCAACGGGACCATTCCCCGCAGGTTTACATATCCAACATCCGAGTCATCCATTAACCCGGAACATTATAAAGAAGCTGTAGCCCGATTGGACGATGGAGACAAAATGACTTCCCGTGTTTGGTGGGATGTGGAATAAAAATTGTTTTTATTCTTCTGTTACAAATTCATATTGGGTTGCCAGACAAAGAAAACAAACTGAATGACTATCTGTTAGTAAAAACGCCCGGCAAGTCCGGGCGTTTTGTTTACAACCCGTACGGGTCAATCAGTTCAAGTCCTTTTCAATAGTTATTAATGGTCGCGGGTAAATACCCATTTATTATCGTTACTTAATCCCGGGTTAAAATAGTATCCTTCCAGGTCGAAAGCCTTCATTTCTTCAGGATCATCAATATTGTTTTCAACCACGAAACGGCACATCAGGCCCCGGGCTTTCTTGGCAAAAAATGAAATTATCTTGTACTGCCCGTTCTTTAAATCCTTAAAAACCGGGGTAATAATACGGGCGTCGATTTTCGCGGTGTCAATTACCTTGTAATATTCATTTGAAGCAAGGTTAATCAACACATTACCACTTCTGTTAAGTTCCTGCTGAAGACTTTCCGTCACTTTAGCGCTCCAGAACCGGTACAAATCTTTTTCTCCCCCGATAGCAACCGGGATCCCCATCTCGAGCCGGTAAGCCTGGATAAGATCAAGCGGACGCAACAGCCCGTATAAGCCGGAAAGAATACGAATCTTCTCCTGGGCAATTTCCATTTGTCCTTCAGTAAAACTCCCGGGCTGCATCCCCTGGTACACGTCACCGGTAAAAGCAAGCACTGCCTGTTTCGATGGATTTTCCTGATTTTGGGGCGACCATACCTGGTTACGCCCGAAATTTAATTCGGCCAGTTTCGTGGAAATGCCCATTAAGCCGGCTAACCGGGCAACCGATAAGCCACGTAGTTCCCGGTTCACTTCTTTAGCCTCATTTATAAATTGCGGCAGGCTGCCAAGTGCTGTTGCTGTCGTTGCAGGTTCTTTAAAATCCATCGACTTGGCAGGTGAAATAACAAGTATCATATTTCTATTGATTTTTATTTTCTATTCCAAACAAATATAATCGTTGAAAGTTTAACAACGAACAATTATCAAACACGAAAAGTCCCGTAGACGAGATCTTTCAAATCTGTCAAAATAGAATTATATATCGATATTAGAAGCACTGATCTCGGTCAATATTGGAAATGATGTTGCGGAAGCCTTAATCAGACATTGCGGAAGCCTTAATCAGAAGTTCTGAAAGCCTTAATCAGGAACTCCGGAAGCCTTAATCAGATGTTCCGGGTACACTATCCCAACAAGAACTCTCTGTTTTCAAGGCTTTGACAAGAAAACGTCAAAGACTAATTATTCCACCTTTTCACTGCATCCAGATTCGTGTCGTTTATGATATTTTTGGCTTCGGCTTTATATAAACAGTCAAGCTGGCTGGCGAAATATTTGGTTATTTTTCCGCGCACCATTTTCATAGTAGAATTTATCAGTTGGTTTTGCTCAGTAAAAGCTTCAGGTAAAACAGCAATGGTGGCAGGCAACCAACGTTCGGGGAACATACCGGCAAATTTGCCACCTGCTTTATATTCGTCAATCTCCTGCTGAATAATTTTTAATGTTTCAAGATTTCCTTCATCGCTCCCTGCTTTTATGCCACGTTTTTCCAGTTCACGGTTAACGGCTGCCATGTTGGGTACGATCATTCCCGACGTGTACGGATCCTGGTTATTGTACAACATACACTGGTCGATAAACGGCGACTGGTCGACCAACGCTTCCTCAATTCCTTCGGGACTGAATTTTTCGCCGTCGTTACTAATCAGCAGGCTTTTGAAACGACCGAGAACATACAGGAAACCGTCCTCATCCATGTAGCCCATATCTCCGGTGTACAGCCAGCCTTCTTTTATGGTATCTTCGGTAGCTTTCGGGTTGTTCCAGTAACCGGCCATTACGTTGTCGCCTTTCACGATGATCTCTCCTTTTTGTCCCGCAGGCAATTCGCACCCGTTATCGTCAACAATTTTCAGGTCCATGTATTTCACCAGTTTACCTGACGAACCAAACTTGATGGCATGAAGGGCATTGGATGAAATAACCGGTGCCGCTTCCGAAAGGCCATATCCCTGGCACATTGGTATTCCCACAGCGTAAAAGAAACGTTGCAACTCGGTATCAAGCAAGGCCCCTCCACCTATAAAGAAATTAAGTTTTCCGCCAAAGCCTTCCCTGATTTTACGAAACAGGATTTTATCATACAAGGCCAGCAACGGTTTATAAATAAAACGGCCCCTTTTGCCCCGATCGTGCCCGTCGCCATTGTATTTGTAAGCAATCTTCAGGGCATGGTTGAACAGTTTCTCGGCAACAGGCCCTTTCTGCCGGATCTCGGATTCGATATTTTTTCTGAAATTTTTGGCCAATGCCGGAACACTCATCATTATATCGGGCTGTATTTCCCTGATGTTCTTCGGGATATTTCTCAGTGTTTCCATTGGCGTCTTCCCCTGTTCGAGCGAAGCAATACTGGCCCCGTTGTACATCAGGCAATACAGACAGGCGGTGTGTGCAAAAGCATGGTCCCACGGCAGAATGGTAAGGGTACGCCAGTCGGATGCAATCGACATCAGCGTATTGGACTGTACCACGTTGGCAGCATAATTTAGATGCGACAACATAATACCTTTGGGGTCGGCTGTTGTTCCCGAGGTATATGAAATATTGGCCAGATCGTTTGGCTGAATGTTTTTATATACATTTTCAAAATCAGCACGATGAGCGTCAAGATATTTTTCTCCCTTTTTCAGGATGTCGGAATACAGAAGATCATTCACTCCCGGGTTTTCTTTTTCATCAAGATAAATAATTTTTTCGAGATCAGGCAACTCTTCGCGGATCGCTTCAATCTTACCGGCCTGGAGACCTGAAACAATAACCATCCGGCATCCCGAATGAGATAAGCGAAATTTCAGTTCGGCAGCTCCATCCAATTTTACGGATAAAGGAACATTAATCGCACCAGCATACAAAATACCCAGTTCGCCTATAATCCATTGATTACGTCCTTCGGAAACCAGGGCTAAACGATCTCCTTTTTTTATGCCTAAAGCAATCAGACCGGCTGCAAACTTATAAACGTCATCACGGGTCTGGCGATACGTAGTCCCTTTAAATTCGCCGTTTGTTTTTTCCCACAGGTAAATATTACCGGAATATTTCTCCACACTGGTCTCGAAAAGCTCAATGATTGTCTTCATCCGCATAAAGTTTGATTAGCAAAATTTTCAAAATCTTCCAAATGTACAAAAAAATGGATTACTCAAAAGAGTCCCGATTTTGAGGTTCAATAAAACCAATTGTGCATTTTAATATTACCATCGCTTAACTGATAGTGTCTGCAAGAAAACTCTCTGTTTTCAAGGCTTTGATAAGAAAACGTCAAAGACAAGGCTTTCGAAATTTTTGCCCCCGGGAATTATTTCAGGTTTAGATAATTCATTATCGCTTCGTTACCCATAAGTGCATCAGCAGGTATAGGATTGTCCGGTGTATATACCCTTAATTCACCGGGAGGTAAAATAGTGACAAAATCTTCATTTACCGTTGGTACCCAATTAACATTATTTGTCTTCAATTTCAGATGATGAGCAAAAAAGTTATACATGACCGAACGTTTGGAATACCCGTAGTCATGTTTTTCTGCTGCGAAATGAACGTTTTCGACTTTGTGTTCCGCATTATATAAAGCGTAAACTTTTTGTATATAAGGATATTCAATACGCGGCGTATTTCTTGTCCAGTCATTCCCGTCAGAAATCAGTAGCATAGGGCGTGGTGCACAAAGGGCTGCAATCTCCACATTATTGGTTTGATAGTTTTTACCTTTATGGATCGGCATCCCGCTTTCGCATATACAACCGCCAAAGAAATGGGCAGAAACCTGTACACATGGTACCGAAACTTTTACCCGGTCGTCAATCGCTGCCAGGATAAATGTCTGTGTACCGCCACCGGAGCCTCCGGTCATGCCTATCCGTTCCGGGTCGACATCGGGACGGGACAGTAAATATTCAAGTACCCGTTTACTGTCCCATGTCTGGAGCAGCAAAGCAATAGGCATTTTGTGGGAATCGACCTGGTGGGAATCGCCGTAGCCCACCATGTCGTAAGCAAACACAATAGCCCCCATGCGGGCAAGCACAGCACTGCGATATTGTACGTAGTCGGTCAATCGTTTGTCTTTCAGGTGGCCGTGCGGACAAAGTACCGCTGCATTTTTTTCAGCAGGTTCAGCCGGTCTGTAAAGGTTCCCTGTAATATAAAACCCCGGAAAACTTTCAATACGGATATTTTCAACAATATACCCGTCGAACTGGCGGGTGTTCGTGATTTGTGCATTGAAATTTCCTTCTATCTTCGGCATCTGATCCAGCTTCATGCCCTTGATGATCCCGTTCCGGATCATCCCGGCCCGTTTCTCCCACGAAGCAAGGTCGTGCCAGGTCGCTGCAAACTCTTTCATTTTCAGGTTAGCCTCATCTTCGGTCCAATAACGGCCTACGCACAACATGCTATCATCCTGTCCAAAACTATTCATCCCTGTTATAAAAAACAGAAACAAAAAAAAGTACTTAATAGGTGTTATTTTTTTCATTTTTATATGTTTTGCAGGTAAATTTAATTATAATCGGAAAATTTTCACTGGTTTATTTTGCTGAACCGACCCGGAGAATTTTTCCCCGGGGATTCCACGCAGAATGCTTTTTACTAAATACAAAGGGCCTCACTTCGAGAGAGGCCCTTTGTATTTTCGCACTCAATAGCCTGGGTTTTGTTCAATTTGTGGCGCCTTATTTCTTTCTTCAGAAGGAATAGGAATCCAATATAACTTCTTGTCAAAATGATTATCTGGTTGGGTCTGTATCCTTTCCCATACCGTCGAAATTACGCCATCTTCATTTGTCTCGGTTATATCCATTCCATAAGGGGTTTCAGCTAATACCTCTTCTAAAATCTTCCATCTTCTCACATCGTACCATCTAAGGTTTTCCACATACAATTCGATTTTACGTTCGTGGCGAAGAGCTGTTGTTATATCACCGGTAAAATCAGGCAATCCGGCCCTGTTTCTTATTTTATTTATATACGTTGCCGCTATCTCCTCATCTCCCAGTTCCATGCATGCTTCTGCATAGTTTAAAATAATTTCGGCATAACGGATATAGGTTATAATATTTTCATTTTTAGTATAAATACCATAAATTTCATCATCCTGAAATTTTTTCAACAAATAACCAGTATATCCACCATTCCAGGATTGTACAGGTCCCTGGCGCGTGTCGAGCCCATATCTTTCACTGGTAACTACTCCGTTAACCATTGTTATCCTTGTTCGCCTGTCATAAATTCCAACAGGGTCTGTTTCAACCAGGTTTTCAAACCGTGGTTGCCAAACCGCACTATCATAAAGTACAGTTGCATAAAATCTGGGTTCACGGTCATGATACGGATTTTCATTTCTAAAAACGGTTGAGATATTTTTGTATTCATCATTTTCATTGATTGTAAAATGATCGAAAAAATCTGTACCATCACTCATTTGATAACTGTCTACATAATTACCTGTTGGCCCGCTATTCCCATAACAATTAAGGCCATTGGGACCAAGACGCTTATTGGTATCAATCGTTTTTCCATTATCTGTTGTATGCATTCTGCCCCATATAACTTCATCATCAGACAGATCGTAGGCTTTGAAAAAATTGAAATAATTTTCTGCAACAGCTTCCTGGTCAGGGGCGCCAAAGTCGGACAACTGACAGATTCTAAGGTCAATTAATTCTTTGGCAGCATCCCTGGCAGCTTTCCATAATTCATCCCTGTCAGGATTGGTATAACCTACCAGTTCGTTTTCTGCATTTCCATCTGCGGTTAGGTCACTGGCAGCAAATAATAGCATCCTGGATTTGATGGCCATGGCTGTTTCAAGGGTTACCCTTCCCATTTCCATTTCGCCCTTTGGTTTAAGTAAAGAAGCAGCTTCATCTAAATCATTCACAATGAAATTAATCGTTTCTTCAAATGAAGCACGGGAAACGGTTGAAAAATCATCGGCTAATTCATTGGCTGTATTAAAAAGAGGCACACCTCCATAATTCCGGCACAATTCGCTATAAAATACAGCTCTCAGGCAAAGCGCTTCACCCTTTAGCACATCAGTTTGACTTTTAATTGATTCTTTTTCTGATTCAGAATATGACTCGCTGACCTTGTCAATATTATCAAGAAATATATTTAATTGTTGTATCTGTTCAAAACGGTCCCAGTTAGCATGCCCCCTGTATGTGCCGGTATTGTCCGGTGAGATTTGCCCCGAGTTATAAATAATAGTTTCTCCTCCTTTTGTTAATACTGTTTCAAGGGCAAATATTCCGGTTCGGTAGCCATGTCCCCGTTGGCTATAACCATAGTCAACATTATTATATATGGTATTTAAATAAGAACTTGCAAGGTTTACATCGGACCAAACAACCGCGTCAGAATACTGATCCAATGGGGTCTTGTCTAAAATGTCTTCGTTACATGAGAATAGTAGTACAAGCAACAAGAGTGTAAATATTTTAGGATACTTTTTCATTTCAGATAGATTTGATTAATTAAAAAATTATTTGCGTACCAACAGACATCACCTTCATTATAGGATAACTGGACATGCCTGCTACCTCGGGGTCCATGATCTCATTTCCTGCATAGATTAGCCAAAGATTTTGTCCTGAAAAATAAATTTTAGCGTCTGAAATTATTTTTAGAGACCGCATTACCCTTGAGGGGATGTTATAAGTAAGCTGAAGGTTTTTGAGGCGTAAATAGGAAACGTTGGCGTAATAATAGTCGGTTATATGAGAACTTCTCCAGTACTCCTCTACCCTTTCACAGGCCCTGGGTTTGGTTGCATCAATATTATCGGGTGTCCACCTGTCGTCCGCATCATATTGAAAATAGTTACCACCTGTTCCGACTATTTCATGCATTGTATTTCTCAACGCTCTCCCATGCCCCTGAAAAAGGCCACTTAATTCCCAATTTTTGTATTGGAGATTGAACGAAGCTCCAAATGTCAACTCGGGTGTTGTTGTAAGCGGGAATAGCTGTCTGTCGTCGTTTGTAATTTCCCCGTTGTCGTCATAATCCTGGATTATAATATCACCAGGTCTTGCACCGGTAACATGGGGCATGGATTCAACCTGTTCTTCGTCCCTGAAAATTCCCATTGACCGGTAAAGCAGATGTGCCCCCTGCGGAGAGCCTGTGCGTACCTGCCACGGAACATTTCGCTCCGGCTCATCGTATTCAACTATTTTATTTCTTGCAAAAGCAAGATTTCCGGTTAATTTATATTTAAGGTCTCCTTTTCGGTCGTTATAACTCAAAAAAACCTCAAAACCACGATTATTAACTATTCCAAAATTTTCATCCGGTAATTCCAGGCCGGTAAATTCAGGTACCGAAGCATTTCTTTCAACAAGGATATTATTCCTCCTTTCGTAGAATAGGTCAACGTCGAATGATATTTTATTGTCAAACAGCATGGCTTCCCATCCAAAATTATAAACGTTAGCTACCTCCCAGGTTATATCAGGGTTTGGTTCATTCGACTGGACTAAACCTGAATAATATTCCTTGTCTTCACCTAAAATTACACCTGTCGTTACTCCATAACTTGCCAGGTATTGAAATGCGTCAACAAGGTCGTTCCCCATTTGGCCCCAGGATGCTTTCAATTTAAAATGATTGATAAAACTTAACTTATTTTGCCACCATTCTTCTTCTGAAAGTCTCCATCCTACAAGAACGGACGGGAAATTTCCCCAGCGGCCGGCTTCTTTTGAGAACCGTAAGGATCCATCTCTTCTGAAGCTAAATTGGAACAAATATTTTTCTTTATAATTATAACTAAAACGTCCGAAATAGTTCATCCGGGAATCCAGTCCTACCCATTCTCCATTATCTTTTTCTGCATCTCCCCCGGCGAAAAGGTAAGGTAGCTTATCACTTAAAAAGTACCTGCGGAATGCACTAAAGCCATCCAAATCATATTCGTTCTGTTCATAAGAAATAAAAGCGCCTATATTGTGATCTTTATTAATGGTTTTCACATAATCGAGTTTTATGTTTGCTGTTTTTGATCCGGAGTGTTCAGAATAATTTGTCAATCTAGGTTCGGGATACCCTACGGAAGTAGCAATCAAATAGTCGGAACCATCTTCTTTTCCCGTGTTCCCTGCTGCAAGATAGGATGATTCGTCAATACTATATACCGTCCAGGGTTTTTCAAATAATTTACGTTGCTGAATATATTTGTCGTAAGCATAATACCCGGATAAAGTTAATCCTTCGATCCAGGGGATTTTTAAACTTGCCGAAAGAATATTATTGCTTCGGTAGCGTTTGTCGTCATCATAACCTGTTTCTGAAGATGCAGAGACCATCGGCTGATCCCCGTTTTCGAGGTCAGGCCCGGGTAATCCATTGGGGAAAAGTGCATGTTGGGTCGGATACATCCTTACCAATGTCGAGAATGTAGAGCCGGCAGATCTCGTCGGGAACATCCTCTTTTCCTGTATACCACTCATATTAATGCCAACGTTTAAATACTCATTTACTTTGATATCCAGGTTCATTTTTAAATTGTACCTGTTGTATGAAGTTGCTGAGTTTGTATAAATCCCGTCATCAAACTGGCTCCCGAAAGAACCGTAATAGCTGACGTTTTTTGTCCCGCCGGATACTGACAATCCGTGGTGACGGGTTGTACTATGGTTTTTTAGCGCTTCGGCAAACCAATCTGTATTTGGATGTGTCCACGGATATTCTCCGGATTCAAATTTGGCAATATCTTCCAGGGAATACACCATATTAGATTCATCAACATCCCGGTATGACTGATTTTCCCTGATCATTGTTGCATAGGTAGCTGCATCAGCCATTTCCGGCAACCTGGTAGGTGAAAGAAACCCCTGGTAAAAATTGTAAATAAATGTGGGTGGTTTATTCATCTCTCCCGTTTGGGTCGTTATTAAAATAACCCCGTTTGCAGCCCTCGCACCATAAATACCGGCAGAAGCATCTTTTAGTACGGTAACACTTTCAATATCTTCCGGGTGCAATGAATTTAAGTCGCGATCGGGAATACCATCAATTACAACAAGTGGGGTATTATTTCCAAGTGTAGAGTTTCCTCTGATTCTAATTGAAGCGGCATCGTTTCCGGGTTCACCTGAATCCTGCATAAAAATAGCACCGGGCAACCTTCCTGCCAGAGCATTGGATATCCTTGACACAGGCGCTGATGTTAGTTCCTCGTTATTTACCGAAGTAACAGAACCTATAACATTTACCTTCTTCTGCGTTCCATAACCAATTGCCACTACTTCATCCAATCCAATCGTTTCTTCCTGCATTACCACATCAATCGCACTTTTCCCTACCACCGTTATTTCCTGCGCTTTCATCCCCACGAACGAAAAGACCAACGTAGCATCGCCCGGAACATTGGCTAACGAGTAATTTCCGTCGACATCGGTTACGACTCCCGCTGTTGTTCCTTTTATAATAACTGATACACCCGGCAAAGGCGCACCGGAGGAGTCGGTAACTTTACCGGAAATAGTTTTTGACTGGTTTAATACAAAAGGGGTAGCAGAAGACAGGATCACCTGACGGCCTGTTATTTCATATTTAATACCCTTACCAGCCAAAGCTTTATTCAGAATTTCAGTGATTGTGGCATTGTTAAAATCGCCAGACATTTTCTGATCTACGTTTATCTCACCACTATAAAAAAACCGGTATAAACTTTGCTCCTCGACAAGACGTAAAAATTCTTCAATTCGCACATCTTTTACATTCATTGTCAATCTGTTAACCTGAGAATAACTCTTTGAAGCAATTGCTCCCGTCAAGGATAACAATAAAATAAAGACAGTTAATTTCATTTTCAATACAGTTTGTTTAAAACATGGCCAAAGGCCACAAAAACCTCGTTTTTTTTTCATAATTTTGTAAAGATTGATAATGTACACGTTATAAAATCAATTGTGGAAAGAAGTAGGAAGAGCCATTTCCTGCTTCTTTTATGTTTTAGATAAATTTTTATTTCACGCTCTTCAAATATTTAGTTTGTTTCATTTTTGGGTTCTATTTTTATTTTCCGGTCTTTTGAGTTGTAAGAATATCTCACCGGTGCAGCCTTACAAATCATATCCATCACCTCGGTTAACGTTTCCCCTTCAATTGTACCTGAAAACCATAACCCATCAAAGTCATAGCCGGCATGTCCGATTTCAACATTGAACCATCGTTCCAACCGTTTAATCATATCAGGAAATGGTTCCCTTGAAAATATCAGCTTACCTTCTTTCCATGAAGTAAATAATTCGGTATTTACCTTACTTTTCACGAGCCTGTTTTGTTCTAACCGAACCTGTTCTCCTGGTTTTAACATTATTTTTTGTTTTTGCCCGTGACTTGTTACATTTACAATACCACGCACCAGGGTTACTGTTAATTCATCGTTACTGTATGCCTGCACATTAAAGGCGGTTCCTAAAACTTCAATAGTTCCGTCAGATGTATTTACCCTGAACGGTGTTTTGCTTTTGGTTACATCGAAAAATGCTTCCCCTTTCAGTTCTACCTTACGTTGCTTTGAAAAATTACCGGAATATGTTAATACTGAACCGGAATTTAACCAAACAGCAGACCCGTCGGATAGTTGAAACTGTGTCGTAGCACCATAGGGAATACTTACTGTTTGGGTGGAAATGTTATTATTGACTGAATTATTTTGCAGGTATAGCCAGAGACCGGAAAAAAGTAAACCAATTATAAAAACGGCAGCTACCCGCATCACGACAGTATAGATTTTCAGCTTTCGATTTGCACTCGCAGCCTCGTCCTGAAGAATAGCAGATTTAATTTTCTGAAATAACAAGGAATTTGCCGGTAACAATTGATCATTAACCTGCTTGTTCCACTCTGTATCCATCATTTCCAGAACATCTTCTGTATTTTCCTCCTGACTGATGTAAGTACAAAATTTTTCGAACTCATCAGGGGAGATGACAGACCGGAAATATTTTTTGAATACATTTTTCATTCTGTGTTTCCTTTGATATTAATACACAGCAAAAAGACCTATCCCTAAAAATAATTCAAAAAATTTTATAAAAACAGGTATAAATAAAGTAAAGAAATCAATCCCAATGATTCAAGTCTTACTTTTAGAATATTGATTGACTGACGGATATGATACTCAACAGTTTTTATTGAAATATCCAGTTTCCCTGCAATTTCTTTGTGCGACAAACCTTCAATCCGGCTTAATTTGAATATTTCCTTCTGTTTCGATGGTAATTCTTCAATAAACTCGTCTACTTTTTGTTTTAATTCCAGGTAATCGGACTTTTCGAAAGGTAAATATTCTTCAGCCAATGAAGCTTTCAATATCTTATCCTTAATCTTTTGGTTATTCAAACGGCTCCTTAATTCATTGAGTAAAAGGTTCCTGGTTATTGTAAATATATATGAATTAAACGATTCAAAATTTTTTATATTTTTCCGGTTTTGCCAAATCTTAATAAAAACCTCCTGAAGAATATCATCGATACCATCTTCGAGCTTTAAAAATGATTTTGAATAATTATAAAGCCGCGGATAATAATAATTGAATAACTTCCCAAGAGCATCCTTATTATTGTCCGCAAGTTCGGCCAAAACCTCCTCTATATTAAAATCATGGATCATTAAGATTAGAATATTGTCACAAACTTAAAAAAATGATCGGTACAAAAAAATTGGATGGGGACTGCTTATAACAGATTTTTGCAGGGGTCTGTATATGCCACAAATTGAACTGTCAATTACGGAATTTCCCCTTTTGTCACCCTGAGTAAGCGAAGGATCTCAAGAACAGAGTTCTAAAGGAACAGATCCTTCTCTGCGTTCAGGATGACAAGAAAAATATAGCTGTCATTTTTCATATCTTTCCAGGATGAAAACCTTATCTTTTTTAGACCTTCGTAGCAATAACAGCGAATAATTTTAACAACCTTATTATCAACATACAATTAAAAGACAGATAAGGTTAATAAGGTTCGTTTTTCTCGATAAACTTATGTTTGCTACGAAGGTTTCTTTTATTGAATATGTCATTCGGCCAAAGAGGAGGCTGTTCACTGAGACTGATTACTGGACAGGCCGTTCCATCCCTGTGCCTGCAAAGGAATAGCTGTACCACTTCCGGTAACCAGGTTGGCCCCCTTGTCTTTTTCAGTAATATGCCCAAGAATAGTAATGTCCATTTCCTTCTTTATTTTGTCATAGTCGGCCAGAGGTACGGTAAATAATAACTCATAGTCTTCGCCACCATTCAACGCCGCGACAATTGGGTTGATATTGAGTTCCTGTGCAAACTGTTTGGTTTGAAAATCCATCGGAATTTTATCTTCATAAAGATTACACCCCACTTGTGACTGTTCGCAAAGGTGCAGTATTTCAGAAGAAAGCCCGTCGGAAATATCAATCATCGAAGTAGGCTTCACGCCCAACGTTTTCAGTAGTTCTACCACATCTTTACGTGCTTCGGGTTTAAGCTGGCGTTCCAAAATATAATCATAGCCTTCCAGTCGAGGTTGTTCCTTCGGGTTTACCTTGAATACTTCATTTTCGCGTTCCAAAAGCTGGAGCCCCATGTACGCACCGCCCAGATCGCCCGACACACAAAGCAGATCGTTCACCTGTGCTCCCGAGCGGTAAACAATCTCCTCCCCTTCTGCTTCTCCGATAGCTGTAATACTGATCACCAACCCGGTCATCGAACTGGTGGTGTCGCCGCCCACCAGATCGACCCCGTATTTTTCGCAGGCCAAATGAATTCCCGAATATAATTCTTCAAGCGCTTCTACTGAAAATTTGCCTGAAACAGCGATTGAAACAGTAATCTGCCGGGCCTGGACATTCATGGCATACAAATCAGAAAGGTTTACCACCACCGATTTATAGCCCAAATGTTTCAACGGAACGTACATCAGGTTAAAATGGACGCCTTCGGTTAAAAGGTCGGTCGTCACCACTACTTTTTTATCCGGGAAATTTAATACAGCAGCATCATCTCCAACCCCTTTCAGGCTGCTTATATTCTGAAGTTTAATATTTTCGGTCAAATGACGGATCAGGCCAAATTCGCCCAATACTGAAAGCGGAGTTTGTTTCTTGTTTTCGTTCATGTTAAATTATCAGATTATTTTGTCCTCTAATACCGGTAAATCATAGGCAAAAATAGCTTTACTTACTTATCTTTGCAATATTTTTAAACAGTCTGTACCCACCGATTGTTATTACAGGACAATTATATATTGGCTGAAAAAACAGAAAATGGAAGATCAGGATAAAATATTACAGGAAGTAACATCGCAGGATTATAAATACGGTTTTGTTACAAACATTGAAACCGACACCATTCCCAAAGGATTAAATGAAGACATCATCCGTTTGATCTCAATCAAGAAGGAAGAACCTGAATTCATGCTTGAATTCAGGCTAAAAGCGTTTCGTGAATGGCAAAAGATGAAAATGCCCAACTGGGCATATCTGAAAATACCGTCTATCGATTTTCAGGACATCATTTATTATGCCGCGCCAAAAAAATCCCCCCAATACGAAAGCCTTGACGAGGTTGACCCGGAATTGCTGGATACCTTTAACAAACTGGGAATTCCCCTGGAAGAACAAAAAATGCTTACAGGAGTAGCAGTTGACGCGGTGATCGATAGTGTTTCAGTAAAAACAACATTCAAGGAAACGCTGGCTGAAAAAGGAATTATCTTTTGTTCGTTCAACGAGGCACTGAAGGAACATCCCGACCTGGTAAAAAAATACCTGGGGATGTCAGTACCCCCGACCGACAACTTTTTTGCAGCCCTTAATTCAGCCGTTTTTTCCGATGGCTCGTTTTGTTACATCCCAAAAGGGGTTCGCTGCCCTATGGAATTATCGACCTATTTCCGTATTAATGCTGCCGGAACCGGGCAGTTCGAACGTACGTTGATTGTCGCAGACGACGACAGTTATGTAAGTTACCTCGAAGGCTGTACCGCTCCCATGCGCGATGAAAATCAACTGCATGCTGCAGTGGTCGAGATCATAACAATGGACCGGGCCGAAGTTAAATATTCAACCGTTCAAAACTGGTACCCGGGCGATAAGCAGGGTAAAGGCGGTATTTACAACTTTGTGACCAAACGTGGTGTTTGCCGGGGCGAATCATCGAAAATAAGCTGGACCCAGGTTGAAACAGGTTCGGCAATAACATGGAAATACCCCAGCTGTATTCTGATGGGCGACAATTCGGTAGGCGAATTTAATTCGGTCGCCGTAACGAACAACCATCAGCAGGCCGATACCGGCACTAAGATGATACACATTGGAAAGAATACCAAAAGTACCATTGTTTCGAAAGGGATCTCGGCCGGACTCAGCGACAATTCATACCGGGGGTTAGTAAAAGTGTTGCCCAATGCGGTAAATTCACGGAACTTCTCGCAATGCGATTCTCTTTTGCTGGGATCAAAATGCGGTGCCCATACGTTCCCGTACATTGAGGTAGGGAACAAAAGTTCGGTGGTCGAACACGAAGCAACCACTTCGAAAATCGGGGAAGACCAAATCTTTTACTGCAACCAGCGCGGCATTTCCACCGAAGATGCTATTGGTATGATTGTAAATGGCTATGCCAAGGAAGTGCTGAACAAACTGCCTATGGAGTTTGCTGTTGAAGCACAAAAACTGTTGCAGATTAGCCTGGAAGGA
Organism: Prolixibacteraceae bacterium; assembly: GCA_963662895.1. GTDB lineage: Bacteria > Bacteroidota > Bacteroidia > Bacteroidales > Prolixibacteraceae > GWE2-42-39. Next base: position 969,566 of record OY759982.1, on the reverse strand, counting down.
AGTGTGGGATAAAAAAGGATTAACGATTTACGATATATGATTAACGATTTTAGAATGCTTACAATAAAAAACTTACATGCCTCGGTTGAAGGCAACGAAATACTAAAGGGGATCAACCTGGTCGTAAAACCGGGAGAAGTCCACGCGATCATGGGGCCGAACGGGTCCGGAAAAAGCACGCTGGCTAATGTACTGGCGGGGAAAGAAGACTACGAGGTCACAGAAGGAGAAGTAATTTACGAAGGTCGTAATTTACTGGATATGGCCCCTGAAGACCGTTCCAAGGCCGGCTTGTTCCTGAGTTTTCAGTACCCGGTTGAGATTCCCGGCGTACCCATGGTAAATTTTCTGAAAGCGGCAGTCAATGAACACCGCGAATTTAAAGGGCTGGCCCCTTTAACGGCAGGAGAATTCCTGAAACTGATGCGCGAAAAGAAAGAACTGGTGCAGATCGATACCCAGCTGACCAACCGTTCGGTAAACGAGGGGTTTTCAGGAGGGGAAAAAAAGAAAAACGAAATTTTCCAGATGGCCATGCTCGAACCGAAACTGGCAATTATGGATGAAACCGATTCAGGACTGGATATCGATGCACTGCGTGTTGTTGCCAACGGCGTTAACGCCCTTAAATCAAAAGAAAATGCAACTATTGTTGTGACCCACTACCAACGTCTGCTCAATTATATCGTACCCGATTTTGTACACGTTTTGTACAAAGGCAAAATTGTAAAAACAGCCGGTAAGGAACTGGCCCTTGAACTGGAAGCAAAGGGCTACGACTGGATTAAGAACGGAAATATTTGACTATGAGTATTGTTCAGGATAAAATAACAATTAGGGAAAACTACAGGTCTTTGTTCGATACAAACAGGGAATTGCTGGACAACGGTTCGTCTCCCCTGCTAAACCGGATGCGCGATATAGCCATGAACCGGTTCATGGAAGCCGGCGTGCCCGACTTTAAAAACGAGGAATATAAATACACCAGCCTGAAACCGGCCTTTTCACGACCTTACAAACATTATTTCACATACCGGAAGCAGGAAGTTGACCTACATGACATCTTCGAATGCGATGTGCCCGAACTTGATACACATCTTGTCCTGCTGGTAAACGGATGGTATTACGCACGCAACCAAAAAATCGGAGATTTGCCTGCCGGGGTTGTGACAGGCAGCTTTCAGCAAATTGCCATGGAAAAGCCTGAATTAATTCAGAATTATTTAAATCGCCAGGCTGCTCTTTCCGATGATGCAACAGTAGCGCTCAACACAGCTTTTGCTAAAGACGGCTTGTTTATGTACATCCCTAAAAATGTAGTCATTGAAAAGCCGATCCAGGTAGTGAACCTGATGCGCGGCGATGAAAATGCCTTTGTAACTCAACGCAACCTGATCATCGCGGAAGAAAACTCGCAGGTTAAGCTGGTTTTCTGCGATCATACTTTAAGCAGCAACGAATTCTTATGCAATACTGTTTCTGAAATTTTTCTTGCTGAAAATGCAGTAGTCGATTACTACACCGTACAAAACCAACACAACAATACAAAAACAATCAATTCAACCTTCTTTAAACAGGAGGCAAATTCACACCTGCTGACCCATACCGCAACATTACATGGCGGATTAGTCCGTAACAACCTGAAAGTAACTTTTAACGGCGAATATGCCGAAGCGAATATTCTGGGGATGTCGTTTACCGATAAAAATCAGCATGTCGATAATTACACGATTATTGAACATGCAAAACCTAACTGCTTAAGCAACCAACTGTATAAAAATGTATTGGACGAAAATTCAACAGGTGCTTTTGCAGGTCGCATTCATGTGGCACGCGATGCACAAAAAACAAATGCTTTTCAGCGTAACAATAATGTATTACTAAGCGACAGCGCCCGTATGCAAACCAAACCCCAGCTGATTATTGATGCAGATGACGTAAAATGCAGCCATGGGGCAACAATTGGACAAATCGACCACGAAGCTTTATTTTTCCTGCGTTCAAGAGGGATCAGTGAAGACGAAGCCCGTTTAATGTTAATGAATGCTTTTGCTTACGAAGTAATCCAAAACATCCGGGTTGAACCGTTACGTGACCGTATTAACGAATTAGTTGATAAACGCCTGCGCGGCGATTTGGCAAAATGCCACTCGTGTAATTACCAGTGCAACTGTTAATTCATCTCATTGTGACCTTCCGGGGCATCCCAGGAGTCTGGAAATGGGTTACTGCTCCAAAATTTCGGGGTATATTTTAGTAGCACAATATTTTGTGTCTATTTAGTGTCTGCAAGAAAAGTATTACGAATGAAAATCATCAGGAACCCCATCCCTAAAGGGCGTGGTGATTTTCAACGAGTTGCTCCTTTAGGGGGTATGGGGTAAAATCCCGTTGAAAATCAATAGCCATGTGTTTTCTCGCAGACACTATTTATAATTTAAAAGAAATTTAGAGCTATCTGTATTAAATTAATGCTATTTTTGCCGTTTATGTTGCAATAGTACTTTACAGTACAAAGTAACGTGATAAACTATTTTTGACCAAAGATCAACAACTGTGAAAAAAACTATTTTTGCCCTGTCTGCTATTTTGGCAGCTATTTTTGTTCATGCCCAGTCGCAAAATAAACCAACATTAGACTTTTATGGTTTTGTTCGTGTCGACGCTTATGCCGATACTTACAAAGGAGTTGATGCCGGACATGATGTATTTTATTTACTGCCATTATACGTACAAACTGATAACATTGAGGATTTAAACGAGCAACTTAGTTCGAACATTACGGCAATCGCCTCCCGGCTGGGGGTAAAAATAAAATTTCCTGATGTACTGGGGGCCAAAGTTACCGGCCTGTTGGAATTTGATTTCGCCGGAAACCTGAAAGCCGATCCCACCCTTTTCCGTATCCGTCAGGCACATTCAGTATTGTCGTGGGAAAAATCATCGTTGCTGATCGGGCAAACATGGCATCCCCTGTTTGGTAATTCATGCGCCCCCGTGGTAGCCGGATTAAATACCGGTGCACCTTTTTGTTGTTTTAACCGCTCACCAATGATCCGGTACAACATGAACCTGGGCGAATTTACCATTTCTGCATCGGCTGTATACGAGATGCAATACACATCGCCCATGATCGACCAGTCGGATTATTCGTACCTCCTAACTTCAAACCATGCAAAAAGAAACGGGGTTCTGCCTGAGCTTGTTTTGAGTGGAGAATGGACAAAGAAAGCTGTCACGTTAGGAGCCGGAGCCGGACTAAAACGTATCAAACCCCGCATGAAGACCACCGGTACAGAAGGGAATTTTAAGGCCGACGAATATTTGACCAGCAGCGTTCTCATGGCTTATGCTCGTTATAAAACAGAAAAACTTATGCTTCTGGCCAAAAGTTATCTTGGCGGAAACATGTCGCACCTTGTAATGCCCGGCGGTTACGGAATTGCTACTTACGATGAAGCTACAGGGAAAGAGACTTATACCAGTTATACAACCTGCGCCAACTCATTTAACATGGTCTATGGGAAAAAATGGCAACTGGGCTTATTTGCAGGTTACGGGTTTAACCTGGGGACAAAAGATGCCCTCTGGGATTCAGGAGACGGATCGGCCAAAACTTACGGATCGTTCCTGAATATGCAAACCATGTACCGCGTTGCCCCACATGTTTCACTAAACCTGAACAGATTTCGTTTGGTTGCCGAATATGAAAGAACAACAGCAAATTACGGAACCGGAAATATCGATCTGTCTGACGGGTTATACGACACAACCCACGAAGCAACCAATAATCGCATAATTCTGGTAATATCCCACTATTTTTAATTAAACTATAATTCATGATTTTTTGGGAAAAAGACATAGAGACCCTTGAGCGTTCAAAAATTCACAAGTTACAGGTTGATAAACTTAACCAAACACTCGCTATCGCTCAAAAATCGCCTTTTTATGGCAACCTGTTTAAACAAAAAATTAAACCGGGCTCTGTAAAAAACATTGAAGAAATAACAAAATTGCCTTTTACTACGAAACAGGATCTGCGGGACAATTTTCCTTACGGCTTTCTGACAACAGACCGCAAAGAAGTAGTCCGCCTGCATAGTTCTTCGGGAACAACCGGCAATCCGACCGTTATTTTTCATACCGCCAACGATCTGAAGAACTGGGCCAATCTGGTGGCAAGGTCCCTTTTCACTGCCGGGATTCGCGACACCGATGTTTTTCAGAATATCTGCGGATACGGTCTTTTTACCGGGGGGCTTGGGTTTCAGTATGGTATTGAGCGGCTGGGATGCCTCAGTATACCGGCAGGCGCAGGAAACAGTCTCCGGCAAATAAAACTGATGCAGGATTATGGCACCACCGCTGTACATGCTATACCGAGTTACCTGACCCGTTTATACGACGTGTTTAAAGAACTGAACCTCGACCCGAAACGTGACATGCAGTTGCGTACATTTGTAATTGGCGCAGAGCCACATACCGATGGACAACGCAAGCGCATTGAAGAAATGTTCGGGGTAAAAGCTTACAACTCGTTTGGCTTGTCGGAAATGAATGGCCCGGGTGTTGCTTTTGAATGTTCTTATCAGAATGGATTACATATTTGGGAAGATGCTTATATTGTTGAAATTGTTGACCCAGAGACACTGGAACCTGTTCCTTTTGGCGAACAAGGGGAACTAGTAATGACAACACTCGACCGTACAGCAATGCCTCTGATCCGTTACCGTACCCGCGATCTGACCCGTTTCCTGCCCGGCGATTGTCCATGCGGAAGGACACACGTGCGGCTCGACCGTATCACAGGGCGCAGCGATGATATGTTCATCGTGAAAGGTTGTAACATTTTCCCGATGCAAATAGAAGGCATCCTGATGAAAATCCCGGAAGTTGGGTCCGATTACCTGATTACCATCGAAAATGTAAACGACAATGACGAACTGTTTATAGAGGTGGAAGTCAAACGCGGATGGTTCTCGGGCGACCTGTCGAAACTCGACAAGCTCACACGTACAATAACCAGCCAAATAAGGGACGAAGTACTGGTAAAACCAATTGTAAAACTGGTTGAACCAAGCTCATTGCCTAAACAGGAAGGAAAGGCTGTCAGGGTAATTGACAAACGTAAAAAACAATAAAAAATAAGATTATGGCATCTCAGGTATCAGTATTTCTTGAAAACAAGATTGGACACTTGCAACGTATTACCAGTGTTCTGAAAGCTGCCGGGATCAATATCCGGTCCATCACCCTTTCCCATTCCACACAAGGCTGGGGTATCTTAAACCTGATTGTAAGCAACCCGGAACAGGCCTGCCAGACATTATCGGATAACAACTTTTCGGCAACATTGCGGCAGGTCGCAGTGATTGAAATGCAGGATACTCCCGGAGGACTTGATGACCTGCTGAAAAAAATTGCTGACGCAGGGATTAACTTCACCAATGCTTACGGACGGATTGTGGTACCCGGAAAATCGGCTTATCTGGCTATTGACGTGGAAGATGTAGGGAACAGCATTGAAAAACTAGCCGCCGCAGGGTTAAAGTTAGTTTCTGACAATGATGTTTATGGCAACAATATTCACTAATACAAAAGACTAACCAACTAAACAAATAATATGCTGGGAATAAACGATCCGTGGATACTAATGGCATATCTGCTATGTATTTTTAGTACCGTGGCCTGTATTGGTTATGGCATCTATAACTGGAATAAAGGGGCTGAAAACGATCCTGACGAGATTAGCAAGGAGGCCAAATGGGAAAATAACGAATCAAAAATTAATGAATTGTTATAGGAGAGCTACTTATGTTAGGAAATACGATTGCACTTTTAGCATACCTATTTATTATTACTTTTTTAGGATATTTAGGATATAAACACACCCGGACTTCAACCGATTATTTAGTCGGAGGACGCCAGATACACCCATTGATAATGGCCCTTTCATACGGTTCAACATTCATCAGTTCTTCTGCGATCGTTGGCTTTGGTGGTGTTGCAGGGAAACTGGGAATGGGACTGCTATGGCTTACCTTTCTCAACATTTTAGTTGGCGTTTTTATTGCCTTTATCGTTTTCGGAAAACCTACCCGCAGGATGGGGCATAACCTTGATGCACATACCTTCCCCGAATTGCTTGGAACCCGTTTCCAATCCAGGTTTATCCAGGGTTTTGGGGGAATGGTTATTTTCCTGTTTATGCCAGTGTATGCAGCCGCAGTACTAAAAGGCGGAACTGATTTTATACAAACCCATTTTGGAATTTCCTACGAAGTATCGCTTTTATTTTTTGCCGCTGTTGTTGCAATTTATGTATGGATGGGCGGGCTAAAAGGAGTGATGTACACCGATGCTTTCCAGGGGATCATCATGTTTTTGGGTATGATATTCCTGCTTTTTTACACCTATACGAAACTTGGCGGGGTAACCGAAACTCATGTACAATTAACTAATTTGTATGAAAATCCGGACGTTCAGCAACAACTGGGAAATATGGTAAAAGGCGGCTTCCGTGGTTGGACATCGATGCCTGCGCCTGGTTCCCCGATCTGGTGGTCTTTGGTCACCACTATTATAATGGGAGTAGGCATCGGGGTACTGGCACAACCACAACTGGCAGTCCGTTTCATGACGGTCAAAAGCGACCGAGAACTCAACCGGGCAGTACTTTCCGGAGGTCTTTTTATTCTGATGATGGCAGGCGTTACCTATATCATCGGCTCCTTATCGAATGTTCTGTTTTTCAACGATTCAGGAAAAATTGCCATTGAAGCTGCCGGGGGAAACGATAAAATTATCCCGGCTTTTATAAAACAGTTTTTGCCGAACTGGTATGGTGTTATTTTCTTTCTGTCCCTTATCGCTGCTGCCATGAGTACATTGAGTTCCCAATTCCATGCGATGGGAACAGCCATTGGCCGCGACGTTTACGAAAAAGCACTTAATAAAAAAGGAAACACAATTATCATCACCAAAACCGGGATACTGATTACCATTCTAATCAGTGTATTACTGGCATTTATGGCCAACAAACTCGATACCAGCATGCACATCATTGCTACCGGGACGGCTATGTTTTTTGGATTGTGCGCTGCATCATTTTTGCCGGCATACATTTCAGCCCTTTACATTCGGAAAATTTCAGCAAAAGCTGTTATTGCCGGAATTGTAGCCGGGTTCACAGTGGGTATTATCTGGATATTTTTTGTTCACGAAAAAGAAGCTTCAAGCCTTCAGCTTTGCCAGTTAATTTTTGGGAAACCATCAGTCGTAAAGGAAACTGTTCTTGCCAAACTGGCAATGATCGACCCGATCATTGTTGCATTACCGGCTTCGGTAATAAGTACGGTTATTGGCGCATTCGTCTCGAAAAATAATCTTTCTGAAGAACACATTAAAACCTGTTTTAAAGGAATGTAGGGAAATTCAGTTACAAGTTTCAGGTGTTTACTCCGGCGACTGACGGATTTAGGTTTCGGGGGTCTGTCCCGGGGGAAGTGTTCATCACTATGCTGATAAGCGTCTTATCACCCGGCTGATGAGAACTTCATCACCAGGCTGATAGAGTCTCCATCACTAGGCTGATAGAGTCTGCATCACTAGGCTGATAGAGTCTGCATCACTAGGCTGATGGAAGATTCTTTTCCCGGGAAATGGAACATCCTGCCACAGGGAAAAATTAAATTGTCAGGCCCGTATCCGGTTTTACAGAAGACATTTTAAGATTTCGTGGATTTCGTACCCCCAAGTGGATTATGAAACATCCCATCTTCAATTATTGTATTAACTTTGAGGCTTTCAGAATTAAAATGCAGTTATGACATTTGACCTAAATAAAATACGCCGGGATTTCCCGATTCTTCAGAAAAAAATATACAACAAGCCCCTGGTTTATTTCGACAATGCTGCCTCAACCCAGCGATGCTTGCAGGTTCAGGAAAAAATCAGGCAGATCGACCAGGAATACTACGGAAATATTCATCGTGCAATGCACTACATGGCCGATAAAGCCACTACCGACTATGAAACAACCCGCGAAAAAGTGCGGGCGCTTATTAATGCCGGATCTGCCGCCGAAATTATTTTCACCAAAGGAACTACAGAAAGTGTTAACCTTACTGCTTATTCTTTTGGAGAAGCATTTATTTCGGAAGGCGACGAAATTATTGTTTCCGAAATGGAACACCATTCGAACATGGTCCCCTGGCAACTGATGACTGAACGGAAAGGGGCAAAAATAATAATGCTTCCTTTTTCGGATAATGGCGAGTTGCAACTCGATAAACTCCCGGAACTAATCTCCGAAAAAACGAAACTGATCTCGGTAGCTCATGTTTCAAATGTACTGGGGACAATAAACCCCGTTGCCGAAATTGCAGCCATTGCACATGCCCGGGGAATAAAAATATTTGTCGACGGAGCACAGGCCATTCAACACCTCCCTGTTGATGTACAGAAGATGGATACCGACTTCTACGCGTTCTCTGCCCACAAAATGTACGGTCCCAACGGGGTGGGTGTCCTTTACGGAAAAAAAGAACTGCTCGAACAAATGCCTCCTTACCAAAGCGGCGGTGAAATGATATCGGAAGTACGTTTCAGCGGAACAACTTTTAATGAATTACCCTATAAATTTGAAGCCGGTACTCCCAATGTTACGGGAGTAATTGGCTTAGGCGCTGCAATTGATTATTTGCTGGAAGCCGGCTTTGAAAACATTTCTGCCCATGAACAGGATTTACTAAAATATGCCACCGGAAAATTGCAGACAATTCCCGGAATGAAAATTTACGGTGAAAGCAAAAATAAGTCAGGGGTTATCTCCTTCAATGTAGAAGGAATTCATTCATTCGACCTAGGTACGATGCTCGACAAAATGGGTATTGCAGTGCGTACCGGTCATCATTGTGCCGATCCGGTTATGCAGCATTTCAACATTCCGGGAACAGTACGTATGTCATTCGGGATTTATAACACCCGCGACGAAATTGATGCTTTCATAAAGGCTTTGGAAAAGGTAATCAGTTTATTTTAATCCTGAATTAATAATTTTCGCAATTAATCTCGAAATATGCTTGCGGATGGCCACATGCCGGGCATTTTAACGGTGGCTGAACCGATTCGTGCAGGAACCCGCAAACACGGCATTTCCATACCACTTTACCTTCGCGTTTAAAAACTTTCCCTTCCTCCAGGTTTTGATACAACTTACGGTAACGTTCTTCGTGGTGCTTTTCAATTTTGGCAATCGTTTTGAAGAGTACAGCAATTTTTTTGAATCCCTCTTCTTCTGCAACACGTGCAAACCCGGGATACAACTCTGTCCACTCTTCATTTTCGCCTTCAGCCGCAGCTTTCAGGTTTTCGAGTGTTGTCCCGATCTTGCCGGCAGGATACGAAGCTGTAATTTCAACCATCCCGCCTTCCAGTTGTTTAAAAAACTGTTTAGCATGCGAACGTTCGTTCAGTGCAGTCTCTTCAAAAAGGGCTGCAATTTGCTCCAGTCCTTCTTTACGTGCCTCCTTTGCAAAAAATTCATAACGGTTACGAGCCTGTGATTCACCGGCAAAGGCTTTCAGTAAATTTTGTTCTGTTTTTGTCCCTTTAATCGATTCCATAATATTTTTGATTTTTGGTTCTTCAACGAGAAACAAATATAAAAAAAACAGGGCTGACATAGGAGAAAAAATCTACAAAACACATTTAGTGTTTCGCATTTTCACTATATTTGTTAAAGTTTAGAAAGAGAATTAATTATAAGATTATAATGGATTCTCGACGCGACGAAAGTCGTGAGAGGGGAAGCGTTCGTCGCCAACCTCTTTTTTTATTTCACTTTTAATGATCTATAATTATGTTAGTATCCTTTCAATATCCAATTATAGACTTTAGAAGTTTATATGAAGAAAACTATAAACTTTCTATTCCCCAATGGCCAATTCCCGAGGAAGAACTTATGATCAAATTTTTTGGAATAACAAAGAAACGATCAAATGGTGGATCTTCATATTGGAGTGGAGAGCATATGTTTTGTTCATCAAATAAAGCAATCAAGCTCCCCAATCTCGAAAATCACAAGATAAAATTTAGTAATGGATATTTCTTAAAATCTGAAGGAGCTTTTAGACGAGTAAATGGAGACGGTAACTTTCTTGCAAAATTAGAAATTGGATTCACAAATCCGCTTGAAGATTTTTTAAACAAGATAAAATTTGACAATGATTCTTTTGAAAAAATCTTATCTGATTATTGCAATATTGAAGTGCAAATTAGAAATCCGACGGGGAAAGTAATTACATCAAAAATTAGCAGTTGTGGTAAGGCTGTTTCAGACCTTTACCTTTACTCTACCAGTACGTCTGAAGGAATAAAAAGAAAAAAAATTAACAAATATTGGGCAACTCATGGAGAACCATTATGCATTGTTGAATATAATGATCCTGAGAATAGAATCAAATTACCTAAAGGAGCAAAGTTTATGGTGAGTTATAACTCCCCTGATATTGAACTCTATCACTACTGGACTTATCTGCCAAATAAAAAAAGAATCAGAACATGGATAATTAAAAAGCTGTACTTATTTAATTCTTTTGATAACTATGTTAGAGATATTAGATTAAATCTATTAAGAATAAATGCAGAAAAAGAAACAGTTAGAAAGTTGCTTAATTTATTGCTGGATAAAGGTGATGAGATAGTTGATTCAACAGAAAAGATAAATAGAGTTGGAAATTATCTCGAAAAGATATCTAGTAAACTATTAAAGGAAACCAGATATGGAATTAAGCAAGAAAATATTTTGGATTTTGCCTTGTCTGTTGAAGAAAAAGCCCAGCCTGGGGAACTGGAATCATATAATGAAGTTTTAACTCTCCTAAAAAATAAATACGTCAAAAGCAATATTGAGCAGATTATCAACAAAGGGGCAATAGAAAAAGGAGTTCAAAAGCAAAGAAGTATATGGATTTCCGGCTCTTTTTATATCATTCTTTTCATTATTATCATTGTCTTTATCATTGTTGCGGCGAAATTATTACCTCTATATATTTTGCCGATAATTATTATAGGGACTCTATTAATATTCTCCGTTATTGGGGCATTTCAGTTGAAATATGAAGATAAAATATCTGATACAAATTTTCTCAAATTAATGGCATTGTCCTTTAAATATATTCCATTTCTGGCAAAGAAAACAACAACACATAGAGTAGGGAAAGGGAAACTTCACCCTTAAATCTCTCACCAGCTTGCGGCGGGTATCCACATAACAGAGCTTGCCTGTCCTGTTGGTATTCTTCGTCCAGCGTCCGGACAATTTCAGCACATACTTCGCCTTTGCAGCTAGCTGCACGGATTGTAAGGCGTTTCTTCGGTCATCGGCCCGTCAACCTTGCCGTACATACACTTTGCCGAAAAAAATCAGCGTTGCATTTGCCTTTTTACAGGGATCAATGGTATTTCGCATGATCTTCGGGCACAAGTCTTTCCAAATACGAATGTCGTATTTATAGATAAGGGGAATACGAGCTCTCCGAAAATCTTAAAAATGAATGGAAATCTTTATATTTACTTCCCTGTAATAACTCAATTCGATTCAACCATTTATCCGTTGGACGACTGGAACATCTGTAATGATATGGACGGACGTCTAAAATAAAAAACAAGTTAATCATGTCAACACTTTTTATCCTTTTTTTGGTAGCATCCGCAGTTTTTATCCTTCTCTTCTTAGTTCTGAAATTAAAAATCAGCGCATTCATTTCATTGCTGATAACAGCAATTTATGTTGGTATTCTCTCCGGGATGCCACTTAGTTCAATTACCCAAAGTATCCAAGACGGAATGGCCGGGACACTCGGCTTTGTTGCTACTGTTGTTGGTTTGGGGGCCATCTTTGGGCAAATGCTTGAAAGCTCGGGAGGAGCACAGGCGCTGGCACATAGTCTTGTAAAAAAATTTGGCAACGAAAAAGCTTCGTGGGCATTGATGCTAACCGGGTTCCTTGTGGCAATCCCTATTTTTCTTGATGTGGCATTCATCATTCTGGTACCGATTGTATATGCCCTTTCCCGCGATACAAAAAAATCGATTTTATACTACGGTATTCCTTTGCTTGCCGGTCTTGCTGTTACCCATTCTTTTGTTCCTCCGACACCAGGCCCGGTTGCTGTGGCCGATATTATCAAAGCCGATCTGGGATGGGTAATTATGCTTGGAGCTTTCATGGCGCTTCCGGTTGCAATACTTGCAGGCCCTGTTTTTGGAAAATATATCTCGAAAAAAATTAACCTGCAGCCACCTGCCGAGATGTTTGCAAGCAGCGAAGAACAGCAACAATCCGGAAGATTACCGTCGTTTGGTTTGATCATCAGCCTTATCGGTATTCCTTTAATATTGATACTATTGAGTACGGTTGTAAGTTTTCTTACCTCAGAAGATATTGTGCAGGCATCGGTGATTACCGGGATTGTTTCTTTTTGCGGTCACCCGTTCACTGCCCTGATTATTGCGACCCTGATTGCCATTTATCTGCTTGGAATAAAACGAGGAATGCCCAAACAGCAAATTCTCGATTTGAGTACCAAGGCGCTGGGCCCGGCAGGTGTCATCATTCTCATTACCGGCGCAGGAGGAGTACTGAAACAAATCCTGATTGACAGTGGAATCGGTAAAATGATGGCCGAGTCGATTGCCGGGTCATCGTTCTCTCCTGTTTTGCTGGCCTGGTCACTGGCAGCTATCGTGAGAGTTACACAAGGATCGGCAACCGTTGCAATGATTACTGCTGCCGGCATTATCTCCCCGGTGTTGGACGAATTCAACCTTTCTGATCCGGGACGGGCACTGATTGTAATTGCCATTGCATCAGGGGCCACCATTCTTTCACATGTAAACGACAGTGGTTTCTGGCTGGTAGGCAAATACTTTGGCATGAACGAAAAACAGACGCTGCAATCGTGGACTATCATGGAAACCATCATTTCTGTTTCAGGATTAATACTTACCCTTTTAGTGAGTATGTTCGTGTAAAATCTCAATACAAAGATCCAATTGGGATTATTTACAACCTGTACTTTTGCCTGAAAACAAAAAATTACGACATTTGCATCTTCTAAAGAAGTTTTGGGAATGGATATTAAAAGTGTTCAAGAGGAGATTATAGAGGAGTTTTCGGTATACGAAGACTGGATGGACAAATACAGTTACTTAATTGAATTGGGGAATGGGTTGAAAGACCTTGATCCGAAAGATAAAAATGACCAGCACCTGATAAAAGGCTGCCAGTCACGGGTATGGCTTGTGCCTGAATTCAAAGACGGAAAGATCTGGTTCCAGGGAGAAAGCGATGCCGTCATTGTTAAAGGCCTCGTTGCCTTGCTTCTGCGGGTGGTTTCAGGAAGAACGCCAAAAGAAATCATGGAAACCGAACTTCATTTTATTGATGCTATAGGCCTGAAACAACACCTCTCTCCCACCCGTTCAAACGGGTTGCTGGCAATGATCAAACAAATTAAATTATATGCTGTTGTTTATAGCAGGATATCAGGAAAGGAGGAGGCATAAGAAATGGATGCTCGGATTGATCAGATCATAGAAAACCTGAAAAATGTTTACGACCCGGAAATTCCGGTCAATATATATGATTTAGGACTGGTTTATAATGTAGATATTGACGATAATAACCATGCGAATATCGTGATGACACTAACAGCTCCCGGTTGTCCGGTTGCCGATATGCTGGTTGACGACACCCGGGAGGCAGCACTTTCGGTCGAGGGTGTTGAGGATGCCCATGTGGAACTTACCTTCGATCCGCCCTGGGACAAATCGATGATGAGCGAGGAAGCCCGCCTGGAACTGGGTTTCTTTTAAAATAAACAAAGATTTACTGCTCCTCTAATATAAAACTGTCGGGTAAAATGAACCAAAATTCAGCTCCTTCTTTTTCCGAAATTACACCTATTTTTCCGTTATGGGCTTCCACTGCCTTTTTGCAGAATGAAAGCCCGATACCGGTGGACGAAGGTAGTCCAATAGTACGTGGTTCGTATTGTCCGAAGTTTTCAAAAATATAATTTTGCTTGTCCTTTGGTATAGCCGGCCCCGGATTATAAATACTTATCCGGACATCTCTCCCGTTTATAACTTTAACCTGGATCGTAATAGTACTATGATCCGGCGAATATTTTACTGCATTGCTTAAAAAATTGGAAAAAATACGTTTTATTAATTTCTTGTCAGCCATAACGCTGGGAATATCTTTGGGCGGAAGTTCTATCGTGAGTCCTTTTTCAGTAATGTATAAAGCTACTTCAACGAGATTTGCTTTTAATATTTCATAGATATCTACCTGCTCTTTTTCTATTCTCATTCCTGTTTCCTGCAATTTATAAACATCCAGAATGTTTTCAACCAGGTTAAGCATATCATAGCCCGACTGCATAATTAATTGCTCGCGAAACTCGTTATCGGGTATTACATTACTGTTCAGAATGTTGCTCAACGGATTTTTCAGGTCATGCACAATCATCCCGGTCATTCCTTCCTTAAACTGTAAAAGGTCGATTAATTTTTTGTTCGCGGCCTGCAGGTTATTGCTTTGTAAAAGTATTTCTCTATTTTGTTTTTCAATCAAACTGTTTTTTTCGTCAAGTATCCGGTGTGCTTTATTCTTTTGCCTGTAATTTCGATATACCAGCAAAATAACGATTACCAGCAAAACAAATGCCACGGCCAATGAATTCCGCAGCAACCGGGCATTGCTTAATTTTAGTTGCTGTTCATATATTTCCAGTTTCTGTTTCTGAATTTCGTGTTCTTTTTTATCTGTTTCGTATTTTGTCTCTATATCGGCAATAATTTTTGTTTTTTCCTTATTGTACAGCGAGTCGTTCAGTTCAATCATTGTATTGGCCATTTCATAAGCCTTTTCATAATTTCCTTTCAGGGAATAGGCATCTTTTAAAACTTTTAAAGTGCTTACCTTTTCCATGATGAGTTGTAAAGTATCAGTCAGGGCAAGGCCTTTCTCTGCATACTGAATTGCGTTATCGATATATTCTCTTCGCGGTGTAACAGAAATGAGGCTGTCTGTTGCCCTTTCAAGATATATTGAAGCCAGGTTCACATATGCTCCCAGCAGGCTTAGGGAATTCCGGTTCTTTTCATTTATTTTTAACGATTTCAGAACATATTCAGTGGCTTTATCGTAGTCGTCCTGAAACTGGTACACTGTAGAAATATTGGAATACATCATTGACATACCGCTCTCATTCCCATTCTTTTCGTAAATGGCAAGCGCTCTGTTGTAAAGCTCAAAGCTTTTTTTGTAATTACCTAAATTGGTGTAACAAATTCCAAGGTTATTATAGCAAAAACATTCACCAAGCTCGTCATTAATTTCTTTGAATATTTTAAGTGCATTATTGTAACTGGCAATTGCCTTCTCCTGTGTATTTTGTTTCCTCAGTATATTCCCGATACTCAGGTGGCTTATGGCAATCCCTTTTTGATCATGAAGCTGTTCAAAAATCTTTATGGCTGTAATATAGTTTTTTATGGCTTCATCATATTTCCCCTGATTATTCAGTATCATTCCCTGATTTACGATTCCTTTCGATAATGTAAGGCTGTCGTTTATTTCCCTGCTTATTTCTATAGCCTGCCTGTAATATTCCGAGGATTGCGCGAGGTCTCCCTCTTCAAAACAAACAACTCCGATCGTAATCAAGGTGTTGGCCAGGATATCCAGAAACTTTTCTTTTTTACTTTTATTTTTTTCGGTATCAGCAAGGTACTGAATAAGTTTTACCGCTTCAGCATAATATACCGATGAACTATCGTGGTCGTACTTTTTATTGTAATAGCAGGAAGCAATTCTCTTTAGCGTTTTTGCCTTTAAGTATGTTATGTCTCTGTATTCGTCGTCCGACGGTCTTAGCTTTTTGGTAAGATCATTGGCAAGAGACAAAGCCTCGTAGAAATAGAACAACGCCGAATCGGAACCACTATCCTGAAGTTGGTCAGCGATCAAAAATTTTAGATTTAACCGGGTTGTGTCATGTCCGGCAGTAAGGATTTCCTTTTTCAGTTTGTCAACATCATTCCTGGCTGAAGAACTGAATACAATTAATGTTAATAATGAAATTACGCTAATTTTAAGCATATGTCGTGCCTGACAAATTTTAAAGGTTACTAAAATACCCAAATAAATATAAGAGTTTACATTTATTTTTCATTTTATGCTGTAAATGCAAAATCAGGAGTTAGCAAATAATCATACGGATGATTTTTCGGCTTCTCTACCACACCTCTGAAGAGAGGAAACTGAAAAATTACCGGAAATTGTTACCGGAATCCTTTTGTTTATCTCTGAAGTTTGTAATTTTAGTTTTTTAAGTTAAAAAAATACTGTAGTCTCTTAAACCAATAAAAACTCAACACTATGGGATCAAACAGACGGGATTTTCTTCGGAATACCATTATTGGTGCCGGAGTCCTTTCATCAGGATTAGTCGCCTGTACATCAAACAATCAGGAAGATAAAAAAAATAAAAGCACAGGAGCCCGGAACCAGACATTTAACATGTGCGGGTTTGCTGCCCCCAAACTGGATGTAGTAAGAATTGGCTTTATCGGTCTTGGACAACGGGGGCCCGGTGCGGTAAGACGTATATCACATATTGACGGGGTCAAAATTGTTGGCCTGTGCGATGTTTATGACGACCGGGTTGAAAAATGCCAGAAGATACTTGAAGAAAAGGGCCTGCCCCGGGCCAGGTCGTATTCCGGATCTAAAGAAATATGGAAAACGATGTGCGAAAATCCGGATATCGACCTGATATATATTTGTACGCCCTGGTCATGGCATACCCCGATGGCTGTTTACGCGATGGAAAACGGGAAACATGCGGCAAGTGAAGTACCGGCAGCCAAGACACTTGACGAGTGCTGGCAACTGGTTGAAACTTCGGAACAGACAAAAAAGCATTTTATGATGCTTGAAAACTGTTGCTATGATTTCTTCGAATTATTAACCCTGAATATGGCCCGGCAAGGATATTTTGGCGAAATAATTCACGGCGAGGGAAGTTATATCCATGACCTTAAAAAACATAATTTTCAAAAAGACGGATATTCTGAGATGTGGAGGCTCAGGGAAAATGCCAGCCGTAACGGGAATTTATACCCGACCCACGGATTAGGACCAATTTGCCAGATCATGAATATAAACAGGGGCGATAAGATGGAATACCTGGTATCAATGTCGTCCAACGATTTCCAAATGGGAACAATGGTAAATAAGCTGGCCTCTGAAGATGATTTCTTTAAAGAATTTGAAGGGAAACAATACAGGGGGAATATGAATACTTCGGTTATAAAAACATATAAGGGGCGAACGATTATGATCCAGCACGATGTAACCAGTACCCGTCCTTATTCCCGCATCCACCTGGTTAGCGGCACCAAAGGGATTGCCCGCAAATGGCCGTTGCCGGCACGGGTTGCAAAAGGCCACGAATGGCTGAACGATGAAGAAATTAAAAAGTTGTATGATGAATACACTCCTGAAATCGTTAAAAGAGTTGGCGAAATGGCCAAACAGGTCGGGGGACATGGCGGCATGGACTTTATGATGGACTGGCGCCTGATTGACTGTTTGCGTAACGGCCTGCCACTCGACGAGGATGTATACGATGCTGCACTTTGGAGCTCAATAGCCCCATTAAGCGAAGCATCTGTTGCCAACCGTTCCAACTCGGTTGATGTACCAGACTTTACATGTGGTTCGTGGAAAACCAATAAACCGGTGGAATTAACACTGAAAGGAGGAGGAACAACAGGTGTCCGCAAGTTAAACAATGCCGATTCGTCGAAACAGATGCATGTTTAAAACCACAGGACTGTCAAGTCAATATTTGCATTTGAACAGACATCCACATTCGTTGAATACTTTATGTGTAAGGGGTTTCTGCAACCTGTGATTTCATTGTAACGGACGACTACATCTTCTGCACCGGAAACCGAGATGCCGTTCTCTTCCTTTTCTCCTTCAATGAGGTTCCCTTCGATCAGAATATGTTTATGCAACCCAGGCACATCGGCCTTTTCGGCTCCGACACTGACAGCAATACCACAGGCCCGGTCAATGGTTCCGGCGCCTGTTCCGCAACGAATGATCCGGTTATAACGAATAACAACATCCTCCGAAGCCGGTCCTTCATGCCAGCTTCCTTCTGCCCCTATATGAATCCCGGTCCCGGTCGACTCCCTGATCAGGTTGTGTTCGATCAGTACCTTCCGTGCCTTGATCAAAAATCCCCGGGCACGGTTGCTCATTACCGAACAACCTGTGATCTCTACGCGGGGCAGCCGGGTTACGTTGATCACGTAATAATTTTCAAAATCTGCAGGTAACTCCTTTTCAAAATTAACATGGATATATAGCCCGGGAATATTGTTTTCAACGGTGCTGACCACGACCTTTTTTACGACCTCCAGGGTTGTTTTACGTACCAGTTCCATGGTATCGCCCACATTGGGGTAATCCAGCACCTGCGCGTGCCAGTCGGCCCCTTTCAGGAACAGGTTGTACCCATTCCCTTTCTCCGGTTTTTGAATGGTCAGGTAATAGTTGTGGATATTTACGGCATCATCCCCGTGCCCTTCAAACTGACAGTTGTGGTACCGGATATATCCCTTGCAGGAGGTGAAATGAGTAGCGTCAGTATTGGTGGACATCCGTTGCCCGGGAAAAGGTACAATCTCTACCCCCTCCATTAGAACATTTTCGGAACGGTGTCCGACAATGCCCATGCCCGGCTGGGAATGAATGGTCACATTATCCAGTGTAATGTTTTTGGCTTCCAATATCAGTATCGCCGGACGAAAATGGAAGGTTTGCGGGATCAGTACTCTGTTCCCCGTCATCTCCGGGCTTAGCTTGCCACAGATACGAAACTTTTGGGTCCCGGTCTGTTCAAACTTCGGGAAATAATCCTCACGGGGCAGGAACCGGTGCGCCCGGGTGTCATAGTAATTCACCCGGCAAAGGGGCATTTTATCCGTCAGCCGGTAAATACTGTCAAATACTGCCTCGTACCAGCCGGCCCCTACAGCTGTGATTGTTCCTTCTATATGGGGCTTTGTTTTATAATCAATGGTCAGCCCATTGATCCGGATATCCTGACAGTTATTCAGGGAAACAGGTTCGCCCCAGCCGTCGAAAAGCAAAACAGCCCCCTTTGCTTCCAGGGTAATATTCTTCAGTCCGTTGAAGTCAAGGCCTTTGACATAAGGATAATAAGGTCTGAAGATGGAATCCTGTGGATTACCTTTGACTTTCCCGTTCAGGATACCTTCCATCAGTTCCACAGCCTTTTCATCCCGGAAATCGTAAATACCCGGTTTAAACAGTAAAACAGTCCCAGGGTGATCCTTGCAATAGTCCATAGCTTTTCGCAGGCTCTTTGCATCGTCCCGGTTGTCATTGGAAACGGCTCCAAAGTCAGCCACTGACACTGAATTTATCTTTTTCTCACACTGACAGGACAGAAAAAAGAAAATAAAAACGGGGAAAAACAGGAACCCTGCTTTTCCTGATGATCTGTTAAATTTCATTATACTGCAATTATATGGACATCTAATCCGTAAACAGAACCGAAACAGGTTCCTTTCCATCCCATTTTTTAACGATTGGTGCCCCTGTTCCTGTTTTTACCGTGATAATTTCACCTTTTCCTTTCCGCACCACTTCAATGTCGAACGTACGGTTAAAAGCTTTAATGTTCCGCAGTTTCATCGAATCCCATCCCCCGGGCAGGCAGGGAGCCAGCATAAATTTGTTAAACCCGGTCGGGGTAATGCCAAACAAACCTTCGGTAACCACCCTGCAATATAAGGCACTCTCGGCAGACAGATGCCGCTGGTTTCCCTCAGGCCATGCCTCTACCGGATAAGGAACATGTTCTCCCAGCAAACGGGTAGTGGAATAATAACTGAAATATTTCATACATTTATCCGTCGCCCCGCCGGAAAGCAATCCCCGGAATGCATAGAGGGTGGAACGGTCCCAGAAAGTCTTGCTTCCTGCTTCGGTCAGAATGCCGTTTGTCGTCCACAGGTAAGGTGAGAACAAGGCGTTGATGGTCTGATCCTTTCGTTCGGTGATACCCATGACCAGTGGCAGACAAATCCACGAACGAAGTTTGGTATTGCCATCGTAATACCGGTACGTGCTGAAGCCCTGTACATCAGCGCCAAAATATTTTTCAATAGCGCCTTTCAATTCAACTGCTTTTGTCCTGTAGGATGACGCGATTGAATCCATCCCCAGGTTCTCAGCCAGGTAAGCGGCACTGGTACAGGCACCGTATGCCAGACTGTTGGTCGAAAGATTTACTTTACCTGCCGGGAACCGTCCTTCCAGTTCGTCGGCATCTGAACGGATCACCCCTTCCGGTGTTTTCTGTCGTTCCAGGTATTCCAGGCACCAGGAGATCAATGGCCACAATTCCTGTGCAGTCTCCCTTTGTCCGTAAGCCAGAGCAAAACAGGAAGCCCCGTAGGCGATCATGGCCTGGTCTCCCCGGTCACCGGCCCCGTTCCAGTAATCTATACCCTCTGCAATGATCGAACTTGGTATTGGCTTATACTCCGGGTTCATGAAACGGGCAAAATGCCGGAAACTGTTAATGGCCGATTCGTTGCCGTTCAAATTTCCCAGGAATGGGAAAAACGGGTCGGCATATTCGGCCTGGTCGTTAGCCCAGATCGCTGCATAATAGGCTCCTCCTCCGGGACCGTGCATCAAACCTCCCTTTGTATCGTAAATACTTTCCGTCGCCCGTATTTTGGCAAAGGCGAACTCCCTGTTAATGGTATCATTGGGTGTATCCAGCACCAGATTATCAAAAATACTTTGGACAAACCGATCCCTCTTTTTCAGTTCAAACCCGGGTGCCCAGGAATAAGGTTCTTCACATCCTTTCCGTCCGGAATACACCACGGCAAAGGAATAAGTCTCATCCGGGGAAAGGGTCACTTCCAGCTTTTCCGGATGCTGCAATCCTTTGACCAAAGCCGCTGAAACAATATACTGTCCGTAAACCCCTTTGGCGGGGTCGGTCTTTACTGTTTCATAGTTGTTATCAACTTGTATCCTGCGGGTTGTTGTCCCGGTATTTTCCAGACTGATCAGCTCGATGAAGGCAGCCTTGTCCACAGACGGGAACAAACTGCGCGTCACTTTCAGCTCTGTATTTGTGGTACTGTTGACCTTCAGCTTCCCCTTTATCTCAAAAGAAACCGGATATTCCTTCACTTCTGTACCATCTGCCTGAACAGAAAGTTTTCGCATATCATTAAATTCCATAGTAAGGCTGGCATGGGTATTATTGGGGATCGTCCGCAGCATCGGGAATACCAGTTTTTTCTCTGTTTCCAGTTCACCGCTTTCGTTGACTCCATAGCGGATAATTCCGGATATCTGCTGCCCGCTCATTTCGATATGATCGCTATGGGCTTCCCCTTTTTTCACTTCCCAGCGGATGCCCCCGTCAGGAGTTAAGTCCCACCTTCGGGTATTCTGGGAAAATACGGTGTTACAGACACCTGTAAAAATAAACAGAAGCAAGAGTAGTTGTTGGTTTTTCTTTTTCATATTTTTTGTTTTTAGTTATTTTTCCGACTTCCTGTCATAAGCTCAAAATTCATATGTTTATAAAATCATCGGGCGCTCATTCCTGTTTTACCACCCCTAAATCCCCTAAAGGGGACTTTGCCGCGACTTGAAACGGCACCTCTTTTTTGAAGCCCCTTAGGGGTTTGGGGTGAACAATAATTTCAAAAATCCAATTTTCTATCATAATCTTCCAATTTCTATGTTCATAAAATCATCGGGCGCTCATTCCTGCTTTACCACCCCTAAATCCCCTAAAGGGGACTTTGCCGCGACTTGAAACGGCACCTCTTTTTTGAAGCCCCTTAGGGGTTTGGGGTGAACAATAAACTCTCCGGCACCATCCTAACGACAATTTTGCGTCTATCTATTTAGTGTCTGCAAGAAAACACATGACTATTGATTTTCAACGAGATTTTACCCCATACCCCTAAAGGGGCAACTCGTTGAAAATCACCACGCCCTTTAGGGATGGGGTTCCTGGTGATTTTCATTCGTAATACTTTTCTTGCAGACACTATTTATCCTTGTTTAACTTTTTAGAAGTTCGATCTGTCGGGCTTTACAAACTATTTCTATCCTCTTGCGAACCTGTTCAATATCCTTTTCTATTTCTTCATTTGTAAAACGAGCTACCTGAATTCCCAGGTAGTTTAGTTCACCTGTTCTTCCAATATCATATTCCGCCCGGTCTTTCGACTTATGAATTCCTCCATCTATTTCAAAAACCAGTTTCAAGGAATGACAATAAAAATCAGCAATAAAAATATCAATCGGATGCTGGGCCCGGAACCGTAATCCTAACATCTTACTCCCTTTCAATAATTCCCAAATCTTCAATTCGGATAAAGTCATCTGTTTACGCAATTGCTTCGCCCTCTCGAAAATCAATGGCTTAGCATTATAAAACATCGATACTTTATCATTTATGCTCATCTTTATCGTTTTAAAAATTTCGATTATTTTTCACCTAAATCTCGTCAAAAATATACTATTGTTCAAATCGTTAATATCCTTTTTATTATTTTTCCATTGCCCCTGACTTTGCCGCGACTTGAAACGAATCCTCTTTTTGAAGCCCCTTAGGGGTTTGGGGTGAACAATATCTTGACCAGGAAAGAGAGCCTGACCTCAATTCAGGCTCTCTCTGGTTTTCCTCAGCCTCTATACATTTTCTTCTCTGTATTACCAGCCAGGGCTTTGTCCGAGAGCCGGGTCTTTGTTTACTTCAACTGAAGGAATGGGCAAATAGTATATCCTCGGATCGAAAACCACCTTATTATCGACGGCCGTAACAGTGTACGTCTTTGTTCCGTCATTCTGTTTTTCGATCGTTATCCCCATTTGAAAATTCCCCAACGCCTGATCATAAATCTGCCACCGCCGGACATCATAATACCGGTTCCCCTCGAAACATAATTCGATCCTCCTTTCATGACGTATTTTCTCCCGGTCAAGGGATGAATAAGGAGGCATATCCACATCAGTCCTCTGACGGATCTGGTTGACATACCATAACGCATCATGCCCTTCGGCATCGGTAGTCTCCAGTTCATAAAGGATCTCTGCTTCATTCAGGTAAAATTCAGACAAACGGTAAATAATCCACATATATTCTTCTGTTGGAGGATCAGGAAAAACATCAAATATTTCAGTGGTGAATTTACGCAAATAATAACCACTTTTTGAAGCATTCCATCCTTCAGACAATGCCTGTGGGGAATCTTTCCCGCCCACATAGGTTTCAACAGGATTTTCCCCTTTATACAAAGCTCCATCGAACAAAATATTGGCATAGAACCTCGGATCGCGGTTAACATACGGATTCTGGTCATCATATAAAAGGTCGGAAGTAACCACACGGCCTGTTTCATTATAAGTGGCCGGGATAACACTACGAACCCCGTCGGTCACCTCAAACTGATCGATGATCTGCTGTAACGGGTTATACGCAGAATAGCCATGAATGCTGTTCATTCCCAGGTCCCGGCTGATCGAATTATCCCTGTCAATATAAAAATCAGCAGGCGTATATTTGGCAAAAATGACTTCTGAATTGTTATAATCCAGAAATATATTCCGGTAATCCGAAGGAGTATATAACGTATATACGCCAAGATTAATCAACTCTTCGGTTGCTGTTTTGGCTTTCTGCAGTTTCCCGGCATCATAACTGCCGGCGTTATACAAAGGACTGGCCGCGTACAATAATTGTTCGGCCTTCACAGCCATGGCAGCACCTTTGGTAGCCCGTCCCGTGTTATCGGAGTCATACGTTTCAGGAAGCAATGCGATGGCCGAATCAGCCTGTCCGGCAATATAATCGATGCACTCCTGGTAAGTACTTTTTGCAACAAAATAATCGGAATTCAAATCCATCACTTTGGTAACAAGGGGCACTCCTCCGTAATAGTTAACCAGTTGAGCATAAAAATATGCTCTAAGGAAATACATTTCCCCTTTCATCCTGCTTTTCACACTTTCATCTCCCGGCACATCAGCGATCCTTGAGAAGAACAGGTTGATAGCCCTGATTTTCTTATATAAATAGCCCCATTTGCCGGACTGGTTGCCGGTAACATAAGAGCCTCCCTTGTTATAATTAACACCCACGTTTGCCGAGTTATCAGCAGTCAGCAGCCCGTGTGTCACTATTCGTTCACCGCACCAGTTAAAATTGGAGTAAAGATCATCAGTCATGCCCGATTGTGCACATCCCCCCGTCACCCAATTATCGACACCGTTATATACTTCATTCTGGAATAATTCCACCAGATCCAGGTCGCCCCAGACCGTTTCGTCCGAATATTTGTCCAATGGTGTCTCTTCAAATACCTGGTCTGCACAGGAATACAAAACCAATAAAAGTGTAATTGTATAATATAATTTGTTCATTGCTGTGATTTTTTATAATGTCAAATCCAATCCTATCAAAAAAGTCCGTTGTATGGGATAATTGCCCATGCCACTGCCGGAACTGCTTTCCGGGTCGAAATAGTTAATCTTATCGATTGTGAAAAGGTTGGAGCCGGATATATAGAATTTTGCGCCGGATAAAAAGACCGATCGGACCAGACGCTCAGGAATGTTATAGGATAAATTCACATTTTTCAGTCTGATAAAATTGGCTTTTCTCAACCAAAAGGTAGAGTTGTAATTACTCGGACCACTGCCGCTGTTCATATCCCTGAAAACCCGGGGATACTTGTTGTCCCCTTCTTTCTGCCATCTTCCGTAAAAGAAGGCCGGATTATAGTTCAGGGAAGGTTTAATGTTCAGCAAGGCATGTGACTGTCCCTGGAATAGTACGGACAAATTAAAATTTTTCCAGCTCAGTCCTAAGTTTATTCCATACACGATTTCAGGGGTAATCCCATATTTCTTCCGAACCTGATCTTTTTCCGATATTTCCTTGTCGCCGTTGACATCCACCAGCTTGACATCGCCGGGGCCGGTTCCGTTAAGATGCGGATAACTGTCAACTTCTTCCTGGGTCTGAAACAAGCCGTCGGCCTGATAAAGCACCCAGGAATCGATAGGGTACCCCTCTTTCTTTTGGTAATCAGGAGTATCTGCTGCTTCATCCATGTATTTCACCTTGTTCCTGACAAATGAGAAATTTCCGCCTGCCGTATATTCTAAATCGCCGGCTATTTTACCCCTGAACGAAAGCTGGGCTTCAATCCCCCTGTTTACCACAATTCCCAGGTTTTCATCCGGGAGTTTCATTCCTGTATATTCAGGTACCGATTCTGTCCGTTCGATCAAAATCCCGGTTCGTTTTGAACGGAAGGCATCAAGAACAAGGTTCAGCCTGTTATGGAAAAAATTTCCGTCCAGTCCGGCATTGAATGTGTTGGCCGTCTCCCAGGTGATGTTGGGATTGGGAAGCGTACTCTCTTCCAGTCCTGCGACATAGGTTACATCATCGCCAAAGGCATAGCCGGTCTGAACGCCCCATCCGTAGCTGTTATAATCAGGGTACTGATAACTACCCAGATATTGATACGGATTGACCCGGTCATTCCCCATCTTTCCCCAGGATGCCCGGATCTTCAGATAGTTGATATAGGGATTATCCTTCAGAAAAGGTTCTTCAGACAACCTCCACCCGACTGAAACGCCCGGGAAAGCGCCAAAACGATGTCCTTTCGGAAAATTCTGTGAACCATCGTACCGCAACGTAAAACTGACCAGATACTTACTCATGAAGTTATAATTGATCCTCCCGAAATAATTCACTCTTCCGCTTGCCTCTTCGCTTCCGTAATTCGTTAATGCATCATTCACATCACCGGCAAATAATTCCTGTAGCAGATTGGAAGTAAACCCCTGCCGGTAGGCCGACAGGTTGCTTTCATCATAATGGCTTTGCTCTGCGGCAACAAAAGCATCGATATTGTGATCCCCGAAAGAATTCATATAATCCACCTGCAAATGATAAGTTGTGGTCGTCCAGTCATTTTTATATACCGTAAGATTCCGTTGAATCCCACTTTCGACAAGTTCGTATTCCCCGGTAGATTCATCGTAGGTATATTCGTTCCAGTAGTTCACGAAATGTTTCCGGTTATAAAAATGAGCATTATATACGGCAAACCCGCTCAATTTCAATCCCGGTACAGGAGACTGCCACTGAAAATTCACTTTCGTATCCACGATGTTGTCAACTTTACGGTCGAGTCCCCCCTCCGAAGAAGTTGCAACAGCCAGGTTGGGTTCCGAATCCTGTAACCCTTTCCCGGGAAGACCGTTCGGGTAATAAGCCACCAGGTAAGGATAGGCCGATTTGGCATTACTCATAATACTGGAATAGGACCCGGCAGGAGGATCATGCCTCTTCTGCTTCCTTAAAGACATATCAAACTTCAGGGAAAAACTTTTTGTGAGTCGGACATCCAGATTCGACCGCCATTGAAACTGTTTGTAGGGGAAATTCCCGTTTTCAAAAGGGCCTTTCTGGGAAAGATACTGGCCCGACAGGTAATAACGGACCGCATTGGTTCCCCCGCTTGCACTTACCGTGTGGTTCGACTGCATGGTCCAGTCTTTAAACAAAACATCCAGCCAGTCTGTACTCGGATAGGCCAGCGGTGACGAACCGTTCTTAAACTTCAGGATTTCTTCATCCGTCCATTTATGAGCAGCCCCTGAAAAATTATCACAATATTCATTTTCCACAGTTGCATATTGCCAGGAATCTAACAAATCAGACATCCGGGTGGGTTGCGACCAGCCCACATTATTATTGAACGTCAGTTTGGCTTTCCCCTCTTTCCCTCTTTTGGTTGTGATAAGGATCACGCCATTGGCTGCCCGGGCCCCGTATATCGCGGCAGAAGCATCTTTAAGAACGGAAAAAGATTCAATATCTTCGGTATTCAACCGGGAAAAACCGTTGTCGCTCGGAACACCATCAATGACCACCAGGGCATCGGTATTGCCCAGGGTTCCTTTGCCCCTGACATAGATCGTTGCATCATCATCGCCCGGTGCTCCTGAGCGTGAGTTAACAATTACACCCGGTAATAAACCCGCCAGCGTATTGGATAAATTCGGCTGAGGCGACTCCGCCATCTTTGCCTGATCAACCGTTGTTATTGCTCCGGTCAGGTTCACTTTCTTTTGGGTTCCGTAACCGATGGCAACCACTTCTTCCAAACCAATGGTTTCTTCCTCCATTGTTACATTAATCATGCTTTTCCCAGAAACTGCTATCTCCTGCGTTTTCATCCCCACGAACGAAAACACCAGGGTTGCATCGGCAGGAACTTTGGGAAGCAAATAAATTCCATCGGCATCGGTAATAATTCCCTGGGTAGTGCCTTTTATCACGACCGTAACTCCGGGCAACGGGACACCGGAAAAGTCGGTGACTTTACCGGAAACGTTAAGAGGTGGCGGGGAAACGAGCCTTGTAGCACTGTTAAGGTTGGACAGGATGATTTGCCGGTCACTAATTTCATACCGGATATCCGTTCCTTTTAACAACTCGTTCAACACAACAGAAATAGGTTGGTTCGTCACAGCGATATTTACCCTTTGGTCAACATCAATATAATCCCGGTTATAAAAGAAGAAAAACTCCGATTCATCTTCAATCGTCTTTAAGACTTCTTCTAACCTCTGATTGCTCAGATTCAGCGACAATTTCGTCTGCTGAGAATAAGATTCGACTGCCAGAATTTGCATCAGGCTGAAAAAAAAGCAGAATACAGTAAAACGTACCATCCTAAAAATTTTTTCAAGGGCTGAATTATCTCCTAAAGAGAAACTCATTCGAGCCCTTCGTTCTCGATTTTTTTCCATAAATTTACATTTGATAGAGTGATTAATATTTGTACTTCGCTCTGCAATTCATTCAGGAAAGTGTTTCAGCCACTTTCCTGTTTTGCATTTTTATTATCTAAGTTTTATTGTTACCTGTCTCTTGGTTAAAACCCCGTTTGAATCATACCCCTTTCTTTTTATACTGTAAACAATAGGGGTGGTCATAGCAATAAAGTGCAATACCTCTTCCAGTGGTTCCTCATTAAAAGTCCCTTTAAAACGCAAATTTTTCAGTGCCTCATCCTGAATGGAAATTTCCACATTATACCATCGTTCAAGTTTTTTTGCAACCTGCGCCAAAGATTCGTTGTTGATTACCAGATAGCCATCTGCCCATGCAATATAGAGGCCAGCATCAACTTTCTTCATATTAAGTGTTTTTGATTCGTGGTTGTATATCAATCTTTCACCAGGCTTCAGAGTTTGAGTAAAGACACCCGTTTTACCTTTCACATTAACTTTTCCCTCTTTTAATACTACTTCGGTTATCATTTCATTGGGATATGCTGACACATTAAACTGGGTGCCCAAAACTTTGATATCCATATCGGGGACACTAACTGTAAAGTCGGATTGTTCCCTGTGACTGACCTTAAAAAATGCTTCTCCGGTAAGTTCAACTTTACGGTGCGCCCCAAAAACAGATGGATATCTCAACTTAGCCCCGCTGTTTAACCATCCTGATGTACTGTCGGGAAGCATAAATTCGATCCGGGCTCCTGCCGGAACGCTGAGTTCAACCCATGATTGAGCATTGCCTGATCCGAGTGTGGAAAAAAAATAGAACAAAGCTGAAATAGCTATAACCGGAATTAAAATGGCCGCAACCTGCCGGTACCAGTGCCAGAAATTCTTTTTCTTTTCGTTCATTTTTTCTTCAAGCAGTATTTTATACTGAATTTTCCCGAAAACAGAATGGAGAGAGGCAGTATCTGCTGTTGCAGAATCTGCAAATCCTTTCCACTGATCAAACAATTGTTTTTCAATATCTTTATCCCCCCTTACATGAAGAAACCAATGTTTTACCTTTAAATAATCATTATACGAGTATTTTCCTTTTGAAAAATCAAGAAGCGTTTTATAATTGATTTCATTTCCCATGTGTCGTAACCATTTATTCTATTTTCAATCATTGTTTCTTCTGCCGGCAAACCTCCTGTGAAAAACCGGCTTTGCCCTGGCTCAATCGAAACACTCATAAAAGATAATACATCTGTTATATCACGGAACAGGCAAAATCCCTAGTGAAAAATTAAACTTTTTTGCAAAAACAATTACCGGACAAAAAGGTGGAAGAAAATCAGCCCCTGAATTTGGAGTTTTTCAAACTCTCCTTTCAAAAATTTCATAGCTTCAGAAACGTGATATTCGACAGTTTTAATGGTGATATTCAATTCTTCGGAAATTTCTTTCATCGATTTTTCTTCGATCTTCTTTTTAATAAAAACCGCTCTGCGTTTTTCGGGCATTTGTTTGATGAGTTCATCCAGTTTATCTAGTAAAACCTGATAATCTGAACGGTTATCAAACTCTGGTTTCAAATCAAAAAAATCAATTAAAATGTCGTGTTTGAGTTCACTTAATTTTGATAATTTATTAAAGTGCAGACGGATATCATTAAGTGCTATTGTAAACAGGTAAGATTGAAAAGACGTATCTGTCTTTATCGCTTCCCTGTTATTCCATATTTTATAAAAAACTTCCTGAACGATATCTTCAGCAGCATCTTTCGATTTCAAATAGCTCAATGAAAACTGATACAATTGTTTACTGTAACGTTCAAATATTTTCTCAAAAGCTGCATGGTCGCCTCTTTTTAATTCTTTTAATATTTTGGAGTCAATGGGTATCATTTGTTCCCTGAATAATTTTTATTTGCACCAGATTGCCACAAAGTTAAAATAAAGGACTTAATAACATATTAAAACGAATCACTACAGTCCGGTTAAGAACGAAAAGATTCCTCGCTACTACCCATGACAGAATTCAGATGTATGTCCCAACTTCAGGGACAGCAAGCCTCACCGGACAAGGAATAATCCCCATCAAAAGCGAAGCGTCAAACAGGCAACAGGCCATCAAACCTTTCAAACTCAAAGGCCAAGGCATAAAATTGGGAATGATGTTCCGTGAAGCCTTAATCAGAAGTTCGCTTTTTGCTCCTTACCCTTTACTTCTGCACCGGCCCAAATTCTCCCCTTGTCAAGGGGGAGTACTCCAGCTTGCCGGAGGGAGGGGGTCTTTTCCCTGCAGTAACTACAAACCGTAACCCCATTTGCCAAAGACCAATATTTTAAAACCGATCCGGCCTCATGCATCCGTTCTCTGTCTTCCGCCCTATGGTGAAATTCCCGCCTTCTCCCAAATTAACTTATGCATAGAGAGTAGCTTGGGGATAGTCGTGTACCCGTTTGAAATGATAAGCGATTCGTTTCAAAATCTTAACTTATAATCATGGAAATTATAACCTGTAATTAAAAAAATAACATATAAAAAAGAGATTCCTCCCTTCGGTCGGAATGACGATTCATTGTATAAATTAAAGGGAGGGGAAAAGCAGGGGTGCCAGTCAAAGTAGTCCGGGCCAGCGAAGGCGGGAGCGGTTTTTGGCGGGTATTCAGGGAGGTGGGCCGGGAAGAAAAAACCGTGAGGCGGGAGGAAGGATGACTTTGACAAGACTTTTTCTTCCTTTTGCAGTCGACCAATCAGAGAATATGCTCCACAAAAAGTTAAAGTGTCCCAATAAAACACTAATTATTAATATCTTTAGAACGTTTTAGTGTAAGTTTAAATGAGACACCCGATTATTATAAGATAATTAAGTATGACAATTGTATTAAATATTGGAATTGTACTATCTTTTTTTTTGGGTATCCTTTTATTTTCAAAAAAAGACAAAACCCTTACTGACAACATATTATCTATTTGGCTGATTGCTATTGGCATTCATTTAACAGGCTATTTTTTAAATTACAAAGGGTATTGGGAGGTTTATCCACACCTAATTGGAATTACCGCACCTTTTCCGTTTTTATACGGTCCGTTTTTATACCTCTATGTTTTGCATTCAATTAAAAGTAAAAACCACCTGCAGAAAACAGATTATATGCACTTTGCCCCTGCATTGATTTCTTACTTGTACATGATACCATTTTATTTTTTCTATTCAGCCGAAGAAAAAGTTCAGGTTGACAAAGGTTTGATTAATGATTTTAGTGTTTTTTCCAATCTTATTCTTATCGGTTTTATTTTATCTGGAATCACTTATGCGATTTTAGCATACAGAAAGTTATTACAACGTCAAAAGATTGTAAAGGATAATTATTCGTACAGCAACCGTATTAATATGAATTGGTTACGCTATACGATTCTTGGAATTGGTTCCGTTTTTATTACTGCTGCTGTGGTTTCTGTTTTTCGCGAAATGCTTGGTTTTCAGTTCCCGTTTAATGCCGATATCTTGTTTTATTCAATTATTGTAAGCTTTGTGGTTTATATCGGATATTCGGGAATACGCCAACAGAATCTGTTTTCGAATACAGTTATAAGCGAAGAGGAGCTTGCCAAAACAGAAAGTGAGTATAAAAAGTCGGGCTTAAAATCGGACATCGCTATTGAAAAACACGATGAATTACTGGAGTTAATGAAAAAAGAAAAACCTTATTTAAATCCAAAGCTAACACTAACAGAACTGGCACAAGGCTTATCGGTGTCATCCAACCATTTGTCGCAAATTATTAATCAGTATGAACAGGTAAACTTTCACGACTTTGTAAATAAGTACCGGGTTGATGAGTTTATAAAAAGAGCCCAATCCAATAAGGAATTTAGCATACTTGCCCATGCCCTCGATTCAGGGTTTAATTCTAAATCGTCTTTCAACAGTGTTTTTAAAAAGTACAAATCAGTTACTCCTTCTCAATATATTTCTGGTTTACAGGTGTAATAATCCTGTTTAAGCCAGAAAAGATGATAATTACAAAACACCACAAAATACTAATTACCAATCCTTTTAACGTCTACTCCTGTACGTTTGCACCTCAAAAAAGTTCGGTCTTTCACGCTTGGGCGATGCGCCCTTGTTTTTGATGAATCTTTGCATCAGAAACATTTTAAAACGAGAAATTATGAACATCAACATGTACAAAAAAACAGGTTTATTTTATGGTTTATCAACACTAATTCCCTGGATATTATGGTTTATTGCCGGCTATATCAGTCACATTGAAACCGGCAGTACAACACCGCAATCGTGGGCTGGTATTATCGCATTTTTGGGCTTGTTGGCTCCGGTTACTATAACTCTTTTTATGGCCAAAGGCAATAAAATGTTGGTACATGATTTAAGGATGCGAATCTTTAATTTTAAAGGTATCAACTCAACTTACATTGTACTTGCATTTATTCTAATGCCATTTAGCATTTTAATGGCGCAGGCTGTATCCATTTTGTTTGGTTACAGCATGGAGCAGTTTCAACTGGCTAAATCATTTTCTTTTACATCAGGGGTTTTTCCGGTGTGGGTCATGCTGATTATTGCTCCTCTATTGGAAGAGTTGGCATGGCACTCATACGGTACTGATTCTTTACGTTCTCGATACTGTCTTTTCACAACATCGGTACTGTTTGCCTCCTTCTGGGGACTTTGGCATATTCCATTAACCGGCATTAGGGATTATTACCACAGTAATTTAGTTGAAGAAAGTTGGATTTATTCTCTGAATTTTATTGTAAGCCTTTTCCCCTTTGTAATAATCATGAACTGGATTTATTATAAAGCCAACCGCAACATTATTTTGCCCGTTATTTTTCATATCGCAGCCGTACTTTTTAATGAAATATTTGCGACACACCCCATGAGTAAAATTATTCAAACCGGCTTGTTAATAACGTTTGCAGTTTATATTATCCTAAACGATAAAATGTTCTTTTTCTCAAAAGAAATAAAAACAGAAAGCATAAAATACAAAACTGTTTGGATAAATAAAAACACAAAATCAGGTGTTACGTTTTTATTTCTGGTTATGTTTTTATTTGGAACGTCAACCGGATTACCGGCTCAGGAAATTACCCAAACCATTAGCGGAAAAGTGTTTGACGATATTACCAATGAGTCGTTACCCTTTGCGACTATTGTTGTAAAAGATACCGATCCATTAATCGGAACGGCTTCGGATGTGAACGGGAACTTCGTTCTAGAGAATGTAAAAGTTGGGCGCCAAACCATTAGCATTACCATGGTTGGTTACGATACTTATGAAATTAAAGAGTTGCTGGTTAGCTCCGGACAGATTATCAATCTGAATATTGGCTTGCAGCAAAGCAATGCAGAACTTGATGAGGTAGTGGTTCACGTAAACAAATCAACGCCACAAAACAGCATGGCAACATTAAGCAGTCGTCAATTTACTGTAGAAGAAACACAGCGTTATGCAGGAGGTATGGATGACCCGGCACGTTTGGCTTCGTCTTTTGCAGGAGTCGCCAATCCTTCCATCAGTGATAACGGCATTTCGGTTCGTGGAAATAATCCTGACGGACTTTTGTGGCGCATCGATGGTGTGGAAGTACCAAACCCAAACCACTTTGCCAATCTTACCATTGCCGGTGGAGGTTTAATGTCGGCCATTAGCAACCCAATGATGGGCAACAGTGACTTTTATACCGGCGCTTTTCCTGCCGAATACGGAAATGCTTCGTCAGGTGTGTTCGATATAAAACTACGCGAAGGAAACCGTAATAAGCGCCAATATGCATTCGAAGCCGGTATTTTGGGTGTGGGGGCAATGGCACAAGGACCATTTAATAATAAATCAGATGCTACTTATATCGTCAATTACCGCAATTCAACAATGGCACTACTTATTCCCCTTCTTCCTGATGATGCCGGTGTTTTAAAATACCAGGATCTTTCGTTTAAAACCAATTTTCCCACCGAAAACAGCGGAATTTTTACACTTTGGGGAATTGGCACAATCGATGGAGTAAACATGGACGCTGCCGACAGTATTGATTGGGAGTCAAACTCCGACCGCGACAACTCTGAGACATCCATGTACATGTTTGCAACAACCCTGTCGCATAAAATAGGGTTACCCGGCGATGCATTTCTGAAAACATCAGTTTCGTATTCAGGTAGCGGGTTGAACTTTGAGGAAGAACGTCTGGACTTCAACCTGCAACCACAGCCGCAATCGAAAGCTAAAAACAGCACCAGCCGGATTACAGTTCAAAGCGACTTTTCCAAACGGTTTAGCGAAAAGCACAGCAATAAAACAGGTGTTCGTTACAGCCATCTTTCATTTGATATTGATGTGGAAGAATCGCAGGCTGAAGGAGAAGTTCCAACACTAATTGCCAGCAAAACCGGCAACACCGGATTTGTGCAGTTCTATTCGCAGTCGAAAATTAATTTGATGCCACGCCTCGTAGTAAATGCAGGGATCAATGCCCAATATTTGTTGCTGAACGATAATTTTTCGATTGAACCCCGTATTGGATTAAAATACAACATCAACAATAAGCATCGTTTAGGATTGGCCTATGGCATTCATAGCCGCATAGAGCAGTTGCCCGTATATTTTGTTTCGGCTAACGGAAGCACACCCAATAAAAATCTCGATTTTATGAAATCATCTCATTATGTGTTTTCGTATCATGCAAAACTTGCCGATAACCTGCATTTGAGCCTTGAGCCTTATTACCAACAATTAAAAAATGTTCAGGTAGGTCCCGATGGTTATATTTCAACTTTGAACAACGACAACACGCTTTTCTTTAACGAAGTGCTTATAAGTAAAGGTAGTGGCCGAAATATTGGCATCGATTTGACGCTTGAAAAATTTCTGAGCCATGGCTACTACTACATGCTAACAGCATCGGTTTTCGATTCGAAATACAAAGCTGCAGATGGTATTGAACGAAACACTCGTTTTAACAGAAACTATGTTTTCAATCTTATGGCAGGAAAAGAATGGCATACACCCAAGAATAATATTTTTAGCGCCAATGTAAGGCTAAACTACCTGGGAG
Source organism: Prolixibacteraceae bacterium (assembly GCA_963662895.1). Classification (GTDB taxonomy): domain Bacteria; phylum Bacteroidota; class Bacteroidia; order Bacteroidales; family Prolixibacteraceae; genus GWE2-42-39. The sequence goes on along the minus strand of OY759982.1, from coordinate 934,516 downwards.
GAAACCGCATAGAGTCCATTAATATGGAGGTCTCGATGCAACAACATGATGTGGTTTATGGTGAAACCAGCGGGAATATAGCATTCAGCGAAAGCCATGATGCTTTACCGGTAATTTCATTTACCCTTTCGTATCGAAAAAACAAAGCAAAATATTCGTCTGTATGGTCGCTTCAATTGCTAAATGCCACTGGTAGCGAAGAATACTCAAACGATTTTTACAATCTGAAGACAAACGAAATTGATACGAAATACGATGGACTTGTAATTCCAAATATCAGTTATAAAATTGAATTTTAAATAATTATTAAGAATACGATTATTCGCAGGCCGGATTGTATTTCGTAACCATATGTGTAAAAACCGTACCTGTTTGTTTAGCGAAATCCACAACAAAAATGGAATTAAACGATACCGGGCGGATGGTTGAAAAATGGTATTACAAATGGGAAAACAAATATCGCGATAAAACAGAGAGTTTTCTTGCTGATACTAAACCTTCGATAATTTGTAGATATAAGATAACTTTGGTAGATATATTCGAATCAAGAGTTAAATAGCTAATGTTATAAAAGCTGTGGCTAATCTTCCAAAAGCATGTACCATTAATCCTTTTGTAGACCTAACTTTGCTTGCCTTTTGGATATCGGCCTTTTCAATCAGCCAATTAAAAATTGCTTCAACCGGTTGTCTGACTTTGGAAACGGCAGTTGAGAATAAATCATCAGCTGCTTTTATCCTTTGCTTTATCACATCAGTCATTCCCTTAACAGCTTTGACCGGTGCAAGTGTTTCTGAATTCTGGTGTTTCAACATGTACAGATTTAGTTCGTTCACAAAGTATATTTTATCACCAAAGAAAGTCCTGTTCTCAATTGCTGACCAGGCTTCTTTAAATACGGTCAAATCATTGACCGAAGCTGGGGTGAACAATATTTGTTCCGGATGGGGCAGTTTTCCAATACGCCGAAAACCTAACAGGTGCAGCTTAAGCCCATAATAATACATCCCTTTGGTCGAACAATACCCCTTGTCTGTTATCTCCCTTGCAACCTTGCCCGAACGCTTGCCTGAACAGGTTATGATTGGCATGGAGTCCAATAAGCTTTGGTCAAACAGGCAATCATCCGGCTGAAAATCTGCAAGTAGAATTTCAATGAGCCTGGTAAAAGCACCTCCCAGTCTGTTCAACCGATTATTGAACGCCTGATAGCTACCTAACTTTGGAAACCACGACATTAGGTATTCTGATGCAAAGCGGTGGATGTGCTTTGTTGTCCTATGCCCTTCATGGTGCATCGTGTACAAGTATATTGTCATAATCTCCTGGTCTGTAAATTCCGGCTCATTGTTATTACTGAACCTTTCACAATAAAATTGAAGTTCTTCAAATTTATCACATACATAAAAGTAAATTCTTACTAACTTGTCGTCCTTATCTCTAGAAATCATATCTGATTGTCAATTCGTAACTGACTCCAAGATACTGATTTTTAGAGATTAATGCAAAATTTACTGCTTGATATTCAACTATTTAATGAACTTTTTTTATATTGTTTTCAACCCTTGATTCGCATAATATATATTTGAATAAAAGCACTGAAATGAATTTATAAAATTTTGGATACAATGATAAACTCGAAAAGTTAAGGCTTGAGAATAACCTTAAAGAATTTGAGATTGGAAGGATCATCTCGGAACATAAAGAAAGATATATTGTCAGGACAGAAAAAGGAGAATTGGAAGCTGAAATAACAGGGAATTTACGATTTACGGCAAAAAGTCGTGAAGATTTTCCTGCAGTAGGCGATTGGGTAGCACTGATCGGCTACGATGCTGATTTTGCAATAATTCATAAAATACTTCCTCGACTTTCAATGATTACCAGACAAGCTGTAGGCCAATCCGGCGAAATACAGATTATTGCAACGAATATTGATTATGCATTCCTTGTTCAGGCCGTTAACAGGGATTTTAATATCAACAGGCTTGAAAGATACCTGACAATCTGTTATTCTTCGAAAGTGAGTCCGGTCATTGTTCTGACAAAAACAGATTTGATCAATGAACAACGGATTGCTAAAATATCGGACAGCATAAAACAACGGATTAAAAATATCCCGGTTATTGCAATCAGTAATGAAACCCAAACGGGATACGAGGCACTGAAAAAAATGATTGAAAGGGGAAAAACCTATTGTATGCTGGGTTCTTCGGGTGTCGGCAAGTCCACCTTATTAAATAATCTTTCCGGGAAATCTGTAATGAAGACGGATACAATAAGTAAAAGTTCAAACAGAGGTCGGCATATTACAAGTCACAGGGAATTAATTGTTCTTGACAATGGCGGAATACTTATCGATAATCCGGGGATGAGGGAAGTTGGAATAGCAGATACGGCCGGTGGATTGGAAACTACATTCAACAGGATTGTCACTCTTTCGCAAAACTGTAAATTTAAAGATTGTACTCATACCAGTGAGACAGATTGTGCAGTTCTCGAAGCTGTTGAAAAAGGAGAAATAGATAAAAGTTCTTACGAGAATTACCTGAAAATGGAAAGAGAGAAAGCGCATTTTGAATCCACAGTTGCAGAAAAACGAAAAAAGGACAAGAACTTTGGAAAAATGGTTAAGAACTATAAAAAAGATATGAACAGAAATAAGCAATAAAAGCGTATTTCAATGACATATAGATACTTGATACGACACAAATACACGTTGAAAGTATCGTAACAAAAATGATTGAAAGTTAGTTCAACTCTGATACACTTAAAAGACAAATAAAAGAGACTTTATCAGTCATGAGTATATGCAGGATCTGGTGATTTATACCATTTTTTGTTCTTAACGCCACCCGATTCTGCCCATTCTTCAAATTCAGGATAAGCATTCAAAAATAATTCCTTTTCATTTGGAATGGCAAACTCATCAGTTTCAATCTCCAGCCCCCACGGAAGATTTTTGTCGGTTAAAAAATCGTGGGTAGGTATAGTAAAACTGTGAACACTCGACGGTGCAAATCCCCCGGTAAATATTTCTTCGTTAGTATATATGAAATAAGAAACCCATATATTACTCCACCAGCCCATAAAGCTAAGACTAAAATTAATCTGCCAGGAATCGGAATCAGCAACAAGGTCATTCAGAGGAGTTCTCCAGGGATCTTCACCTGTTAATTGCTCTCCGTTAACAGTAATATATTCATTCGCAATACGCGTATATGTTTTGCCTGAAACCGTGTAAAACATTAGTCCCACATCAACAGGAAGAGAACCGCCCCTGTTGATTAAGGTCGATTTTATATACCCGGTTATATTCCACGATTTTGATAACCCAAGTTTTGATTTAATAATCACATCGTTAAAATCATAGTCCCCTTCCGATGGAAATAAATCTTCAAATAAAGCGAAATAATAATTTCCCCCGTAAGGATATTCAGAATAAGTCTTGGATTTTAATTTTAAAGCTGAAGTCTCCACCGACCCCAAATCAATGGATTGTGTGGTTAAAGTATTCCAGATTGAAGGATCTTCAATCTTCAAAAGTTGCATCCTTTCCTGATTCGAAAGGCTGCCCAGATCTTCCCCTTTATCATTGTGGCAACTGGGTGCAAAAAAAAGGATCAATCCAAATGCAATTAAAAATAGTTTATTCCCCATCTCTCTCTCTCTTTCTTTCTTTTTTTTTAATTACTCCAATACTATTTCAAAAAACGTTATTAACCGATGGGCAAAAATACAACATTTATCCAAAATAAACAATAGAAAATCAGATATTTAAACATGCATCTCTGAAATCAAAAAAAATCACTTCCGCCCTCAGGGCTGTAGACTGTCTTCTACAAAGTTCCATTTTCAGACTCCGGCAACTGCCGGCTCTTTATCCGGTTCCTTTTCCCCTTTAATCTCCAGGAGAATCAGTTTAGCCTGCATAATACTCTCAGCTTTCGGGAAGGTAAGGCTAAGCTTATTTCCTTTTTCCTTCATCCGGCATTTCTTCGGATGATTTTTTACATACTGAAGCACGACATCCTCAAAAACAGATGATTGATAATATGGTGAATGCTGATCGGCAATAAACTGGCAGATCATCCGGCCATTCTTCAAAATGATCTTTTCCATGCCCAGTTCAATAGCTAACCAGCGTAACCGGACCACTTCAAGCAATTCCCGGCTCGGTTGCGGAAGTTTTCCAAAACGGTCGACCAGGCTATCCTCAAAACATTGCAAAGCGTCTTCATTTTCCTGATCATCGAGTTCGCGGTACAATAACATCCGTTCTGAAACATCAGGAATATATTCACCCGGGAATAATAATTCCATATCGGTATCGATCTGGCAATCATTCATAAAGCCGGTGGTTTTCAGAAAAGCATTTGCCCCTTCATCTTTCCCGTCTTTAAACAACTCTTTATATTCTTCCTGTTTCAATTCAGAAATAGCTTCAGCCAGGATACGGTGATAAGTTTCAAAACCAACATCAGCAATAAAACCGCTCTGTTCAGCCCCCAGCAGGTTACCCGCACCCCGGATATCCAAATCCTGCATAGCAATATTGAAACCGCTTCCCAGTTCCGAAAATTCTTCAATAGCGCGTAATCTTCTCCGGGCTTCAGCGCTCAATGTCGATAAAGGCGGAGCCAGTAAATAGCAGAACGCTTTTTTGTTCGAACGGCCTACCCTGCCCCTCAACTGGTGAAGATCGCTTAACCCGAAGTTTTGTGCATGATTGATTATAATGGTATTGACATTGGGTATATCAAGGCCCGATTCGATAATGGTGGTTGCAACCAGCACATCGTATTCTCCATTAATAAAATCAAGCATCACCTGTTCCAGTTTCGCACCTTCCATCTGCCCGTGTCCCACAACTGTTCTCACCTTCGGGACAATCCGCTTAATAAACGCCTCCACATCATATATGTTCTGAACACGGTTATGAATAAAAAATACCTGTCCGTTTCTCGCCAGTTCATACTGAATCGCCTCCCTGATGATCTCCTCGTTAAACCCGTGTAACTCGGTAACAATAGGGTAACGGTTAGGCGGCGGGGTTTGAATAATGGAAAGGTCGCGTGCGCCCATCATCGAAAACTGAAGGGTACGCGGTATAGGTGTTGCTGTCAGGGTCAGCGTATCAACATTAACCTTCAGTTGCTTCAGCTTTTCCTTCACAGAAACGCCGAACTTCTGCTCCTCATCGACAATCAAAAGGCCAAGGTTCTTAAATTGAACATCTTTACCAACCAGACGATGCGTACCGATCAGAATATCCACCTTGCCTTCCCTGGTGTCTTTCAGAACCTGCCTGATGGTTGCAGTTTTCCGTAACCGGCTGATGTATTCAATCCGTACCGGGAAACCATTTAACCGCTCCGTGAATGTCCGGTAATGCTGAAGCGCCAGGATGGTCGTAGGCACCAAAACAGCCACCTGTTTACTGTCGGTCGCAGCTTTGAAAGCCGCCCGTATGGCCACTTCTGTTTTTCCAAACCCCACATCGCCGCAAACCAGCCGGTCCATCGGAGTTTCCTTCTCCATATCTTCCTTCACGGCCTGGGTCGATTTTATCTGATCAGGCGTATCCTCATAAATAAACGACGATTCAAGCTCGACCTGCAAATACGAGTCGGGCGAAAAAGCAAAGCCCTTTTCCTGAAGCCGTTTTGCATACAAAACAATCAGTTCCCTGGCAATATCTTTTACCTTCGATTTTGTACGATCCTTCATCCGTTGCCAGGCACCGCTACCCAGTTTACTGATAGCCGGTTCAGTACCGTCTTTCCCTTTGTATTTTGAAATACGGTGCAACGAGTGTATGCTGACAAAAAGCGCATCATTATTGCGGTACACCAGCCGGATCGCTTCCTGCATCTTACCGTTCACCTCGGTTTTCACCAGGCCTGCAAACTTTCCGATCCCATGATCGACATGCACCACGTAATCGCCGGGATGCAATTTACCCAACTCTTTCAGCGAAATATTGGCTTGTTGCGGTTTACGCGTCTTTATACTGAAACGATGATAACGCTCGAATATCTGGTGATCGGTATAACAACATATTCTCAGATCGTGATCGATAAAACCTTCGTGAAAAGTAAAATTCAGAGGGGTAAAATGTACCCGGAGCCCTTTGTCGTCGAAAATAGCTTTCAAACGCTCGGTTTGCTTTTCATTGGACGAAAGGATATAATTCGTATACCCTTGTTCCCGGTTCTCTATAAGATTCTCGGCAAGCAGGTTAAAATTCTTATTAAAAACAGGCTGCCTGCCAGTATTGAATTGCATTGTTCTGGAATTTCTGAAACAGGCTTTGCTCCCAAATTCGATGCAGGTAAACGGCTCCGTTAATTGTAACAGATCCTTTCCTGAACTGATCTTTCTGAGCAACGATTCCTTTTCTTCTTCGGTTCCGGCTTTCAGTAATGTTTGCTGAAACGAGTTCTCCACCTGACCGGCAATCAATTCAATATCCTGCATCAGCAATACCGACCTGCCGGGAATAAAATCGAAGAACGAAATCATCCCCCCCCCTTCCGGGTCCTCCTGAATATTGGGAATAATATAAATTTTATCAAGCTTCTCTTTTGAGATTTGGGTATCGATATCGAAAACACGGATACTGTCGACCTCGTCGCCGAAGAAATCGAGCCGGTACGGGTCTTCATTCGAAAACGAATAAATATCGACAATACTTCCCCGCACCGAATACTGTCCGGGTTCGTACACAAAATCAACCCTCTCAAAACCATACTCGAACAACACATCATTAATAAATTCAATCGACAGTTTATCCCCTTTTTTTATCCTGAAAGTATGTGAATCAAGTCCTTCACCTGAAATCACTTTTTCGACCAGCGCTTCCGGGTATGTCACTATCACCAGCTTTTCCAGTTCCTTCAGCTTGTTCAGCGCCTCAGTACGCAGGATGATGTTTTCCTGTTCGGTCTCTTCATACTGAACAGCCCGTTTATACGACGACGGAAAAAACAGGACAGGCGGACGGATATCGAGAGTTACCAGATCGTCATAAAAAAATGAAGCTTCTTCCTTGTCGTTCAGGCAAATAACCAGAGGCCTTAATAATTTTTCAGCAAGAAAAGAAGCGGCTATCGAACGCGAGGATCCAATAAGGCCGTGCAGGTAAATTTTTTCACCCGGGGTATCAGCAAGCTTGCACAACTCCTCTATTAAGTTGTGCTTTTCAAACATCCTCCTAAAATCTCTCAACTCCAAAACATAAAATTTGAAGGTTCAAAAGTACTAAAAAATAATTCATTTTATAAAGTCATTATCACAGTATTAGCCGTATCTTTGTTTTACACAAAAAAAACCATTATGAGATACTTCATTGCAATTTTCGCATTTGTTGCACTGGTTTCATGCAACCAGAAAAAAATCGACCGGCTCCAGGCGATGCAGGACAGTACTGTCCGGGCCAGTTTTCAGAAAGATACAACCATCATTGGATTCATCTCGGCTATGAACGAAATTCAGGAAAACCTGGATTCAATCAAAACACTTGAAAAAATTGTTTCGGTACAGGCTGTTTCCGGTGTGGAACTCAAGACTGATACAAAAAAACAAATTATTGAAGATGTGGCCAGGATCCACGATCTTCTGAAGAAGAACAAGGAACTTGCTGTCAGCCTTCAGCGAAAACTAAAAGCATCGAATGTAAAGATCAGGGAACTTGAAAAAATGATCAGCCTGATGACCAAACAACTGGCTGACAAAGATACTGAAATTGCACAACTGAACGGAGAACTGCAGAAGCTGCATATCGACATTGAAGGATTAAACGTAAAAATCAAAGACATTACTGCCGAAAGCGAAAAAAAATCGCAGACCATTAAAGAAAAAGTCCAAACCATTGAGGAACAAACAATAGCCCTTAATATGGTATATTATGCCTTTGGCAATAAAAAAGAACTTGTCGAAAATAATGTGATCAAAAAAGAAGGAGGTGTACTGGGCATCGGGCGCAGCCTGAAGATGAAGAAAGATTTTAACCAGGCCTATTTTTCGGTTACCGATCTGCGTGAATTCAAACAACTTGAACTGAATGTTAAAAAGGCACAGTTGCTCACTACGCATACAAAAGGATCGTTCCATTTCACCGGCGACAAAACAGTGGAAGCACTGGTCATCGACAATCCGGCCGAATTCTGGAAAGCATCGAAATATCTGCTGATCGTTACCGAGTAATCTCAACCTTGCAGGATGATATAACTTTTATTTGTCATTAAGGGCAAATGAAAAAGATATACATAAATAACCGGAGTAAGTGAGGTACGAACGCAACAGATCACTGTATCTGGCATGCAGAAGTTCGCCTTCTCCCAGTTCGTTCCAGCGGCCACGGGCTTCATCAGAAATAGCGGCAGCAACATCGAGAATCAAATTGGGGTTCCAGGTGGCGGTCATACCGATCGCCTGGGGAAACACCGTAAATTTCCCGGGACGGACAACTCCATGCAATGCTTCATTCCCATTATTAATTCTACTTTAACAGATTTAAAAGGAAGACTAATTTTTCTTGTTTTTTATCTTTCAATTTAGTTGACAGATTTCATTAGTTCGGGTTTTACTTTTATGTTTTCCCCGGTCACGTTTCTCAGGACAATTTGTGCCCCTTTTTCATCTTCGTTAATGGTTTCATAATCCATGTTCACTTCCTGCACATCATCAAAAACATAAGCTGGCCTGAAATCGTATTCTTTGGCCGCCACTACGACATTTTTAAATGTAATGCCTGTAGCGTGGCGTACATAAAAACCCCATGAAGGTAACTCGCGGAACATGTGAAACTCGGGGTAATCTTTTATTTGCTCCGGCACCTGGCTTAAACGGCTCAGCAAAACGTAAGCCATTCCTTTCGATGCCCTTCCCGGATAAGTTATTTCAACGTCTTCAATTCTGACATTCTCAACCTCATGCCCCGGAATACCCGTTATTGACGAGGGGAAAGGATTGTGAAAGAAGTTTACAGCCGGGCCTCTCATGTCATAATCGATATCAGGCCGGCCAAACGCAACCTGTACTTTCATATCATGAATATTTTTATACTCCCCGGTCTTCCATTCCCCCGGAAAAGTAGTTTAAATGGTTTCATTCTATCCACTTGTTGTTCTTTATCCCAATTTCATTGATCGGAATGGGCTGCATCCCGTAATTTTTCAATACTTTAGCAGAACAAAAGTCTGCTACAGTTTTCCCATGTGCACTGACAGAAGAATTATTTTCCGTAATTTCAGTACCATCATTCCCAATAAAAAGCTTATCACAGTCAACCAACAGGTTGCTTTTTACGGTGTTAATGTTTATTCCAGTGCGGAGATTTTTCAGTTTGGGATACTTATTCTGATACAACTCCGAACGGATATTTACGTCTTCATAGATTTTCTTTTTCATACCTGTGGATTCCAGATTTTTCATCCAAAACTCCTCGCGCCATTTGGTAAAACTGACAGCCGCATCGCAATCATAAAAAAGATTGTTTTCAACGAGGTTGTCTTTTCCCCCGTTAATCTGTACGCCGCCAAAATGAAGGGCGCCGCAGCGTTCAAAAACATTTCCGAAAATGGTAACCCCAGAAATCATATCGTCGAGACGCACACCGGCTGCTCCGTGACGGGTGCCCCCTTTTATATCGGACCAGCGGTTGTAACGAATTACAATGCCCCGGTACGAAAGGTTATTGTATATGTCAATTCCGCCCTGGTCGTCCGACTCGTTTACCACGCGACTGATTTCGTTGTATTCAATGGTAAAATCATTCCCCTCCAGCCGCATAGCCGACGACGATGAATCGCTAAAACGGTTATTATTTATCCTGATTCCGCAACCATCAAGATAAATTGCAGGTTCGTAGGTTCGTTTATACAGCGAAAAATGCTCGACCACAGTATTTTCCACATAATGATTGGCAGGAGTTAGCGTTTTGCGGTCACCGCCCTTTATTTCGATCCCCCTGCACCCAAAATTCTGAAGCAAACAAGCAGAAACGCCATGACCTTTACCGCCATCGATATGAACACCGTCTTTTCCAAACCGTTCAATCCGGCATCCGGAGAGCAAACAGTTTTTTCCTTCACCGATATAAATTGCACTACCCCGACCTTCCCGGAAGGTCAGCCCTTCAATCGTCACATTCGAACAGTTCTGCATTTCGATCATAAAAGGTTCCGAAAAAACAGAAAATGTAACGTTTGCCTGGTTCGGATTTATTCCTTGGGGCGGAAACCAGTACAACAATCCATCAGTGCGGTCGAGGTACCACTCTTTAGGCTTATCGATTTCGCAGAACAGGTTCAGACCAAAATAACGAAGACTGTCCCTGTATCCGTAATAGTGATAAGGGTTACTGAGGTAAAATATTTTCAAGCGGGTATCTATCTTTTCCACTTTCTGAAACTCGTCGCTCCAGTCCCAGTACCAGTAGCCGCCAAGCCTGACATCGTTTTCTTCCGCCCAGCGGTTCTGACGGTTTTCAAGGTATTCAAAAACGCCTTCTATGGTACCATGTTTTTTGATGTAAGTTGGGGCATGTTCCGTTTCTCCTTTTGCCAGCCCGGCATGAACAAACCCCTTGTTAGGCCAACGCGCCAGGTTTTGCATTTGCCCATCACAGAAGAGTTCCGGTCGTTTACCTATTCCGGTCGGGTCGCCAAAGTCATTAATTCCTGAGTTTTTTATATCCGTAACATATATTTTACCATGCGCTTCAGAAGGCAGGAGTTTCAGCTTTTCAGCATCGTCAAGTAATTTCCAGTTTTTCACTTCCCGGCTACCGGTTAAAACGGGTTTTTCGCCATCGGCAGCTTTATAAACCACTTGTGCATTTTCTGTTCCCGAATCTTCAGAAGAAAAAACAACCGGTTTTTCAAGATAATAAATTCCTCCTTTGATGTTAACCACAACTGGTTTTTCCGGCGCTTCACGTAATTGGGAACGAACTGATTCCTTTGCTTTTTCAAGGGTTCGAAAAGGCGCTGCTTCCGTTCCGCGATTGGCGTCGTTTCCGTCGGGTGACATATAAAATTCCGCTGTTTTCTGTCGTGAGCACGACATCAGAATAATCAAAATCAACACATACGCCCCTGTATAAATCTTATATCTTTTATTCATGTATTTTTCGCTTAAATTAAATTATAACTGAATTTTTACTACATCGTCCATATCAGTACGGCAATCCGGGGAAAGATTAAATTTAATAAATCCGTCCCAATAACTAAACGGGACAGGCTGTTTGGTCCGTAAAAGGATCACCGACTTCGGCCTTTTGCCGGCTTTAAGCGATACCTGTCCTGTAAATTGGGGCAGAAGGTGCAGATACCACACATTTTCACGGGTAGTAATCATCACGTTGCTACGTTCAACTCCCGGGGAAGGTTCAGCGCCAATCAGCGATTCGCGGCTGTGCTTCATCCAGTCTGCAATTCCTTTCATGTTGACATAAAAATTTGGAGGCATTTCGCCATTGCCTGCCGGCCCTACATTGGGTAAAAAATTTCCACCCAGCGAACGGCATGCCACCAGATGTTCGAAAAACCACGAGTAGGGTTTGAAAACACCGGTTTTATCGTACCCCCATCCCCCATTGCCGGAAGTCCAGATGTCGCAGTGTTCCCACCATTCGGAAGGGATGTATGTTGGTTTAATACATTCAAAAGGAGTGGTAAAGTCACCAATTCGCATCCCTGTGCCGGATGGGTCATCGGGATTAACAACATTCGACCAGCGGTCGTTGATTACAATTCCCGGTTGCAGGGAACGAATCCAGGCATATACCTGTTCGGTATGCATGTCGCTCACTCCCCGGAAGTACATTCCGTCTAGCCACAAAACGTCAATTTTCCCATAGCGGGTAAGAATTTCTTCTATCTGTTTCAACACAAAACCGAGGAATTTTTCGTAGGCCTGGTAATTGGCCACCGGGTCGGTAATGGGCGGTATATCGTTTTTCGTCAGCGCGTCGTATTCATTGGGGTGCATCAATCCCGGGTAATGCCAGTCTCGGGGCGAAAAGTAAAAGCCGACTTTCAACCCGTTTTTGCGGCAGGCATCCACGTATGGTTTCAACAGGTCGCGACCGTTCATGTACTGTTTTGTTCCGATACCGTATTTCGAAGGCCACAGGGCATACCCGTCGTGATGTTTGGTAGTTAAAACGGCATAAGTAAAACCAGCCTCTTTGGCGGCTTTCAGCCATTTCCCTGGATCGTATTCCTGTGGGTTAAATTGTTCTGCCAGGGCATAATACTTATCCGGCGGAGCAACTTTTCCTCCGTATATATAGTTGGAAATCATATCCCACGAAGGCTGTGCCCCAACCACACTGTGAATTCCCCAGTGCATAAAAAGGCCGAGGCTGGCTTCAGGAAACCATTGTGCATCCTTATGCCGATTTGGCATTTTCACTTTTATACGAAGCGAGGTAGAGATTACCTCACGGGCGCGCTCTATGTCCTTTTGTTCTATTTTATATGATTCAGGGTATGAGTTTAACTGCGCAGAAACAGTTCCAACTAATCCCAGAAAAAGACAAATGAATAAGTTTGATGTTTTCATTTCTATTTTACTTTGATACTCTTTCAAAATTTCAATTGATGCTTGCCAACTCCAACATTAGTTCTCTGACCATTTTCAGTAATGATGGAAGCATGGCATCCTGCCGGAATTTCTACGTTTAAAATTACTTTTCCGTTTTCCCGCTTCCATTCGCTGCTGATTAATCCCTTTACCGAATGATATTGCCCTTTTACCCATGACAAATCCTTTACAAAATGCGGTGTAATAAAGATATGGGTAAAACCCGGATTTTGCGGATCGTAATTGATCCCGGCCAATTGGTTTACCATCCATGCCGAAACATCACCCAGAAAAACATGATTAAGCGATGAACCGTTTTCAACCGGATCTACCACCCATTCTTCGGCCAGGGTTGTCAGCCCTAAATTCTCCACCCAATACCCCCACGAAGGGCCTTCAGTTTTCGTGGCCATCTTCATGGCATCTTCCACATAGCCGTACTTTGTCAACATGCGTGGCACCGTTTTACTGCCAATTACGCCAAAATCAAGAAAGTAGTTGTTATTAGCCACCAATTCATGTAGTTTTTCAGCAACCTGTTTTTCTTTTTCTTCAGGAGGTAACCCAAGATACAAAGCAAGTGCCTGCGCGGTCTGTGTCCCTTCGGCGTAGGTATTGGTTTCAGCATCGAAAAAATGGTCGTTAATATCATTTCTAATTTTTTCCGCTTTTGCCAAAAACCGGCCGTCGTCTTCTCCCAGAATTTTTGCAAACGATGCCCTTAACTTGTAATCCATGTAATAATAGGCAGTTGAAGTGTAGGTATTATTAGTCCTTGATTTATAAGGAACCCAGTCGCCCAATCCAAATGGGATCAGGCCATTTTTTTCTTCCTTTTCAAGATAAGTAAGGTAACGATCCAAGGTAGGGATCATCTTCTGTATACAACGTGAATCGCCATAATATTCATACAAGGCATTTGGAATGATAAACATGGCAGCATCCCAAACAGGGCCTTTCCCCCAGCCCCAGTTACACGAAGGAACGATACCGGTAATATCTCCTTTGTACCGTTGGTTTTCAATAAAATCGTCCATCCATTTCTCATAAACCGTAATGGCATCATAATTCAGCAGGCCAAGGTCAACAGAAATATGTGCATCGGCTGTCCACCCGTTTTTTTCGCGCTGCGGGCAATCGGTAGGGATACTATGCAAATTACTTAAATATGATTGCCTCGTTGCCTCCCATATCTTATTCAGGGTTTGATTGGAACATGCAAAAGAACCTATCGGTTTTACATCGGTATGGACAAACAGGGCTGTCAGGCTTTCTTTGGTCAGGTCAACAGGTTTAGAGCTTTCCACCTCCACATACTGAAAACCGTGGTAAGTAAACGAAGGCGTGAACTCAACCACCTCATTGGCATCCCGTAAGATCAATTCGTCCTGCTGAAAGGCTTCTCCCGGTTTTTTAGAATAAAAAAAGAAATCTACATTTCCCTGTTCCAGTCGCCCGCTTTTTTTCAATAGCTCGCCATACCTTAATCTGATTGCGGTTCCAGGGGCTCCCTTAACTTTCAAACGACAGAAGCCTGCCATGTTTTTCGGGAATGTAAAAACATACAACTGATTGTTGAATTTTTTTATTTTCGAAGCCGGCAACTCTTCCGTGATATGGATTCCGGGCATTTGCTGTGCCGTCAGCAACGGAGAAGGAGACGGCATTTCTTTTGCCATCTTCCAATTTGAATCATCAAAACCCGGAGTCTTCCATCCCTTTTCTTCTTTCCGCAAATCAACATAATCCCCGCTGTAAATATCGTTGTAGGTATATTCCCCGGTTGAAGTTTTCCAGGAGCCATCGGTCTTGATTATCTCTTTGGTGCCATCTGCGTATTGAATATGGATTTCTGTCAGTAAAAGGGGACGGGTCCGCCATTCAGCGTTATGAAAATTCCATTCTGCATTTGCCTGAACATTATACCAGCCATTCCCTAAAACCGCTGTTACTGCATTTTTCCCGGTATTTAAAAGAGCTGTAATATCGTGGGTCACATATAAAATCCGTTTACTAAAGTTTGTATAACCCGGATCGAGATAATTCTTCCCAACACGATTCCCGTTGATGAACATTTCGTAATAACCGGCTGCTGAAATATAAGCACGGGCTGCAACAATTGGTTTGTTGGCTATCTCAATATTCTTTCGGAAAAGAGGAGCTGGTTCATAATCTTTATCATGACTGTCAGTAATCCACTTTGCCTGCCAGTCTTTTTCCGAAAACATGGCTGTTTCGAAGCAAGCCAGCTTTGAGGTACGACATTTGGCTCCGCTTCCGTACCAAACGGTTACATTCCAGTAATAGCGGGTTAGCGGCTTCAAAGTATCAGAAACTATAACCAAAGGAAGTAATAATTCTCCCGGGGCATTTTCTTTTACTATCGTGATTTTAGCCCCCGTTTGGTCTTTGTTCTCCCAAATATTTACCTCTGCTTTCGATATAACCAAATCCGAATCCTGCCCTTCAAAACACCAGGTAAGGCGGGGTGTTTTTGTTCCAATACAGATTGGTTTTTCAAGATATTCAGTACGTAAGTCAACTGGCTGCACATTCTCATTTTTAGAAACACAGCTCAACGTTATCACGAGAACTATTGCACTCAAAATGTTGGTGTAGCATAAAATTTTGTTTTTTTTATTTTTTAAGGTAACACATGGAATTCGCATAATTTTTAATCATTTTAGAATTGGAGAGAATCTATTATAATACTCATTTCATTTTTTGCCTAAAACCGACAGGTCGGTATGATTTAGGTTTAACTTTTCATCCGAAGAATCGGTAGCGATGTAAAGCGTGTATTTTCCAGGTTCTACCAACCATTGTTCGTTCCAGTATTCCAGTTGTTCTTTCCCGATTTCAAAAGTTATGGTTTTCTTCTGCCCCGGTTCCAAGTATATACGTTGAAACCCTCTTAATTCTTTATTCGGGCGAATTCGCTCAGTTCCCCATGCCCTGATATAAAGCTGAACAACCTCTTCGCCGGCCACTTTCCCTGTGTTCATGATATCAACAGAAAGTTTTGTTTTTCCATCAGGAGAAATATGGTCATTCTCAAGCTTCATATTTTCCAATTGAAAAGCAGTGTAACTTAATCCATAGCCAAACGGGAAAAGCGGTTTAGGAGAGGAGCGGTAAATTCTGCGAGGCCTCCCGCCGTCCAGTTTATTGTAAAACAAAGGAACCTGACCTACGTTACGGGGAACGGTTATTGGGAGTTTTCCCCCCGGGTTTATTTCTCCGAACAAAACTTTGGCAATTGCATTTCCTGTTTCCTGCCCCAGGTACCACCCCTGAACAATCCCCGGAATATGTTCAGCGACCCAGTTAATTGCCAGTGGCCTGCCTCCCAAAAGTACAACAACACATGGTTTCCCGGTAGCATAAACTTTCTGTACCAGTTCCAGTTGTCGGCCTCTTAACCCCAGGTAATCAATATCTTCATTCTCGCGGCAGGTTGCCTCTGACCCACCAATAGCGAGGATCACCACATCCGATTGCTTCGCAATTTCAACAGCATCCCTTATCCGTTGGGTTTCCGGGATGTTGGTTTCAGACCGTACATTTTCAGCCGAACGGGTTAATTCCAGACTAAACTGGCTATCATAATCAGTAGGAACATCCGTATCAATG
Organism: Prolixibacteraceae bacterium; assembly: GCA_963662895.1. Lineage (GTDB taxonomy): Bacteria > Bacteroidota > Bacteroidia > Bacteroidales > Prolixibacteraceae > GWE2-42-39. Next base: position 918,289 of record OY759982.1, on the reverse strand, counting down.
CCGGTGCCTTCTGTGTATTTCACTTCAACTTTATTCCCGGAATAATTTTTTATCCCCTCTAAAATGGTAACGAAGTATTTAAGTTTTCCAACACTGTAGCCGCCAATTCTGACAGCATCGGCATTGGGACCGATAACGGCAATTTTTTTGAGTTCATTTATATTTAGCGGCAAAATATTATCCTCATTCTTTAGCAGGATGATTGCTTTTTCAGCGACTTCCTGCGCAAGCTCGTCGTGGCTTTTATCGTTAATTACCTTCCAGTTTATTTTCCCGTCGTGAATATTTTTTATAGAAGCGAATTTAGTGGTGTCAATGTCCCGGTAACGTCCAAAAGGATTGGTATAATATACCGGAGGGCATCCGTCCATTTCGAGGTATTCCTTTTTCGACGGAACTTCGGTATCAAACAGTCCCAATGCAAATTTTACCCGCAGGTTCATTGCAACTGTTTTGTTCAGTAAATCCTCAGAAATAATTCCGCCTTTTATTGCTTCTTTTATGGATTGGGTTCCATATATCCGGTGGAAATAATCAAGGTTTTCCGTGTTTATATCGAGCTCCTGGTGAATACCGGCATTCATTGCTTTGAAAGCAGTAGAGGCATTGTCCGGAGCATAATAAAACAGGCTTTTTACCCTCCAAATATCCTGATTATCTGAGATAATATGTCCGTTCCACCCGTACTGATCCCGTAAAACTTCTTTTAGCGTGTGATAATTGGCATGGCAGGGAACCCCGTTTAACAAATGATGGGCAGGCATGATACTTGATACCTTTGCCTTTTCAATTGCCATTCGGAAAGGATACAAATGAACGTTTTGCAGGTTATATTCCGAAACGTCCATTGCAGCCCCATTTGCCCCGGCCATTGGCTCCCCGTCACCTACATAATGCTTGGCACATGCAAGTATATGGTTCTTATCGAAGCGTTGCTTGCCCCTTCCCTGCAACCCATTTATATAAGCAGCCCCAATTGTGCCAACCAAAAAAGGGTCTTCACCGTAACTTTCTTCCACCCTTCCCCAGCGAATGTCGCGCACTACAGCAAGCATGGGTGAATAGCACTGGTGAACTCCATAGGCCCTGGCCTCTTTGGCAACCATATTTCCCATTTTTTCTATCAACTCAGGGCTCCATGTACTGGCCATGGCAATTGCCTGTGGAAACCGGGTAGCACCGCTTCCCATAAAACCATTTAAGCACTCTCCTGCTATTAAATTAGGGATACCAAGTCTCAAATTGGCATTGGAATAAATATTGGAACCATAATAATAGGCATTTAACTGATAAATTTTCTCAGTGAGTGTCATTTGCGAAATCAACTCCTGAATTTTTGCTTCATCCACATTAGGAAAAATATCCAATTCCTGAGAAAACAGGTTATGGGAAAAGCATATGGTAATAAGTAGAAAAAAAATATTTTTAATGAAAGGTTTCATTTCTATTTATATTAATCATTATTAATTTTTTTTCATGCAGAATATAAGTATTTGTCTGGCACTTTAAAGTTCATCCTTTCCGATAAAGAATTTTAATACCAGCCCATTTTGTTCCGGTTCAATTCTGAAAGTCCTGCCATCTTCAGAAGCCACAAATGCCCCTTTTACACATGATATGGTATAATCCACTTCCATAAAACGACAACTAACCTGATTTTTATCGATTCTTTTAAAGGGAAGAACAGCGTCTTTTGCTGAGGTAAACTCTAGATACCATTCAAAAAATTTGTTCCCTTCTGTTTTCACCGATAACTGTTTTTCATTCATATCGATAGTCAGCGTATCATCTGTACTCATAAGAGGCCAGGATATATGTAATTTTCCGGAGAGCGAATCATCTATCTGTATGTCTCCTCCTTCCAATAAAACTTCTTTTTCCCCAACCATTGCTTTTAGCCTTAATCCGGCTATTTGACCTGTGGAACTCCATTGAAAACCATCAACAAAAGGAAGAGTATAAAATGAACATGCTTCAGAAGTACCCCTCTGTGCCAGATAGGGAGATTCTACATCTTCATCAAATAAATGAATATCCCGAAAACGGAAGGTGCCGTTTTCCCATAGCAAATTTGCCCTGTAGTACCGGCTGTTAAACCATACTGTTTTAAAATTGCTTCCCGGGAGATCTTCTTTAACCGTTACCGATGTTGCCGGCGTTGTTTTATAATGCTCCCTGAACCATTGCCCTGTATGAGACAAGGTTTCCACTGTTACTTTATTTTCTTCCTTTAACCGGGCAATTAAAGGTATTTGGATTTCAAATCCTTTTGACATTTCTTTCCATGTAAACGAATTTTCCTGTCCTGCCTGGACATAAGCATATTCCATACATGCTCCTTCCACAAATTCCTTAAAATACCAGTTTACCCAGACCGAGTCGCCGCCTCCATTGGTATATGACGGCTCAAGTGTGACAACCCCCTGCCTGGCTGATCCAAGTCCGCTATCGTATTGTCTGACGGGATCACTTCCCAACATCCTGAAAACAGGGACTGGTATCTGGTTCTGTTCATTCTGGGCTGGCATATACGAATTTTTTACACTCGGATAATATCCCTGGTTCCAATATCCTCCCCATAAAGTATATCCATCCGTTCCAATCTGGTCACGACAAATACAGGAAGCAACAATGTGGTATTTATCATACATATATTTTAAGGTATGTGCATCAATAAACCAACATCCGACTGATTTAGGATAATATCCAAATATCCGTTTAAAGTCAGCCATATATACATCTACCAGTTTTTCTCTTTCTGAAGGTAAATATCCAGTTGAAAAACCTACGTTAGCATGCCAGTCCCACGGATACCTGCCACGCCATTTCATACCCGCTTTTTCGACCAATGGCTGAGGAATTTCCCACCATGCCCCGATTTCAAATGCGCTGTCTTGCAAGTTTTTTAACAGTCGCTGATAGCGTGAATCAAGCAACGCATCATATTGAATGAGAAAAGTCCCTCCGAGATGATACTTTTGCATCATTTCAACCTGCCGGACAACAGTCTGGTACAAAACCTCCTCAGTAACCGCTTCTTCTCTGGGTTCCAGCAAACGAATAAAATTGATGATATTTACAATCCTTGGGTGTTTTTCCTCTTGTACAGCTCTTTTCCCTCCCTGTTCTTTTACAGCGGTATTGCATGAGGAAAATAGAACAAAGGACAACACACACATAGATACAATTGGTAAACAAATTTTCCTTTTCATGCTAACTAATTAAAAACGTTTGAATTAATGACTTCTGATTCTTATTTGATTATAATATCTTTTCTCCTTGATTCCGGAAACACATTTAGCTGCTCAATCTTTCCATTTATAAAATGGCCTTCAATCGTCGTATTTTTTGGTGCATGTAGTTTAAAATCAACATTCCAGTTTGCAGGCCATACAGGAAACAGAAGAATTCTATCTCCTTCAGTCTGAATTAGCATATTTTGAAGGGCACGCATATTTACCGAACCGTGATCCTGATCGGGAATCCAATCATAGTTTGGTCCCCAGAAAGCAGGGAAACGGCTGCCTTCATGATGGGCAGTAAAATTATCCATTACCATTTTTGCAGCTTCTTCGGTTTTTCCGACCATAGCTGCCTGAATAGCATCCTGCTGCCAGCCCCTGTAATCTTTATTGTCACGCATGTCAAACGTATTTACGGCAAGTTCAGACGAGGGCTTCCCGATTCCAAACAAGCAGTACGGGAAAACAGCATATAATTCAGGATTTTCACTGTTATGTTTCGACCCCAAATTCATCCCCGCTAAAAGCACATCTTTTCCTTCTTTTTTTCCAACAGGTATTTCAGGAAGTTCGGCTAATATTTTTTTGCATACCTCTTTAAAAGAGGTTTCGACAAGCTCATCCGGAAGAAAAACAAGCCTGTTTAAAATAAAGTTCAAACCAGCTACTTCGGGCATGGGGTTCACCGTTCCTTCCCAATAGGTTTCAAGAGCCTGGGCCGGCTCAAAAATAATTCTGCCATCTGTTCCTTTTTTATAATTAAACCGGTAAAAATCAATTATCTCTGAAGCAAATGGTAACAAAGTCTCTTTCAAAAAGACGCTATCAGAAGTAAAATGATAATAATCAAGCATCATCGTTGTAAGCTCAATGCCACTTTCCCACAAATATCGGATATACTGGTTTTGAGAAAGACCGTCTGGCATTCCCGAACGATCCCAACCATAATTGTCGTTGTTCCAGGCTCCCCAGAAATACATGGTTTCCGGAAAATATGCCCCTTTATGCCCGTAATATTTCTGTGTACGGTATTTCGCCAAGGGTAAGGCATCCATATACATTTTAAAGAGAGGCTTCATCATCTCAAAATCACCCGAATATAACATCGACCAGTAAGGCAAACGGGTGTTTTGCCACCAGTAACACCCGCCCCAATCCCGGAAGTCCGCATCATAATGTTCAACCACATCTCTGACAGGTTTTACCAAATCAACATTAAAAATGGAGCCGTTAAATTTGATTGGCATGTTTCCCCTGCCGGCACAAGCATTCATATACCGCTGTAACTGGTATCCCCGGCTCATGTTCGATATCTTCTGACTATCGACCGCCGAACTGACTAAAATGTAACTTTCGTCCCAAAACTTTTTCCACCATTCAATATGTTTTCCCCTGCGTTCTGCAAAAGGAATATGTTCTGTTTCATCGGTAAGCCTGTTTACCGAAGTTTGCCATTCATTGACTGTTTCTGCTTTTTTATTCAACACACACACTGTTATTCTAAAGTTCTTTGTAGCCTCCGGGGTCCATAATTCTTCAGGTGATTCATTTGCAAATCCCTCACCTTGTACCAATGCACCAAAAGTCCGAAACAGAAGTGGATCTTCTTCTTCTCTAATTATTTCATCAAGCACCTGCACCTGAAGGGTCTCCTTCCATATTGACTGTTGGTTATGGTGACACCAAATCAGCTTGTTTCCCTGGGATAAAACGGTATCCGCTTTTACAATTACTGGACTGTTCCGATTCATTATCCCATAAGCCGATGCTAGTTCACCTCCTTTCAGTTCCCTGTCGGCTAAACGCCATCCATCATACCTGACAGTAACCTTCACCGGAACAGAACTGTTCCCTTCGAGATAGATCGCAGGATGATTGGCATCAATCCAAAAATTCAAGGACATCTGCTTATCCCCTTCTCTGCCTGTTATTTTTATCATTCCTGATTCCAGGTCAAGCTCCTGCCTGAAGCTCCGGGCAGAAAGGATTGCAGGGGAAAAAACTACTTTTAATTTTCCTATTTTCAGAAGTCTGCCATTCCCGCTCCAGGCATCGGTTTTACTGATATAAAACTGAAGTTCACCATCGGGTGTTACCCATACATTCGCACCAATATCGCCATTCCCGGCAGGCATTGATCCCCACGAATTGTTACTTCGAGAATTCCAGACCACGTTACATCCTGACAATTCACCAACCGGCTGTGAAGAGCAGGAAATGCCAAGGCAGGATATGCTAATAATCAATAGTTTGCTGATTAAATTCCGATCCATTTTCATACAGTTCTTTCTTTTAATTTTACCTGACCAGTACATCTAAAAACTCTCTCGCAGCAGGGTTATACCGGATTTTTCCGGAGAGTTGCACTTCACAGACCCGAAATGAACCACTTCCATATCTCAGTTCCCCGGCAGCCATTACAGCCCCCTTGTCACCAAGCCAGTTCGCATCACCACTCGACAAAACAGATGTCCATCCTTCAGCCCTGAAAGTATAGGCAAGAATAGGTGAAATTATTTTTTTCTTTCCATCGTACCAAAAACGGAAATCAAACGGTTTAAAATTCTTCATTATTGGATGGCTTGCTTCAGGAGATACAAAATAATAATCGCCCATGCTGGTTTTTTCTACAGATACAACAGAGCCTGCGACCTGATAATCGCCTGCAGGAAGTTCCAGAAAAATTACCCTTGCGCCGTTGTGAACCAAATGGTTAATCAACTTTTGGGTTGACTGGTATTGTGAAAAATCATCCACAAAAATAATTTTTGCTTTTTCCGGCGCCGAAGCCTCTTTCATTCCGGTTTCCCTGACAAGTTGAGAGGCAATGCCATCGCTGTTTCCCAATATATAAACAGGAGGAATAACAGGCCGGGGACGAGGAAAAACTTCAAACTTCATTTTGTTCTGACTGACACTTTCATTTTTTTCATTAAACAGGGCCACGCGCAAAACATAAGCTGTTCGCCGGAAAACTTCAGGAGTGGTGTATTTTATAAAACCCTGAAACTCTGAACTATTTTCAGGGATTGCAGCTTTCACCTGGTTGGCAAAAACAACTTTTCCATCCTCTTTTTCCACTTGATATTTCAGCTGATATCCTTTCGGCGCCTGGTTCAGATCATTACAAATCCATAGTTCAAAATCCGTTTTTTCTCCCGGATAAAAACTGCTACGGTCACTCCTCAGGGAAACCATCAGTGGTTCCAATGCATCGCGATAAGCAAACCATGCTTTTTTAGGCTGGCAATCGACATCCATAATTGCTTTCATCCACCCGGCAGGCCAGGCATCAATAAATAAATGGACGGCAAAGGAAACCATCCGTGAATCACGACGAAAAGCTTCTGTTACGAATTTTACAGCCCAGGCCTGGTACTCCTGACTCGCCTCAATCCAGTCATTCAGCGAATGTTGGGTATTGTACCACATATAATGAAAACGCTGGGTCTGGGCCCGGGGAATCCGGTTTGCAGTCCACTGCTTTTCATCTGCCTTATCTTTGGGAAGCCATTCCTTTGGATAATATTTTTCCATCACGTTGAGCGGGTCTAACCCTTCTGCGCCAAATTCACCGCAAGCATACATCCACCCGGGTTTTACCGGCTGCCAGTATCCTTTATACATTTCTCCCAACCCCAGGCCGTGACCATTATACCATGTATTATAACAATGGCTGTCCGGTAATCCGGGGGACGGAGGATCATAATCTCCATCGCCTGCTTTGATTACCCTGTCCGGGTTATTCAACAAAACGGCCTGATCCAGTGCTCCGAACAGACGATCGTATTCTTCACTCTGGTTTAAACTGCGTTGCGGATGTCCTTCTGCATTCGGAAAACGCTCATTAATATAGGTAACCATGATGGAAGAGGGGTGCCCCCGAACCAGGCGTTCCATTTCTTCAGCCTGTCTGACAGCTTCGGCAAACTGGTTACGGCGAATACTGCCAAATAGCGGAAAATCGGATTGATTCATCAAACCCAGTTGATCACAATATTCATATATTTCCGGTTGAACAGGCCGTTGTGTAAACCGGAGATAATTCATATTGCTCAGTTTGGCCAGCAGGATATCGTCGCGAAGCTGATCCCAATCCTTCCGCATAACACATTGCTGCAGATGTCCCATGGTATTGGCCCCGCGCAGACGGACCATCTCTCCGTTCAGGTACATTCTTCCCCTGGGAATATTCACAGTATCCATGGTAAAGCTACGCATTCCGAACTGCTGGACTTTTGTATCAACATGATTCCCGGCTTCGTCGTAAAGTTTAACCTGTAACTGGTACAGCCAGGGGTCTTCGGTATTCCAAAGACGGAATTTTCCCATTTCCAATGGTATGCGGAGATAATTGACACCATAACCCATTTTCAGGCGTACTTTTTCCCAATCTGTAGGTTTGGCCAGATCGCCAACTCCGGGAATGTACGTGGAAGATGGAATATATTCCTGGTCCAGGATAACCGTATCTGAAAAATTCTGACCATAAACAGATAATGCTAACCGGACATTGGCCGGATATTCATTGAAATTATTGATTTCCACCCATGCTTCTGCCACAGAATCCTGCGGAACAGGACGAACAAACAAATCGTTTATATGGAGAGGGGAACGGGCTTCCAGATAACAATCCTGGTAAATTCCCATGCCCGGAGGACAATGATGCCAGCCTGTTGCCGGATCATCATATCCCGGGCCTGTTGCCCCGTAAATTTTATCCCCGATCACCTGATTGCCCAGATCATCCTCTTCGCCGGTGGTAGTATAATCATTTTCTACTTTTACCAGTATCTTATTTTCCCCCACCCGGGCTATCCGGGTAATATCAAACTCAAAGGGGGCAAAGAACCCTTCGTGAGAGCCACAACAGGTTCCGTTTACAAAAACGGTAGCCTTATAATCCACTCCTTTAAAACAAAAGAATAAACTGCCTTTTGAAAAATCGTCAGAAGACAAACTGAGTTCTTTGAAATAGTAAGTTACTGTACGTCCAAGCGGAGGACCATAATGAGGAATACTGACTTTCGTCCATTGCCCTTTCCCCTGTAAAGTCGATATAAAATCAGAGCGGTCAGCTTCTGTTTCAATGCGCCAGTTAAACTCGTTTAAAGGAATCCTTTTCCTCATTTTTCCCGGTTCCGGTGCCACATTCTTCATAAAAGGCCGGTATTTTTCCCTGAGCTTGCCCAGTGCAACATCTACTTCCTCCTTTGTTGATATTGTTTCTGTTTTTTTGAAAACAGCATCAGGAGTATGGGTTACAGGAAGCGAAATATCGAGTAGCACCGGGGGGTGGGGAACAATTAGCTGCTGCATACGGTCTTCATACTTTCGCGTTCCTATATTCGCAAACTTGTCTTGTCCGAAACCTTTGATTTCCGGGAGAACCAGGAGAACAAAAAATAAAAAAAAAATCCTTTTCATCTCTTTCATTTTACAAGATTATTCAACCAATCCAGAACAACATCCTGCTGGTCTTTTTGAAACCGGCAAAAGTCATCCGGTTTTTTAAAGACAAAGTCAGATGAACCGTTCCATGCATTTTTAACTTTCCCGACACATTCCTGTATATCATCCGCATTGGCAAACCGGTCCTGCATTGGCGCATATATCATACAATTCCGCGGGGAAATCATCTTAATCACGTCGTCATAATCATATGGAATTTTACTTTCTTTCCCGTTGAAAAGTCCCAGTTTCGGAACTATAGCATGCCACTGGTAATATTGCTGAATACCGCCTGTCGGCTGATCATTCGAGTCGGTACGCATCGGTGTAAAGCCGCTAAACGAGGCTATTCCTGCAATACGATTATCCAAAGCTGTTGCATACAACCCGACCATACCGCCGTAAGCAAAACCACAAATATAAATTTTCGACGGATCGGTTTGTGGAACTGCTTCTAGAGTAATCCCTTTCCCGTCAACCAAAAAATCGACTACCTTCTGAACATCATACACTGCCCTTCCAAGTTTCGACCAGTGCGGATGCTTCTTGTAAAAATCAACTGCATCAAGCAAATGGTCACCAAAGCCGAACTGATCGTAGGCAACAACAATATAACCTTCCTGTGCCAGCCGCCAGTAAACAGGCAGTCCTCCCCGCTCCACTCCGTAACTCTCGTTACTTCCGTGGGAATAATTCCACGGATGAAGCCAGATGACCGTTGCCTTGTATTTATCCAGTTTGGGGTCGAAATAAATATTGCCGTTCATATCTCCGCCAAACGAAAAAGGCACGCGTTTCAGGTCCCCGGGGTTCCACCGATCTCTCGACTCATTGGGTATACCTAACACCTCAGCAGCCGGAATATGATACTCTCCTTCATGTTCATTTCCCGGTTCTTGCCCCAGCATCCATTCTATTTTTTCCTGAACAGAGACATTCCAGGGAACTCTCAGATCTTCTTTTCTTTGTACCTTTTTCCATGCCTGCCAGTCGAACCGGTGCAATAATCTCTCCTGAAACTCTGATTCATCAACCTTTCCCCGGCTAAAAGCCCAGTCAAAAAAATCAAGGTTAATCTTAACATGCTCCTCTGTAATCGGGTCATGGTTCCCTTTCCGGTAAACCAACCGGATGTTCCCCGGGTTATTCAAAAATATATAGGCTTTTTTGGCATTCAGATAACTGCGTTCGACCCCGAAAGTAGGATCACCCCCATCGTTATACGCCGTATGAATCATCAGGAAACGCGGGGCAATGGTTGCCAGCAGGTCGTTTCCTCCAACCGGTAATTCATTTTCCCGGCCCAGATAACTTTTTAAGGAAGACAATGCCCATTCATCCGGGAAATCGACCACCGATTCCATGAAGGTCTGTCTTGATGCAAAACGGTACGGACAGGCCGTTGGTGTCCCCGAACTCCTAGCGACCACACATTTAATCCGCTCATCAAAAGCAGCAGCATAAATCGATTGTTTGCCGTACCTCGAATGCCCGATGATCCCTACTGCCGTAGTATCGATGTGGTAACCGTATTTTGGATTCAGCAAATAATCGAGTGTGCGGCTGGCCAGCCAGGCCTGGATAGCCAGCGACGAACTCCATCCGGCTTCAGGATATTCTTCCTTAAAATATCTCCACACATTCTGATAATCCGGGTAATCCTTTTCTTCGTGGTTATAATCAAGCCCGGGATAGAGGCAAACCATGTATCCTCTTTTCAAAACTTCCTCTGCCCAGGGAATCTGGTAATAACGCGGCTGGGTAAGCAGCAAAGGAAACGGGGCTGAACCGTTCGCAGGAATCCATACTTCAATTTCAAAAGATTTCTTATGCGGAGTGTCGAATGTTAACTGTATCCTTTTACGCCAGGAACCGTCCTCCTTTTTCTCCTGACCGTTAAGTTTGGCAGATAACAACGCCGGAACTTCTTTCGGGAAATGCCCGATATAATAGTTGCACCATAAATCTTTTATTTCCTTTTTCCGTTTCTGAAAATCAGTTGCTGTTTTTACTTTCCGTCCATCTAAAAACGTCATGGCATCAGGAAAATCGGCATTTCTATACACTTGTGCGTTCGAAAAAAAAGGAAACATGAAAAATGTAAATACCGTAAACACCTGAAATACTTTTCTTTTATTTTTCATTTATACGATTTATTTTACGGGACTAATTTATTTGCATAATAAAAGTTAGCCGGGATTCCCCCGGTATGCAGGAATAAAACATTGGCCCCAGGCTTTAACAACTTCCTTTCCATTAAATCCATCATCCCGTAAAAGGCCCTTGCCGTATAAACCGGATCCAGTAAAATCCCTTCTGTTTCCGCCAGCATTTTAATAGCCTTTTTTTCATGTTCTGTTATGACACCATACCCGGCTTTGTCATAATCCCTGATTAGATTGATATCCAAGGGCTCATATCCGTTTCTTCGATTATGTAACTCCAACACTTCGGAAACAAGTTCTGTAATAATCTCTTCCGGTGTCCGGCCATTGGTTTCATCCTTATCTATATTAATTCCGATTATTTTACTATTGAACTGATACAATTCACATCCTGCCAGTAAGCCGGCATGAGTACCTCCTGAACTGGAGGGAAAAATAATATAGTCAATCGACAGGTTGGCTGCTTTTAACTGATCCCTGATTTCCAAAACAGCATTGGCATAACCTAACGCTCCTATTTTGTTCGAACCGCCATAAGGAATAATATAAGGCTTATTCCCTTCCTTTTTTAATTTTTCGGCAATGACCGGGATATCCTCTCCCTTACGGTTGTTCCCGGTAAAATGGATTTGTGCACCCAACAGATTTGAAAGCAGAAGGTTCCCGTTATATTCCTCAGGCTTTTTGTCTCCCAGTAATAAATGACACTTTAATCCTGTCTGTGCACAAGCGGCCGCTGTCAGGCGGCAATGGTTCGACTGCTGTGCCCCGGCAGTAATAACCGTATCACATCCTTGTTCAAAAGCATCCTGAAGCAGGTATTCCAGTTTTCTGATCTTATTTCCACCGGTTGCCACACCATTATGGTCATCCCGTTTTATAAATATCCGGTAGTCATCAAACTGCTTCGACAAGTTTTTTAATTCATATAACGGAGTTGGGAAAAACCCCAGTGATAATTTCTTTTTCATTTCATTTATTTTACAATATTATTCAACCATTCGGAAACGGCATCCTGCTGGTCTTTATGGAACCAGCAAAAATCGATACACTTGTGCTTTCTCAAAAAAAGGGAGCAATGCAAAATATAAATACAAGAAATAATCCTCTTTTATTTTTCATCTATCAGGGTATTGATCCTACCATTTATTCAAATTAAAACTTTCTGCTGTGCCGATTTTTTTTTCTGCTTAGGAAAATTCAAACGGGTGCTTAGAAAAAAAAATCTAAGCAGGAAAACCGAAATCTATTCTTTTACATTCTCATATTCTTGAGGGTAATATTTAAACTTTCAAAAATTTCCCTTTCCTATACATCAGCCACAGAATAAAAAAGATTATAGAAACATTGGACAATGTAATAACAACTCCGTAATAATTCCCCAAATACTGTTCGGTCCCGTGAAAAACCGATTCTGAGACACTGCTAAAATTGATTATTTCGTACAACATGTAAGCCAGAATCGAGTTCATCCCGTATATCTTCAGCCAATTCAGGCATTTGCCGTAATCTTTATAATCAACCAGGTAATAAAACAGCGCCATTAGTAAAAAACAGATTCCGCTGCTGTACAAGGTCATCGGGCTGGTCCAGATATGTTTTATGACAGGCATTTGCAATCCCCACAATTGTCCGGCAATAATCATCAGTACCCCGCCAATGGCGAGCCATTGTACTTTTTTAATTTTCGGAAGGCTACCTTTCATAATCTGGCCGGCAAAAACCCCGGTCATAACAGTAACAACAAAATTCAGGCTGCTGACGAGCCATGTATAACGGTAATTCCCAAAGTCAACGGTGCCGTTGGAGGCAACTGTTGACCAATCACGAAAACGGCCAAAAACCACCCGGTCAACATATTCTGCCAGATTATCATCAGGGCCGAAATTACCGCCTCCCCAGTCGCCGGCTTTTACGAAAGTCAGCAGTGCCCAATACAACACTAATAAACCCGCCGTGATAATAATCTGCCCTTTTTGTTTCAAATGCATAAGGATAATTGCAGAAAACAGGTACCCCACCGCAATAGCCTGAAGTGTATTGGAGAAAAAGAAAATCCGGTTAGGATCGAGCGCCAGCAGGTTGCCCTGGCACATCATACCGAATATCCACAGCAGTACAACACGCTTCAGTATTCGTTTGTACAACTGACCTTTTGTACCGTTACTTAAATGTTTGGCAAAGGCGAACGGCATGGAAGCCCCGGCCATGAACATAAACAACGGCATAATGATGTCCCAGAAAACAAAACCATCCCAGGGGACATGGTCAAATTTCGTTGCCAGCCAGCTCAGTGGCCCCCAGCCCAGCGCATCGGCAAATCTGGTAAATACAGGTTGAAAAAATACAAGGCAAAACAGGTCGAAGCCTCGTAATACATCCAACGAACCTAATCGTTCCGTTTTTTTAGTTTCCATAATTGTTTGTAAAAAAGGGAAACTGCCTTAAAAACCAAAATCAATCATCTATTTTATTTCTTTTGACTTTTAAGACAGCAGTTATCTTTTTAATTAGTAACCGGTGTTTTGTTCCATCACAGCATCTTTATTCGCTTCGATTACAGAATTTGGAATTGGCAACTTGTTTATATGATCATCCAAAGAATAGCCATTGGCAATAACTTCGTTATTATATTTCATCAGATATTCTGATAATTTTCCCGTTCGCATCAAGGTACTGAGCCGGAATTCTTCCAAATAAAGCTCCCTGGCACGTTCATCAAGAATTAAATCAAGATCGACATCACTGGCCGTGACAGATGTTGCCTGAGCACGACTTCGAACAACATTGATATCATTAGCAGCTTTTTCTGATTCTCCGTTTCTATAATATGCTTCTGCACGTAAAAGATATGTTTCAGACAGTCTCATCAAATACCAATCTTTATAAATATTACCTCCATCATGTTTTTCTCCACTTGAGCTATGTGTACGCTTCCCATAGTGAACTGCTTCTATTGCTTTCATAAAAGAAGGTGCGGTATATTTCAAATATTCTGTGGGGACACCAATATTTGATTCTGTAATACGTTGGCCATAAAAACTACTTTGGGGATTACACCAGTAAAATTCCCTTTGGATATTATAGGTAGAATTACGTATATCTCTATCCCAATCATTTTTATACTTCCATACAATAGTTCCCATATAATCAGTAACCCTTAATCCATCATTATTGGCAGCGCCACATAAAGTATCTTTCAAATAATACCCAATACCATCAGTACCTCTGACAACCCACCAGCCGGTGCCACACCATCTTTCCAGACCAAAATAACCATTATCACTGTTATCAGCACCTCCTCCGAGAATATTTGCATCGAACTCAGCGTTCCATATGGCTTCATGATTTCCTTCTTTCCAGTTCATATTTCCAATCTGAAATAAATCCCAATATACATCACCCCATGATTCCTGAGTTCCCTGATAATCCCAACCATTAAAGGTGAAATCTTTACGTACTCCAAAGCGCTCGGTCATCAGGTAAAAATTCGGGTCATCAATTACCTTGCTCGCAGCCGTAATAGCACCGTCGTAATCTTCCAGGCAAATATTCACTTCAGACAATAAATGATAAGCTGCTACTCGCGGAGCTCTTCCCCCGTCCAGTTCATCCACCGTTGGCATCCATTGCACTGCAAATTCCAGATCTTCTTTACATTGCTGGTAAACAGCTTCCTGCGTGGCCCGGGTATAATCAAATTTGGCAGAAGTGGTTTCGTTCAGGACCAAAGGAACACCTCCCCACATGTTAGCCAGAAAATGATAAGCAAAGGCCCTGATGAATTTAGCTTCTCCTACAATCGCATTTTTATCTTCCTCCGAATCCCAGCTTGCCGCATCATCATCAGCCCGGTCAATAATAGTATTCGCCTGATAAATCCAATTATAAAACCGTTCCCACCATTTTTCAGCAAAGTCACTATCTGCATTTAATGTATTCCAATAAAAATATTCAGTATAAGTTGTGTTGGTTACCCTCTTTACAGCAACATCCAAATCCAGACCTAACATATCATAATTTTTCCAACTATCTTCATAAGCATACATCTGTGTACGGATAGTCAGGTAAATATTAGCCAAAGCAGATTCAAAACCAGCTTTGTCAGTGTATGAATTATCCGGAGTTAAAAAATCTTTTGCTTTCTCTTCAATAATTTCATCCATGTCACAGGAAACTGTTCCTCCAAGTATAAAGAGGAAAATCAAAATGTATTTATAATGATTCATTTTCATCTTTTTTAAAAATTAAATGATACGGAAAATAAGTAAGTACGGATAGAAGGAAGTGAAGAACTTGACAATCCACTATCTGTTTCCGGGTCTAATCCTTCCCAATGAGGGGCATATGTAAATATATTATCCGCACTGAAAGAACAAGTTGCCCCGTTAATTCCCCACGATTTAACTAAATTAGATACATTATAGGTTAACGATACCTTCTGTAGCTTGATGAAACTACGGTCAATGTATTTCGTCCCGGTATAAGCGGCATTGTCTTTATAGTCCGGACGTGGAAATTCAGCACCGGTATTTGTTGACGTCCAGTAATCATAAACAGGATGATTTACTGCCCCGTTATTTATATAACCGTCATAATATGGAGTATTATTTTCAGACAAATACCATCCATTTCCACCCCAAACGGAGTAAAAATAAAGCATTAATGAAAAATTATTGTATCGCAGAGTATTCGTCCAACTCCAACGGAAATTAGGATTTGTATTTCCGATAAATTGCCGGTCTTTGTCAGATGTAATGGCACCACCTCCGTCCACATCTTCCAGCTTATAGTCTCCTGGACGCATTCCGCTCATAATGGTTCCGTTATCTTTGTCTTCCTGCTGCCACATTCCGCTTACTTTATAAGCATAAATTGTTCCCAGTGAACGCCCGATGAAATAACCGTCGCTGACCAGATCATCTTCTTTCCCATCGCCGTCATTGTCTTCTCCCAAAATAGTAACTACTTTATTCCGGTTCAATGAAAAGGCAAAATCAGAAGACCACTTGAAATTTCCCTTATCAAGGTTCAGGGTATGCAGGTTCAGCTCAAAACCCTTGTTTTTTATCTCCCCGATATTGGAAGTAATACTACTCATCCCTGATGTGGTAGGTACTGACAAATCGAACATCAGATCGGTGGTCTTTGTCTTATAAGCATCGATTGATCCGCTTATTCGGTTTCCCAAAAGAGTAAAATCAACTCCTATATTTAATCCGGTTGTTGATTCCCATCCCAGATCGTTGTTAGCAAGGGTAGAAATATATTGGGTAATCGTGTAAGAGTCATCTCCATAAAAAATATACTTATCTGTCGATACCTTTGCAAGGGTGGTATAAGGATCTATCGACTGGTTCCCGTTTTTACCATACGAAACACGAAGAGACAAATTATTTACAGAGGCCACACTTTCCATGAATTTTTCCCTCGATATATTCCAGTTAAACCCTACAGAAGGAAATACGCCCCATTTTTTATTTTTACTGAAAGCCGAATACCCGTCACGCCGGACAGTTCCTGTTATTGAATATTTATGGTTATACGTGTAAGTACCCCGGGCCATCATGCCGATGGCATCAGTTTCTCCTCCACCTGTTTTTGCCTGCTGGGTATCCCCGTTTTCAAGAGCATATGAACCAAGAACAGTATTGCCAAAACTTTCAGCATATGCATAGGTTGTCTCATAGGAGTAATGTTCACGAGAAAACAACAGGGTGACATCAACATAGTGTTTATCTGCAAAAATACGCTTATACTTGACCATATTGTCCAACAACATATTATAATAACGATCATACTCACGGTATCCTGCACCATTTTTAGAACTTCCTATAGCTGTATTCTTATCATAAAACTGGTATTTCTCATTCCACCGTATCGAATTTGAATAGGTTGCCTGATAGGTCAGTCCTTTTATCCATGGAACTTTAATTTTCCCGGAGACAACTCCTGACAGATTATTCCTGATATCTGTATCTTCAGATGCTATCTCCCAGAATGGGCTGATAACAGCATTTGTCGATTGTGGAAATTGTTTATAGGAACCGTCTTCATTATATACCGAAGCATAAGGGCTGAACATGGTTGCCCAGTACATACCGGGAGCATCTCCTGAATAGTCCCTAAGACTGTATGAACTTTTTATTCCCAGGTTAAACCAATCGGCCAGGTCACTATCAATATTTATTCTCCCCGAAACATGTTTGAAATCATCATTTATGATAACTCCCTTCTGCTTAACAAAAGAGGTTGAAATATAATATTTCGTTTTTTCAGTACTATTAGAAACGCTAACAGTGGTGTTATAAGTATGTCCTAACCGGCAAATCAAGTCAAACGGGTCGGTCAGGGTTGGTTTATGGTCAGAAGTCGCATTATAGTTTTCCTGTTCGATCACCTGTAAATATGACCTGATATTATCAGGGTTGGCTTCCTGCCCGTTTGCTCTCCGGACATCCAGTAACCGTTGTAAATATCCTTCAGCATCATAAACTTTTAAAGGTTTAAGCTGGTCGTTAATCCCGTAGCTCATTTTTACGTCAAATTTAGGTTTCCCGTTAATTCCTTTTCCCTGTTTTGTTTCAATAATAATAACGCCATTAGCTGAACGGGAACCGTAAACTGCAGCAGCGCTGGCATCCTTCAGTACGGTCAGGTTTTCAATATCATTGGTCGGAAGGTCAGCCAGTGAACCATTAAAAATAGCCCCGTCCACAACAATTAACGGAGTATTTTTTGCAGCTGTGGAGTTTTGCCCGCGAATGGTCAGATCAGCCACTTCTCCGGCGGTATTGGTGCCAGCGACATTCAAACCTGCAACTGAACCTTTTATACTTTCCAAAACATTGTTCGTCGCCACATTTTCGTACGTTTCAAGTTTGGCCTGGGCCACGGCCCCGGTTACAGCCTGTTTACTTACAGTTCCATACCCAATTGCAACAACTTCTTCAATACCAATCGTTTCTTCCTGCATCACCACATCAATTGCAGTTTTACCACTCACTGTTATTTCCTGGCTTTTCATTCCTACAAAAGAGAAAACCAGTGTGGCATCGCCCGGTACTTTGGATAGCATATAATTCCCGTCGGCGTCAGTAATAATTCCCTGGGTGGTGCCTTTTATTACCACGGTTACACCGGGCAGGGGAACGCCGGACGAGTCGGTCACTTTACCGGTAATTGTTTTTTCCTGTAAAGAATATGTACTGTTTAATTCAGGAGTAGATAGTACAATAATCTTATCCTTTATTGTATAATCCACATTGGTTCCGGCGAACAACAAATCCAAAACAGTATCAATTCTTTTATTCTCAACATTCATTGATACTTCTCTGTTAAGATCAAGATAATTACTGTTGTACATAAAATAGAATTCGCTTTGGTCTTCTATTTCCGACAGAACCTCCTTTACAGTGGTTTTTCCCATATTAAGGTTTAGCATTTTAGTCTGTGAATAAGTTTTGTTTGCCCAAACGCTTACCACAAAAATCAAGAGAAAAAAGCTAGTTAATTTCATAATCCTAAATAATTTTTTCATCCCGGGAATTTTCGTATCCCCGGTCAAATCAGTAATTTTTTTCATACTTTTGTATTGATTAGTTAAAAACTATCCTGTACTCTTTATACAGGGTTTGTTATTTACATTCTTCAGGGAAGTGTTGGCGCATTTCCCTGTTGTTTTTTATTCTTTCATCATAGGCAAAATAATTTTTTCATAAATGGATTTCAGTTTTAGTGTTTTTTCTCAATTATTATTTTTTGTTTTGAAAACGTACCATCCGGTAATTTTTCCCGGGGAAGTGCTTTATACCGGACAGGGGTTGCAATGGTCATCAGGTCTAATATCTGGAAAAGCGATTCATTTACAAAAGTAACTGTATATAAACAGTCTTTCATGTTATCTGCTATTTCAACATCAACATTAAACATACGGCTTAACTGTTCTGCAACCTGGATGATAGTTGCATCTTCGAAGACCAGTCTCCCATCCTTCCAGGCAATATATTTTTCTATATTCCCTTCTGTACTTGAAACCGCACCCGTTCTTATATTGTAATTCACATGCTGCCCCGGGACCATGGAACCAATGTTCCGGGTTTTACCATTTATCATGTTTTGCTCTAAAACAACGTTACCGTTAACCAATGTTGTTTCAACAATATCTTTACCGGGATATGCCATTACATTAAAGACGGTTCCCAGGGCTTTTACATTTAATTGTCCGGTTTTAACAATAAACGGTTTTTCAGGGTTGTGGGCCACATTGAAATATCCTTCACCGGTTAGCCTTATCTCTCGCGTATTGCCTGAAAAAATTTGCGGGTATTTAATTTTACTGCCATAATTCAGATGAACTTTGGAACCATCGGGTAACTGTACTACTGCCCTTGCACCAACAGGAGCTATAATTTCCAGCGAATCGGATGCCAGGTTGGCATATTTTACCGATTCGGTTTTCAATTCAGAAAGGGTGTAAAGCAAAAAAGTAAGAACAGGTATCAGCAGGATTGCTGCGGCCCTGGTCAGCCATGAAGTAAACAAGGATAAAGAACGCGTTTTATTTTCAGCTTTTATTTTAGGTTTATGGATGCCGGCATCTATCCTTTGCTGGATTTTATAGAAAAGGATACTGAATTTTTCATCATCTTCTGAACCATCTTCTGCCTGATATGAATTCCAGTCATTAAGCCCCCATGACCTGCTTTCTTCATTCAATGCTTCTGAATTGGCCCACCGGATAACTTCGTACAGCTCTGCATCGGTACAGCAATTATTTAAAAATTTTATGATTGTATCCTTTTTCATTTTACACCTTCATGTATGTCTACTGCTTTTTCGAAAGACATATTATAAGTCAGTCAAATTTATCAGTTCGAAAAGTTATACGCGTAACCATGAAAACAGGAGTATATAAAAATTGATTTTTTTTCGCTACAAGAATAAATAAACAAACAACAGATTGACCATCAAGCTATTGTCTATATTCGATTTTAAGAATGCAAGTGTATTTGTCATGTGTTTCTTAACCGTATTAACAGAAATATCCAGTTTTTTGGCAATTTCTTCATGTGTTAACCCTTCTTCGCGGCTTAATTGAAATATCTCTTTCTGTCGCGGGGTTAATTCATTTAATAATGCCTGTACTTTTTCATTTAATTCATTGAAATGAATTTCATTGGCAGCATCCGGGACATATTCTGATTGCTGCAAAGACTTCAGGTGTTCCAGGTATTTTTTTTCACTTACCCTTTTTCGGAACAGGCTTATTGTAGCATTGTAGGCAACCGTAAATAAAAACGATTCAAATGAGGAATAAACATCAATTTTAGTCCTGGCTTCCCACACTTTAATGAAAACCTCCTGAACAATCTCTTCGGCATCCGCTTCCTGTTTGATATATCTTAAAACAAAACCATATAACCTTTTACAATACCGTTCATAAATATTATAAAAAGCAACCCTGTCCCCTTCACGAAGGAGAATAAGAAGTTCCTGATTTGATTTTGTAACTCTCAAAATACCTGAATAAAAGATAAGGTTCAAAATTAATATTTTTTGTTATTCCTTAAGTTTTTAATCATTCCAAACGATTATTGCCTTTTGCCGGGTTGAAGAAAAGCCCTGTTTAATCACGTTTTACAACTATATGCCGTAACTCAAAATTTTTGTGGGTGTCACAAACGTGCCTTTGCGGGTGTCGCATCCGTGTTGGTGTGAGTGTCGCATGGATCAGTTTAAAAAGTTGCGGAGAAGAGCAGGAAGAGTATTCAGTCGCTGTTTTGTTCGCCTCCCTTTCTTATCTCCTGCTCTTCTCTTTTTTTCCCGGCGTTTTATTTGTTCTCTTAATAACCTGACAATGTTCATTGTTCATTTGTATTCGCCTCTGTCCGGCGGGGCCCTTCCTTTTGCAGTCGACCAAAAGGAAGTAAAAGTCTTGTCAAAGTCATCCTTCCTCCCGCCTCTCGTTTTTTTCTTCCCGGCACACCTCCCTGAAGACCCGCCAAAAACCGTTCCCGCCAACGCCGGCCCGGACTACTTTGACTGGCCACCCCTGCTTTTCACCTTCCGGTGAATTGGGGACTTGACTTACAGATACCTTCCCTGTCATATCCTCATTATGCCCAAAATTTTTGGGTGGAAACTCGGAATGACGATTTATTGTATAAATCAAAGGGGAGGGAAGGAAGGAATCTCTCTCACGAAACAGGAAGATGTCATAAAATATATACTCCTTCCCATCGCCAATTTTTCCCAAAACGTCGATAAAATACGGCTTAACTTCTATTGTTTTTTCATCTGCGCATGATATGAAATAGTTTTACCGGTAAATTCTCAAAGCAATGAAAACAATAAAAGTAAAATTATTAATTGGAATCATGTTAATTCTCCTGCCGGGAATAAAAGTTTTTCCCCGGGAGAAAACATGGACACTGGAAGAATGTATCAATTACGCGTTGGAGAAGAATGTCAGTATTCAACAGGCCGGTCTCACCAACGAAAAGAACAAACTCTATTCAGGACAGGCCTTGGCAAACCGTCTACCCTCTGTAAATGCTTCTGTCAATCAAAACTTCAACTGGTACAAAGGGTTCGATTCCTTAACCGGTAAATACGGAAGTAACAGTGGCTCGAATAATTCTAATTATTCGCTTAGTTCAAGTGTTACCTTATATAACGGGAAAACACTCAGCAACAAAATTAAACAGGCCGATTTGAATTTACAGGCCAGCCAATACAATGCCGAGACTGTCAAAGAATCAATCAGTTTAAGCATTTTGAATGCTTACCTGGAAGTTTTGTATGCCGATGAAAGTGTGAAGAATGCTGAAAAACAAATTGAATCGACCACAGAACAATTAAAACTGGCAAAGGAAAGGCTGGATTTAGGCGTCAATTCAATGTCCGATTATCTTCAGATTAAATCGGAACTGGCAACCGAAAAATCGACTTTAGCATCAGCAAGCAACAATTTAACAACGTACAAAGTTGCTTTGATGCAATTGATGGAATTACCTGTAGACCTGAGTTTTAAAATCAGTTCGCCAAACCTCGACAGTTTGCTGATATATACAGAACAACCGAATGCCCGGGAAATATACAATCTGGCATTGGGGATAAAACCCCAGATAAAAAATGCAGAGTTAACTACAGAAAGCACCCAACTCGACATCGAGATCGCCAAAGCCGAAGCATTACCCAGTCTTTCACTAAACGCCGGCGTATCGAGCAATTACTCAAGCCTGACAGACGGCAGTTATTCGTACCAAATGAAAAATCAGGTCAACCCGTCGGTAGGACTTTCTCTTTCAATCCCCATCTATCAGAAGAAACAAGTAAAAACGGATATAGGTATTGCTAAAATCTCGGTGGCTGATGCCCGGCTTGAAGAAGTAAACACAAAAAACGAACTTCGTAAAAATGTAGAGCAGGCCTGTGTTGATGTAATTACTGCCCAAACCAAATACCAGGCAACCATCGACCAGTATGATTCAGCAAAAGAATCATACCTGGTAGCTGAAGAAAAATATACAATCGGATTAGTAAACTCAGTCGACTTCCTATCTGTAAAAACGGATATGATCACCTCTGAGAGTGAACAGCTTCAGGCTAAATACAATCTTATTTTCAGTTACAAAATACTTGATTTTTATAAAGGAATCCCTTTAAGTCTGTCAAAATAAAAAAGTTAATACCATGAAGAAAAAATTAATATACATTATTATTGGCGTATGTGTGGTTGTTGCCGGGATAGTCATATTCAAAATGTTCTCATCAAAAACACGACAGGTTGTTGTAAAAACGGAAAAAACCGGACGGGCTACAATCAGTAATACCGTCACAGCCACCGGTACCCTCCAGGCTACTGTTACCGTTGAAGTAGGAACACAGGTATCCGGACGAATTGATAAGCTTTATGCTGATTATAATTCAATCGTAAAAAAAGGACAATTGATTGCCCAACTGGATACCCAGTCGCTGGCATCGACCCTTGAATCGAGTAAAGCTTCACTTGACCAGGCACAGGCCGAGTACAACTACCAAAAAGCAAATTACGGGCGTTACAGCAAGCTGATTGACAAAAAACTGATTGCCCAAACCGATTTTGAAGAGGTAAACTTCAATTACAGGGCCGCTATTGCCAGCCTGAAATCGGCACAGGCAACATACGAAAAAAACAAAACCAACCTGGATTATGCCTTTATTTATTCGCCGATAGACGGTATTGTTCTGGAACGTGATGTAGAAGAAGGTGAAACAGTGGCGGCAAGTTACAGCACACCAACCCTGTTCACTATAGCAAACGACCTTACCCAAATGGAAATTGAGGCCGATGTGGATGAGGCTGATATAGGCCAGGTAAAAGTCGGGCAACGGGTTGAGTTTACTGTAGATGCTTTCCCCGACAAAACATTTAACGGGGAAGTTAAAGAAATCTATCTGAATCCGGCCGAAGACGAATCGGTTGTAACCTATACTGTTATTGTTAATGCTCCTAACCCGGAAAAAATTCTGATGCCCGGTATGACGGCCAATGCGGTATTCTATGTAACCGAGAAAAAAAATATCCTTGTGGTTTCGTCAGGCGCCCTGTCTTTTAACCCCGAAGAATCAGTAATACAGGTTTACCAGGAAAACTATCCTGAAGCAAAAATAAGCAGGTCACCCTCAAAAGGGGAAAAAACTGTTTGGGTAAAAGAAGGGCTTAATATTTCAGAAAAAATAATAAAAGTAGGAGAAACGGATGAAATAAATTACGAACTTCTCTCAGGAGTAAAAGAAAATACGGAAGTTGTTGTAAGCATGAACACGACAGGGAAAACGATAAAAAAAGAGAACGGAACAGCCAAAAGTCCGTTTATGCCAACGCCTCCCGGAAACAGAAACAAGAAAAAATAATTGCCATGTCTGATAAATTAATACAAGTCATTGACCTTAAAAAAGATTTCCATGTTGGTGAAATAACGGTACATGCCCTGCGGGGCATCAACCTGGAAATTAAGGAAGGGGAATTTGCAGCCATCATGGGTACCAGCGGATCGGGAAAATCAACGATGCTAAATATACTGGGATGTTTAGACCAGCCAACCAGTGGCGATTATATTCTGGACGATATCAATATGGCCGGACTAAATAAAAATGAATTAGCTGGCTTACGGAATCACAAACTGGGTTTTGTATTCCAATCGTACAACCTGCTGCCCCGTACTTCGGCCCTCGAAAATGTTGAGTTGCCACTATACTACAATAACAAGGTACGGGCAAAAGAACGGCGGGAACGGGCTATTGCAGCCCTGGAAGCTGTCGGGCTGGCCGACCGGATGGATCATATGCCCAATCAATTATCAGGAGGGCAGCAGCAACGTGTTGCTATTGCCCGTTCGCTGGTGAACGACCCCCGTGTGATTTTGGCCGACGAAGCTACCGGTAACCTCGACACACGGACATCTTACGAAATAATGGCTTTGTTCCAGGAACTAAACGATCAGGGCAAAACAATTATCTTCGTGACACATGAAAGCGATATTGCCCGTTTTATGAAACGAAATGTTGTATTCCGGGACGGACATATTGTAAGAGAAGAACTGGTCACTGAGCGGCTTAATGCGAAAGAAATGCTGGAAGCTTTACCTGCTGAGCAAGATGCAATATAAAAACAACAGTCATGAATTATACAAATACGGTAAAAATAGCAGTAAATGCACTGAAAAGAAATAAATTCAGGGCATTCCTGACCATGCTCGGGATCATTATCGGGGTTGCTTCTGTTATTGCAATGCTGGCTATCGGACAAGGCTCCAAAAAAAGCATCCAGGATCAGATGTCATCAATGGGCACCAACCTGATCATGGCCATGCCCGGGTCGGAAAGAAGAGGCGGGGTACAAATGAGCCGGGAAAACATGCAAAGCATGAAACTTACGGATGTAGAAGCTATTCGAAAAGACTGTCCGGCAATCAGCGCTGTTTCACCACAGGTAAGTTCCAGCGGACAGGCTGTATATGGAAACAATAACTGGCCAACCTCTATATACGGAGTCAACAACGAATACATGGATATCAGGAAATATAAAATCGCTACCGGTCGTAATTTTTCGGACCGGGAAATTAAAACCTACGCCAAAGTTTGTCTGATTGGGCAAACCATTGTTGAAAACTTATTTTCTGATGGAATAAACCCTATCGGACAATCGATCCGTTTTGGAAATATCCCGTTTAAAGTAATCGGGGTACTTGCAGAAAAAGGAGAAAACGGGATGGGACAAGACCAGGATGATTTATTAATTGCCCCCTACTCATCGGTACAAAAAAGAGTATTGGCAATTACCCATATACAGGGAATATTTGCCTCTGCAGCATCTGAAGAGTTAAATGAACAGGCAATAGATCAACTCTCGGAGACACTACGGCGGACACATAAAATAAAACCTGAAGACAGCGATGATTTCAGGGTCATGTCACAATCGGAAATGGTACAAACATTTTCATCGATCAGCGATGTAATGACCGTCTTGCTCGGGGCAATTGCAGGTATCTCATTGCTTGTTGGAGGCATCGGGATCATGAATATCATGTATGTATCGGTAACCGAACGAACCCGTGAAATCGGGCTGCGATTGTCAGTAGGTGGAAGGGGAAAAGATATCCTGACCCAGTTCCTCATCGAATCAATTTTATTAAGTGTTACCGGCGGCATCGTTGGAATATTTCTGGGACTGTTTTCATCAAAAATGGTCGCATCTTTCTTAAACTGGCCTGTTGTTGTTATGCCGTTATCTGTCGTTTTTGCCTTTGCTGTATGTACTGTTATCGGGGTATTTTTTGGATGGTACCCGGCACGAAAGGCTGCCGGCCTGAACCCGATTGATGCGTTGCGCTATGAATAAAAACTGAAAGTATTAATTACCGGATTAATCAAATTATCTTTGACCATATCAAAACACTACTGCACATGAACTTTAGTCGTTTATCAAACCGAAAACTTACTGTGCTGTTGCATATTATGGCATGGGTAATCATTATAATTATCCCCCGTTACCTGATAAACAGATTTGGTAACGGGGACAATCATTTTCTATACCAGTTTTACACAAACACAACTATTTACGGATTACTGTTTTACCTTAATTATTTGTACCTGGTCCCCCGTTTTTTCTTTAAAGACAACAAGTTATGGTATTTCATAATTACTGCAGGCACCATCATGGCGCTATACGTGCTAATGTGGTACATCAATGAGCATGTATTCTTTGAGCAGGAGCACGAACAGCAAATGGAAAAAATAATGGAAGAAATTAATAAAGGAAAAGAACATGTTAAACCTCCGATCAGACAATTTAAAATATACTATTACTTCTATACTTCCATCCTTGTTTGTGGATTTTCCCTGGGACTGGGGGTTCTTGAGAAACTCTCGCAAAACGAAAAAGAACGGAAGGACCTGGAAAAAGAAAAACTAAACTCTGAACTTGCTTTTCTAAAAAACCAGATCAGTCCTCATTTCTTTTTCAATACCTTAAACAATATTTATTCACTGATTGGAATTGATACAACAGAAGCACAGGAAGCTGTACTGAAACTTTCGAAACTGATGCGTTACCTGCTTTACGAATCGGAGCACGGCGAATCGAAACTGGAGGATGAAATCAGTTTCATGAACCACTACATCGACCTGATGAAACTTCGTTTAAACGACAAAGTTGAACTTTCCGTCTCTTTCCCTGAAAATACTGACGACCTCTGTATTCCGCCGCTTCTTTTTATACCATTTGTTGAAAATGCCTTTAAACACGGTATCAGCTACCGCGAACATTCATTCATCGATATTAAAATGATCGTTGAAGGCACACAAGTTTCATTCCTGGTAAAAAACAGCATCGGTACCAGCAGTCATGCAGGCGACGGGCAATATTCGGGTATCGGACTCAAAAATGTAAAAAAGAGACTAAACCTGCTTTTCCCCGGTTCGCACAACCTGAAAATTAAAAAAGCACCGGATACATTCTCTGTTGACCTTCAACTAACAACAAAAACACAGGTAACATGAAACTACAGACCATTGCACTGGATGATGAACCACTGGCACTAAAACTGGTGGCTGATTATATCCGAAAAACTCCTTTCCTGGAACTGACGGGCGAATTCGATAATCCCCTGGATGCGGTTGATTTTATGGAAAAAGAAATGGTTGACCTGATACTTCTTGACATTCAGATGCCGGATTTGACAGGCATTGAATTCACAAAAACATTACAGGACCCGCCTAAAATAATATTTACAACCGCTTATGAAAAATACGCATTGGAAGGTTTTAAACTAAATGCTGTCGATTATTTACTAAAACCATTCAGTTATCCTGAATTTCTTACTGCGGTACAAAAAGCAAAAAAGCAAATAGAACTGGAACAGGAACACGAGGCCTTGCCTACTCTAGAAATGAATAACCAGTTTTTATTCCTGAAATCGGAATATAAGATACGCAGGATCAATTTTAATGATATTCTGTACATCGAAGGCTTGAAGGATTATGTGAAAGTTTTTTTAAAACCGGAAGAAAAGCCTGTTATATCCCTCAACACGATCAAATCACTGGAAGAAAAACTTCCGTCAGAACACTTTATGAGAGTACACCGCTCATTCATCGTCAACCTCGACCGGATTGAAGTGATTGAACGCAGCCGCATTGTATTCGGAAAGACATATATCCCGGTAAGCGACCAGTATAAAGAAAAATTTCAGGAATATCTCAATAAAAATTTCCTGTAAGCAGGTAGGATATCTTTAAACAAAAACGGTATTTATATTTAAAAAGAAAAAACATAGGTCATAATAAAACTATAAAACTAAACAACTTGAAACAGCCCTCTTACACCAAATCAATCCTCGGGGAAATAATCTTTAATGATTATCCGTTGTTTTTCCTGATCATGCAATGAAAAAATTTGTATTCAAACGCCGCTCTTTTTTAAACTTATTTCCTGAACAAAAAAAGCAGGAAAGGCGAATAATTCGCAAAAACCATATTTTATTTGATAATGAAAAGGAAAATCCACGGGCCGTCAGCTTAATTGAAACAGAAATTCTTTAAAGCAGATATTTTTTCTTTTTCCCTGTATTCATACAAAAACTATCCACCGGATAACTTTAAACTCCGGTGGGTAGTATATAATACTAATGGTTCTGCCTACAAACAAATTCCAAATCAGGCAAACAATGATCTACTTATTTGTATTACAATGATTACAGATTCCTTGAATTAATACCTCCAGTTCTTCAGGGACATATCCTTTCGGAATCTCAGTTTCAATGTCAACCTCATTCAGACATGTTACTTCATTGCATTTTCTACAGTAAAAATGAGCATGAGGAGTATGCTGACAATCTCCCTTCTCACAGTTATTTAATGCATATCTTGTATGAATATTATCAATTACGATTCGGTGTAATATTCCCACTTTTATCATTGTCTGGACATTTCTGTAAAAAGTAATGCGATCGTACAAATTCCCCATCATCTCTTTAATCTCTGTTTCAGATAAGGGATGTTTCCTTTTTTGTAAAGCCTGTATAATAGCGACCCTGGGAATGCTTTTCTTTATCTTATGCTGCTTTAAAATTTCTATTGCATTCATTATCCTAATTGTTTAACCATCATAAATGAAACATTGTTGTAAATAAAACAAAAAAGATGGAATTAAATTGCACGAATTCTATTTAATAACCTCCATTAATTCAGCATCTTTCAATATATATATTAAATGATCCGGATCAATCTTATTCAAATTCAGAATCCCTTTCATTTTTATAAATTTATCGGTCCGGATATGCTTGAATTTATTACCTTCCTTTTTAACACTCACTTCAATAACGGACTCAGGTCCGGTCCCGCCACAAAAGAAGCACATGCTTGAAGGCTGAGATGATAATGCAAAAACATTACCTTCTGTGGCTATTGGAATATAGAAACCACTAATTTGTATCTCCTTCCCCTGCAGTTCCTGTATTTCAAAACTGAAATGTGGCAGGTCGTAATAATCTCCAAGTGATTTTACAAATTTGGTATACCATTCCACTGTTGACAATTGTTCCCAGGTTACAAGTTGCTGTGAATATCCCTGAACACAGATAATCAGGAATATGAATATCGAAACAAACCTTTTCATCTTTTCAAATTCTCCAAGTAATTTTATAAACAAGATACCAACAGAGAAGACTTTACGAAAGTTCCCCGGCTTGCAGAATTACCCTGGATCTATCTTTTCCCTATAGAAAAAAGTCTTCTCTAAAGCAATCTTTTGTCTGCGACATTTATTCTGACAATGTCTCCGAAATATCCGTTTTCATTGCCTTTAGTGCCGGTAACAGAGATGAAAGAAAGCCAACAGCCAAAGCCGCGATAAACAGGAATAAATCATCTTTCAGATTAACGAGAGAATTTAAACTGTAATGAAAATTATTCTCTGTATATCCGGAGATAAAAAGCATTCCGATCCGGCTAAGCACAAAACCAACAAAAAAGCCAAGAATCGCAATAAATAATCCTTCCAACACCACGATTGCAAAAAGCTTCGTTTTTCCGCCTCCCAATACACGCAAGAGGGCCAGTTCATATTTTCTCTCTTTCATCGAATTAAACAGTGATATAAAAATACTAAATCCGGAAATCAGGATAATAATATAAGCGATCAGGTTGGCTGAGTGAATGCCGATCCCCAGAAGAGCATATAGCCTGTTCATCTCTACCACGGGAGAGGCAGCCTGCATATTCGTATTTTTATTGATCATTCGCGGCAGGGAGACTGCCCCCATCGGATTCCGGTAAAAAACAAGTAAAGAGGTTATTTCCCGTGTGGTATCTGCCTCTTCATGATGGTGTTCATCCAACTCTCCGGCATTATAATATCCATGTACCTCTCCTTCATGATATTCACCTTCCTGTGCCTCTCTAAGGTGATCATGCCCTTCCCCTTCATGATGGTGGTGATGGCGGTGTATTTTCCATACGCTACCGATATTCGTAAGGATCAACTGATCCAAAATGCTGCCGGTTTCCTTAAAAATTCCGGTTACCGTATATTTAAATTCCATATGTTTATCTGTCCCATTAGCCATAAAGCCATGTACCCCAACAAAATGGTCTCCAAGATTCAGCCCTGCATCCCTGGCCACTTTAGAACCAATAGTCACGTCAAAATCTTTTTCCCATAATTTACCTTTTTGGAGTTCTCCTCCATAAAGCCCCGCATAATCATGATTTGTCCCCACGATACGGTATCCCTGAAAGTTATCTCCTAAAGCCATCGGGATCGTTCGTTTGACAAGCGGGTTGTGTTTTAATTTTTCAGCATCAGAAAGAGGAATGTTCCCGGTAGGGTAATCTACATGATAGAGAGTTGATAAAATCAGTTGCAAAGGGCTTCCTTTAGCCCCAACAACCAAATTAACCCCTGCAATATTTTTCTCAATATGATCTTCAAACTGATTCTTTATTAACAGTAAAAATGAAATAATAAAAATTCCCGTGGCAAAAAGAATCAGGTTAAGTGTTGTCGAAAGCGGTTTTGCTTTCATATTTTTACAACTTATCTGAAACAGTGTCATAACTTTGCCTTATTTAGTTGAATAATATTTGAAAAATAGGGTTTTAACCGGTGATCATGCGTAACAATCAGTAAGGTCATATGCTCTCGTTCTGCCTGTTCTTTCAGTAACAAAAGAGCTTCCCGGCAATGATCATCATCCAGGCTCGAAGTGGGTTCATCAGCCAGGATTACGGAAGGATTGTTTATCAGGGCCCGGGCCATTGATAAACGTTGTAATTCTCCCTGGCTAAGTGCCTGCGGCCTGAAATCCGATTTATCACCGATATTCAGTTTTTGTAAAACCCCTGCAACTTCAACATTACTTTCTTTAAGTCCGTTTAAATACCGGGCTATCTTTACATTCTCGGCAACAGTCAAAGAGGAAACAAAATATGGCGTTTGAAAAATAATGCCCATGCTCTTTCCCCTTATTTTATCAATTTTCGAAGATTTCAAACGGGAAATATCCTTCCCGTTTATAATAACCTTTCCTCTTGCCGGACGCAGTAACCCGGCTAAAAGATGAAGGAAGGTTGTTTTTCCGCAGCCTGAAGAGCCCGTGATCAACCAATGTGTGCCTTGTTCGCATGTGATGTCCGGAAATATAAATGAGTTAGCCTGATCATAGGCAAATTCAAGATCTTTTGTCGCAAGCATAACTTTTCCTCGTTAAAATTACCTTGCAATAGTAATTTTTTTATATTTGTTTTGCAACAATGTTTCATTTGAGGTGTTATAATATCTCAATTCTTAACAAAGATTAACAGACAAAACATGGGAAATACAAGAATACCAGTCACAATTATTACCGGATTCTTAGGTTCAGGAAAAACCACCCTAATCAATCAAATCATTAATAAAAGATACCGGGAGAAAAAATTTGCAATTATCGAAAATGAATTCGGAGAGATTGGAATTGATGGAGCCCTGATCATGGGCATAGATGATACTATTTTTGAATTATCCAACGGATGTATCTGCTGCTCACTGAATGAAGATTTCTATAAAGTCTTGATCCATCTGCTTGAAAGTCCCTATAAATTTGATCATTTACTGGTTGAAACGACAGGCATCGCGGATCCAACGACTATCGTACAAGCATTTGTTTCTTCGGAAATTATCCAGACAAAATTTATTGTTGACAGCGTTATTTGTCTGGCTGATGCAACCAGTATAGAAGATTTGCTGAACGAACAACACGAAGCCCTGAAGCAACTGGCCTTGTCAGACATTGTTCTGTTAAACAAAACAGAAAGTGTCCAACCGGGTTATGTAGTCCAACTGGAAAAAATGATTAAGCAAATCAATCCTATGGTCCACTTCCATCCTGTCAGTTATGCCAAGCTGAACGGAATTGATATCCTCAGAATAAATGCTTATTCATGCCGGGAAATCCAAAAATCAATCCATTCATTCTTGCCAATGGAAAAAGCAGGAATAATGAAAGAAGAAAAATCTTCCCTGCTTACCAATGCCCGTACTCATCGTCATAAACATGAAATCTATGCCGAAGCTTTCTTAATACAGGGGAGCTTTGACCCAGGAAAATTTGCCTTATGGATAGAATCCTTTCTTTACTTTAATCAAAATGCCATGTTCCGGGTAAAAGGGATCCTTAGTTTTGCAGAAAAAACGGAACGTTATATTTTTCAGGCAGTACGGGATAAATTTACGATTGAACCCGGAGAGTATTGGTCCTCAGAGCCAAGATACAGCAAGCTGGTCTTTATTGGGAAAAAGATACAACGAGACTCTCTTGAAACCAATCTGCTTCAGTTGCGATCAAAAGAAAATACAAAACACTAAATAACTTCAGAAATGAATAAAATACCTGTAACTGTTCTGAGTGGTTTCCTGGGAGCCGGAAAAACCACTATATTGAATCATGTACTTAATAACCGGGAAAATTTAAAAGTTGCAGTTATTGTCAATGATATGAGTGAAGTAAACATTGATAGCCAACTGGTGGAAAAAGAGACTGTTCTTTCCAGGACTGAAGAAAAACTGGTCGAAATGAGTAACGGCTGTATTTGTTGTACTCTCCGCGACGATCTGGTCCGGGAAGTATCAAAACTGGCCAAACAGGGAAAATTCGATTACCTGCTTATTGAAAGTACAGGAATCTCGGAACCCTTACCGATTGCACAAACATTCAGTTATGCTTTTGATGATTTGGGGCTGGACCTGACAAAAATCACAAGGCTGGATACCATGGTTACTGTTGTCGATGCGCTCAACTTCGGGAAGGATTACATGTCATTTGATACGGTATCGGACAGGGAATTGGAGAACAAAGGCACTATTGATGAACGTTCCATTTCAGACCTTCTCACGGACCAGATTGAGTTTGCCAATGCTATTATTATCAATAAATCGGACCTGGTTTCAGAACAGAAACTGGAGGAATTAAAAAGGGTCATTGGGAAACTTAACCCTGAAGCTAAAATGATTACGACAGCTCATGGTCAAATAGCCCCCAAAAAAATCCTCAATACCGGAATGTTTAATTTTATAAAAGTATCACAGGGAGCTGGCTGGCAAAAAGAACTACGCGGCCCCCATACGCCGGAGACTGATGAATACGGGATCAGTTCCTTTGTATTCAGAAGACGGGAACCCTTTCATCCAGCCCGTTTTTGGAAATACATCAATAAAAGATGGCATTCATCCGTCCTGCGCAGCAAAGGTTTCTTCTGGCTGGCTTCGCGCCCGAATCAGGCTTTTTTATGGAGCCAGGCCGGCAGATTGTCGACCACACAAAAAGCAGGCGTTTGGTGGGCCTCTCTTTCAACAATGGAAAGAAACAGGCATCCTGCCTTTCAGGCTAATGAAGAATATATTATGAGCCGATGGAGCAAACGTTTCGGGGACCGGCAAAACGAACTGGTACTGATTGGACAAAATATGGAAAAAGAAGAGATCCAGGCAGAACTGGAAGAATGTCTGTGTACGGAAGCAGAAATCCGGAGGATGGAACAAAATATCTATGAATTCACAGACGAATGGCCTCATTTAAAATAAAATAATGCAAGGAATAAAACGATCTTATGAAGAGTGGAAACAATGCCTATTCGGAGAGAACGGGCAAAAGTTCTCCAAAGATTTTATCCGGGCCAGGCTTAAAGTCATGACTGATTCTCAGCATCCGGAAACACAAAATTTTATCCGGGTCTATGGAGAAGATTATACCAGACAGATAGCCAAGTATTTTGAAAGGGCATTAAAAGAACTAAAATGATTTTATCAGGAAAAGAAATTTTACGACAGTTAGGAAAAAGAATATTCATCGAGCCATTCCAGGAGAAATACCTGAACCCTAACAGCTACAATTTAAGACTTCACCACGAAATGCTAATCTATGATCAGCCCGTGCTGGACATGAGAACTGATAATCCCTGGCATAAAATTAGAATTCCGGAAGAAGGTTATGTTCTGTTTCCCGGGAAGCTTTACCTGGGCAGAACCATCGAACACACCGAGACACATGGATATGTTCCGATGCTTGAAGGACGTTCTTCGGTCGGACGGCTGGGATTGTTTGTTCATATCACCGCCGGATTCGGGGATGTGGGTTTCAAGGGATACTGGACACTGGAAATGTTTTGTGTCCAGCCTATTCGGATATATCCCGGAATCCCAGCCTGTCAAATTTATTATCATACCATCCAGGGAGACTATCTGACCTATAAAAACGGGAAGTATCAAAACAACGATGATATACAAGCCAGTATGCTGTACAAAGATTTCTAAATCACAGAAAAAATATATTTAGCCCGTACAGTATCGTTGTTAGTACCGTTTCCTTTAGTCGGTTTTTTCTTCTTATCTGGATTTGACAAATGTCAAGTTTTAGTGTCAAGTCAAGTTTGCTTTGTCACCCTGAAAGCAGTGAAGGGTCTCATGATTAGCGCTATAAAGTTAAAGATTCTTCTCCGGCAGTTGCCGGAGAAGAATGACACCCCGTAATTTGACGCTTGACTTGACAAGAGTTGTTACTACCTCAATATACTATTTTATATCTGTCGGCTGGCTTTTCACCGGCTTTTAGCGGACTGATATGGAATGCATAGCTGTATTCCCGTTGGGTAAGGCGGTACTGGTCATGAGTCCAGGCCCCCCAACTATCGTCGCCACCAACCCCCATCTGCATAAAGTTAATATTCACAGAAGTAAGATCCCGGGGTTTCACATCATCAGTATGACGGGCAATGACCTTTTCCCCGTTAACCTGCCGTCCATCAGTTCGTTCGGGTGATTCAAAATCTTCCATAATGTTATGATGGGCTCTGAACTCAATTAGCGGGTCTCCTGAGAACATAAGGCCGTTTCCGTTATTATCGGTTATGGCAACCCAACGGACATCTGTCTTATTGCCGTTTTCCTGCGGACGCAGATACGGATAATACTGCCCGGCTACCGTTCCTGAATACAACCCGACAAAAGCGCTTGTTTTTCGGTCGGCATATGATTCGTGCGGTCCCCGTCCCAGCCAGCTCACCTGATCGTATTGACGCGGCATCTGCAGGTTCATACCTAATAAAGGAATTTCAGGAAAAGTGTCGCTCAACATTTTAAAATGATCCTTTACCAGTATATCGCCAGTCCCCAGCACATAAAATTCCGATCCGTAACCGGCAATGGCTGTCCCGTCTTCAGCAGTAAGCTGCATGCTTACTGTTACCTGCACTTTGTTTTCGGCAAGTTTTTTCACTATTACTTCTTTTATGTTCCTGCGGTCGCCGGCTTTACGCCAGATACGCGAACGTTTATACAGGTTATTACCGAAATCATTGTCGGTTGGGGCACGCCAGAAGTTAGGTGCCATTCCCTGTTTCAGCATTTCTGCTCCGGCAACCCGGTAACTTTCAAGGATACCGCTCTGTTTACCAATTGCCAGGGTAAAATTATTTCCTGAAATAATTACCTGCGTGCCATTTTCATCCACTTTCAGGGCAGGAATACCGGCCATGGATATTTTCCCGGGAGCAATATATACCGGGAGTTCCATTTGTTCGCGGGCTAGTTCTGTGCCGGCCTCCAGTAAGCCTTCTTTGCTTTTTAGTTTTGCTGAAAAATTAAGGAAATATTCAACGCCGGGTTCCGGTTTAAAGGAAAGATCGGGGTTAACATTGGTTTTTTGATACGGATTCAGGCTAATGGCAGGCAATTGTCCGCTTTTCACCGTTTCGCCATCGCCGGTAATTTCCCAGGTGATTTCAAAATATGAAAGATCACGGAAAGCATATTTGTTATACACTTCAATAATGCCCTTTTTCAGGTTAACCGGGTTAAATCCAATGTACTGGTACACCTTTTTTACTTCTTCGATGGGAGGTTTGGGGCCACGGGCCGGATCGACAATACCATTCATACAAAACTTACCGTCGGAAGGTACCGTGTCAGGACCAAAATCACCCCCATAGGCCCAGAATTGTTCGCCTTTCTCATTCTTTTTTACCAGGCCCTGGTCAACCCAGTCCCAGATACAACCTCCCTGCAAGGCTTTATATTCTTCAATTAAATCCCAGTAGTCCTGAAGATTACCGACACTGTTCCCCATGGCATGTGCATATTCGCATTGGATCAACGGACGTTCGGGATTGGTTTTTGCATATTTCTCCATTTGCCCTATCCGGGCATACATCGGACAAAAAATATCAGTATTGCGTTCAAGTCCTGCACTTTCGTACTGAACCGGACGGGTTTGGTCAACACTCTTCAGATAATCGTAAGTAGCTTCGAAATTCACGCCATTTCCTGCTTCATTGCCCAGCGACCAGATACAAACCGAAGGCTGATTTTTATCACGTTCAAACATGTTTTTAGTACGGTACATGTGCGCTTCGCCCCATGCGGGATCTTTGGCCAGCGATTCTTTACCATAGCCCATCCCGTGCGATTCGATATTGGCTTCATCAATCAGGTAAAGTCCGTACCTGTTACACAGTTCATACCAACGCTCGGGCTGTGGATAATGCGAAGTACGCACGGTATTAATATTGTGTGACTTCATCATAAAAATATCTTTCAGCATGGTTTTCTCATCAACCACATGCCCTTTTACATCATGATGTTCGTGCAGGTTAACCCCTTTCAGGTAAACATACTGACCATTAATTAACAGGCACCCGTTCTTAA
This sequence comes from Prolixibacteraceae bacterium, assembly GCA_963662895.1. Taxonomy (GTDB): domain Bacteria; phylum Bacteroidota; class Bacteroidia; order Bacteroidales; family Prolixibacteraceae; genus GWE2-42-39. Next base: position 881,711 of record OY759982.1, on the reverse strand, counting down.
TCTCTGAAGACCGGAAACCCACGTCCTGACGGATTACTTCGAGTATCTTCCCCTTTTCATCCTTCAGTGTGATCAGTAATTCATACAGGTTTGGAATCTCTGCCGACCATGTCTTCACGGAAGGTATTTCAGCACTCATACTAAAACCTGTTCCTTTTCCCTGAAGCGTTGCCACGGGTTTGCCGCCGCCAAGCAAAACAGCTTCTACAGTCGTATTTTCCCCGTTGACTACATCAACAGAAAGCTCCAGTTTTCCATCTTTGTAATTGTTTACCAGGGGCGATTTCACCCTGAAGTCGCGGATATATTCATAATTTTGAACCTGCAGGTATACATCTCGGGTTATTCCGCTCATTCTCCAGAAGTCCTGATCTTCAAGATAAGAAGCATCGCTCCAGCGATACACCTCCACGGCCAGGCTGTTTTCGCCATCAACCAAATATTTCGTGATATTAAATTCAGCAGGCGTTTTGCTGTCTTCACTGTAGCCCACCATCTGCTCGTTTACCCATACATACATGGCCGAACTGACGGCGCCAAAATGAAGAATTACATCTTTCCCGTTCCATTCAGCAGGAATAGTAAATGTGCGTTTATACGAGCCTACCGGGTTGTAATTTTTCTGAATAGTGGGCGGGGTCTTTGCATGAGGGTATTTTACATTGACATAAATAGGGTAATCAAATCCTTCTAATTCCCAGTTGGCCGGAACGTTGATCTGATCCCAGTCGCGGGTATCGTAATCGTTCTTAAAAAACCATGCCGGGCGTTCCGAAGGAGTATGTGACAAATGGAACTTCCATGTCCCGTTCAGCGAAACCAGGAACGGCGATGCCCATTTATCATCAAGCCTGGCCTGACCGGCTGTTTCAAACGGAATAAAATATGCATGCGGGGCTTCCTTGTTAATCTGAAAAACAGCAGGGTTCTCCCAATCATGAGTTTCTTTTTCTTCGAACGGAACACCTTCATACTTTTGATATTTCGAACAGGCGAACAAAAAAAGCAGGGCAATAAGTAAAGGTAAGGATTTCATATTATTCTGAATTTTAACAATTTTACAATAGAAACACCCGTAAAAACAGGCTAAATAATGATTGTATAAGAAAAAATTTCTCATATTCAAACGTTGTTGGTAAATCTTTTCCAAAGATAGAATTATTCTTTCATGAAAGTTAATAGAAGATTAACATTTTTTCAGATGTATATTACCGGACCGGCCAAACTTTATGTCCAATGAAATAGTTGTTAATTTTGGCAACAGACAATTATGAGCCATCAAAATGAAAATAAATATCGACCCAAAAGCCAAAGCTTTAATTTTTGATTTAGACGGGACACTATCAGATTCTCTTCCTGTTCATATAGCAACCTGGGATACAATATGCGGCGAAATGGGCTGTACATTCGACGAACGGATAATGGTCGAGATGACAGGTATGGCAACCATCAGTTTTGCGGAACGGATAAAAAAAGACAACAAGCTGAATATCGACCCCCGGGAAATTGTGCGCCGGAAACAATCTCATTTCTGGGATAATGCATATAAGGTAAAGCCCAATATACCGGTTATTGAAGTTGTTAAAAAATACTATAAAGTGTTGCCCATGGCTGTAGGAACAGGAGCCAGCCGCAGAAGCGCGGAATTACAACTCGAAACACTTCAGTTAAAAAAATATTTCGATGTAATTGTTACGGCAGATGATGTAAATAAGCACAAACCGGAACCTGATACCTTTCTGAGATGTGCCGAACTGATGAATGTTCCGCCCGAAGATTGTATTGTTTTTGAAGACGGAGAATTGGGCATGAAGGCAGCACGTGCAGCCGGGATGCAGTTAATTGATGTGAAGCCATATCTACATCCGACAAAGGAGACTTCCCGGGATTAATCAGCATAAACCGAAGTTATAGCTGTCATATCATTAACCTGAAAACGGCGACTGAAAAAACACATACATGGAATCATTTTTCATTGCACTTAAAACAATTCTCCCGCTTTTCGTGGTAATGCTGACCGGATTTGCTTTTAGCAGGCATAAATCGGTGGGTGAAACCTGGGGCAAAAGGGGAACCAGCCTGTTGGCCATATTCGCGAATGGGTTCCGGTTGCAGGTTTCTCAATTACAATTTTATTGGTTTTGCCTTTTATCTTTTACCTGGTTGCCGGACAGTTTTTCGAAAACATCCATTACCGTTCGTGGGTACTCGAAGCGGCCATACCCATGGGGCTTACGCCTTATGTACTTTCTGCAAAGTACGAACTGAATACCCGTTTTGCGTGGTAGTGCTGAGTACCATAATGGCCAGTTTGAGCTTACCATTATGGTTTTATATCCTCGGATAGGTAATATCAAACTATTGCCTGATATCCATACGCGCAAACGGCACTGCATCCTGTCCGACGAATTCACCACGCAGGTATTTGTAATACCCGGTAATGGCAATCATAGCTCCATTATCGGTTGTAAAAGAGAATTTCGGGATGTGCAACTTCCATCTGTGCCTCCGGGCTTCGTTAATCATCGCCTGCCGAAGCCCTGAGTTCGCAGATACACCTCCGGCCACTGCAACATTCTTTATCCCGGTTTCCTTCGATGCTTTTACCAGTTTATCAAGCAAAATATCGATAATGGTTTTTTGCAGTGAAGCACAAAGGTCAGCCATATTCTCTTCGATAAATTTCCCGTTTTCCTTCAATCGGTCGCGCAAAAAATACAAAAAACTGGTCTTCAGCCCGCTAAAACTATAATCAAAATTATTGATACGTGGTTTTGAAAACCTGAATGCCCCGGGATTTCCCTCCTTTGCATATTTGTCGATATAAGGACCGCCTGGATAAGGAAGCCCCATTACTTTGGCACATTTATCAAATGCCTCGCCTGCAGCATCGTCAATGGTTTGTCCAATCACTTCCATATCGAGGTGATCTTTCACTAAGATGATTTGTGAATTGCCTCCTGAAACCAGCAAACAAAGAAACGGGAAACAGGGCGGATCAAAATCCTCGTTGTATTCACGGATAAAATGAGCCAGGACATGTCCCTGCAAGTGGTTGATCTCGATAATCGGGATATTTTGTGCCAGGGCAAAACCTTTTGCAAACGAAGTGCCTACCAGCAGCGATCCCAACAGACCAGGCCCCCGGGTAAATGCAATGGCAGAGATATCGGAATTATGGATGCCTGCCTTCCTGATAGCAGCATCCACCACCGGGATAATATTTTGCTGATGGGCCCGCGATGCCAGTTCGGGAACCACTCCTCCATACTCTTCATGTACTTTCTGCCCGGCGATAATATTCGACAGCAGATAACCGTTTTTAATCACCGAAGCAGATGTGTCATCACATGACGATTCGATGCCCAGAATAATAATATCGTTCACAGTACTCATTCAACAATTAAAATCTGCCGTTAAATTTTAATATCAGCGACAGCTGGTTTTGTAAGCTATTTTACTTTATTTTGCTTTTTAATAAAAGTTCAAAAATATCAAAAAATATATCAAAATAGGCCTCATCGTCATAACAGCAATCGCCGTGTTGTTGTTTAGCTTTTATGTGACACTGCGAAGCAGTGCCGTTCAGACTTATTTGGCCAAAAAAATTACCACTCGTTTATCGGAACAGTTTCATGCCAATATTTCGGTAAAAGGAGTTGACATTGCTTTTTTTAACAAAGTGGTTTTGGAAGAAGTCCTGATCATGGACCAGCAAAACGACTCAATGCTACTGGTTGAACAACTGGTAGCCCGGATCGACTCCTTCAGCATCAAAAATAAAAGGCTGGCTCTAAAAAGATTAAGCATGAACGATACCCGGATTAATATTTCGATGGATTCATCACGGGTGGCAAATTATCAGTTTTTGTTCGATACCATACCAACCAGTACAATCGACAGTACCCGCCTTTGGAATATCTCGTGTTACAACTTTGCTTTCGGAAATGCCTCATTTTCATACACCGATCCGTATGCTGCTGAAAAAAAACAATTTAAACTGTACGATATTAATATGGATGCTTCCGGTTTTCAGATGAGCAGTGATTCGATATGTTTCCATATTGACCGGTTACAACTGAACGACCGTAAAAATTTCAGGCTAAACGAATTTAACACCGATTTTGCATGGTCTGAAAACCAGTTGGAACTGAAAAATATGTTTGCAAGTATGCCTCATTCGGTCATTGCCAAAGCTCATATCATTGCCGACAAAAGCAAGCTAAAAGAAACGGGGGATTATCGCGACCTTATACTTGACATTCATTTAAACCAGTCGGTTTTGAGTATGACAGACGTGGCCCAACTGGTTCCGTCTTTACGCGGCATGAATGCTGATATGGAACTGTCGGGAAGGATTTACGGAACCCTGGCTGATTTGAAGGGTAAGGACATAAAATTAAGTTATGGCGATTATACCCGTATCAACTGCGACTTTTATATGAACGGGTTACCTGTTATTGCCAATACTTTTGTCCATCTCGACCTGAAAAAATCGACAACCCATTTCAAAGATATTAGCCAACTCAGGCTCCCTGAATCGTCAAAACGGGACTACCTCAAATTTCCTGATATATTATATAACGCCGGGCTTATAGAGTACGAGGGAAATTTCACCGGCTTCGTGGGCGACTTTGTGGCATACGGATCCATTTTTTCGGATTACGGCAGGTTTAATACGGACCTATCGTTTAAGCCTTCAGGAACAGATAAGCTTGGCTTTGACGGACATTTGCAAACAGTTGGCTTTAAAACAGGAGAATTTCTGAAAAATGCCAGACTGGGAGATTTGACTTATAACGGTAAAGTCAGTGGTATCTACAACAAAAAAAGCCAAACCCTGACTGCTGACATTCATGGCGGAATCGAGCGGGTTGATCTGAATAATTACGAATTGAAAAACATTGGACTGAAAGGAACCATTTCCGACCGCCGTTTCGATGGGAAAATGACTGTGGAAGATAAAAACCTGAATTTCGATTTTGACGGCGTTTTCGATTTCAATCCTGAAATACCTGTCTTCGACTTTGTGATGAATCTGAGACGGGCCAACCTGATTGCACTAAACCTGGATAAAAAGTACAGTATTTCTGAACTTTCATTCTTACTGAAAGCCAATTTTACCGGCAGTAATATCGATAATCTGGCAGGTTCGATCTGGCTCGAAGATGGCTCATACCGGAACCAGAACGGGGAACTGGGACTAAACAGTTTCGAGATAAAAACATTTAAAGACAGTGTCAGTAACATACAACTACGCTCCGATTATCTGGATGCTGATTTCCAGGGAGATTATCAATTGCTTAACCTGAAAAATTCGCTGCTGAAAATCGCTTCTCATTACTTCCCATCTGTCAATACCGGATACAATAAACAAAAAAGCGGGAATATCTTTAAGTTTTCCGTTAAGTTAAAAGACTTTTCAAAAATTAACGAGGTACTATTGCCCGATTTTTATCTTGAACCAGCTGAACTCAGCGGACAAATTAATTCAGAAACCAATAAATTATTTCTGAATGCCGAATTTCCGAAGATAGAATATAAGGGAACGCTGTTCAATGACACCCGCATTGCTTTATCTGCTGATAAAGATTTTAAACTAAAAAACCGCTTTGGCGAAATTAACCTGGGAGACGATTACAGTATCTACAATTTAGCACTTCTCTGCTCGGGAGCAGACGACGAACTGGAAACCAGGCTAAGCTGGAATAACTTTCACGAACGCACATACAGCGGACTGATAAGTACAGTTACAAAACTTAAAAAAAATGACAAGGCCGGACTTCATTTAGAAACAAATATTTTACCTTCTAAGATTTATATAGCCGATTCGCTCTGGGAAATTACTCCTGCCAAAGTTGTCGTTGATACGACCCAGATACAAATTCAAAATTTGAGCATCTCGAATAAACGACAAAAAATCAGTGCCAGTGGATTTATTTCCGAAAGCAAAGACAAAAAGCTGAACCTGAAATTTGAAAACATTGATCTCCGTAATGTTGATAATATGATTCAGACCGATCTCAATCTAAAAGGTATATTAAACGGAGAAGCCGCGATTTTCGACCCGTATGATAAGTCCTATTTCCTTTCAGATATGAGAATAACCGGGCTTAATTTTCGTGACCACCTTTTTGGTGATATGAGCATGATTAATAAATGGGACGGCATTTCCGAAACAATAGATTCTGAAATAATCATAAATAAAAACGGCAGGAATACTGTTTTTGCCAAAGGAAATTATTTGCCTTCGAATAACAAGCTGAATTACATGATTGACGTAGATGGCTTGTCGACAACAGCACTACAACCCTTTATGGAAAAAAATTTCACTGATTTCAGAGGGGAAGCAACCGGCCATATACGGTTACATGGACTGCCCGACCACGTGCTTCTTGATGGTGATCTGTACGGAAAAGATGCCGGGCTGACTTTACGATTTTTACAAACGGCCTATGAGTTCAGCGATACTGTCCGGTTTGCCGGCGATTCTATTATCTTCGATCATATCCTGGTGAAAGATGTGGATGGTAATACTGCTGATTTCGATGGTTCAATCAAGCACGAAAACTTTGAGCATATGATCTATGACCTTAATTTCACTACTCCCCGGATACTGGCCGTCAACACTACTGTTAACGACAATGAGCGTTTCTACGGGAAATTATATGCCAGAGGCAACCTGTTGATTACCGGACAGGGACTTACTGTTAACCTGGATGTAACCGGAAGCACGGAAAGGGGCACAGAAGTCAACATTTTACTTGACTATAAGGAGAAGGCCAGGGAATATGACTTTTTAAACTTTGTTGACCAGCAATTTCCTGAAGAAAAAAAGGAGATACGAACCAATCTTGATGAAAAATCGAGTGTCACCATGAATTTTGATATCGAGGTTACTCCGGAGGCACGGACACAACTAATATACAATTCACAGGTTGGCGATCTGATCCGCTCATACGGTTACGGAAACCTTCAAATTAATATTAACAATGATTATAATATCGTGATGTACGGAGATTACACGGTCGATCAGGGAGATTACCTGTTTACCCTGCAAAATGTAATCAACAAAAAATTCGAAATTGAAAGGGGCGGAATCATCATCTGGAATGGTGATCCTTACGATGCAACCATCAACCTGAATGCAGTTTACCATCTGAAGGCATCGCTGAAAGAACTTTTCCCCAGCAGTGATACGGAAATCGATTACACTCAACGAATCCCGGTAAATTGTAAGATTGCCCTGACAGATAATTTAAACAATCCGAAAATCGGGTTCAATATCGATTTCCCTTCGGCGGAAGACCGGATAAAAGATGAAGTCCTGCAGTTTTTTAATACCGAGGAAGACCGTAATAAGCAAATCCTCTCGCTGCTTATTCTGGGACGTTTTTATACTCCCGAATATATGAGGGGCAGTTATGAAGCATCCAATGTCAATGTATTTGGCAGTACTGCCAGTGAACTGTTTTCAAACCAGTTAAGCAACTGGTTATCGCAAATCAGTACCGATTTTGATGTAGGGATTAACTACCGCCCCGGCGACCAGGTTACCGATGATGAAGTTGAACTGGCTTTGAGTACGCAAATATTTAACGACCGGGTAACCCTGAACGGGAATATCGGGAATAATGCTTCGCAAACCACATCATCGAATAACAGTGACATTGTAGGCGACTTCGACCTAAATGTAAAACTCAGTAAAAACGGCAAATTGCAGTTCAAGGCATTCAACCATTCGAACAATAACCTGATATATGAAACATCTCCCTATACACAGGGAATAGGTTTATCGTACCGTGAGGATTATAATAACTTCAGGGAATTATGGGTCAAGTTCAAAGAATTATTCAGTAAAAAAAACAAGGATAGAAAGAGACAATAGCTCAATTAAAAACATGTAAACGGGAATAACAGCATCCTTAAGATTACCTTTTCAAATAATTCAGGTTAAATAGCTATTAAGATGTTCTTAAAAACATAAAGAATAAAAAATATCCTTTAATACCAATTACGATAATTCCTATATTTAACCCTCAAATTTTCAAAAACAAAACACTATGTTTATTTTAATGGTCGTTATTTTTGTGCTTGGCTATCTGGCCATTGCTCTGGAACATCCACTAAAAGTGGACAAAGCTGCTTCAGCATTGATTATCGGAACATTATGCTGGGTAGTCTATATCCTTGGTGCCGAACAAATATTACACATGGGGTTCAGCCCGGCCTGGACTAAATTTACCTCTGTTCATCCCGATTTACATGGATTTGAAGCTATTCATGAATTTATTGTAGAGTCTGAAATTATTCATCATCTTGGAGAAATCGGTGAAATACTGTTCTTCCTGCTGGGAGCTATGACCATCGTTGAAGTAGTAGACCAGCATGAAGGTTTTAAAGTAATTACAGATAAAATCAAGACTACTAACAAAGTAAAGCTGCTATGGGTAATTAGTATCCTGACATTTTTCATGTCAGCCCTTCTTGACAACCTGACAACTACCATTGTAATGGTTGCCTTACTTCGTAAATTGATTGATGATAAACCTACCCGATGGTTCTTTGCCAGTATGGTCGTTTTAGCGGCCAACGCGGGTGGCGCCTGGTCTCCTATTGGAGATGTAACCACCATCATGCTTTGGATTGGCGGACAGGTAACAACACTACGTATTATCGAAGGAGTAATCCTGCCAAGTATTGTTTGCATGGTTGTTCCATTGGTTGTTTTATCGTTTACCATGAAAGGGAATATTACCAGGCCCGTTACAGATGAAAAAGAAGAAGAAATAACAACGCCCCGTGAACGGGTTCTCATGTTGGTACTTGGAGTCGCAGGTTTGTTATTTGTCCCGGTTTTCAAAACAGTAACCCATTTGCCCCCTTACATGGGTATGCTGCTCTCGCTGGGAGTTATCTGGGTTATTTCAGAAATCATGCATAAAGACAAGCCTTATCATATAAAAAAGCAATTAAAGGTTGTAGCCATTTTGAGACGTGTCGATGTACCTACTGTTTTGTTCTTTTTAGGTATTTTGTCCGCAGTTGCCGCTTTACAGTCGGCCGGACACCTTAATCTGCTGTCTCAATACCTGGACGAAAAACTTCACAATATTTACCTGATCGATCTGGCTATCGGTGCCCTTTCGTCGGTAGTCGACAACGTACCTCTGGTTGCCGGTGCTATGGGGATGTACCCAATAGCTGATGCCGGAACAACGGGTTACCTGGCGAATTTCACACAGGATGGCCTTTTCTGGGAATTTCTGGCATATACTGCAGGAACCGGTGGCAGTATGCTGATCATCGGATCGGCTGCCGGTGTCGCTGCAATGGGCCTTGAAAAGATCGATTTTATCTGGTACATGAAAAAAATATCATGGCTGGCCCTTCTTGGTTATCTGGCCGGTGCTGCTGTATATTTTATAATGTTTGGTTTGTAAAAAAAAGTCACAACATTAAATAATAAATAAATATTTTAATCTCACGGAATAACGAGCGGAGGTATTTTTTAAATTCGCCTGTTAATTCTAATCTGAGAAAATTTTATGTTCACATTGATGGTGATAGTGTTCGTGCTTGGTTATACTGCCATAGCGCTCGAACATCCGATTAAAGTAGATAAAGCTGCTTCAGCTTTAATAACGGGGACCCTGTGTTGGTTGATATACATTTTGGGAGCAGAGCCAATCCTGCAAAAAGGGTATAGTGTTGCATGGACAACATTTACGGCTTCACATCCCGAAGTACACGGCATCGAGGCAATACGTGAATTCATTGTCGATTCTGAAATTATCCGGCACATGGGAGATATTGGTGAAATTCTGTTTTTCCTGTTAGGGGCCATGACCATTGTTGAAATAGTTGATCAACATGGAGGCTTTAAGGTCATCACCGATAAAATAAAAACAACCAACAAAGTAAAATTACTGTGGGTGATTAGTATTCTCACCTTCTTCATGTCGGCCCTTTTGGATAACCTGACAACGACCATTGTAATGGTTGCCTTACTTCGTAAACTGATTGATGATAAACCTACCCGATGGTTCTTTGCCAGCATGGTTGTTTTAGCTGCCAATGCCGGGGGCGCATGGACCCCTATCGGAGATGTAACCACCATCATGCTTTGGATTGGCGGACAAGTGAGTACCTTACGGATTATGGTGGGAGTATTCCTCCCAAGCATTGTCTGCATGGTGATACCGTTATCCGTTTTATCACTAACCATGAAAGGAAATGTCACCCGGCCGGAAGTTAAAAATAAGGAAGAAGCAATGACTACCTCAGGAGAACGCATGCTGATGCTGATTCTCGGAGTCGCTGGTCTTCTGTTTGTCCCTGTTTTTAAAACAGTAACCCATTTGCCCCCTTACATGGGCATGTTACTCTCGTTGGGACTTATTTGGGTCACTGCTGAAATTATGCACAGGAACAAACCGCTGTCTGTAAAAAAGAAACTCAGAGTTGTAGCTATCCTGCGCCAGGTGGATGTGCCTACCGTTTTATTCTTCCTTGGAATTTTAACAGCCGTTGCTTCTTTACAATCGGCAGGTCAGCTTAACCTGATGTCCCGGGTTTTAGATGCCAAACTTCATAATATTTACCTGATTGACCTGGCTATTGGGGCCCTTTCTTCGGTGATCGATAATGTTCCCCTGGTTGCCGGTGCGATGGGAATGTACCCGATTGCTGAAGTAGGTGCTACAGGCTATTTAGCAAACTTTGCACAAGATGGCCTCTTCTGGGAATTTTTAGCATACACGGCAGGAACCGGCGGCAGTATGCTGATTATCGGGTCGGCTGCCGGTGTCGCCGCAATGGGGCTCGAAAAAATCGATTTTATCTGGTACCTGAAGAAAATATCATGGCTGGCATTACTTGGTTATCTGGCCGGTGCGGCTGTATACTTTTTGTTATTCGGCCTGTAATGTTTTTACAGGGTGCTGTTACAAAATCAGCACTCTTTTTATGGAAGAGCATTGTCTTTTAAATACTAATCTTTGACTTAAAGCCGAAATAATTTACATTTGCGGGGTATAATAGATTGATTGTTATACCCTGTTTTTTTATGTGATTTAAATAAATCAAAACAAATATGCTGAACTTCGTAATTTTACAAGCAACACAAAATTTAACTGAAGAGGCAGTTGCTGCCGGACAGGAAGGAATTGAGATTAGTTTTCTCGACATGGCCATAAAAGGGGGCTGGATAATGATCCCTATTATCTTATTGTCATTAATTGCTGTTTTCATCTTTTTCGATCGTTATTTTGCTGTACGTAAGGCCGGGAAGGTTGATGCAAAATTGATGGACAGGATAAAAGAATACATCCTTCAGGGAAAAATCGATGCTGCATTGGCTTTGTGCCGTTCGAACAGTACACCGACCGCCCGCATGATCGAGAAAGGGATTACCCGTATTGGCCGCCCGATGACCGACGTAAATACAGCAATTGAGAATGTGGGTAACCTCGAAATCTCAAAACTTGAAAAAGGACTGCCTGTTCTGGCCAGCGTGGCCGGGGGGGCACCTATGCTGGGTTTCCTTGGTACCGTGATGGGGATGATCCAGGCTTTTTATGATATGGCGAATGCCGGGAATAATATCGATGTTACTTTATTGTCTTCGGGAATTTATCAGGCTATGGTTACAACGGTAGCCGGGCTGATCGTTGGTATCATCGCTTATTTTGCCTATAACATTCTGGTCACAAATGTCGAAAAAGTGGTATTTAATATGGAGGCTGCAACCAGTGAATTTATGGATCTGCTGCACGAACCTGCAAAATAAAGATTATGGCACTGAAACGAAGAAATAAGGTAAATGCCTCGTTCAGCATGTCGTCGATGACCGATATTGTTTTCCTCCTGTTGATATTTTTCATGGTAACCTCGACACTGATCGCGCCCAACGCGCTAAAATTGCTACTGCCCCAAAGCAACAACCAAACTGCGGCAAAACCGATCACGGCCATATCGATTACGGCTGACCTGAAATATTACATCAACGAAAACGGGACTCAAAAGCGGGTTGCCTTCCATGAAATTGAAGCCGCTTTACAACGAATTGCAGGCAACAAAGAGGATGCTTATATCTCGCTGCATGCTGATAAATCAGTCCCGATAGAACACGTGGTAAAAGTGATGAATGTAGCGAAACACAATAATTTAAAAATGATTTTGGCTACTGCTCCTGAAAATTAATGAGTTATTTCTCGAAACATAGAAAAGGTTTTATAGGAACCATCATTGTGCACGGCATTATTTTGATAATGTTGCTTTTGTTCGGGTTCTTCACCCCTCTCCCACTACCGGGAGAGGAAGGTATCCTTGTAAATTTCGGAAATGAAAATTTCGGACAGGGCCGTGAGGAACCTGCTCCTAAGAAGGCAACACCACCTGTTCAGAAAAAAGAAAAAAAGGTTGAACCACAGACAATCCCGCCCCCAAAAGCGAAGGCAACAGAACCGGTAAAGGCTAAACAGGAAGTCATAACCCAGGATCTGGAAAAAACGGCCGCTATTGAATCGGCCAAAAAGAAAAAAAACGAAGAAAAAGAACGAAAGGCTGAACTCGAACGTCAGAAAAAGATTCAGGAACAAAAAGAAAAGGAGCGTCTCGAACGTGAACGTCTGGCTGAAATCGAAAGAAAAAAACAGGAAGAGATAGCCCGGATCGAAAAAGAAAAGGAAGAACAACGCCTCCGGGAAGAAGCTGAACGTAAAAAGAAGGAAGAACAACAACGACAGATCAACGAAATAAATTCACGGGCTAAAAATGTATTTGGCACTCCAGGTCAGGGAAATACAGAATCGAAAAGTACCGGTCAGGGGGTAACTTACAAAAGCGGTAACCAGGGGAGCCCGAATGGAACGGCTGATTCAGATAACTATAATAAAGGCGGAGGCCTTGGCAATGGGGTTTCATATAATCTGGGCGGACGATCTGCCCTTGCACTCCCCTTACCTTACTACCCGGGCAATGAAGAAGGAGTGGTAGTTGTACAGGTTACCGTTGACAAATACGGAAAAGTAACCAAAGCGGTAGCCGGAGCCAGGGGATCGACTACCTCGTCGCCCGAATTATGGGTAGCAGCCCGGAAAGCAGCCTTAAAGGCCAAATTCAATACCGATTCTAATGCCCCGGCTTTCCAACAGGGAACCATCACTTACCGTTTTGTTCTGGACTAAAACCTGCGTCCCGGTGATTGTTTTTCTTTTCCGGAGAAGTAATCCGAATATGTTCGTTGGCTCAACTCCCCAACTGCCCGGGAGCATGGCTGTCAAAAAAGCTGTGAAAATTTCACAGGGCCCAATCCGCTTGTCGGGAAGCTTTTTCAAAATGCAGAAGCTTCCCGCTGGTCGTCGGGGAGGTTTTTCAAAATGCAGAAGGTCCCGGACGGTCGTCGGGAAGGTTTTTCAAAATGTACAAGGTTCCCGCTGGTCGTCATTGGATATTTTCTAATGAACCTTATTAATTCTACTTTTTGAATTTCAAAATGAGCGAAGGTTAAAAAAACTCCTTCATTTTTTCGATAAAAAAATCAGGGGCATGACAGGGTTTATTGGTAATAGCATTGAAAAAGACAAGAACTGTTTCGCCTTTGTTGATTAATTCCCCATGCTGGTTGTAAATTTCCGATTTAATTGGAAATTTAACCTTTGGCAGAGATTCTACAATCGTTTTTATTGTCAAAAGATCATCGTAGCAAGCAGACTTCAAGTAATTTACAGTCAGCGAACGAGCCGGCAGCATAATCTTTTGATCTTCAATTTCTTTATAGGTAAACCCCATCTGCCGGATCATTTCCGTACGACCTATTTCGTAATACCGGGCATAATTACCATAATAAACAACTCCCATCTGATCGGTATCTTCGTAATACACCCTGATTTGGGTTTCAGCAACCAGCATCTTATTTTATTTAAAAGGTGAATCAGGCTCTTTTGCCATGTGTTTATATGCCATTTTATCAAGTAATCCAGGGAAAAATTTCCCCAGGAAAACAGATAATTTTCCTTCTTCGAAAGTTAGTATTAATTCCCGCTTTCGTTTCTCTATTGCATTGACAATACGCCTGGCACATGCTTCCGAACTCATCATTTTACTTTCATCTCTCGGGGTTTCGCCCTGAGGTGTCCCATCGGCAGTCAGGGCAACCTGCCTCACTTCTGACGCTGTAAAACCTGGTGCGGCAACCAACACATGCAGCCCCGACTTCAGGCTTTCTATACGCAGGGCATCTAAAAATCCACGTATGGCATATTTCGAAGCCGAATAAGCAGTGCGTCCCGGCAGACCGATATAGCCGGCAATAGAGATTATACCAGCAACTGTTCCTTTCGTCTTCAGTAAATGGGGTATGGCATATTTTGTACAGAATACAGTTCCCCAGAAATTAACATCCATCAATTTTTTTACCACAGATAAATCAAGGTCTACAAACAGTGCCCGCATCGAAACCCCGGCGTTGTTAATCAGAACATCAATCCTGCCAAATTTTAATATTGCCTCTTCGATCAGCTTCTTACACTCTTCTTCCTTGCTTACATCTGTTTTTACGGAAATAATTTCAGTGCCATTAAGTTCCTTTTCAAGTTCAACTAAACGGTTAAGCCTGCGTGCCCCCAATACCAGTTTGGCTCCACGACCGGCACATTCAATGGCTAAAGCTTTTCCAATACCCGACGAGGCCCCTGTTATTATAACCACTTTATCCTTCATGATAAAAAATTTATTAGCAAAATTAATTTTTTCGATGGATTGATTGATGCAGAAAATTGATAAAAACATTCAGTTGAAAATAAGTTTAATAGACAATTTTTATTGATGCAAATGATTTTCAAGATATTCACGACTCACAATAAATCTATAAAAACAACTGAATTACAAGTTATTATTCATTTTCACTGATAGTATTTGCATTTAAAAAAAATGCTTTTACCTTTGCACCGCCTTTAAACAAAAAGGCAATATAAGGATGACTCAGTAGCTCAGTTGGTAGAGCACATCCCTTTTAAGGATGGGGTCCTGGGTTCGAGACCCAGCTGAGTCACACTTAAAGACAACAAAAAACATTAAAAGCGCTTAAATCATAGGTTTAGGTGCTTTTTTATTTTCGGAGGGGCATCAAAATATGCACCAAATCGCAAAATAAACGAGACCATATCGAGACCTATCGACGGAAAGAACCAAATAGGTCTCGGCAATCGACGTAGTTTTCAGATAATCAATTCATTTTGAAATATTTTGTTTCGTTTTGATGCTTGTAAATGAGATCCAAACGGGTTAGTTTAAAGCATGGAAACGAGACCATTTTTTAACCAAAAATGAGTTGAGTTATGAGAATTACCGTAAACGTCTCTTTAAAGAGATCAAAATCCCGCGCTGACGGGAAATGCCCGGTTTATGTCCGGTGCACCATGAACAACCAGCGTTTCGAATTATCTACCGGAATTTCTATTGCCGCAGATTCCTGGAATGATGAAAAGCAACAGGTAAACGGGAGAACAGAGGAAACCAAAATCCTGAACAACCGGCTGGATAAAATCAGTACGCGCGTACAGGATGTGTACAACCAGTTGGAATCGAAAGGAGAACCATTCTCTGCTTTGAAAGTGAAAAACAAACTGCTTGGCGTGAGCGATGAAAAGGGTGTGCTCGAAATCCTGGATGATATTATTAATGGTATAGCAGCCCGGATAGGAAATGATTATTCGGAAGGTACCTTAAAGCATTACAAAACAACCCGTGAGCGGTTGGCGAAATTCTTCAAAACCAGGTTTGTCAGAAATGACCTCTCCCTATCAATGGTCGACTATGGCTTCCTGAACTCTTTTGACCTCTACCTCAAAAACAGAGCTTTCGCTAAGGCCGAATACTGCCCTAACCTACCACAAACATTTAAAGAAGGTGTTGAACACAGCAATTGCCATGAATTTGCTTTCAGGCAATCCTTACAACTCATTCAAAGTTACCCGCAACGAGACCCATCGGGATTACCTGACAATCAAGGAACTGGAACAAATTAAAAACAAAGAGATCAATACGATTCGAATGGAGATCATCCGGGACGTATTTGTTTTTGCCTGTTACACGGGGCTGGGATATGCAGAGCTTAGCAAGCTTGGTCATCACCACATCCAACATGGAGATGACGGAGGCAAATGGATCATCATTGACCGTACTAAAACGGACATTCGCTGCAGGGTTCCCTTACTTCCGCAAGCTAAAGCAATTCTTCAGAAATATGAAAATTTCCCGTTGAACCGGAATAAAGGGAAAATGCTTCCTGTACACTCCAATCAAAAAATGAATGAGTATTTGAAGGAACTGGCAGACATCTGTGGAATAGCTAAAAATCTTTCTATGCACGTTGCCCGCCACACCTTTGCAACTTCGGTAACATTGGCTAACGGAGTGCCTATTGAGACAGTTTCAAAGATGTTGGGACATACTTCATTGAAAACAACGCAAATTTATGCGAGGATTGTGGATTCTAAAATTTCGGAGGACATGAAAAAGCTAATTGAAATTTTATAATAAGATGACAAATGGGCACAAATTCCAATTATTATTCAAAAACGATATATTTGCAAACTATTTGTATAGCCTTGAAAAATTTAAAGTCAAATAAAGAGCTTCTTTTACTCATTCAGAAGAATGACAGGGTTGCTTTTTTTCACATTTATGAAAGGTACTATAATAGACTATATGGGTTTGTTTTAAAATATATCAAACAGAAAGAAGACACAGAAGAAATTGTCCAGGAGGTTTTTATAAAAATTTGGGAATCCCGAAGCAATATTGACGCATATTCTTCATTTGAATCTTTTTTATTTACTATAGCTTACAATGCGACAATGAATTTGTTACGTAAAAAAGCTAATCAAACAAAGTATATAGATCACATAAAATCATTACAGCATACCCTCGATTCGCCTGATTTGGTCGATGAAGTCCACTTTAATGAATTGAATAGTAAAGTACAATCGTTACTGAATGAATTGACTCCCCGTCAAAAAGAAATATTTCAGTTAAGTCGTGAACAAGGGTTATCACATGACGAGATTGCGACAAAACTGAATATTTCGGTTAACACAGTAAAGAAACATATAGCTAATACACTCGTTTTCTTAAAATCACAGATCGACAATGATCTAATAGTCAGCCTGTTATTTATTTTCTTATTTTTAGATTAAAAAAAATCATTTTTTACATACTTCGATTGGCCGGGTTAAGTGTATAACCTTTAGAATCATTAAAAGGAGATATTTAATTTTGGTGCAATCAGCTCGGTTATTTTATTGGTGCTGAAAAATTTAGGGAGACTTATCCAGATAAAAATGAAAAAGGAGCTACTTATAAAATTCTTGAATAATCGTTGCACAGAAGCTGAAGTCAATGAAGTGTTTCATTGGATAAAGACTAAAGCATCAAACGAAAAAGACAAGAAATGGAGCATTGAGGTCTGGAACTCCCAGATAGAGGCTAATGAAATGTACAATGAGAACTTTTATGCAATTTTTGACAAAATCCAGGAAAGAATAAACAATAAAAATCAAAAAGGAAGTATTAAAACAGGCGATTCATTAAAATTGTCTGTTCTTACAAATTGGATTACAAAGGCGGCAGCTATTTTGCTTATACCTGTACTTACCTTTTTATTTTATACGCTCTCTGAGAAAAGAATTGAATTTGATAAATATGCTAAACGCGCCGTAGATTCTCTTGAAGTTGTAGCCCCATTTGGATCAAAAACTGTTGTCCAGCTATCTGATGGTTCAGAGGTACAATTAAATTATGGGAGCAAAATTAAATATCCGTATTTCTTTTCAAGTGACAAACGGGAAGTAACTCTTACTGGCGAAGGCTTTTTCAAAGTCGCTCATAATCCTGAAAAGCCGTTTATTGTGAAGGCTGGAGGCATAAATGTAAAAGCCGTCGGGACCACTTTCAATGTTTCTGCATATCCTGATGATGACATTATTGGAACTACCCTTGTTACCGGAAAGGTAATTTTGGAGCAGAATAAAGAGAATGGAAAAATTGTGACCATTGGCACGATGAAGCCCGGTTTACATGTAAACTATAATTCGCTGACCGGATCAATTTCGAGCATAGACGGGAACATTGAAAAGTACATTTCATGGACTGAAGGGAAACTAATTTTCATAGACACGCCTATACTTCAGGTTACAGAGAGACTGAGCCGAATATTTAATGTTGATATCGAAGTTAAAGATGAAATAAAAAATTATACATATACGGTCACTCTTAAAGATGACCCCCTTTACCAGATTCTCGACCTGATGACCCTTGCAACTCCGATTGTTTACAAAACACTTCCCCGAAAAAAGTTGCCGGATGGTACGTTCTCGAAACAAAAAATAATATTGGAGAAACAATGATAAAACTAAAAACCTAGCTAAAATGATCTGCCTATGACATAAACGAACAAAAAAACAACAGGGAAATGCGTCAACACTTCCCTGAAGAGATTAATAACAACCCTTCTGACATACAGGGTAATTATAAACTAATTAATACAAAAATATGAAAAAAAATCAGGATTTGCCCGGGGATAAGAAATTTCCCGGGGTTAAAAAAGTATTCAGAATTATGAAACTAACGGCCTTTTTTATATTGATTTCCATGCTTGGTGTTTTTGCAAACAAAACTTATTCGCAATCAAAAATGCTTAATCTCAACGTGGAACAAGCAACTGTTCGGGAAGTCCTGTCGAAAATCGAGGATCAAAGCGAATTTCATTTCATGTACAGCGCCGAAGTCATTGATGTAAACAGGTTGGTTTCAATTAATGTTAATGATGCAAAGATTGATGAAGTTTTAAAATCGCTATTTGCTGGAACAAAAGTTGGTTATACAATACAGGATAGATTTATTGTACTAAACTTGCCTGACGTCTCTAAAATCCAGCAACAATCCCTCACCATCTCCGGGAAAGTTACAGACTCCTCCGGCCTACCGCTTCCTGGTGTTACGGTCATTGTAAAAGGTGCTACCAATGGCGCTATTACTGACACTGAGGGAAACTACGCAATTGTAGGTGTGCTGAGCAACGCTACTTTGGTATTCTCTTTTGTAGGTATGAAAACCCAAGAGGTTCCGGTGGCAGGAGAAACAACTATTAACATGGTTTTGGAAGAAGAAACCATTGGAATTGAAGAAGTAGTAGCTGTAGGTTATGGTACTCAGAAGAAAGTTAATTTGTCTGGATCCGTTTCTTCTGTCTCTAGTGAAACGCTTGCTAAAAGTTCAGTCCAAAATACTGCTAATCTTCTACAAGGAAGGATGCCTGGTTTAGAAATAATTCAACCATCAGGAAAACCTGGAAATGATGATCCTTCAATTCGAATTAGAGGGATTGGTTCTTATGGTGCATCAATTTCTCCATTGGTTTTAATAGATGGAATAGCAGGTTCTCTTACTTCTATAGCACCAGATAATGTTGAAACTGTTACAGTACTTAAAGATGCTGCATCTGCCTCTATATATGGTGCGAGAGCTGCAAATGGAGTTATCTTAATAACTTCTAAAAATGCAAAAAATGGAGAATCTTCGCTTGAATATACACTTAATGTCGGAATTCAAAATGCTACCAGAATACCAGAATTCATATGGAATTCTGCTGAATATATGGAGATGTATAATTCAGCCCGATTAAGAAACGGTCAAACTACTTTTTATACTCAAGAACAGATAAATAGTTATAAAAATGCTACAGATAGGACTCAATATCCGAATTTTAATTGGCCGGAGTACTATTTTAAAACAGCAACAGTTTATAATCACTCCCTAAATTTTGCTAAAGCAACTGAAACCAGTAAATTTAGACTTGGATTGAATTATTCAGACCAAGATGGTATCCTTCCGATTTTCAAATCAAAAAAATTCACAGCCAATTTGAATTATGAAAATCAAATATTGAAAGGGGTTAATATTGGTTCCACTATAAATTTATTTTACAATACAAGGACAGAACCACAAGCGAATGATGACTTTTCTTTAATACGTGGAATTTATGGGCGTTCACCACTTGCCGCCCCATTTTTGCCAGATGGTAGAAAAGCCTCGGGAAGAGCATATTCCACCGAACCCTTTAGTACTATAGCTCCAATAACATTTACAAATGGGAAAAGAGAATATGATACTTATACTGCTAATGCACAAATTTTTGCAATTATTGATATAACAAAAGGTTTACAATGGGAGAGTAAAGGGGCTGTTGGTTTTTATAATGGTTTTTCGAAATTACGTGCATATAGTACTGCGAGTCAATATTACTATTATCAAAAACTCCCAGGAGAAGAAAATTATACCATTGATCAATCAGTTGGAGATCCTTTTTCCCTGGGCCTTTCGAATAGTTATTCTGTCAACATTGTGCCTACTCTTAATTCTGTGCTAAGGTATAATACCAATATTAACCGCCACACAATTGGTGCTATGTTAGGATATGAACAGACATCTAGTTATACAAGATCAATTTATGGGTATAGACAAACATTTGCTTCTGAATATCTAGATGAATTGGATGCAGGAAGCTCTGTGGGGCAAAATTTGAATGGAACCTCTTCAGAATGGGCGCTTCAGTCATTCTTTGGACGTGTAAATTATGCGTTTAAAGACAGATATTTATTTGAGGGTAATATGCGTTATGATGGGACATCTCGCGTACAGGCCGCCCATCGTTGGGGAATATTTCCTTCGTTTTCTGGCGCATGGAGAATTTCTGAGGAAAACTTTATAAAAGACAATTTGAAATGGATAAATAATCTAAAAATTCGTGGATCTTACGGAATCTTAGGAAATCAAGGGATTGGTGATTATCCATATCAATCTGTTTTTAGTTTTGCAAATTACTCTTACGGATCAATTGTAGAACAGGGAGTTGTGGTGACTAAAATGACAGATAAGAATCTTCAGTGGGAAAAAACTAAAATATTAAATTTTGGCATCGATGCCGATGCTTTTAATGGATTGATTGGGGTTGGTCTTGATTGGTATAAAAAAGACACTTATGATATATTAGCAACAATTCCGGTTGCATTAAGTGTTGGTGTAAGTGGTCCGGTTTCTAATAACGGGAAATTACAAAATACGGGACTGGAGTTAGAACTTAGACATAGCAATAAAATAGGTGAACTTCATTACAATGCGAACTTTCAAGTCGCAGGTTTCAAGAATAAACTTGTATCCATTGTATCCCCAACAAAAGGGGTTAATGAAGTAGGATTACCCTATAATTCATTCTATCTCTATGAATGGGATGGTATTTTTCAAAGTCAGGATGAAATCGATAATTCTGCAACGCAAAATAATAATCCAAAACCCGGTGATCTAAAAATAAAGGATCAAAATGGAGACAAAATAATTGACGCTAACGACCGTAGAAGTTATGACCCTTATCCCCAATTTAGTTACTCGTTAAATATGAATTTAGAATGGAAAAGATTTAATTTATCGATTTTTCTGCAAGGGGTAGAAGGGTCGCATGTGTTACTTTCAGATTATGCAAATTTCCCATTTAGAGAAGGAATACCTCCTAAAACCGAATTCAGGAATGCTTGGACCTCTGAAAATCACAGCAATTCAATTCCAGCTATTCACACATTCGATTATGTAGGGGTCTATGGATATACTTCTACCTATTTGTTGAAAAATAGCTCCTATTTGCGTCTTAAGAATATTTACCTGTCATATGCATTGCCTGAAAGAATATTACATCCTTTAAAAATGAAAGGGTTGTCAGTATACTTTTCCGGTGATAATTTAGTAACATTCTCAAATTTTGATGATGGAGATCCTGAAGTTAGTCAAGGAACAAGCGTGTATCAATACCCTCAAGTACGTAGCATGAATGTTGGAGTAAAAATAAAATTTTAAAACATAAATGATTATGAAAACCTTTAAATATAAACATGTTGGTTTAATGTTGCTATTATTATTGCTGTTATCTTCATGTGAGGATTTTTTAGATAAAAATCCAACGTATGTACTTTCAAGTGAAGCATTCTGGAAAACTGAGGCTGATGCAAAAATGGCTTTAGCTGGTTGTTATGACGCACTATATTTTTTGCCTCCCGGAGGAGCATGGTCTCAACCATATCTGGATTGTCTCTCAGATAATGCCTATGCACAATGGGCTTCATATCAGTGGAATATAGGTACGATAGTTACGGGCGATCTCACTCCAACTACGAGTCAGTTTTCACCTAATATTTATAAATATTGCTATAAAGGGATAGCTGTTTTCAATTTCTTTTTAGATAATATAGGCAAAGTCGAAAGTATTGATAGTAGTACAAAAAATGAATATATAGGCCAAGTAAAATTCCTTCGTGCGTTATTCTATTTTCATTTGGTAGAATTTTATGGAGATATCATATTGTTTAAAGAAAGTCTGAAATCGGCAGAAGAAGGATTAGTGGCAAAAAGTCCTCAAAAGGATGTTTTGGCATTTATAAAGGAAGACCTGGATTTTGCAATAGCAAATTTGCCAAATACTGCTTATTCTGGTCATGCTGTTAAAGGAAGTGCAATGGGTTTAAAAACGAGAGTACTCCTTTATGAACAAAATTGGGTAGATGCGGCTGCTTTAGCAAAGCAAATTATGGATGGCGGGAAATTCAGCCTGGCAGATGATTATCATAATATATTCATAAACGCAGGACAGAAAAATAACCCTGAAATAATGTTTTCATGTGTCTATTTAGCACCAGACCTATTTCAATGGCAAAGCTCCGAAATTGCAGGTGGTTCTATGAATACTGAATTTGGTTGGGGATCTCATATTTGTCCATATTGGGATCTTGTAGATGCTTATGAGTGTATTGATGGAAAATCAATAACGGAATCGACCTTATATGATCCTACTCAAGAATGGTTAAATCGTGATCCAAGGCTTGCATATACAATAAGAATGCCGAATATAGAATGGCCTGCAGGAGAACCAAATGGTGCAGTAAGCCCAACTGGTATAAATATGGAGAAATACGTAGATCTTTCACAGGCTCCATTTAGTCATAGTAGATTTAATGAATATGATCAGGATTATGTTATAATTCGTTATGCGGATGTTTTACTGATGTATGCTGAAGCAAAAAACGAAGCAAGTGGACCGGATGCAAGTATTTATGATGCTTTAGATCAAGTTAGAGGAAGAGCCGGAGTAAATATGCCTAATGTTGATAGGGGGAAATATAATACAAAAGAGTTACTGAGAGATTATATTCGTCATGAAAGAAGAATAGAATTAGCTCTTGAAGGACAAAGGTATTTTGATCTTAAACGTTGGCATATTGCGCATATTGTTTTACCAAAGCTAAAAACTCCAGGGGGGATATCACTTGTTTTTCAGGAAAAGAATTACTTTATTCCATTTCCACAAAATGAAATAGATATAAATCCAAATCTTATACAGAATCCGGGATATTGATTAATCAAGAATACCACTGAATTTATAAAAAAGACTTTTTAATATCTTCAATGACGATAGGGAATTGTTATCCTATTCAATTTCCTATCGTTTTTGTTTTTATCAATACTATATTCTATCTTGTTTTTATATCCAAAAACTGAATTTTGCAATCCTTAATATTAAAATAAAAAGAATTTATTCAGTTTCAATTTAAAATCCGAGCATAAATAAATAGCCATGAAAAATAAAGTAGCAATTGTCCTGTTGGCTGCATGTCTGAGTAATTTCTCAGGCCACGCACAGACACCTGAAAAACCCGTAGAACCAGTTTATTTTAAAACTTCCGACAGTCGGCTTCAAAAACTATACAACAATGCGGAAGAAAAGGCCAAATGGAATATCGCCCAATTTGGGAAATACAAGGTATTGGTTGAAGGTGGCTGGTATAAAAATGTGTGGCTCGAAACGCAGCCCATGGGCGGATATATGTATGGCAAAAGAAATCCGGAAATTGCCCGAAATAACATTGAGATATTCATTGATTATCAGCGCGAAGATGGTCGTTTCCCCGGTATGGTAACCAACGAGAATAATACACTGAAGGGCCATTATGGATGGTTTCAGGGATTATTTTTGGCCGGCCCGGCCTTTGAAACGTATTTCCTGCTGAATAAAGACAGGGAGTTTATAACCAAAGTGTATCAATCGCTGCAAAAGTTTGATGAATATTTATGGAAGACCCGCGATTCCAATGGCAATGGCTGCCTGGAAATATGGTGCCTGGGTGATGCGGGCGAAGACGAATGTGTCCGCCTGGGTAAAATTCCGAATTGGTGGCCTTTTGATTATCCGCCAACATGGGAAAAAATTCAAGCCTTGCCCAAAGACATCAGGGATAAAGAAATAAATGGGATAAAATTCGAAAACATCAAAGAATACCTTCTGCCTGCTGAATCGATGGACATCATGTCCTATTCGTATACCTGTCGGGATGTTCTGTCGAAAATTTCAAAAGAAATCGGAAATGGAATGGAAAAGTATTGGAGCGAAAAGGCAGAAACGGTGCGGGATGCATTAAAAAGCCACCTTTGGGATGCGAAAAACCATGCCTGCTATGATCATGATAATTCAAATAACAAGATCGACGTGTTGATTCACAACAACCTGCGCTGTATGTATTTTGGAAGTTTCGACCAACAAATGGCAGACGAATTTGTCCGTTACCACCTGATGAACCGCAAAGAGTTCTGGACTCCCTTCCCGCTGCCATCCATTGCCGCCAACGACAAATTGTTCCGCAACGAACCAGGCAACAACTGGAGCGGGCAACCCGAGGGCCTGACCTATCAGCGATCGATACGCGCCCTCGAAAATTATGGACATTATGCCGAGCTGACTTTATTAGGAAAACTTTTCCTGAATAATCTTGAAAAGTATGATCAATTCACCCAGCAATATGATCCGTTTACTGGCATACCGAACAATTCTCCCGACGGTTATGGACCTACGATACTTACGTCGCTGGAGTTTGTTTCACACATGTATGGCATTCATTTCACCGAAGATAAAATCTGGTGGTCGTGCCTCGATACGCCCGAAACGTATGAGTATTCGCAGGATTATTTGGGGTCGAACTACCAGATGGTAACCAAAGGGAACAACGTGGACTGCTTTATAAATGGACAAAAAGCGCTTTCGTTCACTAAAGGCATCCGGGTGGTAACTGACAGAAAAGGCCAACTACTTGGAGTTGTTGGTATTGAAACAGAAAAGAAGCAGGCCAAAGTGGATTTCAATAATCAATCCATTTCACTGAAAGTATTTCCCAATTTTTCTTTTTCTTTTGATGGAAAATTAAAAAAGAACAAGGTGGTTCCATATTATAAACCTTTTTAACGAACGATTGTGAAAGCAGATGTTACAATGTTTACAGGAAGACAATTTAAATAGATATTTATAATGAAGAAGAATCTTATAATAGTATCACTGTTTGTCTTTTTGGGCTTACACGCGAACGGGCAAAGCGAATTTTCGGGCAAAAAAGCTATTGCTTTTCAGGATATCCAGGCTCAGGGGCTTCTGGAAAAGCATCTTCAACTGTCGTACAACCGCCTTCAGGACGACTATTTCCAGTGGAAGTCCATTTCGGAGGTCAACCGGGAATCGTTTCCCGGCGATGCGGTTGGCCGGTGCATCAACGGGTTAACACTGCTGTCGCAGGCGTTGCACCAACCGGCTCCTTCCAATTTGAAGGACATCATGGCCAATTACCATGAACTCGAAAACAGCGACGGCTATTTCGGTGCGCTGTTGCCTGCCTCCCGGGCCAACGAGGACGTGATGGCCGGCCACAACGGGCTTTTGTGCGGTTTGACCGAGTACATTCTCTGGACAAACGATGCAAAAGCCAAACAGCGGTTAAAATCGGTAGTTGATAACCTGATTATTCCTGTTCGCGAAGCGATTAAGTTTTATCGTGTTGATTCGGAAGAAGGGAAAAAGATGAACTGGGTTTTGTCGGGCGGCGATATCGGCCAGTTGTTCCTGGCGCTCGATGGCATGACCCGCGCATATACCGTTTATCCCTGCGCCGGGTTGAAAGCGACCATTGAAACGGCTATCGACCGGTACCGGAAATTAGACCTGGTGGCCATCAGCGCCCAAACACATGCCATGCTTTCGGCCACTACGGCTATTGCCCGTTGGTACGAAATACAGCGCCGTCCCGAAGATTTGGCCTTTGCCGAAAAGTTGTACAAACAATACCGCGATTTGGCCATGACCGAAACCTACGAAAACTTCAACTGGTTCAACAAACCGGAATGGACAGAAGCCTGCGCTGTAACCGACTCGTATATTCTGTCTGTAACTTTGTGGCGTTTGACGGGAAAAGCTGAGTATCTGGAAGACGCGCACCATATCCTTTTCAACGGGGTGCTGGCAGGACAACTGCGAAATGGTGGGTTTGGCGTTTCGAAGTGTGTGTGCGATCAAACCGGCGTTTGTATTGTAAAGGAACACGATGAAGCTCCGTTTTGCTGCTCCATGCGTGGTGCCGAAGGTTTGTCGCGGGCCTTGCAGTATAGTTATTTTATTGAAGGAGATACCGTAGCTGTGCCATTTTATGAAACCAGTACCGCCACCCTCCGGCTACAAAATGGCAACTGCACAATCAAAGAAACTTCCCGCTATCCGTACGAAGGTCATGTGAACTTCGAGGTTATTGAAAGTACTGTATCGGGAAAGACGACAATGCAGTTTTTCGCACCATCATGGATCGAACCGGGTAGTTTCACAATAAAGATAAACGGTAAAACAACAAATTGTCAGGCAAGTAGCTCTTTTGTTAAGCTGAACTTGAAATTAAGCAAGGGAACGACTGTTGAACTGTCATTCAAACAAAAACAGGGTGCCACAACCGCACTTCACCCTAGCAAATCGCCCGGGGCAGTCAGGTATTTCAATGGCCCGTTACTGTTATGTTCGGCAACCGAAACGGCAGACGAACCATTTGTTCCGGTTCTGGATTTGGCTGAAAAGGGCGGACAAGGGTTTGTGTATTTCCCGAAGGTCAAACCTCAAACAAAATATGAGACTTCTGATGGGCAAGATATTTCAGGTACTGAAAATGACTGCGTAATCTACCGGAGCAACCTTCCGGAAGAAAAGGTTACCAGTGAAATGAAAAAGCTGTTTGCTGATTTGAAATACGACCGCAATTCGGTGATATTTTGTTATTTGTGGGATACGCCCCAGGAAGTATTGCAGCTCATCCTGCAATGGCCCGAAACGGCAGAAATGCCTGGACCGGAAAATGTAGTATTGGAATGGACCGAATCGGGAAACAAAATGAGCAATTCCAAGCCTGGTATTATCGGCAATGGCAGGCAATGGGTTTATTCTCTCTATACGCCCGACAAAGCGAAGGCGATAAACAACCTGGTATTGCGGTTAAAGGCACAGGATATCCCTCTCGGAAAGATTGGCGGCCCCGAAGTCTCGCTTATCAAAAAATAAGGAAGTAGATTTCAGTAAACGAAGTACATCATTGAATTTTAACGAATAAAAGAACTTTTAATATATTATAAAACAACTTTAATGAAAACCGACAAAACTTTATTCTTTGTTCTCATTGCTACTATCTTTTTAGTTCTACTTTAACAGATTTCCGATTGTTTGTCAAAAGCAAGGTTTATATCGTATTGTCGTCGGCAATGCCGTTCAAACATTTGGTCAATCATGTCGTCTTCCGACAATGGTCTTTCTTTGGTCGGCTTGCGGCCTTGTTTGCCGGTAGAGGGTGGAATACCTATCTCACATTATTCCAAATAAACAGTTAAATTGGAATGAATATCAAGCATGTAGATAAATCCCATGTCCTCAATGCACCGAATACGGCTACCTGTGAGTTGCATATTTTACCTGCATTTCCACAATATTGAGGGCTTACACCGACGCTCTTTTCGCCTTTCTTTTCCCAACCGCTTTCATCAATAAGCAGTCCTGTCAGTTTCCTTTTGTGCAGACTATTACTCACATCTTTGGACACTTGATCCATCAGTGCTCTGTAATCCCAGGTGGATTCGGTTATGAAATGTTGCATTTGATGATAGTTGGCAAACATCTCTTCGCTGATCCTTTCAATGTTACTAAGTTCACTCATAAAAATCCCTTGACATCGGCCATAAGTACGGTCTGCATTCTGTGTTTGAAGATTTCCTTGAGATGGTAGTTTGTGCCTTGTCATTAGGGGCGAAAGAATACCGTTACCTTGAGATTGTCCGGAATTGCGAAAAGCCGGATGCCTACCTGATGTCCGAAGCTTTTGGTGCATTGGTAATGGAAATGGACAACAACGGACAAGGTTTGAAAGATTGCTTCGGCAATTTTTATATGGAATATATCAGTCACGGACATAACGGACAGTTCTTCACCCCAGAACCGGTATGTGAAATAATGGCCAGAATTTCGAACCCGGCCGGATTTGGCATGTTTGGCTCAAAAAAGCATTTATGGGTGAACTTTGTCCGGATTTTGAGATACATAAAACAATTATGCCAAAGAACTTGTCCGGGTCCGGGAATATCCGATTCTCATTCATTGGAAAAAAATAGGGTTGTCGGAGTGGACTCATAATTTGTAAATTAAGATTTCCAAAATTACAGGTTATAATTTTCAAGATTATCAGTTAAAATTTTGACAAGACTTTTTCTTCCTTTTGGTCGACAGCAAAAGGAAGTGCCCCGCCGGCCAGAGACGAAAAAAAAGAACGGTTCCTTTCCCGTATTTAGTTATCAATATTATTTGTAGAATTGAACTGCCCTGCTTATTAATTTTGATATAGCCACTCAAAATAGTACTTTTGTTTCTGTAGAAACTATTTTTGAAAGTTATGGATATTTTTAATGGCGTACAGCAAGCCCTTGCAAACAGGATCAAAGAAGATTCAACCATTTCGAACTGGAAAGACTGGAAATGGCAAATAAAAAACAGTATCAAAACAATTGAAAAATTTGAGCAATTAACCGGAATTACCTTTTCCGATGAGGAAAGGGCAAAATTGAATAAGACGATGGAAAGATTTCCATTATCAATAACCCCCTATTATGCTTCCCTGATTTCAAAGAAGAACTTCAGGAACGATCCGGTTTTCAAACAGGCGTTTGTTAATATTCAGGAATTGACAGTATTGGATAACGAATTAGAAGACCCTTTGTCAGAAGAAAGCGACAGCCCCGTGGAAGGAATCACTCACCGTTACCCGGACCGGGTACTGTTTCATGTCAGTAACACATGTGCAATGTATTGCAGGCACTGTACCCGTAAACGAAAAGTAGGCGACGTCGATTATATTCCTTCAAAAGAACAACTCAAAAAAGGAATTGAATATATTCGATATACAACACAAGTCCGGGATGTATTACTTTCCGGTGGCGACCCGTTCATGCTTCCTGATAGTCAGTTGGATTGGCTGCTTGGGGAACTCACACAAATACCACACGTGGAGATTGTTCGTATAGGAACAAGAATACCCGTTGTTTTACCGTACAGGGTTACTGACGAGTTGGTAAACATATTAAAAAAGTATCAGCCTCTTTGGATTAATACTCATTTTAACCATCCACGGGAAATAACAGCCTCTTCGAAAAAAGCTCTACGCAAACTGGCCGACGGTGGTTTTCCTTTGGGAAACCAAAGTGTACTGCTGGCTGATGTAAACGACTGTCCCCGTATCATGAAGAGTCTGGTACACAAACTTGTGCAAAACAGGGTGCGACCTTATTATCTTTATCAGTGCGACCTTTCGGAAGGGCTTTCTCATTTCCGTACCCCGGTAGGAAAAGGAATTGAAATAATGGAGAGCCTGATCGGGCATACTACAGGTTTTGCGGTTCCTACCTATGTGATTGACGCACCCGGAGGCGGGGGCAAAATTCCGGTGGTGCCTAACTATATTATTTCGTGGTCGACCAATAAGGTGGTTTTGCGTAATTACGAGGGAGTTATAACTACCTATAAAGAACCGGAAAATTATGAAAATAAGTTTTGTGATCGCGATTGTGCAAACTGTAATCTGGAGTTAAATCTTTCAGAAAGTGATGAAATACAAGCGCTTGGCATTGAGAAACTGCTTTCCGACGCAAATGATTCAATTTCATTGATTCCTAAAAATAATGAACGCCATAACCGGAGGGAACATGGACTGCATTGAAAGAAAAGGACATTCATTGATTCAGCACGGAAAAGAAAATAACCGGATTTACCTGATGAAATACAATTCCCGGGATCAGGATACACTTTTGGTGCAATTGGATGATCTGGCCAGTGAAAATGGATACAGCAAAATTTTTGCAAAAGTACCTGCTTCAGTACACCCGCTTTTTGTACAAAACGGGTATGAACCGGAAGCCTGGATTCCTGGTTTTTTTGATGGTAAAGAAGCCGTTTTTTTCATGGCCAAGTATTTCGTTCAGGAACGAAAAGTCATTGACAGGAATGTCTTGCCTGATTTTTCAGAACTTTTAAGCGGGCCGGTCAGCAATAATGGAAAAAATCTTCCTTCCCGTTTCCGGATTGATATTGCAGAACCCACACATTGTGGAGAAATGGCCCGGCTATACCGCGAGGTTTTTGAAACATATCCTTTCCCGGTTATGGATGCCGGCTATTTAAAAAAAACGATGGAAGATCAGTCGGTTATTTATTTTGGCATCCGGGATCAGGGGCAGTTGATAGGACTGTCATCCGCAGAGTTGGATACCACTAATAAAAATGCAGAAATGACTGATTTTGCGGTGCTTCCTGCTTATCGGGGAAAAAATCTTGCAGGTTTTCTGCTAGAAAAAATGGAGACAGAAATGAAAAGACAACATTTCAAAACGTTATTCACGATTGCCCGTTTAAACAGTCCCGGGATGAACAAAACCTTTATAAAACAAGGTTATCATTATTCCGGTCTGCTGAAAAACAATACCAATATTTCAGGGAAAATTGAAAGTATGTGTGTGTATTATAAAAATATGTGAATGATGGAACAGCAGTATTTAGGTAAATTATGCCCCTATTCAAAAACTTGCCCGGTTTATCGGGGAACACTCGTTGTTGACCGGATTTCTCCCTTCCTGATAAAAAATGTTTTTTGCAACCGGGGACAGAAAGGATGGTACAATTGTGAACGGTTTAAAATGAAAGAGGAAGGAATGGAAATTCCTTCAACAGCAACCCCTTATAGACAACGATAAATATGAAAGAAAAAATTAGTTTGGAAAGGATTGAAGACAGCACGGAGCGGAATATTATTTTGCTTTTGCAGGAAAAGGACAAATGTATGATGGGAGATATTTTAATGAACCTGAAATTAAGTTACCAAAAAGGACTTCAGCATATAAATTCACTTTTGGATAAAGACTGGATAAGCAACACCGAAAATGCCCCATATTTTACCCTGAAGGTTGAGTTTGAATGATGCATTGGATAGACTTGTCAATTTTTATAATTTACCTGGCATTCATGCTGGGGGTAGGATTCTTTTTCCTGAAAAAGAACAAAAACACTGAAGATTACTATGTGGGTGGACGGCAAATGAGCAGTCTTCACATCGGACTTTCGGTAGTGGCGACCGATGTAGGCGGAGGTTTTTCCATCGGTTTGGGTGGCCTGGGATTTATCATGGGGCTTTCGGGCAGTTGGTTGCTCTTCTCCGGGTTGGTCGGGGCATGGCTGACTGCCGTGGTAATGGTTCCCAAAGTACACCGTTTGTCCCGAAAGCTAAAATTGCTGTCGTTTCCACAGATGCTGGAGCACAGTTACAGTAAAAAGGTGGCTTTCCTTGCAGGAATTATTTCAGCCATTGGCTACCTCGGTTTTACCAGTTCGCAGATACTGGCAGGGGCTAAACTGGCTGCTGCTACGTTTCCCTCATTAACATTTAATACCGCCCTGCTGGTAATGGGTATCATTGCTGTTGTTTATACTGTTCTTGGCGGACTGAAAGCAGTTATTTACACCGACACCATTCAGTGGATTATTTTAATGAGCGGACTTCTTTTCGTGGCTTTACCTTTATGTTCTCATGAAGTTGGCGGATTTACTGCAGTTAGGCAGACTCTTTCTGAAGCATATCTGAGTTTCAGTAATGTAAGCTGGCAACAGGTATTGAACTGGATGATTACTATTGTGCCTATCTGGTTTATCGGGATGACACTTTATCAACGCATTTATGCGTCGAAAAACGTGGCAACAGCTAAACGGGCCTGGTTTATTGCCGGCCTTTTCGAGTATCCGCTGATGGCTTTTTCCGGCGTATTGCTTGGTTTGTTTGCCCGTGTGGCTTTCGAAAACGGTATGCTAAGCAGCCAGGGCTTTGCTCCCGGCCAGGCTATCGATGCAGAAATGGGCCTGCCCCTGTTGCTTAAAACAGTTCTCCCGGTAGGGCTCACTGGAATTGTGATGTCTGCCTATTTTTCAGCTATTATGTCGACAGCCGACAGTTGTTTAATGGCTGCGTCCGGCAATATTTTAACCGATATACTGAAAAGCCATCACCACCCGAACAGCCTTCGCCTCTCGCAAGTGCTTACCTTCGTGATTGGGGCAGTAGCTTTACTTCTTGCATTAAAAATGCCCAATGTGCTTGAACTGATGCTTTATTCGTACACTTTTATGGTTTCCGGCCTTTTTGTTCCTGTTGTTGCCGTACTCATCAATCCCCGCAACAACCCACGGGCAGCATTTTGGTCCATGATTTCCGGGGGAGGTACTTCCCTGACACTAATTATTGCCAACCCAGCTTTACCCTTTGGACTTGATCCCATTGTTTTTGGCATATCGGCTTCCCTCTTTATTTTTTTGTTGTTGAAACTGATAAAATACTAATAATTTGCGAGCTTTAACAGGATCGGCTACATAAGCCTTTTTTTGAAATCATCACGGAAACTTTTCCCTATTGGCACCTCTTTGTCGCCTATATTGATTATGTTTCCTTCTACATAATCAATATGTCTGAGTGCAACAACAAAAGAACGGTGAACACGAATAAACTGGTCGGAGGGCAGTATTTGCTCAACTTTTTTCATTGTAATATAAATGACATATTTCTCCGTTTTTGTATAAAAATGAGCATAATCACCCATAGCTTCGACATACATAAGCTGGTCCGGCACTATTTTATAGAAAATCTTATCTGTCTTTACAAACAAAAATTCAGGATTATTCGAAAGATTGGTTTCTTCGCTTGCTTCTGCTGTTATTCTTTGTTCATATAACTTTTTAACTTTTAGAACCGACTTCAGAAAGCGCTCAAACGAGAAAGGTTTTTTAAGATAATCGAGAACTTCGAGTTCAAAGCCTTCGAAGGCGTATTCACGATAGGCTGTGGTAATTATCACAAAAGGCGGATTGTTTAAAGACCTTAGTAACTGTAATCCTG
The DNA here is from genome assembly GCA_963662895.1 of Prolixibacteraceae bacterium. Taxonomy (GTDB): domain Bacteria; phylum Bacteroidota; class Bacteroidia; order Bacteroidales; family Prolixibacteraceae; genus GWE2-42-39. Next base: position 848,340 of record OY759982.1, on the reverse strand, counting down.
TTAGCTTAGGCATTTTGATGTCGAGAAACAACAAATCAATTTTCTCATTTGTTAAACGATCCATTGTTTCATATGCATTTTTACATTCTCCCCTGACTTCAAGAAAAAATATTTCGTTACAATACTGTTTTAGTAAATCACGAGCCGGTTTTTCGTCGTCTACTATAAGACATTTTATTTTCATCTGTTCTGGTTTTTAATGTTGCCAACAGCTAACACTAAATTGCTCTATTTATTATCAGGTATTTCACAAAGACACAAATTCAAACTTTAAGATCGGTTAAATTTTTAAAGTTCTGTAACGAACAGTCTCATAATCTAATCTTCATTTTTACCTTAAACATTTCAGGTTTGTCAATTATATTCAATTCATGTTCGGGATATATTAGTTGAAGCCTTTTTCGGAGGTTTTTAATACCCACGCCTGTTTGTTTTATATCTGTATCCAAAGGAGGGGAACATGTGTTTTCGGTAATAAATGTGAGATTATCGCCCTGGAGCCTCAACACTATTTTAGCATAATCGTTTTTTGACTGGGTATGTAGCCCATGATTAAACACATTCTCCACAAGAGGAATAAAAAGAAGCGGTGCAATGTAGACATCTCTATCGTATTGAACATCAAAATCCACACGAACCGTCTCATCAAGTCTTATTTTTTTCAGTTCAATAAAATTCTCAATAAACTCCACTTCCGAGGAAAGGGCTACCTTCTCCTTGTCGCTGTCGTACAGCACATAACTTGTGAGTTCCGACAGTTTAAGTATCAGGTTCGATGTATTGGGATTGTTTGTAACGCTATAGCTATAAATATTATTCAGCGTATTAAAAAGAAAATGAGGGTTCAGTTGCGACTTTAGTGCCATCAACTCTGCCTCTTTTTGTTCTTTCTGAATGGCCTGTAATTGGAAAATTTTTTTATTCGCTTTTATATATTCAAAATTGTAATAATATAATGTCGATATAATGATCAATATTGAATACTCTACAAGCAAATGGGTAAAAATGTTCATGGAGGATTCGCCTTCCTGGCTTAACTTATTGCCAATAAGATAGAATACCAGCAGGCATAAAACAAAACTATAAACAAATATTGACAGGGCTACAGATATAAAATACAAACTTATTCTATCCTTTTTTAAAAAACGGGGAATGAGAATAAGCAGGTTAAATTCCATCAGAACAACTCCGAAAATAAACATCAGAATAGTTCTCATGAAATCTTCACTGGTAAGATCACTGTCAAGTATATCTTCTGACAGTAATAATATGAAGTACACAACACAGAACAATAGTTGTTGTAATAGGAAACTACTGATTAGCCTGTTTTGATATTTCTTTTTTAATTTCATAACCAACCAAAAAAAATGCAACGTAAATGTATCAATAATATTTTGCTCTAAAATATTGTTTTAGACTAAGGTAGCATTTGGGAAACTGAATACACCGTTTTCTACGATAAATGTCAATTCTGACATTTAGGGCGACAATTCCTCCCCTCATCCCCGAATTGCTAATATTCAGCTAATTAATTTCCGTGAAGCAATACCTGACTATATAATTGCAATATGATTGATGCTGCTAAATATGACCGTGGTTGCTAATAAAAAGGATTATATGGTTGCATTACCTGGTTGATGTGCCGCATCGAAAAAAAAATGTCAACACCAAATAGAACGAATAAATTTTTGGGTCTTGAAAAATAAAGTGTTATCAAAAAAATAGAGTCTTGCCACTAATTAAAAAATGGAAAACTATGAAACAATTCGTTTGGGAAAATCGTTTTTTTCTGCTTCCCCAGTTGGTTTTTATCCTTGTAAGTTCATTTTTTTTTATGACCTGCACGAAAACTGGAATTCATATCCTGCTGAACAGGTTCCATTCTCCGGGATTTGATCTTTTTTTTAAGTTGATTACCAACTTAGGTAATGGCCTTTTATATATTCCAGTTCTGGCCTATTTGCTAATACGGAAAATAAATTGGGCCTTTGCCTTTTTAATCGCGGTTATTGTCAGCAACCTGTTGCTTTTCACCTTTAAACATGTATTGTTTACCGATATGTACCGTCCGTGGAAATATTTCGAATTATATGAAACTTACCAGCTTCATATAGTGGAAGGCGTGAAATTACACAGCCTGAACAGTTTCCCTTCCGGTCATGCAACCACTGCTTTTACAATATTTATAATGCTGGCACTGCTTACTAAAAAAAATAGTGTGAAACTATTTTTGCTTTTTGCAGCGCTTTTATCCGGCTATTCGAGAGTATATCTTTCCCTGCATTTTCTGGAGGACATTGTGGCCGGATCTGTCATTGGCTCTGGGAGCGTTATGCTGGCCGTTGTCCTTTTAAAATATTTTGAAAAACCATGGATGAAGAAACCTCTGCTGTCGTTGCTGCAAAAAACACACAATAAGCTATCTGCCACTTAATTCCTACTTAAAAGCAATTACTTTTTGCTGGCATTTAGCAAAATTTCCAGTTGGCTGTTATCCACATCAATTCATTTTGTCGGATTAAAAAACTGGAAGCGGTATTCCATCTGTCGGCATAAAAGATTGCTCCTGTCAGAAATACAAACATACATATAATTTAAAATATTAAATACATGAAGAATGCAATTAGTTTCCTGCTCCTGCTTATTACAACATCAGTTGTATCGCAGCCCAAATATACAATTAGTGGTTATATTAAGGATGCAAAAACCGGCGAGGACCTGATTGGGGCAACCCTGTTCTGTAAAGAGCTTGCTACCGGTACAATTTCTAATGCATATGGTTTTTTTTCACTTACGGTTCCGGGAGACAAGTACCAACTACAATGTTCATTTATAGGATACAACAGTAAGGTGATTCCTGTTGAAGTAAACACGAATATTACCCTGAAGATAGAGCTTTCACCCAAGATATCGGCAATTGAAGAAGTGGTGGTGTCGGCAGTTAAAGAAAATGACAATGTTCGCTCGGCTAAAATGGGAGTTGTGAAACTGCAACCCAAAGCAATTAGTACAATCCCTGTAGTATTTGGAGAGCAGGATGTATTAAAAACCATCCAGCTTCTGCCAGGAGTAAAAGCCGGCAACGAGGCTTCAACAGGATTTCATGTACGTGGAGGCGGAGCTGACCAGAACCTGATACTGCTTGACGAAGCTCCTGTTTATAACTCAGGACATTTACTGGGATTCTTTTCTGTTTTCAATTCCGATGCCATAAAAGACTTTACTCTTTATAAAGGAAATTTTCCTGCATCATACGGTGGAAGACTCTCTTCGGTACTTGATATAAGGATGAAAGAGGGGAACCAGAAAAAAACCAATGTATCTGGAGGGATTGGACTCATATCTTCCCGGCTTACTGTAGAAGCCCCTTTAATAGAAGACAAATCATCGTTTATCATCTCGGGACGCCGTACCTATGCCGACCTATTTTTAAAATTAGCTCCTGAAGAGGAAATGAAAAACACCACCATATATTTTTATGACCTTAATGCAAAGGCTAATTATAAAATTAATGACAATAACAGGCTTTATATCTCCGGCTATCTTGGTAAAGACCGTTATAAGACCAAACAGGCAACCAGCACAAAGATTGACTTTGGGAATACCACAGCTTCTTTAAGATGGAACCATGTTTTCAATCCCAAATTATTCCTGAATTCGACCTTAATTTATAGTAAGTATACCAACGAAACAGGTGTTTCTAACAAAAATATTTCCTCTACGATAAAAGATTTTAACCTGAAGGGGGATTTCAATTATTTTCTAACCCCCTCTAATACGTTAAGGTTCGGCCTAAATATGGTACACCATACCTTCCGTCCGGGAGAAGTTACTTCCGAAGGTGGTTCTTCCGGCGATCTTAGTTATGAAGACAAAAAAGCGATTGAGAGCGGGGTATACCTGTCGCACGAGCTTAAATATGGAAACAAACTAAGCTTTGACTACGGATTACGATATTCAATGTTTACCTACCTCGGACCGGGAAAAATATCTACATTCGACGAAAATGGTTCGGAAATCGAGACTAAAGAATATTCGAAAGACGAGGTTATAAAAAATTATTATGGCTTCGAACCGCGAATTACTGCAAATTTTATATTGAATACTGCAAATTCGGTAAAAGCATCTTACTCGCGTAACCGTCAGTATATCCACATGGTAACCAACTCAACCTCGGCCACTAACTTTGATGTATGGCAACCAAGTACCAATAATGTAAAACCGGAAATAGCCGATCAGTATGCGTTAGGTTACTTCAGAAACTTTAAAAAGAACATGTATGAAGCTTCAATAGAAGGGTATTACAAAAATCTCAGGAACCAGATTGAATACAGGGATGGTGCAGATGTACTTTTTAGCTCTGCAATTGAGTCGGAATATGTATATGGGAAAGGACAGGCATATGGTGTGGAACTATTTGCAAGAAAAAACAAAGGGAGACTTACAGGCTGGCTATCATACACATTAGGCCGTACCGAACGCAAATTCAACCAAATAAATAATGGGAATACATTTCCTGCCCGATACGACAGAACTCACGATTTCTCAGTAACAGGTATTTACAAACTAAATGAAAGAATATCACTATCAGCATCCTGGATCTATTATACAGGAAATGCAACAACATACCCAAGTGGTAAATATACAATAGAGCATATCGTAACCCCTTTTTATACCGAGCGTAACTCATATCGTATGCCTAACTATCATAGGCTTGACCTGGGACTTACCCTCGAAGGAAAAAAGAATAAAAACAGAAAATACCAGTCGAGCTGGAATTTTTCGCTATACAATGCATATGGACGCCAAAACCCTTACATGATACAGTTTAAGCAAGATACAAACAACAAGGCAAGAACTATAGCAGAACAGACTGCCATGTTTTCTTTTGTTCCTTCAATTACTTACAATTTCAAGTTCTAATAATTTAAAAAACAAGAAAATGAAACAATTGGTAAAACATATATTCCTTTTTACAACAATAATAATTACCGCTCTTTCATGTGAAAAAGAAATTACAATCAATCTCGACGGGGTTGAATCTCAAATTGTAATTGAAGCAAAAGTTATAAATAAAACCGGAGAAGAAGCATGTAGTGTACTGATTACAAAAACGACTGATTATTTTTCATCAACCGATCCTGTTTATGTAGAAGGAGCCGAAGTGGAAATATCTGATAGCGAAGGTAACTCAGAGAAGTTAACTGAAGTAAGCGACGGACAGTTTGTTTCCAAAACTCTAGAAGGGGTTCCGGGGAGAGAATATTACTTAACAGTTAAAGCTGAAGGGCAGACATATACCGCCCAATCAATTATGAGGCCCCTGGTAAAGATCGATTCATTAACATCCAGGTATAATGACATTATGTCGGGAGCTTTCGACGAAGAAGGATACATTGTAAAATGCCATTATGCCGATTCCGACGATGACAGTTTCATTGTGTTATTTTCGTCGAAAAACGGGGTGCCTTCAGAGGAACTGTTCTTTTCAAACGGACTTTTTGGTTCTGATATTGAAGAAATATATCAGATAGGAGATACGGCTATGGTAGAATTGCGAAATGTAACTGAAGATATTTATCACTACTATTCTACAGTAAATCAGATATCCGGATCCGATGATAATCCTCTTAATGCAGGCAGGGTACCGACCAATCCCATAGGTAATATATCGAACAATACTTTAGGGTATTTCGGAGTATTTCCAATTTCTGTAGAATCAATAATTATTAAAGAGTAATAACATTTTATGCCTGTTTTTCTATGGTAAAAACTGTATCCTTATTACTCATTGATGCAACTAATACTGATGTATTGTTGCTTAACTTGTTAAAATATAATAAATTGTATATGTCTTTCTAATCTCGCAATGAATAATCCGGGTTAAAAGTAAAGGCATTTTCGTTTTTATATTTTGATAAGATACAATTCAGAATTTTAAAAATTATTTAAAGTTAATATTCAATACAATTTAGATATAAGAAAAAAATTTGGGCACTGCAATCTTAATTAGTAAAAATGGAGAATCTATGAAACAATTTATTTGGAAAAATCGTTTCTTTCTGCTCCCCCAGTTAGTTTTTATCCTTGTGTGTTCATTCTATTTTATGGTTTACACAAAAGCCGAAATTCAGATCCTTATAAACAGTTACCATTCAGCAGTATTTGATTTTTTTTTCAAATCGATTACTTATTTGGGTAATGGTTTTTTATATATTCCTGTTTTGATCTATTTGTTAATACGGGAAAAAAAGTGGGCCTTTGCCTTTTTAATCGCGGTTATTGTCAGCAACCTGTTGCTTTTTATCTTTAAACATGCATTATTTTCCGATATGTATCGTCCGTGGAAATATTTCGAATTGTATGAGACTTACCAGCTTCATATGGTGAAAGGCGTAAGATTACATAGTCTGAACAGTTTTCCTTCCGGTCACACAACCACTGCATTTACGATATTTTTAACACTGGCATTGCTTACTAAAAGAAATATGGCGAAACTATTATTGTTTTTTATAGCGCTTTTAGTCAGCTATTCGAGAGTATACCTTTCTCTGCATTTTCTGGAGGATATTGTGGTGGGATCTGTCATTGGTACAGGAAGTGTTATGCTTTCCGTTGTCTTTTTTAAGTATTTTGAAAGACCATGGATGAACAAATTTAGACAGGCATCAAGTCAAGTTTCTGTGTCACCCTGAACGCAGTGAAGAGCCTCATGATTAGTTATAAAGTTAAAGATTCTTCTCCCGGGTACCCGGGAGAAAAATGACAACCCGTATAACCGTTTTGTCCGGTTCTGGCCCCGGTTCCTTTATCTTTTCTGTTTTATCATGGTCTGCAGGTTGGGTAAGCGAACCGGAACCTGTTACGTTGATTCGGCAAAGCTGGCAGCATACTCCTTGACCACAAACCTTCTGTTAAAAACAAGAATATGAGATTCCTTGAGTATTTAGTCCTGAACAATTTGCCATTAGTCAATTAACCCAAAACTCACGTTACGATACCGTATGCATGGTTGAGGGTTGTGTCTATATATTTGAATTATTTATCCATATAAGAACGGTGAGTGCAAATTAGTTTTGATGTAAACTAAATTTTAAATACGAGTCTATGAAAAAAATCGATTTTAAATTACTGGTGTTTGCCATATTAATAGGTTTTTCTTTTAACACCTTCGGACAAACACGACAAATAACCGGAGTTGTGTTTGATGAAAGCAATAACACGATTCCTGGTGCTTCAATTATTGAAAAAAGCACCTCGAATGGCACAGTAACCGGTATTGATGGTAAGTTTGCTATTAATATTACGGGAAGTTCTAAAGTATTGGTTTTTTCATTTGTGGGTTATGAAACACAGGAAGTTGTTTTGGATGGAAGAACTACTTACCAGGTACACATGGTTGCTTCTAATATAAAATTGAATGAAGTTGTTGCAATTGGTTATGGAAAAATGACACGTAAGGACGTTACAAGTTCAATTACAACTGTTAGCGCTAAGGACTTGAACGTTGGTGTTTATACTGATCCTTCCCAGTTGCTGCAGGGTAAAGTCCCTGGCTTGATAATTACCCAGACTTCCGACCCTAATGGTAGCTCGTCTATTACCTTGCGCGGAGCTTCTACCCTGCGTACAGGTCAGGCACAGGAACCATACTACGTTATTGATGGTATCCCCGGGATGTCACTGTCACTGGTTGCACCAGAAGATATTGAGAGCATCGATGTGCTACGTGATGCATCTGCAACGGCTATCTACGGTTCAAAAGCAGCCAACGGTGTTATCATCGTTACGACCAAAAAAGGGAGTAAAAATGGACAAACTAGCGTAAGCTACAGCAGTTATGTTGCTGTTGACAATGTACTGAAGAATTTGGATATGATGACAGCAGGTGAACTTCGCGCTTATGCTTCAGCCAATGGAGTATCTCTTCCAAATGATGAAGGATCCGACACCGACTGGCAAAAGGAAGTTCAGCGTACTGGCTTTAGCCATAATCACAATGTCTCTATTAATGGTGGAAATGAAAAGACCAGTTACAATGCGAGTATTAACTATATGAGTAAGCAGGGGATTATCAGGGAAACGGACATGGACCGTCTTATCGCACGGTCTTTTTTACAAACCACAACACTGGAAGACCGTTTGACACTGTCGTTCAATATTAACGGAAGTGTTACCAACAATCACAACATTCCAATGGATGACCAGGGGGCTAGTGTCCTTGATGCCATGAACTATTATTCTCCGTTAGTCCCTGTAAAAAATGAAGATGGCAGTTGGTATCAGAGCTCTGGCATCTCTCAGAATTACAATCCAATGTCGATGGTTCATGAGGATGAGTACAAAACAGAAAGTAAACGGTTACAGGGCGTAGCTAAAGCTTCCTTTGAGGTTATTGATGGTTTGGTTTATAATCTTGATCTTTCTTATCAGAACGAGCAGTATATATATAGCAATTATAATACTACTGCGTCCCAGGTTTATGCTTCTCAGCATGGTCAGGCAAGTCGTGCATCGATAGAGAATAAAAAGAAGGTGTTGGAAACGTATCTTAACTATGACAAGACTTTTAATGATGTGCATAAGCTTGGACTTATGGCAGGTTATTCCTGGGAAAAGAGTGATAATAATGATGGCTTTGGACTTACTGTGTATAACTTTTATAATGATGCCTTGTCGTACTATAACCTGGGCTATGCTAATAGCATGGACATTAGCGGCATCAATAGTGATGAGAATCTTGATTATACTCTTTCCACTTTGCGCATGATTTCTTTTTATGGTCGTATTAATTATAGTTATAATAGCAAGTACTTGCTTCAGGCTACATTGCGTCATGATGGAAGTTCTGCTTTTGGAAAGAACAACCGCTGGGCTACATTCCCTTCTGCATCAGCATCCTGGCGTATGAATGAGGAAAACTTTATAAAAAATCTGAATGTATTTGATGATTTGAAATTCCGTGTCGGCTATGGTGTCAGTGGTAATTCATTAGGTTTTGACGCATTTACAGCCATCCAGACCTATGGTGCCTCCGGCTGGTTCACTTATACAGATGCAACCGGCAACACTTCTCAGTATCGTACTTTGGCTGCTACAAGCAACGCGAACCCTGATTTGAAGTGGGAACGTACAGGTATGTTCAACATGGGTATTGATTTCGGTTTCTTCAAAAACCGTTTGACGGGTACATTGGAATACTACGACAAACAAACAAAGGACTTGATTTACAGTTATGCCGTATCTACTAACCGCTATCCGTATGGTAGTATGCTCGCTAATGTGGGCGATATTAGCAACAAGGGTATCGAATTGTCTTTAAATGTAATCCCTGTTCAGTCCAAAAATCTTCGTTGGGAAACATCATTGAACCTTTCGCACAATACCAATAAGGTAAAAAGCCTTTCTAATCAGACTTACTCTGTAGATTACATCAATGCCGGGAATCCTAACATTGGGGGCTATTCTACGACCAATGTTCAGCGCATCATAGAAGGAGAAGCTATCGGAACCTTCTATACGTGGGAGTGGGCAGGATACAGCGACAGTGGTGTCTCTCAGTTTTATGTGCATGATACAGAAACAGGTGAACGCACAGGTGAGCTTACGACCAGCCCTCAGGAAACTGACCGTACCAGGGTCGGTTGTGCCCAGCCGAAATTGACCTACGGATGGGACAATACACTGACATATAAAAAATGGTCTCTTAACGCTTTCTTCCAGGGAGTATTGGGTAATAAAATTATGAATTCAACCCGGGCACAGTATAATTACATTGCTTTGGTTTCAACAGGTAAAAATGTGTTGAGCGAGGTTGCAGACATTCAAAAATTTACTGATGTAAATGCCCAGGCCCCATCGGATCGTTATCTGGAAAATGGTAGCTACCTGCGCCTGTCAACATTATCATTAAGTTACGACTTCGGCAGGATTGGCGACTATATCAATAAATTCAGTGTTTATGCCACATGCAACAACTTATTGACCATAACTAACTATAAAGGCCTTGACCCTGAAGTATCTTTAGGTGGCCTCACTCCTGGCATCGACAGCCGTGAAACATATTATCCACGTACCCGTACTTTTATGCTTGGACTTAATATAAACTTCTAATATTAAATTCTTATGAAAAAAATAAATATTAAATATTTTATATCAGCTGCAATAATAGTTCTGGTTACCAGCAGTTGTACAGATTTGGATGTGGATATAAAATCTCAATACACATCTTATCCTGATTCGGAAATTGCCATAGAAGCCAAAACTTCTGATGTATATTATGCATTCCGTGGTATGTTAGGGCGCCGTTACAACGAGGCTATGTCCTTCTCTTCTGATGAGTGTATGGGCGTAAGTTATGATGGTGACTATTATGATTCCGGGAATTATGCGCATCCAAGTTTGCATAACTTTATGGCCGATGATGCATGTATTGGTTTTTGGTCTGATTTGTCGGGTGGCATCACCAAGTGTAACCAGGTTATTGTGGATTTGGGTGGTGAAGAAGCGTCAATTACCGCTACGGCCCGGGCTGTTCGTGCTTACTATCATTTTATTTTGATGGATAGCTATGGGGATGTGCCTGTTTTGGATCATGTACCGGATTCGAATGAAGCTTTGGAACGCAGCTCTCGTGCAGATGTCGCCGAATGGATAGAAACTGAACTATTAGCCATCCGCGATAATATAACAACTTCTGTTGATGCTTCTACTTATGGCAAGCCTACACGTTGGATGGTTGATGCTCTTCTTGCAAAGTTGTATATCAACTGGAATGTTTACACACAGGATGTAACCAGCTCAGGTTGGTCGGCAACTGCGACAAATGAAAAATTAGATGATTGCGTGTCTGTATGTGATGAGATCATACAATCCGGCCTTTTCGATCTTAGCGATGATTACCTGGAAAAATTCTATCCAACCAATGGCTACGAAATTAAAGATTTTATATATGCCATGCCTTACACAGCCGCTAATAAGGATGGTCTGACTTATGGCCGTTTCCGCACATGGCGCAAGGGCGATTCTGACGGAGATGGTGGGGCCGGTCTTTATGGAATAAAACTTGCAAAGTCTGCTGCCGGTAATTTTGCAGTCAATCCTGAATTTGCAGCATTATTCAGTTTGGAAGGCGATCGTCGTAATGATGCAATATTTAAAGAGACCTTATATCAGTACGATCCATCTACTTACAAAGTAACGACAACTCCTTTCATCTATAAAGGTGAACAGGTAGTACTAACAAAGGATATTACTCTACAGTCAGTTGATGAGAACCTGAATGTAGGTAACACTGTATCAGGTTGGTCTCAGGGATATCGTTTCAATAAGTTCATAATGGACCCGACTGATTATGGTTTATACGGTCGTTGCCAGGACAATGATGTGCCAATCTTCCGTTATGCAGATATCCTGCTCACCAAGTGTGAAGCTATCCTGCGTGGCGCCTCGGCTACAAACGGCGATACACCTATGGGACTGTTCAATCAGATACGTTCTTATGTTAACGCTCCTGCCATTAGTACAAATCCGACATTGGATGAACTGCTTGATGAACGTGGCCGTGAGTTTTTCGATGAAAACTGGCGGCGCAATGACTTGATCCGTTTCGGACACTTTGAGGATGACTGGGGGTACAAAAACACAATCAATCCAAGTGCCAGGACTGATTATACCAAGCGTATATTCCCTGTTCCAACAGGTATCCTGGATGAAAACACCAACTGGACTCAAAATGCAGGATATTAATTACGATGGAAAAGAGGTTGCAGGATGCTATTGATATGGTTCCCGAATTATTGGGAATGATACAATATTAGAGGAAATAAATACTTTTAAGTTTAAAAGAGAAAAATAATATAGGCAGGTGAAAAATTGCCTGCTTATATTTTTATAATGCAAATTGTTGAGGTTCTGTTAAAAATCTCACCCTGGAATAAAACATACTATTTAAAACCGGATGCGCTTATATCGAATTTATTTAACAGGCAGGACTGGTTTGAAATAAACTACAACTATTAATCATGGAAAATAGCTTAAAACAAAAACCGGAACGCTTTCTTTCACTCGATGTTTTCAGAGGCATAACCATTGCTTTGATGATTGTCGTTAACACGCCGGGAACGGGCGCACATCTGTACCCCTATCTGGTTCATGCAAAATGGTCTGGATTTACCCTGGCCGATTTGGTATTTCCTTCCTTCCTGTTTGCAGTGGGAAATGCCATGAGTTTTTCGATGTTGAAAATGAGAAATATGCCGGTGTCTGAGGTCTGGCTGAAAATTATAAAACGTACTGTCGTCATATTCTTATTGGGTTACCTGATGTACTGGTTTCCATTCTTTAAGTTCGGCGCCGACGGGCATTTTATGTGGAAACCTTTTGCTGAAACCAGGATTATGGGCGTTTTGCAGCGCATTGCCCTTTGCTATTTCTTTGCGTCGGTTATTTTTTATTATCTGTCGGAAAAGGCCGCGCTGATTATTTCGGGTGTTATTTTGCTCGCTTACTGGGGTATCTTGTATGCTTTTGGCGAACCAGGGGCCAAACTTGAAATGGCGACCAACGCTGCCACCAAATTTGATTTGTCCGTTTTGGGACTGGGGCATATTTACAAAAAAGACAGTATGCCTTTCGATCCCGAGGGATTACTGAGTACTTTGCCGGCTATCGTGAATGTGTTATGGGGCTATATAGCCGGTGTTTTTATTCAGAAAAAAGGAAAGTCCTTCGAAGGCATTGCCAAACTTTTAATGATTGCTTTTGGCATGATTGCCCTGGCCCACTGGTGGAACCTGGTTTTCCCTCTTTCAAAAAAATTGTGGACAAGCCCGTTTGTGCTTTACACCGTTGGCTGGGACCTTGCTGTTATGGCTGTTTTAGTATATGCAATCGAACTTCGGAAGATAAAATACGGCATTCAGTTTTTTAATATTTTCGGAAAAAATCCGCTGTTTATTTACCTTTTTTCCGAGCTGTTTTATGTTATACTCCGTATGATTCCGGCAGGAGGTGGTCTTGATGTTTTTGAATGGGTGAGCGAACAAATTTTCCAACAAATTCTTCCCGGGCCCTTTGGCTCGTTTGTTACCGCTATTGCTTACGTTATGCTATGCTGGATGCTGGGATGGTGGCTCAATCGTAAACGGATCTATATTAAAATATAATAGTTCTACTTTAACCAATTAAGTACTAACTTCTGGTCAATAATTGTTATATTTTTTCTATACTAATTTGTAACTACATATTTTGGTTTTCATGTTTAACATCTCATTATTAGTTGAATAGATACTATCTTTACGTTTTTAGATGATTGGACGATATACAATAGTATTTTTGTTGCTAATTTTTCCATCGGTTTTTGCAGAAGGGATAAAGTTTGAGCATTATTCTGATTACCAGGGGCTTTCTCATAATTCTGTCAGGCATATAATTCAGGATGGTTCAGGCTTATTGTGGCTGGGGACCTTTGATGGGCTAAACAGTTTTGACGGCAATAATTTTACCATTTTCCACAGCAAGACAAAATCGCGAAAAAGTATTAATAACAACGATATTACTGCTTTGGCTATCAATCACAATACCGATCAGATGTGGATTGGAACCAGAAACGGATTAACACTGCATAATTTGAGAACATTTCAGTTTACAACGTTTTTACCGGAAAAAGACAATCCTCAGAGTTTGCCCGATCCCGAAATAAGAGCTTTGTATATTGATAAGTTTGATCGTGTATGGGCAGGCATGAAAGATAAAGGCCTATGCTTTTACGATACAAAAACAAATGATTTTACAAAAGTTGAAATAGATGGTTTCAATTATATAAAATCAATATTTGAAGATTCAAATGGTTCGATCTGGATTGGGAGCAACGGAACCGGGGGAATTGCAAAAATTACCCTAAGCAGTGCAGGGACAATTGTTAAAATAAAAACATACGATCTGGTTATTCCCAATTCAAAAGAAATCAATCCTTATGTATATTTTATATACCAGGACGACAAATCAGATATTTTTGTCGGATCAAGGGAAGGGCTATATAAACTGAACAAGGTTGAAGATACGTTTAAGCTGCTTCCAATTTCAAATGTATCTGTCCGTAATTTGTTAGGGCCTTATTTTATTTGTGTGACACAAGCCCCTAATGGAAAATATTGGCTGGGAACACTTGGCGGATTAATTGTTTGCGACCATCTGGAGGATATTACCACTGGAAAATATGAGTGGTATTATTCTGTTTTATCCGAAGAATCGTCGTTAATAGATAATTCAATTTCAGCTTTATATTTCGACCGTTCAGGCGTTTTATGGATTGGGACTGAAAATGGCCTGGATAAGTACGATACCTATAAAAATCAGTTTAAAAGCATAAAAGATATTTCATTTTTTATTGACGATAAAATCCCCAGGATAAGCGGCTTTGCCAAAACCTGGGATAATAAGTTAATTGTATCTACTCATGATAACGGACTATTCCTGGGTGAAAACAACGGGTTTTCTGTTCTTTCCCGCAAATACAAAAAAATAGCCAGTATTTATACTTCTGATGGAAAGACATTTTACTGTGGCTTGTGGAACGGTGATATTTTGATATTTAATTATCTGACGGGAAGCTTTTCTTCTGTGGACGCAGGGTTCGGTGAAACACCCACCCTGGCTTTTAATATGATGAAAAATGGGAATTTATTTATTGGCTCGCATGGCAATGGTGCGGTTTTATTGAATACAAAGAATAGGTCATATACCGGACTGCTTCCCGGTTTTTTTCATGATATTGCAATCAATCAGGCAATTTCAGATGCCAATGGTATTCTTTGGATAGCTGCCGAATCTGGTGTAATTCAGTTTGATCCTGTAAAAAATAAAGCCAGGACTTATAACAGCAATACAGGTAATACTGAAGGTTTATCTTCCATTTGTGCAAAAGATATTGGAATTGACAGTAAGGGAGTTATTTGGATGGCCTCCACCAAAGGATTAAATTATTATGATCCGTTAAAAGATAATTTTATTCCGGTTTCATTTCCCGATGAACTTCGTGAAGACTGGATTACCGACATACGGTTTAGAAAAAACGGGGAAATGTGGTTAAACTTCAACAATAACAGAATTGGAAAGTATAATTCATCTACCAGGAAATTGGATATTTACCATATCAACAGCGGAAACAGACTTGATATTTTTAGCAACAGCGGGTTCTTATTATTTAACGACTCAATTGTATATATACCAGGGAAAGAAGGAATTATATATTTTCCTGCAAATATTATGAATGATAATCCCATTTCAGAACCACCTTTTATAACAGAAGTAAAAATTCAAAATGAAAAAGTTTATCCGGGAGATACTATTAACAGGCAAGTAATACTTAAAGAAGATATTAACTATTCCAAAGAGATGAAATTAAATTACGTCAATCGTAATTTTTCACTTTCTTTTTCATCTCCGTCGTATGTCAATGTCCGGTTAAATAAATTTCAGTACATGCTGGAAGGTTTCGATAATGAGTGGATTACGGTTGGCAATGACTCGCGGAATATTCAATACACCAATTTGTATCCCGACACGTATGTTTTTAAAGTTAAAGCTCAAAACAGCAGTGGGCATTGGAGCAAGGTATCTGCTTACACAATCGTTATAAAACAGCCGTTTTGGCTGACATATAAAAGCATTCTGTTATTTATCGCTGTGATTTCGCTCATCATTTATTTTGTGCATAAGCAAATTCGAAAAAGTATGCGTTTGAAGCAAGAGTTGGTACTTGAAAAAGTAAAACGCGAAAAAGATGAAAAACTAAATGATGAAAAGCTCCGTTTTTTTACCAATATATCACACGAGTTACGAACCCCGATATCGTTAATTTTAGGGCCGGCAAAACAGTTGATGGAAGAAGGCAGGGTAGATGATTATCAGAAAAGCAGGGTGAATTTAATTCTGAATAATTCGAGCAGGTTATTATATTTAATAAACCAGTTGCTCGATTTTAGAAAAGCCCAAACCGGGGGATTAAAACTTAAAGTTTCAGAAACCGACATTCTGTTATACACCCGCAATACATTCAATTCATTTAAAAGCCTGGCTTCGGATAAAAAAATAAACTTACATTTAACAACTGAGTGCGACCAAATTATGGGTTGGATAGACCGGGATAAATATGACAAAATATTATACAACCTGCTGTCTAACGCTATTAAATTCACGGCTAAATATGGTAATGTCGATCTTTTTGTTGGATTAAAACATGATAATGTGCAAAAGCTGGTTGTTGAAGTTAGTGACGATGGAATAGGAATTCCCATAGAAAGCCAGAAGAAAATATTTTCACGGTTTTACCAGGTTGAATACAGCCAAAATGAAAATACAGGATCAGGAATTGGGTTATCTCTGGTTGAATCGTTAGTGAAAATACATAAAGCAACAATAAAAGTAAATAGCGAGCCGGGAAAAGGAAGTGTTTTTATTGTTGAAATCCCCATAGAACGCGAAAGTTATGAAAACAACGAGATTTTTGATGTAAACTCAAACCTTGTTAAAGATGAAAATCAACCAAAGCTAAAAGCTAAAAAAATACTTCAGTCGACTACTCTTAAAGAAAAGATTCTGGTTATTGAAGATAACAAAGAACTGAGAAATTTTATTGTAGAATATTTATCAGATACCTACAAAGTTTATGAAGCCGAAAATGGGTTGGAAGGCTTACAAATTTGCAGACAGGTAAAACCAATGCTTTGTGTTGCAGATATTAAGATGCCGGTTAAAGATGGCTTTGAGTTTTGTATGGAGCTAAAAAAAGATGAGTTGATCAGCCATATCCCGGTTATTTTATTAACGGCGTTATCTGAAAATGAAAACATAATAAAAGGTTATAAATTAGGTGCAGACGGATATGTCGTAAAACCATTCGACCCGTCACTGCTTGAAATCAGGATTCAGAATATAATCAAATCCAGGCTCGACCTAAAAGCAAAGTTTTCGGGAGAAGTCGAGAGTCAAATAAATATCCTGTCTCATTCCCCTGTCGATGAACAATTTATAAATAAACTTAGCCTCTTGATAGAGGAAAATATAGATAAACCCGAGCTAAGAATTGATTTCTTATGCAAAGAAATGGGAACAAGCTCTTCTAAATTGTACAGGAAAATTAAAGAACTTACGAACCTGTCTCCGAATGAATTTGTCCGGACATTGCGCTTAAAAAAATCAGCGCAATTATTAAAGACCAAAGAATACAATGTTTCAGAGGTGTCTGATATTGTAGGTTTTAACGATCCTCTGTATTTTAGTCGTTGCTTTAAAAAGCAGTTTGGGATTTCACCAAGCAGTTTATTGTAAATGTTCAGATCCTGACAGGATTTCAACCTGTTAACATTAAAGTTTTGTCGATGCACGGCAAACGGCATGCTTTTGATTTCTATTAAAAAGCTAATCATATCTTTATAGTGTAAGCTAATTCTTCATTTACTCAACTCCATCTTTTCCCTGTTTCCTCTTTCATTTTCTTTTTAATTAACGTAATTTTATTTGGCTAAGACACTGTCTTTTGCCAATAAATTATAATCCGATGTCATTCATATTTCCCATGGATATTCATTATAAGGATTAAAATCTTTAGATAGTGTCTGCAAGAAAACACATGGCTATTGATTTTCAACGAGATTTTACCCCATACCCTAAAGGGGCAACTCGTTGAAAATCACCACGCCCTTTAGGGATGGGGTTCCTGGTGATTTTCATTTGTAATACTTTTCTTGCAGACACTAGATACAAACCATGATACTGGATCGATAAAGAATCAAATAAATCAAATAAGGTGAATTTATGAAAAACTATCTCTATGGTTTTACCATTTACAGTATCCAAGGCTATATTTTTCAGACCAACAAACTGAAAGAGATAGCCGGGGCAAGCGAATTGGTGGAACAAATATGTACCACCGAGTTTGCAAAAATGATTGAAAAGGAAAGCTTTGAAAAATTAAAAGAAGATCCAAAAGCGATCCGAAATGCTGCAGGAAATATCCGTTACCTTTTTGATGAAACGCAGGAAGGAATTTGTAAAAAAATTGTGCGAAAGTTTCCCAAAACAGTTCTTGACCTTGCACCCGGAGTGCAAATAGGACAAGCGGTTGTTGAAATTGCTGAAAATGTTTCACCTCAGGAGCAACAAAAAAAGTTTAAAGAATTGGAACAAAAACTAACTTTTCAGCGCAGCAATCCAATCCGTCCGGTTGATTTGGGGTATATGTCCATTAATCGTTCCCGGAGGACAGGCTTACCGTCATGTGGGGAAAAGGATAAAGACGGAAAGCCTTTGGACATAGCGACATTTCTTAAACTGAAACAAGCTGAAAGATCTTCGAGGGTTAGTGAACTGTTCTTTGGCAAATATTTCGATAAAGAAAAGATAACTACCGATGTTGAAAAGATTGTTTCTTCCAAAGGCTCCAAATACAGTTGGCTGGCTGTAATCCATGCCGATGGGAATAACATGGGAAAAGTTCTTAAATCGTTGGAAAATGAAGTAACAGAAGAAAGGGATTACACGACTGTGTCCAAGCTATTCTCACAATTATTGGATTTGTCGACAAGAGAAGCTGCGGTTAATGCTTTTGAAAAATCATTTCATGAAAAAAATAAAGTGGAGGATATTTTTCCATTTCGTCCAATTATTGTTGGTGGTGACGACCTGACCATTGTTTGCCGTGCTGACTTAGCTCTGAACTTTACCAGTGCTTATCTTAAAGAATTTGAGGAACAAACAAAGAAAAAATTTACAAAAGCCAAACTCAATTCGTTATCAAACGGTCTTACCGCTTGTGCCGGTATAGCCTACATAAAAGTAAATTACCCATTCCACTATGCTGTTGATCTGGCCGGAAAACTTTGCGGCCACGCCAAAAAAGTTGCGAAACAGAAACCTGGCAAAAATGGACAAGTTCCATCGTGCCTGATGTTCCATAAAGTGCAGGACAGTTTTGTGGAAAGCTATGAAGATATAATCGAACGCGAGTTAACGGCCAAGGCATCAAATGTAAGGTTTGATTATGGTCCCTATTATATAGACACAGAAAGTGAAAAGCCCTCAATAGGATGGCTTGATAAATGTGTCAAAGAATTCAACAGCAAAGATGGCAATGCCATTAAATCGGGATTGCGGCAATACTACGAAACAATCCAGACGGAGTGGTTCCTGAAAAATTTCGGGAATCAATTTTGTCTTGCGTTCAACAGGTGCATGAATATTCGAAGGAAAAAGCAAAATGGGAGACTCCTTTTGATAAAAATCCATATTTAAAAAAAATTGCCGAATGGGTTGGTAAAGATCAATCATTAACGTGTTTGCAATCCTAGTCCCAACGGGACGATCTGTACGAGCATAGGGTTTTAACCCTATGAAATTGAACACATGGAATATGTATTTAGGGCCAACGGCCCGATAGGTAATAACATAAGGTAGCATCCTATGAATTTAAAACGAAACCACATTATGAATTAACACCGATGAAATTATGCCCCAGTCATTAGCAAAAGTTTATGTACACATCGTGTTTACCACCAAACACGGGCAATGTTTCATTACCGATGCCGTGCGTGCCGAGCTCCATTCGTATATGATCGGCACCATTTCGGCCATGGGGATGTATACGTACGAAATTTACGCCAATCCCGACCATGTGCACATCCTGACCACCATGTCGAGAACCATCACCATTGCCGACATGATATCGAAAATAAAAACATCGTCGTCGAAATGGCTTAAGCAAAAGGGTATCGACGGATTCGGCTGGCAGGATGGTTATGGTATCTTTTCGGTAAGCGCATCGGGTGTTGACACGGTAACCCGGTACATCCAAAACCAACCCGTTCATCACCGTACAACCGGGTACAAGGATGAGTTGCGTTGGTTTTTCAACAAATATGGCATTGAATACGATGAACGCTATGTTTGGGATTAGTACATACCGCCCTGTTGGGGCCTGGAACCACGGAGGTATGCCCCATATACAAATGGACACACGAACACATAGGGTTTCACCCTACGCACACACACACCGGGGCGTTGCCCCTGGGATACACCATAGACAAACCAGTTCCTAACGGGACGATATGTACAAACGCAGGGTTTTAACCCTGTGGATATGGAACAATAGAAATAAAATATTAAAGGGCCATCGGCCCGGGATGAAATAATATGGGGCGAAAGCCTGTAACATCAAAACACAGTGAAAAAATGAAAAAGATCGTAACCATCGCTATCATCCTGCTGCTAAGTTCCGGCGGGTGGGCACAAGAAAATCAAAAAGAAATCGATCAAAAAGTTGTCAACATAGAAAACAGAGTCAGTGTATTAGAAGGACAACAAAAATTATTCGACTCTGCAATCAAAGTGAATAGACAAAAAGCAGAAGTCGAATTTGATTTAAAGTACAATGAAATCAAAAAACAAAATTCTATTATTGGATTTATGTTTAGTATTATGATTTTAATTGGAGTAGTAGTTCTCTACCAATTTTTCTGGGGTTTCAAAAAAGCTATCGATAAAAAAATTATTGAATTAAAAAATCAATACGAAATCGAATTCAATAAGCAAGCAGAAGCTGCAAAAAAGGCATTAAATGAAGCAATCAAAATGAGTAGAATCGAAATCGATCTAAAAAAAGATTATAGACTTAATATTCTTTATAATGGGACTCAGAAAGATAATCTGGAAAAATTATGTGGTATGCTACAAAGTTTTCGCTTTAATTGTATTTCGCATAATCAGATAGAATCTTCATTATTGAATGAATACGACATTCTTCTTTTTTACGATGACACAACTGACTTTCTAATGAAAACAAATGAAAAGGGCGAAACTGTCACTACTAATAAATCAAGGTGGTTAACAGAACAACTAACAAAAGCAGATTTCGTTGAGCTTAAAGATACTTGTGGCTTTTTCTTTATAAATAAAACCGGATTGCTTCATAATTTTAAAGAAAAAGATATTGATTGTTTTAGTTCTGCTAATTCATTCGCCACTATGTACGAGAATCTTATGTCTCTCCTTCATTACAAACGATATTTAAACAGGCGTGTCGGTTAAAATCCAAATAAACCATTATCTGAAATTAATTTAATGAACATACATATTACAACTTACCGCCTTACCCCGTACCTGCCATTGGACAGGAAAACCGTAACGGACACCGGGCTTATCCGTGAAATAACCAGCAAACTGATTCGTGCCGGGCGTAATGCCCCCGGAATAAAGGAAGTTGATGTTTCACTGTTTTACAACCACGGCGCCGACGGCAAAAACCGGGTGGGCTACCCTTTGATCATTTACCATGATTTTGGCAGTCATTATTGTATTACCGGGATAAACGAAGGCGCAGTTGCCCTGTCGGCCCTGGCCGGTTTGTATAAACGGTCTTTCCGGTCGGGCAGCTTTTTATTCCCCGGCTTTAAAAAAGAAGAGGAGACAGAGGTCGAACCCAAAATCTGCCCCGGCAGTGATTTCCGGTACAGACTAATCAAATGGATGCCGGTTCATCACAACGATTTCAGCCGGTTTGCCCGGATGTCTTATGCTGAAAAAGTTTCGCAACTAAACCTGAAACTGCTGAAACACATCGAATCGGAGTTGAACCGCGACTTAAAACTGGGGCTCGAAAACCCGGAAACGGAAATCACGGATGTCCTTTCCGCCTATCCGGAGCCGGTAAACTACAAAGGCTACAAATATCCGGTTTACGATATCGAATTCTGCTCCAATGCAGTTCTGTCCCGCTGGCTTACCCTAGGGAACAACAAATCGCTGGGATTCGGACGGATAGAGCCTTTGTAAAAAGAATTATCCACTCGTTCTTTGACATATTGACAAAACAGGCCTTTTTAATAACAAATTCAGAAAAATGATCACGGAACTGATCCGTATTTAAAAAAGCAAAAATGCGAAGTTTTGCAGAATATGGCCATATTGCACCCGGAAAATCAGTACGTAATCCATTGTATTTGTGATAATAACATCTATCTTTGTGTTGAAGTGGCTGCTTCTGATTTCGATCACTGAAACATCTAACAAGCCTACTGGGAACATTGTCATCGAGTTGAAGTGGCTGCTTCAGATTTCGAGATCACAATGTAAAAGGCACAACGGAACGAATACATTCATCATTCGTTAATCATCATTCATCATTCTCCCGAGTGGCTGCTTCTGATTTCAATCCGGTCTGCTTTTTGATACTCAAAAATCCCGAGTGCCCGGGATGTTAAAGTATGAAAGGAACCGTTCTCTAAAAAAAGATAATAAAACCCGGAAGCCTTATCCAGAACTTCTTGAAGCCTTATCCAGAACTTCTTGAAGCCTTAATCAGAAGTTGTGAAAGCCTTAATCAGAAGTTGTGAAAGCCTTAATCAGGAACTCCTGAAGCCTTAATCGGAAGTTGCGGAAGCCTTAATCCTTAGCCAAAGAGGTACGATTGCTAATTCCTGGCCGAACACTGTTGCGGATTACAAATCCCTGGTTAGTAAAGATCGGATGGCATATCCCGATGAGCGGGAGGCGTTGCCCATCATTTTTCCGGTTTGAAAAATTTATCTCTCTCCCAATTTTCGGGGTTGGTATTAAAAACAAAGACCTTCACCGGGTCTGGGATAAAGGTGATTACAAATCCTGACCGAATGTACCAACCATATTGCCCGACGTTTTACCCGGTTTTGAATCCGTTTTGTTTTTATGGTTCATTAGGGCAACCACGAGGGATTGCCCCTACGGTTGCCCTTTGTTTCATCCGCATTATTACCCATTGTTTTGTAGTTGTCCCGTTAATTGCCCCCGAGATATTGGATTGTGGAGGGGATTTTATCAGGGCAGACACACAGGTCTGCCCCTACATTGGGTACGGCGATGTTTTCGATGATGCAACAAAAATGGTTAGGCATGATAACCATTTGATGGCATTTTTTACCGGGATATTTGTCTTCCAACCTGCCAGAGGAAATTTTGATTCAGTCTTTTTGTTTTCTGAATCCTATGGGATTGTGTCGCCTGTCGACAAGCTTTTGTTTCAGGGCCAGTTGGCTTAAAGCGATATAGATGTCATCAAACTTATCTTCGTTTTCTTCGCTGATCTCTTCCAAGGCCTTTATGCGTTCCTTAATTTCTTCCAGTTCCCGGGAAAGGGATGAAGGAGAAGCCTGGATCATATATTTACGGATAGCAATAAATGCCCGAATGATATTAATGTTTACTTCAATAGCCTTAGCGCTCTTCAAAACACTCGAAAGCATTGCCACTCCTGGCTCAACAAAAGCATAAGGGACAGCACCGCCTAAATAACTTTTAGATGGTATCACATTTTGTGATACCAGATTATTTATCTCACTATCTGTAAGTTCAAACATAAAATCAGGAGGGAACCTTTCAATGTTTCGCCTTACTGCTTGCTTTAAAACCCTGGTCTCAACTTCGTATAGTTGGGCCAGATCGAAGTCCAGCATGACCTGCTGGCCCCGGATCTCATAAATTTTGCTTTGGATAACCTGTAATTCCATTACTTAAAAATTTCCACTAACGATCAAAAGCATTGGAACAATACAAAAGACGTCTTTTATTTTTTGGGGTGAACTCATTTTCTGTTTTATCTACAGGTTTACTTCCTCTCTTTCAGCAGCTTCTCCAGCAGCGCATTCTTCTCTTTCTCCAACTCAAGCATGCGTTCGTACAGAGCGGTTTTCTCATTCGCAAGCTCTATTATCCTGTCGACAGGGTCGGGATTGTTGTGGATAGAACCTACATTGTAAATACCTGCAATACCCCCTTTTTCAATAGTATTATTTTCAATGATGAAAGTTACCGGGTCTTCTTCCAGTTCTTTAATAAGCTCAGGAGCTACATTCAGGGCTTTTGCGAATTTATCAATCACATCATCTTCAATCACTTTTTTCTGTTCGTAGAACGAAACAAGGGCCTGGCTGATCCCCATATCTGTTGCTAAAGCTTCCTGCTTAATGCCCAGGGTGTGGCGGTAACGTTTGATGGCGTGCCCGTGGTGAGTATTTTTCGCTGTTTTTTCTTGTGTCTCCATAATTTTCAGGTATCTGGTTACTAACAAAAGTAATCAAATCAATTATATGTTGATAATTATTAAAAGCGAAATCGGATTATAAATCGGCACAAACAGGGGCGGTAGTTTCGTTTTCTGACCCGGTAGTAGAGACGCGATTAATCACGTCTCTACGCTGGGGCCGGCATTAATTTCCAATGTTATAATTAACAGGATATTGTCTGTTTTCAATCCCTGTTTTAATGTTCCCGGTCCGGTTCTGTTGATTCGATGCTACACCTTCGCTGTCCCTTCGCTGATTTTCCCCAGGTACAGGTGTCCGTTTTGCGCAAGATTTTGCACTGATCTTTGGGTTAGGTTATATTAAAAACTGAGACCTCCACCGGAGCTGGGATAAAGGTGATCACAAATCCCCTCTTTCTAAGCTCAGGATTGCAAATCCTGACCAGCCGGGGGATTCGAATGTGCCAACCATATTGCCCAACGTTTTTCCCGGTTTTTAATCCGTTTTGTTTTTATGGTTCATTAGGGCAACCACGAGGGATTGCCCCTACGGTTGCCCTTTGTTTCATCCATGCCATTACCCATTGTTTGTGGTTGTCCCGTTAATTGCCCCCGAGATATTGGATTGTGGAGGGGATTTTATCAGGGCAGACACACAGGTCTGCCCCTACATTGGGTACGGCGATGTTTTCGATGATGCAATAAAAATGGTTAGGCATGATAACCATTTCGTGGCATTTTTTACCGGGATATTTGTCTTCCAACCAGCCAGAGGAAATTTTGATTCAGTCTTTTTGTTTTCTGAACCCTATCGGATTGTGCGATTTTGCGACAAGCTTTTGTTTCAGGGCCAGTTGGCTTAAAGCGATATAGATGTCATCAAATTTATCTTCGTTTTCTTCGCTGATCTCTTCCAGGGCCTTTATGCGTTCCTTAATTTCTTCCAATTCCCGGGAAAGGGATGAAGGAGAAGCCTGGAGCATATACTTCCGGATAGCGACAAAAGCTCGCATAATGCTTATATTCACACTGATGGCTTTTTCGCTTTTTAAAACACTTGAAAGCATAGCCACTCCCTGCTCTGAAAATGCGAAAGGAGCATATCGGATACCACCCCAACTTGAGGACGCAATTTGCGACCTCAAGATTGTCCTCTCATCCGTGTTCAACTCAAACATGAAATCAGATGGGAAACGATTAATGTTCCTGCGAACAGCTTCTTTTAGCCTTTTTGTCTCAACTTCGTATAGTTCGGCCAGATCGAAGTCCAGCATGACCTGCTGGCCCCGGATCTCATAAATTTTGCTTTGGATAACCTGTAATTCCATTACTTAAAAATTTCCACTAACGATCAGAAGCTTGGGAACAATACAAAAGACGTCTTTTATTTTTTGGGGTGAACTCATTTTTTGTTTTGTCAAAAGAATTACTTCTTCTCTTTCAGCAGCTTTTCCAGCAGCGCATTCTTTTCTTTCTCCTGTTCAGGATTGACAGGGTACCGTGTAAAGGGTGAAACGATCTTATAATTTCTTTATTTCTTCTTCAGAAAGCCTGGTGTACTTACTGATCTCTGAAACAGGAAGCCCGTCTTTTTTCATGGCAATTGCCGTTTCGATGGCACGTTTATATGCACCCTCTTTTATTCCTTCCTTATGGCCTTCTTCCTTTCCTTTTTTTATTCCCTCCTTTATTCCTTCCTTACGGGCATAATTCAAGGCATTCTGGTTATCCCATTTCCGTTTTAAACTGATATCGTACATTCTTTTTTCCTCCTTTGTCAGACTGCTGTAGGAAGCAATCTGAAATACTTTTTCAAATACCGGTTTGCGTAAATATACCGGAATCTTTTTCATCCGGCTCATATTCTTCAGCACATACAGCCAACGGTCCAAATCCGTTTCCAGGTCTTCCTCTGTCTTGACAAATTTAATTAATTCCAGGAATATATACCCCAGCTCCCTGTAAAAAACCTTCCCGCTATTTCTGTAACACAGGCAGATATCGTGCAGGTATTCCAGTTCGGGCGTACCGTCGAGAGAGAAGCTGTCGAGCAGTGCCACCAGGTAAACCTCCCGGATGTCATAGCTCCACTCTGCCCGTTTGCCCCTGGGGGCTTGTTCACTAATCAGCCTGCTGGTGTAAAAGATCGCCCTCTTTTTGAAGTTCTCCTGTTTGGAGCGCTGGACTTCAATAATGAACTGCTCCCCCTTCTCCCCTGTACACAACAGGTCAAAGATGGCTCCCCCTTCTGTCAGGGTGTCACCCGGATGCTCATTCTTACTGTAAACGAGATCGACGATCTGTTTTTTCCCTTTGAAAACTTCATTGAGAAAGGCAATGAGCAGATCCTTGTTGGGTTCTTCCCCAAATATTTTTTTAAAGCCAAAATCGCTCAGCGGGTCGATAAAGGTTATTTCTTCCGTTTTTTGTCTGGACATGATGGTGAAAAATTATATCAAAAGTAATCAAATCAATTAGATGTTGATAATTATTAAAAGCGAAATCGATTATAAATTGGGGCGAACAGGGGCGGTAGTTTCGTTTTCTGACCCGGTAGAGACGCGATTAATCGCGTCTTTTCGGCGGGGGTGTCGTTAATGATTAATATTCCGTGGATATGATTAGGCATGATCACAAATGCACCTAATTCGATATATTGAAATTGGACATATTTCAATCCAATATTTCTCGGCGGTTTTTCCTAATTCAGACGTGATGCATCACGTCTCTACTGGGGCCGGCATTAATTCCCAACGTTATAATTAACAGGATATTGTCTGTTTTCAATCCCTGTTCTAATGTTCCCGGTCCGGTTCTGTTGATCCGATGCTGATCCTTCGCTACTCCTTTGCTGATTTTCCCCAGGTACAGGTGTCCGTTTTGCGCAAGATTTTGCACTGATCTTTGGGTTAGGTTATATTAAAAACTGAGACCTCCACCGAAGCTGGGATAAAGGTGATCACAAATCCCCTCTTTCTAAGCTCAGGATTGCAAATCCTGACCAGCCGGGGGAAGAGGTAAGCCCGGCATCCATAAAAAATGCAGGTGTTATTTTCACGCCAAGCTCCCGGGCCCAGGAGACACTGGACAGTGTAAAATTCAAAAAAATACAGGTACTGGTTTTCCTGCTGTGAAAATTTTTTTTCCTGCTTAGGAAATTGGAATTTCCACGTTAGAGAATTAAAGTTTCCTGCTGTGAAAAAAAAATCGCCACAGCAGGAAATTGAGTATACATAATACTGGATAAATTGTTACCACATTTTACAAATAGGGTTGGCAATATTATTAACTTCTTGTCAATTTACCCAAAGATTGTTATAATTGGGGATTATCATCCATTCCATAAAGTATAGATAGTTTTACTCAGGTTTAAAGCTGTTTAAAATCAAATCTGCCTTTTCTTTATTCCCTATTTGTTCCAGTTTCATTACTAAAAATTTCAATCCTTGAAAGTCAATTTGATACAAATCAGGTTTGTTTTTTATTTCTTCAATTTTTTTAGTCAGTGTTTCTTTGGAACTCGTAATTACCATCTTTGTCAATTCCACACTTGCAGTCATTTTAGGTAATTGTACTTTGTTTTGATAAAATACCCCAGCAATTGACATCGGTATCTGGTTTTGGTAAGAAGTGTAAGGCAAATAATCATTGCTAAGATATATTATTAAACGCTCTTCTGTTATGTTCCAAACTGTATTTGAAACATATCCGGTCAATTCTCCACCTCTCTGAACTACTTGTACTGGTGCATTTATTATTGTCCAACCATAACCATAACTGTTTCCGAAATCCGGTGTGCCTTCCATTTTTGCAGGAATATGTTTTTGGAATGCAGTTTTTAGTGATTCCTCCGATATCAGTGTATTATTTGAAAGGGCTTCATAAAAATTATACAGGTCTATTGTTGTCGAGTAAACATTGCCGTCACCTAAAAATCCACTTATCATGTAATTCGAAGCAAATTCGGGGATTTTAATAGCTTCTTCATATTTACCTGTGAAAGGATAAAGCACATAACCTTTTGCAACATTTTCAACCTGTTTTATTTCCTCGGCGTTGTAAATATTTGTCCTGTTCATGTTTGCAAGAATAAAAATATGTTCTTGTAAATAAGCTTTAAAATCAGTCTGTGATACTACCTTAACAATCTCCGATAGTATCATGTAACCCAAGTTACTATATTCGCTCCTTTCTCCAAGCGTAAACTGCAACGCTGGTTTTTGTTCAAATAAAGCTGACATTACATCTTTGTTTGTTGCTATTCTTGAATTATCCCAGTCATTTTTTTTAAGTAAATCGTAATCATCGGGCAAGCCTCCTGCATGTATCAACAGGTGATGAATCGTAATATCAGGATATGGAAACCCGGGTAAATATTTTATAACCTTGTCAGCTAAATCCAGTTTTCTTTTTTCTGCAAGTTGAAGTATTGCAATTGCAGTGAAAGCCTTGCTTACAGAACCAACATTAAATAACGTCTGTTCATTTAGCCGTTCATTTTTTTCTCTATCAGCGAATCCATAACTTTTTGAGAATATGACCTTGTTGTGTTCCGCAATCAGTACGTTTCCGTAAAATTGACCACGTTCGCTCATTGTTCTAAAAAGACTGTCTAATAAATCTGCCTTTTCCTGACTAAAACTAATGGCTGAAATAAAAATGAAAAAGGTAAATAATTTGGCTGTTTTCATGTTAATTATACTATTTTAAAAATGATTTTCTTGTACCACGTGCAGCATTGGCTCCGTGAATATTTCCACCACCCCAAATTAAGCCTGATTTCCGTTCTCTAAATGGAGAGTTATTCATTCCCCATCCATTGGTTTTTGATTCACCTTTCTTCAGGTGAATAGCTTTCTTGTCAGTTCCTTTATATGAATCAATAATATTATCAATCTTTTTATTTTGAAGATGGTTATCGATAATTACCAGTGGTAGAAAGATTAATAATAATATTACTAAGCCAGAAATAAGAAAAACTTTATTCAATGGAAATTCCAACACTATTCCGATAGTCCTAAGTACCAGTAGTAGTGTTCCTGAAATTCCTGATATGTAAATAATGATTCTCATAAATTTGAATTTGGGTAATATGTCAATGAAAGTTTGGAGAATAGAACCTTTTCCTTTGGTTTTACTTCAGATTTAACTTTGTAACTATGGTAATCCGATATCGATTTATGAGGCATATATACAAAAACCATAAAGCTTGAACTAACAATAATTAGCCTTATAAAACTTTTACCTTTAGATTTCAAAAAATATAACAACAGAAAACTTGCTAAATTAATGGCAATTATAATTGAGGAATACAATGGAATGTATTGCATAGTAATAGGAAATACAAATGTGGAAAGGCTCAAACATGCCAAAACAACCTGCATCAAAGCTGTAAAATAAATTATTCTGTTACTTTTCTTAGGAAACATTGCTTTAATGTAAACAAGTCCGGTTGTTGAAATAATCAGCCAGGAAAATAACATTATTGGCATTACATGCTGCCCACTAAACGAAAAGTTTAGCCAAAGGAATCGTTCTAAATAACCTACGAAAAAAAGCACAAAACCAATTGAAGAAAGAATTATCAATGATTTTTTGAATCTAAGGTTGTTGTCGGAGTAGAAAAGCAAATTGTAACGAATAAGTAAAATCGAAATAAGAACAAAAGCAAGCAAACCTATCCAATCAACTTGCCCCCAACGAAATACCCAACTACCAAAGTAAAACAAAAGACTTGTATAAATAATAAATGAATTAATGAAACTGCTATAGTTTAAAATAATAGCAAAGTTTTTCCTAATTTTTTTAATTTCTTTTTTTTGGTATAAATGAGAGGATTGGTTGAGTGCACTTTCAAAGGAACTTCCATTTTCCATGAGTTGTTCAACTTTGCAGCAAACATGGTCAAGTAACTCATTTGAAAAAGCAAACGATTTTAGGCTTTGTTCTTTAATTTTATTGCTTATGATGGTAATTTGTGAATCGTTTAAATTAGGCATGAACAATTCCTCCAATATCAAATAATTGATTTAAGGTTAAAACAAACTCTTTAATTTCAAGGACTTTGTTTTCTTTTTCCTGTACTCCATTATCTGTAAGTATATAATACTTCCTAACCCTTTTTCCAATTGTTTCGCTTTCTGAATAAATTAAGCCATCCGATTCAAGTTTATGCAGGATTGGATATAGGCTTCCGAATGTCAGTTTTATTCTTCCAGCCGATTTCTTCTCAATAGCTTGCATTATTTCGTAACCATACATTTTACTATGTTCTGCCAGAAGCTGCAAAACAATAGTTCTTATTGTTCCTTTAATCAATTCTTTTGCAATCATACTACAAATATATATTGTTTTCAGATATATCACAAACTTATATATTAGATTCCGATATAATTGATGTCTTTTCCGAGTGTGCTGGCAAGAAAACAACTCTTTTGCAAACTTTGGCTTGTAGGGCTGGCTTGCAGTGGTTTGCAAATGTGTTGCTTGGTGGGCGGGGTTTCCTCTTTCTTTGAGCGGGGGAGAAAAAACAAAATAAATTCACCTCAAACTGCACCGCCCTATCAACGGAGTACCAATCCAATCAATCCGTTTTTGTAATTATTTCCATTTTCTTTTATCGTGTCTATGTGTCGAGTTGGTGGTTCTCCACACTTGCTTACAACGGTTGGCGGTATGAAACGTTGCGCACTTTGAAACACAAACTTATCAGCCCGCTAAGCCGTTGATTAAATGTTATTTCGTTTAAATATAGCTCTATCTGCGCAATGTTTTATGACCGCGTGTTGAACTAAACCCGTTTCCAACGGGAGCTTAGGCTAAAACTATAAACTTTGCAATGTAAATCGTAATCTTACGATTCGAATTTCCTATCAAATGTATCGAAAATATTCCTGTCATATTTGAAGTTCATTTAGCGAATATTTATT
Organism: Prolixibacteraceae bacterium; assembly: GCA_963662895.1. Classification (GTDB taxonomy): domain Bacteria; phylum Bacteroidota; class Bacteroidia; order Bacteroidales; family Prolixibacteraceae; genus GWE2-42-39. Next base: position 817,359 of record OY759982.1, on the reverse strand, counting down.
ACATTGTCAGTACTGAATTTTCAATAGATTCCACATAAAAAAAGCAAAAGTGCCCCACCTTTGTATAGTCCACCCCTCCAGTGTTTTACATTCAAAAAAGCGATTGAAACCACTATGGGAAAAATACGTTTGATTTTCTCCTTTTTTTTGGCAAATGTTTAGTTCAACATATCCTCCAATGTCAAGCGTGTGCAAGCAACGCTTGATCGGAGGCTAAGTGTTGTATGCCGTTTTTTATTCTTCAATCAGTTCTTTTTGTATTTTTTGGGGAAGTCCTGCAACTACCAAGTTATACGACTTTCTAATCCATTCTTCCATCAAGTCGTTTGAAATTTTCCCACTTGTTTTCACGCTATTCCAATATTTTTTATTCATATAGTAACCTGGAATCACATCTTCATATTTTTCACGTAATAAAATGGCTTCTTCCGGTTCACATTTCAAATTAATCAACTCGTAGGTTTCAACATCCGTTGCACAAAACATCTTACCTTTAACAGAAAACACCAATGTTTTCTTGTCAAAGGGCATACCTTCTTCTGCACCTTTGAGCGATAAACAAAGATTTCTTAATTCTTCAATATTCATAACTGTTAAATTATTCAACTTTTTGGGCAAAACCAAGAATGTAACCGTTCAAGTCTTTCATGTAAAATTCTTGCATACCATACCAAGTAGTTTTCAACTCGGTTATTTGAAGATTTTTATCTTTTAAAGTGTCGTGAAACTCCTTAATTCCATCAATATCCATATAAAAAGATACGCTTGCCCCAATAGAAAGACCTTGTGAAAAAATAACATCTTCTTTAAAAGTGTCAGTCCGTTGGAAAAATATTTCAACATCGTCTTTTTGCACCATTGCATAAACGTATTCTTTTTCTTCCGAGAAAGATTGTTCAATTCCGTCTTGACTTTCAGGAACTAACATTACTAATTTGAATCCTAAATGTTTAGAGTAAAATTCAACACTCTGTTTCACATTATTCACTTCAAGGTTTGGGGTAAGTTTTTTTGCTTTCATATTATTTGATTTAAAAATTTATTCAGCAAAATTACCCTTGTTCTGTCTTTGATAATTGTAAAAATCGGTCGTTTTTGTTTCTGTAAAGTTCTTTCGGTGTTGTTCCTGCGTATTTTCTTGATTCTTTAATGAAATGAGCTTGATCGAAATATTCATTTTTAGGATACAGTTCTCCATTTGAAATATGTTCATAAGAGGATTTAAAACGAATAATTTTCAAAAACTCTTTTACTGAAAAACCGAATTTTGCGTTGAAATAACGATTTATTTGCCTACTACTCCAAAATACATTTTGAGAGAGTTCTTTCACGGAAATGTATTTGTCCTTATAAATTAACTCAAAAAGTTTCAATTTTCTATTATCTATCTCTTTAAGGTGTTTTATTGATTTGTTTAACTTGTTTGTAATGTCTGCAACAAAGGTTTCAAATTCACTACTTTGGTAATTATTAATATTCCAATAATTAAAAGGCAAAGGCTTAGTTGTATTTAAAATGGATTTAATCTCTTGTTGAAAAAGGTATTCGGTCGATAACAGTTTAAAGCGAATAGCGAAGATTTTAATTGATTTGGGGATTGTCACGTTTACAGGTTTTGTCCAAACGCCTGTAAGTTTCAAGGTTATAAGCGTTTTTTCCATAATTTCTGCAATCAGATCAAAGTAGCCATCAGGCAAAATAGTATGCTCAATCTCGGTTTCAGTATTTTCGTATTCCCAAAAACACTGAACAAAATTGTCTAAAAATCCAGTTGGTTTAATCTCTCGATATTTCATTGAAGTGTCGTTCTAAAATGGCATACAACGGTAAATTGTATGAGTAGTGGCAAATTGCGTAGCACTTTCCTGTCAAACCGCTACGCAGTTTGGGCGGGTTACAAACCTTGATGCTTAGCACTTTCCCTGCCATTACTTATACAAAATGTGTGTGCCCAGCATGAGCATGTGCACACACTACTGAAAGCTCTGAAAAAATGATTAAAATACAAATTTTCGGGGATAAATGGTAGTGTGTAGCATGAAATTATTCCGGAGGGTGTAAGTCCCTTACGGGCGGGGGTAACGCCTCGAACCGTTAGCAAGTGGCAAGCTGGTTTACCGAGAGGTATGCAGTGAAGGAAGCCAACCGGCAAAACCCGGTACTGACGAACAGGAACCTGATATGAGGCTATTAGGTTGGATAAGCAAGCACATCATTGTGACGTCCAAAACGTTCCGCAAGGATTGAATACCGAAATAGTAGATCAGGCAGTGATTGGGGGAAGGAAGATGTTCTTACCTGGGGAGGTCTCAGGGGCGCAAGCCGCTGAGAAGTCAGCAGAGACCATAGTAGCTACTGGTACCGAGCCACGAATAGAGACCGTGGAGGCCTCATAAGGTAGTGAAGGGTTGAACGTCAAGTTTGCCAGTAATTCGATATGGAAGCACCAGGGATTACCCGGTCTAGCCATATCTTAAACAAGGGCAGAAGGCATTCTGGTGAAAAGAGCAGAGTGCTGATACTTGACGAACCGCCCGGTACGAGACCCGTATGGTCGAGTAGGTCAGGGAGATTGCTCTCCCTTTCCCCTCTAAGAACCGTACATGAGAGTTTCCCCTCATACGGCTCAAGCACCCTAAAGACTACTTTAGTAATCCGGTCGTCAGGTTGTAATGGCTAATTTGCTGATGGGTTGTAAGCCTACGCTTTGCTCTTTCCCTAAAGTATCCCTCCCATTGCTTATCGTAAGGATTTGAGAGGTTCTTTATTTTGATGTGCCTGATAATTTTAGTGGCATCAAAAAGAGGTAGTTCGTAGGTTTGCTTTTTATCCGCTGTTGAGAATACCCAGTGTCGGTTGCCTTTGGTTTTAAAGTATTTGGCTTTAATCCAATGAGCACCTTTCCTGGGATGTCTTCGTTTAGCCCATCTCCACAATAGTTTGTAAACTTTGTTATCCAATAGTGAAAAGGTTTGTTTGGCAGCAGAGTGTCGGAAGAAGTTAGCCCATCCTGTGATTTTTGGTGTAATCATTCGGATAAGTTCTTCTTGGGATACAGCTTTGTGGTTTGTAACACATTCGCTTATATTCGTAAAAATGCCCTTTACCGAATCTTTGCCGGGTTTAGTAAGGCATTTATGCTTATACTTGCGTACATTGAATCCAAGGAAGTCGAAACCATCTCTGATGTGGGTAATCCTGGTTTTCTCTTCAGAGAGTTTCAATCCTCTGTCGGCAAGAAACTTGCTGATGAGCGGTTTAATCTCTTGTTCGAGATATTCGCTGTTGCTACAGGTAACCACAAAATCGTCGGCATAACGGACGAAGTTTATTTTGTGTGGGTTCCTTTTGGGTTTATGATGAGCGTGACGATTAATAACCTCTTCTAACCCATCAAGTACCATGTTGGCAATTATTGGCGAAATGATACCACCTTGAGGAGTTCCGCTTTCAGTTGGGAACCAGTGTTTCTTCTCCATATAACCAGCTTTGAGCCATTGATTCAGAACCTTTTTGTTTACAGGTATATGTTGCAATATCCATTGGTGCGAGATGTTATCGAAACATCCTTTGATGTCTGCTTCGAGAATCCATTCTGCTGATTTGCGTTGACAAAGTACATTATGACATTGAACAATAGCATCGGCACACGAACGTTTTGGTCTGAATCCGTAAGAGTTCGGGTCTGCCGTGGTTTCTGCTATAGGTTCCAGACCTAGTTTGAACAAGGCTTGTATAGCCCTGTCCCTGATTGTGGGAATGCCAAGATGCCTTAGTTTTCCATTCTTCTTGGGAATAGATTTTCGCTTTAAAGGTTTTGCTTTATACCCTTTGATGGATAATTGTTCGATAGCTTTCCATTTTCTTTGTGGGGTGTTCCATAGTACTTTATCAACGCCGCAGGTTTTGCTGCCTTTGTTGGTAGTTACTCTTAGAATAGCCAGTAGCTTCCCGTAGAACGAACCGGTAAGCAGAAAAAAGAGAGCTTTAGCCTTGTGAAAATGTTTTGCTTTGACGGCCTTTACGATACGCGCTTGCAGTGACTTAACTGCACGGGCAACTTTGTTCCAGTTAATGGAATCCCAGGTTGTCCATATTGTTTCGGATGCACATCCCGGTTCATCGGGATTCATTTGCGTTTTCCTCATTGAAAGTCTTACTGTAAATTTCTCGTAAAAGAGTACCATGACAGAAGTGGGCATATCCGTTGCATTACACCACGGCATTTGCTTTCTCTGTCTTTCCTTTACCCGCACGGTATTGTGCTTTCCTTACGGATAGCCTATCCCGGTTGCCCGGGAAACAGTACGGGCTTACCAAGTTCCACTTACATAACACACCGGGTTAGGTTCTGCCTCTTTGCCGGGGGAATCGTAATCCATGTAACAGAGACCGCAAAGCCTGTTAACTATACCCCTTACCTTTTGGTCATAGCGTATCATCGCCTTTCGCTATTCTCACGTCACGACATTTATCAGCAGTTCACATTGGTTGACCATACCGGTTAAGCCTAACTCCTCCATAGTTTGACGATACCATGACAGGCTTCCCTCGCAGGACTCCTTTACAGGCTATATTGTCTAGACAGCTTCACACAAACCGGTTACCCGGTATGCATGTGTCCATAGGCTACTTGTGATGGAACACAAGGTTTAATCATTCAATGAACGTTAAACAGTTAGTGTAAGCAACTTCTTGTCGCACCCGGGTGGTGTGAGAGCCTCTCCCCGCTAGCGCTTGCTAGTGGGGCGGGCTACTCGATTGTGCGTTCGTGCTTCTATACTAGTATTAATAGCAGCTTGTTTATCAGTCGCATTTAATAACCCATTATTTAATTGTGTATTAAACCATTCAGAGAATTTCCTTGCTCCATATGAATTCAAATGTCCAAAATCATAGAATTCTGTATTCTTTAATTTGAAGTTAATAAAATCTATATATTCAATATTTGCAAAACGATTATCTAGTATCTCTTTGTACTTCTCTTCGAAATCTAAAGAAGGGGTAGATTCATGAACAGGAGTTCTTATAAGAATTACTTTCTTTTTATATTTTTTACATAATCGAATTGTTTCTTCTAAATACTTAATATTAAGTTGAGATATTTCAAGAATATGTTTTTTCTCATCTTTTATTTTAGAGTTTGTAATTAATGAATCAACGACACTTTTTGTCCGAAAAGAATAACCACCAAACCTCATATTGTTATCTTTTACTAAGCAAGAATTTTTGGTTGCAATTGTTTTATAGCTATGAATAATATTTTTGAGAATAGCTTTAATAATTTGATTTCTGAACATTTTAGGATTATTGTCAAATAACAATCTTAAATCAGAACAATCCATAAGAGGAAGATATGTTGGTAAACGAATAGGTAAATAAGTGTCATCCCAAGTCCAATTATCCATTTCTTTTATAATTTGGTTATTGAAGTACTCTATAAAAACCACTTCTATTTGTTTGTTTTCTGGTAAAATTTTTCTAGCTTTTAAATATGTGTAAAAATATGCCTCACCAGAATTAGCAAGATTTTTAAAATTATCAATCAAAGAATCATTATAAGCACATTCTGGATGTGAGTGTCCAAAGACAACATATTCAACATTATCAGGTAGTTTATAATATGAAACAGCTTCTTTTCCTAATATGCCAGTAAAGTACATTACAACAAGAAGAGATATAAATGACATAAAAAAAACTAAAATTTTTATTATGTAATATTTCATAATGTTAAAATTGGAAATAAATAAACTGTTGCTCTTCCCCTACAAACACAAAGATTGCAATGATAATCGCATAATATATTGCATATCTTAATGGGCGTTTCCATTTAAACCCCAAATTTGCAATTGCAAATTGTCCTTCTCTTCCTTTCCACTCAACTAAGACAAAAATTGCAATAAGAATTATTATTGTTAAGGCTCTTCCCATTCCAGCAAATTTTGGAATTGAAAAAAGAGAAGGCGATAAGATTTCAGATATATAGCTAAATGCATGTCCAACATTTTCAGCTCTAAAAAATATCCAGGCAAAAACTGTTAAGCTAAAAGTAAAAACAACTTGTATCAATTCCCTAAATGAAGGAGCTAACCGTCCTTGAGCAATTGTATCTAGGTTTCTTCTATTACTTTTAGTTAATAGCATTGGTAAAAAATAAAGTGCATTTAATGCCCCCCATATAATAAAAGTCCAGTTCGCTCCATGCCAAAAACCGCTGACTAAAAATATAATAAATGTATTCCTTATTTTCAAAAAATTACTTCCTCTACTACCTCCTAGTGGAATATATAAATAATCTCTGAACCAAGTATTCAGAGATATATGCCAACGTCTCCAAAATTCTGCGATATCTCTCGAAAAATAAGGAAAATTGAAATTTTGCATTAAGTCAAATCCGAATAAGCGGGATGTTCCGATAGCTATATCAGAATATCCTGAAAAATCTCCATATATTTGAAATGTAAAAAATATTGCACCAAGAACTAAAGCACTGCCATTCATGTCTGCAGAATTATTGAAAATTTGATTGGCAAATTCAGCACAATTATCTGCAATAACAATTTTTTTAAATAAACCCCAAAGTATTTGTCGTGTGCCATCAACGGCTTTTGAATAGTCAAAATTTCTTTTTATATAGAATTGCGGTAAAAGATGAGTTGCTCTCTCAATTGGACCTGCGACTAATTGAGGAAAAAAACATACAAATGCAGAAAAAGCAATAAAATCTTTTGTTGGTTCTAGTTTTTTCTTAAACACATCAATAGAATAACTTAATGTTTGGAATGTATAAAAACTAATCCCGACAGGCAGTATAACATTGAGTGAACTTGCTTTTATCTCTGTTCCAAAAAATGAAAATGCAGTAATAAAATTGTCTAAAAAGAAGTTGTAATATTTAAAGAAACCTAAAAATCCAAGGTTAACTAAAATACTTGTCCATAATAGAACTTTTCTTTTCAGTTGATTTTCTTCTTTTCTTAGTTTTTGTCCAACAGTGAAATCAACAATTGTACTGAACAAAATTAGAGACAAAAATCTCCAATCCCACCATCCATAAAATAAGTAACTTGCTGCAACTATCAGAAAGTTTTGAAGCTTCAAGTTTTTGTTTGTCACAAACCAATAGAGTATAAAAACTATCGGTAAGAAAATCGCAAAGTCAATTGAGTTAAAAAGCATAAATTCTGTCTATTCTTTTAATGTTTGTTATTAGTACTGTGGTTTCTCTTAGTATGACGCACAACGGTTTGAATATGGGGCGTTTGGCATTTTGAAACACTTTCCTGTCAAACCGCTATATATTTTATTAAATGTACTCATATTCAAGTTAAACACTATCTGCCAAATGCACTATATTTTTTGTGTGTGCCCAGCATGAGCATGTGCACACACTACTGAAAGCTCTGAAAAAATGATTAAAATACAAATTTTCGGGGATAAATGGTAGTGTGTAGCATGAAATTATTCCGGAGGGTGTAAGTCCCTTACGGGCGGGGGTAACGCCTCGAACCGTTAGCAAGTGGCAAGCTGGTTTACCGAGAGGTATGCAGTGAAGGAAGCCAACCGGCAAAACCCGGTACTGACGAACAGGAACCTGATATGAGGCTATTAGGTTGGATAAGCAAGCACATCATTGTGACGTCCAAAACGTTCCGCAAGGATTGAATACCGAAATAGTAGATCAGGCAGTGATTAGGGGAAGGAAGATGTTCTTACCTGGGGAGGTCTCAGGGGCGCAAGCCGCTGAGAAGTCAGCAGAGACCATAGTAGCTACTGGTACCGAGCCACGAATAGAGACCGTGGAGGCCTCATAAGGTAGTGAAGGGTTGAACGTCAGGTTTGCCAGTAATTCGATATGGAAGCACCAGGGATTACCCGGTCTAGCCATATCTTAAACAAGGGCAGAAGGCATTCTGGTGAAAAGAGCAGAGTGCTGATACTTGACGAACCGCCCGGTACGAGACCCGTATGCCGGGTGGTGTGAGAGCCTCTCCCCGCTAGCGCTTGCTAGTGGGGCGGGCTACTCGATTGAACTAAACCCGTTTCCAACGGGAGCTTAGGCTAAAACTATAAACTTTGCAATGTAAATCGTAATCTTACGATTCGAATTTCCTATCAAATGTATCGAAAATATTCCTGTCATATTTGAAGTTCATTTAGCGAATATTTATTACATTGTCAGTACTGAATTTTCAATAGATTCCACATGAAAAAAGCAAAAGTGCCCCACCTTTGTATAGTCCACCCCTCCAGTGTTTTACATTCAAAAAAGCGATTGAAACCACTATGGGAAAAATACGTTTGATTTTCTCCTTTTTTTTGGCAAATGTTTAGTTCAACATATCCTCCAATGTCAAGCGTATGCAAGCAACGCTTTATTGGAGGCTAATTGTTAGGGGGCGTTTTTTATTCTTGCGATTTCAAGAGCTTTTTCCAATATTTCATCTTTGCCATCCTTTACACCCTGAATTGTTCTTTCAATAGGATAGTCTGGTTGAAACCCAATTAAATGGTGTTGGCTACCATCATGTTTTAATACTTTCATACCCGTCCACATAACTTTGTAACCACAAGGCAAATCAATCCAATTTACATTTCCGTTGCAACCTGCTGTTGGTTCACCAACAGTAGTGGCTAAATTATAATGATTGATTATTCCCATTTCGGTTTCACCACTGCTTACCACGCAGGGCGCTGTTATGATAATACTTTTGGAAGTAAACCTTGGCAACTGAGGTTGTAACGACCAATTTGTTTTATAAAATGTTACCGCTCTTTGATTTGGATATATAATCTGTGGGATATTCCACCAGGGAGAATTTACTGCACTATCAATTAAATGAGGAATCAATTCATTTAGGGTACCGCCCCAACGATCGTCATAAATTACACTTTTTGCTTTTGCTAATTTGTCCAAATGCTTAGTGAAAATTGCAGAGGTGCAATTACTTAGATTTACGTAAAAAATGTCAGGTTCAAGCTCTTTAATATCAATTGATTTATATTGGAAATTATTAATCCGGTTAAAGAATATGTTTTTACCACCAATGCTATTTTTAACATCGATTGACAACTCTTTTCCATCTCTTTCTATCAATACGTTAATAATCTCTGAATGGAATGTATCTCCGAATACATTTAAAGCCCGGTGTTGTTTTAGTTGTGGCGAACCGGAGATTTGTTTTTCCGTTTCCTCCAGAACTTTTCCGGCTTCAACTCCATTTATTTTCTTAATAACATCTCCGATTTTGAATTGTGGAACATCTGATGCAGTTATAACTATATTTTCCTCAATTAATTCTGTCCTGATAGGTATATGATACGTTGTTGTACCATATATAACACCATGTCCATCTTCCAGTTTTGCAACCATTTTACCCAGTGTTCTGGTAAAGTCCGGGTTATCATTATTTGAATATGTTTCTTCTAGCGTTTCAGGCAAAACAGTTTCCCAATTGGTTTTAATTACATCGAAATAAGGGTAAAAGTGTTGAAACACATTCCATGAAATTACGATGCTTGCCAGGTTGGTGTACATATTAAAGTCAGAAGTTGTTTTTACTTCTGATATCTTCTTTTTTAATTCGAGTAATTCTCTGTCGTTAGACTTTGGATAGGTAGCTCCGTTTATATCGTATAATGCCAAAGGAATTACACAATAAAGGTTGTTCCCAATAGATTCGTGAATGCATTCTCCAAACGCAGGAACTTCTTCAAATATTTTTCCTGTGTACTCAGCTTTTAAGGCAAACTTTCCGGAATTGAAACTACTTTCAATAAATTCAATTTTATATTCATTCTCTATAAAATGCCAATTGTTTAAGTTGGATTTACTTGGGTCTTCTTCGAAATCCAGATTCACAGAACTTATTTCCTCCCATTTATTCCCCTTTTTAACGGCCAATGAAAGATTATCAGAAAGCAAGGAAATATCATTTTCGAGGATTCCCCCCAGTGTAATATATTTAGTGTCGTCACTAATCTTTGCAGCTACTTCAAGTTCCTCCCACTTCGTTGAATTAATAGTGACACCATTTTTCATCACCCATCTTTGAAAATACTGTGAATCTTGATTTCTAATGACAGGTAATAAAAATAACCTCGCTTCATTGCCCGGGCTTGAAGATTGCACTTTGAAATATCCGGTTAGCTTTATTTCTTTACCCTGAAATTTAGATACATCAAGTATTGATTTAATGAAAGCGAAATAAGAGTCAGTTGTGTCCCTGTACGTGCGGTGGCTTTTGTAAATATTACTTTTTTCTCCAAGGGAAACCCCATAATGTTGCCATGTAACAACCTTGTTTTTTAAAGTATCGGACGGCATTAGTGAATGTAAATCAACCGGAGATTTGATTTTTCCGACAGAAATTTGCAGTCCTTGAATAATAGGTGAGAAAAGGCGAAACAATGTGTCTCTCAGCTCTGCATCTGATTTAATATTTTCCACTTTTTGTACGCCAAGAATTGCGAATTTGTCCCAGTCAATTTCCTGTGCTTCATCACTTGGATGAAACCAGCGTGCATAACCATACAGTTTTCCGAAAGTCTCAATATTCTGAACTTTTCTTGATTCTTTTTGGCAACCAATGAGCATAAATATACTAATAATAATTGCTAAATATGTATTTGTTGTTTTCATCTTTTTAAATGCCCCCTTACATCTGTGCAAATTAAGCGTCAAATATATTTCTGTTTTATCGCCGGGGAAGTGTAATATATTCCTCCTGTCCGGCACGATATGTTTATACCAATCACCTGTCATCAAAATCCATGTCATCAATGGGGTTCTTAATTAAAAACAGCCTTTAATATCCGGCAACCCTTTGTGTTTTTGGCTCGTGACAAGATTATCTTTTCCTCTCCTTCAGCAGCTTCTCCAGCAGCGCATTCTTCTCTTTCTCCAACTCAAGCATGCGCTCGTAAAGAGCAGTTTTCTCCTTGTTTAGCTCTATAATTCGATCAACGGGGTCAGAATTAAAATTCTCAATATTGTTTCCGGTAAGAATATGCCCATTTTTCAGAGTATTGTTTTCAATGATGAAAGTTACCGGGTCTTCTTCCAGTCCTTTGATGAGTGCAGGGGTGACATTCAGGGCTTGGGAGAATTTGTCGATCATATCATCATCGATCACCTTTTTCTGTTCGTAGAACGAAACAAGGGCCTGGCTGATCCCCATATCTGTTGCTAAAGCTTCCTGCTTAATGCCCAGGGTGTGGCGGTAACGTTTGATGGCGTGCCCGTGATGAGTATTTTTCGTTGTTTTTTCTTGTGTCTCCATAATTTTCAGGTATCTGGTTACTAACAAAAGTAATCAAATCAATCAGATGTTGATAATTATTAAAAGCGAAATCGATTATAAATCGGCACGAACAGGGGCGGTAGTTTCGTTTTCTGACCCGGTAGAGACGCGATTAATCGCGTCTCTACGGCGGGGGTTCGTTAATGATTAATATTCCGTGAATATGATTAGGCATGATCACAAATGCACCTAATTCGATATATTGAAATTGGACATATTTCAATCCAATATTTCCCGGCGGTTTTTCCTAATTCAGACGTGATGCATCACGTCTCTACGCTGGGGCCGGCATTAATTTCCAATGTTATAATTAACAGGATATTGTCTGTTTCCAATCCCTGTTTTAATGTTCCCGGTCCGGTTCTGTTGATCCGATGCTGATCCTTCGCTACTCCTTTGCTGATTTTCCCCAGGTACAGGTGTCCGTTTTGCGCAAGATTTTGCACTGATCTTTGGGTTGGGTTATATTAAAAACAGAGACCTCCACCGGAACCGGAATAAAGGTGATTACAATCCCCTCTTACAAAGATCAGGATTGCAAATCCTGACCAGCCGGAGGGTTATAGGTGAAATACCCCTTTTCCTACTCGACTTTGCGCTTTTATTAGCTCATTATCAAGTCTTTCTTTCTTAATTTTAGTTTTGGTTTGTTTAGTTGGTCAATTGTCTTTTTTATCTGTTCTCTCGTTTCATTTTGCAAGTATGTCGGAATCAATTTCGATAATTCAATATGTAAGACACGATGAATTATTACTAAATCTTTCATCGAAAATTGTGATACTCCATTTACTAATTCTGACATATAGGATTTTTTATGCCCCAAAAGCACTCCTAAATCTGTTTGGGTCATATCGTAATTTTTCAATTTTTTTCTGATTGTTTCTTTTCTTTGGGCTACAAATTTTCGTTCAATTTCTACTAATTGTTCTGCCGTTTCAGCTTCTTTCAATTGGTCTTCTGTGATATTTTCACTATCAGACCAATTTTTTTGTTCGTAATCTTGTATTAATCTGAACAATTTGTCGTGAATTGGTTTTAAATCTGCATTCTCTTTTACCATTAACCTTAACTTTTGGTCAAGAAGCAATGCTTTTTGGAGGTCATATTCGTTATCCAATTGTTGGATATTTTCAATTTCTCTTATGCTTACTAAATCTTTCATTTTTACGTTTTAAATCCAACCGTTATCTTTAAGCCATTTTTTTATCGTGTTTCTATTGTTCTTGAACGTTTTTTCATAATCTTTATGAGAGCCTGCCCAAACAATCCTTGCTCTTTTATTTTCATCAAATTCGACCAAAACCATTGTCCGATGCACATTTATATTAAAAAAGTAAAAACCATCACTATGTACACAATCAGCATCAGGTCTTGTTTCTTTCATTTCTAATTGTGATTTCCAATCATTTGTCTGAATATCATCAATTAACCTGTCGATTCCTTTAATCAATTTTGTATTTCCTCGATTTTTCCGTTTCAGCCGCTCAAGTAAACTTCTATTAATTAAATTCACGTTGGAATGTTTTTCACAAAGATAAGGAAGTTCAATTTAATTCTGAACTTTTATGGCATTTTTTCTATTCAATCTCAAAAATTATACTTAATTTAATCCATTCCGTTTTCACCATCTGCACGGCATCATTCAATTGCATTTTCCGGTTGCGGATTTTGCCAAACAAACAGGCTCCTGATTTTTTTTAGGCACCTGCTGCACCCTACGCGAGCCTCCTCATTCCTTGTTCGGGAATAAATATTCAGGTAAACGTTGTTGGTAAAATCTTTACGCTATTGGAAATGCCCCCGGCACTGTTCGCCAAAAACATGCACCTCTTAGCACACAGGGTTTAATCATTCATACAGGCTATTACGAAACAGAGAGTAAGTCTGGCCGATTTGACCAGGGGCATTGAAAAAATATGTACCGTGAGCGGGGCCGATATCCGTGCCGTGTTGTATGTCATGGTCGATGTTGTAATCGATAACTTTGCAAAAAGCACTATTATCCGTTTGGGCGACCTGGGAAGCCTTCGGGTTACCCTCAGTTCAAAGGACGAAGCTACTGAGGAAGAGGTAAGCCCGGCTGCTTTCCCCGGAAACGGAACCCGGGGGTTTAATCCTCACCGAAAACAGCAAACCGGAAGATTGAGAAAGCGGATTAAAAACACTATCTGTAAATGACTGACCGGCTGGTGATTTTTATCGAGGTAATGTTTAGTTCAACACTGCCTCCAATACAAAGCGTGTGCAAGCAACGCTTTATTGGAGGCTAATTATTGTGCTTAGTACTGTTATCCGATAAATCAATATAAAATGCTGCCGTGAATCCATGAGATTTCCCTCTTGATTTAGGAGGAAGAAATTTATAGCTCAAGTCCGTCAATACAGGTTTAAGTTTATTTCTTGTGCTTGAATCTACAAGTGAAAGCAATTTTAATTCAGTAACTCTACCTATCCTGTCCACCTGAACAAGAAAAATCAACTCATTATTTAGCCTTTTCAGCTCGTCATGAGATAGACTGATAGTATTCAAAACAGTTTCTCTAAAACGTTTATACCTTTCACGGTGAAGTTTAGGATAATTTGGATAAATGAAAGTGGGTGTAGAATCTTCATCTAATCCAATAAATTGACCATCTATATGTGAGGTAGTTGTATCAGGGTTATGATAGTCCTCTGGAAAATGGTAGTTAACGACCGCTTTATTGAATTTATCGCAATACATACTGTCTGGCATCATTTTTAAAAAATTGATAAAACCTCTTGCCAGGCTATCATAATGTGGGTAGTTAAAGGTAAAATACTCTGACATCGATAAAAGCTCCTGATAGTTGATGATTAGTTTCCGTGTTTCGGCACTCCAAATATGTCTTTTGTCTTCTGATTCTGAAATGGTTTCGGTAATAAAAATCGAGTCGCAATCGTGGCAAAAGCTATTATAGATAATATTTAACGTGTTTTCGTGTTTATATCGTTTATCCATAAACATTATCGTTTTTGTCCAAAAGTGAACCTTCCCGCCAAATTTATTTTTTTTAACTGTGCCCCATTCTGCAAAATATCCAAAAGGATCAGGAACAGCCGGTACTACTCCAAGATAAAGTGAATCGCTGTTAAGGTTAATATCTTTTATTTCTACAGGATAATAAGTCCCATCATGACTAAATGGCTTACCCTTGATTTCCATCATAAGCGTATCTCTATTATTCTTTCTGATTTGAAACCAGAAGTCTCCATTTTCTTGTACAGAGACAGCCTTAACTCTCGAAGATGTAGTATTAATACAAGCTGATACATATTTCATTCTATCAATACTATCAGGTGGAAAAATTTTCAGTTTGCCATATACAAAAATCATGTTGCTATCTTGTAAAAATGGCATAGATGTTCCACAGTTAGGTTGCGAATAGGCTGTATTCACAAGCATATGAAATAATATTGTAATCCATAAGTTTTTCATGCGAAGATAGTTCTTTGGTATTAAGCACAACGTTCTTGTATTTTATCCATCGTTCAGACAAACGATTGTTAAAAGTAAAAATAATAAATGATATTAAAGCCAGGTTCAGAGCGGTTTATAATGATGGATAAAATATAGTTGGACTGATCCCCGTCGCCGCTATGGGTCTGCTATATTGCTTTCTCCTTTTCAAGTTTCATTCTGCGGCAAATGATTGCACAGTGGCTTAAACCTCCTTTTTTCTCCTCTCAAATATCCGCAGGGGGTATGCGACCGTAGTCGCATAAGCTATGCGCTGAATGCCATCTTGTATATTGCTGTTTTATAAGTGTTTAGTCGCATCCTTTTTTTGCTCTTTTTTGTGCAGTGGCAGTCTGTTCCAGAGGGGAGTATAATAGCCTAAAAATTGACCTGTGGAAAATTGTCATCGAAGAGTAATTCTCATTTTTTCGTTCTTCCCAGCCATTATATGGAGCATTTAAGTACCAGCGGTTTAGCCCAACACGAATTAAAACACAATTGAGCAGGGGGGCCGAAAGCCGGAGATATCAAAAAAGGCTGGCATGGTCACTCCGAAATAGCCAACTGTCAACTTTCGCCGGAATCACCTGTCAACTTTTACTGGAATATGTAGGTACTGGTTTTCCTGCTGTGAAAAATTTTTTCCCTGCTTAGGAAATTGGAATTTCCACGTTAGGGAATTAGGGTTTCCTGCTGTGGAAAAAAAATCGCCACAGCAGGAAATTGAGTATACATAATACTGGATAAATTGTTACCACATTTTACAAACTGAAAAAGGGCAGGACATGATTAATTCCGTAAGATCATCAGTATCCTTTTCCCCGGAATGTTTTCCTCTCCTTTTCAATAAAGGTAATTTATAGCTCCTGTGGCACGGTCTGACCAGAAATAGCCAATAGTGAAACGATCTTATAACACGAAGTTTAGTTCAACACTGCCTCCAATACAAAGCGTATGCAAGCAACGCTTCATTGGAGGCTAATTGTTGCCGTATTTCTATATTCTTATTGATAAATCTAAATGTCCACCAAATCCTTTTTCAATGATTCTTTGTAAAGTCGATATACGAACGTCTTTGATATTATTTTCAACTTTTGAAATATATCCTTTATTTGTGCCTACTTTTTCAGCCAATTGCTCTTGGGTCAAACCTTTTTTCAATCTGGCTTGTTGGATTAAAAAACCGAGTTTAAATTCTTCAAATCCGTCTTCAAACTTATCACGTTTGTTTGTGCCTTTTTTGCCATATTGTTCATCGACAAATTGGTCAAGTGATTTTATGTCTTTATTTGTTGCTTTCATATTCTTCTTTTATTTTTAATGCTTTATCTATCTCTTTTTGTGGCGTTTTTTGTGTTTTCTTTTGGAAGCCATTAGCCAACACGACTAATTTTCCCTTGTCAAAAAAGCAAAATATTCTAAAAATATTATTCCCACTTTGGACGCGTATTTCATACAGACCATCAGTACCTTCTATATGTTTTAAATAATCAACTGGAACTTGTTGTATTTTTTCAATTAGTTTAAATGTCCAAATGATTTTATCTTTTACTTTTTGTCTTTGTTTAGAGTAAAATTCAGTGAAATAATCTTTGTACAAATAAACTTGTCTATATCTCTCTTCATTCATATTTGCAAAGATAAATAAAGTTGTCTTATCGTGCAACTTTTTCTTGGAGCGAAAGGCTTAGCCCTCGTTTGCTCAAACGAAGGGGGCGAGATTACCAACTTTTTGGTGACCTCCACCGGAACTGGGATAAAGGAGCAACAAATCCCCTGTTACTAAGATCAGTATTGCAAATCCTGACCAGCTAGGGTAATAAAATTCGGAAGCCTTAATCGGAAGTTGTGAAAGCCTTAATCAGAAGCTCTGGAAGCCTTAACCAGAAGTTCTGGATGCCTTATTCAAACGTTGCGGAAGCCTTAAGCCTTATCCAAAACCGAAATAGCCAATAGTGAAACGATCTTATAACACGAAGTTTAGTTCAACACTACCTCCAATCTAAAGCGTATGCAAGCAACGCTTTATTGGAGGCTAATTATTGTGTGCTGTGTTTTTTTATTCAACACCTTTTTAATTCTTAGTAAAATAAAATATCATATCTGTTGTAATACTCCCATCAGGTTCATGATAATCCTGACTTCGGTAATCTGCAAGCGTAAAGCCAGCTTTTATGAACTCCTCAATAATATCTTCTTTTTTATGACGCTGGACTGCCAATTTTTTATTTTCGGCGAAACTCATCATTTCTTCTGCAATTTCATCTCCTGCCATACAGCTAATATAAACCGCAGTATCTTTTTTAGCAAAGCGAGTCACTTCGTCAACAAACTTTCCAACCTCGGAACTTTCAATATATGGAATACCAAAGGCACAAGTAATTAAATCATATTTCTTTTCGGGTACTGCAATATCTAAAATGTCAGACTTGTAAAAACTTCCCTTAACCAATTTCTTTTTGGCTATCTCCAACATGTTGTCGGATAAATCTACACAGGTAATTTCTATTTCGGGTTTTAGTTTTCGGATAAAAGCAGAAACATTTCCCGGTCCACAAGCTAAATCCAACAAGTTCCCATTTCTTTTGGCATTTTTAAGGAAATAGGTATAGCTTTCATCGTAATTTTTGAGAGAACCGATTTTCTCATCAAACTGAGATGAATGCTCTGAATAAAGTCTTATAATATTGTCTCTGTCTATCATTTTGTTATCGTTTTACATGGCACACAACGTATCTGTATATTTAGTCGCATTACATATACATCTCTATTATTCTTGCCTTTTTGCTTTTCCTATGATTTAATCATAGGTTTAGTAAAGATAATATTTACGGTCGTTTTACAGTACGTCATCCAATAAATTTTTAAAGGTAAATTTCCCATTGGCGTTTTGCCGGTATTGTGCGCGATATGCCCAGGGCACCCGGATGATAGCGGTGTAAAAAAGCGTTCTTTGAACAAATGGACTTTCCTGTTGACGGCAAAAAACTTTCCGCGCTTGCCGAACGGAAAAATTATGCCCGCCCGGATGATAAAAAGCTGGCATCACTGCCGCTTTTCCTGGTCCCGGCGGAAAGGAAGGACAAAACCGGCATGGAAAAATGCAGGAAGGACAGTAAAAAATCATTTAATCCCCTTAGACTGATCATTTAAGTACCAACGTTTTAGCCCAACACGAATTAAAACACAATTGAGCAGGGGGGCCGAAAGCCGGAGATATCAAAAAAGGCAGCAGATATACAAACCTGCTGCCTTTTTTCATGGCTCAACTGTGCCTTAATTCCTAATTTGTTATACAACGTTTTTATTCTTCAGTTATAAATTTTCTTAAATCATCTACGGAGGGATTAATTGCAAGAATCTTTCCTTTATTGTTAACTAAAAATTGACCGCCGCCACCTTTTGAGATATAGTATTTCTCCCACAGATTATTCTCATTATTAATCTCTGCTAACAAAAGCCATGGGTATTTATGCTTTTTTATTGCTTGTATATATTTTTCTCTAGAACCAATTCCACCAACTACACCTACAACACCAAAACCTTTTTCTTTAAATTCTTCATAAATCGGTAATGCTTTTTTACTTTTTCTTATGCATGGGCCACACCATGGAGCCCAAAGATCAATTAATGTAAGCTTATTTTGTATAATTATGTCAGAGATTGTGTATTCAGAACCTGTCGAATCTTTGGCGATGAAATTTACATAATCCCCACCAACATTTATATTTTCCAATCCATTCAACCGAAGCTGTGAAATCTCGTTATATGGGTGATCTGGGAATTTTTGTTGCAGTAAGTTTGAATAGGCTTTTAAGGTGTCTAGTTTAAAAAGTTTTTTGTGTTTTTCATTTCTAAGTATTTTTAAAAACTTGCTGTATCCAAAAAGGCTTAAATCCTTTTTTACATATTCCAATTCAAATTGAGGATAATTTTGCATGATAAAATTAATGCTATCAGAAATCTCATTTGCATAATCTGAGTCTGATTCATTGATAGTTTTTAAAGAATCCAGAATTTGATTCCAAAAAACATACTTTTTATAAAAAGTATCTGTTATTAATTGATTATAGGCATTCACCTCTAAAGATAGCTTGCTTCCAATTATTTTATTACTGTCCGCTTTTTCCATTGGGTAAAGTATAAACTCAACTTTGTTATTGTCAGGAAAAAATAAAGTTGGTCTCCATGAGCCTTTTTCAAGCTCTTCTTTAAAAATTAATTCGTAAGCTTCAACATATTCAAAGTTTAAATCATATTTGAAATTTCCTGCACTATCAATTTGTATCTCAATATCACGGATTCTTGAATCTTCCGTTTGCTTTTTAAGAATTAATGATGTGCTATTTCTATCAATTACTTTACCTGTTAATTGGCAAATTCTTCCTTTATCTGAAGAGCAGCTTGTAAAAAAAATACAGCTTAAAATAATAATAAAAAGTTTGTTCATTTTTCGGTTTTTTAAAATGTTGCACCGGGTAGCTTACGCCCCCTAAGAACCGTACGTGCCAGTTTTCCGGCATACGGCTCAAGCCCTTTTAAGGCTATCCCGGCGAAGGGATACCCGGCCATGATTTGTTGTTTCTTGCATAACAAATGTAGTTACTTGCTTGCACTCTTTAGCTAAATCTTTTCTCCATTTTGTCCGTTTGAAGAAATATTTGTCGAATTCAGGCAGATAAGGATTCGCTTTACTTTTCACTTTTACATGATAACGAATGGGAACGTACGCAATGCGGTATAACCGGTTGTTTTCAATCCCTTTCTTCGTTGTTCTTTGATCGGTAAAGTGATTGTTTTGAAAGTAGCGATAATAAATCCACCAACGGTTTAGCCCAACACGAATAAAAACACAATTGAGCAGGGGGACCGAAAGCCGGAGATATCAAAAAAGGCAGCAGATATACAAACCTACTGCCTTTTTTCTTGGCTCAACTGTGCCTTAATTCCTAATTTGTTAGCGCTGAGTTTTTGATTTATGTGAAAATAAATTTAGCTGTTCTTTCCTTTTTGTGTTTCCAATATCTTTCCTTTTTGAAACCTAGTCCTTTGTTATATTCTCTAGTTAATACATTAGTCCAATCTTCACGAAATACAATTGTGTCATCCTTGTTACAATATTCAATAAACTGTTTTGGTTGGTCGAAGAACATGCAGCAAATATCAAGTTCATCAGCAGCCACATTATGTCCATGAAGCAATTCTCTATTTGTTAGGAAAGTAAAAAAGTTTCTTACATGACCACTTCTCTTTTTTAAAAGTAATAAGAAAGATTCAAGGTCATCTATATTTACAGCCCACGGATAAGGAGTATAATCATCAATTTGGAGTAGATACTCTAAATTATTTTGTATAATCCCAAACCTATCTAATGTAACGACTATAGAAAAAACATTATTGAATTTGCGTGGATTTATTGTTGTTAATATTTTTTTGTTTTTAGCTCGTACATCAAAACGTTCATTTGACTCGAATTTTTTAAATACTCTATTGGTTTGGTCAAAACCATATTGAATACTTTTTTTAAAATCACTTCTAATTTTGTCATAGGCTTTGTAGGGGTCTCTCAATGGAGCTCTACTATTGCCAGCTTTTATTTCTACAATAAATGCTGAAGATTTATAAATAATTATTAGGTCTTGTTCCGAATGCCCATCAACATTGTATGAAGTGAAAATCTTTGCTTCCTTAGGAAAGAAGCTTTCAAAAATCTCTTTAGTTTTTTGTTCTAGAAATCTATCTCTTTGAAGATGAATTTTACCTTTAGTTAGGTTGTTGCAAAATTGGTAAAGCTTTTCATAAATCGCAGTAAGTATTTGATTGATATGGAATACAAAAAACTTGGTACTGTTAATTTTATAAATTGGTTTATTCAGTAGAATGTTTGAATCTGTATAGTACAAAATTTGTTTTCGCTCTTCTTTATTACAAGAAAAAATTGTCAAAAATTTTAGAAGCTTATCAGAATCAAATTGATTCATTAAATTCTCTATATCGAAAATCAAGAATTTTCCAGGATTTTGCATGAAGTCAATGAAATCCGAATTTCTCATTAGTTCTCTAATTTCGACAGGTGCATGTTTTACCCAATCTTTTGGGTCTGAAATTCCTTTTGAAATCATTTGGGAAGTAAAGTCTTGCCATTTAGAATCCTTAATAAATTCCAAGGGAGAATTGAATTTTGTATTTGCTTCTTTTTCAATAAACTCAAAGCATTCCAGAAAATCAGCTATTGTCAGATGAAACTCTTCTTTTATTTTGTCATCGTAGAGATAGAAGGTGTTTTTAATTCTTTCTGCAATTTGTTCAAGATAAGATAGAGAACCATTAAAAAAGTAATTCATGAATGTAGGAAGAGCTATTGTAACTTTATCCTTATCCGATTCACTCATAGAATCTAGATTGTCAATTTGCCAAATGTGGTTTATGTAATAAAGTTCAATATCCCGAAGCAACTCAGTCATTTTATGCCATTCCTTTTCTGATGGGACAATTTTATTATCTGTTTGAGTTGTCTCTAAATGAAGTGAAGCTAAATAGAAAAGCTGTCTATGGGGAGAAAGCAAATTTTTAAAAAGAGGGGATGTATCTCTTTCTCCAATTCTCATGATTGTTAGTGAAACATGTTGTAAAAAGTCAAGTGTTTCAAATTCAGAAACAAGACTTTTTAGTTCTGATATTTTAGTTTCAAGTTGATTCACTTCTCTTCATTTAACTTTGCGCATAACGGTTTGGCTATGCGCAGTGTCCCGAAGGGCATTGCGTATAGCTTGTGTTGAACTAAATCCCTTCGGGCTAGCCCGGAACCAAAGTTATAGATAATTGGTAAATTGGGCTCAGGTTTAATCCATAAATATAAATGATCATGAAAAAAAAGAAATGAGCCTACCTTGGTAGAAAAAGCCATTCAAACCATTGATGGTTTTGAAAAAGTGTACAAACTGCTTCAACAGCAGGTCATCCTTCGCGGGCAGAGCAAAAGCACACTTGATAATTACATCCGACGCATTGCACAAATATCGCTTCACTTTGGTAAATTGCCAGAACAGGTGAGCGACGATGAGATCAATGAATACCTGGCCTCGCTGGCCATGTCGTCAAAATCCCCTTCCCGCAGTAATTTTAAACATGCCGTTTACGGCCTGCGGTATTATTTTCGTCTGCTGGGAAACAATAAACGGGCTATCTCTCTGCCTTCGCTGAAAGGGGATACCCGTCTGCCGGTTATCCTGAACCGTTCGGAACTGAAAGAGTTATTCAAAGCACCCGCCCTTCTGAAACACCGCATTGTTCTAACGCTGATTTATTCAGCGGGGTTACGCGGGCAGGAAGTGATCAACCTGAAACTGTCCGACATTGACTTTGAACGATACACCATCCACATCCGTCAAAGCAAGTACAAAAAAGACCGTATCGTGCCGCTTTCCAGGTACATGGACAAAGGGTTGAAAAAGTACATTGCAGCAGAAAACCCGCACGTATGGCTGTTCAACGGGAAAGAACCCGACGGGCGGTACAGTGTACGGGGCCTGTCGTGGGTGATGCGCGAAACGCTGAAAAAAACTTCCATCAAAAAAGAAGTGAACCTTCATTCGTTACGCCACACTTATGCCACGCACCTGCTGGAGGAAGGACTGAACATCGTGACCTTAAAAGAACTGCTCGGGCATGCCGAAATTGCCACCACCATGATTTATCTTCATGTTGCCCAGTGTCCGCGAATTGACCCGCACAGCCCGCTGGACACCCTTTACCCGGATGAATAATGGAGCGGCATGGCTTTGAAGTGGCCGATGTGATAAAACGCTTTGGTGAAGCTTTCATTTTTACCTGCCACCCCAACAGTTACCAGCGGCGGGTACTCCAGGCCTTGTCGCTTTGCCGTACTTCGGCCCTGGGCGGACACAAAGAAGTTTGTGACTGCTGCGGCAGGGAACGTATCAGCTACAACTCCTGCCGTAACCGTCACTGCCCCAAATGCCAGGCATCGAAACAGGCATTCTGGGTAGAAGATTTGCTGGAAACTACTTTTCCGGTCAAACATTACCATATCGTGTTTACCGTCCCGCACGGGTTGAACGCCATCTGCATGGAAAACAGCAAATGGTTTTACAGCCGCTTGTTTGCCTGCGTATGGGAAACCCTGCGACAGTTCGGGTACACCCGTTTTGGCGTGGAAACGGGCGCCGTTTGTGTGCTGCATACATGGGGACAAAACCTTAGTCTGCACCCTCATGTTCACTGCATTGTCCCGGCCATTGGGGAAACCCTGGCCGGAAACATGAAACACATCGGCAGTGACGGTAAGTTCCTGTACCCGGTCAGACAGTTAAGCCTGGTTTTCAGGGCTAAAATGATGGAGGGGATCGAAAAGCATTTGAAAAAACAACAGCTTTCTGACCAATACAGGACAGCACTCAAAACAGCCTGGGACAAACCCTGGTCTGTACACTGCGAACCTTCGTTGGGCAAACCGGAACAGGTGATCAGGTACCTGGGGCAATATACCCACCGGGTAGCTATCACCAACCAGCGTATCATTGACATTGATGAAAAAACAGTCACGTTTTTGCACAAGGATTACACTGATGGGGCCAGACAAAAACCAATCACCATGGATGGTGTGGAGTTCCTGCGAAGGTTTTGCCTGCACATCCTGCCACACCGCTTTGTTAAAATCCGACGCTATGGCATTTACAGCAGCCGGGCCAGGACAACCAGGCAAAAGCAAAACCCGAAGATGGTTATCAAACCAAAGGAAACCTCACAGGAGCGGCTTAAACGGCTGACCGGTTTCGATGTGTACCGCTGCCCGTTCTGTAAAAAGGGCATGATGTGCATTATTGAAAAACTGCCCCGGGTTCGTTCGCCGTCCGGCTTTTATGCCCCGGGTACTGTTATGCAGTTGTGAATTTTCGTCATCCCCTATACCGGTCTGCACTTGGTGCGGACTGGGATTGTATTGCCTAATCCGGGTAAAAATTGCGCGAACAAACAGAGCCGGGCTCTGAAAGTGCTAACCCGGACACGAAATTAACAACGAAAACGATTGATCATACCATCCAGGTACTGGGATTCACCCCTAAATGAATATCTATAAAGCAGAAAAAACATGGATAAGGCCATAGAAAAAACGCCGGTGGTTGGGATGTAGTTCAACCTGCCGTTCCTGCTTGGCTCTGCGTGCCGCAAGAACGCCTATTTATTACAGGGCGTTTTTATTCAATTATTTTTATGTGTTTAAATATGTCTTTTGTGAACTCAATCCTTTTATTGGAATCAAAGTCACTAAAATCATTTACTAACATGTTCATGGCAAAAATATATGTATCGGAATCTGTCTCCAAGAAACCTACATACCAACCTATCACTTTGTCATCCCAGCAATCTCCTCCACCTGTCTTGCCATAAAGTTTATATTTATCGGTTGACTCATAAAGCATAATTTCTTTGACTATTTCCTGAGACCTATCCGAGAACCCTGACAGTTTCTTAGTATATAATTTTTTTAAGAATTCAACTTGCTCTTCTGCTGAAATTGTCAATGAACCACATAACCAAAAGTTATCAAGTCCAGAGGAAATATCATTATTACCGTAATTTGTTTTGTTCAGAAAAGTTGTCATTTTATCATCACCAATCCTTCTGGCTAACTCTTGATAATACCAAACTACTGAATATCTGATTGCAGATTTCATTGTATGATCTTGCCCCCAACGATTAAAAGGTTCTTTTGTTTCCCACCAAGGTTTACGTGGAATTTTTAAACTATCATAAGCTATCATGTAGTTTTCATCTCCTGCAATACCAGATTCTAAAGCTATCAAAGAGTTGGTGATTTTAAAAGTAGAGCAAGGAGAATACCGTGTTGAACTAATCGAATCATTATATAATAAATAGCTATTTCCTTGATTTAAATCAAATAGTACAAATGATCCTGTAAATGGCGCATACAAAGAATCTAAATCTAATATCCCGATATAGGTTTCCTTTAAATTTTCCTGAGCAATCAGGTTAGTCGAAAGTATCACAATTGCAAAAAAAACTATTAATCTCATATGTCGGTATTTATCTTATTCTTTAATTATCTGTGTCAATCTTAAGCGCACTAAGGTCGGCATAAATGCCCTGTAACATCTGTGTAAATTAAGCGTCAAATATATTTCTGTTTTATCGCCGGGGAAGTGTAATATATTCCTCCTGTCCGGCACGATATGTTTATACCAATCACCTATCATCAAAATCCATGTCATCAATGGGGTCTTAAAATCAGCCTTTAATATCCGGCAACCCTTTGTGTTTTTGGCTCGTGACAAGATTATCTTTTCCTCTCCTTCAACAGCTTCTCCAGCAGCGTATTCTTCTCTTTCTCCAACTCAAGCATGCGTTCGTACAGAGCGGTTTTCTCCTTGTTTAGCTCTATAATTCGATCAACGGGGTCAGAATTAAAATTCTCAATATTGTTTCCGGTAAGAATATGCCCATTTTTCAGAGTATTGTTTTCAATGATGAAAGTTACCGGGTCTTCTTCCAGTCCTTTGATGAGTGCAGGGGTGACATTCAGGGCTTGGGAGAATTTGTCGATCATATCATCATCGATCACCTTTTTCTGTTCGTAGAACGAAACAAGGGCCTGGCTGATCCCCATATCTGTTGCTAAAGCTTCCTGCTTAATGCCCAGGGTGTGGCGGTAACGTTTGATGGCGTGCCCGTGATGAGTATTTTTCGCTGTTTTTTCTTGTGTCTCCATAATTTTCAGGTATCTGGTTACTAACAAAAGTAATCAAATCAATTATATGTTGATAATTATTAA
The DNA here is from genome assembly GCA_963662895.1 of Prolixibacteraceae bacterium. GTDB lineage: Bacteria > Bacteroidota > Bacteroidia > Bacteroidales > Prolixibacteraceae > GWE2-42-39. The sequence goes on along the minus strand of OY759982.1, from coordinate 791,765 downwards.
AAACGAAATCGATTATAAATTGGGGCGAACAGGGGCGGTAGTTTCGTTTTCTGACCCGGTAGAGACGCAATTAATCGCGTCTCTACGGCGGGAGTTCGTTAATGATTAATATTCCGTGAATATGATTAGGCATGATCACAAATGCACCTAATTCGATATATTGAAATTGGACATATTTCAATCCAATATTTTTCGGCGGTTTTTCCTAATTCAGAAGTAATGCATCACGTCTCTACTGGGGCCGGCATTAATTTCCAATGTTATAATTAACAGGATATTGTCTGTTTTCAATCCCTGTTTTAATGTTCCCGGTCCGGTTCTGTTGATTCGATGCTACTCCTTCGCTGTCCCTTCGCTGATTTTCCCCAGGTACAGGTGTCCGTTTTGCGCAAGATTTTGCACTGATCCCTGGGTTGGGTTATATTAAAAACAGAGACCTCCACCAGGTCTGGGATAAAAGTGATTACAAATCCCCTGTTACTAAGCTCAGGATTGCAAATCCTGACCAGCCAAGAAACACGATTGCGTTATGCGTGTATCTTAATCGTGTTATACGTATATCTTGGTTGCGTTATGCGTATATCTTGATTGAGTTATACGTGTATCTTGATTGAGTTATGCGTGTATCTTAATCGCGTTATACGTGTATCTTAATTGAGTTATGCGCATATCCTGCAAATTGGCAAGTAGTGTGATTTCCAACCTCCCGTTAAAAAGCTCAGGATTGCAAATCCTGACCAGCCGGGTGGATTCGAATGTACCAACCATATTGCCCGACGTTTTACCCGGTTTTGAATCCGTTTCGTTTTTATGATTCATTGGTGCACCGGTAGGGGCAACCACGAAGGGTTGCCCTTTGTTTCATCCGCGTTATTACCCATTTTGTGGTTGTCCCGTTAATTGCAGGTTATCCCGAAATGTTGGATTGTGAGGGAATTTTATTAGAGGCTGTGCAAAAAGACAATTATTAAACACGAAGACTCGAAGACACAAAAAATAAATATTTATAAAACGATACTTTGTGCCTTGGTGTCTTCGTGTTTTAAGTTGTTTTTTTATTTTTTTGCACAGCCTCCTACATTGGGTACGGCGATGTTTTCGATGATGCAACAAAAATGGTTAGGCATGATAACCATTTGATGGCATTTTTTACCGGGATATTTGTCTTCCAACCAGCCAGAGGAAATTTTGATTCAGTCTTTTTGTTTTCTGAACCCTATCGGATTGTGCGATTTTGCGACAAGTTTTTGTTTCAGGGCCAGTTGGCTTAAAGCGATATAGATGTCATCAAACTTATCTTCGTTTTCTTCGCTGATCTCTTCCAGGGCCTTTATGCGTTCCTTTATTTCTTCCAGTTCCCGGGAAAGGGATGAAGGAGAAGCCTGGATCATATACTTACGGATAGAGACAAAGGCTCGCATGATGCCCATATTTATTTGAATTGCCGCCTTTGATTTAAGTACGCTGCTTAACATGGCTACTCCCAACTCAGTAAAAGCATAAGGTTTACGCCTTAACCCCATATTAATAGAATTGGTTATCACAATTTGTGATTTCCAATTTTGAAATTCTTCTTCAGTTAATTGAAACATAAAATCATCGGGGAACCTTTCTATACTTCGTTTAACGGCTTGGTTTAATACACGTGTTTCTACACCGTACATTTCGGCCAGATCCCGGTCGAGCATTATACGCTGGCCCCGGATCTCATAAATTTTGCTTTGGATAACCTGTAATTCCATTACTTAAAAATTTCCACTAACGATCAAAAGCATTGGAACAATACAAAAGACGTCTTTTATTTTTTGGGGTGAACTCATTTTCTGTTTTATCTACAGGTTTACTTCCTCTCCTTCAGCAGCTTCTCCAGCAGCGCATTCTTCTCTTTCTCCAGCTCAAGCATGCGTTCGTACAGAGCGGTTTTCTCATTTGCAAGCTCTATTATCCTGTCGACAGGGTCGGGATTGTTGTGGATAGAACCTACATTGTAAATACCTGCAATACCCCCTTTTTCAATAGTATTATTTTCAATGATGAAAGTTACCGGGTCTTCTTCCAATTCTTTAATGAGTGCAGGAGTGACATTCAGGGCTTTTGCAAAGTTATTGATCATATCATCATCGATCACCTTTTTCTGTTCGTAGAACGAAACAAGGGCCTGGCTGATCCCCATATCTGTTGCTAAAGCTTCCTGCTTAATGCCCAGGGTGTGGCGGTAACGTTTGATGGCGTGCCCGTGGTGAGTATTTTTCGCTGTTTTTTCTTGTGTCTCCATAATTTTCAGGTATCTGGTTGTTAACAAAAGTAATCAAATCAATTAGATGTTGATAATTATTAAAAGCGAAATCGATTATAAATCGGGGCGAGAGTTTCATTCCCTGGGATAATTCAATTATTCTTCGAAATACTTCTTCTGTTTCGAGGAATGGAAGACTCAGCCCTTGAAGTGAAAGACTTACCCCTTGGAATGAAAAGATTACTCCCTGGAATAATCTCTGTATTTCAAAGCGAAAATGATTTATTCCAAAGAGTGACCCAATTATCTTTGGAAATACTTCTTTTATTCTTTGGAGTAATTCAATTATTCTTCGGGGTGACTCAATTATTCCTCGGAATACTTCTTTTATTTTTCGGGGTAATTCAATTATTCCTTGAAATACTTCAATTATTCCTCGGAAGTCTCACTCCTTGGTAAAATTTTCCTACTATTGGAAATGCCCCCGGCACTGTTCGCCAAAACTGTACCTGTTAGCACACAAGGTTTAACCATTCAATGAACGTTAAACAGTTATTATAAGCGGCTTCTTGTCGCACCGTGGTGGAGTGAAGGGTTCTCCGCTAGGCTTTTAGTTTAGCGGCTTCCCTCTCGATTACCATGCGTTATTTTTAATTTGTGGTTATACTTAAATTTCTATTTCTAAGTTTAGAATCGATAATCTTTCGTATATCATCTTTTTGAGCTTCATCTGCATAGAAAAAATCAGAACCTTGTGTTGTTTTGCGATAATGGAGATAATAACTTCTGTTAATATAGTTGTCTAGTCTTTTATCATAATAAATAATTTGAAACCAATAAAAGAAGTCTTCAGATTCACTTAGAAACATTTCTGGGTAAAAATTACTATAAACTGATGAATTGGCTGAGAACAGATTCATGTCAGTATCAATAAAAATATTCGAACTACTTTTTTTATTATGAATTATAGCATGTCTCATTTCAATGTTCAATGCATCCCTTTCCCCTGTGTTTTTAAAAAAATTTCTAATTGAAAGTTTTATTTTATTGCCATTTATTGTATCTCTATTAATAATTTTACTATATCTATATGTCATTTCAGGTTTTGTATCTGCAAGATAATCAGACAATGATTGTTGTGATAAATCTAATTGTTGTTGAGACGATAATAATTGATTTTCTGCAATAAGGCTTTGTTGCTTATTAATAGCTTGAATTTTATTAAGTTCTGAAATTAAAGAATCATTTAATTTTTCAGCATGTTTTAATTGGGTATGGAAAAGACTATCAGACGCAATCCTATTTTCTTCAAATTGTTTATTGTTTTTTTCAACTTGAATACTTGTCTGGATGAATGCGATTAATGCAATTTCTAATCCGATGAGAGAAATATATCTATCTACCGGTTCACTCTTAAATGTAACGAAAATGTTTTTCAGATTGATTACACAAAGAGCAAACAATATTATGGTCAGCAAATATATAATTACCTCAAATATTTGGTTATTATTAATTATTAAGCAATAAATTGAAACTATTGAAAATACGATTGTGAGGTTAATTAGTATTTTAGAATTTATTTTCATTAATATGATGATGTTGGTTTTCTAATGCATGTACCGGGTAGCCACCCACAAAGAACTGTACGTGTCCGTTTCCGGCATACAGCTCAGGCACTTTTAAGGCTCTCCCGGTGAAGGGTAACCCGGCTGTCTTTTTCAACATAAAAGTAGTAATTTGTTTGTATTCTTTTGCTAATTGTTCTCTTTCTCTGGTTTTTAGATAAAAATACCGGTCGTATTCCGGCAGGAAAGGGTTGGCACCGGCTTTCACTTTTGCATATACTGAACAGGAATATGCATAAAAAAAGAATGGTTCCAAATTTCGAAAATGGTGGATAAATATAGTAGACGCATGGCCGTGCGTCTACGTGCGAGATGATGTGTTTCCAATAATTACGTTTCCATAATTTGCCTTTAAACGGCAAAGATATACATGTATTTGATTGGAGATATACGGGAAACACGATTGAGTTATGCGTGTATCTTAATCGTGTTATACGTATATCTTGATTGAGTTATGCGTGTATCCTGATCGTATTATGCGTATATCTTGATCGAGTTATGCGTATAGCAATTGGTAAGTAGTGTGATTTCCAACCTCCCGTTAAAAAGATCAGGATTGCAAATCCTGACCAGCCGGATCTGGCTCTGCGTACCACCAGAACGCCTAATTATTATGGGTTGTAATTTCATTTTTATGCAGAAATATTTTCAGTAATTGGGAATGTGCCAGATACTTACCAGTCCCGAAGATCAACCGCCAATGCTGTTTAATTCATTTGTGATTGATTCAGCGTCTTCTATTGATAGTCCCACACATTCACTTATGACTGATGTGAACTCTTGATTTTGGGAATTGAATTTACATGAATAAAACCCTGATAGATTTTTGTTTTTTAATAATTCATGTGCCGCCATGTGTTTGTCAGATTCGGGAGATTGCCAATTTTCTTTTCTATGCTTACCTGTGTTAAACGGGATGATGTCTGATACGATTTTAAATTCCATGATTTTAAGTTTTAAAGATTCGTTGTTTAAAAAGGGCTAAAAGCTCGCTGTTAATATACTCGAAACGCATCCATGCGTGACATATCACATACTGACCATTCCCCTGGCCTGCCCCTCATCGAGAGGCTTCGCTTTTATAAGCCCTTTGTATTGCTCTGTTACTAAATTTTATTTCTCCTATTTGTTGTAATTGGATTAAAAATTGATCAAATGTTATTTTGTTATTTTTTAGCTTTAAGTATCCATTTTTTAATTCTGTTGTCAGCAATATCCCAAAACTTACTTCTTGAGCAATTTTTTTACGAACACGGTCCCAGTTTGCTTTTGATTTTGCATTGTTATAAATTAACAGAGGAAGAAACGTGTCATCATTGATTAATTTATGCTTGAAGGGCTGAAACATTTCGTTTTCTTCAACGATGTTTCCGTTTTTAACCTCTATTCCAAAATATAAATTTTTAAATTTTATTTTAACATCAACGTCTGCCTCTGATTGTGGTTTTTCGCACTTAAATCCAATGCTTTTAAATAAATCGTGTACTGCATATTCCAAATTAACATCATCTTCTTTTGTGTCTGTATCTTTTCTTGGTTCAATAATCCTATTTAAGAAATAAAACTTTTTCTTGGCAATGCATAGTTTGTTCAATTTCTTTCTTGCTAAATTTCGTGTTTGTCTATATTCTGTTTCTAGTTGTTTTATTTCTGGTAGTATATTCATTTCCATCATATCTATCGTTTTTTGTTTTCATTATGACCCATAACGTTTTAGTGCATGTTGCTAGCGGATTTCAATGAGCGTTCATGCCCTCCAAGATTGAACAGCAATACGAGAGAATCTACTGCTGAAGATACATCGTTCCCGCTATGTAATATGACACTGACGACCAGCCATATTTATCTTTCAAAATCATATGGTGCATTTAAGAAATCTAAAATTTGTATTGGATATTTTTCACTTACGAAGTCAAGTATTCTATGAACAAAAGGGAAAATTTTGTCACCTTTTTCTACTCTTTTTAAGCCTATCCAATTTGTTGGGTAATATCTTACCAGCATTCCTAAGAAGTATGAAATAATATACATTCCGCCTAATAAGTTCAATCCAATATCACCAGGTAATACAGGCACAACATATATATCGCCAATGTTTAGTGTACCATCCCATTTTTGTGAAATATTTGGTCCCCATTTGTTGTAATCGTAACTTATTAAAGTTCTATGGTTCACTTTTTTTATGTCTTTATTTTTACAATATTGGTCAGGGAAAATTAGGTCAATTACTTTATCTTCTACTATTTGCGATAATTCAATCAACATTCTATTTTCCTTTTTTAGAAACTTTATTTTTTGAACTTGTGCCATTTGGAGCTTTTCTTCAATCCATGAATAATATTCTTTCTTTAAGTCTGGAAAATATTGTATAACTTGTTTTAAAGTATATATGTCTCCCTTTTTGCTTGGAGTCAAATGCGAACCGTAATTGACAACTGTTGAATTTGCTCTCAAGTAATTTTTGTTTTCGGTTGTTGAAATCAATTCGTAAAATGTACCATCACAAACTTTGATTTGTATATTTTCGAAATTTTTATTTTTTAATGTTTGATTCCAGTTTATGACCTCTAATCCATGGGATTTTTTTAGTTGATGCTCTGTTTTCGAAATATCTAATGAAAGAATCAATCCTTTGCTTAATGCCATTACTCCATAATATTGCAAAAGTGGACGAACTGTTATATCTGCTTTCGTCGCACTATCAAAATATTCCCGTCCTTGAATAAAATTGGATGTAATTTGTTGAATGCGATTGGCATTTAGTTTTTTTTTATGTTTTTGTTGAGTATATCTTTCAACGATATCTCTAGTCTCAAAACCTAATAACTCATTCCAAATTCTATTCATATTGAGATGCGTTTTGTTAATATGGTTGGCAATTCTATTGTCTGCCCTCTAAATTTATTTTATATTTTTTCATAGCCTCAAAAATAACCCCACCTTTTAGATTGCTACCTTTTTGCAACTACCCTACATCTCTTCAAAACATTTAATCTCTTCGCCTTTAGCGACAATAGTTTATCTAATCTTCCGCTAAAATCAGGATGTAGTTCAACAGAGGCTTCCTGCTTGGCCTGCGTGCCGCATAAAGCCCTATTTATTTTCAGCGTCAACTACATGATATGATAAATAAATCTCATCATCCAATACTTCTTCAATTTTATTGACTTCTTTATACTCAATCTTTTCAATAAATTTAGGTCGTATAATTATTTCTATTATCTCTTTTCTGTTGAAATCCCGAGCTAATAATTCCCATTCAAATACTATTTTATCAGCTTCTGGTTCTGTAAGTAAAGAAACTTCAAAATGTTGATTGTCTTTTTGTATCAAGGGATTGTTGTTTAGAGGATGATATGAAATTGTTTTTTCATTATCATCTATAAATGTCGTTTGAGAAAATTTTGGGAAGAAAGGAGAACCATCATCTAAGCGACAAACACCACTTATAAATTGAATATATAAATGCCAATCTTCGATTACTGCCGAACCTGAATTTTCCATTACTAGTTCAAAATTACACCATGATTTGTTGATTCTAGTTTGTTTAAACGGATTTAATATATCTAATGGTGAGCTAAGCATAATAGGAGAGGTAAAGGAACTTAAGTTTTGGAAAATTAGTTCTGAATCTGTCTTATTAGTTAATTTATATCTTGTTATTTTTTTTTCTAAAATTGGTTCAAAGATTAAATTCTCTTGTAAATTATTAAACAATATTTTAAAATCGAATTTGTCCTTTTGCCCAATTCCATGCATATACCATTGATAGGAGTCACGGTTTTCTTCTAATAGGTCTACAATATCTTCCCAACAAAAGAGTAAGATTTCAAAAGATCCTTGTTGTTGATTTTCAATATCTAGTTTCCTTACAAACTCTTCAATTTTTGAATCTTTATTAGTAGTTGATGCGATTATATAAACAGCTAATTCAGGTTGAAAATTTTTTGCTTTTTCAATCTCATTCGTTATTTCTGTTTCTGTCAGTTTTGCTTTAGCATAGTCATCTCTTCCTTTGCATTGAATCCCCCAATATTGATTTTCTCCTTTTGGTCTGCCATAAACATCAACACCTGCCTGTTCCTGACCTAAACGACCATTTTTTTTAATCTTATTTGGTATTGCCCATATTTCACCCCATAGTCTTTTACAAAGACTTTCAAAATCTTGCCAATTTTCCGGTTTACCAATTGTTTTTTTCATTAGTTCAAAAGCATGTTGCTATTGCTAAATAATGCATAACTTCTGAGCATCAAATATATGGTTGTTATCACTCCTATAATGTTTAATATCAAATCGCAGATTCCTCCGTTCTTTACCCCTTCTTTCCCATCATCTCCAACAACTGATCTATTTTTCTTCTAAATATTTATCCCCTTCTTCCGCAAAGATTACTTCCTCTCCTTCAGCAACTTCTCCAGCAGCGCATTCTTCTCTTTCTCCAACTCAAGCATACGTTCGTACAGAGCGGTTTTCTCATTTGCAAGCTCTATTATCCTGTCGACAGGGTCAGAACTAAAATTGTTTACATGAGCAACAATACTTCCCTTTTCAACGGAACTATTTTCAATGATTATAGTTACCGGATCTTCTTCCAATTCTTTAATGAGGGCAGGGGTGACATTCAGGGCTTTTGCAAAGTTATTGATCATATCATCATCGATCACTTTTTTCTGTTCGTAGAACGAAACAAGGGCCTGGCTGATCCCCATATCTGTTGCTAAAGCTTCCTGCTTAATGCCCAGGGTGTGGCGGTAACGTTTGATGGCGTGCCCGTGGTGAGTATTTTTCGCTGTTTTTTCTTGTGTGTCCATAATTTTCAGGTATCTGGTTACTAACAAAAGTAATCAAATCAATCAGATGTTGATAATTATTAAAAGCGAAATTAATAAGTATTAACCGGAATCCTTTTGACATCTCTTCACATCCCTTTTTCTTTGAAGTCACAATTCAGTACCCTAAAAACAAAAATACGATGAAGACATAGCATGTATTAAACTGAAATATTATTTTTGTATCGCATATTTCGATACGAAAATGACATAGCGCTTTTTTGACCTTAATACACGAATCGGCAAAATTCAAAGTCACAAGGTCAAATGATGGAAGCGCCCTTAGAATATAGGGGCGCGGACATTGTTTTATTCTTGTGACGTGGCCCTTGCCGAGCCTGTGTATTGAGAATAACAACAGTTGTTCGCGCCTTCTTTTTTTGTCATTTTTTCACACTTCAGAATGAATTATTCCACTGAAAACACAGAAGAGACAGCATGAACAGAAGGGGCAGTCTGTAAGGATCTTATACGAAAAGATAAATAACGAAAAAAGCTGGTTAAAAGTATCAGCCATAACCAGCTTTATGTTTCTCTAACCTGCCTTTAATAAGGCAAATTAATAACTTAAACATTACAAATGTATGAAAAAAAAATGCGAAAAAGGGGCCTCCTTCCCTGCGGGGCCCGGGAGCCTGTTGTTCATTACGAAATTAACTGTCTTTTTTTCTTTTGTGTTTACTTTGTCAGCTGCTGCCGGCATATATCCTCAACATACCAGGCCGGGCATTTCTCCTTCCGGGGCAGCCACGGCACAGCGGTCGCAGGAAACAGGGATTTTAGAAAATGTTCAGGAAAAAGCAGTTAAAGTTTCAGGGCATGTAACAGAAACATCCGGGCTTCCCCTTCCGGGTGTTGCCATCGTGGTCAAGGGAACGACCACGGGAACCATCACCGATCAGAACGGGGACTATTCACTGGTGGTACCCAGTGAAGAAGCCCAGTACCTGGTTTTTTCCTTCGTGGGAATGAAGAGTCAGGAATTTTCCATCAAAGGGAAAACGGTGATCGATGTAAAAATGGAGGAAGACCGGGTCGGCGTGGATGAAGTCGTGGTAGTAGGCTATTCAACGCAGCGGAAAGCCACCATCACCGGGGCTGTTTCGTCCATCACCACCAAAGAGCTGAAACAAAGCCCGACCGCCAACCTGACCAATGCTTTGGCCGGGCGGCTTCCCGGCTTAATCGTTAACCAGTATGGCGGCGGAGAGCCCGGGGTGGATAAAAGCAACATCTACGTGCGTGGGCAGAGTACCTACAACAATACCAACCCGATCGTGGTGATCGACGGTGTGGAACGGGACATGAGCTATCTGGATGCAGAAGAGATCGAGACGTTCACCATCCTGAAAGATGCCTCTGCCACTGCCGCCTATGGTATCCGCGGGGCCAACGGGGTGATCGTGATTACCACCAAACGGGGAAAAGCACAGGGGGGTAAGGCAACAGTTAATTTTAAAGCTTCGTCAGGGGTGAATTCACCCGTGAAGTTCCCCGACTACCTGGGCTCTGCCGGTTATGCCATGCTGTACAATGAAGCCGTGCTCAATGATAACCCGGGCGTGGATCATTCGACCCTGAACCTGTTTTCGAAGGAATCGATTGAGAGTTTCAGAAAAGCCAAAGGCGATAACACCGACGGTGCCGGTTACGACTGGGATTATTTCGATTATGCCTTCAAGCCAGGTGTTCAGCAGAACTACAGCCTGTCGATAAACGGCGGTTCCGACCGTGCCCGCTATTATGTGCTGGCCAATTATTTTTCCCAGTCGGGCAATTACAAGCACACCAACGATGCAGGTTTTGATGAGCAGGCAGTGTTTGACCGCTATAATTTCCGCTCGAATATCGATATCGACATCACGGATAATTTCTATGCAGGACTGGATATCTCGGCACGGATCACCGACCGAACGGCTCCGGGCACCACGGCGAACCGTATCGTGAAGATCTGTAATACGCAGCCCCCTTTTCTGCCAATTGTGGTGGAGGATAACGATCAGGCATCCACGGCAGTGTATCAGGATGAAAACCCGTATGGAATGTTATACGGGGACCAGATTTACCGTTTTAACCTCCTGGGCGAGCTGAGCCGTACGGGCAGCCTGGATGAACGGAACACCTATCTGAACGGATCGTTCAGCCTGGGCCATAAACTGGATTTTATCACCAAAGGCCTGAAGGTGGATGGTAAATTCTCGTATGATGCCTCTGAAGGACGATGGATTCACCGGACACTGGGAACCTATTCGGCAGGGTATGCCACCTATCCCAAATACGCGACCTTTGTCCCTGCGGAAGGACGGGATGTGTACATGACGCCCGGTCATTATTCCGGGGAATACGAAACCGGGAACAAGTATGAGATCGACCAGACCATCAGCGACAGTTACAGCCATAATTCGAGCGTGGGGCGTACCTATTTTCAGCTGAAGCTGGAATACAACCACAAGTTCGGGCTGCACGATGTGTCAGCAATGCTGCTGGGCAACCGTTCCAAAAGACAGGTTGACGACCAGGTGGCTTTTTGCTACCAGGGACTGAGCGCCCGGGCTACCTACAACTACAACGATCTGTATCTTTTCGAGTTTAACGCGGGGTACAACGGTTCCGAGAATTTTGCACCGGGCAACCGCTATGGTTTTTTCCCTGCTTTTTCCGTTGGGTGGGTACTGTCCAACGAGGCATTCATGGGCAGTACGGAAAACTGGCTGGACAATCTGAAGATCAGGGCTTCGCTGGGCTGGGCCGGTAGCGACATCATGCCCAACAACGACCGTTTTGCCTATCTGGCCTATTATGTAGGCGGCAGTGGTTATTCATTCAGCTCCGATAATTTTGGTTCCGGTTATTCAGGCCTTAAAGAAGGAGCACTGGCCAATGAAAACCTGAGCTGGGAAAAAGCACGAAAACTGAACATCGGACTGGATGCCAACCTGTTTAAGAACCGCCTTACCCTGGCTTTTAACGCCTTTTTCGAACATCGTTATGACATTATCACCGACCTGAGCAATGATTATAAGATAGGGGTCTCTGATATTGTCGGGAAAAATGCGAGCTACATCAATTGCGGTATTGTCGACAATAAAGGGATCGACTTTGAGATCGGCTGGAAAGGAAGTATAGGCCAAAGTTTTAATTATTATGTGCGTCCCAACTTCACGTTTGCCCGCAATAAGATAAAATACGAGAAAGAGATAGCCTATGATTACCAGTGGCGTCAGGAAACGGGTCACCCGATGGGAATGCCTGCCGATTATATATTCGATCATTTCGTGGCCGACCAGACAGAAGCCGGTCAGCTGAATGCGATGAATGACGGGGCGGGCTATCAGAGCTGGGGCACGTTAATTCCCGGTGACGTGGTGTATAAAGACCTGGACGGTGACGGCAAAATCACAGACGGTCACGACCGGGAACGGATAGGTCATCCCCATACCCCGGAGATCATGTTCGGTATACCGGCCGGTTTCCAGTATAAGAATTTCGATTTCAGCGTGATGTTCCAGGGAGCCGCCTGTACATCGGTACAGCTGACCGGCCCTGCTGTTTACGACTTCCCGCTTTATGATCAGGATAAATACGGGAAGGTGAAGAAAATGCACCTGTCACGCTGGACACCGGAGACGGCCGCAACGGCCAAATATCCGGCTCTTCACTATGGGGCCAATGATAACAACAAGAATAACCACAGCAGTCTTTTCCTTTACAATGCCAAATACATCCGTTTAAAGACACTGGAAATAGGCTATACCTTTCCCCTGAAGTTAATTCGTTTTGCCAATTTTCAGAAGGTGCGTATGTATGCCCGGGGTTTAAATCTGTTAACCTTCGACGGGCTGGACGATGTGGATGTAGACCCGGAAACGTCTTCGGGTGACGGCAGCTGGTACCCGGTGGAACGGGTCATCAGCATGGGAGTTGATATTTCATTTTAAACATAAAAATCAAAGTATATGAAAAAGATATTTCATTTTTACTGGATAATCGCTGTTGCGGGTATCTTGTTCTTCGCTTCCTGTGATGATTTTCTGGATCGTGAGCCGGACTCGGAGGAGACCGAAGAAGAAGTGTTTACCCGTTTCGACGATGTGGAGAAATTAATAACCGATCTGTATGCCAATGCCAAAACGGCCAACCGGACGCTGGTCTTCTTTGATGATTTTAATTCGGCGCCGGTTACTGATGAATGTGAAGGGTCAACCGTTGAAGGCAGTTCCACCAATGCCTACAACAGCGGCGACTGGAATGCCGACGGTCTGCCCGGGGGAAGTAATTGTGGACAATACTGGGCTGACTTATGGGCTAAAGTGCGGAAAGCGAATATTATTCTGACAGGAATAGCGAAGTACAATACCCCGGATGATAATGCCGATCCCGGAACTTTGAAGAAGCGGATTGGTGAAGTGTATTTTTTCAGGGCTTATCTGCACTGGCTGCTGATCCGTATGTACGGTGAAGTGCCTTATGTTGATCACGTGGTTCATACCGATTCGGAAGAGGCCAATGCTTTTACCAAAGAATCGGTGCATGCAGTGATCGAAAAAATCTGTCAGGACTGTGACTCGGCTTATGCACGGGTCCCCGGGAAATGGACGGGCAGTGATTTTGGCCGTGTCGATAAAGGAGCCTGTCTTGGGCTAAAGGCCATCGTTCGCTGGATGGCGGCTACTCCTATGTATAACGGGGGCAGTTTCCCCGGCGACACGCGTGAATATGCAGGTGAATATGCTGCCTATGATGAGGCCCGCTGGGATTCAGCGCGGGTGGCCGCCAAAAGAGTGCTGGATCTTACAGTAGACGGTGCTCCCCGGTACAGCCTTTATACCGCTTATGACCATACTCATTTTGAAGATGACTACGGCGATGACAATAATAATTCGAAAGTGTACACCCGTTTGTGGCAGATGTATTACGACATGGATGCCTTTAAACAGGAGGCAGTATGGCTTATCACCCGGGATAAGAATCAGGCGTGGCAGGGCGATGTTTATCCGCCCAGCTGGGGCGGAGGCTCCCGTCAGATGCCGGTGCAGGAACAGGTGGATGAATATGAATATATAGCTCCTGACGGCTGTGGTTATCCTGTTTACAGCGACCGAGCCGCGGGCGATGGCTACGATGATGCCGATCCGTACGGGAGCGTACAGCGTGATCCCCGTTTTTACCGGGACATCATTTACCACGGTTCAACATTTAAAGGCGAGCAGATCAACACGGCATCAGGCCCTGACCGTATCGGAGCTTCCAACTCCACGAACACGGGTTATTTTCTTCGTAAACTATTGAAAGAACATTATTACCAGGGCAATGAGTCCTTTGCCATCAACGGCCCGCCCGTGTGGCGGTTACCCGAATTCATTTATATTTATGCTGAAGGGGTGAATGAGACCAGCGGTCCAACCCGGGAGATCTATGATCTTTTAAATGAAGTAAGGGCACGTTCCTTTATGGCGCCCATGCCGGCAAGCGTCTTAAGCGATAAAGAACTGATGAAAGAGTATATCCAGCGGGAACGGCGGGTTGAACTGTTTTATGAAAACAACCGCATCTGGGCCTGTCGTTTATATCTGGAGCCGGGTAGTACAACAGAGATCGCCAAAGAAACCGCGTGGGAGGCAGCCGGAAGTGATAACGACAGCCGGTCGCAGAATTACTGGCCATATCCCAAATGTCAGCGAATGATCAACGGGATGAAGCCGGTACAGGATCCGGATGGCCGGATTATTATTGATGGGGTAAAGTATAAGATGCAGCGTTTTTATGTAGAAAACAGGGTATTTGTTACCCCGCGTCATTATTTATGGCCCATCATGAATACCGAATTGAGCCGTACACCTACACTGACTCAAAATCCAGGGTGGTAAAGAAAGCGTTGATGCGTCAATCAATTCTTTACCCCCTACCGACATAAAAGCTGGTTGTCCTAAGCAGACAATTATTTAACACGAAGGCCCGAAGGCACAAAGAATAAATATTTATAAAACAATACTTTGAGCCCCGGGCTTCGTGTTTTGTTTTGAAGGCCTTGCTGTCTGTTCGGGGCAAAACAATTAGTAATTAGTAATGTGTAATGAATATATTAAACTACAGTTGTTATGTCCTCTCTCTACCAAGGTTTGTAAATGATAAGGTTTTAGGGAAGGTAAAGATTATTTAGCAGGCAGGAGGGGGTTGGGACAAAGCCCCGAAACAAGTCTCCTGTAACAGTCCAAAATATTTCAATAAACCCCCTTCGTGTTTGAAAGGTTTGATGGTTTGAGGCCTGTTTGAGGCGGAGCGTTTGAGGAGTTTGATGACTTCGCCGTTTGAGGGTTTGACGCTTCGCGCTTGATGGGCATTGCTTCCTGTCCGCCGGGGCTTTTTGTCCCTGAAGGGGGTATACATCAATAACCCGGGGCGTTGCTCCTTATTGACGGGAAGACGTTCAACCCGCTTCGGGGTTGTGGTTTTTGGGGTGACGCCCTGTTTTCCCCCAATTGCATTGGGGGTGATGAATATTCAACCCTCCGGGTTGTAACCTGGAGAAAGATATTAATAATTTTCATACAGATTTTTCTCAACGGGAGCTGTCCCCGAAGGGTGGCAAATGTTAATCACCGTGAGTGATAACTCACGGAAAAGAAAAATTGTACCAATGTTGCCTTCCGCCCGCGGGAAAGGATTGATCAGGGCAGCTTATTTCCCCCGGGCGGAATGGCGATATCCCGAAGTAAAATTAGGCCGACAGTCTTCTGCCTCTACAATGCTCCGTTGTATGGCTGTTCATTCCTCAATCGTTGATCGTTTGATCGTTAATTCTATCATTCATTACTTTCCTAATTCTCTTGTTATTGATAGAATAATACTTTCAACAGAGGTTTTGTCCATTTTAGAGAAGGCAAACCATTTTTTCCCGAGGTCTTTGAGGCTTGCCCCGAAATGGTATACCTGGCAGAGGTCGATAATCAGGAAACGGTCGTGAGCTTTATCGAAGAGGTGAAGGCTTACGGGAGGGTATTGCTGGTTGTGTTTTTTCAGATCTAGATGAAGTTGTTTGGTAATATTTTTAGTGAAGATATGGAACGCTACGTTTTTGTTTCGTTTGGTAAAAAGGGTTAACAGACGATCATCAATATAATTATCGATAAGAATTAATGATTGTTTGGCTGTGCGTATTAAATTGCAGGTAAAAGAGTAGGCATCGAAAATCTGTCCATCGAAAAACACGCCTTGACGGGGAGGAATGCTTTTATCTTCAAGAGCTTTAAAGAGCTGGTCAAACTTTTGGTCGGCTTCAAGTTGCTTTTGTTCTACCTTTTCTAAGCGAAAACGGATTAAAGAATGTTCGGATAATAAAGTACGAATTTTTACAAAAGCATTGATAATTTGGATGCTTATAAAAATTGCAGTGTCGCTGTTAAGCACTGCAGACAACATTGCTACGCCTTGTTCTGTAAATACATAAGGTAAAGACCTGCGTTTTGCGGTCGCAAATTGCGACCGCAAATTTTTCCACTCTTGCATGGTAAGCTGAAACATAAAATCCTCGGGAAACCGTTTGCTGTTTCTTTTAACTTGCTCGTTTAGTCGTTTTGTTTCAACTTCAAAAAGTCCGGCTAAATGAAAATCGAGCATCACCTGAACATGGCGAACGGTAAAAATACAGTCTTCAATACTTGCTTGTGAGATATTAAGTTCTTCAGTCATGATGGTTCCGTAATTGAGTTAAGTATATCTGCATTGGTTTGTTCTCTTGACGGTTTGATCTTTTGAAAAATCGAATTTACCAAAAATCGGAGGGGTGTGATCAAAAAAAACAGCTCTTTTTGTTTTATCCCTGATCATCGCATTCCTTTTCGGCGCATAGACAGCCCCCATTTCAAAGTAGCCCCGGCAGATGCGCCGTGGAGGAGGAGCGTTTGATGACTTCGCCGTTTGAGGGTTTAACGCTTCGCGCTTGATGGGCATTGCTTCCTGTCCGCCGGGGCTTTTTGTCCCTGAAGGGGGTATACATCAATAACCCGGGGCGTTGCTCCTTATTGACGGGAAGACGTTCAACCCGCTTCGGGGTTGTGGTTTTTGGGGTGACGCCCTGTTTTCCCCCAATTGCATTGGGGGTGATGAATATTCAACCCTCCGGGTTGTAACCTGGAGAAAGATGTTAATAGTTTTCATACAGATTTTTCTCAACGGGAGCTGTCCCCGAAGGGTGGCAAATGTTAATCACCGTGAGTGATAACTCACGGAAAAGAAAAATTGTACCAATGTTGCCTTCCGCCCGCGGGAAAGGATTGATCAGGGCAGCTTATTTCCCCCGGGCGGAACGGCGATATCCCGAAGTAAAATTAGGCCGACAGTCTTCTGCCTCTACAATGCTCCGTTGTATGGCTGTTCATTCCTCAATCGTTATTCGTTGATCGTTTAATCGTTAATTCTATCAATCCTTACTTTCCTAATTCTCTTGTTATTGATAGAATAATACTTTCAACAGAGGTTTTGTCCATTTTAGAGAAGGCAAACCATTTTTTCCCCAGGTCTTTGAGGCTTGCCCCGAAATGGTATACCTGGCAGAGGTCGATAATCAGGAAACGGTCGTGAGCTTTATCGAAGAGGTGAAGGTTTACGGGAGGGTATTACTGGTTGTGTTTTTTCATATCTAGTTGTAGTTGTTTGGTAATGTTTTTAGTGAAGATATGGAACGCTACGTTTTTGTTTCGTTTGGTAAAAAGGGTTAACAGACGATCATCAATATAGTTATCGATAAGGATTAATGATTGTTTGGCTGTGCGTATTAAATTGCAGGTGAAGGAGTAGGCATCGAAAATCTGTCCATCGAAAAACACGCCTTGCCGGGGAGGAAGGTCGGTATGTATCTGCAAGTCGATTTCTTTTACCTTTTGTGTGAGTTTTTTTAAGTCGTCTTCTACACTTTCCATACGATGATTTAACGAATAACCTTTTAAAAGATAGTCTTTTAAAACTTTGTTCGCCCAAATACGGAATTGGGTACCTCGTATTGAATTAACCCTGTATCCAACAGAAATAATAACATCCAGACTATAGTGAGTTAATTCTCTTGTAACATTTCTGCCTCCTTCTATTCGAACTGTTCGGATTTTTCGAACAGTTGAAAAATATTCTAATTCACCTGTTTCAAATATATTTTTAATATGCTCACTTATATTGGCTTTGCTACTATTAAAAAGTTCAACTATTTGGTTCTGGGTTAGCCAAATAGTGTCGTCTTCAACCCTTACCTCAATGGTTGATTTTAACTCATTATCCTGATAGAATACGATTTCATTTTTCATGATGGTCTGGCTATTGAGTTAAGTATATCGGCATTTGTTTATTTTGTCGAAGGTCTGATCTTTTGAAAAATTGAATTTACCAAAAATCGATAGGGAGTGATCAAAAAAACAGCTCTTTTTGTTTTCATCCCTGATCATCGCATTCCTTTTCGGCGCATAGACAGCCCCCATTTCAAAGTAGCCCCGGCAAATGCGCCGGGGAGGAGGAGCGTTTGATAACTTCGCCGTTTGAGGGTTTGACGCTTCACGTTTGATGGGTGTTGCTTCCTGTCCGCCGGTTTTTTTTGTCCCTGAAAGGGGCATACATCAATAACCCGGGGCGTTGCTCCTTATTGACGGGAAGACGTTCAACCCGCTTCGGGGTTGTGGTTTTTGGGGTGACGCCCTGTTTTCCCCCAATTGCATTGGGGGTGATGAATATTCAACCCTCCGGGTTGTAACCTGGAGAAAGATGTTAATAATTTTCATACAGATTTTTCTCAACGGGAGCTGTCCCCGAAGGGTGGCAAATGTTAATCACCGTGAGTGATAACTCACGGAAAAGAAAAATTGTACCAATGTTGCCTTCCGCCCGCGGAAAAGGATTGATCAGGGCAGCTTATTTTCCCCCGGGCGGAATGGCGATATCCCGAAGTAAAATTAGGCCGACAGTCTTCTGCCCCTACAATGCTCCGTTGTATGGCTGTTCATTCCTCATTCCTCAATCGTTATTCGTCAATCGTTAATCGTTAATCGTCCGATCCATCCGTTTCTTAGTGGCGCAATACCATGCTCAACCTCTTCAATCTATCTCAATCCTTTTCAATCTTTGTCCGTTCTAAGCTCCCGGCCATCTTGCCCCGTCATCAGCACATCAGCATATTATCACATCAGCACATTATCTTCGTCTTCTTAGTAATTCAAGCCCAAAGCCCAAAGCGGAATAACATTGAGGTAACCATATTCGATATCATCTTTTACAACAAATGAACTACCGTCCTTCTCGATTTGGTTCTGGTGCTTATTTTTCCCTCCAACTTCAAACGTATACTTATCAATTGTAAAATCAGCTTTCTTTGAGGATATTACGTCGTTTTTCACCCGCATTTGATTGAAAAAGAAAGTTTCCCGCAGATTTCCAACATTTAATTTATCTCCCGCCAGATTATAAATGATATTTGTATTATCTAAATACACCTTATCCGCTTTTCCTAATCCACGTATCCCTTTTGTTTCATTGCGCAACTGCCCGATAAGTCCGGCTTTTTCCATATACGAAAAATAATCATCCAAAGAGTTCCGACTAACACGAAGCATTTCTGATATTTTCGAAAAATTGGGCTTAAACGGAACGCTTGCTGCAATAATGGAAAGTAATCGTTTTAACTTCCGGCTTGTTCCTATATTTAGATTTGCATATTGAGGAATATCTGACTCTAAGGTTTGTACAATGATTTGACCTAAGCGCAAAGTCATCTCATTTTCAATTCCAAAAGGATAATACCCTTGTTTCAAATAGTCGTTAAATAATGGCAGGGGATGTTGAATACCTTCAAGTTTTACCTCGTTATTTATAATTTGTTCCAGAGAATAAACGGCTGCATCATAGTTGTGATAGAGTTTCAAATATTCACGAAAAGAAAGTCCTTGTAACTTGTAAATAATTGCCCGGCGGCTTAAGTCTGCTGAACCATTTAGTATATCAAGTACAGAAGAACCAGTAAAAACAACTTTCAATGTTGGAAATGAATCGTAAATATTCTTTAATTCGCGAGACCAGTCTGTGTATTTATGTATCTCATCAATAAACAAGTGTTCTCCTGCATTTTTATAAAAATCATCCGCTAAGTCCAGTAGTTTGTTTTCACCAAAGTACATGTCGTCGGCTGATACATACAATGCCTTTTTACGATCTAAATTTTCTTTGATATACTGTAAGATCATTGTTGTTTTACCAACACCACGGGGACCAACAATTCCAACCATTCGGCTATCCCACGCGACATCTTCATATAAATAACGTTTAAAGTCGGTGGTCGTATATTGTAAAAGAGTCTCGTATTTCTGGTAGAGTGTTCTCATATTTCTGACAAAATAGTTTTCACAAAGATAATAAATGCACAACAGATTCAACAATTTTGGCAATCAATGCACGATGAGATGTGCGTTTTTGTGCTGTGCGAGACGCATCTTTTGTCGTATATAATTCATTCGTTCATCAATTCCATCATTCCTTTAGTGCCTTGGCTGTCTTACTCTTCAATCGTTAATCTCTGAGTGCCTGAGTACAAAGTTCCTAAGTACCTGAGTCCCGCAGTGCAATGGCTTTACGAGCAATTAGTAATGTGTAATGAATAATGAGTAGTTGAAGGCAAAGTGCAAAGGTCAATCGCTCCCAGGTGTTTACTCCGACTACTGACGGATAGAGTGATGAGTTGACGCAGTGCGAAGGTCAATCATTTCAATCCTTTTTAATCTCCTCAATCTCCCATCGGCAACAGGCCTTCCAATCCCGTCCTCAACCTTAACCTTAACCTCTTCAGCCTGGCCGTTTCAATCCTCAATCGTTATTCGTTGATCGTTCAATCGTTAATTCTATCATTCATTACTTTCCTAATTCTCTTGTTATTGATAGAACAATACTTTCAACAGACGTTTTGTCCATTTTAGAGAAGGCAAACCATTTTTTTCCCAGGTCTTTGAGGCTTGCCCCGAAATGGTATACTTCGCAGAGGTCGATATTTTATGTTTTTACCTTGTCCGGTCAAGATCACATTTTGTGATTTTGATTTAATTGTTTTAGCTCCAAGGTGCCCAAACCGATCACAATTTGAGACTAGTTGTTTTGTTTCTTCTTCGGTAAGTTGGAATCTGAATTTATTAGGAAAACGTTCAATGTTGCGTTTTACTGCCTGATTCAGGGCTCTTGTTTCTACGCCATACATTTCTGCCAGATCCCGGTCGATCATTACCTGTTGGTTTCTGATAAAGAAAATACAGTCTTCAATACTTGCTTGTGAGATGTTAAGATCTTCAGTCATGATGGTTCTGCAATTGAGTTAAGTATATCGGCATTTGTTTATTTTGTCGAAGGTCTGATCTTTTGAAAAATCGAATTTACCAAAAATCGATAGGGAGTGATCAAAAAAACAGCTCTTTTTGTTTTCATCCCTGATCATCGCATTCCTTTTCGGCGCATAGACAGCCCCCATTTCAAAGTAGCCCCGGCAGATGCGCCGGGGAGGAGGAGCGTTTGATGACTTCGCCGTTGGAGGGTTTGACGCTTCACGTTTGATGGGTGTTGCTTCCTGTCCGCCGGGGCTTTTTGTCCCTGAAGGGGGTTATACATCAATAACCCGGGGCGTTGCTCCTTATTGACGGGAAGACGTTCAACCCGCTTCGGGGTTGTGGTTTTTGGGGTGACGCCCTGTTTTCCCCCAATTGCATTGGGGGTGATGAATATTCAACCCTCCGGGTTGTAACCTGGAGAAAGATGTTAATAATTTTCATACAGATTTTTCTCAACGGGAGCTGTCCCCGAAGGGTGGCAAATGTTAATCACCGTGAGTGATAACTCACGGAAAAGAAAAATTGTACCAATGTTGCCTTCCGCCCGCGGGAAAGGATTGATCAGGGCAGCTTATTTCCCCCGGGCGGAATGGCGATATCCCGAAGTAAAATTAGGCCGACAGTCTTCTGCCTCTACAATGCTCCGTTGTATGGCTGTTCATTCCTCAATCGTTATTCGTTGATCGTTTGATCGTTAATTCTATCAATCCTTACTTCCCTAATTCTCTTGTTATTGATAGAATAATACTTTCAACAGACGTTTTGTCCATTTTAGAGAAGGCAAACCATTTTTTCCCCAGGTCTTTGAGGCTTGCCCCGAAATGGTATACCTGGCAGAGGTCGATATTTTATGTTTTTACCTTGTCCGGTCAAGATCACATTTTGTGATTTTGATTTAATTGTTTTAGCTCCAAGGTGCCCAAACCGATCACAATTTGAGACTAGTTGTTTTGTTTCTTCTTCGGTAATTTGACTGCTTTTAGTTTACTCTCTTTTTTTCTTTTACCAGTAATACATCCTTGTCATTCATTTCTTGTTCCATGACACATCGTTTTTAATGATTTAAAAGCTAATGTATCAGTACTTTTACTTGTTTTAGGCAAGGTGGCAGTGTTTGGCGTTGAGAGGATAGGTGTGACGTTTGGCACCAATTTTTAATTAATCTTTTCCTTTTAAGAAAACAACAACTCACACTACAATGTGATTTTCAAATATTATATTGATAATGCCTCATGAATTCACCGTAAAATCACATTAAAATATGACTTTACTTGTTTTCATCTGTTAAAACAATTAATTTCACCTCAAAATCACATTATAATGACAACTTCAGAAATAGGAGTTCAAATAAAGGAAAGGAGAAAGGTACTTCGGATTACCCAGCCTAACCTTGCTGAAATGGCGGGTATTAGTATAAATACACTATATAAAATTGAACGAGGCCAGGCAAACCCAACAGTCCAGATACTCAATAAAATTGCAGATATTCTGGGGATGGAGTTAAAGCTGGAAGTAAAACGACCAAAGCTGTAAGCGATGCGAAAAGCGAATGTTTATAGAAATGCTGAGCTGGTTGGGGTACTCTCCCAATTTTCTACCAACGATTACGAATTTAGGTACGATGACAACTGGTTTGCCAACAAAGAGCTTCCTCCGATTAGCCTTACCATGCCGAAAAGCCAACAAGTTTATAAATCAGAATATTTGTTCCCCTTCTTCTTCAATATGCTGTCTGAAGGCGCGAACAGGCAGTTACAAACCCGGCATTTAAAGATTGATGAAAAAGACTATTTCGGTTTGTTACTGGCCACAGCTAAAACGGATACCATTGGAGCAATAACCATTTCAGAAATTAAAGAATGAGCTTACCAGAAATAAAATACTGTCCGGGAACATTGGCAGAAGGATTCGATACTTACAGTATAACCTGTTTAAGACGGGTTTTTGGAGGACGAAAAGTAAGCCATATATTGCCATATGCACCTCCGCTAAGCAATGAAGAGGACACTGAAAAATTTATCGAGAACCGGAAACGGATTTCCATATCTGGCGTACAGGAAAAACTATCGTTTCTGCTTGACAAAAATAAATTGCGCCTGACAGAAGAAGGAGAACAGGGAACTTACATATTAAAACCTATTCCCAGGGATGTGAGAAGTGTTGACCAGGTTCCGGCAAACGAACATCTGACTATGCAGATTGCCCGGCAGGTATATGGATTGCAAACCGCCGAAAATGCACTGATTTTTTTTCGCAACGGAGAACCTGCTTACATCACTAAACGGTTCGATGTAAAGGAAAATGGTTCGAAATGGGGAAAGGAAGACTTTGCGACACTCGCCGGGAAAACAGAAGAAAACGCGGGGCACAACTTCAAATACGATTACAGTTATGAGGCCCTGGGGGAACTGCTGAAAAAATATGTCTCTGCCTGGAGGGTGGAAATCGAAAAGTTGTATTCGTTGATTGTTTTTAACTTCCTGTTTTCAAACGGGGATGCACACCTGAAAAACTTTTCGCTTATAGAAACGCCCAGTGGAGATTATGTGTTAAGTCCGGCCTACGACCTGCTTAATACAAGAATCCATGTGGATGATTCGGATTTTGCATTGGATGGAGGATTATTCGGTGATAGCTTTAAGTCAGAAGAAATGAAAAAAAGTAACCATTCCGGATTATATGATTTCCGGGAACTGGCAAAAAGATTCGAAATAAATGAAAAACGGAGGGATAAAGTCCTTGCTCCTTACCTGCAAAGACAACCGATGGTTGAGGAATTAACTCACCGTTCTTTTCTAAACGATAAGACAAAATGTGCCTATTTGTTGCATTACCAAACAAAAAGGAATCATTTAAATAATGATTTTTACCTTCCTCCTCTTTAAAATTTGTGATTTCCGGGATAGGTTGATAGGCTGCAGTTTCTTTGGCTACTTTTTCATTGTCAACTACAATTTCTGCATGAAAAATATTTTATTCAATACGTTCTTCAAAATTGTCAGAAACCGCTCCAACAAAAACACCCTGCGTGAGGTTGCTGATTTTTGAAGCTGGAATTAGTGTATCCATTTGGGTATTTATTGAAATGGCATAGCGGTGTTTGCATGGATCTGTTTTGAGCTTCCGGCCTCCTTTATGTTTTTTTATTGTCATTTTATCCTGCTTTTATCTTTAGAGAACGGTTCCTTGCATAGCATGGATTGTTCTTTCCCGGTAGGAAGTAAAACTTCTTTCTTTTAGAAAAACGTGACCGGATAGTATCCTTCCCGGGCAAGACAGGTTCTTTTCCAGTAGCTTTAGGGGATCGAACACGATCTATCTCTGTTCATTTTGAAAAATGGGCTCTTCAATGGTAAGCATGGGGGCTGCCTCAATTTTTTCGATGTTAAGTATGGCAACCAAAATGTTCAGACTCTCTTTTATCTGGTACAATTTACTTTCCGGCAATGACTTTAATTTCTCAGAGAGTTGTTCGTGCAGGAGAGAAGGTACATTGTTGAGTAACGAAGCCCCTCTTGAAGTAAGTACAACACCAACAACACGTTTATCTCCCTGTTTGGGAAGCCTGGCCAGTAATCCTTTAACTTCCAAACGGTCAATAATTCCACTGACTGTACTTGAGTTCAGATTTAAGAATTGCCGTATTTCTCCCTGCGTAGACTGGAAATTCGGAGAGGCATGCAAATAACTTAAACATAGCATCTGCGGAATACTGACACCATATTCTTTCTGTATCTTTTTTGATTCAAGGTTGATTGAACGGACAATCTTACGGATTATAATCAATATTTCAGTCGCGTCCATAATTAAATAGTTTCTAAAGAACAAAAATAACTGATTTTCCTAAAAATAAAACAGGTATCCACTAAAAATATAAGGTCACAAAATATTTATTCTTTCTCCTGATATTTATCACCGATGATCTTGCCGGTCGCCTTTCATAAAGGCCATCGGGTTATAGAAAATCCGGTCACGAAGTTCAGCCTGCCGTGTGATCCTCCATTTGTTCACGTAATTAATTGCTTTTCGTAACAGGTCGAAATAAAGGGCAACCATCAAGAATAAGGTAAACAACCAGATAATAACAATATTGAAAACGACGGTGTCAATCTTTAAGTTACCAAGATATCTCGATGAAGCATAAAAATGGGCGCTTCCGTTATGATACACCGGATACCTGTAAATTGGCTCGTCGCCCTGGTATATCCTGTTCCCGGAAACATATAATTTCTGAGGCGAGTATTTATCACGGACTATAAATTCCAGTTTTTTGTTGACATACTTATTTTTGAAAGCAATAAACGCATCATTATCTTCAAATTGGTGGCGTAACTGGTTGTATTTGTCGTCCAGCCTGTTCGACGCCATTTTGTATTGCCGGTGATAGTATGATTTTGCTTCATCGAGGTAAGTACTCAACCGTTTCCACTCGTCAGCACTGAACCCGGGATTCCCAATTAAATTCACGGATAAATAAACTGAATCGGATTGGGCCGGGACCATATTCAACAAATCGTTAAACGAATTTTTCAAAAGCACGGTATATTCATTTGCTTCTTCCGGCTCGTTAACCGAAAGGTACCGGTTGTATAAACTTAAGTAAGTCCCGATTTCAGGAATAAAAAAATATGCTTTGAAAGCAAGGTCGTTTTTCTCCACTTCCTCATCAAAAAAATTACGACGAAACTCGTTGTTCTTAAATTGATTGACAGCCAGTGCCTCGTACGACCAGCGCGAGACCATCGCATCGCCGATCAACGGTGTACGGTCGTAACTGCTGAGTGAATAGTGCATTTTGTTGAAATCGACAATAACGCCGCTTAACAGTAATTGAGGTACAAAAAGGAGCGGGATCAATACATAAATAGCCACCGCCGAATCGAGGCCGGCAGAAAGGTTTAAGCCCAGCAGGTTCGCAAAGCAGGCTGTTGAGAATAAAATAGCCCAGGTCGAAAAGGTGAGCCCGTCGATTTCGAGTATGTGGTGCCCGATGACCACAAATGAAATTACCTGTATAGCCGAAATAATGAAAAGCATGGTAATTTTTGAAGCAAAATAAGCGCCTTTGCTGAGGTGCAAAAATTCTTCGCGGGTACGGATACGCCGGTCCCTGAATATTTCCTCGGCACTAATTATCAGTCCGGTAAAAAGGGCAACCACCACACTCATAAATAAAAAAGCAGGGATGTTATCGTTTTCGCTGAAAATATATTTACCATGAAAAGAATATTTCGAAAAAAAAGCCAGTATCAGCGCAAGTATGGGGGCCTCGAGAAGTGCTATGGTAAGATATTGTTTGTTCGATCTCTTGCTGGCAAAATCCCGTTGCAAGAACAATTTAAACTGTTTAAACCACCTTGGTATTTTAAAAATCGCATCAGGAAATTCCTCTTCGCTGACGGGATTAGCTTTCATAAAATCAATGACCCGGGGCTCCACTTTCTCTTTGTAGCTTTGGTACCATTCGTCGGGTGAGATTTTGCGGCGGCGGATACTTCTCCCAAACGGATCGACCATACGGGCTCCGATGATGCGTAAAGGCTGTTCGGTTTTTACATTTCCGCAGGCAAGGCATTCACTCTCGTCGGGATTCACATAGTTGGCTTCGTGCTTAAAATAGGTGATTGCTTCCATCGGATTACCAAAGAAAACCACCCGTCCGCCTTTATCCATTACAATAATGCGGTCGAACAGCTTGTACAGGTGGCTCGATGGCTGGTGAATATTGGCAAAAACAAGTTTTCCCTTCAAACACTGCCGTTTGAGCAGGTACATTACTTTTTCGGAATCGGCAGAAGAGAGTCCTGAAGTAGGTTCGTCAACAAAAAGGATTGAGGGTTCACGCATCAGTTCCAATGCAATATTGAGGCGTTTACGCTGGCCGCCACTCAGCATTTTTTTCAGGGGACTGCCGACAACCAGGTCACGTGCTTCAAGCAAATCGAAGTCAACCAGAGCCTGCTGAATGATGGCTTCAATTTGTTCACGGTTCATATTTCCGAAACAAAAACGGGCATTGAACTCCAGGTTCTGATACACTGTAAGTTCTTCCAAAAGCAAATCGTTCTGGGGCACATAACCAATTACGCCTTTCAGTATTTCAGCGTTTTCCTGTGCATGAAGGTCTCTTCCGTTAATGGATATTTTTCCTTTCGATGGTTTTATTTTACCGTTTAAAATGTTCAGCAATGTTGTTTTTCCGACGCCGCTCCCCCCCAGGATGCCTACCAGGTCGCCCGAGCGTTCCTGAAAGCTGAACGGATGTAACCCCGTCACCCTTTTATTGAAGTGGTATTCAATATTTTCGGCCTGTAAAACAATTTTGGGTTTTCCTTTTTCCTGAATGAAACGGCTCATGATACTGCTGTAATAGATCGGTATGATCCGGGAAGTTCTCAGGATACCTCCCTGTGGAAAAATATACAGACGGTGTTGGTCGAGCCGGTGACCGTTCAGGTATAGGTTACGTGGCCCCCAGTACTTCAGAAACAGCATATTTGTACTGTGTATACGGATAATTTGAACCTCTACCTGCTGGTTTTCGCGGTATAAATGAGTAATCTCCTTATCGGGATATTCGGAATTGCCGTTAACCACGAACAGGCAACTTTTATCTTTTACTTTATCAATCGAAAAAAGGAAAAAACGGTAAAGGTTGTCGTATTCCCGCATGTCGATCTTCAATCCCCGTGCGACAATATTTACCATTTTCAGATCATCAATATTCAATCCGTCTGCCTTGTTAATAAAATTCAGCAATTGAGAAATGATCATAAAACGTGCATTGAGGTCGAAATGATCAACGATCGATAAACAAATCTTGTTGAGATAATCCCTGTTTATGAAGCGGATCCCTTTTCCGTTGTCTTTGTATAGTATTTTCCGGTGGTCGATATGGTAATAATCTACATATTCCTGATAAAGAGCCATGTATTTATCGACCATTTCCCTGCTGAGGTTTTCTTTCAGATACGATTCGACCAACAGCCTGCTTTCATTTGAAAGTTTATCCCGAAAATCGGAGATGATAGCAAACAGTTTTATCAGTGTTTCAATTATTCCTTCGTACATCTGTCCCGGCGATTCTGGTTTTTATTGCCTGTTTATATAGTTGTTCCTGATTTTCGTCACCACCCCGGTTAATTCAGTAACCTGTTTTTCGGTCAACGATGTGTTTCCCGGTTCCTGTGCGTAAATTTCATTTATTTGCTTAATATCACGACATGTTTTTTTTAACAATTCTGTATCTTTTTTGCTTTCCATCATTTTTTGCAGTTCCGTTAGCGGTTCTTTCTGAAACAAAATTGCCTCGATAATTTTTATGTTTTGAAATGTATTTTCTGAAATATGTGTCGTCAGGTACAAGCCTTCGATATTTGTCCCGCAAAGTACCAGGTATGAAAGCCCGCTCCTTCCCTGCCGGTTTAAATAAGCATAGGCATTTTGAAACATTTCAGTAATAATCTCAACCAACTGATCTTTATTATCAAAATTTTCCTCAATCCGGTTGGCCAGACCGGGGGCAAACGCCGAAGCAAAATCAAGTTCCCTGACCAACGTTTCACAGGCTTCAAAATACTTCCTGATGTCCTGTCTTTTATTGTAAGTTGTAGCATATGCCAAATCGGAAATATAAATTCCCAGGTTCAGGGCTTTGCTTTCTTCCGTAAAATAGGTTTCAGCTTTTTGGGGCTGGTTTGTAATGTCAGCAAGGTATCCGGCTTCAATTTCTTTCAGCATTTCCGATGCTTCAAAAGCTGATGGCAAAGGATAAGTGTATTTTTCTATTTCTGTACGGATTAGTTCATTTATATCTTTTGCCTGCTGTGGTTGCCTGCTCTTTTGCTTGCACGATTCGATACAATTAAAAATAATTGCAGCAGCTAAGAATAAAAAAAGATACCTGAATATTTTTACTGCACTCATTAATTTACTGTATTAAATAGCCAATTCACTTTCCCTTGTTTGCAGAACGATCTTTATAAATATGCCTGAAAACAGTGATTAATGTAGCTAAAATAATACAAAAAGCAAGTTGTAGTCATATAGAAAAACATTTTTTACTGAAAATGTCTGTATGACTCTCATTGTATTAAAGGAGAATTAATTCATTCAGAATATTATCAGGACTTGAAATTTTTTTGAAAGCATTAATCCCATTGTGGTTTTTTGCCCCCCAAAGGGCGAGTGCAAATTTTACATTCGCAGCAGTTGCAGCCTGGTAATCGTATACGGTATCGCCAATATAAACAGCCTGGTCGTTAGAGATTCCCGATATTTCAAGAAACTTTAAAATAGGGTCAGGAAAAGGTTTGTGCTTTTCAGTATCGCTGGCACAAACACAAAAATCCAGATATTTCATCAATCCAAAGGGAACAAAATCATCCTCCAACTCTTTTTTAGTTTTCGAAGTAACAATACCGGTGATAATATTTTTTTCTCTCAACTCCTTCAGCTTTTCTTCAATCCCATCAAACACTTTTATGTGATGCTGGTAATCTTTCATGTAAATATTCCATTGTCTGTTTACTCTTATAACATCTTTAATTCCTAATCTTTCCAGGGCGGTATGCCCCGGTATCCCCAAAATAAAATCCAATTCGTCCCAACTGTATTTTTTTTGGCCTTCTTCCAGCAAAACTTTTTGTAATGATTTTTTTACTGCTATCTCTGTGTCGATCAGTGTCCCGTCGACATCGAATATGACGCTTTGAAACATGTTTATCTTTTTTTGTTGCTCAGGCAAAAACCTGAATTAATTACCAAATAAACGTAATTCCCTGCCACATATTATATCCACTGAAAAAATTTTAATTCCCCCCTGGAAGTAAAACCACCGGGGGGGGGGAATTAAAATTAAAGGGTTAATCAGTATACCAGTTTATTTTTCTGGTAAAAAACATGGTAAATGCAAGAACACAGAACAGTCCGATGCTTCCGACCAGTAATGCATATGACTCCAGTTGCATTAAAATGAAAATAAAGGCGAATGAAAATGCCAGTATCGAACTTAAAAGAACAGAATTCACCCATGTTTTCAGGAATGACCTGGAATAAGCAAAAACCATTGCAATTACAGCAACAGAAGATATAAGATAGGCCATGTTAAAGCCAAGATGCTCGGATATGGAAAGCAGTAACAGATAAAAGATCAGGATAGCAAAACCAACCAAAATATATTGAAAAGGGTGAGTTTTTTGTTTGGTGATTATTTCGTTCAGGAAAAACGAAAGGAACATGAAAAGAATCACCAAGATACCATATTTGGCACTCCTCATACTTTTTTGATAATGGTCGGCAACGGTAACAAGTTTAACGCCAAAATCTGCGTTTGTAAGCCTGAAAGCTGAATCTTTCCATTCCTGCGGAAAATTACGGTTGAAATTAAGGACTTTCCATTGAGCTGTAAAACCATCGGAAGTAACAGACCGTTCTGCAGGCAGAAAATTTCCCTGGAACCCCGGATCGTTCCATGTCGACCGGATATTTACCTGGGTGGTTTCACCCAAAGGTGCAAATTGTAATACATCGGAACCTTTTAAGTTCAAATCAATCTGAAATTCAGAAGGAAAATCAGAAAGATCCAGTTGCGGCATTGTTATTGAAATTCCGTTAACCCCAATCAACTGGTTGTCCAAGCCAGGAGAAAACGGATATGAATTACCATTCCATAACAGGTTGACCAGTGTATTTATACCATGTAGGTCGCTGATGGCAAACGAAAGATACGACTTTCCCCATAAAATGTCTGCTGAATTTACTCTAAGCTTTTCGAAATCGGGTTTTGCAAACCGCCCGGTTATTTTTATTGTCGATTCATATACGACCGATTGATAGATACTCCTATATAAATCTTTTGGAAATATGTCCCCGTCAATTTTTAGGGTCTCAGGTAAGAAATGGTACTCGTGAATTTCTTCACGAACCATCTTTCCCTGGTCATCAAACTTTTTTTCAATACAGGGAAGTGTTAACAGAGGCCCTCGCAATGTTTGGTCTGATGACCATTTTTCCATAACTTCCTGCCTTGTCGACTCCGCGGTTGTTTCACGTTCGTGTATCAACTCCTGGATCATAAAACGTGGAATCATCAGAGCAATCGTAATAACGCCGATTGTTATTACTTTTAATGTCAGTTGCCAGTTGAAATGTTTCATCTTTTCTTCAAAAATCTGTTTCGTTTCCATTGTCTTATTGTTTTAATTGATATTCAAAAAACTTTGAAATGCAAAGTATAAAATTAAAAAAAATCAGAATTGCTTTAAAATTTTTTCAAGTGTCTCCAGGTGGTTTTCAAAAGCAGTCTTTCCAGACTCAGTGATTGCATAAATGGTGTTGGGCTTACGGTTAATAAAATTCTTCTTTACCAATATATATCCCTCTTTTTCGAGATATCTCAGGTGGCTGG
Organism: Prolixibacteraceae bacterium; assembly: GCA_963662895.1. Taxonomy (GTDB): domain Bacteria; phylum Bacteroidota; class Bacteroidia; order Bacteroidales; family Prolixibacteraceae; genus GWE2-42-39. The sequence continues at coordinate 760,323 of OY759982.1, read as the reverse complement.
CAAGGTTCCCGTCAGTAACGTCAAGCAAATCCTTCAGGTCGTTGAATGAAACTTCATTGTTTACCCTCAGGGCCGACATGGCACCAAGCCTGATCTTGTTTTCAAATGCCTTATTTAATTGTTGTATTAAATTTCTCACGCTGACTCTGAATTCCGTTCATATCTGAAATACATAACTATGCCGTAAATTATATGAATAATTCCGAAACCTATTACCCAGAAAAGTAATCCTAAACCGGGAAATATTGCAGCGAATATCCCTATCGTAATTTGAAACAATCCCATATAAAAAATCTCCTGATGGGTAAATTTTGCTGCGTTCACAAGCGACAACCCATAAAAAATAAGGCACGATGGGGCAACAATACTATAAATACCCCGAAAAACAAAAATTAAAATAAAAATGCCCCCGCTTATAAGAGGTACTGCAAGATTAATGCACATCAGACGGGACCCAGGATTCCATATTTTTTTTCCTGATTTCCGGGCACGCCGGGAAGTAAGCCATATGACGGTTATCAATGATAGAGACAAAATTATTACAGCCAGCAAAATTAAATTGAAGGGCATATCTGAATGTAACGGAACGGATGAATTGATAATCATATAATAAGCGATAGAGGCGGCAATCAAGGCATACAATCCGATCAAGATACCAGATAACCCGCTGAGCGAAAGAAACCGGCTCGATTGTTCCATCATCTGCCTGATCTCTTTTATTTCGGATAAATATATTTCCGTATTTTTCATTTTTTAAAGTACTTTGAAATACAAAGTAAATGTTTTTTTCAAAAAATCAGACATAGTAATTTTCAAAAAATAAACTATTAAACTTTGTGAGTGAAAGATTCCTCTCTTCGGTGCCTATGACAGATTTTTTCAGAAGTCTGTATATTAGTCAAATACAAAACATCGCTTTTTCACCTCAGCGGCGGCTCTTTTTGGATCCTTTTTCCAGCTGATGGGAAAAAGGATCAGCCCGTCCGGCTTGAGGACTGTAAAAAAGGGAAATGCGGTGAAGCTTGATTTTTAGCTTTTATCTGTACTAAAGAATCAGAGCTAAATAATATGCTCCACAAAAGATTAAAGTACCCCTCCCGTGCCCGGTGTTTTATTTGTTCTCTTAATAACCTGACAATGGTCATTGTTCATTGGTATTCGCCTCTGGCCGGCGGGGCCCTTCCTTTTGCAGTCGACCAAAAGGAAGAAAAAGTCTTGTCAAAGTCATCCTTCCGCCCGCCTCACGGTTTTTTATTCCCGGCACACATCCCTGAAGACCCACAAAAAACCGCTCTCGCCAACGCCGGCCCGGACTACTTTGACCGGCCACCCCTGCTTTTCACCTTCCGGTGAACCGGGGACTTGACTTACAGATACCTTTCCTGTCATTGCCTCATTATGCCCAATAAATTTTGGATGGGGACTACCAATGACAGATTTTTACAGAAGTATGTATATGAGGCAAATACGAAACATCGCTTTTTTCAGCATTTTATTACTTCCGGGCATACAACTGCACTGCTTTTTTTCAAGGAGTCCCGTGCGAATCAGTTTAAAAAGTTGTGGAGAAGAGCAGGAAGAGTGTTCAGTCGCTGTAAAAGCTATCGTTTCGTTATAGAATAAGCCGGGGAAAGAGAGGTATTTTTTTAGGGAACACAACAATGCCCGGGCTGTTTCCGCCTAAGGGGAAAAAGCGTTTAGAAAATCGATGGAGTGAGCGTTAATAAATCTTCCCTGTTTGACGAACGCAGTGAGGAGTTTGGAAGATTTTAGCGAACGCAAACGATTTTTAGCTTTTTAGCCTCAGCGGCGGCTCTTTTTGGGTCCTTTTTCCAGCTGATGGGAAAAAGGATCAGCCTGTCCGGCTTGAGGACAGTAAAAAACAGAAATGCGATGAAGCTTGATTTTTAGCTTTTGTCTGTGCTAAAGAATCAGAGCTAAATAATATGCTCCACAAAAGATAAAAGTACCCCTCCCGTGGGCGGTGTTTTCTGCGTTCTCTTAATAACCTGACAATTTTTATTGCTTATTTGTATTCGCCTCTGGCCGGCGGGGCCCTTCCTTTTGCAGTCGACCAAAAGGAAGAAAAAGTCTTGTCAAAGTCATCCTTTCTTCCGCCTCCCGGTTTTTTCTTCCCGGCCCACCTCCCTGAATACCCACAAAAAACCGTTCCCGCCTTCGCCGGCCCGGACTACTTTGACCGGCCAGCCCTGCTTTTCACCTTCCGGTAAACCGGGGACTTGACTTCCAGATACCTTTCCTGTCATTGCCTCATTATGCCCAATAAATTTTGGGTGGGGACTACCAATGACAGATTTTTACAGAAGTCTATATATGAAACAAATACAAAACATCGCTTTTTTCAGCATTCATCATTCCCGGCCATGCAACTGCACCGCTTTTTTTCAAGGAGTCCCGTGCGAATCAGTTTAAAAAGTTGTGGAGAAGAGCAGGAAGAGTGTTCAGGGTTCAGTCTCAGTGTTCAGTAAGGAGCCATCGTTTCGTTATAGAATAAGCAGGGAGGAAAAAGATATTTTTTTTTAGGAAAGACAACAATGCCCGGGCTGTTTCCGCCTAAGGGAAAAAAGCGTTTAGAAAATTGATGGAGTGAGCGTTAATAAATCTTCCCTGTTTGACGAACGCAGTGAGGAGTTTGGAAGATTTTAGCGAACGCAAACGATTTTTAGCTTTTTAGCCTCTGCGGCGGCTCTTTTTGGTTCCTTTTTCCAGCTGATGGGAAAAAGGATCAGCCCGTCCGGCTTGAGGACTGTAAAAAAGGAAAATGCGGTGAAGCTTGATTTTTAGCTTTTATCTGTACTAAAGAATCAGAGCTAAATAATATGCTCCACAAAAGATAAAAGTACCCCTCCCGTGCCCGGTGTTTTCTTCGTTCTCTTAATAACCTGACAATTTTTATTGCTTATTTGTATTCGCCTCTGGCCGGCGGGGCCCTTCCTTTTGCAGTCGACCAAAAGGTAGTAAAAGTCTTGTCAAAGTCATCCTTCCGACCGCCTCACGGTTTTTTATTCCCGGCACACCTCCCTGAAGACCCGCAAAAAACCGCTCCCGCCTTCGCCGGCCCGGACTACTTTGACTGGCCAACCCTGCTTTTCACCTTCCGGTGAATTGGGGACTTGACTTCCAGATACCTTTCCTGTCATTGCCTCATTATGCCCAATAAATTTTGGGTGGGAAATGACGATTTATACAATAAATCCATGTGAGGGGAAACGGCGGCATAGCCGCCGTTTCCCCTCCCCCTCGAACCAAAAATCCGTGTCATTCAGACCGAAGGGAGGAATCTCTTTTTTATATGTTATTTTTTTAATTTCACATAATAATTTTAGTTTTTTTTATGCAGTGAATTATTTTATGTTTTTTGAGGAAGGGGTGGCTGTTATTGAAAAGGCCGTTGATAATGAGTCTATATGTCAATTAATTGCTACACTAATTCAAGGGAATGGCTTTATCTGCGACTATGTGTCGAATATCTCGAATCTGATCTGAGGCAAATTTGCTGATAAAAGTTTTCTGCAAATACAAAGCCCTAAATTAGTACTGGCATCAAAACACTATTTCCTGCTAATACGAAAGCACATTTATTTCTCCCGAAACAGAATTGATGATTAACTTGTCGGCTCCGGCGGCTTTTTCCCCAAACGTACATTTATGCCTGTTTTTTTTATCTTTTGGGTCCAGTTCAATAGAGTCTATAATTTTTGCTTCCCTTCCAAAATCGAGATTGGTCTTCGATTCTGTGACTTCAAAATTGAATCCCGAACCGGCATCGAAATAGAGATTGATATCGGTTGATTTTGATTCAATGTAAATATTGTCGAAGTCAGGATCAACATTCTCCAGTTCAATATCTCCAAAATTGGTTTGCAACCTGGCAGTATTCAACAGGTTACTCAACCTAAAACTACTAAAATCTCCGGCGGCTTCGATTTTGTCGATCAGCCTGACCCTGTATTTATCTCTCCTCGAATCGGCATTCAACAGGTTGGTTTGCAAAATTTCGATGGTCGACGATTTGCTGTCGATCCGTAACTGCCCCGATTCCTTGATATAAATATCGCTGTAATTACTATATATCCGCCCATTGGAAATATTACCCAGTGTGGCATCGGCAAACTTCAGGTTCATGTTGAATTTGCCTTTCATTGCCTTTGTCCGCAGTTTCCCGTTACTCAAGGTGATCTCAACAGCACCGGAATAATTGCCCATCAAAATATCTCCGAATTTGTTCTCAACCCGCAGTTCGTGATTATCGGGTAACCATACTTTATAATCAATGCTTACATTTCCGGCTGATTGTAACAGCGATTCTTTAAACCTGACAAATTCACTTTCCAACGAAGTTCGGTTTTCGCCGACCAAGGTACGGGCAATCAGGTAATAAGAACTGTTGGTAAAATCAAAATCAATCCCATCCAACGTTTTTCCCAGTTTGTCCAGCTTTTTTTCCTCCACTTTGATTTCCACCTTAATACAGACCGAGTCCTTTTCCCATGTATTCAACTCAACAAAGCCGTATTTATTGGTTATTTCGATGCGTGTGTCGGGCTGTATTTTAAACCGTTTCTCAAATTCCCGGGTTTCACTGAACTGGGCTTTAACAAGAACCGGAACAAACAACAGCAATTCAATAAGCAACCCATTTATGTATCTCTTCTTTCTCATCATCTTCCCGTTTTAACAATTTATTTGAGCGAGCACATCGTTAACCACCCTTAACCGGTACCGGTTATTCTCAATCATGGCCTCTATCACATTCTTATTCGCCATGTTCTCTTTCAGATCCCTCTTCAACTCGTTATACATGGTTTCAAGTTCCATTAAATCGCCTTCAATTTCCATCTGCAACTCAGGGTTCACCTGATAACATTTCCTGATCTCTTTTAATTTTCCTGAAACCTGTTGGGCATAGAAAGCTTCGGCTTCTATCAGAAGCCTGATCTCAGGGGCCAGCCTGTCAGCCGATCGTACATGAACCGGCAGATAACCGGTTAAACGGAAAACCAATGCAGAACTGATTAACACAAACACAATGATTGACGCTGCCCTGAAGCCTGCCGTTTTGAACCAGACAGTTTTTATTTGCCTCCCCCCCTGTTTTTTACTGATCCTGTTCCACACTTCGGGCGATGGCGATAAATGGTCAAAACTGTCCCGGTTATTTCGAACAAATGATTCCAAACGATCTTCTTTCATGATGCCCAAATTTTTTGATTCTTCAAAATTTCGTAAACCTTGCGTTTTGCACGCATATACTGCGTTTTCGAGGTCGACTCGGAGATGTTCAGTATCTGGGCAATCTCTCCGTGGTCGTACCCTTCAAGCAGATAGAGAGAGAATACCAGCCGGGCGCCTTCAGGCAGGTCTTCCATGGCTTTGAGGACTTTTTCCGTTGTCATCTCAATTTTTTCTTCCTCTTCCTGAACCATGTCGTGCAGGTATATCTCGTCGCAATACACCAGCTCTGTTTTCCGTTTATTCAGGAAATTGATGCAACTGTTTATCGTAATAGTCTTCAGCCAACTACCGAAACCCGATTCGTAACGAAACGACTCCAGCTTTTGAAAGGCCTGGATAAACACTTCCTGCAACATGTCCTCAGCATCCATACGGTTATTCAACATGCGATAGCACACATTAAACATCGCTCTCGAGTACAATTGATAGAGCTGATAACGTGCTTTGTCACTGCCCCGTTTACTGGCTTCTATCAAATCTTCGTGTATAAATGCCGTCTTTCCCAAATTTTCTTTTGTTTTCGTTTAATACTGACAAGAAAAAAAGCACAAGGTTGCAAGCTGTCCTAAAATTAATTCAATTTCTTCTGAAAACATATTTTTGTTTAGCAGGTAGTTACCTGTATTCAGACTGAACAGCAACAAAAAACCGGTCCCTGAAGAAGAACCGGTTTTGTATTTTTCCAATTTTTTTAATTACAATTCCTTGATTTTAATGTTGCGATACCAAACATCATCACCATGATCCTGCAATGCAATATAACCTTCAGCAGCAACATTAGCCCAGTCGGGGTTCAGACCAGGGAATTTACTTCCGGCAACCAGTTCTTTCCAGTCGTCGGTCCACAAGTGGTATTCAAGAACGGTTTCACCGTTTTGTTTGTGAACAACAGTGCCTTTGTAGCAAATAATCTCGACCGAGTTCCATTCACCGGCAGGTTTGGCATTTTGAGGTTTAGCCGGGATCAGGTCGTATAATGAACCGGCCTGACGGTTACCGTCTTTACCTAACATTGCATCCGGATGACGTTCGTTATCCAATACCTGCATTTCAGGAGCAGTTTTGTAAATTGGCCAATCGGGAACTTCCTGCCCGAGATAAAAAATACCGGAATTACCACCTTCTGAAATTTTCCATTCCAACTTCAGGTCGAAATTTTTAAATTTTTTGTCATAGAGGATGTCTCCACCATCCGTAGCACCGGCTTCTCCTTTACCCGAAGATTTGCAATGCAGTGTTCCGTCTGCAATCTCCCACCCGCCTGGAAAATGGTCTTTATTTACGCCTCTCCATCCTTGTGATGTTTTTCCATCAAACAACAGAACCCAGCCAGCCGATTGTGCATCGGCAGAAAGTGTATTTAATTCACAAGGGGCTTCTTTTTTGTCTTTGCAACATTCTTTTTCTTCTGTTTGTCCGGTTTTCTTTTGAGTGGATTGACAAGCTACTGCAACAAACAAAGTAGCAACCAATAAATAGGATAAGATTTGCTTCATTTTGAAATAATTTAAAATTAGTATATCTGACTTTTTTCTAAAGTCTGGAAACAAAGTTAAAAAAAGATCAGTATTAAAAGAGTTATATTTCAGAAACAATTTTTAGTTTATAACCTTTAGCCTGAATTATTCAGGTTAGAATTTTACTAAAAATATAAAAAAGCAAATTTGTTTTAGTAATTTCGATAAATATTGTCAAAAAGGGATATTACACATTCAAAAAAAATTGATCATATGAGTCATAAAAAGACAAAACGAATTGGAATTTTAACAGCAGGAGGCGATTGTCCGGGATTAAACGCGGCAATCAGGGGAGTAGGTAAAACAGCCATTGTGCAGTACGGGATGGAAGTGATCGGATTCAATGCAGGCTTTACCGGATTGATTGAAAAAGATTATATCCACTTAAAGGGAAAAAATTTATCAGGAATTTTGACTTTAGGCGGAACCGTTCTGGGGACTTCGCGTGAAAAACCCTACAAATTTGAAAAAGAAGGAGATAACGATAAACCTAAACTGATAAAGGAAAACTACAAAGAACTGGATCTCGATTGTGTCGTGTGTATCGGTGGTAACGGCACGATGAAGACAGCCAACCGTCTGAGCGAAGAAGGGTTGAATATAATCGGCATTCCAAAAACAATAGACAACGATGTATGGGGAACCGATGTGACTTTTGGTTTCGACTCGGCCCTGCATATTGCCACTGAAGCAATCGACCGATTGCATACTACTGCCAATTCACACCAGCGGGTAATGATCATCGAGGTGATGGGGCATACTGCCGGTTGGATCGCCCTTTATGCAGGCATGGCCGGAGGTGGCGATATTATCCTGCTTCCTGAACTGGAATACAACATACGGTCGGTTTGCAAAAAAATAGAACAACGTTATGAAGAAAGAAAGCCGTATTCAATTGTAGTAGTAGCGGAAGGCATTAATCATCCTGAAGGAAAATCGGCTGCGTCATTCCTGGCTGAGGCCATTCAGTTGTATACCGGTATCGAAACACGCGAGACGGTGCTGGGCTACATACAAAGGGGAGGCAGCCCCACACCAATGGACCGGATACTGGCAACCCGTTACGGGGCCTTTGCAGCCGAATGCATTGCCCAGGAATGCTATGGAACTATGGTGGCACTTCGAAATAACCAGCTCACCACTGTATCCCTTCATGAAGTCGGGGGAAAATTAAGCCTGGTCACACCCGATCACCCCTTGATTGCCAAGGCACGAAAAATGGGAGTCTCGTTTGGTGATGAATACCAGTAAAGAGAAATATGAACTTCTGATTAAGGCTTTCAGAGTTCCTGATTAAGGCTTCCGAAACTTCTGATTAAGGCTTCCGAAACTTCTGATTAAGGCTTCCGGAACATCATTTCCAATATTGTTCAAAATCAGTGTTTCTAATATCGATATATATAACATCACTTTTTTTTATTTGTCTCTGTCCGGCGGGAACCTTCCTTTTGCAGTCGACCAAAAGGAAGTAAAAGTCTTGTCAAAGTCATCCTTCCCACCCCACCTCCTTGAATCCCCACAAAAACCGCTCCCGCCAACACCGGCCCGGACTACTTTGACCGGCCAACCCTGCTAAAAATATAATCCACTTTGAAAACCGAAAAAATTAATACTTTTGGTTTTCAAAGTGTTTTTGTTTTTCTATGCCTGAAAAGGAAATATATAACGATGAAATACTTGTCAGGAAAATTATCCTTGACGATACAAAAGCATTTCAAATTTTGTATGAAAAATATTGCAGGCAACTTATCCATTTTGCAGCCTCATATTTACCTGACATCTCCGATGCCGAAGAAATTGTACAGAATGTTTTTGTTGAATTGTGGGAAAAACGGTCCCTGCTTGACCCGGAACGGTTTGCAAAAAATTACCTGTATAAAATTACGGTAAACAAGACATACAATTATTTAAAAAGAAGAGTCGTTGAACGGAAATACCTTGAATACCTCGATGCCCTTGAAACAGATAGTGTTAATGAAACAGAAAAAAAGATTTACCGCGAAGAATTGAATGAAATATTGAACCAGCTTCTCGAAAACCTCCCGGAGCAACAGCGAAAAATATTTTACCTCAGCCACTGGGAAGGCCTTTCTCACAAAGAAATTTCCGATCAGTTACATCTGTCTGTCCGTACCGTTGAAAATCAAATTTACCGGGCAGTAAAGTACATCCGCGAAAATATAAAGCCGAACCACCTGGTAATTTTCCTTATCACCGAGTTGATGCTATCAAACTACCTGTAAGCATATTTTTCAAAAAAATTTAGAAACCCGGTGAGTAGTTGAACGGGTGCAAATTGTATAAGCATCACAAAACAGGAAAGTGATGGGAATACAGGAATTCAATTTGCTTGTTGATAAATTTCGGAAGGGGGATTGTTCGATTAAGGAACTAAGGCGACTTGAAACCCAACTTCATAACGGAGATGTAGTTAAGCAATGGATGATGGATTCGATCGAACAACAAAGTTCAGTTCATCCCCTAAATATTGATTACGATGAACTTTTCCGGAAGATAAAAAGACAAATTTCGGTTGAAGGCAAGAAAAAACAGGCTGCCTCGTTTATTCGAAGCATTGTCAGATGGGCTGCGGCTATTATTATTGCTTTCCTTATTGGCGGACTTGCCTCTTATTTCATTTTTAATACTGAGCCAGTACATAAAAAAAACTTTTTTTGTGAAACAGCGTCCCCTTATGGTTCGAAAACAAAGCTCACTTTGCCCGATGGTTCGAAAGTGTGGCTGAATGCCGGAAGCAAACTGAAGTACGCAAATAATTTCAACCAGGATAATCGTGATGTTTTGCTGGATGGCGAAGCGTTTTTCGAGATCGAAAGGAACAAAAACCTTCCATTTATTGTAAATACTTCCGGGATAGATGTTAAAGTTGTTGGAACAACATTTAATGTAAAGGCATACTGGCAGGAAAACACAATTACGACCACTCTTGTAAAAGGCAAAGTGCTTCTGCAAAGCAAGAAATATCATCTCGAAAAAGATGCAGAACTTTTTCCTTCACAAAAGGCAATATTCTCAAAAAGCGACAAACAACTCGTAATCGCCAATATTGATGATGTTTATTCAGAAATTTCGTGGAAAGACAACCTCTTAATAATAAAGGGGGAAATGCTTTCGGAACTGGCAGTTAAACTCGAACGGAAATATAACATGAGGATCATTTTCGGTTCCGATGACATAAAAACATATAAATTTTCAGGCAAGTTAAAAGACGAAACCATCCAGCAGGTACTTGATGTAATAAAACTTTCAGCCCCGATTGATTACCGGATAAATGGGAAAAATATTGTACTGACAAAGAATACGGCAACAATTGACAGTTATAATAAATTTTTGAAAAAAAGGACAAAAAAATAAAAGACAAATGTATACAGACATAAAAAAAGGGAACAGGCCTTCTGAAGGCTCATTCCCAATTCGCAAAGTTTAACAAATATGAATGTCGGTCATCGCCAAACTCCCGGCATTCAATGTCAAATCATTAACATTTCAAATTTATGAAAAAAAACATTATCAGACGCTTCCCTGCGTATCGCAGGAAGCTCAAAAAACTTTTTTTAACCATGAAACTGACAACAATTATTACTCTTGTTTTTACCTGTAGCATTTATGCTTCAGGGTATTCTCAAAGCACCAGGATCAGTCAGGAAATGAAGGGATGTACTATTCGTGAAGTATTCCAAAAAATTGAAAGTGAAAGCCGTTACCGGTTCTTTTACAACGACGATTTAAAGGAAATAGACCGCAGGATTGATTTTTCGACCAAAGATTCGAGCGTGGAAGAGATAATGGAACAACTGTTTTCTGGGTCCGACATTTCGTATGAAATACTTGAAAACAATTTGATTGTCCTGAAATTAAAAACGAACCAGATTCAACTGACAATAAAAGGAAAAGTTACCGATCAGGACGACTTTCCCCTGCCCGGGGTAAGTATCGCTGTAAAAGGGACCACACAGGGAATCATTACTGATACCTATGGAGACTATCAACTAACTGACGTTCCGGCAAATGCAGTGCTGATCTTTTCTTTTATCGGGATGAAGACCATTGAAATATCGGTGAACGGGAGAAGTGTTGTTGATGTGCAAATGGAACAGGAGACCATTGGGCTGGATGAAGTAGTGGCTATCGGGTACGGAAGTGTCAAAAAATCAAACCTGACCACATCCATCTCTTCAATGAAAGAGGAGGCAATAGGAAACAGGCCGATAACATCTGTTTCAGAAGCATTTGCAGGACAGCTTGCCGGTGTGATTGCCCAGCAAAAGAACGGTGTCCCGGGAGAAGACCTTACCATTAAAATCAGAGGAACAAACAGTATTAACAGCGGAGTATCGCCACTTTACATTATCGATGGTATTCCTACCACAACATTGGAAAGTATTAACCCGAACGATATTGAATCGATTGAAATTTTAAAAGATGCCTCTGCGGCTGCTATTTACGGGGCACGCGGGGCCGGCGGAGTTGTCTTAATAAAAAGCAAAGTTGGAACAATAAGTAAACCAACCATAAACCTTGATGTGTATTACGGAATTCAGCAAAGAGAAAAAACCATTAAGGTAATGAACCGTGACCAGTATATCGAATGGTCAACCTGGGGCAGAAATGAGAAATGGATACGTTCAGGCGGAAATATAGACGATCCCAATAGTGTCAGGTCTACCCAAACCGTAATCCCTTCTAATTGGTCCAATACGGAAAGTGTGCCCGATACAAACTGGCAGGATGAAGTTTATCATCTTGCCCCCATGCAAAATTACCACCTGACGGCATCAGGCGGAAATGAGATAGGCACCTATTTAATTTCGGGAAACTACGTAAAGCAGGACGGGATATTAAAAGAAACGAATTACGAGATGTTTTCTTTTCGTTCGAATACTAATCTAAACATCTCCCCGAAGGTTAATGTTGGCTTAAACCTGGCTCCGTCGTTCTCAACAACCAATGATCCTAAAGCAAACGGAAAGGAAAGTGTTCCTCATAAAGCCGTTTTCATGTGGCCTACCCTGGGCCTGGATACCGGTACCGAAGAATTAGGTTATTCCGAAGGTTTTGCCGATTATCTAATTAACCCGATCTCCATTTTGGAGGAAACAATAAGCAAAACAAAAAAAGTAAGGGTATTATCCTCTGTTTTTCTGAATGCTGAATTGATGAAAAACCTGACCTTTAAATCCTCCTTTGGCTACGACCGGAGGGAAGAACGATATACTTACTTTATTACTTCCAACATCAAAATGGGCGATTCACCCAAGGGAGAAGAAAGTAATACAACTGATCAGGCGTTTGTATTTGAAAACACACTGCATTACAATACAACATTCAAAGAGAAACACCATTTGGATGTTTTATTGGGTGCTTCTGCCGAAAGTTATAAATATGCTTATTCAAGCGCTGAAGCTACGGATTACCCCTCGGATAAAATTTATACCATGAATGTGGCAACAACCCCAACCACGGCAACATCGGAAAGAAGCGAATCTTCACTGGCCTCGTTTTTCGGACGAGCCCAATATGATTACCTGGAAAAATATTTGTTTTCTACAACAATTAGGTACGACGGCTGTTCCCGTTTTGGTGAAAATAACCGATGGGGCCTTTTCCCTTCGGCTTCTGCAGGCTGGAAACTTAGCAGTGAAGATTTTATGCAGGATATAAACTGGATAAACCTGCTTAAATTACGCCTGTCGTGGGGAAAAACAGGAAATAATTCGATTGATGACTACGGAGCCATTGGTTCGATGTCGAGTTCGAGCTATTCGTTCAACGGAACTATAACCGGCGGTTTTATCCCAAGTTCAATCGATAATCCAGACCTGGGATGGGAAACAACAATAACCAACACTCTGGGAGTTGATCTGTCATTGTTTAAAAACCGGGTACAACTTTCGCTTGACGGATACATCAACAATACAAAAGATCTGCTTCTTGAAGTACCTGTACCTACCACAACCGGGTTCGAAAGCCTTCTGAAAAATATAGGAAAAGTTCAAAACCGGGGATGGGAACTCGAATTTAGCGCCAGTCCCGTTGAAAACAGAGAATTTTCATGGAGAACAAAATTTAATATCTCGTACAATAAAAATGAAGTAAAAGAACTGGGTGTAGACGATGAACCAATTACAGTTACCAAAAACGGGGCAGCTACCAATATCACAAGGATAGGGGAACCGATTGGGGCTTTTTATTTATATGAAACCGACGGCTTACTTACTTCCCTGGATGAGCCTCATCTGGAAGACCAGGAAATTGGGAATATTAAGGTTGTAGATCAGACCGGCGAAGGTGACATTACCGATGAAGACCGAAAAATCATGGGAAAAGCAAATCCCGATTATGTCTGGGGCTTCCAAAGTTCTTTCCGTTATAAAAATTTTGATTTCAGTTTCTTGTTCCAGGGACAATGGGGAGCTGATATATTTTTCTTTCTGGCCCGTGGTTCCGACAACGGGGAACCTCATAAAAACCAGCGTCCCCGCTGGGTTAACTGTTACCGTTCGGCTGAAGAGCCCGGCGACGGGGTTACCCCCTACCCCTTCGGTGACAATGCGAATTGGAACGACACCTGGTTATATGACGCTTCGTTTATACGGCTTAAAAATATAAACCTGGGCTATTCCCTGCCTAAATCAATTCTAAATTCAGTGGGAATAAAAAGCCTTCGTTTATACCTGTCGGTTGATAATGCATTTACTTTAAGCGATTATCCCGGGGTTAATCCGGAAGGAAACTCACGGGGAAATGATACTACTGCTCCCGGCCTGGATTACGGAACCTATCCGCTGGCCCGGAAATATATGTTTGGCATTAACCTAACTTTTTAAAAACCTATCGACATGAAAAATAAAATAACATTAATACTTATCGGGATAAGCCTCTTACTGGGCAGTTGTGATGATTTTCTGGAAAAAAAACCGGAATCTTCTTTTAACACCGGAAGTTTCTATGAAAATGAAGAGGGGGTTTTACTGGCTGTGGACGGCGCATATAGCTATTTTCAGGATATTTATACCGAATATCTGCCGGAAATAGTTGAAGCCCGCTCTGATAATTTTGAAACAGGCGAAAGTGTTTACGACTTTACATTGATCAGCAAATGTAAAGATGACGAGTCAACATCAATTCTTTGGTCGGCCTGGAAACAATTTTATCAGGCAATTACAGCCTGTAATTATGTACTTGATAATATCGACGATGTTGAGTTTACAGATGAAAATCGAAAAAACGATGCAATAGGGGAAGTACGTTTCCTCCGGGCTTTTGCATATTTCGATTTATTCAGAATTTGGGGAGGTGTCCCGTTAATTGATCATGTGATTACTGATGAAGAAGCAAAACTGATAGCCAGGGTTTCTGATGAAGAAATGTATTCTTTTCTGATAACCGAACTTACTCAGGCAAGTGAAGAATTACCAGCATCGTGGGAAGATGAAGATGACCTGGGACGGGCGACTAAATATGCAGCCAAAGGTATTCTTGCCAGGGTTTATATGACGGAAAAAGAATGGTCGTCAGCCAAAACGCAATTGGAAGAAATTATCAACTCAGGTTATTACGAACGTTTTTCGAACTGGGCAGACATATGGGACGACAGTAACGATAACGGAAAAGAGTTCGTTTTTGAAATCCAGTTTGTTTCAGGAAACCTTGGGGAAGGGAATGATTTTCCGGAGAGCGTTATCCCGACAGATATGAGTTCTGATGAAGTTGCTTACGGAGGGTCAAACGGACACATGTTTGCATCAGAAGATATTTACAATGTCTTTGAAGACGATGATATAAGAAGGGCCCTCACGATAAAAAAAGGCTATACAACCGTTGATGGTAGTGTAAATACAGGTACAATATGGATAAATAAATATTGTCACGGAAAAGTAACGGCTTCCGGCGACTGGGAAATTAACTGGCCTGTATTGCGTATCTCCGATGTATATTTAATGTATGCCGAAGCCTTGAATGAAATCAGTTATTCGTCCGGCGGCGATGCAATGGAAATCCTTAACTGGAACAGGAACCGTGCCGGACTGACTGCCTTAACATCTTCGGATGTCCCTGATCAGGCTTCTTTTCGTCTCGCTGTCGAAAAAGAACGCAGGCTGGAATTTGCTTTTGAAAATATCCGGTGGTTTGATTTACTCAGAACAGACCGGGCTTATAATGTGATTAATGATTTTCTGGAAGCAGATACTTATCCTACCGTGAATGATTATGAACTGGAAAGTTATCAATTGATCTTTGCTATTCCGCAGGAAGAACTGTACCGGAACCCGGATGAAAGTTACATGTGGCAGAACCCGGGCTATTAAAAAAATATTTTTCCATTTATAAATTGTCCGAAGGGGCCATTTTTTCCCCTTCGGACAATTTATTATTCGTGATCCCAATCTCTCAGGCTTTTCAGAGGCAATCTATCAAGGCAATAAAATCATTTTCTTTCACCACTCATTAATCAACAGGTTCTCTTTAAAAATTCATCAAGTTGATTTAACCTAAAGAACATGTTCTTTTTCTTCAGAGAAACATTTCTCTTTTCCCGGGCAGGGAAATCGCTTTTAACAATTATCATTTTGATTTCCATTTGAACTTTGGACAGAAGTAGGTGCGGAAATTAAAAATCTCTTGTCTATCTGTGACTATAAACCCAAAAAATATTTTTCTTAGTTTTGGCATACATTTGAGGGGCATATGGAAATTTCTGAATCAGGAAGACAGAAGAAAAAAGAATTTGAAAGAATATACAATCATTTTTTTAGTTTCTTTTTCGATGTTGCATTTCATTTTTTGCATCATGAAGAAGATGCAAAAGGATTGGTTCAGGATGCTTTTATAAAACTTTGGGAAAATGGCATTTACTCGAAACCCGAACAAGAAATAAAAAATTATTTGTTTATTCTTATCAGAAACAGCAGTTTGAATATCCTTCGAAAAAGACAAAAATTTTCCGGAGGAACAGATAGTAAGGAGGCTTTATTAGCCTCTATCAATTACAAATTATTAAACGAAACAGGGGAAGATATCCTTCTTTACCAGGAATTATTTGAAAAAATACAACTTGCAATTTCCAACCTGACACCTCAATGCAGGCAGGTTTTCATGTTTAGCCGTTTTGAAGATTTAAGCAATAAAGAAATTGCAGAAAAACTCGATATCTCGGTAAAAGCTGTGGAAGCCAATATTACACGGGCTTTAAAAAGGATGAGGGAAGAACTCTCTCCCTATCTTTCAGGAAAAGAAAACAGGAATAATACCAAACATATCCGCAGTATTTTAATCTCTTTTTTATAAAAATCTGATTTTTCATATAGGGTTTGTTCCGGCTTTTGTGTTTTTATAACATCAAAAGCAAGATAGTATGAAACCAGCTGACCAGATTATTTTAAAATTTCTTCAGGGGAAAGGCACTTCTGAAGAAATAAAAAAATTACGCGGTTGGAGCAAGTCGGCTGTCAATAAAAAGGAGTTAAATGATTACAGTAAACTTTGGCTATGGTCGCATCAACTAAAAGACAGGGCGCCCCAGGTTGAGTTTGAAAACACCTGGCAAAAAATCACTGCAGAAAAAACTATATCGGCAACTCACAATTTATGGATTAAAAGTATTGTAAAATATGCGGCTGTTATTCTGATTGTTCTGAATATCGGATGGTGGGGGGCAAGTTTATATTACAAAAATACTGAAGTTGCCGGAAACCAACAGGTTCAGGTATCTGCTGATCATGCTTCCAATTCGGTACTTACGCTTCCCGACAATACGTTGGTTTATCTTCGTGAAGGTTCAAACCTGAAATATGATCCACGATTCAGGGGAGGACAGCGGGAAGTATTGCTTGAAGGGGAAGCTTATTTTGAAGTAACCAGCGACAAAAAGCACCCGTTCGTGGTTAAAGCAAAAAATGCACACATCAAAGTTTTGGGGACTAAATTTAATGTGCTGGCCGAAAAAGGATCAACCATTTGCCAAGCAACACTGGTTGAAGGAAAGATTGAATTCATTGTCCCGGGACGCAAGAATTATATGCTTCTGCCTAATCAGATGGTTGAACTGAATTCAAAGAGCAGGGAGGTTCAGATACGAGAAGTTAATACTGAATTATATACTGCATGGAAGGATGGAAAAATTATTTTCAGGGATGAAACATTAGGGGAAATAGCCCGGGAACTGGGAAAAATTTACCATGTGAAGTTCATTTTTGTCAACCCGGATATGGCTGAAAAATACCGGTTCTCGGGCACTTTCAACCGTGAGACTCCCCTCGGTGATGTAATAACCATGCTAAAACTATCAATACCAATGACCGTGACAAGAGATGAAAAATTTCCTGATCCGGATATTATCTATTTGAAATAAAAAAAGCGGACAATACTTCCAATATTGTCCGCTGGGTTCAAGGGACTACCAATCCCTTAAAAGTTAAATAAATAAACAATACAAACGTATGAAAAAAAAATCTGTTTTTGTCCCGGCGTTTCGGGATTATTACTTGAAAAAACTGTGTCTTATGATGCGATTAATGCTATTCTTAATTTTCGTTTCGATGTTTGTAGCAACTGCAAACACCGCCAGTTCTCAATCGGAAAAGCTTAGCATGACATTCGAAAATGCAAGCCTTACCGAAGTTTTTGAAAAAATGGAGGATCAGTTAAAAATTGGGTTCTTATTGCCTGCCGAACTGTTAAAAGATCAGCAGAAAATCAATATGTCGGTAAAAAACTCCACGATTGAAGGTATCCTTCACCAGATTTTGGATTCCAAAGGATATGAATTTGAATTCGTGGGAAAGAATGTGGTCGTTACAAAAGGACTCTCGTCTCAGCAAAAAAACATTTCCGGTAAAGTAACCGACTCGTCAGGTACTCCTTTGCCCGGAGTAACAGTAGTAGTAAAAGGCACTACCCGGGGAATTATCACCGATGCCGACGGGAATTACTCGCTTTCCAATGTTCCCGGTGATGCCATAGTGCTATTTTCTTTCGTGGGTATGAAGACCCAGGAAATGAAGGTGACAGGAAAAACTACGATCGATGTGATGATGGAGGAAGAAACCGTAGGCATTGAAGAGGTTGTTGCTATCGGGTATGGAACCCAGAAGAAAGAAACCTTGACAGGCGCAATTTCAGCGATTAGCTCGAATGATATTCAACGTTCGCAGGCAACCACTACGTCCGGTTCCCTGGTCGGGAAAATACAAGGTATTAATACCCGGATGACTGACGGACGCCCGGGGGCATCTACAACCATCCAAATCAGAAACATGGGGACACCCCTTTATGTAATTGACGGTGTCCAGAAGGATCAGGGACAGTTTAATAATTTGGATTTCAATGATATCGAGAGTATTTCTGTGTTAAAGGATGCTTCTGCAGCAATTTACGGGGTGAAAGCAGCCAATGGAGTGGTCGTGGTGACGACAAAAAAAGGATCGCGTAATACAAAAAATCATGTTAACGTGAATGCCAGCTATGGATGGCAAAGCATGTTCCGTTTTCCTAAACCTGCCGATGCTGCGACTTATGTGGCCAGTTATATCCAGTCGGATGTTATTCAGAGAACGAAGAACCCTAAATACTCGATGGACGATCTTGAGAAATGGCAAGAAGGCACAGAAAAAGGGTACAGGCCATTTGACTGGTATGATTATGTCTTGCGTACTTCTCCCCAGACTTATATCGCAGTAAATTCATCGGGAGGATCGGACAAAATTAATTATTACATGGCCGTGAGCCATCTTGACCAAAAAGCCAATATCTTGAATTATGGTGGTTTCTTCAGGACTAATGTCCAGTTTAATGTCGAGGCTAATATCACGAATAAATTAAAAGTAGGTGCTGATATGAACGGGCGTCTCGAAAAACGGAAGCATCCTGGGGTTCCCGGGAGTGATGATACATGGCAGGCTTTGTTCGCGATTTACCGGAACCTTCCCACCAAAAGGCCATTTGCAAACGATAACCCGAATTATCCGGCTCTTACTTCTTCTGGTGGTTCAGAAAATTTTGGTATGCTAAATTATGAAACTGCTGGCTATTTTAAGGATTTATGGAGGGTGATGCAGTTAAATTTTAATGCAGAATATGAAATACTGGATGGATTAAAGGTAAAAGGCTTGTTTAGTTATTATTTCGCCCATAGATGGGCGGATAATCAGGAATACACTTATGATTTGTATGACTATGATGATGATACAGATACCTATTCTGTTGTTTATAGTATGACTAATCCATACCGGAACCGTACGATAGCCAATGTTGAAGAGACCATGGGGCAGGGGCAAATAAGTTATAAAAAGCAATTAGGGAAACACTCAATTGATGCGATGGTTGCGGCCGAGTCGTATCAAAGAAAATCTCCAAATATTTATGTACATAGCAGGCCGGAATCAAATTCTATCAGCTTAATTAATTTCGAGGTTTTGGATAAATATAATGACAATGGGGATGAAACAGAAGCCAGGCTGGGTTATATAGGGCGTTTCGACTATAATTATGATCAAAAATATTTGTTCGACTTCTCGGCCCGATATGATGGTTCCTGGAAATTTCCCAAAGGAGACCGCTGGGGATTTTTCCCTTCCGCATCCATTGGCTGGAGAATATCCGAAGAAAATTTCTGGAAGAAAATTCCTGTTTCAAATATACTGAATAACCTGAAAGTACGTGCTTCTTATGGCTTGCTGGGTGATGATAATATTAGCGGTTATGACGACTTCGATTATCTGAATGGATATGATTATGATAAAGGAGGAGCGGTATTGAATGGAGAATATGTAATAGGGGCCTGTCCCCGCGATCTGGCAGTGACCAGTATTTCCTGGATTAAAGCGAAATTATTAAATGTTGGTATCGATTTTGGATTATTTAGCAACAAATTGACAGGAAGTTTCGACTACTTTGTCCGCAAACGCACAGGACTCCCTGATGAAAGGTATGACGTATTGATCCCCTCTGAAGCTGGTTTTAGCCTTCCTCCGGAAAATTTGGATTCGGATAAAACCAAGGGGATGGATGCTATTATCAAATGGAAGGATAAAATCGGGGACGTAGGCTATTCTGTTGGTGCCAACTTAACTTACGCACGGAAGTATAATTGGCACGAGTATAAACCAAGGTATGGCAATTCGTGGGACGAATACCGGAATTCGTCAACAGAGCGTTATGCCAGTGTCAGGTGGATGTACCATTGTATCGGACAATTCCAGTCGTGGGAGGAAATTGCAAATTATCCGGTTGATATTGACGGAGATGGCAACACTACACTCCGCCCGGGTGACTTAATTTACCAGGATGAAAACGGCGACAATGTTATTAATAGCATGGACCAACGCCCTCATGGCTATCCCAGTGGTACTACTCCCATCTTTAACTTCGGCATTAACATGGCCTGCAACTGGAAAGGAATTGATTTGGCCCTTGATTTTGTCGGGGCAGCAGGTTATTCTTATACCTATACTAATGAATCAAAACTTCCTTTCCGAGGTGGGGGAAATAATCCTCAATACATGATGTCAAACCAATGGCATCTGTCTGATTTAGGCGATCCGGATAGTGAGCTTATCCCGGGAAAATATCCTACTTTGCTCGTTGGAAATAATGGACATAGTAATTACTGGACGAGCGATTTTTGGACAGTGAATGGGCGTTACCTGAAACTAAAAAACCTGGAAATAGGATATACTTTCCCTTCCCGGTGGGTAAACAAGGCAGGAATGTCGAAATTTCGGGTTTCAGTGAGTGGACAGAACCTTTTTTCGCTTGATAATTTCAACGAGATTGACCCGGAAATTACCCGAGGGGACGGACTTAATTATCCAACAAACCGCGTGTTTAGTATCGGGGTGAATATTGAACTTTAGTTTAAAAAATAAAATATCACAAAAATATAATTTTATGAAAAAAATTAAATATGCAATAATAATCACAATGGGAATATTTCTTTTTTCTTCATGCGGTGATTTTCTTGATCAGGATCCGGAATCAATTCTTACAGACGATGAGGTATTCGGTGATAAAAATATGATTTTATCGGTATTGGCTAATTATTACGGACGAGTTGATAGCTGGGGACAAAATATTGATAACGTCTCCAGTTATATTTATTTGGATGAAGCTTGTAAATCGAATGCCGGCCCTGATTATACTTCGAGTTTTGATGGTAGTAATGGTAATTGGTGGAGAGTTTATGACTATGATTTGATCCGGAATATTAACCAGTTTTTGAAAGGCCTTAATTCTGATGACGCATCGGGGCTTGAGGATGACTACCGTAACCACATGGAAGGAGAAGCGCGTTTCCTCAGAGCCTGGACTTATTTTAACATGTGCCGTTGCTTAGGGGGAATGCCAATTGTCGGGAATACTGTTTTTGAATATACCGCCGGTATGGATGTTACTCCTTTGCAATTAGCCCGTTCAACTGAGGCAGAAATGTACGATTATATTATTAATGAATGCACAGAGATAGCCCGGATTTTACCCTCTGCTCCAACAACACATGCTGCCCGGGCTAATAAATGGGCAGCTTTGGCCCTTAAAGCAAGGGCGGCTATTTATGCAGCTTCACTGGCCAAGTACAATAATTTGATGGATAACCCTATCACAACAGAGGGAGAAGAAGTAGGCATCTCTGCTGACAAGGCTACAGCTTATTATCAAACAGCCCTTAATGCCGCACAGGAAGTTATTGATGGAGGCGTTTATTCTCTTTATGAAGGCAATTCCGACAAAGCTTTAAATTTTTATGAGGCTACCAGTATCAAGGATAACAATACCGAGGTTATTTGGGCAAAAGACCATGTATATCCGGGAGAAACGACTGGTTTTACAAAGTATAATATTCCACGGTCGGTTAGGGAAGATAATCTGGCAACTTGTTATACCCCGATACTGAACCTTGTTGAAGCTTATGAATATATCGACGACCGTGATGGCACACTTAGAACAGAAGATGGAAATGGAAATTACATATTTTATGATAATCCAGGAGATGTTTTTAACGATAAAGATCCTCGATTGAGTGGATCAATCATTATAAGTGGGGCAGAGTTTAAAGGTCAGAAAATTGTTTTTCAGGCAGGACAAAAATATTTGGAAAATGGCGAATGGAAAAGCCTGACAGGAGATATAGGTTCTTCTGACGATGATGGCGATATTATCACGAGTACGGATGGTCCGACGACAACCAATGAAGAAAATGTAAACAAGAGCGGGTTTTGTTTCCGTAAATTTCTGGATGAAGCTAGTGGCGCAGGAACAATTGGACAAGGTAGCGAGATGTGGTTCCCTTATTTCCGTTATGCTGAAATTCTTCTAATTGCTTCTGAATCTTCTATGGAACTCGGGGTGCAGGGAAATGCCATGGATTATATTAACCAGGTTCGTGACCGTGCCGGAATACAGGATTTGTCGTCGGTTACCCTTGATGATATCGTACAGGAAAACAGGGTGGAATTTGCCTTCGAGAACCACCGTTTCTGGGATTTAAAGAGGTGGCGTTTGGCTCATAAACTTTGGACAGGTAACAGTAATGACTATAGTGCTACCCATTATGCTTTGTTCCCTTATCTGGTTAAAGATGCTTCCAGTGAACACAACGGACAATGGGTGTATGACAAACAGTTGGAACGCATGAGCGTTTATCCCCGAAACTTCCGATTAAGAAACTATTATAATTATCTTGACGAAGACTGGTTGGATAATAATCCTAAACTTGTCAAGAATCCTTATCAATAGTTAAATCTGTTTGAATGTTAGTTGTATAACAAGATAAATAATTAAAGAAGATGAAAAAAATTATATACTTTTTTATTATTATTTGTTTCGCGATAAGTTGTGGAATAGATAATTATGACGCCCCCGAAACGGTTCTGTCGGGCAATATAGTTTATAATGGGGAAAATATTCAAGTGATGGGGACTGACGGGACTGTCCAACTGGAATTATATCAACCAGGTTATGACTTGACCAATAGCCCGATAACGGTGTACGTTGCCCAGGATGGCTCTTTCCAGACAAAACTTTTTAATGGAAATTATAAATTGGTCGCTACAGATGGAACCGGTCCTTGGGTTAGTAGCCATGATACAGTAAAAGTTGTTGTTTCCGGGAATACTACCTGTGAATATCAGGTAACCCCGTATTACACGATTTCTGATGAGAGTTTTAGTTTGAGCGGGAGTACACTAACGGCAACATTTACGATCAATTATGTTGCCGGATCCAGTGATCCGGCGCAAGCGATGCTTTTAGTAAATAATACGGCATTTGTTGATGAAATCGTGTATATGGAACGCACGGAAATTGATTCGCCAGGAATCGGTCAGGTCACGATGACAATTGATTTGAGTGATGAAACGTTATCGTCGGTGCTGGTGAATGCCCGAATTGGGGTAAAAATAGAAGGAGAACAGGCGATTTATTCAAGCGTGCAACAAATAAAATAAATTTTTAAGCAGGTGCCTGAATTCAAGCAGGTCCCTGCTTAATCCCTGTTCACTGGAATCAAAAAAATAAACAATAGACTTGTAACTATTTCTTCCGGGGAATACAGTGAATGATATTCTCAGGAAGAAGGCCTTCTATTGCGACCGTGTGGGAAGAAGTGAAGATAATATCTGACATATAACTTAAATAAAACGATATGAAAATCATAAGCTTACTTTTTGTTCTTTTGCTGTTTGCTAACACGACAGTAACAGCACAAAACAGATTATATTCAGAGACAGATGCACAAAAAAAAGAACGGATGGCGTGGTGGATCCACGACCGTTTTGGGATGTTCATCCACTGGGGTATCTATGCATTGCCTGCGCGGCACGAGTGGGTAAAACGTCAGGAACAGATACCTGATGAAGAGTACCGGAAATATTTAGAACTGTTCAACCCTGATTTGTACAACCCGGCAGAATGGGCGAAAAAAGCGAAAGAGGCCGGTATGAAGTATGCGGTGATTACGACCAAGCACCATGACGGGTTTTGCCTTTTCGACTCGAAGTACACGGACTACAAATCCACGAATACGCCGATAGGGAAAGACCTGATCAAAGAGTGGGTGGAAGCTTTTCGTGCCGAGGGGCTGAAGGTTGGATTTTATTACTCGTTGCTTGACTGGCACCATCCGCAGTACATCATTGACCGGAACCACCCGTGGGTTGAACGGGGCAAAGGGGAAACAGAAGAATACGAAAAAAAGTACAACGAGTGGAACAAAAACAGGGATATAAAAATATACCAGCAGTATGTTAAAGACCAGGTGCGGGAACTTCTGACCAACTACGGGAAGATCGATATCCTGTGGCTGGATTATTCCTTTCCGGCGGGAAACCACGGAAAAGGGCGTGCAGACTGGGATTCGGAAGGGTTGCTGAAACTGGTACGGGAACTTCAGCCGGGCATTATTTTGAACGACCGGCTCGACCTGCTGGATGTTCCGGGGGGCTGGGACTTTACCACGCCCGAACAGTACAAGGTATCGAAGTGGCCGGAACGCAACGGGGTAAAAGTACCCTGGGAAACCTGCCAGACCTTTTCCGGCTCGTGGGGCTATTACCGTGACGAAGCGACATGGAAAAGCACCAGGCAATTGTTAACCTTACTGATCGAGACGGTAAGCAAGGGCGGGAATTTAATCCTGAATGCAGGTCCTACGGCAAGGGGAAATTTTGATTACCGGGCAAATGAAAAGCTGGAATCGGTTGGTGAGTGGATGAAGTATAACAGCCGTTCGGTTTATGGGTGTACGGAAGCCCCGGAAGGGTTTACCGCTCCTGAGAACAGCCTGATGACCTACAACCCGGAAACGAACCGGTTGTATGTCCATTTGCTGGAATACCCGTTGCAGCGATATACCTTAAAGGGGCTCGGGGGAAAGGTCAAATACGCCCAGTTCCTGCACGACGGTTCGGAGATACAGTTCGGTGCCCCGCGGCACAATGTAACGTATCAGGAAAAAAAATCAGAAGAAGATGTAATCCTTCTCTTGCCGGTGGTTAAGCCAAACGTTGAAATCCCGGTGATTGAACTAATCCTAAATTAAGAATAAAACATCAATAGCAACATAATTAATTAACCCTGCCTGAAACACCATTGGAAATGAATATCCAGAGTTGTACGCGGAGAAAATTTGATGTTGTTTATTATAAATATTTATTGAAATGAGAGAACTTTTTAAATTCATTTTGCTTGTTTGTCTTTTCTCTGGTTCTTTTTTTATAGACACAAAGTTGTTTGCCCAGGTAGAAGAAAACATAGACCCATCTGCTTACCTGAAGGAAGAAATAAAACCAGTACAAGAAGATGGGGGCACTTCGGTATCTGCTACGGTACTGAACAAAGAGTTAAACAATACCCCTATATCTTCCGTACTTCCGGGTTATCTTTTCGAGATGGGCTATGGAGATATGGAATCCGGGTTATGGGGAGAAATGCTTTTCAACCGCCAGTTCGAACCATTCCCCCCATATAAGTCAAACCGCGACTGGTGGTATGGATTAAGGAAAAAAGGGAGGACAGGACTTCTGTGTACCGACTGGCGCGAGATGGACTGGTACCATTCTGGTTACGAACACAACACATGGTATGCCGCACCCGGTGAGGTCAACGACCATTATGTTGACGAAAAATCGACTTTTTTTCAGTTAGAAAATGAAGCGGGGACATCCCAAATAGAATTGATGACCGGAGATGGTTTTATGGACTGGTACGCACGGGTAATCAACAGATCGTCAAAAGACGGGCAGGGAATAGCGCAAAACGGGAAATACCTTCGTAAGGGAATGGGATACACGTTTAAGGGGCACTTCAGAAATGCCGGCAAAGCAAAGGAAGTAATGGTGTCACTGTATCCACAGGGCAATTGGGAAAATCCGATAGCAACAATCAGGATTAAAGGGTTAACGAATAAGTGGCAGGAGAAAATCATTCATTTTGAGAATGTGGGATATGAAGGTTTCGCCACGTTATTTATTTCGTTGTCTGCCCGTTCAGCAATCGATATGGATGCCCTTTCCTTGATGCCAGAGAATGCAGTTAATGGCTGGCGCAAAGATGTGGTGGAAATGACAAGGGATGAAATCAGACCCGGTGTCATACGTTGGCCGGGTGGATGTTATGCCTCGTATTACCAATGGAGAGACGGAATAGGAGAACGCGACAGTCGGCCAGTAAAAACCTCGGGGCACTGGGGCGGTTTTGCCTACAACGATGTAGGCACCCTTGAATACCTTGATTTTTGTGAGAAGGTGGGAGCCGAACCTTTTATCTGTTTGAACCTGTTTCACCCGAAAAAAGAAAAATATTATAGTTATTTTCCCGGAAAAGGGACAGGGAGTTTTCATGGTTACGATTTTCCAGAAATAACCGATTTGGAAGAAGGAGCCCGGCTTGCTGCGGAATGGGTAGCATACTGTAACCTTCCTTCCGGACGGCATCCTATGGCAGATTTACGTGCAAAGCACGGGCGGGAACAGCCGGGGAAGGTGAAATACTGGGAACTGGAGAATGAAGCCTGGCGCTGGTTCTCGGATACCAAAGAATATGCTAATGCCTGTATTGTTTATGCCCGGGCAATGAAAGCTGTTGATCCAACGATAAAACTGGGGATATGTGCCTATGGCCAGAGTTTGAGCGACAGCCTCAGTAGTATTTTGGAAATGGCTGGCAAGTACATTGATTTTCTGGCCGACCGGGGGATAACAGACAAAAATATTAGCAGGAAAATCGGAATTATCCGTGCTTACAATAAGCGACACAATACCGATATAAAGTACACGAACACCGAGTTTTTTGCAGAAGGCCTTGACCCGGCAACAATAGCAGCCCAGAAAAAATATGCTGTAAACAGAGGTAAAGGGAGGAACCTGAAGACAGCCACCTGGGGTTATGCATTGAGTTTTGCAAATATTATGATGCAGTGGCAGAGGTACGGGGGCGATGTAATATTCGGGTGCTTCAACAGTTTTGCCAACGACCATCTGAATTCGGTTATCGAAACCCCGAAGGAGGGTGCTTTTGTGAAATATCCGGCAGTAATCGGTAAGCTGTTCCGGGAGAGTCCAGCCCGGTGGTCATTAGCATTAAAAGGATATGAACCGGATGCGGGGAAGACATTACAGGTGCAGGCAGCCTGGGATAAGGGCAGGGAGAACCTGGTGGTGTACCTGTTTAACTCAAATAGCGAGGAAGGAAAAGTATCGTTAAACCTGGAGTACATGGGGAAAGACTTCCGGTATGCCAGGGAAACGATTATTGTTGGTCCGGGGCTTGCAACCATACGAAGTGTAAAAGAAGCAAACGCGATGGTTAAGGCAAAAACAGAGATGAAAGATCTCTTTCTGAAAGACGGGCTTTGGCTTACTTCTGTTCCCCCTAAGTCTTTTGTTCAGGTAGAGCTTTCTGCAAATCCTTTTGAGAATTGAACACGGGCATATAAAATTTGGCACATTAATCAGTAAAATAATGAAAAAGGCAGTAGTAACTATTTCGGAAAGAGAATA
The DNA here is from genome assembly GCA_963662895.1 of Prolixibacteraceae bacterium. GTDB lineage: Bacteria > Bacteroidota > Bacteroidia > Bacteroidales > Prolixibacteraceae > GWE2-42-39. The sequence continues at coordinate 733,040 of OY759982.1, read as the reverse complement.
TTAATCTAACTATGGTTATGAGACACATATCCTTACTGTTAATTATAATTACGTTATTTCAAATGCCCATAAGCGGGCAATCCAATTTTGCCGTTAAAAAAGATAAAGGTGCTTACCATGTAACTATTTCTGACAGACAAAATAATTCATTGTATTCCCCGGAAGAAGGACTGTGGTCGATTGCAACCGGATGGGGAAACAATTGGCCTGCAGAATGGAAACATGCTCATCCCCTTGAAATGGAGCAAACCAACGGATGGACAATATTATCAGGTTCTTTACAAGTTGGCAAAGGAGAATGGAAATTAAGGGATGCCTACCGTGGAGAGAATGGCATGGTAAAATGTATCCGGCGTTATGAATGGCAGGGAGATGATACTCTAAAGAATATTACTTTATCTGTGAGGTGGAGAGTAAAAGGAGAACAATTACAAACGTTTATGCCGGGCATCCTGTATTATGGCAACCCGTCCGGAGAGAGGGAAGGCCCGGGAAGGATGCCGTATTACCACGGGAAAGACAGGGAAATGGCAATCTTTGAAGAACACCGTTTCCCAATGCCCTTTGCATGCCTGGAATCAGGCAGTGGTGAAAACAAATTTGGTGTTGCCCTTCATACTGTGCCATCACCTCTTAAAGATAAAAAATTGCCGGATCATTGGTGGTCAATGGGGGTTAGTGCATTTGACGGTTATTCCGAACTCGTTTTATTTTCAGGCCCTGTTGCTTACAATGATGAAAAAAGCGTTGTAAAAGCTTTACAAAGAAAACCGTTGAAGTACGGTGATACTTATTTGACAATAGAACCGGGCACAGTCATAGAAAAAACGTTTTACCTTGACGTGTATCAGATTGATAAAAGAGGCACAGCATTCCAGCAGCCGGTATACAAATCACTGGAAATCTTCAAGCCTTTTTATGCCGGCGGTCTGCCTTCGTATAACGAAATTTTGCAGTCAAAATATGCCTTTGCTAAATCAAGGTGGATAGAAGGAACCGGTTTTTGCGGGTTTAATATGTACCCCGGCGACATGCCTTCAAAAATTGTTATGGGTTGGTGCGGGCAGGCCGCTTCCTGTGGTTATGCTTTACAGGTCTTACAAAATTATTTTAAAGATCCTGATATTCCTGTTATGGTACAAAAGTCCCTTGACTTTCTTAGCACATCTGATATTAATGATGAGGGGTTTACCGTACGCTACCATGTAGATGAAAAAAGATGGACTTCACACAACCCTGTATCTATGGGGCAGGCTATGTATAATTTTGCCCTTGCCATAAAAGCAGCAAAGAAAAGCGGACAGTACAATACCGGAAAATGGGAAACATTTTTCAAAAAAACCTGTGATTTAGCTGCAACCCGTATTCTTTCTGAAGACTGGAGCCCTCGTTCAACCGGGGAGGCCTTTTTCATTGCACCGTTGGCTATTGCCTCCAAATTGTTTAAAAATAAACGATATAAAGAAGCAGCCCTGAAAGGGGCAGGCCACTTTGCTCAACGGCACCTGACTATGGAAGAACCCTATTGGGGCGGGACCCTTGATGCAAAAGGGGAAGACAAAGAGGGTGCATGGGCAGCTTTCCAGGCATTCCTGTCGGTATACGAAATAACCAGGGAAGAAAAATATTTGGAATGGGCAAAACACGCCTGCGATGTTTGCCTTAGTTATGTCGTGGATTGGGATATCCCTTTGCCTCCGGGGAGGATGGCTGACCATTATTTTAAAACCCGGGGATGGACCGTTGTATCACCGCAAAACCAGCACATCGATGTGTATGGGGTTTTATATGCCCCGGAGGTGTACAAAATGGGCCTTCTCTTTAAAAATGAGGATCTAAAGAAATTAGCCATAGTTATGTACAGGTCGTGTGGGCAGTTGACAGACCCTTTTGGCAGTCAGGGTGAACAGTTACAACATACCAATTTTGCTCAACGGGGAGATATGACAGATGTTTATAACCTGAGGGGAGGGTATTCCGAAGACTGGACGGTTTTCTGGATTACAGCGCATTTCCTGAATGCGGCAGCCCGTTTCGAAGAGATGGGGGTTACTTTATAAGTATTAATGCGAATCAAGGGTTGAAAACAATATAAAAAAAGTTCATTAAATAGTTGAATATCAAGCAGTAAATCTTACATGAATCTCTGAAAATCAGTATTTTTGAGTCAGTTACGAATTGACAATCAGATATGATTTCCAGAGATAAGGACGACAAGTTAGTAAGAATTTACTTTTATGTATGTGATAAATTTGAAGAACTTCAATTTTATTGTGAAAGGTTCAGCAATAACAATGAGCCGGAATTTACAGACCAGGAGATTATGACCATATACTTGTACACGATGCACCATGAAGGGCATAGGACAACAAAGCACATCCACCGCTTTGCATCAGAATACCTAATGTCGTGGTTTCCAAAGTTAGGTAGCTATCAGGCGTTCAATAATCGGTTGAACAGACTGGGAGGTGCTTTTACCAGGCTCATTGAAATTCTACTTGCAGATTTTCAGCCGGATGATTGCCTGTTTGACCAAAGCTTATTGGACTCCATGCCAATCATAACCTGTTCAGGCAAGCGTTCGGGCAAGGTTGCAAGGGAGATAACAAGGGGTATTGTTCGACCAAAGGGATGTATTATTATGGGCTTAAGCTGCACCTGTTAGGTTTTCGGCGTATTGGAAAACTGCCCCATCCGGAACAAATATTGTTCACCCCTGCTTCGGTCAATGATTTGACCGTATTTAAAGAAGCCTGGTCTGCAATTGAGGACAGGACTTTCTTTGGTGATAAAATATACTTTGTGAACGAACTAAATCAGTACATGTTGAAACACCAGAATTCAGAAACACTTGCACCGGTCAAAGCTGTTAAGGGAATGACTGATGTGATAAAGCAAAGGATAAAAGCAGCTGATGATTTTTTCTCAACTGCCGTTTCCAAAGTCAGACAACCGGTTGAAGCAATTTTTAATTGGCTGATTGAAAAGGCCGATATCCAAAAGGCAAGCAAAGTTAGGTCTACAAAAGGATTAATGGTACATGCTTTTGGAAGATTAGCCGCAGCTTTTATAACATTAGCTATTTAACTCTTGATTCGAATTATTAAGAAGAAAATTTGATCCCGATTCTAATGAGTTTACTAAATTGACAGGAATAATCTTCGTTTGTTGAAGCAGAAAGCTTTAAAGATAAAGGAGGCTGAATGGTTGATCCCTGTTTGTTGAGCAAATGGGATTTCCATATAACGACCTCATTTAAGAAAAACTATTAATTGAAAGAAAACTTCAAATATTGGCTGTGGCTATACTAATATGGCCTGTTCTGGAATAAAATACACTGTATAACCTATTTACAAAAAATCTGGTAACGAAATTACTAACTTCAAACTTGTACGTACAAGTTTAAAATAATATCTTTACTAAAATTTTGCATCAATGAAAGAAAAGAGATACAGGCAAGTACAGAGTTTTCTTAAGCTTCAGATTCAGAAGGGATATTATGATATTGGCGATTATTTACCTTCAGAAAATGAACTTTGTTCAACTTTCAGTATCACCCGGACTACTGTCAGGAAAGCTTTGGATGAACTTATCAGGGAAGGATTTATTGAGCGCCATCATGGCAAAGGGAGTATTGTTCTGGAAAGGAGAAAATCACTTGGATTACTGAATGTTAAAGGTTTTTCTGAGGCTGTAGGTACAGATGTCAATACTATTTTTCTACAGCGTCCCCGTTCTGATTTTTGGAGTACTGAAATACATTTTAAAATCAGTAAAAACGAACTCAGTAAGCCGTGTATTCATTTTTCCCGGTTGAGGTGTGTTGGCGAGATTCCTGTTATGATCGAATACAACTGGATGGATCGTACTTATCTCGAAAATTTTTCTGATGTTGATTTTGTTGACGGATCGTTTTTTAAAACGCTTAGCCAGCATTATCACATCGAGATCGTGGGGTCAGAACATGAACTTCGTGCTGAAAATGCCCACAAGAATTCGGCAGATGTATTGAAGGTTCCCTTTGGTTCCCCCATTCTTCATATATCAGTGAAATTCCACACGAGCCAAAATAACTTATATATATACAGTGAATTGTATTGTAACACTAATAATTATCCAATTGGGAACAGTTATTATTTGTAAAATAATTTGTTTTTCAGAGGCTTAGATCAAAGACCAACAAAATTATGGAGAAAATTTTTTTTCATTCACGCAGAACTTTTTTCAAATCAGCAACATTTGTATCTGGAGCTGTATTAGGATCTCCATTACTTACAGCATGTTCTGAATTTAATGCAAAAAGTAGAGTTAAAGATCGATCTTCCGGATTTAAGAACAAACAATTTCAACAGGCAGGTGGTGCTGCAGGGATACTCTTTTCCCAAATTGGATATGAATTGGGATATCCGGTTCGGATTATTGCCCGGTTACCTAAAAAAGACCTGTTTCAAGGAAAAACAATTTGTAAACTAAATTCGGTGTCAGGCAAAAAAAATTATCAGACCGAATTTAATTATTGGGGAGAGATATGGAAAAGTCACTGGTGGGTTGCTGATTTTCATACTATCGGAGAAACAGGAGAATGGGACATTGAGGTTTTAACTGATAACGAATGCATTTTTAGCGATCAGGGATTACGAGTTGGCAAAAATATACTTTGGGACAGCACCATCGAATGGTCGTCGGTAGATATGCTTGAGCGAAGAACGCATTTCACTAAGGTTGGAGCAGGATGGCAGGATGCCGGAACTTTATGGGTCGAAAGCCCCGCACAAAGCGCCATGATAATCGCCCTAACCGAACTGCTGGAGAGATGCCCGGAACGGTTTGACCCGGAGTTCTCTGCACGGATACACAAACAAATTACTGTTGGAAGCGATTATCTGCTTATGACACAGGACAAAGCCCGGGATCTTGGCTTTCCCCAAGGATCCATGTCGCACGATTTGCTGGGACATGAAAAAGACATACTCCCCTGCGATGTTCTGAAAGCAGTTATTGCACTTGTTGCAGCTTACCGTGTTTTACCTGATTCTTTTCAGGAGAAAAAAAAGAAATATTACCAATCGGCAAAACTTGCTTTCGACTGGCTGGAAAATGAAGCCAGGCCAATGGGTGACTATGGATTTGGACGTTTCCAAAGAGGTTTGCCGGAAAATATTACAATCCCAAACGATGAATGGCAAACACGCGATCTGGTCTCATTTTGCCGGGCAAGTATGGAGTTTTGGAAAACAAGCATGACAGGAGCCAAAGAAAAAGCACTTGAATATGCCCGTCAAATTATTTCGCGACAGATACCAAAAGAAAAAGCTGAAAATGGTTTTTATGGTCATTTTTATGAATTTAAGAGTACTACACATAGCGAGAAATCGTGGGTGCACGGTATTGTCAATAATGATTTTGGATCTGATATAGGCCAGTTTTACCCCAACTACCTGATGCCGGTAATCGAGATGCTACAAACCTGGCCTCAGCATGAAGATGCCCCTCTGTGGAAAGAGACCCTTCATAATTTTACATACGGATATTTAATTCCTGCTTGCGAAAAAAATCCGTTCCTCCTTGTCCCTCAGGGAATATTCGGAGAAGAAGGGCCGGTTTGGTTTTGCGGTACTTTTCACGGGACAAATGCAGTTTACGGATTTACCGCAGCATTAGCGCTTGAGTTAGCTCAACTGTTTAACGAGACGAAACTAAGGAATATTGCATATGGAAACCTCCAATGGATTGCGGGTTTAAATGCAGGGATTACTACTGAAAATTTAAAAGCCTGTGTGGTATTTAGCGCCGATGTCCATGAAGGACTCGCTTTACCAGCCAGCATGATGTGTGGCGTTGGTAACCGCTGGGCCGGTACCTGGTTCCAAACCCGGGGTATCATCTGCAATGGTTTTTCAACCGGGAAACAATTTGTTTATGATGTGGAACCAAAAAAAGAAAACGATGGACCGTTCTCGCTGACCGATGAAGACTGGATTCCTCACAGCGCAGCATGGCTTACCGGATTAATGAGATTGAAAATCTGAAAAATATATGAACAAATTCATTGGATAACTATTTAATAATTGAATAATGAACGAAAAAGTAAAAGAACTGGCAAAAATGATTGACCATTCAATTCTTCATCCTACACTTACTGATGAAGATTTAAAAAAAGAATGTGAGGTAGCAAAAAAATATGATGTTGCTTCTGTATGTGTAAAACCGTATGCCGTGGGGCAGGCTACTGAATTATTAAAAGGCTCTGATGTGTTGGTCGGATGTGTAATTGGGTTCCCTGCAGGAAACTCTGCAATTGAAGTAAAAGCTTTCGAAGCAGAAAAAGCCTGTAAGGACGGCGCAGTTGAAATCGACATGGTAATCAATATCGGAAAAGCTTTGCAGGGAGACTGGGAGTATATCGAAAAAGAAATTCAGGCAGTTACAAATGTCTGCCATAAAAACGGGGCTATCGTTAAAATAATTTTTGAAACAGATTACGTGACTAAAGAAACTGATATTGTCAAACTATGTAAAATATGCACAACGGTGGGTGCTGACTACGTAAAAACTTCAACCGGTTTTGGGTTTGTAAAACAGCCCGATGGCGGGTACAACTACACCGGGGCAACCATCCCCAACCTGAGACTAATGAAAAAAAACGTCGGACCAAAAGTAAAGGTAAAAGCAGCCGGGGGCGTTCGAACTCTCGACGGATTACTTGCGGTTCAGAAGGCCGGGGCTACCCGTTGCGGCGCTACGGCAACAAAAATTATTATTGAAGATGCTATAAAAAAATACAAACAAACTTAATTAACCAACATGATTACAGATTTTAACCTTACCATTACACAACTACTGGATATTGCCAACAATTTAAAAAATAAAATTGGGACAGGCCTGAAACAGGATGGTACTGAAATTAAGGCATTGCCGACTTTTATCCATCCGAAGAAAGAAAAAATAAGCGGGGATGCCGTTGTATTCGATTTAGGTGGAACAAATTTCAGGGCTGCTACTGTATCTGTAAATCAAGGGGCAGTAATAAAAGAAATTGTGGAAAAGGATATTACTGAAATGAGAACCATTGGTTTTTCACAAACCGACTTGTACCGTTCGCAGTTACAGACCATTAGCAAACTAACTATTTCCAAAGGACTTCCGGTTGGTTATTGTTTTTCTTATCCGGCCAGGTCGCTTTTTAACGGAGATGCCGAATTAATAAAATGGGTTAAAGGGATCAGTATTGATAATATGGAAGGGAATGCTGTTGGAAAACCTTTGATTGATTATTTAAATCAAGCGGGCAATTTTGAATTCAAAAAAATAACGATTGTAAACGACACGGTTACAAGCCTATTTGCCGGATTAATGAATCCCGGGTATGATGCTTATGTTGGCTTAATTGTTGGAACCGGAACCAATATGGCAACTTTTTTCCCTTCGGAAAATATTCCAAAACTGAAAGGATTGGGAAACTGGACAGGCGAAACACCGGTAAATCTTGAAACCGGTAACTTCTTCCCTCCCCATTTAACCGTTTTCGATGAAGAGGTTGACCGCAATTCCGACAACCCGGGAATACAACGATTCGAAAAAGCGGTTTCAGGAATGTATCTTGGACGTGTTTTCAAAGCTGCTGTACCTAATACAAATTTTAACAAAAATTTTGATGCTGCAGATCTAACCCATATGATCAAACATCCCGAAAACTTTGAAAAATACCACGTTGAACTCGCGCATAGTATTTACGAACGATCAGCAAAGTTAGTTGCTGCTTCGCTTGCCGGACTTGTTAAATCACTTCACGAAATGAACCCATTGATAAGGCGTATTCAAATTCTGGCAGAAGGAAGTTTATTCTGGAGTACGCTAAACAAGCTACAACTAAGCTATTCGGAAATAGTTAAAGTACATCTGGACAAATTAATAAATGAACTGGACATTGAAAAAAAAGAAGTGATTATTTCGAAAATCGAAAATGCCAATCTGATTGGCGCTGCTATTGCTGTGCTCTCAAAATGATTTTAACCCGAAATATTCATTAGAAGATCTATTATGTCTTTACGGCAAGATCTGTCATAGACAGGATTCTTTCAGAATGCAGGTCAGCCTGTTCATTACAACACTGAACTCAGAACGTAGGATAAGCGAAGGTGGAGCGAAGGCAGAGCGAAGCCATGAAAGGAAAAAACAATGACAAAAATTACCAATAATGTACTGCTCGCTCTTCTTTCAGAAAATGAAAAGACGACAGGAAAGGTATCTGGATTGTAAAAGATAAAAATTAAGATACTAAGATTTATATGGAAGAATAATCAGCTTTCCGGAACCAGCGACCTGGTGGCAAACGATGATTATATCCTCTATTTTACCGAGCCGGATGGATTCATTTATTCTACCTTTACATGTTATTATTTAGATTTCACTGAAATCATTTTCTTTCACTAATTTAGTCCGGCTAATTTATTAATCAACAGAACCATGAACTAACTAAAAACAACAAGCTATGAAGCGCAGGGATTTTTTATATAGCTCGACAGCAGGAACGGCATTCCTGGGGTTGGGAGGGCTAAGGGCTTTTTCACAATCCGGCCTTTCTGCAAATCAAAAATTTTGTCATCAATCAGAACGAAAAATACCGGTTATTTACCAGGTTGATGTAGTCGTGATTGGCGGGTCGACAGCCGGGGTTACCGCTGCCGTGAAAGCGGCACAAAACGGCGCCAGTGTGTTTCTGGCTGCACAGGAACCGTATTTAGGGGAAGACCTCTGCGCTACTTACCGGTACTGGCGCGACGATCCGGACTATAAATCAGAACTCGAACGTTTAATTTTTGCAGATGGCCTGCCAACACCCATGCACGTGAAACGTACGCTCGATCAGCAGTTAATAGAAAATAACGTAGGCTATTTATATTCAAGCTATGTAACGGATATTATCACCGGCGAAAATAACCAGTTGGCAGGTGTGGTGATTTCAAACCGCTCGGGACGGCAGGCTATTCTTGCAAAGGTAGTCATTGATGCTACCCCCCGGGCAATGGTGGCCCGTATGACACCGGCTGATTTTTCAGTATATCCTTCAGGAAAACAAAAATTCAGGTACACGGTTGTAGGTAATAAAGCGAAAAATATCAAAGGGGCTTCATATAAAATTCAACCGCAACCGGTTCAGATTAAAGATAAATCGTATCAGGCTATCGAGTATTGTTTCGATATGGATATGAAAGATGGTTCGTGGGCTTCGTTTGCCGAAGCGGAACAAATCGTCCGTGACCAAACATGGGACCCGGACCAGGTGGAATGCAGCGATGCACTCTTTCAGCTTACCCCCGACCGCATGAACGGAATGAAACGCTGGTCAAAAGCCAATGTGGATGTTGAAAAGATAAACCTCAAAGTTTTCCGGCCCCGGGAAGTGGAACGTCTTTTTGTTCTGAGCAGCAGCGCCGACCTGAGCGACGAAGCGGCTGAAAATCTTATGAAACCGGGTGCGCTCATTCCTGCCGGGGAGCGTGTTGGTAAAGAGGCCGCGACAATGGCTTCACAACTTGAATATGCCCGGAAACCTGTCATAAAAGGAGAAAGGCATGCCGGATTACCAGCAGGAAATATTGGCGAACTGCTCGAAGGATTACGCCCGTCATTAAACCAGGGGGCTATTCTGGCTGAAGAAACCAGCCTGCCGGTATTAGGTACCTACGATGCTGTTGTGATGGGGGCTGGCACCGCAGGGGCTCCGGCAGCCCTGGGCGCTGCGCGGCAAGGCGCTTCTACGCTTGTCCTCGATTACATGCACGGAATGGGAGGTGTCGGCACGCTGGGAATGATTGGCCGTTATTTTCATGGTTACCGGAAGGGGTTTACAAACGAAGTTGACCGTGGGGTAAAAGCAATCGGGGGAGATAACCCACGCAGTAAGAAACGGCTTGATGAATGGGTTTTCGACTGGAAAACAGAGTGGTTCAGAAGCGAAGTACGGAAGGCCGGCGGCGAAATATGGTTTGGTGTTTTGGGCTGCGGCGCTTATATTGAAAACGGACAGGTGAAAGGGGTGGTTGTAGCAACTCCCCTGGGCAAAGGAGTTGTTCTTGCCCACACGGTAATCGACTCAACAGGGAGTGCCGATATTGCCATTGCCGCCGGGGCTTCATATGTTTATACCGATGCAGAAACGCTTGCCGTACAGGGAACCGGGTTGCCATTCAAAAATCCCGATGATTTTTACAATAATACCGACTGGACATTCACCAATGATTCGGACATGCTGGATGTATGGCGGACTTTCATTGTCGGAAAAGAAAAATTTAAAGACCAGTACGACATCGGAAAACTGGTACAAACGCGTGAACGGCGCCGCATGGTTGGCAATTTCACCATTTCAGTACTGGATGTGTACAACGGACGAACCTATCCGGATACAATATCTATTCATCTTAGTTCGTTCGATACGCATGGGTTCACGATTGATCCTTACTTTGCCCTGAAACCGCCTGCACATTCAGGAATTGATGTCACAGCCTATGTTCCGCTAAGGTCATTACTGCCCAAAGGACTTGACGGAATTATTGTAACCGGGTTGGGGGCAAGCGCCCACCGCGATGCCATGCCGGTGATACGGATGCAGCCGTGTTTGCAAAACCAGGGATATGCCGTTGGCATTGCAGCAGCAATGGTGGCTAAGGAAAATCAACTAATCAGGAAGGTAGCCATAAAAAAACTTCAGCAAAAGCTGGTAACCATTGGCAGCCTTACCCCTGAAGTTTTAACCCGTCAGGATAACTACCCGCCAACACTTGAGACTATTCAGGAAGCAGCCCAAAAAGTAACCCATAAGCTGGACGGGCTTGAACTGGTTCTCTGGGACACAGCCAGGGGGTTACCGGTTTTGTCCGGCTATTATCATATGGCTCAATCGGAAGAAGACAAACTGGTTTATGCCCGTATTCTTGGAATGTACGGCAAAGACGACGGTTACGAAAACCTTTTGAAAGCGGTTAACGGATTCGATAGTTGGGACAAAGGATGGAATTATACCGGGATGGGACAATTCGGGATGAGCATGAGTTACATGGATAGTATAGTGATTGCCCTGGGAAACTGTAAACAACCGGGGAGTGTCCCGTCGATCATACGACTGGCAAAAATGCTGACCCCTGAAAGTTATTTCTCGCATTTCAGGGCCGTTGCCATTGCCCTTGAAACAATTGCCGACGAAACTGCGGCCAAAGCATTATACGACTTGCTGCAAACGGAAGGAATGACCGGACATGCCATGACCGACATAAAAAAAGCGATAGAAATGACCCCGGCCAACGCAACCGACACCAGCACCCGCAACAACTCGTTACGTGAACTGGTACTGGGGCGGGCGCTGTTTAAGTGCGGCGATTACAACGGGTTGGGGAACGACATCCTTCAGCAATATTCAAAAGACCTGCGTGGCCATTTTTACCGCCATGCCAGTGGTGTGCTGAAACTATACCGGAAAAACAAACAAAAAGATGTAGTGCTTTAATATTTCAATCCGCGTTTTTCGAGCAGGGCATCGATAGTTGCATCTTTACCCCTGAATTTGCGGTAGATATTCATTCCCTCATCCGATCCCGATTTGGTCAGCAGTTCACGGAAACGGGCAGCAAGTTCAGGATTATAAATATCACCGGTTTCCTTGAAAGCCTTAAAGGCATCGGCATCCAGTTGGGCTGCCCAGATATACACATAATAACCTGCGGCATAACCAGGTGTGAAAATGTGAGAAAAATAAGTACTCCGGTAACGCGGCAATATTTCATCAATCAGGCCGTAGCTGTCCATCGAAGCTTTTTCAAAGGCATTCACATCGCTGCCGTCGTATTTGGTATGCCAGTCGAGGTCGAGCAATGAGGCAGCCAGATATTCGCCGGTAATAAACCCCTGGTTGAAGTGGCCTGAATCCTCAATCTTTTTGATCAGTTCATCCGGTATTGTTTCTCCGGTTTTATAATGTTTGGCATACACTTTCATTACTTCGGGTTCAGCAGCCCAGTTTTCCATTATCTGTGAGGGTAGTTCCACAAAGTCGCGGGGAACGTTTCCGGCTGTTCGCTTATACGGGCCATCGGTAAACAGTCCATGCAAGGCATGACCGAATTCGTGCCACATGGTGGTTACTTCGTCGAACGAAAGCAAGGCCGGTTTATCACCTGACGGACGGGTAAAATTCATTACTATGGAAACAACCGGGGTAATCTTTTTGCCATCTTTGTACGACTGGTCCCTGAACGATGTACACCAGGCACCTACCCGCTTACCGTCCCTGGGGTAATAATCGATGTACAGTACCCCCTGATGCGAACCGTCGGCGTCCTTCACTTCGTAAGCTGTTGCTTCTTCGTGGTATACCGGGAGATCGGGCCTTGGAGTAAAAGTAATACCATACAGTTTGTTGGCCACATAAAACATTCCGTCCCGGGTATTTTCAAGGCTGAAATACGGTTTTATTTCGTTTTCGTCGAGATCATATTTTTCTTTCCGGAGTTTTTCTGCATAATACCACCAGTCCCACGGGGCCAGTTTAAAGTTACCGCCTTCACGGTCGATGATCGCCTGCATGTCTTTCACATCCCGTTTGGCTATTTTCATGGTCGGTTCCCATAATTTCAGCAAAAAATCGTAAACGCGCGAAGGTGTTTTTGCCATATTGATGTCGATAATATAATCGGCATATGTGTCGAAGCCCAGCAGGTTGGCTTTTTGCCTGCGTAGTTCAATGGTCTTCCTGATGATCTCCTTGTTGTCGAACTTGTCATTATGGTTGGCCCGCGTAAAATAGCCACGGTACAATTTCTCACGCAGATCGCGGTTTTCGGCATACTGAAGGAAGGGAGTCATACTTGGACGGGTAAGCATGAACACCCATTTGCCCTCCATGCTGTCCCTTTTTGCCTGATCGGCAGCCCGGGCAATAACATCAGCCGGCAGGCCGGCCAGATCTTTCTCATTATCGATCACCAGCCGGAAATTCTTATTGGTCTCAATGAGTACATTCTCGCTGAATTGAAGGCTCAGCTTCGAGAGTTCCTCGTTGATGCCACGCAAAATATTCTGCTTGTCTTCGGGCAGGTTAGCCCCGTTGCGCTCAAAATCCTGGTAGAGTTTTTCAACCAGCCGGATCTGCTGATCGTCAAGTCCCATTTCATTCCGCGTCTCATAAATCGCTTTTATCTTTTTAAAAAGGACAGGATTTAATGCAATATTATCGCCATGTTTGGTAATCATTGGCGAAATCTTCCTGGCCAAAGCCTGCATTTCGTCGTTGGTATTGGCCGAGTTTAACGGGAAAAAAACATTTGCAACCTTCTCCAGCAGTTCGCCTGACTGGTCGAAAGCCAGAATGGTATTCTCAAAAGCAGGTTCTTCCGGGTTATTGACAATAGCTTCAATCTCAGCCTCGTGTTGTTTAATGCCTTCTTCAATGGCCGGAAGAAAATGTTCCGATTTTATCTGGTCAAAAGGCGGAACCTGAAAAGGAGTTTCATACTGTGTAAAAAAAGGGTTTACCATGTTTTCCCCGGATTGCTTGGTTTTACATGCAGTTGCCATCATAAATACAGCAACTAAAAGTACCTGATATTTTTTCATAGTAAAGTTGTTATGTTGTTTTTTTTCAAAACAGAAAAGTATAAAAAAATAAGGACTTAATGCTAATTCTACTATAAAAAGAAAAATCCATTCTGATATCGTAAATTCAGTATTACTTCAGGACTTGCCCCTGCTTTAACCGGCTCGCATGATAAACTTACCTTGACGGTTGTCCCTTTACGAACCTTTGGTAAATCGCCATGTAGATAAATCTCTCTTATAACCTGATGCTTTTCGTTATATATACAAGCTATTTCGTTGATATGAGGAATAGAAATATATTCTCCGGGTTCCAGAGTGCAGGGAATATCAACAGTTTCACCATTGACTGATACTTTAAAATTCTGAACTGCACACGGAGCATCCCCGGGTAAACGGATAATAAACTGAAAATACCGGTCAGAAGTAGGGTACCACGAGCTTTCCGGTTCTGTATAAGAAGGACAATTTACTTTCCAGGTGTTTTTCCCCACTCCTGTACAGTGTACCAGATCATCTGACAAACCAACTTCATCATAAAGACCGGGATTATGAGTCCAACTCCAGTCAATACTGCAAGGTCTTACCGGTTCAGTTCCTCCGTTGACAACAGTGGCAGCCATCGTAGAAGGGGGCAGGACTTTAATTTTTTCATTTTGCCAAAAACGGTCAAACTCTAAATCCCATTCTCCGTCAGCTTGCTTTGAAAGATTATACAATACATCTGTTTGGCGGAGCGCCATCTTTTGCTGTTCTGTAAAGACATTGCCGGCAACAGCTTCCTGCCAGAGATGGAGAATTTCAACGATCTTTCTATATTCCGGGTTATTCCGCATTTGTTGCACATTCAGGTTAAAGTCAACTCCTGCATCCCATCCTGCCGCCAAGCCCATCAGCCAGTTTATATCTTCGGCTGTGGCCTTAGTGGGATAATATTGTCCGAGCTTGTTGGGCATCAAATTCCGCTTTAACTGGACCTGCCGGTGAAGCCGGTAATCGAGCATTGTTCCCCGGAAACCCCGTTCCAGATCGTATTCTCCCCAACTGATATGCGACATAAAATGCCATGAAAAATTACTAAAGTTACTTCCTGTTACCAATACTTGTTTATGGTTCGCTGTACACCTGTCAAAAATCCGTTGTAAAAAAATATTCCCCGTATAATAGCCATAACCTGTTTCCTTGCAACTCTCAAAACCATCGACCACAAAATTATCCAGATCCGCTTCAGTGAGAATACGTCCAAGCCTGTCGGCAATCTCATTGCTCATATCCAATGTCCCGGGGTAAAAGTTATGGAAACCTGCTACATACATCAATTTCACATTGCTCCCTGTTGCATGTGATGCTTTATTCGTAAAAAAAGCACCACGCTCACATTCCCTGGCAATAATCTTATTCCCGTTTACACTGAAATCCTTGAATTCGATTAATTCATCATCAATACGGATCACCTTGTTTGAAGCTGCGTTCAACACAGCAACGACATCTTCACTGTTTTGAAGGGTTATTTCCTGATCTTCCGGATCAATGTTCCTGCTTAACGCTGTCCGGGGTTTCCATATCTGCAATCTTTCATCCGGTACCGGGGCAAGATAAGGTTCCGGGGCCGGATGGGGCTTTATAAAAGTGGTAAGCGTGTACAGCGTCAGGCCGATCCCTTCTTTTTGTGCCGTTTTACTATTTGAAAGCACTGCGTTAATGCCTCCCTGGTAAATTTGGGGATCAATATCAAAATGGCCCCAATTCTTTGAAAAACCATGCATCCGGCATAAAATACGTGCTCCCATTTCTTTTCCTGATTCAAGGCATTCTGCAAAGTTTTTTTCTCCAACACCGAATGGATCGTCGGGGTCTGTCCAGATACATAACTTCTTGCCTTCCTCCGAGTATTTATTCCATTGCCCCTGGTACATCGGATGGGGTAAATGTTCCTCTGTTTCGATCCTGCTTATCACGTTAAGTTCATTGTCCTTTCCTTCGGCACAGCCCAATAAAGCTACTGCCGACCCCCTTACTGTTAAACCCGGAACAGGTATTGCCGTTCGGAGCCGTTCATTTTCTGTTCCGACAAAACGTCCGCGAGTGTGGTCATAAGAATATAGCTGAAGCAAAGAACCATCGTTCGTATAACTGGCCGCTGTTCCATCGGTATTGGGTTCCAGGCTTAACAGCCCAATTGTAAAATCATCGCTACGGTTCAGCCCGAGCCACTCCCCTATCTGTCCTTTCATGGTGGTTTTGTAAGGCCCCCATGTAACCCGGCTTATCTCAGAGGCTGGCTCTGTTGCAACCAGTTCCATACGGAAATACCCTTCTTTGGGAGTGATAAGTACCGTAAGCTTCAGCCCTTCTTTATATGTTAATTCTATTTGGGTTCCTGTTTGTGTTTGCTCCGCTATTTTCATGGATTCGGGTTGCAGGTTCACGTTTGTACTGTCTCCATATCTTTGGCATTCCAGCAGGTAACTTCCCTTTCTGGTCTCAAGGTAATTCCTGCCATTGGAGATATCTTCCAGTGCAATGACTTTTCCTGTCTCATCAATTGCCAGACGAAGATTGCCGGCTTTCTGATCAAAAAATGATTTTTGCGAACATGTACTAAGAAAAATACATATTCCCAATAGTGTAATTATTTTCATTTTCTTTAATTCAACTGTTGATTCACATTAATAACTATTCCCTCAAATTTTTCTTTCACAGCTTTCACCTGCGCAATTTGTTCCGGATCAATTGCCCCGGTATTACCGGCGTGAATGTCGAAACAAAGAACACCTTCTTTTTCAAAAACCTTTTCAGCCCAACCTGCCAATTCTGCTGTATTGTAACGTGTTCCGCCATCGCCCCACCATTTACCCAGGTAGGTAAACAAAAACCATTGCGCCCCGTCAACCACCCAGCGACTTTCAGGCAACTGACCGATATTGTTTTCCTCTCCTGCGCTGTAATCATCGTACGGCGAATTTGTCTGAATTGTGTTAACGCCATAGTTATAACAAACAATGCTGTTCGGATTACCAGCCCTGGCAGCCAGGGTATGTGTGCTGATGTTGTGCTCAAGGCTCATATCAGAGCGGGTTTCGATAATCCCCCCGCGGTACATCCCGTCGAACCACCAGCCCGAATTCTGTTTTCCGTACCGGAGACTCCATTCACGAATTACTGCCTCCCAGCAGGCCTGCGTAAACTGTGATGTCGGTGAGTCTTTCCCATAGGTATATTTAAATTTCTCATCAACCATTTTATTACTGATCGGCGGATTTCCGGGAAGATAGAACATCATCCGTATCCCTCGTTTTTCTAATGCATTAAAAAGGTCGCCCGGAAGATCACGGGTACTGCAAAGGTCTCCGGGTTGTACCCCGACAATAGAATCGTAAGCGGCATTGGGCGAACAATAATATCCGTCGTTTTGGCCCAATGCAAACATGACATAACCGGCACCTGCCTTCTGGCAATCCTCTGCAAACCGTTCAACATCAAATTGATTAACTGCGTCGTTCCATTCTTTTGAACCGCCTTCTTTGGCAAATACAGTTTTCAAAAAATGGAGCATTACGCCAACACCGGCGTCTTTAAACCAGTCGGTATTGGGGTTCCCTTTATAAACAACCGGCGAGTCTGTGATAACAGAAACCAGCGTTCCTGTTTTTCCATCTTCTTTAACAGGCGCAATTTCGCACTTAAGATATTTGCCAACATAATCGGTCAGCAAAACAATTTTTTCAGAATGAATTCCCTGAAGTTCTTTCCATCCGCCCTCTTTTGTATCTGCAACCGACCAGGTGTATTTACATTGTATTTGAGGATTGGATTGATCGAACTTTACCTGCAAAATGGTTTTTGCCACAGGTTCACCCTGTAAAACAACATTTTGTATTTTACTCTGGTTACACGAAAAGAATACCAGGAAAATACCAACGAATACAATATATTTCATAATTAGTTGTTATTAGTTTCCGCTTTTTACCAATTCCGGTTCTCCAATTGTTTTTAGTTCTATTTTAAACATGGAAGTGCCTTCTCCCGAAAATTCAGCATCAAACACTACCGTATTCCTTCCTTTGGATAAAAGCGGAATTTTATCGGTAATATCTATCGTTTGAAGCAGGTTCCGGTTTTTGTCGAAAAGTTGCAGCTTCCCGTTTTCACCGGTTTTTAACGATTGAAACGGTTCCATCCTGACCGGAATCTCTATTTTGTTGTAATTATTCACTTCAACCGAAATTTTATCAACAGAGGATCCGTTACTGTTTTCCCCGGGAAGAAGGTTCAGTATAAACATCATTGGCTGTTCGTGGTAGGGATTATGAAAATCAAACGTGCTGTATAGCGGCTCGCCGGGCTGCCGTACTTTCTGTTCGTGCACATACCGTTGAAGCTGGTATGGAAAAAATTTCCATTCACCATCTGCAACCGGTTCAAGATGAAATTCGCTTTTTATGTCCTGCATCCTCTGTTTTTGTTCAGGTGAAAAAGCCCCGGCCATCCTTGCTGTCTCCCAGTTTTTGATAGCGCTGAAGATGGCATCGCTTTGCCCGTTTTTTTCAACCGCTTCGAAACTCACATTAAAAGCGAAACCTGCGTCGAACCCGGCAGCGCGGGCAAGCAACCATTCGGCATCTTCGATACTGGTTTGTGCCGCCATACTGAACCAGCCCAGCATGGCTGGCAAAAGGTTACGGCGATAGAAATCCTGGTTCATCAGCCGGTACGCTGTCTGGCTCTCGCGGAAGCCGGCATACCAGGGTTCGCCCCAGTTGTACCGGGTATTGATATGCCAGTTAAAATGGCTGGGATTACTGGCATCGTTAATAACTTTTCCTTTCAGTTCAGGGTTCAGGTTGTCGAACCATGTTTTAGTAAATAAACTGCGGGCGTACTGCCCCATTCCTGTTGACCAGGTACCTTCCAACCCGTCAAACGAAATCTGCATAAGCCCTGTTTCATTAAACAAACGGGCGATATTCCGGGCAATCTCTTCGGAAAGGTTCGCGTCTCCCAAAAAAACCTTGTATCCGTGGTCCATCAGTTTTCCAATGGTTTCTCCTTTCCTGTGTGCCGATGCTTTTGTTCCAAAAGCCCCACGCATACAACCCGTCAGTTTCCAGGGGGCACCCTTTGAAACGTCCCTGTAACGGATAATTTCAGCGCCTATGACTACCGAATGGAGCGAATTGTTTTTCATCTGGTTAAAAAACTTTGGCGATTCAATAAAAATCCCGTCGGAAGCCGCATCGATGTCAGCCGTTAAAATACTCTCTCCCACTTTGGACAGTCGCTTGTCGGGAACAGGTGTAACATAAGCATCGTTGGTTGTAATAAAATTGGATAATGTATGGACTCCCAGCTCGATGCCCTGTGCTTTTGCCCTGTCAACGCATTTTTTCATACTAACCCAGTTCCCGGGGAATGCCTTGGGGTTTAAAACAAAATGTCCCCATGTATCAAAAGGCCCTCCCTGGTAAAGGTATTTCAATCCTGCTTTACGGGTCAGTGCCAGTGCCCTGTCCAGATTCTGTTCTCCGAAGTTGATGATCAGGTAAGAAGCGGTGGCAGAACGGGCTGTCTTTGCCCACTCCCCGCCGATGGTTGGATGAGGCAATCCTTCGCCGGTTTCAATCTTCCCGATGGTTTCGAGCGCCTTTTCTGCCGGACAGCCAAACAGCGCAATTTTTGATCCTGTAACACCTCCATCATTAAATGGCGGGGCGACATAATAATCATGACTCCAGTTGGAGATGATACGTTCTTTGTTGCGGTTACGGCAGTAAGCCTGGAGCACACTCCCGAAATCTTCGGCTTTGGCGGTTTGCCCGCGATAATGTTTTTTATTCTTCCAGTCAGCAGAAATATCTACAAGGTTTCCTGCTGCAAAAATATCAAACGCAGGCTCCACATCATTTTCATTAGTTGGATATCCCCCCAATGTTTTTACATTCAGCGCCTGAATGCCCAGGGCAAATTTATCGTTACGAACTACCCCTGCACATTCGCCAATGGTTTCACCAATAGTGGCCGGGTATGGCCCCCAGATGATTAATTCTACTTTACCGGCAGGAACAATTTTTATAAGTTCGAAGGTAAGATACGAATGCTTGTTGACAGTCTTTACAGTAGCAACAACATTATTCCGGTTGAAAGTGAAGATTAACAAATCTCCTTTTACTTTCATGGAAGAAGGACTTTCAATTTCTCCGCTACACCGGATATTTAACAAAGAAGCTGGTTGTTCCGGGGCCAGATAATTTATTCCGGATATCTTATCGGACAACTCTTTAACAGAGCCTTTACTGTCCAACGTAATTTTAAAATTACCCGTTTCGAACATCGCTGGAGTATTTTGTGCAGAAACAGTGAAGAAAAAAAATACCAGTACAAACAATGATAATATTTTATTCATTTCAGAAGTTCTTTATTTCTAAAAAATAATCATTTCAGAACAAAAAGGCCGGTAAAACAATTATTATTCCCGGCCTTTTTGGCAAAGTGAATTTTGTTATTATTCCAGTGTTGGATCGAATGTTCCTCCCCAGCCCTCGTTCTGTTCCAAATTTGGATTTTGATCGATATTAGACAATTGAACAGGGAAGAAATATAACTTATCAGGCATTACCATTTGTGTCGGCCCAGTAGTAATCATTTCAACCACTTCATAAGTAAAATCTTCAGGTAACAGTTCAAATTTATTGGCTTTGTCAATATCTTCAGGTGTAATTTGTTCCATTGTATGCCCATTGACAGTCATGGCCATAACCCCATATTTATGCATGCCATTTAGTTTATCCAGCATACGGTGGCGGCGCAAATCCCAAAAGCGTTGCCCTTCAAACATGAATTCAATGTATTTTTCATCAAGAAGAGCCTGCCTCATTTCCTCACGGGTCATTCCTGATTTTAATCCATACATTCCATCTGTTCCTTCTTCAATACCAGCACGTTTACGAATGGTTTTCAATACTTCAAGAGCCTCATCTGATCTTCCTGTTTCATTAGCAGCCTCGGCATAATTGAAAAGCACCTCTGCATAACGGATCTCTGGCCAGTCAACGTCATTTAAGGTTACCTGAGTTGATGGCAGTTCCTCCATAATCCCTTTTCTGCAATACAAACCTGAACGATTATAATGTTCTCCCTGCACAACATAGCCAAAAGCATCCATCGATTTGGCAATCCCTGCCATGGTGTATTGACGTCGGTCCTTGGTTCCGCTTAATTCATAAATGGCTCCATTCCATACAATGGTCTCATCGAAACGAGGGTCCCGGTTTTTCCAGAATGTTTGTACATCGTATGTGTAGACAGAAGTTGGATCTCCGGGTTTTTTGCCATCTTTCATCGGAAAAGCTTCTGCTATAGCCCAAATTGGTTCATCCATTTGAGTAGCATTTTTTGATTCTGAAAGTGGACGAACTCCATCTTCCCGACGACCATTTGTTTTTGACGGGTTTACATAAATAACAGAAAGAATATTTTCTTTGTGTCCTTTCGTTTCAAAGACATCTGTATAATTATCAAGCAGCCCGTAATCATTGGCATCCAGAAAATCCTTTGCCTCTTTATTGGCAGTGTAGGCATCTGCCCAATACGCATTTCCATAAGGATTAGACGGATTAAACTGAGGTGAAGCTTTATAAAGCAGAACTCTTCCTTTAAATGCTTTTATAATAGCCTGATCTATACGCCCCCTGTCTTCCCCTGTGTATTTAACAGGTAATAGTTTAACTGCATCGTCAAGATCTTTCAATATAAAATCAAAACATTCAGCAGTTGAACTTCTGGTTACATAAAGATCATCTGTCAATTCCTGTGGAACCTCAATAATCGGGACACCTCCATGGTAGTAAACCATTTTAAAATAAAGGAATGCCCTCAGGAACCTGGCCTGCCCGATCATTGGTGATTGCTTTTCTGCTGACAGTTTACCTGCCGGAAGTTCTTTCAATAATATATTGATTTTCCTTATGGTTGCATAAGGCCAAAATTTCATTGTACTGTTATTGGTAGTAACCCAATCGGCGCCAACAATTCCGCCACTTTCGTCGCAGTAATTTCCCATGTTGACCGGCCAGCCATCCAACGTACTACCATACAAATTAGTAAGGAACGCATTGGCCGTAGTTTCGTCATCAAAGGTTCCTGCTTCAGGATAACTACTAAGATTTTCAACGTTGTCCAAAACATCGCCACACCCTCCAAATAGTACCATCACTAAAATTAAAACAGAAAACCTGATTAACTTTTGTTTGAAATATTGTAATGTTTTCATATTCGTAATTTTTAGAAGTTAATATTTAATCCCCCTGTAAAAGTTCTCATTAATGGATATGAATCCAGTGTTTTCTGTTCAGGATCATACTCATCAAATCCTGAAATACAGAAAAGATTGGTTGCATTGGTAAAGACTTGTATACGGTTGACTCCTAATTTACCATACCATTTACGCGGGAGAGTGTAAGCAATATCCAGGTTTTTCAAACGTAAGTAGGCTCCATTTCTCAACCAAAAAGAAGAAGCCCCTCCTCCATATTCCGGTTGCATCCAACCTCCTGCAACTCTCGGATACTTTGCTTTTGGATTTTCAGGCGTCCAGTAATTTTTCGACCATAATTCGAAATAAGGGCGGTCAACCTGGAATACGCCATCGCCATTCATGGTACTTACCATTCTGTCGTAAGTTCCTACTCCCTGAAAATGTACATTTATTGAAATTCCTTTCCATTCGCCTCTAAATCCAAAACCATAATTGATTCGGGGTGCCCCGTTATCTGAGAGATAGGTATAATCATTGTCGTTGATTTTACCATCGGCTCCTTCGGAAAAATTATCCCCCCTTATGTCTTCAAACAACAAGGTTCCAAGTTTCGGAACACGTCCAAACTGTGTGAATCCATCAGGAAGTGCATCAAGTTCTTCCTGGGTACGGATAATCCCTTTTGAAATTAACCCATAAACTCTGTTTGCTGGTTTTCCAATAACGCTTCTCCAATTATTCTTATAGGTTCCGTCTGTATATGCCTCCGCCTGGTCGTAAACATCCCACTGGTCGATAGAATAGCCCATATTGGCATATACAGAATAATTAAAGGCGCCAGTTCTATTATCATAATTAACCGAAAATTCAAATCCTTTCCACGAACGTTCTGCATAATTCACAGAAGGTAATGTTGCACCTAAAGTCGAAGGAGTAGATCCTAACCGTGTTCCCAGAATATCGCTTTCTTTACGGGTAAA
Organism: Prolixibacteraceae bacterium; assembly: GCA_963662895.1. GTDB lineage: Bacteria > Bacteroidota > Bacteroidia > Bacteroidales > Prolixibacteraceae > GWE2-42-39. The sequence goes on along the minus strand of OY759982.1, from coordinate 710,219 downwards.
AAAGTCAAATTCACCATAAACGTGATTGTTGAGTATTCCGTAGTCCAATCCCAAATCAAACATTTTTGATTTTGCCCATGTAATACCGGGATTTGGCATCGTTCCCGGGACAAGACCGTCAGACAAAGAAGTTCCAAAAACGTATCCTGTACTTTTGGAATACGTCTGGCTCCAAAGGAATGCAGATATGGCCCTGTCGTTAAAATAATCATAATCATTTCCTGTCGTTCCATAAGAACCACGTAGTTTTAGGTTACTTAGCCAGGAAATATTTTTCATAAACTGTTCCTCTGATATTCTCCAGGCCAGTGATCCTGAAGGGAAGAATCCCCACTGCTTTCCCGGGGCAAACTTATAGTTTCCATCATAACGGAATGAAAATTCAGCAAGGTATTTATTATCAAAGCCATAATGCAAACGTCCAATCCAGGAAGCTCTTGCAGTTTCTGTCTCATAACCATCAAACCATCGTTTTGATATATCAGATGAAGTATTATATATCTGGTCAATAGAAGTTGTCAATAATTGATCTGCCCGGCCATTTAGGTATTTCCCTTTATCACCTCCCTGTTCATAAACACCCAAAGCTGATACCTCATGTTTTCCAAAAACTTTATCGTACTTAAGGTACCAGTTAATTTGATAAGAATGATAGAAATTGGCTGTTTCTGCAATATTGGGATAAGTTGCACTTAAATTATGAGTATTAATTTTAGTCGGGTCGACTGGCCCGGGAACAAATTTATTGGTAGTGCTTGCCGACTGAAATATGTAAGCTTTATTATGTACTACCATTGATTTCATATTTTTATCAGAACCGGTGTATTGCGCCTGAAAACTTGTACTCAGGCCATCAAGAACATCACTAAGATCCAGGTCAAAACGAATAATACCATCAAGTGTTCTGTATTTTATATCTCTATACCCACCGTGCAGCACTAATTCTACCGGATGCCATGCCCCGGGAACAACAGGGTATGCATTGGTATCATCTGTTGGATTTCCCTGTTCATCAACATAGAAAGGATATAAACGGGTCCAGTTGAACGTAGTTCTAAAAAAATCACTCACATTAAAATCTTCTGCACCGTCATAAGGCCAGTACCAGCGACGGTAGTTCCTCTGATTTGCGTTTACATTAACATTTACTTTAAAGCGCTTCGAGATGTTAGCGGTTACATCCGACCTGAAATTATAACGGTCATAATTCAGATTCTTATAAGAACCGTCTTCCGTATGATACCCCAAAGACAAATAATATATCAATGCATCAGAACCACCACTTACCCCAATATTATGCTGCTGTACCGTTGGGGTCTGCCAGATATAATCATTAATACTGTAACTTTTATCTTTAAAATAGTCATATATTTCCTGACCGTAAGGCTTTATTTGCCCGAGAGTAACCGCCATCTGATTCAGGTATTCAATTTCCTGGGTAGCCGTATAGTCCTGCACCGGACGAGTGGGTGATGAAAAGGAACAGGAACCTTTATATTCAAAGGTTGGCTTTTGGACTTTTCCTCCCCTTGTTGTTACCAAAACAACACCGTTCCCGGCTTTCGAACCATAAATTGATGCGCTTGCTGCATCTTTCATGAAGTTAATGCTTTCAACTTCAGTTGCATCTAAGGCATCAAAATCTGCTTTACTCTTTATCACACCGTTAATAACATATAATGGTTCTGCAAAACTCCCTCTTATCCGAATATTCGAGGAGGCGCCAGCCAAACCTGAAGTTCCAACAACAGTCACCCCCGGAGCCCGCCCTGCTATTGTATTTGACAGATTAGCCGCAGGAATATTACCAATTAATTCTGTTTTTACAGAAGCAATTGAACCCGTGAGATTTACCTTTTTCTGTGTTCCATACCCAACTGCCACCACTTCTTCAATACCAATCGTTTCTTCCTGCATTACCACATCAATCGTCGTTTTGCCTGCTACAGGTATTTCCTGTGTCTTCATCCCGATAAACGAAAAGACCAAAGTGGCATCTGCCGGTACTTTGGCAAATGTATAGTTGCCGCCGGAATCGGTAATAATTCCATGAGTAGTTTCTTTAATCACCACGGTTACCCCGGGCAAGGGAACGCCGGAAGGGTCGGTGACTTTACCGGAGACCGGTTGGGGTTGCAAAGCAAATTCTTTTTGTTCCGGATTTGAAAAAATAATGACATGCCGGTCTATGATCCTGAAAGTTACATCTTCACCGGCAAAAATTTCCCTCAAAATGTCTTCGATAGACTTTGCCTCCACGTTAAGACTAATCTTACGGGAAACATCAACCTTCGTCGCATTATACATGAAGGAATAGTCAGACTGGTCTTCAATTTGTTTCAGAACATCCTTCACGGTTGTGTTTTGCATATTCAGGTTCAGTTTCGTCTGCTGACTATAAACAGAAGCATAGCTTGCTGTTAGTCCAATAATACAAATCAGTATTCCACATAGTTTCATTCTCAAAAATAATTTTTGCCAGATGGGTTGATCGTTCAATAACCTATCCGGGCTACCGTTTTTTTTCATAATTTTGTAATGTTTATTCAGCGTTCTATGAATCAGGTTATGCCGGTAACCTTTTTCACACAGGCTGAGTTAATAATTTCTTATTAAGAAAAGGTTTGCCCAGGGGGTAAGCCTTTTTGTTTTTCATTTTTTTGATTGAGTAATTAATTATTCTTCATTGGCAAAATGTATTTACGGGTTAGTAATAATTACTTGTTTTCCATTAATCTGATACTTGATTGGTCTGAGTAGATTAATCAGTTTCAGAAGTTCCTGAAGGGATTCAGTTTTAACTTTAAATGTATAAAGTTCCCCGTCCAATAACTCCGGGGCTATTGTGATATCAATGCCATACCAACGTTCTATATATTTCATAATTTTTTCCATCGAATCTTCTTCAAAAACCAGTTCGTTCCTTGTCCAGGCAGAAACTACATTCATATCTGTTTTTTTTACATTAAGTCTTTTTTCATTTTTATAAAAAGTAGCTACCTGATCGGGGACAAGTTTTACAATCTCTTTTTCATTGCGGTCGATTCCAATCTGTCCGTTTTTAAGTCCTACCTCAACCGTTTGATCATTCTTATAAGCCTTGACATTAAACGATGTGCCAAAAACTTTAATGTTAAGTTCGGAAGTGCGTACCACAAATTGTTTAGATCGATTTTTCCGTACCTCGAAATACCCTTCTCCCTCCAGCTCAACCTTTCGGCTATGATGATTGAAATCCTGATTATATCTGATCAGTGACCCGCCATTTAACATGACAACTGAACTGTCGGGCAGAAGAATACGGCTTTTTTGTCCGGCAGGTGATATGACCTCTGTATAAAATGATTGTTGCCTGAAATTATCAAGTTCAGTCCCGGCCCATACACTCAGGAACACGATAACGGCAGCAGCAGCAACCTGTGCAATTCTACGGAATAGAATATATTTTCTTTTTTGAAATTTTATATGTTGCCGCACCTTTGTCCAGGCTTTTGCCCTGTCAGGGAAGAAACGATCAGGAAAATTTCCTGTAACCTGCCATACGTTTAAAAGGTCTTGATAGATCTTCTTATTTTCAGGAGAGTTGTTCAGCCAATCCCTGATTTCTTTTTCCTGTTCCCTTCCGTTTGATGCAATATTCCTGATAATCCTGTAAACGGGTACTTTATTTTCCATAGCAGTATTTCCCTTTATTACTACTATAGCACTTAAATTTCCCTTACCCCCCAAATGGGATCAAAAGAAATTTGATAAAAGGAAGAAAATAAATATCTGATCGTAGTAAGGTTGCAGAAAGTCTTTTATCTTTTTTATTGCAATAGATATTTGATTTTCGACGGTTTTTGAGGTAATTCCCATTTTTTCAGCAATTTCTTTATAGGTTAATCCCCCATCCCTGCTTAGCCGGTAAACCGTTTTACATTGAGCAGGTAATCCTTCAACAGCATCATAAAGAATTCTTTTTAATTCTTCAAATTCCAAAAACTGGTCTGCTGTTTCTTCTGAAGTCGAATCAGGTTGAAATACAAACTTTTCAACAATCCTGTTTTTGTTTTTTACATTCCGTAAGTAATTCAGGCTTTTGTTTTTTGATGCTGAATATAAATAAGACTTGACAGAACAACCAGTGGGAAGGGAATCTCTTTTTTCCCACAGATAAATGAAAATATTCTGAACAATATCTTCAGAAAGTTCTTCATCTCTCAAATAACTATTAACAAAATTGCACAGATCATCATAATAAGTATCAAAGAAATATTTAAAGGCCTCTTCGTCTCCTTCAACCATCTTTTGTAAAATAAAAAGCTCCTTATCCGGTACTTTCGATTTCATTTTGCAGTATTTATGAAGATCATCCTGCCAAAAGAATAAAATTTAATCTGATTCTGCAACTTTAAAATTAGCATAGCTTCATATTACAAAGTCCCTTCGGAACGGAAAAATGGAAGCAGACGTTTCCATAGACTGGTCTAAGTACAAGCGTCAAATCAAGTTTGCTTTGTCACCCTGAGTGGGCGAAGGGTCTCATGAACCGTGCGACAAAGGAACAGATACTTCACTGCATTCAGTATGACAACCCAAAACCTGAGACTTGACCTGACACTAGCCGCACATATAAAGTCGAGGTTGGCGAACCTCCCGGGCAACCTGGGAAAAAATACAAAAATGGAATTTCGTTGTATACCCATATATTCAGGCTTAGTGAAAGGACACAACAATAGCAGAAGCGACCTATCCCATGCAGGTTGCTTCTGTCATTATACCGACATACCCTCTGTCATTATGCTGACATACCCTCTGTCACTATGCTGACATACCCCCTGTCACTATGCTGGCATACCCCCTGTCACTATGCTGACATACCCCCTGTCGTTTAGCACCTGGCTTTAACCGGTTAAAACCACATAGAGCAGGGTGATGCGAATACTGCAACGAACAGCCTCTCTTACCCCGGGCTACTCAAATATCATCCGGGATTTTTGTTCCGCTCTCTTTCTCATCTTCTGCTCTTCTCATTTTTTTTTCTATTCGCCTCTGGCCGGCGGGGCCCTTCCTTTTGCAGTCGACCAAAAGGAAGTAAAAGTCTTGTCAAACTCATCCTTCAGACCGCCTCACGGTTTTTTCTTCCCGGCACACATCCCTGAAGACCCGCCAAAAACCGCTCCCGCCAACGCCGGCCCGGACTACTTTGACCGGCCACCCCTGCTTTTCACCTTCCGGTGAATTGGGGACTTGACTTACAGATACCTTCCCTGTCATTGCCTCATTTTCTGAAAAAAGGACGTGCAGTACATTATTGGTAATTTTTGTCATTGGATTTTCCTTTCATGGCTTCGCTATGCCTTCGCTACACCTTCGCTTTTTGCTCCTTGACCTCCATCTCTGCACCGGCCCAAATTCTCCCCTTGTCAAGGGGGAGTACTCCGGCTTGCCGGTAATGCCATTAACTTAGTGGATTAAATATTGTATTAATTATCAGATTATTAGTATATTTAGGAGTATAATTAATAAAAAAAGCAAAATTATGAAATTCTTTAACGAACAAAATTCTGGCATGGGGGTTGAAGAAAAACCATGCCAAACTCTTCAAATCGCTCAACAATTTATTGACTAACAGGGATTTTTTCAAAGATTATTTATTTAACGACAAACACTTTACCAGGGATCGGAGTTTATCTTTTCAAACAGTTGTTTTACTCATTCTCCGTTTGTTAAAATCATCATTAAAAACAGAGCTAAAAAGTTTTTATGAACAGGTATTTAAAGAAGATAAGGTTGTCAATTGGGTGTCTGATGCGGCTTTGTGCAAAGCAAGGCAAAAAATCAAATATGGATTATTCGAGGTTTTGAGCAAGGAGGTGTCCGGTTCATTTTATGATATTAACAAGGGAGACCTTTGGAAAGGTTGTCGTTTGTTAGGAGTGGATGGTTCTGAAATAAACCTACCGTCTTCATCCGGGCTCATCCGGGATTTTGGTGAGCACCATGTTAACTCGGTAGGGACAGAAATACCACAGGCGAGGGTAAGTTTTTTAACCGATGTGTTGAACAAAGTCACTTTAGATGCATCGATCAAATCATTTAAACTAAGTGAACAAGCGATGCTGGACGAGCATCTTCCTTATGTCAACAGCAACGACTTATTAACGGCAGATGCTAATTATGGGCATTTCTGGATATTGAAAAAAGTAGCCGCCACCGGCGCCAATTATTGTTTCAGGGTCAATAAATGTTCAGCATTTATAAAAGATTTTTTAGCATCAGGGAAAAAGGATATGATATTAAACTGGGAACCTTCGAAAAAAACAATTGAAAATTGCAGAAAGAACGGTGTCGACGAAACCCCAATGCAAGTAAGGGTTGTCCGTATTGAGCTTGAACATGAAACAGAAGTGCTGGTAACATCTTTAACCGACCAACAGAAATATAGTTATCAAGATATAAGTAAGTTATATAATATGCGATGGGGCACGGAAGAAGTATTCAAAAAGTTTATGCAAAGGCTGATGATCGAATTTTTTTCATCAATAAAAACCAACGGTGTTTTACAAGATTTCTACGCAAATGTTTTTATGCTCAATGCAGTTTCATTATTGTCATATCAAAGCAACAAACAAGTTTTCGAAAACAGTAAAGCTTTAAAATACCGAAGGTGTATCAACTGGACATCTGCGCTTGGGGATGTCAGACAAAGCCTTGTCTTGTTGTTCTTAAGAGGGGTAAAACACGTGGAGGATATCCTTCTGTCCATATTTGATTCATTCAGGTACAACACCGAAGCGATAAAACCAGGTAGAAAATTTAAACGGGATAAAAGGAAGAAAGGGGCTCGAAAAAAAGCATTCATCTGCTATAAGCCAGCCTGGTAATTTAACTAAACATTGTAGATTTCACTTAATGGCAATATCGATTATTGACATATAGGATAGCTACGCACTATTTTGATATGTAATCGAATAAGTAAGCAATTTTCTCAAAAATCAGCAACTGCAACGCATGATAAGATTAAATATTACTTTTATTAGATGTGCATTTCTCTAATACTTTCAATCCATTTTTTTTTAAGTTAATGGCATTACTGCTAAGGGGGAGTACTCCGGCTTGCCGGAGGGAGGGGGTCTTGTCCCTGCAGCAACTACAACCCGCAACCCCCATTTGCCAAAGACCAATATTTTAAAGCAAATTTCAAAACCGATCCGGCTTCCTGATCCACATTCTGTCCCATGTTTATTGTCTGCCTGGGAAATAAAACTAACAGGAAACAAAAACGTCCTGAAGGGACATCTGAATTCAGCCCGGGGCATGCCTATGACAGATTTTAGCAGGAGTTTGTATATGAGGAAAATACAAAACATCGCCTTTTTCAGCATTTCATTACTTCCGGCCATACAACTGCACCACTTTTTTTGACGAACTACCGTGGCCGGGGTTATTCTGTTTGCATTCACCCCGGGGTTGCGTTCGTGCCTCTCTTACCCCGGGTTACTCAAATATCATCCCTCCGGGATTTTTGTTCCACTTACCTTTCTCTTCTTCTGCTCTTCTTATCTTTTTTGTATTCGCCTCTGGCCGGCGGAGCCCTTCCTTTTGCAGTCGACCAAAAGGAAGTAAAAGTCTTGTCAAAGTCATCCTTCAGCCCGCCTCACGGTTTTTTATTTCCGACACACCTCCCTGGATTCCCGCCAAAAACCGCTCCCCCTAACACCGGCCCGGACTACTTTGACCGGCCAACCCTGCTTTTCACCTTCCGGTGAACCGGGGACTTGACTTCCAGATACCTTTCCTGTCATCTCTTCATTATGCCCAGAATTTTTGGGTGGCAACTGCCTATGACAGTTTTTTGCAGAAGTCTGTATATGAAACAAATACAAAACATCGCTTTTTCAGCATTACCTCATTCCCGGCCATATAACGGCATTGCTTTTCTTCAAGGAGTTCCGTGAGAATCAGTGTAAAAAGTTGTGGAGAAAAGCAGGTAAAGTGTTCAGTGTTCAGTAAGGAGCCATCGTTTCGTTATAGAATAAGCAGGGAGGAAAAAGGTATTTTTTTTAGGAAAGACAACAAAGCCCGGGCTGTTTCCGCCTAAGGAGAAAAAGCGTTTAGAAAATCGATAGAGTGAGCGTTAAAAAATCTTCCCTGTTTGACGAACGCAGTGAGGAGTTTGGTCCGGCAATTGCCGGATAGCGAACGCAAACGATTTTTAGCTTTTTAGCCTCAGCGGCGGCTCTTTTTGGTTCCTTTTTCCAGCTGCAGGGAAAAAGGATCAGCCCGTCCGGCTTGAGGACAATAAAAAAGGGAAATGAGATGAAGCTTGATTTTTAGCTTTTATCTGTACTAAAAAATCAGAAAATATGCTCCATAAAAGATTAAAGTACCCCTCCCGTGGGCGGTGTTTTCTTCGTTCTCTTAATAACCTGACAATTTTTATTGCTTATTGGTATTCGCCTCTGGCCGGCGGAGCCCTTCCTTTTGCAGTCGACCAAAAGGAAGTAAAAGTCTTGTCTAAGTCATCCTTCCTCCCGCCTCACGGTTTTTTCTTCCCGGCCCACCTCCATGAATACCCGCCAAAAACCGCTCCCGCCAACGCCGGCCCGGACTACTTTGACCGGCCAACCCTGCTTTTCACCTTCCGGTGAACCGGGGACTTGACTTACAGATACCTTTCCTGTCATATCCTCATTATGCCCAAAAATTTTGGGTGGGGACTGCCTATGACAGATTTTAGTAAAAGTTTGTATATGAATCAAATACAAAACATCGCTTTTTTTAGCATTCATCATTCCCGGCCATGCAACTGCACCGCTTTTTTTCAAGGAGTCCCGTGCGAATCAGTTTAAAAAGTTGTGGAGAAAAGCAGGTAAAGTGTTCAGTGTTCAGTAAGGAGCCATCGTTTCGTTATAGAATAAGCAGGGAGGAAAAAGATATTTTTTTTAGGAAAGACAACAATGCCCGGGCTGTTTCCGCCTAAGGAGAAAAAGCGTTTAGAAAATCGATGGAGTGAGCGTTAATAAATCTTCCCTGTTTGACGAACGCAGTGAGGAGTTTGGTCCGGCAATTGCCGGATAGCGAACGCAAACGATTTTTAGCTTTTTAGCCTCTGCGGCGGCTCTTTTTGGTTCCTTTTTCCAGCTGCAGGGAAAAAGGATCAGCCCGTCCGGCTTGAAGACTGTAAAAAAGGGAAATGCGGTGAAGCTTGATTTTTAGCTTTTATCTGTACTAAAAAATCAGAAAATATGCTCCATAAAAGATTAAAGTACCCCTCCCGTGCCCGGTGTTTTCTTCGTTCTCTTAATAACCTGACAATTTTTATTGCTTATTGGTATTCGCCTCTGGCCGGCGGGGCCCTTCCTTTTGCAGTCGACCAAAAGGAAGTAAAAGTCTTGTCAAACTCATCCTTCCTCCCGCCTCTCGGTTTTTTCTTCCCGGCCCACCTCCCTGAATACCCACAAAAAACCGCTCCCGCCAACGCCGGCCCGGACTACTTTGACTGCCCATCCCTGCTTTTCACCTTCCGGTGAACCGGGGACTTGACTTTCAGATATCTTTCCTGTCATTGCCTCATTATGCCCAATAAATTTTGGGTGGGGACTATCAATGACAGATTTTTACAGAAGTCTGTATATGAGAAAAATACAAAACATCGCCTTTTTCAGCATTTCATTACTTCCGGCCATACAACGGCTCTGCTTTTTTTAACGAACTACCGTGGCCGGGGTGTTCTGTTCTTTTTTTAGAGAACGGTTCCTTTAAAATTTTTCGTATTCATAATAATATTGCTTAAAATCGCCGATCAGTTTTATATCTTTTACCAAATCCCATCCGCATACTTTCTGAAGAGCATATGATACTCCCTTTGTTCGATAATTATCAAAAATTATATCCCTGGCAGAACTATTCCCGTTTTCATCGGTAGCATTGAAAAAAAAAGCATAAACCATCGCTTCCAGTATTTTATCATATGGCATCCCCTGTTTTTCGGCCAGCCGGATTATCCCCGCAAAACGGTCATCAGGCCCCAGTTTCCGCATTCGGTCCTGTCCTACCCGGAAGATGGTATCTTTTAATGCCTTATTCTGAAACCGGGACAATAGTTCGTCAATATGGACTTCCAAATCCTCCGAAGTAAAATCATCAGGATAAACAGTGCGTAAAATACGGGCAGACTGCCTCATAACCTCTCTTGCAAAATGGTATACTTCCGGGTCGCCAAGAACTTCATAAATATAAATTGCCCCGGGGTGTTTGTATGCCCCGAAATAAGCGGCTACAGCATGTCCCTGGTTATGAATAAACAGCTTTCTGTCAACCCAGGCTTTGATGTTTTCCTTAGGTGACAAATCTTCCACATCCGGAATTTCGCCCCTGAAGCCTTTCTTATCCACGATCAGCTTATTGTATGGTTCTGCAAAAATGATCAGCGGATCATTCTTCAAATCTTCCTGAGTCATGATCGGGACCATTTTCCCGATGCTGGTTTCCACGAGCCCAACCAGCCGGTCGAAGGGATAATCCTGCGGGAGTATACTCAACAGTTTTTCCCTGATAAAATCACCGGCAGAACGCATATTTTCAGCAATAATAATATCCAGAGGGCAATCCGGCGCTAAACGATAACGCAACTTTAAACCTTCGCCGATCACCGGAATTACTTTTTCCAGTGCATTTTTCCCTACTGATACTGCTAAAATGCCGGCCTCTGAAATTTCCCGGATTAATTGTGTTTCATTTAACCCGGAAACAGCCCTGACATTCGAAATCAGCAGTGTTTCTTCCTTTTCCCCTTTAATGACTACCGGGTAGCTTTTTCTCTCATTTAATAAACGGACGACCTCAAGGTCTATATCTGAAAATATTACCTCATACCCGGACAAAGCAAATACCTGTCCAATAAATGACCGGCCTATTTTTCCTGCCCCAAAGATCAGGATTGATTTATTTTTCATACCTCTCCTGTTCTTTATACTGTTCATAATAGGGATCAATCAAGTCCCGTTTTTCTCCGGGATTTTCTTCGAAATAAGTTCCGCCGATATAAAAGCAGGTATAACCACCGGATACAATCCCCCAGATACAGGCTTCTGCTAAATCTAAAGGCATTTCTCCTTTTTGAAGCTGGGCAACTACTGAGGCAATGACACCTCCGGCAAAGTTGTCGCCACAGCCGGTAGTATCGCCTATGCAACCTTGTTTTATTTTTTCTGAAACAGCTTTTGAAACCGGCATCTCTGAATCCTCCGGGGGAATAAACATTTTCCCGGAAGAAAACACCCGGATGGATTTTGCCCCGTTCGTTACGATTACTGCTCCTGTCCCGGATTTCCTGAAAAATTGCATTGCCTCATCCAATGAAGGTTTTCCGCTCAGACGAAGGGCTTCTTCATGGTCGGTTATCAGCAGGTCGGTCATTGAATAACTCTCATCGTTTTCTCCTAAAGGCCATTTGGCTTCAGGATTAACTTTTTCATTCCGAAAATCATAAACCGTATTGACAATGGTGATGCAACCTTTTTGTTTTGCCTTTTTAAGTAAGCCGGTCAGGTTATCATGAATAGCCGGCACAAGGGCTGTTCCGCCAAAAACAACCACGTCGGAAGCAAAAAAACCGTCATCCGGTTTTTCCGGGGAATAGCTCCATGCAGCGCCGATGGAATTGATAAAGATACGTTCCCCGTTTCCTCCGTCATATCCCGGGTCGGAAAGGACAACGGTGGTTGGAGTAGCCTGGTTTGTCTGTTCGTATTTGTCAATATATACAGGTGTTTTCCCTAATGCAGACAACAAAAAATTACCCTCTTCATCGTTCCCTCTGTACCCGTAAAAATGGAAACTGCAACCGCTATTTTCCATCATCTGGGCGGCATGGATCAGCGCTACAATACATGGCCCCCCTATATTTATTTTATCAGCCTTTCTCCCTTTTGAAATTTTATCCAGTACTTTACCCAGGCTATCCCCGGCATACTTTTCAAATTCTTCTTTAAAAACAAGCTGACCGGGAACAAGCCCGCCATCTCCTTTCTTTTTTGACAGATAAGGGGAGAATTCCCGCGAATGGAATGAGATGTTATTATAAAGCTGGTCGACCAGACAACAGCCAACACCTGAGACGGTTATTTTTTTTGATAATAGACTTCCAGACATTAGATTTTAGACTTTTAGACTTTAGATATTAGACAAAAACAGAGTTCTCTCACAAGCTAATGATCCATTACAGGAATTTCCCGTAATCGGATACCAGCAAATGCAATGGTTCTTCATCTTCTTCAATTACCGGGAATCTTCCGACCGGTTCATAAAAACAATTGTCATTCGCATCATCGTTGACCATACTTACTTCTCCGACCAATACTTTCCCTTTCCCGGATTCTCCGTAAAAACGATGGTACATTCCCTGCTCCAGACAAATGCTTTCGCCCGGCGTAAGGACGACTTTTCCCCCTGCTTCTACCGAATCTTTTATTCCGTCTTTTTTATAAATTACCGGTGTATTATCGAACTTACTGTCCGGTGTGGAGTTGTACAGTTCGATGACCAGGTTACCCCCTCCCCTGTTAATGATGTCCTCCATCTTTGACCAGTGATAGTGCATCGGCGTTTCCTGATTCTCGTCCACAATCATAATTTTTTCGGCATACGTTTTTTTGTCCACATTAAACTTCCCGTTCCGGATAGTAAACAGAAATAAGCCCCGTTTCAGGAAATCACCTGAACCAAAATCGGTAATGTCCCACCCCAGCATGTTTTCTGTTATTTCGTGAGTATCAGCCCTGTTTTCTTTCCAGTCAGATACTCCCCAATAAGCCCAGGGAGGTAACAGAAATTGTTTTGACTCCATAAATGCTTTAGCTTCTTTTAAAATCCGGTTAATTTCACTTCTTTTCATAATAATTGATTATAAATTATTCCTCTTTCAGTTTAAAGGCATTAAATAACAGGTATCCTAAAGCGATCAGTAAAACAGCCATACCTCCGGTCTGCCCAAACGAATCGGATGTAATACCCATGATCAGCGGGATAACTGCCCCGCCGGCAACCCCCATTATTAACAGCCCTGATACTTCGTTGGCTTTCGATGGTACCCTTCTTAATGCAGCAGAAAAAACAATAGAAAAAACATTTGCTATTGAGAATCCAAGGATGAACACCATGCTCAAAATAACCCACAGTTTTCCCAGGAGCAACATGATAATCATGGAAGGTATGGCAATAAACATACTCACGATAAAAAACTTCCGACCGGACATTTTCACCAGAAGGATTGCCCCTGTAAACGTTCCGATTGTCCTTGCTACAAAATACAGGCTGGTACCCAGGCCTGCTTTTTCCAAAGGGATATTACAACGATCGATCAAAAATTTAGGGACAGTCGTGTTTAGTCCCACATCGACTCCAACGACGAATATAATACCCAGAAAAAGTATTAATATCGTATTGTCTTTTAACAAACCGAACGAATCTGCAAAACCGGAAGTGACCTGACGGACCGGCTTCTCATTGATAGGGGTAAAGAAGAGCCATAACCCGATAAGTATAGTTACCAACCCGAAAAACAGGAAAACCAGTTTCCAGTTCCCCAGACTTCCTGCAGCCACCCCGGCAATGATTGGCCCCAGGAAAGCGGCAATAGCCTTAATAAACTGCCCCAAAGTCAGGCTGCTGGTTAACCGGTCACTCCGGACAACATCGGTAAGTAAGGGATTTAACGAAACCTGTATAATCGTATTTCCGATACCCAGCAGTCCAAAGGCCACAAGGATCATTGCAAAATTATAACATACCAGAGGCAGTAACATAGCCACCAGGCTGATTACCATACTCAGCACCACCGTACGTTTCCGTCCCAGCTTGTTCATCATTATCCCTGTAGGAACAGATAAAACAGCAAACCACAGGAACAAGGTCATGGGCAACAGGTTGGCAAGCGTATCGTTCAGTACGAAATCCTTTTTTACGTAGTTGGTTGAAATTCCAACCAGGTCGACCAGGCCCATGACAAAAAAGCCCAGAAGAACGGGTATTACGTTGTTTACAGAAATTTTATTTTTCATATACTTCTACTGTTTTACCTGATGATATATCTGATCTCTTGAATTATTACCTTTTTCTCTTATTCTGAAATATGAATTGTTGAATTCTATTTTTTCAACGCCCTGATAGTCATCGGGAGTCTGAAACAAAAAGGCTGTGAATGATTTACTGATTATTTCCCTGGCATCGATAAAATCATAAATATTCCTGTCAAAAATTTTTCCTTTCTTAGCCACAACAGGGAACGGTTCATGTAAGCCAGTCGTCCCGAATTCAATTCCGAAAGCCTGCGGAATGCCATTTTCCATATTTCTCCAGAAATTTATCCACGGATAATCTTTCGTCTTCCAGAAGTAACCCAGCAAAAGATTTTTCGTGGGATTACATGCCGTCGCCCAGCCGTATTCCTGATTTTGGTTGAAAACAAAGGAAGAAACCCGGGGCCACTTGTTTTGAAACCGGCGTAAACTTATTGTTTCCCCTTTGTGAACTGCTTCGGGCCATGCAATAACAGGTTCTTCCTGGTTTAAACTGCCGTCTTCCTTGTCCTCAAAGCCTTTTTCAGTATTGTTGTCAAAAAGGGTAGTATTGTCGAGGAACGGAGGAGCCAGTGTTACATGTTGCACCATGTTAAACATACGGCCATATTTATTCAGGTTTTCAATCTCTTCTGTTACATGGAATACAGATTCATTTTCCGACAGTTCAATTTTTCTTGTCACCTGCAATCCTGCCATGGGTAAACGGCAACTCATTTTACATCCTGAAATATTTTCTCCTTTTTGAAATTGCTCCTGTAATTCCCAGTCTTCGGCAGATCCCTCCCCATGATGCCTGAAGCCGTTTGCTTTTTCAGCTTCTGAAGGCGGCCCCCAACGGTCGAGACAAAGAAAATGTCCCATAAAAGGAGGCTCTTCCGGGTTTACCGTTTTCCAGTTAACCGGGTTCAGAGGAATTTCTTTCAAATGAAAATCGAAATATGCCCCTCCGCTGAGGTTCACCTGAAGAACCATTTTGTTGTTTTCTAACTGAACCTGCCTCATTATTTTAATTTTATTCCAAGTGTCAATATCTCGTGAGGTTTAATCTGAAAGGTGACCGATTTGTCTTTTATGATTGATCCCAAATCACCTTGCATCGGGTTTTCAATGAGGTTCAGTTTCCTGACAGCCTGGATATTCTTTGGCAGATGAAGGATCACTTGTTTTCCATCGCCTTCGACTTCGACCATCCTGATTATCAACTCTTCGGAATCTTCCGCTTTTTTAAGGCCCGACATATAAACTCCGTTTCCCTCAATAGAAATAAAAGACTCTGTTTCAGGACGCGTTGCATGGGTTTTAACCAGTGCCAGCGAGGGCGGTTCATTGGCCAGTACAGGCACATTAAAATCGTCTCCTTCCTGCCAGACCCCGTTTTTCCAGTCTCCCTGATGCGGGTACAGTGCATAGTTAATTTTAAATTTCCCAAGATTGGGATAAATATCAGGAGCCCCGGCAGCCCTCATCAGCGTGAGGCGCAACTCGCCGTTGTGGTATGAATGCCCGTATTTTGTTTTATTCAGCAAAGCAATCCCTTTGGTGTCGTCGGTAATATCCACCCATTTTTGTGCAGGTACTTCCTGTCCTTTGTCCATTTCGGGATCGACCCCGTAAATCCGGCTCTGCGATGTCAGCCACAGCGGAGCCTCTTTCCCGTCAATCATCCCGTCGACAGGACGCTCTACCACATTAAAGGGAACCTGGCAGAAAAATTCAGGATTCTGAAAGTTCAGCGGAAAAACAGCCCGCAGCATAGGTGAATCGGTTGTGTCGCTGCCGGTTTCAAGCCAGTGCACCTCCATATCATATTCAATCCTCGGATACGATTTGTAAATATATGCCCTTTCGATGAACCTCGACTTTCCCCAGGTCTTCACTGTTTCCACACAGGCACGGACAGGCCCTTTTTCCACTACTTTTACACTTTCTACATGATCAACATTCTCTTCCTTTACAATTTTGTTGATCGTCCATGATTTCATTCCTCCTTTTTTGTCTTCGAGGTACATCTTCAGTTGGTTGAGTTCCCCGCCTTCCTTTACATATTCGGTGTTACTGCGTTTGTCAAAAAGGCTCGTAATTCCACCTGTTTTCATATCGAATCTGACAATAAAAAAGTCAGTTTCAAATGTATTGCCATCAACGGCCAGAGAAGTCGCGGGCTTTCCTTTTTTAGTCACATCGATATAATAAGTCTTGTACCCGCCGGCAGGAAAGTTTTTGTCCACAAACTGAACCTTTGAAGTGTATCCGGGAGGAGTTGGTTTTGAATAGACAATCTGCGCGGTATATTCATTCCCTAAACCATCCCGGACCAAAACGGTAGCCAAATCTCCACCAGATGCGATTTGCCCTGTTTTGTAGTCCGGATCAAGAAAATTTTCGTTTGCATTGCTGTTAACTTTCGTTTTGACTTTATCTACCGGGGTAAAATTTTGCCCGTAGTAATTTGCTCCCCAGGAAGCTACTTTTACCGAGGCCGGTTCTTCATGGGAATATACCGTAGCTTCGACAATAGTTTTGCGGTTGACCGGGAAAAGATTATAAGCTACCACCGGCTGTCCCTGTCCTTGCTGGAATTTCACCTCGTCAGCCATTTTGAAGAAGGCGGCATCTTTGAGCTCTTTCGATTTACGTTCGGTTTCAATGTAACGCGCCACTGCCTGCCGGTTGGCTTCGTAGATTGCCGACCCCGGCAAAATGTCGTGAAACTCGTTGAATACGACGGTCTCCCAAAGATTATTTAGTTCAGTCTGTGGATATTTATCTCCGTCTATCCAGCGAAGCGTGTTAAAAAATTCACTGGCAAACAACGAATTTTCGCAGTTGCGGTTCCCCGATTTAATTTCGGATACAGTAGTATAACATCCTTCGAATATAAACTGCATTTCGCCTTTGTGGGTTGGCCGGCCATCCATTTCACGGGACAGTTTATTGAAAAAATCGCTGGCGGTAGTGAATCTTACTGCCGGGTAATTGGGCGTTTTATCCAGTTGATGTACCATTTCGATGTTGGCACGGGTAGGCCCGCCGCCGTGATCGCCGACACCGGTTATTTGTAATATCCGGTGCTTATCCGGAGCAATCTTCTTCAACTCATTCTTTAAATCCGGGGTAATTGTTCCGTTATAGGTATTATTCCCGTAACACAGAACCGTGGATCCGTCGGGGCCTTTCCACCAGAAACTCCCCATATAAGGTTTACAGCGGTGGAAATAGAAATAATCTAACCCGGCCAGCTTCAGCATTTGCGGCAGTTGCGAGGTATGCCCGAAATTGTCGGGCAGCCAGCCCACTTTTGCCATTCGTCCAAAATGTTGCCGAAAATAACGCTGCCCGAACAAAAAGGAACGGGAAAGCGCTTCGCCGGACGAAAGGTTGGTGTCGCCTTCGGTCCACATTCCCCCTCCCGGCTCCAGACGGCCTTCCTTTACATATTTCTGCACCTCTTTAAAAAGCGGGGGATCAACCATCTCCACAAATTTATAGACAGCAGCCTGGCTCTGAATCATGGTAAAATCAGGATATTCCTTCATAAATGCAACGGTTTGTCTCAAATTGTCGTTGCTCATTTTCATGGTTTCAAAATAGGTCCATAACCAGTTCATGTCCATGTGGGCATGACCGATCACTTGAATAGTGTCGTTTTCAAACTCCTTTGTTTTTTCGGAAGGCTCCGAAGTTCCGGTTTCGTATTTTTCTGCAAACGCCGAAAAATTCAGAAGAAAGAAAATTCCTCCAGTCAAAAACAGAGTACTGATTCGTTTCATGATATTAGATTTATTGGTTTATACATTTAGCTGTTTTCGTACTACTTAATCCTTTTCGAATAATGTCATTGGCTTGTTTTTCCCTCACAATTAAGGTCAAAATAATGACCTTTTTCCCAATAAAACAAACTAAATCGTTTAAAATTACATTTACAAACACATTTTTCTCAATAGCAGATAATACATTCATCAATTAATCTTTGTTTATCAATTATTTATATCAAATAAGTAAATTATATCCTTTCGTTCATAAACCATGCCCTCATTATAGAATAATTTTAAAAATACATCATTTATTTAAAAAATATCAAAACAGGATTTTATTCCTACATTGTTTTATATTTTGAATATATTTTTAATCTTAGCTGATATTATGGTTCGGAATATTAAAAATGCAAATAAGTGAAAACAACATCCTTGTATGTGGTTTCGGAAAATTACCAGGGGGCTTTCGATATGACAAAGCACCTGCTTTCGCCTAGACATACAAGAATTGCACTACTACATGTAACCCTTCACATATAACTACAGTAAAACACAGATCTTTAGGACATCAGGAGGCATTACATAAAACGGGCATCAGGTTAAAAACAAGTTGATTAAGGAAATTCCCTGTGATCATATTAAAAAAACATGGAAAGAGCTTTAAAGAAGTTAATACTTTCAGAAAAAATTGACTCTGTGTTTTTTTCTAAACAATAAACTCACCTTCGCCGGAGGTACTAAAACGATTAAACATCATGATCCCATATGATATTTCAAAAGTAAATATATTTATGGCTGGCTACAATTCAAGTTATCGGGGCATCCATTGATATTACCTTTTATTTGAAGAACAAATTAAACAGTCTATTGCTTTCCCATTTTCTTTCTGAGCAAAAGCATTTTCCTTTAAATATTGTCCGAAACAATAAAAACGAAATACGATCCAATGCCCTTTTCTAAAATATTATTTTTCTACTATTATCACTTTGTTATTATTTTCCCGAATTGACCTCAAAGGATTCTCTTTAGAGAATTTGAAAATTTCAGACTTAATTCTAAGCCATGACTGGTATGGATTTAATCCCTCACCGGCACTATCAAAATCGAATAATACAACATCATTGCCGTTTTGATCTTTTACTGCTATTTTAACCATAATCTCGTCTTCTGGTATATTGGGCAACAAACGCGGATGCATATTTCTCAGATCAAATACCGGATCATCATTTTCCGTGATTATTTCTTGCACTGAAATCCATTTTTTCTCAGAAACAGGATTGCCCGAATCAATAATTATAACTTCCATAAGGTGTTTCCCGCGTCCCAAACCACATTCATACCATGTCCATACGGGGCTGTGGCAATGAAATTTTACCATATCATTAGTTTGGTTGATAATCCCCATGAGCCTGCCATCAATTTTAAGTTCGGCTTTACCTCCCTCGGCAGATTGCGCCCCGGTCCATAATAATTCATCGCCGTAAAAGTCGTAAGTAAACTTAGCTCCAACTTTGTTACTTCCAAAACTTGCGATTGTAGATCCAGAGTAATCCCCCCAGTTATTATCAAAGTTTACGTATTCCTGAACATTTTTTCGGGACATTGCTAATAATATTGGCCCATAATAAATCGATGCCCTCCCTATACTTTCTCGTTCCCCAATCCAATAATGAAGGCTCATATCCAAGGTTACATTTATTTCTATATCACCTTTCAAATTCATATCGATTGTTAGATATTGCCCATTTTCAACACCTTCGATGGTCTTGCCGTTTGCGTCAAGAACTGTTGTTTTCTCAGACCATTGGGGAATTCGAAGTTTGAGTGTGCCTTTTACTACTTTTTGAGAAGCAACATGAATAGAAATATTTCCTAAGCGGGGGTAACTGCTTTCAACTTTTATTGTTACAGGAGCTCCATTCATTTCTGTTCTATAAATTGCAGGGCCAAACCAATTCAAAACCAAACCAGTATTATCTTTCATTAACCCCCAGTCGCTTAACAATCCAAATCCCCGGGCGGCATTTGATGTACAACATGAGAGGCACCCTCCGATAGGTGGCCGTATCCCATCCATCGGGGTATGATAGTGGCAATGACCGTCATTAAGTGGCTGATACCCCATAATTGCATTGAAAAGGCTCAACTCCAATTCATCTGCAACTTTAGGGTCACCTGTGAGTTTGAGCATCTCTACACACATGGCAGACCAGGCAATGGTACAACAAGTTTCTTTTGTCAAACGGTCATAAGGATTTCCCCTTGCTTCTTCACCGGAAGTAAATGCCCCGTGGTTAAAACGTTCATATTTGGCAATACTCCACCAAATTTTTTCAAACCCTTCTTTATATTGTTCATCGCCCGTAAGCCAATATAGTTCAGGCAATGCCAATAAAGCATGTACTATTTCCCACCGGTCAATTCTATTTTCATAAAACTCTTTCCCTGCCAATGCATTCTTGAGATAATCTACCGATGTTTGTGGAAATTCTACATCTACTATTTGTTTTGCTAAATCCAGATAATCCTTTTCCCCCGTGATACGATATAAAAGACAAAGGGAATGAGCAGGTGCAAAATTGGTATAGGGCTCTAACTTTTTTGCTAATTCACCGTTCTTCCCTAAATAGTTATCACAAAATAAGTCAGCAATTTTTACAGCAGCATTAAGAGCTTGTTCATCGTCGGTTGTTTCATACCATAAAGTTAAGCCCATCATGCTAAAGTAATGTCCCCATAAATCCCAAGTTACTTCCCATATACCATTGTATTTTTCTTTTGGAACCTTGCAGGACAGACGATCACTTTTATCATATACCCCCAAATACCCATCTTCAGCCTGTAATGAAGTCAATTCGTTAACAAATTTTTGTAAATACGATTTTAATTTTGGATCTCTGGTTAACCTGTATGTTTGAACTGCCCCGGTTAAATATTTACCATAAAATTCTCCTGCCCATGGCACTAAAAAAGGGTGAGATTCTTCTTCCCTTATCCTAATATTATTTAGCATTTCGGGATGTATATCGGGGGCAACCATAAGCCAGTTTTGGGTTATGGCGAAAAGGTATCCACCCATAATCCCCGATATCTCGTACTTCGTTTCCGGCAATGTTTGCAATACTTTTCGGTTATCGTTTTCCGCCGACAATTTTTCAATAACACATACGATTATTAAAAATATGAGAATTCGTTTCATTCGTTAAAGCGATTCTATCGTTATCTTATTTCAAATTTTTATTTAAAAAATTTTCATCTTTATCAATGCAGGCTACTACCTGTATTATTGCTTTTTTATTCTCAATAGTTATAGGCTCATCGGAAATATAATTTCTCATTCTGCAACCAATAATCGAAATTGTTAGTTTTTCATCTCCTTTTACCAACATATAATCCCACGATTGATCCTCTGGAACAGTTGTCAATGCAAGATTTTTGCCAGAAAAAGCTTCAACATTGCACAAGGCCGTATGTCCCTGCCCTTCAACAATAATCGGATGGATATTTTCAATATTTTCCCCGGTATTGGCTATAATCGACCCTTGGGATATTTGCCAATTACGGTTTTTAGTGTTACTTCCTTGTTTCAGGATACCTATTGCTACACAGTCGAAATTAAAATTAGTCAACTGCCCGTAAGTCTCATCTCCTAAAATAATTCCACCATAAGTACCAAAAGTAAAAAGGTCGATCAACTGGGCATTATCTGTATGGTTTATAGAATAAGCAAATGTTTTTTTCGCAACAACGGCATCGACAACTTCAGGGCTGTACTGTCCACCAATAAACCGTTGAACAGCCGGATTTACATGACAGTGCAAAATGCGGGGGATGTCATAACAATAATCAATCTGTATAAAAGTGCCGCTCAATGGATATCCATAACAATGTTCAAAAACCATAAGTTCACAGATATTTTGAGGGGAAGTATTAAAATCCATGGCCAGATATTCACCATAAAATGTAAGGCACGAAAGATAAACTCCCTGCGTGGAACTCGTTTTTGATGCCTGTATGGTGGCAGGATAAGGTATTATTTTCCCGGGATCCGTAATGGTTTGTTCCGGATACCAAAATTGTATCCCTTTTATTTGTGTTGCTGTCTCGACTGTGATAAAAACATTATTTTGGTCTGTAATTTTAAAAACACTACCAACAGGTTGCTTTTTTGCTGTTTGCCTTGTTCCCCTCGGAGTTGGTCCGTTTATTCCAATCAATGAAACATTTTTTTTCAGGATGATGCCCCCATTTACAGGGTAAGGTTCAGGGTATGGTTCAACAAATAATGCTGAACCACTTTCTGATGCCCAGTCTATAGCTTTCTGAAGATTAATTTTATTTATCTCCGGGCTATTCTCCGGCTTTACGCCAAAGTCACAAATGCTTTTTATATCAGTGGCTGCCAAATTACAGTATATAGCCACTAAAAAAATTGTTAATAAGCTTCTTGTTATTTTCATTATTCCTTTTAAAGTTATTTTTTATTCATTCAGCTGCCGCTTCAACTTTTTCCATCCAGTATCCCCAGTAATTATCTACCAGGCTGATTACCCGTTTCGGCGACCAATCATCATTGTATAAGTCAAAACTACCAGTACTAT
Source organism: Prolixibacteraceae bacterium (assembly GCA_963662895.1). Classification (GTDB taxonomy): domain Bacteria; phylum Bacteroidota; class Bacteroidia; order Bacteroidales; family Prolixibacteraceae; genus GWE2-42-39. The sequence goes on along the minus strand of OY759982.1, from coordinate 687,794 downwards.
TGTTTAATACATTTGTGAATTCCCAACCTAATTGCGTTCCGTTTTTCAAAGTATTCTCCAATATATTTTCCAACTGAGTAGTAGAATAACCATTAAAATCGCTGCCATTGAAGGTCATGTGTTCACTGATACACCAATCCCGACCGGTTTCCGATATAACCTGTCGAACCCGATCATAAGCTTTTTGATTCGGAGTATTGGTCGGGAAATACCATGTCCAGTTAACTTGAATAATGCTGGGTGAGGTCAGGGCAGTAAGAAACTCCAACGGGTTCCCGTCCCTGTTTACCTGAACATCTTCACCAGCATCAAGATAATCAACTGCAACATAAGCATCTTCTCCCGCGATTTCTCTATATGCGGCAGCATCCTCATTCACCCATTTGGCCAAAAATTGTGCACGAAACTTATTCCAGGTTTCATTTTCCATGAATGATTGAGAAATAGGAAAAGAGGAAGGCATTTCAGACTCCTCTTCGGTGATATTATTTTCAATCCGCCACAAACGATATGCTTCCCTTGCTGATTCACTGAAACACAGATGAATGGTCCCCATGTATTGTGGCTCTACGGTCGTTTCAAACCATAATATTTTTTTCGTATCAATACCTTTAGCTAAATTTTTGATGTATTTATGCACTGTTGTACGATATCCGGCGTGGAAAATGGAAACTACATCAGAACCAAATCCATACTCAGTATCATTCACTTTGTTACCAGCATAATCAATGGCATAAGCATCAGGGTATTTTTCCCAAAAACCTTCAGGGAGCACTCCTCCTCCAACTGAATATGTTTCTACTGAAAGACAAGGATACATTCCTTTCTCATAAATCGCATTTATCAATTTGTTAAGCGGATCAAGCGATTTGTCAGGAACACCGTCCCCGTTCAAATCAAACTGATGCCAGTAACAGTTTAGTTCAAGTGTGTTGTAATATTTTTTTTGCAGAATGTCAAGGTTGTCAATTAGTTTTTCCACTTGTCTCTCATCGGAAAAATTAATCAAAGGTTTACCTATTTTCAGAAAGACCCATTCTCCGTCCAGAAAGAACCTACCATCCTTTATTTCCCATTTTGTATGATCAACTATAGGATTCGGATCGATTTCAGGATTAGCAACATCCTCTTTTTTTAGTTCACTCTCATTTTCTATTTCATTATTGTTGGTATTTTCTTCTTTACAAGAGGAATATGCACATACAAAGAACAATATTAATACGGCCAGTATTCTGTTTTTTTGTGTTATTAATAATCTCATAATCTGTTATATTTATCAATAGTTTTTCTTCCATATTTTACTGATTTCCTGTGCTGCCGGTTTTGGGTTGCCTTCGAAATCAATGATTGATGTATTGACAGGGCATGGGTAGCAGTCATGTCCCATCCATATAATAAAACCACCACAGCGGGGAAATCGTTTTTTACAGGCTTCCAATGCAATTGCAAGACCTTGAGCCTGTCGTTGAGTACTCCAGTCTACATATTCTTCGAGAATAGATGGAGCCTGTCCATTATGAAGGGACAGGTATTGCTCCCAATCAATCCACCAGTTAACTGTGCGCCAAATCGGGTTAGAGTGGTTGGCTGGTAACGGATTAAATTTACCTGCATATTTACGAATCATTTCAGCAGACATTGCCCCAGGCACTCCGACTTCGGAATGGAACAATGCGTCGTCTTTAGCCCAGAAATTGTACACGTCAGTCATGTTCTGTTTGTCATCCCGGAATGGTAATTTCCATGGGCCATGAACATCCCAATTTTGCCCGCTCTCATAATTGCTCAAGTCGGCATAAATATTTGGCCCCGATGGGCTTCCTGGTACAAACTTTCGTGTAGGATCGAGTGCATGAACCTGCATCTTCATGCTTTCTATCAGCGGATGTTTATCTGTTATTGGTGCAACATCTCCTCTTTCATACAATTCATTACCTGCACACCAGATCAATAGAGAGGCATGATGGCGAAGACGGGTAACATAATGCCTGACAATTTTATCCATATTAATGATTTCCCGGGCTCCATCAGGCGGATAGTTATCTAAGCCGGATGAACTAAGTGGAAACTCTTGCCAAACCAAAATTCCCATCTCATCACAAATATCATAAAGCCATTCTTTTTCAGGGAACCCTCCGCCCCAAACACGAATCACATTCATTCCTAACTCCTTATAAATTGTAAGAAGCCGTCTGTAATCCTCCTCTCTAAGGTCAGCGAAATTTGGGCGAATAGGAGTCCAGTTAATGCCTTGCAGAAAGACAGAATTATTATTGACATTGCAAATCCAGGGATCGGCCTGAGCGACTGCTCCTTCACAAGGCAACCACTTGATGTGCCGGAACCCAATACGTCGTTCAATTTTCTGGACAAAAACACCTGATTCATCCATTAATGAAATTTGAAAAAGATATAATGGCTGGCTCCCCATTCCATTAGGGTACCACCTTTCAATATTCAAATTTTCCCAGTTAATTACTACGGATCTATTAATTGCATTCACTGTTTCCTTTCTCACAACCTTTCCGTTGCTATCACGCAAAACGAATTGAACGCTTCCAGTCTGAGGTCTTTTATTGAATGCCAACTTAACCGTCAGTTTTCCAACATTTTCCTCAGGGCGGGCATCTGTCATAATATTTGCTTCAGCAAAGAAAGCCTTGTCCTCAGCTCTTGAAATAAGTTGGACCTTGTCCCAGATACCGGTTTGCACAATACGCGGAACCCAATCCCATCCGTAGTTAAACCTTGGTTTCCAGTCGGTTATTTTTGACGTCCAGCCAATTTGGGCAAGGTTTTCCGGAGGGCATTCAAACAGAAAGACAAGCGTGTTATTCGTTTCTTTTAAAAACTTTCCAATCTCGAAGTCATATGGAATAAAAGCATTATTGAATTGGCCGGCTTCTTTACCATTAACCATGACAATGCCTTTGTAATCGAGGCCATGACAACGAAGAACAATATTTTCATTGTTTGCGGAGACCCACTCATCAGGAATTTCTGTAACATAAAGCCAATGCCGGTTTTCTACCCACTCTGATGCGTTATACTTTACTCCCATGTTCCAATCAGGCACTATACCTGCTTTTTTTAATGCGCCACGCACTGATCCTGGCACAGATACATCTATTCCCTGAATTTCAGCCCAGGTTCCTGACAATTTTTCAAAATCAAAATTCATGCGCCAAACATTCGGCCTGTATCCCCACAACTTCCATTCAAGATTGGATACTTCGTAAACAGTCATATCAGGCGATGCGTCTGCCCATCTGGAAAAACCGAGCATCAGAAATAATACTGTAAGTATTTTAAAGCCAAAAAATTTCATTTCGATACATTATTAATATAGTGGATAGAAGAGGGGGGAGCATCATTTTCGCCGGCTCCCCACTTTTTGTTAGGCTGGTTGCCCATAACAAACTCGAGCGTACCGCCTTTAATCAGTGATTCATGTGTAAACCAGGGTTTATCCAAAGTTTTTCCATTCAATATTGCTGATTGAATGTACTTATTCTCTTTGGAGCAATTTTTTGCTTTCACAACAAATTCTTTCCCTCCGGGAAGCGTTATTGATATTTTTTCAAAAACCGGACTTCCAATGGCATACACTGGACTTCCCGGAGTTACCGGGAAAAATCCCATCATTGAAAAAACGACAAAAGCTGACATACCTCCACCGTCTTCATCTCCCGGAATCCCAAACAGGCTATCGGTGAAAAAAGCATCGAGCAGCATTCGTACACGCTTTTGTGTTTTCCACGGACTACCCAGATAATTATAGAGATAAGGGATATGAAAACCAGGCTCATTACCCATAGAGAATTGTCCGACGAGACCGGAAGCATCAGGTAGAATTCCCCAGAAACGAAACTTTGGCATTCCCAGATCTTCCCTAAACAATTGGTCTAACTTGGCTTCAGCCATTTCACGTCCTCCCATTAGTTGAAACAATCCCTTCAAATCATGTTTTACATCCCAGTCGAACGTATAAGCATTGTTTTCGGTAAAATAACTGCGATCGGCAAATCGCGGATCAAATGGTTCAATCCAATTGCCATCCTTATCCTTTGGCCACATAAAATTTTTATCTGTTCTGAAAACATTTTTATAAAATGCAGCTCGTTTAAGGAAAAGTTCTTTATCGTCCTGCTTCCCTAATTCTGATGCTAACTGAGCGATACACCAATCGGAATAGCTATTTGCAGTGGTTACCGCTACCGACTGGCGTTTCTCCCAGGTGTCATCTATCTCGGCGACCGTTTCTTTTTCTCCCGGTGGAAGTCCGGGCATATAACCATGTTCATTGTAAAACTCATCGAGCGATGTCTTGCTTCCGTTGCTCCACGGAATAAGGGTAGCATCAAGCGAATTCTTCCTTATTCCGTCATAAGCTGTCTTTAAATCGAAATCACGCACACCCTTAAACCATGTATCCGTTATCCAGGCAGCAGCAAAGTTTCCGGTCATAGCCGGCCAATCGCCTGTTACCAGGGCAAAAGATGGCATAGTTCCCCCTTGTTTATACATTTCGATGTACGAATTGATTCGATCCCTCTCTACCTCAGGCCTAATGATCGTGTGCAATGGTTCAAGAGCGATATAGGTATCCCAAATCCAGTTATCGACATAAAAAGGCTTGTCCGATACATGAATCTGTTTATCGTAATTACTGTAATATTTTCCATACTCGTTTATATCGACCATCCTCTCGTAACAGCGATAAAAAGCGGTATAGAAAACACGTTTTTGCGCTTCAGTTCCACCTTTCACTCTAATGAGAGACAACGCATCATCCCACGCCTCTTTGGCAGATGACTTAACGGCTTCGAAATTATCGTTGGGAATTTCGTTTTCAAGATTTATACGGGCCTGCTCAACGCTAATATACGATAAGCCATAGCGAAACGAAACTGTTTTTGAGCTATTATTAACATCGATAATCAAAGTATTTTTATCCGCATCACTAACATACTTTCCCTCTACTACGTCGGAGCTAATTTCGGCATGCAGATAAGCTTTCATTCCAGCAAATTCCTCTTCTCCTACAATTTGCCGTTTTCCCTGAAGAGTAATTTTGCCGTTACCATTCAGGGTAGACAACCTCAAATGATGGTTAGCATCTGTGGAAAAAGATACTCTGAAAATTCCACTTTTTTTGGAGGGCGTAAACTCAAGAAAGCAACCAGAATCGCCTAACTCTGAAGCATAATAGTACGGCCGGGTTATTTCATTATCGTATGTCTGCCATTTATGCCAACTATCAGGGGTTATCTCTTCATCAAGAGGTAGAAACCCAAAGACTGAATACAACCGATGCGAAACATTAGTCAATGGAAAATTCAAGACACGATCATCCAACTGATCCTTCCGAATGGGAAATACCCTAATCATCTGATTGGGTAAATGAACTGTAGGTCTTGTCGGTTCGAGCACAACGCCAACACCTCCAATAGTAGGATCGACGTATTTAAGTACTGATTGTTCCTGCATAATATTGCAAGCAGTAATATTCACGAGCAAGAATAGGAATTTGATTATTCTCATCATTTATTTATATTTTGGATTTTCGTTAAAATATTTTCTACAAACTCGTTATTTGATCAGCTTCGTTAATAAATACACTATATATTATCCAACATCTTAAAAACACAACCGCTCATCAAGATACTTCTGCTATGCATAACTTGAAACCAAGTGAGAAGCTTTCATCTAGACAAAAATCAAAAACGGATATACCAGTAATTTTCCCAACCTAATTGACCGAAGTAGACTTAACTAAAGGCGTAAACATTTATATTGCGATATATGCAACAACCAAATAAAGCCTTGTTGATTTTCTTAATAAAGAAAGAAAACTGCGATCAGGTTGATTCAATCACTATCTTTGTTTGTAAATATCTATTCGAGCAAAGAAGTAAAATTTGTAAAGTAAACTTTAAAACGGCTCTCAATAAAGGCTACTCTGCTATAAGCAAGACAAAGCGTGATAGACACAAACTCCATTTATTTACCCCTATAAGTGATGTTTTTAACAGTATGGATTTATCAAAAATGTGTCCATGTGGTTGTCCCAGGAAAAGCATTCTCGCTTAAATAAATTTGTTCTATTGGGAACAATGTCCACTTCACAACAATTAAATAAATCTTTCTCTTTTAATCTGAAGCTGGAAACGCCAACGAGAATAAAAATCAAAAATACTCTGCTTTTTATTCTCCTATATTCTAGAAGGTTCGAGAAAGAATCGAAATATTATTTTACAACCCTGCGGCCAATTTATTCTTAAACGAAATTATGAAAAAACGCTTATTGGGCTTTCTGTAAAGAATACCTACCAAAGTTACCTCAATAACTCTATTATAATAATACATTAATTTAAAGAACGATAACCAACTAATAATTTAAAATATGCATTGGCAAGTTGAATTGCACAACCGCTCATATTTCTTTCAACTTCCCCCTGAAATAATTATAAGAGCAATTCCTGAGAAAAAGAGTATTACCATGGATGTCAACATAATATTTACGCTTCTAGATGCCCCCTTGAACTCTTTCCAAATGAGCAGTCCCCATAGTGCAGCCACCATTGTAGCCCCCTGTCCAAGAGCATATGAAACTGCTGCCCCGGCTTTACCAGCAGCGATGTAACTAAGGCCTGTACCCAAACCCCATATTGCTCCTCCTGCAATACCGACCATATGAGTCCTAAAAGACCCCTTAAAATATTCACGATAGCCAACAGGCTCACCAACAAAAGGCCTTCTCATTATAAGGGTATTAAAAACAATATTACTGATAAACATTCCTGAAGCAAATACAAATAAGGCAGTATAAGGTGTTGCCATCCCCACAGCAGGTGATTTGAAATTTTCTAAATCCATAGATTCTGCTACAAAGCGATAGAAAAATGAAATGAAAACACCGGCAATGATCGATAGAACTAAGCCCTTTTTACCTTCTTGTTTTTCATTGTTATCTTCCATTTTACTTGCAGCAACACCATCCAGAATTATTGCAATTACAATGAGGGCCACACCTAGGAATAATGTTACTGGGTCCCCTTTTGACTGTCCTATATAATTAATTATTACTCCAAATACCAACCCAATGCCAACACCAACTGGAAATGCAACCGAAAGACCAACAAGAGCAATAGCTGCAGTCAATAAAACATTTGAAGCATTAAAAATGACACCACCGAGGAAAGCACTTAGTATATTATTGGAACTAACTTGCTGGATATCTACTACAAAGCTGCGACCTTCCTTTCCAATGCTTCCCATGGTGAATGCCATTATGATTGATATTAAAAGCACCCCAATAACATAATCCCAATAATATAATTCTTGTCGCCAAGTTTTTCCTGCTAATTTTTGCGTATTTCCCCACGATCCCCAACAAATCATAGTAATAACACAGAGAAGAACTGCTAGTGTATAATTATTTACTACAAACATGATTTCTTACTTCAAATGGTTATTAATGATTTCTATTTCAATATTATAAGTTCGGGTCTCTTGCGGTCGTATCTGAATTAACAGGTTTTCTTTTTTTGCACCAACCTGTCCTAACGGTGGAGCTGTACAAGGTTCAAGTGCGGTAACGTATTCATTTTTACCGTAATGCTGCCAATTAGCCATCCAGGGAAAGTTTTCTTTAGTGTAGCGCAACAGAACTTTTAGTCCAAGTTCCGGGTTGTTCACCCCACACTCGCAAAGCCCTTTGTCATTTGCGGCAATATCGACAAATCCCACTGCGCTTTCTTCACCACTATACTCATTGGAAGGGGAGACACATTTTTTATAATTGCAATCAGAATTGAAAATTTTATTGTCCATTTTCCCGCCTCTTGATGTTACAGCACCGTCCCAAATCAATTCAGTCCCTTCATCTAAGAGGGGCCAACCAAAATTGATATGGTACAACAGCATGTGAGGGGCATTTGAATTGCCTACATTTATTACCTCATCTTTAATCCCGATTACAGAGGATCCCAATTCAGCAGATATCGTTCTTTTTAGTTCAAGGCTCGGTCCAAAAAGTGAGGTCTGAATCATACGACCTGTTATACTCATATGCATATTCCCTTTACGCAAATCAGGTTGAATTATCGATTCAATAATCGCCGGGCACATACTAATTTGGTCATGTACGCCTCGTCCTTCTGCAAAATCGTTTATTTCACCTCCTGTTTGGGTGAGACCACACGTTGTAAGTAACCCTCCTCCAAAGCTTTTCAGCCAATTTGTAGCATTATCCGTAGTAGGGTTTGGCTTTGAAACACCTAAATGGCTAATCCATGCAAGGCTGTATTCATTATAAAAGGCATCTGCAATGTCCATCGCCCGATCTAAAACTAACTTGAAGCGTAATCCGCTTCCAGTATTAAACCATGCAACACGAGATCCTCTTCCATTTCCATCATCAAGAATTGAAAGTTCAATTCCTCCCACCTGATGGTGGTTTGAAATTTTATTTTGAAAGGCCAGTACCTTCATCTTGAGATTGTTAAAACTGTTAGTATTACTATTGTCCATAATAAGAGTTCACTCCATGTTTTCTACTGAAATGCTTATCCAGCAGCTCAGGTTGCATATTCGGAACAGCTCCGTCTATCAAAATTGAAGTATATAAAGCCATCTTTGATACTTCTTCTAAAACAACAGCATTGTGTACCGCGTCAAGGGCATCCTTACCCCATGTGAAAGGACCATGAGAATGCACCAACACACCAGGAATTTGATCCGGATCAATCTTCTGAAATCGTTCGACAATAACCCGTCCTGTTTGAAGCTCGTAATCTGTTTCTATTTCTACTTTGGTCATTTTGCGCGTAATTGGAATTTCACCATTGAAATAATCAGCATGAGTAGTTCCTAACGGAGGAACTACTTTCCCTGATTGAGCAAAAATTGTAGCCCAAGACGAATGAGTATGAACTATACCTCCAATATTTCGAAAATTCCTGTAAAGCTCAAGATGTGTAGGGCTATCAGATGATGGTTTCAAGTCCCCTTCGACAACCTCACCAAATAAGTCCACTACAACGATATCAGTTACCTTCATTTCATCATAAGAAACCCCGGACGGTTTTATTGCAATTAGATTTGTACTCCTGTCTATAGCAGATACATTTCCCCACGTATAGGTTACTAATCCATGTTTTGGTAGAAGCAGATTGGCCTCATATACCATTTGTTTTAATTTTTTTATCATAATATCAAATTAACTCTTGAATATCATCCCAGATACTATCTAAGGACTTAATTATTTTCTTATAGATTGTATACCTTTTATTATAAAGGTGAATACGATCAAGATTAGGTTCTAAGCGACTTTTCAGGATAATCATATTTTTTGCAGCGGTTTCAAAATTTTTATAATCACCAATTGCAACAGCAGCCGTCATAGCACATCCTAAAGTGCCTGTCTCCTTGATATCAACAACTTCAATTGGACATTGAAGAACATCTGCAAAAATTTGAGACCATCCTTCAGATTTTGCGACTCCTCCAGCCAAACGAATTTCACTTACCTTTCTCTTTCTCGATAAAAGCAGCCTTTCAAAATGCCATCTATGTGAAAAAGCGATACCTTCATAGATACTCCTAATGATATGTTCACGTTTATGATAGCTATTCAGCCCAATGAAACAAGATTTCGCATTCAGGTGAGCATTGCTCCCTAACAAAAATGGTAAAAAGAAAGGATAGTAATCGTCGACTGGGACTGAGGCTACCATTCCATTTATTACATCATAAACCGAAATATCTTTACTTTCTGCAATTTGTTTCACTTCGGGCATAAGTGTATTGATAAACCACTCAAAATTCCCAGCAGAAGTTGGGCTACACTCTTCAACTAAATAATAATCCGAATTACAAAAGATGGAATTCATCATGATGCTTCCATCAATTACCGGTTCTTTTTGAATGTATTCATTAATACTCCATGTTCCGGCAATCATGCATATACGATTTTCATTAGCGGCATCTACAGCAATTGCACATGCATCAATATCAAACATACCACCTGCAACGGGAGTACCTGCCTTTAGGCCTGTCTGAGAAGCTACTTCTTCAGTAATAAAACCACATATATCCGTAGATCTTTTTAAAGGAGGGAGCAACCCTTTTGCGAAGCTTAAACCAAAAAGCTCCAATAAGCTGTCATCGTATTGTTTAGTATGAAGATTAACCAAATTTGTTCCTGAATAATCTGTGATTTCAGCATATGGCTGGCCAGTAAGGCGAAAACGGATATAATCTTTACATTCGAATATCCATTCTATATTTTCAATTGATTCCGATTCGTTATCATTCAACCAAGACAACAAAGAAACTGGCTGACTTGCCAAAACCTGTTGACATGTCAGTTCAAAAGCCTTTTGGCTGGTTCCGTCTCCATTCCATCGAGCTGGATATTCCCAAGCCCGATTATCCGTTGACATAATTCCGTTGCGTACAGGCCTTTCATCTTTTCCCCAGAGATATAAGCCTTTTCCGTGTCCACAGATTGCAATACTTGCAATTTCTTCCGGTTTTACTTTAGTCTTCGAAATTAAATCTCTGATCACTTTGCAGTTTGCTTGCCACATCTCATCCATATCAATTTCAACGAAACCGGGATTGGTTGTAACCGTTTGAGTTTTCACGGAACAAATTCCAAGCTCTTCTCCCCTCGGGGTGTAAAGGGCTGCCTTTGTGACTGTACCTCCATTATCTATACCTAAATAGTAATTCATATCAATTTTATTGATGGATAAGTGCCTGTTCGAATTTTTCTTCAATAAATCTTTTCGCTGCCATAATAGACTTTTTATAGTCCTGCTCCGAATCAGCCCACATCTCAATTAGGTATGGCCCGGTATAACCTAATTTTTCCAGTTTGATGAAACTTTTTTCAAAATCGACGCAACCGGTACCGAAAGGAACGCATTTAAACCTTCCAGGAAACACATCCGTAACAGCCTCTGTATCTTTAACATGAACCCCCACGATGCTTGAAATTCCTTTTGCAAGTTCTTTTTCAACATCATTCCCCCAGGCTGAGAGGTTGCCCAAGTCCGGATAAACTTTGTACCATGGTGAGTTAATTAACTCCTCATACCATAAATGCTTGGAAATAGAGTTCATAAAAGGTGTATCCATAATTTCCATCCCAAGCATAACCTGATGTTTGGCTGCAAGTTTTGCCGACCATTTCATCCCTTCTAAAAATGCGTGAACACTAGTATTTGTAGAAGACTCATAATAAACATCATAACCAGCTAGTTGAATAACCGGGATCCCAAGGTCTCTGGCAAAAATTATTGCCTTTTCCATTATTTCATATGCTTTTCCCCGGATCTTTTGGTCAATACTTCCAAACGGGAAACGGCGATGGGCACTCAAACAAATAGACAGTAGAGGCATGTCTAGCTCTTTACTCGTCACCAATAGCTCCATACGTTGAGCTTTGTTCCAATCCAAGCGGGCCAAACGCTCATCGGTCTCATCAATCGAGAGCTCTAAATAATCAAACCCCAGCTCTTTTGCCGTACTAAGGCACTGCCCCCAACCCAAATCTGACGGCAGAGCTTTTTCATATAATCCGAGTAAATGTCCGTATAGCATTTCTTTTGACTTAATATTTAACTATTCCATTTTATCTACTTCGCCTATTTCAAAATGAAATCCGACTATCTCCATTATTGTATTAAGCATAACAAATTCTTTTAATACACTAACGTCTAATTCAGAACGGTAATGGGCTTAATTCACCACGAGGTGTGATATCAATAATCTGGTTACCAATCCAAGTAGTTTTATAAACACTTCCGTCAACCGCCTCTTCTTCTATTTTACACGGTATATCAAATATTACACTACCTTTATCGCCTGTTGCCAGCCCTGCAACTTTTAAATAGCCATGCTCAATTACAGGTTGCCTGTCTTTCCCGTTTATTGATAATTTAATTGATTTATTATTAACCCACATTGGCATCCGGATTAACAACATCTTATTTGTTTTCGCAGTAAATTCAATTAATCCTTCTTTTGGCAAATAACTCTTAATATCAAAATCATCATTTGTCCCATCAAACAATAAGTTCAATTTACATTGATTATTTTCACTAACAAGTTTATGTTCCCAGCATTCTGCTAATGCATGTACTGCTCCAGATGTGATGTCTTGTGTTTCGACTGGATATTCAGCACTACGCATTCTTGCATTAGGTAACGGAAACCCATACCCCCCCAGTGAACGGCTCAAAACATCTTTTTCAGAATCATCCTTTGGATTAATAGTTTCTCTAAGGAAAACGTTCAGGTCATCCTCCCATAGTTGGGAAGGCAGTAACATACTGCGCAGGTATTGTTCAGCTAATTCATAATATTTTGTGTATCCGGTCGCTCCCAAATACAAGGCTGTTCGAATGACATCTCCGGTCTGATTGATCTCTCCCTGAGAAATAACATTTGCAGGATGAGCAGGCATCACTTCATCTCCCCATCCCCAGGAGCTAAAATACTCAGGCACTCCTTTCTCAATGATCCTGACACATTTAGCTATCATTTCTTTATCATTCTTCAAAATTGCATATCGTGTTATTCCACTTAGAGAAGAGGTTATTGAATGTATATGTCCGCTGGACTGACCATACGGTGTAAATCGTCCTTCGTTGTCATAAAGGGTATTTAATCCAACCCGAGCGTACATACCAGCTAATTTTAATGCTAACTCATCATTTGTAGCAGCATAATAAGCAAGAAGCGGATCAACCATACGCGCCTGATTGTCTGCCATTATTCCACCAGTTATTGAGAAATAATTTTTCTTTGTCAATTCATTTGACCATTTCCCTTTATTATCTGTCATATTATCTAACGAGATGAGCATTTTATGCGCCATATCCTTTGCCCATTCGGAGTCTCTCCCAACAATCAAAGCCCATAAACTCCACAAGCCTTCACGCATATTGTGCATTTCGACTCCACGTCTACCATCTTTATAGAAGGAATTCAAATGGTCAGCATTATCGAAAGATTGGCGACAGTAATATTCATAAATATCAAATGCTTCAGAAGGAAAAGTTATTCCAACTTTTTGATGTGCAATTTCGCATCCCAACATTGACCTCCCTACAACATGAGGAATTCCTATTTCCACAGCATGCCTCATTTCTCCAGTCCCATCGTCTCTGCGGTGGCAATAAAAATAAGGTTCATTCTGCTTATCCCGATCAAACTGATTTGTTAAACAATGTACTGATAGTTCAACCGCTTTCTTGATATCGACCCTGATTCCTAACTTATCAATATCAGTTTTAGTTTCGGAAATGAACAAATCAGTGCAGTTCCATTGTTTTATAAGTTTTGGATGGTTCATCTTAGCCTGAGCGAATAATGCACTTGCACTCGAACAAGCATATAAAAAGATTATTACTTTTTGAGTGACTTTTCTGTATATTGTATATTTTGTCATGATTCAATTGTTTATTGAGTTGAATATATTTTTGATTAATGCCAAATTGAAACTATTTCTAGTTGTATTAACTCACAAGAAAAAGAGCTTATATCACACCATAGCATTATATTAATTACATAATCTCCCCATCAGTATTTTTAGTAATCTTGACTTTCTATTTTCATGTTTTACTAGATAAGGAACCTTGAACGATATTGTACCGGCATCCCCTTTCTTTAGGATGCTAACATGTAAATATCCATTTTCAATTACAGGGTATTCCATGATTACATTGTGTTCTCAAAACTTTACCTCGAACTGCTAACATTATCTTTTATAACAACATTTACAGATTCATTAGTGATTCTTATCTCTCCCTGAACTAAGTTACCAGTAACAACAGCTCTTGCGACATTTTCGCCTAAGAAAAGTTGAGGAGAGTCAGTCATAAAACTACACCCTCTAATGACTAATGAGCCACTGACAGCTAGAATCGAATACAATCCTTCATTATTCCTGTCCCACTGTTGAAAAATACAATCAGAAAAAGTTGTTATTCCTTTTCCGCTGATTACCGCGTTTTGATTACAAGGCCCCCAAAAAGAACAATTTGAGAAATTCACATTTCCCTCGTTTTCTTCTTCAATACGAACCATTACCGGATTCTCTCCGTCCATGGCAACAAACTCGCCGTTGGTAATGAGCACCCCCATAGGAGCGCTTTTTTCAACCAATACCGACGTATGGCACGCATCTGCTCCAATTCCAAGGAAATTACCATTACATACTCCATTGCTACTTCCTCCAAATTTGTACCCCACATGGTAACCATAACAAAACGTATTTAATACATAATGCCAATCTGTTCGTTCGAAAATAAATGCTTCTCCATTTGCTTTTTGCCAATTAAAAAGTTCAGGCTGCATGCTCCACCAAGGATTCCAATGAACATTCTCAATACGCCCGATATCATAAATTCCATCCACATAGATACCACGCCGTAACGCCTGCCCACTAATATTGCGTATTAGCGCACGTTCATTCTTTGAAGCATCAATTGCGTTATAAGGATTCAGCATTTCTACGTCGAGTATTGCTGGGTTCTTGCCGCGCATAGCAACAGCCCATGGGTAGGAATCTGGTTTCTTTTCAGGATCTTGTAATGGCCAATACAACAGCACACCACAAAGTGTGCTGTTTGTATTAAGAGTTATAAAAGGAGATGCATCTTCATCGCCTTTTCCTCCGGTAACCAGAAAAGTTGTACCATCATCTCCAGGAAGAGGTAGTCCTTTATCGCGAATACCGTTATGAGCAGGCACTGACTCAAAAGAACCTTTCAATGTTACACTCTGTGGAATATTAAGACTTCCTGAAAACAAGTAAGTCCCTCGAGGTACATATACAGTGCCTCCTTTTGACCCGAAAAAGTTTAGCGCCTCTTGAAAAGCACCGGTATCATCAGTAATGCCATCAGCTTTTGCCCCAAAATCAATTACGGATACAACATCCTGATATACCTGGCTAACTTCAGATTCATTATCTCCACATGCAAAAAACATCGCAATGAAAAAAAATCCTGTAACCTTTATAACTATGTCATTCATTCTTTTCATACCTATTATTCAGTACATAAATAGATAAACCTCATTTATTTTTCGTAAAAACGTATGTTATCGATTTTAATATCAATAGAACCAGTTAATCCTACATCATATAGTCGTAAAAAATTAATGGCACTTAAGTCAACATCATCACCCGCTTTTGCCAGGCTTAATTCCACTTTATTCCATCCATTAAACAAATTCATTTCATCTATAGACCAATTTACCTCGTTAACATCAGGACCGCCAGAACTTGTTATTTCTAACTGATTAGTGCCGTTCCCGAAAACCCCTATATCTTCAACATATAAATCAAAAGCCAGATAACCGTAGTCTTTGGTAACTTCAGTATCGAATGGAGCAAACGTTTTCTGCAATATAACTACACCGGAACCTTTTGCTTTCAAAGAATAATCACCCTCCTTACTATCAGAATCCAAGCTCAACGAGAATCCCCCAGTTTGCCAACCATCTAATGACTCACAATCATCAAGAACTTTCCCTGGAATAGGAAGATCTGGTACAACCGAAGAATTATCGATATAAAGCTTTTCTGAAGGACCATAATTTGCCTTTGCCTGACTAACACCAGAAATGAGAGCTCCTGCTCTGAAATAATAATCCTTCCCTGAATTTAGATTTTCAGTGGACATCTGCAAAACAAAAACCTGTTCAGGGGACACAACTGCATTTATCTCTTTTTCAACGGCCAACGACCTTAATGTACTTGACACATTACTGTTTGGATCAGCAAACAAACTGACCGTTCCAACCGGATTTGAAGAGACCTGATCTAAACTAAACCTGGCAGTAACAATCCCCCTAAGGGTGTCGAATGAAACTTCAAAATTTTTAATCCGAATATAAGGTTTTGAAATAAAGTTATACTCTGTTCTTCCATCGATATCAATTACGGCCATCTCAGTCGGAACGAAATTTCCACGTAATGCTTGTACTTCATATTGTCCCGAAAACAGATTATTTTCTTTGAATGTACCATCTGAATGGAAACGTATTTGTCGAGTAACAGGGTTCTCAAAACCCAGCTCAATAATATCTATTTTCGAACCTTCTATCAAGTCTTGTTCGATCGGTTCATTTGTATCTCCATCCAGAATACTTCCAAAGAACTGAGCATTCGGAACATCATAATTGTCTAATTCACAAGAAATTACTCCAGAAAAAAAAACAAAGACTGTTATTATTTTTAATATATTTTTCATTAGTTCAGGATTTATTGTTTTAATATTCAGGATTTTGGATTAATCCACTTGTCTCTACCCCAGGAATAGGTTTATAATATCTCCTGGAAACGTAAATATGTGGATTAGCATTGCGCGCATATTTTCTGACGAAAATATACTTCATCGTCCTCAAATCAAGAATAGGCACTAGCGCAGTCCTGCCTACAAAATTGAAAATCTCATGATATGACCTTCTTCTGACAAGATCCCAGTGTCTTTTGTTTTCATATACTAATTCTACTCTTCTTTCGCGTAGTACGTTTTCAAGTGTCAAAGGAATATCTGATGTATGTCCTGCTCGTTTACGCAAGTCATTGATGGCCTTCGCAGCTTTAGTCGGGTCTCCATGACCACTTTCTACAACCGCCTCTGCATAATTTAATAACACCTCTGCATACCGAAACTCGATCCAGTCTGTTGTTGAAAAGTTCCACCCAAGAATTGGGACATAAGAAGTATTCAGAAACTTCTTAAATCCGAACCCTGTGCGGGTCATATTGCCTCCATAAGTATCAAAACCAGAATAAAGTTTGGGAGTAGAAGCTCCATAAGTATAATAAGTGACTCCATCAACCTCTGCTTGTCCGGGACCTTCGATAATTACTTCTCCATCTGGTTTGATCAATCCTCCCTGAATGATAATCTTTGTATTTTTCCACATTGAATTAGGCGTAATCACGGTGCCGAACATACGAGCATCCTTACCCTCAAAAATATCTTCAGGATTATCAAATGTTAAATATGTTCGTGATTCTTTATAACCACCATAATCTTCTGTGTTTCCATCTACAGTTGTTACAATTGGTGATGAATATCCAGGATTGGAATAACTCTCATAAGAATCAATCAAATCAAGTGTTGGATTAAAACGTCCAGGGTGCGGCCAAGCTCCAGCGGTCTGTGCCGGATTGCCCCAATTATCCTGATTGCTACCATAACCAGCTCCGGTTTGATTAAAACCTTTAAGAAATATAACTTCTTGCAAAGCATTACTTGGAAACTCAAATAACTTTCTATAGTTTTCTGCTGCATCTTCTGGATTTGCAGGATGAGGTTTGTATAAAGAGTATGCTTTTGAATCAATAACTTTCTCTGCAGCTTCAATGCACTGATCATAATATTCAATAGCATCTTCCTGTGTCATTCCTCCAACCAGCTTTTCCGAAACGGCAGTGCCTGACAAAGGCGCTTTGTCCCAATATTTCGCAATAGAAGCTGCGTGTAAAGCTATTCTAGACTTTAATGCCAACGCAGAATAAACACTTGCTCTTCGTCCACTTCCATCCCCTTCTCCTAAGAACAATATTGCCGAATCGCAGGCAGCAAGTGCAAAATCCCAGGTTTCTTTTTCCGTGCTTCTCGGCACATACAAAGCCAAACTATCTGTTAAATCAGCAATTTTTGTAATAATTGGCACACCTCCATAACGTTTTGCCAAAGCATAATATGTATAAGCTCGCAAAAAATAGGCTTCCCCATAAAGCGTCTTCCGTGTATCTTCAGATATTGAAGTAATTGCTGGCAAATAGCTGAAAAACAGATTTACATCTTTATTGAAACTATAACCTTCATCCCACCAATCATATTCCCCACCTATTTCATCTCTCTCTGACCCGATACCATCATCAGTGCAAACAATCGGGTACCATCCAGCATTATTAGCATCTGCCGGACACCAGTTTAGACCATTACCTGGAGCACAATTAAAATCTTCGATAGGTGCATTACGATATAGATTTGCCAGGAATGCCTCAATACCTTTTTCACTTCCAAACACTGCTTCTGAAGTTACCTTATCAGTTGGTTCAAGTTCCAAATAATCGCTACATCCAGTTAATAACAGGACCAGCACAACCACGATTAAAATAATCTTTTTATTCATGTTTTTAATATTTTTATCTATTATTAAACGATTTAAAAGCTGACAGTAAGTCCCATATTGTAAGTTTTCATAATAGGATAGGTCCATCCAGTATCGAAAGTTCCTGCTATTTTTTCAGGATCAAACGGTTTAATAAAATCATTTGCCCATGTGTACACGTTATTTATATTAAAAAAAATCCGTACCCCAGTAATCCCAAGTTTCTGGGTATATGTATTTGGCAGAGTATAACCAAGCTCAATACTCTTTAAACGGAGATACGAACAGTCTTTACGCCAGGCATCACTATCATAATACAATGTCCCCGCCCGATCAACGGTACGCATTGCTGGCCATTTACCGGCAATCCACGCACTGTTGGGATCATATGCATCTTCATGGTGCCACCTATCCAAAAAATAGGCAGGTAAATTGGCTTCTTGCCAGAACATTGTAGTGTAAGCATGTGTGATCCTAATTGAATAAAGCGCAGCTCCCTGAAAAAGTATGTTTGCATCAAATCCTTTATAAGAACCATTTAAAGTTAATCCATAGTTCATCTTAGGAGTATTATCATTAAAATTTGGGCGCATATCATTTCCATCAATAATATCATCCCCATTAACATCTTCATAAATGAAGTCGCCTGGCAGAACATATTTATTCCCCAAACTTCCATACTGAATTGCTCCATTGGCTATTTCCTCTTCAGATTGATACCTGCCAACTATGTTATAATTCCACACAATCCCTTGATAACGACCAACCTGATTAGAAGTATATATATTCCAAGAATTACTATATAATCCCTGTTCTACATATATTGCTTTTTCCCTTGCATAGTTAAAATTGCCAGATATCCTATATTTGAAATCACGAATATTATTTTTATAATCAAACGAGAAATCAAAACCACTTACACGGTCCTTATTTAGGTTTTCCTGCGGAAAAGTTCCACCATATGTATTTGGTAATGAAACATTTCTATAAGCCAATAATCCAGACCGATCCTTTTTATACCAATCGAAAGTAAATTCCAGCCTATTATTAAAAAGCCCGACATCTATCCCGACATCTGTTAATACCGATGTCATCCATGTAAGATTTTCGTTTACGATTGCTGGCGTACTAAGACCTAAAGTAGTCTGGCCATCTGCAAATTCCCACCATCCGCCGCCAGAAGTAAAACCCGGAATATACTGAAAAGCATTACCTGCATCTTCTCCAATTTTACCATAAGAACCCCTTAGTTTCAAATTCGACAACAATGTAGAGACAGGTTCCATAAATTTTTCTTCAGATATTCTCCATCCGCCAGATACAAGTGGAAAAAAGCCCCATTTTTGATCGGGGTGATAACGATAGGATCCATCATAACGGCCAGCAAATTCGATCAGATACTTCCCTGCATAATTATAATTCAAACGGCCGATATAAGACATATTCCGAGTATGCCATTCGTTTCCTGATGATTGCGCATTCGTTTCTCCCGCTTGATCAATCTGGTCATTTGTATAAAAATCGTAATATTTCAAAATAGAAGCATGCCGTTCAGCAGCATCCTTTATTTCATAAACAAGTGTTGCACTTACATTATGATCCTTATTTATAACTGTCTTATAGTCAGCCTGCCCCTGAAATGTAGCATAATACACATTAGAATAATAATTACTAATACTTGAAGGATCGCTAAATTTGGTTTTCTTGTACTCATCCGTTTCTACATCATAATCATATAAAGCAAAATCTTTACTAACAGATTTACTCATATTGTAAGCCTTGTCATATGACCCAACAACTTTCAACTTAAGCCCCTCAACAAATGGCAACTCCCAAGCTAACTCTAGAGATGAGTGATATCGATTATTATTATCTCGACTATACCCTGTCAAATCACTAGACGAGATCGCCACAGGATTCATTGCCTGCCCATCCTGAACTCGATTTAAGTACAAAGGATTATCATTTGCATAAACCTTCTTTATCGGCAAGGCAGAAACAACACCTCTCCAAATATTGGACATACCCAAAACAGGGCTTTCCCTTTTATCATTCACTACTCCAAAATTCACAACAGCTCTGATATCATCGGTTAGCTGTGCCGATATATTCGACCTATAGTTCAACCTTCTATAAAACAAATCATCTGTTTTAAGCATTCCATCGTCGAGTACCCCTCCTAAGCTGACATAATACGACACCTTTTCCGTTCCTCCTTCTGCAGATAGATTATATTCCTGACGGGAAGAGTACTTATCGAAAGTTGCACCGTACCAATCAGTACTTTCATAACCGCGCCCTCCGGCTTTCCATTTTTCGAGTTCCTCTTTTGAAATAAAAGGCTCTAACCCCACATTAGTATTAGCTTCATTTCTTAACATATAATACTCATATGCGTTACACATTCTTGGCACATCAGTAGGTGTAGACAAACCAGTAGTTGCACTAAACTTAAAATTTGTTTTACCTGTCCGTCCCTGTTTAGTAGTAACAATAACAACTCCGTTAGAAGCATTAAGACCGTAAATTGCCGCTGAAGCATCTTTCAACACAGAAATACTCTCTATGTCCTCGCCATTAATACGCTGAAAATCGGATGCCGGACGCTGTATTCCATCAATAACATACAATGGAGTACCAAAACCACGAATATTAATTGAATTACTGTAACTGCCAGGTTCCCCTGTTTGTTGCCGGATATTCAGACCTGAAACTTTTCCCTGCAGTTTTTGCACTACTTCAGTAGCGGCCATCACTTGAAATTCCTCTGACTTAATAGAACTAATGGCCGATGTCAGGTTTGCCTTTTTTTGCGTACCATACCCTACAGCCACAATTTCTTCAATGCCGACCATATCTTCTTCCATCGTAACATTAATCGTAGTTTTTCCGTAAACTGATATTTCCTGTGTTTTCATCCCCACGAACGAAAATGCTAGCGTGGCATTGTCAGGTACTTTGGAGAGAGTATAGTTCCCGTCAGCATCGGTTATGACACCTTGTGTTGTACTTTTTACTACGACGGTTACCCCGGGAAGCGGAATCCCGGATGAGTCGGTTACTTTGCCCGTAACGAGAACAAGCTGTTGCGATGAATTGACCCCGCTTATACTTAATGCAATTAGCCGATTATTTACTTCATAAACCACATTGGTATCATGGAATAATACATTTAATATTTCAGGAACCGACAAGTCCCTGCATTGAATGTCTACTTCTCTGGTAATATCAATCTGCGCTGCATTGTACATAAAAAAAAACGGTGTTCTACGTTCTATCTCCTGCAGAACATCTTCAACCTCAGCGTTTTTCACATTCAAACTTAAACGATTATTCTGAGAATAAAGATTGGTCGCAAGTATCTGCGAGACCGTGGTCATCAATACAAAAAATGTTATCCTCATGGTTCTACACAATTTTGATATCCAGATTTTATGAAAATCCGGAATCATTAAAAAATAATTTTTTTTCATAAATTTGTTTCGATTTGATTTGAAGTTATTAGTCAAATTAAATTGCCTTTTAGTCGCATTTAAGGCAAACATTATTAAAGGAGGGATGCTGGGATGCATCTCCCCTTTTTATTTTACATTATCGGTTATTCCTTTTTCATACTTTTATTTATTTTTTAGTTAAAATCACTTTGCTTTTCTTAGGGCCCCCTTTTATTATTTTATAATCTGCATGACAAGTGAACGCGATTGATTTTACAATTTCATTAATTGTTTCATCGGTAAGTGTCGCTGTAAACAAATAACTATCCATATTCGGAATGTCCATCTCCAAATCAATATTGTATTTCCGTTGTAATACCGGAATAACTTCAGATATTGGATCTTCTCTGAAAATTAAAATTCCATCTTTCCATTTCACATAACGGTCCAATTCAACTTCCTGAAGAATAACAACATCATCAGAACCGCTATTGTAAATCAATTTT
Source organism: Prolixibacteraceae bacterium (assembly GCA_963662895.1). GTDB lineage: Bacteria > Bacteroidota > Bacteroidia > Bacteroidales > Prolixibacteraceae > GWE2-42-39. Next base: position 665,698 of record OY759982.1, on the reverse strand, counting down.
TGTCCTGGATTTAACAGATAGCTGAAATTCTCATTAGCTGGCTTTAATAATTCAACTGCACCTGTTTCCAGAACTATTTTAACATCCTGTTCCTCAGGATATGAATTTACATTAAAACGAGTACCCAGCACGCGGACCTCAATATCTTTACAAAATACTTTAAAGGGCATTTGTTTATTTTTTTTAACCTGGAAAAACGCTTGTCCATCCAGTAAAATCTCTCTTTTTGTTCTTGCAAAATCAGTTGGGTATTTTATTTGGGTGCCAGAATTTAACCATACAACAGAACTATCCGGTAAGATCAATTTCGATATCTGCCCATTTTCAGCAATTGCAGTGGTATAACTTTCAGCTCTCAAATCCCCATAAGGTTCATTTTGCCTCAAGTAGAAAAAAAGAGAACTAATGGCAATCGCAAAAATAAACACGGCTACATATTTCAGTATTGAAACAGTATATATTGAAGCAATGTGGAAACGTTTCTCTCTTTTTATTTGGGTTGCAATTCGTTGAGCTAATTTTGATTTTTGTTCTTGAGCGATCTTGTGTTTCTTAATCCGAAAAAATTTAAGCTCATCTTTTAATCTCGTTATAATCTGTTTCTCTTCAGGGTTCTTATCCAGATAGTAATCCCAATATTCATTGGTACTCTCATCACTCTCATAAACCCACTTTAAAAACAACGGATTATGAATGTATTTGTTAATTTGATCCATTTTCTTTCACTTTCCATTTACATAGTAGAAAAAAACGGAAAAAGTATACAAAAAAATGTGATTCTAATTTTACAAAAACGAACAAATCATCACTTAACATTTGAATATTAACATTTTGCACATCTAAAAAAAAGAGAAAATAATTCAATGGTTTGATCTTTTACTATTTCACGGAAAGAAGATATAACACGAAAAACAATTTGTTTCGCTGATGATGGTCGTATTTCAACGATATCAGCAATTTCAGCATAACTCAAACCACTTTGAAATTTTAAAAAAATGACTTCTTTTTTCTTTGGATCTAGATTTTCAATCATATCTTCGATCAAAGTAATCTTTCTTTCTTCTATCCTCTTCTCTGTAATGCCGTCTGTCTCAATTTCGAAATCAAAATTTATAATCCTATCATCAATTTTAGTCTTAGACTTTTTTTCAATCCTTATTTTTTCAAGTAAAATGCGCTTAAATGCCTTCAATAAATAATACTGGATGTAATTCGGCGTAATGATTTGATCCTTTTTAGATAACAGGTAGAGAAATAAATCCTGGATAGCATCTTCGATTATTTGGACATTTACAGTGATATTCCTCCCATAATTAAATAAGAAGTCGATATGTTCATTGTAAATAATTTCGAATGCACAGGTATCACCTTTTTTAAATCTTTCCCATATACCATGCCATTTCGAATTTGCTATTTTTTTTGCCACGTGATTTTTTATTTTATATTAGACTTTATATAGATCAAGCAACATTACAAGAATTTCACCACTAATAATCAGATATATTATAATTCGGAATAATGTCTATTATAAAAATGACAAATATAAATTAATAATTATTTTTGCCTTTCATGAATAGCAGGCAGCATATTGACTTTTTATAAAAAAGGTCAAAATAATGACCTTTTCCCCAATAAAACAAACTAAATCGTTTAAATTTACATTTATAAACACATTTTTTTTAATCACAGACAACACACTCAGCAATTAGTCTCTGTTTATCAATTATTTATATTGAATAAGTAAGTTATACGCTTTCTCACATAAACCACATCACCATTATGAAATATTAAAAAAAAACATTATTTTAAAAAAAAAACATCAAAACAAGATTTTATTCCTACATCGTTTTATATTTTGAATATATTTTTAATCTTAGCTGATATTATGGTTCGGAATATTAAAAATGTAAACAAGTGAAAACAACATCCTTAAAAGATATAGCCAGTCAATTAGGAGTTTCTACAGCATTGGTCTCCATGGTTTTAAATAACCGTGGAGATGAAAAAGGGATTAGTGCTGAAACTCAAAAGAAAGTTTGGGATTTAGCAGAAAAATTAAATTACAGGCCCAACCAGGTTGCCAGGAGCCTGAGGCTTGGAAATTCAAAAACAATTGGATTGATCATCGCTGATATTTCAAATGTTTTCTATTCGGCAATTGCTAAAAGCATTGAAGAGAAAGCTTCGCAGAATGGGTATAGTATAATGTTTATGAGTTCTGAAGAAAATCCTAAAAAAGAAGAAGAAATGCTCAGGGTGCTTATAAACAAGGGGGTCGACGGATTGATCCTGTCCACTTCTTTTAGTGACAGAAACCAGATGCGTAAACTCAGAGACAGTAACATTCCGTTCGTTTTAATAGACAGGTATGTACCAGGCGTAAAAACTAACTATGTGGTTTCGGGGAATTACCAGGGGGCTTTCGATATGACAGAACACCTGCTTTCGCTTGGACATACAAAAATTGCACTGTTACATGTAACCCCTTCACATCTAACTACAATGAAACACAGAATTTCAGGATATCAGGAGGCATTACGTAAAAACGGGCATCAGGTTAAAAGCAAGTTGATCAAGGAAATTCCCTATAATAATATTAAAAAAAATATGGAAGAAGCTTTAAAGGAGTTAATACATACAGAAAAGATTGACTCTGTGTTTTTTCTGAACAATAAACTCACCATCGCAGGGCTGGATGTACTAAAACGATTAAATATCAGAATCCCATACGATATTTCAATTGTATCTTTTGACGACATTGATCTTTTCAGGTTTTCCTATCCTGCAATTACTTCTGTCAGTCAGCCCAAAGAAGAAATCGGAAGGGTTGCATTCGAGGTGTTATTGAACAAAATCAATGACCGCGAAGCAAAGATGCAACAGATTGTTCTACCCGTAAAATTGAATATCAGGGAGTCTTGCGGCAGTTCTATGAAAAAATTATTTACGGACTAAAACTCAAGCTCAACAAACTTAACTTCATGCGGGTTAAATGAAATATCCTTATCCAGTTCCTGAATCGTTTCCCCAGCCACAGTAACCTGTCTCAGACTTTTTACAGGACGACCAGCGATTTCGGATGAAATACTGATTTTTCCGGGCAATCCTTCTGTTTCCCGGAAATGAAGCAGAACATCCCTCTTTCCTTTAAATGACGGACGGCTGTTGATGAGAACCACATTTTTGTCCCCTCCGATATTCATTGTTCTGAAGACAGGAGACGTCAGCTCGTTTTTCCCTGCCATGAAAGTACGCGTCGGAAGCGGATTCCGAACGCTCCAGGCAAACTTCGTCGCCGCTGTGGTGGTAGTGTCAGCGGTGGAAGAAACAACATATGTCCAGTTCACCGCGCCTTCCTGGTAAGCCCGGAAGTTGGTAAACCAGTAATTGTTCATCACCCACGAATAAAGCCAGGGCTTTCCGGGTTTGGGATAGCGCTCAAATTTTCCCATGTTAAAATCGCTGAAATGCCACAGCGGGACTTCGTCACTTACCATGATGATCTGCCCTTTTTTACCTTTCACCGAAACATAATCCTGAGCTACATTCCAGTCGGATGAAGAACCTGGTAACTGCTCTCCCTGCGCCAGACTTCCGCCAATAGTTTCAAATACAATTTTTGAACCGGGCAGTTTAAACGGGAAAGCCACGTACAGTGCTTCCGGACCGGTAAGGATCTCCTTACTGGCATGGTAAGCAAACCCGACCTTTTTGGTGTTATTGAAAAGACGGATTTCCCATTGTAATCCTTTTGGATCGTCTTCCTTTCCTTTGGTAAAGCCTTCCAGGTCGGCAGATACTTTAATGCTGTTCCACACTTCTCCTTTTTCTCCCGGCTCAACTTTCACATTAAAAACGGTTGAATGTTCAGGTTCATATTTATCACGATCAGGAAGTGTTTCATGAACCGGTTGACCAATAAAATACGGATTTGCGGCATCGTACAAATTTTCCTGAAGTCCCTTGTCGAAAAATTCTTTGATGCCTCCGGTCTTTGCATCGATCGCAATCCGGAAATACTGATTTTCGAGTACCTGCGTATTTTCGTTGGTTTCGGTTTCACCACCTGGTTTATTTACGTCGGTGACATCAATTTTCAGCGCCTTAAAACCAAGCGCCGGAACATCGTTTACTTCGAGGTTCCAGTAAGCGCCTTCTCTCCTCCCTTTAGAAAACTGGACAGGTACCTTTTCTCCGTTTGACAAATCAATAATTGAGAATTCTTTATTAAGAGGAAGAATTTCATAATCGATAAACAACCGGACTGTTGCCGGGCGATCCCATCCCATTGAGTTAACAACATAAATAACCGGGAACGGAGCTTTTTTAAAATACTGCTGAATCCGGCCCATTGCATCTTCATGGAGCAGGGTTACTTTTTTCAGCGCTTCCCAGGCATAAGCTCCTTTTTGCAACCACTGACGGGTTGAATTATTCGAAAAAGGATGGGAAATACTTTCATCAGCGCCATACGTATGTTCATCGTAAAACAAGGCATTTTCGCTGATATGCCAAATTTTCTGCTGAAGATTGTCGCTCAGGTCACCTCCCAACATTGAAACCATGGCAAATATTCCCTCATCGACCTGCTTGAGGTTTTGGGTTTTCCTCACTTCTGCTGTTTCCCGCATCGAAGAACCAAAACCATCGGACCACCAGTCAAGCCAGGCATTTCGATAAACAGGCAGCTTATCCGAATAGTTGTTTTCAACATATTCAAAAAAATCTTTTGTCAACGCCAGCTTTAGTTTCGGGCTCTCATATTTTTCGTTCCACTTTCTGATGATTTCGCACGCTCCGGTTGATGGGGGCGCATTGTCGGTAAAATAACCTGAAAACTGAACCTGCACTTTGTCGAACGGGTAATTTTTACTATTGAGTTCATTCAGATAGCCAATCAGCTTTTTAGCGTTAAATTTTTCAGGATATGGCAATCCGAAAAAGTTACCGGTCATATAATGGTCGCTGCGGTAAGCCAGCAACCTTTCTCCTGACGGCGATTCCCACCAAAAACAGGTAGGCTTGTCAAACGGCCGGATGGAACGGGTTTCATTAATTCCCATGTCGAGATATTTTACCCCCGTTGCTTTGAAATAATCGGGCATACACCAGGCAATTCCATTCACATCGTTCTGCATGGCTGTATAAACAGGAATATCAAGTTTCCGAAAATCTTTCAACGGATCGAGAAAATCGGTCATCATATTTTCGTCGGAGATTTCGGCCATATTAAATAACATGGCTGTAACTTCAATCCGGCCTTCTTTTATACGCTTCAACAAACGTTCAATTTGTGCTGCAGGACGTGTTCTCAGGTACTCCCGGGTCACCCACGCCGATTCACATGTCCATCTGAATTTCGAGGCGTCGGGGAACGAATCGGTTTTATCGCAGTAATCAAGCGCATAATCGATGTACCGCAGATGTTCGGCAAGAATTTCCGATTGCGGGCGGGTATAACCAATATCGGTATGAGAATGCTGAACCAAAAATATTTCCCACTTTTGGGGAGGAACAAGTGTTAATGAATATGTTTCAGCCGTCCGATTATCAATTTTTGCGGCAATGGAGATTTTTTTCGCCTTGTTTACCGCAGGAAAGGTCAGCAAAAAAGAATTGTCTCTTTTTGCAAGGCTGTCCTGCAACAGTACCTTACCTCCGCTGGTAAAACTAATTGTCCCTTTACTTTCTGACTTGTAACGTGCAAGAACCTGCTGAAATGTTTTTCCCCCTTCTTTGAAAAGCACAGGTGTATTTGAAAACTGAACTTTTGACAGAGGAGTATTTTGCCCGCTAACCTGAATGGCAACAGCAAAACAGATAACTGTCAGTATTATCCAATATCTTTTTATTTCCATAATAATTTGTTTTTAAGCGATTTATTTTACCATAACGAAACATCACCAGCATCTTCAAAATCATCGTATAATGATTGTAACGCTTTGACTTCCTTTCCCTCTCCTTTGGCAACCGTAATTGCAAGCACCAATATTCTCCCATTATCGGGAAGAATAATTTTTTTTGCACCGGCAGGAAGTTCAATCTCATATTTATAAAGATAGCAATACTCATAAGTGAGGTTTTTCGACGGATAGGCCTGATGACTGTGAGAAGCGAACCATGCAATATTATCCTGTTTTACAAAAGGACTATCGATCCCGGTAACTGTTATTCCATCCTGAGCAAATTTGCGGTTATAAAATTGTCCGACAAACCCGTTCCATTGTTGTATCTTTAATGGGTAAACCTGCTGATCAATCGTAAAGTCACCCCCGGTATCGAGGATTGCAGTTGCAAGAATATACAAATGATCAAAATCATCACCGGGCAATTCAATTTCCTGTCCTTTGCAACTAACTGCATTGTTTTCGCCATCTTTTGTACTTCCTATCCGGAAACGGATTCCTTCGCTAATAATTTCCCGGGGTACCATCTCGGCAGGAATACTGCTTCCCCTTCCCAGATTACCATCGGCCCGGTTATCGTCGAAACTCATTACATCCTGGTTAAAAGGCAGGTTAACTGCTTTCTGTATTGTTTCGTTTTTAAATGAAGGCGAAGCTATTTTTACAGCAAAACTGCGGATTGTATAATGGGTAAGATCGAAATGCAATTTGTTTCCTGAAAATCTGACCGGCCCAATTTCTTGTTCCTGCCCGTTAACTTCATAAGCATCGGTTATTTCCCCGTTCAGCATCAGTTCTGTATTCTGAATATCCTTTCCTGAAAGTTCATTCACCCGAATAAGATAATAATCGCTGTGTTCCATTTTTTTGAAAGCCATAACACCTGCCTGCGGTTTATTTAACGACAGGAACGATACTTCCCTCTTCCATATTCCTTTATGTCCGGGCACCTCGAATGCGAGCAACGGTTGATTAAAAAACTGTCCCTGCCAGGCTGACTGGCTTTCTTGCCAGCTTCCCCGGTGCCCGTAAATTCCGTAACGGAACTGATGAATCCCCCAGTCCTGTGAATCCTGATATCTGAATCCCCGTTTAGCAACCGGAGTGTAAAGCAATGTCAAACGAAGTTTATTGTCTGCCGGCTTATCGGAGCCATATTTGCAATCTTCAAGAATGGTGACGCCGTAACTGCCATCTTTATCTGTCAAATCGAACCATTCTTTGGAAGGGACTTCAAATTTGACAGGGGAATTATTTTCGCGCTGAATAGTTCCCACGCCTAAACTGTAAGTAGTCATTTTGTTACGGACGGTTAACGGGAAAGCCGCTTTCAGGCTAACTCCCCTTGACTGCCAGTCAGCCTCATTCGATATTTCAATACGCTTTCCGGCTTCTCCGGACGAAAGACTTATTTGCTGGGTAATAACAGAGTTTTGCCCTTCTTTTTTTACCTCAACAGCAATCCGTACCGGGCCATCCTCAACGATTTTTACCGACGCATTCTGATCCATATAACCGATAGGCGGTTTTTTACGGTCTTTCCAGTCCATGTTCCAGGCAGGCCATGCTGCCGGTTCCTCTTTCTGAAATTCAAGGCGGGCCGGTTCTGCCAGTAACTCTTTATTTACCCGTTTGTCGAAAATGCTGACAATATCGCCATTGGTATCCAAAGTTACTTTGTAATATTTATTTTCCAGCGACGTTTCGCTAACCGATAAAACCGGCGATACGATGTTCATTTTTTTACTTTCCCTGACATCAAAAACAGCTAGTCCTACAGAAGGTACCTTTGCCAGGAAAAGTATCTGCAATTTATTTCCGTTACGATTTACAATTTGAGTAGGAAGAGTTTTCCCTTTGTCATCGAACACCTGAACATCTTCAGGAAGGTTTTCATATTCCAGTTCGGCACTTACCACATCTTCGCGGGCCATAGCTACCGGGTTATAAACCACCAGAGCCCTTCCTTTACATTCCGTGTTCATCAACCCGGCTAATTCGCCCACTGAACTTTCAAGTACGTTTGCAAAACCATTGGCTGCAATAAATTCATCGTTCCATGCATATTCGTATGCTTTTGGTATAGATGTTCCGGGCAGAATATCGTGAAACTGACTGCCCAGCACCAGGTTCCACGATGAATTTAATTTGTTAAACGGATAATCGATCTTTCCTGTCCAGTCGGTCACTACGGCCAGTTGTTCGGCAGCTTGGGCCAGCAATTCATTTTTACGGTTCATCCGTTTCATATATGACTGGGAAGTTAAAGATCCGGCACTGTGCTCGATTAACAGTAAGTCCCCTGAATAAACCGGCAGTTTTTTACGGATTTCAGGTGTAATGTCTTTATACATTTGATCGGAGGAGGTCAACAAGACTTTGAATTTACGATCGCTGTTACGAAGGCTTGCAACCGCATTTTTCACATCACGTTCGCGAGGCGCACCACCTTGATCGCCCACACCATAATACCTGTAATCGAACGAAATGCCATATTTTCGATAATCTTTGTTAAGACGGGTATTCCACCTACTGTCGCGGTCGAGACGCGGTTTAACACGGCCCGTATAACCTGTAGCGTTCAGGGCGGCAATAATCCCTTTATCGTCGGGACCATTCCATATTCCCACATTAAACGGGATACCGGCTGCCGAATGCCAGGTCAGTTTCTGAGTCGAGAACCCCAGCAATCCACAGTGGTTCCATATTGTTGGCAGATTGGCAAGAAAACCAAAACAGTCAGGGAGCATATAATCGAAACTTTCCATACCAAATTCGGTCCTGAAATAATCGTTCCCGTATAAAACCTGGCGAATCAGTGATTCCGACGAAGAGATATTTACTTCACCTTCATCGACAGAAGAGCCGGAAACATACCAACGCCCCTGATGGATATAATCTTTCACTCTTTTATACATCTCCGGATAATATTCCTTCATCATCTGGTAACGCCGCGAACCGGTAAAGTTGAATACATAATCAGGATACTTTTCAAAAAGATGAAAGTTTTCCGTCATCGTGTTCGGAATATATTCATTAATGGTAGTGGGATAATCCCAGTTCCATTCAGTATCAAGATGGGAATATCCGATCGTGTAGAGTATTTTTTCGGACATGTTATAACTTTCGCGACGGGTCTCTGGTTGAGCTGTAAGTAAGACGGGGCATAAAACGATGATGATAACATAAAAAATTTTGGTTTTCATTTTTAATTTATCCGTTTAATTTGATTAAGTCACTGTCTCGTAATAATCTGACCATTTCTCAACAGTTCCTAAGACGAATTGAAAAGGCAACTTACATCACACTCTTAACATCCAAATTATATAATCGTTACCGGAACAACTGTAACAAGCTAAATTATAAATAAAACAGAAAAAAGAGGTTGCATCAAAAGTATTTTAAAAAAATCGGGATCTGAATAGCCTGATTTTTCCAGGCATCTGTGAAGTTTTAGCTTTTGATACAACCTCTTCATTTAAATTATTCTATTACAGAAAGGTGAGCATACATATTTCCAATACGATATTCAATGGACACAGAGACCCCGGGAATGACATCTGTTGCTTTAATCATCCCATAAAAAACGTCTTCGGGATCCGGACCATTTACAGCTTTAAAAATATACACCCCTTCACCGGCTATCGGATCTGCTATTACAGTAGCTGTTCCGGTTTCAAATGCAGCAATGGCATCATTGGAACTGTTAGCTGAATACATATCAAGTGTAGAAGGAACAAACTGTATTGCATTACCGGCAGTCAGCCATGCAGAGCCGCCTTTTAGCATAAGTTCGTCTGACAAAGCCAACATGGCATTTGCATCATCTTCAGCAACGGCTGCATTGACAAGCAGGTTTCTGCCGGCTTCAGCACCGCCAAGGGTAAGTGTAGCCGATTTTTTCAGGAAAAAGTATGGATCAATAACAATTACACTTGTTTCAATCTGATCGGTATAACTGTCCTTTTCGGCTACAAAAGAATAATACATGGAGTCCTTTCCTGCGGCAAAATCGGTACCGGAGATGGGTACCATAAAAGGTTGTTCCCCTGAAAATGGCGACCCGGTAACGTCTACCCACTCATCATTTACCCCATTTTTCCTTTTAGCAACCAGAGTTCCGCTATATGATCCGGATTTTGGTTCAACAGAAACATAAAAATAGGCCGTTTCATCAGTCCGGGCAACATCTATTTCTATATCTTCCACTGTTGGGTTAGTAACTGTAGTAGCTGTAGCCATCTCAACTTTTTGTATTGCGTAATCGGTTTCACCGGAAAAAGTTACTGTGACATAATCTCCTGCTTCATTCAGATTTGCTTCTGTTCTCGCATAAGAGACTGATGCCTCTAAATCGCTTCCAACAGTTACTGTCTTCTGTGTACCATCTAACGGGAGCAACTGATCGTTATTCCCGGCTGCATAATATTGTAACTGCAAACATTCAACAGTCATAACATCACCCGATTTGGCGTTTGGTAAATATGCAGTTACAGTAAATTCATCATCAAGAGTACTAATCCCTGTCGTAACAGAACTTGAAGCATCAGAAAGAACAGCATTCCCATCCTCATCCTTTGGGATATCATAATCATCGTCCTGACAACTAACAATTAGAATCAGCGCACATAAGAAAAATATTATTTTTTTCATATCCATTACGTTTTTATTGATTAAACTATTTTATTGACTTTGTTGTGGTTGCCAACCATAATTCTGTGAACATTCTCTGTTGTTGTAAATTTCAGTTCCTGAAATCGGAGACAAAAGATGTTTGTTCGTAAATTTATAATCGAAACTTGTCGGCTGGTGCCCTACTAAATTTTCAAGTGACTTAAACTGACCATTGCCATCAACAAGGGCTTTACGCGTACGCCTCATATCCCACAACATCTTATTTTCAAAAACCAATTCATAAGCGCGTTCACTCATGATGTCAATAAGTTTAAGCGAACCTGCCGAAAATTCCGATAATCCGGCCCTGGTTCTTACTTCGTTTATTCCTTTGGTAATATCATTATCTGAAACCGATACCCCTAACTGACGAAGAGACCAGTTGACCTCGGTCAACATTAGCAAGATATCGGCATATCTGTACAGACTAAAGTTCAGTCCTGAATTTCCGGTTTCCTTAACAGCATCGTAGTCATAATATTTATAAAGATATGACATCGAAAACTTTGCTGCCGGCCCTTCGTTTACATCATACTTTTTAGCTTTCGTGTCGTTGTAGTAAAAATAAGCACGATCGGCAAGCCGTAAATCAGCGGGGTCAAACGAATCATAATAGGACTGACTTGGGACATTGGTACCTGTTTCAATACTATAAACAGAAACATAACTGGTCATTGGAAGGAAATAATATACCGGGAAGTTGGTAGTACCGGACAGGTATTGAATCTGGAATATTGCTCCTCCCTGATTATCCATTGCGGGATCATGAAGGTCTGAGAATTCTCCGATAGAATAGTTACCATATAAAGCATCCAGTTGAGTTTTGGATTTCTGAAGAAGTTCTTCCGCACTTTGAGTATTTACAGGATAACCGGTCATTGACCAAAGTCCTTCTTTACACCATGCTTTTGTGGCATCTGTATTTACTTCCTGGTAAGGATAACCAGCCATCGTAAGGTAAACATCGGCCAGAATGGCCCTTGCCACATCCCGTGTTACCCGTCCGTCGCCCGACTGTCCATCGGAAAGAGTACTTTCGTTAACCGCAAATTCAAGATCAGGAACAATAATCTCATCGTAAATCGTTTTTAATGATTCACGCGGTTGTTCTGCCTGACTTGCATCGGTAAGGGTACTGACATTATAGACCACATCACCGTAGAAACGCACTAAACAGAAATAGTATAATGCACGCAAGGTACGTACCTCTCCAAGATATTTTGAAATATCGTCGTCCGAAAATTCAGCAATTTCGGGAATCATTTCTATGGCGAGGTTACAATCCCTGACGCCCTGATACCAGTTGTCCCATGGATAGTTAAAATAATCCTCATCCCCGCTTTCGTCATCCTGTTCAAATTTCCAAAGCCTGGCTCCCATATATTCTGAATATGCTTTACCTGTGGCATATTCCATTGCACCAATAAGGTTACCGCCCCATTCACTTGTTCCTTCCGACCAGCTGGGTAATGCACGATAAGCACCGGTAGCAAAAGCCACCCCTGCATCGTAGCTGGTAATATTCGATTCAGTAGTAAGAGACCCGGTTGGCTCTTCTTTTAAAAATTCATCACATGAACCAAGGAGAAGTGCAATTCCTATGAATAAATATAAATTCAAGTATTTCATTTCTTTACAGTTTTAGAATTAAAAAATAGCATTAACACCAAAAGTGAATGTAGTAGGACGCGGATATTGATAAAAATCCATATGTGGTGTAATTGAGTCCATGTTGCCACTGTCGCTTCCTTCCGGATCATAACCAGAGTAGTCAGTCAATACAAAAAAGTTCTTTGCCGTCGCATAAACCCTCAATCTACTTACACCAAACTTAACAAGTGCAGATCTTGGAAGGGTGTACCCAATAGTTGCCCCGTCTCCTCTTATGTATGAGGCGTCTTCAATCCAATGAGTATCAGGATAAGTTTGATAATAAGCTCCTCCCATACCAGGACGGACCTGGCCGATGTCTGTATTTTGATGATCGGGTCGCCACGCATCCAAAACAGTAACCTTACTATTCCCCATGGTTTGACGATCTTCTCCGGAATGGTTGGTCCGGTTTTGCATTTTAGCCCCATATGAAACCCTTATGTCTACGCTGAAGTCAAAATTCTTATACGTAATCCTGTTATTAAAGTCCATATCCCATTTCGGGAATGCATTACCAAGAAGATAACCGTCGGAAGAATTGATAGCTCCATCATTATTTCTGTCTTCATATTTAACATCGCCGGGCACAAAACCATAGCGGGCGGCAAGAGAGGCTTCTTCTGTACTGTAAGTACCCAAACGGTTTAGCCCCCAGAATGTAGCAATCGATTCCCCTTCGCGTAAAACGGTATTAGCGCCGCCAACCCATGAATTACGAAGAATGTCTTCCCCTGTAGGACCCAGTTTTTTGATTTTATTCCTGTTTGCACTCCAGGCTATATCGGTGTACCAGTTGAATTGGGAGCTTTTTATGTTATGAGTATTCAGAACAATTTCAAACCCTTTGTTTTCAACCTTACCGTAATTTTCTGTTACACTCCCGGTAGAAGTCGACGTTGGCAGTGGAACATCCAAAAGCATATCGGATGTCAGTTTATGGTAATAGTCAACCGACAGTGCAATACGGTTTGTATATAAACCTATGTCGATACCGCCATTATACTGTGTAGTTGTTTCCCATTTAAGATCGGGACTAGCCATTGAGTTTGGATACAAACCTGTATAAATGCCATCACCCAAAGCAACGCTGGTTGATCCGATAAATGCCTGGGTAACATAACTACCTATTTCCTGATTACCGGTCTGACCAATACTAAAACGTAGTTTAAGATTGGATAAATATGAAATATCCCTGGCAAAATCTTCTTCCGATAGCCTCCATGCCACAGAGCCTGAAGGAAAGAAACCGTATTTTGAATTTGCCCCAAATTTTGAAGAACCGTCCACACGACCAGTAAGAGTCAGCAGATATTTACTTTTGTAGTTATAATTGACACGTGCGAAGTAAGAGTTGAGCGAACTTTGGCCGTCGCTGCTGGAAGGATATGGTCTGTCGGCAGTACCAACCGAAATATTGTGCCATCCGTAGAAATCGTCGAAAAACATTTCATTCCAGGTTTCCAGGTTCTCCCATTTGCTGCGGGACCACGATGCCCCCAATACTCCATCGATTGAATGGTCGCCAATGATTTTATTATAATTAAAATAGTTTTCATTCTGCCAGTATATTGTTTTGGAAACATCAATATCAGCCCTTCCCTGAGCTCCCCTGCTCACAACAATACCTGCATAATAATTATACTTCGATGAATAGTCATCAACCGCAAAGTTTGACTTGAACGACAGATCTTTTGTAAGTTTGAAATTCAACACAAGGTTCCCTGTAAATTGCGAACGGTTAGTATAGGCTTCAACTGTTTTACTCACTTCATACGGCGACTGCACATCGACCTCTCCAACGGGAAAGTCTGAATTACGCCCATACTGACCGGCATATTCTCCATAAATTGAAGGATCATCGGGATATTTGGTTGGAATAATCGAAAACATCTCGGTTACACCACGCGAGATACCACCGGAAAAGAAAGATGCATCATTCGTTCGTTCTTTGGTTCTGTTTACACTGATTTGTGAACTTATATCAAACCAGTCGGTTATCTTGAAATCACCAACAATCCTGCCGGTGTAACGGTCGAAATATGAATTTAAAAGTAACCCGTCCTCCCGGGAGTATCCTATAAATGTTGCAAGTTTCGCTTTTTCAGTTCCACCTCTTATACTTATCTGATGATTTGTTGAGATTGAAGGTCTGAATATCTCAGATTCCCAATCCGTATCGAATCGTGGTTTATAATAATTGCCGTCTGCTCCTATCAAAGGAATGGAATAACTACCAGGAGAGACTTGTTCAAAAAGATGGGGCAATTCAGAATAAGTGTCCCCTTCTTCGCTTGCTGGTCGTATGGAGGCATCATAACATCTTGACCAAGTCGGATTGTCGGAATACTTTGCAATACTCTTCCAGCATTGGGTATAAACAGACATAAACTGTTCAGCATCCAGGTTTTTAAGATGTTTCTGCAATATTCCAACAGAAACATAACCATCATATTCTACCTGCATATCGCCGGCATAACCACGTTTTGTTGTGATAAGAATAACACCATTGGCCCCTCTTGCCCCGTAAATTGCGGTAGCCGAAGCATCTTTCAATACTTCAACAGATTCAATCTCATTGGGGTTTAGTGTTGTAAGAGCGTTTGTAACACCAACGACGCCGTCGACTACAACTAACGGCGAATTATCAGAATTGATTGAATTTGTTCCACGGATACGGATGAAAGGATTACCTCCCGGCTGCCCTGATCTTTCTATAATTTTCACCCCCGCTGCCTTGCCGGAAATTGCCTGGGCAACGTTGAAGGCAGGCTTATCCAAAAGCCTTTCGGAATCAACACTTGTCACAGAACCGGTTAAATCACTCTTTTTAACAGTCCCGTATCCCACTGCCACCACCTCTTCCAATCCAATTGTTTCTTCTGCCATTGTAACATTAATCGTACTTTTGCCCAACACTGCTATTTCCCGGGTCTTCATTCCCACAAAGGAAAATACCAACGTAGCATCGGCAGGCACCCTGGAAAGAGTATAAATCCCATCGGTATCGGTAACAACCCCCTGGGTGGTGCCTTTTACTACTACCGTAACTCCGGGCAAAGGAACACCAGAAGGATCGGTTACTTTACCGGAGACAGGAACCTGTTTCTGACCCATTACTGCATCATTCACATTTGTTTCCGGAGAAATAACAACATAATGGTCTATTACCGAATAGCCCAGCTCTGTTCCCTCCAGTATTTTATCCAGTATCTGATGAATATCCTGGTTGGAGACATCTATATCGATTAATCTGCCCGGATTAAGTTCATTTTCTTTATAAAAAAAATAAAATTCACTTTTTTCTTCGATATAAGATAAAACATCGGCTATCGATGTTTTTTGAAAAGAAAAAGTTAAGCTTGTTTGCTGAGAGTACGATTTTGCGTGTACAGTTAACATTGCAAGAAAGACAAACATTGCCGTTAACTTCATAATTTTGAATAGTTTAGCGAACAACCTTTTCAGGTCGTAATTCATCCGTTTTTTTTTCATAAATTTGAAAAGTTAAAATTAATATTAGCGTATTACTTTTATCTAAAGCGGTGACAGGCCCTAATCTTTCACCGCTTCTTTCTTAATATTCTATCTCTTCATAATTTTATATTTTATATGTATGATATTGTTGCCGTTTGCATCTTCAACACATCTGAAATCAATAGACTCTGATTTGACAAAAACTTTTAATAGTTGTTCAATCGGTTTATTCTTTAAGATTGTTCCTGTAAGCCTCACCTGCATTATTGTTTCATCATCAAAAACAACTTTAACATTGTACCATCTTTCAATTATTTTCGCTATTTCTCCTATCGTTTGATTTTTCAGGAATATTTTTCCTTCCTTCCAGTCTGTTTTCAGATGGGTATCTACAGTAGTCACAAAAATCTTGTTTTGTGTTTTATCCAGCATGAGGTTCTCATGGGGTTTCAAGCTGGCTATTGTATTCCCTTCATTATTTATCACGGTTATTTTTCCTTCCTCCAGGGTAGCTTCCGGGTTCGCATCAGGATATGATTTAACATTAAATCTGGTTCCGGTGACTTTAATGGTAAAGTCATCAATATGAACATAAAAGGGATTACGGGGATTGGATGTTACTTCAAAAAAAGCTTCTCCGGTAAGAAAGACTTCCCTTGAATTTAAGAACTTCAACGGATATTTCAGGTCGCTCGATGAATTTAACCTTACCTTCGTGCCATCGGGCAAAACAACATTGCCCATTTCTGCATTTGGTATATTAAAAACCGTATAGGCATTTTGATTTTCGTGATTTATCCTATACGACGCAATATAGTATCCTGCTAATAAAAACAGCAAAATTGCTGCAGCATATTGGAGTGTCCTCTGAATGGTCATACGGATAACATTACCCCGTTTCCTGTAAAGTATTTTCTTCCAGGCCTTATCAATATTAACTCCCGCAACTTTTTCAATAATCGCTTTATCTCCGGCCAAGAGGTTATTTATCTCTTCTCCCTGGGTTTCTAAATTTTCACCATGTATATGATCTTCCTGTTTCATTTATTTTCAGATTGAAAAATACGCTATTGCAAACCCTTTCCTGTAAAGTACTACACACGGAACTGAAAACGGGTGAAGAAAAATCAGAAAAAAATCAAGCAGAATTTTCTTAAATGCTTATAAGCAATAGCCAGTTGAGTTTTAACCGTATTGATTGTAACATTTAATTTTTTAGCCACCTCACTGTATTTCATTTGTTTAAATACGACCATTTTAAAAATCCCCTGACACTTTGGAGGAAGCTTGTCCATTTCAAAAAGAATTTTTGAAATCTTTTCTTCCCTCTCAAAATTGTATTCTTCATCAGCAATTTCATGCACCCCAGGTGTAAATCCCAAATGCTTTTTTTTATCGCGATTATAATTCAGGCTCCTGTTTTTAATTGATTTCAATAAATAGGATTTAAGGTTGGGGTTTAAATGATTAACTTCTGATTTCTTCCACAGATCCAAAAAAACGTCCTGAACAATATCTTCTGAAATAACAAAATTGTTTGTTATCCGAACCGAAATTAAAAGAGCCAATTTATAGTATTGCTTAAAAAAATTCTCAAACTCCTTTTCCGGGAAATTATATTTAGATTTCAGTTTATCCATTAAATCCGGCAGTGACTGACATAAAAGTAAACTAAAAAAAACAAATCTGATCGAAGTATGTACATGATATTAGTTTTAACATAAATAAACCTTTTACCTCAGAAGGCAAATGGCAAAAATCCGTATAAAAATACAAATCATGTGTAATTTTTCTACCTTCGTAAAAATTTTACTTTTTCTGGAATGATCATTGATAAACACCACGAACATATAGAAAACGATCCGAATTACGAAGGACTAAAAGTAAATGAGGGGATTGAGATGCCCTCTCCGGTCAATGCAGACTCGGTATCCCGCTTCCTTCAGAAAAAGAAAAAAAGCAGGCTCACAGCCCGGCAATACGTCGAGGCTATTTTACAGGGAGATGTGACCATCCTGAGCCAGGCGGTTACCCTGGTCGAAAGTTCCAACCCCGAACACCAGAAAATTGCACAGGAAATTATTTTAAGATGTCTGCCATACAGCGGTAATTCCGTACGCATCGGGATTACAGGAGTACCGGGTGTTGGTAAAAGTACTTTCATCGAGACTATGGGGATGTATATCACCGGGCAAGGCAGCAAACTGGCCGTACTGGCCATCGACCCGAGCAGTGAACGCAGCCGGGGAAGTATCCTGGGCGATAAAACCCGGATGGAGGAACTGTCGGGTGATCCCCGTGCCTATATCCGTCCTTCTCCATCGGCAGGTTCTCTGGGCGGGGTAGCCCGGAAAACACGGGAAACCATCATCCTGTGCGAAGCTGCCGGGTTCGATACCATCTTCATTGAAACAGTCGGGGTAGGGCAAAGCGAAACGGCCGTACATTCGATGGTCGACTTCTTTCTGTTACTAATGCTGGCCGGAGCCGGCGACGAACTACAGGGCATCAAAAGGGGTATCATGGAAATGGCCGATGTGATTGCCATTAACAAAGCTGACGGAAATAACCTGGAAAAAGCAGGATTGGCACGTATCCAGTACGAAAATGCCCTGCACCTCTTCCCTCCCACCCCGTCGGAATGGACTCCCAGGGTGCTGACCTGTTCGGCTTACCACAAAAGAGGAATCAAGGAAATATGGGATACTATTAACGAGTACCTTGCAATGGTCAAACAAAATCACTATTTTCATCACCGAAGAAAAGAGCAGTCGAAATACTGGATGTACGAATCGATAAACGAACAATTGAAAAACGGTTTTTACGAAAGCCCTGAAATAAAAGGCAAACTGGCCGGCTTCGAAACAAAAGTTCTGAATGATGAAATTTCCTCGTTCGTGGCTGCCCGCGAACTGATCAGTTTATACAGACAACAGAAAAAATAAATTCAGTTTGAAAAAAATAAAAACATACAGATGAAAAAAATAATTTATTTTGTATTGACCGTGTTCACGGTGAGCGCCTGCCTGACCGGCTCAAAGACATACACCATCAAGGGGACCATTCAGGGAATTGATTCAGGAAAAGTTTACCTGGTTAAATCAGAGGCAGGTCAGCCACTTGTAGTAGATACCGCAGATGTGGTAGAGGGCAGCTTCGAACTGACA
This sequence comes from Prolixibacteraceae bacterium, assembly GCA_963662895.1. Classification (GTDB taxonomy): domain Bacteria; phylum Bacteroidota; class Bacteroidia; order Bacteroidales; family Prolixibacteraceae; genus GWE2-42-39. Next base: position 646,824 of record OY759982.1, on the reverse strand, counting down.
GGAACAGCAGGTCTCCCGGAAATGCATTATTTACGCCTGAATGGCAGGGATTATTTTGCCCAGTTTTTCCTTGAAAACGAAAACATCACTGTCGCGGCGAACAAAGACAGCTTGCGAAATACCAAAGTAACAGGATCAACAACCAACGACCTGTTCAATATATATATTTCAGAAATTGAACGATTAAACAAGGAATATACCGAATTGAACAAACGGTATAACCAGGCTATCAGAAAAGGAGACAGGGAAACTGCCGATAAAGCGAAAATTGATGTCGAAGCAATGATGGACAACATGGATGTATATGCCAAAAATTTTATTTCCGAACACCGGAATTCAATCGTTGCCCCGTTTATCTATCTGAACCAGTTTATTAATAAAGCCCCGGCTGAAGAACTGGATACCATTACCAGAATATTTCCTGCTGAATTAGCCGAATCGGTTTATATAAAAGAGATTAATAAAATTGCGGAGAAGAAGAAAAAAACAGCAGTCGGTTCAATGGCCCCTGACTTTACCATGAATGATCAGGAAGGAAAACCGGTCAGTCTCTCTTCTTTCCGTGGAAAATATCTGCTAATCGACTTTTGGGCATCGTGGTGTTCTCCCTGCCGTAAGGAAAATCCCAATGTGGTTAGAACATACAAAAAATATAAAGACAAAGGTTTCGAAATACTGGGAGTTTCTCTTGATCGTGATAAAAAATCATGGTTAAAGGCAATTAAAGAAGACCAGCTTAGCTGGACTCATGTTTCGGACCTGAAATACTGGCAAAATGAAGTAGCTGTACTATATGGTGTCCAGTCGATCCCGCATACAGTCCTTCTCGATAAAGAAGGAAAAATTATTGCCAGGAACCTTCGGGGCAAAGCCCTTGAGACAAAACTGGCAGAATTACTGGATGAATAATTCAGGTTAGGAAGCAAATACAAAATATTGCTTTTTTTATTATTTCATCATTTCCGGCCATACAATTGCACCGCTTTTTTTGACGAACTACCGTGGGCGGTGTTTTCTTCGTTCTTAATAACCTGACAATTTTTATTGCTTATTGGTATTCGCCTCTGGCCGGCGGAGCCCTTCCTTTTGCAGTCGACCAAAAGGAAGAAAAAGTCTTGTCAAAGTCATCCTTCCGACCGCCTCTCGGTTTTTTCTTCCCGGGGCACCTCCCTGAAGACCCACCAAAAACCGCTCCCGCCTTCGCCGGCCCGGACTACTTTGACTGGCCACCCCTGCTTTTCACCTTCCGGTGAATTAAAGCTGTTGACCACCCCATCCGGCAAGCCGGACACCCCTCCTTTTTCCAAGGAGGGGAAACGGAAGAAGTGGCGGCAGTGAAGAATAAGTTACTATGTTATGGCTTCTGAAAACAGATATGACTACTCCCGCATAATACCACTAACCTTTCAAAATACCACCATGCCAAAAATTTTCCTCCTGTTAAGGAGGAGTACCCCGGCTTGCCGTGAGGAGGTGGTATTGAATCCCTCTTGAAAACAGACGGGAATGGTGGGGCGGATACTGTCATTTTGATATTTTTTGGGGGGGCAATAAATGTCCTGAATCCCGGAATGGCAGTATGATAGAAAGGTACATCCCCCACCATACCCTGAGCCCCGGCGGTGCGGAACATGGTTTTTCCCGGGCGGAGTGTTGGTCTCCCTCCTGAATTTTTGATCGTCATCGTATTTTTTACTGCAATCATTCATTTTTCCCTTGTATTTCAGAGTAATATGGTGATTGGAAATTTTTGCGGATATCTTCTGCGTGTTAATGGTATCTGCCATGCCGGTTGATGGGCGTCTACCACACTGGTTGACGAGCGTCTACCACACCGGTTGACGAGCGTCTACCACACCGGTTGACGAGCGTCTACCACATATGCAACAGCAAGAGGATATAAAATAATCCTGAGTCAGTTTAAAAAGTTGTGGAGAAGAGCAGGAAGAGTGTTCTGTCGCTGTAAAAGCTATCGTTTCGTTATAGAATAAGTCGGGGGGAGAGAGGTATTTTTTTAGGGAACACAACACTGCCCGGGCTGTTTCCGCCTAAAGGGAAAAAGTGTTTAGAAAATCGATGGAGTGAGCGTTAAAAAATCAGAAAATATGCTCCACAAAAGATTAAAGTACCCCTCCCGTGCCCGGTGTTTTCTTCGTTCTTAATAACCTGACAATTTTTATTGCTTATTGGTATTCGCCTCTGGCCGGCGGAGCCCTTCCTTTTGCAGTCGACCAAAAGGAAGTAAAAGTCTTGTCTAAGTCATCCTTCCGCCCGCCTCCCGGTTTTTTCTTCCCGGCACACATCCCTGAAGACCCACAAAAAACCGCTCCCGCCAACGCCGGCCCGGACTACTTTGACTGGCCACCCCTGCTTTTCACCTTCCGGTGAACCGGGGACTTGACTTCCGGATACCTTTCCTGTCATCTCCTCATTATGCCCAAAATTTTGGGTGGCAACTACCAATGACAGATTTTTACATAAGTCTATATATGAGACAAATACAAAACATCGCTTTTTTTAGCATTTTAGCATTTCCGGCCATACAACTGCATTGCTTTTTTGAGCGAACTATCGTGGCCGGGGTGTTCCGGGTGCATTCAATCCCGGGGTTGCGTTCGTTCCTCACTTACCCCGGGTTATTGATGTATGCCCCTCAGGGACAGCAAGCCTCTCCAGACAAAGGGCAACGCCCCTTAAACGCGAAACGTCAAACTCCTCAAACACTCCGCCCCGAACAGGCCGCAGACAATCAAACCTTTCAAACACAAAGGGCTAAGAACCGATACACCGGATTTGGGACAAACACAGCATGTTGAGAAGCCTGGAGGGCTTCACTGTTCATAACGCCGGGTGAAACCCGGTGGAAACAGCCCATACCCATACCGGCGCATCTGCCGGGCCGGGTTTGAAACACGAACGCCCTATGCGCCGGACAAAGAAAACCGGAGATAAGAGAAAGGCAAAGTGGGAGGCAAGGAACCGTTCTCTAAAAAAAGAACGGTTCCTTGCCCGTACTTAATTCGCATTAGTTATCAACATTATTTGGAGAATTGAACAGCCCAGGAAAGCAGGTATTGTTTTTTCGTTTTTTACAGGATATATTCTCTCTTCCCCACACAAACAATAATTCAGGCTGATATTTGTACTTGTTTTTAAATACAATTTTTAATTATCATTGCCCGGACCTTTCTGAAATGAGATTCAGCATACAGATAAAAACTTTTCTGTTTCAGAGATGTTATAGTGTTCAGTAAAATAAAAAAGGAAAATATTCGATATGAGTTACGATTTAATAGTTATCGGAAGTGGCCCGGGCGGATATGTGGCTGCAATCAGGGCAACTCAGCTAGGGATGAATGTTGCTGTTGTTGAAAAAGAAAACCTGGGAGGTATCTGTCTGAACTGGGGATGTATCCCCACCAAATCATTACTAAAAAGTGCACAGGCGCTGGAGTATGCCATCCATGCTGCCGAATACGGGGTTTCTGTTTCAGGGGAAATAAAACCCGATTTTGGGGCAATGATCAAACGCAGCCGGGATGTGGCCGAAGGTATGAGCAAAGGGGTCCGTTTCCTTTTCAAAAAAAATAAAATTGAAACAATTAATGGATATGGCCGGGTGGCCGGTAAAAATACGGTTGAAGTAGTTGATGAAACAGGAAAACGTACCAGCCATTCGGCAAAACACATTATCCTGGCAACCGGAGCCCGTTCACGCGAACTACCCAACCTGGAACAGGACGGCGAAAAAATAATCGGTTACCGGCAGGCACTGACACTGCCTAAACAACCCCAGTCGATGGTTGTGGTCGGCTCAGGGGCCATTGGCAGCGAATTTGCCTATTTCTATCATACTATCGGAACGCAGGTTACCCTGGTTGAATACATGCCGACACTGGTTCCAAACGAAGACCAGGAAGTGGCCAAACAACTGGAACGAAACTTCAAAAAAAGTAAAATGAAAGTGTACACCGGCGCTTCCGTCGAAACAGTCGACACTTCAGGAGAACTATGCAAGGTAACAATAAAAACAAAAAAGGGGGAAGAAACGGTTGAATCCGAAATTGTGCTTTCTGCTGTCGGTATCACACCCAATATCGAAAACATCGGACTGGAGGAGCTCGGAATTGAACTCGAAAAAGGGAAAGTGAAAGTTAACGAATTTTACCAGACCAATGTTCCGTCGGTATATGCTATTGGCGACATCGTTGCCGGACCTGCTTTGGCACATGTAGCTTCGGCAGAAGGCATTGTTTGCGTTGAAAAAATTGCCGGACTGAAGCCCGAACCGATTGATTACGGTAATATTCCGGGGTGCACTTATACCAATCCGGAAATTTCGTCGCTGGGGCTGACAGAAGAAAAGGCCAAAGAAGCCGGTTACGAAGTAAAAGTGGGCAAATTTCCTTATTCAGCCAGTGGTAAGGCAAGCGCATCCGGTCAAAAAGACGGCTTTGTAAAACTAATTTTTGATGCTAAATACGGGGAGTTGCTGGGGGCACATATGATCGGTGGCAATGTAACCGAGATGATCGCAGAACTGGTAGTAGCCAAAAAACTGGAAATTACCGGGCACGAGCTGATAAAATCCATTCACCCCCACCCAACCATGAGCGAAGCAATTATGGAGGCAGCAGCAGCAGCTTACAACGAGGTAATTCATTTATAATAGACCAATCTTCGAACAAACGAACCAATTGTTTTAATATTTTTTATAATGCTGATCTTCAACATAAAACAAAACATCAGTAAAAAATTATTTTACTTTTGCCCCATCAATAACCTAAAATGTATATTATGAAGAAAATAGCCACTTTAATTGCTGTCGTATTATTTTTCATGAATCAGGCAATAGCCGGGGGTATTTTAACTAATTCCAACCAAAGTGCACAATTCGTACGAATGCTTTCACGAAATGCTTCTACCGATTTAGATGCTGTTTATTTTAACCCGGCTGGTCTGGTCAGAATGGATGACGGTTTTTACCTGGCCTATCATAACCAATCAATTTTTCAAACCAAAACGGTCAATAACCTTTTCCCGTTACTGAACGATGCAACCTATATCGGAGATGTTTCAATTCCTGTTTTTCCGACATTTTTTGCGAACTACAAAAAGGATAAACTGGCCATTTCTTTTGGAGTAGGGCCCAATGCCGGAGGTGGCACTGCAGAATATAAGACCGGCTTACCTTCATTTGAAACATCAATAGCACAACTTCCGACCCTGTTGACATCATTAGGAGTGACTACTACTGATTATTCTGCTGACTTATTTTTTAAAGGAACATCCACTTTCTGGGGTTTTCAGTTGGGAATATCGTATGCTTTTAACAAAATAATCAGCGGAGCGGCAGGCCTTCGTTATATTGCTGCCGTTAATACCTACGACGGGCACATCAATAATATCATGATCAATCCGCAACATCCGCAAATCAATCCATCCGGGGGATTTATGTCAGCCAGCGACTTCTTTACTGTTGCGGGTATGTCTGACTACGCGGCTGCAACTGCTGATAAAAAAGTGGATGTAAAACAAAAAGGCACCGGGTATACACCTATTATCAGTGTCGATATTGCCCCTGTTGAGGAACTCAATATTGGCCTGAAATATGAATTCAAAACAAAACTTGAGATGGAGAATAAAACAACAGAAGATGGTACAGGACAATTTCCTGACGGGAATAAGTTCAGAAACGATATTCCCGCAATTTTTACAGCAGGAGTTGATTACAGATTATTACCGGATTTTAAACTTTCGACATCATTCAATTATTATTTTGATAAAAACTCGAACAGGGGCGGTGTTGATGAAATCGATAAAAATTATTATGAACTGGCTTTTGGCGGGCAATACGATATCACCGAAAAAGTTGCTTTCAGCGCCGGTATCATGCATTCAGAAACAGGTGTCGGGTCCGGTTATCAAACCGATCTGAGCTACAGTCTGAGTTCAAATACTGTCGGTCTGGGGGGCGAGTTTAAAATCTCGCAGAAACTAACGATCGACCTGGGATTTCTGTACACCATGTATCAAAACGGAGAGAAAGAAATCAGTTACACAGGGGTTGGAACATTTAAAGAAACCTACGATAAAAGCACCGTCATTTTTTCAGTAGGATTCGGATACAAAATATTCTGATATATCACAGAACGGTATCCTCGTTTCAGTCGAAATAGACTTCTGTCCGTTCCCCCTGATGATACTCAAACATCATATGTATCTGCGACTCCAGGTTCCGGGGGGATGAAAGTTCCGGGATCTGATGCTCCGGGAACCATCCGGCATCATCAGTCTCCGTACCGGTGGATATGGTATTGTTTTGCTTTTCACAGAGGATAAATATTTTATAAACGTATTCAAACTGAGGCGGCATGTTCTGGGCTGCTTTATCGAAAATTGCCAGCACCTGTCTTGCTTTCACCCGAAGTCCGGATTCTTCGAGACATTCCTTTTCAGCAATTTGTCCTGGCGTGTAGCCAATGTCGGCCCAACCGCCAGGCAAAGACCAGCAACCATCTGCCTTTTCTTTTACCATCAGTATTTCATTCTTTTCATTGAAAACAACTGCCCGGATATCTACTTTAGGCGTTTTATACCCGTTATGGTCAATAAACACCGGCTTTATCTTTTCGATCGGGATATCTGTTAAATGTTCAAGTAACTGCAAACATATTATCTGAAGTTCTTCGTAGCGTTCGCGGTCGAAATCATTCCCGACATAATAAAGGCCGGTCTCGGCAATTGCCTGTAACCGTTTGATCTTCTCAAAAATAAATCGTTCCATTGTTTCTATTCAGGATAAACCATAAAAAAGCCCTGACAATACAAATATTGTACCTGATTCAAAAATAAAAATTAAACCGATGTAATGAAACTTTTTTAAGTCCGTCTTACCTTTGGAAACAGACCGAAAACAGATACGGATGACTGCCAAAGATTTCAAAATAAAGGTTCTGCCTCTCAGCAATAAGCTACTCCGTTTCGCGATCCAGTTCCTGAAGGATAAAGAACAGGCAAAGGACGCGGTACAGGACATATTTCTGAAACTCTGGCAAAAAAGGGAAGAGCTCGAAAAAGTAGAAAATGTGGAGGCATTTGCCATGCGCATGGTACGGAACCGCTGCCTCGACATCATCCGATCGAACCGGACTGTTTTAGTGGAAGACAATAAAATCAGGTATCTCAACGAAGAAAAAACAGATACTGATCGGGAAATGGACCTGTCGGAAACAGCAAGGCTGGTACGTCATGTGATCGGAAAGCTCCCGGAAGTGCAAAAACAGGTAATGTGGCTCCGCGATATTGAACAATTCGATTACGATGAAATAGCCAAAATCACCGATATAGAGATCAATACACTGAGGGTGAACCTGTCGAGAGCCAGGAAAAAAGTAAGGGATGAACTGTTAAAACATCAGAACTATGGAATTGAAAGAGGTGAAAATACTGCTACAAAAATTTTTTGAAGGGGAAACCTCTGCAGAGGAAGAAACCAGGCTGAGCAAATTTTTCAGTAAACAGGATATTCCTGCCGAACTGGAAGTTTACAGGAAGTTTTTCATTGCAGAAAAAGAACTTTCAGAAATTCGTTTCGAAGGTTTTGACGAGGAAATAATGGACCATATCCTGGAAAATGAGCATAAGGAAAAGAATAAATTCCGTTGGTTATGGCAAACAGTTACATCGGTCGCCGCAGTACTGCTGATTGCCTTACTGCTGGTGAACTACGATCAGAATAAAAAACAATTTAAAGATACCTATGATGATCCGGAAATAGCATATGCAGAGGCTGCTAAAACATTGAGGTACATGGCCGGCAAGTACCAAAAAGGGATAGCACAGCTTCAGCCTGTTGCGAAAATCGATAAAGCTTCGGCCCCGTTAAAAACAGGGTTAACACTGGTAAACAAAGGGTTTGAAGAAATGGATGAATTAGCTAAAATAAATGAAAAACTAAAAAAACAATAGTCATGAAACGTATATTAATTCTCGCAGCCTTATTATTACCATTGATAGGACTTGCACAAAATGGCCCGGTTGATAAGCTTTTTGAAAAATATGCCAACAAAGAAGGAATTACAACTGTCCGTATCAGCGGGGCTTTGCTTGGTTTTGCCAGCAAAATGGATAAAGGCGATACTCCTGAATCACAACTGTTGTCCGGATTAGATGGAATCCGTATTCTCTCGGTTGAAGATAGCGAATTGAACAAGGAGCTTAATTTTTACAAAGAACTTGAGAAAGATGGTTTCTTTAAAAACCACGATTATGAAGTCTTAATGGAAGTAACTGAAGACAACGAAATAGTACGCTTCTTCGGAAAAAATGCAGGAGAAGGAAAACTATCGGAATTACTGCTTATTGTGGGTGGTAACGAAAATGCCCTGATCAGCATTGAAGGAATAATCGATCCTGAGAATATCGGCAAAATTACTTCAGCTCTCGATATTGATGTACTTCCCACGAAAGACAAAAATCAAAATTAAAATTCCGAATCTGACAGACCAAAGAATCAGGATGAATTACGATTAATGATTGACTATTTCAGGTTGAATTCAAACTGCCATGCAGGAAAACAGACAGGAATAAATTTTGTAACCTTCAGCTACGTTGGGTACAGTTGTCAGACGACGAACTTCTCTACAATTGTTTTGATGCTGGTTGCCGGACGACTGGCTTCCCTGAAATTGTTTTGGAGGCGGTCAGAGGCTGACGGGCTTCCCGGCAATTATTTTAGAGCTGGTCTCAGGCTGACAGACCTCCCGGCAAATGTTTTGGCGACGGTCAGAGGCTGACAGGCTTCCCGGCAATTATTTTGAAGACGGTCAGAGGCTGACAGACCTCCCGGAATTTGTTTTGGAGACGGTCAGAGGCTGACAGGCTGCTCCTGCTTCTCCGGATATATATAAAAATTGGTGACTGCCGGCACGGATTGCTATTGCTCCCTGAACTATCGGGCTCATTAGCGGAAGGAAAACGAAGATTACTTCCGCATATTATTACCAACTCCTCAAAGATCCATCATGCCAAAAATTCTCCTACGGACAAGGTTATTCTTTTCCGGCGCATAGATAGCCTGCTTTTCAAACCTGCCCCGGCAGATGCGCCGGTGAGAGGTGGCTGCCTTGTTCCACCGGGTTTCACCTTAATAATTTAATCCTGACAGGTTTTCGAAACCTGTCAGGATTACGCAGGGGCAGGCCTCCCCCTCATTCTCTAATACCCCTCATTCTGGCTGAGGTTCGGATTACGGTCCCGCTCGGACTGCGGAATGGGGAAAAGGTAGAATTTATCATCCCAGTACCGGTTGGCGTCCCGGACTTTCAGCCTGTCTTTGTAAGCATCATAACGGGCAATGTCATTCAGGTCATGACGGGCCGAAGTATTAAAATCCGGGACCATATCTGCTGTGGCATCATCATATCCCCCTGACACGATATAGCCATTCTCATCCCTGGACAGGGCTACCGGGTAACCATAGCCCGGACTGTCATTCTCAATATCCCCGGTCCGCCACCGGCGCATATCCACAAAATGAAGTCCTTCCATGATCAGTTCAACCTTCCGTTCCCGCCGTACCAACTGACGCATTTTGTCCTGGTCTCCTTCACGCTCTGATGATACCCCGGGCATACCGGCCCGGTTCCTGACTTTATTGATCGCATCATAAACCGGATCTCCCAGTTCATTCAGTTCTATTTTAGCTTCGGCGTAGTTCAGCAACACTTCCGCATAACGCATCAGCGGGATGTTGACCGTTGTCATGCTGACCGGTTCGGACAGCTCATAACTGAACTTCCTCCAGATATATCCCACCCCGGCATTGGCAAAACTTGTCCACGCCGCCCCGCTGTTGATGTCGGCATTGGTCGCGGAATACCATTCTCCCGTGGTAAAATTATAAAACCGGGTCGTCGGGTTATAGACATCCAGTACAAACTTGATGCGCCCGGCATCTGTCCCTTTGGTATTGCCTTCGCAGGTATCTCCGTGCATCCACAGGGTTGCTTTAAAACGGGGGTCCCTGTTTTTCCCGGGGTGCTTCGGATCGTACAGCGGCGACTCGTCAATCCGTTTGCCGTCAATGCACTCATACGTATCTGCCAGCAACGCCGAAGGATGGCGGCCCGTTTGCCCGTAATTCCTCGATACCTGGCCAAAACCCACCATGTGGTATTTTTTGGTGCCCTGACCGGAGTACATCAGCTCAAAAAGGATCTCGTTACGGACATCTTCTTTAGCCTGCCCTGATTTATTGAACAGGTCATCGAAATCAGTGGCCAGTTGCCGCCGGCCGATCACCTTTGAGGCGGCATCAGCAGCAATTGTAAAGTAGGCGCTTCCTTCCCCCCCGTAATCCAGGCTCCCACCGAGCAGGGCGGCACGCGAACGAAGGCCGTAAGCCACGGCCCTGTCGACCCGTCCTCTTTCCGTAGCAATCCAGGGCAGACCGGCGGCCGCTGTTTCCAGGTCGGACAGGATAAAATCAAGCACCTCTTTTTTGTCTGTCCGCTCATCGTCATACTGGTCGATGGTGACCGGCGCCGTAAAAAAGGGCACATCGCCAAAGGTGGAGATCAGGTTCCAGTAGGCATATGCCCTCAGTACACGCGCTTCGGCCAGGTATTGGGCGGCATCTCCTTCCAGCATGTCCGGGTAAGGCTCTGCCCCGTACAACACGCAGTTGGCCCGGGCAATAATGGTATAATTGCCCGACCACCAGCTCAGCACGCTGGAATTATCCGCATTTAATGTTCCCCCGGCCCCGATGGTGCTGTTCTCCGTACGCTCCGTAGCCAGCGGGGTATAGTGGTCCAGGTAAATGTTAAACGGGCACTGGTACCCCAGGTTGATGTAAAGGGAATTATAAATACCGGACACGCCGGCTTTGACTGCTGCTTCTGACCGGTAAAATCCGGAGGAAGCATATTCTGCCGGGGTCGTCTCCAGAAAATCACTGCAGGCCGTAAGCAAAATACTTCCTGCTATCAGCATAAAATTGTATATAGTCTTCATTGTATGTTTTTCAAATTAAGTTTTTGCTTTTTCAATGATTTAAAACTGATTTAGAATTGAATATCCGCCCCGATGGTAAAGGTCTGCATCAGGGGATAAAAACTCCCGCTGCTGACTGAATTCTCCGGGTCGTATCCTTCATAGGCGTTCGTAAGGGTAAACAGGTTCTGGCCGCTGAGGTACAAACGGCATTTTTCGATGTTCAGCCGCTGCACGACTGTCCGGGGCAGGGTATAACCGATCACTACATTTTTTATTCGCATATAAGCACCACTTTTGACCCAAAAATCGGATATGATATTGTTGGGGTTGCTCCCTGTACCGTCAATCAGCAGCAAAGGGAATTCGGCATCCCGGTTCGTCTCTGACCAGGTGTCCAGCTGATGCCGGAAGATGGAGCGGCCGATATAGAAAGGACGTGCCCCGTAACCGGAATAGAATATTTTCTTTTTGCCTACTCCCTGCAGGAACAGGGAAAAATCAAAATTCCTCCATTCCGCCCCCAGGTTCATACTGAACCCGTAGCGGGGAAACGGGTTTCCCAGGATGGTACGGTCATAATCGTTCACCACGTCATCCGGGACTCCATCCGGTCCGCTCAGGTCCCGGTACCGGATATACCCGGGTTTCACGTTTGCCCGTTCTCCGTATACAGGGGAAGCATCGATCTCGTCCTGTGACTGGAAATACCCGTCGGAGAGGTACCCGTACCAGCTTCCCAGCGCATCGCCTTCTCTGGTGATCTGTGTCCCCACATATTCTTTCCCGTAAAGGTTGGTCACTTTATTCTTCACGTCAAACAGGTTGCCTGTGACATGGTAAGACAGTTCCCCAATCCGGTCCCGCCAGGTCAGTGACAGATCCCACCCGTTGTTCCGCATGGAGCCGGCATTCTCCCAGGGGGAGGAAAGGCCCACATAATAAGGGAGCGGGAATTGTTGCAGCATGTCACTGATCTTGCGTACATAGTAATCAAAAATAACACTGAGACGGGAATCCAGCACTTCTGCATCCAGGCCAAGGTTGAACTGCCTTGATTTTTCCCATGAGATCTTTTCATTTGCCATTTGGGTCTGGGTCAGCCCGGTGCCCAATACTTCATCGAACCAGTAACCATAACCCGATGAGACCGTGGCCGCGTAAGGGTAGTAATCCCCGATCTCCTGGTTGCCCAGCGTGCCGTATGATGCCCTGACCTTCAGGTTGCTGATCCTGTTTCTGAGGCCCGTGAAAAAAGGTTCCTCTGATATTCTCCACCCGGCGGAGACCGATGGGAAAAAGCCCCGGCGTTCATCTTCCAGAAAACGGGAAGAAGCATCCAGCCGTCCGTTCAGTTCCAGCAGGTAACGGTCTTTAAAAGTATAGTTCAGACGGGAATAAAAAGAAAGCATGGTCCATTGCCAGTGCGAACCGCTGTTGGTGGCGGTGGAGATGTCCCCGTTATTCAGGTCTTCAAAGCCGGAATAATCGTAACCGATACGGGAAGCGCTGAAGGACCGGCCTTTTTGTTCTTCGGTCTGCATCCCGCCCATCAGCTTGAAAGAATGGCCCTTCACCTGCCCTTCGTAAGTGGCCCGGGCATTGAACTGGTTATAGATAGTCTGGCTCCATCCCTCGTATTTGGACTCCCCGGTCGAAGGATAGGTGGTTTTATAAACACCATATTCATAGGTGTCGTAAGGCCTGATAAAATAGTCCGATTTTGACTCCACCCGCCGTGAGCTGTAACCGGTGGTCAGGATGAGCCCTTTAAAGGGGGTGAGCGTCAGGGACCCTTTTACGCCCAGTTCCGGTGACCTTGCGGTATTAATACCTGAGGCTTCGGCGGTGGCAATGGGGTTATCCCCGTTTTGACCGTATCCCCAGCTGCCGTCGCTGTTGATCCCGGAGAAGACCGGAACAAAAGTAGTGGCCTTATTGATGATCGCTTCCGGGGTTTCCAGGGCCGGCTGCACTGTTTCCGACTGACGGATGGTCAGGTTAAGACCGCCTTTCATCCACCCCGTTATCCGGGCATCGGTATTCATCTTCAGGGTCATCCGCTCGTAATGGTTGTTCGAGATCTGGCCATCCTGGTAATAGTACCCGGCATTGGCATAGCACCTGAAATCTTCGGAGCCCCCGCTCAGGCTTACCGAATGATTTTGGGTAAAAGCCTTATCCCGGATGATCTCATTTTTCCAGTCTGTTTCATAACGGTTCAGGTTATCGGCCCCTGAGGTCCGGTATTCATTGATCAGCTCATCTGAATAAGTTGGATTGGCCCCGGCATTGGCATTGGCCTGGTTTACGGCTTCCATGTATTCGACCGCATTGACCGGGTCAGGAAGTTCCGTCGGGGTGTTGAAGCCTGCATAAGCGTTGTAACCCACTTTCAGTTTTCCTTTGTCTGCCCGTTTGGTGGTGATCAGGATCACCCCGTTGGAGGCCCGTGACCCGTAGATGGAAGCGGAGGCCGCATCCTTCAGTACGGAAATGGATTCGATGGTATTCATATCCAGGAAATTCATGGCATACACATCGACGGTCACCCCGTCGATCAGCACCAGGGGATTGGAAGAGGAGTTCAGGGAACCGGTTCCCCGGATGGTGATGCCGGCTGCATCGTACCCGGGCCTGCCCGAGGAGGTCACAACCGTCACTCCCGGAACCAGCCCCTGAAGGGCGACCGAGGTATTGGAGGCATCCCGTCTGACCAGGTCCTGGCTGGTGACCTGCTGAACAGAGCCGGTCAGGTTCACTTTCTTTTGTGTGCCGTAACCCACAGCCACCACTTCCCCGATGCCGGTGGCGCTTTCCTGCATCACCACATTTAGCTGTGTTTTCCCGCTCACGGGCAGCTGCTGTGTTTTCATCCCGATAAAAGAGAACACCAGCGTGGCAGTGTCCGGCACCCGGGGCAGGTGGTACTGTCCGTCGGTGCCGGTAATAGTGCCGGAGGAGGTGCCTTTCACGGCAATGGACACACCGGGCAAGGGCTGGCCGTTGGCATCGGTTACCTTACCGCTGATGGTACGTACTGCCTGTTGGGATACAGTTTGCCCGGGCAAAGGGCTGCCGGAAACCGGTACTGCAAGGCCCGGGATAATTGATAAAAGGATAAAGAGGAAAATGCCGCGAAAAGGCATTCGTTTTGGATCATTGTTTTTCATAAATGTTTCGATTTTTAGTTGGAAAAATTATTATTGTTTGTTCACCCCCAACCCTCTGAAGGGGGCCCTGCTTTGATCATTGCAGGGCCAAAGTCCCCTTTAGGTGCTCCCTGAGCTTGACAAAAGGGATTTAGGGGTAATTTGCTTCGGAAAAGGCATAGCAATGCCGGGAAGCATAAATTCTGTTTCATACTTTTTGTTTTTTATAGTTTGAAAAATTTTCCAATCAGTGAATGCATATCCTATCCACCTATGTGGGGTAGCAATTCAAATTGATTATGACAAAAGAATCAACAAAAAGGACGAGGAAGAAAAAAATAACTTCTAAAACGAGAAGTTTTACTTCCATATTGGAAGTTTTACTATATTTGAAGAAAAATTCAAACAAAATGAAAATAGGAAAAAATATTGCAGAGATACGTGAGGCAAAAGGATATAGCCTACAGTATGTTGCTGATGAACTAGGATTAAAACTTATCGATTATCAATGTATCGAAAATGATAAGTGTGATATTACATTGTCTCAACTTAATGAGATTGCTAAAGTTCTATCATGTAGTCCCATTTATATACTCCAATATAAGGAATCCAGTGGTAGTATCTATAATCATTTCGACAATAACGGGAACAAAGGGATAAACATTCGGATTCAGGGGATTGATCAGGTTGAGATAAGAAAAGCTTATAAGGATTTATATAAGAACGAGTTGGAAAGAATACCTAAACTTGAAAAGCTACTTCGTGATAATAATATTGATTTTGACTTTTAGCTTTAGTCATGAGAGTTGGAGATAATATAAAGGAAATTCGAGAAATTGAAAAAAATTACAAAAGAAGTTATGTAGCAGAAAGACTAGGCATTTCAACGAGGGCTTATTCTAATATCGAAAATAACATCACTGATATTACACTTCTACGCCTTGAAGAAATTGCAAATATCTTTGAATGTACTCCACTCTATATTTTAACGCATAAGCAAACTAAAAAAGAGTTCTACAATCATTTTCATAATTATAGCGGGAATCAAGGTGTAAATATTATGCACCAATGTATTTCTCCAACAACAAACATTGTCCAGCAACTGCAGAAGGAGTTACTGGAGAGTGAAAGAAATCGAATTGCCTTGCTTGAAACTTTATTACGGATTAATAATATTGATTTCTAACCAAAAATTATTAACTATGAAAATCGGAGACAATATCCGGGAAATCCGGGAAAAAGAGATAGGTTTAAAAAAGGAAGAAGTGGCAAAGGCCTTGGGGCTAACTACAAAAGCATACAGTAATATTGAAAATAACGTTTCTGATATTACTCTGACTCGTCTGTTTGAAATTTCCGAAGTTTTCGGGTGTACTCCAGAATACATCTTGAATTATCAGGAAAAAACAACCTATACCAATCATTTTAATAATTATGAGGGGAGCCAGTCGGTGAATATTATGTATCAGGGATGTTCTGCGGAACAGGTTAAGAATCTGGAAGAACAGTTGCAAAACAGCCAGGATAAACTGAAAAACCTTCAGCAGGTTATTAGGAAAAGTAGAAATAATTAAAATTGCCACATAATTGAGGAGGTTATCTGCTATCGGAAAACCTCTCACACCACCCAGACTACGGTTCTCGAACGGATCGCTATTTGGCCTTATAAGGATGTATCCAGAATAAAAACAGCCGAAAAGAATAGAACCATTGTTCTAAAATATTTTATCTATCCCCCCATATTTAGAATCATTCTTTTTTATTTCATATGGCGAATGTTGCTGATTCGTTGTAACTTGCAGCAACATTGGAAATACAATCACTAAAGGAAAAGATAAATCAAGTTGCTGGAGATGGTAGGGAAAAGGGATAAAAAACAGAAGAATCTAATGGATGATGATGTTCTTTGATTTTATGCATTTACATTCAGGATTAAACCAAGCGGCAATAAAAAAATGAGGCTGTTCAAAAAGGTCAAAATGATTTTTTTATTCGTATTATCGGAGAAGAAATACAAATATTCAAATCTCAGATACTTAAAAATACTTTCCGAACATCTTCATACAGAATATTATAAACTATAATGAAAACTGACAATAGCAGCAAAGTTAAAAAAATTGATATATGAAAGGTTTTAGAACAGGAGACTTTATTCGTCTCAAAAATATGGATAGATGGCAGATAAATCGTATTTCGGGTAAAATGATCAATGTTTTTGAAATCAACAATATTGAACCTGAATATGTAAGAGTGAATAACTGTAAAGAAAAAATTCCGATTTCAGAAATAGAGCCAATTCCAATTAATGGAAAAGACGATTCTAAAATATATTATGATCCGATTGTTGCCGCATCTACAGTTTTTCCTGGTGATCCAATACCTATTCATAAAGAGGATTATTCTTATTATTATGATTCTTTAAAAAAACATTCCTTCCAAAACAAAAATTTTCAAGAATTAATAAAAGAGCAAGGTCTTCAGTATGTTCATCAGGTTCAGCATTTTTTGTCTGATAAATTTCATGATGATGGATTAAAAATTAACGCAATCTGAAAACAATAATTTCCCCCGGCTGGTCAGGATTTGCAATCCTGAGCTTAGTAAGAGGGGATTTGTAATCACCTTTATCCCAGTCGCGGTGGAGGTCTCTGCTTTTAATATCAACCTAACCCAGGGATCAGCGAAGGAGTAGCGAAGGAAGTAGGTAATCCTGTTTCTTCTCGTTTGAGTGCAACAGGAATGGGGAATAAGCTCCACGATATTTTATCCATCATTATAAACCGCTCATAAACTTGGCATTAATATCATTCATTATTTTTACTTTTAACAATAATTTATTCGAACGATGGATAAAATGCTAAAAAGTTGTAGCCAATTTTAACAAAATCAAATGAATAGACAGATTCAACCACCAATAAATGGAAGCGTACTAGAAGGAATTAGTAGAGTTCTCGGAGATACATCCAATGGATTGACTGTACCCGAAATTGGAAAATTTTTACAGGAGGTAAGTATCCCAGATATTGACTCAACCAATACAAAATGGAAAAGACTTTATAATGCATTTGCTACTTTTCAAAATCGAAAACAATTATCAAATAACATTCTAACTTTTATTAATAAATCTATGAACCCCGCACGATTTATTGGTAGAAATGAGCAATTTGAAGATACACGAACAGAATTAAACAAAAGGCTATCTTTTATAGGATTAGAACTTACCGAAAAAGGGCAATTTCGCAGAACTATTGAATCAAAAACAATTACAGAAGCAGAACAAAAAGCAAATAGACTAAAAAGCAAGCTTGAACAGAGAAATACACACCCAGCAATTTTCAAGTATTGTAAAGCAGAACTTTTAGCAGAAAATTATTTTCATACTGTTTTTGAAGCAACTAAAAGTATTGCAGATATTATAAGGTTAAGAACTGGACTAACAGAAGATGGAAGTGAATTGATAGATAAAGCATTCTCAATTAAAAACCCATTGCTTACAATAAATGATTTATCCACTGAAACCAAAGAAAGTGAGCATAAAGGTTTCGCAAATCTTATAAAAGGAATTTTCGGTATGTTTAGGAATACAACTGCTCATTCACCAAAAATTATATGGGAAATTAACGAAGCAGATGCTTTAGACATATTGACAACTATATCAATGATTCACAGAAAATTAGACACAAATGAGCAAGAAATGGGAAAATAGAGAAAAGCCAAACCTAGACCATTTAATGTCATTATTTGATAATTCTGCAATGTCAGCTTTTATTAATGGACATTTAATAATTGAGTCGTTATTGGTTCAAATGATAGATTTAAAATTAGAGAATCCAGATGTTTTTGATGCATTTTCCTTGAATTTCCCATCAAAAATTAAGTTGTGTCTTTCACTTGGAATATTAGATAAGCGAATAACTGATTTTCTTTTACAATTGAATATTCAAAGAAATAAATTTGCTCATCGACTTGGTTATAAAATCTCATTTGATGAAGTTTTTTCCTTATGCAAGAAAGCTTATGAAGCTGGAGTTGATTTTTCTGATGATACAATTCATTCAAACAGAGAACTATCAAAAGAATGGTATGACACAGATGGGATAATACAGGAAATTTTTCAAAATACTGCAATGGACTTATCATTTTATATGGAGGAGATTGGTGGAAAATTTCAATTTGCATAAAAAACTGGCTACAATAATTAGCCTCCAATAAAGCGTTGCTTGCATACGCTTTACATTGGAGGCAGTGTTGAACTACAAGTGCAAAAAACGAATGTGCAAACAATGAAACTAAATTAGGAAATTGAAAAAACGGAAAAGTAAAATATTACCCTTGATTGAATGTTGGAGCGAGAAAAAATTAATTTTTGCCCGCCCGCTTCTGCCCTTCGGGACAGTTTGGGAAGCCCACACTCATTGCACATATTTGCAAATCGCTCAAGCTAACGCACTAACCAAAATTCGCAAAAGAGTGCAATTCCCCTACCTTCAGGCTTCATTCAAACATTTGAGTTATGAATAAAAGACTTTTTGCAATTGGAGATATTCACGGATGTTTCGATTCATTAAAAGAATTGGTAAAAAACAAAATCCAACTTCAAAAAGATGACAAACTTATTCTGCTTGGTGACTACATTGACAGAAGTGATAAAAGCAAAGAAGTTATTGATTTTATAATGGAATTACAAGAGAAGGGATTTGATGTTGTTCCGTTAATGGGTAACCATGAAGCGATGCTGCTTGATGCTCATGAAGATGAAAAGAATATTTCAAAGTGGATTCAAAACGGTGGAGATAAAACATTGAAAAGTTTTGAAATTAGTTCGTTGAAAGATATTGAATCAAAATACATTAAGTTCTTTAAAGACTTGAGATATTATTACTCATTTGAAAATTTTCTTTTTGTACATGCCGGATTTAATGATAATGTGCTTAATCCTTTTACTGATTATTATTCAATGCTGTGGAAATGCAAGGAAACTTACACAAATCCATTATTATCAGATAAAACTATTGTTCATGGTCATAATCCTATAAATGTTGCTAAATGTGAAGAAAGAGTTCTTTCAAAGCATCGTGTAATTAATATTGATACCGGCTGTGTATATAAAGATAATGAAGGTTTTGGAAAGCTTACTGCTTATGATTTTAATAATCAAAGAATACTTTTTGTTTGAATTGATATTATAGATATATTTGCAATTCGCGATTCGCGAATTAATGATGGTGATTATGAAGAAGCATAATGGAATGCGTCCACAGGATATTGTTGTCCTATTGAAGATTATTTCAATAAGAGATAATAAGTGGCGAAATATTGATATTGCAAATGCTATTGGAATAAGTCCTTCTGAAGTTTCTGAAGCGCTTAACAGGTGCAAAATTGCAAAGCTTATTGATAGTAAAAAAAGAAAGGTCAATATCAATTCTTTTACTGAGTTCCTTGTTTACGGGTTAAAATATGTTTTTCCAACTGAACCGGGAGCTATTGTTAAAGGAATTCCTACTGCTCATTCTGCATCGCCAATAAAAGAACATATTTCATCTGATACTGATATTTATGTATGGGCTAATGCTAAAGGCACACACAGAGGTCAAGCCATTGAACCATTATACAAAACTCTTCCTCAGATAGTCCAAGAAGATAAATTATTCTACGAGCTTCTAACCATTGTCGACACCATTCGGGTTGGTCGCGTTAGGGAAATACAAATTGCAATCGACGAATTAGACAAACGCATGAAAAATGCCTAGTACAAATATTCTAATGTTACAAACTGTTGCCAATGGTTTGCGTGAGTTAAAAGATGAAATGGTTTTTGTAGGTGGTGCGGTTGCTGAACTTTACGCCGATAATCCGGCAGCTTCGGAAATCAGACCAACGCTTGATGTAGATTGTGTAATTGAAATTAGTTCAAAACTCCAATTTGCACGATTGGAAGAAAACCTTCGAGCCAGAGGATTTAAAAACGACACTTCAGAGGGTGCGCCTATTTGCAGATGGATTTATAAAGACATTAAAGTTGATGTTATGCCAACAGATTCAAGTGTTCTTGGATTTAGTAACCGGTGGTACGAAGAAGGGATTGAAATTAAAATACAAAAAACGCTTCCCGAAGGAACTGTAATTTTTGTATTTCCACCGGAATATTATTTGGCTGCAAAATTTGAAGCACACAATGCCCGGGGTGGAAATGATTTACGACAAAGCCACGATTTCGAGGATATTATTTACATTTTGGATAATTGCTCTGAAATACTGGACAATATCAGTGCTTCAAATCGAAGTGTAAAAAAGTATTTAAAACAAGAATGTCAGAAACTTTTGGAAAACCCGAACATTACAGAAGGAATTGAGACTGCTTTACCCTATGGATCAGGTGAAGAAAGCGGCGATATTCTAGGTATGCTAATTCGTGAAATTGCAGAGATTGAATAATGGAGAGAGGTAAACAAACATATAAGTTACCTGAGGGGTGGATATCAGTTAAGCTTGAACCGGAATTAGCAATCATACCTCTTGGCTAAGGATTAAGGCTTCCAGGTTTTATTATCAACCTATTTGACATTAAGGCAGATTGGCATAAAGGATGGATAGTGCTTTCGGTATAACCTCCTGCAGAGCGTCTATTATATGGTATTATGAGGAAAAATGGTATACATTGGAAAAAATATCCGGTATGCGGTGCCACGAAGTGGTTATCATACCCAACGGTTTTTTGGTCGAATTAAATTATAAAGATCAAAAAATAAGTTCTGAAAAAAGAAATGAGCGGATAAATGAACGGATAAATGCTCTAACAAAGAACGCACGTAGTATCCTGGAATCCATTGAAAAAAAACCTCGAATTACTCAGGTACAGTTAGCTGAACACCTGAATCTGACTGAGCAATATATCCGGAAGCTAATAAAGAAGTTAAAAAACGCTGCGCTCATTCAACGAATCGGATCAAATAAAACGGGTTTCTGGAAAATAACCTCTTAGGTGCAGTAGGGGATACTTATTAATGCGAATCAAGGGTTGAAAACAATATAAAAAAAGTTCATTAAATAGTTGAATATCAAGCAGTAAATTTTGCATTAATCTCTGAAAATCAGTATCTTGGAGTCAGTTACGAATTGACAATCAGATATGATTTCCAGAGATAAGGACGACAAGTTAGTAAGAA
This sequence comes from Prolixibacteraceae bacterium, assembly GCA_963662895.1. Classification (GTDB taxonomy): domain Bacteria; phylum Bacteroidota; class Bacteroidia; order Bacteroidales; family Prolixibacteraceae; genus GWE2-42-39. Next base: position 625,505 of record OY759982.1, on the reverse strand, counting down.
TTTACTTTTATGTATGTGATAAATTTGAAGAACTTCAATTTTATTGTGAAAGGTTCAGTAATAACAATGAGCCGGAATTTACAGACCAGGAGATTATGACAATATACTTGTACACGATGCACCATGAAGGGCATAGGACAACAAAGCACATCCACCGCTTTGCATCAGAATACCTAATGTCGTGGTTTCCAAAGTTAGGTAGCTATCAGGCGTTCAATAATCGGTTGAACAGACTGGGAGGTGCTTTTACCAGGCTCATTGAAATTCTACTTGCAGATTTTCAGCCGGATGATTGCCTGTTTGACCAAAGCTTATTGGACTCCATGCCAATCATAACCTGTTCAGGCAAGCGTTCGGGCAAGGTTGCAAGGGAGATAACAGACAAGGGGTATTGTTCGACCAAAGGGATGTATTATTATGGGCTTAAGCTGCACCTGTTAGGTTTTCGGCGTATTGGAAAACTGCCCCATCCGGAACAAATATTGTTCACCCCAGCTTCGGTCAATGATTTGACCGTATTTAAAGAAGCCTGGTCAGCAATTGAGAACAGGACTTTCTTTGGTGATAAAATATACTTTGTGAACGAACTAAATCTGTACATGTTGAAACACCAGAATTCAGAAACACTTGCACCGGTCAAAGCTGTTAAGGGAATGACTGATGTGATAAAGCAAAGGATAAAAGCAGCTGATGATTTATTCTCAACTGCCGTTTCCAAAGTCAGACAACCGGTTGAAGCAATTTTTAATTGGCTGATTGAAAAGGCCGATATCCAAAAGGCAAGCAAAGTTAGGTCTACAAAAGGATTAATGGTACATGCTTTTGGAAGATTAGCCGCAGCTTTTATAACATTAGCTATTTAACTCTTGATTCGAATTATTAATAATTTCTGTTGTCGCGTCTGCATCGATAATATTTTCCTTGATTATCAACAATGGTTCCAACCTAAAGTTTGCACTCTCTGATTTATGCTTTGCAGCGTGAGACTATACATTTTGCTCATCCAAATAATAGGATTAAAAGATCTTATCATTAAACTATTTGACTTTAAGGCAGATTGACGTAAATTGGATGGATAGAAACTAATGTAAGTAATCAAGGATTACAAAACATTAAAAATCCATTTGATGATCTTGATTTATGAGAGAAAAAAAAGCTACACATAAAACAAAAAATAGAAATTTAGGAGATAGATTTGGTTGACTGACAACAGAGTTAGGCTACATACAAAAAAATCATGGAACCTTTATTATTTGAAGATATAAAAAAACAGATTGAAGCCGGATTCATTAACCAAGGATGGGTAATGGTATTTAGCTTTAAGCATAATTTCAAAAATGTCGAACAGGGCGGTTTGTATTCTGCATTAGTTGAATCATCAAAATTAAAAGACTCATTACAACGATATAGTTGGGAATTAAGATATGGTAGTGGACGACCTGGATTTGTTTCATACTATGAGAATGATAATGAGATTACTGAATATTATAGATTTAGTGATAAGGGATATGAACCAATTATTTACTACAGAGAAGAATTAGGACTTAAAGACAATTATCTAGAATTATCCGAAGAATTTAGGCTATATCATAATTTATATGAGGACTTTAAAAGTCACTATCAGAAAGAATACATTTACACTGACAGCAATGGAGACGAAGAAGTAGTTGCGAAAATTGGTAAAAATGAGGCATTCATAAAACTTAAATTTTTAAAGGATTATATATCTGCTAGAGATATGCATTTACTTGTGTATTTCGATTTTATGAGGTTTAGCCAAAAGACCATGCAAGAATTAAATCTTAAAGAATTGAGACAAGATTATTCTTCTGACAAATACTTTTATAATCATTTAATCATTGATATTACAGATAGAGATATCCGACAAGATAAAACGCAAAGTTGGATTATGGGAAAAACTGTAATTGAGAAGAACAAAAATTATAAGCCCAATATCTGGGGAACAATTGAAGAAAGAGACCAATTTGCTGATTTTATAATAGACTATGATGAAAATGGTGATGAGTTAAAATTTACGTGTGATGAAGAACATTTAGGTAATTATTTTGGGAAAAATCCTGAAGCGCCATTATATGTAACACCTGTTTACTTTAAAAAAGATGTTCTTAAAAAGTATTACGATAACCCTTCTAAATATTCCGTTGAAGATGGCCACGTTTATTGTCATTCAATTTGGTCACTACGATTAGATAATAGCTGCAAAGATTACGTTATTGTTTTATTAGGTGATCTGGGTAAACTTCATTATAAAGAACAACTATATTGGAAAAGCTTTAATATTCCTCCTAGAGAAGAGGGATTTAGCTCTACCGCTTATAAAAGGTTTTTCGCAGGTATTCCAAGTAATCCAGATAGCGCAGATTTGTTCTTAAAAATGAAATTTCAACAATTCAATGAATCATGGATAAAAAAATTTGGATGGTATCTTTTTAAACCACTTTCTAAGGAGGATTTTCATTATTTTAAAACACTTCATTTATTGACAAGCTCTGAAAACGAAAAAGAATTTGATGAACAAATACTAGCACTTACAAAAATTTTTATTGATTCCTTAAATGAAAAAGAATTGATAAAAGGAGTTGATTTGGAAAAAGACAATCCCAAAGGACTAGATAAATTTGAGGCATTCTTAGAAAGTAAAAGATTGCAGATACCAGAGATGATTGCCTTTTTAAGAAACGTCCAAGCATTAAGGTCTTCTACGGTGGCTCACAGGAGAAACGTGACACGAAAGGATACTAAGAAAGTATTGAATTATTTTGGATTTGAGGATAAGTCTTTAGATAAAATATTAGAAAACATTTTTGAAGACTTTATAAAAACTTTAAGCACATTAGAAAATTACTTATTAAAAAATACGTAGCCTATAAATAGGCGTTCTTGCGGCACGCAGGTGCGACAAGAAGTCGCTTACTATAACTGTTTAACGTTCATTGAATGATTAAACCCTGTGTTCCATCACAGGTAGCCTACGGGCACGTGCATACCGGGCAACCAGTTTGTGAGAAGCTGCCCGGACAATATAGCCTATAAAGGATTTCCGTGAGGCAATCCTGTCATGGTATCGTTAATCCATGGAGGAGTTAGACTTGGCCGGTATGGTTAATTTATGTGAACTGCTGATAATTGTCGTGACGCAAAAATAGCGAAAGACGATGATACGCTATAACCAAAAAGGGATTTGCACCCTCTGGATAATAAAACAATACCCGCCGATTGAATTTCTCATCTTTTATTTGCATTTTTGATATTTTCAATGAGCTTTCGACGGGTGTGCTCTGCTCATGCTGGGCACACACAATGTATAAAAATAATAGCCTAGACAGTAGTGAAATCAAGGGTTGTAGTCCGTTTTAACATTCTTGTAAATTGACAGGAAAGTGCCACGCAACCGGTTACTATTCTTATACTCACCGTGCAGCATTTAAAAAGAAATACGAACGTTGAATGAAGAATTTTGGAAAAACAATTAAAATATTCTTGTTGGACGGAGAACCAAATGGAAGAATGACTTGTGAACTGTCGAATTGGACAGGAAAAGCCTTTAAAATACCAAGAAAAAAAATCAAGGATTCATCTGACAGACCAGAACTTCAAGGAACTGGGATTTATATTCTGTTTGGACGTTCAACGAAATCTGAAAACAAGGATTTGGCTTATATTGGAGAGGCCGAAATAATTTTCAAAAGACTCACCCAGCATCTTGCAACTAAAGATTTTTGGAACGAAGCAATTGTTTTTGTGAGTAAAGATGAAAATCTTAATAAGGCTCACATTAAATATTTGGAAAGTCGGTTATATGAAATTGCTGTGAATGTAAATCGATATGAACTCGACAATTCAAATATACCAACGTTGCCAACAATATCGGAATCAGATCAGGCTGAAATGGAAGAATTCATTGAAAAAGTTAGACTGCTAGTCAATACTTTGGGATTTAAGATTTTTGAGGAATTAAGGCAAAAAGTTCAATCACTCGAAGAGCAAATCGAAAATACATTCTTTATTGTGGCGGCCAGAGGTGCAAATGCGAAAGGACAGCTAACAAATGAAGGATTTGTTGTTTTAAAAGATTCCGAAATTGCGAATTCTATAACAAATTCGTTTCCCAAAAACTGGAAAAGTCTCCGGGAGAATTTAATTGAGGATCAAACAATCCAACAGGTTGGGGAAAAATTGGTCTTTTCGAAAGACTGTCTTTTTTCCAGTCCATCAGCAGCCGCTGCAATTGTTATGGGGAGGAGTGCAAATGGGCTAACAGAATGGAAACTAGACAATGGGAGGATATTGAAATCGGTAGAAACAGAAAAATAAAAACGCTGCACAACAATTAGCCTCCAATAAAGCGTTACTGCTTTGTATTGGAGGTGATGTTGAACTAAACTTCACCCCGTTAAAAAACACCTGCCGGCCAGACATTTACAGATAGTGTTTTTAATCCGCTTTTCCAGGTTTCCGGTTTGCTGTTTTCGGTGAGGATTACCCCCCCGGGTTCCGCCTTCCGGGGAAAGCAACCGGGCTTTCTGCAAATTGGAAAACAAATATCCCGGTAAAAAATGCCAAAATGGTGGAGATGCCCAACCATTTTTATTGCATACTGGAAATCGTAGAGTCAACCAATCCGTTAACGATAATGGTTCGGACGCCCACGCAGGGACGCCCCTGCGTGGGCGTCCACCAAACAAACGAGGGCATCCCGAAAACGGTGAAAAATACGGCATTCATAATATCAAATATGACGCAACCATTGTAACAATTTATCCAGTATTATGTATACTCAATTTCCTGCTGTAGCGATTTTTTTTCCACAGCAGGAAACCCTAATTCCCTAACGTGGAAATTCCAATTTCCTAAGCAGGGAAAAAATTTTTCACAGCAGGAAAACCAGTACCTGTATTTTTGGGAATTTTACACTGTCCATTGTCTCCTGGATCCGGGAGCCTGGCGTGAAAATAACACCTGCATCTTTTATGGATACCGGGCTTATCTCTTCCTCAGTAGCTTCGTCCTTTGAACTGGAGGGGTAACCCGAAGGCTTTTCAGGTCGCCCAAACGTACAACAGTGGCTTTTACAAGGTTGTCGATTACAACATCGACCATGACATACAACACGGCACGGATATCGGCCCCGCTTACGGTACATATTTTTTCAATGGCCCAGGTTAAATCGGCCAGACTTACTCTCTGTTTCGTAATAGCCTGTATGAATGATTAAACCCCAGGTGCCAACAGGTACAGGTTTTTGGCGAACAGTGCCAGGGGCAATTCCAATAGGGAAAAATCTTTATCAACAACGGCGGATTCGTGGCTACCTGTTTCGGAGGTCTGGCGAAAACCCCCGGATAAGCATCTTGTTGCTTAAACATATCTACCTCCTGCCTAAGCGTAACTACCTCTTTCGGACTCTTGGCTACCTTGGTCAGGATTTGTAATCATGAACGGAAAATTGGAGGGAACAGACAACAAGTTAGCGGCAAGCTAAAAGAAGCGACAAAACACGTATGATATGTTAAAAATTTGTACGTGAATTAATTTTGATGTAAGTTTGTACGTATAAATGAATAATTAAACAAACGTGCTATGAATGCAAAATTAACATTGACAATTGAGCAATCTTTGATTGAAAAATCAAAGCAATATGCAAAAGGAAAAGGCAGAAGCCTATCTGACATTATAGAAAATTATCTGAAAGTTATCATAAAAGAGGATAGTGTCAAAGTTATTGACTCTACTCCAATCACATCATTTTTAAGAGGCTCATTTAAAGCTCCTGAAGATTTTGATTACAAAAATGAATTGTCAAAAAGCTTATCTGAAAAATATTTATAATATGGATAGGATACTAATTGACACAGATGTAATCTTAGATTTTTTCTTTGATAGAGAACCATTTGCTGAATATTCAGCCCAAATAATAGGATTGTGTGAGACCAATAAAATTAAAGGATTTGTAACTCCAGTAATTTTCAGTAACCTTTATTATCTCTTAAGACAAACGGCACGGCACGAGAAAGTTATTGAAAATTTGAAACAATTATTATCAATAACAGATGTGCTATCTATGGATAAAGAGGTCGTTACAAATGCCCTTAATTCTGGATTTAAAGATTTTGAAGATAGTTTGCAGAATTTTGCCGCAATTAAAAATGGCAAGATAGACGTGATTATAACTCGAAATCTAAAAGATTATAGAAAAAGTGAGATTGGTATTTTATCGCCAGAATCATATATAAAATCAATAGCCAGCCGCTAATAATTAGCCTCCAATGAAGCGTCGCTTGCATACGCTTTGTATTGGAGGCAGTGTTGAACTAAACATCACCTCGTTAAAAATCACCTACCGGTCAGATATTTACAGATAGTGTTTTTAATCCGCTTTTCCAGGTTTCCGGTTTGCTGTTTTCCGTGAGGATTACCCCCCCGGGTTCCGTTTCCGGGGAAAGCAGCCGGGCTCCCTGCCGAATATTTAAAGGTTTTATCATTTTCCTGACAGGGATCAGCAGCTTAAAACCGGCTGGTCAGGATTTTAATCTTGATCTTCAGAAATTTGGAATATTATTTAATGAGAAATAAAAACGGTTGGCAATAAATAGGCGTTTTTGGGGCACGCAGTGCCAGGCAGAAACGGCAGGTTGAAATGTTTATATTGTGTATCACAAGAGCCGGATGAGCTGAGAGGATCAAGTTCGGTTCGAGAGGGAGGGATGAAACTCCCTTTACCTACTCGACCAGTTTACCGTTCATTGAATGATTAAACCCTGTGCGCTAACAGGAACATCTCTTTGGCGAACAGTGCCGGGTTCATTCCAAATAGTTCCCCTGCAATTCCCTCTCCCAGACACAAAAAAACTACATCTTTACTGAGGCAGGAGGCTTTCGTCTGGAGTTAGGATAGCCCGGGAGGTTTCGGAGCCCGTAAGGGACTTGCACCCTCCGGAAATATTTCATGCCACACTATCCCTTTTATCTCCCAAAATTTGTATTTTAAACATTTTTCAGAGACTCGGTAGAGTGTATGCCATTTGGTGCAATACGTAACACGAACAAAATATAATAGAAATGGAAATAAAATCACTTGGAAAAATAGACTTTGAAACAATTTTTATTGCATTTAGTAAAGCGTTTGCTGACTATGATATTCAACTAAACCATGATGAACTCAAGACGATGTTGAAAAGACGTGGTTTTAATCCTGAATTATCGGTTGCCGCATTTGATGGAGAAGATATTGTAGCATTTACTTTGAACGGAATAGGAAATTATAATGGAAAGAAAATGGCCTACGATACGGGAACAGGAACACTGAAACAATACCGTGGGCAAGGTTTAGCGACAAAAATATTTGAATATTCAATACCATTTTTGAAAAAAGAAAATATCAATCATTATTTGTTAGAAGTGTTGCAACACAATACTAAAGCTGTTTCCGTATATCGAAAAATTAATTTTAAGACAACCCGAGAGTTTAATTATTTCGTTTGGAAGAACAAAGAATTCAAAAATGAAATAGAAAACGTTAGTACTCCTTTCAAAATAGAATCAATCGATATTGAAGAATATGATATGTTTTCTGATTTTTGGGATTTCTACCCCTCATGGCAGAACAGTTTTGAATCCATCCAAAGAGCGAGAGAAGATTTTGTTATTTTAGGTGTATTCATAGACAAAAAGCTAATAGGATACTGTATTTTTGAACCTGATTCGGGAGACATAACCCAAATAGCCGTTGATAAGGCACATAGGAGAAAAGGAGTTGCTTCTCTATTACTTCTTGAAGCCAGCAAACAAAATAAGTGTTCAACAACAAAAATAGTAAACGCAGATATTACCTGTAGTTCAATTGTAGATTTTCTAAAAGCAAAAAACGTTGAGGTGACAGGAAAACAGTTTGAGATGATTAAAGAAATATAAACGGCATACAATAATTAGCCTTATAATTTACCTTATAACACAATTTGAAAAGCATAAGAATTTTCTATAATTCTTTGTCAAATGCTAAATAGTTCTGTTGACTGTACCAAAAAAAAAATAAACGATTACCGATACCTTTTCTCAATAGAAGGTACTCTTATAAAAAACAAGCAAGTATTGTGGATACAAATCGTCGAAAGATATCCGAATTTATGAAGCTGTATGCTCCGGTACAACGACAGCTTTCAGCCTATTGCAGGGTAATAACCAGAAGCGAGGAAGAGGCACTCGATCTCGTACAAGAAACACTAACCAAGGCATTCGAAAGCTTCGATACACTTCGTGAGCCAAGTGCATTTCAGTTTTTTCTTATCGGAATTGCACGGAATTGCTACCGAAAACAACAACGTCGTTCGAAATTCTTTGGCAAACCAACCGAAGTGAAAGCGGTGAATGTAGAGGTAGCCCCCGATTCTGTTGAAATGCAACACGACGTTCAGCTAATCCGCGAATGTATTTCCCGGCTAAACGCCGAACAAAGAGAGGTGATACTCCTATTTCACATTCTTGGCTTTTCGATCAAAGAAATAGCTGTAAATATGAACATTACCGAAGCTGCAGTAAAAAACCGACTGGCTCGTGGTCGTGAAAAATTACGGAAATTGCTTTCCGACAACGAGTCGATATTAACACACCGTATTTCCGCTAATCCTATTAAGACTCTGACAAAATGAAAAAGCGCGAAATAACCAATAAAGACCTGGGGCAACTGTTCGGTAAGATCACCGAACAAGCTCCATTGATGAGCGAAGAACAAGTCGATGTTCTGCTAACAAATTTTGCCGCTGCAAAAACAGGTGACAGGACAACGCGTTTCTTTCGGAACCACATTAACAGCTTGTTGCTGGGAGCCGTTTTAGTAATTGTTGCGTCAGTTTTTATCTGGATAAATATTGATAAAGATGCTGTGGGGCCAATTGTGCAAAACCAGGTGCAGGAAAATCCTTCCACAGGTCCTCTTTCTGATACACTCGTGATCGAACAGCATGTTGATAGCTGTAAAACGATCAATGAGCAAGTTGCGGTCAAGGATTCCGTTGCCAAAGAACCGGTCAAACAGCCAACTCTTGATTCCATTGCAGTTGATACTATTTCGCTGGAAACGATCTACCAACAGGTTGAGAAAAAGCCACAAGTATTTTCTATTTCGGCGAACAAGGATACAACAATAACTTGCAAAGAGGGAACAACGATTAAAATAGCTGCCAACTCGTTTGTCTCCGGAAAAACAGGAGCGGAAATAACCGGGAAAATAGAAATATCAGTAAAAGAGTACTATAAATTATCCGATATCATTCTGGCCAATTTAACGACAACTTCCGGCAGCAAAATTCTGGAAACAGGCGGAATGCTCAATGTTACGGCTAAGTCTTCCAACGAAAAGTGCGCTATTAAGTTCGGGTGCTCTGTTGAAATTGGTTTTCCCAACACAAGCCGAAAATATGGTATGGCCTTGTTTTACGGCGAGCGGAATGCGGATAAAATTGACTGGAAGCTTGCTGATACATCAAAGCCGAAAAATCCGGAAACTTTCTTTATTGTTGAAGCGATGCCCGAATTCCCTGGCGGACAACCAGCACTTCGCAAATTTATTTACGACAATTTGCGATATCCGATCAATGCTATGGAAAACGGAATTCAAGGGCAGGTACTGGTAAATTTTATTGTTGACGAAGAGGGTAATATTTGTGATGCCACTGTTACTCGAGGTATTAATCGTTCACTGGACAAAGAAGCACTCCGGGTTGTAAACAGTTTCCCCAGATGGACGCCGGGAATACAAAAGGGAAAACCAGTTCGTGTGTCCTATACGATTCCATTTGTTTTTGAGCTTAGTGATGGAGATTTAGCTGCTTCAAACGAAAATACAGATCAAGACGTGGCTGCTTCAAACGAAAATTTTGAAGAAAAAGTCAAGGGTGATAATTTCCGCAATGTTACCGCTTCAGATGTTAGCCGGTATGTTTTTAATGCCACTCAGTTGGGGTGGTTAAACTGTGACCGTTTTTACAACAGCACTGGATCCGTAACCGAATACTCCATTCCGATTGGCGTAGCAGAGGAAATTAATGTTAACATGGTTTTTCAACGCTTTCAAGCAGTAATACCATGTATTGTTGCATCTGATCGAGCGATCTTTGATTGTGTCCCATTGGGCGAAAAAGTTACCATTGTTGCCCTGAAAACGCTTGGATCTAAAGTATTCTTAGCGGTTAGAAAAACTGAAATAACTAGCAACGGAGAATTAGAATTAATCTTCCAACCTGTGGCTATGAATTTACTTAAAAAGGAGATTGAAAAGCTAAATCAATTTGACGAATGAATTTATGTTGTATAATCATTACAGGCAGTGATTACACTCTAAAAATCGTGTTATAGTCGAGAAGGAAAAGGGGAATTTCACCCCTAAACCTCTGTTGCTTCCCATATCCATCCCTCTGGTATTTTTGGGGTGTACGACAATAATTTTATCACATTTTATAAGTAATAGGAAATTTTATCGTACACCCTTTTACGATACTCGGTTATCACCTAAACTAAGAAATCATTAGTTTGGGCCTTGTTGTTATTCTTCTCTTTCATACTGGCAACATGCCGGTAGTTCATCGTATGCTTTATCCGGGGCTTTGTAGTTAGGAGTATCGTTCCCGCCCTTGGCAATGGCCATTTCAATACTGTCAAGTGTTGTTAATTCATCATCAAAAACAACGGTAAGTTCTTTTGTTTCAGCGTCCCATTCAGCAGAAGATACTCCTTCTACTGCTTTGGTAGTGGTTTCGATGTGTGTTTTACACTCCTCGCAGTTTCCACCTTTTACTTCAAATTTCTCCGTTTTTTCCTCTGCAAAAACCGATACAACACTTAACAGTAACAGTGTTACTAAACTCAAAATTCTTGTTTTCATCTCTTTAAAATTTTAGATTAATAATTAAAAATTGCTTTTGAACCTCATTAAAAATGAAATTTCTATTTTGTTTTGCATCTTAGACTTTGTTATTATCTTTCTTTCAAAGTGAATACCACTATTCCTTGAAATTTTAAATCACTGATTATGTGAATAGTATATTTCCACAAATGTTGATAGTATTATCATTTTGATAATATTCATATCAAAATGACAAACCCCGGCTGGTCAGGATTTGCAATCATGAATAGAAAATGGAGTTGAACGATGCCGGGCGGATGAAACAAAGGGCAAACACAAAGGGGTGCCTCCTACACCGGGCCGTACAATGGTTCAAAACCATGACGAATATATCCGGGAGGTAAAACAAAATGGTTGGCCCCCGTTAGACGGTAAATTATGGCAACGCAATTATTGGGAACACATCATTTCATTGGACGCACGTAGAGACTCACGGCCGTGCGTCTCTATAACCTAAAAAACAGGAATAAATCAAACCACTAACGGGTCCATAGCCTCCGGTGCCATCGTCCAACTATAATTTTATCCACCATTTCCGAATTTTGGAATTATTCTTTTTTTATTTCATATAGCTGATTTGTTGTAATTTAAGACAAGGTTGGAGAAAATACAAAAACTGTTGTGTGCAAGCTTAGATGACAATTATATAAGAATAAAGTTGCTAAATATTGAAACTTACTCCTATATTTGTATCGAAATCACTGGAATAAATGCAATTTTTTGAGACCATATTTTTAGCAGAAGCTGACGAGTTTATGCAAACGTTAGACAAAAAATCCCGACAAAAAGTAATGTTTAATGTCCGTATTGCAGAACAAACAAATGACCCTAAGCTTTTTAAAAAATTAAATGACAATGTCTGGGAATTTAGGATAAAATACTTGGGACGACAAATTCGGATTCTCGCATTTTGGGATAAGACAAATAAAATTGAAACTTTAGTTTTAGCAACAAACGGATTCATTAAAAAAACTTCAAAAACACCAAAGAAAGAAATTGAACGTGCAGAAAGAATTCGTAATGAATATTTTAGCAACAAACAAAATAACAAATAAGCGATGAAACAGTACACATTATCAGAAATGGAAGATAAATACATAGGCAAAAAAGGAACTCCTGAACGGGATGCCTATGAGTATGAATTAAAAATGGAACTTTTGGGAAGAATGATAAAAGCAACCCGAAAAGAAAGAAATATGACCCAGGAAGAATTGGGGAAAGTCGTTGGAGTGAATAAATCTCAAATATCTAAACTGGAAAATCACGCCAATAGTGCTACGATAGAAACTATAATAAAAGTCTTCAATGCATTAAAAGCTGACATTCAATTTAACGTGAAAGTAAACGACAAGCAAATACAAATTGCATAAAAGCCGAACACACAGTCGAGTAGGTAAAGAGGAATTTCACCCCTAGCCCTCTCCCATACGCAGGTCAGACTGGAGGTCGCTTACTATATTAACGTTCATTGAATGATTAACCCCTGTGTGCGAACAGGAACATGTCTTTGGCGAACAGTGCCGGGTTCATTTCCAATAGCGGAAAATCTTTTACCAACAACGGCGGATTCGTGGCGAACTGTTTCAGAGGTCTGGCGAAAAGTCCCGGACGAGTATCTAACTGTTGCAAACAGGTTGCGAAACTTTGCGACAATTTCTGTCTGTGACAGGATTAATACTTATTTTTAGAATAGTATGACAATCATAAGGATTTATTTCTGATATGTATGTCATGTTGTTCCCAATTTACTGTTTTCTTTTTTGAATAATTTGTTTTTCCTGTTTTTGCTTACAGCCTTCTCTGTAAATGCTGCAAATTCGCCCCCTGGTTTTGTTATGCACTGAAGAAGCAGACATGCCAGCCGAAGGGATACCCCCTGCTCAATTGTGTTTTAATTCGTGCTGGGCTAAACCGCTGGCACTTAAATGATCATTCTAAGGGGATTAAATGATTTTTTACTGTCCTTCCTGCATTTTTCCATGCCGGTTTTGGCCTTCCTTTCCGCCGGGACCAGGAAAAGCGGCAGTGATGCCAGCTTTTTATCATCCGGGCGGGCATAATTTTCCCGTTCGGCAAGCGCGGAAAGTTTTTTGCCGTCAACAGGAAAGTCCATTTTTTCAAAGAACGCTTTTTTACACCGTTATCATCCGGGTGCTCAACCCGGTTATACAGGGGTGGTCAAACTACCACAAGGGCATATGTGCAAAACGGACTTTCTCCCGTTTGGGGACATTCATTTACCGGCAGCTTAAACGATGGGCTAAACACCAGCACGGGAACAAAAACCGTTGGTGGATTTATTATCGTTACTTTCAAAACAATCATTTTTCCGATCAAAGAATAACGAAGAAAGGGATCGAACACAACCGGTTATACCGTATTGCGTACGTTCCCATTCGTTATCATGTTAAAGTGAAAAGTAAAGCGAATCCTTTTCTGCCTGAATTCGACAAATATTTCTTCAAACGAACAAAATGGAGAGAAGATTTAGCTAAAGAGTGCAAGCAAGTAACTACATTTGTTATGCAAGAAACAATAAATCATGGCCGGGTATCCCTTCGCCGGGATAGCCTTAAAAGGGCTTGAGCCGTATGCCGGGAAACTGGCTCGTACGGTTCTTAGGGGGCGTAAGCTACCCGGTACGTTCATTGTGAAGAAGCCTACCCTCCACTTACTCTACATTTGTTTTATTCAATCACTCCCCTTCTGTTGATTGAAAATAGCTTTTTCTGAGGACAAACTATTATGAACAATATCTTAAGATATAAGAAAAATTGGAACATAACTTTTTCAATCTATCTGCATGTACTGTCTATAATACAAATGCTTTATTAAAAACACATTACCTTTTTATAATTGTAAAATGCAATCAAATAATCATAGACCGATTTAATGTAATTCTGTTCTGCCGTATTGACCGAAGCCTCAGCATCCAACAAAGTGCTGTAGGTAATAGTTCCCAGCTTATATGTCGCCAACTGCTGGTTGTAAAGTTCTTTAGACAAAGTCAATGTCCTCATTGTCGAACTGATATTTTCGGATGTATTATGCAATTCTGTATTGCATTTGTCTATTTCATAAACAAGTTCAGATTGCTTTTGGTTGTACTGCAAGTTAAGTTGGGTAGATTTTAACCGAAATTCCTTATTATTTGTCCGAAGTTTCAGTAGGTCTGAAATAGGTAAGCTTGCTTTGATACCAATATAATTGTACGGAAACCACAAATTTTGCGAATAACTGAAGTTTGGAGCCTGATATTGAGTTGTATAATTTCCAACAAAAGATACGGTTGGAAGCCACATAGTATTTGCCTTTTTTAATCTTAACTCATTTTCCTTTTGTGAAAAATACAATTGTTTCAATTCAGGTTTTTCGGGCACATCGACATTTAGAATCTGAGTAGGACTATTGTTCAGCAATACGGAAAGCGAATCGCTTAAAACCAGTGTTTCATTTTTGTCCAGATTCAATTGAAATTTCAAAGCACTGACAGCCAAATCGTAATTTTGAGTCGATTGTTTTTCTGTAATCATTGCATTTTCATAATCCGTCTGCGTTTTTAACATGTCTGATTCGAGGATAGTTCCGAGTCGCATCCGGTCTTTGGCAATGTCAAAATAAGCTTTAAACCTTTCGGTATTTTCATGGCTCAATTTCAACTGCTGTTCTTTCAATATCACATTTAGATAAGTCTCGGTAACGGTCATTTTAATGCTATTTTCTTTCTCTTTCAGCTTCTCGTTTTGTACGAATTGTTCCGCTTTGTTGATTTTTATATTCGATGTTAAACCATGTTTGTAAATGGTTTGCGACAGTTCGAGACTTAATGTTGATTGATTTTTTGTTCCTGTTTGAAATTCCGTAATATTACCGTTTCCCTGATCAAAAACCATAGTCTGCAATTTTGTGTTGTACAGCAATTCTCCATTGGCAGAAATTTTAGGCAACCACTCATTTTGTGATTTACGAATGGCGTTTCCCGCAAGCGCAACATCAATTGTGTTGGCTTGTGCATCAAAGCGGTTTTTTACCGCATATTCAAGTGCATCGTTAAGTGATAATGTGCTTATTTGTTGTGCTTCGATTTTAATAAAAGCTAAAAGCAACGCGAGGACAATTATAATTTGTTTTTTCATCTTTTTATTTTTTACATTCTAAATATTTGGACAGGTTCTAATTTGAAAATTTTCCGCATAGAGAAGAAACTTCCTGCAAGGCTCATCATCACAGTGATGTCCAATAGAACAAAGTACATTCCTACTGAAAACACCAGCGTTTGCCCAGCAAAAGACATTGCATATTGCAAACCAAACAGTAATCCCATCGAAACAAGAAAGCTAATAACAGCATACAACATCGCCTGACGAACGATTAATTTCCCAATCAGATAATTGCTTCCGCCGATTGCCTTGATGGTTCCGTAATCACGGATGTGATCGTTGACCGAGGAGAACATAGTCAATCCGACGATGATAATGCCCGTAAACAAAGAAAACACAATCATCATATAGAACGGTATCACAATTCCACTTGAGGTTTTGTTATACTCCGTAGTGATTTCTGCAAATTTCTTTCCCGTATAAGCTTTGACATTGGGAATGGTTCGGTTGATTTGTTCTACTATCTTGTGTTGCAACAAGGTGTCGGACGTAGCACTTTTAATCAGGTAGGCACTTACCTGATTGGCATTAAAACCCGATAATTGCCTGGCCCGCTCAACAGTCGTGATAATATTTTGTTGGCCCAATCCAGGATTATTTATGGACAAACCACCTACGAATACACGAATATTGTTGAGGTAAAAATATTCTCCAACCTTAATGTTTTCCATGTTTTCCAAATCGTTTTTGTCAACAATCACAGCTCCCTCATTTTGCAAGTTTGCAAGATTAGTTTCAGGGGTAAACTTTTCAGGAGCACCAGCCATTTCGGGATATTGTACTCCGATAATGGACGCAACCGCTGTAGCTCCTGATTTGTATTTGCTTGTGCCACCTGTTACTATAACTGGAAATACTTTGTCCACATTAGGAATGGATTGCAGTTCGTACCCAACCCGCTTGTCCACTCTTACAAGCGTGAGCGATGAAGTACTTTTTTTGTCCACTACGAAAATGTATTTTTCATTTCCCTTCACTATGCCAAGACTGATATCAAGTATATTATTCAAAATTCCCAACTGTGCCCCTATAAGAAAAATTGAAATAACGATTCCCATCATAATCCCTACGAGCTTCATTTTCTCGTAAGTCATAAATTTTAAAGCTGTTTTCCACATAACTATTCTATTTTAGATAAATGACACAGTCCACTTTGCTGTTTATAATGGCTTTAGAATTACTGTCCAATCGAACTTTTACTTCTTTCACTCGCCGATCTTCCACCGTATTATCGTCGGAGAAAAGCGATTTTTTCTTAAGAAAATTGGCTACATAAACAACTGTCCCCGTGGCAATTTTTTCTCCGTTGAGTTGTGAGAAAATTTCAGTTTTCATTCCTTTTTTCACTTTATCCTGAAAGAGCTCATCCACTTCCGTCACGGCAACCAAAGCCCCGTCGGGAGCGAATTGACCCAGCTTTTTCCCTTGCGTCACGTAATCGCCATTGTGAACATCCCATTGCAAAACCTTGCCGGCAAAAACCGTTTTCAACTGTTTTTCTTTCAATACACTTCTGCGATAATTGACATTGGCCTTTATCTCCTCCATTTTGTTTATTTGCTGATTCTTATCAGCTACGGCTTTGGCATAATCACTCGACAGTTTTTCCATTTTTGCTTTATTATCGTTTAAGGCTTGTTCAGTAATGGCCTTTGCTTCAAACAATTTTTTGTTCAAGGCAATGTCACTCTTGGCTTTATCCAAATCGTTTTTGAGAGAGGCCTCATTTTGTTTAGCAGCTTCGATTGCCGAAAACTGAGCCGAAATCTTGCTTTCTTCCACTTCGAGCAACGCTCTGTCTGTGGCATTGTCCAAAACCAAAAGCAGACTTCCCTGTGCAACCTGCTGGTTTTCTTCTGCTAAAATTTTTGCTATACTTCCATTGGTCTTTGCATATATGTAAAGCAAGCCCTTTTCGGGTTCTATGCGAGCAACGCCTGTTACTTTCTGAATGTCCAATCGAACGGTTTGCGTTGAGTCGGTTTGAGGTTGAGTCCTACTGCCATCCTTGTAAGAACAGGATAAGATAAAGCATATCAATGCACTAATTATAAATAAATTCGTGATTTTCATTTGATTTTCATTTTTCATTTTTGATGTTTTATTATGTTATCATTTACAATAGTTACTTTTCCGTTGTCAATTTCGATACAGCGATCGGCATATTTTGTCAATCTCGGGTCATGGGTAACCACAGCTACGGCTTTTCCATCCCTCGCCAGTTGGCGTAATTCATCCATCACGATGTAGAGACTTTTGTTGTCGAGAGAGGCGGTCGGTTCGTCACACAGAATTATCTTCGGGTTCGTAACAAGGGCGCGTGCAATGGCAATACGCTGTTGTTGTCCGCCCGAAAGTTGTTTGGGTAGTTTCTTACGGTGTTCCAACATATCTACTTTTTGGAGCACCTCTTTAGTCCTTTTTTGAATTTCAGAATTTCCCAAATTCTGCATTTTCAGTGGAAAGGCCACGTTCTCCTCAGCTGACAATGCAGAAAGTAAATTAAATTGCTGAAATACAAATCCAATGGTATTCAGGCGAATTGATGCCATTTTGTTGGCTGAAAGTTGATTGATAATTTTACCATCAATTTCCAGCGTTCCTTCGGTCGGATATATCAGGCATCCAATCAGGGAGAGCAGAGTAGTTTTACCAGAACCCGATGGGCCGATTATGAGCAAAAGCTCTCCTTCATTCAATGCTATATTGCATTGTTCCAGTACTGGAAACTTGCCTACTGGTGATTCATATACTTTGGTTGCATTAATTAGTTTTGCTATCATCTTTTTTTATTTGAAATTATTAAGCAAAAGTATGGGGGCCATACGAAGATAAATAGCTATTTTGTCCACAAAATAGTCGTAATAGGTCATAATGGAAGATAATATTGAACAACACCCGCCGGGAGTATTAAAACCCTTTGCAGATATATTAGGGACGACAGTTGAAAAAGGAAGACTCAATATTCCTAAACATTACGGAAGAGGATATGCCAGCGTTCATATTATAAATGAACATCTTGCAATGATGATTAATAACTTCGAATTGAACAAGGAAATAAACATTTCTTCTCAGGGTGGCGATCTTCCATCGAACCTAATTTTGTTCAAGTTTCGAAATATCCTCCGAAAAACAGAAAACGTCGATGTTAAAGAGCGGATAAAAACAACGCCTTCTGTGCAGATTACCACCATGGGGATGAATACCGACATCCTTATTCCTGGAAATACCTACAAATCGGAAATTTACATTGCAATAGATGTCGTATACCTCAACAATCTGATTCCCAGCAAGAATAAAAACCGTCTGTTGCAAACCATTTTGGAAAATACACAGCCATTATTATTTGAACAAATTATCTATCCATCGTTGCAAGCTGTAGCAGATGAGATTGTCAGTGAGTCTGTTGATGACTCTTTTCAATTATTTTTCTACAGGGTGAAAGCAGAAGAGTTGATTTGTCGGTTTCTTATGGAGTTAGTAAAAAGAGATGAAACAAATATCTATGCTTTGAATATTCAGGACATTCAAACAATCTATAAGGTAAAGGAACGGAGGTTAGAGCAATTAGATAATCATGTCACTATTGAAGATTTGGCAGGATTCGCAAATATGAGCCCTTCCAAATTGAAAAGACTATTCAAACAGATTTTTGGTAGCAGTATTTTTAGTTATTTTCAGAAACTCCGCATGCAGGAAGCGGCTCGGTTATTAAAAGAAGGAAAGTTGTCCGTATCAGATGTTGGTTATCAGTTGGGTTTCACAAACCTAAGCCATTTTTCAAGAGTTTTTGAAGAACATATCGGGGTGAAACCGAAGAAGTATTCAAGGATGTAAAGTGAAAAGACAGAAAAACAAAGAAACGCTAACAAATTAGGAATTAAGGCACTGTTGAGCCATGAAAAAAGGCAGTAGGTTTGTATATCTGCTGCCTTTTTTGATATCTCCGGCTTTCGGCCTCCCTGCTCAATTTTGTTTTAATTCGTGTTGGGCTAAACCGCTGGTACTTAAATGATCAGTCTAAGGGGATTAAATGATTTTTTACTGTCCTTCCTGCATTTTTCCATTCCGGTTTTGTCCTTCCTTTCCGCCGGGACCAGGAAAAGCGGCAGTGATGCCAGCTTTTTATCATCCGGGCGGGCATAATTTTCCCGTTCGGCAAGCGCGGAAAGTTTTTTGCCGTCAACAGGAAAGTCCATTTTTTCAAAGAACGCTTTTTTACTCCCTTATCATCCGGGTGCTCAACCCGGTTATACGGGGGTGGTCAAACGACCACAAGGGCATATGTGCAAAACGGACTTTCTCCCGTTTGGGGACATTCATTTACCGGCAGCTTAAACGATGGGCTAAATACCAGCACGGGAACAAAAACCGTTGGTGGATTTATTATCGCTACTTTCAAAACAATCACTTTACCGATCAAAGAATAACCAAGAAAGGGATCGAACACAACCGGTTATACCGTATTGCGTACGTTCCAATTCGTTATCATGTTAAAGTGAAAAGTAAGGCGAATCCTTATCTGCCTGAATTCGACAAATATTTCTTCAAACGAACAAAATGGAGAGAAGATTTAGCTAAAGAGTGCAAGCAAGTAACTACATTTGTTATGCAAGAAACAATAAATTATGGCCGGGTATCCCTTCGCCGGGATAGCCTTAAAAGGGCTTGAGCCGTATGCCGGGAAACTGGCTCGTACGGTTCTTAGGGGGCGTAAGCTACCCGGTTGGCTTATTTTGAAAAACACAAAGCAACTACTATAAATATGGATAAAAACACGATACTCAAGGCTTTCTTCTTATGTGGACTAATATTAGGTTCTATTTCTGCTTTTTCCCAAGAGATGTCTTTTGACAAAAAAACAAAAGATGAAATTTTGAGTTACGAAAAAACAAATGACGGTGTTTTTACAGATTCAATTGGAAACTTTGGGATACTAAGAAATCCTCAATTTGACATTTACACATTAGTCCAAACGAAAGTATGGATATTCAAGCGGTTAAAGGATGATTTCAATCCTCAATTACACGTTTGGTATTATTTTGACAAAAAAACAAATGAATTAAAAGCAATAACTTACAATTGGGGTTTATTCAATCCAAGTTTTAATCCAAGAGAGGGAAAAGAAAAACTTGTTGAACTAACAAAAAAAGAAAAAGAGTTCAAAAGGAAATATGATGGATTAAAAAAAGAATTAAAAGAAAAATTGGGAAAACCATCAAAATCAGAGACTATTGCAAATAATACTAATTCTTTTGTGGAAAATGTTTTCTGGGAGAATAGTGAGAAAATAATTGAGCTATCTATAAGATTTGACAGGAAACTGCAAGAAATACCAGGAGCTGGGATAATTAGTGATTTTCACATTTCAACAATGATGACTTTTAAATGAAAAAACAAGCCATAATAAATTTGCAAATTGCATTACGGGGGCAGAGGTGTGCGTTGTCTCTGCTCCTTTCTTGACCGTCATGTCCTACCGGACACTGACGCTCCTCGAAATCCACAACGACAACTTGCAAGTGACCGTTGTGCTTAATTTAAAGGAGAGACGTAAGTTTCTTAAAGATAAGATAGGAAAGTGTAAACAATAAAAATAACAGGAAATAAGGGGAAATGGATTTCAACTAAATTAATAACTAAAAAAAGAGACATATCATATGGAATACTTGGGTTCTTGTTTATGCAAAGGAATTAAATTTAAAGTTATAGGTGATTTTGAGAGTTTCTATTTATGCCATTGCAGATATTGTAGGAAAGACACCGGGTCGGCTCATGCTGCAAATTTGTTTTCCACAACAGCAAAACTAGAATGGGTAAAAACGGAAACAGAAATTAAGATATTTCAACCACATAAAAGTAATCATGTGAAAGCCTTTTGTGCAAATTGTGGTTCCGCTCTGCCTAATTTGCAAATGGACGGCAAACTTTTAGTAGTTCCAGCAGGATGTTTAGATACTGAATTAGAAAAAAGACCTAATGCACATATTTTCATCTCAAATAAAGCAAGTTGGGATGAGTCGCTGGAAGAAATATATAAATTTGAACGTTTCCCAGAATAAGAAATAAATATAAAGAAATCTGCTACTGTTTTTTTGATAAATGGACATCGAGAAACAACTTAATGAAGATTAATCGATTAGTAAAATTTAAAAAACTAAGCACAACAAATTAGGAATTAAGGCACAGTTGAGCCATGAAAAGCGGCAGTGATGCCAGCTTTTTATCATCCGGGCGGGCATAATTTTCCCGTTCGGCAAGCGCGGAAAGTTTTTTGCCGTCAACAGGAAAGTCCATTTTTTCAAAGAACGCTTTTTTACACCGCTATCATCCGGGTGCTCAACACGGTTATGCGGGGGTGGTCAAACTACCACAAGGGCATATGTGCAAAACGGACTTTCTCCCGTTTGGGGACATTCATTTACCGACAGCTTAAACGATGGGCTAAATACCAGCACGGGAACAAAAACCGTTGGTGGATTTATTATCGCTACTTTCAAAACAATCACTTTACCGATCAAAGAATAACCAAGAAAGGGATCGAACACAACCGGTTATACCGTATTGCGTACGTTCCAATTCGTTATCATGTTAAAGTGAAAAGTAAGGCGAATCCTTATCTGCCTGAATTCGACAAATATTTCTTCAAACGAACAAAATGGAGAGAAAATTTAGCTAAAGAGTGCAAGCAAGTAACTACATTTGTTATGCAAGAAACAATAAATTATGGCCGGGTATCCCTTCGCCGGGATAGCCTTAAAAGGGCTTGAGCCGTATGCCGGAAAACTGGCTCGTACGGTTCTTAAGGGGCGTAAGCTACCCGGTTGCGCAATTTTGACCCCTGAAATAGAATGACATTATGAAGATGAAACAAACAAAACGAATACTCAGAATAGCATTTATTATAGCAAGCATAAGCTCCTTGTACTTCGTTCCATGGATATTGGTAAAAGCTTGGATTTTACCACTTCCAGGTACGGTTCAGGAGCAACTGGATGAAGCAATTGGCTATGGATTTGATGGTATGATTGTTTACGTGGACCAAGCTGGGAAGCCACCGGAGTTTTATGCTGCCGGCTGGCACGACCGAAAAAATAAAATACCTGCCTATCCGCAAGCGTTATTCAAGATTGCCAGTATTACCAAGCTATATGTCGCTGTTGCTACCGCAAAATTAGTAAAAGCAGGGCGTTTATCTTTGGATGAAACACTCGCGGAATACTTTCCAGAACTTGCGGAAAGAATTGAATATTCAGACAAAATAACCTTGAGAATGATGCTGCAACATCGGAGTGGCATTCCCAATTTTGTTGATCATCCTGATTATTGGAAAAAACCGCCAAAAAGCAGACAAGAAACTCTTGATTATGCACTTGATTTACCAGCTGACTTTAAACCAGGTGAAGATTATGGTTATTCAAATACCAATTATATGTTGATTGAGGACCTCATTGATAAAACGTTGGGCTATCCCCATCAACAATATATCAAGGAGGAAATTTTGACCCCTCTTGGGCTGAAAAACACTTTTGGCTCGCTTAGTGAAGTGAATATAGACGATGTGATGAGTGGGTACTATGTTGGCTCTGAGGAAGATTTCAAGTATGAAGACACAGGCTTAATGCTAGCTACAGCAGAGGATGTGGGTAAATTCTTGCGGGCATTAAACGATGGTTCCGTGTTTAAGGAAGGGGAACAGGAAATCTATTCCTCCATTTATAAGTATGAACATACAGGTCTGCTTGTTGGCTATCAGAGTATTGCAAAATACTTCAAAGACATTGATACAGTTGTTATTCAATTTAATAATACTACCAACTTTGATGGATATGACTGGAATTTAGCGGAAATCATTTATAGCCGAATAGTCAAAATATTAAAGAATAAAAAAAGCGCATAATGGCTTATAGGCAATAGCGGGTAAATGCTCAATTCGTAGGTTTGTCGTGAGACAAATACAATCTAATACAGGTATGGGACGATGGAAAAAGCCAATGACCTCTTGTAATCAGGGGGATATGCCAACTTCCATCGGGTGCTCTATTGCAAGAACATTGAAATAAGATTCTAATTCAGGAAAGCAAATGAAGTCCAAAAACAAAGTGGATTGTGCACTTGAAACAAAACCGGCAAACTGGAAAACCATCAACTGGAAACAGGTTGAACGGTCAGTAAAATCATTTCAATTACGTATTGCAAAGGCAACAAGGGAAGACAAACATAACAAAGTCAGAGCTTTACAAAAATCTACCTTATCCGTTATGCCGACGATTTCGTCGTAACTGCTGTGGATAAGGGCATACTGGAAAATAAGGTCAAGCCGCTGATTGTGGAATTCCTCATCAAACGGGGGTTACAATGGATCAGTTTAAAAAGTTGTGGAGAAGAGCAAAAAGAGTATTCAGTGTTCTGTCAGTAAGGAGCCATCGTTTTGCTATAGAATAAGCCAGGGGGAGAGCGAGGTATTTTTTTAGGAAAGAAAACAATGCCCGGGCTGTTTCCGCCTATAGGAGAAAAAGCGTACAGAAAATCGATGGAGTGAGCGTTAAAAAATCAGAGAATATGCTCCCTTTCCACACACCCTCTGTCACTATGCTGACAGACCCCCTGTCATTAACCAACTCTCTATACACAGGTTTTCGAAAAGGAAATGAAGACTAACGGGAAACAAAAACGTCCTGAAAGGACAGTTGATTTCAGCCCAGGGGCAAACGACAAAGGAGTGTCGCCCTGGGGTGTGGGAAGGAAACAGGGGGAAAAATCGTCCGCGTGATGAAAATAATAAAAGAGAAGTCCTTATTTCATTTCGGACGAAAGGAAAGACTTCTTATTTCCTTTGCCTATGATGATGGACTTTTGCAAAAGTTTGTATATGAGGCAATATTTTAAGGAACTAAGGACAAAGGGCTCTGCCCATCAAACCTTTTTGTCACCCTGAGTAAGCGAAGGGTCTCATGAACAGAGTTCTAAAGAAACAGATCCTTCTCTGCGTTCAGGATGCCAAGAAAGAAAAGGAGCCATCGTTTCGTTACTGAATAAACAGGGGGGGAGGAAGGATCACATGAAAAAGTTGTGGAGTTACCGGTCAAGCATAAATTTTAGCAACTCTGAACAAGAAGAATTCAATATCAACAACACCTCTTTGAGTAGCCCTGAAAGTTTTCAGTTTAGCATTGAAAGATTCAGCAGAAGCGTTCGTGCTTCGATTGTCAAAGAAGTTCAATATTTCAGGATAATGCGAATAGAATGTTGCAGATATGGTATTGAATGATTTAAATCCAGATTCGGTAACATCATTAAACCACTTAGCCATTTTCGTATAAGCTACGCCTTTGTTTTTGTTTTTTGAAAATATCATCCTTAATGAATGAGTAAGAGAATACCCTTGTTTTATGTCAGGAAAAAGTTCAAATAATATTGCAGCTCTTTTCTTTTGTTTCTCCGTCCATTTATCACCAGACTTGAACAATAAATACCGACTACGGGCAAGTAGTTGCTTTTTTGTATCCCCATTGCTTAATATTTCCGGAACATATTTTTTACCATCTGCTTTTGCATTTTCAATGGCGTTGGTCTCTTCGTTTATTGCATCCCAACGATGGGCAATACGCATCTCCTGTAATGCATCGTAAGCTAATTTTTGAACATGGAAACGGTCGATCACCCGCTTAGCTTTGGGAAAACATCTTCGTACTATTTTATCCATGGAATTGGCCATATCAAGTGTTACTTCTTTTACCATATTGATTTTTTCTTCGGGGATTCTTTCTAAAACCTCTATGATTTTTTCTGCCTCCGTACCTTCAACCATTGCAACTAATGCGCCTTTTTTCCCTTTCCCTGCTTTATTGGTTACAATCGTGTAAAGTTCTCCATTGGTAAGGGCTGTCTCGTCAATGCTTAATTGTGTACCAACGTTCTCCGGGAAAAGAATCCAGTCCTTTGCATGTGGCTTTTGTCCCCAAGTGGGAAAATCACTCAAATACTCTTTGTACTGTTGCCCAAAACGATCCCCATCAATGGAATAGTACTTTTCTAAACTATTGCTGCTGATGGGGTAATTGTCCAAAAAACCCTTTTAAAAAAATTGCAAAACCTTTCGTCAAACGAGTCCCTTTTGCAACACTATCCCAGTCCCTCTCTACTGTCTTGCCTGTCGATTCTGAAAACCATCTCCGACGCTTTACGTGCAAAAACATGGCTTTGTCCCGTAATGGAAAATCCTGTATCACTGATTCGTTATAAAATCCTTTGGAAATAAGCTTTACCAATTCATATCCTTCCGGCTTTATTGCCTTTTCTTCCAAATGTACATGGATTTCTTTTTCTCCTGTTTCTATTTGAACAATGTCGAAATATTCAAAGATTTCTTCTGGTAAAAGTAATTTTAGCAATGTCTGGTAATGTTCGTTTGATTGTCCCTTCATTTGTAAAATATAAAATACAAAGTTCGTTTTTATATTTTTCTCCACAACTTTTTTAACTGATCCGGGAGGAAAGAGGTATTTTTTTAGGAAAGACAACAATGCCCGGGCTGTTCCCGCCTAAGGGGAAAGCATTCAGAAAATTGATGGAGCTAGCGTTTATAAATCAGAGAATATGCTCCACAAAAAATTAAAGTGACCCGTTTTTTTGTTCCTTCTAAAATCTTTAAATGACTTAAAAATTGATGCTATATATAAGAAGGCACTGATTTCGGCCAATATTGAAAATGATGTTCAGGAAGCCTTTCCAGGTACACTATCCCGAAATTCTTTCCTGGCTCTCCTTGGGGCAGAACAGGAAAGAAGTGATTTTTATGCCAGCAACTTATCGGCCATGGCGTTGGCCAGTTCAATACATTGCCTGTATTTATCCTTTTTGAGGGCGCCTTTTTCTTCAACCGGATCATAAACCAAGTCCCATTTGATGTTTTCGGCAAACTTCATCAGATTTTTTACCCCGCCGCCATTCCACGAAAAGTTACCAAACACCCCCAGGTAATGATCTTTCACCCCCATGTGCCCGATAGTCGAAAGCAATGTTTCAACATTCGGGAAAAGAGAATTGTTGTAAGCACAACTTCCAACGATAAACCCTTTGTATTTAAAAATATCGTTAATAATATACGACAAGTGAGTTTTGGAAGCATCGTACACACGGATGTCTTTAATACCACGTACCGAAAGCTGGCGGGCAATAAGCTCGGCCATCTTTTGTGTGTTCCCGTACATTGATCCGTAGACAATAATTACCCCGTTATCGAAAGTATACGAACTCCATTTGTTGTAACGGCTCAGCACCCAGTCCAGGTCGCTACGCCAGATAGGACCATGGGTAGCGGCAATCATTTTTATATCAAGTCCGGCCAGTTTTTTTATGGCCCGTTGTGTATGCGGACAATACTTGCCAACAATATTGGTGAAATAACGCATAACTTCTGTTTCGTAAAAACCGAGGTTGATTTCATCATCAAAAACGCCACCATCCAAAGTTCCGTAGCTGCCAAAGGCATCGCCCGAGAAAAGAATTTTATTGGTCTCCTCGTAACTCACCATTGTTTCGGGCCAATGAACCATTGGTATTGTCTGAAACTGAATACGTGTTTTTCCAAGTTCCAGAACATAACCGTCATATACTTCCAGTGTACTCAACGGTTTCATGTAAAAACTTTCTACAAAACCGAAGGTCTTTTTATTCCCAACCAGAATAATATCGGGGTACCTGGCAACAATAGCTTTTAAAGCGCCTGAATGATCAGGCTCCATATGATTGATAATTAAATAGTCAACCTTCTTATCCCCGATTATTGCCCTGATATCTTCAAGATAGTCGTCAATAAACTGACGTTCGACAGTATCAACCAATGCAACCTTTTCGTCAACTATCAAATACGAATTATAGGAAATGCCATTCGGAATAGGCCAGATATTTTCAAACAAATGAGTCCGGCGGTCGTTATATCCCAAATAAAAAATATTATCGGCTAATTTAACCTGATGCATATCTGTACGTTTTTAATTTGCACTATTTTTATGAACACGAAAATAGACATTTTCAGCCAAACCCATAAGATGGCCTGGTCATTTTCAGGTACATTTAAGGTTTTGCTCATAATCGTAAAAAACCGATGAAAAACTTATTTTTGCATAAAAATATTTCAGAAGATGGACTTGAAAAACGAAAATAGAATCATGCTTTTCCCACGCATTAACAAAATCGTCATTCTTGTTTTTGCTGTTGCATTTGTACTGACCGGGATCAGGGGCTACCAATTATTCAAATATACTTTCAATAAGAATGTAAAAACACCAGGAAACATCCTTATCGCCTGCAATTCCAGCTTCGGATCAGTACTCGACTCATTGAAAAAACATGATATACTGCTCGACTACAAGGCTTTTAAATGGGTATCGAAACGGAAAAAATACAAGGACAGCATAAAACCGGGGAAATATTATTTCGATAAAGAAATGAACACAAACCAAATCGTAAACATGCTGAAAGCGGGAAACCAAACGCCGGTGGTTATTACTTTTAATAACATCCGTACTTTCGCACAACTGGCCGGCGTTGTTTCGAAATATATCGAAGCCGACTCGCTGTCCATGTTACAAAAACTCACCGATCCGGCGATTCCTGTAAAATATGGTTTTTCAGAGCAAACCATTCCCTGTATGTTTATTCCCAATTCGTACGAGTTCTACTGGACGACCACGCCCGAACAATTCACCGACCGGATGGCCGCCGAATACAAACGGTTCTGGAATGACACCCGAAAAGCAAAAGCAGCAGCTAAAGGCCTGAGCCCTGAACAGGTAAGTACGCTCGCTTCCATTGTCCAGGAGGAAACTGTAAAAAATGATGAAAAACCAATTGTTGCCGGTTTGTACCTGAACCGGCTGAAAAAAGGGATGATGCTTCAGGCTGATCCGACTATAAAATTTGCAATCAACGATTTTACTATCCGGCGTGTTCTGAATGAACACCTGCTGACCGATTCGCCATACAATACATATAAATATGCAGGACTACCCCCGGGTCCCATTAATTTTCCTGAAATATCGAGTATCGAAGCCGTATTAAACGCAGAAAACCATAAATACCTCTACATGTGTGCCCGCGAAGATTTCTCGGGTTACCATAACTTTTCCGTTACCCTTAGCGGACATAACCGGAACGCTCAAAAATACCAGGCAGCACTCAATAAAAACAGGATATGGAAATAACAACATGAACCAAAGGATCAGTATTTAGTCCTTTTCATGAAGTGGCGATAAACACCTACATATTTCCAAACCAAAATTTAAGGATCTCCTCCGCTGGTTTATTCCTGACCGATGCAGCTTTATTAAAGGCTGTATTCATATTGCGGGGTTCATATTTTTCAAACTGGTCAAAATACATGTAACCATGGGAAATGATTCCTAAAATATCCAAATCTGTTTCATTAACAGCTTCCATTATACCTTCGTAAACATCTGCTTGTTCATAAAAATTAACTTCAAAGTTTGAAGAAACAGTGTTGACATCCAAAACCGGTTCAAGATGGCCATAACGATTCGCGGAACCATCGACAGACGGGGACCATACCCAAAGGATAATTGGTTTTTCAAAATTCTCGTACCGGGAAAAAATATCAGTGACGGCAGATTTTAACTGAGCAACGGTTGGGTCTTCTGTTGTTGTTATGTTTGAAATAATAATACCAAATGCATCAAACAAATTTTTAAACGTTTCGTTATAACCTCCATCTTCATAATATTCCACTTCAGTACCTCCTTCATAATTTTGGGCTGAAAAAGGCCTGTTCGTTCCGAAATAAACAATATCACCGGAATAAAACTCCCGCAAATCACCAATCAATTTTGTCCATAATGTATTATGGAGATCTTCAGAAGAAAACTGAGATGGTGATGTAGCGTAATTTAACCCGTGCCCCAATGAAATGTAAGGTACATTTTTCGATTCAGCAATTTTGGCATAGTCAACCAGTATTCTTGAATATTCAGCAAACCAGTCATCCCAAAATGCATCACTTAGAACCTCCCCCTCAAAAACGATTGAATTAAAAGATTTCCCGGATAGCTGCTCTTCTTCTTGTGGCCAAACTCCAAACCAGTACATGAAATTGAGCCCTTTTTGTGAAGCTAAATCTGTAAGCGTTTCATACTGGGATAAACTTAACATGTCCCATTCATATTCAGTATTGGCAGTTGTTGACATTTTTACGGTATCAGTGCCTGCTACGGTAACAAAAACAGGGTCGAAAACCGTAATTAAATTACTATTCATTGCACTTAACTCATCAAATGTCGAAGAAAATACGTCCGGGAATAAATCCTGTCCCATCCAGGGACCTGCATCAAACATGGAAACCCCTTTTATGAAACTAATTCCCTTTTTGTTCACACTGGCAGGTTTTTGATATAAATACAGGTCGGTTGTTTTTGTTGCATCTTCGGTTAGATCAAATCCATAGTTCGTTCCCATGCAGGAATTTGTTGCTTCAACCCGGAGCGCATATGAACCTTCGGTTAGCTGTCCCCCTATGCTATATTCCCCTCCTGTACCTGAAGATACCTGGTTTTGCTCAAGCATAATGTTTATACCTGAAAGGTTTTCACCGTTTTGACGGGATTTTACTACCCCGGAAAATGAAACAGTATACCGCGGCTTAGCTATATAAATAGTTACTGATTGTGTTGATTGTAACTCATTTTGATCACAAACTACAACTTTAATGATACAGGTTCCTTCCGGTTCATCTCCCGTATCCCATATATAGTAAAAGGGCGGCGTTTCCAAATGCTCTTTTACCTCATCCTGGACATAAAATTTTACATATTGAATATCTGTTTGGGCTTCTGCTGATATGGTAATTGTGATACCTTCACCCGGAGCAAAACTGCTTCCGTCTGTTGGTTCTACAATTGTAAGTACCGGCGCTGTCGGAGGTTCTTCTTCATCTTCATGGCTGTCGCTACACGAAAAAATCAGGAAAACAATAAGAATAAATAGTAATTTGTTGTATGAAAACTTATTTTTCATAGATGTAAAAGTTTAGATTTCTATAGTATCTCGATAGGTTAAAAAATTAAATATCTGTCAAATATAATATTAGACTTTATATAAATTAATTTTCTAACAGCAAAGTTTTCAACATTATATCCCCAATGGTTTAATTCACTGGATAAACAGAAAAAAATAAAGGATAGGTTGAGCAACCTACCCTTTTCTCTCATAAAACTAACTAATCTAACTAAACCTAAACTTATGAAAAAAAATGTACTACAAAGGTACATTGCTAAACATTGAATTTTGTAAAAAAAATGTTAATTGATGTTAAATATTATATTTCTTCATTAAACACATAGACTATTGAGGCACAAAGGTATAAGTAATAGTCCCGGTTTGAATCTTCGGGGCTGACTGATCCTCATTGAAAATAGTACGTAATGCTGCATTTTTAGCATATTCCGGCAACATCGAATCTTTAATTTCTGTATTAATACGAGGTTCGGCCTTTACTACCCGGCCGTTCCGGTCGACGGCAATATCAACGGTCAATATCCCCCCCCCCTTTGCCAGGTAAACCGGATTACGCATACTTAAATGATAACGATTCTCAAGATAATAATGAATATTACTCTTCCCTGAATAAATAACATTTTTGACCGAATCAGGGGCAACTCCTTCGGTCGTTATTTCCGGCATATCAAAATCATTTATATCGGTAATTTTTTTCGATAATTGTTGATTCACATCTTGCACCAGTTTTTGGGCAGCAAGCACATCATTTTGATAATCCTTATCAAAAAAATCATCTTTCGTACGGGCATCATTAACAGCCTTATTACTTATTGCTGCACCAGGTTCGTTTTGGGTAGAGGGAGTATTCTGATCTTTGCTTTTCTCTGTTTGCTCCATCATTTTCTTCACTTCTTCTACTGTAGAAAAATCAATAATAATGGCTTCTTCCCGGACATTCCCCTTAAAATCAATTTCTGCTATCAGAAAACCGGAAAAAAGAAGGATGTGAAAAATTAAAGTACCCATCACTCCATATATGTATCGATGATATAGTTTTTTGATGCTGAACATACAATCGCAAATTTAGTAAAAATAGCTTGGTACAGAATACAGAAAAACAGCCTTCCTTTTTTTCTGTATTTTTATATTTTTGTGAAAGCCAAAACAGGAAGCAAAATGAGGAGAATTATTCTATTTACTCTGTTAATCATCTCCGGCATAAATGGAACTGCCAAAGAAAAACAACTAACAATAACCAATGAAAGGGTAGAATTGATTATTACTGAAAAAACGACCATACCACAGTTAAAAAAATTTAAAAAAATACTAAAAGAAAAAGCCAATATTGATTTCAGTTTCAAAGACATCATCGTCGATTCGAGAAATCATATCAGAAAAATAACCATCGGAGTGGATTCAAATGATGGTATAAAAAGTACAGGAACCTTAATGATCAGCAACATTTACAATGTAGGGTTCGTCCGTAACTATCCCCTTAAAAGCGGTTCCCCCACAGAAAAACCACTTATCATCGGGAATATAAGCGAAAAAGAAATAAAACTGGACTGAGCCTGATTTAAACGACTGCTTTCAACCAAGCCTCTGCCATTAACTGACAACCCGCAACCGATGGATGTACGCCATCATGTGTCCAGTAACGTGCAGGAGCAAGTTCAAGAGCTTTATTAAATACATCCTGATACGGAATGAAAACAGCATCCAATTCATGGGCAATTCGCCGGGCTGCAGCCCTGTATTTATCAAACTCCGGATACCATGAATCGTCGACGGCAGAGCAACCGGTCATTGCAAAAGGTTCACCAATAACCAACTTTACTCCCGGCATAAGATTTTTAGTATTCCATAACAAACCACGCAAATCGTTTTCATAAATATCAACAGTTCCTGTATAATTATGCGTCAGGGTATGCCAAAAGTCATTAACACCAACCAGAACACTCAGCAAATTCGGACGAATCAGGAGGCAATCCGGTTCCCAGCGGTCTGACAACTGGTAAACCTTGTTTCCACTGATTCCCCTGTTGTAAATGCTCAAATTATACTTCGGAAATTCATACAACAAACGGGCCGCGAGCAAAAACACATATCCGTCTCCAAGAGCCTGATGTGCATTAGGGCTGTTAATACTTCGGTCCCTCCCGGCATCAGTAATAGAATCCCCCTGGAACAGAACAACATCATTTTGCGTTATTAGCGAAACCCCCTTTTTCTTTTTTTTACCTGCAGGGATTGCAGCATCAACAACAGCAGGGATACCAGAAGCTATAAAGGTCCCGGCTGCTGCTTTTTTCAGAAATGATCGACGATTAAAATCCATTTTTTTTATTTATCAGGTTTAGAATAAAATCAACTCTTTGCTTTATACCAAGGCATGGAATTTCTACAGGCAAGTAATCAAATTCCCGATAAACATTAAAAATTATCTGATGCAATTCACAGGCCTTTTCAAAACTCTCTGAACGCACCATATCATTTTTATATATCTCCTGCCACGGCGGGGTAATAAAAACCATCTCGTTATAACGGACTTTCCAGGCATTATCAATCAGAATATCAGGAGTATCAAATCCACGATATCTTGCAAAAGCAATCTGATCAGGAATGGCCCTGTCTGAAAATACCACCTCATCCTTTTCAACTGAGTTGTAAAACGCAAGCCTACGTTTTAGAACTTCCTGCTGAAAAGAACAAATATCCTTATCCGGCAATACGTTTCCGCCTTTGCTCCGTTGTTCCCGAATGATTTCTCTTGCAACTTCATGGCCTACACTGTATCCTAACTGTTCCAAATAATTGATCAGTGTGGACTTTCCAAATCCCGGTCCCCCGGTAATCACATAAATTTGGTTCTTTATTCCCACTTTCACACAAAACTTGCTTAAAAATAATCATAATCATCCATAAAAATGAAAAACAAATTCATATTCTTTAAATAATCGTTAACCGTCAACAGATAACCATCAAATAATCAAAAATATAAACCTTCATCAAAAACTACAGGATTGTTTCAACAAAAATAAAATCTATATTTGCAGCAACAAACCGTGTGCGCACACGAAAAAAAAAGAAACAATAGACGAACAGATAATGCAACTTAACAGGAAAACAGCGACTCAGGCAAAACAATATCCCAGCCGGATTTTACAGTTTGGCGAAGGAAATTTTCTAAGGGCCTTTACCGGTTGGATGATTGACCGGATGAATAAGAAAATCGGGTTTAACACGGGGATCGATATTGTTCAGCCACTTCCCCGGGGGATGGCAGGCATGCTGAATGAACAGGATGGTTTATACCATATATATTTAAAAGGTATAAAAAACGGTGAGCCCGTAAAAGAATATTCGCTTATCGACTGTATCAATAAAAGTATAAACCCTTATACTGACTATGATACTTACCGTAAAGCAATTCTTAATCCTGAATTACGGTTTGTGTTTTCAAACACGACCGAGGCCGGTATTTCTTTCGACGAAACCGACATGCCTGACATGAGGCCTCAGAAAACATTCCCGGGAAAAATTACCGCGCTGTTGTACGAACGTTTCAAGGCTTTCGGCGGAGCTGAAGATAAAGGGCTGATTTTTTTCACCTGTGAATTGATTGACAGGAACGGGGATATGCTAAAAAAATATGTATTGAAGCATGCCCGCAACTGGCAGCTTGGTGAAGATTTCGAAAATTGGGTGCGGCGTTCCTGTGCCTTTTGCAATACCCTGGTCGATCGCATTGTTCCGGGTTTTCCTCGGGATGAAATTGCAGAGATACAAACCCAAATTGGTTTTGAAGACAATCTTGTCGTGGTAGGTGAATATTTTCATTTTTGGGTAATTGAAGCGCCTGAATGGGTACAAAAAGAATTTCCGGCCCCCAAAGCCGGGCTTCAGGTTAAATTTGTCAACGATATGACCCGCTACCGCGACCAAAAGGTACGTATACTGAATGGCGCCCATACAGGAAGTTTTGCTGTCTCGCTGCTTTATGGTGTTGAAACAGTCAGGCAATCAATCGAAAATATTGAGCTGGGGCGTTTCATGAAAGAAATGGTTTACGATGAAATATTGAAAGGGATTCATGCTGATGAAAAAGAATTACAAGTTTTTGCGACTAAAATTCTGGAACGCTTTTACAATCCTTTCATTCGCCACCAATGGACATCGATTGCTTTAAACGCGCTTAGCAAATGGGAAACACGTAACCTCCCTTCGCTGATCGATTACATCAGTAATACCGGCCAGCTTCCGCAAAAACTGGTATTTTCGCTGGCAGCACTGTTGGCTTATAACAAAGGTGAAGTCGATGGTGTACAATATACACTGAACGATGATCCGGGACATCTCGACTTTTTCAGAAATTTATGGTCACAAAACAATGGTTCGCCTGAAAGCATCCACCATATTACAAAACAGGCCCTTGCCTATTCCTCTCTCTGGGGGAAAAATCTAAACCAGATTGAAGGTCTTACTCAGGCTGTTTCTGCATATCTTTACCTGATCGAGCAGGTAGGCATGAAACAGGCCATAAAATCGGTACTGGGCAAAAAACTTCCGTTTAAAAAAGCTGCATAATGAAAAAATTTTTGCAAATCTCAGCTTCTGACAACGTGGTAATCGCCCTCCGGGATTTACCCAAATCAACAGTTATCGATCTCGATGGCTTAACAATTGTATTGGCTGAAGATATTGCTTCGGGACACAAAATTGCAGTCAGGAATATTCATGAAGGTGAAAATATCATTAAATACGGCGCTCCTATTGGTCATGCCACACACCCCATCCGTTCGGGAGAAAAGGTACATGTGCATAACATAAAAACCAATCTTTCGGACACTATCGGGTATTCATTCCAGCAAAAACTGAACAAGCTGAATATTGCAAAGCAAAACCTTACTTTTAATGGTTATGTGCGTTCAAACGGGAAGGTTGGAATCCGCAACGAACTTTGGATTGTACCGACAGTGGGCTGTGTTAACGGGCAGGCACAACAAATAATCGACATTTTTAAAAGGGAATACAGTCCTCTTGAATACATCGATGCAGTTGAAGTCTTCAAACACAATTACGGTTGTTCACAATTAGGGGATGACCATGAGAACACACAAAAAACATTGGCAGCATTGATTAACCACCCGAATGCAGGAGGTGTACTGGTTTTGGGACTGGGATGCGAAAACAACCAGATCAGTCAATTAAAAACCTTCATCGGCAATTCCGATCCGGGACGTGTTAAATACCTTGTTGCCCAGAATGTGAAAGATGAAATTGAGGAAGGAGTAAAACTGCTTTTCGAAATTTTTCAGGAAATGAAAAGCGACAAGCGACAGTCCGTTCCGGTTTCTGAACTAAATATCGGTCTTAAGTGTGGTGGTTCCGATGGCTTTTCAGGAATCACTGCCAATCCTCTGGTCGGAGCTTTTTCCGATTTCCTGGTTGCTCAGGATGGAACTACTGTTTTAACAGAAGTCCCCGAAATGTTTGGGGCCGAAACTCTCCTGATGGAACGGGCAGCCGACCAAACAGTTTTCAATAAGACAGTGAATTTGATCAACGATTTCAAAAATTACTATCTGCAACATAATCTGCCGGTATATGAAAACCCGTCACCGGGAAATAAAGACGGCGGTATTTCGACCCTTGAAGACAAATCGCTGGGCTGTACACAAAAAGGGGGAACAGCAACGGTTGTGGATGTATTAAAATATACAGAACCCGTAAAAATAAAAGGGTTGAACCTTTTATCATCGCCGGGGAACGATCTGGTTGCCTCATCGGCGTTAGGTTTTAGTGGTTGCCAGATGGTACTTTTTACCACCGGACGAGGAACACCATTCGGTAGTTTTATACCTACTATGAAAATTTCGAGCAACACCGCTTTATTCGAAAAGAAAAAAAACTGGATTGATTTTAATGCGGGGAGCCTGCTCACCAACAAAACGATGGAACAACTCCTCAATGAACTTATTCAGGCCATCCAGGAGGTAGCCAGCGGTAAAAAACTGAAACACGAGCAATCGGGCTTCAAGGAAATTGCAATCTTTAAAACCGGTGTCACACTATGATCCGGGAAACAGATATTGGTTAGTGATAGATTTATGTAGTAAGTAAAAAAGCCACTGTTCGGTAAAACGACGGTGGCTTTTGTAATAAAAAGGGTTCTTTATTCTAATCAAATATATCTTTCATCCGTTCAAAAAAATTCTTTCCTCCCGGCTTAGGCGATTCTGAAAAATTTTCCAACTGCTGAAGTCTTTCTAACAATTTTCGTTCTTCCAAATTTATTTTTCCGGGTATCCACACATGGACACGCACCAGCAAATCTCCTCTTCCATATCCATTTACATCAGGAAGCCCTTTCCCTCGTAAGCGAAGTACCTTTTCAGGTTGGGTGCCGGCTTCTATTTTCACTTTCACTTTGCTGTCAATGGTCGGTATTTCCGAAGTAGTTCCCAAGGTAATTTCAGGAAAAGTAAGGAATAAATTATAAATAAGGTTATTCCCGTCGCGCACCAGTTCCGGGTGATCTTCTTCCCCAATAACCACCAGCAGGTCACCACTAACACCGCCCCGGCGTCCGGCATTTCCTTTACCTGAAACATTCAGTTGCATCCCCTCTCCCACTCCGGCAGGTATGCGTACAGAAATTACTTCCTCTTTACGAACAACCCCTTCTCCCTGACAGTAGGTACATTTATTCCGGATTACCTGTCCTTCGCCATTACAAGTCGGACAAACGGTTGTTTGCTGCATTTGTCCAAGCAAGGTATTGGTAACACGGGTTACCTGGCCGCTTCCCCCGCAGGTTGAGCAGGTGTCGTAGGCGGAACCGTTCTGAGCCCCGGTACCGTTACAATGATCACAGGGAACATATTTTTTTACCTTTAACTTTTTTTCAACACCGGTGGCAATCTCCTTGAGCGATAAAGTCACCTTCACACGAAGGTCGGAACCACGGTGTACCCTTCGGCCACGACTGCGCGAACTTCCAAATCCTCCGAAACCGCCAAATCCACCACCAAAAATATCGCCGAACATCGAAAAAATATCGTCCATCGACATGTCGTGCCCACCAAAACCACCGGCACCATTGCTCATGCCTGCATGTCCGAACTGGTCATACCGTTGCCGCTTTCCCGGATTACTTAAAATCTCGTACGCTTCAGCTGCCTCCTTAAATTTCTCCTCTGCTTCCTTATTATCAGGGTTCCTGTCAGGATGGTACTGAAGAGCTTTTTTCCGGTATGCCTTTTTTATTTCTTCGGGTGTCGCACTTTTCCCGACTTCTAATATTTCGTAGTAATCTCTTTTTGTCATTTGCCTGAATTATGTTTACTCTCCAACGACCACTTTTGCAAAACGAATTACCTTCTCATTTAACATGTATCCTTTCTGTATTACATCTACGTTTTTCCCTTTTAATTCTTCTGAAGGCGCAGGAATCTTGGTAACGGCCTCGTGCAAATCGGTATCAAAATCTTTTTCTTTTGCTTCAATTTCCTTTATCCCGTTTTGCTTCAGAAATTCCTGAAACTTGTTATAAATTAATTTAACACCATCTACAACCGGATCGTTTTGTTCTGTATTGCCAATGGTTTGCAGAGCCCGGTCAAAATCGTCAATCACCGGAAGGATATTAACCAGGATACTTTCGCCGGCCGACTTTAACAGTTCCATTTTTTCTTTGAGGGTTCGTTTTCTGAAATTGTCGAATTCTGCCTGGAGCCGGATGTGTTTATCCTTCAATTCATGTAATTCGGTCTGCAGTTTTTTCAATTCTTCTTCGGTTTTATTTTTTTTTGAGGTTTTCGTCTTCTTTACCTCTTTTTTATCCTTTTCTATTTTTTCCTTTTCGGCATTTTCGGGAGAGCTATCGTCTGCTCCCTTGTCATTCAGTGTTGCTTTCGTAACTTTTTCTTCTGACATAATTTTCAAATTAAAATTTTGGTTTTGACAGTTTACAAAAATACTACCATCTGCGGAATATGGACATAATGACATTAGATTATTTACAGGAAATGACAATTTGGTAAAAATTCATGAATAACTCCCTAAAAAGAAAACCCCGGGATGGCACTCCCAAGGCTTCTCTCTTGTTAGTCTAGATTTTATAATACTAGAAATACTGGTTTTCAGAAAAACTTCATTTTCAGGAATATATTAATCCCGACAGTATTGCAGATCGCGGACTATTCATCTTCCTGCTCGGCAGCATAGGCAGCAAGCAGTTCATCCTGTACATCCTGCGGTACTTTTTCGTATTCTGCGAATTTCATTGAGAAACGTCCACGACCACCGGTAAGGGAACTCAGGGAAGTGGAGTATTTATTCATTTCTTTCAACGGGACTTTGGTGGTAATTTTCTCATAACCTTTCTCACTTCCCATTCCCATGATCAGGGCACGACGCCCCTGGAGGTCACTCATTACATCTCCCATGCGTTCGCTTGGAGTATATACTTCCATGTCGTAAATCGGCTCAAGAATCTTCGGCCCTGCATTTTTGAAAGCCTGACTAAAGGCATTACGCCCTGCCAGTTTGAAGGAAATTTCGTTCGAATCAACCGGGTGCATTTTACCGTCGTAAATATATACGATAATGTCGCGGGCATAAGAACCGGTCAACGGGCCTTCTTCCATCTTCTCCATAATTCCTTTCAGAATAGCAGGATGGAAACGGGCATCAATAGATCCGCCGACAATACAGTTACAAAAGATCAGTTTCCCTCCCCATGGCATTTTATGTTCCTGTACATCGCGGACTGAAATTTTTTGTTCTTTCCCATCAAAGAAGAACACATTTTTAGGTGCTGTCCCTTCTTCATAGGGCTCGATAATCAGATGTACTTCGCCAAACTGACCGGCACCCCCGGATTGCTTTTTATGGCGGTACGAAGCCTGTGCTGCTTTGGTAATAGTTTCGCGATAAGGAATTTTAGGCGATAAAAATTCGATATCAATTTTATGCACGTTATCGAAAAACCATTTTAAGGTGTTCAGGTGATATTCCCCCTGCCCTTCAACAATTAATTGTTTTAGTTCTTTTGAATATTGAACAAGGTATGTCGGGTCTTCGAAACGGATACGATGAAGGATTTCACCTACTTTTTCATCATCCGACTCGCTGACTGCTTTTACTGCTATACGATATTTCGGTTCAGGAAATACAATAGGTGCATATTTTATGTCGAGTTCTTTTTCTCCAAGGGTCTGGTTAAACTTGGTTTCTTTCAGTTTAACCGTACAACCAATATCGCCGGCGACCATTTCCGGGACATTTACCCTGTTTTTACCTGCAACAACAAATATTTGTGAAATACGTTCTTTACTCCCGTTATCATAATTAATCAAATCTTTACCTTCGGTCAGTTTCCCCGACATAACTTTAAAATAGGTTATTTCTCCCACATGAGATTCAACCGAAGTTTTGAAAACAAATAATGAAACCGGCTGGTTCTCATCCATAGTAACCTGTTTCCCTTTTTCGATGGCACGCACCGGCATTTCGTTTGGCGCAGGTGCAATATTGCAGATAAATTCCATTAAGCGGGTTACCCCGATGTCTTTCTTGGCACAGGTACAAAATACGGGGAAGAAATCGCGTTGCATCATGCCCAGTTTCATCCCTTTCCGCATGTCGTCTTCCGAAAGCGATTCCTGTTCAAAGTAAAGTTCCATCAGCGATTCCTCATTCTCCGCGGCCATTTCAACCAACTGGTTGTGCAGCTCTTCAGCACGCTCTTTCTCCGAAGCAGGAATATCAAGAATTTCAGGTTTTCCCCCATCAGTACCATACTTGTACATCTTCATTTTCAAGACATCAATAATGGTGCTGAAATCAGGTCCGGCATCAACCGGGTATTGTACAATGGTGACTTTATTGCCAAATGTTGCTTTTGTCTGTTCAATGGTTTGTTCGAAATTGGCATTTTCATGGTCGAGTTGGTTCACTACAAATACCAGAGGGGTTTTTGTTTTTTCTGCATGGAGACTGACTGATTCTGTTCCTGCTTCAATACCGTTTGAGGCGCTTATCAGCATAATTCCCAAACCGGTAACTTCGAGAGAGGAAACTACACCTCCACAAAAATCATCCATTCCCGGAGTATCAAGAATATTGATTTTTTTGTTGTTGTATTCGGTATAAAGAAGAGTAGAATAAACAGAGTTTTGATACTCCTGTTCGATGGTGTGATAGTCGGAAACTGTGTTTTTGTGGCTGATGTCGCCCCTGCGGTTAATTACTCCACCCTCGAAAAGCATAGCCTCCGCGAGGGTGGTTTTTCCACTGCCGGAATTACCCACTAAAGTAATGTTCCGGATCTGATCGGTTTTATAGATTTTCATTATTTAATTTTTTTAAAGATATTTCTTAATAACCATCAAATAATAAGGTTAATTTTTCAAAAGCTTCCAAAAATAGTAATAATTTATTAACAAACAATAAGAGCTGAATCCATCCTGATATGTTATAAAAATAGTTCGCGGGGTCAGGATATATTCAGTTTAACTTTTTCAAAGATTCTATCTTAAAAACCAAATAAAATATAATATCTTTCGGCATAAAATCTGTTTTATGCCAAGATTTCCCAATTACATACAGGCCGATATGATGGACTGCGGCCCTGCCTGTTTGCGTATTGTGGCAAAATACTACGGGAGACATTACAACCTTAATACCCTGCGGAACTTAATGTACAAAACCCGGGAGGGGGTTTCGCTGCTTACCATTAGCGATGCTGCCGAAAAAATCGGTTTTCGTACCCAGGGGGTACGTTTAAAATTCAGTGTGCTCGAAGAAATACCTTTCCCGGCAATTATACACTGGAACCAAAATCATTTTGTCGTCCTGTATAAAATAAAAAGAAAGAAGCAAAGAGGGGAGGAAAGCATGTTTTTTTACATTTCCGACCCGGCCCATGGTTTATTAAAATACACGGGAAAAGAATTTCTGAAACACTGGGCTTCGACCCGGCAGGAAGGAGAACCGGCGGGGATTGTTTTGTTGTTGCAGCCCACGGCCGATTTTTACAAGGAAGAAGGCGAGAAAACAGATAAAACCGGGTTTAGCTATTTATTTTCATATATAAGACCTTACCGGAAACTGATTACCCAACTGATGCTGGGCTTTCTTACCGGTAGTGTGCTGAGTTTATTGTTTCCGTTTCTCACCCAGTCGATTGTCGATGTAGGTATTACCAATAATAACCTGAATTTTATTGTTCTGGTACTCGTTGCACAACTGGTTTTAACACTGAGTCAGACAGCCGTCGGTTTTATCCGTAGCTGGATTATGCTGCATACCAGCGCCAGAATCAGCATCGCGCTTATTTCCGATTTCCTTATAAAACTAATGAAGTTACCGGTCAGTTTTTTCGATTCGAAAATGATTGGAGACCTTCGCCAGCGAATTGAAGACAACCAGCGGATACAATCGTTCTTAACCGGTAGCCTGGTAAATATGTCATTCGGGATTTTCATATTTGTCATTTACAGTTTTGTGATGGCTTATTACAACTGGGGGATTTTACTGATATTCTATACCG
The DNA here is from genome assembly GCA_963662895.1 of Prolixibacteraceae bacterium. Taxonomy (GTDB): domain Bacteria; phylum Bacteroidota; class Bacteroidia; order Bacteroidales; family Prolixibacteraceae; genus GWE2-42-39. Next base: position 583,858 of record OY759982.1, on the reverse strand, counting down.
GGAGCGCGTTGTATGTCCTTTGGATCCTTTTATTTCTGAAAAAAAGAAAAGAACTTGATTACAAACGCTTCACGGTAGCGGCCGCCAACCAAAGCAACGTGTACCAGTTAATAACCGGCATGCAGGAAATAAAACTAAATAATTGCGAAAAACAAAAGCGCTGGGAATGGGAACAAATACAGGCCCGCTTGTTTAAGGTTAGCATTAAAAGCCTGATGCTGAACCAAAATCAGCAGGCTGGATCGGTTTTTATAAATCAGACAAAAAACATTTTGATTACTTTTCTTGCTGCCAAAGCCGTAGTTGACGGTAATATGACCCTGGGGATGATGGTTGCCGTGCAATACATCATTGGCCAGTTAAACAGCCCGGTCAATGAATTTATCGGTTTTGTACAGGATGCCCAGGATGCAAAGATCAGTCTGGAACGGCTGGGAGAGATACATGATAAAAAAGATGAAGAAGATATTTCGGAATCAAAGAATTACGATCTGCCGGATAACCGGGACATGAAAATACAGGGGCTTACTTTTCATTACGAGGGGCCTCGTTCGCCTAAGGTACTGAATGATATTTCATTAAAAATTTCGGAAAATAAAATCACAGCTATCGTGGGACCAAGCGGAAGCGGAAAAACAACCCTGATAAAAATGTTACTGGGTTTTTATCCTCCCAACGGGGGAAAAATACTTTTGGGCAACATCGACCTGGGACAATACAACATGGAGATGTGGCGCAAAAACTGTGGCACAGTGATGCAGGACGGATTTATTTTTTCAGACACTATTGCCAACAACATTGCTGTTGGAGAAGAGTTTCCCGATAAAGAAAAATTGTACAATGCTGTAAAAACAGCCAATATTCTCGAATTTATTGAAGGTTTGCCTTTGCGTTACAACACAAAAATAGGACAGGAAGGTATTGGCCTTAGCCAGGGGCAGAAGCAACGTATATTAATTGCCCGGGCGGTTTATAAAAATCCGGCCTATTTGTTTTTCGACGAGGCAACCAACGCACTGGATGCCAACAATGAAAAAATCATTATGCAGAACATGAACGATTTTTTCAAGGGGAAAACCGTTGTGGTGGCCGCACACCGTTTAAGTACCGTGAAAAATGCCGACCAGATTGTGGTACTCGATAAAGGAACAATTGTAGAAAAAGGGGTACACGATGAGCTGATAAAACAAAAAGGGGCATATTACGAATTAGTAAAAAACCAGTTGGAATTAGGTGGATAAAATGGAACAACATCATAATATAGAACTCCGGAGCGATGAGGTAAAAGAAATATTGGGTACACCTCCGGGGTGGATTATCCGCAGAGGTATTACTATAATTTTTATGGTTGTAGTTGTATTCCTGGTTGGAAGCTGGTTCTTTAAATATCCTGACATTATTAACTCCCCGGTGGTTGTAACCACCCAAAATCCTCCTGTTGGGTTGGTTGCCCGTTCAACCGGACAAATACAACACCTTTATATAAAAGACAACCAAAAAGTAAAGCAGGGGAACCGCTTAGGCATTATTGAGAACCCGGCTGATTACAATCAGGTATTGAATTTAAAAAAACAACTGGCATTGTTTCAAAATTTCTTCACCGGGGACGACAGTCTCGAAACATTTGTTTTTACAAGCAATATTTTACTGGGTGAGCTACAACAGGATTATTCCACTTTTCTAAAACAAATTGATGATTATCGTTATTTCCTGAAATTAAACTATTACCCGCGAAAAATTGTTTCGCTGGAAGAGCAGATAAAAGTAGTATCAGCCGGAGCCGGACAGATTCGTCACCAGGCAAAATCGATGAAACACGAATACGAAATCGCAGCAAAACAGTTTGAACGTGATTCTTTATTGTATAAAAAAGAAGTTTTACCCCTGTCGGAATACGAAAGTTCAAAATCGGCGTTATTTTCCATAAAGTCTGATATGGAAGGAACATTGTCCGATCTTTCAGAAATGGAATACAGCCGGGCAGAACTGGAGGGAAGGATTATCGACACAGAAAAAGAATTTTCGGATACACAGAACAGTTATCTTTTAAAAATAAAGGAAGCATACAATAATTTAACAGGAAATATTGCCGGTTGGGAATTGAAATATATGCTAACAGCTCCGGTCGATGGAACAGTGTCGTTCAATAAATACTGGAGCAAAACCCAAAATGTAAAGGAAGGCGACATCGTGATGACCATTATCCCCGAACTTTCATCTGAAATTACAGGAAGAGTTGAATTGCCCATCAGGGGATCCGGAAAGGTAAAAGTAGGGCAGAAAGTAAATGTAAAATTCGATAATTATCCGTACATGGAATATGGAATGGTACGGGCGTACATTAATAATATATCGTTAGTACCGACCAATAATGTCTACATGGTTGAGTTAAAATTCCCCGAAGGTTTGGTCACCAATTATAATGTACCGCTGGAGCTCAACCGCGAACTGCAAGGTTCTGCCGAGATTATAACCGATGATCTGCGACTGCTCCAACGATTTTTTAACCCGATAAAAGCCTTGTTCAAAGAAAAAATCCTGGACTGATCTCTATAGCCAAAAAAGTAAAATTAATAACCACCCCACCCCATCCGGCAAGCCGGCCCCCTCCTTGAAAAAAGGCTACTCTCTATACACATCTTTAGCTACCTGGGCTATTAGTTCCCTGGATTCCCAAGATGATTCGGTTATGAAATGCGGCATCTGATGGTAATCAGGCAAACATCTCTTCGCTTATTCGTTCAATGTTACTGAGTTATAAAAATAATAAGATACAGATATAAAGGACTGTATGATATTTATTATTTAGATCGTATTATAGCTATTAATGATATATATAGTACAAACCTATTTATATATATGATAGAAAGCTGATAACATCTATCATTCAGATTAATAATACATTAACAAAGTTTCTCAACAGCCTTTATGCAGGAAAATAGAGACATAAGAATTATCTCCGGGAGGAATCTTTCAAAATAGAAATAAGAGAACGAAGAAAACACGGAAAAAAAACAAATATCCAATCATGAATATTCAATCAAAAAAATGAGAAGATGAGAAAAGGAGGAGGACAAAAATCCCGGAGATGATATTTTGGCAGCCCGGGGTTGAATGCAAACAGAACACCCCTGGTCACGGTAGTTCGTCCAAAAAAGCAGTGCAGTTCTATGACCGGTATATCATCAATAAGTCAAAACAAGGGGCTGCCACATTTGAGCAGGTTAATATACTTAGCTCATTGTTGCATCTTTATATTTTTTTTATTTCTGAAAAATATTTCCATTTTTTTAAAAAAAATTCTTACTGATATTTGAAAATTAGTACTTTTGCACTCCATTTCTTCAGGAATGGGTGAAAAACGGTTTTTGGAAGGTTGTTTTTATAACAAAAAAAAATACCTTTGCAAGCCGATTTTAAAATAATTATAAATTAAAAATAGCTATATGCCAACAATTCAGCAGCTAGTTAGAAAAGGCAGACAAACCAAGGTGGAAAAAAGTAAATCGCCGGCATTGGATTCCTGTCCGCAACGTAGGGGAGTATGTGTGCGTGTATACACTACCACTCCAAAGAAACCTAACTCGGCCATGCGCAAAGTTGCAAGAGTTCGGTTAACGAATGGTAAAGAAGTAAATGCTTACATTCCCGGAGAAGGACATAACCTTCAGGAGCACTCTATTGTACTGGTACGTGGAGGCAGGGTAAAAGACCTGCCAGGGGTACGTTACCACCTGATTCGCGGTGCATTGGATACCGCTGGTGTGGAAGGCCGCACACAACGCCGTTCGAAATACGGCACAAAAAGGCCTAAAAAGTAATAATAACGTTCAGGCTTAGTGGTTTGGTTGAGTAAAAAGGCCAGGAAAAAGGCCAATTGAAGCTTATCAGATCAACAGCTAATTTAAAGAACACTAAAGCAACACATAATGAGAAAATCGAGACCCAAGAAAAGGATCATTTTGCCTGATCCAAAGTTTAATGACGTTCTTGTAACAAGATTTGTTAATGATTTAATGAAAGACGGGAAGAAAACCGTCGCTTACGGTATCTTCTACGATGCCCTGGATATTGTTGAAAAGAGGATGAAAGACTCAGAAACGACTCCTCTTGATATCTGGAAAAAAGCACTCGAAAACATTACTCCCAACGTAGAAGTAAAAAGCCGCCGTGTAGGTGGAGCTACCTTCCAGGTTCCAATGGAAATCCGCCCCGACAGAAAAGTCGCAATTTCAATTAAAAACCTTATACTTTTTGCCAGCAAACGGTCAGGTAAATCAATGGCTGAGAAACTTGCCGGTGAAATTCAGTCAGCATATAACGAAGAAGGGGGCGCCTTCAAAAAGAAAGAAGATACCCACCGTATGGCTGAAGCAAACAGGGCTTTTGCTCATTTCAGGTTTTAACAGAAATATAGAATATTTGGTTAATGTTAGTTTAGGTATTGGTAAAAATGGCAAATAAAGATCTAAAATTCACGAGGAATATCGGCATCATGGCACATATCGATGCCGGTAAAACAACGACGACAGAGCGTATCCTCTTTTACACGGGAATTACCCACCGTATTGGGGAGGTCCACGATGGCGCTGCTACCATGGACTGGATGGAACAGGAACAGGAACGGGGTATTACCATCACGTCTGCTGCAACCACCACTTACTGGAAGTACAAGGATACAGAACACAAAATTAATATCATTGATACTCCTGGACACGTTGATTTCACAGTTGAGGTAGAACGTTCATTACGTGTGCTTGATGGTACTGTTGCATTATTTTGTGCTGTAGGCGGCGTTGAAGCACAGTCGGAAACGGTTTGGCGCCAGGCTGAAAAATATGGTGTCCCAAGAATTGGGTTCGTTAATAAAATGGATCGTCAGGGAGCCGACTTTTATAATGTAGTCAATGAAGTTCGTGAAAAACTAGGGGCTAACCCCATGCCAATCACGATCCCGATTGGTGCTGAAGAAAATTTCGAAGGGATTATTGACCTTATTGAAATGAAAGCTATCCGTTGGCACGATGATGCCACACTGGGGACTAATTATTCAAGAGATGATATTCCCGAAGATATGCTTGAACAAGCCAACGAATACCGTGGAAAACTGATTGAAGCAGTTGCCGAACTGGATGACGCATTGCTGGAACGTTTTTTCGAAGACCCGGATTCTATTACTACGGATGAAATACTGAAGGTAATTCGGCGGGCAACCATTCAGGGAATTATTGTTCCTATGATGTGTGGTTCGGCCTTTAAAAATAAAGGAGTACAGCGTTTGTTGGATGCTGTTTGTGCATTCCTTCCCAATCCGCTAGACAAAGAAGATATCAAAGGAACAGAGCCCGGAACCGATAAAATACTTGCAAGAAAACCAGATGCCGGGGAACCATTGGCTGCACTGGCATTCAAAATTGCAACCGACCCGTATGTCGGTCGTTTGTGCTTTATCAGGGTTTATTCAGGAAGAATTAATGCAGGCGACACAATATATAATTCACGTACCGGCAAAAAAGAACGCATTTCGCGTCTGTACCAGATGCACTCGAATAAACAAAACCCGATTGAATTTATAGAAGCAGGTGATATTTGTGCTGCCGTTGGTTTTAAGGACATCCGTACCGGCGATACATTAAGCGAAATGAAACACCCGATTGCACTGGAAAGTATAGACTTCCCGGAACCGGTAATAGGTATCGCTGTTGAACCAAAAACGCAGAAAGATATGGACAAACTGAGCAACGGTTTGGCCAAACTTGCTGAAGAAGACCCGACTTTTAAAGTCAATACAGATGAGGAATCGGGGCAAACCATTATCCGTGGTATGGGAGAGCTCCATCTTGAAATTATCATCGACCGTCTGAAACGTGAATTCAAAGTGGAATGTAACAAGGGGAAACCGCAGGTAGCTTATAAAGAAGCGATCAGTCAGTTGGTTGAACTGCGTGAAGTATTCAAAAAGCAAACCGGTGGCCGTGGTAAATTCGCTGATATCATCGTTCGGATTGAGCCGGCAGAAGAAGGAAAAGCAGGGCTTGAATTTATCGATGAAGTAAAAGGTGGTAACATTCCGCGTGAATATATTCCTTCAGTACAAAAAGGTTTCGAAAGCGCCATGTTGAATGGACCTCTGGCCGGATTTAATGTCGACAGTCTGAAAGTAACCCTTTTCGATGGTTCTTTTCACCCGGTTGACTCCGACCAGCTTTCATTCGAAATTTGCGCCCGTCAGGCATTTAAGAAGGCAGCAGCAAAAGCTAAACCCAAATTGCTTGAGCCGATGATGAAAGTCGAGATTGTTACCCCCGAAGAATATATGGGTGACATTATTGGAGACCTGAACCGTCGCCGGGGACAGGTTGAAGGAATGGAAGAAAAATCAGGTGCCCGTGTTATAAAAGCATTGGTTCCCCTGGCCGAATTATTTGGCTACGTGACCGTGCTGCGTACCCTGTCTTCAGGACGGGCCACCTCTTCGATGGAATTTTCAAAATATGTTGAAGTTCCGGGGGCGCTGGCTGTAAAAGTTCTTGAAGAACTAAAAGGAAACGTAAGTTTATTATAAACTATATAACGTATTAATTAAATCTCATTATGAGCCAAAAGATCAGAATTAAGCTGAAATCGTATGATCATAACCTGGTTGACAAATCGGCTGAAAAGATCGTAAAAACAGTAAAAACTACGGGGGCAGTAGTAAGCGGGCCTATCCCGCTTCCAACCCACAAGAGGGTTTTCACTGTATTACGGTCAACGTTCGTGAATAAAAAATCACGCGAACAATTTCAGTTGTCGTCATACAAACGTTTGATCGACATTTACAGCTCAACGGCAAAAACAATTGACGCCTTAATGAAGCTTGAATTACCAAGTGGCGTTGAAGTAGAAATTAAAGTTTGATAAACCTGTAAAGAAAAACAAAAATGGCAGGATTAATCGGTAAAAAAATCGGAATGACATCCGTATTCAGTGTTGAAGGGAAAAATATTCCATGCACTGTGATTGAGGCCGGACCATGCGTGGTTACGCAGGTAAAAACGGCCGAAACCGACGGTTACCAAGCTGTTCAGTTAGGGTTTGATGAAAAGAAGATAAAAAGTGCCGTAAAGGCAGAAATCGGACATTTTCAGAAAGCCGGAACAGGACCAAAGCGTAAACTGGTCGAGTTCAAAGAAATTGAAGGAGAGTACCAATTAGGCGATACTCTTACAGTTGAAACAATCAACCCCGAAGGATGGGTTGACATTACCGGGATTAGCAAAGGGAAAGGCTTCCAGGGGGTAGTAAAACGTCATAACTTCAGAGGGGTAAACGATGCAACCCATGGTCAGCATAACCGTTTGAGAGCACCGGGTTCGGTGGGAGCATCATCGTATCCGTCGCGGGTGTTTAAAGGTATGCGCATGGCTGGTCGTACCGGAAACGATAAAGTTACTATTCAGAACCTGAAAGTTCTGAAAATAATCCCTGAGTCTAATTTATTAGTAGTTAAAGGATCAGTTCCTGGTGCTAAAGGTTCATACGTAATTATTTATCAGTAATGGAAGTAAAAGTATTAAATATAGCAGGACAAGAAACCGGAAGAACTGTTACTTTAAATGAACAGATTTTCGGTATTGAGCCCAGCGACCATGCTATTTATTTAGATGTAAAACAATACATGGCAAATAAACGCCAGGGCACACATAAAGCAAAAGAAAGAGGTGAAGTAGCCGGAAGTACCCGAAAGATCAAACGACAGAAAGGTACTGGTACTGCCAGGGCCGGGAGTGTTAAATCTCCTGTTTTTCGTGGAGGGGGCCGGGTGTTTGGTCCGCGTCCGAGAAATTACGGATTCAAACTGAATAAAAAAGTAAAAGCTTTGGCCCGTATTTCGGCATTAACATATAAGGCGAAAGAAGATGCAATTATGGTACTGGAGGATTTTACTCTGGATGCCCCGAAAACCCGTGAAATGGTTGCTATCAGGAATAATCTGAAAATTGCTGATAAAAAGTCACTTTTCGTTTTACCGGAAGAAAATAAAAACATATATTTGTCCTCCAGAAATTTGGAGGGGGTATCGATCACAACAACCTCTGATCTAAACACTTACCAAATACTAAACGCTAAAAAACTTATTGTTTTAGAGAGTTCGGTAAGTAAATTGGAAGAATTGTTAACGAATTAATGGGCTTAGAAATGGATGTTTTAATAAAACCGATAGTGACCGAGAAAATGACAGACCAGGGTGAAAAGCTCAACCGGTTTGGTTTTGTCGTTAACAAGGACGCTACTAAAATACAGATAAAAAAAGCTGTTGAAAGTATGTACAATGTAAAAGTTGTTGCAGTGAATACTATGGTTTACAGTGGAAAACGCAAAAGCCGTTATACCAAAGCCGGGATTATTCATGGAACAACACCTGCTTATAAAAAAGCAATTATTACATTGACTGAAGGTGATACTATTGATTTTTACAGTAATATATAATAATTAAAAATGGCAGTAAGAAAGTTAAAACCAGTTACTCCGGGTCAAAGGCATAAAATTATTGGTGCGTTTGATACCATTACTGCATCAACACCTGAAAAATCATTGTTGAAGCCAATGCGGAAAACCGGTGGTCGTAACAACAACGGTCGCATGACAATGAGGTATATAGGTGGTGGCCATAAGAAGAGATACCGTACGATCGATTTTATTCGGGAGAAAGAAGGTATCCCTGCCAAGGTTGATTCTATTCAGTACGATCCGAACCGTACTGCACGCATCGCACTGTTGGTTTATGCCGACGGTGAAAAACGTTACATCATTGCCCCCAACGGGCTGAAAGTTGGGCAAACAGTGATGAGCGGTACAGGTGTTGCGCCGGAAATAGGAAATACTCTGCCACTATCTGAGATACCTCTTGGAACTGTTATTCATAACATAGAGCTTCAACCACGTCAGGGTGGTGTAATGGCACGTAGTGCAGGCACTTCTGCACAATTGACCTCACGCGAAGGAAAATACGCAACCGTAAAATTACCTTCAGGAGAATCTCGTATGGTACTCGGCACTTGCAGAGCTACAATTGGTACTGTTGGAAATACAGAGCATAACCTCGAACGTTCAGGGAAAGCTGGTCGCTCAAGATGGTTAGGACGACGCCCGCGTGTTCGCGGTGTTGCCATGAACCCGGTTGATCACCCGATGGGTGGTGGTGAAGGCCGTGCTTCAGGAGGACATCCAAGATCACGTAACGGATTGTTAGCCAAAGGTTATAAAACCCGTGCTCCGAAGAAAGCTTCCAGCAAATATATTGTAGAAAAAAGGAAGAAATAATTAAACTGAGAAAAGTATGAGTCGTTCATTAAAGAAAGGGCCTTTCATTGATTTCAAACTGGAACGTAAAGTTTTGGCAATGAATGAAACCAATAAAAAATCGGTGATTAAAACTTGGGCCCGGGCATCAGTAATTTCTCCTGACTTTGTAGGTCACACCATTGCAGTACATAACGGAAATAAATTCATCCCGGTCTATATCACTGAAAATATGGTAGGCCATAAGCTTGGTGAATTTGCACCTACCAGGACATTCAGGGGACATGCCGGTAACAAACGATAAGGCATGAAACTCTCATTAACATTTAAAAGAATTTAAAATGGGTGCAAGAAAAAGAAATAAAGCAAACGAACTTAAAGAAGCAAAAAAAACACAATATTTTGCTATCTTGAGAAATTGCCCTACTTCTCCAAGAAAAATGAGGCTTGTTGCCGATATGATTAGCGGGATGGAAGTAAACAGAGCGCTTGACGTTTTGAAATTTTCCTCAAAAGAAGCTTCACGTAAAGTCGAAAAACTTTTGATGTCAGCGATTGCAAACTGGCAAGCTAAAAACGAAGGAGTTCGCCTGGAAGAAAGCAATTTATATGTAAAAACCGTCGCTGTCGATTCAGCCCGGATACTGAAACGTCTGCGCCCGGCTCCACAGGGCCGTGCACACCGGATCAGGAAAAGATCAAATCACGTGACGCTTTGCATCGATAGTAAAAATGTTGTTAACGAAACTGAATAAATAATAATACATGGGACAAAAAGTTAATCCAATCGCCAATCGTTTAGGGATCATCAATGGATGGGATTCCAATTGGTTCGGTGGGAACGATTATGGTGATAAGCTCGTGGAGGATACAAAAATCAGAGAGTACTTGAATGCCCGTTTGGCAAAAGCAAGTGTTTCGAGAATTATCATTGAACGTACCCTGAAGCTTATTACCATTACAGTTCACACCTCCCGACCAGGTATTATTATTGGTAAAGGTGGCCAGGAAGTAGACAAGCTGAAGGAAGAGCTGAAAAAGGTTACCAACAAGGAAGTACAGATCAACATTTTCGAAATAAAACGTCCGGAGCTTGATGCCCGTATTGTAGCCAACAATGTAGCACGTCAAATTGAAGGGAAGGTGGCTTACCGCCGTGCCGTAAAAATGGCTATTGCTTCAACCATGAGAATGGGAGCACAAGGGATCAAAATCATGGTTTCAGGACGTTTGAATGGTGCTGAAATGGCCAGATCGGAAATGTATAAAGATGGCCGTACGCCTTTGCACACACTTCGGGCTGACATTGATTATGCCCTTGCTGAAGCATTAACCAAAACCGGGTTACTGGGAGTAAAGGTGTGGATTTGTAAAGGTGAAATTTACGGGAAACGCGACCTTTCGCCAAACATTGGTCAAAAACAGCATTCCGGTGGCAATGCTGCCAATGATCGCCGTGGTGGAGGTAGAGGCGGATTTAAGAAAAGAAGAAAATAATTTGTAAACCTTTCAATTAAAGAAGGATGTTACAACCGAAAAAAACAAAATTCAGAAGAGTACAAAAAGGCCGGATGAAAGGCAATGCCCAGCGAGGCAACCAGATTGCATTCGGTTCTTTCGGTATAAAAGCGTTGGAAGAGGCTTGGATTACTGGTCGCCAGATTGAAGCGGCGAGGGTTGCAGTAACCCGCCACATGCAACGTCAGGGTCAAATTTGGATACGAATTTTCCCGGATAAACCAATTACAAAGAAACCCGCAGAGGTTCGTATGGGTAAAGGTAAGGGTGCGCCGGAAGCATTTGTGGCTCCGGTCTCCCCAGGTAGAATTATTATTGAAGCTGATGGCGTTCCTTTCGAAATGGCTAAGGAAGCATTACGCCTGGCTGCTCAAAAATTACCGATCACAACAAAATTTGTGGTTCGGCGCGATTATGTTGAATCTTCAAACGACGAGTAATGAAAACTTCAGAAATTAAAGAACTGACCGACAAGGAAATCCTTGAACGTCTGCAAACAGAAAAGGACAGCTTGCTTCGACTGAAGATGAACCATGCTATTTCTCCACTTGACAACCCGTTACAAATCAAGGCTGTAAGAAGAAATATTGCCCGACTGAAAACCATACTGCGTCAAAGGGAAATTAACGAAAAACAGAGTTAGTGTGATGGAACCAAGAAATCTCAGAAAAGAGCGTATCGGGGTCGTTGTCAGTAACAAGATGCAAAACACTATTGTAGTTGCTGAAAAACGGAAAGAAAAACATCCGATCTACGGAAAATTCGTGAACAAAACGACCAAGTTTTACGCACACGATGAAAATAATACCTGTAATGTTGGCGATACTGTGCTGATAATGGAAACACGTCCGCTCAGTAAGCAAAAACGTTGGAGGTTAGTTGAAATCATTGAAAGAGCTAAGTAATCATGATACAACAGGAATCAAGATGTACAGTAGCCGACAACAGTGGAGCAAAAGAAGTGCTGTGTATCCGTGTATTAGGCGGAACACGTAAACGTTATGCAACACTTGGCGATACCATTGTGGTAGCTGTAAAAAGTGCTATCCCTGGTAGTGATGTAAAAAAAGGAGCAGTGTCGAGAGCAATCGTTGTTCGTACAGCAAAAGAAGTACGCCGTGCCGACGGTTCATATATCCGTTTCGACGACAATGCAGTTGTTTTGCTAAACAACGCAGGAGAAATGCGCGGAACACGTATTTTCGGGCCGGTGGCAAGAGAATTGCGCGACAAGAACATGAAAATTATTTCACTTGCACCTGAGGTACTTTAATTTGTAAATTAATTCAAATGCAAAAGAAATTACATATCAAAAAAGGTGACACCGTAATTGTTAATGCAGGCAACTACAAAGGCCAGCAGGGCAAGGTGCTCGAAGTGATACGAAAAACCGACCGGGCTATTGTGGAGGGTGTTAATATGATTAAAAAACATACCAAACCTAATGCGGCAAACCCGCAGGGTGGTATTATTGAAAAGGAAGCACCCATCCATATTTCGAACCTGATGCTGAAAGATCCTAAAACCGGAAAAGCTACTCGCATCGGTCGTAAGCTCAACGAAAAGGGTAAATTAGTTCGTTATTCTAAAAAATCAGGAGAGGAGATTAAGTAATGGCATACGTACCAACACTTAAGAAGAAATATTTAGACGAAGTCGTCCCTGCATTGGTTAAAGAATTCAGTTATGGTTCTGTGATGCAGGCTCCGAGGTTAGAAAAAATTGTGCTTAATCAGGGAGTTGGAGCTGCTATTGCCGATAAAAAAATCATAGAAGTGGCAACCGAAGAAATGACCATGATCGCAGGTCAGAAAGCAGTCCAAACCAAATCGAAAAAAGACATTTCTAACTTCAAATTAAGAAGGAAAATGCCAATTGGCGTACGTGTCACACTGCGCCGTGAGAGAATGTATGAATTCCTCGAACGATTAATTGTTGTAGCACTTCCACGTATCCGCGACTTCCGGGGTATTGAGGGAAAAATGGACGGAAGGGGTAATTATACCTTAGGTATCCCCGAACAGATCATTTTCCCGGAGATCGTACTTGATAAAGTAACCCGGATTAACGGTATGAACATCACATTTGTGACCTCAGCAGAAACCGATGAAGAAGGATACGCTTTGCTAAAAGAGTTAGGATTACCTTTTAAAAACGTCAAAAAAAATTAGGAAATGGCAAAAGAATCAATGAAAGCCCGTGAAGTAAAAAGGGCAAAACTGGTTGAAAAATATGCCGAAAAAAGAGCTATGCTTAAGGCGGAAGGTGATTACATCGGTTTACAAAAACTGCCAAGAAACTCTTCACGTGTGAGATTGCACAACAGGTGTAAATTAACCGGACGCCCGAAAGGTTACATGCGTCAATTCGGAATAAGCAGGATTAATTTCCGCGAAATGGCTTCGTCTGGATTGATCCCGGGTGTTAAAAAAGCAAGTTGGTAATTTTTAATTTTTAGAAGTAATGAGTAAAATTACAGATCCAATAGCAGATTATCTGACACGAATCAGAAATGCACAGAAAGCAAAACATCGTGTAGTGGATATTCCTGCATCGAACATCAAAAAAGAAATTACCAAAATTCTTAAGGATAAAGGTTATATTTTGAATTATAAGTTCGAAGATGATGTGAACTATCAGGGCAATATTAAGATTGCTTTGAAATATCATCCTGAATCATCTGTTCCGGCTATCAAAGTTATAAAAAGGATCAGTAAACCAGGCTTGAGGACTTATTGTCATACTGATAATATTCCCCGTGTCCTTAATGGTTTGGGTATTGCCATCATCTCTACTTCAAAAGGCGTAATGACTGACAAGGAAGCACGTGAAATGGGTGTAGGAGGTGAAGTATTGTGTTACGTTTATTAATCTAAGGAGGAAAAGTAATGTCAAGAATAGGTAAATTACCGATTAAAATACCAGCAGGTGTTACCGTAACTATTAGCGACAGCAACTTAGTAACAGTAAAAGGACCTCAGGGCGAATTGAAACAGCAGGTGAATCCTGCAATCAAAATTGCCATTGAGAATGATACTTTAACTGTTAGCCGTCCGAGCGATCAGAAAGACCACCGTGCAATGCATGGTTTATACCGGGCATTGATTAACAATATGATTACCGGTGTGTCTCAAGGTTTTGAAATTAAACTCGAATTGGTTGGGGTTGGTTACCGTGCTGAAGTACAGGGACAAGTACTTGATCTTGTTTTAGGTTATTCGCACCACACTTATATCGGACTTCCACCTGAAGTTAAAGTTGAAGCGGTGAGTGATAAACGTAGTAACCCGATTGTAACTCTTAAAAGTTGCGACAAGCAATTATTAGGTCAGATAGCTGCAAAAATACGTTCATTCCGTAAACCTGAACCTTACAAAGGGAAAGGTATAAAATTCCGGGGTGAAGTATTAAGGCGTAAGGCCGGTAAATCAGCTGGTGTCAAATAGTAAAAATCAGAAATCATGGCTTTAACAAAGCAAGAAAGAAGATATAGAATAAAAAAGAGAATCCGGAAAATTGTTACCGGGACTGCAGAAAAGCCCCGGCTGAGTGTTTTCAGGAGCAACAAGCAAATTTATGCGCAGTTGGTCGATGACACAACAGGTAATACTATATTGGCAGTTTCTTCTCTTTCGAAGGATATTGAAGCAACAGGCAACAAAACGGAAGTTGCTGCTGCAGTGGGTAAGTCAGTTGCCGAAAAAGCAATTGCTGCCGGTATTTCAAGTGTCGTGTTCGACCGGAATGGTTATTTGTATCACGGCAGAGTTAAACAATTAGCTGATGCTGCCCGCGAAGGTGGCCTAAAATTTTAATAAGTATGGTAGCAAATATCAAAAAAATTAGAACCAGCGATATCGAACTGAAAGACCGGTTAGTAGCTATTAATCGCGTTACCAAAGTAACCAAAGGGGGACGTACCTTCAGTTTTTCAGCTATTGTTGTAGTTGGAAACGAAGATGGAGTTGTCGGCTGGGGACTTGGAAAAGCAAGCGAAGTAGCAACAGCTATTGCAAAAGGTGTTGATGCTGCAAAGAAAAACCTTGTAAAAGTACCTGTTATTAATGGTACTATCCCCCACGAACAAGAAGCTAAGTTTGGAGGCGCCCGTGTATTGCTGCAACCTGCTTCTTCTGGTACCGGGGTGAAAGCAGGAGGTGCAATGCGTGCAGTACTGGAAAGTGTCGGGATTCATAACATTCTGGCTAAATCAAAAGGCTCATCAAACCCTCACAACCTCGTGAAGGCAACTATGACGGCTTTGCTTGAGTTAAGAGATGCTTATACCGTGGCAGATCACCGTGGTGTCACATTAGATAAAGTATTTAATGGATAATACGATTATGGCTAAAATAAAAATCACACAAGTAAAAAGTAAAATTGGTTCCACGAAAAAACAAAAAGCCACAATTGAGGCTTTAGGAATCAAAAAACTAAACCATACCGTGGAAAAAGAAGTAACTCCACAGATTTTGGGAATGGTGAGAACTGTAAGCCACCTGGTAAAAGTTGAAGAAATTTAAAATATTTAAGATCATTTACTATGAATTTAAGTAATCTTAAACCTGCAAAAGGTTCCACACACAGCGAAAAACGCATTGGACGCGGTCAGGGATCTGGTCATGGCGGGACTTCCACGAGAGGTCATAAAGGGGCCAAATCAAGATCAGGATATTCGCGTAAACGTGGTTTCGAAGGTGGTCAGATGCCTTTACAACGGGTGGTACCAAAATTTGGGTTTAAAAATATCAACAGGATAGAATACAAAGCCATCAACCTTTCTGTATTACAGAGTCTGGCCGAGGCCAAAAAACTTACATCTGTTGATGTTCAGGTATTGATTGATGCAGGGCTTGCATCAAAAGGGGATCGCATTAAAATTTTAGGTAATGGCGAACTCAAAGCAAAATTAAATGTGAAAGCCCACGCATTTTCAAATAGTGCTAAAGAAGCGATAGAAAAATTAGAAGGAACCACTGAAACATTGTAAGCCTGATGAAAAAATTTATCGAAACCCTAGAGAATATTTATAAGATTGAAGATCTTAGAGTACGGTTAGGGATCACATTGTTTTTATTGTTGATCTATCGTCTCGGTTCATTTGTTTCGTTACCCGGAATTGACCCTGCACAACTGGGGGTACTGAAAGAGCAAACGTCCGACGGGTTGCTGGGCCTGCTCAACATGTTTTCCGGTGGCGCATTTGCAAATGCTTCAATTTTTGCTTTAGGGATCATGCCTTACATTTCAGCTTCTATTGTAATACAGCTGATGGGAATAGCCGTCCCATATTTCCAGCGTTTACAAAAAGAAGGTGAATCAGGAAGAAGGAAAATTAATCAGATAACTCGTTATCTGACTGTTATCATCCTGATTTTCCAGGCTCCTGCTTTCCTTACCAACATTAAAATGAACATGCCGAATGCCATTGTAATGGATCCGACCATGTTTACTGTGTCATCAACTGTTATTATGACAGCTGGTTCCATGTTTGTTATGTGGCTGGGAGAGCGTATCACTGATAAAGGTATTGGTAATGGTATCTCTTTGATCATCATGATCGGGATTATTGCCCGTCTTCCTCAGGCTGTGATGCAGGAATTTGTTTCCCGCCTCGAACAGCAGGGTGGTGGAATGGTATTATTCCTGATTGAGTGGGTTATCCTCTTTATTGTTTTCATGGGAACAATTATGCTGGTTCAGGGAACCCGTCGTATCCCGGTACAATATGCCAAACGCATTGTAGGTAACAAACAATATGGAGGCGTACGCCAGTACATACCTTTAAAAGTAAATGCTGCCGGGGTAATGCCAATCATTTTTGCCCAGGCTATTATGTTTGTTCCTATGACAATTGCAGGTTTTGCCAAATCAGATAGTATGAGTGGGTTCGCGGCTGCATTTATGAACTACACAGGATTTTGGTACAACTTTACTCAATTTGTCCTGGTAATTTTGTTTACGTATTTTTATACAGCAATTACTATTAATCCAATGCAAATGGCTGAGGATATGAAAAAAAACGGCGGTTTTATTCCCGGTGTTAAACCAGGTAAAAAGACTGTTGAGTTTTTGGATACAGTTATGTCAAGAATAACCCTTCCGGGGTCTATTTTTCTTGGCATTGTAACAATCCTTCCTGCCTTTGCTATGATGACCGGCATAAACAGTAGTTTTGCTCACTTTTTTGGCGGTACATCGCTGTTGATTCTGGTGGGTGTTGTGTTAGATACTTTACAGCAGATTGAAAGTCACCTGCTGATGCGTCATTATGATGGTCTGATGAAATCGGGCCGGATTAAAGGTCGTACCGGTGGCGGTGGTGCAATGATGTAGTAAAATCGTGTTCTAACCGAAGTTATTTTAAAAGTATAAATATATATGGCCAAACAGCCTTCAATAGAACAAGACGGAACAATCATCGAAGCATTGTCAAATGCTATGTTCAGGGTAGAATTGGAAAACGGGCATATACTTACAGCTCATATTTCCGGTAAAATGCGTATGCACTATATCAAAATTCTTCCTGGAGATAAAGTAAAAGTTGAAATGTCTCCTTATGATTTGACTAAAGGGAGAATCACTTTTAGATACAAAAGTTAAAACAAAAAAAATGAAAGTAAGAACATCCATAAAAAAGCGTAGTGCTGACTGTAAAATTGTACGCAGGAAGGGGCGTTTGTACGTGATCAATAAGAAGAATCCCAAGTACAAACAACGTCAGGGATAATTAATTAACTTTGTAAAAAATTTATTTATGGCTCGTATAGTTGGTGTCGACATTCCTAATAATAAAAGAGGAGAGATTGCATTGACCTATATCTACGGAATCGGACGTAGTTTAGCTCAAAGTATTCTGGCCCAGGCTGGCGTTGACAAAGATATAAAAGTACAAGAGTGGAATGATGATCAGTTTGCGGCAATCCGTACAGTGATCAGCGAAAACTATAAGGTTGAGGGAGAACTTCGTTCGGAAACTCAAATGAATATTAAACGGTTGATGGACATCGGTTGTTACCGTGGCATCCGTCATCGTATTGGTTTACCGTTGCGCGGGCAAAGTACCAAAAACAATGCACGTACACGTAAAGGGAAAAGAAAAACTGTTGCTAATAAGAAGAAAGCCACTAAATAATTGATATTTGAATTATGGCAAAAAAAACTGGAACAACAAAAAAAAGAGTTGTTAATGTTGAAGCTACCGGTCAGGCTCATATTCATTCTTCGTTTAATAACATCATTATATCGTTGACCAACGATAATGGTGAAGTCATCTCATGGTCGTCAGCCGGAAAAAAAGGGTTCCGGGGATCGAAGAAGAATACCCCGTATGCAGCACAGGTAGCATCTGAAGAATGTGCCAAGACCGCTTACGATCTTGGACTCAGAAAAGTAAAAGTATACGTGAAAGGACCGGGTAATGGTCGCGAATCTGCAATCAGGTCATTAAGCGCTGTCGGAATCCAGGTTACTGAGATTATTGATGTAACTCCATTGCCGCACAACGGCTGTCGTCCGGCAAAAAGAAGACGTGTATAATTTTTTACTAAAAAAAAATAAGTAATGGCAAGATATAGAGGACCAAAATCAAAAATTGCCCGGAAATTTGGGGAGCCTATTTTTGGGCCGGATAAAGTACTTGAAAAGAAAAATTATCCTCCCGGTTTTCATGGTTTGGCTGCCCGTCGCCGTAAAAAATCGGAATACGGGGTACAGTTGAAAGAAAAACAAAAAGCAAAATATACCTACGGGATATTGGAAAGACAATTCTTGAACACTTTTAAAAAAGCACATGCAGCTAAAGGTATTACCGGTGAAATATTGTTACAAATGCTCGAATCCCGTCTCGACAATGTGGTTTTCCGTTTAGGATTAGCTGCTTCCAGGGCAGGGGCACGTCAATTGGTATCACATAAGCACATCACGGTAAACAGTAAAGTTGTAAATATTCCTTCATACCAGTTACGTCCCGGTGATATTGTTGGTGTTCGTGAAAAATCAAAATCGTTGGAAGTTATTACCAATGCCTTGACATCACACAGATACAACAAATACGCATGGTTAGAATGGGATGAAAGCCAAATGTCCGGTAAATTTCTAAACCGTCCAGAACGTGACGAAATTCCGGAAAATATCAAAGAACAGCTGATTGTAGAGTTGTATTCTAAATAATAAATTACTCAGTATTATTATGGCAATATTAGCGTTTCAAAAGCCCGACAAAGTTATAATGGTCGAATCGGATGATAAATTCGGGAAATTCGAATTTCGCCCATTGGAACCAGGATATGGCATTACTATTGGTAATGCCTTGCGTAGGATTCTTTTATCCTCTTTGGAAGGTTATGCAATAACCACTGTTAAAATAGAAGGCGTTGACCACGAATTTGATACCATCAAAGGTGTAATGGAAGATGTAACAGAAATCATCCTTAACCTGAAGCAAATACGTTTAAAACGGGAAATAGAAGATTTTGACAGTGAAAAAGTGTCAATTTCTGTCTCCGGGCAAGAAGAATTTACTGCCGGTGATATCAACAAATTCATGACTGGGTTCCGTGTATTGAACCCGGAATTGGTCATTTGCCGCATGGAACCCGATGTAAAAATACAAATGGAAGTCTCCATTAATAAGGGGCGTGGTTATATCCCCAGCGCTGAGAACAAGCCGGTAGATGCTGAGTTCGGTATCATTCCGATAGACTCAATTTATACTCC
The DNA here is from genome assembly GCA_963662895.1 of Prolixibacteraceae bacterium. Taxonomy (GTDB): domain Bacteria; phylum Bacteroidota; class Bacteroidia; order Bacteroidales; family Prolixibacteraceae; genus GWE2-42-39. The sequence continues at coordinate 564,337 of OY759982.1, read as the reverse complement.
TGTTAAGAACGTAAAATACATGGTTGAAAATTATCGTGTGGAACAGAAAACCGACTACGAAAAACTGGTTTTCGAAATCAAAACCGATGGTTCAATCCATCCGAAAGATGCCTTGAAAGAAGCTGCAAAAATACTGATTTATCACTTCATGTTATTCTCTGATGAAAAGATCACCTTGGATTCGGACGAAAAATTTGCCAATGAAGAATTTGATGAAGAAGTACTGCATATGCGCCAGCTTCTGAAGACCAAACTGGTTGACATGGATCTGTCGGTACGTGCCCTTAACTGTCTGAAAGCTGCCGATGTGGAAACTTTGGGAGACCTTGTTACTTATAACCGTAACGATCTGCTTAAATTCAGAAACTTTGGTAAAAAATCGCTGACCGAGCTTGATGACTTATTAGGCAGTATGAGCCTGACTTTCGGAATGGATATAAGTAAGTATAAACTTGACAAGGAATAAGGACAAATGAGACATAATAAAAAATTCAACCATTTAGGACGAAAAAGCGCTCATCGGAAAGCAATGCTATCAAATATGGCCAATTCGCTGATTTTTCATAAGAGAATTGAAACAACTCTGGCAAAAGCCAAGGCGCTGAAATTATATGTTGAACCGCTTATCACCAAAGCAAAAAACGATACAACACACTCACGGAGGACAGTTTTCAGCTATCTGAAAAGTAAAACTGCCGTTTCGATTTTGTTCAGGGATATTGCTGAAAAAATCGGTGACCGTCCGGGTGGTTATACGCGTATTCTGAAAACAGGCAACCGTCTGGGCGATAATGCAGAAATGTGTATCATCGAACTAGTTGACTTCAACGAAAATATGTTGGCCGCCAAGAGCGATAAACCAAAAGCCAAACGTTCACGTCGTGGTGGAAAGAAAAAAGGAGAAGCTCCGGTCACGGCAGCAAAACCAGCTAAAGAAGCAGCCCCGGTTGTTGAAGATGCTGAGATCGTAGAGGAAACTGTTGAAGAGAAAGTTGAAGAAACTGCCGAAATCGCTGAAGAAAAAACAGAGGCAGTTGACAAAACTTCTGAAGAAATGGAAGCGCCTAAGGCTGAAGAATCTTCAGAAGAAGATAAAAAAGAAGAATAATACTTTAAGAATAAGTAAAAAAGGCGGTTCAAATAATGAACCGCCTTTTTTATTGGAAATTTCTATCGCAATAATTATTGATTGTTTTCTCCCAGATAGTAACGCACCTTTGAAATCAAAATATCTGTATTCACAGGCTTTAGAAGATAATCATCAGCACCCAGCGAAAGACAATTTATCCGGTCTTTTTCTATATCGCTGGTGGTTATAAAAATGATCGGAATGCGTTTGTCAATGTCTTTCTCCATCTGACGAATCTGCGCGGTGGCCTGGGCTCCATCCATTATGGGCATAGCCAAATCCATCAGAATAAGATCAATCTCTTTATTCCGGACCAACGACAAAACTTCCTGTCCATTGTTCGCTGTTTCGATATCATAAAACCGTTTCAGTGAATAGTAGACCAGTTTTTGATTGATCGGATTATCATCTGCTATCAATATCTTCATAAAATATAGTTTCTCGGTACCTTCAAAAATACTCAATTGGATTGGTTAAAAGCGGAAAATTTGCTCATTGACAAACCGGTTTTGCTGGTTGATACAGTGAATTTGCTATTGATTGATATAAATAATGAAATATAGACGACGATCAAAAGACAATTCTTCATGAGTTTCTTCATATTTGGATTTCCTCCCTGCTACTCTTGTTACAAACAAAAAGGGAGAGGGGAATTGAAAACTTTTATATCTTAAAAATTTGTCCTATCTAAAAAGGATACCATATTACTCATCGGATGACCTGAAGTTATCCGATAGAGTAGTTCTCACTGTTTTAAACATCATAAATTTTTACAGAATGCGGTCAGAATGCCTGTTTTTCCTTATTTTTGCGGTCGGTAAAAAGTAGAAAAATGGCACAGAAACCTTCGATACCCAAAGGAACACGCGACTTCTCGCCTGCTGAGATGACCCGGCGTAACTATATTTTCGATACCATTAAAAGTGTTTTTCGTTTGTACGGATTTCAGCCCATAGAAACACCGGCCATGGAAAATCTTTCGACCCTGATGGGAAAATACGGGGAAGAAGGCGATAAACTGCTTTTCAAAATTTTGAATTCAGGTAATTTTACCGCTAAACTAAGTAATGAAGAACTGCTGGAACACAACAGTATCCGTTTGACCAACAAAATTTCAGAAAAAGGATTACGCTACGATCTTACTGTTCCTTTTGCCCGTTTCGTAGTACAGTACCGTAATGATATTTCGTTCCCGTTTAAACGCTACCAGATTCAGCCGGTATGGCGTGCCGACCGTCCGCAGAAAGGCCGTTACCGCGAGTTTTTCCAGTGTGATGCCGATATTGTTGGCAGCGACTCGCTGCTGAACGAAGCAGAACTGGTAAAGATCGTTGACGATGTGTTTGACAAACTGAAAATAAATACGCTGGTAAAGGTGAACAACCGCAAAATACTGGCAGGAATTGCTGAAACGATCGGGGAAAAAGACCGGATCATCGATATTACGGTTGCCATTGACAAGCTGGATAAAATAGGACTGGATAAGGTGAACGAAGAATTACTGGAAAAAGGTATTTTGCAGGCAGCCATTGATAAATTGCAGCCTATTCTTCATCTGTCGGGCACGACGGCTGAAAAATTAGACCAGTTAACCAGTGCAATTTCGGGCTCTGAAACCGGAAAAAAAGGAATTGCCGAAGTCCGCACTTTATTTGCCTATCTCAACTCGTTTGAATTAAATACCGAAGTGGAACTGGATTTAACACTTGCCCGTGGATTGAATTACTATACCGGTGCTATTTTCGAGGTGAAAGCCAAAGATGTAGCAATCGGCAGTATTTGCGGCGGAGGCCGCTACGACGACCTGACCGGCATTTTTGGTATGCCCGGTATTTCGGGAGTTGGAATTTCGTTTGGTGCCGACCGCATTTATGATGTGATGAGCCAACTCGGATTGTTTCCGCAGGAAACCATTGATTCAACAAAAATACTGTTTGTAAATTTTGGAGAGAAAGAAGAGGCTTATTGCCTGTCAATTGTTTCACAGCTCAGAAAAGCCGGTATTAACACCGAAATTTTTCCCGATCAGGCAAAAATGAAAAAACAAATGACCTGGGCCAATAAAAAAAGCATTCCGTTCGTGGCACTCGTTGGTGAGCAGGAAATGGAGGAGGAAAAGATTAATCTGAAAAATATGGCAACAGGCGAACAGCAATTAGTTGATGTTGCAGATATAATAAAAATCCTTTCTGTCTGATTCCAGGATTCAAATGTGGGCTGAAATTCTTCAGGTAATACCAATTGTTATTTAAAAGTTATACGCTAACCGGGTTATATTCCCTTTTTACAGGCCGGATGATAGCTTTTATCGGATTTCTTTTTTTATAAAATTTGTAACACGTAGTTTTGTCAACAGACTAAATTTACAGAAACAAAATCCTACACGATTGACATATGATACTTTTTAGCGCACAGGATGTAACAAAAGATTATGCAGCCCACCGGGCACTCGAACGGGTTAGCATTTCGGTTGAACAAGGACAGGTCTACGGTTTACTGGGGCCTAACGGGGCCGGAAAAACTACCCTGATCCGTATTATTAACCAGATAACTGCTCCCGACAAGGGAGAACTCTGGTTCGAAGGACGGCCCATGAAGGCCGATGATATTCACCAGATTGGCTATTTACCTGAAGAACGTGGCTTATATAAAAAAATGAAAGTCGGCGAACAAGCTCTTTATTTTGCACAATTAAAAGGCCTTTCAAAACATGATGCCCTGAAAAACCTGAAAATATGGTTCGAGAAGTTTAAAATACAGGCTTGGTGGAATAAAAAAGTAGAGGAGCTTTCGAAAGGGATGCAACAAAAAGTACAGTTCATTACCACTGTTGTACACAAGCCCAAACTGTTGATTTTCGATGAACCGTTCAGCGGCTTCGACCCGATAAATACCAACCTGATGAAACAAGAAATACTGAAACTAAGAGATGAAGGAGCAACCATCATCTTTTCTACCCACAACATGGCTTCGGTTGAAGAAATTTGCGACCATATTGCCCTGATCAACAAATCGAAAAAAATCGTGGATGGTCCCATTGATGAACTGAAAGAACAATACAAAAGCCATGTATTTGAAATTCAATATAAAGGAGAAACGAATGAACTTGAAGAACTTCTAAAAAATGACTTCAGGATTATTGGACACAACCCCCAAGGGAGGTATAGCAGCCTGAAGGTGCAACACCTGAATGGTAAAACCAATAATGAATTATTACAGAAACTGATGCAACAAATCGAGATCATTTCTTTCAGGGAAATTATCCCGGGCATGAATGAAGTATTTATAAAAGTAGTTGAACAGGCAAACCAGAAATAAACCGCGATTATGAACAAAGCAATTCTTGTGTTAAAACGTGAATATCTGACACGGGTAAAAAAGAAATCATTTATTCTCACCACACTGCTGATGCCTGTTTTTATGGCTGCAATTTTTGCAATACCTTTTTATCTGGGCATGAACGAGGACAAACAGGAACGCACGGTTGCCGTTTACGATGAATCGAGCATGTTTCTCGACCAGTTGAAGGGTAATCAACATACCCGGCTGATTTTTATTCCCGAAAACGAATACCAGCAAATAAAAAAGAAGTTAACAGAAACTAACTATTACGCTGTTTTATACATTCCTGAAAATATACTGACCAGTAACCGTGCCCAGCTTTTTTCTGAGAAACAGGTACCGTTTGATATTTCCAATATGCTTGAAAACAGACTCGAAAGGATCATTGAAAGAGACAAAAGAAACAAGGTTATTGAGGAAACCGGGGTTCCCGATCTGGAAAAAAAACTGGCAGCTACAAATACCAATATTAAATTATCAACACTAAAGATACAGGAAGAGGGAAAGGCCAAAGAGAGTTCCTCTATTCTTGTTGGAGGTATGGGATATATAATGGGCTTCATGATCTATATGTTCATGTTTATGTACGGGATGATGGTCATGCGGGGAGTAATGGAAGAAAAATCAAGCCGGGTAGTCGAGGTCATTATTTCATCGGTAAAACCAGTGCAACTGATGTTTGGAAAAATTATCGGCATTGCCCTGGTTGGCCTGACGCAGATTGCCATCTGGATACTTTTCGGATTCCTGATACTAACCGGGATGAGCCTGTTCCTCGGAGGAGGAGGGGTAGAACAAATCCAGCAGGCACAAAACCTGATGAGCCCTGAAGTGGCAGGAAGTGTAACCCAGGTTGCAGGAAATACCTCCGCCGGCAAATACCAGGAAATGATGGAAATGGCAGGCAACCTGCCAATCGCCACAATTCTTTTTTCATTCGTATTTTATTTCATCGGAGGGTACATGCTTTACAGTTCATTGCTGGCTGCAGTCGGCTCGGCAGTCGATAACGATGAAGACTCGCAGCAACTGGTGTTCCCGGTTATCCTGCCCCTTATTTTGTCAATTATGTTACTGTTCCCGATTGCCAAAAACCCGGAAGGTCCCCTGGCATTCTGGACATCCATGATCCCGTTTACTTCACCAATAATCATGCTGGCCCGTATTCCTTACGGCATCGCCTGGTGGGAACTGTTGCTATCGATGTTTATACTGATCATTACCATTGCAGGGGCTATCTGGATGGCAGCAAAAATTTATCGTACCGGCATCCTGATGTATGGCAAAAAAGTTACCATAAAAGAGATTGTCAAATGGATACGGTATAAAAATTAGCAGGTCTGCCGGTAAATTGATGTTTCGCTCCAAACGCTATCAGGCATTGCTGAGTAATTCGATTTTTTTTGTTGACCCGCGAAGAAGTAATAAAAATGAATAAAACATCTGTAATCGATTTGGGCACCAATACCTGTAATTTATTGATCGCCGAATACAGCAAATCAGGATACAACCTTCTTTATCAGGGGAAAGAAGTCGTTAAAATGGGGAAAGGAGGCATCAATAAAAACCTGATACCAGACGACGGAATACAACGGGCTGTTATGGCAATAAAAAACCATCAGAAAAAAATCAGGCAATATAAGGTCGAAAATACAATTGTCATAGCAACTTCTGCTGTTCGTGATGCCATGAACCGGGACGCTTTTTGTGAAACAATCCGGGATGAAACCGGAGTTGTTCTGGATGTTATTTCAGGAGAAAAAGAAGCTGAACTGATTTTTAAAGGAGTACTGCTTGCCTTTGATGGTAAGCCAGGCCAGTCGCTTGTTCTCGACATTGGAGGCGGGAGCAATGAATTTATTTTGAGTAACGGGCCCCGGATTCTCTGGAAGGAAAGCTTTCCGCTTGGTGTTGCCCGGATTATTGAACGGTTTCCTCCTTCTGATCCAATAGGCAAAGAAGAAATTACAACCATCCGGAATTATCTCGACGAAAAAATGGATCCGCTCTGGAGTGCACTTTCAGGGAAAAAAGTAGACTGCCTGATAGGTTGCTCAGGAGCATTTGATACGCTCGTTGACATGATTGACCAAACTGCCCCCGGGAGCAAACAAAGGAAAAAACAGGAAATAGTGTTGGATGATTTTCAAAACGTTTACAACCTGCTGATCCGGTCGACCGTAGCGGAACGGATGAAAATGAAAGGGCTCGAACGGTTGCGGGTAGAAATGATTGTCCCGGCAGTAATTTTGATTGACCTCGTTATGAAAAAATCAGGCATCTGTAAAATGGTACAAACCGATTATGCTTTGCGGGAAGGAGTGTTATATGATCTTCTTTTATTTGATTAAATTTGAACTTTCAATTATAAAAAAAAAATATGTCACGCATTTTAGTAATCGACGATGAACGAAGTATCAGAAATACACTGAAAGACATTCTGGAATATGAAAAATACCAGGTTAACCTGGCTGAAGATGGCATTAAAGGTCTTCGCCTGATTAATTCATCAGATTACGACATTATTCTTTGCGATATAAAAATGCCGGAAATGGATGGCTTAGAAGTACTGCAAAAAATACAGGAGTCGAAACCTGATATACCGGTTGTGATGATTTCGGGACATGGAAATATCGATACGGCAGTTGAATCAATAAAACACGGAGCCTATGATTTTATCGAAAAGCCACTGGACCTGAACCGTCTGCTAATCACCATCCGCAATGCAACGGACAAATCGAACCTGATAACTGAAACTAAAGTTCTTAAGAAGAAAGTCAATAAAAAATACGAGATTATCGGAGAATCGGAAAGTATCCGAAAAGTAAAAGAAATGGCCGACCGCGTAGCGCCAACTGATGCGCGTGTATTAATTACCGGGGCGAACGGGACAGGAAAAGAACTGGTAGCCCGCCGGTTACACGATAACAGTCACCGGGCAAAAGGTGAATTTGTAGAAGTAAATTGCGCAGCTATTCCTTCCGAACTCATAGAGAGTGAACTTTTTGGACACGAAAAAGGGGCTTTCACTTCTGCAGTAAAACAGAGGATCGGAAAATTCGAACAAGCCAATGGCGGGACCTTGTTCCTCGACGAGATTGGCGATATGAGCCTTTCAGCCCAGGCAAAAGTACTACGTGCCCTTCAGGAAAATATAATCACCCGGGTGGGAGGCGATAAACAAATAGAAATCGATGTCCGTGTCGTTGCAGCAACGAATAAAAATCTTTCTGAAGAAATTGAAAAAGGGCGTTTCCGTGAAGATTTATATCACAGGCTGAGCGTAATCCTTATTCATGTCCCGGATCTGAATGAGCGCCCGGAAGATATTCCTCTGCTAGCCGATCATTTTATTAAACAGATTTGTGCTGAATACGGCATGCCACTGAAACAAATAACAGATGAAGCCATTGCCGAACTTCAGAGAATAAACTGGACCGGCAATATCCGCGAGTTCCGGAATGTCATCGAACGGTTAATCATTCTTTGCGACAGGGAAATTACAGACAGAGATATCCTGAATTTTGCAGCGCCATTGAAATAATCCGTTTTCTGAATAGTGACAGTTAATTCAGCCTTTAACAGGGCTGTTCAATCCCCAACGGAGAAACATTATCCCAGGGGACAGTCGTGGACTTTTGAATGGATTCCTACACGGGAAAGGTTATTTTTCCAGAGAAAATAAAGCAATCGATCTATATTGGGTGATTTTACTCTTTATGAATGGCGCCAAATATTCCTTGCCAAGTAAGGTGGTATCTGAAACAAAATTGTAATATTCCATGTTGGAACCATGGTACCTGTGATTTAATTCTTTATAACAATACAAGACATTAAAAACCAACATAATTCCAAATATGACTTTTCCCCATTGAAAAGCAAAATTGTAAATATATGAAAGCAAGATCAGTAACAAAATAAGAATTATACTGGGAATACAGAAAAAGAACGACTGAATGGCACACCTCTTTAACGTGAATCCTTATTTTTGAATAGATTTTACAAAGGAATAAAGATAATGATAAACAATAAAAAAGTAATTGTCGTACTTCCTGCTTATAATGCTGAAAAAACATTAGAGACTACTTACCATGAAATTGATTTTTCAATTGTTGATGATGTTATTCTTGTTGATGACCTTAGCAAAGACCATACGGTCAATATTGCCCGGAAATTAGGCATCCGGCATATTGTTGTTCACGAAAAAAACAAAGGCTACGGGGGAAATCAGAAATCGTGCTACAATAAAGCTCTTGAATTGGGTGCTGATATCGTAATTATGCTCCATCCTGATTATCAATATACCCCGAAACTAATCCCTTCCATGTCGCATTTAATTGCCAATGGCTTGTACCATGTTGTTTTGGGTTCACGGATTTTAGGGAAAGGTGCACTGAAAGGAGGCATGCCCCGGTACAAATACGTGGGCAACCGTTTACTTACGCTTTTTCAGAATATAATGATGAATGCCAAACTATCGGAATATCATACCGGCTACCGGGCTTTTTCGCGTGAAGTGCTTAAAACAATAAACTATAATGACAACTCCGATAATTTTGTATTCGATAACCAGATGCTTGCTCAGATATGGTATGCCGGTTACGAAATTGCAGAAATCACCTGTCCGACCAAATATTCTGCTGATGCTTCGAGCATTAACATTAAAAACAGTTCAATCTATGGAATTGGAGTTGTAAAGACGTCTGTCCTTTTCAGGCTTCAGAAATGGGGACTGGTAACTTGTAAAATATTCAAATGATGAGCGGATCAAAAAAAATCTGTTTTCTTCTGGTACCCTCGCTATATATGATCCTGGGCGGGTACATTCATCAAATGATCGGTATCTATTCGGTCCGTTCTGCCGATCCTGAATACATTTATTTTATCAGTGGGTTAAGTGTTGCCTGCGGAAAACTGCAACTCGGACACATCGATAATCCCGGCACACCATTACAATACCTCACGGCACTGTCATTCCGTTTAACTTATTTGTTCCGTAGCCATCAGGTCCCGTTTGTCGAAGATGTACTTTCCAAGCCCGACATGTATCTGAAGGTTTTAAACCTGATGGTTACTGCTGTAGTTGCAGTATTCATGTATTTTGCAGGAAAGGCAACCGGAAAAATCACCGAAAAATTGTCATACGGGATGGTGCTGCAGACAGCCCCGTTTTTTACCAACATCATCTTTGGAAATATAGGGCGTATTACCCCCGAGAATCTACTTCCACTGCCAGCCATGTTGTTAAGTATTATTTTGCTGAAATTTATTTATTCTGAAGAGAATCAGCAGAACCGAAAAAATGCAGTGTTTTTCGGACTGGTTTCGGCTTTCGGCCTTTCCATTAAACTAACTTATATCCCATTATGGATTATCCCTCTTATCGTGCTGACCGGATGGAAGAACAAAGTGTTATACAGCCTGTCATCTGTTGTTTCATTTTTTGCATTTGCACTTCCGGTTACTTTACAGATTCATGCTTTTCATCATTGGGCAAAAAGCCTTTTTATGCACAGCGGACAGTACGGAAAAGGAGAAAGCAACATTATTGAATGGAACCAGGTTGCTCCGAATTTCAACCAGTTGTACAATGATAACCGTATATTTTTCATTGTTTTTCTGGTACTGTTTGTGTTGCTGGCAGTCAGCTTATTTTTGAAAAAAGATGACCGGGCAAAACTTATACAACGCATTGGCTTGGCTGTCGTACTGGCCGTCCTTGTCCAGATTGCGATTGTATGCAAACATTTCGAGCAGCGCTATTTTATTCCCTCGCTGATACTGGCTCCCTTATTATTAATATTGATATTGGAACTTACACGGAAGCAGCATTTGTATTTTGGCAAATACAATCTTTCACATTTTGCACTGTTCCTGTTTTTGCTATTTTTCGCAGCCAGGCAAAAGCCTGTAATAGAAAGCCTTTCAATCCATTTTGACCAGGAGTTTGAGCGGAAGATGCCTGCATGGCACTTTATGCAAAACATAGAAAAGGATGCCATTAAAGTTCTGGTTCCGGGTTATTACGGGTGTCCCGTTCCTGAATATGCCCTGATGAGCAGCTATGGGTGGGCCGGAAAACAGAAAGAATTATTTAAACCTGTGCTGGGGAAGCTGTACCCCAATACATTTATTTATTATTTCTGGGATAAGACAGTGAATTACTGGGCTGATGCTCCACAGTTGAAAACTACCGATAAACCGGTATATGTGTATCTCGAACATTTCAAACACCTCGAAATTTTCGAGAAAGACATGAAACCGTATTTCCCCGAAAATTACAGACTGGAACAGGTTTTCGCCAACAAAAGTTCAAATGAGGTAATTTATAGATTGGTACGGGACCCTATTGCTTCAGCTTTTTAATCATCAGTTCATCAATTACCAACGGATAACTTTTTAATTCTTTGTTGCGGACAGACAGGCTTATCTTTTCATCTTCAGAATGCACTTCAAACGGGATACGAATACGCATCCAACCGTCTTTGAATGACCAGAAGAAATGCTGGAACTGATCGGATTGGTAGTTACTTACTTCATCCCCGTTTTTCTGAACAAGCTCGAAAGCAGTGCGGGCCATCAGGTCTTTTTCAAAATTGTGTACCCAGAAAAAGAGTTCGCATTTGTCGCCAGGTTTCACTCCCTTCAGGTTGTCATCAAACAGTTTACACCAGCAACGGGCTGAGCCCCGGACAGCACCTTTTCCGTAAAAGGCTTCCCTGTAAATTATTTGTTCAAAACTGTCGTAAGCAATACAATTCACAGAATCCTGTTGCCCTGCATGAATAAACTGCATCTCCCTTTCAAACTGCTGCTCTCCTTCCTGAGCGAGTCTTTGCAAGGGATCTATATCCAGACGGTACAAACTGAATTCCGGCCCCTCTCCTATCTTTTCTGAAAGGCTCACCAGTCTTTGTTCATTGGCATTTAGTTCCGAACAATTATCAACCACTAACAGAAGAGGCTTCTTATTCGGAAGTTCATCCAAAATCCGGAACGGTCCGACTGGCTGGCTTATCAGTTCCAAACTTTTGTATGTTTGTGAAATAGAAGTACGGCTCAGCATCACAGCCATTGAAGGCAATCCGGTTTTTAACGAAACAATATACGACTGTTTGGCAATATCGCATTTGGGTTCAAGCCAGACATTTTCGGACCCGATATGAAAATAAGGCAATGGCAAAATGGACTGAAACTGACTTTTATCGATTTGGTGAACCCAGGCATTCCCGTGAGAGCTGTTGCCCGAATCTTCCAGTTCGGGTATCCGGTTATTCAACCGTGGTGCATAAGCCTTAACATTCAGATATCCATCGTACAGTAAAAAGACAAGGGCAAGAATAGCCGGTATTTTCAGCAAATTTCCTTTTTGAAACAGCTTAAACACTGCATAGAAGACCAAAATATTTATCATGTAATAAAAAAGCCACGAGAACCGGGCCAAAGCACGAAGCTGTTGAATTGGTCCAAGGTAATCCAGCAGCCACATCATGCCAAGGGTAAAGGGTACGCCAAACGACAGCAAAAGTGAAGCCACCGATGCCCAGAAAAAAATATTGATCAGCATATTACCGGAAACCCTCCACCATGGCTGTTCCCTTATGATCCTTTGGACAAGTTTTACAATACCGGTAATTACTCCGATAAACGCAACAAAACCGATAAAAGCAAAAGCTTCCCAATCGTATTTGTGAAATGCCTCTATTTTCATCAGGAATGTTGCATAAGGCTTATGCAACGGTAAAAACACTGTTGCCGGATTGGCCCTGTAGGTTGTAAATCCCCACGGATGAGTGGTCCGGTCGGTTATCCCGCCATTGGATCCAACAATAAGCTGCACAAGGATCAAAGGAAGAATCAACTGGATAAACAAATGAAGCAGCCAATGATATTTCCGGATGTTCACCTGTTTAGAGCATAACAGGAAAAGCCAGTAAAACAGGAATAAAAATCCGAACAATGCAAAAAAGTACATGTGCATTCCGGCTGCCAGAAAAGTTACCAACCCAATAACTACCGAGATCAGGTATGATTTGTTACGGTCAAACTTTATGAGAAGCCAGATCAACATAGGAAGCCACATCTGATGGCTCAATGAAAAATGTCCTCCGAGCCGGCCTATTTGAGGCGAAAGCATAGCTATCCCTACTGACGCGAAAGCTGCAAACCACCATGAGACATTTAGTTCAAGAAATATCAGACAGATAAATAAAGCACCCAAAACAACAGAGAGCAGCATCAGCATATTTAGTATTCCTGCAATATATGTACGGAAGTCTATTCCATGGTTGCTAAGCATCTTCACCGGATTAACAATCATTGGCTGGCAATCAGTAAAGAAGGCCATTTCCCCATACGGGTAATTCATCGCATTCATCCGGAAGAGGGTTGAATCAACCTCCAGATGATAAATTGCCCCGATGTACGATTTTAACCCGTCCCCTGATGAAGAAAAATATACATGATTGGGATCTTTCAAAAGAGGTTTGAAAAAAAGAACCAAAACAGCCACGCTTAATAGAAGGCTCAGCGAAATACCCCTCTTGAAATCTTTCATATCTGACTGAGATTATTGTTCTTTCAAATTTAAGTACATTTACAAAAATAAAAGATTATTGATGGAATCAGGAAAGAAAATATCTGTTATTGTTCCTTGTTATAACGAAGAAGAAGGACTCTTTCAGTTCAATCAAACCTTATTTCAGTTTTTGCCGGCTGAATACCGGTATGAAGTTATTTATGTGAATGATGGAAGCAGCGACCATACAGCACAGAGAATCTTATCTATGGCAAAAGAGAATCCGGATATTAAGTATATTTTCCTTTCACGCAATTTTGGTCATCAGAATGCCCTGAAAGCCGGGTATGATTTTGCTACCGGGGATTGTGCCATCTGTCTCGACGCTGATTTACAACACCCGCCGGCTGTAATTCCCGAACTGATAAAAAAATGGGAAGAAGGATCCGAAATTGTGAATACCGTCCGGCACGATCACCAAAGTATTTCCTGCTCAAAAAAATTATCGTCAACGTTCTTTTACCGGATAATGCACAAACTGTCGGATCTCAACATAGACAACGGATGGCAGATTTCCGGCTGATTGACAAAAAGGTACTTAAACAGCTAAAACTGTTTTCCGAAAATTTTTTATTCTTCCGGGGAATCATTCCCTGGATGGGATTTAAGCAAACCATAGTTCCTTTCGATGCCAACGAACGGGTCGCAGGTGCAACAAAATATACGTTGAAAAAAATGCTGAAATTTGCAACGACAGGAGTGACGGCTTTCAGCATAAAACCTTTAAAAATATCTACTTACCTGGGTTTGACTATTGCCATCATTGCTTTTCTTTATGGGTTATATGCAACTTACATCCATTTATTTACCGACAGGGCTATAACCGGTTGGACCTCGGTAATTGTGAGCATTTTGTTCATAGGAGGTATTAATCTACTGATGTTAGGTATTATTGGTGAATATCTGGGTAAACTGTTCATCGAGAATAAACGACGTCCGAATTACCTTATCTCTGAAACCAATTTATTCCGGTCGTAAATTAAAATTGAATGGTTTTCCAGAATTTATCCCAGCTCATTGGGCTGTCCCACCATTGTGCCGGGTCGTAACGAAAAGCAAACTGAATATTGTAAAACAGGATGACAACGAGAGCAAAAGCAAAAAATATTTGCAGGTATTTTGGTTTTGCAGAAACTTGCGTTATAAACCATCCCAGAGGCAAAACCAGAAACGGCAGGAAATCGATCATAGCCCGTTGTCCGCAGGCCGCACTGAAGGTAGGCGCCCACCAACTGGCATTGACATAAACAGCCAGTACAAGGATAAAGATCACAGCAATGTTGTTGTACAACCCCCTGCGCAGGGTAGCAAATGCTCCCCAAAGCGCAAAGAGAACCAGCGGGGTGTATAAAAACCAACCGTTATATTTTCCGAAAAGCACAATTCCAATTTTTGGCGAAAGAATATATGTAAAACTTTGGTCGCCATATGAGTAAACAACCGGTTTGCCTGTTACTTTGTACCAGTAAAGCATTTGTGGAATAGCAATTACAAGGCCGGTAATGACTACAATTCCGATCGTTTTCAGATTCCTTGCCCAAAATTGGAATCGAAGCCGGAGTGTTTCCGTGTTTTTTATTCCGAAGAGAAAAAAATAAAGCCCGGAAATTATATTGGTTGGCCTGATCAGAACTGCAAGGGCAAACGGGATTGCCATATAAAGGGCATGTTTATCCGAGGGTGACTGGAAATACCGGTGAACATAGAAAATGTATGCCGAAATTAATGCAAACGAATAAACATGAGACATTCCGGCTCCTAAAATCATGGTATAATAAAAGACATTAGTTCCCAGAAAGATCAGCGCAACGGTCTTCCACCCTATTGCTTTTCCAAATTCTTCGGTTACCAGCCTGTATAAAAATACCAGTCCTATATACACGTAAAATAAGGCGGCAATCAGTACAAAGCCATAGTAAACATTGGCATATCCGTCAGCATCAAGATTAAGAAACACGCTTGTAAAATGCGCCAGCAAAAAAAACGGGCTCCACAGAATAGCAAGCCCGCAGGTATATACGCTGATGGTTTTTCCTTCGCCGTATGGAATGGCCCAGGGGAGGTGCCCGAAATACTGCCAGTCGCGCAAAAAGAAATGTGGCAGGTACTGGTAATACCCTTCCGGGTCGGAGCCCAAAATAATTTTATCGATGGGAATGGAATGAAAAACATCGCGGAAAATATAGTTGACGATCAATCCCAGAAGGACAAAAATAACACCTCCTGCTATTTTGTTTGGGCGCCGTTTTCTGCATGATATTATTTTGCCCATAGGTTATATTTTATAATTACCCATAAAGCCCTGACCCCGTCTTTCCAGTTTATTTTTTTCCCTTCTGCATAAGTCCTTCCGTAGTATGAAATACCGATTTCGTAAATTCTGACTCCCGGAACTTTCGATATTTTTGCAGTCACTTCAGGTTCAAAACCAAAGCGTTTTTCTTTCAGGTTTAAACTTTTTATCGTGTCCGACCGGAAAAGTTTATAACAGGTTTCCATGTCAGTCATGTTCAGATTGGTGAACATATTTGATAAGGTTGTGAGCAGTTTGTTCCCAATAGAATGCCAGAAAAACAGGATACGATGAGGGTTGCCTCCCATAAAACGGGAACCGTAAACCACATCGGCAAAACCTTCGGCTACAGGTTTAAGCAGAGCATTGTATTCCCGGGGGTCATACTCAAGGTCGGCATCCTGAATAATCAGGAAATCACCGGACGCTTCGGCAATACCGCGATGCAAAGCAGCCCCTTTGCCCATATTCTTTTCCTGCCTGAACAGCTTTATATCTGTTCCGGGATGTGGTGTTATATATTCTGAAATTATTTGATAACTATTGTCTTTCGAAGAGTCGTCAACAATAATCAGTTCTTTCGAAAAACCATATTCCAACTCTACTTCAAAAATTTTATCCAAAATTAAATGGATGGTTTTTTCTTCATTGTAAACCGGGATTATGACTGAAAGCAATTTGTTCATGTATCTACTACTGTTTATCCTACTTAAAATAATTTAGTGTCCCTGGTATAATATTTTTTGCCGGACATTCTTTTTATAAATACTCTCTTCTATTTTTATCCCATCCTTGTTCCTTAGCACAGTCCGTCCGTTCAGGGTGTCGTTTTTCCAGGTTCCTTCCAGTTGCAGGCCATCCGGGAAATAAAGTATCCCTTTTCCGTTTCTGAAGTTGTTTTTCCATTCGCCTTCAAATCGTTTATTGTCTTCCCATGTATATGTTCCTTGCCCTTCGCGTTTGTCGTTTTTCCATTCTCCCCAATATCCCCGCTCCGGAAAAAATTCAGTAAGGTATGTGTCCGGGTTTTTCAGATGTTTGATAACTTTAAACTTCCCTGGATATTTCTTCATAGCCGGAAACAAATATCTTCTGGTTGAAGAATACCCCAACTGATCTAAAACCACATATTTAACGTTCTTACTTTTCAGATACTCTATTTGTTCCTCAACATTAAGTGTATTTCTGAACCCGGTTACAAATTTTGTTGAATAAAGGAAAAACAATTGTCCTTTTCTGCAACTGGTAACAGATTTTGCAGGAGCATTATTTTTAATCCATTTGGCTATTTCAAAATAATTTTGATATGGTTTTGAATAGTAGCCCTTTGCCAGAAGTTCCAGTTTATCAGTTGCCAGACTACCGTAACTTTTTATTGAAAACAGGCAAATTACAACAATCATCAACTGAAACAAAAGCTGGTATTTATTTTTCAGCAACTTATTCCAGATTATACTTATCAACTCAACAGTGCCATTTATAAAAAAGAATATAAGCAGGGGAACGAGAGGAAGTATAAACCGGACACCGATCCAGACATCAGGCCAAAGCAACAAAATCCCCATGTAAGCTCCGCAATAAAACAAAATAAGCAAAAAATACTTTTTAATCCGGAATAACCCGAATAGTATAAGCGCAAGGGTCAATATGCCGATAACCCACTCGAAAGTGGTAAGCGGAAATTTTTGGACAGGTCCGTTTACCTGTTCAATAAAATTGAACATTCCGTTAGGAATTTCCCGGGTAATATATCGTTCTAAATTATCCCGGAACCGGCTTAGCCAGTCTACAATACCCATTTGGCCCAACTCAGGCCTGTATGGGTTTTTAAAAAATAACTGGCCGATGTATGAATTGCCCCCGATATGTTTTCCCCTTATATACCACGGGAGTATCGAAAGAAAAAAAACAGCAGACAAAACAAATGAATGCAGCCACTTTCTGTTATAGAGAAGGAACAACAAAATTCCTGCAAATAGTGCCAATCCGGTTGAGCGGATATAATAAGTAAAAGGCACACATAATAAAAGAAATATAAAGGGCCAGCTTTTGTAAAAAGGGTTATCCCAATTCGTTATCATTGTTAGTAAAATACACAACAGGGAAAAAAACAGGTACGGTATTTCACTCATCATGATAAAGGAATAATTCAACAGATAATAATTGTATAAAGAAAACAAACAGCATATAAATGGCCAGTGAAAATTTCCTGTTATCTTGTAAATAATCAGGAATAAAAGACCTATCGACATCAACAGGAAAAAACCATTAACCTTTTTAATAAAAGCAATGTCGTTTGTAAACACTTTCGAAGCAGCGGCAATAATTAGCGGGTATCCCGGAGGGAAATGATTGTGCTCTGTCATTTCCGCTACATGTATATTTTTATAACCATGCCCCATTGCAATTGAATTACCCAGAATGTAGTAAGCGGCATTATCTCCCCCCAGGCTTATTTTTTCATCAAAAACCCGGTCGTATGTTTTAAAAAAGCTGAATAACAGAATAAGAATATAAAGGGCTAAAAATATCCTATTGTATGTTCTCTTAGTGATTTTAAAACTGTTTTTTTGTTTTACCATTTTTACATTATTTGACAAATAAATATCGAGCTGCTATTTTCGTTGTCTCACGGATTCTAAATGCAAGTGAAATTACAGATAAAAATAGAAAAAATGCCTAAGAGCATGTATTCTTCTGTAAATTATTAAAATAAACGTTTAAAAACACGGAGTATTATCATTTTGATTTTTAAATTTACCTTTATCAAAAAAACTTATTTATGTCGAAAACACTAGCCAGCAACAATCCTCAGTTTGGTACCGCACCTGTTTTTTTTACTGCTTTATCTACAATTCTGGGAGCAATATTGTTTTTACGGTTTGGCTGGGCTGTTGGCCAGGTTGGGTTCTTCGGGGTTATAGGGATCATCGTTCTGGGCCATCTTGTTACGATTCCAACGGCGATGGCTGTAGCCGAGATTGCAACCAATCAACGGGTTCAGGGAGGAGGTGCCTACTACATTATCTCCCGGTCGTTTGGACTGAACGTTGGCGGTGCTATCGGGATTGCCTTGTTTTTATCGCAGGCAATCAGCGTTGCATTTTACGTGATTGCCTTTGCTGAAGCATTCGAACCGGCGATAAATTATATTAATGCCACCTACGGGTTCCTGATTCCCGACCGGCGGTGGATATCGATACCAACCATGCTTATCCTTTCAGTAATTATTCTACTGAAAGGGGCCAATGTGGGCATGAAAGCATTGTATATAGTTGTTGCTGTTTTGCTTTGCTCGCTGCTGTTCTTTTTCTTTGGCAATTCCCCTCTTCAGCCTGACGAAATTAACTTTCATAATCACATTCCCGACAACCTGAATTTCTTTTATGTATTTACAATTATTTTTCCTGCATTTACAGGGCTGGCAGCAGGATTAGGCCTTTCAGGCGATTTGAAAGACCCCAAAAAATCGATTCCTCAGGGGACATTATGGGCAACTGCTGTGGGCATGTTTATTTACATCGCTGCTGCTTATAAATTTTCTGTTTCCGCCAGTCCTGCCGACCTTGTGGCCGACCAGTTGATCATGCGGAAAATAGCTGTTTTGGGGCCTATAATCCCTATAGGGCTGGCAGCAGCTACACTTAGCTCGGCACTGGGGTCCATTATGGTTGCACCGCGAACCTTACAGGCAATAGGCCTTGACAATATTTTTCCGAATAAATCTTTCAATTATTGGTTTGCAAAGGGTAAGAAGGACTCCAACGAGCCTGTGAACGGGTCCATCATCACCATCATTATTGCCCTGTTCTTTGTAATCATTGGTGATGTCAATTTTGTAGCCCAGATTATTTCCATGTTTTTCATGGTCACCTACGGCGCTATCTGTTTAATTTCTTTTCTCGAACATTTTGCTGCCGATCCGGCTTACCGGCCCACTTTTCGCTCGAAATGGCAAATTTCGCTGATTGGTACCGCATTTTCATTCTGGCTGATGTTTAAAATGAATGCCTCTTACGCAGCGTTTTCAATTATACTGATGGCCTCGATCTATTATGGGATCACGTACTACAGCAGTGAAAAAAGAGGATTGAACAAGCTGTTTCGCGGGGTCGTATTTCAGTTAAGCCGGCAATTGCAGATTTTTGCCCAGCGGGCTGATAAAGAAGACCGGGAGGTGAGCTGGCGACCGTTTGGGGTTTGCATCTCGCACAATACATTTAAACGGCGAAGTGCTTTCGATATAATGCGCTGGATTTCGTATAAATATGGATTTGGCACCTACATTCATTACATCAAAGGACTTCTGAATGACGAGACAACACAGGAATCGAAAAATTCACTGAAGCGACTGATCAACCTTGCCCATGGCAGTAAAAGCAGGGTTTATCTCGATACCATTATTTCCCCTTCCTATACATCTGCCATTGCCCAGGTAGTCCAGCTATCCGGAATTTCAGGAAAAGGGAATAACTTAATTTTGTTTGAATTTTCGCGAACTGAGCCAGAGGAACTCAATGAAATTGGAACTAATTACCAGATGCTTGAATCGGCAGGGTTCGATGTTTGTATCCTGAATACTTCCTATAAAACTTTTGGTTATAAACGGGAAATGCACATCTGGATCAGGCCTGGTGACTTTGAAAATGCAAACCTGATGATCCTTCTGGGATATATCATACTGGGGCATCCCGACTGGAAAAAAGGGTTCATTAAAATTTTTGCCCTGTATCCTGACTCTGAAGTCATGGATAAACGCGACCAACTGCTGAACCTGATCAAGACCGGAAGATTACCGATCAGTCCTTCAAATATTGAGATGGTCCCGTTCAGTAATGAATCGATGGAAGATGTGATTTCCAATTATTCTGTGGATGCAGACCTTACCATGATTGGCTTCCGCAGCGAAATGATCAAAAACGGGATGCAACTTTTTGAAGGCTATCCTGATCTTGGAAATATTTTATTCGTGAGTGCCAACAAAGCCAAAATAATAGACTAATTGAAGTCTTTTCGCGTTATCTTTTTACCTTTGGGAAACAAAAACCGGATAAAATGGAACGAATTGCGATATTTCCCGGATCATTCGATCCTTTTACTGTTGGTCACGAAAGCGTAATAAAAAGGGCCCTGCCTTTATTCGATAAAATAGTGGTCATGATTGGATTCAACACCAATAAGAAACAGGCATTCCCCATAAAAAAAAGACAAAAATGGATTCAACAGATTTTTAAAGATGAGCCAAAGATACAGGTTGAATGCCACGAAGGATTAACCGTTGACTTTTGTAAAAAAATAAATGCCGGGTATATTCTCCGGGGATTACGTACTTCTGCCGATTTTGAATATGAACGGGCCCTTGCACAAATTAACAAAAAAATGTACCCGCAAATAGAATCGGTTTTCCTGCTGACCATGCCTGAACACACCCCTGTGACTTCAACCATTGTACGCGACATTATCCTGCATGGTGGCGATGCCAGTATGTTCCTGCCCAAAGGTCTTGACATGAACGATTTTACCCTTGATGAATAAACTGAAACCCATATTTATTCTGATTCTTCTCGTTTCTTCAGGACGTTTGTTTGCACAGACAAGCACTTTAAAAGGTATTGCAACGGAGTATGCAGGAGTGGAAATGCCTGTTTATACTTTCTCAGATTTTATTTCTGAAAAAAAAATTGTAGTAGGAAAAATATGTTTTCAGGCTAACGGGACTTTTTCCGCCACGCTCAACTTACCATATACTGCACTATGCTTCACGGAGTTCGACATTTACCAGGCCATGCTTTACGTGGAGCCGGGGAAAACCTATGAACTTCTGTTTCCGCCACGACAACAACGATCGGTAGCTCAAAAAAGAAACCCGTTCTTTAAATTGCTACAGGTCTGGTTCAAACTGAACAATCAGCCCGGCGACGACCTGAACCTGCTGATTAAAAATTTCGAAACTGAGTTCAGGGTACTGGAAAACAAATATTTTTATGACATTTATGAAAAACACTCGAAGTCAAGTGTTGAACTGGTAAGAGCTGAACTTCAGAAAAAATTTCCGAAAACGGAGAATAAATTTTTCGAGGATCATAAAAAGTACAGGATGGGAAACCTGGAATACGCACTTCACCAGGGAAAATCGATCGAATTTGTAAATACCTATTTTGGAAAAGTAAATCCCCGCATACAAATGCCTGCCTATTATAATTTGTTCAATCAACTATTTACCAATTATTTCAGTTTCCTGGGTAATTCGGTTCACGACCGGAAAATTACAGGTCTGGTAAATTCAGGTGATATTCAGGCTCTTGAAAATTATATGTCGTTAAGAAACAGCTGGAATGCAGATATTTGCCGGTTGGTTATCCTGAAATCGCTGAAAGATGCTTATTACTGCGGCCAATTTTCCAAAACGGCTATTATCCGTTCGCTGGGCCAGGTGGCCGGTAGCAGCTGGTCAGACAAATACAAACTGATAGCAAAAAATATTCTTCAGAAAATAACTTATTTATCTCCCGGAACAGATGCCCCGAAAATTTCGCTAACCCGGATCAACGAACAAAAAATATCGATTGAAAAATACAGGGGAAATTTCGTGTACCTGCATTTCACCGATCTCCAAAACCCGGTCTGCCTGCAGCACATGGAAGCATTGAAGCCTGTTGCCGGACAATTCAAAGATAATCTGACCGTTATTTTTATTACTGAAGGAAAAACCCCGGAGACAGAAGCCCGCAAATGGACCGGTATTTTTACCACGACTACCGATGAGGGAAAAGCCAGCTACAAAGTAAAAACGTTTCCAACGTCATATTTAATCGACCGTGAAGGCAAAATACTGGCCTCTCCTGCACTAAATCCGCTCAATGGATTTGAAAGCCAGTTCAGGCAAATCCTCGAAAAAGAGCGGATAGAAAAATTACGAGGTAATCAGTAGGCAGTAGCAGTGTTCAGTTATCAGGGGTTGCAGGTTACAGCATTGAGTATCCAGTATCGTTTGCATCAATTCCGGTTGCAAATCCGGTTAAACGGACAATATCCGCATTTTCTTGTTTCTTCGGTTTGCGAATAAAGATTAGTACTGCTGAATATCTCGTTAAGCAAAGGTTGAAGTATTTCCCTGAATTCGGCTTCCACTTCCCTGTAAGTAAATCCACTGTTCTGCCGGGTAATTTGCGGATTGAAATGATCATCGAACAGGTTATCGAGCTTATAAATGGCCGGGATGATTGTTTTGCCGGGGTTTTCCATTTGGTATATTTCCGAATAAAGCAGGGTTTGAAAAATTTCTTTTCGCCGGTTTGACTGCTCCCTGTTTACCAATTGATCCCAGTGGCTGAAATTCAGTTCCAGTCCCCGTCCGGTCTTATAATCGATAATACGCACCCCATCCCTGGTTTGGTCAAGCCGGTCGATAATCCCCCCTACCCTGATCTCGTGCTGCTGATTTTCGGTCTGTATCATGAATACCCCGGAATGTTCGGCTTCCAGTTCCAGTATCCTGAGTGGTGTAAATTTTTTGTCATTCTTCAGCAGTTGGGTCAAATAATACTGAATATGCCCGGCAACCAAAAGGTTGTGCCCGTTCAGCTTTAACTTCTTTGCCTGTTCAGGCTTCAGGTTGTAGTATTTTTCGGCAAACGAAAGGAAAACGATTTCTTCGATTTTAGGCTTGTTTAGCAAAATTGCATCAATATTTTCAACCGTAATTTCCTGGTCACGAAAAGGTTTATATATCAGTTCAACCGCATAATGGAAAAGGTTACCGAACAACACGGGATCAACTTCTTCCTTCATCTCGTCCTGTTCCTTCAGCCCGGCGATATATTTAAAATAAAACTTCAGTTTACAATCGAGATAGGTATTAATAGCACTGGGACTCAGGTTCTTTTCTGAATACTTTTTAAGGAGTAATTCCTGATGCTGCCGGCTTGCTTCAATGGAAATGGCCTGTTGTTCGTTTCCTTTAAAATCGAAAGTAAGGCTGTAAAATTCCGGTTTAACAGCCGATTCGTACCGAAGCTGAAAAAGGTAGCGGCTCATTTCTGCAGAATTACTGCCATCGTTTACCGAATTGTATACCAACACTATATTTTCGGCACGCTGAATAAGGTTGTAAAAATAATAGGCATACATGGCATCGCGTTCCTCGTAAGTGGGTATTCCGTATCCTTTACGCAGATGGTAGGGAATAAACGAGTGTGAATTGCCGGTATTAGGCAGGTTCCCTTCATTGGCCGAGAAGAGGATCAGGTTTTTGAAGTCGAGACAACGGGTTTCGAGCATCCCCATTACCTGGAGGCCGCTAAGAGGTTCCCCTTCAAAAGGGACAGAAATACGCCGCAGATTCTGATCGATCAGACGGAACAGTATTTTCGCAGAAAACTCTTTTACAGGCAAGGCAGCAATCGCATCTCTCAACCGCCCCAGCGCCAGGAAAACCTGGTACAGGTATTCAGCTTCAAGCCGGACAGGCCCATCTTCCCCGGTATGAAAACCTTTAGCCAGGAACTGAATAATATCTTCCAGGTAATTCAGCGTTTCTTCCCAGCCTTCGGGAACTTTAAATATTTTCCCTGTCAATGTGTTAATGAAAAGCTCGTCAGGCGTAAGGTACACTTTATTATGGAGATGAATATTTTTTATGAACTCAGTTGTTTCAGGAGAACTGACAAACTGATGGTTCAGCAGGGCAATCACCGGTTTGAAATAAAAACGGGGCGCGTCGCCTGCATTTCCCCGGATATTACGTTGCAGGTTTAGCAACAGTGAAATAAATCCATACACCGGCGTACTGGTAAGCGGAAAGCCCATGGTGATGTTCAGCTTATCGAATTTATTGCCGGTTGCCGAAACAACAGGTAACAAAAGGCTTTCGTCAGCCAGTACCAGCGCCGTGTTGTCGAAATGATGTTCTTTACTGAAATGCTGAATTATTTCCGGGGTATTGACCACCTGTGCCTGTGCCATTTTCCCCGGCACCGAAACAATTTTGATCTGCTGCGGGCTCTCTGTATCCCTACTCTCCGGGACAAAATCCGATGGGGCAGGAAACTGTACCAGGTTGGTACGTAAAAAATAACCGGCTTCATGACCGGCATCGTTCACGTATGATTCATCGAAATCCCAGAAGAACAATGCCTTTTGTGCATTGTCCAGGTACTTAAAAATGGCCTTTTCGCAATTATTTAAAGCACAGAACCCGATGAAAATGAATTTCTGTATGCCGGTTCTCCGGGTATGAAAAATTTCCGGTCGGGTGATAAGTTCCCTGTAAACCAGTCCGCTGTATCCAATTTTTTCATTCCTGAGTTTTTCTGTAAAAAGATGATAAATTTTCGGAAGTTTTTCCCAGAGCTCCAGAAACTTTTCCTTGTTTAAAGAATGGCCGGCTTTGCCAATAGATCCCCAGAAATCCTCAATAGCTTGTTTCTGCTCCTCACTCAGGTATTCAAACTTATGCTCCAGTTCTTTTAAATCCGAAATATTGGTAAACAGGTCGTCGGCATTCAGCAGGTATTTATCAATGTCATCGAAATCGGACAGTAATATTTCGCCCCAGAAGAAAAAATCATCGATCGGTTCGTTGTAGCCAGTCACTTTATTATAAACCTCGTGAAGTTTCATGATCAGCAATACCGGATCGGCCTGCTCCATCTCCGAAAAATCGGAAACAAATTGATTAATAGTTGTTGTTTCCGGTCCTATCAACGGATGATCGATGAGTTCACCCAGATAGGCATTGAAGAACACACCGGCCCTGCGGCTGGGAAAGACCAGGCAAAATTGGTTCAGTTCATCCCGGTATTTCCGGTAAAGATAAGTGGCTACCTGTTTTAAAAAAGGGTTCATTTTACTTCGTTTAGGCTAAAGATAAATCTATTTTCAGGATACATGAAATAAAAAATAACTTTAAATACAAAGGTACAAAGACAGGGCTGTTCAATTCTAAACCACTTTTCCTCCTGTAAAAATCAAGGAATGTGTGCGAAAGGAACCGTTCTCTAAAAAAAGAACGGTTCCTTTAATGATGTAACAGGACGATGAGATTGCTTATTTGTATTCGCCTCTGGCCTGCGGTGCCCTTCCTTTCGCAGTCGACCAAAAGAAAAAAAAAGTCTTGTCAAAGTCATCCTTCCTTCCGGTGAACCGGGGACTTGACTTCCTGATACCTTTCCTGTCATAGCCTCATTATGGCCATAATGGGTGCCCACTATCTATGGAGGTATGCAAACAGGTTGAAGAGATTGCTTCTCCCGATTTCGTTCCTCATGCCTATGACAGATTTTTGCATAAGTCTGTATATGAAACAAATACAAAACATCGCTTTTTTCAGCATTTTATTACTTCCGGGCATACAACTGCACTGCTTTTTTGACGAACTACCGTGGCCGGTGTTTTCTTCGTTCTCTTAATAACCTGACAATTTTTATTGCTTATTGGTATTCGCCTCTGCCCGGCGGGGCCCTTCCTTTTGCAGTCGACCAAAAGGAAGGAAAAGTCTTGTCAAAGTCATCCTGCCGCCCGCCTCACGGTTTTTTCTTCCCGGCACACATCCCTGAAGACCCGCCAAAAACCGCTCCCGCCTTCGCCGGCCCGGACTACTTTGACTGGCCATCCCTGCTTTTCACCTTCCGGTGAACCGGGGACTTGACTTCCAGATACCTTTCCTGTCATTGCCTCATTATGCCCAATAAATTTTGGGTGGGGACTGCCTATGACAAACTTTTACAAAAGTTTGTATATGAATCAAATATAGAACATCGCTTTTTTTATCATTTCATCATTTCCGGCCATATAACTGCACTGCTTTTCTTGACGAACTACCGTGGCCGGGGTTGTTCCGTTAGCATTCAACCCCGGGGTTGCGCTCCTGCCTCGCTTACCCCGGGTTATTAAAATATCATCCCTTCGGGATTTTTTTCCGCCTCCCTTTCTCATCTCCTGCTCTTCTCTTTTGTTGGTTATTGAATATTCCTTATTGGATCAAAAGCCTGATCTTCTCTTGAGTCCCGGCTGTCTGCTCCATTCCCAAATAGTGGGCGATGTATGCAGCGCAGGAAATCTCTTTTTGATTTGGATCATACAGGCCGGCTCCCGACATTTTAAACAAATCACCACAACCCGCCTGGCAAAACAGACCCTTTAGTTTTTCATCATGCCTGATATCAGAGCGAATGAAAGTGCTTAACTTATCGATTCCGAGGTATTTTTTATCTTCTTTCTGAAGCCCGATTAAATCATGCAGCCTTTTTCCTTCGGGCGTTCCGCTGTTAGTAAGAAAAAGAAATGTGAGAATGACCAGTTTATCGCCAATAATAACTCCACTCAAATAACCTAAATTAAACCGACCATACTTAAGCGGGAATAAAAACCCCTTTCCATCACCGGCAGGAATTGGGTGTTCAAGGATGGACACCACAACATAAATGTAGCTGAGGTCAAAAAAATAGTTTCCTAAGCGTTCTTTCAGCCGGTCGAGGGCATGTTGCTGAATAAATACCTTTAACGGGAATTTCTGTAACATACCCGTAATTCCCAGTTTTTCGGGAGTAAGTGTTAATGGAACAAACGCTTGTTTAATATTTACGAAAATCCGGTAAACGGTCCGTTTATGACCATCAATCTCCAGCAACTCTGTTTCGGGGTTCTTTTGTTCGATAATATAATTATTGTAAAAAGCCGAAACATCATGAGGTGATTGGTCTTTTGGCTTTTTCTGCAAAATAAAACGGATGAAATTGCCGGTAAAATCGGAATATAATAAAGCCAGCATTTCAAGACGATTTTCAACCTGAGTAAAAGCGTCCACCACATATTTGTCAAAATCATCACCGAATACAGGAAACCAGGAGCGAATTTCTTCTGCATGGTCCGGCTCGTGCCCCAGCCGGTACTGCCACATCCAATATAACGATTGAACATAAATCCTGAAATCGTACAAACAAACCGGTATTTGTTGTTTGCCGATCTTTACAAACGAGCGACGCAACATTTCATTTAACTCCTTATTCAGCACCCGAAGAGTCTTTTGACTGGCTTTCAATTGATTATCTCCTGGATTAATGATTTTATACGGACGCAAATGAATATGAAACAATTGATCCGGGCTGTATGCATCCAAAAAATGGAGGGCCCGGGCATCTCCCAGCAGGAGGATCATTTGCTTCATCTTCTTATGAAACTCATTCTGCTGATGCCGGTTTTCCTGTTTGCTTTGCTTGTTTGTACTGCTTTTCTTTTTTCTCCTCATAATTTTGGTCAGCAGCAACTATTCTGTCTGCGGTTCATCTGGATTATCGTCCCCGTCACCGGTCTTGTCAATCAACAGGGCGTATTTACCGCGCAATTCGTCCATTTGGTTAAACAGGGTAAGCAGGGTTTCATTAGGGAGAAAGCTTACGGCCTGTTCCACAGCAGTACAAAACTGTTCGTAACTTTTGGCAGCGGCCGGTTTCAGACTGCTGGCCGAAGTCGTGTCTTTGGCAGCTTCCTGCGTGATCCGCGCTTTGTACAGGGTATCAAACTCGTTGTTCGAAGTTTCCAGTCCGGTCAGCATGGCAGTGATGCCAATCGTTTCGGCCTGGCTTGTTAAACTTTCCGAAGCATTGATCTTGCCGATCATCTCAGCGATCAGGGCGGTTTCTGTGTTCATGGCCTTTTCCCCGGTCTCCCAGTATGGCCAGAAAAGCAATTTCAGGCTTTCGGCAGCCTCCCTTTTTGTTGCATCGAGCCCTGCCATGGCTGTAGAAATGTTACGTTTAATTTCAGCAAAGCGGGCATCGCGGTCTTTGTCTTTTTCGGCCAGTGCACCGGTTAGCCCGCTTTTCGATTGTTTGTTCAGTTGGGCCCCCATTTCGGTATTAGCAGTTTCCAGCCAGGCGAGGGCTGCCCCTGGCACATCTCCAATGTTTTCTTTAAGCGGTTGCGCAATTTCGATAGTTGATTTATTCAACGAATACAGGTCTGCGACCGAAAGCCCTGCTATATGCAAGGACGAAAAAATTTTTATTTCCATTTTGATTAGTTTTAAAAAATTTATTAAATGTTCCGGTTTTTGTTTTTTCCCGGCAGGCGGTAGCGACCCTCTGCATTAAAAAAAAACTTCAGGACGACCAGCGGGAACCTTGTACATTTTGAAAAACCTTCCCGACGACCGTCCGGGACCTTCTGCATTTTAAAAAAACTTCAGGACGACCGGCGGGGACCTTCTGCATTTTGAAAAACCTCCCCGACGACCAGCGGGAAGCTTCTGCATTTTGAAAAAGCTTCCCGACGAGCGGATTGGGCCCTGTGAAATTTTCACAGCTTTTGGGCGGCTATGAACCTGTACTGATAATTATTGATTTAGCATATCGTTTGGGGCCTTGAAGCAAAATATATACTGACTCCTTTTCCGAAAAAAAGCAATCACCGAAAAGAACGTTCAATTTTGTTTCGCCTGATTCTTCTCCTTCTGTTTACTTTAGATTTTTCCTGTTTGTCCAACCCCACACAGGTGAAAAATTAATTTTTAGCTAATTTAATAAAATCAATATTAAAACACGACATCCGGATAAAAAAAATCGTGTACGATATCAGTTTAAAACGGAAATGGGATAACCAGAACGCCTTGAATTATGCCCGCAAGGAAGGAATAAAGGAGGGGGCATATAAGCGTGCCATCGAAACGGCAATTGCCATGAAAAAAAGACGGGCTTCCTGTTTCAGAGATCAGTAAGTACACCAGGCTTTCTGAAGAAGAAATAAAGAAATTATAAGATTGTTTCACCCTTTACACGGTACCCTGTCAAACCTGAGTTGGAGAAAGAGAAGAATGCGCTGCTGGAGAAGCTGTTGAAAGAGAAGAAGTAAACCTTTTGATAAAACAGAAAATGAGTTCACCCCAAAAAATAAAAGACGTCTTTTGTATTGTTCCAATGCTTCTGATTAGTAGTGGAAATTTTTAAGTAATGGAATTACAGGTTATCCAAAGCAAAATTTATGAGATCCGGGGCCAGCAGATCATGCTGGACTTCGATCTGGCCGAACTATACGAAGTGGAAACCAAAGTGCTTAATCAGGCGGTCAAACGAAATTCCAAAAGATTCCCTTCTGACTCTATGTTTAAACTCACCCAGCCCGAATGGGAAATCTTGAAGTCACAAATTGTGACTTCAAGTTGGGGCGGTTCCAGGAAACTTCCTTCCGCATTCACAGAACAAGGTCTGGCAATGTTAAGTGGTATCTTAAATTCGGATAAAGCCATTGAGGTGAATATTAATATTATGCGAGCTTTTGTCGCTATCCGGAAGTATATGCTCCAGGCTTCTCCTTCATCCCTTTCCCGGGAATTGGAAAAAATTAAGGAACGCATAAAGGCCCTGGAAGAAATCAGCGAAGAAAACGAAGATAAATTTGATGACATCTATATCGCTTTAAGCCAACTGGCCCTGAAACAAAAGCTTGTCGCAAAATCGCACAATCCGATAGGGTTCAGAAAACAAAAAGACTGAATCAAAATTTCCTCTGGCTGGTTGGAAGACAAATATCCCGGTAAAAAATGCCATCAAATGGTTATCATGCCTAACCATTTTTGTTGCATCATCGAAAACATCGCCGTACCCAATGTAGGGGCAGACCTGTGTGTCTGCCCTGATAAAATCCCCCCCCACAATCCAATATCTCGGGGGCAATTAACGGGACAACCACAAAACAATGGGAAATAATGCGGATGAAACGAAGGGCAACCGTAGGGGCAATCCCTCGTGGTTGCCCTAATGAACCATAAAAACAAAACGGATTCAAAACCGGGAAAAACGTTGGGCAATATGGTTGGTACATTCGAATCCACCCGGCTGGTCAGGATTTGCAATCCTGATCTTAGTAAGAGGGGATTTGTAATCACCTTTATCCCAGACTCGGTGAAGGTCTCTGTTTTTAATATAACCCAACCCAAGAATCAGCGAAGGGGTAGCGATTTATAATCGATTTCGCTTTTAATAATTATCAACATCTAATTGATTTGATTACTTTTGTTATAATTTTTCACCATCATGTCCAGACAAAAACCGGAAGAAATAACCTTTATCGACCCGCTGAGCGATTTCGGCTTTAAAAGAATATTCGTAGAAGAACCCAACAAGGATCTGCTCATTGCCTTTCTCAATGAAGTTTTCAAAGGGAAAAAACAGATCGTCGACCTCGTTTACAGTAAAAATGAGCATCCGGGAGACACCCTGACAGAAGGGGGAGCCATCTTTGACCTGTTGTGTACAGGGGAGAAGGGAGAGCAGTTCATTATTGAAGTCCAGCGCTCCAAACAGGAGAACTTCAAAAAGAGGGCGATCTTTTACACCAGCAGGCTGATCAGCGAACAAGCCCCCAGGGGCAAACGGGCAGAGTGGAGCTATGATATCCGGGAGGTTTACCTGGTGGCATTGCTTGACAGCTTCTCACTCGACGGTACGCCCGAGCTGGAATACCTGCACGATATCTGCCTGTGTTACAGAAATAGCGGGAAG
Organism: Prolixibacteraceae bacterium; assembly: GCA_963662895.1. Classification (GTDB taxonomy): domain Bacteria; phylum Bacteroidota; class Bacteroidia; order Bacteroidales; family Prolixibacteraceae; genus GWE2-42-39. The sequence continues at coordinate 533,498 of OY759982.1, read as the reverse complement.
GTTTTTTACCAAGAGCTGGGGTATATATTCCTGGAATTAATTAAATTTGTCAAGACAGAGGAAGACCTGGAAACGGATTTGGACCGTTGGCTATATGTGCTGAAGAATATGAGCCGGATGAAAAAGGTCCCGGTATATTTACGTAAACCGGTATTTGAAAAAGTATTTCAGATTGCTTCTTACAGCAGTCTGACAAAGGAGGAAAAAAGAATGTACGATATCAGTTTAAAACGGAAATGGGATAACCAGAACGCCTTGAATTATGCCCGCAAGGAGGGAATAAAGGAGGGAATAAAAAAAGGAATGGAAGAAGGAGCATATAAACGTGCCATCGAAACGGCAATCGCCATGAAAAAGGACGGGCTTCCTCTTTCAGAGATCAGTAAGTATACCAGGCTTTCTGAAGAAGAAATAAAGAAATTATAAAATCGTTTCACCCTTTACGCGGTACCTCGTCAAACCTGAATTGGAGAAAGAGAAGAATGCGCTTCCGGAGAAGCTGCTGAAAGAAAAAAATCAACTCAGGGATAATGACCCTCCTGAGACTAAAGCAACATTTGACAGATTAAGAAAACAAGGATTTGATGACTTCCAAACCAGACAAATGATTGGACAATGTTTAGCAGTGGAATTATTTGATGTTATGAAATTTGGAAAACCTTATAACAATGCACGATACATTAAGAATTTATTAGCTTTACCCAAAGAACCTTTTGATTAGATTAAATGAAAAAAACTCCCAAAAGAGAATACAGACTTCGTTCAGCCAAGAGTTGGATAAGAACATATTCAGGAAACAATATTGTTAAAGGATATTCAAAAAAATACTCTGTCGACAAATTATGTGCTGTAAAGGAGTTGCGAATGATTGGAGTTGACATTTCGGAAGAATATGAAAAGCAGCTGATAAATTCAATGGAGGCACTTAGACAGCAAAGGCTTTCATATAAGAAAAAAAGAGAAGATAAATTAAACGCCTTATGCGGATTTGAAAGTGACGAAAACTTTGCGATGATTATTGGATATACTGGCGGTGGATTTCCATACGGTGTAACACATGAAGAAATGGATGAAATAAATAGTGAAGAATAAAGTACAATGGCACAACAAGAATTAAAAACTTACAATGATATGGATACAATTTCACTTGTAGCTACAGGAACTCTACTTGGAGGCATAATTGTTATACTTAAGAAAGGGTTTAACGAGATTATAAAAGGAGTTGAGTCTATTGATGTAAAATTAAAAAGATTAGAAGATTCTAAAAACCAACATAAACTAAGTACAACGGCACAATCGAGTGGAAATCCGCCAGACTAAAAGCCTAGCGGAGAACCCCTCATTCCATTGGGAAATAAATATCCGATATGCGATGCCGTACAATGGTTCAAAACCGTTTTGGTGTTTGGGAATATATAATTGGCTGGTTGCTAATTTTTCAAAAAATTGTTGTGGTCCCTTTGTCTTCAAGGTGTTGCCCCATCAGGCACACAAAATAATCGTCCTGCTGATTATAAAACAGGTTTTGGCTGATAAAAGCATTTTCCCGGAACCTCTTTTTTTGTTCTGCATAAAAATAATTATGGATCAGTTGGCTAATAGTAGCTTTCAAATGCAGCGAACGAAAGTTGTTGATGATACTGAAGTCAGGCGTTTGATTCCCTGAAAGCCACATATAATGAATGTTTTCCAATAATTGCTTTTCCACTTTCCGGCACGAATAGATATTGTTCATGCAGGCATAAAACAACACATTAAGGATACTGATTGGAAAAATATTGTGTCCAATCTTTTTTTGGAAAAACTCAGACCTCAGAATTTTGAAAGAGGAAAACTAAAAATTGAAGGGTCTGGGCGGAATCCTGCAAAATACCACGCAAATTTTTTAAAGAACGATAAACTGCCGTTCTGACTGATTCTGTTGTTTAACTGAATAAGCCAATGATCTCCTCTTTGGTAACTGCTTTAAACGGGTTGTTCGAGTTGATAAACTTTTCAGCAAGGGCTGATTTTTTGTCTTTCAGCAATTGTATTTTTTCTTCGATAGAATGTTCGGTGATGAAACGATACACGAATACTTTCTTATCCTGCCCGATACGGTGTGCCCGGTTGATAGCCTGGTTTTCGGCAGCCGGGTTCCACCAGGGATCGATAATAAACACATAGTCGGCTGAAGTAAGGTTCAACCCTACCCCACCGGCTTTCAACGAGATCAGGAAGATATGGTTTTCCGGATCATCCTGAAAGGCGCTGATCACTTCGGCACGCTTTCGGGTTTGACCTGTCAGCATCGAATATTTCCAGTTCTTTTCTTCAATGTGCTGTCTCAGCAACTCAAGGTGTTTTACAAACGATGAAAAAATAAGCACCTTATGGTTTTCTGCCATGAGGTTTTCGAGACAACGGAAAATCTCGTTAAACTTACCCGATTCCTGTTCATCCGTGTTCTCAATCATCGACGGGTGGTTGGCCAACTGACGGAGCCGGGTCAGGCCCTGCAATACCACAAAGGCCGATTTTTCAAGTCCTTTGTTTTCAATATTCTCCAAAATGGTATTACGGATAAACGATTTTTCTTTTTCGTAAAACTCCTTCTGTCCTTGCGCCATAGTGCAATACCGGGTTTGTTCGGTAAGCATGGGCAGGTCTTTGGCCACCTCTTCCTTGGTACGTCTCAGCACAAAAGGCCTGATCAGGGTTTGCAGCTTTTCTCTTTTCTCCGGATCGTTTTTCTTTTCGATGGGTGTCTGAAACTCACGCTTAAAAAAAGCCTGGCTTCCCAGCAGCCCGGGATTCAGAAAATTCAGTTGCGACCATAAATCCGACAGCGAATTTTCGATTGGTGTACCAGTCAGCACCAACCGGTATTGTGCATTAAGGCGACTAATGGCTTTATAAGTCTTCGAACCGGCATTTTTAATATACTGGCTTTCGTCGAGAATTATATAAAAAAACATATGGGATGACAGCTTTGCTATATCATTTCGCACAGTCCCGTATGTTGTTAAAACCACATCGTAATAAGAAAGTATCTTTTCAAAATCTCCCTTGTTACGCTGAATCCCCACATACTTACAGACCTTCAGTGAAGGGGTAAATTTTTTAATCTCGTTATCCCAGTTATGAACCAGCGAAACAGGCATAACAATCAAGGAGGCAGGCTGAACAGTTTCTTCCGGTTTTTCTGAAAATAAATTTAACTGGGTCTCACCGTCAGCGCCAAATTCCGGGACAATGATTTGTTGTTTCAGTCTTTTCATCTTGAGTAGCAGGGCAAGTGTCTGCAATGTTTTACCAAGCCCCATATCATCGGCCAGGCACCCGCCGAAACCGTGACAGTACAAGTGGTAAATCCACGAAAAACCTTCTTCCTGGTAGGAACGCAGAGTAGCCTTTATATTAGCCGGTAACACTACATTTTGCCGGTCCTCCCCTATTTCCTCCAGCCGGTTCAGATACGTTTTATCAACTCCTTTCAGATTCTTCCGTAATAACTGGTAATGATATTTTTTCAGGCGCAGGCTGTCGCCGTGTATCTTTGCAAAAGGCAGGATTTCCTGGTAACGGGTAAACCATTCAGCCGGCAGGATAGCAATTTCTCCATTGGGCAATTCGAACTCTCGAATACCGTTCAGGATGTACTTTCGTAACCGGACAAACGGAATATGGTACGGCCCGATCTTTACTTTTGCATAAATATCAAACCAATCGGCATCAGTCTTAATTTCAAATTCAAGCTCCTGCTTATATGTTGAATACACTTTATCAAATCTGTTCTGTTGAAACAGAAACCCTTGTTTCTCAAGAGCCTCACGGTTCCTGTTCAGCCAGCTTATCAATTCGTACAAAGCATCCTGATCGTCGAGATATTCAGTAACAGGCAGGGAAAACGATCCTCGCTTTTCGGTGAGCCCAAGTTTTTTCAGAATATCGATAATACTGTTTTCCCACTGAAGATCGCGTTTGATCTTCGTAAATAAATACGTTTCTTCTTTTTCTGTCAGACTAACAAAAACATTCGACTGTATATTGGGATCATATTCCTTCCCTCCCCCCTGCCTGAAACGCACAAAAAACGAAGGTTTATACTGAAGGTTGGGCTCCAGCGACAGAATAACAGTATGGTCGGCCTCTTTTTCCTCGATGAAAAAACCTTTTGCCAGCACCCGGTATTCTTTTATCGTATTCAGTACAAAAGTTTTATAATATTTATCTTCAATCTTTTTCGGGATAAAAACAGATTCCTTTTCCAGGAAAGGCGTAATTTTTTTCGATGATAAATTCCGGAAAGCATACAGTTTATTCCTGAAAACCAGGCAACAGGGATCGTGTGCCACAATCATCACATTTTTATGCTGAAGGTCAACAAGTTGTCCGTCATGTTCAAACAAGAGCTTATACCGGGTACCCTCGGGCAGACGTTCGAACTGAAAAACACCTTCTGTGAATGAACGGTTTATCAACACTTCGTCCTCATCATACAAATTGGCATATTTGATCTGTTTCTGAAAAACACGTACCGGATGGCTCATTAACAGGGAAATACATTTCGAGATTTGCTTATCGATAAACGGGCTGATGTGTTCCTGAAAAAGTTTAGGATCAAGATCCTGAAAAAAATTACCGGTTGTGCCTTTACGGGCAAATCTTCGTACCAACGCTTCATCGCTGTAACTTTCCACCAGGCGGACCAGTTCCTTTTCATGTTCACTGAAAAGATAGTCTGATCTTTCAAGATCAAAATTTTTTACCAGTTTTCTGACCGCGTAAAAAACCTGATCTTCCTCTTTCTCTATCAGGTAAGCCGAAAAAATATTTCCCAATACACGGTGCTCCGTAACACCTATAATAAATTCGTATGCCAAAACTATTCAGTAAAAAGAAACAGGGTGAAAATAAATACCTTTTTCAATTCCCGTTTTCAGTTAAACAAAACCTTAAAAATATGGTATTTCTGAATACAGAAAGGCATTGTTGAAAAATTTATTCAGGTAAGCTGAAAATTTAATGATCTATTACCTTCCCTGTGCGTTACTCCTTTATACCTAAGTTATCCCCAAATACGATTTTATCTGACACATCAAGAATAAAATGATTGATAAATTTTGCCAGTAATGCTACAATACTAATTTTGGCATTTCGTAAAAAAACAAAAAGATAAGCTTCGTTAGCATGAACAAGATTATAGAGAAAGACTTCTTTTCACCAAAAGTAGTCCGCTTCGTGGTCGAAGCGCCCCGCATTGCCAGGTCGCGTAAACCCGGTCATTTTATTATCCTGCGGATCGATGAAAAAGGTGAACGCATCCCCCTGACGATTACCGATGCCGATGAAAAAGCCGGAACCATCACACTGGTTGTACAAAAAGTAGGCGTTAGCTCAGAGAAACTGTGTGCGCTGGAGCCGGGCGATTCAATTCTCGATGTGGTTGGGCCGTTAGGACGGGCTACCGATATTCATAAAGTAGGAACGGTTCTGGCCTGTGGAGGCGGTGTCGGGGTAGCTCCCCTGCTCCCGATAGTAGAAGGGTTTAAAAAAGCCGGCAACCGGGTCGTCAGCATCCTGGCAGCCCGCAGCAAAGATTTAATCATTCTTGAAAAAGAAATCCGCAGGTGGTCTGATGAAGTGATCATTATGACCGACGACGGTTCGTACGGGAAAAAGGGCCTGGTAACTGCCGGAGCCGAAGAGGTGATCCTCCGTGAAAAAATAAATGAATGTATTGCTATTGGGCCGGCTATAATGATGAAATTTACTTCTCTCCTAACAAAAAAATATGACATCCCGACCCAGGCAAGCCTTAACGCGATGATGGTTGACGGAACAGGAATGTGTGGAGCATGCCGCGTAAGCGTAGGCGGACAAACCAGGTTTACCTGTGTGGACGGGCCTGAGTTTGATGCCCACCAGATTGATTTCGATGAGCTGATGCTCCGTCTGGGAGGCTACACAGAACTGGAAAAAGAGGCTTATCAACAATATCTCGAATCTTCAAAAAAATAAGCCATGACAGACCTGAAAGAATACCTGAAGACCGAACGTGAAAAAGAATGGCGTGTTGAACTCCGCAGCAAGACAAAAAATAAAGAACGTACTGAAATTCCACGGGTAAAAATGCCTGAACTCGACCCGATGGAACGCATTAAATACCAGGACAGGGAAGTGAACCAGGGCTTATCGGTTACGCAGGCACAAACCGAAGCCACGCGTTGCATGGATTGTGTAAATCCCACCTGTATCGAGGGTTGCCCGGTGAGCATTAACATCCCAAAATTTGTAAAATATATTGAAAAAGGCGAATTCCTGAATGCCGCCAAAACGCTGAAAGAAACTTCAGCGCTCCCTGCTGTTTGCGGACGTGTATGCCCCCAGGAAAAACAGTGCGAGAGCAGTTGTTTTTACACACAGAAGCTGAAAAAAGACCCCGTGGCCATCGGTTATCTCGAACGTTTTGCGGCCGACTATGAACGCGAAAGCGGACAAATTTCAGTCCCGGAAACAGCCCCCCGGAACGGGATAAAAATTGCGGCTATCGGCTCAGGCCCTGCCTCGCTCTCATTTGCAGGCGATATGATCAAACTGGGATATGATATTACTGTTTTCGAAGCCTTACATGAGATCGGCGGCGTCCTGAAATACGGTATTCCCGAGTTCAGGCTACCGAACAAAATTGTGGACATAGAACTGGAAAACCTGAAAAAAATGGGTGTGAAGTTTGAAACCAATTTTATCGTGGGCAAAACAGCCAGCTTCGACGACCTGAAAGCCGAAGGTTACCAGGCCTTTTTCGTGGCCAGTGGCGCCGGCCTTCCCAATTTCATGAATATCCCGGGCGAAAATTTCAACGGCATCCTGTCATCTAACGAATACCTGACCCGCGTAAACCTGATGGGCGCGGCAGATAATGCTTTCGATACCCCTGTCTTTAAAGGGAAAAATGTGGCAGTGGTAGGAGGGGGAAACACGGCCATGGACTCGGTACGCACCTCCAAACGGCTGGGGGCCGAACGATCCATGATCATCTACCGGCGCAGCCGCGAAGAAATGCCGGCCCGGGTAGAAGAAGTAAAACATGCCGAAGAAGAAGGAATTGAATTTCTGAACCTGAACAACCCGGTTGAATACTTTGCCGATTCCCGGGGACATGTCAACCGTATGCGTCTCCAGCGGATGGAACTGGGCGCCCCCGATGCATCAGGACGACGCCGTCCGGTACCAGTCGAAGGCTCGGAATACGACATTGCCGTCGACCTGGTAATAGTGGCCATTGGCGTATCACCCAACCCGCTAATCCACAAGGCACTCCCCGACCTGGAGGTAAGCCGTTGGGGTACTATTGATGTAGCATCCGATAAAATGCAAAGCTCGATCCCCGAACTGTTTGCCGGCGGCGATATTGTACGGGGTGGCGCGACTGTAATTCTGGCAATGGGAGACGGACGTAAAGCCGCTGCATCAATGCACGAATATCTGCAGAACCAGTAATGAGTTCATGTATCGTAAATTGTAAATCGTTCAAAATAAAACCAGTGATATGGCAAATTTAACAACCCGTTTTTTCGGGCTTGAGCTAAAAAGCCCGGTAATTGCAGCCAGCAGCAGCATGACCGGAAACCTGGAGCAAATAAAAAAAATAGCAAAAGCAGGAGCTGGCGCCATAGTACTAAAATCGATCTTCGAGGAAGAAATTTATTATCAGTTACAGGAAGAACTGAGCCTCCGGTCTGAAATACATTCAGACCAGGAATACCTCGACTATTTTGATTATGTAATCAAAGATGACACACTGAAAAAATACGTCCAACTGGTTGCCGCAGCTAAAAAAGCAATCGATATACCCGTGATCGCCAGTATCAACTGTATCAGTTCGGGCGACTGGATGTTGTTTGCAAAGAAACTGGAAGATGCAGGCGCCGACGCCCTCGAACTAAACCTGTTTGTTATTCCTTCCGATGCCGGAAAAAGCAACGAATACAATGAACAGTTCTATTTCGAAACTATTAATAAAGTGAAACAAAAAGTGGGTATCCCGGTAGCCATCAAGATCAGCCACTACTTTTCGAACCTTGCAAAAATGGCTAAAGAACTTTCTGATACCGGCATTGCAGGAATCAGCCTGTTCAACCGTTTCATTGCCCCGGATATTGATATCGACAGGCAGGAAGTGGTTTCAGCCAATGTACTGAGCCAGGCTGACGAGTACCTTTTGCCACTCCGATGGACAGCTATCTTATCCGGCCAGCTAAAATGCGATCTGGCTGCCACTACCGGTATCCATTCAGCAGAAACAGCCATTAAATTTTTGCTGGCAGGAGCTTCTGCCGTTCAGGTAGCATCGGTTCTCTACCATGAAGGAGTAGAAGCCATCAGTAAACTGAACAAAGGCATTACAGACTGGATGGATAAAAACGGATACCGGACAATCGACCAATTCAAAAGCTCCTTAAGCCTGGCTAATGCTAAAAATGCCGTGGCTTTTGAACGGGTCCAGTTTATGAAATATTTCGGAGGAAAAGAATTTTAAAACAGACTATAAAAAATATCCGACACCCCAACACGCAATTATTTTGAAATTAGAACGTTAAAAATTGAAAAAAATTCATTTTAATTATATTTTTGGGAGGTCTTTTTTAACGGTATCAATGCAACACAAATTTTTCCTTTTACTATTGTTTCTGATTACCGGGAGCCTGCTACTTCCGGCACAAAATACAGTACCCGAACAACGGGTAAGTATAGAAGGTAAAACGTATATTTTGCATCTTATCCGGGAAGACGAAACCATTTTCAGTTTATGCCAGTCATACAAAATTGAACAAAAAGAACTGGTAGCGGCCAATCCCGACCTTCTTTTCGGGTTAAAGCCAGGCAACATTATTAAAATACCTGTAACACAGGACACCGGATTTATTGAACACAAGGTAAAACGGAAACAAACCGTCTTTTCTATTGCCAGGCAATACAAAATTACACTTGAAGAGTTATACCGGTTTAATCCATCTGCAAAAAGAGGAATTAAACGCGGTCAGATACTTCGGATACCAATGCCGGCAATGCCAGCGATACCAGCCCCTCCTCAAAAAGAAACAGAACAAGTAATAACAGCAACGGATATACGGGAAATACCAGACAGACATCAGCCTTCAGAAAGATTAAAACCCCGTACCAAATATTTTTATCATCAACTTGAATCAGGGGAAACCCTTTTTGATCTTGAAAAAAGATATGGCTTATCACGAGACTCGTTGCTGGCAATAAACCCGGTACTGGAAAAAGGGATATTGCCCGGAGCAACGATCCTTGTTCCATCCGGCCAGCTTCCGGTTGTCTTTTCCGAACCGGTCAACGAAAACGAGTTTACCCGGCACACCGTACAGGCCGATGAAAACATTTACGATGTGGCAACAGCTTATCATGTAAAAATCAGCGAACTGAAAAATGTCAACCCTGAACTCGAATACAGGGAACTGCTTGCCGGAGAAGAATTACTGATCCCAGACAAAAGCGTCCGGGTAAAAGTGCTTGCGGAGAACCTTACGGATACGCTCCTGACGATGCCCTCATACGAAGTAAAACACCATTATCAGGAAATGCCTGAACCTTGCCAAACCGATCCTTTTAATAAGAAAGAATCATACCGGATAGCAGTAATGCTGCCGTTATTCCTTGATGCCAACGACACAATCAACCGGATTCCATTGACCGACAAGGAACTGCTTGCCGATTCTGTTTTTATGAGTACTTACAGGCAGGGAACGCCTCTTCCGAAAGATACCTTTAAAATCAGAAGTGAAAAAATTATTGACCCCCGCTCAGAAAATTTCATGCACCTGTATGAAGGCATACTGATGGCAGCCGATAGTCTGCGTAAACAAGGTATGGAGTCCGAGCTGTACGTATTCGACACGAACCGGAATTCACTGGTGATCGACTCGCTGCTACAACTCGATATTTTTCGTAAAATGGACCTGATTATCGGGCCGGTCTATCCCAATCTGCAAAGGAGTGTCTCTGCTTTCAGTGCCGAAAACCACATCCCGATGGTTTCACCACTTTCGTTAGCCGGCAGTTTCGAACATGATAACCCGTATTATTTCAAGGTAAACCCGAACAAAGATTTCCTGATCAGGGAAACAGCACATTGGATTACCGATGAATTCTTCGATAAAAATCTCATTGTCTTAAAAATGGGAAATTATCAGTATTTACCGGAAGCAAAACTGGTAGACCTGTGCCGCGAAAAACTTTACTCGACCGGTTATTATGACCAATGCAGGGACGTTTTATACCATGAATGTGACTTTGAAACTGAAGGTATCTGGGGTTTGCAACGTATCTTGTCGTCAGACCGTGAAAATGTCTTTATTATACCGGCGGTGAACGAAGGACAAATAAGTGTTGCCGTTACCAACCTGAATACCCTCGCCGAACAAAACCATGTCCGGCTGGTAGGATTGTCTGGTTTTAAAGGTTATCAAAGCATTCAAGCTGAATATTTCCACCAGGTACAATTACAATACCTGACTCACTATTTTGTCGATTACGACAGTATTCCTGTTAACCAGTTCATCGCTACGTTTAAAAAACAATTTGCTACCGAACCAAACGAATTTAGTTTTCAGGGCTTCGATCTGGCCTACTACTTCATGAGCGCCCTTCAGAAATACGGGAAAGACATGGTTCACTGTATCCCGGATTTCAGGATAAAATTAAATCAATTGAACCTTCATTTTCAGAAAGTAAGCCCAACCGGCGGATACATGAATTGCGGCCTTTTTAAAATCGGTTACGGGAAAGACTTCAGCATAAAAAACGAAGGGCTTTACAATCCCAATTATTTGTTACATAATTAAAAATCGGTTTCAAATGTCTTTTTTCTGAAAAGACTACAAGACAACCAGCACAGAACGAACCAGAATAACTAAACAGAAAATAATACTAAGACTCGCTAACAAACTAATATGAACTAAAACAAACTGTAAAATGGACAAAATCAAAAAAGCTATGTTGTTTAATGCCAGCTGTGTGGCATTGGTTGTAACTGCCCTCTCGTTCGGAACCCGTGGTGGCTTCATTTCTCCATGGATGGAAGAATTTAATCTGACAGGTGCCCAGGTTGGCTGGATTGTAGGAACCGCTTTCTGGGGATTTACATTAGCTATGATCATCTGGGGCCCTTTGGTTGATATTTTGGGTATTGGAAAAGTTATTGCAGTGGCCTTTACCTGCCATATTATCGGCCTGGTGATGACTATTTTTGCCAGTGGTTTCTGGACCCTGTTTTTCTCAACAATGTTTATCGGCATTGCCAACGGTAGTGTAGAAGCTGCCTGTAACCCGCTGATCACGGCTATTTATCCTGATCAGAAAACAGCTAAACTTAACCGTTTTCACATGTGGTTCCCCTCAGGCATAGTCATTGGTGGTCTTATCGTGTATTTCCTTGGAAATGCAGGTATTGGCTGGCGAATACAAACAGCGGTCATGCTGATACCTACCATCGGCTATGGTCTGATGTTCATGAAACAAAAATTTCCGCACACCGAACGTGTTGCAATGGGCGCCAGCTACAAAGACATGCTTAAAGCCTGTGTCTCTCCCCTGTTCCTTTTCATGGCTGTATTAATGGTGATGACTGCCGCCACAGAACTGGGCTCAAACCAGTGGATACCAGCCCTGTTTCAAAATGCTGTAAACAACCTGCTCGGTGAAGGCGGTTTTGGAGCCATTTTAATACTGGTTTGGATTTCAGCCATCATGGCTTTGGCCCGTTTGTTTGCAGGTCCTGTTGTACACAAACTCTCAGGGATTGGCGTTCTGTTATTCTCTGCTGTCTTCTCCGGGATCGGACTTTACCTGATGAGTATTTCTTCGGGAGCTATGCTGTTTGCTGCTGCAACGGTTTTTGCTATTGGTGTTGCCTACTTTTGGCCCAATATGCTGGGAGTTGTCGCCGAAAAAATTCCCCTGAGCGGAGCGCTCGGACTAGCCATCATGGGCGGTATCGGCTTCCTGGGAGGCGCTATTGCACAACCGGCATTGGGACGTATTTACGATGTTCAGCTTAAAAAACTTGGCAACGATATTGCTGCAGGTGCAGCGACACTGCAATATGTAATTATACTGAGCATCATCCTAACCGTCTCGTTCATATACCTGTTCCTGAAATACAGAAAAAAAACAGAAAAAATCGCTCAATAAAATATCTGTTTTGAAATTAAGAGAATCCTGTTTGCCTGGCAAACAGGATTTTTGTTATATATATCAATATTAGAACCCTGATTTCGGCCAATATTGGGAATGATGTTGCGGAAGCCTTAATCAGACATTGCGGAAGCCTTAATCAGATGTTCCGGAAGCCTTAATCAGAAACTCCGGAAGCCTTAATCAGGAACTCTTGGATCACAGTTTAAAAAGTTGTGGAGAAGAGCAGGAAAAGTGTTCAGTCAGTAAGGAGCCATCGTTTCGTTATAGAATAAACAGGGGGAAAAAGGATCAGCCCGTCCGGCTTGAGGACAGTAAAAAAGGGAAAATTGTTATACTCCTGTTCCTTGTAGGGGTACAGCTAGTTACCAACATGACCAACAAAAAACAGTAGATTAAATTTTTCCATCGCAGGTATATTTTTTTTATTTTATTTTTCTAATTTGGAGAAATAAATGAAAACCCAGTTAAAAATAAATCTATTCTTTGCGGTATTATTTATTTTCCAGTTAGCTTATTCAAGCGATGGTAATCTAACGTTTTCCCATTACACTAATGAAGACGGTTTGCCTTCGTCGTATATAAAAAGCTTATGCCAGGATCAGTGGGGTTTTATCTGGGCAGCAACGCGGAGTTCTGTTTGTCGCTTCGATGGTAAGCATTTTAAAACTTTCCGGGCGGTTTATCCTAATGGCACAACTTCCGATATTTGGGGCAAAAAATTCTATCGCTGTAAAGATTCCCTTTTGATAATCAGGACTACAGATGACAAGTATTATTCTTTCAACTTTTTATTAGAACAGTTTGAACCTTACGATTGGATAGATAACAAGGGGAATGTTTCCGATTTATTTGAATCAAAAAAAGGTTTCTGGATGATAAGCCAGGATTCGCTTTATTATCTGGATGTTGAAACAAAACAAATACAAACGTTTGAGGAAAAGTTGCCTTTTGCGGTCCTCCCTGAGAATACGACGATTGCATCCCTTAAAGAAAAAGGGCAATATTTAGTGGTGGTGTCCGGTAATAATTCATTGATTGTTTTTGATTTGGAGCAAAAACTCCGGCGGTCGTTTGATTTGCCCCGGGAACTGTACAATAAGAGTATCTCGGTATTATATATCGATAAGAATAATCATGCATGGTTGAAGATCTCCGATTCAGGTTTGTGGCGGATCAACCTGACCAACGGACAAATGTTCCCCTATTCTTTTGAGCAAAAAGGGAACAGGCATTTGTTGCACAACCTGGTACATACTGTCAGTGAAGACAAGTCGGGAAATGTATGGATAGGGACAGAAGACGGTTTATGTATATGGTCGCCTTATACAGAAACATTTAACTATTATCAATACAACATAAACAACCCGGACGGGCTAAATACTAACCCGATTTACGATATATTTTGCGACAGGCAGGGGAATATGTGGTTAGGGACATATTTCGGGGGGATTAATTTCTGGAATAATGACTCCAAATTTTTTAAAGTTTGGAAGGCAGGTCCCAGCCGGCAACATATTAGCGGAAATGCTGTGAGTTGCATAACCGAAGACTATACAGGAAATATATGGATTGGAATGGAGGATATGGGCGTTAACCGGATTGATGCCCGGTCAGGGATGATAACCAGTCGGATTAACGAAGTAAACGGTTTGTCGTTCAATAATGTTCACCAAATACTGTTTGAGGACCGGTACCGGATGTGGATTGCGACTTACACCGGCGGAATTAATATTTATAACCTGAAAACCGATAAATTCGAGTATATCAATCAAAACAATTATCCCAACCTTCCATCAAATAACATATACCACTTGCTTCATGCCGGGGATTCTGTGTTTATTTCAACCTCGACGGGTGTAGCCATTTTCGATTTAAAAAGTAAAACAATTTCGCCTTTTCAGGATGATACTTTTAATGGTATCCAGGTAGAATATATGTATAAAGGAAAGGATAAAATCTGGTTTTCTTCGCTTGGCGGTATTTTCTTTTGGGATAAAAACTCGCTGGAATTAAAAAAATTAACACAGTTTTCTCACCTAAAAAATACAAATTTTGTAAAAACCGACTCAAAGGGTAGGGTTTGGGCCGGCGATTGTTTGCAAGGCTTGTGGGGATACGATTTTAAAACCGGTTCAACATATTGCTATAACCGGGATAACGGGTTCCCTTTTTCGTGGATATTTAGCATGGAAGAAGGGAGTGATGGCAACTTTTGGGTAAGCGGCGATAAAGGGCTGGTACGTTTAAACCCCGAAACAAAAGAACAGGTTTGGTTTAACCGCGAGTCGGGGCTTCCATTTGAACAGTTTAATTTCCGGGCATCGTACAAAGACAAAAAAGGAAATATTTTCTTTGGTGGAAACAATGGTATGATATCGTTTAATGAAAATGATAAGCGGGACTATGAAAAGGAACTTGATGTCGTTTTCAGGGGAATGCAATTATTTAACAATGAACTTGTTCCCGGGAGTACACCTTTAATCCATAAATCATTGAATTACCATCCTGAAATACATTTGGAATACAAGGAAAATGTATTTACAATAGAATATTCCGGACTTCATTTTCAAAACCGGGGGATTTGTCAATATACATACTATCTTGAAAATTTTGAAGACGGGTGGAATTATGTGGGGAACCGTGATTTTGCTACCTATACCAACCTTAGTCCCGGCGAGTATTTTTTTCATGTTAAGGCTTCAACCGATAATAGGAAATGGGGAGAGCGTTCAAACACCCTGAAAATTATTGTAGAACCGCCCTTTTGGTTGTCGAAGTGGGGCTTTTTTGTCTATTTCCTGCTCCTTGTAATGTTATTACTGGCTTTATACCTTGTTACCACGAGGATCCAGAAGTCCAAGGCATTGGCGGAAATGGAGCGCAAGGAAAGGGAGCACCATGAAGCGCTAAATAACTTTAAACTTGAATTTTTTACGAATATTTCACACGAATTGCGCACACCGCTTACATTGATTCTTGCCCCGCTGTCGAGGATACTCCATGACGAAAACTTATCTCCCTCCCTTAGCAAAAAAATGAAAGGGATTAAAAACAATGTACACCGCTTATTAACTCTGGTGAATCAAATACTGGAATTCCGAAAAATAGAAAGAGGAAAAGAAAGGTTACAGGTAAGCCACCAGGACATAACAGTTTTGTTGAATGAAATTGAAGAGTCGTTTGCCGAATCGGCAGCAGCCAAAGGTGTTAAGCTGAATTTTGAACTAAAGCAACTGGATACCCAAATTTGGGTAGATTGTCAAAAACTGGAAAACATAGTGGTAAATATTGTTGCCAACGCATTAAAATATACGTACAAAGGGGGTGTGGTAAGTTTAAATGCCCAATTGTTGGAAAAAAAGGCCCCTGCCCAAAAATTGCTTGAAATAAAAATTGCTGATACAGGTATCGGCATTGAACCATCGAGGCTAAACTGGATTTTCGACCGTTTTTACAGTACCGATATATCGGGAACAAATATAAATGGTAGTTCGGGAATAGGCCTGGCATTGGTGAAAAGCCTGGTCAGCTTGCATAAAGGTAAAATCCAGGTTGAAAGTAAGGTTGGCAAAGGCTCGGAATTTACCGTTGAAATCCCTGTCAGGAGAAAAGATTATGCTGATGATGAAATAATTCCGGGAGACGGGCAATATGTTGTAGAAGTAGGGCCCCTGGAAGAAACCAAAGCCTTTCCTTTATTAAGGGACGGGACAGGACGCTTGAGTAAAAAGCCGGTTCTTTTGGTTATTGACGACAATAAAGAATTGCTTGAATTTATATCAGAAATTCTGGCGGGTGATTATGTTGTCGTTACTGCTGTCGACGGGGAACAGGGCTTCGATAAGGTAAAAGAGAGCTTGCCCGACCTTATTATCAGCGATGTCATGATGCCGAAAATTGATGGTCTTGAGTTAACCCGCAAGCTGAAAAACGATATTCGGACATCGCATATCCCGGTAGTACTGTTAACTGCGAAAAGCGGCGAGGAAAATGAATTTGAAGGTCTGAAAACCGGCGCCGATTATTATATTGAAAAACCATTCCTGCCACATATCCTGTGCAAGCTTATTGAAAATATTTTAACAACGCGCAGGAACCTAATAGAACGGTTTAAGTCGGACATAACAATGAGTACTGTTAAGGTTGCCTGCTCTGAATTGGACAAAAAATTGATTGAAAAGTTAACTAACCTTATAAAAGAAAATATTGACGATCCGGACTTGGATGTTACCTCCCTGACCAGTGAAATAGGGATTAGCCGTTCCCTACTTCATGTTAAGTTAAAAAAACTTACCGGTTGTTCGGCTACCGAGTTTATCCGTTCCATCCGTTTGCGCGAAGCTGTTAAATTAATTGCGGAAGGGAAATGTAACATTACAGAAGCGGCCTACTGTACAGGCTTTTCAAGCTCCGCCTATTTTAGCCGGAGGTTTAAGGAATATTTTGGTGTTACCCCCAAGGCGTACTTTGAGTAATAAGTCAAGTGTGCTTTGTCACCCTGAACGCAGTGAAGGGTCTCATGATTAGCGCTATAAAATTAAAGATTCTTCACTGTGTTCAGAATGACAACCCGTATGATGGTTGAATTGGCACTAGCCTACCATCCAATTGCAGTGGACTGTAAGATAAAATATTTAATATCTGAATAACATCTTTCTGTAAATTTTGGGGGGTTCAGAGATGGAGCTTAACATTTGTGCTATTTTTTTGAACATTTGTTATGGTCGGATTTTCTGTAAAATGATAATTTTCTTCCCTAAGCATGTGTTAAAAATGTCCGATGCTTAAAAAAAAGTATCTAACCTAACAAAAAATTAAAGTATATGAAAAAAACGTAAACGTCAATTCTGTGGTACCCAAATAAAATATTACAGGTATTGCATTTAGTCTTCACAAAAGAAGTTAAAGTTCCCCAAAAAGAAATTAATCTATTTATCTATTGAAAAAACACCTAACAGTATCATTACTAAATTTAAAACAATGTAAAAATGAAATCTATTTTTAAAAGAAAAACACGAGTCTTTTTCTGTGTATTACTTCTCATTCTGTTTCCCGTTCTTTCTTTTGGTCAGGTTCAAAAAGTAAGAGGAACAGTAAGCGATGAGGATGGTAACACAATTCCCGGGGTAACTGTTTTTGTGGTTGGTACCTCACAAGGCACGGTTACTAATGTTGACGGGAATTTTAATCTATCTGTAGAAAAGGGCAAAACATTGCGCTTTTCGTATGTCGGGTATAAAACCTATGATATTGTAATTACCAATCAGGCTATACTTAATGTTACCCTGGAAATGGAGACCGTTGGTATCGAAGAGGTTGTGGCTATCGGTTACGGTACACAGAAGAAAGCGGATGTAACCAGTTCCTTGGCGAGTGTAAAATCTGACGATTTTATTCAGGGAAAAGTACAAGATGCAGCCGAACTTATAAAAGGGAAAGTGGCCGGGCTGACCATTGCAAAAGGAACCGGTGATCCAAATGCTGAATCGACTATCCGTTTGCGGGGGGTTATCTCGTTGGAAGGAAGTTCCACTCCCCTGGTGTTAATTGACGGGGTAGAAGGAGGACTAGGTACGGTCCCCCCGGAAAATATCGCTTCTATTGATGTATTAAAAGATGCTTCTGCCGCTGCTATTTATGGTACCCGGGGGGCTAACGGTGTAATTTTGATTACAACTAAAGCTGGTTCGCGTAATTCAAAAACACAGGCTACTTATTCCGGATATACATCATTATCTGAATTCGGAAAAACACTCGATTTTATGGGACCGGAAGAAATTCGTCAGGGCTTAACCGATTATAAAGATAAAGGATACGATACGGATTGGTTAGATGCGATTACCCGGACGGCATTTACCCACAATCATGATTTTAATATTTCGGGCGGATCCCAAAAAACAACTTATTCTGGTAATTTCAATTATAAAAAAGAAGAAGGGGTTATTATTGATACCTATAATGAAGAAATTAAAATGAGCCTTAATTTGTCGCATTGGATGTTTAATGACATGTTGAAAGTAAGCTTTGACCTCTTAAAAGGCTTGCATGAAAACAGTGCAACCAACGCAAACAATAACGGGGAAACCAATATTTACCGGCAGGCCATTATTCGAAATCCTACAGAACCGATCTATGATGATAATGGTGATTATTACGAAAATTTTGCGGCCACTTATTATTATAATCCTGTTGAAATGATTAAGGAGCGCAAAGGTAAATATGAAACCGAGTGGACACGCATGACTGGTAATATTATGTTAGAGCCAATAAAAGGATGGCAAACAAATTTAATGTTGTCAACGAGGCGCTGGAATGCACATGATAAAGGCTATTATACTTCAGAATATTGGCAGCAGAAAAAAGAAAACCATACCGGCTATGCTTATCATTCTCTTGCATCTACACGCACCGATAATCTGGAATTAACCTCAAAGTATAATAAGCGAATAGGCAAACACCGGTTTAATGCATTGGTTGGTTACAGTTATCTCTATAATGTTAACGACGGTTTTAATGCCAATAACTATGATTATCAAACCGATTTTTTTGAATATAACAATTTGGCTGTCGGATCTGCATTGAAAAAAGGAAAAGCCGGAATGGGAAGCTATAAGAATGATAATAAGCTGATTGGCTTTTTCGGACGTATCAGCTACGGATATGCCGATAAGTATAATGTCTTGTTGAGTATACGAAGGGAAGGATCGTCTAAATTCGGGGAGAATAATAAGTGGGGAAATTTCCCTTCTGCATCGTTGGGATGGACAATAAGCAACGAAGAATTTATGAAAGGCTTTAACTGGCTGGATAACCTGAAACTACGTGCTGGTTTTGGTGTAACCGGGGTTGTTCCTACGTCCGGTGATTATGAAGGCTCATATTTGTCGTTAACCCGTTATAATTCAGGGGAATCCTTTTATTATGAAGATGGGGAATGGAAACCTGGAATGGAAATTGATTCAAACCCGAACCCCGATTTAAAATGGGAAAAATCAATCGAATACAATATCGGAATCGATTTTAGTGTATTAAAAAATCGTCTCGGAGGCTCGTTTGATGTTTATACCAAGAAAACATCCGATATGTTGTGGTGGTACGATGTTCCTACCCCTCCGAATTTGTATTCAGAAACTTTGGCCAATGTGGGGAAAATGCGTAACAGGGGTATTGAGCTCGCCATAAATGCTACTCCTGTAGAAACCGGGGGATTTAAATGGAAAACAACTTTTACGGGTTCATACAATGAAAACAAATTGCTTAGCTTGTCAAATGATTTGTACGAAACCACGAATGAACATGACGAAGCTTACCTTGGTGAACCGATTTCTATTTCAACCCAGCGGTTGGAAGTAGGGAAATCGGTGGGGAATTTTTTCGGGTTGAAATCGGTTGGAGTGTCCGAAAACGGTTTCTGGTTGGTTGAAAATCCCGAAACCGGAGAGGCAGAGGAATTTTTCGACGACATGCTGAAGAGTACTTATTCTCAATATCTCGGTAATGCCATGCCAAAGTTTTATTTGGGCTGGAGCAATACATTTACCTATAAAAATTTCGATTTGAATATGCAGTTTACAAGTCAGTTGGGCTTTGATATTCTGAACGAACCACGGGCTTATTATGAAAACAATTCAATTGCATACAATAGACTGAAATCAGTACTTAATCCCCCTTATGGCGGGCAATATACCTTGTCTGCTACCCAAAAACAAACCATGGTTAGCTATTACCTTGAAAAAGGGGACTTTGTAAAGCTTAGCAATGTAACTCTCGGATATACCATTCCGTTACCGGCAAACAAATATGTCAAAAAAGTACGGGCATACGTATCTGCTGATAATGTGTTCTGTATTACTGGTTATGATGGTTTAGACCCTGAACTTACCAATGATGAAGTGCTTCGAATGGGAATCGACTGGAGAGATAAATATCCGGTAATCCGTTCTTATACATTTGGTGTTAATGTAACCTTCTAAAAATTATTTGAGATGAAAATGAAAAAAAATAAAGCTGTTTGGGGATTGTTTTTATGTGCAATGCTGGTTTATTTTTCAGGTTGTACCGATTTGGAAGAAACAATCTATGATACAATTGCCGCAGAGCAATATGAATTTACAGCCAAAGATGCTGCCAGTATGTTTTCTCCTGTATATAGCAATTTGAGAGGTGTATATTGGGGATGGAATGGATACATTGATATTCAGGGCGAATGTGCCGATTTGTACTGTACGCCGTATCGTATTGGTATTGGTTGGGGAGAACTTTATGTGTCGATGCATCAGCATGATTTCAAACCAAAAATAGATCATATGGCAATACCCTGGAATTCTTCTTATGCCGGTATTAATGCATGTAATAAATTGTTAGCCGATGATGCAGTTAAGGGATCTCCTGAAGCGGTTGCCCAATTAAGGGGATACCGGGCCCTGTACTATTATATTCTGTTCGATTTATTTCGGAATATTCCGCTGGATACCACCTATATACACCCTGAAGGATGGTTGCCTGAACAAGCCGATCCGCAAGATACCTGGGATTATATACTAAGTGAACTGAACGATATAAAAGGGAAATGTGGCGCTGATAACGGAATGGGACAAATTAACGATGCTACCGTGAATATGATACTGGCGAAAATGTACCTGAACCACAATGCCTGGTTCAACGATTTTACCCAGGATTCTTATTACGGAAAGGCAATTGACGAGATAAATGAAATAATAAATACGGGCCAGTACTCTTTGGCCCCCAATTATTCTGATAATTTTAAGGAAGACATCTCTACGAGTCCCGAAGTTATCTTTGGTATTCCATACGAAGAAAATTATGCCAGTGGAAATTATTTTGCCAATAAATGGATTCATGAAGCGGGCAGGGCTGTTTGGAATTTTAACGGTTGGGCAACAGGGGGCAGTGCTGCTATACCCCAATTTTTGGACACTTATGACGAAGACGACGGCCGCTTTTCCGATTGTTGGACTTTAGGTCAACAATACAACCAAAGCGGGCAGCCGATAATGGTTGATGGCGAACCGTTGATTTACACAAAAGAATTGCATAGTATGGAAGATCCCGGCTGTTATCCTTTTGAAGGGGGACGGTTGATCAAATATGAAATACTTCCGGGTGATTTTGGAACGAGTTACGACGATGTGCCGTTTTTCCGTTTGGCAGATGCTTATCTGATTAAGGCCGAATGCTTACTTCGCTTAGGTGGATATAAGGACGAAACAGAAGCGACAGCTGCCGAACTTGTTACCGCTGTACGTCAACGGGCATTTAAGGATAATCCCGGCAAAGCCAAGCGAACCGTGCAACAGTTAACCGGAGGAAGTGTTTATAACTACGGGCACCGTGAAAACAAAGGGTTGATGGGCGAAAGCGATGATTGGCACATCACCGAAGAAGGTGGCGATGATATTGAACTCGGTGGTTTATTGGATGATCTGGCTTGGGAATTTGTGGCGGAGCATCATCGCCGTCAGGACTTGATTCGTTTCCATTTGACCGGGACCAACGTGAATGTTTTCAATGGTAAATCATGGTTTTGTAAAGATGCAGAAACAGATCCTAATGATATACATTGTAATATCTATCCCCTATTCCAAAAAGTTATGGATGGCAATCCTAAACTAATACAAAATCCTGGATATTAATTCATTAAAAACAATTAGTATGAAACGTAATTTAATATATCTATTAATAGGTTGCTTCATGACTGCTTTTGTCGCCTGTGAAGATGACATATTGGATGCAACAAGTAAACATGAATACAGTGAAAGCGAAAATCCTTACTTAAGGCCTGATGCTGATGCAACCCTGTCTACTGATTTAGAATTTAATGCCGGGCATATTGAGGCCGATACCATCTTTTTGGAGGATTACGCTGATAAATTCTCTAAAAAAATGAATATGACAGTAGACCAGGCAATTAGTGGCCTAACGAATGGCTCTGTGGTTTTTTACAGTATTAATTCGGCCCGGGGATATTGGGACCGTACAGATCCAACAAAAGATAATACCGGATGGTACTATAACAGTGCCGGTGGGGTTATCGCTAATGCTGACGGATACGTCGCAACTATTGATCTTGATAAAACAAATAAAGCATTGATTATAGATATGGCTGACGAGGTAAAAGCAGGAACAGTGCTTACTTTAAATGTTGGTTTTGCTATCAATGGTGTTGATTTTGATGATTATGTCCGTTTTTCATTCTCGCTCTCGGTTACCGATCCTACAATTATTATGGTAAGCATTAGTATCCCTGAAGGAGATTGGGCAAATTATGGCATTAAATTTAATGATTATGCCCCTATTATCGAAATGTGTATGGGAATGACTGTTGACGAATTCCTCGCAAACCTTGATTACAATGGCAATACCGGTACCCCAACCGAAGGAAGCATTCATATGTATGTTATAAATAACAAAACAGGGGAATGGGATAAAACAAGCGGTTATACAGCAGAAAAACCTGGTTATTGGATGAATGCTGAAGGGGTTGTGTGTGATTATGGAGCTACAGGTTATTCTTTGTATGCCAATACGAAGAATGATGATCATGTGGTATATATAGGCAGGGCTCCCGCATTAAATGCCGGGACAACTTTTACCATTAGTATCGGTTACAAGGATACTGCCAATGAAAACCATCATTTCCGGTTTATTATTACTGCTACGTTAGAGTAAACGTTCCCGTTGGAAACGTCAATGCTATATAACAGGAAAGAGAGATATCAAAAAAACACAAACCAGGTATTTCTGGTTTGTGTTTTAATTTATTTTTATAATAGCCATTGCATCCCCGGGTTAACTGTAGTCATGATGATAATGTGGTACAAAATACCGATCCGACCAGAACAACAATGGGTTCTACAATTTCAACCGCGGCTGATACTGTAGCCCTCCTTGATTCCTATAAAGTTGATGCCAGCAAAATTTACAAACCAATAAAATTTAGCAGCAGCAATAGGTATAAAAGTTCAAGCCAATGGTATGACGGACAGAGCAGGCACGGAGCACTTCATCGTATTCTGGGAAAAAGGTTTTGGTTCGAATCCCAATGCTGTCAATGTTCCTGAAACATACAGGGTAGATATTGATGCATTTTAAGATAGATATTAATAAATAATAATAACAAAAATTAAAGAGCAAAATGAGAAAATATTCAAAGAAAAAGGTAGTGTCGGGAAAGAAAAGCTTTCTGTTACTATTGTTTATTACGATATATTCGCTGTTTACCCCTGCTTTAGGGAGTGAGGCAAATGATGCTTCCGGTATGGATTCTTTAGACATAAAACAAGGAGTAATCCATCTAAAGACCTCCAACTTTAACCTTGAAATTCTCAAATCATCGCATACGGTAGCCGGTTTGCATCCCACATCGGAACCGGGATTTGATTTTACCCCCGGCGAGTGGCTGTCAAAACGTAACAAAACAGGGTTTTATCACCTGGGCGATATCACCTTTCGGGTAAAAAGGGAAGGTGATAGCGGTTGGACGAGCTTTTCAAGCGCTGCCTCGCGTAAAGCAATTAAAAGTTTACCTCCGAAGAACGATAAGCAACTTGCTGTTTCCGATTTGTCTGTTGTTCTTCCAAACAGCCCCGTGAATATTATTCGTTACTGGGAAAAACAGGGAGAAAACATTGCCTTGCGTTTCGAACTAAAAAATATTTCCGGGAAAAAAGTTGAAATCGGGTCACTGGGCATCCCGCTTATTTTCGATAACGATCACGATCGGAAAACCCTGGATCAGGCACATGAAGAAAACGTATTTTACGACCCTTATATCGGCATGGATGCCGGGTATTTGCAGGTTGTCCGTTTAAAAGGGAGCGGCCCGGTTTTGCTGGTGTTGCCTTATGGCGATACTCCGTTTGAAGGGTGGAGGCCTTTACTTGACGACCCGACCCCGCGTGGAATTGCTTTCGAAGGATTTCACGAATGGATGCCCCTGACCAAAGCTTATGCCGAAAACGAATGGGAAAAAGCAACTCCATGGAACCCTCCTCATGCTCTAATACTAAACCCGGGGCAGGTAAAAAACTATGGAGTTGAATTTGTTTTAAGTGATTCTGTCCGGAACATCGAAAAAACATTAATGGAAAACAACCGTCCGGTAGCTGTCGGGGTACCGGGATATGTTTTGCCTCAGGATGTAAAGGCGGAGTTGTTTCTGAAGTACGATCAGAAAATAAAAAGTCTGAAAGTTGAGCCGGAAGGAGCACTTACCTTAAAAAAACAGGAATCAACAAAGCACGGATGGTATAAATATTCGGTAAAGGCTAACACATGGGGACGTGCACGTCTGACCATAACTTACAGGAATGGCTTGCAGCAAACCATCAATTATAAAGTTATTAAGCCCGAAGCACAGGTTGTTGCCGACAATGGTCATTTTCTTACTACCAAACAATGGTTCGACGATGAGAATGACCTCTTTGGTCGCAGCCCGTCGGTAATTACATACGATTACGAAAAACAGGAGCAGGTTACCCAGGACAGCCGCGCCTGGATTTGCGGCCTGAGCGACGAAGGTGGTGCCGGCGGCTGGTTAAATGCCATCATGAAGCAACTGGTAGAACCCGATAAAGAGGAAGTTGCCAAACTCGAAAATTTTGTACAAAAAACAATATGGGGCGGGATTCAATACAATGAAGGGAAAAAAAAATACGGTGTACGGAAAAGTATGTTTTATTACGAACCGGACTCTGTACCTACCGGAACCTATAGCAAAGATATTAACTACAATACCTGGGCAGCCTGGAACAAAGAACATGCAATGTCGGTCGGGCGTTCGTATAACTATCCCCATGTAGCAGCGGCGTACTGGGCGATGTATCGCCTGGCACGCAATTACGAAGGTCTGGTAACCCAACAAACCTGGGACTGGTACCTTTTGAATGCTTATCACACATCGATGGCCATGGTTGAGTTTGCCCCTTATTATGCCCAGTTTGGACAGATGGAGGGAAGTGTATTTATCCATATTTTGGATGACCTGAAAACCGAAGGATTATGGGAATATGCCCATAAACTGGAAGGAACGATGAAGCATCGTGCGATGCACTGGGCGTCGTTGAAATACCCGTTTGGAAGCGAAATGCCCTGGGATTCAACCGGACAGGAAGAGGTATATATGTGGTCGGAATATTTCGGGATGTTCGATAAGGCGGAAACCACACTGAAAGCCATTCTTGCTTATATGCCAACCATTCCGCATTGGGCATACAACGGAAATGCCCGCCGTTACTGGGATTTCCTGTATGGAGGGAAAAGCTGCCGGACATCGAGGATAGAGCGCATGGTTCACCATTATGGCTCTTCTCTTAATGCCATTCCTGTTTTGTATGAATATAAACTGAAGCCGGACGATTTTTACCTGCTACGTGTCGGTTACGGAGGTTTGATGGGAGCTATCTCAAACATCACGCAGGACGGGTTTGCCCCCTGTGCATTTCATTCATTTCCCCAAACGCTTAAAAACGATGGAATTTCGGGCGATTACGGAACCGGATTCTACGGTTATGCTGTAAATACTTCGACATATCTTGTAAAACATGATGAGTTTGGCTGGCTGGCTTTTGGCGGAAATGTTACGGAAAAGAACGATGATGTAACGGTAGAATTAACTACTGCTGCAAAATCGAAAGTATATGTGGCTCCGCTAAAATTGTGGCTGACACTTGATGCCGGGAAATTCAGGTCGGTCACCTACAATCAGTTTACTCAAAAAGTGAGTATCGAACTTCAGGAAGTTAATGCATACACCCCAAATGCTTATTTGCGCATAAAAAAATTCGGAGAAACCGGGTTTGATGCTAATTTAAAAGAGATTGAAAAAAACACACGCGGACAATATGTAATTCCGCTAAAAGATAAACCATTCACCTTAATGGTAAATTAATAACCATAAAACAAATTTTTAAAATGTTACGTCTTTCAATATTTGTTGCTCTGTTGGTGGTTCTTTTTTCTTGTCAGGTAGAAAAAAAGCAAAGCACCGCACCTTTAAATCCTGTCCCTTTTACGGCTGTCCATTTGCACGATTACTTTTGGGAACCCAAAATCGAGACAAACCGGACGGTATCCATCCCTTCTGCTTTTAAGAAATGCGAAGAAACCGGACGTGTCGATAATTTTGCGTTGGCTGCCGGCTTAATTCAGGGCGAACAAAAAGGGGATTTCCCTTTCAACGATACCGATATTTACAAAGTGCTTGAAGGTGCATCATACGCCTTGGCGGTTAAATACGATGCAAAACTCAACCATTACTTAGACAGCCTGATAACGCTCATAGGCGGGGCGCAGGAAAAGGACGGGTACCTTACCACCTGTGTAACCAATAAATGCGACAGGCTGAGGGGCTGGTACGGCAAAGGCAGGTGGGATAGCTTAAACAGTCACGAACTGTACAACAGCGGGCATCTTTACGAAGCTGCCGTGGCCCATTATCAGGCTACCGGGGAAAAAACTTTGCTGAACATTGCCCTGAAGAATGCCGGCCTGGTAAACAAAGAATTCGGCCCCAACGAAGGACAGAAACACGTACCTTCGGGCCATCCGATCATTGAAATGGCATTGGTAAAACTTTACCGTGTTACCGGCGATGAAAAATACCTGAAACTGGCCCGCTATTTCATTGATGAAACCGGAAAAGGGACAGATGGGCACGAGTTAAGCGAATATAGCCAGGATCACAAACCTATTGTTGATCAGGATGAGGCCGTTGGACATGCCGTTCGTTTGGGCTATTTGTATTCGGGCGTTACGGATGTGGCTTCGTTAATGCACGACGATTCCCTGATGCTGGCCGCCAAACGGGTATGGGACAATGTTGTCTCCAAAAAATTGTATATTTCGGGAGGAATAGGGCAGCGTGCCCAGGGCGAAGGGTTCGGCCCTAATTACAGCTTGCCGAACATGACGGATTATTGCGAAACCTGTGTGGCTATTTCAAATGTTTACTGGAACTATCGGCTCTTTTTAAATGATGCCGATGCCAAATATTACGATGTGTTAGAGCGTACGCTTTACAATGGGGTGATTTCGGGGGTGTCGTTGAGCGGAGATCGTTTTTTCTATGATAACCCGATGGAATCGGCACACAACCACGACCGTTCACCATGGTTTGGATGTGCCTGTTGTCCGGGGAATATTACCCGTTTTATGGCATCTGTCCCTGGCTATGTATATGCTACCGGCAAGAACAGCATATATATCAACCTGTTCGCTGCCGGC
Source organism: Prolixibacteraceae bacterium (assembly GCA_963662895.1). GTDB lineage: Bacteria > Bacteroidota > Bacteroidia > Bacteroidales > Prolixibacteraceae > GWE2-42-39. Next base: position 506,048 of record OY759982.1, on the reverse strand, counting down.
GATGCCGAACTTACGCTTGGTGAGAATAAAGTAAAAATCAACCAGGAAACACGCTATCCATGGGAAGGGAAAGTAACTTTTACCGTAGAAAAAGCTCCCGGAGCGAAGTTCTCATTACTTTTCCGTATCCCCGGATGGGCGCAGAATAAACCTGTCCCGTCTGATTTGTATCGCTTTGCTAATCAAAATTTGGAAAAATACAGCATAAAAGTAAATGGAAAACCGTTTTCTCTGAAGTTGAAAAAGGGTTATGCAAAGATTGAACGTAGCTGGGAAAAAGGAGATATAATCGAACTTGAGTTGCCAATGCCGGTGCGTAAAGTTGTTGCCAACGAAAATGTGAAAGAAAACCAGGGAAAGGTGGCCTTTCAACGCGGGCCGGTAGTTTATTGTTTCGAAGATAAAGATAACAATGGAGGATGGATGTTTGATAATTTTGTAGATGTAAATGCATCTGTAAACAGTCAATTTGAAGAAGGACTGCTTAACGGCGTGGTCACTCTTACAATGGAAGGGAAAAAGGTATCTGAAAAAAATGATAAACAGCTTGTGGAAACGACGTCGCTAAAGGCGATTCCTTATTATGCGTGGGATAACCGGGGCATGTCCAACATGCTTATCTGGATGCCGGCGCAACAGGATAAGGCTATTGCTAAACCGGCTGCTTCGGTACTCGATTTGGCAGAACCAGGTTCGTCAACCGACTGGACGCCCGGCTTGCACAATGGTTTTGACCCAAAAAGTTCTGACGATACCGATAAATCCTATTTCTATTGGTGGAAACGGGAAGGTTCGGAAGAATGGGTGGAATATACCTTTAAAAAGCCTGTAATAATTTCGTCATCATCGGTTTACTGGCTTAATCTCGATCATTACAACGTAAATTACCGTGTGCCGGAACATTGGAACCTGGAGTATAAAACTGCTACGGGAGAATGGAAAGTTGTTGAAACTTCAGATTCTTATGGTGTTGAACTGGACAAATATAATACAGTGCATTTTAAACCAGTTAAAACCAGAAAATTGCGTCTGAATGCCAAATTGCAGGAAGGCTTTTCCGGGGGAATATTGGAATGGAAGATAAATTGAGTTCAAAGTTCAAAGATCTGTTAACTGCGACTGAAAACTAAAAACTATCGATAATATGTTTAAGTTGAAATAAATTATGAAATTATTTAAGTATTTTTTTATCGGAAGTTTGCTGCTGTCTCTTTCTGCTACAGCACAGCTTACAAAAGACGATTATGCAAAAGCTGATTCTGTAATGAAACTTGCCGATTTGGTTTATAATCAGATACGCCGAGTAAACTGGATCGATTCAACAGCTACTTTGTGGTACGGGATAAAAACCCGTGATAAGATGGAATATAAATTTGTTAATGCAGAAAAAGGAACAGTAAAGCCTCTTTTCGATACAGATAAACTGGTCGAAGCATTAAATAAAAAGCTGGATGATAAAGTTACGGCAAAGTCACTTTCCCTGCATGATTTAAAATTCAATCAGGAAAAGCATTCTGTTCATTTTGTGTGCAATAAGACTGCTTTTTCCTATGATTTAAATGACTATGTACTCACTAAAGATTCATTGGTTGAATCCCACAAACCTCATGAGGAATATTGGGGAGACTCATTTGATGAATTGGGTAACAAACCGGTAATTTCTTCTGATGGTAAATGGACTGCGTTCATTAAAAATTACAATGTTTATATCAAAAACAATGAAAACCAAAAAGAGTTTCAGCTAAGCTACGATGGTTCCCCCGGCGATTATTATTCGTCATACCTGTTTTGGTCGCCTGATTCTAAAAAACTGGTAGTAAACAAAATACGCAAAAACGAAGAACGTTATATTTACTTTGTGGAGTCGTCGCCAAAGGAACAACTTCAGCCAATCCTTCAAAAACGCCATTACCTGAAACCCGGGGATGCATTGCCGATAAAACATCCTGCATTATTTGATGTAGAAAGCAAAAAGCAGATCCCTGTCAATTCCGGTGCTTTTGAAAACCAGTATGAACTTACCAACCCGAAGTGGAACAAAAAGGGGACGGCGTTTACTTTTGAGTTTAACCAGCGTGGACATCAGGTTTATCAGGTAGTTGCTGTAGATGCACAAACCGGAAAAGTTAGTGTAATTATTGATGAACAAAGTAAAACTTTTATTGATTACAGTGGAAAAAAATACCGTTATGATTTGGAAGACAGTGGCGAAATCATCTGGGCCTCGGAGCGAGACGGATGGAATCATCTTTATTTGTTCGATGCAAAAACAGGAGAACTGAAAAATCAAATTACGAAAGGAGCCTGGGTCGTTCGTAAAGTTTTACATGCAGATGAGAAAAATCGCGTGATTTATTTCTATGGTTCCGGGAAGAACAAGGGTGAAGACCCTTACTTCTTACACTGTTACAAAGTGAATTTCGATGGAAGTGGTTTAACTGATTTAACGCCTGAAAAAATGAACCATGACGTTTCTTTCTCAAAAAAACTTTGTTATTTTGCCGATACCTATTCAACAGTTGATACACCTCCGGTAACTGTAGTTCGTCGTTCTTCGGACGGGAAAGTGGTGTTTGAACTGGAAAAAACAGATATTTCCGACTTGCTTGCTAAAGGTTGGATTGCGCCCGAACCATTTGTGGCGAAAGCCCGTGACGGCAAAACCGATATTTGGGGAAATATTTACCGCCCGACAAATTTCGATAAAAACAAGACGTACCCGGTTATCGAATACATTTATGCCGGACCGCAGGGGGCTTTTGCAGAAAAAAGTTTCAGCCCTGTCAGCTATTCTTACTCAGGTCTGGCCGAGTTGGGTTTCGTTATTGTGCAAATGGACGGGATGGGAACTTCTTATCGCTCAAAAACATTTCACGATGTTTGCTGGAAAAATCTGAAAGATGCAGGTTTTCCTGACCGCATTTTATGGATAAAAGCTGCTGCTAAAAAATACAAGTACCTCGACATCAATCGCGTTGGAATTTTGGGAGGTTCGGCAGGCGGACAAAATGCTTTGGCAGGCTTGCTTTTCTATCCCAATTTTTATAAAGCAGGGGTTGCTTCGTGCGGGTGCCACGATAACCGTATGGACAAAATGTGGTGGAATGAACAATGGATGGGATATCCCATCGGCCCGCAATACGAAGAATGTTCGAATGTGGTAAACGCTCACAAACTTCATGGGAAATTAATGCTTATTGTGGGCGAGATGGACGACAATGTGGATCCGGCCTCTACCATGCAAGTGGTCGATGCGCTAATAAAAGCCAAAAAAAATTTTGAGTTGGTCGTCCTTCCCGGAACAAACCACACTTTGGGAGGTACTTTTGGTGAACAAAAACGCCGCGATTTCTTTGTCCGCAATTTATTACATGAGGAAACACCTGACTGGAACGCAACTTCTGCCAATTAACCCCAAATATTGAGCAAAATGAGGAGATGGCAGGATCCCTAAGGAGCAGATTATGGTAACCTCCCACCCCACCATATCGGGACAGGCAGGGGTAATCCGCCAACCGGCGGTACCCCCCAGCCACGGAGTTAATGAAATTAAAAAAATAATAAAATGAAAAAAACAGCAACAATCTTTTTGACAATAACTTTGATTATTTTCTCTGTAACAATTATTTCCGCACAAAACAGCGAAAAAAAAGAGTATGTAATAACAACACCCCCAAAATCGTTGAACCTTGATCCGTTTTATAAGAAATATGCCAATGTAAACGGCATCCATATTATGAGTTCCCATCGTGTCCCTGATTCGGCATTTGTAAAAGCATGCGAAATTATTGACTTTATGACCAAAGACCTGCCCAAAGAAGTTCTCGTACAGATGGTAAAAATGAATGCCCGTTTGGGGATTATGGCACGTTACGAAGGAACTACCGACATTCCGGAACATTCTGATTTGGCGAGCGATACTACCCTAAACTGGGATATCCGTGCCCGTGGCCTTGGTGGCGACATGGAACTACCGCTTACAACCTGTGCCGAAGAAAACCTGCTTTGCTACCAAATTGATAAATACCATGCAGAAGACATTACCATACACGAATTTGCCCATGCCATCCATTTAATTGGTATCGCGCCGACAGACCCTATGTTTAACGGGTTGCTGCAAAAAACATTTGATAAAGCCCTTGCTGCAGGAAAGTACAAAAATACTTATGCCGCCACCAATTTTTATGAATACTGGGCAGAAGGGGTACAGGACTGGTTTAACGTAAACGGCGAGGTTGAAAAACCAGATGGCAAACACAACTGGGTAAACACCCGCGAAGATCTGAAAAAATACGATCCCGATTTATACGAAATTATCAGCCGCTATTTTTCAGATTTTGAAGAAAGCCCGTCCTGCCATTGCGCAACAAATTTATATACGGAATAGAGTTTGGACTTACCATGGAACCATTCGTTCAAAAAAAAACAAGGGGTAAACGGTCAATAATCGAGGAACAAAAATTAAGCGATGTACTGCTTCTTAAAACCAAGGTTAAAGGCTATAGCTAGTTTAATATGAGTCAGACTTTTGTTAAGTGGTCAAGGCAATGAGCAATAAACAGTCGCAGCAGGCAGTTAACAACGCAACACTCTCTCCTTATTTACTATTAAGGACAAAGAGCTTCAAACTCCAGGCTTCGGGCTTCTAACAACTCATATTTGATGCTACTAATATTTATTGATTTCAGTTATTGCCAACATTTGTACAAGTATTGAACACATTTGTTGTGTAGAGGAGGTGTATTATACCTGATATTTATTCTAAATTAACTAATTCTTAGAACAATGAATAAAAAACTTGTCAGGCCAATCTGGATATATTTAATGATTACCTGTTTAGCTTTTTCATGTACTGAAAAAAAGAAAGAAAGAATTAAAACAAACGGCCCTGAAAATGTCGATTTCAAAGTTTTACCTTTCGAAATAAAAGATGTAAAACTGCTGGACGGGCCTTTTAAACATGCCACCGAATTAAATGTTCAATCGTTGTTAAATTATGAGCCCGATCGTTTCCTGGCAAAATTCAGAATTGAAGCGGGTTTAAAGCCCAAAGCCCAACATTACGAAGGCTGGGAAGCCAATACCATTGCCGGGCATAGCCTGGGGCACTATCTTTCGGCTATCTCTTTAATGTATGCAACAACCGGCAACAAAAAATTCCTCGACCGGGTTAACTATATTGTAGATGAGTTGACCGAATGCCAGGACGCAGATGGCGACGGGTACATTGGAGCCTTTCCAAATGGTAAAAAAATATTGGAAGAACAAGTTGCCAAAGGCGACATCCGGTCACAGGGTTTCGACCTGAATGGCATTTGGGCACCTTTTTATACAGAACACAAAGTAATGGACGGTTTGTATCATGCTTATAAACTGTGTGGCAATAAAAAAGCACTTGAAGTAGAAAAAAAGTTTGCAGATTGGCTTTACACTATTGTAAAAGATCTGAACGAAGAACAGGTACAAAAAATGTTAAATTGCGAGCACGGCGGGATGAACGAGGCGTTGGCCGAGCTATATGCTCAAACCGGGGATAAGAAGTACCTGAAAATGTCGTACATATTTCACCACAAAGCTATTTTAGATTCGCTGGCACACCATAAAGATATTTTGCCGGGGAAACATGCCAATACCCAAATTCCAAAGTTGGTAGGTACGGCAAGGCGCTATGAACTTACCGGTGATAAAAACGACTTTGAAGCGTCAAAATTTTTCTGGAACAGGGTTGTACACCATCATTCATACGTAACCGGGGGAAATGGCGACCATGAGTATTTTGGTCCTCCGGATACGCTCAGCAACCGCCTTAGTGACGGGACTACCGAAACCTGCAATGTGTATAACATGCTGAAATTGTCAAGGCATTTGTTTTTGTGGGACGCCCGCCCCGAAGTAGCTGATTTTTATGAGCGTGCTTTGTTTAACCACATTTTATCGTCACAAAACCCACAAAATGGCCGTGTAACTTACAACCTTTCGCTCGAGATGGGCGGACACAAAGAGTTTCAGTATCCTGAATGGTTTACCTGCTGCATAGGTACAGGGATGGAAAACCATTCGAAATACGGTGCGAATATTTATTATCACAATAATTCCGAATTGTATGTAAGCCAGTTTATTGCTTCGGAATTGAACTGGAAAGAAAAAGGTCTGAAAGTTACACAGAAAACAAAATATCCTGAAGAACAGGGGACATACCTTGAATTTTCCTGCGAAAAACCGGTACAACTAAGTGTAAAAATACGTTATCCTTACTGGGCTGAAAAGGGAATACAGGTAGCGGTCAATAATAAAACGGTTAAAGTAAAAGAACACCCCGGAAGTTTTGTTACCATCGACAGGGACTGGGAGAATGGAGATAAGCTTGAGGTAAAATTTCCTTTCTCTTTACGCCTGGAAACGATGCCTGATAATAAGAACCGTGTAGCGGTAATGTATGGTCCCTTAGTGCTTGCCGGCGATTTAGGCCCGGAACAAGACCCCAAAGCATCCGACCCTTTATATGTACCTGTTTTTATGACAGAAAACCGTAACCCTGCTTCGTGGATAACCCCGGTAAAAGGACAACCAAATACTTTTGTAACGAACGGTGTTGGCCGTCCCCGTGATGTTGAACTAAAACCGTTTTATTCTTTTTACAACCGGAGCTATTCGGTATATTTCGATTTGTTTACCAAAGGGCAATGGGATAAACAGCAGGCTGAATATAAAGCCCGGCAGGAAAAATTGAAAAAGATGGAAAAAATGACCATCGACTTTTTCCAGTTAGGCGAAATGCAACCCGAACGCGACCATAATTTTAAAAATGAAAAGGCAAGAGTTGGCGAATTTAAGCACCGAAGGTACCGTGAAGCGGACCGTGGAGGCTGGTTTTCTTTTGAAATGGAAGTTTATGCCGGCCAACCCATGGAACTGGCTTTTGAATATTGGGGCGGTTTCCCGGGGTCAAGAACTTTTGATATTCATGTTGATGGGACGAAACTAATCACAGAAAATCTTTCAAATGCGAAACCGGGAGAATTTTTCTACAAATATTATGACTTGCCCGATAGTTTAACGGTGAATGGCGGAAAAATTGAAATGAAACTGGTACCCCACGATGGTCACAGGGCAGGGCCCCTGTTTAGTGTACGGACTATGAAACGTTAGCTTTCTATAATATTTTAGATAAAATAGTCAGTGCTTGTTTGGACTTTTCAGTCCAAACAAGCCTAATTTTTGATTTTAGTTGTATTGGATTGAATCAAAAAAGATGAAAAGGATTGGTATTTTAATTCTCGCAGGAATTTTTTCCATGAATTCGTGTGCACAGATAAAAAAAGAGCAGGGACAAACTCGGATAAGCAACCCCGTTCTGCCGGGATGGTTTGCCGACCCTACCATTAAAAAATTTGACGATACCTATTATATCTATGCAACTACTGATAACGAAATGCTGGCTTCGGGCGCGCCAACGGTCTGGTACAGTAACGACCTGAAAAACTGGTACAATTACATCATGGAAGTCCCTTCCTTGAATTCAGTTGCTTTAAAAAATTTTTGGGCTCCTGACATTGTAAAAGGCAAAAACGGAAAATATTACCTGTATTTTGGGAATTGCCAGGCAGGATGCAACATCTATGGCTACGTCTCGGATACGCCGGTCGGACCGTGGCAAAAACTGCATGAAGATGATACTCCCGTAATTCCCAATGGTTATCCGGTAAGAAATTTCCCTTCGCTCGATGCCCAGTTCTTCCGCGACGACGATGAGACTATTTATGCTTATTGGGGAACTTGGGTGCATTACAACGGCGGATATGCTGTTGGTATCCTGAACCATAAAAATATGGGGGAAATGAGCAACTCAAAAAATATCCCGGTTAATCAAACCCCCAACCCTTTTGAGGCGGCTTACATGATGAAAAAAGGGGATAAATATATTTTGATGTATTCGGCAGAATCGTGCCACAACGAAACTTACAAGGTGCTTTATTCGTATGCCGACAATCCTTACGGGCCTTTCAAACCGGGCAAAAACAACCCGATCCTGCAAACCAATGCCGATGGCACGGTAAATGGCCCGGGACATCATTCCGTTTTGCAAAATGGCGACGATTACTACATCGTTTATCACAGGCATGACTATCCTTTTACAGCAGGCGGAATGGCGCGCCAGGTTTGTATAGATAAACTGATCTTTGAAAACGATTCAACCATAAAAGCCGTTGTGCCAACGAATCAGGGCATACAATCTTTTGTTAAAACAGATACTCCGGAGGATATTGCATACAAAGCAAAGGCAACAGCATCTTCGCATTACCACCTGCAATCACAGGATTACAATTATCAATACCTGCCGAAACTGGCTTTTGACGACAATAACGCAACGATGTGGAAGGCGGCTGACAATACTTTCCCGCAATGCTTAACGATTGACCTGGGTAAAATAAAAAATGTTGAACGGGTTTGTACTCAATTTGAATTTGCACAATACTACTATCAGTATAAAATCGAATATGCTGTTGACAACAAAAACTGGAAAGTATTTGCCGACAGGTCGGACAATCGTACTCCGGGTAGCCCGGTGATTGATGACGGAAATGTTAAGGCCCGTTACCTGAAACTAACGGTATCGGGAACAGAAAAAACAGGGACTTTTGCCGCCGTCTGGAACATGAAGGTTTATGGTTCATGCTTCGGACTGCCTTTGTGTCTGGCGAATAAACCATCCGGAAATAAGCCGGGAACTGCAAGTACAAAAAGCCTGCTGGTTGGTTTCGATTTGAATCAGTATCCGACAAAGGAAGGCCTGGACAATCTGCCAAACATGGGTACTTTGGGCGGAAAACTAATCAAAAAAGGAGATGTTGAAATTATTACCAACAAAGAAACAGGAAGTAAAGTTGTTGATTTTAAAAGAGGAGAATTCGTTCTGGAGGGTATCGCTGTCCCAAAAAACTTAGAATGGAATGGCGCTTTTACAGTTGCCTCATGGGTGAAAAATCCTGAAATCGGAGATAAGGACGAGTGCCTGGCTTCATGGTGCGACCGTACAGAATTTTATTTGGCAAATTCGTACAATGCGCCCTATTATAACCGAAGTAACTATGGTGCCGTTGCCCATCTCGACAGCCATTTCGACATGCATTATAAAAAACTTCCGGAAGCAAATAAATGGCATCATATCACAGTAACCTTCGATGGCGTGATTGAAAAGGTTTATGTTGACGGGAACCCGGATAATGCACAGAACATGCTTCTTTCTTCATCCATTAAACATGCAAAAATCAGGATTGGAGCTTCAGATATTGGCGAATACTACACCGGGTTAATGGCCTCGTTCCGCTTATATGATTATGCCCTGGACGAAAAAGATATAGCAAAACTATTCGGTTCTACTAAATTTCAAGGGACAATAAAATTTTAGAAGCGATTTTCCTGCAACTTCAATAATTAATGTGTCCCTGAATAAAAAAATGTTAATACATTAAATATTTTCCTGAACAATTGCGTATTTTTGTAAGCAAAATATGTCAATAATGATGACAGGCAGACATTGTACAAATTTATTGAAAAACTACCGGTGTTTGTTCGAATGCCGGATGATGTATGCTTAGCCCTTGTCTTTCCCCTATTTTTGTTACTTCTATTCTTCAGCTTTAAGTTTTATTCAATTAAATTTTGGCATATGTCTTTTACTGAAAATCAAATAATAGCAATACCTGAACGTCCGGCAGGTGCCGAAGGAAATTTCTATAAAAAAAGAAAAAATAAAATTGGTCCGGGCATGAACGAACGTATTCAGTGTTTACGTAAATTGAGTGTCGAAACGCGGGAAACGCTGTCTATCGAGCGTGGTTTGATAACAACCCGTTTTTACAAAGAAAATTACGGGAAATATTCGGAGCCGGTAATGCGAGCCCTTAATTTTCTTGAAATATGCAAACGAAAAACGATTTATATTGGCGACGATGAGCTGATTGTTGCCGAGCGTGGCCCAAAGCCGAAGTCTGTCCCTACATATCCGGAGTTGACCTGCCATAGTGTTGAGGATCTTCATGTTTTAAACAGCCGCGGGCAGCAACGTTATACTATCTCTCAGGAAGATATCGATACTTACGAAAAGAAAGTAATCCCTTACTGGAAAGGCCGTACTATGCGCGAGCGTATTTTTAACCATGTACCGGAAGAGTGGAAACGGGCTTATGAAGCAGGTGTGTTCACTGAATTTATGGAACAGCGGGCTCCGGGACATACAGCGCTCGACGGGACTATCTATAAAAAAGGCATGCTCGATTATAAAAAGGAAATCAGGGAGCATATCAACCGCCTTGACTTTTTGAACGACCCTGAAGCTACTCTAAAACTTGAGGAACTAAAGGCTATGGACATTTCATGCGATGCAGCTATTGTTTTTGCTGAACGACATGCTGATTTAGCCGAAGAAATGGCAAAGACCAAAAGCAATCCTCAGCGGATAAAAGAGCTGAAACGAATTGCCGAAGTTTGTCGTTGGGTTCCGGCCAATGCCCCGCGTAACTTTTGGGAAGCCATTCAGATGTACTGGTTTGTACATTTGGGCACAGTAACGGAACTCAATGGGTGGGATGCCATGAATCCGGGGCATTTCGACCAGCATCTGGAGCCTTTTTATGAAAAAGAAATAGAAGAAGGAACATTAACCCGGGATGAGGCAAAAGAACTGATAAGTTGTTTTTGGATAAAGGTAAACAACCATCCCGCTCCTCCCAAAGTGGGTATTACTGCCCGCGAAAGTGGTACGTTTAACGATTTCACCAACATAAACATCGGGGGCGTAAAACCCGATGGATCAAACGGGGTAAACGAGGTTTCGTACATCATGCTGGAAGTGATCGAAGAGTTGCATATCCTCCAGCCCGGGAACTCGGTGCATATTTCAAAAGTAACCCCTGATGAGTTTTTATTTGCTGCCGGGAAACTTATCCGCCAGGGACATGGCTATCCGTCGGTGTTTAATACTGATACCTATGTTCAGGAACTGGTAAACCAGGGTAAAACATTGCAGGATGCACGCGAAGGCGGTTGTAGCGGATGTATCGAAGTGGGCGCTTTCGGGAAAGAAGCCTATCTTTTGACCGGATACCTGAATGTACCTAAAATTCTGGAAATTACCTTAAATAATGGCATCGACCCGTTAACAGGAAAAGCAGTGGGGATAAAAACAGGCGACCCGCGCGACTTAAAAACCTATGAAGAGCTATACGAGGCTTTCTTAAAGCAATTGAACTTTGTTGTTGACCAAAAAATCCGTGTCAGTAACTATATCGACCAAATGTTTGCAAGGTACGCCCCGGCCCCTTTCCTTTCAGTAGTAATCAGGGATTGTATTTCAAAAGGAAAAGATTATTACAATGGCGGACCGCGCTACAATACCAACTACATTCAGTGCACCGGATTGGGAACGATAACCGACAGCCTTTCGGTAATAAAAAAGCATGTATTTGAAGAGAAAAACTTCAGCATGGACACCTTGTTGACAGCTATTGCCAAAAACTTCAACGGTGAAGAAGTGCTTCGTCAGCGAATCCTTAATCGTACCCCGTTCTTCGGAAACGACGATGATTATGCTGATTCCATTGCGCTCCGGGTGTACAACGATTTGTTGGCTGCAATTGAGGGAAAACCTAACACAAAAGGCGAAGTATTTCATTTGAATATGCTTTCGACAACCTGTCATGTTTATTTTGGGCTGGTGCTGGGAACAACCCCCAATGGCCGTTTTTCGGGAAAATCCATTTCCGACGGTACATCACCATCGCACGGTTGCGACACGCACGGACCAACCAATGTAATCCGTTCGCTGGGAAAACTGGACCAGAAAAAATCGGGAGGAACTTTGCTAAACCTTCGTTTCGTGCCAAGCCTGTTAAAACGCGATAAAGATGTGGAGAAACTGGGGCATCTTATCCGGAGTTATTTTACATTGGGAGGGCATCATGTCCAATTTAATATTGTTGATACAGCTACCCTTTTGGCAGCTCAGGCCTGTCCTGAAGATTACAAAGACCTTCTGGTACGGATGGCGGGTTACAGCGATTATTTCAACGACATGAACAACGACCTGCAACAGGAAATCATAAGTCGGACGCAAAACGAAGTATTTTGAAAATAGATTGTTAGCTACAGAGCAGTAAGAGTTCAGAAAGGCTTAATGCCCAATACTCAGTTACTCACGACCCATATCTCAATTACTAAAAAATGTCTCCACTAATATTCGATATAAAACGTTATGCCATTAACGATGGCCCGGGTATCCGAATTACCATATTTATGAAAGGCTGCCCGCTAAGGTGTAAATGGTGCCATAACCCTGAAAGCCAATTGTCGACAGCACAAAAATTATATACAGCATCGAAGTGTATTGGTTGCCGGGAATGTGTCAAAGCGTGTCCTGATAATGCTTTAACGCTTACCCCGGAAGGTATTGTAACCGATTTTGGAACATGTAAACTATGCGGTACTTGCGTCAGTGTTTGTCCAACCGGGGCTGTTGAAATAGCAGGGCAGACATATGAGGTCGAAGAACTGATGAAAATTATCGAAAGGGAAAGGGTACATATTGAAGAATCAGGTGGTGGTGTAACTTTTTCCGGCGGGGAACCTTTGATGTACCCTGAGTTCCTTTTAACAATGCTTAAAATGTGCAAAGCAAAAAACTTTCACCGGACTGTTGATACCTGTGGTTTGGTTAAGACGGACACCCTGCTGGAAGTAGCAAAAGAAACTGACCTGTTTTTATATGATTTAAAACACATGGATACGGCAAAACACAAACAATGGACAGGGGTAAACAACAAACTTATTCTTGAAAACCTTCGTATTTTAGCTGAAACAGGTGCAAATATAAATATCCGTATTCCATTTATAAAGAATGTAAACACCAATGAAGACAGTGTCTCCCAAATGGCAAAATTTATTGCTGCATTACCGGGAAAGCTACCTGTGAATATATTGCCTTACCACAATATTGCAGCAAACAAGTACAATAAACTGGGAGCGGAATACAACAAATTCAATATGGAAGAACCCTCAGAAGAAGAACAAATCCGGGCAATTTCAATTTTCGGGGAATTTGGGATTTGTGTCGAAATCGGAGGGTAAAATAAAACAGATACAACTGGAAGGACTTTAAAGTCCGTTTGGGAAGATGCCACCGCTTCAATGCTAAAAGAATGTTTCCTGTTTCCTGAACATCCGTCGTTTTTTTACTGCCATAACCGGTGGCGATGAAGTGCAGAAAGGAAAACCCGACCCTGAAATTTTTATTCGCAGCCTGCAAAAACTCAGGATTAAAAATACAGAGTGCCTTGTTGTTGAAGATTCGTCAGGAGGTATTGCTGCAGCTAAGAAAGCCGGGCTTCCTGTTATTGGTATTTCAACTTCGCATACCGAAGATTCATTACGAGCTCAAGGTTGTTCCCGGGTAATTTCGGACTACAGTTCAACCGACTGGCTTGATAGCTGGTCATAAAAATATCCGGCATTCTCCCGGTAAACTCATACAACTTCCTTTTTGTCGTGTCCTTCGTAAAAAGAAAAAATTAATAGTATTCCTTTCGTTTCGTATTAGTATTAATGGATCAGTTAAAAAAGTTGTGGAGAAAAATATAAAAACGAACTTTGTATTTTATATTTTACAAATGAAGGGACAATCAAACGAACATTACCAGACATTGCTAAAATTACTTTTACCAGAAGAAATCTTTGAATATTTCGACATTGTTCAAATAGAAACAGGAGAAAAAGAAATCCATGTACATTTGGAAGAAAAGGCAATAAAGCCGGAAGGATATGAATTGGTAAAGCTTATTTCCAAAGGATTTTATAACGAATCAGTGATACAGGATTTTCCATTACGGGACAAAGCCATGTTTTTGCACGTAAAGCGTCGGAGATGGTTTTCAGAATCGACAGGCAAGACAGTAGAGAGGGACTGGGATAGTGTTGCAAAAGGGACTCGTTTGACGAAAGGTTTTGCAATTTTTTTAAAAGGGTTTTTTGGACAATTACCCCATCAGCAGCAATAGTTTAGAAAAGTACTATTCCATTGATGGGGATCGTTTTGGGCAACAGTACAAAGAGTATTTGAGTGATTTTCCCACTTGGGGACAAAAGCCACATGCAAAGGACTGGATTCTTTTCCCGGAGAACGTTGGTACACAATTAAGCATTGACGAGACAGCCCTTACCAATGGAGAACTTTACACGATTGTAACCAATAAAGCAGGCAAAGGGAAAAAAGGCGCATTAGTTGCAATGGTTGAAGGTACGGAGGCAGAAAAAATCATAGAGGTTTTAAAAAGAATCCCCGAAGAAAAAATCAATATGGTAAAAGAAGTAACACTTGATATGGCCAATTCCATGGATAAAATAGTACGAAGATGTTTTCCCAAAGCTAAGCGGGTGATCGACCGTTTCCATGTTCAAAAATTGGCTTACGATGCATTACAGGAGATGCGTATTGCCCATCGTTGGGATGCAATAAACGAAGAGACCAACGCCATTGAAAATGCAAAAGCAGATGGTAAAAAATATGTTCCGGAAATATTAAGCAATGGGGATACAAAAAAGCAACTACTTGCCCGTAGTCGGTATTTATTGTTCAAGTCTGGTGATAAATGGACGGAGAAACAAAAGAAAAGAGCTGCAATATTATTTGAACTTTTTCCTGACATAAAACAAGGGTATTCTCTTACTCATTCATTAAGGATGATATTTTCAAAAAACAAAAACAAAGGCGTAGCTTATACGAAAATGGCTAAGTGGTTTAATGATGTTACCGAATCTGGATTTAAATCATTCAATACCATATCTGCAACATTCTATTCGCATTATCCTGAAATATTGAACTTCTTTGACAATCGAAGCACGAACGCTTCTGCTGAATCTTTCAATGCTAAACTGAAAACTTTCAGGGCTACTCAAAGAGGTGTTGTTGATATTGAATTCTTCCTGTTCAGAGTTGCTAAAATTTATGCTTGACCGGTAACTCCACAACTTTTTCATGTGATCCGTATTAATACAGTGAACAGTTATCAATATTGACCAACAGAGGTTCATTTTTCAAAATATCTAAAAAATTAGACGTTCTTTTGTTCCATTGCACCCCATGAATCAATCAAGCGTATCTTCTTTTTTACAAGAGCATCATAACAATCTGGCAAATCAAAATTTTTCAACACGCCAGACAATAAGGTCGACACCTGAAGAACATTATGCTGATATACCAGATTAGGAACAGGGGAAGGCAGATAATTTACTTCGAGATTAATATTACCTGGTTGTTTACTTTCAAAGAATTATTTTCCCGCAATCCTGATAAAGTCATCATAAAATTATATCGATTAGCCGGAACTCTCCAATAGGTCTCAATAAGGTCTCGTTTTTGACGTGTTCGGGGTTGCCCCAAACAGACAAAAAAATAAAGATGCTGTCAAAGAACTTATATGTTACAGCACTATTGCCGCTTAATTTTTTAACGAACTATTGTTATTTTAGAATTTAATCTGAAAAGGAGATGCCGGAAGCATTTCGCTATTATATAAATTGCAGTCAGGATTATCGGCCCAGCCATACCTTACAACCTTCGGGGCTGGTACATCCGGGCAACTAATAACAACAGAGTTTCCCTGAATGTATGCTTCGGTCCAACAAAATTTTTGGTTGTTACCGGCAACAGCAAAATTTTTTAGCGGTAGCCCATTTTCTGTATGAAGGCCATGGGCGACATGTTCAAATTCAATTTTAATTTTGTCCCCTTCTATATTCCAACGTAAGGGCAATGGTCCTGATTCAATCATGTTTTTGTATCCGTAAGCCATTTTTAATGCTGCCCTGCTCAATCTTTCACCCACATCTTTTTTGTTGAATGGATGGATATTACGTGCTTCGCCTATATCGATAGTTACAGCCATGCCTGTTTTCGGAAGTATCAGGGTTTTTCGCTGGGCTTCTCTTATTTCTGCCCAGTTGCTTTCGCCGGGTTCATTTTTTTGATACAGGTAATTGGCAAGCTGAACAAACAGGAACGGGAAATTTCCCTGCTGCCAGCGAACCCGCCAATCCTGAATCATGGTACTGAAAAGTTCCTGATAATCGGAAGGGTATTCGCGGTTCGATTCGCCCTGATACCAGATTACCCCCTGCATTGAATATCCTAAGATTGGATTAATCATGGCATTAAAAATAAAAGCCGGTTCTTCATGAAAATAAGTGACCTTTGGAATAGGATGTTCAAGCGTATTGTTATATTTCCATTTCCCTTTTAGGTTGATTTTTACTCCTTCAGGATTTTCAAGGAACAGACCATCTTCAAGTCCGATATGTACCAGGTTCGACCACGGGCTTGTTGCCCTGATAGTTAGTATGTTTTTGCCGTTCTTTAAGTCTTTTGCAGAAACGTGTATGTCGCGTATGTCTTTATATTCCAGCTTTTTTTCGTTTAAGTAAACATCCTGAAAAATGTATGCCTGCCCGATATTCAGTTTGAATTCTTTTTTTTCTCTCTCCCATTTTTTTTGTATTTCAGCATCAAAAATTTTTCTAACCCAAACCACATCAGCCATATTGTATTTAGGGAGTTCTACGGTTTCCCAACCGGAGTCGTCATAATTTAAGGAGGCATATCCTTTTTCAAAGCCTTCTTTGGAACCAACAATTTGCCATTTCAGGTTTTCGAGGCTATCTGCTTCGGCATATTTTTGTTCCCATTCCATTTCCGAAAGGGAATCAAGTTTTAAGGCTTTATTTCTGTAACCTGTCAGGGTTTCCAGCATATCCTGGCTTGTCCATGCCTCTGCCGGGGTTGCTCCCCACGACGATTCGATGATAGCAACCGGTACATTTAACTCATCATAAATTTTTTTGATAAAAAACCAGCCCACTGCCGAAAATTTTTTAATCGAATCACTGGAGCACAAAAACCACTCACCGTCCTTTAAATCATTTTTCGGAACCGAAGATAATCCCCGAGGAACCTTAAAATACCGTATGTCCGGGAAGTTGGCAGTTTGAATAATCTCATCATATCGTCCATCGGTTATATCCATCATTCTGAATTCCATATTCGATTGCCCGGAAGCAATCCATACTTCTCCATACATGACATCGTCAAATTGAACAGAGGTGTCAGCCGTAACCTTTAGAGTAAAGGGACCACCTGCTTTGTGCGGAGGCAAATATGCTGTCCATTTACCTGATGAGTCGGAATAGGTGTATGTATTCTCCCCGTCGATTGTAAGGGTAACCCTTTCGTTTGGCTTAGCCCAGCCCCATACTTTGCAGGATACATTACGCTGCAAAACCATGTGGTCGCCCAAAATGCGAGGTAGCTCTAATGACTGGGCCTGCCCTTCTGAATAGAAAAAAATCAATAGAAATATGTAAAGTAAAACTCGTTTCATAAATTTGATTTTAATAGGTGTCAGACAAAAATTCTTTTAATAAATCGTTATCCATTTCATGGTAACTATTTGGCGTAACCCTGAGAAAAATTTTGTTTTCAGCTCCTTCATTTGTATAGATTTCTTTTAATTCACTGATAGCCGGTTCAACAGTTTTATTATATGATGCTGAATGATTATCAGGACCTGGCTTGTCAAGTTCTCCATAATGGAGCATAATTGGGCGAGGGGCATTCAACCCGGCAATATCGCTGCGGTCCATCCATTTCAGTATTCCCGGGATGCAGTGTGCCGGAGCATTGTAACTGGTTGCAAAAATTCCCTCAAAAGAACCAAGCGACCCACTGCTGAAAATTTTATTAACCCTTTCTGAAAACACCGGATAATACAATGCGAGATCGCCGCCATATGAAATTCCTGCAACATCTAAATTCTTTATTTTATAAGCCTCAGTCCACCAGTTTTCCCAGGCAACCAAATCAGAAATGGTTTCGCCAATCACGGTTTTGCCATGCTGAAAACCTTCGGTAATCAGGGTAAACTGTCGTCCATGGGCTACCCAGTAATCAAGATTGTCCAGTTCAATGTTGTTGGCCAAATCCCCCAGGGTGCTAAATCCCCTGAGTTCGGGACAAAGTACCATGTAGCCTTCTTTTGCCAGTTCGTAAGCATACCGATGATGGTAGTCGTCGGTTGTGCCTATAACCGGTTCAACCATTCCGTGTCCGTGAATTGCCATTACATTACCTTTGATTTCGCCTTCCGGAATTAGTAAATATGCAGGAATTTCCAGTTGAGAGCTTACTTTCATTACAAACGCATGGTACTTAATACCCTCATAGTTTATCGAACGCAATTCCCAGACCTGCCTTTCCCGGGGCGGCTCGTAGGCAATTAGATCGGCAAACTTTTGTTTTACTTCTTTTTTCCAGGATGGAAAATCTCCTTTGTAATTTTTATACGAAAGGTTTCTTTCGGGATTGGAATATTTAAAGCTAAGGTTAAGCTCATCCTTTTTTATGAGGAAGTTGTTGAATGCTGTAAGTTCTTCATTTTCTGTTTTGGACTTTTCTTTTTCAGAATTCTTGCATTCGGAAAAGAAAAATGAAATTATCAGAAATGTAAAAAGCAGTTTTTTCATGTTTTTATGCTTTTAGCTGAATTTCAATTACACTTACAGATGCCGGCAGAACAATGTGGTTTGATGGGTCGGGTATTTGCCTTTCTTTTGGTTCGAAAGTATCTCGGTGCGCATCGTCAACGTATGCTAGTCTGTCTTCCGGTGCAATTTCGTAAGCCTTGGCAGAAGAAATTGGAAATCCATTAACTTGCAGGCTTATATTAACCGGTTCAGAGAATTTTTTATTCAAAACATGAAGGAATATCTTGTCATCTCTCCGGGTTCCGGCAATGTCAAGCCCATCTGGAATTTCTGTAATGTTAATCCCCTGGTTGCCTCCGTATTTTTTATAAAGTTTCATAATGGTTCCGATAGGAAGGAGATAGGCATCTCCATACGGAACCGGAAGCCTCACTCCATTAACAGTCCAACGTGTACCGAAAAAATCGGCTCCGGTACATACCGACACCCGGTCGGCATGACGAAGGTAGATGTTCATTGTCCGCGCGTGGTAAGCTGCCGACAACCAGTTCATCAAGATCTGGTTGGTGTTGTATGGAGAAAGAGACAAATGTCCTTCGGTTACGGCTATTTTAATATCGCTTCCAATCGATTTTAAAATTCTGTCCATTGTCGATAACCTAAATTCGGCAGTTTCAGCGAGTTTTAATAATTCGTTCCAGGCTTCTTCGGGATGCTTGAAAAACTCATATCCTGAAATTGCTTTTGAATCTTCGGGATACATTCCCATCATATGGATAGCAATCATATCGAGCAAGTCGCCGTTTTCATTTACCATTTTTGAAGCCCAGGGGTCATTTCCTTCAAGGTTTTGACCTTTTTTGAATTTACCATTGTTCGGAACATCGCCCCATCCGATAAGTTTTATCGAAGGGTCGCGGTGCCTCATGGCTTCAGCAAATTCGCGGGTATGAACAATTGCCTGGTCGAGGCTGAATCCATCTTTTCCGCCATAGGAGGTTTCGTTACCTACTTGCCAGTATTTTACTGAAAATGGATTTCGAGAACCGTTTTTAATTCGTTCTCTGTTATCCGGATCGTTGCAGTAACTAACCCAATCGGCTGCTTCTTCAAGCGTACCGAAACGGTTTTGCCCGTGCGATGTATTTTTAAAATATTCAAAGCCATCGCTCATAAAATTTACACCCAGCAAGGGGGCTGCCCCGGTGCGTTTACATAAGTCTATAAATTCGTGTGTGCCTACCCGGTTGGTCTCCCTGCCGCCCCAGTAATAATTGTACATCTGGGGGCGTTTGTCCGCCGGTCCTATTCCTTCACGCCATTTATAATAACGGGTAAAATTTCCACCCCAGCGAATCATTCCCGGATTTAAATCTGCTACGCATCTTATTACGTCTTCCCGCCAATCGTCTTTACCATAATCCCAGGCAGCTTCAATGGCAGGTTCAGTTGTTCCAAGTGGTTCGAGAAATTGCATGAAAAGTGTAGGGGCTATGTCAAATTGAGGTGTCGGGTCAATTTTTATGCTGCCTTTTTGTGAACCGGAGTTGCCGGTTGTGCATGACAATAAAGCGTTTCCGGCAAATACAGAACCGGCTGATGCTATTGTCCCTGCTTTTAAAAAATTACGACGAGTATATTGATTCATAATAAAGTTTTTATTGCTTGTAGATTAAGTTCCATTTTACGGTAGTTTTCCGGGGGCTTTTCAAATGTATTTCCCTGATATTGTTTTTTATCCCCGAGCTTAATATTTCGGCACTTTCACATTCAACATCCTGAAATGTAAAGTCTTTGGGTTCGTTGATGTAAATGATGTATTCATCGTTGGCAACCAGTTCGCTTTCGCCTGTCAGGCAGTTGTTTTCCCATGAAAGAGATTTTAGTTCAAGCGCTCCGCATGAGATATGCCGGTTTGTTGCTATCAACTGAGGGTGGGATTCTTCTTCACGGATGCAAAAAACCTGGGATTTATATTCCGAATCAATACCTCCGGGAGCAAAGCCTTCAGGGAAGCAACCTTCCGTTTTTTTATTCCAGAAATCGAAAACGATGTATCTTTTTTCAGGGTCGAGCCCGAGCCGTTTGAATTCGATATAATCAATTCGGGTTCCTGTCCTGCCCAGTACCATCCAGTTTTCATATGGTTTATTTATTTCGAGCAGAAACAAGTCGTTAAATGAATTGCGTCCGCCATCAAAAATCCGTTCTCCGCTTCCCGATGTTTCTGAATCAACCCTGTCGAGATACATCGAACGGGTTGGGTCAACATCGTAAATCTGCCCGGGCATGGTATATAATACCGGAATGGTTCGGATGATTGGCTCTAAATTCCCCGTTTTATAATCTTCCGGCTTATCAGTAATCATGTAGAGCGAACCGGTGATCGAAGTAGCCATACAATCGCGGTACGCAAATTCACCAAAAGCTTCGATATGGTCTGGGTCGTTTTGCCAGATGATGTTGTTAAAAGAATTGTACTGCGAAAGGCTTCCAAGTCCGTAGCCATCTGTCCCTATTCGACAGGCATCGGCAATCCCGATCAGTTCGGGACGCACCCCCCAGCATGCAAGCATGTAATTATCCTGCCCTATCTCTTCGCGAATTGATTTCACAAAGTTTCTGAATGCATCTACACTGGAATAGTCTTTATCATTAAAATAATTGCTAAAACTGTTGTACCCATCGTAACGTAAGTGGCGGAGTGCATCGACCTTATAATATTCCCATCCCATGTTTTTAAATCCAGAGTATGTTGGTCGTACCAGTTTATCGATTGCTTTTCGATTTCCCCCGTCAATAATGTATTCTATCCAGGTTCCTTTTGCCGGTTTCCCGTTTTTATCTTTAACAAATAAACCGTTATTTTTTTGAACCATTTTTTCATCTTTATAGCTCGCATAGGTCCATATTCCGGGAGACATTCCTTTATCTTTTATATAATTAGCGAGGGCTTTCATACCTGAAGGGAATTTCTTATTTGGATTCAGCCAGGAATCCGGTAACCCAACAGGTTCGGTTTGATAGCCATCGTCAATCTGGAGGTATTCCAGTCCATAAGGAACCAATTTCCCGGATAAAACATCGGCAGTTCGGCGGATGTCATCTTCTGTAACCCGGTTCCAGAAGGCAAACCACGAGCACCATCCTACCACCGGTTTTTTGGAGACCCTAAACTTCCAGGGCTTGTAATATTTCAGTTTTCTGTGTTTTTGATAATACAATGGGCGGAAACGGAGGCAAATCTCATTTCCTGTAATTTTTATTTTAAACCGGTTGTTTTCAAGGGGAATAACCCGGGCTTTTGCACCTTGTTCGTCAACCGACAAAACCCAGTCGTATTTACGGTCGTAAACAGCTCTGTTCAGAAGGCTGTTGCTTTTCCCAACTGTATGCCGAACCAAATCATACGAAAACGAAGCCCTGCGGTCAACTTCGCAGGGTATTGCTTCATCGCTGCCGGAGATTTCTCCCTCAATTGTCATGTCTGTTCCCTGAAGCATTATAACCTGATTAATGGCCCCTTCTGTTTCAGAAATGTTTTCAACCTGTTTTAGCTGTCCTGACAATTGGATTGTGGCAGAGAAAATTTCTTCGCCGATGTAATTGAATTTGATTTGGTTTTTATCAACCGAAATAAGAGCTGGTTTATTTGGAGGCGCAATTTGAGCTAATATCCCAAAAGCGTGGAAACAAAATGCTATAGATATAAGTATTTTTTTCATGTGAGTTATGTTGTCCTGATTATCTTTTCTGAATCCATATAAAATCGATACCGACAGGCTTGGCATCTATAGATTCAATGTTTAATTTATTTGCCCCTCTCTTTAATTGTAGTCTGGCTGAGCTAAATGTCCTTGAAAGTGTTCCGTGAATGGTATTTAAATCGATTTTATTTCGGCCATGATTAAAATCTGATTCATTTAAATTCGCTTGTACCTGCCCTGAATTTCCATCTAAACGGACCGTGATGTAAATAACATAATTTCCATCTTCGAGAATAGGTAAATCAAGAACCATTTTATCCCCGGCTTGCTCCGGAATCCATTCCAGTAGTTCTCCTCCAGTCCATAAGCGCCCTGTTAGAAGGGAAGTATTTTCATTGTTGGAAATTAAATTTTCAGCTTCGTAAAAGAGGGAATTTGCCGAACCTTTTTTTGCAACAGGATACCATCTTTCCGGCAATTCCAGTTCCCTGACATCACCTTTTGAAATCCTGTCGTTGTCATCGTGCATTCTCTTGAATCCGTAGAGGTATGCAATTCTTGCATAAGAAAAGCCGGGAACCGGTTCATGGCTTAATAATTCCATGTAAAATGCAAATTGTTCTTCGAATGGAATATTATCAATGATGTGCCAGCGGTAGTTTGTTACAAAACCTTTTGTCCCGGGACCATCGTTGCGAGGTTGCCCGCAATAGGGTTCATAAAAAATATCGGGTGACGACCAGGCATAATTAAAATAATCTTCGGAACCGGTGCCAAAAAATACCGGAAAAGGATTGTCATCAACAAATATTTTCTCATCGCCTTCGCCCCACCAGTTACCGTAGGTGGAAGGTACATTCGAAGGATTCATCAAATGTGCTGCAGCCCCTACAAAAACGCCTTTCCCGCTTGTTTGCAGGTAAGTGATATCGCTGGGTTGGTCGTACGATGATTTCAGGTCGTTTCCAATCCGCCACTTTGCCCTGAAATACATCGACATATTTTCGTTCCAATTGTAATTTTCAGTTGTTGTTTCTCCCGTCAGCGTAATTTCCTTATCACCAAGGTTTTCGACAACAATTGACACTGAGTCTTTAAAAGGCATAAAATAACGGCAGGTTAATTCTCCCTCCTTAGTAACTGTAAACGGCAACGATTTGTATGGATTTAGCCCGGCAGCTGTACCAAAAAAATCGCCAACCGGTGATTGTATCTGTGGGTCGGCAGCACCATCAAACGATACCCTTAAAATAGTTTGCCTCAAGGCAGCCTTTATATCCTGGTTATGGATTTTTATTTTTAGGACAGATATGCTCTTATTCCCTTTAAGCTTTAGAACTTCTTTTTCTTCATCATTTTGAATTGTACCTGCAAACGAAACAGTTTCGCTGTTTGCAGGATTATTGAGCACATCAGGATTTTTCAGGATTTCGTCTGTTGATTCTATTGCTTCGGAGAATTGAATTAAATCTTCCGGTTTAAACGTTTCAACTTTTGTTCCTTTTTCATACATCCTGATGTTGACATGATAAAAGTGGAGCGCTTTGATATCTCCTTCCCAAATTATCTTGCAGCCTTTTGCAAAAGGGATGGGATAGTAGCCAGCCATGTTCTGTGTAAATGAACCTTTGAGGTTCAATCTGTTTTCATTTGAAATGGCTTTATAAGTATTCACGAAAAAATCATAGGCGTTTCCATCGTAAACAGGTTTTTTACTGCCATCAAGATATAGCCTGATATTTCCGTTTATTGCGGCTGTCCATAGCCTGACAATGGCTCCCGGACCTTTCATATCACAGATAAGGTATTCGCCGATTTCATTATTACCAGGCTGTTTTAGTACTTTTTCAAATCCAGGAATGGGTTCACCACCGAACCCGTCGGAGTTTTCAAACCATCCGGGGGCATTGGGTAAAGTACTTCTCCTGTCGTAAGAAGAATATTGGATCGTATTGTAAAACGGGGAGGGGTATTCTGCAAGTTTCTTCAGGTTCGTCATGTCTTTGATTAATGCCCCTGTTGTAATTTGTGCATTGATTACTCCTGATATAAAGATTAATGTGGCTAAAGCAACAAATCGCACAAATGGATTTTTACAATAGTGTTTGCATATTGGTTTGACTTCCATAGTTGTATTTTTCCTACTGATTGATGATTCAGATTAGTATTCTTTTTAGGTCATATTTCCAGACTAATAAAAAGTACACCTGGAGCGATGCACCAGGTGTTGTAAATTATTATTTCAATTTAAACCTAAATACCTTTACAGAATGAGGAGGTATTTTCACGGAAATAAAATTTCCTTCAGGTTTTACTGTTCTTTGTTCCCATATATCAAGAATGTTATAATCTTCCAGTTCATACGGGTCTGTTGCCCAGTAGTAGTCGTTTGCTTTTAGTAAAACAGGCAGGTTGGCTTCAACGGTTTTTCCTTCATCGCTTCGGTTAAGCAGGCAAACAGCCTTTTCTTTTCCGGCAAGTTTTTTTACCCAAATTTCGTAATCGCCATTATCGCGCAGGCAAAATGCCTGTTTTCCAAGTGTATCCTGATTAATGGCAATCATTTCCTGATTAGTCAGGATTTCGATTGTTTTCTGATCCATATCACGCAAGTCATTACCTGCCATCAATGGAGCTGCAAGCATAGACCAAAGAGAAAAGTGAGTGCGGTATTCTTCGGTAGTCATTCCTCCATTTCCAACTTCCAGCATGTCGGGGTCGTTCCAGTAACCCGGCCCGGCATATTTTGCCAATTCTTTTTGGGCATCAAAAATGGCCATCATGGCATCCCAACGATCCACAATATCACCAGTTGTACGCCACAGGTGACCTACGTCTTTAGCCCATTCCCAGGGTTTATTTTGCCCCCATTCACACAAACTGAATACTATTGGCCTGCCTGCTTTGTAAAGGGCATCGCGCATTATTTCGTACGATGCTTTGGCATTTTGAGTAGTTGAATAGCACCAGTCGTATTTTAGATAATCTACATCCCAGCTTGCATAAGTACGGGCATCCTGGAATTCGTAGCCACGGCCACCAGGCCTGCCCTGGCAGGTTTTTGTCCCTGCACAGGAATATATTCCAAATTTCAACCCTTTTGAGTGAATATAATCGGCAAGGTATTTCATGCCATTTGGAAAGTGTTCTTTATCCACAATTATTTTCCCGTTATCATCACGTCCAACCTGCCAGCAGTCATCAATTACAATGTATTCATAACCGGCATCCTTCATTCCGCTACTTTCCATAGCATCAGCAATACCCATTATAAGTTCTTCACTAACATCGCACCCGAATTTATTCCAGCTATTCCATCCCATAGGAGGGGTTTGTGCAAGATTTTCAAACTTTTGAGCCGATAAACCCAATGTTGTAACTGTAAATAGAAAGATTAATAAATTTTGTTTCATTATTAAAAAAATTAGGATAGGCCACCCCCTCTGTCTCAAATGAAACCAGAGGGGATGGTTAAAACTAAACTATATATAAATGACTCTATAAAAAAACGCTTAACCCGGTTCGAAATAGTATTAGTTGTAACCCGGATTTTGTTCTAAATCAGCCCTGTCGAGTTCATACTGCGGAATAGGTTGCAAATAGTACTGTTCGGGCCAGGTCCGCTGTTCGTAATCGAATACATTGTAGACCTTTGTGTCTGAATTTTTGTCTTTTACAATCCGAATTCCCTGAATAGGTTTGCTGAACTCAGTATGTGCAATTTTCCATCTGCGGGCATCGTAGAACCGGTGTGTTTCGAAACAAAGCTCAATCCTTCTTTCATGGTGGATTTTTTCTCTTAACTCGTCACCCGAAGCTGTTACCGGAGGCATTGAAACACGTTCGCGTACCATGTTTAGATAAGTCCTTGCTATGTCTTCACTTCCTGCTTCGAATGATGCCTCGGCATAATTCAGCAGAATCTCGGAATAACGGATAATAATCCACGGAATACTTTTTGGGTATTGTTCATTCTCAATATTGTATAACGGATCCATCGACTTTCTGTAGATGTAGCTCATGTCGGGGCAATCGTATTTTTTTGTTGGGTTTCCAATACTGTTGCGCCCGTAAACCGTATTATCTATTTTGAAATTTGCATCTAAAGGATCAAGCTCAAAATTATTGCTTTCTTCACAAACCCAGAATTGAACGATAGAATCGTTTATCCAGTAATTTCCATCAAATGTAATACTAGCGTAAAACCTGGGGTCACGCCTTTTTAATGGATTACCATCCAGATCAACTTGTCCATTTGCGCCAATTCCGTAAGGGTCAGCGGCATCAATAGGATTACTCCAGTCGAAAGCAGTTCCGTCTTCCCATTCAAAGGCATCAACAAGTCGTTGGTTTACCATGGTCGAAGACCAACCACCAGCATAGCCGTTGCCATCAATACCACCACCGAGTCCTTCCACAACCTGGAAATATTCAAAATAGCCGTCCATGTTTATGGCATCGTTACCTCTTGACAGGATGATTTCATTGTTTTTATTTGTAAGGAAAATGTTTTTGTAATCATTTTCCAACTGATATTCATTCAGGTCGATAACATCTTTTGCTGCAGTAGCAGCAGCCTGCCATTTTGCTTTATCTCCTGATGGATTGAACAAAGGGGAAGCAGCAGTTAACAATATCCGTGATTTTATAGCCATTGCTGCGCCTTTGGTAATTCTGCCCCAGTTGCTATCGTCTGAATAATTTTCTGGTAAAAGTGGGATTGCTGCATCAAGGTCAGAAATAATCTGATCGACTGTTTGTTCAAATGTACTACGTGAGCGGGTGAAATCATCATCAAGTTCAAAGGGTTCAGTTATAAGGACAACTCCTCCATATCTAGAAACGAGGTCCATATAACTCCAGGCTCTGAGTGCGTAGATTTCTCCTTTCATGCGTTCTTTTTTTGAAATATCATCATCCGTTTCAGTCGGAACATTATCGATATTTGCCAGAAATACATTACACCCTTTGATAAATTCGTAATGATATTCCCAAACATCGATACTTGTTGTAATCGAAGAGCCCATAACTCCTCCCCAGTAATCATAAATTCCGTGGTAGCCGTATTTATGTGTTGCTTCATCAGTAAAACAGCTTAGTTGGTAGGCTCTTATCCATTCGTACCAACCAATCTTTGGCAGGACTTTGTATTGACTATTAACATAAGCCTCGACAAGGTTGAGATCCTCCCAAACTGAGGTCTCTGAAAATTTGTCTAACGGTTTTTTATCCAAAAGGTCGTCGCTGCAGGCAAAAGCAGAAAGGATAATCAGAATTGCAAATATAATTCGATATATATTTTTCATTTTTTCACTTGTTTTTTAGTTAGAAAGTCAGTTTTATGCCAATGTTATAAACTCTGGTTGAAGGGTAATACAACCCCAGATCGTTTACAATTTCAGGGTCATAGTCTTTGATCTTGTCAAACAGTAGTAAATTCATCCCGCTTACATATATTTTGGCTTTACTTATCGAGGCTTTTGAAGTTATACCAGAGGGCAGGTTATATGCTAGTTCCATATTTTTCAATCTAAGAAATGAAGCATCTTTTAACCAGAAATCTGATTTTAGTGTATTATAACTTTCGGACCTGTGGTAAAAAGCTCTTGGCATAGTGGCATTTTCTGCATTTTCAGGGGTCCACCTGTCTTTATACATCCACAGAGGAATGTTTATATCACCATTCCTTTCGGTCGGGTTAATGTAAGTTTTTGCATTGGCTTGTCCTTGCCACAACATGCTGATTTGAAAATTTCTGTATTCAACGTCAAGGTTCAGCCCAAATATAATTTTCGGAATAGGAGATTCATATAATCTTACTTTGTCCAGATCATCAATTTTCATGTCATCATTCATGTCGAGGTATTTTATATCTCCAACCTGTGCTCCCGGACGTTTAACTTCCGTTGCGTCTAACTCTTCCTGGGAATTAAAAATACCATCGGTTTTATAAAGAAGCCATGAGTCGATAGGATGTTTTTCCTTTCTTTGGTAATCAGGAACATTTGGTGACTCATCCATAAAAATAATCTTGTTGGCAGTGTAGGTGAAATTTCCTTTAATATGGTAAGCAAAATCTCCAATTTTCCTGTCATGAGTCAATAATACTTCAATACCCTGGTTTTGTGCCTTTCCAATATTTTCATAAGGAAGAGACATACCTGCATAATAAGGTACAGAAGCGTTTCTTGCTGCCAGAATATTACTTCTTTTTGAAAAGAAATATTCCAGTTCGAAGCCTAACAGGCCATTCCACAGCATGGCTTCCAAACCTAAATTATATGAATTTGCAACTTCCCAGGTAATATCAGGATTAGGTGTTCCGGTAAAGTGAAGTGTTGAAACAACTGAGGGATCGCTGCCTAAAACGTAACTGTCGGATGTATTGTATAGTTCGGCTGTAGCCAGGTATTGGTAGGCAGAAACATTATCGCTCCCCATTTGACCATAAGAAGCCCGAAGTTTCAGGTTATCAACAAAATCGTAGTTGTTTTTAATAAATGGTTCTTCAGACAACCTCCATCCTACTGAAATTCCGGGGAACCAACCAACGCGATTGTCTTTTGCAAACTTAAGCGACTCATCGCGCCGTAATGTAAAATCGAGGAGGTATTTTTCTTTATATGCATATGCAAAACGGCCAAACATATTACGGTAAGCAAATTCATATCCCGAACCATCATTTTTTTGCGTATTTGCGTCACCTGCAAAAAGGTAAGGAATCTGATCGGAAAGGAATGTGCTTCTTGTAGCCTCAATCCATTCATAATTAATTGAGTATTGCTCATAAGCTACAAATGCATTAAAGCTATGGTCTTCAAATGTTCTGGAGTATCCTAACTTAGAATTTAAAGTATATCGGTATGAATTATAGTATCGGTCATATAAGCTACGATTCATTACCGGATTGGTATTTAGATTTGTGTATTCTCCGGTTGAGTTATCATAAGCATAAATGTCATAACTTTTTGAGAATTCTTTTGTGCGTGTATTTGCATAATCATAAGCTGCTGTCCCTTCAATAAATAATCCATCGGTAATGAAAGGTAAATCCCATCGTAAAGTAGCCTGCGTGTTAATTGAAGTAGTGCGGTCATTTTTTTCGCCCGCTTTTCCTTTTATAATCTCTGCAATATTCTGGTCGAAAATTGGGGCAGGTAACCCATTCTCATAAAAAATGGGCATTGTTGGATTTATAGCTAACATGTGGTCAAAAAAACCAATATCAGTGTATCCAACTGCATCACTATACGTTGTACTTGAGCCAACGGCCCTGCGTACATCGTCTCTTCTTCCAGAAATGTCAAGCGACACTTTTAAGTTCTTGTTTATTTTAGCATCAAGATTTGAGCGAATATTGTAGTTATTGAAATTATCTATACCTTTTTTAAAAAAAGAATCCTGGTATAAGTATCTTCCCGAAACATAATACTTCACAGCATCATTTCCTCCTCGTAACGATAAGGTATGTGTCGTTTGAGGAGCAAACGACTGAAGAATATAATCCTGAATATTATAATTTGGATATAAATTAGGTTCAGTCCCTTCTTTAAATTTTTGAATTTCTTCATCGGTATATACATAACCGTTTCGCTGAGCTTCGGTATAGTATGTTGCAAATTGCCATGAGCGTGCCATTTCGGAAACCCTTGTTGGTTGAGTTAGTGACAGGTTTCCTGTATATTCCAGAATTGGTGCACTATCTTTACCACGTTTTGTTGTGATAAGGATAACACCGTTAGCTGCCCGGGAACCATAAATAGCAGCTGAGGCATCTTTAAGTACGGAAATACTTTCGATATCGTTGGGGTCTATTTTTTCAAAACCACTCCGGTTTGCAATTCCATCTATAATAATCAGCGGGTCATTACCGCTTTGCCAGGAGCTTTTCCCGCGAATATTTATCTGAACTGTTTCATTCCCGGGGCTCGCCCCGCGAGTGTTAACGATAACGCCAGTCATTTGTCCTGTGAGTGCTGTACTGAGATTGGTTGTCGGAATTTTGGCTAGTTCTTCTCCTTTGGTGGTAGCAATAGATCCGGTTACGGTGGCTTTTTTCTGCGTTCCGTAGCCAATGGCAACAACTTCATCAATACCTATGGATTCTTCCTCCATTGTCACATTAATGGAAGTTTTCCCGCCAATCGGTATTTCCTGCGTTTTCATTCCTACAAAAGAAAATACCAAAGTTGCATCGGCTGGCACTTTTGTGAGTATGTAATTGCCCTCGGCGTCGGTAATAACCCCCTGAGTGGTGCCTTTCACTACTACCGTAACGCCGGGCAAAGGAGCACCGGAGGAATCAGTTACTTTGCCTTTGATGGAAACAGGCTGCTGAGAATCTTCTCCAAAAAAATTGTCTTTGGCAGACAACAGGATTTGTCTTCCTTTAATTTCATACCGGATTCCTGTGTTTTTAAAAACTTCTGTAAGCACTTCTGTAATATGCTTTTCCTCTACATCGACATTAACTTTTTTCTCTACATCAATCATTGCTGAACTGTACAGGAAGTAAAAATCAGTTTCGTCTTCAATTGACGCAAGTATCTCTTTTAAAGAGGTACTTTTGAAATTCAGAGAAATTTTTGTTTCCTGGGAATAGGATTCAAGCCCCATCACCTGAATAACCGTAAGTAACAATAAAAAAGCTGTCAACCTCATAGTCAATAAAATTTTTCGTGTTATACACGCATTTCCCGCCCTAAAGACGGAATGAATCTTTTTTTTCATACTTTTGTTTTGTTATTGTTAGAAATAGCTCTTTAAAAGAGTTTTTTTAAATTAAACCGGCAGGGAGATGTGGCGCATTTTCCTGCTGTTTTTTCAGAAGCAATTCTTTAATAATTAATTTAGTTTTTCATTTCTTTCTTTTTTATAGATTAAAATTTCTTTTTCTGAAAATGTTCCATCAGGCAATTTCTGCCTGTCAGAAATAGTATATGAGATTGGGGTCACAATTTCAAGCATTTCAAGGATCTGATCAAGTGTTTCATCCACAAACGTAGCAGTGTAAGTAAGCGAACTAAGCCCGGAATCTTTAAGAATTACCTTCACGTTATACCAGCGGGACAACCGATTGGCCACCTGGTCCAGATGATCATCCTGAAATATTAATTTTCCTTCTCTCCAGGAAACATATTTAGAAGGGTCTTCGGTTTTAAGCGAATATTTACTGGAAATAGTGTTAAAAATAAAATGCTGTCCCGGGGTCATGTTACATACTTCTGTTTTCATACCGGATGCATTTCTCAAAATAATTACTTTACCCGATTCCAATGTCGTTTCAATATTCGGATCATCAGGATAAGCCTTTACATTAAATGCAGTACCAACAGCTTTTACAGCCATGCCGGATGCCTCAACAACAAACGGTTTTGTTTTATCCGGGGCAACTTCAAAATATGCTTCCCCGGTTAGCTCAACAGTCCTCGTATCCTCTGTAAACTTCTGAGGATAAATCATTCTGCTGCCATGATTTAACCAAACTTTTGTTCCATCAGATAATTTCAGTTGGGTACGGGAACCAGGAGGTGAAACGATCTCATATTCCTGCGACACAGTGAGCATAGAATATAATTCAGGCTGAAAAAACCGGATGTAAACAAATAAAGTTAAAAGCGGGAACAAAAGGATAGCTGCAGCCCTTGAAATGAATTGAACAAAAGAGGATTTCCTCTTGCTTAAAAAACGAACTTTACCTCTTCCCAATCGTTCCGATTGATTTAAATTGATGGTATGGTGAATCCGGTCCAGCCGCCTTTGAACAAGTTCGTCATCAGAAATATCCGTAATTTTAATATCATCCCAATAGCTTTTAAATAAAAATTTGTCCTGAAATTTTTGGACCCAACTGAAAACTGTATCAATCTCATTCGATGTACATTGATTGGCGATAAACTTATTTAGAAGTTTTTTGTCCATTTTTCGTTTATTTTCCAGCCTGTTTACCCACCTCAAAATCCATACAGATATCAGGCATTTGAAATGATAAAAACTTGATCAAACTATAAGTTAGACGCAAAAAATCAAAAAACCACTATTCCTGATTCATTTTTTATAAAAAAAGATGAATAAAAAAAAGAATTGACAAATAGGCTTTTCCTACGTTTTCTTTAAGATATTTATGAGCTTTAACAATATGGTTTTCAACGGTATTAACAGATATTCCCAGAGCTTCAGCTATTTCTTTATAAGAATAATCCTGAAAATACCTCATTTTAAATACTTCACGTTGTCGTGGAGGCATTTGTTCTATCAGCAGGTTTATTTTCTCATTAACTTCTTCACTATTGCCTCCTTCGATAAAATCAGGTTCGTCTATTTCGATCTGCACTGATTTGACATACTCAATATAATGAGCATCTTTAGCCTTTTTCCTCAGTAAACTAACAGTAGAATTATATGCGATAGTAAACAGATATGTATCAAAGGAAGTATAATTTCTTAATTTATTTCTGTTTTCCCATACTTTTACAAATACTTCATGAACCAAATCTTCTGTATCTGTTTTGGTTTTGACCAATGTAAAAATAAAATTCTGTAACTTTTTGTTGAAAACAGAATAAATGGCATCAAAAGCTTTCATGTCCCCATTAGCAAACCGTTTTACCAGGGCCTCATCAATAATATGCTTTTTCAGTCCACTCATAATAAAGTTACATAAAAAGGATTGCCAAAAATACAAAAGAATTATTTCCCTACAATCCTGGTTCTGCTTTGATAGATTCACTCCAAATCGGAAAATCCATCCGTTTTACCCTAAGCCCCGGGGGAAACAGGATCGATTATCAGCACCTACCGCCGGAACTTTCCAATA
The DNA here is from genome assembly GCA_963662895.1 of Prolixibacteraceae bacterium. Classification (GTDB taxonomy): domain Bacteria; phylum Bacteroidota; class Bacteroidia; order Bacteroidales; family Prolixibacteraceae; genus GWE2-42-39. Next base: position 472,997 of record OY759982.1, on the reverse strand, counting down.
AGTCTCGTTTATTTTAAGAGAAGGCCTCCTGCAAAAGAGATGACCTGTTTTTGTTCCGTTACAATTTATTCAGTATTATGTATACTCAATTTCCTGCTGTGGCGATTTTTTTTCCTGCTTAGGAAATTGAAATTGGATGATTAGGAAAATCCAAACGGCTAAGCAGGAAAAAAATTTTCCAGCTTAGGAAAACCAGTACCTATGTTTTTTGGAATTTGACACTGTCCATTGTCTCCTGGATCCGGGTGCCTGGCGTGAAAATAATACCTGCAGATGGAGTTAAAGAGCATTCTTCTGTTGAAAAAAAGGGAAATTTGTCGTGTATCCCCTGAAAACACGGGGAAGTCCTTCCCAAAATATTAAATTTGTCTTGTGCCAACCTTTAGTGGCAGGTTTGATAAATGACCCGTAAAAAGTAAACCAATGGGATATTTATACAGACAGGGATTTGTTTTTCAATGCACATAAATGCAGGAACCAATGTACAAAACTGACAAAAAGCAGGTTAAACCTCGGCATCAAAAATCTGTTAAAATACAACCCGGTATTTTTCTTTTTTCATTTTACCTTTACTAAATACATAATTTCAATGTGAAATGAACGTATCAAAAACAACACAATTTTTTTTCACCTCTATTCGTCCACAATATTTGTCAAATAATACTATTGAACTCACTAAGAATATTGACTGGAACAAATTATTGGAGATAAGCATAAAAACCCGAACAACACCTCTAATTTACAATAGAACTCAGTCGTTGCAATTCAATTCTTTTGTGCCCGACGATATTTTACGGGAAATGCAGAAATTCTATTTTAAAAATCTCCGGAAAAACACACTGATATATAATGAATTTGAGAAAATTGGGGCACATTTAAATTCCGGATCAATTTCACCTATCTTGTTAAAAGGGATTTACCTGGCACATCACATCTACGAAAATATTTCATTACGGCAATTGAGCGATATTGATGTGTTATTGGAAGAAAATAACATAGAACCGGCTGCCCAAAAGATTCTATCATTAGGATTCCGGTTTAAAGGAACAGAAAGGACTGATTTCATTCTACAACATCAGGATATTAAGCACATTCCAATGATGTGCAATAATCAGGGGGTTGGCATTGAATTACACAAAAAAATATTTAATGAATGGAATGGGTATTCTGTTCCTCAATCGTGTTTTTTCGAAGATCTACAAAGTGTAAGATATAAAAATGTTCATGCCAGGGTATTCTATCCCGAGTTATTTATTGTCAGCCTGTGTTTACACATTGACGAACATGTGCAAAATGCCCAAATGCATTTTATCGGATATATTGATATTGCCTGGTTTTTACAGAAAAAAGCCGATTCGTTTAACTGGGAAAAGTTAATTTCTTTTTGCTCAGAACATTCTATTAAAAAATATGTATTCCCTCATATCCTTATATCTCATACCTACCTAAAAGCACCTGTTCCCGATGATGTTACAAACCAATTAAATAAATATAGAGATGATTATTACGAATCGTTTTTTTTACATACCATTGAACCAAACGAACATCTTGCTATTCACATAAAGAACGCTAACATTGCAGGACTAAAACGGGTAAAAGGGACGAAAAACAAATTAAAATTTTTGCTTCACAATTTCTTCCCGTCAAAAAGTTTCATGGTTTACCGATATAAAATAAAAAATAAAAAGCTCTACTTTTTATACTATTTTGTTCGGTTCGGCGACGGAATACGAAGTTTGTTCAGCTATCTTTCAGGAAAAACGAACTAACAGGCTTCGACTGTTTATACATTTCATAGTAATGACCTTTTAAAGCAAGCAACCCGGCATGGCTTCCTTTTTCGACAACTTGTCCCCGGTGCATTACAACAATTTCATCAACCCAATCAATTGTTGATAGGCGATGGCTTACGATAATACAGGTTTTATGCTTAGCCAGTTCTTTGAAAGTCCCGATAAGCAACCGTTCCGATTTTACATCTAAAGCACTGGTTGGTTCATCGAATATCAAAATATCTTTGTTTCGGTAAAATGCCCTCGAAATTGCAATTTTTTGCCACTCGCCAATACTCAATTGTTCACCTTTCACAAAATAGTTACCTAACATTGTTTTATAAGAATCGGGCAAACACGAAACAGTCTCATCAATACCTGACTGCTTCCCGGCAGCAAAAACACGCTCTGCATCCGCCTTTTTGTCGAATGAAATATTTTCGAAAACAGGCATATTATAAAGTGCGTAATCCTGAAAAACGGTTGTAACCGAATTTCGTATTATCGGTAGATTTTGCGGACTCACTTCCATATTATCGAACAAAATTTTGCCTTCGCATGGATTGTACAAACCACACAGTAACTTTACAAGCGTAGTCTTTCCCGAACCGTTTTCTCCAACCAAAGCTATTGTTTTTTGTTTCGGGATATCGAACGACACATTGGTTATCGCATTACGTAAACTCGACGGATAAGTAAAACTCACGTTTTGTAACGAAATGCAATTTTGTAACGAAAGTATAGCATTACTCTCGTATTTCTCTGTTTTCTTTTTCAGAAATAAAATAAAATCGAACAAGTATGACCGGTTATCAACAATAGTTGTAATTGCCTGAAAGAACGATTTTATCACCGAAAAACCACGTTGAAAAAGTAAAAGGATAAGGACAATTGTCCCAACACTTATTGTACCTTGCAAAAATCGGGATACCAACAAATAAAAGACAACGACCAATACGACAATCAGAGAAATTAAAAGAGCAATCTCGATAAGCAAATGCTTTTTCAGAATAGCATTCTTCCGACTATAAAATCCGAAATACGCGTTTGTATATTTATCAGAAAAGAACCGGAATGAATTAAAAATTTTTATTTCTTTTAAGAATAATGCAGATGTGAGTACCCTGTGAAAATAATAGTATTCACGCTCTTTCACATTGTAAACTTTGTAAAACCGATATAATACCCTTGCATTCCGGATTTTGAATATAAACCAGGGAAACAACAACAAACATAAAACAATAAAAAGGTAAATATTTTGCCATGCCAGTATCCCGACAATAACAATTCCGGCAACAAATGTTTGCAAAAACGAAATGCAGGCCTGTACCATACGGACCGGACGGCCTGCAGCCTCAACGGTTGCACGATAAAGTTCATCTTGATTTTGTGTATTCTCGAAATACGAAAATGCAATTGTATTACACTGCTGCTGTAATAATTTATGAGAATAATGCTGTATGCCCTGCGATAATTTCTCCTTTATAAAAGCATTAAATGGTTGTAGCAATAACTGAATTCCAAATAATGCAATTACGATCGAAAACAGTACTATTATTTGTGTCCTGTCCTGAGTATGCAAAGCATCGATAAGCAGTTTGAAAAGGTACAAAATTGCCAATGGTATTAATCCCGACAATACAGATAAAAATATGTTTAAACAAAATTGAAACCGACATGATACAGTAAGTTGTTTTATATGGCAATGTACTTCAATCAACTGTTTCCCCCGGTTAATAAAAAAATGCATTACCCTAAAAATTAATCGTGTAATAAACGGAATATACAGTATAAAAAAACAGATAATTCTGAAAGAAAACTTATTTGTGCTTTTTTCTTTTTTGTTTCTTTTAACCGCTGTTATTTTGCCAATTATATTTTCGGGAGAAGTTACAACATCCGGGTTACGACAATTATCGCCACGGGAAACAATTCCTTTTTTAGTGGAAACTACCCTGTGGGCAATTACCCTTCCAGCCTCTTCTCGCAAAACAATATCGCCTTTTGAAATATCGGATGATTTTGTTTGTTGCACTATCAACACTGAACCTTCGCGTATTGTAGGAAACATACTAAAACCACCTGCTTTAACTTCAATAGTCGTTGCTGTAGCAAAGGTTTTTCTTAGAATTTGTGCCGATACAGAAACAATATCAAACATTACAAGTTAGTATGAATAAAATCAATAACTGATACATCGGGTTTAAAGCCCAATTCAAATATAGGCACTGTTTTATAAATATCCTGAACTAACTGCAAATGAGCATTTAAAAAATGTTTATCGTATGCATGCTGAATAGAAAAACGCATAAAATTTGTTATTGCAGTCACCCCTTTTAGTCTTTTTATATAATTCTCACAACTCTGTTGTAATAAAAAAATAGCCGATAAAGGTGCTTGTTTGGGCTTATCGTCGTAGAACATTGGCGTATTGTAAACCGTAAAGCCTTTGTTGTTTTGACGAATAAGAATTCGGTCATCGTTTATAACAGTATAGCCCGTTTCCTGCCATATCGAAACCATTGTGCTCTTTCCAATTCCTGAAAATCCTGAAAAAACAAAAGCATTGCCATTGCTTATAACTGCCGATGCGTGTTGCATAAAAGCATTGTTACGTATTGCCAGCATGTATAACAACAACGCTCCGGCGGGATATGCCATTGGCTCAACATTACCCTGCTCATCAGGAAGGCAATATACCTGCCAGATGTTTGATCCGTGAGGAACATCAATTACTGCCTGTATTACTCCTTTTTGAAGTTGATTATAAATGAACAGTCGATAACCATTTGTTGTTCTGCTTACCTTCCATAAAGGGATACCTTGCTCAACAGCCTCAAAAATAAAAACAACAGGTCGAATATGTTCTTTTGATAGTTGTTCTACTTGCAGTGTAACATCAGGAACATCAAAATCAGTTGTTACAAATGAAAAATAACCGATATCGAAAGCAATTTGGAATTCAGATTGAATCTTAAATATAAACTCCCCGGTTTTTACAGCAGTAGTGTTAGATCCAGACATATTAAACCGTTTCTGTAAATTGATATAATTTTTGCACGAAGCTGTTTATGTCGGTTTTGGCGGTTTGTTCGTCAACTTCAAAATTATCCACCACTTCTTTTGTTAGAGATTCAATGGTTGATGATATTGTTATTTTATCCCAAATAAAAGAACCCGGTTCGTTAAGCGTAACCATTTCGTTCATATTTGCCACTGAATCCCGTAAAGGCACTAAGATGGTTTCCTTTCCAACGGTACTTTGTGCAAATAAATTTTTCTTTTGAGCTATTCTTTTTAAAATCATAATAAAACAAAAAATAATTAACGACGGCAAAAGATGATTTTTTAACGAACTTCAGACTTCCGACTTCTGACAATTAATCGAATCTTATTCAAAAATCAACCTGTGTATTTTACATGTATAATGTTTGTGTTACCCCTGAGAAATTTTATACGGATTATTTGCTTTGTTTTCTTGCCGTTCTTCAGCCAACGACCACGGGTCGCCATACGGATTTGTATCCGACATCATTACCATTGATATCTGGTTGTCGATTTCGACTTTAGTGATTTCGGGGTTTTGATATGTTCTTTTTTCTTTTGTCTTCATAATAAACTTGATTTCAGATTCTTAATATTTAGTACTTGATATAAATTCATGTTTCATCATTACTATCCTTTTGAAAAACTGATGATAACTTTACTTCACAAACTTCCTCGTTATTATCTCTCTTTCGGTTTGCAGCCTTACGAGGTAAAACTTATTTGTTCCGTTTAACGGTAAAGTAATTTTCCCTTCTTCAACATTTCCTGAATACACAATCCTGCCAAGAATGTCGGATATCAACAACTCTCCCGGTGTATTCGTATTTATTATAAGATTATCGCCTGTGCTATAAACTTTTAGTTCTGTTTCTGCCTTTTCGTTTACTCCTGTCCCCGATTTTACCTGCAATACAAACCTGTCGGGAATATCACCGGCGCCGCTGGTAAATGAATAGTTATAACTTTCGTAAATAGGTTCTGACAGCCTTGTTATTTTATCGTAAAGTTCGTATGCGATACCGCAACTCATTTCGGTAACTTGAAGACTGAAGTTCCCTGCCTCCGGTAAAATCAGACCTAATGGTATTTCATCCGGAGCATCATAAAGCGAAAGACCATTAATGGCAGTTTTTTTCGTGCCTGCTACCGTGTACAGTTGTGGTAAGCCCGGAGCTGTTACAAATTGTTTTTCCGAATCATAGGAGTTAAACGTACGATCAGCCCCGGGATGAAAGACAATGACTGTTTCGTCGGATTTGCTTTCTTTGACAATTTCCATACGGATAAGCTCTTTTACCATTGCCTGTTTCAATCCATTCTCACTTTCGCCATGCGATTGCATGGATGGTGTAAAAAACAGGTTAACGCTATTAGTACCGTCAGAAGCATAAGGATCAGCATCTACTTTTACCCAAACGGCCTGACAGGGAGGGATTAATCCGCTTACCGCTGTACCTTTCCCGTTATTTTTGGTCCCGGTTTGTGTGGATGCATTATAGATATCAAATACCATATCGTTATTCGCGTTAGAAGTGCGGTACCAGATACTTGAACGCATTGATTCACGGAACTCTTCATAAAGAGCATCCCAGTCTAAATACGAAGGATAAGGATTACCAACCAGATTAAAACCGCGTTTGGCATGTCCGGTGCCGGTACGCGTTACAGCTAATGTTTGTTCGTCAGAATTAAGAGTCCCTGCAAATTCGACAGTTTCGTTTGTGCCGGTACGTAACACATAACCTGTACCTACATCTAAACTTTCTGAATTGGTTGTAATTTCTACGTATCCTTGTGACGGTTCTACGTAATACCACAGCCCGTTACTGTTTCCTGAATCTTCAAAATCACCAAATATATTGCTTGAAGCATCGGAAATTGGCGTTGACATATACCAGCCCCGTCCGTTGGGTGTATTGCCGCCTGTGCCGGTAATATATTGCTGTACCGTGGCCCGTACGCCTGCCGTACTATTGATAAGCGTTGCCGTACCCGTGGCATCCGACTGGAGTACCAGCCCGGTTGCATCGGCATGGTTGGTTAAGGTGCCCGAAACGGTAAGCCCTGCGGCGGGTTTTACGGTAAGGCTTGCATTGGTTTCAATGGTGAGGCCTTCAACCGTGGTTGTTGAGTTGATTTCAGGGGCATTGGTTGCTTCTGCAATGATTATGGTATCGGCAGGCACGCGGTTCTCACTCCAGTTGGCAGCGGTTTCCCAGGCTGTAGAATTGGTTCCGAGCCAGATATTGCCAGGCTTGCCCTGCCAGCGCAGGAAGGGGTAGCCGTTGTTGTCGGTCCCGTTGAGCGCCCACGTGCTGTCTTCGGCAGCAAATTTCCAGCCGGTATTGATAAAGATGCCCGCGGTTTGCATTTGGGCGGTGGTAAGCCCGGTTACGATATCCGTACCCAGATTTGTGCCGACCCCTTCGCTTATAGCTCCGGTTTCGCTATTATAATAACAATTGGTTACCGTAGAATTGGCATAATTGTAACCGATCAGGCAGCCAATGGATGAACTGCCAGTCACGTTGCCGGTACTGTAGCAGGCGTTTACCGTAGAAGCGGAATTAAGCCCTATTAAGCCACCGTTGTAACTCCCTGAAGTTATTACATTACCGGTGGCGTAACAGTTCCTTATGACAGACAAATCGTAACTGTCCCCAACTAAGCCGCCAACCCGCTCGGGTCCTGAAACACTAACAGCGGCGTAACAGTTACTTACCGTGGCATTGTACCTATTTCGCCCGATCAAACCACCAATAATCCTATAAATGCCGGTAACCTCGCCAATTACATAACAATTACTGACCGTCGAAGCCTCACAATTATATGCCACTAAACCACCTACATACTCATGCCCCTTAACATCACAACCGACAACACCAAGGCTGTCGATTACGGCCCCGTTGGTATAGCCAAACAGCCCGACATAGTCTGTTGAAGGACTGTTAATGTATAAATTGCTGATAATATGCCCGGCGCCATTATATTGCCCGGTGAATTTCGTTGTACTATTACCAATGGGCGAAAAGCCACTGCCATCGTTCCAGCCTGACGTTGCGGAGGCGTCGATATCGGCTGTCTGGATGAAATGTTTGTTCCAGTAACTGCTGTTTCCCGAAAGAAATTGTAAGTCTTCAAGCGTGGCTATTTCAAAAGGGTTTTCGCTTGTCCCCGAACCTGCAATAGTAACAACAATTGTATAGGTGCATCCTGTGGTTGCCCCTTCCGTGTCTTTTATCTGTACGGTATAGGTATATGTACCTGTGTTGCCCGGTGTCCAGGTAATAAGGGAACCGTCCTGAACGGCCATACCTTCCGGGTAATCTGTTAACGTAAGCTGTATTTCATAATCCATCTGCACTGCGGGGATAGCGGTATAGAGGGTTCCCTTTTGTATTGTGGTTGTTGCTTTTTGCACTATTACCGGGTAATCGTACACATTGCGTAAGCAGGGAAAAGTTTTCCCGTTGGTTATTTCCCAAGTATTGTCAAAATCCCAGCCGCTGAAACTGCTTTGCTGTTTCATTTGGGCAGTGGTCAACCCTGTAACATCTCCGGAATGGTAACCAATACCCTTGTCCTGTCCGCTGGTTTCGCTGTTAAAAAAACATTTGCTCACAGTTGAAGAGTTATCCCCCACCAGACCACCTATTTTAGTCCCTGACCCTGAAACACTGCCGGTGGAGTAACTATTGCAGATGGCCGATGATGCTTCATTGTACCCCACGAAGCCGCCGACATAAGAAGAACCCAAAACATTACCAGTACTGTAGCTGTTGCTCACCGTGGATTCATCATTATTAAATCCTACCAGGCCACCGACATCCTCATCTCCCAAAACGCTGACTGTGCTGTAAGAGTTGCTCACCGTGGAGGAGGAATTGCACCCCACAAGGCCACCAGCACCCCAAAAAGAAGAACTCGAAACATTACCTGTACTGTAGCTGTTGTTCACCGTGGAAGAGGAAGAATTGTGCCCCACAAGGCCGCCAACGTAATCATCCCCGGTAATATCGCAATTTACCAAACCGAGGCTGTCGATTACAGCCCCGTTGGTATAGCCAAACAGTCCGACATCGGTTGAAGGACTGTTAATATACAAACCGGTGATGGTATGCCCGGCGCCGTTATAATGCCCGGTAAAGTTTGTTGTACTATTCCCGATGGGAGAAAAGCCGCTGCCGCCGTTCCATTCCGTTGTTGCAGAGGCATCGATATCGGCGGTTTGGATAAAATAGCTGCCCCAGACGTCACTGTTTTCCGAAAAAAATTGTAAGTCTTCAAGTGTTGCTATTTCAAAAGGGTTTTCTTTTGTCCCGGCACCTGCCGTCGGGAAATAGATGACTTTAATTGTATAACTGCATTCTGTTGTTGCCCCTTCGGTGTCTTCAACCCGTACGGTAAAGGTGTAGGTACCTGTGTTGCCCGGTGTCCAGATAATAAGGGAATCGTCCTGAACTACCATACCCGCAGGATAGTCTGTTAAGGTAAGCTGTATTTCATAATCCATCTGTACTGCCGGTATGGTACTGTAGAGGACACCTTTTTGTATTGTGATTGTTGCTTTTGACAAAATTACCGGGTAATCGTACACATTGCGCAAGCGGGGAAAGGTTTTCCCATTGGTTATTTCCCAGGTATTATCAAAATCCCATCCGCTAAAACTGTTTTGCTGTTTCATTTGGGCCGTGGTCAAACCGGTTACGAACTGGCTGTTGTTGTCATCGCCAATCCCATTACTTTGCCCGCTGGTTTCGCTGTTATAATAGCAGTTGCTGACAGTAGAGGAGTTATTATGCCCCACCAAGCCGCCTATTTTACTACCTGACCCTAAAACACTGCCGGTGGCGTAACTATTACTGATGGCCGATGATGCAACATTATACCCCACCAGGCCGCCGGTCACACTATGTCCCGATACATTTGCGGCGGAATAGCAGTTGGTAATGGTTGAAGAAACCCTGTTCTGTCCGGTCAAACCGCCAACATAATTATTACCCGATACCGTTCCTGTTGCATAACTGTTGGTAATGGTTGTATTTTCCGTATATCCTATTAGCCCGCCAACCTGATCTGTTCCTGACACCGTTCCCGCTACATAACTGTTTGTAATGGCAGAATTGTTATCTCTTCCTGTTAAGCCTCCGGTATAAGATTTCCCTGTGATATTGCAATCAGCAATACCGAGGCTGTCGATTTCAGCACCATTGGTATAACCGAACAAACCGATGTTATCCGTGGATGGACGGTTGATGTATAAATTGCTGATAATATGCCCGGCGCCGTTATAATGCCCGGTAAAGTTTGTTGTACTATTCCCGATGGGAGAAAAGCCGCTGCCGCCGTTCCATTCCGTTGTTGCAGAGGCATCGATATCGGCGGTTTGGATAAAATAGCTGCCCCAGACGTCACTGTTTTCCGAAAAAAATTGTAAGTCTTCAAGTGTTGCTATTTCAAAAGGGTTTTCTTTTGTCCCGGCACCTGCCGTCGGGAAATAGATGACTTTAATTGTATAACTGCATTCTGTTGTTGCCCCTTCGGTGTCTTCAACCCGTACGGTAAAGGTGTAGGTACCTGTGTTGCCCGGTGTCCAGATAATAAGGGAATCGTCCTGAACTACCATACCCGCAGGATAGTCTGTTAAGGTAAGCTGTATTTCATAATCCATCTGTACTGCCGGTATGGTACTGTAGAGGACACCTTTTTGTATTGTGATTGTTGCTTTTGACAAAATTACCGGGTAATCGTACACATTGCGCAAGCGGGGAAAGGTTTTCCCATTGGTTATTTCCCAGGTATTATCAAAATCCCATCCGCTAAAACTGTTTTGCTGTTTCATTTGGGCCGTGGTCAAACCGGTTACGAACTGGCTGTTGTTGTCATCGCCAATCCCATTACTTTGCCCGCTGGTTTCGCTGTTATAATAGCAGTTGCTGACAGTGCCTGAATTGTAGCCCAGCAGGCCACCGGCATTTGAACCTGTTATGCTGCCTGTGCTGTAACAGTAGTTTACTGCTGAGGAATTATTGTACCCTGCCAGGCCGCCGGAATGGTTAGACCCTGTCACGTTGCACGTACTGTAACAGTTGCCCACTGCAGAGGAAGCCGTATTGGTTCCCAGCAGGCCGCCAACATAAGTTTTCCCTGATACGTTACCTGTGACGTAGCAGTTATTTACCTGTGAGGAATAATTATACCCTGCCAGGCCGCCAACATAGTAATCACCTCCCGTGATATCACAATTAGCAATACCAAGGCTATCGATTACTGCACCGCTGGTATATCCGAACAGGCCAATACGATTTGTCGAGGGACGGTTAATGTATAAATTGCTGATGATATACCCGGCGCCGTTGTAATGCCCGGTGAAGTTTGTTGTATCATTGCCTATGGGAGAAAAGCCGCTGCCGAAGTTCCATCCCGCCGTTGCGGATGCATCGATATTGGCTGTCTGGATAAAATAGCTGCCCCAGTAAGCGCTGTTTTCCGAAAGAAATTTTAAATCTTCAAGGGTGGCAATTTCATAAGGGTTTTCGCTTGTCCCCGAACCTGCAATAGTAACAACAATTGTATAGGTGCATCCTGTGGTTGCCCCTTCCGTGTCTTTTATCTGTACGGTATAGGTATATGTACCTGTGTTGCCCGGTGTCCAGGTAATAAGGGAACCGTCCTGAACGGCCATACCCGCGGGATAATCTGTTAACGTAAGCTGTATTTCATAATCCATAGGTATTGCCGATATTGTGTCGGTGTACAGGGAGCCTGTTTGTACTGTTGCAGGCTTTTTGGGTAAAACTACCGGGTAATCGTACACATTACGTAAACGGGGAAAGGTTTTCCCGTTGGTTATTTCCCAGATAGCATCAAAATCCCAGTTGCTGAAACTGTTTTGCTGTTTCATTTGGATGGTGGTAAGCCCGGTTACACTCTGGCTGTTGTTGTCACTGCCAATACCGCTACTTTGCCCGCTGGTTTCGCTGTTATAATAGCAGTTGCTGACAGTGCCTGAATTGTAGCCCAGCAGGCCACCGGCATTTGAACCTGTTATGCTGCCTGTGCTGTAACAGTAGTTTACTGCTGAGGAATTATTGTACCCTGCCAGGCCGCCGGAATGGTTAGACCCTGTCACGTTGCACGTACTGTAACAGTTGCCCACTGCAGAGGAAGCCGTATTGGTTCCCAGCAGGCCGCCAACATAAGTTTTCCCTGATACGTTACCTGTGACGTAGCAGTTATTTACCTGTGAGGAATAATTATACCCTGCCAGGCCGCCAACATGGTAATCACCTCCCGTGATATCACAATTAGCAATACCAAGGCTATCGATTACTGCACCGCTGGTATATCCGAACAGGCCAATACGATTTGTCGAGGGACGGTTAATGTATAAATTGCTGATGATATACCCGGCGCCGTTGTAATGCCCGGTGAAGTTTGTTGTATCATTGCCTATGGGAGAAAAGCCGCTGCCGAAGTTCCATCCGGTTGTCGCGGAAGCATCAATATCAGCAGCCTGTATGAAATAGCTGCCCCAGTAAGCGCTGTTTTCCGAAAGAAATTTTAAATCTTCAAGGGTGGCAATTTCATAAGGGTTTTCGCTTGTCCCCGAACCTGCAATAGTAACAACAATTGTATAGGTGCATCCTGTGGTTGCCCCTTCCGTGTCTTTTATCTGTACGGTATAGGTATATGTACCTGTATTGCCCGGTGTCCAGGTAATAAGGGAACCGTCCTGAACGGCCATACCCTCAGGGGAATCTGTTAAGATAAGCTGTATTTCATAATCCATGGGTACTGCCGGTATGGTACCGGTGTAAAGGGCGCCTTTTTGTATTGTGACCGGTGCTTTTGACAAAATCACCGGGTAATCGTACACATTGCGCAAACGGGGAAAGGTTTTCCCGTTGGTTATTTCCCAGGTATTATCAAAATCCCAGTTGCTGAAACTGTTTTGCTGTTTCATTTCGGCAGTGGTCAGTCCGGTTACACTCTGGCTATTGTTGTCCCCGCCAATCCCATTGCTTTGCCCGCTGGTTTCACTGTTATAATAGCTGCTATTTATCGTCGAAACTCCTGAGAAATTATAATTATTCCCCACCAAGCCACCAACGGAACTCCCGGAACCGGTTACCTGGCCGGTAGCATAGCAGTTATTTACCTCAGAATCGGTACTGCGCCCCACTAAACCGCCGGTATAACCGTCTGAGCCTGTTACGTTGCCGGTAGCATAGCAGTTGTTTTCCGTTGCGTTGGAGTTGTGCCCCACCAGGCCGCCAACGTATTCATTTGCCCCGGTTACAATAACGGCAGTATAACAGTTATTCATTTCAGAGGATTTGTTGCACCCTGTCAGGCCACCGGTACTGATTCCTGCCCCGGTTACATAGCCGGTTACATAGCAGTTATTCACTTCCGAGGAGAGAGTATATCCCACCAGGCCTCCGACATTTTTATTTCCCGAATCTCCCGTAATATCGCAATTAGCAATACCGAGGCTGTCGATCACAGCCCCGTTGGTATAGCCAAACAGTCCGACATCGGTTGAAGGACTGTTAATATACAAACCGGTGATGGTATGCCCGGCGCCGTTATAATGCCCGGTAAAGTTTGTTGTACTATTCCCGATGGGAGAAAAGCCGCTGCCGGAGTTCCATCCGGTTGTTGCGGAGGCATCGATATCGGTGGTCTGGATAAAACACTTATCCCAGTAAACGCTGTTTTCTGAAAGAAGTTTTAAATCTTCAAGCGTGGTTATTTCATAAGGTCTGTAATATAACACAGCCTGTGCCGTGTTGCCCCACAGGGTATCGCCCGGGGCCAGGATTTCACCTGCACGGTACACGATTGTATCGGTTGAACCAATAAGTGCACTACTACTAAATATGAAGACATTTCCGTTTATGCTGCCATTGTTCGAGGCAGCGCTTATTATTTGATATACAAGTGAGCTTTGCCCGGTTTCATAATCATAATCGTTGGTTAACATTGTGTCGAGTTGTAAAACGCCGCCATATACTACTATGCTGTCGGCAAAGGCAATGGGTGCGTTGTTAAGCCCCTGCATGGCGGCATAGGTATTGTCTTCGCGTATTGCCCAGGTGGTTGTAAAATCGAACCCAACCAGTTGTGCCTGTTGTTTCATTTGGGCGGTGGTTAAACCAGTACCGCCATCGCTTGAACTTTGCCCGCTGGTTTGGGTATCCCAGTAACAACTGCTTACCGTGGAGGTGCCAAGATAAGGGTAATTGTCGCCCACCAGGCCGCCAACGGAGCTGCCGGAACCGGTTACAAGGCCGGTGGAATAACAATAGTTTACCCGGGAATCGGTACTGCGCCCCACCAGGCCGCCGGTATAACTGCCTTCCCCTGTCACGCTGCCGGTGGCATAGCAGTTGCTTTCTGTTGCTTCGTAATTGTGCCCCACCAGTCCCCCAACATAATCGTGTGCTCCTGCTACACTGCCTGTGGCGTAGCAGTTATTTATCTCCGAGGATTTATTGCACCCCGCCAGGCCGCCGGTTTTTTCGCCCGAGCCGGTTACACTGCCGGTGGCATAGCTATAGCTTATTGTCGAAGAGGGGTAATTGTGCCCCACCAGGCCACCGACATAAGAACTGCCCGTTACACTGCATATGGCATGGCTGTTGCTTACCGTTGCTTCGTAATTGTACCCTGCCAGGCCGCCAACGTAATTGACTGAGCCTGTTACGCTACCGGTGACATAGCAGTTGCTTATTGTACAGGAGGTATAACTGAGCCCTACCAGGCCGCCAACACGGGAATTTCCCGTAATATCGCAATTCGCAATTCCAAGGCTGTCGATTACTGTGCCATTGGAGGTGTGTCCGAACAGCCCGGTATAATCGGTTGACGGACGGTTGATGTACAGCCCTGTGATGGTATGCCCTTTGCCGTTATACTGCCCGGTGAAGTTCGTTGTCTGGTTGCCGATGGGCGAAAAACCGCTGCCTGTGTCCCATTCCGTTGTTTCCGAGGCATCAATATCGGCTGTTTGGATGAAATATTTGTTCCAGGCGCTGTTTGTCTGAGAGAGCCAGCCAAGATGGTTAAGCGTGGCAATTTGGTAGGGATCATTTTCTGTCCCGTTGCCGGAAGGCGTAGTGATATTTAGTACTGCCCGGGCGACATTGCCCCACAGCGTATCACCCGGAGCCAGTAATTCACCGGCATGGTACATTATTGTTTCAGAAGAACCAATTGCTGCTTCATTGTTAAACGTATAGATATTGCCGTTTATAGTACAGTTATCAGAGGTTGCGCTTATTATTTTATATATAAGTGCAGCTTGCCCGGTTTCGTAATCGCAGTCGTTGGCTAGCAATACTGTGTCAAGGAGCAGCACATCTCCAACGGATACTTCTACAATGTCAGAAAAAGCAAAAGGGGCATTGTTGATCCCCTGCAGAGCAGCATAGGTACTATCTTTCCGTATAGCCCAAGTGGTTGTAAAATCCCATCCGCTAAAACTGCTTTGCTGTTTCATTTGGGCAATGGTCAAACCGGTTACAAACTGGCTGTTGTTGTCATCGCCAATCCCATTACTTTGCCCGCTGGTTTCGCTGTTATAATAACAATTGATTACAGTGCCGGAATTGTAGCCCAGCAGGCCACCGGCACTTGCACCTGTTATACTGCCCGCGCTATAACAGTAGTTTACTGTTGAGAAATTATTGTACCCTATCAGGCCACCTACATACCTATGCGACACTCTTACACTGCCTGTGGAATAACAGTAGCCCACTGCAGAGGAAGCTGTATTGGTTCCCAGCAGGCCACCAACGTAATAGCCTGAGCCGGATATGCTACCAGTAACGTAGCAGTTATTTACCTGTGAGGAATAATTATACCCTACCAGGCCTCCAACATGATAATCACCTCCCGTGATATCACAATTAGCAATACCAAGGCTATCGATTACTGCACCGCTGGTATATCCGAACAGGCCAATACGATTTGTCGAGGGACGGTTAATGTATAAATTGCTGATGATATACCCGGCGCCGTTGTAATGCCCGGTGAAGTTTGTTGTACTATTGCCAATGGGAGAAAAGCCGCTGCCGGAGTTCCATCCGGTTGTTGCGGAGGCATTGATGTCGGCTGTCTGGATAAAGTATTTGTCCCATATATCACTGTTTTCCGAAAGAAATTGTAAGTCTTCAAGCGTGGCTATTTCAAAAGGGTTTTCTTTTGTCCCGGCACCTGCCGTCGGAAAATAGATGACTTTAATTGTATAGGTGCATTCTGCGGTTTTTGCCCCTTCTGTGTCTTCAACCCGTACGGTAAAGGTGTAGGTACCTGTATTGCCCGGTGTCCAGATAATAAGGGAATCGTCCTGAACTACCATCCCCTCAGGGGAATCTGTTAAGATAAGCTGTATTTCATAATCCATGGGTACTGCCGGTATGGTACCGGTGTAAAGGGCGCCTTTTTGTATTGTGACCGGTGCTTTTGACAAAATCACCGGGTAATCGTACACATTGCGCAAACGGGGAAAGGTTTTCCCGTTGGTTATTTCCCAGGTATTATCAAAATCCCAGTTGCTGAAACTGTTTTGCTGTTTCATTTCGGCAGTGGTCAGTCCGGTTACACTCTGGCTATTGTTGTCCCCGCCAATCCCATTGCTTTGCCCGCTGGTTTCACTGTTATAATAGCTGCTATTTATCGTCGAAACTCCTGAGAAATTATAATTATTCCCCACCAAGCCACCAACGGAACTCCCGGAACCGGTTACCTGGCCGGTAGCATAGCAGTTATTTACCTCAGAATCGGTACTGCGCCCCACTAAACCGCCGGTATAACCGTCTGAGCCTGTTACGTTGCCGGTAGCATAGCAGTTGTTTTCCGTTGCGTTGGAGTTGTGCCCCACCAGGCCGCCAACGTATTCATTTGCCCCGGTTACAATAACGGCAGTATAACAGTTATTCATTTCAGAGGATTTGTTGCACCCTGTCAGGCCACCGGTACTGATTCCTGCCCCGGTTACATAGCCGGTTACATAGCAGTTATTCACTTCCGAGGAGAGAGTATATCCCACCAGGCCTCCGACATTTTTATTTCCCGAATCTCCCGTAATATCGCAATTAGCAATACCGAGGCTGTCGATTACAGCCCCGTTGGTATAGCCAAACAGTCCGATGTTATTCGTGGATGGACGATTAATGTACAGCCCGGTAATGGTATGCCCGGCGCCGTTATAATGCCCGGTGAAGTTTGTTGTACTATTGCCAATGGGTGAAAAGCCGCTGCCTTCGTTCCATCCGGTTGTTGCGGAGGCATCAATACCGGCTGTCTGGATAAAATAGAAATTACCGTTCCAGAAACCATCGCTGTTTTCCGAAAGGAATTGTAAGTCTTCAAGCGTGGCTATTTCAAAAGGGTTTTCTTTTGTTCCGGCACCTGCACCCGGGAAAGCAATGACTATAATTGTGTAGGTACATTCTGCGGTTTTTGCCCCTTCCGTGTCTTCAACTTGTACGGTAAAGGTATATGTGCCGGCACTTTCCGGTGTCCAGGTGATGATGGAACCGTTTTGCACTGTCATGCCCGTGGGATAATCTTTTAAGGTAAGCTGTATTTCATAATCCATCGGTACTGCCGGGGTGTCGGTGTACAAGGCCCCTTTTTGTGCTATTGCGGTTGGCTTTGGCAAAAGCATCGGGTAATCGTACACATTGCGCAAGCGGGGAAAGGTTTTCCCGTTGGTTATTTCCCAGGTATTGTCAAAATCCCAGCCGCTAAAATTGTTTTGCTGCTTCATTTCGGCAGTGGTCAGTCCGGTTACACTCTGGCTATTGTTGTCCCCGCCAATCCCATTGCTTTGCCCGCTGGTTTCACTGTTATAATAGCTGCTATTTATCGTCGAAGCTCCTGAGAAATTATAATTATTCCCCACCAAGCCACCAACGGAACTCCCGGAACCGGTTACCTGGCCGGTAGCATAGCAGTTATTTACCTCAGAATCGGTACTGCGCCCCACTAAACCGCCGGTATAACCGTCTGAGCCTGTTACGTTGCCGGTAGCATAGCAGTTGTTTTCCGTTGCGTTGGAGTTGTGCCCCACCAGGCCGCCAACGTATTCATTTGCCCCGGTTACAATAACGGCAGTATAACAGTTATTCATTTCAGAGGATTTGTTGCACCCTGTCAGGCCACCGGTACTGATTCCTGCCCCGGTTACATAGCCGGTTACATAGCAGTTATTCACTTCCGAGGAGAGAGTATATCCCACCAGGCCTCCGACATTTTTATTTCCCGAATCTCCCGTAATATCGCAATTAGCAATACCGAGGCTGTCGATCACAGCCCCGTTGGTATAGCCAAACAGTCCGACATCGGTTGAAGGACTGTTAATATACAAACCGGTGATGGTATGCCCGGCGCCGTTATAATGCCCGGTAAAGTTTGTTGTACTATTCCCGATGGGAGAAAAGCCGCTGCCGCCGTTCCATCCGGTTGTTGCGGAGGCATCAATACCGGCTGTCTGGATAAAATAGAAATTACCGTTCCAGAAATCATCGCTGTTTTCCGAAAGAAATTGTAAGTCTTCAAGTGTTGCTATTTCAAAAGGGTTTTCTTTTGTCCCGGCACCTGCCGTCGGGAAATAGATGACTTTAATTGTATAACTGCATTCTGTTGTTGCCCCTTCGGTGTCTTCAACCCGTACGGTAAAGGTGTAGGTACCTGTGTTGCCCGGTGTCCAGATAATAAGGGAATCGTCCTGAACTACCATACCCGCAGGATAGTCTGTTAAGGTAAGCTGTATTTCATAATCCATCTGTACTGCCGGTATGGTACTGTAGAGGACACCTTTTTGTATTGTGATTGTTGCTTTTGACAAAATTACCGGGTAATCGTACACATTGCGCAAGCGGGGAAAGGTTTTCCCATTGGTTATTTCCCAGGTATTATCAAAATCCCATCCGCTAAAACTGTTTTGCTGTTTCATTTGGGCCGTGGTCAAACCGGTTACGAACTGGCTGTTGTTGTCATCGCCAATCCCATTACTTTGCCCGCTGGTTTCGCTGTTATAATAGCAGTTGCTGACAGTAGAGGAGTTATTATGCCCCACCAAGCCGCCTATTTTACTACCTGACCCTAAAACACTGCCGGTGGCGTAACTATTACTGATGGCCGATGATGCAACATTATACCCCACCAGGCCGCCGGTCACACTATGTCCCGATACATTTGCGGCGGAATAGCAGTTGGTAATGGTTGAAGAAACCCTGTTCTGTCCGGTCAAACCGCCAACATAATTATTACCCGATACCGTTCCTGTTGCATAACTGTTGGTAATGGTTGTATTTTCCGTATATCCTATTAGCCCGCCAACCTGATCTGTTCCTGACACCGTTCCCGCTACATAACTGTTTGTAATGGCAGAATTGTTATCTCTTCCTGTTAAGCCTCCGGTATAAGATTTCCCTGTGATATTGCAATCAGCAATACCGAGGCTGTCGATTTCAGCACCGTTGGTATAACCGAACAAACCGATGTTATCCGTGGATGGACGGTTGATGTATAAATTGCTGATAATATGCCCGGCGCCGTTATAATGCCCGGTAAAGTTTGTTGTACTATTCCCGATGGGAGAAAAGCCGCTGCCGCCGTTCCATTCCGTTGTTGCAGAGGCATCGATATCGGCTGTCTGGATAAAATAGCTGCCCCAGTAAGCGCTGTTTTCCGAAAGAAATTTTAAATCTTCAAGGGTGGCAATTTCATATGGGTTCCCGTTTGTTCCCTCACCACTAATGATAACTTTAATTGTATAGCTGTATTCCACGGTTGCC
This sequence comes from Prolixibacteraceae bacterium, assembly GCA_963662895.1. Taxonomy (GTDB): domain Bacteria; phylum Bacteroidota; class Bacteroidia; order Bacteroidales; family Prolixibacteraceae; genus GWE2-42-39. The sequence goes on along the minus strand of OY759982.1, from coordinate 453,364 downwards.
CCTTCCGTGTCTTCGGCCCGTACGGTAAAGGTACATGTACCGATGTTGTCCGGCGCTGTCCAGGTAATGACAGAACCGTTTTGCAATAGCATACCTTCAGGGTTATCTGCCAGCGTAACAGACTGTATTTCATAATCCATAGATACTATCTGTATGGTATCGGTGTACAGGGTGCCTCTTTGTGCGACTGTTGCTATTGGAAGAATTACCGGGTAATCGTACACATTGCGCAAGCGGGGAAAGGTTTTCCCGTTGGTTATTTCCCAGGTATTGTCAAAATCCCAGCCGCTGAAATTGTTTTGCTGTTTCATTTGGGCAGTGGTCAGGCCGGTACCGCCGTCGCCTGTGCTTTGCCCGCTGGTTTGGGTGTCCCAGTAACAATTGTTTACAGTGGAAGTGCCAAGATAGGGGTAATTGTCGCCCACCAGGCCGCCAACGGAGCTGCCGGAACCGGTTACAAGGCCGGTGGAATAACAATAGTTCACTTCGGAATCGGTACTGCGCCCCACCAGGCCGCCGGTATAATTGCCTTCCCCTGTCACGCTGCCGGTGGCATAGCAGTTACTTTCTGTTGCTTCGTAATTGTGCCCCACCAGGCCGCCTACGTAATCGCCCACACCGGTTACGGTAACGGATGCATAACTGTTACTTATTTCCGAGGATGAGCTGCATCCTGCCAGGCCGCCTGCCTTGCTCCCTGCCCCGCTTACACTGCCTGCACCTGTTACGGTACCGGTGGCGTAGCAGTTGTTTACTTCCGAGTAATAACAATTCCCCACCAGGCCGCCGGCATACGCATTTCCCGTAACATTGCAATTGATAATACCGAGGCTGTCAATTCCCGCGTTGTTGGTATAGCCAAACAGCCCGACATAGTCTGTTGAAGAGCGGCTGATGTACAGCCCGGTGATGGTATGCCCGGCACCGTTGTAATGCCCGGTGAAATTTGTTGTACTATTGCCAATGGGTGAAAAGCCGCTGCCTTCGTTCCATCCGGTTGTTGCGGAGGCATCAATACCGGCTGTCTGGATAAAATAGAAATTACCGTTCCAGAGACCATCGCTGTTTTCCGAAAGGAATTGTAAGTCTTCAAGCGTGGCTATTTCAAAAGGGTTTTCTTTTGTTCCGGCACCTGCACCCGGGAAAGCAATGACTATAATTGTGTAGGTACATTCTGTGATTTTCCCTTCCGTGTCTTCAACTTGTACGGTAAAGGTATATGTGCCGGCACTTTCCGGTGTCCAGGTGATGATGGAACCGTTTTGCACTGTCATGCCCGTGGGATAATCTTTTAAGGTAAGCTGTATTTCATAATCCATCGGTACTGCCGGGGTGTCGGTGTACAAGGCCCCTTTTTGTGCTATTGCGGTTGGCTTTGGCAAAAGCATCGGGTAATCGTACACATCGCGTAAGCGGGGAAAGGTTTTCCCGTTGGTTATTTCCCAGTTAGCATCAAAATCCCAGTTGCTGAAACTGCTTTGCTGTTTCATTTGGGCGGTGGTTAATCCGATACCCCCGGTACTTGAAATTTGCCCGCTGGTTTCGGTATTCCAGTAACAATTGCTCACCGTGCAGTCACCATTATCTTCCCCCACCAGGCCGCCGACATTCGTAACACCTGATACGCTGCCGACACTGTAGCTGCTGCTCACCGTGCAACCCCAGAAATTTTCCCCCACAAGACCGCCGACACAATCATCTCCCGAAACGCTACCCGTGCTGTAGCTGTTGTTTATCGTGGTGTATTGATGCCTCCCCACCAGGCCACCAACAGAAGTATCCCCCGAAACGCCACCGGTGCTGTAGCTGTTGTTCACCGTAGATTTATATTGTCTCCCCACAAGACCGCCGACACAATCATCTCCCGAAATGTCGCAGTTTACGACGCCGAGGCTGTCGATTTTCGCATTGTCGGTATCTCCAAACAGCCCGACATAGTCTGTTGAAGAGCGGCTGATGTACAGCCCGGTGATGGTATGCCCGGCACCGTTGTAATGCCCGGTGAAGTTTGTTGTACTATTGCCAATGGGCGAAAAGCCGCTGCCGGAGTTCCATCCGGTTGTTGCAGAGGCATTGATGTCGGCTGTCTGGATAAAATAGCTGCCCCAGGCAGAAGAAGTCTGCGACAACCAGTACAAATTATCAAGTGCGGCAATTTGGTAGGGGTCGCCTTCTGTTCCGCTGCCGGAAGGTGCGGTGACTGTTTGTGCGTGCAGAGTAAAAATGCTGCATAGGAACAGTAAAATAATACCCCCTAACCCCCTAAGGGGGGGAGTTTGGGTTACTGCTTGTTCTACCCCTAAATTAGCTAACGCTGGTCTTCGATTCTCTGAAGGGGACTTTATAGTTTCTACAGGTTTGTTATTGTAGTTCATTTGTATGTTTTTATATTTTCTGTTTCGTTTTTTATTTGTTTCAAAATACCTTAGTGTCGTGTCAATTGCTTTGAGCCTGATAGTTGTATAATCAAATAGTTTTTTGCAACTGATTGGGTCAAAGAATTAAATCTGTCATGTCAATTTTTTTTTGTCATGCGGAGTGAAGCATCTCTATTGACAATCCAACCGGTGCATAACACGTATATTCAACAGAACAGGAGCTAAAGTAAGGGTGATGTTTTTTCTTACAAAAAAATACACCTTAGCAAATGATTAGCATTGAAAAGTTTTTTGGAAGTATAAAAAGCCTCTCTTCACAGCTCCTCACAGGAGAGGGACCCAGGAGAAAAAGCAGGTTAATATTTATCCAGGAAGTCAACGAAATTATTCTTGTTATCCATTTTTAGTTTCTTCCTGAGGCGGGAGCGGGACACATTTATCCCGGCTTTGGTTGTGTTGGTAAGAATGGCTATTTCTTTTGACGAAAGTTTTAATTTAATAAAAGCAGCGAGTTTTATTTCCCCTGTGGTGAGATTGGGGAAATCGGCTTTAATATTCGTATAAAAGTCTTTGTGTACATCATTAAACCTTACCCGGAATTCTTTCCAATAGGCGGTATCTTCTGTTTGCAGACCGTGTATTATGTTATTTAATTCCTCTGTCTGGTTGGTTTCAATCTTTTTAAGTTGTTTTGCCAAACGGGCGTTTTTTTCCTTGTGTCCGGTCAAAATCAGAGCCCGGCTTACCAATTCACGGTTTTTAATATCAACGGTTTCCTGTAACAGCTTCACTTCCCCGGCTATCCTTAGGTTTTCTTTCTCCAGCAGTTCTTTATCCTTTCGGGCAACCAGGGCATGAAGTTCTTCGTTTTCTGTAAATGCATTTCTTAATTTTTTAGGAAACAATACAATCGCACATGAATAGCCTGTCATGACAATAAGCAAAAACAGAATATTTATATCTCCGAGTTTATCTCCTGATAAAAACCACAGTGATATAAGAGTAATACAGTAAATAATATCAAGTATAATAACGTATATACCGGGGAAAAAAGCTCCGGTAACCGTTATTATCATTATATAAAATGTAGTATCCTGTAAAAATGAGTATGGCCGCATGTGATTAACATGCAGGAATATATTAGTTATTACAAAGCCCGACACCAACGTAGAAATAAAAATTACCGATGACAAACGGATATTGCTTTTATTCCTGACATATATGATAACACTCACGGTAAAAGAGATTAAATAAAATATATCCACATATACACTAAACATTTCATGTACCGTATACATTTTTATTATATCAATAATTGCCCCAATACCAGCCGTTAATGTCCCCAACAAAAAAAATACTTTTAACGGATTTTTCAACAGTCCCTGAAACTTAGAATTAACCATCTCTGTTAAATTTTTTTATAGTGAGCTTTAAACAGGAATACCGAATGGCAGTATAATTGACCCGAAATAGCTTTATGTGAACAAAAATATTCAGGATAAATATCTTTTGCAAAGATGGTTGATATTTTATCTGTTTAAAAAATTATTCTCCGCATATTTACAAAAGTAAGGTTTATATCATTTTGTCGTCGGCAATGCCGTTCAAAAATTTGGTCAATCATATCGTCTTCGTGTTGCATATTACTTCACTTTAATGTTCGAGAAGCGAAAGTATTACTAATGAAAATCACCAGGAACCCCATCCCTAAAGGGCGTGGTGATTTTCAACGAGTTGCCCCTTTAGGGGTATGGGGTGAAATCTCGTTGAAAATCGATGGAGTGAGCGTTAAAAAATCTTCCTGTTTGACGAACGCAGAGAGGAATTTGGAAGATTTTTTAGTTTTTTCTCCTCAGCGGCGGCTCTTTTTGGATCCTTTTCCCAACTGGAGGGAAAAAGAATCAGCCCGTCCGGTTTGAGGACAGTAAAAATCAAAAGCCTCTAATTGTTAAATAATTAGAGGCTTTTAGTGATCCCACCGGGACAAAATTCGAACCATTTTATAACTGAGTTAAAACTTTTGGGAGACATCTTAGTTTAATGAAACGGATTAATTTATAAATGAAAACTGGTGGTGGAACATATGCTCCTATTATGGTTCTCTTTGTCCTGCAAGTGTGTCTGTTTTAGTCCACCATGTTCCACACCAGCTTAGCTTTATATATTGATTTCATTATATTTGTTTTCATACACAGTCCATTTTTAAGGTTAATAAATAATATTCCCACGTTATAGATAACGTCTTTAATCGAAACTAGCAATCCTGCTAAATCCGCCCAAGGTGGAAGCACATGCAAACTCACTAAATGAACAAAGATAGATAGCAATCATCTGGAACTAACAAAAGTACAATATTATCCCTTAATCACTGCCAACGGGCTTAATTCTACCAGAACATCGACCAAATCAGCTTGGTTTCCCATCACAACATCGATGTTTTTGTAAGCTCCGGGAGCTTCATCCAGGTCGCGTGTATTGCGGATGGAATGGACAATTCCTTTGTTATTGAGTTTTTCAATTTCTTCCTCCAACACCAATTCACGTTGGGCTTGTTTTCTGCCCATTGTACGTCCGGCCCCGTGCGAACAACTTTGAAAGCTTTCAGTATTTCTTTTTCCCATAACGATATAACTTTTTGTTCCCTGCGAGCCAGGAATAATACCTACTTCTCCCTCTCGGGCGCTGGTAGCTCCTTTTCGGTGTACAATAACATTGGTGCCAAAATGTGATTCCCAACGGGCATAGTTATGGGCGATGTTGATAAATTCGAGGGCAGAAAAGTTCTCGCCAATAACTGATGTAAATACCGATTTGATGCGCTCCATCATTAGCAATCGATTGGCAAAGGCAAAATCGACACAATACTGCATTTCTGCAAAGTAGTCCTTTGCTTCCTGAGTTTCTATGGGCAAGAATGCAAGGTCTTGCTTTTTATCGACAGACGAATGCCAGCGTTCGTTAAGATGAATGGCCACTTTGTTATAGTGTTCGGCCACTTTCATTCCTATATTCCGACTCCCGGAATGAATCATTATCCAGATATGTCCATCAGAACCTTTCTGTATTTCAATAAAGTGATTACCTCCACCTAATGTACCAATTTGTTTTTTGGCTGCTGTATATTGCCGTCGAACAATCCCTAGCTCAGGCACATTTTCAACTGAAGGCATCAGACTTTCATCCTGAGCCTGTTTATGATGGTCAAAACCCAATGGCACCAATTCACGAATTCCTGACATGACTGTTTTCAGTACATCTGTGTTGATTTCATTCAGCGATGTTTTAACTGCACACATGCCGCATCCAATGTCAACTCCAACCGCGTTGGGGATAATCACACCTTGGGTGGCAATAACCCCACCGATAGGCATTCCGTAACCAGAATGACAATCAGGCATTAAAGCGACATGTTTAAAAATAAAAGGAAGGTTTGCCAGGTTTCGGGCCTGTGCCAACGCATTCTCTTCAATATCGCTCACCCACATTTTTATCGGGACTCTGCATCCCTCTGATATTACTTGTTTCATAATTGTCAATTAAAAAATAACGTTTTTACTTTTGGGAAACAAACAATCCTTTCAACTGGTCTAAAACAAGGCCACCACCGGAAAGTGAGATGTTGTTTACCTTTTCAGTAATCTTTTCCAAGTATTCCATTTCCTTCAGTTTGAACAGCATTGTATTTTCTTCCATGAGTTTGGCCGTGTTCAGCAAACTCCGGGTCGAAGCTGTTTCTTCCCTTCGGGTAATGATGTTGGCCTGAGCCTTTTTCTCTGCTACCAGTACCTGGTTCATGATATCTTTGACCTCGCCGGGTAAAATAATATCACGAATTCCGCAACCCAAAATTTCCACACCAATTTCGCCAGCTTTTGCGGCAATTGTCTCAAGTATCGACTCTGAAATTGATGTTTTGCGTTCAAGCAATTCATCCAAGGTATTCATTCCGATAAATTCGCGAATTGCCAGTTGCACCATCACGTAAAGTTGCTTGTCGAATTCTTTGTTTTCAAACAAAGCCTTGTCGATATCAACCGTTTTGTAGCGGACAAAGAAATTCACACGCAAAGCAGCTTTATCTTTGGTCAGGATTTCCTGACCGGAGATTTCCATTTGCAGTTGCCGTAAATCGGTCTTGACTACAGAAATTGGGATTGGATTTTTCCAGAAGTAATAAACTCCTTTTTCCAAAACCTTATCAGTTTTTCCGTTTATTATCAAAACTCCTTTTTCATAGGATTCAACTACATAAACCCTTACATACTGCAACACTTCCGGTTTGTGTAACAATTGCATCGGGATATCTTCTGAAATTTCAATCTTGCTTAAGTCTGCTTTTATGAATGAGTAATTGGTTACTCCTTTCCAAAAGGCATATCTTCCCGGTGTCAGTACGTTTTTGAAGTTTTCTTCAATATATTGAAGGGCTATTTCATTGTCTTTTACTTCAACTACATTTAAACGGTTTGCCAGTTCGGCATCTTCCAACAAAAGGTTCAGTTCAACTTCCGGAGTGAAAGGTTTAGCCAGATTATAAACTGTTACCTTTTCATTGATTCCCAACCAATGAATTCCTTCAGTTAAGATACGTTTGTAGTCGCCTTTTCGGAATACTAATCCGATTGTTCCTTTGTTGATTCTAATTCTTTTCATGTCGTGTTTTTTTTATGTTTGTTAAAATGTTTACACTTTTTGGAAAGTGTGCGGGGAAAACCATTTCTCCGTAGCGGAAAGCAAGATATCCCTCGAAAGTGAACATTCGGTTTTGGGTCAGGGACCGCATCAGGAGTTTATAACCAAGTCCGTTGATGAAGTTGCTTAACCGGAAAGCAAATGTTGTTATCGGTTTTGTCTTTCTCTCAGGCACTTTAAAACTGCCACCTGTTCATCTAAAATGAACTGGGCGGCGGGTTTTCCCGGCACAACTTTCGGTAGGCTTTTTTAAAGAAGGGCCCGACTTCTTTTTGGCTGGATTTACAGTCCGTTGCGTTTACCAGACGCAGTTCTGAGGTGGTCTTGTTACTCTACCTTTTGAGTTATCCCGTATTTGGGAGGAGGATTCGAACCCCCAACACACAAGTTGTGGCAAAACAACCTTGGACAAAGCAGCATACGGTCATTCGAAACAAATGCCGCACTACGGAGCTATACAGAAACTCCTGTCAGGGCTTATACCTTCAGCTTTTTACCATGCTTCTTTTTCAGGAAGATTTTTAGTGCCAGTTGCACAATATTGTAATGGTTCAAAGAACGTTTTGTCATAATTGATGGGACAAAGGTTAATTACTACTGCGCAATCTTTTTGCGCAGATAAAAGAAAGTGTATATTTTTATTGAAAAAAGTTTATGCCAGTCAACCGAAATGCGCTTATTCGCTACAAAACCATTGATTTGTGCTTACAAAACCGATATCGGAAATGGACTTTGGAAGATTTAATTGATGCCTGTTCCGATGCTTTGTATGAATATGAGGGTATTGACAAAGGAGTGAGCCGGAGAACAGTTCAAATGGATATCCAGTTAATGCGGAGTGATAAGCTTGGATACAATGCCCCAATCGTAATTATAGACCGGAAATATTACACCTACGAAGATCCTGACTACAGTATTATGAATATCCCGCTTTCTGAGGGAGACCTGGATAAGCTAACAGAAACAGTTGATTTTCTGAAACAATTCAAAGGATTTTCTCATTTCAGGGAACTGGATTCAATGGTGCAAAAGCTTGAGGACCATATCTATTCGCAGAAAGTAAACCGGAAGCCGGTCATTGATTTTGAAAAAAATGAGGATTTGAAGGGAATTGAATTTCTTGAAAAATTATATCAGGCTATCAATAGAAAGAATATTCTTGAAATCACTTATCAGTCTTTTACGGCAAGGCAGGCAAGTACATTTTTGTTTTATCCTTATCTTTTAAAAGAGTTTCGTAACCGCTGGTTCCTGATTGGTTCAAAAACCAATGCTCATCCACTGTTTAATCTTGCTATTGACCGGATAATTGAAGTTAAGAACACAGAAAGAATTTTTTCAGATGAAATGGGGTTCGACGCTGACGTGTATTTCAAAAACGTGATTGGAGTAACGGTAAATCATGGTTCAAAGGCCGAGAAGATTGTACTGTTCGTTACCCGCAAACATGCGCCTTATGTGCTAACGAAACCCTTCCACTCGTCGCAAAAATTAATAGACGAAAATGAATACGGGGTTACTATTTCACTGGAAGTGCAGCTCAATTTTGAATTGGAAAAGGAAATACTGGGACTGGGCGACGGTATTGTTGTTCTGGCACCTGATCGTTTGCGTACAAACATTACAGATAGACTCAATAATGCACTTGAACTATACAATACCTCGATTAATGAGAAAGGAATTGTTTCCTTAGGTAAGAAATATTTTAAAAACGGATTTTGTACGGTTAACCAACTTTATTCCAGGCGAAGTATAAACCAATTGAGTCTGGCATTATATAAAAACAATTCATTAGACAATACTCCTGGTAAACCCAAAATCATCGATTTAGGGATAGAGAAAAATGTAAGTTCTATTTTATTGATACCTTCAGTAGAGAAAATTCTTACACAGTTGGCAGGTCAATACTCCATAAATACTGTTACTTATTACGAGAAAATACCGGAGCAGTTTCTGGAATTTAAGCAGTCCGGGGATTTGAAAAAACTTGAATTAGTTGTTCTGCTTTCACAACCAAAATCAAAAGAGTTTGCTTTGCAAGTTATTCCTGGCTCGCATAAAAAACTGCATAGTGAAAAAGAAAAAACATACATCGTTGAAAATTGCAATCCAGTGGATTGCCAATTAAATGTAGGCGGGGCAATTATGGTAAATTCAGCCCTTATTAAAAATTTTCCGGGATGGTTTAAAAATGGAACAATCAGGTTTCTAAGGATTGAAATCGAGTCTTTATAAGTTATTTTTTATAAAGTGTTTTTTAATTGTTGTACAATTATTTAACCTTAAGGCACTCTAATAGTTAATTAATTGTATTACAATACTTTACTTATTTCTAAAATATATTTAGCATTCATATCGAACACACAAAAGCCCCGTAATACCTATAATTACGAGGCTTTTGATTTTGTAAGGTGATCCCACCGGGATTCGAACCCAGATCGTCAGAACCGGAATCTGATATTCTATCCATTGAACTATGGGACCCGTTTTCTGTGTTAAGCGCACAAAAATAATAAATCTTCGGTTGTCTGCCCGTATTTTAACAAAAAACATGCACCGGGACTCTAAAAATTATCCCTCTTTTTCTTCGTGTAAACAATCCAATGCAAAATCAAATGATCGATTGTTAATAATTATCTGAAAAAGGTGGAAACCCAATTTTAAAAAATCTATACTTTTGAACCTCATAATTAATGGTTATGTTGACAGAAAATATTCTGAAAATAGCAAGATTTTATTTTGACTCGTATTATCAGAACTATAAATCGGATGACAGTATTGTTCAGAGGAGTATCGATCTGAAAAAGAATCATACTTTACGGGTAGTTGAAAACATGGATAAGCTCACCAATGCTTTATCACTGAATGAGGAGCAAAAAAGAATTGCTGAAATCATCGCACTGTTTCATGATGCAGGACGGTTTCCCCAGTTTACTAAATACGGAACTTTTAACGATGAAAAATCGGAAGATCATGCTTTATTATCAGTAAATGTACTTGAAGAGTCTGATTTTTTTGCAGAAATTGATGAGGCAACGCAGCATATTATAAAAACAGCCGTTCAGTACCACTCAAAAATTCAGTTCCCTAAACAGGAAGAAGAGCAAACACAAATGTTTTGCCAGTTGATCCGCGATGCTGATAAACTTGATGTCTTGGCCTTGTTTACCAATCAGTTCCGGGATAAAAGCAGCGACGATATGAAAACAATAATGTACGACCTGTCCAACCTGAACCCGGTTTCCGACAAAGTTATCAAATCAATCCTTCAGGAGAAACTCGTGAAGAAAGAGGATTTGAAAACCATGAACGATTTCAGGTTAATGCTTATGTCGTGGGTTTTCGACCTGAATTACCGGGCTTCTTTTAATATTCTGAACCAGAACAGGTACATCGAAAAAATATATAACACGCTGCCCAAACAGGACGGGATTATCAACGCCTACCGTATCATCAAACTTCATATCGAGAATAAATTTGTTGAAAACAGTCCCCCTGCAAAATCGAAATAATGGGAAACCGTTTGGTATGTATGTGCAATTTTGTAACGGAAGATGAAATCATTTCCGTTCTGAAAAAAGGAGGTGTCTCCACAGAAAAAATTCAGGAATTTACCCGTGCAGGAACATCGTGCGGTAAATGTCTGGTGGCTATCGATCAGATTGTTAACGATTATCTAAAACAAAAACCGGCCGATCCCCAAACGAAACTTGACCTCCGGTAAAAATCAAAATTCAGTATTCAGCCACAATGGAAAAATGGAAATGGCAAATAAAATTAACTAACTGTATCTTTCAATCTCTGAAAAGAAGAAATCACATTCAATTTTTGCATTCTCGTCACTGTCGGAACCATGAACTGCATTTTGAGACTTCGATTCGGCAAACAGTTTCCGGATAGTCCCCTCTTCAGCTTCCTTCGGATCGGTGGCCCCTATCAGTTTACGGTATGCCTTAACAGCATTATCTTTTTCAAGAATAGCTGCCACAATATGTCCGGAGCTCATGAAATCAGTAAGTCCTTCGAAAAAAGGCTTTTCACGGTGAACACTATAAAATGCTTCGGCCTGTGATTTACTCAGCCGGGTCATTTTCATAGCAACAATACGAAAGCCTGCCCCTGTAATCATATTCAAGATAGGACCGATATGGTTATTTTTAACGGCCTCCGGTTTAATCATCGTAAAAGTTCTGCTTCCTGCCATAATAAGTCTGTATTTTTAATTAACAATCTGTTTCCTGAACAAAAAATTACCCCGGTTGTTCAACTATTCCGGGAACATCGGGGAAATAACAAAGCCTAAAAGTAGAAATTAAATTTCTATCTGAACTTGCCAACAACAGAATTTCTATATTTGTAAATTATTAATTAAGATTAGAGTTTTGAATCATTTTAACACAGAAACCATTAATAAATTCAGGCATTGCCTGTCAAATAATCACGGGACATTCGTATTGGTACCTCATATTAATGCCGATGGCGATGCCACAGGTTCGGTCTTTGGCCTGTGGAAAGTACTGAAAAATAAAGGATTGGATGTAAAAGTAATCAGTCCAAACAGTTATGCATCATACTACAATTGGATGTGCGGCCATTCCGATGCATTGGTATTCGTCTGGAAGAAGGAGGCTGCGATAAAAATACTGAACGATGCTGCCGTATTGATTTGTATGGACTTTAACCAGCCGTCGAGGGCAGGTGAAATGGAAAAACTTATTGAAAATTTTGAAGGTACCCGGGTGCTGATTGATCATCATCCTGATCCTGCGGATTTTGCGGATATTATGATCTCTGATATCAGCCGGAGTTCAACGGCAGAACTGGTTTTTGCGCTACTCCATGAAACCGGCCTGCACCCATACATCGATAAGGATGTTGCAGCCTGCTTATATACAGGAATCATGACCGATACCGGATCGTTTAACTACAATGTTTCCAGTCCTGAAACCTTTCAATCCATCAGCAAACTTATAGAATATGGCATTGACCAGGATGAAATTCATTCGGCAATTTACGATAATTTCTCGGAAGAACGCATGCGCTTACTGGGATATTGTCTGAACAACCGGATGAAAGTGTTTCCCCAATACCACGCGGCCTATCTGTACCTCACAAAAGACGACCAGAAGCAATTCAACTTTAAAAAGGGAGACAGCGAAGGTTTTGTGAATTATCCCCTCTCCATAAAAAATATTCATTTTAGTGCTTTTTTTACTGAAAATGATGATCATGTGAAAGTCTCCTTTCGCTCGAAAGGAAGTTTCCCTGTAAACCGTTTTTCAGAAAAAAACTTCAATGGAGGCGGACATTTAAATGCTGCCGGCGGTGAAATTTACGTGCCACTTCAGGAAGCTGTCGATAGCTTTGAAGCCCTGTTGCCGGTATATGAGGAACAATTGAAGAAATCCAAAAGATAACAAACAAAAGAATTGTTGTAATTCCAGGAAAAACAATAACGATACGGGCGTCACCCGGTAACGACAGCCAATGAACAAGATTGAGTTACTGAAAAAATTATTACCCGGATTCCTTCCGCTTTTTGTTTTTATTGCCATCGATGAAATTTGGGGAACTACGGCAGGGCTGGTTGCAGCTCTTGTTATTGGCGTGGCCGAACTGATATGGGTCGGGGTCAAAGAAAAACGGTTTGATAAATTTGTTTTGTTCGATACGCTTTTGCTGGTGGTCCTCGGAGGCGTATCCATCCTGCTCGAAAACGATATTTTTTTCAAACTCAAACCCGGACTGGTCGAATTAATACTGTGCGCAATACTGGCCGTTTCAGCTTTTTCGCCCCTTAATATTATAGGACTGATGACCCAACGGTACATGAAAGATTTAAAAATGAACGGCGGGCAATTAAAACAACTCAGGAATAGTATGAAAATGATGTTCTTCATTTTCCTGGGACATACACTGCTCGTGTTTTATTCTGCGTTCTTCATGTCAAAAGAAGCCTGGGTTTTTATCAGTGGCGGATTGTTTTATATCTTATTCGGCCTTGTGTTCCTCATTGAGTTACTGAAGCAAAAGCGCAAACAGAAAAATTTGTTAAACGAAGAATGGCTGCCTTTGGTCGACGAACAAGGCCAAATTACAGGAAAAGCCCCACGCTCGCAATGTCACCTCGGAGAAAAACTCCTGCACCCGGTGGTACATCTTCATGTAATAAATAAAAACAAAGCTATTTTCCTGCAGAAGCGTCCAATGGATAAACTTGTACAGCCGGGTAAATGGGATACTGCCGTTGGTGGACATATTTCATTCGGTGAAAAGCTGGAAGATTCCCTGAAACGGGAAGCGTGGGAAGAAATCGGGTTAAAAGATTTTTCGGCACGGCTGGTAAAAACCTACCGGTGGGAAACCGAAATTGAAGCCGAACTGGTTTACGTATTTGTTACTTACGATTTCAAAAATATTAATATCCATTCAGAAGAAGTAGAAGAAGGCCGTTTCTGGACTAAAAACCAGGTTGAAAAAAACACAGGGAAAGAAATCTTCACCCCTAATTTCGAATATGAATACAAAATACTAAAAGGAATTCTTTAATATTCACAATTTGCTGGATGTAATGTATTAACTTTGATGCGATTTTAGAAGATATAATATGAGGTTTGATGAGTTCGATTTGCATGACTGTATTCTGGATGCAATTGATTACATGGGTTATGAAAAGGCATCCCCGATACAGGAAATGACAATCCCGGTTATTATGGAAGATAAAGATTTGCTTGCCTGCGCACAAACAGGTACCGGAAAAACAGCAGCATTTACATTACCAATACTCGATAAAATTGCAGAAGAAAACACTCACGACCTTTCCACTTTAATCATCGTCCCCACCCGGGAACTGGCCATCCAGATTAACCAGCAGATACAGGGATTCAGTTATTTCGTAAATATCAATTCAGTAGCTGTTTACGGGGGACGTGAAGGTTCCGACTGGGATCAGGAGTGCCGTGCCCTCACCAGGGGTACCGACATCATCGTGGCAACCCCCGGCAAACTGATCTCTCATCTAAATCTGGGCTATGTAAAATTCGACAAGGTAAAATACGTAATCCTCGACGAAGCCGACCGCATGCTCGATATTGGTTTCTACGACGATATTCTCCGCATTCTCAGCTATGTTCCTGAAAAACGGCAAACCCTTATGTTTTCAGCTACCATGCCCCAGAAAATAAGGGAACTGGCATCTAAAATACTGAACAAGCCTGTCGAAATCAGTACAGCTATCTCGAAACCAGCCGAAGGGGTTTTACAGGCGGCTTACCTGACCTACAACGAACAAAAAATTCCGTTAATCGACCATCTGATCAGCGATAAACCGGACTTTGACAGTATCCTGATCTTCAGTTCAACCAAAAAGAATGTTTTCGAAATAGCCAGGGCATTAAGGAAACGCGGGAACACGGTAAAAGGCATTTCTTCCGACCTGGAACAAAAGGAACGCGAAGAAGTTTTGATGGGATTCAAGTCAAAACGCACCCGTATACTGGTTGCAACCGATGTGCTCAGCCGCGGCATTGACATCAAGGACATCAACCTGATTATCAACTATGATGTACCTTCTTCGGCTGAAGACTATGTGCACCGGGTCGGACGTACAGCCCGTGCCGACAAAACCGGGATCGCTGTCAGCCTGATCAATGAAAAGGACATAGGAAAATTCCACCGCATCGAACAACTTATCGAACGGGAGGTAATTAAAATCCCCTTACCGGAAGAATTAGGGGAAGGTCCCGAATGGAAAGTAAAAACATACAGCAAAAAGAAAAGCAGTAAACGACGGTATTATTCAAAAAAAAGAAAACCTTCAGGCAAAACTTCAGGACACAGGAAAAAATAACAGGGTTGGACCATACAATGATACAACCATGAATACCATGAATCATAAATACCTCTTGTCGCTTTTTCTGATCGTCCCGTTCCTTTCGGAAGCACAGATTGGTGGTGAGAATACGTATGAATTCCTGAATCTGGTAAACTCGGCCAGGATGGCTGCATTGGGTGGAACCCAGGTTGCCCTGGCAGATGAGACCGATTTAAATGTGGCCTACAACAACCCGGCCCTGCTTACCGAAGACATGCAAAATCATTTGGTTGCCAACTATGTGAATTATATCAGCGATGTAAATTACGGCTATGTCGCATATGCCTTGCCTGTTAAGTGGCCGGGCAATTTTGCAGCAGGGATGCACTATATTAATTACGGGACTTTTATCGAAGCGTTACCCGACGGGACAAAGACCGGGAGTACTTTTAAGGCTGCTGAATATGCCCTGAATATTATCTGGTCATACCAGTTCAACCGCATTTTGGTTGGAGGCACCCTGAAACCGATCTGGTCGTCGTTTGAGTCGTATCAGTCGGCAGGGATTGCTGTTGATCTGGGGGCTGCTTACCAAAGTAAAGACGGGCTTACCACCATTGGTCTGGCCCTGAAAAATATCGGGACACAAATCACTACTTACTACGATGGTGGCAACAGGGAACCACTTCCCTTCGATATTCAAATGGGCTACTCGCTGCGCCTGGGACATGCCCCGTTACGAATCTCCGGAACCTTACAGCACCTTCAGAAATGGACTCTGGGAAAAACCGAAACAGATGATGAAACATCAGACGACACGACCAAAGAAGATGGTATCGGAAAAAAATTTCTTCGCCACATGATACTGGGTGTTGAATTATTGCCTTCCGAAAATCTCACGCTTCGTGCAGGGTATAATTACCAGCGCAGACAGGAACTGAAATTCGATGAAAAAGCGTCAACGGTGGGTTTTACTTTTGGTTTCGGGTTTGAAATCTCCCGTTTTGAATTGAATTACGGATTAGCCCGTTATCATCTGGCAGGAGCCTCAAACCACTTTTCCGTAGCCATTAACCTGAACGATAATTACCGGAGAAAATAATCCACTTCGGGGACGGGGTTTACATTGACAATGATACAGTTGAATTTTTGAAATTTGGTACCCGACAAAATTTTTACGACGACTTTCCTCCTTATTAAGCATTTTATTTTATCAATGCACTCCGCCACGTCCCGGATTCGGAAGACAAAACAGCCGGCAGGCCCCCTCTTGAGGTGAAATTCTGCCCCTGAACGGCGATGGGGGATCAGGCAGACAAAGCAAATTACTAATACCAGTAAGGCATTATTACTAACACTGGTAATAGTGACTTACTAACACTGGTAAGAGTGCATTACTAACACTAGTAAGAGTGCATTACTAATACTAGTAAGAGTGACTTACTAACGTTAGTAAGTCACTTTGGATGCAGGGAGAGGCTCATGTTTAGAGCTATGAAGTTAAAACTCCTTCATGGTAACCCAAAATTTGAAGCATGACCGGCCACTAATGGTTTAATTCATAAATAAGGGGTTGAGGCAGGAGCTATTTTGTGTCTGTTGCAACTTATACGGAATGATATTTTATTTCATCCTAAACTATTTATTCCTGACAAAAACCTTATCTTTTCCCTTATATTTGTTTTCTCAAAAAAGAAACATGGAAAAACCTGTCCGCATAATTATTGCCATCGACGGCCATTCGGGCTGCGGAAAAAGTACCGTTGCCAAAGAACTGGCTAAAAAGCTGGGGTACATCTACATCGACACAGGCGCCATGTACCGCGCGGTAACCTTGTTTGCCCTGCGTAACGGGCTGGCTGCCGGCAAGAAAGTAGATGAAGCAGGACTGATTGCACGTCTGGGCGAGATCAGTATCGAATTTCGGTTCAATCCTGACACCCGGCAAAACGAAACTTATCTGAATGGCGAAAATGTGGAGGAAGAAATTCGCCTGTTGCCTGTTGCCAACCATGTAAGCCCTGTTGCCACCATCAAAGAAGTACGGGCTGCGATGGTAAAACTTCAGCAAAAAATGGGTAAAGACAAAGGCATTGTGATGGATGGCCGCGATATAGGGACGGTGGTTTTTCCCAATGCCGGGCTAAAAATATTTATGACTGCTTCGCCGGAAGTCCGTGCACAACGCAGGTACGACGAACTAACGGCAAAAGGACAGACCGTCGATTTTAACGAGATACTCCGGAATGTGCTCGAACGCGACCACATCGATTCGTCGCGGGAGGCTAGCCCCCTGAAACAGGCCAGTGATGCGCTTTTGCTCGACAACAGCCATATCTCCCGCGAAGAGCAGTTCCGGTGGGCGCTCAACGAAGCAGAAAAACGGATCAGGGGATGAAGGTTGTAATCGATCATAAATCGGGATTTTGTTTCGGGGTCGTCAATGCCATAAAAAAGGCGGAAGATACACTTATGCAGGAAGGTACACTCTATTGCCTGGGCGATATTGTACACAACGGCATGGAGGTAAAACGCCTTGAAAAACTCGGACTGGTTACGATTGATCACGAAAAATACCATACGCTTTCCAATTGTAAAGTACTGTTACGGGCACATGGGGAACCACCGTCGACCTACGAATATGCCAAAGCCAATAACATAGAACTGATTGATGCGACCTGTCCGGTGGTTTTAAAACTTCAGCAACGGGTAAAAAAAGCAGCAGGGGAAATGGAACAGGTGAACGGACAGGTAATTATTTATGGCAAACCGGGCCATGCCGAAGTTGTCGGGCTGAATGGTCAGACCAGGGACCGGGCAATTATTGTTGACAATCCGAACGATGTCCGGGAGATCGATCCCGGAAAACCGGCCACACTGTTTGCCCAAACCACCATGTCGATTGATAAATTTAACCAGTTGGAAAAGAATATCCGGGAACATGCCAGGAATAGTAACCTGAAAATCCATGATACGATATGCCGGCAGGTATCTGGTCGTGTCCCCCGGATGAAAGAATTCTCTGCCCGACACGATGTGATTGTTTTCGTGGGAGGTAAAAAGAGTTCGAACGCCCGTATTTTGTATGACGCCTGCCTGCAAACCAACCGGCGTAGTTATTTTATTTCTTTTCCTGAAGAGCTGAATTATGAATGGTTCTCTGATGCCGGAAGTGTTGGCGTTTGCGGGGCGACGTCTACCCCCCGGTGGTTAATGGAACAGGTACGGGAACGGATATTGAACCATTAATTCTATATTAAAAATTTCTGTTCTACAACACATTCCGAAACCATATCCCGAAAAGCAGTCGTTACTTTGCATTGTTATTTCAATACATAAATAAAAGAGCAATGAATCAAAATGTAAATATAGAAGGCGGGGCCAGCCCCAAACGGAAAAAACTTCAGAAAATAGGAGTATTCACCTCAGGTGGAGATGCCCCGGGAATGAACGCAGCCATCAGGGCCGTCACCCGCGCGGCCATTTCTCACGGGCTGGAAGTAGCCGGCATCCGGCACGGTTACCAGGGAATGATTGAAGATAATTTTATACCGCTTCATTCTACCGATGTCAGCAATATAATCAATCAGGGAGGAACGATACTGAAAACAGCGCGCAGCAATGAGTTCAGGACACCTGAGGGCCGGGAAAAAGCTTACAAAAACCTGAAAAAGCATGACATTGATGCTGTTGTGGTAATTGGCGGCGATGGGTCGTTTACCGGGGCGCTGATTTTTTCCAAGGAATATGATATTCCGTTTGTAGGCATTCCGGGAACCATCGATAACGACATGTTTGGTACCGACTATACGATTGGTTATGATACAGCTCAGAACACAGTAGTCGAAGCTGTCGACAAAATTAAAGACACTGCCAGTTCACACGGACGTATTTTCTTTATCGAGGTGATGGGCCGCGAAGCCGGGTTACTGGCCCTGAACAGCGGAATTGCCGTAGGGGCGGAAGTGATCCTGATCCCTGAATCGAAAGAACAACACGAAGAACTGAAAAAGTTTCTCAATAAAGGGTATAAAACAAAGGAAACCAGTGGTATCGTAATTGTTGCCGAAGGCGATGAGATGGGAGGCGCTATCAAAATTGCCCGGAAAGTTACTGAAGAGCATCCTGACCTGGACGTACGTGTCTCCATACTGGGACATATACAGCGCGGCGGTAGTCCGAGTGCTAAAGACCGGGTGGCAGCAACCAAGATGGGGGTAGCCGCCATCGATGCCTTACTTGATGACCAGAAAAGCATCATGATCGGCCTGAAAAATGACAAAACCGTTCATGTGCCCTTCAATAAAGCCGTGAAACTACATCACAGTATCGATGAAGATCTGATTGAAATACAAAGGGTAATCAATATATAACTATCTCTTACAAAAGGCTTCTTTTATTCCAATGTCAGGCTTTTTATCAGGTCAACTTCTTCCTGTTTGTAAGGGGTTCCGTCGGGCCTGAATATTTCGTGAAACCAAAGAGGCGGTTCCGATCCGTCAGGGATGGGTTCGTCCCATGCGTATTTGGTATTCGATTTTCCGGCTACCAGTCCCCAGTTGATAGCCCCGACATTTTCTTTCTTCAGCATTGGCATAATGTTTTGAAACAAACTGTTATTCCGGCGGGCCATGTATTCGGTGCATACCATCGGGCGGTTGTATCGTTTTAATGTATCGATCGCTGCCTGATGTTTTTCCGGGCCTCCATAATTGTGGTAGGTAATAATGTCTGAATTTTCAACCTGAAATTTGTTTAGATCTTTCAGTTTATAGTCCCACACTCCCGATGAAAGCGGTTGCGACGGACGGATTTCCCATCCCCATTCGAAAACTTTTTGAAGCAAAGGCAGGGACTGATTCCCGTATCCTGAATTTCCCGGTTCGTTGTAAAGGTCCCAGACAGCTATGCGCTTATCATTTTTAAAACTGGTCAACACATCTTTCACGTATTCTTCCAGTGTACTGATCAATGTTGAATCCTGGAAAAGCAAGTCGCCCGGGTCGCGTACCCAGCCTGAATTATGTACCCCCGGTTTGGGATCAGGTTGTTTCCCTGCCTGGTAGGTGGCGTTCCAGCAATCGTCGAAAAATACAAATATGGTTTTTATCCCGTGACTATCGGCAATATCAAGATATTGTTTCATCCGTTTTTTGAAACCTTCCTTATCTGTTTCCCAGGCAAGATGGTGCAGGTAAACACGCATACAGTTCATCCCGATGTTTTCAGCCCATCCCAGTTCACGGTCGATGGTTTCCGGGTCGAACGATTCGGCCTGCCAGGTTTCCAGTTGGTTGATGGCTGTGCTCGGGTTAAAGTTACATCCACGAAGCCAGCCCTGTTGATCGCCCCATTGCCGGGCCTGTTCCTGTGCCCATTTCCCGGTTTCCGGTTCTGTGCTATTGGTTTTTTTCGTATTGTTACAGGCAGCCAAAAAAAGTACTGCAATGACAAGTAAGGTTTCTCTCATCGTATTTATCGTTTAAGTTTGGTTCTTTATATATCTGAGAAATTTTTGCGTTAAAATAATATTTATTCTTATAGTTTAAATGATCATGGGGTATTTATTTCATTGTTTTTGTATTTCAATTTCATCATCATCAAATCAACAAGTTCTCTTACCTTAAAGTCTATTTCATATTTTTCACCGTATTATATGAAATTCACAAACTAAATTATTTATTATAAATGAAATCAGCATGTGGAAAACAGAAAGATATTTTCCCTGTTTATTTTTAATTTTCATTTTACAGGAAGCATACCACTTATATTTTTTCAAGAGACTGGTAACGAATTACATATTCCTTTTGCGGAACGTCTAACTTAATTTTATAAAGGTTATCACCAAGAGGGGTACAAAACACACCTTTCTCCACTCCAGGTTGCTTTTTACTTTTTATCAAAAGAACTCCCTGTCCCTGAGCTGTTTTTATCTTTACAATTTTCCTGTCCATAAAAATCTCCATAACACCGTTGGGGGTAGGTACTCTCCCCTCTATCCATTCCAGACCGGCAAGTGATGGTTCAATGACATAAGACTGATAACCGGGAGCGGTCGGCCTTACCCCTAAAAGGTACTTGCCAAACAGGTAAACAGGATTAGCCCCCCAGGCATGACACAGACTTTTACCAAAAGGACGGCCATACATCGAATAATGCGCATCTCCTTTTTGCTCCGGGTCGTAAGTTTCCCAAAAGGAAGTGGCTCCCAGCTTAAGCATACCGCCCCAGTATGCCCGGACAAAATTCAGCGCCTGCTCTTCCGCACCAATTTCACAAAGTGATGCCAGCTCGTAAAATTTCATATAGGGGGTAGTGATTTTCGGAATCCGGTCATTCAGAATAACATGCTCTTTAATCTGTTTCTTTTGCTCATTGTTGACATAACCGAATAAAATGGCAAACATATTGGCATAACGGGTAACTGTTTCCGACAATACCCCATCCTTCCGGTTATGGACAAAAGCATGTTTCTGATCATTCCAATAAATGTCGAAGATCATTTTCCGGATCTTTTCCGAACGTTCCTGACAATCATGGGCATAGGCCTCATCTTCTGCCAGGCGGGCGCTCATGGCAATAGCCTCCAGGCTCCGCGCCAGCAATAACTGCAGGAAACCGATCTCTCCTTCCTTATCCATATCTGCCCAGTCAATAAAGACCCAGTCACCCGGAAGCCCTTCCACTAACCCGTTGGTATTGGTCCGAGCAAGGCAGAACTCCATCAAAGATTTGGCCCTGGGATAAATCTGCCTGGTAAAGGCGGTATCTCCGGTGTACATAAAATGATCATAAAGTCCGATCATCCAGTAAAAAGAATAATCGAGAATGGTATTAATATGCGTTTCCACGGGATCGTGTCCCCTCAGAGCATAAAACGTCCGCTTATTCACATCCTGGTCGAAAAAAGTGTAAAAGTTCATCAGGTAACTTTGGTAAGCATCTCCACTCCAGACCCAGCGGTCACGCTTGATCCCGTCCAAATGAAATTCGCGGGTAGTCAGGCGAAGCGTATAGAGAGAAATTTCATAAATACGGTTCAGCAATGTATCGGAGCAAGAAAAATGCCCCCGGTCATTTAAGGGTAGGTATTCGTATAATGCGCTGATATGCTCCAGAGTGACCAAAGTATCCCATTCCGCATAAACATAACGAAAAGCCCGGCTTTCTGTGGTATCACTGCCTGCCGTGGCTGAATTGATATTCCGGTAGTCATACGTTTCAGCCAGGGTTTTTGCCAGAGCTTCCTGTTTGGTCTCTCCATAGAAAAGACGGAGTTGCCCTTTTCCCCTGACTCCTTCGGCGATGACCTTGCCAAAAGTCTCCCTGCCGAAATCAACCAGCATGGCATTTGATTGCCGCTCCAGAACCGCCGGTGTAATGGGACGGTATTCGAGATGGAAGGAAGACGGAGGCAGGCCCGGATCCGTATAGCTGCCGGATGCAACAGGGCAAAATTGATTGTTTTGAGCAGTAACACACCAGCTATCATCGGTATAGACCGTCTTTCCCTGAATGAACAGAGACGGGAAGGCAGAAGGATTGTCAACCAGCACCGATAGGTTTAATTTTCCCGCCGGAAGATGAATGTTCCTGTGGTCATAATCGTGTATAATTTCTCCGTTGACCCGGAACTGGAAACGCCCCTCTGCAAAAATCCGGATGGTTTCCGGCTCCTCCAGTTCGGCCGATTTCTCGAAACGCACCAGGCGGTAAGGGGAATCCATCCGCCAGAAAGGGGGATAAAATTCGCCTCTTTCCTGACGGCGGTTGGCTACCTGTGAATGCAGCCAGACCTCCATATCGCCTGGATACCAAATCCATCGGGCTTTTCCAGGATTTGAAGCGAAAGCCTCCGACAAGAAACTCAAAAGAAATGTAATAATGATTAATTCTTTTTTCATTAGTGAATTTTAAAAAAGCTTATGTGTTTTTATTCGAAGCTTCGTTGTAACCTATCCTGATTTTTTATTCTTTCCCAATTATCAGCCAGGTTCCCAAATCTCCGGCTTATACCTCCGGAAATCTCCATGGCTTCCGGTAAACGGGCTTTATTAGCTGATTGGCTTTATCGTTATCAAATGACTGGTTCTGATCATCATACCGAAGTGTCGCGCCTAAGCGGGCGGCGATATTTCCCAAATGGGCATATTTCGCACACAGGCTGCCATTTTCAATCGGACAGGCAGTTTCCGGGTCCCTGTTTTTGACATGATCCAGAAAGTTGGTTACATGATTTTTATGGTCCTGGTAATCAGCCTTTACCTTTACTGTCGCGATCTTATCTTTTTCCGGATATACTTCCCAGTCATCCCGGTTAGCCACCAGCGTACCGTTTGTTCCCCGGAACAAAACGCCGTAATTCCGTCCATATGGTCCGGAATCAATACCGGAATTATGCTCCCACGTCATCAGAAAATCATTAAACTGGTAAGAAACTGACTGAACGTCAAAAGTCTCGTGGGCCCCATGAGGGAAGAGATATTTGCCACCCGAAGCTGTTACTTTTGGCGGCATTTCTTTTACATCCATACCCCACAATCCCATATCCAGCAAATGGACACCCCAATCGGTCATCAAACCACCACCATAGTTCCAAAACATACGCCAAAGCCCATGAAAACGCTGGGTGTTGAAAGTCCTCGCGGGTGCCGGGCCCAACCAAAAATTAAAATCAATATCTTTGGGCACCTCAGAATCTGCGACCGGATTCTGAATAGCTGCATAACCGAAATTAGCCCAAATGTGGACATGTCCGATTGTGCCCAGTTTACCTGACTTCAGATAATCCACCATATCCTGCCAGTGTTTGCTGCTTCGTTGTTGCTGTCCTACCTGAACAATTCTTTTATATTTTTTTGCAGCAGCCACCATTACATCGCATTCGGCCAGACTATTGCTTATTGGTTTTTCCACATAGATGTCCTTTCCGGCCTTACAGGCATCGACAAACTGCAGGCAATGCCAGTGATCCGGTGTTCCGATGATCACCACATCCACATCTTCCCGGTCCAGGATTTTCCGGTAATCCGGATACAAGTCAGCTTTCATCTGGTATTTGGTGGTTAATTCATTTCCCCGCGAAGCAAGGATCCGGGCATCTACATCCGCCAGAGCGACACAACGAACTTCTTGATGCAGAAGAAAATCCGCCAGGTTAGACCATCCCATATTTCTGCACCCGATGAGGGCTACATTGATCTGATCATTGGCCATCCCTGTACGCCATGCAGATTTTCCGGCCATTGGTACTGCCAGGCCGGCAGCAACCAACGAAGACGACTGAATAAAAGATCTTCTTGAAATTGTCATTGTGTTTGCTGTTAGTTATTTACAAATTTCTTATCCAGATATTCCGAAATGCGACTTTAGTACCATGGTCCTGCAACATCAACGGTAAGCGTCCGTGAGGTTCGTAATCAGGTAAGCCAATATAGGGGGTATTTCCTTTTAATATATAATTATTCTGGACCACGATCCCGTTCAACACAACGGTGATCATGGCAGGAGTTTCCAAAACACCGCCGGTACCAAATTTCGGAGCTTTCCAGTATATATCATAAACCTGCCACTCTCCATTCTTCGAATAAGCGTTTGCCAATGGTGCCTGTTGTTTATAGATACTGCCAACCATTCCGTTCACATAAGTTGTATTGTTATCGGCATCCAAAACCTGTACTTCATAGCGGCTTTGTAGAAATATTCCGCTGTTTCCCCGATTCTGCCCGTTAAAGCTTTCCGGTGCCGGCGACTTAAACTCAACATGTAATTGACAATCGCCAAAAAATTGTTTTGTAACGATATTTCCGGTTCCAGGAACAACGGTAAGCACTCCGCCGGAAACCTCCCACTTCATATCCTCTCCCTTTTCCGACTGCCATTGATCAAGACTTTTCCCGTCAAAAAGCACAAGAGCATCAGATGGAGGAGCTCCCGGTTGTTTACCTTGTTCAACCTTTGGAGGTTCAGGATAATACCATTCTGTTTGTTGCGGAGTCCATTGGGCAAAAAGAGAAGATGCTGTCATCAGGCATAAAATGGTCAGTGTAATGTGTTTCATAAGGTTTGATTTAAATCTGTTTATGTTGATTCAGGAAAGGATGGCACATTCTTAGGCAGAACGTACCATCCACCAATAAAATTAATCATTTTCAGCGTTCAATATCATCATATCCGGGATTTTGTATCAGATGAGGGTTTGCCCCCAGCACATTCCGGTGTAAAGGATAGATGTCGGTATGGTGATCTGCGTCAGGCTCCTTGTCCCACCATTCACTTGTTGTAAATTTATCCCAGCGACAGAGATCTGTGCGGCGCCGGCCTTCACCAAGAAACTCTCGGCCCCATTCATCCAGTAACTCGTCAGCAGTCAGTTCTACAGTCCCTTCCGGCTGATATAAGTATTCACTGTATTTATTCTCCGGGTAATTTCGCTTACGGACATCATTCAACAATGCTCCTGCACCATTAACATCACCCAACCGGAACTTACATTCCGCCAAGGAGTAATAAATCTCAGCCAACCGGATCTCTGCAAAGTCCGCTTCCTGCTTACCTAAATCATTATCACCGTAAAACGGATATTTTGCAAAGTGCCATCCGGAATTGTGATCACCTGTTTTCATATCCGATGTCTTGTTTTGAGGTACTTCTCCCGGAAGAGTACCATGGAATATCCCGACCTGATCCCTTAAATAAAGATCCAAACCATTGGAAGGAGAGGTCACCCTTTTGATTTCACCGGCTTCGCTATACTCCAGGTAGCCAAACAGGAACATGCCTTCCCTGGTGCTGTTTCCCAGATTTCGATACAACTTCAACCGTTGGTCTTCCGGATATTTTTGAAATTTAGCCACAGGCATCCCAAGTGTAAAATCATAAAGATTTCCCTCCACGTCCCGGCTCGGCTGCAAAGCATACTTGGGATTAAAACTTCCTTGCTGGGTGCTTCCGAAATACCGGTGAGCATTTGCCGGAAGACACCACCAGTAAACGTCACTCCCATAATGCCAATGGCTACGGCCGTAAGTTCCGGGGAAACCGAAAATGATCTCATTATTGGTATCGTTATTCCAGTCGAACGGAGCGCTCCAACTTGAGGAGAGTTCATAAGAACCATATTCTCCGTCGATTATTTTTTGTGCTGTTTCCTCACATTCGTTATACCTGGGTTCACCGATCCATTTTTCTGCATTTAAATATAGACGGACCAAAAGAGCCGCCGCACCGGCTTTATTCCATTGTCCCTGGGAAAGACCATTGCCCTGAATCCCTTCTTTAGCAGAAAGTAACTGGATACATTCCTTAAGCTCACGCTCCACAAACTGAAATATTTCTTCAGGTGGTACCTGCCCCTGGGAATTCAGATTTACATCACGGCTCACGGCAAGGGGAATATTCCGGAATGCATCCAGCAACCGGATATAAAACCAGGCGCGAAGTGTTCTGCACTGTGCAGCAAAAGCATCAAACTCAGCTTCTGTCAAGCCGAATTTAGCCGGATCAAGGTTTTGAAAATCCTGTAAAACGGAATTTACCTGCATAATACCGATAAAACAAGCATCCCATTCCCCTTTTGGACCGTCATCATCAATGTTCCAGGTATGATAGTGGAACCGTTGCCAAACCTGACCATCGACCCACCATCCATCCCGGTTCCAAGTACCTAATTGGTCGGAGGATTCTTCATTAATGGTAAAACGGGGACCGATACTCCAAAATCCATGCTCAAAAGGTCGGAACACAGACCGGATCACATCTTCTTTCGTGTTATAATAATTATCCGTAACGATCTGATCATAGAGGGTTTCAGATAAATCTGTACATGCCTGTATGGTCAAAGCACCTATGCATATGATTAAATAACGCAATATATTTTTCATTGTTTTTTGGAATTAGGTTAGATTCAGAAATTAACTGTTGCACCAAATATGAATTGAGTGGACGATGGATAATATGCCCGGGTTCCGTTATTAGTTCCGGGTGTAAGACCATTGACCTGATAAGCCGTAGGATCTACACCGCTAAACCCGGTGAAGGTAGCCAAATTTCTGGCTGTTGCATAAACTCTCAGCCCTTCAATCCATCTGTTTTTCAGATTAAGCTTATACCCCAGAGTTACGACATCCAACTTCACATAATCGCCTTTCTCCAGAAAGTAATCGGTCAAAACATTCAGTCCTGAAGTAATATCTGCATTCTTGCCGTATGCCTTCCTTAAAACATTTCCGGGAGCACTTTGCAGGCCATAGTACAGGTCATGCACGTTATACAGATCATATCCGAATGCTCCCCTGAAATATAATGTTAAATCCCAATTTTTATATGTGAAAGAGTTGGTTAACGATGCTGTAACTTTAGGCAGTCCGTTACCTGTAATACGTTTGTCATCATCCGTGGCTTCGCTAATAGGGATTTTTTCAGTATTTTCCTTGTTCCAGACCAGCCAGTTACCTGTTTCATCAATTCCGGCAAAGGCCCAGGTCACGAAATTCCCCAAACGTTCGCCCTTCCTTATTTGCTGAAGATTTCCGGGATTCCCCGGACTTTCCATCCAGCATGTCCAGGAATAGTCCTGGCCAGTATAAACAGAATTTGAGAAATCGACAAATTTGTTCTGGTTAGTCGCCCCGACTAATCCGACCTGATAGCTAAATTTTCTGGTTTTCATAGCATTAATATTCAAATCGATCTCTATCCCCATATTCTTCAATGTTCCTACGTTTACAAAAGTTGTGGGAAACAAATAAGGAGGTACCGATACATTATAGTCCCCCAGAAGATCGCTTTGCCTTCTGTTATAATAATTCAGCGATCCACTTACAACATGATCAAATACAGAAAAATCGATACCCACATTCCAGTTCACTCCTTTTTCCCACTTTAGGTCAGGATTTGCATTTTTCCCAGGGCCCCATACCGTGAAATATTCACCATTATAATAATAGCTGCCAAACCCTTGCATAGTAGCCAAAGACCTGTAGTTATCAAAGTTCTGGTTCCCGGTAACACCCAGGTCTGCCCGTAATTTGAGATCATCTACAAAACGGACATGGGCCATAAAAGGCTCGTCGCTTATTCGCCATCCTAACGATGTCGCAGGAAAATACCCCCACTTATTGTTTTCTCCGAATTTTGACGATCCTTCATACCGGAGTGAAGCGGTCAGTAAATAACGCCCTTTATAATCATAGCTTACCCGGCCAAAAAATCCGATCAATCTGGAGTCATTTTTACCTGTGCTCATGCCGGTTCTACCCTCTTCCTTTGTCCATTCTCCAACACCAAGATTGTTGTAACTCAGAACATCCGATGGAAAATCCTTATTTTCAGCATATAATTCCGAATATTGAAAATACTGATACGAATAGCCGACCATTGCTTTGATTTTATGACCATTCATTTCTGTTAAATAATTACCGACCCATTCCAGGCTTTCCTGACGACTTTTCGAATACTTGCGATTAGCCTCACCTTGCCGTCCTGAATTAATAGCTTGAGTACTTATGGCCGGACGAAACCAATAATCAAAATTGTCATTTTGCTGCTGGGCGATCGTTACCTGAGTGTTTAAAGAATGGGTTGCCTTCTTCCTGTCAGTCAGTAATGGCAGCAAATTCAATTTTACCGTAGCATCCCAGTCGAGTAGCTTCGTCTCACCGCCGCTTTCCTCCAGTTTAAGTAATTCTACCGGATTGAAATCTGCTGCCTGACCATTGAAGTTAGCATATTGTAGCGGATTCTCCGGATCAAAAACCGGTGTGGTCGGATTTGCTTCCAGCGCTGCTTTAAAGACACTCCAATCGGCATTATTCCGGTAAATTGCCCGGGGAGTAACATTAACCGAGAAATTAAACAACCCGCTGTTTGTTGTATGGTGAAATGAAAGCCGGGCTCCGTATTCCTTCCGGTCTGAACGAAGATCAATACCTTCAGATTTACGATAATCCCCGCTTGCACGGTAATTACTATTGGCTGTTCCGCCTGCAAAAGTTATGGTATGGCTATGAGTAAAACCAGTCCGGGTAACAGCATCCATCCAGTCGGTATTTCCGCCCTGGTCTACTCCCTGATTTTTTGGAACCCGGTATTCCCTGAATTCCTGTGCACTTAGAGGTCTCAGTTCATCTTTCATGATGTCTGCCGACACATAGCCATGATAGGAAGTATATAAATTCCCGTCTTTTTTCCCTGATTTCGTTGTGATCAATACCACTCCGTTACTTCCTCTGGTTCCGTAAATAGCAGAAGCGGCACCATCCTTCAGCACATCAATCGACTTAATGTCATTTACATTGATATTAGTCAGGTTTCCTCCGGGAACTCCGTCTATGACAATCAGCGGGCCCAGTCCTGCCGACCTTGATGAAATTCCTCTCACTTGAATGTTGGCCTGATTGTTCGGATCCCCGCTGCCTGTATTGGTAATCGAAACGCCGGAAACTTTCCCCTGAATCTGCATCGTCGGATCAATGCTGGCCACATTCAGGAAATCTTCACTCGATACATGCGAAATTGCGGAGGTAAGTTCCTTTTTCGCGATTGCTCCATAGCCCACAGCAACAACCTCTTCAATACCAATAAGTTCCTCTGCAAGGACAATATTAATATCTGTCTTCCCGGCAACCGATATTTCCTGTGTTTTCATCCCTACAAATGAAAATACTAAAATTGCATCGCCTGGAATATTGGAAAGAGAGTAATTCCCGTTGGCATCAGTAATAATACCCTGGGTAGTTCTTTTTACTATTACTGTTACACCAGGCAAAGGAGCGCCGGAAGAGTCGGTCACTTTTCCGGTAACCGTTTTTTGTAACGGCTGAAATGAATTTTTCGGAGAAAGTACAATCTTTCTGTCAACGATCTGGTATTTCACATTAGTCCCTTTAAAAAGGGTTTCCAATATTTCAGTAATTCCCTGATCATTCACATGAATATCCACTTTCCTGTCCAGATCAATTAATTTTTCATTAAAAAGAAAGAAAAACTCTGTTTTGTTTTCAATTTCATCCAAAACGTCGACCAATCTTGTCCCTTCGAAATCCAAGGAAAGTTTTGTTCTTTGAGAATAGGAATCAATGGCCAGCAACTGTCCTATACTCAGAATCATTACAAAAAGAAAAATCTTCATAGTTTTAAAACATTTTTCCAAGGCATGAGAATCCCATCCCCCTGTTTTCAATAATTTTTTCATAAATTTAGCTCGTTAAATTATTAACTACATTGATAATTAACACAGTGACAGGTAGGCGGTGGAGCGTCTGCCTGTTTTTTATTTTTTAAGGACTTTTCTTCATCTGGTATTTATTTTTTTGTGATTATTACTTTTTGGGGACTAAAACTTCCATCTTCATTTATATGGCGGTCCTCTATTTTGTAATCAATTGGTGAAGTAATTTTTAGTAACCGGAGTACTTCTTCCAACGGATCGTCCTCAAAAACACCGCGGAATGTATAATTTTTCAGACTGCTTTTATCGAATTCTATATCTACGTTATACCAATGCGAGATACGCCGGGCCAGTTCTTCCATCGAATCGTTGCGAAAAATCAATCGTCCATCTTTCCATCCGGTATATTTCCAGGTCTCCACTTCCGAAAGTTCCGGGTTCCCGTTTTTTTCAACAATACGCTGACCTGGCAAAACAGCATAAGTTTTTCTCCCGGTATGAAACATTACCTTCCCCTCTTCCAAAACCAGTTCTGTCTGGTGATCGTCCGGCCAGGCAGCCAGGGTAAACCTGGTACCAACGACCTGGATTTTATCATTATTTGCATCAATGGTAAACAGGTGCTTCATATCATGAGCAACATCGAAATAAGCTTCGCCCGAAAGTTTCACATGCCTGTTTTCAGTAAAAGCAGAA
The DNA here is from genome assembly GCA_963662895.1 of Prolixibacteraceae bacterium. Lineage (GTDB taxonomy): Bacteria > Bacteroidota > Bacteroidia > Bacteroidales > Prolixibacteraceae > GWE2-42-39. The sequence goes on along the minus strand of OY759982.1, from coordinate 422,616 downwards.
GAATAATCAAGAACAGAACCACCGTTCAATATCCCTTTGGTCCCGTCGGGTAATTCAAAACTAACACGAGAACTTTCCGGTGCAATAATTTGCAAACGGGTTGCCTGCTCCTGCTTTATATGTTGATTCATAAAAAGATAAATACTGATTATAAAAAACGGCACAAACAGAATCGCGGCAATCCTCGATGTCCATTGATAAATACGTAAAACCTTGCTTTTCCGTTTCTCTGATTGCCTCAGATTCAGCCGGTGGTGAATGGCATGAAGGATATGCTGCATTTCCTTTTTTTCAGAAACCGGATTTTTTAGCTCTTCCTGAAAATCATTTTTAATATACCTGTCAACTTCCGTATTTGAAGGATCGGAAATCATCCTGGCCAAAAGAAACTCTTCTTTCAGGCTAAGCTGCCCTTCCTGGTATTTTTGAAATAATGTGCCGAATTGATTTTTCATATAAACCTTTCCCTGTATTCCCTTTGTTTTTAACTAATCTTCCTCACAATATCCTGCATTCACTAGTTAATATCCATAAGCCGGGCGAATCTCATGGTCAGATATGAAAAATTATTACAACGAGCTCTACATGTTACATACTCAAATATTTAATTCTCTTTTTTTGTTATTCTTCTGGCAACTGGATTTTCCCTATACTGAGGGACTACTTTGACAGCTTCCTTCAAAATCGAAAAATCCATCCGTTTTACCCTAATCCCCGGGGGGAACCGGATGGATTCTTCTGATTTCTCCCCTTGGGGTTGGGGTATAAAATCAGAAAAATAGGTCTTCTTTGCTAAATCTGTTAAAGTAAAATTTTATTGTAATCAATATTCAATTTCTGACAACCGGTTCCAGGAAACAACCGGTCCATGAGTAGTGGAGAAACTTTTATCTCCGCCATAAATAACAATACCCTGCCGGTTCCGGGGGCTTAATTTACCCCAGTAAGTTATATTGTCAAAAAAAGATGATGAAAATGTAAGCGCACTTTTTATCTCTATTGCCAATACTCCTTCCCCACTTTCGATAACAGCATCTATTTCCTTGTTATGATTGTCTTTCCAGTAAAACATATTAGCGGGAAAACCACGGTTAAACCGTAGTTTTAATAGTTCTGCCAATACGTAATTTTCAAAAATTGCGCCTTTTGCAAAGTGAGTGGATAATTGTTCAGGCTTCTCAATATTGAGCAGATAGCATAATAAACCTGTGTCGTAAAAATATAATTTTGGCGATTTCACGATTCGTTTATTGTAATTATGATAGTAAGGAGAAAGCCGAAAAACGATATAACTTTTTTCAAGTATACTCAACCATGTTTGGATGGTTGGAACAGAAACCCCTGTATCGCTAGCAAGCGATTGGTAATTAAGTATTTGTCCTGAACGTCCGGCTGTTAGGGCAATAAAACGGTTGAACTGGCTAAGGTTCCCTGCCTGGATAAGTCCCTGTACATCCCGCTCTAAATAAGTGTTGACATAGTTACGGTAAAATTCACGTGGTGGAATCTTCCGGTCATAAATACGAGGATAAAAACCGGTGTACTGCTGCAAGGAACTGTCATCTGCAAAAGCAGAGTTCGCATTGGAAAGTTCCTGAAAAGAAAAGGGCAATAATGTAAGTATCCCGACCCTTCCAGCAAGCGACTGCGTAATATTATCCTGCATTATGAAGTTCTGGGAACCAGTAAGATAAAATTTTATCTTTCTATTGGCATCTGTCAATACCTGTATATAAGAAAACAATTTCGGTGCATATTGTACCTCATCAATTACTGCACCATATGGGAACCTTTTCAAAAAATACTTCGGATCACCCAATGCAAATTCCCGTTCGTCAGGTGCTTCAAGATTAATATATGGCAAATCTTTTACAGCATTCTGTATAAAGGTGCTCTTTCCGCTCTGACGTGGCCCGTTAAGACTGATTACCTGATAATATTGTTCGTACTCCCTAAACTTTGAAATAATATCTCGTTTGATCATTTGATTATCTTTTGTACAAATTTAAAGTATTATCTTAAAATTGTACAAATTCAAATAAAAAAATAATAACCTTCAATTCTGTGACTGTTCCATAAGTTAAGCCAGAAAAAGGGCAAGGAAAAGCAACAGCGATAAGTTCTCATTTTTTAAAGCATTGCGGATAATCCGAAGGGCATCAGAAACCTGGTTGTCTACTGTGCCAACGGTAATTTGCAGTTCTTCCGCTATTTCTTTTGACGATTTGCCTTCTTTCCGGCTTTTCAGAAAAATCAGCCTTTTACGTTCCGGTAATTTATCGACAATCCGGTCAACCTGTTCCAGGATAGATGCATAATCGATTGATTTAACCATATTATTGTCCGAATCGGCCTCCATGTATTTCATTTCAGCAAAATAGTGCAAGGCAATAGCTTTTTTATTGAAAAATTTGCGGATTTGATTAAGCGCAATAGTAAACAGATAAGACTTGAACGAATAATCGGACTTCAATGATTTCCGTTTTTCCCAAACCCGGACAAAAACTTCCTGTACCAAATCCTCTGCTTCGGGTTCCGACTTCATATATTTCATGGCAAAGCCAAACAATTTCTGCCCGTATTCTTCAAACAGTGCATCGAAAGCAGCAGCATCGCCTTTTTTCAACTGTTCAATCAACTGGCTGGCATTGGTTCGTTTTTGCATATAACATCCGAAAAATTCAGTGGATAAAATTAGAGATTTAATTTCTGAAGACCAATTCATCATTCACCATATCAATCACGATAGGTTGCCCCTTGCTTATTTTTCCTTCCAGAATGGTTTTCGATAATTCATTCAGAATATATTTCTGAAGAAGCCGTTTTACCGGACGCGCCCCGTATTGCGGATCGTACCCCACAGCCCCGATCCAGTTGATTGCCTTATCAGAAATACTGATTGAGACATCCTGTTTCTCCAGTCTTTCAACAATACGGTTGAATTGAAGGCGGACAATCTCCCGAATATCTGTTTTGGTCAACGGAGTAAACACGATGGCTTCGTCAATCCTGTTCAAAAACTCCGGACGGATGGTTTTTTTCAGCAAGTCAAATAATTGTTCCCTCGTTTTTTCCATCATCTCGCCCCGGTTGGCATCATTCATTTTTTCAAAGTTACTTTGAATCAAATGGGATCCCAGGTTTGAGGTCATGATAATAATCGTATTCTTAAAATTAACCACCCTGCCTTTGTTATCGGTCAAACGTCCATCGTCGAGTACCTGAAGCAACACATTAAAAACTTCGGGATGTGCTTTTTCAATTTCGTCGAACAGCACCACGGAATATGGTTTCCGGCGTACAGCTTCAGTCAGTTGTCCTCCTTCGTCGTAGCCTACATACCCCGGAGGCGAGCCAATTAACCGGGTCACCGAAAATTTCTCCTGGTATTCCGACATATCGATACGGGTCATCATATTTTCATCATCAAACAGGAATTCGGCCAGTGCTTTGGCGAGCTCGGTTTTACCGACCCCGGTTGTTCCCAGAAAAATAAACGAACCAATCGGACGTTTTTCATCCTGAAGCCCGGCCCTGCTCCGGCGTACGGCATCAGCAACTGCATGGATCGCTTCGTTTTGCCCTACCACACGTTTGTGTAACTCTTCCTCAAGATGAAGCAGCTTGTCGCGTTCGCTCTGCAACATTCGCGAAACAGGAATGCCTGTCCAACGCGAAACCACTTCAGAAATATCCTCAGCGTCCACTTCCTCTTTGATCATAGCCTCGGACTTCATTTGGACAAGCTCACCTTTTATCCGTTCAATTTCAGCTTCGGCTTCTTTAATTTTTCCGTACCTGATCTCGGCTACCCGGCCAAAGTCGCCGGCACGTTCAGCCTGTTCGGCCTCAAATTTCAGGTTCTCAATATCAGTCTTATTTTTCTGGATACCATCAATCAGCGATTTTTCAGTTTGCCACTGTGCCCGGTATTTCGATTGTTCATCTTTCAGGTTGGCAATTTCCTCATTCAACTTCGAAAGTTTTACTTCATCTTTCTCACGTTTGATAGCTTCCCGTTCAATTTCCAACTGTTTGATCCGGCGTTCAATTTCGTCCAGTTCTTCCGGCACTGAATCCATTTCCAACCGCAATTTAGCAGCTGCTTCATCCATCAGGTCAATGGCTTTATCGGGCAAAAAACGGTCGGAGATATATCGTTGAGATAGTTCAACCGAGGCAATAATGGCTTCATCTTTGATCCTCACTTTGTGATGATTTTCGTACCGTTCTTTCAATCCTCTTAAAATTGAAATTGCACTTAAAGTATCCGGTTCGTCCACCATTACAACCTGAAAACGGCGCTCCAGCGCTTTATCTTTCTCAAAATATTTCTGGTATTCATTTAGTGTGGTCGCACCAATGGCACGCAGGTCACCCCGGGCCAGTGCCGGTTTTAAAATATTTGCCGCATCCATGGCCCCTTCGCTTTTTCCAGCCCCCACAAGGGTATGTATTTCATCGATAAAAAGAATGATTTCCCCGTTCGAATTAACGACCTCGTTAACCACGGCTTTTAACCTTTCTTCAAATTCTCCCTTGTATTTGGCCCCGGCGATCAAAGCTCCCATATCAAGCGAAAACAACTGTTTCGTCTTCAGGTTTTCGGGCACATCACCACGCACGATACGGTGAGCCAATCCTTCGGCAATGGCTGTTTTCCCGGTTCCCGGTTCCCCTATCAGTATCGGATTGTTTTTGGTTCGTCTGGTCAATATTTGCAGAATCCGTCTGATCTCATCATCACGGCCAATCACCGGGTCAAGTTTCCCGTTGCGGGCACGCTCGTTCAGGTTAACAGCAAAACGGTTTAATGAATTGAATTTATCTTCAGCCGTCTGACTGTCAACTTTAGCACCTTTCCTAAGTTCAAGTATCGCGGCTTCCAGTTCTTTCCGGGTGACACCACTGTCTTTCAAAAGGCTGCTGATGGTACCTCCTGATTCGAGTAAGGCCAGTAAAATATGCTCGACCGAAACAAACTGGTCGCCCATCTTTTGTGCAAGCGAAATTGACTTTTGCAGACTACGATTTGTATCATTGGATAAATATTGCTCAGCCCCCACTACTTTTGGGTACGATTCAATGATTTTATCAAGTGCCTTTTGAAGTACAGGAACATTTACCCCCAATTTTTTAAGCAGAAAACTTGTCGTGTTTTCTGCTGCATGTAATAACCCCTTCAGTAAATGGCCTGTTTCAACAGCCTGATGGTTGTAGCCCTGTGCAATAACAAAAGCCTGTTGCACAGCCTCCTGCGATTTTATGGTAAAATTATTGAAATTCATAGTTCATCATTTTTAAGATTAAACAATCTTGATGCATGTCCCTTTCAATATTTCTGCCAGTACCCCGGGCAATGACATTTTGACTGTAAATAACTGATATACATGAAGTTTATTCCGAAACAGAATATAAAAGAAAAGAAAAATTGGCAGTGCTTAAAAAAACAAGGACGGCCTCTACCGTCCTTATCACCTAACCAAACCTATTTTTCTATGAAAAAATTTTACTTGTACTTCTTGCTTGTGTCAATACAAAAGTACAGCGGTAAAGAGTTAAGACATATGAAGCAAAGTTAAAGAATGTTAATATTGCATTTTTTCAATAGCACCGGTTGGGTATATTATCAAGGTACACTTATTTTAGCTATCATGTTTTTTAAACTTTTTACTAAAGAATATGTTATTTCGGGATAGCTTCAAAACAGTTTTTTTAAGTGGTATTATTGTTTTAATTATTAAAAAATATAGATTACTTTCGCATCATATTCAATTATCAGATTCATAGTCACTAACCAATTATAATAATGCTAAATTATGGCAAAATATGTTTATTCGTTTGGGAACGGTGCAGCTGAAGGAAAAGCTGACATGAAAAATTTACTGGGTGGTAAAGGAGCCAATCTCAGTGAGATGAACCTGATCGGGGTACCGGTACCTCCAGGGTTTACTATTACTACAGAAGTATGTACCATTTACAACGAAAAAGGAAGGGATGCAGCTATTGCATTAATTAAGAAAGATGTTGAAACCTCCGTTGCAAAAGTTGAAACACTAACCGACACAAAATTCGGAGACAAAGACAATCCATGCCTGGTTTCTGTTCGTTCGGGAGCAAGAGTTTCCATGCCCGGAATGATGGACACGGTATTGAACCTGGGCTTGAATGATCTGGCAGTTCAGGGTATTGCTTCAAAATCAGGTAATCCCCGCTTTGCATGGGATTCGTACCGCCGATTCGTGCAAATGTACGGTGATGTAGTACTGGGGATGAAACCCGGGAACAAGGAGGATATTGATCCTTTTGAGGAAATTATCGAACAGCTAAAAGAAGAACGCGGTATCTCCCTGGATACTGAATTTACCACAGAAGACCTTAAACTACTGGTTCTCCGGTTTAAAGAGGCCGTTCTAAAAAATACAGGAAATACGTTTCCTGATGATCCGTGGGAACAACTCTGGGGAGCCATTTGTGCTGTATTCGACAGTTGGATGAACCCACGTGCCATTTATTACCGGAAAATGAACAATATTCCGGCCGAATGGGGTACTGCAGTGAATGTACAGGCAATGGTATTTGGAAATATGGGGCCAACATCAGCTACCGGAGTTGCTTTTACCAGGGATGCTGCTACCGGGGAAAATATATTCAACGGAGAATACCTGATTAATGCACAGGGTGAAGATGTGGTGGCAGGTATCCGTACTCCTCAGCAAATTACCCTCGAAGGAAGTAAACGTTGGGCCGAACTGGCCGGTGTAAGCGAAGAAGAACGTGCAGCCAATTATCCATCGCTGGAAGAAACCATGCCCGAATTATACAAACAACTGAACGATACCCAGCAAAAACTGGAAAACCATTATAAAGATATGCAAGACCTTGAATTTACCATTCAGGAAGGAAAATTATGGTTGCTGCAAACCCGTAACGGGAAACGTACCGGCGAAGCAATGGTAAACATTGCCATTGACATGCTGGATGAAGGTATGATCAATGAAAAAACAGTCTTGCTGCGCATCGAACCGAATAAACTGGATGAACTGCTTCACCCGGTATTCGACACCAATGCCATGAAAAAGGCAACCGTACTGGTCAAAGGCCTTCCTGCATCGCCGGGAGCAGTTACCGGACAGATGGTTTTCTTTGCCGATGAAGCCACCAAATACCCTGCTTCGGTATTGGTTCGTATCGAGACTTCACCTGAAGACCTCGAAGGAATGAATATCGCTAAAGGTATCCTGACTGCCCGTGGAGGTATGACCTCACATGCAGCAGTAGTTGCCCGTGGTATGGGTAAATGTTGTGTTTCAGGGGCCGGCGCTGTTAAAATCGACTATAAAGCCAGGGTGATGACCATTGGTGATAAAAAATTCAAAGAAGGCGACTGGATATCATTAAACGGCTCGACCGGCGAAGTATACGAAGGAAAAGTCCCGACTATGGACGCGGGAATCAGCGGGAATTTTGGAAAAATTATGGACCTTGCTGACAAATACACCCGCATGTCTGTCCGTACCAATGCTGATACACCACGTGATGCAAAAACAGCCCGTGATTTTGGCGCAAAAGGGATTGGCCTTTGCCGTACAGAACACATGTTCTTCGAAGGGGAACGTATTAAAGCCATGCGAGAAATGATCCTTTCTTCAACCAAAGAAGGACGAGAAAAGGCTCTGGTCAAACTATTACCTTACCAACGCGAAGACTTTGAAGGCATTTTCGAAGCCATGGAAGGATACGGGGTTACCATTCGTTTGCTCGACCCTCCATTGCACGAATTTGTTCCCCACCAGCAGGCTACTCAGGTCGAACTGGCCAGGGAAATGGGAATTTCGCTCGAAGCAGTTAAAAATAAAATTGCAGAACTAGAAGAGTTTAACCCGATGCTCGGGCACCGTGGCTGCCGTTTGGGTATCACTTATCCTGAAATTACGGCCATGCAGGCACGTGCCATTATTGAAGCAGCCGTTAACCTGAAGCAAAAAGGAATTGATGCCCGTCCGGAAATTATGGTTCCTCTGGTTGGTACCGTTGCCGAGTTGAAAAACCAGACTTCAATCATCCATGCAACAGCTAAAAAAGTTTTTGAAGAAAAAGGGTGCAGTATTGATTACCTGGTTGGAACGATGATCGAAATTCCGCGTGCAGCTCTTACTGCCGACCATATTGCTGCCGAAGCCGATTTCTTCTCGTTTGGGACCAACGACCTTACCCAGATGACCCTCGGTTATTCACGTGACGATGCCGGTAAATTCCTTCCTGTTTATCTCGATAACGGTATCCTGAAACAAGACCCGTTCCAGGTACTCGACCAAAACGGCGTGGGGCTACTGGTTGAAATGGGGGTTGCCAAAGGACGCTCCACCAAACCAGACCTGAAAGTGGGCATTTGCGGTGAGCATGGCGGCGAACCAAGCTCGGTTATGTTCTGCGACAAAGTGGGTATGAACTACGTAAGTTGCTCCCCGTTCCGTGTACCGATTGCACGAGTGGCAGCAGCACAGGCCAACATTCAGAAAATGGGTTGATCAAAAACCGATATATTGAAAGCCTCCCGTTACGGGGAGGCTTCTTTTCTAATTAATATCCGGGATTTTGATACGCTTCCTTTTCTTCTTCGGAATTACCCATCAAATCAAGTTGAGCTTCCGGAACAGGACGCAAATCATAATGGTCTTCAATATTACGTGTAATCATGTTCATTCCATCGAGAGAATAGGTAGTAGCACGTTCACGCCATTTCCCGGTCCGTTTCAGGTCAAGCCAGCGCATTTGTTCGCAACAGAGTTCACGGGAACGTTCGTCTAAAATATAATCAATCGTAATGGTTGCGGGTGTAGCATCGATCATTTCCTGTTCATGTCCCGTGAAGGCAGCACGTTTACGCAATGTTAAAACATAATTACGGGCTTTTGTCAGATCGCCTGTATTAAGAGCAGCTTCAGCGGCGATCAGATAGGTTTCCGATAATTTGGCCAACAGGAACGGACGGCCTGAAGCATCATTTTTATCTTGCCTGTTCGGGTCAAAAAATTTCCTGAGTGCAGGGAAAATGGTTCTGTTCATTTGACTTGTTGTCCAGATCCTATAATTTTTAGTTGCCCGGTAGGCATCTGAAATCTCATAATTAAGCATGACAAATGCTGTATCTCCAAAGTTAATCGGTTGATTAAGCAATCCATTTGGAGTTTGTGTCTCGTTATTATTCAGCCAAACGGTTTGAAAGCTGGCATCAAAACGGGAATCATTGGTTATATCGGCAAAAATGTTAGTAAGCAATTCAGCTGTAGGGCGAAGACGTATCCATGGGCGTGAATATTCTATCGTTCTTTCCAAAAAACCTGCGTCTCCGGGCCTACCTAAATTAAACTGTTGATAGTTGGGGACAAAATAAGATAATGAACGGTCGTCCTTATTCAAAGCTCCAGACCCATATCCAGGCTCAGTTTCGTTAAAATCGTACGTTTCAGTATGTTCACAGGTAAACATGATTTCACTATTCCGCTCATTTCCCGGCGCGATTACTTCGGAATATGTCGGAAGCAAAGCTACTCCGTAAGCGTTTTCTGCATAAGGATCGGTTGGATTCAGTAATTTCTCCGCCTCAGTAAGCGCTAACTGATCGTCACCATGGGTCAGGTAAATTTTCGACAGATAGTGAATGGCAGATGCACAAAAAGCACAACCAGGAAGGCGCGGACTTACGGGTAAATGTTCGGCAGCATACGACATATCGGCAATAATGGCCTGATAAACTTCTTCCTGAGTATTCCGCCGGGAAAGAGTAGTAGGAGTAGTATTGAATTTTAATTCACCCGACCCCAAATCAAGAGGTACTCCGCCAAACATCTGAACCATCTTAAAGTAATAGTAGGCGCGCAGAAAATAAGCCTCGGCGATTATTTCTTCGTTCAAGCCGGTTTCTGTACCAAATTCGATAATTCCATTACAAGTATTAATATAGGAAAAAGGATAAATCCAGAATACATTAATGCCCGTGGTAGCGGAATTTATACCGGTACCACCATTATCCGGAGTCATATCCAATTCTTTACTTCCACCGCTTGCCGCTGAGGTTATTTCATCAGTTCCAAGCAAAGTACCATTCATGGTTGCTTCTGTCCCTGAGATATAACGTAATCCGTTATAGGCAGCAGTAAGACCGGCCTGCAATCCATCTGTTGTTTTAAACAGATCGGGGGTCAATGTGGAGCGTGGTTGTTCATCCAAAAGATCACTGCATGACATAAGCGAAAGCAGTACTGTTCCGATCAGAATATTAAAAATATGTTGTTTCATTTTTTTAAATTAAATAAATGATAAATTGCTTAAAACGTCACATTTAATCCAACGATAAAATTACGAGTAGAAGGTGTATTCGCGCCGACTGTCAACACTCGATCCTGAATACCGCTATTAGTTTTTAGTCCGGCCGAGTTAGTCTGTGCACCTGTACCTGTCGGTTCAGGGTCTAACCCACCTGCATCCCTATATGGTGAAAATAGTGTGAAAGGATTTTGACAGGTAAAATAGACACGGGCATTTTTACCGCCAAGTGAGGAGAGAAATTTTGTATTGACCGTATATCCCAAGGAAATGGTTCTGAATTTCCAAAATGAAGCATCAAAAAACCCAAGTGTATTGCCAAAGTCATTCACTTCAGCTGTATTTTGATTACCCGGTTGAGGATAGGTTCCCGAAGGATGTTCCGGAGTCCAGTAATCCACTTTAAGCGAATTTCGCCGACCATTGTTGGTGTTCAGATAACTGACCGGCATGTGTATCAGGCTAACCAGTTTTCCTCCCGATTTAAAGAAACTAACAATAGACAAGTCAAAATTTTTATAATATAAACGAGTTGATAATCCCCCTGAGAAATCGGGTTCAAATGATCCAAGCACTTTGCGATCTCCGTCTGCGGTAATTCGACCGTCGGGTTCGTCGTTAGGTCCGCCACCGATATCAGCCACTTTGATCTGACCTGCAGAATAGCCAAAATAAGGAGCTTCATTTTCCTGGATGATACCTAATTTCTCATAGTCATAAATTACGTTAATAGGATGTCCTACGAACAGACCATTACCGATATCTTCAGACACCCCACTGTTGAGCGCTGTTAATTTATTGCGATTCGCATAAATATTGAAGTTCACATCCCAGCCGAAGCCGTCTTTTCTATTTGGTTTAATGACTTGAGCAGATATGGAAAATTCAAATCCCTTGTTTTCTGTTGAGCCAACATTCTGCCACATGGCACCTGACACCCCACTGGTACGCGGTAAATTTACTTCCACCAAAACATCCCTGGTTTTTTGAAAATAATAGTCAATGTAACCGTTTATACGATGATTAAAAAATCCGAAATCAATACCAACATTATAATTCTTTGTATATTCCCATCCAAGATCTTTATTTGGAAGGGTCGTTACGTAGTACCCATATACGTTGTTCTCTCCAAAGTTATAAGGGACCTGGGACAGCTCTCCCCATGTGGCATATGGATCAATAGACTGGTTGGAGGTTTGTCCGTAGCCTACACGTAGCTTTAACTGACTAATTGCTTTTACATTCTGCAGGAATGGCTCCCGGTAAATATTCCATCCGGCTGAAACCGCTGGATAGCTGTGCCATTGGCGCCCCGGGGACAATACAGAAGCACCATCTGCACGGAGCGTTAGTGTAAGCAAATATCGATCGTCATATGCATATTGAGCCCTTGCCATATAAGACAATAATCCGCGTTTGTAATATTTTTGTTCATTTGCATCTATCGTTTTATCTCCATTGGCAAGTCCAGGATTATAATAATAAATAAAATCAGCAGGCAGGTCATCCACATCTGTCTGCGTGCGTTTGTATTCAGTCTCTTCGGCCGAATACATGGCCGTGACATTCAGACGGTGTTTTTCAGCAATAATTTTATCGAAGTACAACAGATTTTCCACAGTCCAAACAGTATTATGTGTATTTCGAACTCTGGCAGAGGAAACAGAACCATTATTGAATGGGGTGTTCGATGCGTAGAAACGGCCGTAGTCTTCCTCACAATAACTCAAGCCTAAATTGATACGATACTTCAGGAAATCGGTGAATTTGATCTCCCCGAAAAATGAGTTGAAAGTAGCAAAACGTTTTCTTTTCTCCTGCCACAACTCCGACTTTTCCAGTAATAAAGGATTGTAGTAAGTATCCACCCATCCTTCCGTAGGGATCTCTCGAATACTGCCATCATCATTATAGGCTGGCATCAGTGGAGACATTGCGATAATGTTGTTCATCATTGCAGCACTATCCCCGTCAGTTATGGCATAGGAATTTTGCGAGGTTAACCCTACTTTGATAAACTTACCTATTTCCTGATCTATTGTTGTACGGAGCGAATAGCGGGTATATTCCTGTCCGGGCAATACGGCTGTTTCATTATAATAGCCACCACCAAAAGAATAGGCTCCTTTTGAAGTTCCGGTCGAAACACTCACATCATGATTTGTTACCATGGAGTTGCTGTATATCAGGTCTTGCCAGTCGGTGTACTCCCCGGAAGTAATGGAAGCCTGTTCCAGTACCGTATAATTATCTTTGTATGCTGGGTTCAAGGTTGCATGGCGAAAAGCCTGAAACTCCTCGCCATCATATACTTCGTACTTTTTTGCCACGGTTTTAACACCGTAATACCCATTGTATGATATGGACGGTTCACGGTTAGCCATTCCCCTGAAGGTAGTTATAAGGATCACTCCATTGGCGCCTCGGGAGCCATAAATAGCAGTTGAAGAAGCGTCTTTCAAAATATTTATACTTTTTATATCATTTGGAGAGATATCGTTTATGGAACCGGCAAACGGGATACCATCCATAACTATCAACGGGTCATTACTTGCATTTAACGAGCGTTCCCCCCTGATACGGATTCGCATGGTACCACCCGGGCGTGTTGATGTCTGTGATATTTCAATACCCGGTAAACGTCCCTGCAAGGCTTGTGTCGCATTGGGGGAGGGGACTTCCTGCAGAATTTCTGCATTGGCTGACGCGATCGATCCGCTGACATCCAGCTTTTTCATTGTCCCGTACCCGACTGCCACTACCTCTTCAATCTCAATGGCCTTTTCGATCATTCTTACATTAATAACAGTTTTTCCTGCCACCTCAATCTCCCGGGTCTTCATCCCCACAAACGAGAAAACCAGCATTGCATCTGCAGGGATCCCGGGAAGGGAGTAGCTTCCATTAGCGTCGGTGATAATACCCGTTGTAGTCCCTTTTACCACCACCATTACACCAGGCAAAGGGACGCCGGAAGAGTCGGTGACTTTGCCGGAAACGGAGACTTGCTGAGCTACTCCATTAACATAAACCTTACGGTTGTTGGTCAATAATATTTGTCTGTCTCTTATGGAATACGAAATATCTGTATTCCCGAAAATCTGATCCAAAACCTCATCGACCTCTTTTTCTTCCACCATGATATTGACCCTGCGCTCAACATTAACGATATCTTTGTTATACAGGAAAACAAAATTCGTATTTCTTTCTATTTGATCGATAACCTCTTCGACCTTTGCATTTTTCATATCCAGGGTCAGTTTGGTTTGTTGTGAATACGAGTTCACGGCAAGAACCTGGGAGAAGGAGACGAATACGATAAAAATTGTAAAACGCATAACCCTAATCATTTTTAACAGGCCCACATTTGCAGTAAGCCATGGTTTTTGATTTTTTTTCATAAATTTGTTTTCTAAGTGGATTTAATACTTTGGTTGATTAACTCTACTGATTCACAGGGTGGTAATCCCAATACCACCCTGTTTCCATCTTAATAGTTCGTTTTTACATAGGCGTTATAATTTATTACTTATAATTGTTATTGGCAATTAATTTTTTAGCCACATTTCTATTTTGCGTTTTGTAAATGTACCATCGGCTTGTTTTTCACGTTTATGTATCCTGTATTGAACCGGGGCCACTTCTGATAGCATCCGGCATATTTCGTCCAGGCTTTCATCGCGGAAAGTGGCCCTGAATACCGATGTTTTTAATGAATCGCCGTGCAGGATAATTTCGGCATTATAATTACGTTCCAGTCTTTGGGCGATTTTTTCCATAGGGTCATTTTTAAAGATCAGCACACCATCTTTCCAGCTTGTATAATTTTTTGAGTCGATTTTTGTTTTGACAAGCTCTCGTGTCGACTTATTGTAGCAGACCTGCTGATCGGGAGCTAATTCAGCTTTGAGATGGTGATTTTTATCCATGATAGCAACTTTTCCCTTTTCAAGGATTACCTGGACTGATCCCTCGTTATCATAAGCAGTAACATTAAACCGGGTACCTAACACCTGAACATCAAAATAGGGGGTAACCACGCGGAATTTATCCGATTCCTGACGAACCACATCGAACCAGGCTTCACCGGAGATTTCTACCTGTCTGTCCTTAAAACTGACCGGGTAGCGAATGGAAGAGCCGTTATTTAACCACCCTTCTGTTCCATCGGGTAACTGGAATTTAACCCTTGCTCCTGCAGGGGCATGAATTTCAGCATAGGATTTTGTACTGACATTATTATTAATCAGGAAACAGGACAAAATAGCGATCGTTATAAAAGCCGGCAACAATAAAATAACCGCTATTTTAGAAAACGAGAGGTAAAAATTTTGATAAGTTCCCGGGTTTAAAGCCTGTTTAAGGTTGATCTGGTGGTGCAGGCTGTCAAGTATCTGGTTTAATCGTTCATGGTTATCACCGTTACTTTCAGTTTCATTCCATTCTTCCTTCATACATTTTTTTAACTCATTTGAATATTCTTCCTTTTTAAAGTAAGATGACACCGACAAATAATCGTTAAACGAGAATCTGTTATTGACGAAGCGTTTTAATATCTCTTTTTTAGTCTCCATTTTTGTATTTGTGATATTTATAATGTCTTTTTGAAGGCTTTTTCCACTATCAGATAGTCAAAAAAATAAAAAAAAAGACATCAGTCTCAGCACAATATCCTGAAAACAAACAAGATACAAATAGGAGATTAAATCGAGATAAACAATGTAAAAAACAGCAATCCTGCTAATTTTTCTTTCTGCAATGCGGTCATGATTTGTTTTTGAGCTGCCGCAAGTTGGTTCTCTACTGTATTAGGGGAGATGCCAAGTTCCCGGGCAATTTCTTTGATTGACAAACCGTAATACTTTCTTTTTATAAAGATTTCTTTTCGCCGGTCAGGTAAAGTATTAATAAATGCCTCAACCTTTTCAAGAAAAAATTTATAATCGATAATCTGGTCAAGATTGTTATCCTGTTTCTGCATTTCGCAGATCAGATCATCTCTTAAAGCATTGTTTTTCGATTTTTTTATGAAATGCTTTTTTATAATGTTATGGGCAATAGTAAAAAGGTAGCCATTGAATGAACTATCGGGTATTAGCCTTTTATGTTTGTCCCAGATATAGAGGAATACTTCCTGGATAATGTCTTCTGCTTCTTCTTCCGACTTCAGGTATTTAAGCGCAAAGTTGTACAGCCGTGGGGAATACTTGTTAAACAATTCATCAAAAGCCTTTACATCTCCTTGTTTAAGGTTTTTTACTGTCAGATAGTCGATATGTTTAAATGTTCCGGTCAAGGTTTGTTAGGTCATTCACAGAGATTTATTTCAAAGTTAATATAAAAGAGAGAAAAACCTCTATGTTATGATAACATTCACTAAAACTACTCTATTCTCTGAATAATGTTGATAACTAATACGAACTAAGTACGGGAAAGGAACTGTTCCCTTAAATCGGACATTGTGTAATTCAGTGGAGCTGGCGGGAGTCGAACCCGCGTCCAAACAAGGAAGCAATATGCTTTCTACATGCTTATCCCCGACTTGATTTTCGAATAGAAGCAGGATCAGGGCCACCGACTTTTATCTTAGCTCCTTTATTTTCGCAGAAGTCGCGGAGCAATACTTCCACTATCCCCGATTTACTTGCACCGCCTAACCGGACCGCTTCAGGGAAGTAGCATCCGGGCGATGTCTTGTCCCGACGCCTTGCATCGGGATTAAGCGGTTAACCTACTGTGATTCGGTTACGCAGCAAGAGCGTAATTGTTTTCGCCAATTATAGTTTGAACGCCAGGATTAACGGGCTGTGCGATCAAGGCCCGGCATGCTTACATACCTCTTCTACTTGCTGTCAAAACCAGTCAGCCCCTCGAAAAGTGGCTACAAAGTTACAACTTTTATCGGATATTGTTTCCTGATATTTTGAGGCTGTTCAAAAAGACAATTATAAAATACAAAGACCTTTCGATTTACAAAATAATGAATAAATCTAAAGGTCTTTGTGTTTCAAGGCATTTGAATATAGAATAGAAAATTATTCATATTCTGAATTCTGTGAGATGTTTGGATTTAAGTCGATTACATCCGAAGGTATTGGAAAAAGTAGCTTTATGGTTGTATATGATGACGAGCTAACATCAGCGACAGAGCGTTCTTGTTTTTGTCTGTTCCCATGAGCTAACATGACCTCGTTTGCTTCTCCCGTACGGACTAAAACATCCCAACGATCTGCTTCGCAAAAGAATTCCACCCTTCTTTCCTGTATTACATCATTCAATGAAATACTTGTTAAATCCGTTAAGCCAGCCCTGCTTCTAACCTGGTTTACCAAATCCAGGGCTTTGCCATCTTCTCCTTCTTCCAAATAACACTCGGCCAACATGAGTAAAGCCTTGGAATAACGGAAAACCGGAAAATCATTACCTGTTTGGCCCCTCACTGTATGATCCGGGTCTATAAACTTTGTGGTATAAGGAATTGTATTATTATTTTCATCTATATAATAAGCAATCATATTCTTACGGACATCATTCGTTTCAAAACAATCCAATAGATCAGTAGTTGGTATATTTTCCCCTGTTCTGGCCTGATATTGACCTTTTGTAATAAGATCGGCCCCTGAGTTCCATGGTAAAAATTGGTACATGAAGAAACTACCAAGCCCGGAACTACCTCCAATATATTGGACAGAGAAGATAACTTCATTATTTTCTTCGTTATCAATATCGAATATATCTGCATAGTCGGATAATAAACCATATCCCAAAGTTTGAACTTTTTCAAGTTCGGTTATGGCATCTGAATAATTTCCCCGCCACATATAAACATCAGCTAACAGAGTTCTTGCTGCACCTTCCGTAGCCCTTCCCCAATCGGAACTTGAATAACTTGACGGCAATTTTTCTTTTGCATCATTCAAGTCTGCAATTATCTGGGTATAAACCGAATCAGTAGAAGTCCTTTTATCTGTAGCATAAGCTTCCTCATAAGACTGGACTATTTTTGTTGACAACGGAACCGCTCCAAAATATTGGACCAGATGCTTATAATATAATGCCCTAAGAAATTTGACTTCGCCCACGAATTGATCTTTGGAATCAAAATCCTTGTCCTCAATATAGTACAAAACACTATTACATTTTGCAATACCGATGTAAGAATAATTCCAGCACGAGTTTAACAAGTCATTGTCAGTAGTCATAATAAATTTATCCATTTCTTCATAGCGTGATCCTGATAAATCGACTGTATTATACTGATAAGTCGTGTTATCTGAACGCATTTCAGAAAAAGCCCAATATGAACCATTCCAGGTATTGGATGTAGTACCATACAATTGTTGTAAACTGGTATATGCTGAATTTACGGCATAAAGGAAATCTGATTCCGTATTATAGTAATTATTAGCGGTTAACGAATCAACAGGATTTTCTTGCAGAAAATTGTCCCAGCATCCTTCTAAAATAAAGATTGCTAAGAAAAACAGTATAATATATTTTTTCATAATGTAATCAAATAAAAGGTTCGCATTTAAAATGTAATATTTACACCAAGAGAAATCGTGCGTGCAAGAGGGTAATCATAACACATTACCCCTCGTGACAATGAACTGTTCCCGTAATAATTCACTTCAGGGTTGCCATACGGGAATTTAGTAAATGTATGCAAATTCTGAACGGAGCAATAAACTCTGCAGGAATCAAAATATTTGATTTTATAAAGGTTATAGCCAATATTTAAATTTTGAATTTTTAAAAATGACCCATCATAAACCATACGGGAATTATTTGCACGGTCTTCTTCTGTATTATAAAGCGAGGTAGCATACTTCCCATTTCCCGGATTATCTACTGATCTCCAACGATCTTTAACATTTTTAAAAACATTAAACACGCCGTCAAGGTTTCTTGTTGTCGATTCCGGGTCGATTGCCAAAACATCAAAATCACCTGCAAAACTTAAGGTCAAAATAAGATCCCATTTTTTATAATTTAATCGGTTTATCATTCCTCCTGTAAATTTCGGGTTAGGATCGCCAATAGCGGTACAATCCAATGCGTCCACAGACTCGCTGCCATCGGTATCTGCATATTGGGCCGAACCAGCTAACTGGCCGCTATAATGTGGAGCTGCATCAACTTCTTCCTGTGTCTGGAAAATCTTTACAAACTTATATCCATAGAATTGGGCCATTGGAGCTCCTACCTCTGTAATGTTACAATAGTTGTCGTAGAAATAATTTGAATAAATTGTTTGAACATCACCTAAATCCAATACTTCATTTTTGTTAAAGGAGATATTAAAATCGGTTTTCCAGATAAAATTACCTTTTGATATGTTTGTCGAGCTAAAAGAAAATTCGAATCCCCTGTTTCTTAATTTACCGATATTATTTTGCATGGAACTGAACCCTGAAGAAATTGGAATATTTACACTCCATAGCATATCGTTCGTTAAGCGGTTATAAAAGTCGGCAACAATGCTTAATCTGTTTTTAAATAAGTCCAGATTAATACCTGCATCAAATTCTTTTGTTTTTTCCCATCCCAACTGTGAATTACTTAACGAAGAAAGTTCGCGACCATTCACAATGGTACCTCCAAAACAATAGTTGTCACTGGCAATAGTGGCCTGATAGGTATAATTTCCGATGCCATTGTTTCCTGTCAGTCCATAGCTGATTCTTAGTTTCAAATTCTCCAGCCAATTCAGTTCCGGGAAAAATTTTTCTTTTGAAATGAACCAGCCAAGAGAACCGGAAGGGAATACCCCCCAACGGTTATCCGATCCAAACCTTGAACATCCATCACTTCTTAGAGTCCCCGTCAATAGATATTTATTCTTATAGGAATAATTTAAACGGGACAAATAAGAAACCATCGACCAGTTTTCTTCATTTGTATAACCGGTATAACTTGTTGCTGCATTCAGCGTTCGGATGGCATCATCAGCAAAACCAGTTCCTTTGAGATAGCTTTTTGACCAATTGTAATGTTCCATTGTTAAACCGGCTATTGCATTAAACTTGTGGCCTTCTATTTGCTTATCGTAACTCAAGGTGTTCTCAAATATCCAGTTTCTGTTTTTTACCGTGGTATAGGTTCCATAAGCGTCATCCGGAGGGGCAGACATCATTCCTGCTACAGTAGAAGGATTGAAATAAGTTGTTGCATTATCCGAGTATTGCATGTTTAAGCTCGATTTTAATGAAAGTCCTTTCAAAACATTAATTTTCAGGTAAGGCTGTATCTGAAAATTATTCTTCCTTGTTTTATCTGTTGTTTCTTTCAAGGCAACAACAGGGTTCCCGTTGTCAAACATTCCGTCTGAGGTAATGTTAGTGGTATATTCCCCGTCTTCATCACGAACCGGGACTAAAGGGCTCAATGTCGCTGCAAGTCCCCATGAAGAACCACGTCCTCCTCCGGCATTAGGCCCCCAGTTTTGTATAGATGGGTTCAGGTTGATCCCCATTTGCAGGAAATTTGTTGGTGAGGTATAATCGAAGCTGGCTAATATAGATAAACGGGAAAATTTTGTTTCCATTATAACCCCCTTCTGGTCTAAATAACCGACAGAAAAATAACTTTTAAATTTTGGGGAACCATAAGAAACGCTTACGTTATAATCCTGAATAATTCCTGTTTGCAATAACTCTTGCTGCCAGTCGGTTCCTTCGCCATACTCATCCGGGTTTGCATAATCATCATCTACTTCAAACGTTGTTCCGTAGTAGTCTGCATAATCTTGCGCATTCTCATAACGCCAGGTTGCAAATTCATGGGCATTCATAACATCCAGCTTGGAATCTTTCATAATATTCTGTATTCCGATACTTGCATTAAAGCTAACCTTTGCTTTTCCTTCCTTCCCCGATTTTGTGGTTATTAAAATTACACCATTAGATCCTCTGGATCCGTAAATAGCTGTAGACGAAGCATCTTTCAAAATAGTAACTGACTCAATATCGTTTGCATTCAGCCAGGAAAGAGGATTTTGGTTTTTATCAAAAGATTCAGGCATCGGATTTCCATCAATTACAAATAACGGGTCGCTTCCTGCCCCGACAGAACTGCTTCCCCGAATTCGAATTGAACTACTGCCTCCCGGGTTACCAGTCGTTTGTTCAACCTGTACGCCTGGTATCATTCCCTGTAGCGATTGATCCAGTGAAGACGTTGTCTGATTAATTAATTGATCGACATTGACCTCACTTATTGAAGAAGTAACATCGCTTTTCTGTAGGCTACCGTACCCAATAGCCACTACCTCTTCAATACCTACTGTCTCTTCCTGCATTACCACATTAATTTCAGTCTTCCCAGCAACTGCTATTTCCTGCATTTTCATTCCCACGAACGAAAACACCAGGGTTGCATCGGCAGGGACCTTAAGAAGTGTATAATTACCATCAGCGTTGGTAATAATACCATCTGTAGTGCTTTTTACCACTACGGTTACTCCCGGAAGCGGAGCGCCGGAAGAATCAGTAACTTTCCCGGAAATCTTTTGTGGTTGAGCCATGTTTACCTGATTGGGGAAAGATTTGTCAGAGATCACCACGTAACGATCGAGAATGTTGTACGTGAGCTGATTTTTGTCCAAAATAATTTTCAGCACCTCGTCAAGTGTGGCATTTTTTACATCAATCGTTACTTCCTCATTGGCGTCAAGCCCCGATTTGGAATAGGCAAACCGGTAATCCGTTTGATCTTCAATCTGCTGCAAAAGCTGACCAAGCGGAATTTTTTTGTAATCCAGGTTCATTCTGGTGGTCTGAGAGTATCCCGATGCAGAAACCAGCATCACGGAAACCAGGATAAAAGAGAATGTTAATTTCATAATCATTAATGATTTTCGCAACCAGGAACAACTTTCCCTGGTTGGATTTTCAACCGTTTTTTTCATACATTTGATAGATTTTAAAATTTAAAAAATCACTATTTAAAAAGGCGGGCAGGATCGTGCCAACAATTGCTGCCTGCTTTTTTTATTTTTTACTGATTACATAAGTATTTCCGTTTTGTTTTACATTTATACCGATTGCCTGGTCCATAATTTCGAACAGGCGGTTGATTGATTCTCCTTTTTTAAGATGGACGGTCAATGTTTCACCCGAAAATTCGGACAATTTATATTTAATTTTTACATCGTACCAACGTTCCGTTTTCCGGAATACCTGGCCTATGGGTTCATCCCGGAATGATAATTCACCATCAATCCATTTTGTACTGATCGCGGTAGCAGCATGATCTATATTGATTGCTTTCCGGGTTGAATTAATCGTAGCATTATCGCCTGCTTTTATCCGGAATTTCTGTTCTTTTTTCCCTTCCGGGGAATAGCGAAGATCAACAATTCCTTCCTGCATGAAAATCGAGGCACGGGGGTCGTCAGCATAAGCCGATATATTAAATTCGGTACCCACTGCATTTACCTTGAAATTGGAGGCATTGACAATAAACGGGAATTTTTTGCCTTTGGCTACTTTAAAAAAGGCTTCTCCTTTTAGTTTCAACAGACGGTTGTCAGTACTGTATGCCGTGGAATATTCCAGTCTGGAATCGACATTCAGCCACACTTCGGAGCCATCGGGTAAAAATACGTGGGTATGTTCCCCTTTGGCTGTTACCAGCGCCATGTCCGATGGTTGGTGCTGCCTGCCGGTGATTAGCCAGACGCTTAAAAGCAGGAGTGGTATGGTAAGGATCGCGGCTGCACGTTGTGCACGTCTGCCCCACTGTCGTAGTAGCCGGGCCATGGATTGTTTTTCATATTTTGCAATACGATGACGGATCTCATCAAACAAAATATCAGCATCGATATTTTTAGCCTGTTCCCAGTTGGAGGAAAGCCATTGATATGTTCGCGGGTCGGATTGAATCCGATCAAGCCATTTTTCAAGGCTTTTTAATTCTTCATCGCCCAGAAAATGGTTGCCATACAGACGATCCAGTTTTTCTTTTATATGCTCCGGAATATTCATAGAAATGTGTTTTCTCAATCAGTAATATGCGTAAGAGGAATAGTTCCGTGATCAGGGGATGAAAAAAATTCAGAAAAAATTTTTCTATTACTGAATTTTGTTAATGCAATAGTCTGAAATAATCGGGCATCAAACTATTAATTCGCATTATTAATGCTTTTTT
Organism: Prolixibacteraceae bacterium; assembly: GCA_963662895.1. Lineage (GTDB taxonomy): Bacteria > Bacteroidota > Bacteroidia > Bacteroidales > Prolixibacteraceae > GWE2-42-39. The sequence goes on along the minus strand of OY759982.1, from coordinate 400,137 downwards.
CTTTTTTAGGTGTCTGAAAAAGAATAATTGCCCAATACAAATTTTAGGAGAGTTTTTTTTTACCGAAGGAAACAAAAAACAGGAACAGTGACATTTGTTTTTTCAGATTTTCTTTCAGGAAGGCCAGGGCTTTCCTGATCTGAGTGTCTACGGTATTTTCGCTAATATCCAAATCCGCAGCTATTTCTTTGTAAGTTAAACCTTCATTACGGCTCATTTCGAATATTTTTTTTCGTTTTTTCGGCATTGTCTGTATTAACCGGGCCACCAGTTTTTTTAATTCATCATATTCGAATTGCTGTTCTGCAATTTCTGTTGATCCGTTGATCGTGTAATTCAATTCTTCCAGGTATTTGCGCCGGACCAGCATTTTCCGAAGCTGACCAAACACCTCATTGCGTGCCATTGTATATAAAAAAGAATTCAGTGATCTGGAGGGGTTTAACCGTTCCCTGTTTATCCAAAGTTTGGTAAAAATATCCTGTACCATGCTTTCTGCATCTTCATCAGCTGGCAGGCTTCGCCGGATAAAATCATATAATTTCCCTTTGTACCTGTAAAAAACAAGTTCAAATGCTACCTGATCCCCGTTTCGTATCCTGAGTAACAATTTCTGGTCGTTATTTATCGGAATAGTCTTCAACCCAATAATCTGTGACCCGACAAATATAGGAATCATGAGCAGGAAAACAGTTTGTATGTTGCAATAATTTTAAGAGGGGTAGGTAGTCTGATTATTTTGGAGTCCACAACCGGACATTTTACAGCAGTCATAAACGGGTCATTTTAACCCAATTAATATCAATAGCTGTTGATTTTTTGAAGAACAATTAGTAATTTGTACTTCCTATTTCTACTTCGACAGATTTAGGAGGAAGGCCATTTTTTTTGATTTTGAAGGAATCTGTTAAACTAGAACTATCCAGGTTTGGTATTTCAAACATGGGAATAGGTGATCCTAATTCGCTGATTATTGCACTCAGGGGGTAATTACCTGATATAATAAATAGATTTTAACCAGATAAACGGATTCAACTTCAAACTAAAATACGGAACAGATGGCTATAGAATTTACTCCACAGGAATGGGATGCAATCAATGCAGAACTTAATACCCATCCAAAAAAATATGGATTCCCGGAACCAACAGAAGGATCTGTATTAATAGGTTCGTTTAATATCCGGAAGCTTGGGGCAGTAAGAAAGAGGAATGCTGCTACCTGGAATTTTCTGGCCAGGATCTGCAAACAGTTTGACCTCCTGGCGATCCAGGAGGTTCAGGACAACATGGAAGGTATTAAAAAACTACTTTCCAGGCTTGGTGATGAATACGGGATGGTTATTTCGGATATGACAGGGACCTTTCCGGGGGCGCAGGGACTTGGTGAACGGTTGGCATTTATTTTCAAATGGAATGTAGTTAGCCGGGGGGAAGTAGTTTCTGATGTAACGTATGACAGAAGTAAGATTATTGAAATCCTTCTGAATAACCTGGATAAGTTCAACAAGGCAAGTGCTGATTATAATAAAAAGATGGATAGCTATTTCAAAGGAAAAAGAAAGACGAAACCGGATTTTGCGATGCCAGTCTTCCTTTCCTTTATCAGGCAGCCATTTTGTGTTAGTTTCCGGATAAACGGTAAGGCCGGATCGGAGCCTTACTTATTTATGGCAATTAATGCCCATTTGATCTATGGAGAAACACAAGACCGGAAAAGGGAATTTGAAGCTCTGATGGAATGGATTACCAGCCGCGTAAGCCAGGAAAGGAAAACCTACTATCCGAATTTCCTGTTGTGTGGAGACCTGAACCTCAACTTTGATGATCCGGTAGAAGACTTTCCGGAGATTGAAAAGTATATGAAGACTTTCAATGGTGAACTTGGAAATAAGATTCATGTAAATTTCCCGTTCCTTGATCCACACTTCCCGTTGACTGTTCAATATACATCCAATGTCTTACAGAACCAGAGGTATGACCAGATCGGTTTGTTTTTTAAGGATACCCGGCTGCCTGCTTTCGACCAAAACAGTACCATGGGGACAAATGCGGAAGGCCCGGACTATGGGGTTTTTAATTTTGCGGAATTGTTTTGCCAGGCAATTAATCACAAATCTTTTGGGACATTAACAAAAAAGGAAAAAGAATCGTTTGTTGCACGGTTTGAGCACAAGGTAAGTGACCATATGCCAATCTGGTTAAAGCTCCCACTACCCTGATTTACTCCTGAAATTAAACTAATAACAGCTAAAACTGTTATCCCCGGGAATAGCAGATATTTGGCTTTCGAGATCAAAATGGCTGAAACTGTGGGAAAACAAGATAAAACACGTTGCGAAAGCAGTACGATTAACCGGGGACTCCAGGGAGGAGACCTGCGGGATCGTTAATTCCGGCCTTTTAATATATACTGTTCCGGGTCGGCCATATATTTTTCAGGATCAATCATCCTGCCCTTGTTTCTTTCAAGTTCATCAAACTGTATTTTCTGAATACTGTCTAGTATCTCGGGGGTTATTAATATACCTTTGTCGTATTTCAACGTGTAACGAAGCTGTCCTTTTTCATCGTAGTATTTCCACGTACTGTCACGAAGGTTGTTTTTATAACAGGCTTCCATTTCCATTTCTCCATTGGGGTAGAGACTCACGTACCAGCCATTTCTTTTTCCGTTCTTGTACATGCACTCGATATATTTTTTCCCGCTTTTGTCGTAAGCCCGGTATAATCCTTCCTCTACATTATCGAGCCAGTTTGTCTCGTCAAGTAATTCCCCGGTCTGGTAAAAACGTTTGGAAATACCGTTTTTTATTCCATTGGTGTAATTTTCGGTTGATACAAGGCGTCTTCCTGTGTAGTTACTCCATTCTCCCTCTTTTTTCTGTCCGATATACCAGCCTTTTGCTGTTAACTTTCCTTCTTTATCGAAAATTTGGACTAAAGCAGAATCTGATTTTTCAGAAAAAACAAGAATTGCTTTTACCACCCCGTTCGGGTGATAACGTTTCATTTCTCCTACCGGACGGTCGTTTTTGAACATCCCTTCGTAAAGCAACTTTCCTGTGGAATCCCTTTTCTGCCAAAACCCCTGCTTGTGTCCCTGTGCATCGGTCTGGTTGATGTCCTGCTGTGCAAATGCTGAAAAACTAAAAAAAATCAACATTAAAAAAAGAATTGTCCTGCCCATTATTTTTCTTTTTAAAACATTCAAAATAAGAAAATATTTTGTTGACTTGGTTCAATAACAGACATTATTCCGAATTCGTTATAGGATAAGCCGGGGGGAGAAGTATTTTTTTAGGAAAGAAAACAAAGCCCGGGCTGTTTCCGCCTTAGGGAAAAAAGCGTTTAGAAAATCGTTGGAGTGAGCGTTAAAAAATCAGAGAATATGCTCCACAAAAGATTAAAGTACCCCTCCCGTGCCCGGTGTTTTATTTGTTCTCTTAATAACCTGACAATGTTCATTGTTCTTTTGTATTCGCCTCTGGCCGACGGGGCCCTTCCTTTTGCAGTCGACCAAAAGGAAGTAAAAGTCTTGTCAAAGTCATCCTTCCTCCCGCCTCACGGTTTTTTCTTCCCGGCACACATCCCTGAATTCCCTCAAAAAACCGCTCCCGGCTTACCATTCTTTTTTCGCCAATTCTCCGGTAATACAATAAACCACCGGGCAAACTTCACAGTTTTTATGGGTCAAATTCAGTATTTGTACAAAACGCTTGCGGTCGGTATGCGGGTATTCGCGGCAGGCTTTGGGACGCTGTTCGTATACCATGCATGAATTATCAGGCATTAAAAACGGACAGGGGGTTTCCTTAAAAACATAGTCGTTGTCTTCGTCGCGGTACAGGTATTGCTCAATAAAGTCAACAGCTTTTATTTTCAAATATTTGGCCAGGCGTTCAATATCCTTAACGGTAACAATCGGGCTAATCGTACTGCAGCAGTTGGCACAACCAAGGCAGTCAAACTGTCGAAAAGCCTGGTCGTGCAAGCCTTGTACCACATCATCAAGGTTTTTGGGCTTCTTCTTTTTTAGCTTTTTAACCAATGCCCCAAATTCCTGTCTGCGGTTAGCCGTGAGTTCCTTTAGTTTTTCAGGCCTGATATACGGGATATTCTCCATTTTTTCGTTTTCGTTTTTTGATTTGGGCAAGGAACAGGCCGGCAATGGTTATCCCGATGCCAATCATATTTTGCAGGCTGAGCCGGTCTCCTAAAATAAAGAAGGCAAGTATGGCCACAAATACCGGTATCAGGTTTATAAATACATTGGTCCGGTTTACTCCCAGGTTTTTAACTGCATAAGTAAAAAAAATAAAAGCAATGGCCGATGCAAACAAGGCCAGTTTCACTATTGCAAAAAATGCTTTAGGATTAAAACCTGCATCTGCAAAATGACCCGATTCCAATAACAGCCAGAAAGGCAAAAACATGATTGCTCCAAACAAATTCTGGTAAGTCAGGATCGTGAACGTATTGTAACCGGCAGTCAGTTTTTTTAACAGAACGGTAAACCCGATGGTCGATAAAACGGCTAGAAATTCAAGAGCAATGCCCAACGGGGAGGCTGCAAACTGAAACGACCGCGTAAAAACAACCAGACAGACCCCGGTGAACGATACAATCAATCCTGCTATATTGGCACCCGAAAGTTTTTCCCTGAAAAAATACCAGGCAGCCAGGGGAGTAATCAACGGGATGGTCGCTACAATTACCGCCGCCACGGTTGAAGAGACGTACATTAGCCCGTAGCTCTCGCCCATAAAATACAGGAACGGCTCGAAAAAGGCGAGCATCACAAAAGTCTTCAAATCTTTCCTTTTTACCGACTGAAGTTTCCCGGTAAATTTTGCAAATGCGAATAACAGAGTGGTTGCAAAAAACAAACGGAACAGAATGACCGTCATGGGTTGGTAGGCCAGGTAAGCAATTTTGAACCACACAAAGGAAAAACTCCAGAAGAACATAGCCAGTAAGGCTGCCCCGTAGTAGCGTATGGATTTGCTTTTCATTGCCCTTGTTAAAATGAGGAGATAAAAATAGATATAAAAACGGACGTATGAAATTCCTGTCAACAATGTCCCTTTCCGGAAAGCTACTCTTTCCTGGCTCCCCTTGTGGTCAGGGATAGAACAGGGAAGAAGTTATTTTTGGGATTTCGTGGATTTTGTCGTACACCTGTAAAATTACCCGAATATGAATAAATCTCAAAAAACATATCTTTGCAGATTACAGATTACAAGTTGATCCTTTGAAAAACGCAAAGACAAATAAAGAAATACTGCTTCTTCTTAAAGAAGGAAATATGGTAGCATTTGATGCTATATATGAAAAATATTGCAAGAGATTATATGCCTTTGTAATTCGGTATGTAAAGCAGGAAGAGGATGCTGAAGAAATTGTTCAGGAAGTATTTATTAAAATATGGGAAAACAGGAAAAAAATTAATATCTACGCTTCTTTTGAATCATATCTTTTTACGATTACCTACAATTCAGCCATAAGCCTTTTACGTAAAAAAGTACACGAAAAAAAATATCTTGAATACTTATATTCTGTACAGACAGAAGAAACTTCAGTTGAATTAACAGATGAAATCTACTTCAACGAATTAAATAATAAAATGCAATCTTTGCTGAATGAGCTTACCCCCCGCCAAAAAGAAATATTTCTTTTAAGCCGGGAAGAAGGATTAACGCATGAAGAAATTGCAAAAAAATTAGGGATTTCTGTTAATACCGTAAAAAATCATATCGTTTCTGTCCTCAGTTTTTTAAAATCGAATATCGACAATAGGTTAATTGTCAATGCTTTGTTTATCTGTTTATTCCTATAGATAAAAAAATCAAAATCTTCATAGTCCTGTATTGTTAGTTGAGCGTATAACATAGCGAATGATCGAAAAACCAGAAAGAGTTTGAGGAATATCAGATTTTTATGAGTATAATAAAGTATTCAGGAATATAAATTAAAAAATGACCAGGGAATTACTTTTAAAATTTCTGGATAATCGCTGTAGTCATGAGGAATTGAAAAAGATTATCCAATGGATCGGCAAGGGAGCTTTATCAGAGAAAAGTAAGAATTATGCTTATAATGACTGGAAATCATTTATCAAAAAAGAACAATCCGAAAGCCATAATGAACGGTTTAATCAGATATTAGATAAAATTCACCATAAAATAAATATTAAGAGCTCATTAAAATCCGGAAGCAGCCCAAAAGAACGTGTTCATTTAATTACAAAATGGGTAACCAGGGCCGCTGCTATTCTTCTGATACCTGTTTTGACTTTCCTGTTATATATACTCTCGAATCCATCTTTTATCTCATCTCATTTTGCGGACTCCGTGGTTGATTCATTGGAGATTATTGCCCCGGCAGGATCAAGAACGGTTGTACAGTTGACAGACGGGACAACCGTCCATCTGAATAATGGAAGTAAAATAAAATATCCGGGGAATTTTAATGGTAAAAACAGGGAGCTAACATTAACAGGCGAAGGCTATTTCGAGGTCGCCCATGATTCAAAGCATCCATTCATAGTGAAAACAAAATATTTAAATGTGAAAGCATTAGGAACACAATTTAATGTGATGACATATCCTGATGACGATATTGTCGCTACAACCTTGGTTGAAGGGAAGGTTGTTCTGGAAAAATCTGATAAAAACGGGAAAATAAAATCCATTGGAGCATTAGTTCCCGGACAACATGTTGATTACAACGTTAAAACAGGCACTGTCTCAGGAACAAAAGGCAATATTGAAAAATATACTGCATGGAAAGATGGCTTACTTATTTTCGATAATTCAGGCATCAATGAAGTAGCAGAACGACTTGGACACATGTTCAATGCTGAAATAAAAGTTTCTGCTGAAATAAAAGATTATACTTATACGGTGAAATTTGTTGATGAATCTCTTTCTCAAATTCTTGAACTTATCACGAAAGCAACTCCCGTTGATTACAAAATACTTCCTCGTGAAAGATTACCGGATGGGACTTTTTCAAAACAAATAATATTATTGGGAAAAAGACAAAACTAAACAGTTCTAACTTAAACGGAGTTGCTTATGAAATAAACTAATTATTAGAAAACAACAGGGAAATGTTGCTGCATTTCCCTGAAGAGAGTAAAATCATCCCTGCTGCAAACAGGGTTAATTCTAAATTATAACAAAACAAAAGTATGAAAAAAAATTACTGTTTCGGATGGGAGCAGAAAGTTCCTGTCCTGAAAAAATTATTAAGGATTATGAAACTGATAACCTTTTTATTACTTATTCCTGTTTTTGGTGTTTTGGCAACCAGGTCATATTCCCAAACACTAAGTCTTAATATGGAAAAGGCTACGTTAAAAGAAGTGCTTTCCAAAATTGAGGATATGAGCGGGTGCAATTTTATGTACAGCGAAAAGTTTATTGATGTCTCAAGAGAAGTGTCAATAAATGTTGAAAACAGAAACATAGAAGATGTCCTGAAATTGTTGCTCACAGGAACTGATATTGAATTTGAGAGAAAGGACCGTATCATTATTCTTTCGAATACCGGTACAAGTATTGAAAATATTGCAGCACAGCAAAAAACCGTCACCGGTCAGGTTACCGACTCCTCCGGCATTCCCTTGCCCGGTGTTACAGTAGTGATAAAAAGTACCACCCGGGGCATTATTACCGATGCTGAGGGAAAATACACACTCACAAAAGTTCCCGGCGATGCCACCTTGGTGTTTTCGTTTGTGGGGATGAAGACTCAAGAAATATCTGTAGTAGGAAGAACAACGATTGATTTGGTAATGCAGGAGGAGACTGTGGGGATTGACGAGGTAGTGGCTATTGGTTATGGAACCATAAAGAAATCAGATCTTACAGGGTCATTATCTTCGGTATCCAGTGAGGAGTTTGCAGAACAAAACATAACCCGGGTCGATCAGGTATTGCAGGGCCGTGCAACAGGAGTACAAATCTCTAACACTGTAGGTGCTCCCGGTGGAGATGTTCGTATTCGAATCAGAGGTGCCAATTCAGTACTCGGAGATAACAGCCCGCTATTTGTTGTAGACGGCTTTGTAGGTGTAGATTATAATATGCTCAATCCAAATGACATTGAATCGGTCGAGGTATTAAAAGATGCTGCATCTACGGCAATATACGGAAGTCGTGGAGCCAACGGGGTAATACTGGTTACAACTAAAAAAGGAAATAAAGATGGAAAGGTAACTGTTAATTATCAGGGAGATGTTTCTATGGGCTCCATTATAAAAAAATATGATGTTTTATCGGCAGCAGAATTTGCCGAAACGGTAAATGAGAAAAATGAAGCACTAGGACTTGATCCATATTTTACAGAAAGCCAGATAGCGGATTATCGTCAAAACGGAGGGTTTAATTATCAGGATGCTGTTTTCAGGAAAGCGCTTTCCCACCAACACCAGTTGAGCGTTTCCGGGGGAACTGTAAAAACTCAATATCGTGTTTCTGTAAATTATCTTGATGAAGAAGGAATTGTCGAGAATTCTGGTTACGACAGAATAAATTTCCATACTAACATTAATACAAAGTTTAACGATAAATTATCATTTCGGTTTAATGCAAATGGTTCTTCAATGGTTGGACTAAACACGCAGGTCAGAACAGGGGCAAGTACTCCTTTAGTGCAAGCTTTGGCATGGGCTCCAACTACTGATCCGTATGATGAGGCCGGAGGTTATAAACTCAGCGACCCTGTAGGCTCGATAAAAACCAACCCGTTAGCACTTGTTTATGATACTGAAAACCGGAACGAACGTACTTTTGCGAATCTGGTGGGTGGTTTAAATTATGAATTTATTGATGGACTTTCTTTGGATGTTCAGATTGGAACAGACCTCGTTTTCAATACGGTTAAAGAATTTTCAGGAAATTATGCTTCCAATTATAGTCCATGGGCATCAATAACAAACGGAAAATCAGTTAATGTTCAAACCACAGCCCAGTTGTCTTATGCAAAAGTAATTAACGACATTCACAGAATTAATGCAACTGCCGTTATGGAAACACAGGAATATAAATACAATTATTCCACTGCAACCGGAAACAATCTAAAATTTGCAGAGTTGAAGTATGATAATTTGGCTCAGTCTGAATCATATAGTATTAGTTCGGGATATACCAAATGGACTCTGATGTCTTATCTGGGGCGTATTAATTATACATTAATGGACAAATACCTGGCTTCTGTTTCTATTCGGCACGATGGTTCTTCCAAATTTGCAGAAGGAAACAAATTCAGTACATTCCCCTCGGTAGCTTTAGCATGGAATGCCGGTAACGAATCATTTATTGCAGACCTGAATATTTTCAGTAAATTGAAGTTAAGAGCCAGTTGGGGGTTGACTGGAAGCCAGGCAATTAGTCCGTATGCAACATGGTCAACATACAATACCGATATCTACTATGCTTTTACAACAGGAGGAAAAACAAGTGGAATTCAGATTGGTGATCCGGGTAACATAGACCTAAAATGGGAAACAACCGAACAAAAAGATATTGGTTTGGAAGCCGGATTCTTTAATGGTCGAATGAATCTTGAGTTCGATTACTTCATAAAAGACACGCGTGACTTATTGCTCAATCAGTCGGTACCGTATTATGCCGGAGGTGGAAGTATTACCTCTAATGTTGGTAAAATCAGGAACCAGGGATGGGAATTTACTTTAGGTGGAAAAATTATAAGTAAAAGAAACATAGCCTGGGATAGTGATTTCAACATATCAAAAGTGAAAAATACAGTGAAGGATTTGGGAGATGAGGTCCAAATTTTCTCTAGTCCTGACTTAAGTGGCCTTAACGGACAGCCTGAATTTGTTTATGCAGTAGGTCAACCTCTTGGCTCATTTTGGGGACTTAAATACATGGGGCCATGGAGACCAGATGAAGCTGCAGAAGCTGCTAAGTTTGGGAATGTTCCGGGAGATGCCCGTTATGAAGATCTGAATGGAGATTATCTGATTGACGGAGATGATTATCAGATTATTGGATGTGGTTTGCCTAAAACAACATTAGGGTGGAACAATACGATAAAAATAAAACAGTTTGTTATTAATATGTTTTTTCAGGGAGTGTTTGGAATCGATAAACAAAACTATACAAGAGGTATGCACCTGATGGCTGCCAGAGATGCACGGCAGGCTACGCTTTCGGAAATTAAGGAAAGGTATATTCCAGGGGTAAATGAAGATACATATTTACCTGCATTTAGTGAAACAAGTGAAGTAAATCCTCAATCAACCATATTTCTTGAAGATGCCGGTTATGTGCGTTTAAAAAACTTGAGCATTGGGTATAATTTCAAAGTTAGAAACTTTTCGAACTTAAAAATTTATGTAAGTGGAACAAACTTGTTAACATTTACAGATTATAAAGGTATTGATCCTGAGTCAAGTAATGTTGGGGGCAGTGGCTCTGATATTAATCAAAGTCTTGATTACGGTTCTTATCCAAATGCAAGAACCTTTACGTTGGGGGTTGACCTTACTTTCTAATAAACTATAAAACATTAAATAGTTATGAAAAAAATAATATATATAATTACTCTTTCTCTATTTCTTTCAACTAGTTGTTCTGATTTCTTAGAAGAAGATTTACGGGGAAAAGTTTTAGGCGATGATATTTTAACATCGCAGACAGGACTGGAATCTGCGTTAACAGGAGCTTATCGTGGTTTAGCAAACTGCTGGAGTTATGGATTTAATAACGGGTGGGCTACCGAAATGACTTTAGGCGGAGATGATTTAACCTGCCCTCCGGGAACAGGAAATACTCAGGAATATGACCGTTTGGGGGTAAAATCAACAAACTCTAGTTCTCCAACAGTATTCTGGGGATGTTATAAAGCTATCCAGGGAGCGAATAATGTAATCTTAAATTATGAAAATACAGAGGGAGATGAAGATGAGATAAGAGTTATTGCAGGTGAAGCATATTTCATAAGAGCTTTTTCTTACTTCTGGTTGGTTCGTTGCCATGGAGAGATCCCTCTTATATTAACGGCTAATTACTCTGATGAACTGCTAAGCATAGAGAAATCAAGTGTGGCTGCAATTTTTCAGCAAATTGAATCAGATTTAGGGATGGCTGAGAGCATGCTGGAAGATGCAAAACGTGAAGACGGAAGACCATCTATAGGTTCAGCAAAAGCTTTGCTTGCCGAAGTTTATTTGCAGGAAGCGGGCTGGCCTTTGAAAGACCAATCAAAATATGCAATGGCAGCAGCCAAGGCAAAAGAAGTAATAGACAATAAAGACAAATATGGATTTGGCCTGGTTACAACATTTGATGAATTATACGAAAACGATGAAACCAAATCAGGTATCAATCAAGAACATGAATTTGTTATTCCTTGTAATAAAGATGCAGGCAATACAACTAACGCGATGTATGGTTATTGGGCTTATCCCGGGGAACTGGGAGGCTGGGATGTTGTTTTTTCTGAGTTGACATTTTATAATGAATTTCCGGAAGGGCCAAGAAAAGAGGCTACTTTTGCTACTGATTTTGTAACACAAGATGGAGTTGAATTAAACTGGCAAGATCTTCAATACAAAAGGCCTTATTACAAAAAGCTGATGAAGAATCCGGATGTAGCCAATTATTATGCATATAATTCTTCGTTGCCAATGCCAATGTTGCGTTATACTCAAACACTACTAACCTACGCTGAAGCAAAAGCCCGTTCTGCTGGTCCTGACCAGTTGGCTTACGATTGTGTAAATGCCATTCGCAACAGAGCTGAATTGTCTGAATATTCAGGCCTTTCCAATGACGCGTTTACTGATGCTGTAGTTAATGAACGTGCATGGGAATTATGTGGGGAACGTGTTCGCTGGTTTGATATGGTTCGTTTGGAAATTGTTGCAGATATTTTTGCCCAAAGAGATGCTGACGATAATCAACCGTTTAACAGTACAATTACGGAAGAACAATATACATTCCCAATTCCGGAACACGATTTATTACTGAATCCGAATATGGAATAAGAATATAATCTAAACCCGGAGTATATAGCAATGTTATGCTTCGGGTTTTATTATAAATCAATATAAACCAATTCAGCACACCTGAGGAGCCAGTTACAAATCAATGCATGGATCAGGCCTGGGATAACCTGTACTGGAACCTGTGGATTACCAATAACGGAGGAGGGATTTTAAAGATATAAGGATGAACCCCATTTATAGGTGGAACATTAAAACAAGAACTATACATATGAAAAAAATTACTTATTATGCCACGATGATGCTTGGTAGTGCGATCATTTTAGTAAGCCTTCAATGTAGCCCGCCAAAAACATTCAAAATCCAATTTGACAGTAGCAAAGAAATTTCAGGGAAAAAATTTGCGATAAAGGATATTTCTCCCGGGCTCCCGCACAATTGGGATAAATATAATTATATTGTTCTTGAATTCAAATCATCCACGTCTCAAAGGGTTCAGGTAGGTTTTACAACCAACTGGGGCTACAATGATTTGCGTGTGATGTCGTATGTTGCAAATGGCTGGAATAAACTGGCTATACCCTTAAAGTATTACCGTGAACTTCCGGATGCAGAAGTAGATCTTGCCGCAACATTTAACCAGCCACGATATACAGGCTGGATTAACCTGGGCGGACAAAGAGGACCGCTTCACGGGGTTGACTCCATAGGTATACGAATGCGCGTACCAATTGGGAATCCAACCATCGAGCTACGTTCAATTTCCCTTTCTGTGGATGATCCGGGAGATCAATACCTGGAAGATATCCCTTCTGTGGATGAATTCGGACAATGGAACCTTGGAGACTGGGAAGACAAAATACATTCGCTTGAACAATTAAAAAGTGAATGGGCCGCAGAAGACAATGAAATTACATCAACAAACGACTACCGGTATTCAAAGTTTGGAGGGTACCTTGACGCAAAAGTAAAAGGAACTGGCTTTTTCAGAACTGAAAAAATTGATGACTGCTGGTGGTTTGTCGATCCGGAGGGTTACCTGTTTTTATCTGTTGGTGTTGACTGTGTGCATCCGGGAGGCGGTGGCAATGCTGTCAACATTGATAAACGAAGAAACATGTTTAAGGAACTTCCCCCCAAAGAGCTACAAAGCAACAGGCCTGGCTCACGTGAAAACTCTGCTTCATTTGGACTATGGAATTTATACAGAAGATATGGTGACGATTACCTCCGTAAATCCATTGACATGGTCCTTAAACGAATGGACAAATGGGGCTTAAATACCATTGCCAACTGGTCTTCTCCCTATGTTTACAATATGAATAAAAAAGCGTTTATTGTTCCATTGCGGGGCATCGGCATAGACCGGGGCCTGATGGGTTTATCTGACGTTTATGATCCGCAATTTCAATCAACTGTAGATAATTCTGTAAAAAACTTTGTAGAAAACTATAAAAACAATCCCTGGTTGATTGGTTACTTTATAGGAAATGAACCCTCATGGCTGGAACAGGAAGAAAGACTTTGCCAATTGATAATGGATGGCCCTGATCGTCCTGTAAAAACAAAACTGGTGGCATTTCTGGCACAAGGAGATACACCCGGGCGACGCAACGAGTTTATCCACGAAACGTTCCGTATTTTCCTTGAAACAGTAGATAATACTTTGGAAAAATATGACCCGAACCACCTGAACCTTGGTATTCGTTTTGGAAATGTTCTGGAAATAGACAAAAACATTCTTGAAATATGTAAAAATATTTTTGATGTTTTAAGCTTTAACTGTTACGATTTGTATCCGAAAAAAGAAATGATGGACAGGGCAATGGAAATTACCGGCCTGCCGATGATTATTGGTGAATATCATTTTGGAACTGTAGATCGTGGAATGGCACAGTCGTTATGGCAGGTTAACTCGCAAAAGGAAAGAGGTGTAGCTTATCGTTATTATACAGAAAGGGCCTATTCCCATCCGGGATTAATCGGAACCGGATACTTTCAGTGGTGCGATCAGGATTTAACCGGGCGCGGGCTTGATGGGGAAAACTATAACTGTGGCTTGGTTGATGTAACCGATCGTCCGTATAAATATCAGGTAGAAGCCATGATGGAAACAGCCAAAAGACTATTTGAAATTCACAAGGGAGAAATACAACCTGTCATTCAAGCTCCGGAAAGGGCTCGGGGGCATGAAGTTATTCCTGATTTATGGAATAAATAGTTTTTATGATTGAAATATTGTTGAGCGAAGCCCGGAAAGGTATCTGGAAGTCAAGTCCCCAATTCACCGGAAGGTGAAAAGCAGGGGTGGCCGGTCAAAGTAGTCCGGGCCGGCGTTGGCGGAAACGGTTTTTTGTGGGTATTCAGGGAGGTGGGCCGGGAAGAAAAAACCGTGAGGCGGGCGGAAGGATGGCTTTGACAAGACTTTTTCTTCCTTTTGGTCGACTGCAAAAGGAAGGGCCCCGCCGGACAGAGGCGAATACAAAAAAGATAAGAAGAGCAGAAGATGAGAAAGGTAAGGGGAACAAAAATCCCGGAGGGATGATATTTGAGTAACCCGGGGTAAGTGAGGTACGAGCGCAACCCCGGGTTGAATGCAAACAGAATAACCCCGGCCACGGTAGTTCGTCAAAAAAAGTGGTGCAGTTGTATGGCCGGCAATGCTGAAATGCTGAAAAAAGCGATGTTTTATATTTGATTCATATACAAACTTTTACTAAAATCTGTCATTGGTAGTTGCCACCCAAAAATTCTGGGCATAATGAGGATATGACAGGAAAGGTATCTGAAAGTCAAGTCCCCGATTCACCGGAAGGTGAAAAGCAGGGATGGCCGGTCAAAGTAGTCCGGGCCGGCGAAGGCGGGAGCGGTTTTTTGGCGGGTATTCAAGGATGTGGGCCGGGAAGAAAAAACCGTGAGGCGGGCGGAAGGATGACTTTGACAAGACTTTTACTACCTTTTGGTCGACTGCAAAAGGAAGGGCCCCGCCGGACAGAGGCGAATACAAATGAACAATGAACATTGTCAGGTTATTAAGAGAACAAATAAAACACCGGGCACGGGAGGGGTACTTTAATCTTTTGTGGAGCATATTTTCTGATTTTTTAGTACAGATAAAAGCTGAAAATCAAGCTTCACCGCATTTCCCTTTTTTACAGTCCTCAAGCCGGACGGGCTGATCCTTTTTCCCTGCAGCTGGAAAAAGGAACCAAAAAGAGCCGCCGCAGAGGCTAAAAAGCTAAAAATCGTTTGCGTTCGCTAAAATCTTCCAAACTCCTCTCTGCGTTCGTCAAACAGGGAAGATTTATTAACGCTCACTCCATCGATTTTCTAAACGCTTTTTCCCCTTAGGCGGAAACAGCCCGGGCAGTGTTGTGTTCCCTAAAAAAATACCTCTCTTTCCCCGGCTTATTCTATAACGAAACGATGGCTCCTTACTGAACACTCTTCCTGCTCTTCTCCACAACTTTTTAAACTGATTCACACGGAACTCCTTGAAGAAAAGCAATGCAGTTATATGGCCGGGAATGAGGTAATGCTAAAAAAAGTGATGTTTTATATTTGATTCATATACAAACTTTTACTAAAATCTGTCATAGGCAGTTGCCACCCAAAAATTTTAGGCATAATGAGGATATGACAGGGAAAAACGCCGGGAAAAAAAGAGAAGAGCAGGAGATAAGAAAGGGAGGCGGACAAAAATTCCGAAGGGATGATATTTTAATAACCCGGGGTAAGCGACGCAGGAGCGCAACCCCGGGGTTGAATGCTAACGAAATAACCCCGGCCACGGTAGTTCGTCAAGAAAAGCAATGCAGTTATATGGCCGGAAATACTGAAATGATGAAAAAAGCGATATTTTGTATTTGCTTCATATACAGGCTTCTGAAAAAATCTGTCATAGGCAGTTGCCACCCAAAATTTTTGGGCATAATGAGGATATGACAGGAAAGGTATCTGGAAGTCAAGGATCAGTTAAAAAAGTTGTGGAGAAAAATATAAAAACGAACTTTGTATTTTATATTTTACAAATGAAGGGACAATCAAACGAACATTACCAGACATTGCTAAAATTACTTTTACCAGAAGAAATCTTTGAATATTTCGACATTGTTCAAATAGAAACAGGAGAAAAAGAAATCCATGTACATTTGGAAGAAAAGGCAATAAAGCCGGAAGGATATGAATTGGTAAAGCTTATTTCCAAAGGATTTTATAACGAATCAGTGATACAGGATTTTCCATTACGGGACAAAGCCATGTTTTTGCACGTAAAGCGTCGGAGATGGTTTTCAGAATCGACAGGCAAGACAGTAGAGAGGGACTGGGATAGTGTTGCAAAAGGGACTCGTTTGACGAAAGGTTTTGCAATTTTTTTAAAAGGGTTTTTTGGACAATTACCCCATCAGCAGCAATAGTTTAGAAAAGTACTATTCCATTGATGGGGATCGTTTTGGGCAACAGTACAAAGAGTATTTGAGTGATTTTCCCACTTGGGGACAAAAGCCACATGCAAAGGACTGGATTCTTTTCCCGGAGAACGTTGGTACACAATTAAGCATTGACGAGACAGCCCTTACCAATGGAGAACTTTACACGATTGTAACCAATAAAGCAGGCAAAGGGAAAAAAGGCGCATTAGTTGCAATGGTTGAAGGTACGGAGGCAGAAAAAATCATAGAGGTTTTAAAAAGAATCCCCGAAGAAAAAATCAATATGGTAAAAGAAGTAACACTTGATATGGCCAATTCCATGGATAAAATAGTACGAAGATGTTTTCCCAAAGCTAAGCGGGTGATCGACCGTTTCCATGTTCAAAAATTGGCTTACGATGCATTACAGGAGATGCGTATTGCCCATCGTTGGGATGCAATAAACGAAGAGACCAACGCCATTGAAAATGCAAAAGCAGATGGTAAAAAATATGTTCCGGAAATATTAAGCAATGGGGATACAAAAAAGCAACTACTTGCCCGTAGTCGGTATTTATTGTTCAAGTCTGGTGATAAATGGACGGAGAAACAAAAGAAAAGAGCTGCAATATTATTTGAACTTTTTCCTGACATAAAACAAGGGTATTCTCTTACTCATTCATTAAGGATGATATTTTCAAAAAACAAAAACAAAGGCGTAGCTTATACGAAAATGGCTAAGTGGTTTAATGATGTTACCGAATCTGGATTTAAATCATTCAATACCATATCTGCAACATTCTATTCGCATTATCCTGAAATATTGAACTTCTTTGACAATCGAAGCACGAACGCTTCTGCTGAATCTTTCAATGCTAAACTGAAAACTTTCAGGGCTACTCAAAGAGGTGTTGTTGATATTGAATTCTTCCTGTTCAGAGTTGCTAAAATTTATGCTTGACCGGTAACTCCACAACTTTTTCATGTGATCCGAAGTCAAGCCCCCAATTCACCGGAAGGTGAAAAGCAGGGTTGGCCGGTCAAAGTAGTCCGGGCCGGCGTTGGCGGGAGCGGTTTTTTGTGGGTATTCAGGGAGGTGGGCCGGGAAGAAAAAACCGTGAGGCGGGAGGAAGGATGACTTTGACAAGACTTTTTCTTCCTTTTGGTCGACTGCAAAAGGAAGGGCCCCGCCGGACAGAGGCGAATACAAAAAAGATAAGAAGAGCAGAAGATGAGAAAGGTAAGGGGAACAAAAATCCCGGAGGGATAATATTGGGGTAGCCCGGGGTAAGCGACGCTGTCCCTTTAGAACCCTGTTAACGGGGATACGACAAAATCCACTATTTAACCCTAAATTCCTTTCAACAGGAAGCTTCAGGAACACCCAAAAGGGACTTCCCAAAAATCACTTCTGTCCTGTTCTACCCCAAATCCGCCAGTTGGCGGGAGCCAGGGGAAAAAAGTAATTTTTGGGGATTTCGTGGATTTTGCGTACACCCTGTCAACTCTGCGGTTCAATTATTTATATTTAAACAAAGGATCACAGGACAAAGCTGCTGATCTCGTCGCTCCAGATGCGCGAAGGATCAGTGCCTGCACCGGCAACACGGAAAACATATTGCTTACCGCTGGTCAGTCCATCAATCAAAATTTTGTGTTTAGTGGAAACCTGTTTGGTCCATACACTGTCCGGAGCAACCGGAGCCTCAGTGTATTCAAATATATAAAACCGGGCATTCTCTACCACATCACAAATGACAGCGACACTGCCTTTGTTGTTGCCTGCAGTAATGCATAAACCGGTGGCTTTTTCAAGAGCTCCTATGGCCGACGGTTTTTTATTCACATCGAAGCCACTGCTCAGAATAATCGCTTCATCTCCCCCACTGGCGTCCTGTACATAGCCCGCCAGTTGTTTTAAAAGGTTTTCAAGCGTTTCCCGTCGATTGTTTTTGACTACTGTATCTTCTCTGCTCCCGTCTTCTACCTTATCCAAAGCAGAGCTGTAATTGGTGATGGCTGTCTGAAGGACTTCCAGTGCAGGAGCCGGTTCCGGGAAATAACTGTTCCCTGTCATCTTGCTAATTATAGAATTAGCCTTCACACTTAATTCTGCATCGGAATATTTGCTCGAAGAAAAACTTTGCGATACTTTAGCGGTACTCATGGCTTTTATAATTTTAAATTAGTTTATACGGTTTAAAAAAATGTCTTTCAGGAAAGGGTAACAAGTACCAGACCCACAGAGCAGCAGGCAACAACTCTCATCAAAAATGTCGTATTCTTTATTAAAAACACGCTGACTTTTATTAAAAATGTGGCATTTCTTATTAAAAATGGCCTGACTTTGTATAAAAACGCGGCATTTTTTATTAAAAATACGCTGACTTTGTATAAAAACGTGGCATTTCTTGTTAAAAATACGCTGACTTTGTATAAAAATGCGGCATTTCTTATTAAAAACGCGGCATTTTTGTATAAAAATGAATGACAAAACATCAAAAAAACCAGACCTTAAAGATGAAATACAGGCAGATAATACGGGATTTACAGTTTCCCTTCTGCTGTAACTCCTTTTCGGTGCGTCGATATTACCGGCAGATCTATTCTGTCCTTTGTTTCGGAGAATCAGGGCATATTGTTTTTCCGGTCTTTTGTTCTTATAAAATGTATTCATTTCCGATTTTGTTTTTATACATTCTTTTTTATATAAAAGAGTAAGATAAATGAACAATAAATATCCCGGGTAACATTTACCTTAAGGTAAAAAATATCAGGATATGCGTTTTCGTATCCGGCTAAGCGAAGGCTGGGTGATTCCCAGGAACGAAGCAATATCTTTTAACGGCACTGATAGACCTATATCCGGAATCTGCGACATCAAAAAATGATATTGTTCGGTTGGATTACCAATACGGAGTATATTTAGTACCGTGATAATCTTAACCAATGTTCGTTCGCCGATTTGATGAATGGCAAGCTCGAAATGCGGAATCTTCTGCTCCAAACATTCAATATCGCCGGACGAAATAATCCTCAACTCACAACCGGTAAGCGCCTGGATATACATACGGCAAGGCTTTCCCGGATAAATACCGTTCTGGTCGATTATAAAGTTATCGCTGACTGCAAAATACCTCACCACTTCATCTCCTTTTTCATCGACAGTAAAAATACGCATCATACCATCCTGCAAATAACCCAGTTGGGTTACAGGCGATCCTTCCCGGATGAAATACTCGCCTTTCTTCAGTTCCTGCGATTTAAAATACGGGCACACCTGCCTGATCTCTGCCGGGGACAGGCTCGTATTTTTTTGAAAATATTCCGGTAATCTATTAGGGGCTTCCATATATATATACAAATTTTAGGGTGTGTAAATTAAACAGATGTCTAAGATATTGCTATTTTACATTATAATCAACTCCTTGGTGTAGTTTTTTTGAAAATTTAAAATTCTGAACCTGTAATCCTCGGATTATAAATCTGTATGAACCAGATGAATTAAATTATTATTCGTATTTCAAATTATTAAATCATTTCGTATTTTTAATGAATAACGGATAACTCTTTATTATGGATTAATATGAAAGAATCTAACTTTCCTTTAATAGGACGGGACAGTCATAAGAACAATGCTATCAAATTTTTCAGAGAAAAAAAGGAAAAAACAAAAATGCTCGTTATAGAGGGAAATTCAGGAACAGGTAAGACTTATTTTGCTAAACATCTGATTCATTCTATCTATGAAGAGAACAATGAAATTACCAGCATTTATATAGATCTTAATAGTGATGAATTTACAACATTATTATTTGCTGAATCATTGATTTATACAGCCTGGGAACAACAAGAATTAGATTTTAATCATTTACTCAACATAAATAAAAAAAAGACATTCTTCCATTTTCTCAAAAATTCCAATCTTAAAAGAAGAGCTATTGAAAGTATTGTTAATGTGGTATCAAATTCTGTTGAATTACTGCCTTCTTTTGGAAAGCCATTAAAAGGATTATTCCCTAAAAATTTATTTACAAAAAATAGAAATGATCCTACTCCTGATGTAATGATTACTTTATGTAAGTATTTAGAATTTATAACAAAGGAAAATAATGCATACCTAATAATTGATAATTATCAGTTTTTACCCATTCATACCAAAACTTTATTTGAATCCCACGTTTCAAAAATACATCATAGCCTTAATCTTGTAATTATAAATAGGACTGATACAATTTCAGAAAAGCTTGGCGTAAAATCACTTTTTATAAAAGATCATTCGATTTTAAGATTTGAATCATTCTGCTTAAAAGAAGTACAACAACTAGTGTCAATGAGTTTGGATTTAAAGCAAAATGAAATAGAAATATTTTCCAAATTTTGCTTTGAAAAAACAAAAGGAAATCTTAAGGAAATAGAGTTATTATTAAAAACCTATAGAGATCCAACAAAAAAGGAAAATATTTTTGATATTAAGGAGACAATTTCTTTTTTACCATACATAAAAAAATACCTCGTAACAATTGTTTCCTTATTTCCCGCAGGTATGAAGAAACAATATGTTTTTGAGTTTTTAAAGTATATTTTAGATGGTAATGACCAGACTGTTATTGAAGAAACGATCAATGACTTAATAAAAATCGGATACATAATCGTAAATAGTAAAAATGGTCAACTTATAAAACCTGCTCATGAAAAAATAATAACATCTTCTCAGAAAGGACTAAGTGATTCTGAGATAGTCCAAATAAGGCAGGATCTAATGTGTGTTATGGAAGATATTCTAAACAGGGGTACTACATTGAGAGATTATTCTTATTTGCTTCATTGTTTTGTCGGTATTTTTACCGTAGAACAATATAAAAATAAATTAAACTATGTGATAAGACTTTTCGATATTCAATACAAAAATAATATGTATCATTATATTGTAATGATATTTAAAGAATATAAAGAAATCATTACTCTTCTGCCTGAAATATCTATATTTCAAATGTTAGATTCATTCCAAAAGACTTCTGAAATATATTTGGGATTAGAAGCTATTAGTTTAATCAAAGATTTAGAGGTAAGTAAAAAAGATAAAATCTCTTTATATAAAGTCAAATATTTAACCCAATCTTATAATTTTCAAGAGGCATTGGAAATAATAAATGAATTAAATCCAGAAAATGAAGAAGTTCTACTTTATAAGCTTAACATCTATCAGCACCTCTGTATGGATAATGAGGCAAAAATAATTATTAGAGGATTAAACTATCAGCAATCAGACTCTTATCACGTTATATTGAGAAATTCAGCTCACTATTTTAACTATGAAGATGCTGTTAGAAACCTAAAAAAAGTATATAATTACTTTAATCAAAAAAATTTCATTTTTGGAAAATCATCAGCAATCAATAATCTTGCCGTCGTTCATATATGGAAAGGAAATTTGATTGAAGCTGAAGAGCTATTAAATAAATCAATTGATTTATTTAACCAGATTAACTCTAATGAAGTCTTTGAGCCTCTATGTAATATGGCTGCTTTATGTGTTTTAAATAAAAATTATACTAAGGCAAGAAGTTATGTTGATATGGCAATAACTGCATACCCCAAAAGTCTATTGTTTGATCAAATTATGCTTTCAAATAATTTGTTGACAATTCAACTAGCATTAAAAGAAATAGAATTGCAGGAAATGAGAAGAGAGCTTATTCATTTATATAATTCGGCAACGACTATTGGAGATCCTTGGTTGCGTTTTCAAGTATGCTACAATCTTTTGTCAATTGAAAATAAACTAAACATTGAAAATTCATATGATATTTCAGGTTATCTTCTAAAAAAACTTGAAAATAAAGAGGAAACAGGAATGGAAGTGATTATAAACGTTAATGAAATCAATTTGCTATTTAGTTTGTCTCCTCATTGGAGATATTAATTTTTTTATGATATCTGTTTAGAAGAGAATTTAAGTCGGATTTATTAACATCTTTATTCATGAGTATATCAGATACAATGTTTGCTAATAAAGCTATATTAGAAGTACTATAACCAAGATTTGTTATTGTTGTACTTCCTATTCTAATTCCAGATGTTGTTAAAGGAGATTCAGTGTCATTGGGAACAAGATTTTTATTAACCAATATTCTATTATTACCAAGCAATGTTTCCGCTTCTTGTCCTGTAAGCCCTATACTTTTTTTTGTATCTACTAAAACAATGTGACTATCCGTTCCTCCCGTAATTACATCAAGTCCTCTTTCAATTAATGTTTCCGAGATTTGTCTAGCATTATTTCTAATTCTTAGTGCATATTCATATACATCCTCTTGGTTTAATATTTCAAGGGCTACAAGTTTTCCAAATAACATATTTTGAATTGGTCCTCCTTGTGAAATAGGAAAAGTGGAATATGATATTTTGTTTTTAAATTCAGATTTGTATATAATAACTCCACCATGTGGACCGCGTAAGTTTTTTTCCATTGTATAAGTTGCAAAATCAACATAAGGGAAAATTGTTTTGTAAATACCTGCTGCTATAAAAACAGCAGTATGACTAATGTCCGCTAACAAATAGCTATTATACTTCTTGGCAATCTCTGAAAGCCTGAGGAAATCAATCTCTCTTGGATATGAACTAACACCCGCAATTATAAGTTTTGGCAGATTCTTTTTTACCAGTTCTTCTATATGATCATAGTCAAACTTTAAATCTTTATCTAAAAAGTAGTGAAAAACTTTAACTGTTCCGTTACTAATTTTTGTATGTGAGATGTGTCCTCCATCTCTTGGAGATAGACTTATTACTGTATCATTATTTCTCAACACGGCATTATAAACAATGTGATTAGCCTGAGTGCCGGAGTGTGGTTGAATATTAACATTATATCCGCTCTTTATTTTGAATAAGTTGAGCGTTAAGTACTCAGCTCTAATTTCTATTTCATCCATATACTTATATGCTGGGAAATACCTATTCTCAATTAAACCTTCGGTGGGTAATGTGGATAATGGGAATCTTAAAACTTCAGCGACCTCTGGAAACATATAACTCACACAAGCAATTAAGTTTATGGTACTATTTTGTATCGTATTATATGAATCAATTATCTCATTTATTCTAGTAAAACGTTCCTGAGTAAATTTCTTTAGAAGATACATAATAAAGAGTTATCCGTTATTCAAACGGACTACCACTAAATCGTTCCTGGGATGTTTGTTTTGCAGTATTTCAGTTTGTTTTTCGCTGCTTACATGCGTATAGATTTGGGTCGTCATAATAGAGCTGTGTCCCAACAGGTTCTGGATGTACTTTATATCCACGTCCTTCTCCAGAAGTAAGGTGGCAAAAGTATGCCGGAACACATGCGGGGTAATATTCCTGGTAATATGACATTCATTCCGGTATTTCCGGATCATCAAACGGACTGACTGTTCCGACAGCCGGTTTCCCAACCGGTTGACAAAGAAAAATTCCGTATTCTCTATTTCCGGAGAAAACAGGTAGTAATAATTTTTCAGTGCTTTTTTAATATCAGGATTGATGATTTGAATGCTCCTTTCCTTATTTCCTTTGCCATTAACCCGGATGGACGAAAAACCAATACCAATGTCGCTGTATTTCAGGGAACATAGCTCCGATACCCTTACCCCGGTGCCAAACAACAACTCGAGAACTGCCACATCCCTTGCTTTCTCTTTGTAGCTGTAACAATCCTTTTTATCGCTCATTTCGCTGAGTTCACGGTAAGCAATGCTAAAAAGCTGCGTGGCCTCCTGCATGTTCATCACCCGGGGAAGAACGACAGGTTCTTTTATTTTGATTCTTACTTTTCGAAATGGATTGACCGAAATCAGTTCTTCAAACTCCAGAAAATTAAACATCGCTTTCGCTGAGGCAATCTTCCGTTTTGTGGTTTTGGGTTTAAAGGTGGAAATAAACTGGATATAGTGTTTTAATTCTTCTTTCCCGACTTTTGAAACATCTCTTACATTATAATGAACTTTCAGAAATGATTCAAATTGTTTCAGATCAGTTGTGTAAGCTTTCAGTGTTTTACTGCTCAGGCGTTTTTCAAATTCGCAATGGAACAGAAATTTTTCAATAACTCCCATGATTTAATATGTGATTAATAAAGGAGGCCAAATAAAATATATATTCTCTTGAACTGATCATTGTTTCCCGATTAAAATTGAAGTAGTGTGTGAAAAGAACCGTTCTCTAAAAAAAAGAACGGTTCTTTGCCCGGACTTTAACATTAAACGATCTTTTCCTGACAAAAAACTAATAAGGTAATAAGGTTTGTTTTTGTGGTAATCCTCAGGCTACTAAGTCCCCCGGAAATTAAAATTTCAACATCAAGATAAATAACTAATATTCAATAAATTGCATTTTAGTTATATAGTAGGTGAAAAAAGATAAGGTTGAGGGTGTCATTAACAATTTATACACGGGTATAACTTCTTTGTCACCCTTCTCCGGCAGTTGCCGGAGAAGGGTCTCATGATTCTAGTAATTCATTTTACAACAGGTTGTAGCTTAGTGATTAGTTGTGTTAATGTCCGGTTCCGGCCAGTTCCTCATACTTCTTAATCTGATCTTCGCAAATTCGTTTTACTGATTCAAAGAGTTGCCTGACAATCAGTAATAGCGTATAAATCAGAATATCCGATTCCGGAATAGTAAGCTCAATACTAATTTTTTGTAGTGCTTTCCTTGCCAGCTCTTTTTAATTCCTCTTTATACTTTTCTTTTTCCATCTTCAATAACTCCTCAAACAGTTTCACAGCCTGCTCCATCGGAAAATGATTGATATTTTCAATGTTTGAGACTGTTCCAATGTTCGTGGCGTTTACTTTGGAATTTTCATAGAAGTTATTCGTGTAATATAAAACTGTTTCTTCTGTAAATTTCTTTAATCCTTCCTCTGTAACACCTAAAGCCTGAGCTACTTGCTTTATCTTTTTGTCTTCAATTTTTTCTGTTTGCTCCATCTTGGAAACAGCCTGTTTTGTGACTCCTAACAAATCGCCCAATTCTGTTTGGGTCATACCCCGGAGTCGACGTATCCTCTCAATTTTTCTGCCTATATGTAGCGTATTTGTATAGCTCTCAGTTTCCATAGTTGTTAGTTTATCTTTAATTATCAGTTATTTTGATGTTAAAGAATCATTTATTTTTTAATAATTCAATTTTTTCCCTTTCGCTTTGCAACAGACGTTCGTACAATTCAATGATTTTGTCTACAGGGTTAAATTGTTGGGCAATTGATGTGGAACCTTGCTCAAAAGTATTATCCCGGATATTGTTGATATTATAGATCGCCTTTTCCAAATTAAAGTCCCTGATAACTTCCGGGGATACACAAAGTACCCCGGCAATCTTTGTCAATAATTCATCGTCTATTTCGTCCTGTTGCTCTATTTTCGAAATCTCCGACTGGCTTATGCCTAAGTCAGACGCCAGGACGTCCTGTTTTACTCCTAAATACACACGAACTCTCTGAACATTATGTCCATCGTGTTTTTTATTAATTTTTTCCTTTGGTTCCGCAATCATTTTATTAGGATTTAAGGTAATCGTGTAAAGGTAATAAAGATCAACCGGATTTTAATAAAAGTCAACCGGGAAAATTACGAAAGGAAACGAACATAAGGTAGCTTAGCAGGCTGTAAAGTTAAATATACGATCTGGTATGCATCCCAATTGCTGACAAAACATTTTTCAAACTATAACTAACAAAAAAGTAGAATTACCCAAAAAAACAAACGATTTGAAAACAAATATCGACCATTTACCTGTTGACAAACAAACCGAACTGCAGAAAATTACAGAGGCCATAGGCCAACGTTTTCCTGCCGAAATGATTATCCTGTTCGGGTCGTACTCTTCAGGTAAGCAACGAATACTGATTGATTTATTAACATGTCTGTGAGGGACGGCAGGCGCAAACGTTATATCATGATAAATCAAAATCAGTCCAGGATCCGGCAAAACAGGATTGCAGGACATATCGATGCAGCATGCTGCGTATTGAACCACACGTTGAATACAATCTCTGAAATGTTTTTGTGTGACGAAATAATGTTTATTGACTCACAGCACAAAGGAGGGAAAGATAAAATAGTCGAATTAAAATTTGACACGGTTACAATCGAATGTTGGTCCAACGGAAACAATATTTGTAACAAATCATATCTTTTCCTTGATGATTTAGGCGATTTACAGCATTATATCGACTATTGCAATAAGGAGTATCCTTATGATCACCAGCTAAAAGGATGGAGAACCAGAGATTATTTAATACGACTGTTTACAGATAAAAAGGACTGTTTCCTGGCTTTATTGCCATTAAAGTAATTTTCAAAAAATAAACTATTGAATAAATTTCAATTTCAGGTGCAGGATGGTTTTATAAATGCTTACTTTAGTTACCCAAAAAAACAAACGATTTGAAAACAAGTATTGACCATTTGCCCGATGACAAACAATCCGAACTGCAGAAAATCACAGAGGCCATAGGCCAACGTTTTCCTGCCGAAATGATTATCCTGTTCGGGTCGTATGCACGCGGCGACTGGGTTGACGACCGTTACAGGGAAAACGGAACAACTTATGAATACAAAAGCGATTACGACATCCTCGCTGTGCTGGATACAGAAGCCGTGGCTATCCGGAAAGAGAGCCAGAAACGCTGGCAATACAAACTGCGCCGTGACACTGGCAAAGAGCTCCCGATGAACGTGATCTTTCACGGGATCGATTACCTGAACGAGGAGATTGAAAACGGCAACTATTTCTTCGTGGATATTCTGAAAGATGGGGTCATGCTTTACGACAGCGGAAAATTTCAGCTCTCTGCGCCGAAAACATTAAACCCGGCAGACCGGAAAAACAAAGCTCAATTGTATTTTAATAAATGGTTTGAAACAGGAAACAGGTTTTATGAGATTTCTTTATCACAATTACAAAAAGGTTGGTATAATGAAGCTGCTTTTCTACTTCATCAAGCCACTGAACGCTTCTATGCCAGTGTGTTATTGGTGCACACCGATTACAAGCCGAAATCACATGATCTTGAGAAGCTTGACCGGCAAGCCCGGAAGATCAATGTCCGGTTTAAAACCATATTTCCGCACACAACGCCGGAGGAGGAACGGTTATTCACTTTACTAAAGAAAGCCTATATTGATTCGCGTTATAAAATGGATTACAGTATCAGCCGGGAGGATTTGGAATATCTTTCAAAACGTGTGCAAAAACTGCGAGATCTGACGGAGCTGGCCTGTCAAGAAAAGATAGCTAGTTTTATATAAGAAACTTATAAAATGAGTGTTGCAAAAGGAACCGTTCTTCTTTTAGAGAACGGTTCCTTTTCCCGGAATTCCGAGCGTAGCGAGGAATCAGCAAATAATGTAAAAATGAATGGTAACACCGCCAATGCGTGAACTAAAATGACAGCAGACAAAAACAAAAAAACGGGGAACCCGATGGTAAAAGATACCGACAAACAACTGCATTATAACAAACTGAACCGGGATAAGCCCATTAGATATCTAACCGGGAGGTAATGTTTATCGAGGTGATATTTAGTTCAACACGGCCTCCAATACAAAGCTGTAAGGGTTGGTATTCATTCATATTCAAAAATTCTTTCTACTACAAGTTTTGAACTTATTACCGCCATTGGTAAACCGGCACCCGGAATTGTTGAAGCCCCGACATAAAACACATTTGAAAATTCTTCATCGTAGTTCTTTGGTCGAAATGCCCCAATTTGCAGCATACTATGAGACAATCCGAGTCCTGCGCCCTTATACAGGTTAAATTGTTCCTGCCAGTCCTTAGGTGTATAGGCCGTTTTAAATACAATGTCTTTAGCAATATCCTGGTTTATTCTATCAGAAAAATCATCAATTATACTATTTATTATTTCATCTTTATCAGACCAATCATTTTTGAAAAGTAAATTTGGTACAGGGCATACAAAGAAAAGGGCTTCGCAACCTTCCGGTGCAAAATCGGGATTGTGTTTTGATACTACATTTACATAGTAGTAAGGTTTTTCAAGTGTTCCGGGATTTTTCATCACATCTTTAGCATACGCTTCATAATTGTTTCCTAAAAAGTAGTTATGGTGTTCTACCTGTGGAAGTTTTTTGTTAATCCCGACATAAAAAGTCAAATAACCCATTGTCCAACTCATTTTTGAAAGTTTCACAGGTGAGTATTTTTTTCGTTTAAAAACCTTTCCCCTAAAAAATGCGGCATCGGCATTTATTACAAAATTATCAGCCTCCCAGGCTTTGACATTCTGGTCTATTAAAGAGACTAATTTACCGTTGCTGCTTTTGTAATCAACTATTTCTGTTTCATAATTGAATGTAGCACCAAGTTTTAACAATTCATTTACAAGACTAGAGACAATGGTGTACATACCACCTTTTACATTGTAATACCCTGTATGCGTGAACTCAATATGCGATAGCAACGTGTAAACAGCATTGGTATCAAAAGGTGTCCTGCCTAGAAAAAAAGCTATTAAAGAAACAATTTGCTTTGTTTCTTTCGATTCAAAATAAGAGTTTACTTGTTTCCAGAAACTTTTTACTAATACAGGAAGGTGAATTGGATTTACCTGCATTAAGGCTTTCAGATACCCTGGGACACTATTAAAGTTTTGTTTTATAACAATATCAACAGTGTCGTTATACAATTGCCCGCACTTTTTAAGATAAGCAGTAAATTTGTTCTTAAAGTCAGGCTCTATACCCTCAAATTGTTCATTTAACTTTTCAATATCTTTGTAGAGTGAAAATTTCTTTTCGCTACTCCTAAAATTAACGGTATAGAGGGGGTCGAGTTCAACAAATTCAAAAGGCATATTTATACCGCAATCTTTTGCCAGTTCCTCGAACTCATAAGGCATGCTAAAAAAGCTAGGTCCAACATCAAAAGTAAATCCATCTTTTTTCAGTTGATTCAACCGACCCCCGGCTTGATTATTTTTTTCGACAAATGTTACTTTATACCCTCGTGAAGCTAACCGTAACCCAGCAGAAAGTCCCCCCAGGCCTGTTCCTACTATCAATACATTTTTTCTCATTGTCCGGTTTGTTTAAGTATTTTCGGATAAAGCTGATTCTTCACCCAATCAAATTTCGGTTCAATAACTAATGCTTTTATACAATATTTTTTTGCCAGTTCATAGTGTTTTTGCTCGCAACAAACATTTATCATAGCAGATAATAAATTTAAATAATTCCAATTGTTTTTTAAGATTTCAGGTTTCTTTTCCATTAGTTCGAGTGCTTTCAAATAATGCCACATGGCCTCTTTTTTTGAGCCACCAAACATAGAGGGAGTATAAAATGCGATATTGCCTAATTGAACATATGCAAAATAATTTGTACTGTCCAGAGCTACCGATTTTTTTGCAAAGGTTAAACTTTCTTTTCCAATAAAAGGTGCTCTATATGGTGATACGCCAATTTTAAAACCAATAAATGCTGATTTATAAGCATAAAGCATCGATAGTTTATATTGTTGTTTTTTCAGTTCTTCTATCAGTTTTTCTGCCTTTTGTATGTATTTTTCAGCTTCGTCTTCTTTATCCTGGTCAATGCAATATGCAATATAGCCGTATTGATAATTACTTAGCTCCAATTTGTCTGCATTCGTAATGACTTTACATGAATCCATTTCCTTTTTCCATTCGGCCATATTACCACTTATGTATGCCTTATAGATTGTTTTATTTGTTTGTCCTAAAACCGGAACAAGCACACAAATAAAGATTCCTATGAGTATATATTTCTTTCTTTCCATTCAAATTCGTTATGTTTTCTTTTCAAAATAGCATTTCCCATTATTGTCAAAAAAAATATCATTTGAGCGGGAAATAAAATTGTGTTTATAAAAATATTTTGCCTGCTAATAAAGGAATATAACATCAAAACAAGAACCATTCCTCCTAAATAATAGATCAGATAATGAGGCAGGGCAACTAAAACAGGAATAAAACCTAATGCAGAAAACATCCAAAATAGAATAGCAAAAACAGGAATATTTCCAAAAAACATAAATACGTTTTTAGAAAATCCGTTCACCGCCTCTTTATATGATGTATACATCCGGCACTGTATGCGTTTTTCACCTGTTATACAGGCTGTCTTTTTTTTCTGTTTTTTAAAAAATCCGGCTATTGTAATATCCTCCACGGCAGAATTCTTAAACAGTTGGTGAGGTTGTGTTTTTTTATAAGTTTCTGCATCGAACAACATAAATTGTCCGTTTGCGGCTGCATGTGAAGTAAAAGGAGAAACCCGCACAAATATTAGAGGGAGAAGCGTTAGAAGAATATAATTCATGACAGGAACAGAAACCTTCTCGCCAAAGGTTTTTTGCATCTGGGTCGGAAATACAGACAGCAAGTGCAAATTATACTTTTTTAAATAGTCTACTGCTTCTGAAATAACACTATCATTTATTCTGACATCTGCATCAAGAAATAAAAAATATTTGCCAGTGGCTTTTTGTGCCAACTGATAACAGGCATGATTTTTCCCCAGCCACCCTTCCGGCAAGCCATCAGAATTTATTAAAACTAATCTTTTATCTTGCTTCGCAAAATCCTCCACCACTTTTGCTGTTCTATCGGTAGATTCATCATTAAAAATAATTATTTCTAAGTTGTGGTTTTTGTTCTTTTGCAAATCAGATAGTAAAAGAGCAATGTTTTTTTCTTCGTTCCTGGCTGGGATTAAAACTGAGATGCGTTCATTGTTTTCTGCTAGTGAAAATCTAATTTTTTGTTTGAAAATCAGATTTAAAACAATATTAACGAGTTGCATTCCCAAAAACAAAAACGATATACAGGCAAGATATAACATTAGGATATTTTAGATTTTTGAGTATTAAAAATCTGTCTGTAAAAATTGTTGTATTCACGTTCTATATTAATCTGTTGTAAGTCTTTAGCCAAAAATTGCCTGATATAGACATAAAGATTTGGTTTGCGATCGGAAAGGTAATCAACAAGGTTTACCACGAATAAAATTTGGGTTTCAGGATATATGTTGCTAATAATTAGCTCAACACCTTTTTCAAAATTTGCAGTATTGTTATACATCGAATGAATTTGCCCCTGGGGAAACATCAGAACCAAATTTTCAGGTTGTTGTAACAACACAATGCTGTAATTAATACTTTCGATAATGGTTCTTGATTCCTTTTTTACAGAATATCCTCCTGTATACTTGAAATACCAGTGTTTTCTTAGCTGCCCTTCTAACATCATGAAATAAAACTTACGATGTATACATTTCTGATTTAGATATTCCACCCAAAAACCATCCCACCAACTCACATGGTTGGCAATTACCAATACCGATTTCCCATTGTCGGCAAACTCCCCATCAATGCAAACAGAATTAAAGTTCCTTTTAATAAAAAAGCGTGTCAGCCACTGGAACATGAAATATATTACCTTATGGTGTTTTGCCTTTATCATGCTTTTATAATAATAAGGTAAGAAGAATGAAAAATACAAACTGGCATATTAACAGAATGGCAGCCAAAGGATTTTTTGTTTCTATTTTAAAAATTTTTAACAGGAATACAAAACAAAGAGCTATGAAATACCATGCAATATAATTCCTCAAAGGAACCTCTGAATTCAACCAACTCCACATATTCATTTTTGGAGCTACTTGCTCTAAAACAATATCATACATAAGCATGAATAAAGGAGCTACAAATACGGCAAGCCATTTCTTAATTTTTAAATCATCGGTTATTGCGGTAGCCGTGTATGTTAAAAACAGCCAGTTTACACCAATCAAAATTGGGGTTTCAAACAACTTTACCCCCAACGCATCGCCATAAGTGTAATACCCAAACACGAATCCTGTTTTCACGCCAATAACCTCAATTATATAACCTGAAAAGAATATTAACAAGAAAAAAAGAATATATTTTAAAATATATTTATTATGAAATACTAAAAGGAGATATAAATTAATAAGCAAGGCAAAAGGGGTAATGGTAATGAACAAAGCTTTCGTAAATGGAATAACAAACCCCAAAAAACCAACAATGTAAAAAATAACAATGAACTTTTTTACATTGACAATTGGTATTTTATTTTTGGGATAAAAGTCCATTTTTTCAAAGTCTATTGATTATGCTCAATCCATAAAAAATTTAAGGTATTAAAACCTAATTTCTCAGCTTTATTCAAATAATCTTTCCAGATGCTATCTGGTATAGATTTTTCTCCGGAAAGTATCCACAAATACTTTAAACCTGCACCACATACCAGAGCGTATTTGTATTCTGTATCAATGGCTATAATTGTTTCTACATATTGATAAAACATAACCTCTGTTTGTTCAGGAATTGGTAAATTATCTGAAATGCCGGCAAAAACGTGGTCAAACTCATATTCCGTTAAACTGTTTTCAAATTCTTTTTTGTATATGAAGTCAAAAATTACTGAATCATTTCTATCAACAAGTATTCCTTTTTCCGTCATTTAAATAAGTTTAGTTTTATACAAAAAACTTACCTGTAATATTATCAGGTACTTTTGCAGATTTGATATCCTAATTCGTTTTCTTATTACTTGCCCGGCAGGAGTTTTTTTTATTTTAAAAAATAAGTTTTTGTAATAATAAAAAGCCAGGGCAACAGCCAATTTAGATCTTCCCGGCAACTGTTTAACCCCTATCCATGCCTGGTCAAAATCTTTTTGTATAGATTGTTCAATTGTATTTTTTGTTTGCTGATTAAATGTGTTATTTGATATTTCGGGGAAATAACTTCTGCCTAGATTATTGATATCGTCTTTTAAATCTCTTAAAAAATTTACTTTTTGAAATGCAGAACCTAATTTTTGAGCAGGAGCCTCAAGTTTTTTAAATAAATCAGACTGGCCATTGCAAAATACCTTTAAACACATTAACCCCACAACATCAGCAGAACCATAAATGTATGCATTTAAATCTTTGGAATTGGTATATTCAGTTTTTGTTAAATCATTTTCCATACTTTCCATAAATGCCTGAATATGCTCTATGCTAATGTTATATTCTTTCACGGCGTCAGTAAACGCTGTTAAAATAGTATTAGTACTAATGCCATTTTTTAATGCATAGTCAAGGTCTTCGTTTAATTTATTTAGTAAAAATGCTTTATCATACCCATGAAAAGTGTCCACAATTTCGTCGGCTAAGCGGACAAATCCATAAATAGCATATATAGCTCGTCTTTTATCTTTTTCCAATAGCGATGTTGCCAAAGAAAAAGAGGTGCTGTATTTTTTTGTGATAAGCTTCGATATTTTGTAACTGTTTTCTATGTAAAAATCAATGCTCATCTATTAGTCAAATATTCCTTATATATTTATGCATTAGATTCTATATAATCAGTAAGTACACCATTTGCGATTATTGAGGATGAAAATCCCTTGGAAAAATCTTTAGATATATTTTTCACAGTATTGGATAATTTTAAATTTTCAGAATCACAGAATAGTGGTTCTCCCCCAAAAAGGCGAAATGTATTTCTGTAATATATTTATCTTCATCAAGTGCCTTATTAACTATTATCCCATTTTCAAGGAATACATTTAGAATATCATGGTCAAGTTCATTTCGGTTTGAACTATGCATTTAAAAATCATGTGCTCACTACCTTTTTTTGCATGGCACAACCGGGTAGCTTACGCCCCCCAAGAACTGTACGTGCCAGTTTCCCGATATACAGATCAGGCACTTTTAAGGCCTTCGACAACAGGTCTATCTTCTCCTTCAATGATTTATAATCTCTTCCTTCAGCAATTGTATTTTCAACCTTGTTACAAGTTACAACAAATCAGTAACATTAGCTATATGAAATAAAAAAAAGAATGGTTCTAAATTTCAAAAATGGTGGATAAATATAGTAGAGACGCACGGCCGTGCGTCTCTACATGCACCCCATGATGCGCTCCCAATAATTACGTTGCCACAATTTGCCGTCGAACAGTGCCCAATGGTGGGTTTTTACCTCACAAATATGATTCACGGTGGTGATATGGATTCGAATGCACCAACCATATTGTCCAATATTTTTCCAGGTCTCGAATCCGGTCGGTATTGGTGATCCATTGGAGCAACGGTAGGGGCACCCCTTTGTGGTTGCCCTTTTTTTATTCACGTCATTACCCTAAGAAAATGTTGGATTCTTGTAAAATGCGGGTTATAAAACCACATAAACCAGGGAATGGCCGGATACCCGATTCTTGATACCCGGCACTGTAACCTGAAACATGAAACATGAAACATGAAACTTCAGAAATGTCATATTTCCACCCTGTGACTGGTTCTGTCCTCGATGTTTTTACAGGCAAGCAAAGTATTGTAACATTCTTCGGCCAGAGGCTTGAGGTCTTCGGCCATTTCCGAAATTTTGTAACAGTGGGCCTGGTCTAAAAAGCTAAAATAAATTTCCGTCCATTGATCACTGATCTCTTCTTCTCTCATCCCCATTAAGCTGGCAACTATATCACTAATCTGAAGAGCATGGATATTGGCATTGAGACCAGCTTTCCATAATGCTTCCACCAATTGATTGTGTTTAAGATCTTGCTGAATAAGCAAAACAATAAGATTTTTGTTATAAACCGCTGTCATATTATCTCATTTTAAGTTCACATTATCCGAAAAACAGAACAAATATAACTACATTCGGACAAAAACAAAAATAAAAGTTTAGATTTTCGGAAAAGGTATTCTAATTAAGTAATTTTATGATCCAGAAATCAGATAATATGACTGAGTTAGGTTTATATCTTTCCCGAAAATCAATCAATCGTTCTGAGGTCTCAAGGAAGACCGGAATCAGTAAAACCCGTTTAAGTGAATTATCGAATAACGAGAAAGCAAAATTGCGGGTTGATGAACTATATTTAATTGCGTTGGCCATTGATGTGGAGCCCTGTGAGGTATTAAAGGAAGTTTGCGGTCACCTCACCCTGGGGAAATAGGACATTACTGATTATACTTCTATGTTTTTATAGAAACAAAGGAATACAATAATTATATACAAGTTTACACTATCTTCAATTTTCACGGATTTATCTTATTTCTCTGAAATTTTATTAGTTTTTCTTTCAGAGTAACTATTCATCTGCCTTTATTCTGTACAGATGAAGAAACCTTCCTTTGACCTGCATAAAATACGATCGTCTAAGCTTATTGACTGATTATCCAGCCTTTCTTCCTTTATTATATTTCCGGAAACAATAGCCAACATTTCAGCAGTTTTACACTTTTTACCGACTTTCATTTCTACATTAAATTCCCATAATCCGGCATAATCTCTTTCAACCCGGTTCGAATTACTGATCCGGAGCCAGTGCCCCTCACCCTTAGGCTTCAGTAATAAAGTAATGTACTCTCCTTGCTTCAGATTAATTGAATTTCCTTTGACCATAAGAATTGCCGTCTTTCCCGCCCTTACTCTCCGGCACTTAACGGAACTACCTTTCGATGGAATAATAATTTCGATTCTTCTTTTTCTGTCTGTTGCATGTTGCTGAGGAGCAGAAAACGACATTTGAGACAAGAATGAAAGGATTAGACATAAAACAAAATTAAATTTCATTTTTGAAATACAACTATTAATTAATTTTTTAGTTAGGGTGAAATACATTGCCTACTATCTTTACTTGAAAATTTTTATAAACGAGCAAATATAAAAACATCTCCTCTAAAAAACAGAATTAACTTAAGATAATAATTAACTTAAGTTAATTATTAACAAAAAGAGACATAAAATAAACCAAGCCTACTTACTATTAAACAAAAAGAAGCCTTTCTCCTTTTCCCCTCTCCGTTTCCCATCCTTCCTCAAAAACCACCTTTCCGTTTACAAAAGTGTGGGTGATCTGATGACTGAATTCGACACCTTCAAAGGGCGACCAGCCACATTTGTATAAAATATTCTCAGGAGAAACGATCCAGTCTTTGCCAGGATCGACCAAAACCAAATCAGCAAAATAACCTTCCCTGATATAGCCCCGCCGGTCAATACGGAACAGGTCAGCCGGAGCATGGCACATTTTCTGAATTACTTTTTCAGGAGAAATATAACCTTTGCGGCTCATCTCAAGCATTGCAACCAGTGAATGTTGTACTAACGGCCCACCTGACGGAGCTTTGAAATAGGTATTCGATTTTTCCTCTAAAGTATGCGGGGCATGGTCGGTTGCGACTACATCAATATGGTCAGAGAGCAATGCTTCCCATAATGCTTCCTTGTCTTTTGCCGTTTTTATTGAAGGGTTCCATTTTATCCGGTTTCCATGAGTAATGTAATCACGTTCGTCAAACCAAAGATGGTGAACACAAACCTCGGCAGTGATTAACTTATCCTTCACCGGGCCGGCACTAAAAAGGCCCGTTTCTTTTTCAGTAGATAGATGCAGGATATGTAACCGCGTTCCGAATTTAGCTGCCAGTTCAACAGCCTTGGAAGAAGAGCGAAAGCAGGCCTCAGCACTGCGAATGTATGCATGACGCGAAACCGGGACATTCTCTCCATAACGGGCCCGGGCAATTTTTATATTTTCCTGAATAATGGCCTCGTCCTCGCAATGCGTAGCAATCAGGGTTGGTGCATTTTTAAATATTCCGGAAAGTACCTTATCGTCATCAACCAGCATATTCCCGGTTGACGAGCCCATGAAAACTTTAATACCACACACTTTGGAAGGATCGGTCTTCAGCACTTCGTCCAGGTTATCGTTGGTGGCCCCCATGTAAAATGAATAATTGGCAGGCGAAACTTCAGATGCCCGTTTGTATTTTTCTTCCAAAAGCTCTTGTGTAACCGTTTGCGGATTGGTATTCGGCATTTCCATGAATGACGTAACACCACCGGCAACGGCAGCCTGCGACTCCGTAGCAATTTCACCTTTCCAGGTCAGGCCCGGCTCACGGAAATGGACCTGATCATCGATTACACCCGGGATCAGGTATTTGCCACTTGCATCAATCACCCGCCCGGCTTCAATTCCTGAAAAATCAGTTTGCCCGGTATATATCTTTTCAATGAATGCACCGTCAATCAACAAACTCCCGGTTTGGCTGATCCCGTCATTGATGATTATCGCGTTTTTTATTAATATTTTCATAATTCTGAATTAAAAAACTAATTGTCTTCAACAATCAAAAATAAGGAAGAAATCATAAAAACTGTCCATTGCCCGGGAAAATAGCTTTTATATTGCCATAAATCCTATTCACCTTCAAAAGAAAAAAATTGTATGTTTGCACAACAGAACAGACCATGAATAAAAATTGAAAGAATGAGCGAATTCAAATTTACCATCAACCCTGCCTCTACCATTTTAAAATTTCAACAACTAATCGATTGTGTAAACGATGCAATCAGTCAAAATGTTCTAAAAGCAGGCGATATTTTGCCATCTGTAAACAAGGTCTGCCGGAAAAACTCACTTTCGCGCGATACCGTTTTTAAAGCGTACGCTGAATTAAAAAAGCGGGGGATCGTCGAATCTGTTCCCAACCGCGGGTATTTTATATCGAAAGCAACCACCAAAGTCTTCCTGTTTCTCGATACATTTAAGGCATACAAGGAAGTTCTGTATGGCTCATTCCTGGACAATCTCCCTGATAATGTTGCTGTCGACCTACACTTTCATCATTACAACATTGATGTTTTTGAAAAAATTATCAAAGAAAGCATCGGTAAATACACCAAATATATCGTGATGAACTTTGACCACCCGAAGGTCGAAGAAATCACATCGCTGATCCCGTCCCAAAAACTTCTGATCATCGACTGGAAAGTAAACAGTACGAAAGAACAGTCTACTGTATTTCAGAATTTTGGGCAACCGGTTTACGATTGTCTAAAAGAAAATATCGGTTTAATCCGCAAATATGAAAAGTTCATTTATCTCTATCCTGAATTTACTTATCACCCACCGGTTTCAATTGAGTATTTCCAAAAATTTGCCACTGATTATTCAATCCATCATTCAGTATTGAAGGAATTTAAAAAACTGGATATCCAAAAAGGGGAACTCTATTTACTGGTAAGCGACAGGACTTTAGCCAAAATATTGGACCAATGTGAATCAAAAGGTCTTAAGCCGGGCAAAGATGTGGGCATTATTTCATATAATGAGACCCCTATGAAAAAGTATGTAAAAAACGGGATTACCGTTTTATCGACCGACTTTGAACTCATGGGCCAAAAAGCAGCAGAATTTGTGGGCACAGGTGAAAAAATGAACTTTTGTGTCCCTACTAAACTCAAAATCAGGAACTCGCTATAAAGCTGTTCAAAAACATCAAACATCAACATGAAACTCCTAAAAACTAATTTATTTTTGTACGGCATACCAGAACAGAACGGTTTATTAATAAATATGCACATAAACAAATAAAGGACATGCACTTATTAGGATTCGACATTGGAAGTTCTTCAGTAAAAGTTTCCCTCATTCATGGGGAAACAGGAGATTGTACCGCCTCGGCCTTTTATCCGAAGAATGAAATGGAAATAACTGCTATGCATCCCGGATGGGCAGAACAGCATCCCAAACTGTGGTGGGAAAACCTGAAACTGGCAGTGGCCGATGTAATGCTGACATCAAAAATTCCGGCTTCGGAGATCGATTCAATCGGCATTTCGTACCAGATGCACGGGCTGGTGACCGTTGACAAAAATCAGCAGGTATTACGTCCGTCTGTTATTTGGTGCGACAGCCGTGCAACGACAATCGGCGATAAGGCTTTCCGGGAGATAGGCCCTGAGAAATGTCTTTCAGCCCTTCTCAATTCTCCAGGCAACTTTACTGCGTCGAAACTGAAGTGGGTAAAAGACAACGAGCCTGAACTGTATAGCAAGATAGACAAAATAATGTTACCGGGCGATTACATTGCCATGAAACTGACCGGAGAGATAAAAACAACGGCAAGCGGGCTTTCAGAAGGAATTTTATGGGATTTTCAGAAAAACGACATTGCCACTCTCCTGCTCGACCACTACGGTTTTGACAAAAGTTTTATTCCTGAAATAGTTCCGACTTTCTCGGTGCAGGGAGAACTGACGAAACAGGCAGCCAAAGAACTGGGACTGGTTCCGGGCATTAAAATCAGTTACCGGGCAGGTGACCAGCCCAACAATGCCCTTTCGCTGAGTGTGCTGAACCCGGGAGAAATTGCGACTACGGCAGGAACGTCAGGCGTGGTATACGGGGTAAGCAGCGAAGTAAAACACGATCCGCTTTCCAGGGTCAATACCTTTGCCCATGTGAACCATTCAGCAGAAGCAAACCGGCTGGGAGTACTGCTATGCATCAACGGGACAGGCATACTGAACTCATGGCTGCACAAATACGCCGGAAGTTCATCGTATTCGTACGATGAAATGAACAACAAAGCTGCTAAGGTTGCCATTGGTTCGGGTGGGCTGACTATTCTGCCTTTCGGGAACGGAGCTGAACGTATCCTTCAGAATAAAAACATGGGCTCGCGCTTTTCAGGAATTAATTTCAACATCCATAGTGACGCCCACTTGTTCCGTGCCGCACAGGAAGGGATCGTATTCTCGTTCAAATACGGTATGGACATCATGCAGAACATCGGTATTGATGCCCGGGTAATCCGTGCCGGGAAAGCAAACATGTTCCTCAGTCCTGTTTTCAGGGAAACACTGGGCGGGCTAACCGGAGCCACTATTGAATTATACAACACCGACGGATCAATTGGCGCTGCCCGCGGGGCAGGTATCGGTTCGGGCTACTATTCTTCCGCAAAAGAAGCATTTGCCAGTTTGAAAAAGCTGGAAACGATTGTTCCTGATACCAGCAAGAAAGCGGAATACGAAGCAGCTTATCAGAACTGGAAAATGGAACTGGATAAAGCTCTCTAAAAAATAACATTTCCTTCTACTGAAGGACAAATACAAAACACTATGACAATTTTAATTGGTAATAAAGAGTATTTCCCGGGCATTGACAAAATCAGATACGAAGGCCCGGATTCGAAAAAACCGCTTGCTTTTAAGTGGTATGACGAGAACAGGATGATTGGTGGGAAGACCATGAAAGAATACCTGCGTTTTGCAATAGCCTACTGGCACACCTTCTGTGGTAACGGTGGCGACCCGTTTGGGCCCGCCGGCACTAAAAAATTCCCGTGGGACGGCGCTTCCGATCCGCTGGATGCAGCCAAAGAACGTATGGATGCAGCTTTTGAGTTTATCACAAAAATAGGGGCACCATTCTATTGTTTTCACGATGTGGATGTTGCAGGCGGAGACGGGTCGGTTTTCGAGATAGAAAAAAGACTTGAAAAAATGGTTGACATTGCCAAAGCCAAACAGGAAGCTGCGGGCGTGAAACTACTTTGGGGAACAGCCAACGTATTCGGGGACCAGCGTTACATGAACGGCGCCTCAACAAACCCGGACTTTAATGTGGTTGCCAATGCTGCCGTACAGGTAAAAAATGCCATTGATGCAACAATCGCTTTGGGTGGTACCGGTTATGTCTTCTGGGGCGGACGCGAAGGTTACATGAGCCTGCATAATACCAATACGAAAAAGGAACTGGAACATCTTGGAAAATTCCTTTCAATGGCTAAAGACTATGGGCGTAAACAAGGCTTTAAAGGCACATTCCTGATTGAACCCAAACCCATGGAACCGACCAAACACCAGTACGATTACGATACTCAAACCGTACTCGGATTCCTGGCTCAGAATGGTTTGTCAAACGATTTCAAAATAAATATTGAAGTGAACCATGCGACCCTTGCAGGACATTCCTTTGCTCATGAATTAAGAATGGCTGCCGACGCCGGTATGCTGGGTTCCATTGATGCCAACAAAGGGGATTACCAAAACGGATGGGATACCGACGAATTCCCGACCAATGTTTATGAAGTTACCGAAGCCATGCTGGAAATCATCCAGGCCGGCGGTTTTACCAACGGAGGTATTAACTTCGATGCAAAAACACGCCGTAGCTCAACTGATCTGGATGATATTTTCATCGCACACGTTTCTGGAATGGACACCTTTGCCCGTGCACTGATCATTGCCGACCGCATTCTGAAGGAATCCGAGTACCTGAAACTGCGAAAAGAACGCTATGCTTCGTTCGATTCGGGTAAAGGTGCCGAATTCGACGCCGGTAAACTAAGCATGGAAGACTTGTATGCTGTTGCCAAACAAGCAGGTGAACCGAAACAAATCAGTGGCAAACAGGAAATGCTGGAACAACTGATTAACAGCTACACCTAAACTATGATACGGAAAAACACATTGTATATATTTGGAATAACGCTGGTGGCCACGCTGGGCGGACTTTTGTTCGGCTACGACACGGCGGTTATTTCGGGAGCAGAAAAATCGATACAGTCCTATCTGATTTTTGGACTTGGGTTGAGTTCATGGGCACACGGGGCGACCATTTCCAGCGCCCTGATCGGTTGCATCATTGGGGGAAGTATATCCGGATTGCTTGCATCAAGGCTGGGGCGAAAAAAATCGTTGATGCTGGCCGCCGTGCTTTTCTTTTTATCTGCACTGGGATCCGGCTATCCAGAATTTCTCTTTTTTACCAAAGACGAGCCAACGATAGGGTTGCTGTACATGTTCAATTTCTACCGCATTGTCGGAGGAATCGGCGTGGGACTAGCCTCAGCTATCTGCCCGATGTACATTGGAGAAATAGCGCCTGCTCATATTCGGGGGCGCCTGGTTTCGATCAACCAGTTTGCCATCATCTTCGGAATGCTGGTAGTTTATTTTGTAAACTGGGGCATTGCCAGCGGACAAACACTGGAGTGGATCAACTCCATTGGCTGGCGCCGGATGTTTACTTCGGAAGCCATACCGGCAGGCTTATTCGGAATATTACTCTTTTTCGTTCCTGAAACGCCCCGCTACCTGGCAATAAACCATCAGGATGGGAAAGCGCTGGGTATTTTAAGCCGGATAAACGGGACAGAACAAGCTAAACAAATCCTTCAGGAAATAAAACAGACCGTTGAGAAATCATCAGCAAAACTGTTTTCGTATGGAGCAATTGTAATTATCATCGGCATCTTACTTTCCGTATTCCAACAGTTTGTAGGTATTAATGTCGCCCTGTATTACGCACCCCGTATTTTCGAAAGCATGGGGGCTGAAAAAGATGCTTCGATGCTACAAACCGTAGTGATGGGACTGGTGAATGTGATTTTCACAGTGGTAGCCATTGTTACCGTTGACAAATGGGGCCGCAAACCGTTACTGATAACCGGATCAATCGGGATGGCCATCGGCATGTTTGCCATCGGAACACTTGCCTTTATGAAAATAATCGGGATCAGCACATTGGTGTTCATCATCATTTACACCGCATCATTCATGATGTCGTGGGGACCGATCTGTTGGGTACTGATCTCCGAAATATTTCCGAACAAGATCAGGGGAAAAGCTGTTGCTATAGCAGTTGCCGCTCAGTGGGCTGCCAACTACTTTATTTCGTCGACTTATCCGGCTATGATGGAATTCAGCAGTGGAATGACTTATTGTTTTTACGGAACGATGAGTGTACTCTCTGCTATTTTCGTTTGGAGAATGGTTCCTGAAACCAAAGGCAAAACGCTGGAAGAAATGGAGACGCTCTGGAGAAAGTAATACCATTAATTACTCACAACTCATGTAATGAACAGTTATTCTTCATTTTCTTTTCAAAAAGATGTGTATAAAGAATAGCTCATTAAACAGGTAACAGCGTATACCAACAGATTCCTCCCTGCGGTCGGAATGACACGCGGGTAGTCAATGAGGTGAGGGAAAAGCGGGCGGCTACGCCGCCCGCTTTTCCCCTTTTTTATACAGTGCGCCTGTCATTCCGACGAGGTACGAGGAGGAATCTGTCCATCTTTCCGCAGTCGCCATTTTATTGTACAAGGAGAGGAAAACTTTTGGCATGGTGAGAATTTGAAAAGTTTACATTTTTATTCGGATGTATTCATTTTTTAAAGGCAGGAACCATAGTAACTTATTCTCCCCTGCCGCTACATCCTTTGCTTCCTTCATTTTTCCTAAGGAGGGGTGTTCACCCGGCGTTATAAACAGGATAGCCCTTCGGGCTTCTCAACATGCCGTGTCCGGCCCAAATCCAGAGTCTCGGTTCTCCGTCCTTTTCTTTTTGCTCCTTGCCCTTTGCTCCTGCACCGGCCCAAATTCTCCCCTTGTCAAGGGGGAGTACTCCGGCTTGCCGGAGG
Source organism: Prolixibacteraceae bacterium (assembly GCA_963662895.1). Taxonomy (GTDB): domain Bacteria; phylum Bacteroidota; class Bacteroidia; order Bacteroidales; family Prolixibacteraceae; genus GWE2-42-39. The sequence goes on along the minus strand of OY759982.1, from coordinate 356,458 downwards.
GAGGGGGTCTTATCCCAGCAATTACAACCCATGGCTCCCATTTGCAAAAAACAATATTTCAAAAACCGATCCTGCCGCCGCTTTCAGGCCTATGGTGAGAGTCCCTCCTTCTTTCAAAATACTTGTGTATAGAGAGTAGGACGTAGCAAGGGAAGGTGAGAAAAAACCTCAAAACAAAACAGATACAAAAAAATTAACAACCACCCCATCCCCGAAGACTCGGGGAACACCCCTCCTTAAAAAAAGGAGGGGAAACGAAGAAAGTAACGGCAGTGAATAATAGGTTGCTTATCGAAAAAAATAAATCGTTTTATATTTTTCACAAAAATTATTTATGTGCATCCATTGCACTAACGTGAGGGAACCAGTGTCCTCAACACGAGGGAAACGATGTCCCTAACACGAGGGAATCGGTGTCCTCAACGTGTGGGAGACACTCACAAAATTTTTGAACAACAGGACATCGTCTTAAAACACAATCAAACAACGCCTTTAGTAATTTTCAAAAAATAAACTATTAAACTTTGTGAGTGACCCTGCTATCGTCTCTCATTACTCAGGCCACTGCGTTTCAATTCCCTGCGACCTTATTAATTTCTGAAATTCGCTTAGAAGCTGACCTTTTTCGCGCACTTCCCTGGGTAAAACATCCTTTTTCGAAGCATAAAAAGCCAATAAACCGACGACTTCGCCAATATTCCATTCAACCGGGTGAAGACGGTAACAACCATTGGTTATATGGGTTGTACCAATATTTTTACATGCCGGGAGTAAGTTTTCCATCCGTTGCGGAAGAAGAGCACCAAGCGGAATCTGAAACGGCAGTGAAGGCAAATCAATATAATTATTGCCTTTGGTGGTTGGATGCAGATCAAGGTAATACGAACCTACGCCAATACTGTCGTAAAACGATTCGGCTTTTGCTGCGGCTTCCTTTCCTTTTACAAGTGTACGGTTCTCAACACCAACATGCTCTTCCAGTATGGTAAATAGTGCTTTTATACGGTTTCCTTCCCTGATATACGGGTATTTTGCCATTCCATCGTCTGTTCCCATTATATCACTACGCAAACGGATTCCGGGCCAGCCGGCACCACCGTCGGGACGCTCTGCTTCGGTTTGCAACCAATATAATAAGGAAAGGTTCAACTGACGGGCATTGGCAACTTGTTTCTCAAATTCTCTTTCGCTCACCCCCACAATCTTTCCAGGCATATAATCGTTCTGAGGCCAGTTAACGATAGTAATATCTCCCTGATAAAATCCCGGTTTAAAATTGTTCCGGTTAATGATCTTCCGGTAATTCCACAGATTAAGGACATCACCGGTCTTTCCTCCTTCAGGATGAAACCCCAGCGTTTTGGGTTTCAAGGAGGAAGGCGTTGAATAAGTAAAATCGAGCAAGCGTCCCGGCCATGAGGGGGTTAGTGGCGGAATATACGATTTCCAGAAGTTGTAATCTTCAGGCTTGTCGATCACATGATTTTCTCCCGGCACATAATCCATAGCAAAACAAAGGGTAAAAGCCTGCTGGTTATCCGGGTCGCCGGCTTCCGGAGCATGAAGTTCCCCGGTCTCTTTCTTCGACCCGGTACCCACCACATATTCGGTCCCGGTTAAAGGCAATAATTCCCCGGTTTCAGTAGCATCGGCAAAATACGGGGCTTTCAGAAATAATGATTTTCCACTGATCTTATCTGCAACTTCCAGTGCCTGTACCTTATTTCGGTCTACCTCAGCGTTTTTCACCTTTGTATTAAGTAACAAGATTAGTTTTCCGGAACTAAGATAAGGAGCCAGCATTTCAGTAAGGACAGCAACACCTGCCCGGGGTTCAACACACAAGCGGGAGACCGCGCCATCGCCGGGATTCAGGTTTTCCCGTGCTGCAGCACCCGGGGTTAACGGATAATTCCGTTTATAATACTGACGTAAAGCTGTTCTGAAATTACGGTATGACCGGGTTGCCCCATGTGTTTCAATCCAACGGTGTTCATCAAAGGGAACACCCTGTTGCGTGAGCTGACCTCCGATCCAGTCCGTTTCTTCTGTCATGACCACAGAAAGCCCGTTTCGCAAGGCTGCCAAAGCACAGGCACAGCCGCCCATCCCGGCACCGGCAATTACCAGGTCGGCCTCTATCCCGAGTTGCCCTTTCCGTTTCTTATCCTTTGGAGTACCGGCATATAAATCTCCCGGACTTAATATCATGGGGGCCGAAGCTAATAAGCCTCCGCCTGCTCCTATCATTTCAATAAAATTTCGTCTTTTCATATTTGGGAAATTTCATTCAACGAAAAGTTCCAGTCCAGCACAGTCCCCATTACCGGAATGATCATATTGGCTGTTTTCAACTGTCCCCGGTACGATGGGTGCCAGTCGGAACCAAGATCTTTTTCCGTATTTAATAAATCGACCGGAACCCCGACAAAAACAACATCCTTTGTATTTTTCTTATTCCTGACCGACCCGACCATCTTTTTTGTATATGAAAAACACGGTTCATCGATCATCGGGCCGGTAATACAAAATATTTTAACGCCGGGAAAACGGTCCAGTATACTGAAAATAAGCTTCTCTCCTGCCCCTATAAAGTCCGCTTCATCAGGAAAAGGTTCAGTCGAAAAGTCATTGGTTCCCAGATTAATCACCACGGCATCGGGGACATAATTCTTCAAATCATACTTTTGGGTTGAATCTTCATCGAAAAAATACTCAAGACGTGCCGGCATTGGTTTTCGTTCAACAGATAGTTTTTTCGGATCGCCATAGTTCCGCACCATGCCCAGGCCGGAATGAGAAATCAGTTGATACTGTGAATCGAACGCCCGGGCAATAATTGTTGCATATGATTTTTCGCAATTTTCCGTTGAGGGTTTAAAATGTTCCAGCTTGTTTTTCCCCTCCGTTCCGTATCCACAGGTAATCGAGTTTCCGATAAAAAGGATTTTCCGGGCGGAAAGCGGCGCCGGTCTTTTTACCAATTCTTTCTTCCCAATGTATATCCCTGCAAACTCAGCCATTCCCATCCCGCCTTCGGTACGTTTAACCAGGCGTAAATGATGCATTCCTCCGGACAGTTTACCAGGGAACCACCAAACAGTATCGTTTACTGCACGAAAAGATTTTTCAGTCTGGTCGTCGACCCATACATTAAAATAATTCTTCGGTCCTCCTTCTATACGAATTCCCAACTCTTTTCCTGTAAAATCGATGGAAACAGTTACTCCCGGCCAATTATATAAAGCAATACCATTAGCGGGCTGAACGCGCCCCATATATTGAAAAGCCTCATTACCGGCTGATATGTATTTTGTTTTTTCTGATGCCTGAATAAAACTCCAGCAGAATAAAAAAATAATAAGCAACGCTCTTTTGAAAGTCCACCTGTTTTTCATGTTTGAAATAGTTTAATAAAATTGGGTGCTGGGTGTTGGTTATTAAATATTCATATTGGATATTTTTTCCAGGGTTTGCCAGCATTGGCACATGCCTCGCGGAACATGAAAACATCCTTTCCATTTACCACCTTTTAACGGGAGTAATACTTCGCCTTGTCTATTCAAATAGCCATACCATTCTCCGTATTCCTGATCTTTAAAATGGGTCCAGGCATATTCGTGGACACGGTTAAACCATTCCAGGCTCTTTTCAGAACCGGTGAGCAAATAACCTTTCAGCATAGTTATTAATGTTTCAATATGTACCCACCATAGTTTCTGGTCCCACTCCAATTGCTGGGTCGGGTGTCCCAAACGGTCCATGAAATAAAAGATGCCGCCGTACTTTTCATCCCAGCCATATTCAACCATTTTGATGGCAATCTCATTGGCTTTTGTAATTAGTTCAGGACGGTTCAGGCGCACGCCAAGATCCATAATGAACCACATGGCTTCGATCGAATGTCCGGGATTTAACAGACGTCCGTCGAATGTGTCCGATAAGGTTCCGTCGGCATTCAGATTCTCAACGACCAGCCCTAACTCCGGACGATAAAAAACATCCATTACCTCATGGATACAGGAGTCCATCGTTTGTTTCAGGAAGTCTTCATCCAGCAGATGCTCAATTTCCAGGGCCAGGTTACAGAGAATCATAGGAAGGGCAAAATTCTTCAGGTTACGGGTTCCGGGGAAAGCCTTATTCCAATGTCCCTTGGGATTATCCGTTTTCGATAAAATAATATCGAACGTATTTTTTGCAATCTCAGCATATTCCTGATTTCCGGTAGCTTTGCTCAACTGGCCAAAAGCCATACTTGCAAAGGTATACGAAAAAATATTGTACGGTTCAATCAATGGTTTCCCTTCCCTTGTAAGCGAAAAATACCAGTTCAGATTCCCATCGTGCCCGAATTTATTCAGGAATTCAGCGCCCTGTACCGCTGCATCGAGCCACTCCTGTTTTTTTTCTACCTGGTTGTAAAGCATTGAAAACAACCAGACCTCGCGGCCCTGAAGCCAAATAAATTTATCGGTATCGAAAACCTTACCTTCCCGGTCGAGACAGGTAAAATAACCGCCACACTCTTTATCCTGAGATTTATTCAGCCAAAAAGGAATTACGTTATCAAGCAATTCCCCTTTGTATTGTTCTGCCAAATTTTTAAAATCTATCTTTTCCATTTTTCTGATTGATTATTCAAGTTCGTCCAGATATTCTTTATAACGATCATATAAATGCCCGGCCTGAAGATATGCTGACTGAGGGCTCATAAAATGAGAGAACTCAAATGTGATAGCCTGCTCCATCCCTGCATGTTGGGCTGCTTTCAGTTTCATCAGTAATTTTTCCCATTTTATAGGAAGAAATTTGATAGGCATATCCCGGTCAAATGTTTCAGAATTCGTCCAACTACGGATACCAAATTTATCGGCCATACTCTTATTGATGGTTAAAAACTCATCCAGTTCGTCAAAATTTATATGTCCATCCTGGAAAGCGACAATATCCACTGCATTTTTGATGCCATCGAATATTTCGCTCCAGTCTTCCTCATGCCGTTTAATACTAATTCCTATCGACCGGCTGGTTTCTGCCTTATACTGACTCACATTTTTTATTCCGTCAATATAAGGAGAAATGAGAGTGGTAAGCCCACCGGAAATGTCCTTACAGTGAGTTCCAAGCCCGGCATACATATCAATAATAGTACCGGTTTTCCGGCTGCACTCCTGCGAAATATACCATCCTTTAAATGCTTTCATTTTCCCATACAACTGCCAGACTTCCTCGATGATAAACTGATTCAGGTCCAATTCTTTTTGAAATTCCCCATTTACCCAATACCGGCCGGAATCGTACAATCCGAAATAAAAATCCATATTGTATTTCTCACTCAACTCCAAAAACATTTGTACCAGATCGACCGGAGGATAATAGGCTCCTTCTCGATCAACTAATATTTCTGATGGATAAGTCAGCCATTTCCGGTATCCGCTGCGGATCAAAATCACAGCATTGATACCAATCTGTTTCATATAGGCAAAATCCTGATCCCACTCTTTCCGGCCCCAATTCTGGTGTGGAATATCGTGGCTGATTTCATCCAAAAAAGTACCTTTAATCTTCATTGTAATCTATTATATAGTTTCATAATCTCTTATTTTATCTAACCAATTAAATTTTAACACCAAAGAAGTAACGACAAACAATACCAGCGAAATAATTAATCCGTTATAATGTCTTACTACCAAATAAACCGGGGCAATTACCAGCGTCATCTGCCAGACTATTCCAACCAGGACATTCACACTGTCCCTTGCCAGATCTTTGTTTTTTGTCAGATTAGGATATATTTTCAACGCTTTATCATAAACCTTCCCCCACCATCCCCAGGGACGTACGTTTTTGTAAAATTCGATCAAGGTTTTGTCGTCAACCGGGGAAGAAAGCAAACAACCCAGGAAACTTCCAGCCGAAGCCATCAGCAGGATAATCGGGAAAATATAAATATCGGGGGTCTCGGGAAAGAACAGGAACTTGATGGTTGAACCGGCCAAACCGGCCAGCATTCCCCAGAAGTATCCGTAGCCGTTAAAACGCCACCAAATCCATTTCAGGACATTGGCTGCCACATACCCTCCGTAAAGAGAAGAGGTAATCCACAGGGTAAGTGAATTGATTGAAGCAGAAAAAAAGCCAAAAACAATCCCGACAAATACAATTCCGATTGAAGAGATATAACTAATCCTGATGTATTTCTTTTCCGGAGCATCCGGGTTTATATACCTCTTATACAAATCGTTGACAATATATGCAGGAGCGGAATTTACAAAAGCTGAAAACGTGGACATAAACGCAGCCAAAAGCCCGGCCAGGATAATTCCCTTTAAACCAACAGGCAAAAGGTTATTAATAACATACGGAAGGATCTTTTCAAAATCGACCTCGCCACCATCAGCTTTCAGCATCGGGGTAACAAAAACCAGTCCCAGGATACCCAGGCCGGCAACCATCAGGAAACGCGGCGGATACAAAACCAGCGAGGTAAGTCCGCTCATTTTAGCCGCATCGCGTGGAGTTTGCGTCGACAGCACACGTTGCATATCGTAACCAGGAACCGGACCAGCCAGGCTGGAAAAAATTCCCTTAAAGAACATCATCATCACCAAGGCCCCCAACATACCAAAACCATCCCGGGCAATTTTATCATTCACCTGATCGAAAATGCCACTCCAGTCAAGACCGGTTTTCCATGAAGGAACCATATCGAACCAGCCATCCGGGACAGCGGCATTTATTTGTTCGGCTGAAACATTTTTCATGGCAAACCAGGCAACCGCCACACAGGCAATGGTCATCACAAAAAACTGCATCACCTCGGTAGCAACCACACTGTACATCCCTCCTTTTATCACATACAGGGTTGTCAGCAAAAGCAGAATAGTTGCATACACATATTCAGAAATGATGTGTATGGAACCAATATTAAACGACAGATCCCAGGGGAAAATAGTAACTGCAAATTTCCCGATTCCAACGAAAAAATAGGCGATGAACCCTATGGCACTGATAATAGCAAAGACAACCACAATAATGTGTGATAGTTTGCCTCCCCGGTCATTTCCAAAACGGGTAGTAATCCATTCAGCCCCTGTCATGACTCCTGAACGGCGTAACCAGACAGCCATGAACACCATGACAAAAATCTGGTTCCAGACCGGCCAAAGCCAGGGAATCCAGACACTCTTTAATCCATATACAAAAAGGATGGTAACCGTCCAGGCTGTTCCCGAAATATCGAACATTCCCGAACCATTGGAAAGCCCGAGAAAATACCATTTCAGTTGATTTCCTCCGAGAAAATAGTTCTGAATGTTTCTATTTGCCTTTTTGGAAATCCAAAAGCCAATAAAAATACTCAGGACGATGTATCCCAAGATGATTGCTATATCAATAAGATCAAAACTCATTCAGAAATAAATTAGTTGTATTATATATTTAAACCACGGAGGCTGATTTTCCTGTTTTCCAGAACTGTTCGATTTCTTCCAGCGAGCGTCCCTTTGTTTCAGGAACCGAACGATAGAAAATAATTACACCGACCATACAGATTGCCGCGAAAACGAAAAATACGGCATCGATTCCGATAAGCGCGACAATCCAGGGGAAAATAATAGCGGCCAAAGCATTGGTTGTCCAGTTAAAGAATGTCGCCACCGACATGGCCTGTCCACGCAAACGGTTTGGAAATATTTCGGGAGTTAATACCCAAATTACTGCACAGATCGATACGGCAACAAAAGCCATATAAAGACAAAGAACAATGACAATAGCCAAAGCAGAAGCATTGAACAGGAAGAACAAGCCGGTTAACAACAGGGAAAACGCAACCATTCCCATTCCTCCGATCAATAAGGGCCTACGCCCGAAACGGTCGATAATAAACATGGAAACAATCGTGAAAATAAAATTGATAATCCCCAGAGAAACCTGGTACTGCAAGGCGCCGCCAATATTAAGTCCGGCTTTCTCCAGGATAGAGGGCCCGTAATAAACCACAATATTTACCCCGGTAAGCTGCCCGAATACCGATAAGGCAATCCCAATCAGAAGGGCTTTCCGTATCCCGGCCCCCCATAACTCTTTTATTGAAACTTTTTCGGTAATATGTCCTGCTTTAATATCATTAAATGTTTGTTCCAATTCCGAAGAATTCATAATCGCCTTTAATACGGAACGGCCTTTTTCATCTTTATTATTTACGATCAGCCATCTCGGCGTTTCAGGAACAAAGACCATCATCAAGGAAAACAAACAGGCCGGAATAGTCTCTACACCAAACATTCCCTTCCAGGGATTCCGGACAAAAAGATCAGCAAAAAACGAAGAACTACCGGCCGCAGATTGCGAATGATCGAGAATCAGCCAATTGGTAAAATAAGCAACAATAATTCCGGTTACAATCGAAAGCTGGTACAGCGCCACCATTCGTCCGCGATAGGCAGGAGGGGCAAATTCGGAAATATACAACGGTGCGGCAACTGAAGCCATTCCGACACCAACGCCCCCAATCATACGGGCAACAATCAGCAAGGTAAAATCGGACGGACAAGCTGACCCCACGGCAGAAATAAAAAACAAAATACCGGCAACAATAAGAACCGGCCTTCGGCCAAACAAATCACTCAGTTTCCCTGAAATAACAGCCCCCAGGATACAACCCACCAAAGCAGATCCGGTGAACCACCCCAACTGAAGTTTACTCAACAAATAATATTTTTCGACGAAACTGACTGTTCCTGAAATAACAGCCGTATCGAAACCGAAAAGGAAACCTCCCAGCGAAGCGACCAGACAGGCTAAATAAAGATAGGTTTTAAATGAGGACATATTCGTTCTTTTTTAGGTTAAAATAATCGTCACAGAAATCATGCTCTCCAGATAAATTTTTTCTTCGTCATCCAACTCACCAGCCACATAGCCCCCAGAACAAGGCAAAAAGCCCGAAGTACCCCAATCCATGGGTAACCGGTCGGATACAACCATTCATAAAAGCCAATTAAAAAACTTATACTAAAAAACGGAAATACAAACCAAAATGTAATAACATAAGCCAACAGCGGATTGCTTCCGGCACCTGAAAATAGTTTTACAAAAAAAGAATGTTCAAAAAAAGCACAGATATAATCAAAAAATACCAGCAGGCACAAGGCCATACCCGAAGTAATCAGCATATACGAAGCAGTTACATCGTCCTTTTTTATCCCCCCCTCTGCAGGCTCAATAATTAAGCCTACCACAATCAAATAGGCAGCAAGAAAAAACAGTTGTTTGCAGGCCGGAAGATATTTTTTCATTATCAGGTAAAATACAAACAGCAATACCGGAACGGTTATATACAAAGCAATTAGCCAACGCTGAAAAAGGGCAATAGTAAGCCAGACAACCAATAAAGCAAGGCCAATATGAAAAATAGCCGGCCACACTCCCCGACTTTTCGTATCGGTATTTTCATCCGTAGACTTAAGGCGTTTTAATATAATATCACCCACAACAGTAGCTGGTAATATCAGCAACATATAATAACTCATTCTGAAAATAAAAAACCATGAAATAGGAGCAAAGCCGTCCAGCATTTCATTAAACCCTGTATATTTACAACTTAACTGAACAGCTCCCCAGAAGACAAACAAAGCAAAACGGGCCAGCCAGTTGTTCCGGGTAAAATACCACCCGAAAGCAGCAAGTAAATAGACATCAGCCAGAATTAAAATAATAATATCGCTGCGGTGTAACGAAAAATCCTGTTTATATACGAATCTAAAGAATAGCAGTAACAGAACAGCTCCTCCCCATCCAATTATCCTCCAGAGTTTCTTCCTTTTTTCATTTTTAATAACCTTAAACATTGGAAACATTAATACAAATCCGGCCAAAGAGAGAAGTTGCAAATCGTAACCAACAATTTCCTCTCCGAATAAATGAACGTTAAAAAATCCTGTTCCAATTGACTGTGCCTGTATATGAACAATATATATTGCAAAAAATACCAATGCAAAAAATCGGGAGAACACATATTTTCCAATCTCCTTAAATCCTTCACCCCTCTCTATTTTCCGGGTTAAAGCCAAAGGGATAGCTGCCCCCATACAAAAAATAAAAACGGGGAAGACTAAATCGACCCAGGTAATCCCTGCAACCCCCGGATTAAATGCGTAAGAGGGTGGCGGACATTGAGCATGATACATCCATGCAGGAAGCCCTGCCCCAAAAGGAATTGTAGCTGAAAATACCATTCCGAAAATAGAAAGGCCTCTTAATACATCCAGAGAAATTGCTCTTTTCATGATATAACGTCTGTTCTGTTTACTTTTTAAAACAATCAGGATCGGCGGACATTTTAAAACCGTCCTCCACTTCTTTCCACAGGTTTTTATGGATAATATGAACGATATCGAAAACCATTAGACCATCAGATGCCTGAAAATTCATAGCAATTGAACGCGACAACTGCGTTGGATTATCATAGAACTGATTGACCAGAATTCCGCCATAAAACGGATGACCGTTCAATATACCCTTAATCTTTTCACACGATCCTTCGACACAGTACCATGTTCCGCTGGAAGCTTTGCTGTCGGTCTCATTCTTAACCAAGTTATTACTTCTCCGATAATCGTCAATGGTAATATCAGTATAATAATTCCCGACCGTAAATAAATCGAGCACTTCGGCATATCCAAAATTTTTATACCCGGGGGTCGCCCAGTCATAATCTTTTGAAACATCGTACTGATTGCTGGCCCAGTTGACGCCCACCTCGAAATACGAAGGATACCAGGCTCCGGTGTATGTTCCAAATGAAATATTTGGATTTACTTCTTTCACGGTTTTTGCTGCCAGCGACATAAAATCGTGGATATTTTTCGTTCTCCACTCAATCCATTTCTTGAAATATTTACCCGGAACATAATCAGCTTTCCCTTCAGCGCTGGTTTTCCACTCATAAATATCCGCAGGAAATTTTTTTACTTTTTCACCCAGATATTCTTCAAATTTCTGTTTCGACAATTCAGAAAAATCACCCATAATGCCATCGTAACGCACCCGGTCGAGAATAATTCCATCGAGATCAGGGTATTTGATTGTTACTTCCCTGAAAACGTTCAGAATATGAGTTTGAAAATCCGGATTAATCGGGTTAATCATTGCCGAATATTTTTTCTTCTGTGTCATGATGGAGACAATACCATCGGTCGGAGTATAAACCATTGTTGCCCACTCAGGATTCGTAGTATAAACCTGTCCGCGATCGAAAAAGTTATGTCCGCCAACAAAAGTGTTCATCGAGGCCTGTACCCGCAAACCCAGTTCATGAGCTTTCTTAATGAAATGCCCCAGATAATCGAAGTCAGGACGCACAAAACCATCCCACTCGTTCATTTGCGGGGCATAATCACTTTTATACAGTACTTCTCCGGTAATAGGCCGAATATCAACAACTGCATCGGTAAAGCCAATATTTTTAATCTTTTCAAGGTAAAAATCGATAGAATCGGGATAGCTGAAGCGTTTAAAATTCGCTTCGGCATCGAACCACATCAAAGAGGGTTTATCAATATTTTTAATCTTTTCTGTTTTCTGATTACAGGAAGTAAGCAAGACAATCCCGATAAAAAGAGTATAAACGGTTGTTTTTTTCATTGTCATAATTTCCAAATTAAAAAGGCACATTTATATTTATTCATTCTGCATTCACCGCATCAAATCCTTTCTTCACATAATTCCACTGATCTTTTTCTTTCAGGTGGATCATATCGAAAAGGAAATAACCATCGCAGGCATTTATGGCAGCATCCACCGAATTAACAATTGCTTCGCCGGTAACATCACCACTACTTGTTGCCCAATCGCCATTACCAACATCGGGGCCACCAATCACTTTAGCATCGCCTTTAATTTTATCTACAGCTTTTGAACAAAATCCCTGAATTGTCCATTCCGATGTTCCATATACCCTGGTTGGCGAAGCATAAGCACCAATCAAAATAATATCCATGTGGTCGGCATATCCGTAATTCTGATATTTCGAACTGGCCCACCTGGAATATTCTGATGACGTGTTATATTTGGGACTGGCCCAGTTAACACCAACTCCATAATAAGTAGAATACCATCCTCCAACATAAACACCAAACTGAATATCACTATTTACAGCTTTAACCCGGTCGTGAGCCTTCTCCATAAAATCGTGAATTACTTTTACCCGAAATTCGAGCCACTGTTTGAAATAGGTTGGTAAGTTAGAAGGAAGACTTCCCTCAGTTGTTCCGGCAGTCATCACATCTGCAGGAAAATTCGAGATTGAATACCCTAAAAAATCTTCAAATTTCTTTTTGGTATCATTTGAAAAATCACTGTCTAAACCATCAAAGCGACCACGATCCAAAATAATACCATCCAAATCTTTGTAGGCCGCCAAATCTTCCAGCATATCGCAGATGTAGTCCTGAACACCGGTGTTAACCGGATTAAGAAATTTCGCGCCACTTTCACTTTGATCCAGTGTATTTACAATACCCGATGCTGTTAATAGCTGAGTCGCCCATTCTCGTTTGGCAGTTTCCCGATACAACATGCCTTGCGATCCCAAACTATTATTGTTCCCGCCTGTAAATGTATTAAACCCGGCATGTATTTTCAGGCCCAAACTATGGCCAGCATCAATAAAAGCCTGAAGGTAATCCCAGGTCACGGTTCGTTCAATCTTCGTATATCCGGCAGGCAACCAGGCTCCCAACCATTTCACAGGGGCAACAAGGTCGGTCGTAAAAAGCACATCGCCGTTAGTTGGCCTAACGTCGACGACAATATCAGTAAACCCGGCATTTTTTGCCAAAGTTAAATCGCGAAGAATATTCTCTTTGCTGTTTGCAAAATCAGGAAAATTTGCGGCCGCATCGACCCAAATAAATCTTGGTTTATCGGCATTACTGGTTTCTTGTTCTGCTGAACCATCAGACCATTCCCATTCCGGAACATTCTGATCATCAGAGCAACTAAAACTTGTTATTAAAACAAGTAAAAGAACAACTCTTCTTATTTTCTTAACTATATGCATTCTTCTATTTTAAAGCAACTGCTGTTACAACAGGACGCTGCTTCCCATCGCTTGGCTGAATTGTTTCTATTCCATTTACCAGCATACAACTGGATCCACCTCCATCAAGATTTAGAGCTTGCACACATCCCAAATCCAACAGGATATTGGCTTCCTCTTCTAATGTTAAACCAACTCCTCCCGGGGTCATCTCACGACCTTCACACACAAAAAAGATTATTTTCCGGTCGCTGGTCAAAGCAATAGCAGAACGAGGATTACTTATTTTCGGCCCCACACCGCTCTCTGAGTCAAACAATTCGGCGTCACAGGAGTTAACACACACACTATCTTTCACCAAAACCGGTCCTCCTCCAATTCCTGTAAGCCCATTCCAAAATGATGCACCTTCGGGAAAACTCGCAGAAGGCATTTTCAATGGCGTTTTTCCTGATTTATTATCAGCAGGTTCAGGATAAGCATAAGTAACTCCATTGTTAGTATATACCCAATCAACTTTATAACTTTCATCAGCCATCATTCCCCAAACACCACGGGTTGGATAATAAAGGGTGGAATTATTATTCCGATATTCGACCTGATTATTTGGACAAAGGACTTCTCCTCCCCGGCACAAAAGGCTCAAAGAACTTCCGTCCCAGAAATAACCGCCATTTAAAATCACAGAACTTTTTTCTGATTCATAAAAATCAGAAAGGGTATGGTATCCTGTCGCCTCTCCAAGGACACTAAAAGTCACACTATCGATACTGGCAACAGCGATATAGGCAATTACTATTTTCCCCTGAAGTTTCGATGGAGTTTTATAAATGCGAATATAAGATGGCAAATCGCCAAAATCAGACTGTTTTAACCATCCCTTAGCCAATATTACGGAGTCAACAGAAAATTTGTGAGAAAAATTGTCCCATTCCCATTCGGGAGTAATTCCACTATTCCCCTTACATGCAATGAGAATTGAAATAATCAATATAAAAACTACCTCTTTCGGAAAAAATCTTCCCATAAAATCCAACATTTTCATTTTCTATAAAATTAGTCGGCATCTTTTTAAGATGCCGACTAATTACATTGTATTACCTATCAATACAGTCAAATTGATATGCCCCAAGAACTTTACAGTTATTGTCGATATAATAAAGATTCAAGGTATATCCGTCTGATGAAGGTACAAGTAACACATCACCTGTAGCGGAAACTCCATCTAAGCTATTATTAGAAGTAATCGTTGGTTTAAACACCAAGGCATTTGAAGCATCAACGGTTCCTGAGAACAATGAAGTACTGGTTACATCGTACATATAAAGCTGTGTATTAAGTGCCCACTGCGGGAAGAAAGAAGAACAAACAAGAGCTAAATAACGAGCTCCATTAAATTCTTTCACATCCAAACAGTTGTTGTTATACGACCAAGCCAATCCATCGCTCTGTGGATTAAGACTAGCAACAGAAGTTGTCCCTTTCATGTAGTGCAAAACATCTTCATCGTAGAATGATGTAAAATAACCACCAGCAGGATCGGCAGTTGCATAAACGACATCAGCAGAAACAGCTCCTCCATCCCAAGTTCCAATACCCGACATGCTTACAAGCTCGGGACTACCAACAACACCATTGGTTATTACCCATTTTATAAAACTGCTCGTATCCCATCCGGTTAATGGAGCTGTAATAACAGCATTACCTGTAATATCTCCTTGCACTGATATTTTGACTCCCATTGGATACCCCGTCTGGTTGTCATAAGTCAACAACAATGCCGGAGCTTTCGTCACAGCATCTGAGGTATAGAGATTATATGTACTTCCTGATTCGGCATAATCACTAATCAAAAGATGATTATTGGTATCATTTGTAACACAGCCGGTTCCTGCTGCACTTCCCATTGTAATTACGCCAAGTTTTACACCTGTAATACGATTAAAATAAACAGGAGCTGTTCCATTACCCATGCTTACAATAAGATTATTCCCAATAGCCGCTAAAGAGGCATTATTAGTTGCTTCCATTGTAAATCCGTAATTGGTAAAATCATAAGACCAAAGTTCTTGCTCACTATTTTCATTATATCCATAACTGATCTTATCAGGAGCAGCCTTAGAAACGGTATAAACCTGTGTTGTGCCATCTTGTGCCGTTACTGTAAATTTCACATCACTATTCAAATCGATGGTAGATGTTGAATCTGGAGAAATTGTTGCATGAGGAGAAATCTCATATTCCACATTAACATCAGAAAGGTTTTCAGTTGTAACCAGAGATATAGTAAGATTATCTTCATCAATTGTCCCCGTAATGGCACTTCTACCTGTACTTTCATCTTCCGGTATCAAAAAATAAGTAATAGAGCAATCACTTAACTCTTTTCTTTCACCAGTAATACATATTTGTGTAGATTCACCACTTCCATCGGTAAATGTAAAATTATTTTTCTGGGTCAGATCCAATATTCCCAATCCTGGAGTAATCGTACAATTATCATCGATTGATGCAATTACCCTCATCTTCGTAATCGAAGTTTCATCATCACTTTCCTTGGGATAATAATAGGGAATTTCTATAACAATTTCAGAAGAAAGATCCGAGACCGTTGTAGTAAACTCTGCATCCTCGTTATCATCAACGAAATAGGCTGTTACACTATTTAAACCATCACTATTTGCAGTCGATATAATTTCTTCAGGTTCCTGGCACCCGGTAGCGAGTCCAACCAGCGCTGCAATTAAAAGTTTTATATACTTATTCATTATGATTTTCGTTTAATGATTATTGCCATTCTACATACTGCTCAACAACAGTATTATTATCCAGCTCATCCTGAGGAAGAGGTATCCGATAGAGCTTTTCGGGAAAGTAACGATCTTGCAAATCGCAATCGACATAAGTATAGGTAAAAGAATCGTCACTATTTTTCTCAATTTTCAGTCCATGTACCCGATATTCATCATATTCGGTTGCTGCCAATTTCCACCGACGCATATCCCATAAAAGATGGCCTTCATAAGCAAGTTCTACTTTTCGTTCCTGACGAATCGCATCAAACAGGTCATCTCCTGACTGATTAGTATAAGGAAGACCTACCCTTTCCCTTATTTGCTTTATTGCACTGTTAGCCTCATCCTCATCACCCGATTCATAACAAGCTTCAGCATAATTAAGCAGTACTTCTGCATAACGTATTGTAATCCAAGGCTGCGTACTTGAAGAAGTTTCTGACAAGTCATGAACTTCATCCAACAATTTTCTTAAATAATATCCTGTCGTTGTACGCCCTGCCGGAGTCGGACTTTCACTATACTGACACCAACCATCTGTTCCGTCAACATAAGGTTCAATCGTACGTCCTTTCCATGATGCTCCATTATACAAAATGCTAGACTGGAAGCGAGGTTCCAGCTTTTCATAAGGAGGAATTTCGGTTGTTCCTGATGTGGTGTGCCAAGTTGACCAATCAGGGAATCCGCCAGTATCAGCCAATTCATACGATTCAACCATTTCCTGGGTTGGAGTACCAAGCCCTCCCTGCTGGATTCCATCATCTCCTCCGGGGGCAAACTGATCATCAAAATTGTGGGTAATACCCGACAGATCATAGTTATATTCCAGAATGGCTTCTGTATTTCCTTTAGCTCCGGAGTCAAAAGCATCAGCATAATTACTCATTAAAGAATATTGATCCAAATCCATGACTGATTTGGCAGCATCTTTTGCCACCGACCATCTTTCGGCATAAATCATTGCTCTGGAAAGGAATGCAAAAGCTGCTCCTTTGGTAATACGCCCAAAGTCATCAGAGGCCCATTCTTTCGGCAAATTTTCAGCAGCAAACTCCAGATCACTCTGTACCATATCCCAACCTTCCGTTTCTGAACTAAGAGAAGTATTTGCGGCTATTTCATCCATATTTTCATCATAAAGAATTACTTCTTTGTAACGTTTCATCAATTCAAAATATAAAAATGCCCTGAAGAAATGGAGTTGTCCGGCAAACTTAGCAGTCGTTTCAGCATCAAAATCAGCATATTTATTTAAATTAGCAATTGCCTCATTAACATCCGCAACATATTTATAAAGACCAGACCAGGCTCCCAAATCATACGAAGCCCAGCTTGCAGTCATTGTTGTTGCATACAAAAAGCGGTTACAACGATCCATGTGGGTATAATTTGTTTTCGAACCATATTTCAAGGTTTCCGTAAAGCCTTCAGTAAGTCCGTCAATTGACTGCCCCGTATTAAATTGACCATAAATACTAATTATCTTATAAAAATCGTTAATCGCCAATTTGGCATACTCCTCATTACTCCAAATCAATTTATCTGAAACCCGGTCTGTAGGAGTCAAGTCAAGATATTTATCGCAGCCAGTAAAAACAAACAAGCAACTTACTGTCAAAATGCTAAGTACTATTTTTTTCGTCCGTTTCATGTTTTTTCAAATTAAAAGGTAAGCGTAATACCAGTCATAAAAGTCCTCTGTTGAGGATAGTATCCATTATTCACTGTAGGAGATTCAGGATCAATTCCTTCAGGCAACCCAGTAAAAGTGAACAAATTTGATCCTTCAACATAAATCCTAAAATTATCCATGCCAATTTTATCTGTCCATATTTTAGGAAGAGTGTATCCCAATTGAGCTGATTTCAACCGGATATATTTTCCATTCCGGAACCAAAATGTAGAAGCAAGACCGTTATTATTATGTGGATCATTAACCGTAAGACGAGGATATGTTCCACTTGTATTATCTGGTCTCCATGCATTTTCAATTAAGTAACGAGGAGAATTTCCTCCTTCTTTAAAACTCTGGGTATAGATCGTATTATCGTCATACCCATTATAGTAAGTACCGGTAAGAGAAACATCACAAATAGCAGCACCTGTAATTTGCATGTTCAAGTCGAAACCATTCCAACTACCACTCAGATTCAAACCGGCGACTAAACGTGGAGTATTCGAACGTCCAAGAAAAGCTTTATCCTGATACTCCACAACTCCGTCTCCATTTAAATCGACATATTTAATATCGCCGGGACGGGGTTCCTCCTGAAAAGGCCAGGGAGAATTTGCAATTTCTTCTTCTGTTTGATAAAGGCCATCTGTTTCCCAGCCTAATTTCACACCAACTGCCTTACCTGTCACGCGTTGATAATCGGGAGTATCGGCACTATCAGGATAACGCAACCAACGACTCTTCGCATAAGTAAGATTAAAACTTGCAGCATAATAAAATGCCTCCTTCCCTGTTCCTATGTGATTTTGATGGGTCAAAGTAATTTCAATTCCCCTGCCGTCAATCTTTGAATAATTTTCATACGTTGGATAATATCCGCCCATTGAAGGAGGATAATTTGATCCCATAGCGGTAAGAATATCATAGGTATAAGTATAAAAACCATCAAATTCAACGCTCAACAAACGGTTCCACATTGAAAGATCAAACCCGGCATTATACGATAAAGTACGTTCCCATGATAAATTAGGATTGGCAAACCCTGACGTTTCCAAGGCACTAACAAGTTGTCCGCCGATCACTTCTTTGTCCGAAAAATCGTAAGTACTCAGATAGGCATACGCATTAACATCGTCATTCCCTAGCATCCCCACTGAAGCACGGATTTTCAGATTATCGATAAAATTATATTTTTTGAAAAAATCTTCTTCAGAAACTCTCCAGCCAGCAGAAAAAGAAGGGAAAAAGCCCCAACGCTTACCACTAACATTCCCGGAAAATTTATACGATCCATCGTAACGTCCGGTAAATTCAAACAGATACTTATTCTTATAGTCATACTTTATTCTGGAAACATATCCGGCACTTCGGGTCTGATTACTTGATCCTCCGATAGGACTATCAGCTGGCTGTGCATAATCGAGTTCAGGGAGCGATTCAAAAACAGCACTTGTACTTTTTCCATAAGCAGCAAAGCTATGCGACTTATAGTCACGAATCTCAACCAAGGCCATTACATCCAAATGATGATCTGACGCAATCGATGTTTTATAATTAATACTTGCCTGTCCGTCCAGTTGAGTATATTCATACAGGCCCTCACCCAAACTATAATATGTCTGTCCTCTCGGGTCAATTACTTTTGCATAAGTAACTTCTTCTGAAGAAATTGTTTCCGGCTTGTACCCCATCATAACATAATACGGAGTACTTAAATTTTTACTATAACTTGATTCATGATCATATGCTCCTGTAATTTTCAGATTTAAACCTTTCAACCATGGAACATCATACTTTAACGAAACATTTGACTGAATATCCTTGGTTTTCGTTCTAAAACGACCTGATTCATTTATTGCAGCGAGAGGACTGTTCGCCTGATCGCTGGCATTTGGAGTAGCAGTATATAGACCATTATACTTCTTCGGTAAATACGGATGCATACCAATAGACTGATTTACAATAGTCATCCAAGGGTCACCATCTTTATCTTCCCCGGAGCCTCCAGCCTCATATCCTGGGCGTTTTCTATTACCTAACTGTCCGGCAATACCTAATGTAAACTCCCAATTTTCAGCAAACTTAGAATTTATATTCACACGAACATTGTAACGGTTGTAATTAAAATTATTGACATTTCCATCCTGCCCCAGATATCCAAGCGAGGCAAAATAGATTAGTTTATCTGTTCCTCCCTGCATAGTAATACTATGCTGTTGATTAGTTCCTAAACCAAAGACTTCATCAAGCCAGTTCGTATTCCCCCAACCATCAGAATCATCGCCATTGGTCATTTTTTTCACATCATTCTCTGTAAATACAGGACTATTCCCATCCATTTCCAATGCCTTATTATAATAATAGGCAAAACCTGGCCCATCCAAAAACTCAGGAAAATTTGCATTCTGAGAAACGCCATAAGAGCCTTTATAGGTAATTTTATTTTCTCCTTTATGTCCCTTTTTAGTTGTAATAATAATTACTCCTCCAGCACCTTTCAATCCATAAATTGCTGCAGCTGCACCATCTTTCAATACCGATACTGATTCAACATCATTAGGATCAATATCATCAATCGAACGAGGGATTCCATCTACTATATAGGTTATACCATATATTGACCCGCGGATAGTCAGACTAGCCTGATCTGCCCCTGGCTGACCAGATGTTTGCACCGACTGAACACCAGGCAACCGGCCTCCTAACATACTAGAAACATTGGTTGAGGGAGTAACAAGTAAATCATCTCCTTCAATTTGGGAAATAGCCCCTACAAGTGAAGACCTTTTCTGAGTTCCATAACCAACCACGACAATTTCATCGATCCCTTCCTTTCTTTCAGAGAGGATTACATCTATTTCGGTTCTCGTTCCTATTTGTTCTTCTTTGGTTTCGTAACCAATAAAAGAAAAGACAAGTTTTTCGGAAGCATCTGCTATTGAAAGCGAATAATTTCCGTTAACATCAGTGATTGTTCCCGTGGTTGAACCTTTCACTGAAATTGAAGCTCCAATAAGTGGATCTCCTTTTTCATCAGACACATGACCATTTATTGTTACCTGAGCCGACGCATACTGGTACGACAGCATAAAAATAAATACCAATATAGAGCCGGTTAAGCTAATTCGTTTTTTCATCATAAAATTTAACATTTACAATACTGCTAAAATGTTTAAAAAGACATACATTACTGAAATATAAAACATTACACTCCAATAAAAAACCAAAACAACGAGTACAGTCTATTCTTCAATCTTATCAGTTCTAATATAATCCTGTAATTATTTGTTTTGTTTGAGTACAAGGTTTAATTCAAAAAGACACAGAATTAAACATAGGTTATAGATTTTTATCAAAATTGAAGTAAATTTGTATTGTAGTACATTTACTTCTGCCTGTCCTTGCGCTTTACAGTCTTGGGCAGGCTTTTTTTTTAATTTAGTTCATCTTTTCATAAATAAATTAATTTGGTTTAGTACTGTTTTTTTATAATTCCTATTTATATTAACTGAAGTCTGCGTAAAACAATAGCACCTGCCCCTTTTATAGCGGCATCAGGTCCAATAGAAGAGAATATTAACTCACACGAACGAAGAGGTAAAGAAAGAGCAGTATGAGTCATTCCTGATTTTATAGAATCAATTAGAACCTCTTTTGCGGAAACAAATTTTCCTCCAATTATTATCATTCCTGGATTAAGCAAGTTTATCATATTTCCCAAAGCTTTACCTATCAGAAAACCCATATTATGAATCAAAGAAATGGATAGCGCATCTCCTTCCCATGCTGCCTGCAAAATATCTTCGTAGCGAATTAATTCTATACTTTTAGTATTCATAAGCAAGGAAGTTTCACCTTCCTTTATTTGTTCCTGAAAATTTTGCTCCAAGGCATGTCCTGAAACTTCCGTCCCTAAACAACCACGTTTCCCGCACAAACACAGCTTATCTGACCTGGCAAACTGAATATGTCCAAACTCTCCTGCAAATCCTTGCTCTCCTCCAACAATTTCACCATTCGCAATAACAGACATCCCTAAGCCCCTGCTCAGGTTAACCACAAATGCATTTCGAATATTGCGGGCATCACCAAAAACCTGCTCTGCCAGCCCTAAAACCTGCGTATCATTATCAATAAAAGCAGGAAAAGCCAGCCTTTCTGACAACCAATCAGTTAATGATTCCTCCAAAAAATTAAAATAATTGTATGAATTTCCTGTTTGGGGATTTACACGCCCGGTAATACCAACCCCTATACCTAAAATACGCCATCCCTGGATACCTGATTTATCTACCGAATCTTTTATAAACTCAACAACCTCATCCAAACATCCAATTGTATTCTCAAGAACGAAATTCTCATCTTCTACTGAAAAAATCTCTTTCATTTCCATATTAAAAACAGCAAAAGAAATCCCTTTCAGCAATATGACAACCCCAATAGAATAGGCATAGTCAGGATCGACCTGATATAGTGAAGGACGGCGACCGTTTTCTGTCTCCTTTTTACCCAGTTCTATTACTATTTTATCTTCGATTAATTCATTTACCAGCCGGGTACCTGTTGGAACACTTAATTTTACTTTTTTACAAATTGCAGGAATGGTAAGTGGATTCTCAGATTTATTCAACAAAGAAACAATTTTTCTTTTCTGAGCGTACTGACGATTTTCATTGTTAACATCCTTTATATCCCGAAGGAACAAATCCATATTTTTCGATGATGGCATATATTTTTTATTTTACCCCTGCAAGTTTATAATTTTTTTTACTAACTAAGAAATATTTATAAATAATTATTACAAAATCGCAAAAAAACAAAGGGAGATTTGTGACAAATCTCCCTTCATGATAACCTTTTGTTCCCCCTATTTCTTCACTTCCCAGGCACAACGTACCGGGGAAACAATTTTCCCTTCTTTTTTGAGAATATTCATTGCTTTATCAACTTCTTTTTTGTTGAGTCCTGTAGCAGCAGCAATTTCACCGGCCTTCATCGGTTTATCGGAAGCGCTCATTACTTCCAGTACTTTTTCTACGTTCATAACCGTTCAATTTTTATTTATCGTCTTTTACTGTTAAAATCTTTCTGAAACAACTTTCCAGTCCAGCACCTTCCAGAAATCTTCAATGTATCTCGGACGTTGGTTTTGTTTATCGAGATAATACGCGTGTTCCCACACATCACAGGTCAACAGGGGTATAAGCCCGTCTCTAACCGGACAGCCGGCATTGCTGGTTTGCATAATGCTTAATTTTCCGGAAGTGTCTTTCACCAGCCAGGCCCAGCCTGATCCAAACAAAGTAGCGGCAGCCCTGGAAAATGCTTCCTTAAACGCTTCGAACGAACCAAACTCGGCATCAATAGCTGTTTTCAACTGATCTTTAGGTTCTTTGCAACCATCTTTACTGAATTGTTCAAAATAAAACGTATGGTTGAAAACCTGTGCTCCATTATTAAAAATACCACCAGTCGACTTTTTAATGATCGTTTCCAGGTCTGCATTTTCAAATTCGGTTCCGGCAATCAGGTTATTCAGGTTATTGACGTAGGCCTGATGATGTTTCCCATGATGATATTCCAGGGTTTGTGCACTGATAAAAGGTTCAAGCGCAACTTTTGCATACGGTAAAGCAGGTAATTCAAATTTCATGTTTAATATTTTTAAAGGTTAAACTTTAATTTCCGGTTTTTGAAAATATTAAACATGAAATTACAGCAAAAGTTCATAAAACTGCTAATAATTTTTTTTTTAGCATGCGGTTAGGTTGAAACCTATGCATTTCTTATTTCCTACTTTAAAAGTAAAGAGAGACCACTAAAAAGTAGTTCCAACTTTAAAATTCAAAACAAATAAAAACCCCCGGAACCTCTGCCCGGGGGAAAAAACCAAAAATCAACTAACCTTTAAATCGTCTGGCCACCTCATCCCAGTTGATCACATTCCAGAAAGCGTCAACATAATCAGGACGGCGGTTCTGATATTTCAGGTAATATGCATGTTCCCACACATCAATACCAAGAACAGGCGTACCCTTTATCTCAGCAACATCCATGAGAGGATTGTCCTGATTGGGAGTCGATGAAACCACCAGACTATCACCCTGCTTCACCAGCCATGCCCACCCCGAACCAAATCGTGTAAGCGCAGCCTTGGTAAATGCCTCCTTAAAGTCCTGTACTGATCCGAACGAATCGTTTATCGCATCAAGAAGCTCACCTTCCGGGCTTTTTACGCCCCCCGGAGCCATAATGTTCCAATATAAGTTGTGATTGTAATAACCTCCTCCATTGTTACGAACTGCCGGAGAATGAGCCGAAACTCCTGCCAATATCTCTTCAATTGTTTTTCCTTCAAGGATTGTTCCCTGAATAGCACTGTTCAGATTATTGGTATACCCCCCATGATGCTTTTCGTGATGAATTTCCATCGTACGGGCATCAATATAAGGTTCCAGTGCATTGTATGCGTATGATAATTTTGGTAATTTGAATGACATAATATTTAAATTTTAATGATTAAAGGATTTAATTATCTTTTTATGCAAAACTAATGCATTATTCATATTCATTACAAATAAGAAGACACTTTTTTTAATCTGATTTATCTATCTGCAATAGATTATATCAATTTGATATTTTCAGAACCGGGAGAAACTTGTTTTATTTGCGGTAAAATTTCGAATTGTGAATCAAAAGATACTTCGTCTTGCCATACCGAATATTATTGCTAATGTCACGATTCCCCTGCTTGGCATGGTCGACTTATCGTTGATGGGGCACCTGGGTTCGGAAGTGTATATTGGAGCCGTAGCACTTGGGACTGTAATATTTAATTTTATTTACTGGGGTTTTGGGTTCCTTCGGATGAGTACCAGTGGGTTTACAGCTCAGGCTTACGGCAGGGAAGACCACCAGGAAGAAGCATCGCTGTTTTACCGTTCGGTGATCATCGCTTTGCTGATAGGGCTACTCATTATTGTCCTGCAAAAGCCGATTGTATGGCTCAGCTTCTTTTTTATTAACGGGAGCATGGAAGTAGAAACTCTGGCCCGGTCTTATTTCAATATCCGGATATGGGCAGCACCGGCTACTTTGGGTCTGTATGCTATCACCGGCTGGCTACTGGGGATGCAGAATGCCAGATACCCGATGATTATTGCCATACTGGTGAATATTTTCAATATTGCCATGAATCTCCTTTTCATCAAAGTTTTCCGTATGAATTCCGATGGCGTTGCCTTGGGAACTTTGTGCGCTCAATACCTGGGCATTACAACAGCTTTCGTGTTATTACTGAAAAAATACAGGCACCTGTTGCATCAATTCAACCGGGAACAAGTTGCCAACCTGCAAAAACTGCTGGTATTTTTCAAAGTAAATACCGATATCTTCATCCGCACCTTTTGTATAATTATTGTATTTACGTTTTTCACTTCGAAATCGGCAAGCACCAGCGATTCAATACTGGCAGTTAATTCCATGCTGCTACAATTCCTGTTTTTATTTTCGTTTTTCATCGATGGTTTTGCTTTTGCAGGTGAAGCACTTACCGGAAAATACATTGGCCGTAACGATTTTGGGTCACTCAAAAAACTCATTCGTTTACTGTTTCTCTGGGGAGCAGTACTTGCTCTCTCCTACTCCATCCTTTACCTGTTTGGGAATAAACTTATTTTACGTATTCTGACCAATAACAAGGAGCTAATTGAGCAATCGACAGCTTATCTTGTCTGGGTAATACTGATACCAGTCGCCAGTTTTGCATCGTTTATATGGGACGGTATTTACATTGGAGCCACTGCCTCAAAGGCTATGCGTAACACCATGCTGGCTGCTACCATCCTGGTATTTGCCCCGGCTTATTATTTTCTGAACAATACTATCGATAACCACGCACTCTGGCTGGCAATGTCGTTATTTATGCTGGGCCGCGGGGTATTCCAGACTATTATTTCCAAGAGAAGTATTTTGCGGGGCATAGCTAAAAATCCTGTTCCGGGGAAAGACACTACCTCGTTTCCCGAATAGACAATGATATTTCCATCCCCATGATTCCACCGATTCAGGCAATTCGTAATCAAAAGTCTCAATCCCCCGGTCATTCAGCTTAATTCTCTTTAAAAACTTCCTTCATTAAAATCTATTTCATTACTTTCTGATGGTACAGAATCATCCATCTTGTAGTTATTAAGTTTATAACTCAAGGTTAGCATCAATATACGAGGTTCACGTTTAAAGGCATAGTTTGAGATGAAATTTGTTCCGCTTGAACTCCCTTTCCGTTTGGCTGTTCCTAAAATATCCTGAACGCTGAATGTTGCAGTTAACTTTTTGTTCCAAAGGTCATGCCTGTATGAAATGTTGGTATAAAACATACCTTTTCTTTCTCCCTGTACTGAAACAGACGGGCCACGGTATATTCCGGTCAACTGCATCCGGCTGTTTGACGAAAATTTAAAGGTAGAATTAAACCGTCCGTCAATATTCGTACTTTCACGTTCAATATATCCATCACCCGAATCATCTTCTATTTTGTAGTGATATACAGAAACGCTGCTGTTTACCTGCAACCATTCCGCAAAATTGATATTCCCCATAAGTTCTCCACCCAAAGAATAGTCATTATTCAAATTCACAGTTGTTTCGTATAATATATTATCATCTCCGAGTTCATTTAAACGGCTGATTGAATTATTGGTAACCCTGTAAAAACTTTCGATGGAAACAAATGATTTTCCGAAATGTTTCATATAGCTTAATTCATAAGAATTAGTATACTCCGGTTTAAGATCGGGGTTTCCTACCCGGATGGTATATTGGTCTCGGTAGCTTTCAAAAGGATCCAGATCTCTTCCCCGTGGACGGTTAATCCGACGGCTGTAGCTGGCCATCAACTGGCTCTTGTCAAATAATGTATACGCGAAATGCCCTGAAGGGAAAAAATCAAAACGGTTTAATTTATAAGGTTTATCGACTTTTGCATGGTCTGTCTCCCTGTTTGTATATTCCCCTCTTACTCCAAGCATGTATTCTACTGCCCCGATCTTGCTTGATACGGTGGTATAAGCGGAATAAATTTCCCGCTTAAAATCCATTGAACTAGTGTATTTTTCATCGTTAATCCATTTCTCTGTTGCTGTATCGTACCGCTCAAATAAATAATCTTCAGTTTCCCTGTCTATCCGGCTTTGAATGCCGGCTTCCAATTTTCCGAATTCTCCCAGAGGTTTGATATAATCAGCCTTAAACCGGTATCTATTGGATGATTCATGTTCATTAGTATTAATTCTGGATAAATATAAGCCGGTTGGTTCAAAAGATGAATTGGTTAATAGTTCATCTTCTACATCAAGGTCATCTCCATTTCGGTGCGAATAATAAAATACAACGTCCAAATTATGCGTTCCTTCTTTGTTAAATTTATGTTGGAAATTCATATCTCCACTGAAATAACTGCCGTTTCTTTTGGAAGGGTCTCTTTCCTGCGAATAACTATCCTTTGTAGCAGGAGACGTATATTGATGAATATTACCGGTACCACCACTTTCGAAGTTATAATGTCCGTAACGGGCCGAAAAACCTAAGGTAGAAAAATCCGACAAATAGAAATCGACACCTGGTTTAAAGGTATACCCTCCATGGGTAAATTCCCGCTGCCCACTTTTGTCTAAATAAATAATTGTATCGTTTTGAAAAGTTTGCCGGGAACTTTCGCTTTCTCCTGAAAAAGGACGGTCATTCAGATCAATCCCAAACGAAAAATTTCTTTTTTTCGTTTTCTGGTTAATGGCTAAATTAAGTCCCTTTCTGTCGTTACTTCCGGCAGAGACGCTTACGATCCCGTTAAAGCCGGAGAGAATATTTTTTTTCATAACAAGATTAACAATCCCTGCCATACCATCCGGATCATACTTTACCGAAGGATTGGTTATGATTTCAATGTTTTCGATAGCCGAAGCCGGTATTTGCTGCAGGGCGTCACTACCGCTTAATACACTTGGTTTTCCATCAATTAAAACAGTAAAGTCCGACGATCCCCGCAATGTTACATTACCTTCTATATCAACCTGTACTGAAGGAGTATTTTCCAATACATCGGCAATAGTTCCCCCTGCTGCATTTATATCCTGGCCAACATTGATCACTTTTTTGTCTACTTTATACACTACACGCGATCTTTCAGCAACCACTTCCACTGTACCAATTTCCCGGGTCGACGGATGCAGTTCAATTGTTCCAAGGTCTATCTCTGTCTTATCAGAACCGATGGTAATATTTTTAATACGGATTTTATTGAACCCTATAAAATTAGCATCAAGATAATATATTCCGGGATTGAACGGGCCAATCTCAAATTCTCCGTTCTCGTTGGTAATCCCTCCGGTTACAAGTGTTGAGTCGCGCATGCTATAAGCAGAAACATTTGCATATTCCATACTTTGCTTTGTCGATGCGTCTATAATTTTTCCTTTCATAGTTCCTTTATGGCTCGAAACCGTGGTATTATCCTGAGACTGGACTTGCATACAGATATTAATAAAAAACAGGAATATTAAATATCCTCTTCTTGAGATCATTGTCTATTAGGTTTTTATAATTTCTGCCCGAAGATAAATAATTCGATTAATGATTTGACCGGGAAAATATTCTTTGTTGTTAATAATTGTGAATAGCTGACTCCCAAAGAACGGTTCCTTTCCCATACTTAATTCGCATTAGTTTTTAATTCTACTTTATTTAGAAAATTGAACAGCCCTGTCCCCTGCCCGTTCCTGAAGCTGTTCAAAAATTAGCTGAATGTTTTGGGAATGAATTAAAAACATATTCTTCTTTTCCTGAGTTTTCAGTTTAAATGAGTAATTTTATACTCATTCATTAATAAAAATTAACTGCCATGGAAGGACATGTCCGTACCGTTGCTTCGTTGCATATAGCCTTAAGTATTTTAGGATTTATGCTTGCTATTATCTTGTATTCCCTGTTGAATGTCATCGGTAATTTTATCGGCGAACCAGAACCCGGGATTATATTATCGATCGTTGCCAATACTTTGGCAATATTTCTTTTCATTCTTTCAATTCCCGGATTTATTGCCGGACTGGGACTTTTTAAGTATAAAGAATGGGCCCGTATACTGATACTGATCATCTCGGCATTAAAACTTTTAAGTTTCCCGATAGGCACTGCAGTTGGCATCTACTCCATCTGGGCGCTGGTTCAGAAAGAAACAATTAACTTATTTAATAAAGAGAAAAGAAAAAATAACGAACAATGATAAATTAGTGGCCCGGCGATCAGTACATATCATTGTGAAGGGACGGGTGCAGGGAGTGGGATACCGTTGGTTCGTAATGCAAAAAGCCGCTGATTTTAGAATCACCGGATGGGTAAGGAATTTGCCCAACCAGGATGTGGAAATTATAGCTCACGGCATCCAGAAAGATATGGGAACATTTATCGACTGGGTAAAAACAGGCCCGCCATTGGCACGGGTAATGTCGGTAGCAATCAGTGATTTTATCACTGATCATATCCCTGACTCATTTTTCGTCAGGTAAAATACTGTTATAAACGATATTCAGTTAATAACGTTATGGGCTGACAACTCATTCTCAGCTTCCGAAATATTTTGCTTCCGGTAAAAAAAGTTGTGAGAAAAATTAATGTATTTCAACACTTTAAAAGCATTAAACACCTGAAAAAAACGTTTCCGGAAAGCTTCCGGCGAGGCTGCATTCTGATTGACAATCAAAAGTTCATCGTAGAAATGATCTTCATTTAAAAATTGCTGAAAAGGAACAGGCATCTCTTCTTTCAATTGATCGAATGCACCTTTACCTATTTTATAAAGCTCTCCGGTCCGGTCAAAAAATAGTTTCAGATCGACAAAAGCCTGAAAGCGAAAAGTCATGGTCAAATCTTCCTGATCATCGATCCAGCGCTGTAAGGCAGGGCCTGTCCCAAAAGGCACCCGATCGGACAAACGTGCTGACGGATATACACAGGTCGAACGAATCTCTCCGATGGCCCCCAACTGGCTCAATTTATGCAGAAAATAAAAATCTTCACCAGCCTGCCGACGGTTCATGCCTCCCTGTTTCACATACGCATCTGCTTTACAACAAAAGGCCGAACCAATGGTAAGCAAAGCAAACGGATAACCGGTATATGAAAGGGCATTCCTGTAATAATAAAGATACCTTTCATACAATTTAATCCCTTCAATTTGTTTTTTGCTCATTATCCAGGGATCGGTGCGGTGCTGAAAACGAATAGTTGCGCCAACATTACCGGGGTTCTTTAAAAAATGCTTTTCTATTTCAACCAGGTAATCTATATCAACGGTAGAATCGGCATCAAGCGAAACAAGGATCCCTCCGGGCTTGTTGACAGAGTGGAACCTGCGGATAGCTTCATCCATTCCTGTTTTACGGGCCATCCCCGCCCCTGCCGATTTCTTCGGAAATGGTGCCGGGCATACCGGGAAAAGCTGAAGTTCCGGGTGGTCATATTGTTTTTTCCATTCTTCCAGCTGCCTAACCGTTTCCTGATTTAAACCGACTATTTCCCGGAGGGCATTTTCCGGCTGGTTCACAACCACGATTACCTCAACCCGGCACAATGGTTTTTCACAGTTAACCAGCGACTGAAGCGTTTCTAAAATACCAGGTTCCCGGTAACAGGGGATCACCACGACCATCCCCAGGCCCATATCCGGCTTTTGTTTAATAAATTCCGGATAAACAATATTTTGTGATATGTAACGGCTGGCAAACATTATATTCACGTTTCAAGCTGAAATTACCTGATCTTCAGAAATAAAAAAAGAATACGGAAACAACAACCGTAAAAAGCGAATATTCCTGAACATTTTAGTTCCACGAATAAAAAATCCTGCCCTCTCAAAGACAGGACAGGATCTCGATGTATTATTTTAAAAAGCTGTGCTATCTTTTCTTCTCTGCATTATAACGGGCATTCAGCGCATCCAAAACAATTTTGGTAATATTGGAACCATCATCGCCAATCAGAATTTCACCCGAATTAAATATGTAATCATATTTTTTATCTGCATTGTAAATTTTCAGATAGTTCATTAAACTGTCAAGCAACTGTTTGTTATTTTCGCTCTGATGCTGGGCCAGTTTGGAAGAAAGCTCCTGGTCAAGTTTGTTGATTTGTTGTTCTTCACCTGCTAACCGGTCACGTTCCTGAATGGCACGTTCCTGGGTAAGAAAACCACCACGCTGAACTTTTTCCTGGAAAGCAACTGCCTGCTCTTCAAATTTAGAACGTCTTTCAGAATATTCTTTAGTATACGCTTCCTGTTTCTTTGTAAAACCATCATGTAACTCCTGCGCTAAATCATAATTCAGGATTAATGAATCAACTTTCAGATATGCAATCTTCAATCCCGACTGACCGGAAACTGAATTATCCGCAACCTCTGTCGCTGAATCACCTGACTGACCGGAGGTAAAATGCAAAATATAAATTAATACCAGGGCTACACCCAAAACAATATTAACGATTAACGATGATTTTTTCATAAGCGCTTCAACAATTAAGTTTTACCAAAAATAAAAATTAAAATCAGGATTGCATAGATACGTAATAAATTTTTACACTCCAAGCAGATTTTTTATTTCTTCAAAAATAATCAGCTAAAAAGATGCGTAAAATCATACGTTCACCTTGATGAACATCATAAAATCAAGATACTATAATATAGTAAATTTATATCCATCAATATAGATAAAAACAGGATCAGACATGATAAACAAGGTTATTGCAAACATACTCCCGTACCTGCCTGAAAAGTTAATATGGATTTTCTCGCAAAGGTATATCGCAGGCGAGACTATCGACGACGGCCTGCGTGTAGCAAAAAAATTGAACAGCGAAGAAATCGAGGTTTCTATCGACCTGCTGGGAGAATTCATCACCAAACCGGAACAGGCAGAAGAAAACAAAAACAAATATCTCGAAATTATTGACCGTTTTTCTTCAGAAAACATCATTGGAAATTTCTCCCTGAAACCAACCATGTTTGGCTTACTGATTAACAAAGATATTTGCAGGGAGTTTATGGAAGAAATTGTAAAAAAAGCGGTCGGCAAAAATACCTTCATACGTATCGACATGGAAGATTCGCAATGTGTTGACAGCGAGATTGAACTTTATAAGTATTTTCTAAAAAAATACCCGGCTAATATTGGATTAGTCGTCCAGGCGTACCTGCGCAGAACCCTCAGTGATTTAATCAGCCTTCAAGATTTAAAAATGAATGGTACTCCTCTCAATTTCAGGTTATGTAAAGGTATTTATATAGAACCGGAACAGATTTCGTTCAAAAAACACAAAGAAATACAGGAACATTATATAGAAGACCTGGAATACATGTTCGACCATCACATGCGTGTAGGTATTGCCACCCATGATAAGGTTCTGGTCGAAAAGGCCTGTAACCTTATCAAAGAAAAAAATATTTCACCCGACATGTACGAATTTCAAATGCTTTACGGGGTCACTCCCGAACTGCGAAAATCAATTATTGAAAACGGCCACAGAATGCGGGTTTATGTACCTTTCGGGAAAGAATGGTTTGGATATTCAACCCGCCGGTTAAAAGAAAATCCCGGAATAGCAACACACATCATTAAAGCCCTGCTTTACAGGGGCTGACGAATCATCAGAAAGGTAATTTATTTACTGATGATCAATTCATTTAATGTGCGTTTCGGAACATGGTGCACACTTTGTTCGTCGCGCCAGTATTTTATGTCACCTTCAACAACATCATCGATCACTACTGTTTCAGCCGGCCTGCCAAGCGCCAATACCTGAATAATTTCAAGATGTTCAGGAATTTGAAGTATTTCACAAAGTTTTTTGCGGTTCACCGAAGCAATAATACAACCGCCAAAACCAGCTTCAACTGCACCCAGTAAAATACTTTGCGCCGCAATTCCGTCATCACAAAAATAGTTATCAGAGATCGTCGTATCATGTAACATGGTAATATAGGCAGATGGTTGTTCCCCTTCAGCCGGGCCTTTCCAGTTAGTCAGGTATCCGGCCCAGCCCAGGCATTCAAACACCTTGTGGTTCGTGGGTTCATCATTAGTCAACACATATTTCAATGATTGGGCATTTCTTCCCGAGGCAGAAAACCGTGCCAACTCGACCCAACTGGTCAATTGCTCAACCGTTATTTTTTCAGATTGCACAAAACGCCTGTAACTCCTGTTTTTTAAAATCAGTTCCCGTATCATTATGCTATTTTTATAAACTCCCGGCTTATCGTCAATACAAAAATACACAGT
This sequence comes from Prolixibacteraceae bacterium, assembly GCA_963662895.1. GTDB lineage: Bacteria > Bacteroidota > Bacteroidia > Bacteroidales > Prolixibacteraceae > GWE2-42-39. The sequence goes on along the minus strand of OY759982.1, from coordinate 323,611 downwards.
TTATCTTTAAACAATTCCAGCCCCCCCTTTTACAATTTCATTTTAACCGGTTTTGATATTTTACTTTCGTTGTTCCCCCGGTCAATCGCTGAAACCCGTATCTCATATTTTTGCTTTTTTCCTTTAGTTTTGACAAACCTGAGTTTTTTCCCGGCAACCAGATCAAACATGAAACGACTTTCTTCAGAATTAAAAACTTCACCTTTTTTATTGATATAAACCAACATTCTCACAGCCTTGTCCATTTCATTATCAACAGGTTTGTTTTTCCATTTTATTTTTTTCCCTGAACCTTTCCTGAGCTTCGGCATCCGGGGTGGTTTATCATCAATCCAGGGCATGGAAGGAATAATTGCCGGATCCCGGTAATAGTGATTTTTCAATTCTTCCTGTAATCCGAATAAATCATTTTTAAAACTTCTACTGCTGAAATATATGCTTCCTGAAACATTCTTGTTTTGTCTCAGATAACTGATCTGGCTTTCGATTTCCCCGCCTTTTCTCCAGGCATCAGTATTCGATTTTGGATTAACCTTGTAAGCGGCCTGCCCTACATAAACATTCTTACCATACGAATAAGCGGCCCACCAGTCGCATAAAGTTTTAAAGTCAACTTGCGGATGCCCAATACGCCAGTATAGCTGAGGTGCTACATAATCAATCCAGTTCTGTTCCTGCCATTTAAGAATATCAGCATACAAATTATCGTAATTCGTCTGTCCTGCCGATGTTTCCGATCCGCGTGGGTCATCCTCCCGGTTTCGCCATACGCCAAACGGGCTAATCCCGAATTTCACCCAAGGCTTGGTTTGTTTAATCGTTTCGGAAAGCATCTGTATAACCAGGTCAACATTGTGCCTTCGCCAGTCATCCAGCCCGGTAAAACCATTGTTATACAACCGGAACGAAGCTGTATCAGGGAACTCCTCTCCCGGTATTTTGTATGGATAAAAATAATCGTCAAAGTGGATTGCATCCACATCGTAACGAAAAACAATATCGGCGATTACCGATGTTACAAACTTCCGGACTTCCGGGTTCCCGGGATCAAAATACAATTTGTCGCCATATCTTATAATCCATTCGGGATGACTGAAAGCCACATGATTACCAGCCAAAGGCTGTTTAACATCCTGAGAAACCCGGTACGGGTTGCACCAGGCATGAAACTCCATGCCCCGTTTATGAGTTTCATCAATCCATGTCAGCAAAGGATCGTAATATGGATAAGGCGCTTTCCCGGGGACTCCTGTAAGATATTGCGACCAGGGTTCTAATGAAGACGGATAAAAAGCATCACCTGCCGGACGTACCTGAAAAATAACAGCATTCATTCCATTCTTTTTATGCTGATCAAGTATTTCGATGATCTCCTGCTTTTGCTGTTCTGTCGTTAATCCCGGCTTCGATGGCCAGTCAATATTATTGACTGTAGCCACCCATACCCCCCGGAACTCCCTTTTAGGTAATTGAGCATAAGTAAACTGAATTAATAAGAAGAAGATAACAATGATCCTGTATTTCATATCTCAGGTTTAATTTAACAGCGCAAAGATGATAATATTTAGAAATGTATAATACGAATCCCCTGTTTTTTTGACATCGAATAGCCAAAGATTACAGATTGCTAACAATCTGTGAATAAAATTCAAACAATTAAATATAATCCATTGGCTTTTCTGTTATTTTTTTTGATATATTTGCCCCTTATAGAGATAAGTAATACGTTCAAGAACAACATTTAAGATAATTTACTTGGCAAATCAAAGCCTGTGATATACAGGGATCTACCTTTGATTGCTCATGGTTTATTAGGTTTAGTTGGTTTAGGTTAGTTTCCCGTCTAACGGGACGAAAAGGCTGTCAGGGGACAGCCTTTTTTTTTAACTTGACGATTGAAAGACACCTGTTATCATGACACACAAAAAGGCGAAGCCTGTTAAAATATTTTTTTTCATAGCAGCCAGTAATTATTTTGACATACAAGTTAGCTCCCAAATCTCAAATAATGGTCAGGGAACTCAGGTACATATGCCTTTTCGTACATCTTATTGTAAAATATAAATCATAATTGCCCCCGCTCCATCCTGTTTTTACCTGTATCTTTCCCAGAACTATCATTTTCAAAATCACTTATGTAGATTTATTCCTTCTCTAATTTTTTCAACCGGAATATTCAAGACAGAACAGTCACCTGGCAACCTGTTCCATGGGACAACCCAAAGCCTAATTTCAGATGAACCAGAAGCCGGGTTTCAGACAGACCAGAAGCCAGGTTCCGGACGAACCAGAAGAACTTTTCCCCGGGCAGCCGGGAGAAAGTTTTGTAATATTATACCTGGGTATTCCGTGTTCATTGTGCTCACTATTCAGGTACATTCAATACATAGTCGTAGGTATAAGTGCGTGGCTCCTTCAACAGGGTACTTGATCCCGGAAACTGCGTGCAGACGCTCAGCTTGTAGTCGCCGGCGGGCAAACCGGCAGGTACGATGAATGTAATCTTTGACGGGTCGTTGACCAGGAGGGAAGTTTGGGGTATGACTGTCACTTCGCTTGTATTCTGGTTGATAAGGCTAATGCCCACGCCCGGGTCATCTCCATCGATCTTAATACGGCTGCCGGTAACATGCACGCCTCCGCCGGGGGTAAGCCGGGTATTTTTCTCGCCCGAGGCCACATCGGTAACCAGGTTGATGATTGTGCCCGAGACTGCCATTCCCCGTACATCAACGGAGATGGCTTTTACGGCACTGCGAAATTCGCCCGTGGGGGTTACATGAATATCCAGGCTGTGCTGTGCGGAGTCCCAGCGGGCATTGTCGCCAATAAAAACGCCGTTTGCCTTCAGATTGAAATACCCCAGCCCAAACCTGACCGAAGCCCCGTTGGTTACTTCCTCTGCTCTGCTTTTTTTGACGAACTATCGTGGGCGGTGTTTTCTGCGTTCTCTTAATAACCTGATAATTTTTATTGCTTATTGGTATTCGCCTCTGGTCGGCGGGGCCCTTCCTTTTGCAGTCGACCAAAAGGAAGTAAAAGTCTTGTCAAACTCATCCTTCAGCCCGCCTCACGGTTTTTTCTTCCCGGCACACATCCTTGAATACCCGCCAAAAACCGCTCCCGCCAACGCCGGCCCGGACTACTTTGACTGGCCGACCCTGCTTTTCACCTTCCGGTGAACCGGGGACTTGACTTCCAGATACCTTTCCTGTCATTGCCTCATTATGCCCAATAAATTTTTGGTGGGGACTACCAATGACAGATTTTTACAGAAGTATGTAAATGAAGCAAATACGAAACATCGCTTTTTTCAGCATTTTATTACTTCCGGGCATATAACTGCACTGCTTTTTTTCAAGGAGTTCCGTGTGAATCAGTTTGAAAAGTTGTGGAGAAGAGCAGGTAAAGTGTTCAGTAAGGAGCCATCGTTTCGTTATAGAATAAGCAGAGGGAAGCGAGGTGTTTTTTTAGGAAAGACAACAATGCCCGGGCTGTTTCCGCCTAAGGGGAAAAAGCGTTTAGAAAATCGATGGAGTGAGCGTTAAAAAATCTTCCCTGTTTGACGAACGCAGTGAGGAGTTTGGAAGATTTTAGCGAACGCAAACGATTTTTAGCTTTTTCTCCTCAGCGGCGGCTCTTTTTGGTTCCTTTTTTCAGCTGCAGGGAAAAAGGATCAGCCCGTCCGGCTTGAGGACAGTAAAAAAGGGAAATGCGATGAAGCTTGATCTTTAGCTTTTGTCTGTACTAAAGAATCAGAGCTAAATAATATGCTCCACAAAAGATTAAAGTCCCCCTCCCGTGGGCGGTGTTTTCTGCGTTCTCTTAATAACCTGATAATTTTTATTGCTTATTGGTATTCGCCTCTGGTCGGCGGGGTCCTTCCTTTTGCAGTCGACCAAAAGGAAGTAAAAGTCTTGTCAAACTCATCCTTCAGCCCGCCTCACGGTTTTTTCTTCCCGGCACACATCCTTGAATACCCGCCAAAAACCGCTCCCGCCAACGCCGGCCCGGACTACTTTGACTGGCCGACCCTGCTTTTCACCTTCCGGTGAACCGGGGACTTGACTTCCAGATACCTTTCCTGTCATTCCCTCATTATGCCCAAAATTTTTTGGGTGGCAACTCGCAATGACCGGGATAAGGAGGTACGACGAAGAAGCAATCTGTCCCATGTTTATTGTTCGCTGTTCGCCCGTTGTCAATGATGGACTTTTGCAGAAGTCTGTATATGAAGCAAAAACGAACTATCGCTTTTTTCAGAAAAAATTTAATCAAAATCAATGGGAATTTCAAAATCCACAGGCACTGCTTTCCCCCTTTGCTTCCCTGGCTTCCAGTTTTTCATTTCCACAAGGATTACACGGGCAGCTTTTGCAGCAGCATCATTGTCTTCTTCAATCACCCTGATATTTGTTACACTCCCATTCTCATCCACAGTAAATCCCATCAAGGCCTTTCCTTTAAGTTTTTTTCCATCGGCCTCAAATTTATCTTTCACTTTTTTCTTCATTGCCAGGTAATATTTAACCAAAGCATGCTGCCCCCCGGGATATTCCGGCATTTCTTCAACGATAATAAAAACCTCTTTTTCAGCATCCGGTTCGTTTGATCCGGGAACCACAGGAGGAGGTGGTGGTGATCCGGGTTCATCTGTTTCCCGGGTATCAATCCCGATCAACTCCCTTTCCAAAGTAAAATCGCAAGTGATATCCTTCGACGCAAGCAGTGGTCCCGTTACATCCGTTTTATAACCAACATAAGAAGCGACCAATGAAAATTTATCATTTTCAGGAATATCCAGTTTGAACTCGCCATTTTCACCGGCAGTTGTTCCGATTGTCATTCCTTTAATAATAATACTTGTTCCCGGTAACGGCGTCCCGTCCTTTGTTTGAACTTTCCCTTTAACGGTAAACGTTCTTTTCCCTAAAGAAAACGAACTTAAATTATTTGTTTCTTCATTGGCCTGAGCAGTTTTATACACAGGCTCGGCAAATGCCGTCATCAGCAAAAATACGACCGGCAAGGCCAGCAGTAGTTTTATTGAATGGATTTTTTTCGATTGCATTTTTGTCATCATTTTTAAACGGTTTGTGTTAAGGGCAAAATTCAGGTTACTGGTAACACCAATAATCTGCATACCCATTAACTGGTTAATTAGAAGAGCCTGATACCTGCTCAAATCCGAGCCCCGGGTAAGAGCTCCCTGATCAGCCAGGTATTCATGATTTTGTTTGATCGAGTACTCGAATAACCATATAAACGGGTTAAACCAAAAGATGACTGTTAACAGTTCTATGATCAGCAGGTCGATCCAATGATCCTGTTCCAGATGAACACGTTCATGGCTCATTATATCATTCAGATCGGCCTCTTTATGAAATTTCGGATTTATAAATATCAGCTTGAAAAAAGAAAACGGAAGCCCGTATTTCTCGTTCTCAACAATTTTTAAACCATCGATTTTTTTGATCCTGCATTTCGTTATCAGACGGGCAATAACCAATGATTGAATAATTAACCGCAGCAAAAACAAAAACGCTCCTGTCAGGTAAATAGCAAACAAGACCTCACGCCAGCCAACAACAGAAATTGCTTCCGTTTTCAGGCCTGAAACAACCTGTCCCCTCTTCCCTATCGCCGAAATAAAACCTGCCTGTACCCCTGGCTGGACAATTACTTCATAATTCACAGGGAATACCGGAAGTACAAGAGAAACCAGCAATGTAAAAACCAGATAAAGGCGGTTTAGTTTGAAAAAGGTTTCTTTTCTTAAAAAAAACCAATAAACCGAATAAAACAACGCGATGGAAAGCGAGGCTTTTATCAGTAAAACAAATAAACTGTTCATCTTATTCCACGTTTTCGCCGTTATTAATTTCCAATCCTGAATTTTTTATCATTTCTTCCAAATCCTGAATACTCAGGTTGTTCTCATGTGCAAAAAAGGTCGCCATCCTGGGAAACGAACCATTAAAATAGTTCTTTAATAAACTGCTGAATTGAAAACGGGTATAGTCGGTTTTTGAAACTACCGGGGAAAACAAATTAGTATTACCTGTTTTTCCAACCCGGACAAAACCTTTACTTTCCAACACTTTCAATACTGTTGCAACCGTAGTATAAGCAGGCTTATTATCTGAAAATTGATTAACCACATCTTTTACCACAGCCTCTTTTAAATCCCAAAGAATTTGCATTACCTGTTCTTCTGCTTTGGTTAATTGCTTCATTCCCCTTAGTATTTTACCCGTTTTTAATTATTATTTTCCAAGATCAAACAAAATCTACTACAAATATAGTAACATTTTCCAATAAACTACTATAAATATAGTAGAATCTTTCACAAATTGGATAAACTACTGATTTACAACTATCACAAAAAAAAGCCCTGTCTTTCGACAAGGCTAATTTTCTTCATAAGTCTAAGTCTGCAACTTAATCACTATTAAGTTACAATATCGTATCTGATCCTGATCACAGGATCGTATATCTCTCAGATAATTGCCTTCATAGCCCCCATTGCTTCGCGCAACTCAGCCCCAACAATTTCAATGTCATGGAAACGGATTTCTTCATTAACCCGGATCAGCTCTTTATTATCAACATGGTTGTCTTTTCCTTCGTTGAAGTTTCTGCCAATCACATTGGCTTCAATTTTACTCATAAAACCGGCGAGCAATGGTTTACAGGCATGATCGAACAGATAACACCCATATTCAGCAGTATCAGAAATAGTCCGGTTCATCTCGTACAGTTTCTTGCGGGCAATGGTATTGGCTATCAGCGGCACTTCATGCAGTGATTCGTAATAAGCCGATTCTTCTTTAATGCCTGTTTCGGTCATTACTTCGAAAGCAAGCTCAACCCCGGCTTTTACAAAAGCAACCAACAAAGTTCCATGATCGAAATATTCCTGTTCTTTAATTTCCATATCACTGGCAGGTGTTTTTTCGAAAGCTGTTTCAGCAGTTGCAGCACGCCATGTCAATAATTTTTTATCATCGTCAGCCCAGTCTTTCATCATGGTTTTCGAAAATTCACCAGACATAATATCGTCCATATGTTTTTCGAACAAGGGACGCATCATGGTTTTCAGTTCTTCGGACAGGCTGAAAGCTTCAATTTTGGCGGGGTTCGACAAACGGTCCATCATGTTTGTAATTCCACCGTGTTTCAGGGCTTCAGTAATAACTTCCCATCCGTACTGGATCAGTTTTGCAGCATATCCCGGGTCGATCCCTTTTTCAATCATTTTATCGAACGAAAGGATTGAACCTGTCTGGAGCAGGCCGCACAGAATAGTTTGTTCGCCCATTAAATCCGATTTTACTTCGGCAACAAACGACGAACGTAAAACCCCGGCTTTGTGGGCTCCGGTTGCTGCGGCATATGCTTTGGCTATTTCAAAGCCGTCGCCATTCGGGTCGTTTTCAGGATGAACGGCAATCAAGGTAGGTGTACCAAAACCGCGTTTGTATTCTTCCCGAACTTCCGAACCCGGAGCTTTCGGGGCCACCATGATCACGGTAATATCTTTCCGTATTTGCATCCCTTCTTCAACAATATTAAAACCATGTGAATAGGAAAGGGTTGCGCCTTTTTTCATCAGGGGCATTACTGCATTGATCACCCCTGAATGCTGTTTGTCGGGCGTAAGGTTCAGCACAAGATCTGCTGCCGGAACCATTTCTTCGTATGTTCCGACTTTAAAACCATTTCCAACCGCATTTTTATACGACTGGCGTTGTCCTTTAATGGCACTCTCGCGCAAGGTGTACGACACATCAAGCCCCGAATCACGCATATTTAACCCCTGGTTCAAACCTTGTGCACCGCAACCAATAATAACAATCTTTTTCCCCTCCAGCTTTTTAACGCCATCGGCAAATTCCGACTGTTCCATAAACTCACAGGTTCCAAGTTGCTCAAGCTGCAACCGTAAAGGAAGTGTATTAAAATAATTTGCCATGTTTTCTTAATTTTATTTGTTACTATAACCGATTCTCTTTTAACCATACAAAACAAAAAAATATTCTGCAGAATGCAGAGTAAAAAAGCGTGATTTTTAGGTACTTTTCAATGATTTTATCTAAAAACGAATAAAATTACTGAATAATCGAACTATAAACCAATACATTAAACACAAAAACTTTTGTCATTTTTTAAGTTCAGCGTAACCTTCCTGCCCGGTACTGAAGAGGAGAAACGCCTGTCTCCCGTTTAAAAAACTTCGAGAAATACGACTGGTCAAGGAAGTTCAACTGGTTTGCAATTTCAGAAACCGTAAGGTTGGTGTGAACCAGCAACCGTTTAATCTCAAGGATCTGCTTCGACTTAATAACCTGGGTCGATGTTTTGCCGGTAAGTTTTTTCAACGTTTGGGTTAAATGGTTTGGACTTACCTTCAACAATGCGGCATAATCATTCAGCGACAAGTTGCGTTGCTTACTTTCCTCCACAAGACTGTAAAAATGCTTTATTAAAAATTGTCCTTTTCTTTTTGTTTCAGAAGGTTCAGCTATTTTATAACGGGCCGCGCAGGAGGTAAGAACAAGGTCAAGCACGGACCGGAGCACCTCAACAGCTTTTGTTCCATTCTTTTCCAATTCGGATATGGACTGGACAAAAAGCCTTTCCAGGAAAGTAACATCGTCAGGATTGGTTAATAAGAGCGGCGGGTTGTCCTGTTGAAGAGTAAAAAAAAACGGGAACTCGATCAATGCATTTTGGTTACTGCGGTTAAGCAGGTAAAAATCAGCAGTAAAAATAAAAATATATCCCTCAATATCGTTCGAAAATTCAATTTTATGCGCCTGACCGGGCGACAAAAAAAACACGCAGGGCGGCTTTATCCCGTATTTATTCCCGTCGATTACATGAAAACCTGAACCTTTCATCAGGTACAGTACTTCAAAAAAATCGTGCCGGTGCGGGTATTTTACACTGAAATGCCGGTTGGCATCGAACACCTCGACCTGGAACTGCTGGCTTTTTCGTTCAGGCGAACTAAAATTGTGCAAACTGTATACCGGGAGATATTCGGAACTTTCTTTCATAAAAAGCTTTTTAGTTCTACTCTGACAGACTTGGAAGGAAGACCAACTTTTCTGATTTTACACCCCAAACCCAAGGAGGAATCAGAAAAATTGATCCGGTTCCCCCTGGGGGTCAGGGTATATTACTTACAAGCTATTAATCCACCTGACCGAGCATCGCATCCCGTTCTTTCAGAAATTCTGATAAACGTTCAATAGGATCACGTGTTATGGCAATACGTCCGGAACGAATGAACTGCATTACTTTAAACTGGTTCAGTTCCCTGAACAAAGCCTGGGTTTCTTCTTTGCGCCCTGTTTTTTCAATAACCGTGTATTCGCGGGTTATCTCCAAAATACGTGCCCCTGCATCACGTACCATTCTCTCAATCTGGTCACTTTCGTAAAGTGCTTCGGTCGGCACTTTATACAAAGCGATCTCCTGATAAATCATTTCATCTTTGGTATGATAAAATGCTTTTAGGACATCAACTATTTTTTCAAGCTGGGCTACTAGTTTCTGGACTTTGTCTTTCGTTTCATTCACCACAATCGTAAATTTTGACACCCCTTTTATGGCCGAAGCTGAAACAGTCAGGCTTTCGATATTTATTTTACGGCGTGTAAAATTTATGGTAATCCGGTTCAGTAAACCTATTTGATTCTCGGAGTATACTGTTATTATAAATTCCTGCTTCATCACTTCATTTTTTAGGGTTCCAGAATAATTTCGGATACAGATGCACCTGTCGGCACCATCGGGAATACATTATCTTCTTTCTCAATAGTTACTTCCAGCAAATAAGGCCCTTTATGATCGATCATTTTCTGAATGGCTGCGTCCAGGTCTTCACGTTTATCAACTTTTGCAGCTTCAATATGGTACCCTTTTGCAATCATTACAAAATCGGGGTTGTGCATTTTTGTAAAAGAATAACGTTTTTCGAAGAACAACTGTTGCCATTGACGAACCATCCCCAAAAAATTGTTGTTTAAAATGATGATCTTTACATCTAACCCGTATTGTTCGATCGTTCCCAGTTCCTGGATGGTCATCTGAATCCCCCCGTCACCGACCATGGCAAACACGGTACGATCAGGTTGTCCCAGTTTAGCCCCCATCGCTGCCGGTAAGCCGAAGCCCATAGTTCCCAGTCCCCCCGAAGTTACACTGCTTTTCGATTGGGTAAATTTAAAATAGCGTGAAGCGATCATTTGCTGCTGACCTACGTCGGTAACCAAAACGGCATTGTTATTTGCTTTTTCTGAAGCAATGCGAACAACTTCCCCCATGGTAAGTCCGGGTTTTACCGGATGTAGATCTTTACTGATTACTTTTTCCAATTCAATTTTATCACACTCCTTAAACTCATTCAGCCAGGCTGCATGCGAATTGTTTTTCACATTATCAATCAACATCCGAAGAGATTTTTTGGCATTACCAATCACAGCCACATCTGTTTTAATAATTTTATTAACCTCTGCCGGATCAATTTCAAGATGAATAATTTTTGCATTTTTGGCATACTCGCTCACCTTGCCGGTAACACGGTCATCGAAACGCATACCAACAGCAATAATCAGGTCTGCCTCGTTGGTTTTTATATTAGGGCCATAATTACCATGCATACCCAACATTCCCACGTTCAACGGATGATCGGTCGGAAGTGCAGAAAGGCCTAACAAGGTCCATGCTGCAGGAATCCCTGTTTTTTCAATAAACTCCTGCAATTCGGCTTCAGCATTGGCAATAATTACTCCATGACCGAACAGCAATAACGGTTTTTGGGCTGCATCAATCAATTCTACCGCTTCTTTTACTTTAAAAGGATCCACCTGTAAATCAGGAATGTACGAACGTATTCTTTTACATTGTTTGTATTCAAAATCGAACGAGGCGAACTGTGCATCTTTTGCTATATCGAGCAATACCGGCCCCGGACGTCCGGTATTCGCAATATAGAAAGCTTTGGCAATAGCTTCAGGAATCTCTTCAGCATCGGTAATCTGGTAATTCCATTTGGTTACCGGCATGGTAATGCCAACCACATCCGATTCCTGAAAAGCATCGGTTCCGAGTAGTGGTGAAGCTACCTGACCCGAGATGCACACCAACGGAATTGAGTCGATCAGTGCGTCAGCCAAACCGGTAATGAGGTTGGTTGCACCCGGGCCTGATGTCACAAAACAAACACCGGCGTTCCCGGTTACCTTAGCGTAACCTTCAGCAGCATGAATGGCGCCCTGCTCGTGTCGGGTCAAAATATGCTGAACTTGTTTATCGTAATCGTATAAAGCATCATAAATGGGCATAATCGCCCCTCCCGGATAACCAAAAATGGTCTCAACACCTTCTTCCAGCAGTGAAAGAATAACCGCCTGCGACCCTGTTACTTTTTTTGTTGCCATTTGATGTATTTTATATTTTTCATTAATCAATTAATCTCACTGCACCCATGTCAGCCGACGAAACCAGGCTGGCATAAGCTTTTAGTGCTTTACTAATATTCCTGTCGCGACCAACTGCCCGGTAGGCATCTTTTCCTTTGGCAGTCTCTTCTGCCTTACGTTTTGCCATTTCCTCCCCGCTGATCATTAAGTTGATGCTACGTTCGGGAATATTTATTTCAATAATATCGCCATCTTTGATCAGAGCTATCTCGCCGCCAGCCGCAGCTTCGGGAGAGACATGCCCGATGGACAATCCCGAGGTACCACCCGAGAACCGTCCATCGGTAATCAAAGCACAATCTTTATCCAGTTTCATCGATTTCAAATATGAAGTAGGGTACAACATTTCCTGCATTCCCGGTCCACCTTTGGGCCCTTCGTAACGAATAACCACCACATCGCCTTTCTGTACCCTGTCGCCCAAAATACCGTTACTGGCTTCTTCCTGTGAATAGAAAACTTTTGCTGTCCCGGTAAATTTCAGGATTGATGCATCGACCCCAGCTGTTTTTACAATACAACCTGCTTTTGCAATATTGCCAAATAAAACAGCTAAACCACCGTCTTTGTTGTAAGCATGTTCCACATCGCGGATGCAACCTTTTTCACGATCAGTGTCAAGTTCTTTATAAGTGCTATTTTGCGAACCCATCACCAGGTTCCTTCCGCCACCGGGCGCCGACTTATATATACGGAATGCTTCGTCGGTAGCTGTCGGACGCATAATATCATACCGGACAATGGCTTCACCCAGGGTGAGCCCGTCGATACGGGTTACTGAAGTGTCGAGCAGACCAGCTTTTTCGAGTTCTCCCATAATGCTGAGAATGCCGCCGGCACGGTTTACATCCTGTACATGATATTGCGAACTTGGGGCTACTTTACAAATATTCGGCGTAAAACGTGACAACTGATCAATATCTTTCATGGTAAAATCAACGCCGGCTTCATAGGCAATTGCCAATAGGTGCAAAACAGTATTTGATGAACCGCCCATGGAAATATCCAGCTTCATGGCATTCAGGAACGAAGCGCGAGAAGCAATGGTACGGGGCAATACCTTATCATTTCCATTTTGATAATAATCATATGTTGCTTCAACAATACGTTTGGCAGCCTCCTCAAACAGCTTCATGCGGTTGGCATGTGTTGCCACAATCGACCCGTTACCCGGTAATGCCAAACCGATCGCCTCAGCCAGGCAATTCATCGAGTTGGCAGTAAACATTCCCGAACATGAACCACAGGTTGGACAGGCATCTCGTTCAACCCGGTCCAAAACAGAATCAGAAACTGAATTATCGGCACTCATTATCATCGCATCAATAAGATCATAATATTTACCGTCAATTTCACCAGCTTCCATCGGGCCACCAGAGACAAAAATGGCCGGTATATTTAAACGCATGGCAGCCATCAGCATCCCGGGGGTAATTTTATCGCAGTTCGAAATGCATACCATTGCATCTACTTTATGGGCATTGCACACATATTCGACACTATCTGCAATTACGTCGCGCGACGGAAGCGAATAAAGCATTCCATCGTGCCCCATAGCAATCCCATCATCAATGGCAATCGTGTTAAATTCAGCTGCGAAACAGCCTTGTGCTTCAATCAGCGACTTCATGTACTGCCCTATTTCATGTAAATGCACATGCCCCGGAACAAACTGGGTAAACGAATTTACAATTGCGATAACAGGTTTGTTAAACTGGTCTTCTTTCATCCCGTTGGCACGCCACAAGCTACGGGCCCCTGCCATCTTTCGTCCTTGTGTTACAGTTGAACTTCTTAATTTGTTTTGCATTTCGATTCTAAATTTAAGTTCTTAAAAAAAAGCCCTTCCCGTTTTCGAGAAAGGCCTTTAAATATTTTTATTCAACATACAAGTAGCCTCTCTCAGTTATAACCGAGTAGGATCACAATCACGACTACTAAAATATATGTTGAAAATTGTCTCATAGATACCTCTTTTTTTAAATGAAAAAAGCCATCCTCTTTATGTGAGAATGGCTACCCTGATTATAAACATAGCATTCTCACTTCGCCGGGTTAATGACGACTAGAAGAATGACGTTAATAATGATAGCCAGATTTTTCATCTTTTCTTATAAACTATGAGGCAAAAGTATCAATTAATTTGAAATACCAAAATGAATTGAAAGTAAAATTAACTTTTTTGTAAAAAATCAGAAGATTATTGTGTTTTAAATATAAAACTGAAAGCAAAACATCGCATTCCAGTTCTTACATAAAGATTCCATTACATTATTCTTAGGAAAGGATGCATACACCAAAGGGCAACAAAAACAAATTTGTGAATAACTTTTTATTCAGAATTCCTAATACTGAAAAAATGAAAAATATATTTGCGGTTCACGAAAACACAACGATATGCAAACATGGTTCGAGTGCAAAATAAAATATGTAAAGGTCGACGAGGACGGCCGCGAACGAAAAGTGAGCGAAAACTACCTGGTTGACGCTGTTTCTTTTACCGATGCCGAAACCCGCATTATTAAAGAAATGGAATCAAATATCCGCGGGGAGTTTTCAGTTGAGAATATTAAGAAGTCGAACATTATTGAAATATTTCCGCACGAAGACGGTGAATGGTGGTATAAGGCAAAGATCAGCCTGATCACTATCGACGAAAAAGCAGGCAAGGAAAAAAAAATAAACAATTACTTTCTGGTTGCTGCTGACGATTTAAAACAGGCAATGCTTCGTCTCGAAGACGCACTTTCGTATATTTTAGTACCTTACCAGACTACCTCACTGGTTCTTTCGACCATTACCGATGTGTTCCCGTATTTCAGCGAAGAAAAACAACCGGAGATTCCTGCAAACATGAAACCCGCTTCGGAGTTTGAGAAATTTGTGTACCGTGAACAGCCGGAGGGTATTGAAGAGAAAGAAAATTTCACACCTGAACAGACAGACGAAAAAAAATATTTATCGGACTCCCCCGACGAAAACGAAAAATAAATATTCATCGTATTGTCACCCTGAGTGAGCGAAGGGTCTAATGGAACAGATCCTTCACTACCTTCAGGATGATAAGAAATAAAAACAAACAGACTAATTTTATACCGGAATATGTAACTGTTCCAGTTTAATCATTACTTTATAAAAGCTGAACTGATCCCTGCGGGAAGGATCAAACTGATAATAAGCTATTGCTACCCGGCAAATGTCTTTAATCTGTGAATACACTTCATTTAGTTCCTTTTTGGCCTCTGCACATAAATCATCTGACTCTGTAAGTATATCGAAACAATGTTTCAGGTTGTCGAGATTATCGGAATAAGATTGGAGGCGATGGATAATTTCAGTTTTCATCCCTTTCGAAGTAATCAGGGACTTAAGCTGCGGGGTCATTCCTTTGTTAAATGTGTCAAGCAACATATACAAACTATAGTGGTCGCCATTTTTAGCATCACTGAAATAATTTGAATAGCCAAGCCTTTGAAAGCAATCTTTCAGAAATTCCCTGTCATCATTAAAATCAATTTTCAGGAGAGCCCTGAAAACCCCCAAATCTTTAAGTGCTGCAATCATTGATTCGTTCAGATGAGTTCGTTTTTCTTCTTCACACGAATGTTTGTCACCGATAAAATAAGTTTCAAGAATACCTTTTATACGGCTTCTCAACTGGGCCGCATACACAGGTGTCCATTCATTTCTGATAGCAGAAAGTTCGTAGATGTTCTCATTGAATGACTGTGCAATTTTTTTGCATGTCAAAATTGTAGCTGTGCCTGCAAAGCATGAACTGATGGGATCCATAAGCAAGTCTTTTATTGGAAGTAAAACATGTATTATATATCATTTAAAAAGTTACGACAATTCAAAATCAAAAAAAATATTTAATGTCTTAAAAGCCAATAATATGTTGTATAAGATACATTTTTAATTTTAATACGAACATAGCACATTGTACTGAAGATAAAAAATAAATTACCTCCGTTTCTTTTGGGAAAATAAATCAAGCAGGTTAAAACCAAAACCAGGTGCCTTTGCCCCGGGAGCATAGGGGTTTGCAGTTAACGGATAGCTTCCGGTTTTATAATCGACCGGTTTCTTCTCCAACCCAAGCTGTTTGTAAATAAAATCCATATTCTTTCTAAAATTGGCCAGATCATATGTATAGTCCTTTACCAATACCGGACTTAACTCATAAGGCCTGATGTCCAGATAAAAGGTATTGCCCGCTGCTTCTGTCTGATTTGCATGAACAAACATACGTTTATATGAAATGTGGTTAATTACCAGAGAATCGCCGGCTTATACAAGGGTTCGAAAATACCCTTCATTGTTAGAGGAAACGGCCATAAGAGTACGACAATTAAGTAAATAAGCACCTTCAACAGGAATTGAATCGGAATCAAAAATATAACCTGAAAATACAAAGGTACTATCAGATATTTCCTGGGAAATTGTATCGATAACAGGAAAAAATAAAAGGAAGACCGACAAACTTTTCATACAACACATTATTGTCCTGCAAGCTATCCGGAAAAACTGTTAAGTAAACTGAAACTACATTAAAAAAATTTAAGATTATAATTATTTTCAGGGGATTGTTGATAAATCTTAAAAATTATTTGAGATATTTGTCATACTTTATTACTTCATAAACACTCAATACGTTTTATATTCTAAATTGAGCAACATGTTTAAGATACAGACCTTAAATAAGATTGATACTGAAGGACTTAAGATTTTCCCTTCAGACAAATATGAAATTTCAGGCGAAGAAAAAAAACCGGATGCAATCCTGGTTCGCAGCGCTGTGCTGCACGATATGGAAATGTCTTCAAGCCTGAAGGCAATTGCCCGGGCCGGGGCCGGAGTAAACAACATCCCGATAGACAAATGTACCGAAAAAGGTATTGTAGTATTTAACACACCAGGAGCCAATGCCAATGCAGTTAAAGAACTGGTAATAGCAGGGTTAATGCTTTCATCGCGCGACATTGCCCCGTCTATAGAATGGGCTAAAACGCTTATCGGGAAAGGCAGTGAAGTTCCTGCTTTAATCGAAAAAGGCAAAAAAAACTTTAGCGGGACGGAGATCAAAGGAAAAACCTTGGCAGTGATCGGGTTAGGCGCTATTGGTGTATTAATAGCCAATGCAGCACAAGCCCTGAGAATGGAAGTATTAGGATACGATCCTTACATTTCTGTAAAACATGCCTGGCGGCTAAGCCGTAATGTAAAACATGCTGAAAGCCTTGAAAGTCTTTTGGCCCATGCCGATTATGTATCCATCAATATCCCTCAGACTCCTGAAACGAAAGATTATATCTGCAAAGATACAATTAGCATGATGAAGGACGGGGTCAAAATTTTGAACTTTGCACGCGGCGGGCTGGTCAATAACAATGACATTAAGGAAGCGCTTGAATCGGGAAAAGTTTCCCGTTATGTGACCGATTTTCCTGATGAAGAAGTACTGATGATGAAAAATGTAGTTGCCATTCCCCATCTTGGTGCTTCTACCGAAGAATCGGAAACCAATTGTGCAATTATGGCTGTTGAACAAGTCCGCGATTATCTGGAAAAAGGAAATATAGTAAATTCAGTCAACTTTCCGACTGCCGAGATGGAACGCAATGGAGGTGCCCGGATTATAATCGCGAACAAAAATGTTCCCAATATGGTAAGCCAGATTACAACTCTGCTTGCTTCCGAAGGAATTAATATTGCCAATATGCTGAACAAGAACAAAGCAGAGATCGCTTACAATATTATCGATATCGACGGAGATGACCCGGCTAACGGACTTTCTGATAAATTACGTGCTATTGACGGGGTATTCATGGTACGGATACTTCCCTCACTATAATTTAAAAATAAAAAAACAATACAGCAGACCCGGAAATATTTAATAAATAAATCCGGGTTTCTTCTTTTATTTTTCTGTTGCAATCCGAATTAAATTTTATTTTTGCACTGGACTATAAAACCTTACCTGCATAACGATTTAAAAATCTGGCAAAAAACTATTAAAATGAACAAAGATCTAGTAACTAAAGCTGCCGACAACATTCGTATCCTTGCAGCAGCCATGGTTGAAAAAGCCAAATCAGGTCATCCCGGAGGAGCAATGGGGGGCGCTGATTTCGTCAGTATTCTATATTCTGAATTTTTAAACTACGACCCATCTGATATGGAATGGCTCAACCGTGACCGCTTCTTCCTCGATCCGGGACACATGTCTCCAATGTTATATGCTATTTTAACCATGACAGGCAACTATAGCATGGATGACTGTGCCAGTTTCCGTCAATGGGAAAGTGTAACTCCCGGTCATCCGGAAAAAGATGTAAAACGAGGGGTCGAAAACACATCCGGTCCGCTCGGACAAGGCCATACGATGGCTGTAGGCGCAGCAATTGCTGAACGCTTCCTGGTACAACGCTTTGGAGAATGGATGGCCCACAAAACCTACGCATTTATTTCCGACGGTGGCGTACAGGAAGAAATTTCGCAGGGAGCAGGCCGTATTGCAGGATTCCTTGGATTAAGCAACCTGATCATGTTTTACGATTCGAACGACATCCAGCTTTCTACAGACACAAAAGAAGTTACTACCGAAGATACAGAGAAAAAATACGAAGCATGGGGCTGGAAAGTTATTACGATTGATGGAAATAATGCCGGACAGATCCGGGCTGCATTAAAAGAAGCCAATACTGAAACAGAAAGGCCAACCCTGATTATCGGTAAAACGATCATGGGTAAAGGTGCTTTAACAGCCGACGGGAGCAGTTACGAACGAAAATGTGCTACCCACGGCATGCCTTTAAGCAATGCAGGTGCTTCTTTCGAAAAAACAATTGCCAATTTAGGGGGCGACCCGGCAAATCCGTTCGTTATTTTCGATGATGTAAAAGAATTGTTCAGCAAACGCAAAGAAGAGTTGATCAAAGCAGCAGCAGCTAAAAAAGCGGCTCAGGATGAATGGACAAAAGCTAATCCCGAATTGGCTGCCAAACTCGAAAGATTCTTCTCAAAGGAAGCTCCGAAATTCGATTTCAGCAAAATTCAGCAAAAAGCAGGTTCAGCAACACGAGGTGCCTCTTCGGCTGTACTGGCAGCTTTTGCAGAAGAAATTGGCAACATGGTTATCGCTTCAGCCGACCTTTCCAACTCGGATAAAACCGATGGTTTCCTGAAAAAGACCAAAGCATTTACAAAAGGTGATTTCAGTGGAGCATTCCTTCAGGCAGGTGTATCCGAACTTACTATGGCCTGTATCATGAACGGAATGGCGCTTCACGGTGGTATTATCCCGGCCTGCGGCACTTTCTTTGTCTTCTCCGATTACATGAAACCTGTGGCACGCATGGCTGCACTGATGGAACTCCCGGTGAAATACATATGGACACACGATGCTTTCCGTGTGGGGGAAGACGGGCCGACCCATCAGCCGGTAGAACAGGAAGCACAAATACGCTTACTGGAAAAACTGAAAAACCATAAAGGACACAACTCAATGCTGGTTCTGCGCCCTGCCGATTGCGAAGAAACAACCGTAGCATGGAAGATGGCTCTTGAAAATACGACAAGCCCGACAGCTCTGATTTTGTCGCGTCAGAATATTAAAAATCTGCCGGAGGGGAACGATTATAACGGAGTTGAAAAAGGCGCTTATATTGTAAGTGATACTGAAGGGACTCCCGATGTAATCCTGCTGGCCAGTGGTTCAGAAGTAAGTACATTGGTTGCCGGCGCTGAGTTACTGGAAAAAGATGGCGTTAAATGTCGTATTGTTTCAGTTCCTTCCGAAGGATTGTTCCGCAATCAGCCTGCCGAATATCAGAAGACAGTATTAACTCCCGGTATCAAAAAATTTGGTATGACAGCCGGCCTGCCTGTTACCCTCGAAGGCTTGGTTGGCGCCGATGGTAAAGTTTTCGGACTTGAATCGTTTGGTTTCTCTGCACCGTACACAGTACTGGATGAAAAACTTGGCTTTAACGGAGAAAATGTATATAAACAGGTAAAAGAGTTGTTGAAATAAACCGCTTCATTTATCTGAAAGGTTGTATCGAAAGTGTTGTATCCTGATGAAAAATCGGGATAAGAGTTTGACTTTCAATACAACCTTTTTTATTAGCTGAAAAAATCAATAATATTCTGTCCATATTCAGGACTGGTTCATTGAAAAGTATTGATAAGCTGTCTTTTTAAAGGTATCTTTATGTCCTGTCAAAAAATAAAAAAATGTGATCCGGTCAGTCTTCTTATTTTTTGTATTCACTTTTCTTTTTGTATGCAGGCTCGCATCACAGAACAATATACCTTTGGATGAATATATTTTCCCATGTGTAGCAGAACCTGAAGATATTCAGCAAAGTATTTGTCAGGGGGCCAGGTCGTTTATTTTTAATTTTGACTCAGAAAACAGGGATACGATTTTCCAACAACTCCGTCAAATACCTGTTCTCCTGAAACAGGCCGATAGCGAGCTTGTACTTCTTGCATTTACTGGTACTTATAATAAAGAAAGCCTGATCTCAGGTTTGAAAACAATATTTAGCGGAAAGCTTTTTTATCGTGAAGGGCAAAAAGAATGGCCTGAACGAAACAAGCTGGCTATCCAGGGAATAAGAATAGCGGCCCTTTTCAATGAAGACCTTAGCTTTACCTCATCGCAACGTATAGTAACAGAAAAGACATATCAACGGCGGTTTACAGGAGACCCTTTAAACAAATTGGTCGTTTATACCCCGGATACCCCTGGTAATTTATATCAAAATGCTTTAACTCTCTGGAAGAAAACAGGGAAAGTGCCAAATTTGCTACTATTGGCTGACGATGAACTAAAAGGGGCAAAAGCTGTTATCGATTCATTAAATAATACCTGCCGGGTTACAGGAGTTATCCTGTATAATAATGAATACATGAATGAAATATATTGGAAACAAAAACCCGGACTGGTAACTCCAGGCAGGTTTTGTTACCCGATCCTGGATTACAAAGTGATTCTTTCTCCCTACAAAAACGGTTATAGGATCACCCCAAGAGAAATCATCCATCACATAAAAATGGATGATGTCACGCGTATATTTACTGCTTACAAAAGTTCAGTTGAAGATCAATTGTGTATGTATTTCCCCTTTGACGGGAAGGTCGAAAATCTGATGGATCCCCAATGGAAAGAGACTATCTCCAAAGATATATTGTTCGTTAATGATAAAAAAAGAGGAAGTGTTATCCATTTCTCCCGGAATAATTCGTTTGTCGATTATTCAAAGGAAAACAATTTAAACTTTGATTCTCCGGTGAGTGTTGCTGTATGGGTTAAACCTGACAGTCTGCTGCCGTTTATGGGAATTATTGGCATCGGCACCTCTTTTTCTCTTAAGCTGAATAAAGGAAGACCGGATTTTACCACTGCCGATATAAAAGATCATACATTGAAGAAAGTGCTGGAAATAAAAAAATGGCAACACCTTGCCGTTGTTTTTAATCCGAATTCAACGATTGAGTTTTTCATCAACGGACGGAAAATGTCTGAATTAAACGCATCAGAAATAAAAGATTCCAGACAATCGCTGGTGATCGGAAATAATATTTGGGGTGAACAATTTTATGGATCTCTCGACGAGCTTATGATATGGGACAGGGGGCTGTCGGAAAAAGAAATTCTTGACGTTTATCTTTCGAAAAACAATCATCCGTTACCAAATAAGCCGGGAATAAATTTTATTTTATATGGTTTTGTGCTTATTCTTACAGGCTCTCTCTTTTTTGTTATAATTTATAAAAAAAGAAAAAGACCCACGACCAAAGAGCCTCCGGTCATCGATATTCCCCGGGATAACCGGATTGAACTTTTCGGTAATTTCCGCGTTTATTCCGAAAAAGAAGGGGATATAAGTACCCGTTTTTCACCTTTATTAAGGCAAATTATATCTTTTTTTATACTGAATGTTTATGAGAATGGTGATGGTGTCAGTATAAAAAAGCTGAATGATACTTTTTGGTCAGGTAGTCCCAAAGATAAAACAAAAGAAAACAGGGGGGCCAATCTTAAAAAACTTAGAAAATTATTGGAAGGTATTCCCGGACTTACTATTGTTTACAAAGAAAAAAAATGGCTCCTGGATTTTAATGACCAGGTACTTATTGATGTTATTGAGTTTAAACGATTAAAACTGATTCTGCAAGAACAGGTAAAAAATAATAGTGTCGATACAGACGTACTGCTTCGTTCCATGGAGATACTGAAAAAAGGGAACCTCCTCCCGGAGCAGGATGCCGAATGGCTGGACAAATATAAAGACAACATTTCATTTGAAGTAATTGAGCTTTTTGCATCGATATTGCAACATTTGAAACCTCTTCATCTGCGCCTTGAAGTAGCAAAGACAATTCTGAAATTTGACGATCTGAACGAACAAGCATTAAAAACCATTTTACGGATATTGACAGCACAGGGCAAACATGGACAAGCACGCCAAACATACGACGAATTTGCAAAAAGATACATGCTGTTATATAACGAAAAATATGCTGCCGGGTACACTGAAATAATCAGGAATAAATAGTGTCTGCAAAAAAACTCACTGTTTTCTCCGGCGTTCCTCCTTTTATTCCCCCTTTTATTCCCCTGCTTGCTCTTAATATTGGGGAAAATATAAATTAAAAAAAAATGACAACAGCAAACAGAAGAGGATTCATCAAAACAGTGGGTGCCGCTAGTGCAGGAATGATCGTTGCCCCGTATATTTCCAGGGGCGGGGTTCTATCAAAAAAAAATGCAGATGAAGTAAACATTGCATTTATAGGTGTTGGAGGCCGTGGCCGTGGTCATCTCAAAAGAGCAGCACTTACCAAAGGTGTTCATATTCCAGCTTTTTGTGATATCGACCCGGTAGCCGTTGAGAAAACCCGGCAACTTCTAAAGAATTTGGGCAAACCCGAAGCCGATGTATATTCGGACGGAGAGCATGCCTTTGAAAAAATGCTGCAACGCGACGATATTGACGGCGTAATTATTTCAACTCCATGGTTATGGCATACACGTATGGCCGTAGCAACAATGAAAGCAGGTAAATATGCCGGAGTGGAAGTCTCTGCGGCAAACACACTCGAAGAATGCTGGGATTTAGTAAATACCTCTGAAGAAACAGGAATGCCCTGTATGATCCTTGAGAATGTATGCTACCGTCGTGATGTAATGGCTGTTATGAACATGGTAAAGCAAGGTATTTTTGGGGAAGTGGTACATGCACGCTGTGGTTATTTGCATAGCCTGTTAAATGTAAAATTCAGAGAAGGGCTGAAATTTGGAGAAGGCGCCAAAGGCGAAGCCAGATGGAGAACATTACATTCGCTGAAAAGAAATGCAGATGTTTATCCTACTCATGGATTGGGGCCGGTTGCTGCCATGCTGGATATTAACAGGGGTAACCGCTTTTTATACCTGACTTCAACCGCTTCAAAAGCTGCTGGGTTAAAAGACTACATCGAAGAACAAGGAGGGGCCGACCATCCATATGCAAAACTTCCATGGAAACAAGGCGATGTCATCACTTCAACCATTAAAACGAGCAATGGTGAAACTATTATTGTAACCCACGACTGCAACCTGCCCCGTCCCTACTCTCTGGGTTTCAGGGTAGAAGGGACTGACGGCCTGACAGACTTTGATATGGGAAATAAACGAATTTATATTGAAGGGCAATCCAAAGATCATTCCTGGGATGATTTTCAGGCCTGGCAGGATAAATACGAACATCCGTTATGGAAAAAGTATGAAGAGCAGGCATCCGGGTCCGGTCACGGGGGAATGGACTTTTTTGTCACCCGCGAATTCATAAATGCTGTTAAGGAGCAACGGCAGCCGGTACTTGATGTTTATGATGCAGCAGCATGGAGTTCTGTCACACCACTTTCAGAGGCTTCGATTGCCCAGGGTAGTATGCCCCAGTATTTTCCTGACTTCACAAGAGGGAACTGGATAAAACGTACTCCTGTGGATTTTGAATAAAAAAGTGGATCAGTTTAAAAAATTGTGGAGAAGAGCAGGAAGAGTGTTCAGTGTTCAGTTTCTGTAAGAAGCTATAGTTTCGTTATAGAATAAGCCGGGGAGGAGAAAGGTATTTTTTCTGGGAAGACAACAATACCCGGGCTTTTTCCGCCTAAGGGGAGAAAGCGTTTAGAAAATCGATGGAGGGGGCGTTAATAAATCAGAGAATATGCTCCACAAAAAGTTTAAGTGCCCCCTTCCTTTTGCAGTCGACCAAAAGGAAGAAAAAGTCTTGTCAAAGTTATCCTTCCTCCCGCTTCCCTGTTTTTTCTTCCCGGCCCTCTTCCTTGAATACCCGCAAAAAACCGCTCCCGCCTTCGCCGGCCCGGACTACTTTGACCGGCTATCCCTGCTTTTCACCTTCCGGTGAATTGGGGACTTGACTTCCGGGTACCTTTCCTGTCATTGCTGTAAGGAGCCATCGCTTCGTTATAAACAGTTATAAACGAAGCCAGGGGGAGAGAATTTTTTTAGGGAAGAAACAATGCACGGGCTGTTTCCGCCTAAGGAGAAAAAGCGTTTAGAAAACCGATGAAGGGAGCGTTAAAAAATCAGAGAATATGCTCCACAAAAAGTTAAAGTACCCACACCTTCGTATCTTTTTTAGTCGTTATTAAACCCTGCAAGAAACCCGAACTGCTCTGAATATTGCAGCATCTGGGTCGCAAAATCTTTTACTTCTTTGATTTTCACATCCGTAACCTGCCCCTTTTCATTTCGTACCAACTCATATTCAGGATTCAAAAAACCGGCATAAGGAGCAATGTCCAGATTCCTGAAACGTTCCAGCACTTCAGCATGTAATTCCCGGTCAATCTTCACGCCGTAGTTTTCAACAAGAAACAGTGCTGTTTTAAGGTCTCCTTCCGATTTTATGCGTTGTATTTCATGTAACAGCTCGCCAAAAAGTTCACGCAAACGTTCGTAATTTCTGATTGTAATAAACGTCTTACCTCTTTTCCTGATAAATTCAGCAACGTTCTCATTTTGCCCCTTTTCAAAAACCCAGCGTGCAATCAACTGGCGGTTACGCATATGCGATTCTTCCAGATCTTTTCCATACTCGATACGGGTAAGCTGGGTCAACAGTCCATTCCTGAGGTACGAATCATATTCAGCTTTCGCTGCATCAGATGAAGGGAGCAGGCCCAATGCCATCATTTTTTCATCCATCATGTAATAAAGGGCAAACAAATCGGCACGTGTTTCCTCAATGGTTGAATAGTAATTTTTCAAATCTTCCGGTTTTACCCCTTCTTCCATTTTCCCTGAACCATGCCCCAGACATTCATGCAGATCGGTATGCAGATTCCCGGCCTGATAACCGTATCTTTTGACACGTTCAATTTCTTCCTCCGAAGCTGCAAATTCTTCGAGCATACCGTTGTTCAGCGAATCGAAAAAATAAGCACGGGTAATATTTTCGATGGTCACCGACTTCGAACCATACTGCTCCCTGATCCATTCTGAATTGGGCAAGTTGATACCGATCGGTGTTGCCGGGTGACAATCACCGCCCAGCATAGTCACATTGATCACCTTAGCGCTCACACCTTTTACTTCTTTCTTCCTGAATTGTGGAGCTACCGGAGAATGATCCTCGAACCATTGGGCATTTTTACTCAGGATATCGGCCCGTGCACTGGCTTCGTGATCCTTAAAATTCACCACCGATTCCCAGCTCCCCTTAATCCCAAGCGAATCACCATATACTTCAATAAAACCGTTAATAAAATCAACTTGTCCTTCCTGTTCCTGAAGCCATAGTATGTTGTACTCATCAAACTTACGGAGATCACCTGTCCTGTAATAATCAATCAAAACAGAAATATATTCCTGCTGCTTTTCATTTTCGGTGTAATGCCTGGCCTTTTCCAGGTTTGCCACAATCTGTTCGATGGCATCACTGTACAAACCTCCGATTTTCCATACTTTTTCCTGAATTTCTCCATCTTTCTTTACTAAAGTTGAATTCAATCCATAGGAAACGGCTTGCTCCCCGCCTGGCGTTATCAGACTTTTATAAAAACGTTCAACTTCCGGCTGACTGACCCCCTTGTAATAATTATTGGCTGAAGCACGAATCAAATCTTTCCCGGTATCGAGGCATACCCTTTTGCTTTCTTTTTCAGGATTGAAAATAATTCTCCTGACTAAAAGAACTAATTCACCGGTATTAGCTGTTCCCGGAAATCCAAACCTTTCCCAATCACTGTTTGCAACCAGTTCATCGAAATACCCGGGATCAAAGCCGGGCTGTATTTTTTCGGTCGAATAATGATGATGAATACCATTGGAGAACCATATTCTTTTCAGATAAACTTCAAAAGCTAAAAAATCTATTGATTGATGATCTCCCTGGTAGGTTTTATAAATGTTTTCGAGAACTGCCCTCACCCGAAGGTTATAACGGTTGTTCTGATCCCATAAAATATCACGGCCGCATTTTGCAGCCTGTCCTAAATAATAAATGTATAACTTCTGATTGACTGACAGATATTCAAATCCCGGAACTTCATACCGGAGTATCTTAATGTCTGCAAATTTCTCCGTAAAAACTTTTGTATTATTGTCCATATGATTCGTAAAATTTTTTCTCCAGCAACTCCGATTGTTTGATTGTTTTTCTAAGCCATTGCAGCAAAACTATCTCTTTTTCCTGTTCGTTCAGCTTCCAGTTAATACCGGGTTCATTTTTCATCCGGAGAGTCAGATGATACATGATGATGGCTGCCGAAACCGAGATATTAAAACTCTCTGTAAACCCGTACATAGGTATCTTCAAAAATTCGTCGGCTTCTTTTTTGATGGTTGCCGTTATACCACTAAGTTCAGTACCGAAAACAAGGGCAGCCTTTCCTTTGTGCAGGTCAAAATCCTCAAGCCGGATATCGTTAATATGCGGGCTGGTTGCCACAATCCGGTACCCTTCTGCTTTTAACTGGCGGATTGCTTCAAGGCTGCTGTTTTCATATTGGGTATAGCGTTTTATAGTTACCCATTTCGATGCCCCCATTGACACTTCCCTGTTGACCGTAAAAGCATTCCGGTTTTCTATAATATGAATATCCTGAATACCAAAACAATCAGCCGACCGTAAAACAGCACTGGCATTTTGTGGCTGATAAATATCTTCGAGAACAATAGTCAGATACCGGGTCCGGTCTTTAAGGATACGATGGAATAACCGGAATCGATCATCGGTAATGAATTGAGAAAAATAATTGATTAATTGTTTACCCATGCTGCAAAAATAGCAAAATACAAATAAAAAGGGGAGCAACCCTAAAGCGCTCCCCCTTCTTAATTTTTTCAAATGTTGACTAAATACTGTCAGCTAATTCAGCTCCTGGTTTGAATTTAACCACTTTCTTTTCCGGTATCTCGATAGGAGATCCTGATTGTGGATTTCTACCAGTTCTTGCGCTACGAGTAGCGACGGAGAAAGAACCAAATCCGATTAAAGCAACACGGTCACCATTTTTAAGGGCATCAGTTGTAGCTTCTACAAAAGCGTCGAGACCCTTTTTTGCATCGGCTTTAGTCAATCCTGCTTTTTCAGCAATGGCGTCAATTAATTGAGCTTTGTTCATAAGTAAACTTGTTTAGGGTTAAAAAAAATAAACTAAAATAATAAATATATTCAAGTTTCTATCTATCTCCAAACACTCTTGCGAAAGTCTCTAAACTATTAATAAAATCAATGGTTTTGAGAATGTCATTTTTACACCACACTAAATTCCAAAATAAGATTCAAAAATGCAACCCCTCCAAGCCTTTTTTTTAAGTAATGCTTTCTTTTTTTTCCACAATAATTTTTACGTTCTGAGAAAAATATTCTACTTTTGCCCCCTCTCAAGGAGAGATGGCAGAGTGGTCGATCGCGACGGTCTTGAAAACCGTTGACCGTGAGAGCGGTCCGGGGGTTCGAATCCCTCTCTCTCCGCAAGACATAAAAGCCTGATATTCAAAAACATCAGGCTTTTTTTATATCTTATACTACAAGGAATTTAGTATCATTATTTTTATTTACAACAAATGATTATACTAAATAAAATTCATTCTTTTCATCTGATTTCAAGGGTTAATATTGTCATTTTTGGGGGCCTTGGGACTTAAAAATCCTTGAATTTAATAAAGTTTTCAACAATTAAAGTTGGCTATAAACCTCAAATTCAACAAAAACCTTAGTAAGAAGAAGTCGAATCAAAACCAAAAAGCAAGTAAAAATAAGAGTAAAAACGGAAAATCGATAGTCTTTTACAAGCAACGATCCATGCACTGTTTTATCGAAACCTGACAGATTTTTGCAGAAATATGGGAGCAAACGAACTATCGCTTTTTTCATCATTTCATCATTTCCGGCCATGCAACTGCTCTACTTTTTTTGACGAACTACCGTGGCCGGGGGTTGTTTTGTTTGCATTCAACCCCGGGGTTACGCTCCTGCGTCGCTTACCCCGGGTTATTTATGTATGTCCCCGTCAGGGACAGCAAGCCTCACCGATAAGGAGCAACGCCCTCAAACGACAAAGTCATCAAACTCCTCAAACGCTCCGCCTCGAACAGTCCGCAGGACATCAAACCTTTCAAACACAAAGTCCCTGACACAGAATATTGTTCTACAATTATTTATTCTTTGTGTCTTCTATGTTTAATAATTGTCTTTTTGAACAACCTCGTCCCTCCCTTTCCCTGAATACCCGCAAAAACCGCTTTCCCCAATGCCGGGCCGGACTACTTTGACCGGCCACTACTGCTCTTCACCTACCGGTGAACCGGCCTGCCTTGCACGCCAATAAGGGATTCAATATTTTTTCTAAATTGTAGGTAGTTTAGAAGTAATTATTATATTTGCAATCGCAAAATGGATACGGGTGTAGCTCAGTTGGTAGAGCACTGGTCTCCAAAACCAGGTGTCGGGCGTTCGAGTCGCTCCTCCCGTGCAAAACCTCGCTAATGGCGGGGTTTTTTTGTTTTTTATATGCCTTATACGTTGTAAACTTTGAGTCAGTTTAAAAAGTTGTGGAGAAGAGCAGGAAGAGTGTTCAGTGTTCATTGTTCATTTGTATTCGCCTCTGGCCGGCGGGGACCTTCCTTTTGCAGTCGACCAAAAGGAAGTAAAAGTCTTGTCAAAGCCATCCTTCCGACCGCCTCACTGTTTTTTCTTCCCGGCACACATCCCTGAAGACCCACAAAAAACCGCTCCCGCCTTCGCCGGCCCGGAATACTTTGACCGGCCATCCCTGCTTTTCACCTTCCGGTGAACCGGGGACTTGACTTCCAGATACCTTTCCTGTCATTGCCTCATTATGCCCAATAAATTTTGGGTGGGGACTACCTATGACAGATTTTTACAGAAGTCTGTATATGAGGCAAATAAGAAACATCGCTTTTTCAGCATTACCTCATTCCCGGCCATATAACTGCATTGCTTTTCTTCAAGCAGTTCCGTGTGAATCAGTTTAAAAAGTTGTGGAGAAAAGCAGGTAAAGTGTTCAGTGTTCAATAAGGAGCCATCGTTTCGTTATAGAATAAGCAGAGGGAAGCGAGGTATTTTTTCAGGAAAGACAACAATGCCCGGGCTGTTTCCGCCTAAGGGGAAAAAGCGTTTAGAAAATCGATGGAGTGAGCGTTAAAAAATCAGAAAATATGCTCCACAAAAGATTAAAGTACCCCTCCCGTGCCCGGTGTTTTCTGCGTTCTCTTAATAACCTGATAATGTTCATTGTTCATTTGTATTCGCCTCTGGCCGGCGGGGCCCTTCCTTTTGCAGTCGACCAAAAGGAAGTAAAAGTCTTGTCAAAGCCATCCTTCCGCCCGCCTCACGGTTTTTTCTTCCCGGGGCACCTCCCTGAATACCCGCCAAAAACCGCTCCCGCCTTCGCTGGCCCGGACTACTTTGACTGGCCACCCCTGCTTTTCACCTTCCGGTGAATTGGGGACTTGGCTTACAGATACCTTTCCTGTCATTGCCTCATTATGTCCAAAATTTTGGGTGGCAACTCGGAATGACGATTTATTGTATAAATCAATGGGAGAGGAAATAGGTTACTCCAGTTTCCGGAGCAGTATGGTCCGGAAGCGGGAGCAGTATGGTCCGGAAACTGGAGCAGACTGCTCCAGCATCAGGAGTAGCGTACTTCCAGCCCCGGGAGCAGTCTACTCCCGGAACAGGAGCACGGCTCTCCTGGTAACGGAAGTTATCAAATCTGGTCATCCACAAAATTAAAAAAGAGTGTTCTTTCCGGATTAAATGCTTTCAATTTTCAGGGTTAACCGTATTTTTGTCCGGTGTCTTCAATATTAAAACCAAATCCATGACTGTTGATCTTTTTATTCCCTGTTTTATCGACCAATTATATCCTGAAACAGCTTTCAATGTGGTAAAACTTCTGAAAAAGGCCGGCATCGATGTAAAATACAATCCTGAACAAACCTGTTGCGGGCAACCTGCATACAACAGTGGTTACTGGCAGGAAACCAAAACACTGGCAAAAAAATTCATCACTGATTTTTCCAACGACCGGCTTATTGTCAGTCCGTCAGCATCCTGTACCGGATTCATAAAAAATTACTATCCCGATTTATTTAAGAAAGGGGATCAATTATTTCCTGAATATGAACGCTTACGAAGTAACTTATTTGAACTGACTGATTTTCTGGTTAATCATATCAAATACACGGATTTTGGAGCAAGTTTCCCTCACCGGGTCTGTTATCACGATGCCTGTACTGCTCTTCGGGAATACGGCATCCGGAGGGAACCGAGATTTTTACTTTCAAAAGTAAAAGGACTGGAATTGGTGGAAATGGATGAATCCGGTACCTGCTGCGGATTTGGAGGTACTTTCTCGGTAAAATTTAAAGGCATATCAACGGCAATGACTGAACAAAAAATTGAAAATGCACTTAAAACCGGCGCTGAATATATCATTTCCACCGAATCGTCATGCCTGATGAACCTGGAAGGATATATCAGGAAAAACAATATACCGATCAAACCGGTACATATTGCAGATATACTGGCCTCAGGCTGGGAGGAATGAAAACCTCTTCAAACAAAAGAAGGAACCCTTTCCGGCTCCTTCTTCCAACTATATTTTAAATGTTTTTCACTCCCAAAAACCCGCTTCATCTATACGGTTGCAATAGTCTCGAGCAATTCGTAACCTTTTTGTACTGCCTCAAGGTTGAGAGGAATCAGTTTATGATGGCGTACAGGAAGCGAATGTTGCAATCCTTTCTCAACGCTATCGATGTTAACCACTGGTTTAGCTTTCAAATAAGCGCCCAGTATTATCATGTTAAAAATTTTCGCGTTACCCAGATCGGCGGCAATCTTTGTTCCTTCTATTTTGTAAATATTAATATCAGTCCGGGTAGGATGGTGGGTAATCCCATTCGGGTCATACAACAAGGTACCCCCTGGTTTCAACATTTCCTCGAATTTGTCCATCGACTGCTGGTTCAGTATAATAGCTGTGTCGAACTCGTTAATGATTGGCGAACTGATCCGCTTATCGCTTATAATAACAGTTACATTGGCTGTTCCCCCACGCATTTCAGGTCCGTACGACGGGAACCATGTAACTTCCTGCCCGGCCATAACTCCTGAGTATGCCAATATTTTCCCCATCGAAAGAACGCCTTGTCCTCCAAATCCGGCTATAATAATTTCTTCTGTCATAATTTGCAATTTAGTTTTATTTAAAACTTTCAGGATCGGTTTTCGAGCCATCTTTCATATCGCCAGGAGGATAGAACCTGAACATGTTTTCTTCCATCCATTTGTTGGCTTCAATGGGCGTCATTTTCCAGTTTGAGTTACAGGTAGAGACTACTTCCACAAATGCAGTTCCCTTTTTTGCCATAGCTGCCTCAAATGCTTTGGTAATAGCCTTCCGGCACTTGCGAATAGCTGCCGGGGTATGTACTGACTGCCTGGTAACATACGACGTACCAGGTAATTGGGCTATTAGTTCAGTGATTTTCAAGGGGTAGCCATTGCGTTCAACATCCCGTCCATTAGGCGTAGTAGAAGTAACCTGACCAACCAGGGTCGTAGGTGCCATCTGTCCCCCGGTCATTCCGTAAATGCCGTTATTGATAAAAATTACCACGAAATTTTCACCACGGTTACAGGCATGCATGATTTCGGCAGTACCAATTGATGCAAGATCGCCATCGCCCTGATACGTAAAAACTACTTTATCTGGATTCGTACGAACAATACCTGTTGCCAGGGCTGGTGCACGTCCATGGGCTGCTTCCTGCCAGTCGATGTCGATATAGTTATATGCAAATACCGCACAACCTACCGGTGAAATGCCAATTGTTTTTTCTTCGATCCCCAATGTTTCAACAACTTCAGCAATCAGTTTGTGAACAACCCCGTGACTACATCCCGGGCAATAGTGCATAGTATTTCCGGTTAGCAGTTTCGGTTTCCGATATACCAGGTTTTCCTCTTTAATTATATCTTGTACTTCCATTATTTACCCTCCGATTATTTTTTGTTCCAGGACGCTGACTACTTCTGTCGGGGTTGGAATAATCCCGCCCATACGACCGAAATATTTTACAGGAACGCCGCAACCTGCACACGCAACAGCCAGTTGTACATCTTCAACCATCTGACCGGCATTCATTTCAATGGTCAGGAACCCTTTTACCTTTTTTGCCATTTCCCCGATTATCTTTTTTGGAAAAGGAAACAAGGTAACCGGCCTTAACAAACCGACTTTTATCCCTTTTTCGCGGGCAATTTCAACGGCTTTCTGGCAAATCCGCGCAGCAGAACCAAAAGCGACCAGAATATATTCGGCATCATCACACAAAAAAGTCTCGTACCGTACTTCTTCTGCTTCCATACGGGCATATTTTTCCTGAAAACGGATGTTATTGGCCTCCATTTTTGCTGAGCCCAATTCCAGAGAAGTGACAATATTCTGTTCGCGGCCCGGCTTTTTCCCATTGGTAGCCCATGTTCCGTAGCGGGTATCAATTTCTTCATCGGTCAGGCGCGGTTTATATTCCGAAAGAAGTACTTTTTCCATCATTTGCCCGGTCGCACCGTCAGCCAGTATCATGGCCGGGTTCCGGTATTTGAAAGCCAGTTCAAAGGCCAGATCTACAAAATCGTTCATTTCCTGAACCGAAGCAGGAGCCAGAACGATCAGACGGTAATCGCCATGTCCGCCTCCCTTTACTGATTGAAAATAATCGGCTTGCGAAGGTTGGATCGTTCCCAGGCCAGGCCCTCCCCGTTGCACGTTTACAATTAAACAAGGTAATTCTGCTCCCGCAATATAGGAAATACCTTCAGCCATCAGGCTAATCCCCGGGCTCGATGAAGAGGTCATTACCTTCTTCCCGGTTGCAGCAGCACCGTATAACATATTTATTGATGCTACTTCGCTTTCGGCCTGTAAAACAACCATCCCTGTTTCATTCCAGGGTTCACGGGCCATCAGCGTTTCCATTACTTCACTTTGAGGAGTAATCGGGTATCCGAAATATCCGTCACAACCACATCGTATGGCTGCTTCAGCAACGACCTCGTTCCCTTTCATTAATCTTAATTCTCCCATTTATTGAAATTTTTTAACGGTTACAACTTTAAATCTTCACACGATAAACAGTAATACAGGTGTCAGGACAAACAATAGCACAATTTGAACATCCAATACAACTTTCGGGGTTCTTCATAAATGAAAAATGATAACCCTTGCTGTTTACCTGTTTGTTTTGCCCAAGAACATCATGCGGGCAGGCCACCACACAAAGACCGCAACCTTTGCATTCTTCATTGTCTACCACTATTGCACCTCTCACTTTTGCCATGATAATATTATTTTATTTGTGTGTTGTCTGTGTTATAATTAACGTAAAATACTGTTTCTCCGAATGTAACTGACACAAAGCTATTCGTTTCATTTTTCAGAATATGCAACAAAAGTTGCAAATTACAATTTGTTCAAAATGCGGGTAAAAATATTCCGGTGGATTCCCAGGTACGATGCGATATGCTGGCGCTGTACCTTATGAACCAGTTCCCTGTGTTCAGAAATAAATTTTTTCACACGCTGAAAGGCATTTAATGACTGAAAAGAATAGACACGTTTTAATGTCTGTACATAACTTTCTTCAGCCATCACCCTGACCATATGTTCCAGTTGCGGATTTTTATCAACCAGTGCGTCGAACTCATTTTTATGGATATAAATAAGGCTTGAATCTTCATATGCACGAATAGTTTCGATTGATTGTTGCCCGCGCAAGAAACTTTCATGACTGGTAACAATGGCATGGTTGGGAGGATAAAAAAAATTGGAAATCCACTCCTTGCCATTATCAGCAATGTACGACGAATAAAGCAACCCCTCCAATACAATACCTAATTTACCTGATATATCGCCGTAATCAATAAATATTTCCCCCCTTTTCAGTATACAGGGACTCTTTTTTGCAAAAAACTCCTTGAGTTGAACTAAAGTGGAATTATATTTTGTTACCAGATCATTAGTTCCCATTTTGTTGTTTTTATCGTTATCCAAAATTTTTACGGAACATTTTCAATCGTTTTTCCAAATCGCCGAACTGGTCACGACCAACATGCGAAACACATGCACGCAGACCTTCCCTTTCACTACCTGTATTTTTTAAGGTAATTGCACTAATTCCATAATGCAATAAATTTTCCAGAAGTTCCCCCCCTGTCATTCCCGGATAAATGATCGTAAAATAAAAACCATCAGCAATCGGTTTTGCCCCGTCTTTTTCGTATACGATTTTAAACCCATTTTCGAGAAAAAGCTGTTTCATTATCCTGGCTTTTTCGCCGTATTCCTTAATTTCTTCCACGAAATTGAACTCTCCGTCGTTTGCAGCTTTAAGCATGGCTGCCAGTGCATGTTGCGCCGAGTGACAGGTTCCCGAAGAAAGGGCATACAATACGCGTAACACGATCGTATTTCCAAAAGTATGGCTCTGAAAACGTGTTTTCAGGTTGTTATATTCACGGTTGAAAAGGGCATCGGAAATAACCATCATCCCGATACGCTGCCCGGCATACGAAAATATTTTTGAGCTTGAAATAAACAAAACAAAGTTATCGGTGTACTTTGCGACAGTCGACTGGAAAGGAGCTTGACCCGGCGTGTATAAGTTTTTTCTGAAATCCATGGCGAAGTAGGCCAGGTCTTCCATAATAATCACATCATATTTCTTCGACATCTCCCCAATGATCTGTAACTCTTCTTCTGTAAGACAAATCCAGCTTGGGTTGTTCGGGTTCGAATAAATAATGGAACTGATGTTTCCTTTTGAAAGGTACGATTCGAGTTTGGCCCGCAGTTTTTCGCCACGGTAATTGAATACATCAAACGATTCGTACGGCAGTCCCATGACCATCATCTGTTGCTTTTGTACCGGGAACCCCGGATCGATGAACAGCACGGTATCTTTCTTTTTATCGACATTACTGGCCACGAAAAGTGCAGCATAAGTTCCCTGCATTGACCCGACTGTCGGGATACATCCCCCGGGCGATACATCGATATCTGTAAATAATTTCACAAAACGAGAGGTTTCCGCTTTCAGTGCCGGATGACCATCCATCATCGGGTACCTCGCAGCAACCCCCGACTTCAGTGCTTCTATTTCGGCTTTGGTACCTACTTCAGCAGGCGGCAAGCCGGGAACTCCCATTTCCATCCGGCAATACCTGATCCCGGTTTCTTCTTCAACTAAGTTTACAAGTGCTACAATTTCGCGAATAGAGGCTTTGCCTATATTTTCAATTTGCAGGCGTTCGATTATACGGTTGACAATAGTTTTGTCTACAGGAGTCTGTTTCATTACTAAAATGCTTTCTTTTCTGTTTGTTATACTCCAGCCTTCTTTAAAGCAAAAGAATACATATCCGGTATATTTCTCCCGTTTATTGGTTCAAAATAATCGAAAATTAATGTAAACTCAACAAAACAGCTTCAATTTTTAAAGATTTATCATCATGTCAAAACCCAAAATAAGGTTTTATGTTGTTCAGCCAGGCAGCAATACGTTCATCCGTTTGTTCCGGCTCAAAATCTTCATCGACAGGCAACCCGACAAACTGACCGTCAATCACTGCTTCCGATTCATCGAATTCATATCCATCAGCAGCAACCTTACCGACAATGGTGGCATTCTTTTTCAGCAATTCCTTTGCCAGCATCCCCATTGCATTTACAAAATGGCCGGGATAGGTAATATGATCGCCCAGACCAAAGATAGCAACGGTTTTTCCAGTATAATCGGCGGCTGTCGCTTTCGGGAAGAAATTATTCCAATCGGTATTCGAATACTCCGAGTCCCAGGTTTCTTTTCCAACAGTTGATATTCCAAAAATAATTTTATCAAACCGGTTTAAATCAGAAGTTTCTGCCTCGTTAACAGCAACCATCTCTACTTTGTCTTCGCCAATAGCGTCTTTAATTTTATCAGCCACCCGGTGAACCGAGCCTTTTAACGGGCCGAAAAATAATCCTATTTTACTCATAACAATAATATTTTATTGGTTGTGAATCGCAATTTCACCACGAATATATTCCCCCAAAATTGACAAACTCGATACATTTTTCAAAATAGAATGAATGGCCTGCTCATAGTTGGCAATTTCATCCCATTCAACATCCACATGAATGGTATATTCATTGGGCCGGCCCAAAATCGGCACCGACTGAATTTTAAGAAGGTTAATTTTATTTTCGGCAAAGATATCTAAAACTTTGGCCAGCGCCCCGTAATAATGCCCCACTTCGAAACAAAGGGATGCTTTATTGTTACTATTGCTTTGGGTCGAACGCTTAGAAAGTATCCAGAAACGGGTATAGTTCTTTTTAATGGATTCAATCCCTGTCTCAATAACCTGTAGCCCGTATAGTTCAGCAGAACGAAGGTTACTGATAGCAGCAGCATATTCGATCTTTTCCGTACTTATAATTTTTGCAACCCTGGCATTATCGCCTAACTCTTTTCGCTCAATGTCCGGGAAATATTTTTCGAGGTATTCATTACACTGCAAAAACGAAACCGGATGGGAATAAATTTCCCGGATATCTTTTTTCTTTACTCCCGGCAATGCCATCAGGTTCATTTGGATATGAATGTAAATTTCCCCTATAATCCTCAGATGGTAATCCCTTATTAATGCATAATTTTGAAGCAGGCTTCCGGCAATCGAATTTTCAATAGCCATAACGGCAATGTCCACTTTATCAGCATCAATCAGATCGCAAACTTTTCGAAACGAATTGCATTCAACCACTTCTATCTCCTCATTCCCAAAATAGTTCCGGGCAGCATCTTCGTGGAATGAACCGGCAATTCCCTGTATCGCAATTTTCTTCATTATATAATTCTTAGTTTCAAAAATGTAACAGGACTATCT
Organism: Prolixibacteraceae bacterium; assembly: GCA_963662895.1. GTDB lineage: Bacteria > Bacteroidota > Bacteroidia > Bacteroidales > Prolixibacteraceae > GWE2-42-39. The sequence goes on along the minus strand of OY759982.1, from coordinate 286,632 downwards.
GATGTGCAATTTTCCTCCTGCGTGGCTACAAAATTAAAACAATAATTGAATAATGCTGTTCATTCTCCATTTGCGAACTATTTGTACAATTTTTTTAAGAAACAGGTAATTTGCAGGCTCTGCACCCCCTTGTTTTATTAAGAATGGTAACAGGAGAAGTTTCAATATACTCTCCCCTGTTTTTTCTGCAAAGTTGTTTTTTGATCAGCACCCCTTTCCTCCGGATACTTTGGAGGCATACATCCAGACACCCTGGGAGGAAAGTCTCCCTTTAAGGGATTAGAACCAGATTTTTAAACTGACCGATGTAGCCTGTCCTCAGAGTACAAATTACCGGATAAGCCGTTAAAGCCGGTATAAATCACTCGCTTTTACCAGTTCCATATGGTGATCGTTCAATACCTTTATACACTTTTGAGTATTCGTTGGCTTAAGCATGATATTTGCCGATTTCCCTTCGTTGGAATAGGCATACAGGTATTCAATGAACACTCCTTCATCAACCAGAATATTCAGCGCTTTTGCCAAGGCTCCGGGTTGATTGGGGGTACTAAGGCAAATCACATCAGTAAGGCTGACAGAAAAACTGGCAGCTTTTAAAACTGAAAGAGCTTTTTCCGGTTCGGAAACGATCATCCGAAGGATGCCGAATTCAGAAGTGTCTGCAATATTAAAGGCTGAAATATTGACCTGGGCTTCGCCCAGCAAGGTGGTAACTTCATTCAGCCGCCCGGTTTTGTTTTCCAGAAAAACAGAAAGTTGTTTGACAATCATAATTTATCCCTCCTATAATTTTCGGTTGTCGATTACCCGTTTTGACTTGCCTGCTGTCCGTTCAATAGTCTTGGGTTCAACCAGTTTTACATTTACTGAAAGGCCCAGCACGTTATGTATCCTTTGCGTGATCTTTTTGCGCACCCCCTCCAATCGCCTGATTTCGTCGGAAAAAAATTGTTCCTGCACTTCAACCATTACGTTTAAAATATCCAAATTGTTTTCGCGTTCAACGGTAATGAGATAATGCGGGGCTGTCTCGCTCATCTCCAGCAATACACTTTCTATTTGCGACGGGAATACGTTAACGCCACGGATAATAAGCATGTCGTCGGAACGCCCGGTGCATTTTTCCATACGTACCAAAGTACGCCCACATTCGCACTTGTCGTAAATTAAACGGGTAAGGTCACGGGTCCGGTAACGAAGCATCGGGATCCCTTCTTTTGTAATAGTTGTAAAAACCAGTTCCCCTTTTTCACCGGGAGGCAATGGTTGCAGGGTTTCAGGGTCTATAACTTCAGGAATAAAATGGTCTTCGTTGATGTGCATACCGCACTGGTACTCGCATTCGCACGAAACACCCGGGCCAATGATTTCACTCAACCCATATATATCAATTGCTTTTAATCCCAGTTTTGATTCTATTTCACGGCGCATGTTTTCAGTCCAAGGCTCGGCGCCGAAAATACCAACCCTCAGGTTCAGGTCTTCTTTTTTCAGCCCGGCTTCCTCAATCGCTTCTGCCAGATAGAGGGCATATGAAGGGGTACAGGCAACAGCCGAAGTTTGAAAATCCTGCATTAACTGTATTTGCTTTGCTGTGTTCCCCCCTGAAATCGGAATTACTGTCGCCCCCAGGTTTTCACAACCGTAATGAAGGCCTAATCCCCCGGTAAACAGACCATATCCGTAAGCAATCTGCACCATGTCGTTGCGGTGAACACCGGCCATGCATAATGCACGGGTAACCACTTCGGCCCATGAATTCAGGTCTTTGCGGGTATAGCCAACAACGATTGGTTTTCCCGTTGTTCCCGACGAGGCATGGACCCTCACGATCTCACTCATGGGTACATTGAATAGACCAAACGGATAATTGTCACGCAAATCAGCCTTCATCGTAAAGGGCAGTTTATGCAGGTCGTCAATACTTTTTATATCAGCAGGGACAAGGTCGGCTTCCTGCATTTTAGCCCTGTATGCAGGCACATTGTGATAAATACGTTGCACGGTTTCAACCAGTCGCTCCGACTGCAACTCTTTCATTTCCCCGCGTTCCGCACATTCAATTTTTTCGTTCCAGATCATTTTTTACAGATAATAATTAAGTCAGCCAATATTTTTGGGTTTCCATTTTGCAGGTTAAAGCTTAAAATACGATTTGATAGTTTTTAGCATTTTTTATAAAAAAATTTGCGCAAAATACTGATTATTGACGATAATTCACAAGCAAAAACAAGAAAAAAATGAATTCATAAAATCCACACAAAGGATTTGCATTTTCAACAATTTATAAACATATTTATCCTCCTATATTTCGAGGAATGGCGTTTTACAGCAGATTAAAAGGCTAGATATTATTTTTTGCGATTTTGAAAAAGGATTTAGGCAACGATGGTTAATTACTCGAACGATGAGCTTCTGAATGGAATTCTTAGGAATGACAGTGTTATTCTACAGTTTATTTATAAGAATTTCTATTATAAAATTAATTTCTTCATTAAAAAAAACAGTGGAAATGATGATGATGCAGATGATATCTTTCAGGAAGCAATCATTATCATATATCGTAAACTAAAAAATAATAAACTGGTACTTACCTGTACTTTTGATACCTACCTGTATTCAATTTGCCGTCTTCTTTGGTTAAAACAGTTGGATAAACGCAAAAACGAAAGGGAAAAGATCTATGATAATCAAGAATATCAGGACGATATTTATGATGATTATTTGAACCGTACCATTGAAATGAATGAAAGATACAGGTTGTATCAAAAACATTTTCAAAATCTCGGGAAAGATTGCCAGAAAATACTTCAAATGTTTTTCAATAAAATTCCTCTCAGGCAAATTGCCCAGGTGATGGGATTTAAGGGAGAAAAATATGCAAAGAAGCGGAAGTATAAATGCAAAGAATATTTGATTAAAAGCATCAAACAGGATATGGAATACAAAAAAATCCTGGAAGATGATTTTTAAAAAATGTAGTCATTTTCGATCGGCTGTGTCTCTGCAGGATTCCATATACAAACAAAAGATCAGTCTCTTTTTTCAATCAGAAATTAATTTTCTCCCCGCGTTTGCGTTCTGCTTCACGAAGCAAAACCTTTCTCATTCTGAATGACTTAGGGGTTACTTCCAGGTATTCATCAGGACCAATATACTCAAGAGCTTCTTCAAGGCTGAAAATAATTGGGGGTGCCAGCCTTACTTTGTCGTCGGAACCGGAAGCCCGCATATTGGTCAGTTTTTTCGACTGGGTAATATTGACCGTTATATCTCCGGAACGGCTGTTTTCGCCAATCACCATTCCCTCGTAAACTTCTGTTCCGGGAGCAATGAAAAACTTACCACGGTCCTGCAGTTTATTCAAGGCGTAAGCAAAAGTAGTTCCGGTTTCTTTGGCAATAAGTGAACCATTTTGACGGCCTTCAATTTTACCTTTTACCGGTTGGTATTCAACGAAACGATGAGTCATAACAGCCTCACCTGCGGTGGCAGTAAGCATATTGGTACGCAGGCCGATAATCCCTCGTGAAGGAATATAAAATTCCAGGTGAACCCGGTCTCCCTTGCGTTCCATATTCTGCATCTCGCCTTTACGGATGGTAACCATCTCAACTACTTTTCCCGAAAATTCATCAGGTACATCAATGTGCATTTCTTCGACCGGTTCGCATTTTTCCCCTCCTATATTTTTATACAATACCTGAGGTTGCCCGACCTGAAGCTCGTATCCTTCACGCCGCATCGTTTCAATTAATACTGAAAGATGAAGTACTCCGCGCCCGTATACATTCCATGAATCAGCCGATCCGGTAGAAACGACACGTAAAGCAAGGTTTTTTTCCAGTTCTTTCATCAAACGGTCGTGAATGTGGCGTGATGTCACATATTTCCCTTCCCTTCCATAAAAAGGAGAATTGTTAATGGTAAACAACATGCTCATGGTTGGTTCGTCAACCGCAATAGGATCAAGGGCCTCGGGCTTTTCATAGTCGCAAATGGTATCGCCAATTTCAAAACCTTCAATCCCCACCAATGCGCAAATATCGCCTGCTTCCATACTCTCCACTTTCTGGCGGCCCAGCCCGGTAAAAGTATGTAGTTCCTTAATACGCGAACGTTTGATAGTGCCATCGCGTTTTGACAGCGAGACATTCATGCCTTCTTTAAGTACTCCCCGGTGAATACGCCCAATGGCAATCCTTCCCACATACGATGAATAATCGAGCGAAGTGATTAACATTTGCGGAGTTCCGGGGTTTGGTTTTGGTGCCGGAATATGTTCGAGGATAGCATCGAGCAAAGGAGAAATATTGTCGGTACGTTTATTTAAATCAGTGGTCATCCACCCTTCTTTGGCCGATCCGTAAATGGTTGGAAAATCAAGTTGTTCTTCTGCTGCATCAAGGCTGAACATCAGGTCGAAAACCTGTTCGTGTACTTCTTCAGGACGACAATTCGGTTTATCGACCTTGTTAATCACCACAATTGGCTTCAATCCCAAAGCAAGCGCTTTGGATAAAACAAAACGGGTTTGGGGCATGGTCCCTTCAAAAGCATCAGCAAGCAGTAAGACCCCGTCTGCCATGTTCAGCACTCTTTCCACCTCTCCGCCAAAGTCGGCATGCCCGGGAGTATCAATAATATTGATCTTTACATCTTTGTAGGTTACCGATACGTTTTTAGCCAGAATAGTAATTCCGCGCTCACGTTCCAGATCGTTGCTGTCGAGTATTAACTCCTGCTTTTTTTCACGCTCGTTGAAAATATTACAATAATATATCATCTTGTCGACCAGCGTGGTTTTGCCATGGTCGACATGGGCGATGATTGCTATATTTCTAATTTCTTGCATCTGTCTATTAAAAAGAAGGCGCAAAGATAACCTAATTTTGATACCTGTAAGCAAGAAACAACCAATTCGCTTTAAGTTTGTGTTACATTAATTAAGTGTGAAGAAAAATACAGATGATAATAAGCACCTAACCTGGATTATTCAGGCTAAATTTCTTTAAAAAATAAATCAAACGCCATGTTTATTTGTTCGTGGCTTCCTAAAACATAAATCATATCGTTGCTATGAAAAACAACATCCGGTGTGGGGTGCTCGATAATCTCAGTTCCTCTTTTAATTGCCAAAATGGTGACCCCTGTTTTATTTCTAAGTTTCAGATCAGCAAGCAGTTTTCCATCTGCAACAGAATTGGCATCAATCTTTAATGCAGTGATATTTAAGGATGGGAATTCATCCAAAAAAGAAGGTTTGTTAATAGTGTCCTTTTCGGTAAATTCACCCAGACTCATACTCCTGATATGGGTCAATATCCGGTTGATCTCTCTTTGCGGGAAAAGTCTTTTTACAAGCACCCTGTTAAACAGGTCGATGGCTACTTCCAGTTTTTCGGGCAGTACCTGGTCTGCTCCAAGCTTATAAAACTCCTCTACGTCCTGAATATGTTTTACCCTGACTATAATATATGCTTTCTTGTTGAGATGCCTCACTTTTTCTATAATAGACATCGAAGGAATAAGGCTTCCCACAGAAACAACAACAATGTCAGCAGTATCAACATGAGCCTTTCTTAAAATAGGCTCATTAACAGCATCACCGTAAACAACGGCATCCCCTTCTTCAATCTTACCTTTAGCTATCAAAGGATCAAATATAATTGACACATGTTTAATATTGTTCATTCTTGCCATTTTCGACAGCTTAACAGCACTGGAATCCTTGCCGATAATAACAAGATGGTCTTTTAAATCGGGTATTGCAATTTCGGCCAATGGGAAAATACCATTAACCATAAATTTAGGAAGAGGCAATTTTAACAGGATATTTGCAAACGGTATTGAAATATTAATCATGAACGGGGTTAAAGCCATCGTTATAACAGCAACGGCCAGAAAAAGTTGATAGTAGAATTCCGGGATGATAGAATTGTTTAGACCTATCTTTGCAAGGATAAATGAAAACTCGCCAACCTGACTGAGAGCAAAACCAACTATTACTGTCCCCCGAAAAGTATGTCCCAGTAAAAATCCTGTTCCTCCTGCAATAATTGCCTTCGAAATAACAACGAGCAATACGCTGAGTAAAACCAGACGGTAGTTCCCGATAACAAAAGAAATATCGAGTAACATACCTATCGAAACAAAAAAGAAACTGGTAAATATATCTCTAAAAGGAATGAGGTTTGCAAAGGCATTATGACTATATTCCGACTCCGAAATCATTAACCCTGCTAAAAATGCGCCAAAAGCCAGAGACATTCCTAACTCGGAGGTAAGCAATGCTATCGCCAGGCAAATGAGAAAAATACTCATCATAAAGAGTTCCTGGTTTTTTGCCATTGCGATGTGGTGTAATAATTTTGGTAAAAGCCATTTATTCCCGGCATAAACCAAGGCAATAATAAAGATTGCTTTGAGTGCAAGTAATAATATTTCACCCCGGACGTTGACCTCATCACCTCCCATCAGATTTGAAAACAGCAAAAGAGGTACCAGCAATATATCCTGAAAGATAAGAATACCTAAAACTGTACGCCCGTAATTAGAGGTAAGTTCGGAGCGTTCCTGCAATAGTTTTAAGACAAGGGCCGAACTACTTAATGCTGCTAAAAAACCTATAAAAAGACCAGCCTGCCAACTGATCTCATAGGCTCTTGATGCCAGATAAAAAAAACCTGCCGTGAGAGTAACCTGCAAAAATCCCCCCAGAAATACGATCCTCCGGATTTTCAAAAGGTGTTTTAACGAAAATTCCATTCCAATGGTAAATAACAACAGAATAACCCCTATTTCAGCAAGAAGTTCTATGTTGTGCCTGTCGTTAATGAGCGAAAGGAGCTGAGGGCCTGCAATAATACCCGTTACCAGATACCCCACGGCTACAGGGACTTTTATTTTTGTAAAAATCAAATTTACAAGTGTTGACAGAGCAAATATTATTACAATGTCCTTGAGTATGGTCAATTCCATATGATAGAATTTCTGTATTTATTACTTCCCGGAGTTGCTAATAACCCTGGCTTCTGACAAAAATGAAATTCCTTGCTGTCCATAGGTGCCGATCATGATTGATTGTATCAAAAGTTGTTTGGAGTAATTGGTTGCCCCCCATTTAACGATAAAATTAGCACCAGCCCCTCCTGAAGTTTCAACTTCTTCGACTACAAATTCAATCGATTCCAGAGGAGAAAGAAGAATTGCAGAGTCAGCATACTCATTCAGCTCTTTTCCGTATGAGTCATGATAAGTTGCAGAAAGGATATATGCCGAATCAGTCTGGGAAATATTTCTAATGCTGATGGTCGTCGTTAGTTGAAACCTTTTTGTCCCATCCCGGTGATAGATATCTGAGTATACAGGAACATAATCTGTTTCAAAATATTGTAAGGTTACCTTTTCTGCATCAATATAGTTGTAAGAATGGCTCGGATGACTCTTTTTCTTTTCAGCCTTGCTCCTATTATCATCTATACAACTTATCAATAGTAACGATGACAATATAAAAAGAAGGAATCTCATAATCTTTTTTGACACAAAATAATAAAAAATAAGGACGCATCCAATAGCCGCAGAGCTTATTCTTTACCCCTGAACAAATGGACAAAACCATGTGCCCGGCGATTTTTATCGTCCCGTCCCCGGGCTTCCACCACGTAATAATATACCCCGGGTGAGGCCATCTTGCCGCCAATCCGGCCATCCCAGACCGATTCGGAGACAGAACTTACCGTATTTTCAAAACCTTGAATATTGGAACCTTTCCATGAATGGACCAGTCTGCCCCAGCGATTGAAGATGGAAATCTTAATATTTTTGACTGACCAAAATTTCACAATAAATTCATCATTGGTTCCATCACCGTTCGGCGTAAAAAAATTAGGGGCACTTACAAAAGAGGTGTCAACTACAATGTAATTGTCCAGGTAAAATGTGTCAGTACAGGAACAACCGGACATATGCTTCGACACCAGTTTAACCATATATGTCCCGGATTTTTCAAAGGTATAGGTTAGCTCGTCGTTATAAGCTACGAAATCGATGCTGTCGACGACGTCTGTATTTTCGGATTCCTTCTTAATGACATCCACATCCTTAAAAAAGAACCACTCATATCCGCCTGAGCTACCGTTTTCTGATCCGTTCGTAAAAACAACCTCCAGCGGGGCTTCCCCTTCGTTTTTCGAGACCGAGAAACTTGCCGTTGTAACAATCGAATTATAGGTCACCTCAGCCTGCCCCCCACATCCGAACTGGTCGGTGATTTCCAGTGTATATTCCGTATCTCTCGGCGGCGGGTCGTATATTGATGGGGAAATGACACGCGCCACCGTCTCTCCTCCTCCTGTCCATTGAAGAGAAACACTTTTACTTACTTCAAGTGGTTGGTTATTGTTCGGGTCATAATAAGTCAGCGTGGGCGATTCGTAAGTCCCTTTCAATTTAAAGTATTCACAATTCGACTCTGTTATCTCAGCCGAAACTTCATAGTAATTGTTGAACAGCCATGCAGTATAGATTTCTGTTTCGGTTCCGTTTGAAATTACCACTCTGTATCCCCCGTCTTCCAGCGGACCGAGGCTTTGGGTGCGACCTCCGTCGGGTTGACTGGCATAAGGCTGAAAAACTCCACTTGCCGGTTCATATTTTTGCCATTCATAATCAATGGTTCCGCTTAGATTAGAGGTAACCTGCAGACCGGCTTTTATTTCTCCTTTACTTGTACAAAAAATAAAAATTTGATTCTGTTCTGTTCCCCCGGAATAGTCAGTACTCAGAACCGCGTCGGCATTGGCCGTCATCTGGGCTTGTAAAAAACCCGAAAAAAATAAGATCAGAGAGATAATAATCAGTAGCTTATTAAGTAGTACTTTATTCATTGAATTTGCTCCCTTTTTTCAATTTACAATAATAACGCTAAAAATTGATTTATCTTTTGCTGTGCATAATTTTTTGTGTGAAGCAGAACACTCACGTCAGGAAGAGGAATCCACCGATAATCTATATAGTTGGCAAGTCCAATTGTTGAAAACTACCAACTGTTTCGTTCTGCATAACTCGGAAACAAATTCTATTTTTGAGGCAATTTTCGAAAATCATAAAACGTGCAAAATTATTTAAACGAACTAAATAAGGCGCAACGTGAAGCCGTTGAAAATTATGATGGCGCCTCGTTGGTTATTGCCGGGGCCGGATCTGGTAAAACCAGAGTACTGACTTACCGGATTGCTCATTTATTGAAATCAGGAATTAAACCCTGGTCAGTGCTGGCACTTACATTTACCAACAAGGCTGCCCGCGAAATGAAAGACCGTATTGCATCCATTGTAGGGACTAATGTTGCAAGATACCTGTGGATGGGCACCTTTCACTCTATTTTTGCACGGATATTACGGGCCGAGTCGGAAACCATAGGATACCCTTCGAATTATACGATTTATGATTCTGCCGATTCGAAAAGCCTGATAAAAACGGTCATCAAAGACATGAAACTCGACGACAAAACCTATAAACCCAATGTGGTGGCGTCGCGGATTTCAAATGCAAAAAACAGCCTGATCACACCGGCTTCTTATGCCACTATCCCAGAAATATACGAATATGACCAAAGTATCCGGATGCCATTCATCGGATCGGTTTATAAAGAATATGCAAAACGCTGTTTCCTGGCCGGGGCAATGGATTTCGACGATCTGTTAATGAAAACCAATATCCTTTTTCGGAACCATCCAAAGGTTCTGGAAAAATACCAGCAACAGTTTGATTATATTTTGGTCGATGAGTACCAGGACACCAATCATGCCCAGTACCTGATCATCAAACGACTGGCAGAAAAACATCATAATATTTGTGTCGTGGGCGACGATGCACAGAGTATTTATTCATTCCGTGGCGCCCGTATCGAAAATATTCTGAATTTTCAAAAAGATTACCCGGAACACAAAATTTATAAACTGGAACAAAACTACCGTTCAACCCAAACGATTGTAAATGCGGCCAACAGCATTATTGCAAAAAATAAACAGCAGATCCCCAAGAAGGTATTTTCAGAAAAAGAAAAAGGAAACCTGATAAAAGTTATCTGTGCCCTGACTGACAATGAAGAAGGTTTCATTGTTGCAAACCAGATTACTGAATTACACATGCGAGACCATTACCGGTTTGAGGATTTTGCGATTTTATACCGGACCAATGCCCAATCGCGTATTTTCGAAGAGTCACTGAGGAAGCGGAATATCCCATATAAAATTTTTGGCGGATTATCATTCTATCAACGAAAAGAAATCAAAGACTTACTTGCTTATTTCCGGTTTGTCATTAATCCGAAAGACAACGAGGCTTTTAAAAGGATTGTCAATTATCCTGCCCGTGGCATCGGCAATACCACCGTATCAAAACTGGAGCAGGCAGCTTCGAGACATGGCGTGAGCATTGCTGAAATTATTTCAGAAAAAAAAGATGAAAATCCAGCCCAACTAAACCGGGGAACACTCACCAAAATAGATAATTTCAATAATCAAATCGAATTATTCAGGGAAAAACTTAAAATCGGCGATGCTTACGAAGTGGCAACAGAAGTGGCCACCCAGACCGGCATACTGAAAGATTTATACAAGGATCAGACCCCGGAAGGATTAAGCAGGTTCGATAATATCCAGGAATTGCTGAATGGTATCCAGGAATTTACCCTTACAGCGCGTGAAGAAGGACAACCGTCTCTTTTACAAAACTACATGGAAGATGTTGCGCTTCTTACCGATCAGGATTCGGAAAAACCTGAGGATCATGATAAAGTTTCGCTAATGACTGTACACATGGCCAAAGGGCTGGAATTTAAAAATGTATTTGTGGCAGGCCTCGAAGAAAACCTGTTCCCCAGTAACCAAACAGGAATAAAAACAGCCGAAGAATTTGAGGAAGAACGCCGGTTGTTTTATGTAGCTGTTACCCGTGCAGAAGAAAATCTCTTTATCAGCTATGCCCGTCAGCGCTACAAATGGGGAAAACTCGAATTTTGTAATCCCAGCCGTTTTATCGAAGAGATCGATACTGTTTATCTCGATACCCCGGAGGAAAAAGATCTGTCGTTCTTTGACGATGACCCCGTGAGCAAAATCAACCATACAATAAAAAGGGTACAGTCTCCGGTACAAAAAGGATTCCGTAATCCGGTAGTAAATTCGACAGAATTTTCAAATAAATTAAAGAAGTTAAGGGAGGTAAAAAAAGAATTGAGTGAATTTGATGGCAGCCCCCCTTCGGAAATTCAGGCCGGCATGACTGTTGAACATCAACGTTTTGGAAAGGGAAAGGTATTGCAGGTCGAAGGCCAGATACCTAACCTGAAGGCAACTGTCTTTTTTCAGAATACAGGACAAAAACAATTACTGTTAAAGTTTGCTAAACTTAAAATTATCAGATAGTCCAGGGAAAAATAAGGAGACAACAGGTCTGTTTTTATAAAAAAGAGGCACAAATCCGCATTAATTCTGACTGAGCCATTGCCAAATAAACATTTTTCTTTTATTTTGCACTCGAAAATTACCTTCTAACTGATTATCACTCAAATTATCTTATTACGATAACAGCCAGGAAACAACAAAAATTAATTACAATTTTTACATGGATTATAACTCAAACCGTGAAAAACTGCCTCTTCCAGAGTATGGCAGAAACATCCAGAATATGGTTAACCACATTCTGACTATTGAAGACCGTAAAGAAAGAAACAGAGCCGCCCGTTCTATTATCGATATAATGGGCAATATGTATCCATATTTAAGGGACATTCAGGATTTTAAGCACAAGTTATGGGATCATCTTGCAATTATGGCCAATTTCAAGCTTGATATCGATTATCCTTATAATCCGCCCAGCCCTGAAGTCTTTAAGGCACCGCCTGATAAAATACCATACGGCGATAACAAGATTAAATACAGGCATTATGGAAAAACGCTTGAAATGATGATTGAAAAGGCAAAGGACTATGAGCCTGCAGAAGAGCGGGATGTCCTGATTAAATTGATTGCCAATCACATGAAAAAAAGTTATCTGTCGTGGAATAAAAATGCAGTGGAAGATGAAAAAATATTATTAGACCTGGAAGAATTGTCAGAAGGAAAAATAAAACTTACCAATTATCAGTTAATTGAAGTAAAAGAGGTGGTGCAAAAGCCGAAAAAGAAAAAAAATAACCAAAGATATAAAAGGTAAGTTTCCTCTGCGTTAACAGAAATTATCCGGTCAGGAAATGGCAATATTCGAAATTGAAGGTGGTTATCGTTTAAAAGGGGAGCTTCATCCCCAGGGGGCAAAAAATGAAGCCCTGCAAATTCTCTGTGCCGTTTTACTTACTTCTGACACAATCTTAATCAGTAATATCCCGGAGATCAGTGATGTAATGAAACTGATCGAAATACTTTCGAAACTCGGGGTTGAAGTTGAACGTCTCGGTAAAGGAGAATACCGTTTTCAGGCAAAACATGTCGATATCGGATATCTAAAATCGCAGGAATATTGTAATCAGGCAGCCAGTCTTAGGGGATCGATTATGATTATTGGGCCTCTGCTGGCACGGTTTGGGGAGGGGTATATTCCGCAACCAGGTGGCGATAAAATTGGCCGCCGCCGTTTAGATACCCACTTTACAGGTCTCCAAAAACTGGGGGCTCATTTTGAATACCACACTGATACCCATTTTTACAGCGTTACTGCCCAAGAACTGAAAGGGGCCTATATGTTGCTTGATGAGGCATCGGTTACCGGAACAGCTAATATTTTGATGGCTGCTGTTTTAGCCGATGGTACCACTACGATATACAATGCAGCTTGTGAGCCCTATTTACAACAACTAAGCAAAATGCTTATCTGTATGGGAGCGAAGATAGAAGGAGTTGGCTCCAATCTGTTAACAGTTCGCGGGGTTTCTTCGCTAAAAGGCTGTCATCATACCATTCTTCCTGATATGATCGAGGTCGGAAGTTTCATCGGTCTGGCAGCGATGACTGCCTCTGAGATTACCATTAAAAATGCAGGGGCCGGATACCTCGGCATTATTCCCGCCCAGTTTAAACGGCTGGGAATTATATTTGAACAAAAAGGTGATGATATCTTTATCCCGGCACAGGAACATTACGAGATAGAATCGTTTATCGACGGATCGATCATGACGATTGCCGATGCCCCATGGCCTGGTCTGACGCCTGACTTATTGAGTATCTTCCTGGTGGTTGCGACCCAGGCAAAAGGCAGTGTACTTATCCATCAGAAAATGTTTGAAAGCCGCCTTTTCTTTGTCGATAAACTGATCGATATGGGAGCCCAGATCATTCTTTGTGATCCGCACCGGGCAACGGTCATTGGTCTTGACCGCGCGTTTAAACTCCGCGCCACCAACATGAGTTCGCCTGACATAAGGGCTGGAGTCGCATTGCTGATAGCTGCCTTGTCGGCCAAAGGCAAAAGTACAATTTCGAATATTGAACAAATCGACCGGGGTTACGAAAACATCGACAGCCGTCTGAATGCAATCGGGGCAAAAATAAAAAGGCTGTAACGCAGAAACATCCTAAACGTTAATTGTTAATAATTCTAAAAAATTTGATTGAAAAAAAACTTTCAGTTTTAAAATAATTACTTTCGTGGTAGTCAATATTCAAAAATAAGGATATATAATTACAAAGATTTGAGTAATGAAGGGAAAAGTTATTTTGCTGATGGCTTTATTTGTTGGGATCGTGACAGAAAGTTTTGCAAAAATAAATGAACCAACAAAAACAAGGGAAGCCAGGATTGGCCTCAGTATTGGGAGCAAAGCTCCGGAAATCAGCGAAAAAGGAATAAATGGAGAATTTTTAAAACTTTCTTCTTTGAGAGGCAAAGTGGTTTTGATTGATTTTTGGGCTTCCTGGTGTGGCCCCTGTCGCAGAGAAAACCCTTACGTGGTAAATACTTACAACTCGTACAAGGACAAAAAATTTAAAAATGGTGAAGGTTTTACCATATTTAGTGTTTCCCTGGATAAGTCGAAAGAAGCCTGGATGAAAGGAATACAGGATGACAACCTGATTTGGGATTATCATGTCAGTGACCTGGAAGGATGGCGGTCGAAATATGCGGGGGTTTATGACATTAGCTCAATACCATCCAACTTTTTGATTGATGGTGATGGTATTATTATTGGGCACAATCTTCAGGGGCCTGCACTGGAAAATATCATTAAACAGCTTTTAAAATAATCTGAAATTTATAAACAACAAAGGATAAAAAGGCAACATGAACATGCTGCCTTTTTTATTTGCTATTTGTGCCGTTTTTTTAACTCCCTTGCTAAATCTTCGATGCGGTAACCTTTATGGGTCAGCAGGACAATGAGATGATAGAGCAAATCGGCTCCTTCATATATAAAATTTTCATCGTCATCAGCCATGGCTCCAATAATCGTTTCCACAGCCTCCTCCCCTACTTTTTGGGTAATTTTGCGCGTCCCTTCCCGGAAAAGAGATGTAGTGTACGAACCTTCCGGCATCTCCTTTTTACGTTTGTCTATAAAATCCTGCAAATATTTCAGGAAAGACAGGTCATCCTGTTGGTTGGTTTCGTTCCAGCAGGTATCGTTACCGGTATGACAAACCGGGCCAACCGGATTTACTTTAATCAGCAGTGTGTCATTGTCGCAGTCCGGGGCAATGGAAACCACGTTCAAAAAATTACCACTTTCTTCTCCTTTGGTCCACAGGCGTTTTCTGGTACGGCTATAAAATGTAACCTTCCCGGTTGCTTCAGTTTTTGTCAACGCTTCTTCGTTCATAAATCCCAACATCAGTACTTTGTTGGTTGTGTTATCCTGAATGATTGCCGGAATCAGGCCGTTTCCTAATTTTTTAAAATCTGGGTTCATAATGTTCTATAATTATTTCAGGTGCATTTTCTTCAATGCATCGTGTTTCTTTATGTTGCCGAATAAGTTATAGGTCAATATCAGTGACAGGTAATTCCCATCAAGGTTTGTTCCTTTTTTATTATTATAATTGACAAAATTATACCGTGCCTGAATACCAAGATAGTTCATTCTTTTTGAATAAATACGGTATCCAAGGCCAACATTTAGGTTCAGCGAATTAAGTGACTTACCGTCAATGTCGTTATCCAAATCACTTTCAATGGCATCGAAACCATCAAAAGCAATTCCGCCAAGAAGATCGATTTCCGTTTTAAAATTATTCCGCAATTCATAGGAAGTATCGAATCCTACGTAACCTCCCAGGTAGTGATCTGTCTGGACATGCTCATTCTTATAAAAAACCTCGTAGGTTTGTTTTGAACTACCCGGACGAAGTGCAATGGTCAGATCGTATTGAACCTTTTTTATTTTCATCCCGAATTGCAAGCCCATAATTGATTTAGGGCCGATCACGGTATTTAAATTTCCCGTAGGAAGATAGATTCCGGCAAGGATCCCGAAGTTGCCATCAACCATTCTTTTTGTTGAATTTACCTTTTCTGTATACATTTTTTTCAACGCTGTCCCTGCAATGCTGTCGCCTGAAACGTATTTCCAGAATTCATCAAACTGATTCGAATATAACAGGCAAAACGCTTTTTCTGCAGGGGTTAAATCTTTATTGTTCAAAAGAGATTCGGCCCAAACTATGGTTAAGAGGTCAAAGTCTGATTTTAAAGGGATAAATCCAAGTGAAATTTTGTAGTATTCATAAATCTGATGATAATTCTTTTCCTGGGATAATTCAAGCCTGTCGATATACAAGATGATCATGTCCATGGTATACGGATCAGAATAAGATTCTTCAGAAAAGTAACCAAGCTGTATCTGACTAAGGATATCAACCCTTATCAGCGGTTCCGATTCCCCGCAAAATTCTTTCCACCGGTTGATCACAAACCTGATGGAATCATATTCCTGCGAGTTAAAATACTGATCGATCAACTGTGAAGAATTAAAGGCAACATTCTCACAGTTGGGGGTGCTTTTCAGAAGTTTACTATCTAAATAATCCGTTTGTCCTAAAGAAGGCAGGGTAAGGAAACACAAAGTTATAACCTGTAATATTTTCTTCATTTCAATTTTGCTTATCTGATTGGAATTCCTTTTTTCCTTAAATAATTTTTCAAATCGGGGATTGCAATCTCCTTATAGTGAAAAATGCTGGCTGCCAGCCCGGCATCGGCTTTCCCCTTTGTAAACACATCTACAAAATGATCCATGTTACCGGCCCCACCCGAAGCAATGACCGGTATTTTCAGCATATCTGCCATCCTTGCCAGCTCGTCGTTGGCAAAGCCGTTTTTCGTCCCGTCGTGGTCCATCGAGGTAAACAGGATTTCTCCGGCACCACGTTTTTCGGCCTCTTTGGCCCATGAAAACAGTTCTTTCTCAGTCGGGATACGGCCTCCGTTTACCGTTACAGTCCAGCGTCCGTCATAATTTTTTGCATCGATAGCAACCACTACAAACTGGGTCCCGAAATTAAGAGCCAGATCGTCAATCAGTTTTGGATTACGTACTGCCGACGAATTGATACTGATTTTGTCGGCCCCGGCACTAAGCAATGCATCAGCATCTTTCAGTTCGCTGATGCCGCCTCCAACTGTAAACGGGATATTCAGTTCGCGGGCAATACGTTTCACCAGTTCTACAAAGGTTTTGCGGCCTTCGTGAGTGGCGGTGATATCGAGAAAAACCAGTTCATCGGCCCCCTGTTCGGCATACATGGCGCCTAACTCAACCGGATCGCCCACATTCTTTATATTGACAAAGTTGATGCCTTTCACGGTCTGACCGTCTTTAATATCCAGGCACGGTATAATTCGTTTTGCAAGCATATATAAGCCCCTTCCTAACCTTCCCTTAAAGGGAATGAACATTTATCATATTTTTAAAAACATCTTTATTACTAATCCTACAGCAATTGCCATCGTAAACGACACCAATGTTCCCAACAAAAAATACTCGGCTTTGGGATTGCCTTCTTTTTTAACTTCGCCGAAACGGAATACCGATTTGGCAGCAACCAGAAACCCTATGGCCTGGAATTGCCCTGCAAGAATGAAAATGAGAATAAGAATCCGTTCAATGATACCAATCCAGGCAGAAGCATCGTTTTTTACAGGTTTGCTTTGGGTTTGGGTTATCGGTTCCAAAAATTTACTAATCAGGATACTGGCAGGAGTTGTTACCAGTACAAAACCTGCTGCAGAAACCCATAACTTAGCAGAAACTCCGGGTAAACCTTGCCGGACAGCAAACGTTGCCAGTGCCCACAACAGGACAATGTGCGATGCCTGATCAACCAAAAAAGCCCAAAGGTTATCGCTGGTTTTCGATTTTAACAAATCAATGATGTAGTGTATTACAAAAATTACCGGGATAAACCACCATAAAACAATTTGCAGGGTAAACAGGACAGGTAAGACAGAAGCAAGGGCCGCATGAAAAAACAGATACTTCGATTTCCATCCATCCAGCCGCTTAAATTCAATCCAGCTTGCGGGCTGAACCCAAAAATCGGCAATTAAATGACCAACCAGCATTGGGAAAAAGAGCGTACTCATTGGTAAATCATTTTTATAGTTTCTTCGTATCCCCTGAAAAAGTTTTCAATTGCCGGCCAATTGCTGGCTTTTATTGCCTTGCTTACTGCAGCACCTGTAATATTCAGTTTCTCAGCAATCTCCTTTTGCGTTTTGCACACAGGAATCTGCATTATAACCGAAGCCTGTCCGGGTTTCCATCCCCAAACAACAGTTTCGGCCAAATGAAATGTTGCCGACAATATAGGCTGAAACTGCGATGAATTTGTTGCAACTTTTATCAGGCGTCCCTCTTCTTTCATCGTGTCAAGCTGATGCCCCGACAACAGGAAGGCTTCTCCTTCAGACTGAAGGACATTGTCAGAAACAATTCTGGAAACAACTCCAATCCCAATGCTCATTCTTGCCAAAGTTTCTGCTACCGAAAGGAGAATAGCTTCAATCATTACGGCAATTGCAGCTGCTTTTTCTTTTTTAACCATAAGCTGAAAACTATCGCCACGATAAAACCGGACAGGCAGTAGTATGTTTGAATTATTATAAAAATAGCCTGACAATTTAGTCTGTATGCTGCTTTTTTGTTCTTTTGATAAACCTGAAGAATTAATGACATCTCCGGTAATTACTCCAACTATATCTGCTTGTTTCATGTTGCAAAATTAACCTAAAAAAGTTAATCATAAAAACATTAACCAAAAAAGGTTAATTACCGTAATATTAACCAAAAAAGGTTAATTATTGAAGTTTTTGATTTCTTTCAGACTAATCTTCCCTTCGTAAATCGCTTTTCCTGTAATCACCCCGGGAACGCCCATTTCATCGAGTTCATAAATATCTTTTACAGAGGAAACTCCCCCGCTTGCAATCAATTCCAAATCAGGAATCTGCTCCAAAATTTCTTTGTACAGATCGAAGCTGGGGCCTGTTAACATACCATCGCGGGCAATGTCGGTCGAAATAACCTTCTGAATGCCTTTGCTGGTATAACTTTCAATAAAATCGAGAATCGGCAGTTCCGAAACTTCCTGCCAACCGCTGACTGCAATTTTCTTGTCTTTGGCATCGGCCCCAAGGATAATTTTCCCCGGACTATATTTTTCAATCCAGTGCAGAAACAATTCTCGGTCTTTCACAGCAATACTTCCGCCGGTTACCATTTGAGCACCGCTTTCAAAAGCGATACGCAAATCTTCATCGCTTTTCAGTCCGCCACCAAAATCAATGATCAGGCTGGTTTTGGCCGCAATTTTTTCCAATACTTTGTAATTAACAATGTGTTTGGCTTTGGCCCCATCCAAATCGACTAAATGTAAGCGGGAGATGCCTGCATCTTCAAACATTTTGGCTACTTCCAACGGATTTTCGTTGTATACCGTTTTCTGACTGTAATCGCCTTGTGAAAGGCGGACACATTTGGCGTCGATAAGGTCTATGGCTGGAATAATTGTGATCATACGATTTATGATTAGAGATTAACGATTAACGATTTAAAATTAATGATTAATGATTAGTTGTCGGAGGCAAGGTGCCTTGTTTGCGTTTACTTGTTTCAATGCTTCTTACAAATTCAAAAAATTCTCCAATATTCTGGCTCCCACCGGCCCGCTTTTTTCCGGGTGAAACTGGGTTGCATAAAAATTCTCTTTATGCAAGGCTGCACTGAACGGATTTATATAATTACCCACTGCAGCAGTGTGTTCACCAACCGTTGCATAATAGGAATGTACAAAATATACGAACTGATTCTCAACAGAAGAATCGAAGATTGCACTTGTCAGATCAGTAATATTGTTCCAGCCCATGTGGGGAACTTTGGTCACAAATTCCATTCCCGGTTCCGGTTGAAAACGTTTCACTTTTTCTTCGAAGATACCCAAACAGGGAGTATCGCCTTCTTCCGAATGACTGCACATCAGTTGTAAACCGAGGCAAATACCCAGCACTGGCTGGGTTAGCGAAGGAATCAATTTATCAAGACCTTCTTTTTTTAAATAGGCCATTGTGGTACTGGCCTCTCCGACACCAGGAAAAATCACTTTACCGGCAGCCCTTATTTTCTTATGATCGCCGGTTACTTCAGCAAAAACGCCCAAACGTTGTAAGGCATTGTTTACCGACTCTATATTTCCGGCATTGTATTTTATTATCACCAGATTCATATCAAATAATTTTTCTGTTATTTTTTGCCAATGAGCAGGATTTTATACTTTTGTGCCAAAATTTACAATTTGGCGCGTTCTTCTAACGGTTAGGAAGTCGGATTCTCATTCCGAAAATAGCAGTTCGATTCTGCTACGCGCTACAATCTTCAAATTCTTTTCAAAATTCAAATCCTAAATTACAAAAGAATACAACCAGTAACTAACTGAACACAACCGTTTTATTCTTATAGACTAATATTTTTCGTTGCAAATGTTTAAACACAGCGTGCGACAATACAATTTTTTCAAGATCACGGCCTTTACGTATCAGCCTTTCAACCGTATCAATGTGGCTGCAACGGGTTACATTCTGTTCGATAATTGGGCCGCCATCCAGTTCGCTGGTTACATAATGACTGGTAGCCCCAATAATTTTCACCCCTCGTTCGTACGCTGCATGGTAAGGTTTTGCCCCGGCAAATGCCGGTAAAAACGAATGATGGATGTTGATGATTTTGTTCGGGTATTGAGCCACAAAATCCTTTGAAAGAATTTGCATATAACGGGCCAGTACAATAAAATCGACTTTGTATTTCTTTAACAATTTTAATTCGGCTGCTTCCTGTTCTTCTTTGTTCCCGGCATTAACCGGGAAATAGAAAAAGTCGATCCCGAAACGTTCAGCCACAGGACGCATGTCTTCATGGTTGCTGACAATAAGCGGAATCTTCACATCCCATTCGCCAGCCGTATAGCGGGCCAGTATGTCGAACAGACAATGAGACATTTTGGATACAAAAATCGACATGCACGGAATGTCTTCCGAAAAATAAATCTTCCAGTGCATCTGTAGTCTTGCAGCGATCAGCGTATCGAAATATTCACCAATCTTTTCAGTAGGGATTGCAAAACCTTCCAATTCCCATTCTACCCGCATGAAAAATACCTTTTGTACGCGGTCGACATATTGGTCGAGGTTAATAATATTTCCGTTGTTTTTATTTAAAAACTCGGTAACTATAGCCAATATCCCTTGTTTATCAGGACAGTGGATCAGTAAGATGGCTGTGTTCTTTTTTTCACGTAAAGGTCTGATACTCTTCATACACTCATTTTTTAACCACGAAAATTATAAAGCTCCCTTAGTTGAAGGAAGGTCAAAATTAAACACATCTTTTTTAATAGCCATTTTAATAGCCCGGGCCAATGCTTTAAAGATACCTTCAATCTTATGATGCTCGTTTTGTCCTTCTGCCTTTATATTCAAATTTGAAAGCGAAGCATCGGAAAACGATTTAAAAAAGTGAAAAAACATCTCGGTTGGCATGTCGCCTACTTTCTCTCGCTTAAATTCAGCGTCCCAAACAATCCACGGACGACCTCCAAAGTCGATGGCCACCTGGGCCAGGCAATCATCCATCGGCAGGCAATAACCATAACGTTCTATTCCGCGTTTGTCGCCCAGCGCCAGTTTAAATGCTTCGCCCAAGGCCAGGCCGGTATCTTCAATCGTGTGATGTTCGTCAACCTGCAAGTCGCCTTTCACCTGCACAACCAAATCGACACCCGAATGACGGGCAATCTGGTCGAGCATATGGTCGAAAAACCCAAGGCCGGTGCTGATACTTCCTTTGCCCGTTCCATCCAGTTTCAGTGCAATACTGATCTGTGTTTCTTTCGTGTTCCGTTGAACCATTGCGGTGCGTTCCGGAGCAGCTACTTTGGCATAAATTTCGTTCCAATCAGAAGTTACCAGTACACAAAACTGATCAAGGCTTTTGTTTTTCATTTCCTGCACCAGCGAACCATCATTTAGCAGAATACCTTTTGCCCCCAGGTTTTTTGCCAGTTCGATATCGGTCAGGCGGTCGCCAATAACGAAGCTGTTTGCCAGGTCATAACTCCCATCCATATATTTACCAAGCATACCGGTACGTGGCTTACGGGTTGGCGCATTGTCCCGGGGAAAACTCCTGTCTATCAGGGTGTCGTTAAAAATAACACCTTCATTTTCAAAAGCTTTCAGAATTTTATTTTGCACCGGCCAAAAAGTTTCTTCGGGGAACGAATCGGTTCCCAGTCCATCCTGATTAGAGATAATCACTAACTCGTAGTCCAGATTTTTTGCAATAAAATACAAATTCCTGAAAACGCCAGGGATAAACTCCAGCTTTTCCAGTGAATCGACCTGCTCGTCAGCAGGCTCAACGATCAGGGTTCCGTCACGGTCGATAAATAAAGCCTTTTTCATAAAATATAAAAATTTCCAATAATGAATAACCAATATAGAATATCCAAGTATTAAGAAAGTTTTGACTGTGCAGTTTTTACACTTTTTGCAAAAATTGCTATCAAGTCTTCATTTTCTTTCATAGCAGACAATATAAATTCTTCTTTCAAAAATTTTTTCCTGAGAATAATTTTTAAGCAAACTTTTGTTTCCCGAAGTTCTTTTAAAAGAACCTGAATCTTATGAATAAAATCTTTTTGCGACTCTCCTGACTGCGCTTCACCATAGAGCAATGCAGGAGCAGTACAACTTCGAATCCCCTGGTTCCCGAGATGATTTGCCAATTTCGTATTTGGTAATTGTTCTATCAAATCACTAACCATTATGACAAATTCTATCAGGCGATTTTCCAGGTCATATTTTTTCTTTTCCATATTTCGATTTTTCAATTTGAATATTGGTTATTGAAAATTCAATATTGGATATTTATGTTTAAATCAGTTTATTCAGTGCATCCAGTAATCTTTTGTTTTCTTCCGGCGAGCCAACTGTAATACGAAGGCTGTTTTCACAAAGCGCTATTTTCGAGCGGTCCCGGACAATTATTTTCTGTTCAGTCAAATAGTTGTAGATTCCTCGTGCATCGTGCACCTTCACAAGGATAAAGTTAGCATCGCTCGGATAAACTTTCAGCACAAAGGGAAGTTTTATCAATTCTTCGGCTAATATTTCCCGTTCACCCAGTATTATTTTTACCCATTCTTCCTTTTTCTGAAGGTTGTTATCCAACAGATCCAATGCTGTTTTCTGCGTCAGCACATTGATATTGTACGGGTATTTTATTTTATTGAAAACCTGAATAATCTCTGGCTGGGCAAAAGCCATTCCCAACCTGATTCCGGCCATTCCCCAGGCTTTTGAAAAAGTTTGCAGAACAATCAGGTTGGGATAATTGTCCAGTTCCGAAACCCAACTGCTTGTCTGCGCAAAATCGATATATGCCTCGTCAATCACGACAATCCCGCCGAAGCCTTTGAGTAACCTGATGAGTTCAGATCTGTCAAGCAGGTTTGCAGTCGGGTTATTAGGCGAACAGGTAAAAATTACTTTTGTATAAATATTGGTTGCATTCAGCAAGTCCTGTGCCTTAAAATTATAATTATCACCGAGCTTTACCCGATGAACTTCCACATTGTTAATATCGGCTGCTACCTGATACATCCCGTAAGTCGGGTCGATAGAAACCATATTGTCGACTCCCGGTTCGCAAAATGCACGGAACACGATATCAATCGGTTCATCACTGCCGTTACCCAGAAAAATCTTCTCCGGGGCAATATTCCTGATTACTGAAATTTTTTCTTTCAATCCCCGTTGCAACGGATCGGGATAACGGTTGTACGGCTCATTATACGGATTTTCATTGGCATCGAGGAAAACCTCAGCCTCACCAGAAAACTCATTTCGTGCCGAAGAATAAGGTTTCAGGTTTTTTATATTGTTGCGTAAAAATTTGTCTAAGTCCATGTTTGTTTTATAATTGTCTTCCGAATCTATTTTTTTCAACTGTTTTCAATTGCCTTTAATCTCAAAGCTACTGCATTTTTGTGCGCCCCCAATTCCTCGGCAACGGCCATTGTTTCAATAACCGG
Organism: Prolixibacteraceae bacterium; assembly: GCA_963662895.1. Lineage (GTDB taxonomy): Bacteria > Bacteroidota > Bacteroidia > Bacteroidales > Prolixibacteraceae > GWE2-42-39. The sequence goes on along the minus strand of OY759982.1, from coordinate 263,047 downwards.
CCCCAGCTTTTTAAGCCCTTCTTTTGAAATCTCCTGGAACGTAATTTTCTTCAGGAAACTATCCAGGTTAACCCCACTGAAGGAACGGGCCCACCCATTGGTAGGCAAGGTGTGATTGGTTCCCGAAGCATAATCTCCGGCACTTTCAGGGGTATAGTTCCCCAAAAAAACAGAACCGGCATTGATAATCTTTCCTGCCACTTCAAGGTAATTTTGCATTGAAATGATGAGATGTTCCGGTGCATATTCATTGATCAGCCCAACCATTTCTTCTTCTTTCTCAAGAACGATAGCAATACTGTTTGCCAACGCTTTGACGGCAATATCTTTTCGGGTTAGCTCTGCCAGTTGTTTTGATAAGGCAATTTCAACCTTACCGACTATTTCGACTGAATTTGTTACCAATAATGCCTGGGAATCGGGCCCATGTTCGGCTTGCGAGAGCAGGTCGGCGGCAATGAACCCGGAATTGGCCGATCCGTCAGCCATGACAGCTACTTCGGAAGGGCCGGCCGGCATGTCGATAGCCACATCGCTGATGCTGACGATCTGTTTAGCTGCCATAACATATTGATTTCCCGGACCAAATATTTTATCAACTTTCGGCACACAATCGATACCATAAGCCATTGCCCCGATAGCCTGAACCCCGCCCAACCTGAAAATTTTGGTAACACCGACCAGTTGTGCTGCAAACAAAATTGCCGGATGAATTTTACCTTCTTTATCCGGTGGCGTACAAAGGACAATTTCCTTACAACCTGCAATTTCAGCCGGGATAGCCAACATTAAAACCGTTGAAAACAAAGGAGCCGAACCTCCGGGAACGTATAAACCTACTTTTTCAATTGCTACTGCTTTCTGCCAGCAAACAACCCCCGGACTTGTTTCAATTTTCTTCAATTCCGGCTTCTGACTTGCATGGAACAGACGGATATTCTCAGCAGCTTTTTCTATAGCAATTTTCAATTCGTCGTCCATCATCGCGGAAGCTGCTTCAATCTCCTCTTCTGTAACCAAAAAATTACGGATGAATGCCCCGTCAAACTTTTGGGTATACTTACGAAGTGCATCTCCCCCATCTGACTTTATATCATCTAAAATTAGCCTGACTTTATCCGCAAGGTCTGATGCATTAAAAAGTGGCCGTTCCAGTATGCGGGGCCAGTCTTTTTGTGCCGGATTTATATATCGTTCCATGCGCTGCGATTTTAAAAGATCATTTTTTCAATTGGAACAACAAGTATTCCCTGGGCGCCCGCTGCCTTTAATTTTTCGATAATCTCCCAGAACTGGTTTTCTGAGATTACAGAATGTATCGAACTCCATCCTTTTTCTGCCAACGGGGTCACTGTAGGGCTTTTCATTCCCGGAAGGATTGAAGAAATTTCATCAATTTTGTCGTTTGGTGCATTCAGCAGAATATATTTTTTCCCTTCTGCCCTCTGAACTGATTCCATGCGGAAGATCAATTCATCCAGGATCGACTTCTTTTCTTCACTCAGATCCGGGTTGGCAATCAAAACTGCTTCAGAAGTAACGATCACTTCAACTTCCTTCAACCTGTTACTGACAAGGGTTGACCCCGAACTTACAATATCAAAAATAGCATCGGCCAGCCCAATTCCCGGAGCAATTTCAACAGAGCCTGTAATGACATGAATTTCCGCTTTTATATTGTTTTCATCCAAAAAATCCTGAAGAATAACAGGGTAAGAAGTTGCAATTTTTTTCCCGTTGAAGTACGACAAACCATTGTATTCTTCTGATTTGGGGATAGCCAGCGATAAACGGCATTTACTGAACCCAAGCCGTTTGGCTATTACAACATTTTCTTTTTTCTCCAGCATTTCATTTTCCCCGACAATACCAACATCGGCAACTCCGTCAGCCACGGTCTGAGGGATATCATCATCGCGGAGGAATAATGCATCAAGCGGAAAATTCCTGGCTGCTGCCAGCAACACCCTTCCTCCTAATGAGAACCTGATACCTGCTTCTGAAATTAGTTGCATTGAGTCGTCATACAAACGCCCTTTGTTTTGAATGGCAATTTTCAGTTGTGTCATGATTGTTCAAATAAATAAAAAAGGCCTACCTCATTGGTAAGCCTTCTTTGGGTTAATATTTTTTAAACAAAACAAAAGAATTACGGCCTACCAATGAATAGGTTTTCGTGATGATAGCCGTAATGTCCAAGTTTGTTAACCATTTATTTCAATTTTGAGCTGCAAGTATAGTGATAAATTGAATGTAAAACAACACCTAAATTAAAGTTGAAAAGAATTTCACCTTTAATTAATGTTATTTCTGGCTGACAATTTATTTTGCATGAAGCAGAAATGACTTAAAAAGTGATATTATATATATCGATACCAGAAGCACTGGTTTCGTCCAATATTGGAAATGATGTTCCGGAAGCCTTAATCAGACATTGCGGAAGCCTTAATCTGAAGTTCCGGAAGCCTTAATCAGGAACTCCGGAAGCCTTAATCAGAAGTTCCGGGCAGTTCCCCACCTAAAAATTTATAGATAGATGTATGTACCGGGAATCGACTCTCTTCAAACAAACTTATACCATCGGATATTTCTTAAAAATTTCCTCCGATTTCATCAATATCTCTACATACTGGGCACGTTGATATGAATACGGGTCTTTCATGTTTTTACGCGCTAATTTTCCCTTGAATTCATCAATGGTCTTGTATCCCTTCTGATCCATCCAGGCTGAAAGCTCTTCCAGCATTTTGGCAATGTGACCAGGCTGATATTTATAAATGGCTGAAACAATCTGTACCACATCGGCACCGGCCAGCAACAGACGGATCACATCTTCGGCATTTTGAATACCACGGCTGGCACAAATACCGGCATCGATGTTACCATGTAACAATCCGGCATAACGTAATGCCAACTGGTGATCCTGTGCATTTGTCAATTCCCATGGATAATGAAACAATTCTTCCTGTATATCAATTTCAGGCTGAAAAAATTTGTTAAACAAAACATATCCATCAGTACCCACTTCATCCAGTTTTTTAATGAAATTAAGCGTGTTGGTATAAAACGGGCTCAATTTTACACTAACCGGTATTTTCACTGCTTTTTTGATACTCTTAACAATGTGTACCTGCTTTTCTTCAATAGTGTTTCCGCTAACCTCGAAATACCCGGGCGTTGCATAAAGGTTGATTTCCAATCCATCGGCTCCGGTTTCCTCAAGCAGTCTGGCATATTCAACCCAACTAGGCTCATAAATAGCATTTAAACTGGCAAATACCGGAACCGGCACACTCTCTTTCAGTTTTTTCAGATTGAAAAGATGTTCTTTCGGGCCTGCATGTTCCAACCCGGGGAATAAACGGGTCATCTCGGCATTCCGTTCTTCATATTCAGTAAGTTCTTCCTCCAACTGTAAACTTTCCAGTTGTATTTGTTCTTCAAAGAGTGATCTGTAAACGATTGCTCCAATACCGGCATCAACGATCTGACTAATGGTCTCAGGTTTTGAAACCAGGTTACTAGCTCCAAGTATCAAAGGGTTTTTCAGTTTAACCCCCATATAGGTTGTCGATAAATTTGCCATAACATTAATTTTTGGGATTACCTTCTGCAAGATAAACTTTATTAACCGGCTTTTGTTCAAGCATAATGCAAGAAAAAAAAGGAACAACCCATTTTTTTTCAGAAAGAGTGCTTTTCGTTTTTCCGGTAAACCAACCCGTTAAAACGGGCAATAACTTCATTATTTTCATCGGTCACCAATACATCGTAGGCCCCTATCCGTTTCGGATCGGTCAGTTCGGAAGCCGTGGCGAACAACGTACCAGATGATTTTCCTTTCAGAAATGAAATATTTACATTCACTGCCAGGGCAAGTTGCCCCCTGCTGTTTGATGCAACAGCAAAAGCCAGGTCGGCCAGTGTGAAAATGGCGCCGCCCTGCACCACATTTGCTGCATTCAGGTGCTCCTCTTTAATTTCAAGTTTGGCCCTGCAATACCCTTCTCCTGTTTCCAGGATTTCAACTCCGGCCATCGCCGCGAAACGGTCGTTTTTAAAATACGATTTTATTTTTTCTGAATCCACAACACTTAATTTTATTTTAGAAGAGAAAACCTGTGAGTTTCCCCACAGGTTTCTGTATAATCACTTAGAGGAATTGTTCAATATTATAACAGGCTGATCGTAACTGTTAATCCCGCCATAACCACAGAGATCATGGTCATCAGTTTAATCAAAATATTTAATGACGGACCTGAAGTATCTTTAAACGGGTCGCCTACAGTATCACCAACGACACCGGCTTTATGAGTTTCGCTTCCTTTGCCGCCGTAATTTCCTTTTTCGATATACTTTTTAGCATTGTCCCAGGCCCCTCCGGCATTGTTCAACATAACAGCCAGTGTGAACCCGGAAGTAAGGCCTCCTGCCAGTAAACCGACAACGCCTGCAACCCCCATCAGAACACCTACTGCAATCGGAACGATTATAGCCAGAAGTGAAGGAAGTAACATTTCACGCTGTGCCCCTCTGGTCGAAATTTCAACACATTTTGCATATTCAGGAGTTGCTTTCCCTTCCATGATACCGGCGATTTCGCGGAACTGACGACGCACTTCCTCGACCATTGTCCCGGCAGTACGGCCGACAGCCTTCATGGTCATTGCACAGAAAACAAAAGCCATCATTGCTCCAAGAAAAATGCCCCCCAGAAAAAGCGGGTTAAATAAAGATATATCGTAAGCCGAAGTAAAATCTTTCACAGAAGCGGCAGATATCTGGATCGCATGCACCCCTTCTTTAACAACAGGGGCAACATCATTGTAAAATACATATTCGCCCATTTCTACAAATCCTTTGCCTCCTTTGGCAATCTTTCCAAACCACAGGCGAATTTCTTCCATGTATGCTGAGATCAAAGCCATAGCAGTCAGGGCTGCCGAACCAATAGCAAACCCCTTACCTGTTGCTGCGGTCGTGTTACCAAGCATATCCAGGGCATCGGTGCGTTCACGAACTTCTGCAGGAAGTTCTGCCATTTCAGCATTTCCCCCGGCATTATCAGCAATCGGGCCAAAAGCATCGGTTGCAAGGGTTATCCCCAGGGTTGAAAGCATCCCCACGGCAGCAAAACCGATCCCGTAAACCCCCATGGCAAAATGTTCGTATCCTCCGGCGGCCCAAAACGAACCAATAATTCCCAAAACAATCGTCACAACGGGAATCCAGGTTGAATACATTCCCACTGCCATTCCATCGATAATGGTTGTGGCAGGCCCTTGCTGTGCCTGTTTGGCAATCCCTCTCGTAGGCTTATATTCATCCGAAGTAAAATATTCGGTTGCCTGTCCGATAATTACGCCGGCAGCTAAACCAATAACTACAGCTCCGAACACGCCCCAGGTAATCCAACCTACAGCAGCCATTCCGGCCATAGCAAGAAGAATAAAGACGGATGAACCACCAGTCCCAAGCAAAAGTGCATTCAAAAGGTTTTTCTGGGTAGCCGACTCTTTGGTACGTACCATGAAAATCCCCAAAATTGAAAAAATGATACCAACAGCTGCTACCAGCATGGGCGCAATAACAGCCATTTCCTGTTCTATTCCTGACGCCTTCAACGCGACGGCAGGTAATGCGGCCCCCAACGCCGCAGTTGCCAGAATGGAGCCACAATACGATTCATACAGGTCAGCACCCATACCTGCCACATCACCCACATTATCACCCACATTATCGGCAATAGTTGCAGGGTTACGCGGGTCATCTTCCGGGATACCGGCTTCTACTTTACCAACCAGGTCAGCGCCTACATCAGCAGCTTTTGTATAAATACCACCACCGACACGGGCAAAGAGTGCCTGTGTTGAGGCCCCCATTCCGAAGGTAAGCATGGTGGTTGTAATCTCAACTAATTTCTGTGATTCAGTAGTTCCTGCATGAACAAAATTCAGTCCAAGGAAATGAAGTCCGTTAGCCATGTGTTCAGGAGTAAAAATCACACAGTTCAGAAGCAGATACCATAATGCAATATCAAGAAGGCCGAATCCAACCACTACCAGCCCCATTACGGCCCCGCTCCGGAAAGCCACTTTCAATCCTTTATTCAGCGACTGAGACGCTCCGTGTGTAGTCCTTGCAGAAGCATAAGTAGCTGTTTTCATGCCAAGAAAACCACATAAACCGGAAAAAAAACCTCCGGTAAGAAAAGCGACTGGTACAAATGGGTTTTGAACACCCAGATAAGCCAGTAACAGTAAAACCAGTAATAAAATAATGAAAACTATCCCTACCACTCTGTACTGCCGTTTCAGATATGCCATTGCTCCTTCACGAACATACCGGGCGATCTCTTTCATCCTCGGAGTCCCTTCCGAGTTTTTCATCATGGACTTAAAAAAGAACCATGCAAAAATCAGTGCCAGCAACGAACAAACAGGCACCAACCAAAATAAACTATTCATAAGAAAGAATTTTTATGCAACACAGTTGCTGTTAGATAATTAATATTTTCAATTTGAAAAGGCTGAATTTAACAAATATGATATTGACTTCGGGGAAAGTCACAATGTTTTAGGACAGAATTATCTGAAGATATAAAAATAATGATGAACAAAAACACAAAATTTTAAATTGAAAATAATTCTACGCATTAGCTATCAAATTGAAAATAAACGACAAAGAAAAAACCGTGATTTTAACATCATCCTTTAATGCCATTAAATTCAATTTTTTTATTTTCACTCATTCTGAATAAAAAACTTAAGATTCGCTTAAAGAACGGGACAAAAAAAGAGATAAATGCACAGGTATTATATCTTAATTGTATTGATTTCTTTCAGGGGCACCACGGTAATCGAATGGCTCCTTTTTTGCATCATATCGCCGTCATACACAAAATATCCTCCTTCATTTTTTGTTAGTTTATTCCAGTACCTAATACCTCTGAAGAAATCATCGGAAATTGTTTGGCCTGATTTTATTTCAACAGGGAAGCGTCTGTTCCCGTTTTCTATCAACAAATCAATCTCGTTCCCGGTATTGTCGCGCCAGAAAAACAGGTTGTCCGATTTTCCCTTGTTATACCGTTGTTTTAGAAAATCGATGATTACCAGATTTTCGAACAGGCTTCCCCTGAAAGGATGGCGTTTTTTTACAATTTTGGAATTGAATTCCAAAATTGTAAAAAACACTAAATACACGGACAGAACATTATCTGACAATCAGTTTTCTACTCATTGTTGCCCCGTCAACGATCACCCTGATTATATACATGGATGCAGGATAATTGGAAAGGTCCAGGGTAAACGTATTGGAATCAGCGCTTGTTGTTACAAGCTCCGTAGAAAGCCTTTTCCCCTGCATATTGTATATTTCAATAATAGCTTCCGCATCATTAAGACTTGAAACCGTAAGTTTACACTCGCCCGAAACCGGGTTGGGCCATATTTCCAGGGTATTACTAAGCAAACTGATTGAAGCCTCGCCGGTTTCCCCATTATTCCCGTCAAGCTGTAGCCAGTATTGTTTTCCCGGTTCAACCGCGAGATTTTCAATATATGCAGCGTCGGAGGCAGAACCGTCGTTACTACTTGCCAGAAGCTCATAACTACTCTTGTCTCCCGACATAATATCGGAACACGAATCAGCAGCATATACGGAAATCTGATTATCAAAACCGTTAGCCTCAATTGAAACAGTACCGTTCGAAGTCCCCGTAAAAGTAAACCATATTGAATTAGAGCAGTTGGAAGAACAAGGTTCATCATCCTCTAAAGTAGCGCACAAATTGGAATACGAAGGATTATTACCCAGGTGTAACCGCGCTGCATTTTCGATATAATCATTATCAGGAATGATAACATGAAAAGATATGCTGTCGGAGGCATAACAACTTCCGGCACTTCCGGTAACCTTGACATAAGTATCGAATGAACCTTGCTTTTTGTATTCGTCAGTAAGAGTCAACCATAGCGTATTTCCATCAGTCGACATATCAAACCGGTCTGATTCTTCCACCTCAAATTCGTAAGACACTGCTCCTTCGGCTGTCAATTCATAATTATCCAGTTCGTAGCCACAAACAGTGGTTTCTTCTGAAACATTGTTAAACATTACAGACAATGTTTCTATCACCGTTACCAGGTTTTCTGACTTTACCGTATCTGAACCATAATCATTGGTTGCAATAAGTGTAATAGTGTATATTCCTTCTTCAGTAAAACTTATTTCCGGATTTTGTGAAGTACTGCCGGTATTATTAACGAATTCAGCAGTTGCCGGTTCAACAATCCACAGCCATGAAGAGGGAGACCTTTTACTATCATCAGTAAAGGCAACCGCTGTATTAATACATGATAAAGTAGTCTCCACAGAAAAAGCAGCAACAGGAGGCTGCTGTTCATAATTATCCCCGTCAAGCTGTAATGTCCCGGTCTGATCGGGATCCAGCCAATGAGATAATTGTTCACGGTAAGCAGAACTGTAATCCCACGAAACGGAAAATTTACCATAATACTCATATCCATCATCCCCTCCATGCAACTGTCCGATAACACGTGCATTCTCATCAAACAAAGGACTTCCAGACGAACCGCTTTCGGTTCCTCCTTTTTCAAAACTTATTTCCCAATGAGTATTTCTTGGGGAAATTGTATTGTCATCCCACTGGATTATTGAATTATAACTTGCAGGCCCCCCTCCCAATGCAATACTTTTTGTGCCCCCTTCAGGGTGATGAATACATACCCCGAAAGAAGGCTGATCCCCGCTGGCATTCCAACCGGCATAAAACGGTTCGTATTCATCGGGCGGATATTCAGAAAGTTCCAAAAGGGTAAAATCAGAACGTTGCAGGCTTGCCTTAAGTTCAGCCCCGGAAAGGGTCTGTTCAAGACTGGCATCATCGCTATCGCAGGTTGAGTTTTCGTAATTAAAATAGGTTACCAGGGTCGAAGCCACTGTATTCGTACTGATACAATGGTTGGCTGTCATAAAATACGGGGTGCCGTCCTGCTTTACATTATTAACTAAAAAACCCGTACAATAATATCCGGATGCTCCTTCCCTGAAAGACATCAGGCATACACTCCGTTTCTGATCCTGCCAGTCTTCCCCTTCTGTACAGTTTATCCCGATCTGCTCTGAAGAAGCAGCTTTTTCTTCCAATTTCAATTTCCGGTATGCCTGAAGCACTGAACCGAGAACTAACTGCCCTTCAAATTCAGGATCAGCAGGTTCATAATATTCAATAATAAGGTGGCTCCCTTTGAACTGGGCTACCGGCATCTGTGTATCTTTGTTGTTTCGACTGGTAAAAGCACCTGCAACCCGTGTTTTATCCTCGTTATAAATAAAAAGTTCGGCCCCTTCAGGGAGCACATACGTACTAAAAATAAGCCCAAGCGACTTTGCCCCGGGCGATTGTATTTTATATTGCCAGATAGTTCCCCCGTCATCTGCTACTGTTTGAACACCTTCCTCTTTAATATCAATGTTAAAATCCAGGGCTACAGCAAACCGGTTTGGGATACCTTTTTGCTCGTCTTCTGCAATCAGTTCGTCAACACGAACCGAATCCATTACCATTTTAGGTATCACCTTTGTTCTTTTAAGAGATTGCAGAAAACCACGTGGTGTGCTTTTTACAGCTACCTGGGAAAAACAGTCATAACCAAAATAAACCTGGATAAATAACGCAATTGATATTATAAGGATATTCTTTCTCAATTCCACAGATCAAAAAATTAAACCAATATCTAAAAACTTAGAACTCAAAATGGAAATATTTGTTGCTTCTAAAATAAGACCTTTTTTTATACGAAAGGATTAATGGGTGTCAATTTTCAACCATAAAGAAATTTTTCTTTTTTACCACCACCTTTCCTTTCCATTTTCCACTGAAGAAATACCAGATCAAAATAATCATACCAATCAACCAGCCTGCCGGTTCAGCCCACCAGATACCATTGACGCCTATTTTTGAAGAAAGGAAATAGGCAACAGGAATACGGATCAGGTAAAGAGAAGCAAAGGTGTTAATCATCGGGATTAAAGTAGCACCTGCCCCACGAAGAAAGCCCACCACTGTAAACTGAATGGCAAACAACAAATAGAAAGAAGAAACAATAATCAAATAGTCTTCTCCTATTCTAATGACCCCGGCATCAGGAGTAAACAATTTCATAATGCTACTGCCAAACACAATAATTATTAATGAAATAACCACACAATAGGTAAGCGAAAACAAAAGCGTTGTTGTCAGTCCCTGACGGGCACGCTTTTCGTGATATGCCCCCAGATTCTGTCCTGTAAAAGAAGCAAGTCCCTGAGAAAAAGCAATAGCAGGCATCTTGGCAAACGAGTTGATACGGATCGCTGCCGTATAAGCTGCCACAGCATTGGTGCCAAATCCGTTAACAATTCCCAGGATAGCCATCATTCCCAATGATACAAACGATTGCTGAAAGCCCGTAGGTAAACCGATACGCAGGCAGCTTTTAAAAATATCCCTATCGAACAGGTATTTACGAAAATTCAACTGTATCAGGGTGTGTTTTCGGTTCAGGTAGGTTATCGCGGTAAAAAATGCCAGCGCATGTGCCAGCACAGTTGCCAATGCTACCCCCTTGATACCCCATTTGAAAACAAGGATAAAAAGAAGATCAAGTAAAACATTTGTAATGGTTGCAAAAACCATAAAATACAAGGGTGTTTTTGCATCGCCCAGACCACGTAAGATAGAACTTATCCCGCTAAAGCCAAAAAAGAAAAAGGTACCGGTCAGGTATATCTGTAAATACGTAACTGCATCAGGCATAATTTCCTCCGGCAGATTCAGCAGCATAAAAATTTGTTTGCTGAGCAGAATACCGGCAATGCATACAAAGACAGAAGCACCAAGAAAAAAAACATAAATGGTATCAATTGTTTTTTTTACATTTTCGCTCTGCCGGGCACCAAAATATTGAGAGACTACAGTTGTCGCACCTGATCCGACCCCAATAACCAACGAGATTAAAGTAAAGATAACAGGGAATGAAGCCCCAACAGCAGCCAACGCCTCTTTGCCCAGATAGTTTCCCACGATTACACTATCGACCACATTGTACAGGTTTTGGAAGATATTTCCGGCTACCAGTGGAATCGAGAAATTAATCAGGAGCTTACCAACCCTCCCTTCTGTAAAATCTTTCATAAAATTCTGATACAGGTTGCAAAACTCAACATTTATTTCCGCATATCAAAACAAAAAAAACGGGCAACCGATAAATCAGGATAGTTATATATTTGATTCTTCGGCGGATAGCACAACCAATCACTGAAACTGATTACTTTGAGTTACAGTTGTTATTTGTTCTGAAAATCCGGGCACAAAAGGATATGTAAAATTTTTTCTAAAAATATGTCTGAAGGCTTTGTTTTTTTCAGGATGCGCTTATTTTTACCAAAAATTTTGACAATGAAAAAAAGGGTACTATTTGTTTGTCTTGGTAATATTTGCCGTTCTCCGGCAGCAGTAGGTGTATTTAACTCCTACATAGAAAGAGAGGGACTGACGGACGAAATAGAATGCGATTCAGCAGGCACTTTCCCTTATCATCTGGGAGAACCTGCCGACCATCGTATGCAGATGCACGCTGAGAAACGTGGTTATGAACTTGACAGCGAAGCAAAAGTTTTTAACCCCAGAACCGATTTTGATAATTTCGATTTTATAATCGGGATGGACGACCAAAACGTATGGGACCTTCGTGCCAAGGCCAGAAATGATAAAGACCGCAAAAAAATTTACAAGATTACCGATTTTTCGGTGGACATGGACTACGATTCGGTGCCTGACCCTTATTACGGCGGGGCTACCGGATTTGAACTGGTACTCGACATTCTTGAAGATGCCTGCGATGGATTAATGGAACAAATGAAAGAATTAAAATAATTCATCCCCGGGGTTGAGCTCCGGCCTCGCTTACTCCGGGTTACTCAAATTTCATCCCTCGGGATTTTTGTTCGCCTCCCTTTCTTATCTCCTGCTCTTCTCCACAACTTTTATTTAGATTTCACTTTGTAGCCCATCCCGCCAAGAATTTCTATTACCTTATTACAAAAATTCCCCTGGATAAGAATTTCTCCATCTTTGGCCGAACCACCAACCCCACACTTGGTCTTCAGGATTTTAGCCAACTCTTTTAAATCGTCAGCCGAACCAACAAAACCAGTGATCAACGTAACAGATTTCCCTTTTCTCTGTTTACGGTCGAGCTGTACATACAGTTTTTGCTGCTGAGGAGCAAGAGTTTCAACAGGTTCGTTCTCCTCATAACTATATTCAAAATCGGAATTGGTCGAGTAAACCATGCCCAGACGTTCTTTCCAGTCGTTTTGTTTAGCCATTACAAAGTGTTTTTGCAAAGATAGGGATTAAAGCAAAAGATATTATAAAGTTAACTGTAAAGAGAACAGTATCCCCACACGGTTTTTAATTTGCTCGTTGTAATTAAAACGCCACACAGCATCGACACGGATCACTTTTAAAATGTTTTCCACCCCTGCTGAGAATTCGGTATAGGGTGTTTTCCCCAGACCTTTCATCTCTCCGGGAAGTACCAGTTCGTTGTGCTTTTGCTCGTCAAAACTACCGGTAAGCATCCGCATTCCAACAATTTCCCTCCATTTCAATCTACGGAACAAAGGAATTTTATTCAGGAAAAACCCCTGAAAATGATGCTCCAGGAAAAGGCTCATATAGGTATCACTGATAAATTCCTGATAGTTCATCAGGTTAAACGCATAGATATCGAAAGCGTACGTCTCGTTGCCCTCGTGTATTTTCAGTAAAGGAAAAGGAATATCGCCCCATATTTTCCCGGCCTGCAGGTAGTATGCAGTAAAACCTATCGGGTTTAAAGCAATCCGGTCGGAAATACCTGCATGCAGCTTCAGAAAGTTGTAATCGCCTCCCAGAAAACCTTTGATACCGGAAGTTACATCAAGGCTCAGTACCGGATCGTAATTGGTATAGGTATTCCGTTCAAAGTTATCAATCACAATATCCTCACCCGGCGCATAACGGGTCGAAAATTTAATTTCACCGGTACGGATGGAGGAAAGAGTTTGCCCGTTCCGGTCGATAAAAGGGACAAAAGGCGCCGTATGTATTTTGCGGTACGAAATGTCAAGTTGATTCATCAGGCCAACCTGCCATTCGTGTTTCGCGGTCAATTCCAAACGGTTTACCATGCTTAGTTTCGAATTCAGTCGTTTGCTCAGCAAGGTAGTCATAATGTTCTCTTCCATAAAGGCATTATCACTTTTACCAAGCATTTCCATATCATGCTGGTACTGAAGCGAAACCATACTCAGAGGTTTTATTCCAAAGTAATACTCAAACCCGCCGCCGTATTTCCATTTTTCATCCTTGATTCCATAAGCGCTGTAAGCATTCAAACGAAGGTTTGGATCGAATTTACAAGTCGTTCGGGCCCCCAGGCGCCACCGGGTACCTTCTACTTTATTCCGGCTGTATATATAATAGTAAGGTCCCAGTTCAACCTTCCCCAGATCGCGGTACCCGTAATAAAACATATACACGTACTCGGTTACTGTTTTGTACAGTTTCACGTTCTTAATCGAATCGACCATCTGGTATATATTGGCTTCCCGCGTTTGCAGTTCAACCGGACGTATATTTTTCCAGTACTGCTCATCTTTTTTCATAGCATCATCGAGTACTGTGATCGGCTCTTTAAAAGATTCAACAATGGATGTTACCGGGGCAAAATGAAAATCCTCATACACGTTGGTTTTCCGGGCCATGATACCGATTTTGTTCGAATCTTTATTCTTTCGGATATCCAAATCTACAATCATTGCTTCGTCACGCGGAATCCAGGTGTCTCCATTTTTATCAAAATTAATAGTATACTGAAGGTTATTTACAAAATTGACATTGGCTTTTTCCGATAACTGCACTTCGAGCCGGGTTATGGCATAACTCTGGTCTTCAACCCAGAACTTTCCTTTAAAAACAGGTTCCTGCTGAAGCTTCGGGCGAAACGACATTTCATAGATTTTCCGGTTATTTACTATCGCACTGTCAAGCAGATAATAACGATAAAACCGAAGCCCGAAGTTATTCAACGGGGAAATCAGTGCGATGTCGGAAGCCATGATATAATTATCGTAAATATTAATGCCTTCGTACATCTTCCCGGTGAACTGGCTGAACATGTCAACCGTCATTCCCGAGGCCTGATTGGCAATAATTTCTTCCCGGTCTTTGCCCGATTCCTTATCGTGATAATAATTCGAAACGGTCTCGTTAAAAAACACAGGAAGGAAAGTTTTCCCTTCCATCTCAAGCGAATCGATGTAGTCGAAAACAAAATCGAACTGGGCAAACAGTTTTTTATTCCGTAGCGATCCGTTTATATTTTTCAGGTCAATCTCTGTTTTGGCATAAATGCGGCTCTGCCACGAAGGGAAATTAGCAGGATCGTTTTCATCTTTATGGGCAATAATCTTTCTGAATAAAATATTTGCAGGATTTTCACCCGGCAGTATCTTGATCTCGTTCAACGTAACGACCTCTTCGGCAAGTTCTACTTTGAATATATTTTTCTGGTTGACTTTCACGGGGAGTACCTGTCTGGTGTAACCAATGGCTGATATTTCGAGTGTTGCTGTTGGTTTTGCAGTAACCATGTTGAAATTACCATTAATATCGGACATAGTCCCGACAAAGGTTCCTGTAAAAACAATATTGGCATAGGGAATCGGATTGCCTGTGCCTTTCTCTGTTACTTTACCTGTTATTTCCGTTTTCTGTGCAGTGGCCTGTACCCCAAAAAGAATTAACAGTATAGCGGACAACAATAATCTGCTCCTCACTCTTTCTGCATTATTTGTTCAATTGTTTCGCTGTGGCAAAGACCACTTTTATTTTAAACTGACAAATGTATTTTTTTATTGAATTAAACTGACAACTTTGAGAAAATTATTTGCAGAAGTAATATTCTTTGCAGAAGTTCCTATTTTTGTACCAGTTAATAAAAGATATTTGACTACACAATCTACATATAGCGATAGCGAATTGATCAGAAGGCTGAAGAAGGGTAATATTAACGCATTCAACCAAATCTTTTATACATACAGCTCAAAATTGTACCACTTTGCTTACGGTTATTTAAAGTCGAAGGAAGATGCCGAAGAAATGGTACAGGAAATATTTTCCAAAATATGGGACAAACGGGCAGATATTAAAGAAGAATATCAATTCCGTTCATACCTGTTCGCGATTGCTTTCAACTACATAAAAAAATATTTCAGGTCAAAAGCGCTCATCAATAAATACACTGAATCGGTTTCCTCGTACGATCCGGGAACAGAACAGACCCAGGAAGAAGTCAATTATACTTTCTTAAAAGAGACCATCGATCAACTGGTTGAGAAGATGCCGGAGAAAAGAAAGGCCGTTTTTGTAAAAAGCCGGTTCGAGGGGAAAAATGCAAAAGATATTTCGATGGAAATGAATATCAGCCAAAGCACGGTTGAAAACCATTTGAACCAGGCACTGAGGTTCTTAAGGCAACACTTGAAAAACGAAAACCTGGCAGGCATCCTTTTCTTCTGTTTATTTATACAGTAAAAAATTGAAAAAAATCAGAAACAGACTAGGTGCAACCCTGCCGTTGCGGATATACATTCCTGAAACAGTATTATTCCGGTAACATGGAAAATTCAGATAAAAACCGTATTCTCAAATATTTCACCGTTTCATCTGCCGACGATGAGAATTTCGTTGCCGGCATGTATCTGAATGATGGCAATGAAGATGATCTGAAAAAAATTGCCAGTGAACACTGGAAAAATTCTCCTTCCACGAAAGTTGAATTACAGCATATCCTCAATCGCATTCATTTCCATATTAATACAAACAAGGAAAAGGCAAGCGGTTTAACCCGGATTCTGTCGGCATACTACCGGATTGCCGCGGTTTTACTGGTTCCTCTTCTGATCGGGGGCATATACCTGTTGGTAATGAATTCGGATATGAATAATACCTGCACAGAAATTCAGGCGCCACGAGGTTCAAGGGTTCAGTTCTCGTTACCCGACGGTTCAACCGGACATTTAAACAGCGGATCAAGAATACGATATGCAGTCAATTTTTTGAATAACCGGAAAGTGCAACTAACCGGGGAAGCTTATTTTGAAGTGATGAAGGATAAAAAACATCCTTTTACCGTTCAGACAAAGTCTGTCGATGTACAGGTATTCGGTACAAAATTCGATGTCTGTGCTTACGAGGGAGAACAGGAAGTACTTACCACCCTGGAAGAAGGAAGCGTCAGGGTTCTCAACAAAACAGATAAAACTTACACGCAGCTTGTCCCCGGCGAACAAAATATACTCAATACCTCGAACGGAAAGATGAAAAACACCGTAGTAAAAACCGACCTTTATACTTCGTGGAAAGATGAAATGCTCCGGTTCGACAATTCACCCTTCTATGAAGTCGTGAAAAAAATGGAACGATGGTACGGGGTTAAAATAATAGTGGATAAAAAACTAAGATATTCTGAGAATTATACATTTACGGTACGGACAGAGAGTTTAAAGGAACTACTGGATTTACTATCCATCACAACCCCTATGAATTTTAGAATTGATAATGATACAGTAACTATTAATCAGGCAAATAAACACTTTAATTAGAGAAATAAAAAGGAGAAAGGCGCTTGCAACACCTTTCTCCCTGAAATCAAATAATACCCGAAAAGGGCATGTTTAACTTAGTAAAACAAAACTATGAAAAAAAAGTGGATGTTTAACCATGACAGGCAATATTACGTCCTGTCGCGTTTTATTCGAATTATGAAACTAACAACCTTCTTTTTGCTGATTACATTTATTAGTGTAAATGCAAATGTTTATTCTCAGGTTACCCGGTTGGACCTGAAAGTTCAGGGGACAAAAATCAAGAATGTCCTTAACCGGATCGAAGACCAAAGTAACTATTTCTTCATGTACAATGACCGCAAAGTGGATGTGGATCGCAAGGTAAACATTGATTTAAAGCAGGCAGACATTGATGAATTATTGGAAGCAATTTTCGCGGGTACCGATACAAAGTATACGATCAAAGACCGCCAGATTGTCCTGTATAACGAAGGCGATGAAGGCATTTCTAATCTTGCACAGGGCGACCAGCAGTCCAAAACGGTTACAGGTCGTGTCACCGACTCCTCCGGCTCTCCCTTGCCCGGGGTCTCGATAGTAATAAAAGGTACTACCCAGGGAATTATTACCGATGCTGACGGGAAATACTTGCTTTCAAAAGTTCCTGCTGATGCAACACTGGTGTTTTCTTTTGTGGGGATGAAGGTACAGGAAATTTCGGTTAGCGGGAAGACAATAATTAATGTAACAATGGATGAAGAAACGATTGGGCTGGAAGAAGTTGTTGCTATCGGATACGGAACGATGAAGAAAAGTGATTTGACAGGAGCAGTGGTGTCTTTAAAAAGTGAAGAATTGATGAGTTCACCAATTTCATCAGTCGATCAGGGATTACAGGGAAAGACAGCAGGAGTTCAGGTGTTCCAAAGTTCAGGACAACCGGGTTCGGCCCCAAGGATAAGAATTAGGGGAACAAACTCTATAAACGGAGGAAGCCAACCTCTATATGTGGTCGATGGGTTCCCTTTTTATAATAGCGATAATAATTCCGGAGTCTTGATGTCAAATGCCGGGTTTAATCCCTTAAGTACAATCAACCCCAATGATATTGAATCTATAGAAGTATTAAAAGATGCATCTGCTACAGCTATTTATGGATCAAGGGCTTCAAACGGGGTCATCCTGATAACTACTAAAAAAGGAAAAAACGGTAAACCCCAGATATCTTTTGACTCCTATTATGGCTTACAATATATGGCTAATAAAATTGATTTGTTAAATGCCCGGGAATATGCTATAGTTCAGAATGAGTGTTTTGAAAGACGAAATAAAGATCTAAGGTATACTCAGGCTGATATTGATTCTTTAGGGGTTTATGGTGGAACCGACTGGCAGGATGAACTGTATCGTTCCAGTGTGCCAATTCAAAATTACAACCTCACGATAAGCGGGGGCAATGAAAACACAAAATACTCATTATCTGCCGGTTACTTCACACAAGATGGACTAATAATCAATTCCGGGACAGAAAGGGCTTCTTTTAGGGTCAGCCTTGAACAAAAAATTAATGAGAAATTATCCATTGGCTCAGATTTATCATATAGTAATACCAATACAGATTTAGCTTTGACAAATACTAATGGTTCAGGTTCAGGAGGTGTTTCGTTCAGGGCTTTGATTGAAGACCCAACTAAACCTGTTTATACAGAAGACGGAGAATTCAATTACGATAAAGCCAGCCTGTTTTGGGGAGGGAATTGTGTTGCTGACGCTACATTGTTGGAGAATAAAACTATTACAGACAGATTGTTGGGTAACGTTTTTGCAGAATGGAAAATTACACCGGAAATAACCGGAAAAGTGGTATTTGGTGTTGACATTTTGAATAACGAAGAGAGACAGTTTGTCCCATCGGAATTATACAGGAGCAACAGCGAGTCTTCTGCATCCTTAGGTAAAGTAAAAGATTTTACATGGCTTAATGATTACACGTTAACCTTTCATAAACTATTTAATGAAATACATGACGTAAATTTTGTTCTTGGTTCGAGTTTTCAATCAAATAATCATAACAGCCTTGTTGGAAGTACATCTGATTTAGTAATTGAAGATTTAAAATATTATTCTTTAAGCGGAGGTTCTGATCCTGCTGCCCCGAGGTCCTATTTTAGCGAATGGTCTTTTGCTTCATTCTTCTCAAGGGCAAATTATATTCTTAAAGATAAATACCTGTTCACCCTTACCGGAAGATACGATGGCTCTTCAAGATTTGGGGAAGGGAACAAATGGGGCTTTTTTCCTTCTGCGTCATTCGCATGGAGATTAATGGATGAGGAGTTCATTAAATCTTTAAATGCCTTCTCTAATCTAAAACTAAGAACCGGCTATGGTATTACAGGGAACAGTGAAATAGGTTTGTACAAAACACAGCAAACACTGTCCCAGGCCTACTACTTGTTGGGGAATAATACAGTTATTGGTTATGGCCCAAGTTCTTCGAACCTGGCTAACCCCGATCTGGGATGGGAATCGACCTCCCAAGTTAATATTGGTCTGGACATTGGCTTTTTAAACAACAGGATTTCCTCTAATATTGATTACTATTATAAAACTACCACTGATTTATTATTGGATGCAAGCGTCCCACTGTCAAGTGGACGTACGGCCTGCCAGAAAAATATGGGAAAAATTACCAATGAAGGGATTGACTTTTATTTGAATACGATAAATATTAAAAAATCCAATTTCAAATGGACAACCTCATTAAATATTTCTCATAACAAAAACCGGGTAAAAGACTTAGGTGGAACCGATTTAATTATTTTCACATCAGATGTCCGTGGCGGATGGGTGAATACTTATCGTGCCAATGTTCTTAAAGTTGGCCAACCCTTAGGCGTTTTTTACGGCTATGTAACGGATGGCATTGTGCAACTGGGAGAAGAAGGTTCTGTCCCTACAATTGAAGGAAAACCAGATCCTCAGGCAGGGTACTTTAAATTTAAGGATTTAGATGGGGATAACACAATCACTTCAGAAGACAGAACAATAATAGGCAATCCCAATCCTGATATCACAGGAGGGATAACCAATACTTTTAGCTATAAAGGATTTGATTTAAGTTTTTCTCTTGTAGGTGCTTTCGGGTTTGATATTTTCAGCCATACCAAAGCCGAATTATTGATGGGCCGGGGAGAACGGAACAGCCATCGGGATATGCTTAAGGCCTGGAGTGAAGACAACCCGACTAATGAATTTATGATTAACGGTATTGAAGATACCCAGACATTGTTATTTTACAGAAACCCCCTCAGTTGGTACGTTGAACATGTATCTTATTTGAGGGTACAGAATGTTACCTTAACTTATAACCTGCCGAAGGATTTTTTAAGCCGGCTCCGTTTATCCGGCGCAAAAATATATATGAGTACGAATAATCTGTACACTTTTACAAATTATGAATATGGGTACGACCCGGAAGTAAACAGTTTCGGCAATAGCAATACTTCATTAGGGCAAGACTATGATACCTATCCAAGGCCCCGGTCTGTACTTTTGGGTATAAATATTAATTTTTAATACTTAAAAATGTTCGTTATGAAAAAACACAATATTTTACTACAACTTATCGTACTGTTTCTTCTCTTTGCAACAGCTTGTGAGAATTTTCTGGAAGAAGTGCCCAAGTCAAGCATCACGGCAAGTAACTATTATGGAACAGAAGAAGATGCTGATGCTGCAGTCATTTATGCCTATCAGGATCTAACCGGGATATATGGATTGAATTACTGGTTAATGGCGGAATTTGCTTCTGATAACCTTACCCTTACAAATGCAGGTGAAGGTTCACCTGATTCGGGCCCTTTTGGCCTTTTTTCATGGGATGCAAGTACAACAAGGATCAAATATTTATGGAGTACCCATTATAACGCGATTGCCAATGTCAATGCCGCGTTGGAAAAAATACCCGGGATCGACGGTGATGCAACTTATCTAAACCAGTTAATGGGCGAATTGTATTTTCTCAGGGGCCTTTATTATTATAATTTAGTCAGGTTTTTTGGTGATGTGCCTATTATACTGAAACTGTTAACTACAGCAGATGATTTGTATGTTACAAGAGACGCTTCTTCAAAAGTCTATGAACAGGTCATAAATGATTTGACTTTAGCCATCGACTATCTTCCTGATTCCCCTCTAGATCCAGGGCGGGCAGATGTTTACGTGGCAAAAACACTTTTGGCAAAAGTTTACCAGGCGCGTGCTTTTTCTTCCGATGGAACATCTGCAGATTATGAAAAAGTTATTTCCTTGTGTGAAGATATAATTGCAAACAGCGGATATGATCTTATTGAGGATTATCAAGGCCTGTTTAAAACAGCCAATAAACTATCGACGAAAGAGAGTATTTTTGAAGTACAATTTGCAGATCAGGAAAGTAACCTGGCGATTAGTTATATGAACCACTGGTTTCTTTCAACTGATTTCAGCACCCCAACAAGTGTTTACCAGGCACAACCATCTGATGATTTGGTAAATACAGTTGACCCCAAGGACAAAAGGGCTATATTTATAGCAGACACATTGGTAAATGGTTTTGCTATGACCGGTGGAAGGTGGCTTACAAAATACCAGGATGTCGAAGAGCATGGTTTGGACCTTTACACGGGGGCTAACTATTACGTGTTAAGGTATCCCGATGTTTTGTTGATGTATGCCGAGGCCCAAAATGAACTAAACGGCCCATCAAGTGAAGCTATCAATGCAGTAAATGCTGTCAGGAACAGGGCCGGGCTGGATGATTTATCGTCTGCATCTGTCGCTGACAAAGATGCGTTCAGCGATGCAATATTAAAAGAAATGCGTGTCGAGTTTATTGGAGAAGGCCACAGATGGTTTGACCTGGTCCGGACCGGGCGGCTTGTATCAACAATGCAAAATCTTGGTTTTACCAATGTTGATGAAAGACGGAATATACTACCTATTCCCCAAGCAGAATTAGATGAAAATCCGAACATGACACAAAACACTAATTATTAATTAAATAAACATGGAGGTTCTGAGATACGGAGCCTCCATATTTGTTCAAAACAGCAAATAGTATTTCTTATCCTTTTATTCGGATAACTAAGGTTATCTGTGCCTGTTTGTCCGATGTTTAAACTTATTATCACAGATTTTTTTCAGATCCGGTTTATTAATAAAATTAGATATGGGCATTGAACCTCGTATTGCAGATATTTTAAGTATTTTATTGTATCTGGGTGGTACGATGGCCCTGGGGATTTATTTTTCCAGGCGCAACACAACTACTGAAGAATATTTTTTAGGGGGAAGATCTTTCCCCGGATGGGCTATCGGTATTTCATTGATGGGTACCTCTATTAGTTCTACCACATTTATTGCCTTTCCGGCAGCAGCTTATGTATTAGACTGGAGACAACTCGTATCAACCCTAACAATACCGCTTGTCGGGATACTCGCAATACTTTTTTTCATTCCTCTTTTTCGAAGAAGTAAACTAACATCTGCCTTTGAATATTTAGGGATGCGTTTTGGCAAGGGCGCCAGGTTATTTGGGGCAATAAGTTTTTTGCTTTTGCAATGTATCAGAATTGCAAAAGTACTTTTCCTGGTAGCTATCCCCGTTAGTATATTATCTGGTATCCAAGTACATTATATCATTATTGTCTTAGGGGTTTTTGTCGCTTTTTATACAATTTTGGGTGGCATTGATGCTGTAATATGGACAGATGTCGTACAAGCTATTGTCCTAATCGGCGGCGGATTGCTGGCTGTAATTTTTATTGTAATTAAACTTCCGGACGGGTTACAACAAATTTTTGAAATTGGAGACAGTTATAATAAGTTCAGCCTGGGAAGAACACAGTGGAATATTAACGAAAGGACTTTTTGGACGGTGTTAATGCTAGGGGCATTTAATTCGCTGGTAATGTTTTCCTCCGACCAAAATAATGTACAACGATATGTTGCATCTAAATCGACAAAAGAAGCAAGGAAAAGTGTCGCGATATTCTCTTTAATTTCCGTTCCAACATGGACTTTGTTCTTTTTTATCGGGACTTGTGTTTTTGTTTTTTTCAAAACTTATCCTGAACCAATAGTCGGTACCCTTGAGGCAGAACAGGTATTTCCATATTTTATTTTCACAAAACTCCCACCAGGCGTCTCCGGGATAATTATTGCCGGGGCAATAGCGGCGGGAATGTCTTCTTTGGATTCTGGTATTAATGCAATTGCCACTGTTACCATTACCGATATTTACAAACCTTTCGTCAGAAAAGGAAAGCCTGATTGTTTTTATCTAAAAAAGGCTAAATTAATTACAGTTATTGTTTCGATGATTATGGTTGGCGGCGGCTTATTGTTTTCTAAAATAGAAATGGAGAGCATGAACGATTTAAGCTGGACCATGGCTTCCCTTTTTACCGGTTGCATCGCAGGAATTTTTATGATTGGTTTTTTCACCGAGAGGGTAGGAAAAGCATCCGTATCTGTGGCCATTATTTTATCAGTATTGCTAAACATATACCTCGGGTTCGGTATCGCCGGATGGTTACCTGAACGCTGGGTTTTTAATATCCATTCATATTATGTTACAATAATTGTTAATATGTTTTTTATAGCCATAGTCTATTTCTGCAGTTTCCTTTTTAGAAAAGAAAAACAAAATGTTTCCGGTTTAACTGTTTGGTCCAGATAGTCCACGAACAATATTAATGAATTAATAAACGATATTTATGATTGATTTTGATTTTTATATACCTACTCAAATCCGTTTTAAACAGGGCTGTATTAACGAATTACCAGACAACAAATTAATTCCGGGCAAAAATTGTATGCTAATTGCATACGATGGGTTCAATAACAAAGAACTTATAAGAAAACTGAAAAAAAAATGCAACTCTTTGGTTGTTGTTGATGAATTTCAGGAAAACCCCAGAATAGAATTTGTAAAAAAAATAAGTAACGAAGCCCTAAAGGCAAAGGTTAATATAATTATAGCCATTGGTGGCGGAAGTAGCATCGACACCGCGAAAGCAGTCGCATGGATGTATGCCAACCCGGATTGGTCCCCAGAGGTAGGAGCGACAGATATGCCTGTCAATATAAAAATAATAGCCATACCCACCACTGCCGGGACAGGAAGCGAAGTTACCCCATATTCAATCCTGACGGACCATGCGGGTAACAAAAAAATATTAAATCACCACTCTCTATTCCCCACAATTGCGTATTGTGACCCATTGTTAACGGTTAGTATGCCCCAGGGGGTTACTGCTAATTCTGGCATTGATGCACTTTCCCACGCAATTGAAGCATACTTCAGTATAAAATGTCATGGTTTCATGGAGTCATTGGCCATTAACAATTTTAAAAGAGTAAAAACATTTTTGCCACAGGCTATTGAAAACCCACGAAACATTAACGCGAGGGAACAAATGATGCTTGCAGCTATCGAAGGAGGTATGGCCCTGGCAACATGTGGAACTGTAATCGTCCATGCCCTGGGATATTGCCTGACCCATAAATTTGGGTATGCCCATGGCAAGTCAAATGCTGTTTTGCTGGCCAATTTTGTAAACATCCTGGCAAAAAAGGGGAGTAACCGGGCCCGGAAAGTACAGCAAATTTTTCATGACGATTTAGATGGTTTTATACAAAAATGTGGCATATCAACAAAGCTGCCTGTTTGCGAAATCGATGATGTACTAATAAACCAATGGGTCAAGGCCGGGATGGGGTCATACGGACGAAAAAATAGTATTCTTCCTTTAGAAGAGGCAGATGTCAGGGCAATATTATGTAATTCATTGTAGAAGAAAAATTATAACACATTAAAATTATAAGTATAATAAATTAAAACAGGAGAAATTATCAATGAAAATTTATGGAGCAGGATCAATAGAAGACATTAAGCAATGTTTAAAATTAGGGGTGTCTGGAATCCTAACCAATCCACAGGGATTTGATCAATATTTCCAGGGAAAAATGACACTGGAAGAAATTACAAAGAGTATTTGCGATATAACAGATTTACCTGTATATATTCAAATACATGGCAAGGATACTGATGAGTTGGTCAAACGCGCAGAAAAATTGCACAAGATATCATCCCAGGTAGGGTTTAAAATCATTGCCGACAAGAAAGGTTTTAATGCTATTTACCGGTTGCAGAAACATAACATCGACTGTATTGCCACCTCGCTTTTTTCATTATCACAGGCAGCTATTGCTGCAAGTGTTGGTGCGTTTGGTATTTGTCCTTTTGTATCCCGTTCCCTGGCAACAGGTATTGATGCCGGTGCAGTCATTACAGCTATCAAAAAAAGTTATGCCCAGCTCGAAAAGGCCCCCGAAATTATTGCAGTTAGTTTAAAAAGCCCGTTAGATGCAGAAATAGCTATCAAATCAGGTGCTGATGCCATAGGGATGCGTTATCCGATGATGGAACAAATGATGGAACATCCTTTAAGTACGAAAGCAGAGTTGCTATTTGCTAAAAATTGGGTAAATGTTCTGGGGGAAGATGTAAGTTATACCTCAAATTTTTCCGGATTAAAAGGAATCGCAGAATGATTCTACAAAAAGAGGAGAAAAATGTATTCGGGTTAGGAACTGCTGCTTTAGATTTTCGAATCTATACGCCGGATATGGGGCAAAACTATAGAGAGAAACTTCTGGCCCAAAGTACTCAGATAATGGGGGGAGGAGCATGTGCCAACTGTTTGGTACAGGTTTCCAGACTGGGAGGAAAAGCATTTTGGTTGGGAAAATTAGGAGATGACTGGATTGCAAAAAAAATTATAGATCAGCTTAAAGAAGAAGGGGTAGATTGTTCTGCTGTTATTCAGGACAGTCTGCTGATCTCTCCTTTCAACCTGGCAGTATATACAAACGAAACATTAAAAAGAATTGGCGGATTTTTGTTGCCTAACAGCTTACATAATTTAACTGAAAAAGATTTACTCACCTTCTCTGAAAAAATAGATAAAAATGACTGGATAATAATTGAAATTGGGGAACTGTCCCTGGATATTATTTTTGAGTTCTGCAAATTAATGGAGGCGAAGGGAGTACACATGGTTTGTGATGTTGATTTAGATCCAATTAAACAATGTAAGGGGAATATAAAATCAGTAAAACGCCTGTTATCCCTTTTTGAAATTATTATACCCAACAAAAACGCTTTAGTGTCAATATATCCTGAGCTGTCTTCTGCAAAAGCATCCGAAATAATGGCCTCTGAAATGCAATCTACTGTAATTATTACGGCAGGCAAAGATGGTGTTTATTTCTCTGAATTTGGGAAAAATTTCATTCATCGGCCAGCATCCAATATTCATGTAGTTGATACAGTAGGTGCAGGTGACGCTTTTCATGGCGGGTTAATGTTCGGACTTGCCCGGGGGTGGGATATTAACAAAGCCATTACTTTAGGTATAGAATGTGGAAGTATAAATTGTCAAAGTTTTGGGGCAAGAACAGGAATGTTAAGAACGAATGCATAGCAGATTAATTATTTAAGCAAGAGAAACAATTTATTGTCGTATTTTCTCGCCGACTCACCCCATGTCCGCCAGCGGACATCCCCCTCTCTCCTCGTAGAAGAGGGGCAAAGCGAGCGCAGCGAGCTTGGGGAAGAGTCAATAAGGATGAAAAAAAATGCGACATTTAGTTATTCTTGTTACTTAGAAACCAAAAATATATTAATCAATAAAAATAAACTGAGTTTATGATGAATGAAAAACTACCCGGAGGACTATGGCCGGTAATGCTTACCCCATTCAAAACAAATGGGGCAATCGACTTTCGTGCTTTACATGAATTGGTGGAATTTTATTTGAAGAACGGGGCAAAAGGTTTATTTGCAAATTGTTTATCAAGCGAAATGTATTTGCTCTCAGAAGTAGAAAGAATTGAGTTAACCAGAGAAGTGGTTCGGATAGTAAACGATAGGGTGCCTGTAATCTCAACGGGTACTTTTGGAGGGCCACTGGCAAGTCAGGTAGAATTTATCAGTCGCATTTATGATACCGGCGTAAAAGCTGTAATTGTAATTACAAGTCAATTGGTTGATCCGGAAGATGATGATGAAAAACTACTGGAAAAATTAATGCAATTAACAGAACTGACATCTCCTGTTCCCTTAGGCACTTACGAGTGTCCCTATCCGTTTAAAAGATTACTCTCCCCTGAAATAGTTTCAAAATTAGCAGACACAGGCAGGTTTCTTTTTCACAAAGACACATCATGTCATATAGATAACATTACCGCAAAACTTAATGTGAGCAGGGGAACAAATTTTGGTTTTTTTAATGCAAATACGCCAACAACCCTGGCATCCTTAAAATCAGGAGGTGATGGTGTGTGTCCTATTGCAGCCAATTTCTACCCTGAACTATTTTCAATTTTGTGCGATAATTATAATAATAAAGAACTTACAGTTGAAATAGATAGGTTACAAAAGCAATTATCGTTATATGATGCAATTGCCAGAATAAAATACCTAAAATCAGCTAAAATATTTTTACAGAAAAGAGGTTTAAAAATAGATGACTACTGTCGCACCTCACAAATAGGCCCCACTTACGATGAAATCCTGATTTTAAACAGTTTACTTATAGATTTCTCAGAATTTATGAATAATTACAAATTGAAGATTTAATCAGGGAACTGTATGAAATACGGGATTGAACAAAAGTATATTGGACGGATTCCTGATGAAAATTGAAGCAATTAATTTTATAAAAAAACAGCAATATTATGACAAACATATTCAACCATAATTTTTGGAGTTTTCTCATTCTACTTTTTTTATGCCAACCTTCCTTGGTTTGCCATGCAGAGAAAAATCCGGATGATAAAGAAAAACAGGCACTGCCACATCCTTTACAACATAATACCAATACACTAAGTAACCTCGGGGGACTGATCAATCTTTGTCCGGTTGTACTCCCCGGAGGAAATTTATTGTATAGCGGCCAACTTTTAGGACATGGAACTTATTTATGTAAATTGTCAGGCCGTGACTCAGCTTCAGGTAAACTCATTTATGAAAGGCCAAAAAAGTTGGACATAACCCTGGAGTCACCTAAATTATGGATAAACCCGGACGGTGGAAGCAACCTCGTTTTCAAAAATAAGGGGTGCTGGTATACTGGCTATTTCGATGAATCATATCCTGATTCAATACGAAATCCGCGTCCTGTTCTATTTGGAGGTGAAAAATTGAGGAGCAGTGATATTTGTATTGTCACAATTCATGGTAAAACTTATTTGTTAGCAATAGAAATTACGGATAAGAATTCTTATTGGCCCAATCAAAGAAATCCTTTCATACTACCTCCTAATCCTGATGTTGGCACCGGGAAAGGATATGATGAATACGGAAAATGGAAGGGAGAAAAGATAGAAGCTAAATTTATGTATGCTGAATTGACAGACGCAAATGAAAATACATTTACGAAACTTAGTCCGGTATTAAATGAAGAGAATTTGCCTTTTCGTTTTAAAGGGTATTTTGGCTATGTGAACTGTGCTTTCCTTGATATTTTAGGTATTGGAAACAAACAGTTATTAATATGTTCTGATGTTGACAAATTTAGTCTTTGGAATCTTATTCTGGTAAACGACAGATTAAAGGCAAATGATATACCATTACCCGACGGCCTAACTTCTTCAATCTCCTATTTTAATGTTCCAATGTCATCAACAGCATATATTGAAGATTCAGAAAATGAAGGATTTATAACAGGCAACAATGTCGGGATGATAATAGAATACTACTATAAAAATGGAATAGGATGGAAAGGCCGGAATGTTTTGGTAAAAGGTGGGGATGTAACAGTGGAAACACTGGCTGTACCTCAATTATGTGACTGGGATTATGATGGCGACAACGATATTATTAGTGGGGATTCTTCCGGATTATTGTGGTTTATTGAGAATGGTGGTACAAAGCAAGAACCTAGATGGTTGACACCTGTTAAGATGAAAGCCGGAGGGAAAATTATTCATCATCAAGCCGGATATAGTGGTTCTTTACAAGGCCCAAATGAAAAACGCTGGGGGTATTTACAGCCGTTGGTAACCGATTGGGATAAAGATGGTTTATTGGATATCGTCATAAATGATATCACAGGCTATCATCAGGTATATTATAATATTGGGAGTAAAAATTCCCCGAAATTAACACAGGCAGTTCCTTTAACAGAAAACGGGCAAAATTTTCAGGGGGCATGGAGAAGTCGTCCTGCTGTTCTTAAAAACGAAAGTGGATTAGATAGTTACTTAGCCCTGGATAAGGATGGGTGGATTTGTTTGTATAAAAGAAATGAAAATGATCCCGATAATTTGAAAGAAAAGCAAGTGCTTTTTTCAGATAGTGGAGAGCCTGTACGAATCGTTGGTTATGCCGGTCATTCAGGAAGGGCAACGTTGGATGTATGCGACTATAATGAAGACGGGATATGGGATATTATTTTTGGACAGGGGATTCATATGTCTCAATGCAAAGTGGCCCCGGGTGCTGTTGGTTATTCTACAGCTTATGTAATGATTAATAACGGGACTAATGACCAACCTCGATTTTCTGTTCCCACACCACTGTGCCAGAAATCGGGCGAACCAATCAATTTAGACCGTCATGGCTGCTGGATAAGTCCGGTGTTAAATGAAAATAAGGGAATTAAGTTACTTTTATGCGGAGGAGAGGATGGAAAATTTTATCTCTTTCAAAACCCCATATTATGCAAAACTCTCTAAATAATCAACACTAAAATTTTATTTTTATCTCCGATACCACTGGATAAAAGCAGCAAGGCCCAATACTTTCAGGTCAAGGGCTGAGACTTTTACTCCAAGGAGTGAGACTTTCGCTCCAAGGAGGACTTCTACTACAAGGGCTAAAGGAACCGTTCTTTTTTAGAGAACGGTTCCTTTAGCCCTCCAACCGCAGGGAGAAATCTGTTCGTTTTGAAATTTATTATCCTGTTTTTGAACTTAATTAACCTGTTTTTCTATCGCTCTACCCTCCGCTTATTTTTATTTCCGAAAAATCATGCATTTCGATACTATGCCGAAATGGCGAACAATAAAATAATATTTAGCTCAGAAGTATGTCAAACTTTGATAATTACACATTTGCCCTGTATTTACTTGCGTTTATACTTACCGGGCTGATTGCCGGGAGGAAACGCAGAACAGAGGCCGCCGATTTTTACATCAGGCAAAATCACCTTCCCTGGTATGTTATTGGGTTCTCGCTCGTTGCAGCAGGGATCAGCAGTGAACAATTCATCGGAACCGTGGGTGCTGTTTACAGCCGGGGACTGGTTACTGCAAACTGGGAATGGGGTATTGCCCCGGCAGTCATCATCATGGTTGTATTTTTTGTTCCCTATTATCTCCGGCATAAAATACTTACAACTCCCGGTTTTCTGGAAAGACGTTTCGATAAACGGGTGAGTTTGCTGTATGCCATCTTATCCGTATTTATCTATGTGTTTATCAACCTGGCTGGTGTGTTATATTCCGGTGGTTTTGCCATGAGCCAGATCCTGGGAATAAATATTTATGTGTGTATTGTAATTATTGCTGTAATTGTTGGCTTCTTTTCCATTTATGGAGGGATGGCATCGCTGGCATGGACCAGTGTGTTACAGGCCAGTATGTTGCTTGGCGGAGGTTTCCTGATTTTTATTCTGGGAGTGAACCGTATCGATGGAGGACTTTCAGCAATTATAGGAGAAGGGGAAAGGGCACATTTGATCCGGCCGGTAACTGACCCGGAAATTCCCTGGACTGCTTTGCTCGTTTTAATGTTTTCGACCAACATCTGGTATTATTGTACCAGCCAAAATATCAATCAAAGTGTGCTGGGGGCAAAGAACAGGTGGAATGGCCGTATCGGGCTTATCTTTGCCGGCTTTTTGCTGCTTTTTGTTCCTCTGGCCGATGTTTTCCCCGGGCTGATAGCCTACCGGTTAAACCCTGAGTTACCCAAAGCTGATATGGCTTTTGTATTTGTGACCCAGCAATTGTTACCGGCAGGAGGTGCCGGTATCATGTACGGTGTACTGATCTTTTCTGTAGTAACTGCTGTCCTTTCCGGCATTAATGGCGTTTCAACCATTTTTACATTCGATATTTATAAGAAGTTCTCAAAAAAACAGGTTGATGATAAACAACTGATGAAAATGGGCCGGTTATTTTCCGCGGCTGTTTTAATCATCGGAGCTTTATATACACCTGTAGTCGGAAGTTTTAAGCATATTTTCGACTTCTTTCAGGAATGCTGGGCCTTTGTTGCTGTCCCGATATCGCTGACTTTTTTGCTGGGAATATTTTCCAAACGGATGTCGGCGAAACTGGCTTTTTATTTAATGCTTTTAACTTTCCCCATGTTCCTGATGCCTTATGTGGTAAAATTATTGGGAATAACCATGAATATCTATAATGTAGCCGGTATTGTATGGATTATCACTTTTCTTGCCTGCCTGCTTTATATGTTCCTGGTCGGGAACCCGGACAAATACCAGGAGAAAACGCTCTTCCTTTTTGAAAGGACACAGGGGCCATGGTATAAAAATATCATTCTCTGGGCATTGGTTATGGTCGCCTGTTACGTGACAATCTATTTTTTACTGTGGTAACAAAAGATAAAAACTGAATAAACGCTGAACGATGGAAATTTCATCTTTGATACGATTGGAAAACAAACATCTGCTGGTTGACATCTTCCCTGAAGGAGGAGGAAAAATGACCAGTATTTACAATAAAAATTCAGGTTACGAATTTCTGTGGAAAAACGAGGCCTTGAATTTGAAGGCTTATAAAGCCGGTACGGAGTATGATCCTGTTTTTTACGGTGGGGTTGATGAATTGCTGCCCAACGATATTCCTGAAATTGTTGACGGAATGGAGTTTCCCGATCATGGGGAACTTTGGACTCAGCCCCTGACTGCTTCCGTAGAAGACGATTGCCTGAGTTTACAGGGTATCCTGCCGGTTTCGAAATTGAATTATCAGAAAACAATCCGGCTTGATGAAAACAATCCTTTTATCTATACCGATTATGCAATAACGAATGAGAATACCCAGCCGGTTAAATTTCTCTGGAAGCTTCATGCAGCTTTAAAAATAAAAGAAGGAGACCGGATTTTATGTTCTGCCCGCAAAGGCCATGTCGTTGATCCTGAATATTCACGTTTTAAACAGACAGAACCATTTCAATGGCCGGTGATCGAACAGACTGATGTATCTGTTCTCCCGGGAAAAAACGGCACAATGGACTTTTTTTACTTATATGGATTGGACGAAGGTGAAGTTGGCTTTGAAAATGCAGAACAGGCATATTTCGGGTACCGTTTTGATAAAAACATTTTTCCATACGTATGGCTGTTTGCTTCTTATGGTGGTTTTCTGAACCATTATACTGCAATTCTGGAGCCCTGTACCACCATGCCAATTTCGGTAAATGAAGCTGCCCGCATCGGGCAAACTATGATTTTACAACCCGGCGAAACAGTAAGGACACGCGTTACAATTATCGCCGGAAGTAATAAGGATAAACTTAGCTTATAATTGAATAATGAAGAATAATCGGCCAAAAGTATTAATAACCGGGGCAGCATCCGGTATTGGAAAAGCTACTGCCCTTCGTTTTGCTGAAGAGGGATATGATGTTTGTCTGAACGATATTCAGGATATGCAGCATGTATATACTTCACTAACCAAAGGGAATCATCTGGTGGTCAGGGGAAGCTATGCAGAAGAAAAAACAATGGAAGAATGCCGGTATTTGATCCTGAAGAATTGGGGCAAACTGGATGCGCTTGTAAATTGTGCCGGTATTTCCGGGAAGACTGTTGTGGGAGAAACTTCCCCGCAGGAGTGGGAAAATATTTTTCACCACATGTCCCGTGGCGCCATTCTAACCAGCAATTTTGCAATTCCTTTAATGTCGTCGGGAGGAAGGATTATTCATATTACCTCCATTCATGGCGAAAAAGCGGAGTTTGGCTCAGGAAGTTATGCCATGGCCAAAGCGGCTATCAATCAGTATTGCCGGAACCTGGGCAATGAGTTAGCCGACCGTAATATTCTTGTAAATGCAATAGCTCCGGGTTTTGTCAATACCGCCATGTCGATAGTTAACGGGGAAAATGAACTGGAAAGCGAGTGGTTCCGTGTTAATTACATCGAAGGACATCATTTGCCGCTTCGGCGTGCTGCCCGCCCGGAAGAGATTGCCGGTGTCGCGTTTTTCCTTGCAGGAAAAGATGCTTCCTATATAACCGGACAGATTATAACTGTGGATGGAGGACTAACAATTACTTTTTAATGAATTCAAAATAACTAAATATGAAAATAGAATCAGTTGATTTCTTCTATCTAAGTATGCCCGAAGTGCTTGATGTTGGCGATGGCAGCCAGGATGCCCTTTTGGTGCGGATCAGGGCCGGTGGCTGCGAAGGCTGGGGCGAATGCGAGGCTTCTCCGTTGACCAGCATTGCCGGGTATGTTTGCCCAATGTCGCATAGCGGATGTAAACCAGTTAGCTGGGCTTTGGAGGGTATGTCGCTCTCATCTGCTGATGATATTTATGCAATCAATAAACGGGTACACGAAAATTGCTTCGATCTGCTTCAGGCTGATCATATCCTCTCCGGGATTGATATTGCCCTGTGGGATTTACTGGGGAAACTCAGACAGGAACCGGTTTACCGGCTAATCGGCTATACCCGTTCATATCCCAAATTGCCTTATGCATCCCAGTTGTTTGGCGACAGCCCGGAAGAAACTTACCAAAAAGCCTGCGAATCGAAAAAGCAAGGATACAAAGCCGTAAAATTCGGTTGGGGACCGATTGGCAAAGCTGATGCAAAAGCCGACAGGGCACATTTCCAGGCAGCAAGAGAAGGGTTAGGCCGCGATTCGTTACTGATGGTCGATATTGGTACTTCATGGGGCGAAGATGCAGAGAGGGCCAGGCAACGGTTACGGTTTCTGAAAGAAGCAAATGTGTATTGGCTGGAAGAGCCGTTTGTCAATATGTCGCTTGAAGCATATAAAAGCCTTGCTGATTCGGAACCACATGTGAGCCTGGCTGCCGGAGAAGGCTGTAACAATTACCATCAGGCTTTGGCAATGATGGATTATGCAGGCTTGAACTTTATACAAATTGATACCGGCCGGGTTGGCGGAATAACCACAGCAAAACGTGTTGCCGACAGGGCGATGGCAAAAAATATTACTTACGTGAACCATACGTTCACCTCTCATCTGGCCTTAAGCGCTTCCATTCAGCCTTTTGCCGGGATGAAAGACAGCCGTGTCTGTGAATACCCGGTAGAGGCCAGATCGTTAGCAGTTGAAATAACAAAAGAGAAGATTTTGCCGAATAAGTCAGGGGAAATTGTCTTGCCTGAAAAACCGGGATTAGGGGTGACTATTGATACACAAAATCTGAAAAAATATTTGGTTGAATCAGAAATCCGGGTCAGGGGAAAATTATTGTACCAAACGCCTGAATTATAACTGATGTTTCCCATGTCTCACAAAATATTGTAATTCTACTTTAACAAGATTTAAAAGGAAGACCTATTTTTCTGATTTTATACCCCAACCCCAAGGGGAGAAATCAGAAAAATCGATCCGGTTCCCCCCGGGGCTTAGGGTAAAACGGATGGATTTTTCGTTTTTGAAGGAATGTGTTAAAGTAGAATTATTATGGGTTGTTTACTTTGCCCCGTCGATATTGCTCTTCTTTTCAATGCCCTTCAGCAAAGGCTGGTATTCGACATTCTCAATTTTTAATACAACCGGGTTCGGCCACTTGTTATTGGTGTACAGGCGGTGTCCGTTTACAGCACTTACCAACAATCCCATCGAAGTAGTTTCAAAATATATTTTTGCATCGGAATTTTTCCTGTATTCCACCAGTTCGCTGGCATAGCCCAGAATGCTGATTCGGGTTTGTTCATTTCCTTTCAGTGTCTTAAACAGAAACTCCTTCCGTTCGCCGTATTTCCACTCATCACCCGACTGGATAAAAGCATAAACCGTATTTGCATCTTTGGCTTTGGTAAACCAAATATTGCCTTCCCTGGTGATCTCCCACGGACGGATGTTGTGGATGCTTTCCTGATTCACCATGTTCCACAAAGCTACTTCACGCAAACGGGCTTCCTGTTCAATCTGTATTTCCCCATCCGGTTTCGGACCTACATTCATCAGTAGATTTCCGCCTTTTGCCCTGATCTCAATCAGCATATTGATAATTTCGGTACCGCTTTTATGCGGATCGTTGGTGGGTTTGTACTGCCAGTCGGTCCCCATGGTAAAGCATGCTTCCCAGGGGCCTGGCATGGGCTGGTCGGGCAGGTTTTGCTCAGGCGTTTCCATTTGCCCGCGCGTAACTACCACGTCGGGCTGCAACTGCCAGGCATATTCCTTCAGGCCTTCAGCAGGGCCATCGAAAAAAACAACATCAATCTTTCCATAGTTGGTAAGCAACTCCCTTATCTGCGTTTTATCCAGCTTCATCAGTCCGGGATTATTTGCAGGATAATGCAAAGGATACTGAAGCCGGCCAATGGGAATGTCGTGTTCATACAGGTAATGAAAATCTTCAGGTGAAAAATAAATACCAATGGCAATCCCCTGACGGCGGAAAGCGTCGAATATTTCTTTCGTTATATCCCGTTTAAAAGGCGTGTTCATCACATTAAATCCGGTCGTTTTCGTATCCCACATACAAAAGCCGGAATGGTGTTTAGTGGTGAAAACCACGTACTTCATACCTGCCAGTTTTGCCAGTACAGCCCACTCTTCAGGATCGAACTTCCTGGGGTTAAAAGTTTTGGGCAGTTCGTTTACAAAACGGTACAGGTAATCGTCGGATGCGCCGGCCATAGAATGGCTGATAACGGCCCCCAGTTGTGAATCCATGCTCCAATGGATAAACATCCCGAAGCCGGCATCCATGAACCACTGTTCCCGTTCGGGTTTATTCCCAGTCTGCTGGCTAATCGCAGCCAGGGAAACAAACAATAAAAGAACCGAAACGGCAATCTTTACGAACGAAATCCTTTTCATGTTCTGATCAATGAGTTGCATTCTGAACCTTAAATACCCAGGCATAATTGCAAGGATTTGTTGCAGGGGTAAGTACAGGCGGAGTAATCACCAGTCGTTTCCCCGAAGAAGTATATTTTACTTTTCCGCTATAGCCCAGCAAACTTACCGGCCCGGCTTTCGAAACATTCTGAACCACGATTGGCTTATCCTGCCATTTGGTGACAAGCACATATAAATCGCTACCTCTTTTAGTGTAATAAACGGTCGTTTCTGGTGTAACAGCAGGGGCATTCTCCCAAAGACGGGTCCCGTAAATAGCTTCACCGTTTACCTTCAGCCACTCCCCCATGTAGGACAGGCGCTGCTGCATAATAACCGGTATACGCCCGTCGGCAGTCGGGCCTACATTCAGCAACAGGTTTCCGCCCCTTGACACTTTATCAATCAGGATATGCACCAGTTCTTCGGAACTTGAATAATCTTCAAGGTTTTCGTTCCGGTTATAGCCAAACGACCCGCCAATGCCCCGGCATTCTTCCCAGGGACGCTCAAAAAGTTTTCCGGTCGACTTATCGGAATGTACCAGATCGTACTCGGTAGTGAAAAAGCCACCGTGTTTACCACGGGTTTCTTTTCCCCAGCGGTCGTTAACCGTAACCGTGTTTTTCACCGGCGATTCGTTATATAACCAGGCAAGGAAACGGGTACTCTCCCATGTTTCGCTGGGCTGATCCCATTCGCCATCAGTCCATACCAGATCGGGTTCATAACGGGTTACCAGATCTTTCATTTGCGGGATCATATGATCTTCGACGTACTTTTTAACATCGCTTTTATACAAAGGGTTATACCATTCGTACAACGAATAATAGAAGCCCATGTGAAGCCCTTTTTCTTTTACGGCTTTGGTAAGTTCGCCGCATAAATCGCGGTGAGGGCCTACATCCATACTGTTCCAGTTCCAGCTTTGAGCACTGGGCCAAAGGGCAAAACCCTCATGGTGCTTCGAAGTCAGGACAATATACTTCGCCCCTGCCTTCTGAAAAATACCGGCCCACAAATCAGGATTAAACATTTCTGCCTTAAAATCTTTCACAAAATCCTGGTATTTAAAATCCTTACCATAAGTAGCATTGTGAAAATCAGTAAAAGCCTGGGATGGTTCTCCTTCCGGATTTTGACGTGCCCAATACCATTCGGCATACTTTTCATATACTTTTCCATCAGTAGGCCCCCATGAAGGAACTGAATACAACCCCCAATGGATAAAAATTCCGAACTTGGCATCTTCGAACCATCCCGGAACCGGGCGGCTGTCAATCGACTCCCAGTTGGCCTGGTATGTTTTCTGGGCATACAACCGGAACAAGCCCATGCAAGAAAACAAGGTAATTGCGAATATTATCTTCCTCATAGCAGTAATAGTTTTTCAATTTATATTCAGGTAAATAGATGATTTCTGATTATGATTAAAGCAAAATCCCGTCGAGCATGATTTTCCCTGCGAACAAATATAAGTATTTCATTTCACTGTGCCGTACTGTGCTGATAATTTTGATCAGATATTTATCTGGAATCAATAGGGTAACCCAAAAGTCGGGGGGAAGATACCCTAAAGATAAAGATGTATTTATCTATTAAGATAGAGGATAAAATTTATAAGAAATCCCGCCTTTTTTAATCCTTCATTTAACATTGTTTCCCTGACCGATGAAAACTATATTACAAATCCATAAAAAACCGCTGAAAATCTTTGATTTATATAAGAATAGTTTTTAATTTTGCCGCGCATTTTTAATATAAAGTCTAATTTATTAATTATTTGTTTATTACATGGTAGAAAAGAAAAACGAGACCCTTGAACCAAAGGAAGAACTCGAAACACAGGAAACCGCTCAGGAAGAAACCCCGGTAACCGAAGAAGCTGTTGCAGAAGAAGTGACTAAAGAAGAAACTGTAGAAAAAGTCGAAGAAAAGACTGAAGAAGTAGCTGAGGAAGCAGAAGTAAAAGAAGAAATTAGTGCTGAAGAGCCGGCAGAAAAAACTGTTGAAGCAGTAGCAGAAGAAACTGTAGAAGGAACAGAGCAAGAACCTGAAAAAGCAGTTGCCGAAGCACAAAACACAAAAGCTGTTGACTCCACCGAAGAATTTGACTGGGACGCCCTTGAAAAAGGAGATGAGATCAGCGCAGAACACACCGAGCTGGAAAACCTTTACAACCAAACCCTGACTACCGTTCAGGAAAAAGAAGTGGTTGATGGGACTGTAATTTCGATGAATAAACGGGAAGTGGTGATC
Source organism: Prolixibacteraceae bacterium (assembly GCA_963662895.1). Lineage (GTDB taxonomy): Bacteria > Bacteroidota > Bacteroidia > Bacteroidales > Prolixibacteraceae > GWE2-42-39. Next base: position 224,959 of record OY759982.1, on the reverse strand, counting down.
GACATCGGTTACAAATCGGATGGCATTGTCAGCCTGAACGAATTCCGTTACAACCCTGAATTAAAAGTAGGTGACAAGGTAGAAATTTACATTGAAAATCTTGAGGACGTGAAAGGTCAGATGATCCTTTCGCACAAAAAGGCCCGGGCGGTACAATCGTGGGATCGTGTTAACCTGGCCCTCGACAACGATGAGATCATAAAAGGTTACATCAAATGCCGTACAAAAGGCGGTATGATCGTTGATGTATTTGGTATTGAAGCCTTCCTTCCTGGTTCTCAGATCGATGTGAAACCTATTCGCGATTATGATGTCTTTGTCGGCAAAACCATGGAGTTCAAGGTCGTGAAAATCAACCACGAATTCCGCAATGTAGTTGTTTCTCACAAAGCACTTATCGAAGCCGAACTTGAACAACAGAAGAAAGAGATTATCTCGAAACTTGAAAAAGGACAGGTACTGGAAGGTACAGTTAAAAATATTACTTCATATGGTGTATTCATCGATCTTGGCGGTGTCGACGGATTAATCCACATCACCGACTTGAGTTGGGGCCGTATTTCACACCCGAGCGAAATTGTTGAATTAGACCAGAAGCTGAATGTTGTTATCCTTGATTTCGATGATGATAAAAAGCGCATTGCATTGGGGCTGAAACAACTTACTCCACATCCGTGGGATAACCTTGATCCTAACCTGAAAGTAGGCGACAAGGTACAAGGGAAAGTGGTGGTAATGGCCGACTATGGTGCTTTTGTCGAAATTGCACCCGGAGTAGAAGGCTTGATCCACGTTTCAGAAATGAGCTGGTCTCAACACCTGCGTAGCGCCCAGGACTTCCTGAAAGTAGACGACGAAGTAGAAGCACAAATCCTTACCCTGGACCGCGACGAACGCAAAATGTCGCTGGGTATCAAACAACTTCGTCCGGATCCGTGGCAGGAAATCGAAACCAAGTTTGGTGTTGGCAGCAAACACAAAGCAACGGTACGTAACTTCACCAACTTTGGCGTATTTGTTGAGATACAGGAAGGTGTTGACGGATTGATCCATATTTCAGATTTAAGCTGGACGAAAAAGATCAAACATCCTTCAGAATTCACTTCTATTGGTGCTGAAATCGAGGTAGTTGTTCTTGATATTGACAAGGATAACCGTCGTTTGAGTCTTGGACACAAACAACTGGAAGAAAACCCATGGGATGTGTTCGAAACTATCTTCTCTGTTGATTCAATCCACGAGGGAACTGTTGTTGAAGTATTCGACAAGGGTGCAACCATTGCTTTACCATACGGTGTTGAAGGATTTGCAACTCCCCGTCATCTGGTAAAAGAAGACGGTTCGCAGGCCCGGTTGGATGAAAAGCTTGATTTCAAAGTAATCGAATTCTCGAAAGCTGCCAAACGTATCATTTTGTCGCATTCACGTGTGTTCGAAGATGAAAAAAGATCAGGTGAAATGGCCGCAAAAAGAGCTCAGGCTAAATCAACAAAAAGAGTTGTAAAACAAATGAAAGATAATATTGAAAAAACAACACTTGGAGATATTTCTGAATTGGCAGCTCTGAAATCCCAGATGGAAGCTGATGAGAAAAAGTAATTTTAAATAAGGTATGGAGATGAATCCATAAGAATTTCATAAATTGCGTTTATGGATTTTGAAATTACAAAACAGGCAGGTTATACTACCATAAAGGTACTTAGTGAAAAACTGGATACCCATAATGCACCCGATTTAAAATCGGAACTGGTAGTTACAACCGGGAATGGTGAGAAAAACATCATCCTTGATATCAGTAAATGTCGTTACTGCGATTCCTCAGGACTGAGTGCTATTTTGGTAGCCAACAGACTATGTGAAGATGTTGACGGAATTTTTATACTGACAGGCCTGCAACCTGATGTGGAACAGATCATCCGAATTTCGATGCTTCATACGGTTTTGTGTATTACAAAAAATCCGGATGAAGCAAAGAAACTGATGAATGACAGAGGCGGACAAATATCCAATCCTTAATTATTGAATGCCTTTTGAACTGACCATATTAGGTAGTAATTCAGCGTTACCTACAACAAACAGATATCCAACCGCCCAGGTACTAAATGTATGTGGGCGGTTTTTTTTGATCGATTGCGGGGAAGGCACTCAAATACAACTCCGCAACAACAGAATCAGTTTTTCAAAAATCGATCATATCCTGATCTCTCATACACATGGCGATCACATTTTTGGACTGATTGGCCTGATCTCAACGATGGCTTTACTGGGTCGAAAAAACGATCTCCATATTTATTCACATTCCGAATTGCAAAAATTTATTCAGTTTCAACTGGATTTTTTATATCAACAGGAAATCCCTTTCCGGCTGGTGTTTCACCCCCTGAGCTTTAAATCGCCCCAGGTAATTTATCAGGATAAAAAAGTATGTATTACTTCATTTCCTCTGGATCACCGCATTGCAACCTGTGGCTTCTTTTTCCGGGAAATACCCAAACTACCTAACCTGAAAAAGGAAAAACTGGAGGAATACAAAATTCCAATAAGGGACAGACAACGAATAAAGGAAGGCGGTGATTTTATTTTGCCAAACGGGAACTTTATCCCGAACAGCGAACTTACCATTCCGGCCAAACTCCCCCGGAGCTACGCTTTTTGCAGCGACACCGCATACGCTGAAAAGATTGCCGAAAACATAAAGGGAGTTGATCTGCTGTACCATGAGGCAACTTTTGCAGAAAAACATAAAAAACTGGCTGCCGAAACGCTTCATTCTACCGGGAAACAGGCAGCATTGATCGCCCGGAAAGCAGGAGTAAAGAAGCTGATTATCGGTCATTTCTCAGCCCGCTATAAAAATATCTCGGTAATACTGGAAGAAGCCCGTGAAATATTTCCTGAGACTTATGCAGTGGAGGATGGAGATGTTTACAGGATAAAATAGTCGCTGTAATCAGTCGCAAGGCATCCAGCCTCACTACTCCTCGTCAAAAAACTCTTTGTTAAAATTAACAAGGTACAATCGTTCTGTTGGCCGGGTAAAAGCGGTGTACAGCCAGCGAAGGTATTCAATATTCAGCATGTCTTCGATAAGGTAGCCCTGGTCGATAAACACCGCTTTCCATTGCCCCCCCTGTGCCTTATGGCAGGTAACTGCGTATGCAAATTTTACCTGGAGCGCATTGAAATACTCGTTTTCCCGTATCTTCTTCCAGCGTTTTTGCTTATTGCGGATGTCAAGATAATCTTCAGAAACAGCTTCGAACAATTTCCGGTTATCTTCGGGGCCCATCGATGCTGTTTCAATATTTAAGGTATCAAGAAAAATTTTGCAGTCGATTTCCATATCCTTATAGTCGACAAACCTGAGGCTAACATTGGCAAAGCGAAACCCGTACAATTCTTCGTATTTCCCGATGGCTGTAATTTCCACCGTGTCGCCGTTTGCAATGAAATCGATGTTTTCGTTTTCATTCAGCCAGAAATAATTGTTTTTGACAACCATTAGCAGATCGCCCACCGAAATTTCGCTTTCCTTATAAAAAATGGTTTTACGGATGCCTTCATTAAATTTGTTGGCCCGTTTGTTCGACCGGGTTACGATCATAGTTTCCTGTTCTCCATATCGGTCGTAACAGGATGAAATTTCATCGATAAGTTCTCCGCCTCCTATCCGTTTGATGTCGTCAAACCCTGTAAGCTCAATGGGAAAATATTTCCCGTAAAAGTCGCCTTCCGAGATAATTTGCCGGATGGTAGTTGCATTCGTTAAAATACCTGTATTCTCTTCCTGTCGTACTACTTCGGTCAGCTCCATTTCAGTTACGTTCAGATCGTACATTTCGAGTTCGGCAGCCGAAAGCGCCGGGCTGATGTCGAGCCCGACCGGAGGCAACTGAGCTGTGTCTCCGACCAGCAACAGTTTGCAGTTAACACCGGTATAAACAAATTCGATCAGGTCATCAAGCAAACGCCCCGATCCGAAAACAGAGCCTTCACTGCTTTCATTAGAGATCATGGATGCCTCGTCAACAATAAAAAAAGCATCTTTCAGCAGGTTCTTGTTCAATACAAATTTTCCCATTCCATCGGTTGAAGATTGTTGCCGGTAGATGGTTTTATGAATGGTGTAGGCCGTTTGTCCGCTGTAGGACGAAAGCACTTTGGCCGCCCGTCCGGTAGGGGCTAGTAAAACCGAACGGAACTTGAATTTTTTAAGGGTTTTTACAAAAGCACTCAACATGGTTGTTTTGCCGGTCCCTGCATATCCCTTTAAAATAAAAACAGCATTTTCGTCGGATTCAGTAACAAAAGCGGCAAGGTTTTTGGAGAGCAACTCCTGTCCAAATGTAGGTTTATACCTGAAATGTTGAATTATTTCTGACTGTATGTGATTTTTTATCATATAAAGCTAATTTAAGTTATTCCAAAGATGGTAATTTAATTTTTTTTTTAAATTTGCATGCAAACAAAAAATTAATCTTAAAACAGATAAGATGAAGACACTAATCCAGATCGTCCTTATAGTTGCCGCTCTTTTTCTTGTTTTCTTAATTTATAAGAGTGTTCAACGTCCGATTGAGTTCGAAAAAGCAAAAGATGCGAGATATGAAGCGACCATTCAAAAATTGAAAGATATCCGAAAAGCCCAATTGGCATACAAAGACATAAATGGTAAGTTTACAGGTAGTTGGGATACTTTAATCAATTTTATAAAAACAGATTCTCTGAAGCTGGTAAAAAAATATGGTATGCTTACCGACAGTATGATTGATGCCGGTTTAAATGAAAAGAAAGCTCTTAAGAAAGGGTTGATCATCAGGGATACCATTAAAGTCAGTGTATTGGATTCTCTTTTCGGAAAATCATATCCCATTGATAAATTGAAAATGGTCCCGGTTAGCGATACGGTGGCTGAATTCCATTTGGGAGCAACTGTAATTACTACAGGGTCGGGCATTAAAGTTCCGGTTTTTGAAGCCAAAGTACACAATAATACTGTTTTAAAGAACTTAGACCGTCAACTGGTTATTAATCTGAATGATCAGAGAAGGACAAACGGGAAATATCCCGGACTGAAAGTAGGTTCTCTTTCTGAAACAAATAACAATGCAGGAAACTGGGAGTAAATCAGCAATATGCATGAAATTTCGTACGTAGACGAAACATTTGATTTAAATTTTACTTTAGAATATCATTTATCCATTCAGGCTGGCCTGGATGGATTTTCTTTTTGTATCCTCGATACGGTGCAAAAAAAATATGTAATGTTGCGCTATATTCCGCTGGCTGTAAAAAGATCGCAGTTTCTTGCCGGCAAAATCAGGGCAATATATGATGCAGAAGAAATTTTAAATAAAAATTTTAAATCGGTTACTATCAGCTATTGTGATCAAAAAGCAACAATCCTGCCTTCCTCTTTTTCCGACCATAAACATTTGAAGCAAATTATTGAACTGAACCAGCCAGTCGAAAGAAATGAGGAAACATCAGTGTGTACGATCAAAAGTTTATTGCAGGATATAGTTTTTTCCTATCCACAGGAAATGCGTGTTTTTTTCGATTCAAAATATTCTGAGTACCGTTTGTTTCACAGTACTTATCCGTTGCTTAATGCTGCCATTCACCAAAAGGGGAAAGCCGAAAAAACAGTGGTACTGAATTTCAGCAAAAAATATTTTTATATTGTTTTTATTGAGAAAAACATCCGGTTATTCAACAGCTTTTACTACAAAACCGAAACCGACTTTTTGTATCACACCCTCAATGTTTGCAGAAACCTGAATTTTGATGCAGAAAAAGATGAAGTACTTATTGGCGGACTGGTTGCCGGCGATTCGAATTATATCAGGCAATTAAAAAAATACCTCTTACATGTCAATTTATTGAAACCCGATCAGGATTTCCATTACAGTTATACCTTTGACAAAACGCCGGCCCATTATTTTGCAGAATTATTCAATTCATACCAATGCGTATTGTAGGAGGCAAATACAAAGGCCGCCATTTCACTCCGGGGAAAAAATTCAAAGCCAGGCCAACCACCGATATAGCCAAGGAAAGCCTTTTTAATATTCTTCAGAACATGGTCGATTTTGAAACGATTAAAGTACTCGACCTGTTTGCCGGCACCGGAAGTATCAGTTTCGAATTTGCATCAAGGGGCTGCACCGATATTACCGCAGTGGAGATTAATTTTAATCACGTGAGTTTTATCAGGGAAACGATAAACAAACTGAACGAACCCAATATCCGGGTAATAAAAACGAATGCCTTTGTATTTACCGGACACTATAAAGAACAGTACGACCTTATTTTTGCCGATCCGCCCTATGATTTACGGAATTTACATGAAGTCCCCGGCTCAATATTCAGGAATAATCTTTTGAAACAAGGCGGTTTGTTTATTCTCGAACATTCAGGGCAATACGACTTCTCAAAACTTCCTCAATTCAAAGAATTACGCAGGTACGGAAGCGTGCATTTCAGTTTTTTTAAAAATCCCTTTTAAGAGTGAATTAATTTTTACGTAACTTCGGCTTCCCGTAGGATATTTATTTTCATCGAAAATTTAAATGATATAAAATGAGGACAATTGTTTTTTGTTTGATACTTATGAGTTGTACATTTGCCAATGTGCAGGCACAGGTTACATATATCGGTCATCGCGGAGCATCGTATCTTGCTCCTGAAAACACCGTTGCTTCGGCAAAACTGGCATGGCAACTGGGTGCCGATGCGGTTGAAATCGACATTTACCTTTCAAAGGATCACAAGGTAATAGTTCATCACGACAAAAGCACCAAACGGCAGACCGGAGTTGACCTGCTAATAAAAAAAACGGATTCGGACAAGCTACGGGAACTGGATGCAGGCTCGTTTAAAGATGAAAAATACAAAGGAGAAAAAATACCTTTCCTGGAAGAAATAATTGAAACTGTTCCTGAAGGAAAAATACTGGTAGTTGAAATAAAATGTGGCAGTGAGGTGCTTCCTTTTGTAAAGAAAATTGTTGATGCCAGCGGAAAAAAGGATCAGATTGAATTTATCAGTTTTGGCTGGCAGACTATCCTGGATACCAAAAAGCTGATGCCTGAAAATAAATGCTACTGGTTATCGTCAGTAGGGGCTGAAGTAAAAAGCAAGATCAGGGATGCCGCCCAAGCCGGGCTTGGCCTCGACCTTAGTTACAGGATCATCGATAAAGAGCTGATGAAACAGGCAACCGATCTTGGACTTGAAGTTCTTTGCTGGACTGTTGACGATCCCCAGCAAGCCAAACGTCTGGTTGCACTGGGAGTAAAAGGAATTACCACGAACCGTCCGGCCTGGCTGAAAGAACAGTTAAACAAAGAGTAGCACGGACTTCCCGGCTATCCGGGCCTTCCAATCATGATTCCGGTTTGTATTTTTTTATCAGCCATGTAATCGCTCAACGGGACATCGCTGATTACTACTTGTTTTGCTTTCGATGAAGCGTGCAGTAAATGGATGCGCCCGTTTACCCGGGTCAGCAAGCCGGTATGAACCACGTCCAGTCCCTCAATATTAGTGGTAATCCCTACGATGTCGCCTTCTTTTAACTGGTCTTCGATCAAGGCAATTTTTTCTTTCGGGATATAAAAATATTTCTTTGCAGAAATAGCTTTTTCCAGCTTTGCCAGTTCAGGTACAAATCCGGGTTTTGCCTTTAAACACTGGTAACTATCGGGATGGGTACTCATAAAGTTTACATGGTTGGGATATATATTGCCAAACTCCCTGGCAGGCAGACTGATTATGCTTTTACCGGCGTTGTTTTCCAGCCACTCGCTTAAATAATGCAGGCGTGACGGATACTCATTCCGAATCCCGTTCCGGTACCTGATCTGCTGAAGTTCCTGTAAAAAATGGTCGTAGGTAGCTTCACCTGATTTAATAGTCCGGGACAGGGCCAGGCAATTCTCGACAAAAGTAGTGCAATCCATTTCGCGAAGGTTGACCACCAGTTTTTCATCGATCCCTTTTTCAAGGGTATGGGCTACGTAAGGTGTTCCTTCCAGCGATCGGCCAATGGTAATCATCAGTTCCCCGACCGGAAGGTCTTTCTCCCCTGAAAACTTTTCCATCAGTTCATCAAACCGCATTCTGTCCTGTTTATCCTGAATAATTTCATCTTCAGGAATAGCTATTTTTGATGTCGTGGTATGGCAGGCAAAGCCTGGCAATGTTACTATCAAAACGAATAAAAGATATCTCATGATTGAAATGTTATTCCCATTTGTTTTGCAGAACAAAGTTAGCAAGTTCATCTGAAATTTATTATGGAAGATTTTGAACAAAATTGCTAAATTGTATTATAATTTTAAAGATCAGCTTTATGAAAAATCCTGTATTAGAAGTTCAATTAGTTGACAGTGTCAGACAATGTAGAAAATGTCAATGGTTTTGGGGAGGAACACCTCCTTATGGAAATTTCCCTGTTTATGACTGGAATGAAGATTTCCCTAAAGAAGTAAGAAATCAAAAACAAACAACCCACACGGTAACCGAACCATTACTGAAAGGCAAGGCATGCGGGCAGGGGCAGGTCGATCCGGGTGTCATGCATGGTTGCAGAAAAGCGCCCATCATGACCATAGGAATAAACCCCAATATGACTTCTTATTTTCCAAGTACTTCGGGAGCCAGATGGAGTTACCCGAATTTCAGCAATAATGCCCGGTATGCCTATTATTACAGATACCACAATGTTTACCAGGAGAGCCTGGATCTTAGTTTTATCAAAAAAAATATCGTTGAAGGAACCGCTGTTATTGCAGAAAAGGATGGATGGCTGTTAGGGGCCGGCAGATGCACCGATCATCGCTGGATGTTATTAACGATTAAGTATGAAGGAGAGACAGAGAAACGGGAAATAGAAGTTGCCTGGACTGAAAATCTTCGTTTTGTTGTACTCATTAATCAAACCCGGGAAGACGATTTACTACCCCCTCCGACGTTTAAGAAAGGTGATATTATTGGTGCAAAAATCAACGGGCTGGAGGAAAAAAATGTACAGATTTATGAAAACAGTACAGGTTACTATCAGCGCTATGTGTATGTTTTGGAAGCCTTCAAAAAGCTTGTTGGCGATCCGTTAACGAATGCCCCTCTTTCTATTGCTGAAGATGTTGCTCAACACGATATGATTGCCTGTGCTTCCCCGGGATGGAGTACCAATTATGATATTCCTACCCAAAAGATTACAAAAAATTGTGTGATTGATTCGGGATACCTTGTATCTCAGCTTATCCAGAGTAGACCTTCGGTGATTGTGATTGTGGGAGGAAGTTCGTTAGAGATGTTTGCCCGGGTATTTGCGCCGTTTATGAAGGATTTTGATTACCAGGATGAGGTTATCGACAGTGAAGGTAATAAAACCATGGTAATTAAAGAGACCTATCAACTACTGAAGGAAACCACTGAACGTGAAAAATTTCTTTATATTAAGATTGGCAATTACGAACTCAGGTCGCGAATTGTTATCTCCCCTCATTTTTCCTATGCCTCCAATTTTGAACAGCAATCGCGGTTATCTGAGTTGGCATGGCAGGCTTTTGAAAACGATTTTCCTGAAGATGCAGAAATCCTCAAAGAAGAGAAGCGAATTCAAAGCAACACCTGGAACAACATTGTTCCCATTCAAATTAACGGTACGGATGATGAAATCAAAAGGAAATTAAGCATTGCTGCATGGGGCGTACTGATGGCTTATTATTTCGATCCTGTATTGATGTTAGCTGAGGTTCTGGAGCAGGAATATAAAGCAGACCGGCTGTTATATGATAAAAATATTAACCGGTTGAAACGTCCTGCAGGATCATGTCTGTTTTGTACAAATGAACTTTGGGAGTTCCCTGGTGGCTGTCCTTATGGAAAAGAGAAAGAAACTCCTCCTGCCGATGGTGAATTGGAAAAGATTGTCAGGGAAGTAATCGATGCAAATTTGAAAGCCTGAGATCTAAGAGTCAAAGAGGAAATGACAAAAAAAAACCGGAAAAATACCCAATCATGAATATTCAATAACCAATATCCAAAAAAATGGGAAGAGGAGAAGAGAAGAGAGGGGAACAAAAATTCCGGAGGGATGATATTTTTGGTAGCCCGGGGTAAGCGATGCAGGAGCGCAACCCCGGGGTTGAATGCAACCGGAATAACCCCGGGCACGGTAGTTCGTCAAAAAAAGCGGTGCAGTTGTATGGCCGGAAATGATGAAATGATAAAAAAATGATATATATGTATTTGCTTCATACACAAACATCTGCAAAAATCCGTCTTAGGTAGTGGGCACCCAAAGATCTGGGCATAATGAGACAATGACAGGAAAGGTATCCGGGTAGTTAAGCCCCAATTCACCGGAAGGTGAAAAGCAGGGATGGCCAGTCAAAGTAGCCCGGGCCGGCGAAGGCGGGAACGGTTTTTGGCGGGTATTCAGGGATGTGTGCCGGGAGGAAAAAACCGTGAGGCGGGCGGAAGGATGACTTTGACAAGACTTTTACTTCCTTTTGGTCGACTGCAAAAGGAAGGTCCCCGCCGGCCAAAGGCGAATACAAAAGAACAATATAATTTGTCAATAAAACACACTCAATATTAGAAATCAGATGGTTAGCTTTTTTGAAGTTTCGAATCTTCAGGAAAGCTTATCCCACACCTGCCGGCATGGCATCAACACGGGTGTGACACTCACAAAGGCACGTTTGCGACACCAGCAAAAATTTTGATATAATTTGAGGGAGAGATGGTCCAACTTTAATCTCCGTTCCGCAGGCGGTAGTTCGTCAAAAAAAGCGATGCAGTTGTATGGCCGGAAATGTTGAAAAAAGCGACATCGTAGAATTGAACAACCCTGCCTTCACCGTGTTATACTGTTGGCCGATCGATTAATTTCTATTAGTTTTAGGGCCATAAAGTATATAGATATGTGGAGCTACGTGTTGCTGTACTGGAATGAATTGATCTATTTGTTCAATGAAATGGCCCCCTGGCTTTTGCTGGGATTGGTGTTTGCAGGATTATTAAAAGTTTATTTTCCGCAGAAGCATATCGATAAATATTTGGGTAACCCGAATTTTAAGTCAGCTTTAAATGCTTCCCTGCTGGGCATTCCGATGCCATTATGCTCCTGTGGGGTGATTCCTACGGGGATTTCGTTTTACAAGAACGGGGCATCGAAAGGAGCTACTAACTCTTTTTTGATTTCAACACCGCAGACCGGCATTGATTCGATTTTTGCCACCTACTCGATGCTTGGCTGGCCTTTTGCTGTGTTGCGCCCTTTTGTTGCATTTGTCACAGGTGTGGCCGGAGGTGTGATTACCAATATTTTTGTAAAGGAAAAGCCAAAGCCCAAAATAAAGCCGGTGTTTGCCGGAATGAGGATGGACACCAGGGCCGGCAAAACAGACCCGGTGGCTTGTTCCGGTGATTCCTGTGGATGTCATGAGCCTGAAAATAATAAACGGCTATCGTTAGTGCAGGCTGCCAATTATGCATTTGTTGAATTGTTGCAGGATATTGCCAAATGGCTGATCCTTGGATTTTTGTTTGCAGCCCTGATATCGGTGATCCTTCCTGATGATTTCTTCAGTTCATTTCATGGATATGGGCTGATCGAGATTTTTGTTGTTTTGGCGGCATCAGTTCCGGTTTATATTTGTGCTACCGGTTCCATTCCCATTGCAGCAGTGTTACTCATGAAGGGCGTTTCACCCGGTGCTGCACTGGTATTCCTGATGGCCGGACCGGCTACTAATGTGGCAACGATGACCGTTCTCGGAAAAACCATGGGGCGCAAATCGCTGATCGCCTATTTATCGTCGATCATTGGCGGTGCTGTTCTTTTTGGTTTACTTACCAACTGGTTGATCCCTTCGGAATGGATACTTGGAAAGATTGCCCATATTCACGGGAACGGTGAACATGAGATGATTCCCCGCTGGGTTCAGCTTGGTGCGTCGGTAATACTTGTTGTTTCAATGATTGCCGGATATTTTATTGAACGTTATCAGAAATCAGTAAAAACAAAAACAATGGATTTTACAATATTGAAAGTTGAAGGAATGACTTGTTCCCACTGTGAAGCAAGTGTCACAAGAAACCTACTGAACCTGGAAGGGATAGAAGAGGTTCATGCTGACAAAAACAAATCGGAAGTTTTGATAAAAGGTAAAAAGATTAATATGGAAGCAATTGAAAAAACAATTTCCGGCCTGGGCTATCAATACAAAGGGGTGAAATAGTAATCAGGGAATTCCTTTCAATGATTTCGTCTTATTTCTTTGTTGGATATTGAATATTCATTATCCGTTTTACCAAAACATCTCGTCCAGAATTTGCCCGTGACAATAATCAGGAACAGGTATGCCTAAAATATCCAGGATCGTGGGAACAATATCGTTGGCAATAACGGGCTGCTCAATTTTTGTTTTTTTTATGCCGGGGCCATACCATACCAGGGGAATATGAGAATTGTCGTTATAAATGGTTCGTTTAAATTTATAAACAGGTTGCCAGCCATCTTCGAACGAATAGAGAACATCGCCCGAGCGTTTAAAGTTAAAAGAGTTGGAAATAGCAGCCAACTGGCTTTTCACATGATCGCCTTCCTCGAAAACAGAAGCAGGTAACGCAATTTTTACACCTTCGAACTGGTTAATAAAGGTAGCCGCTTTTCGCTGAACTTCTTCAAGCGATAATTTCTGCTTTTCAATCAAATCCCGGTTAAAATATATTTGCTGATCAGCTTCCTGTTCAATCCATTCTCCCTGCCCGTACGAAATATTCAAAAACGATTTTAAGAGGGCCACCATACTTTCGGGTGAAACTTCCCCTACCGGCATATTAAATTCTTCTTTTAAATAGTCAACCGGGTATTTACCTGAATTCGTAGAAGTGAGCACAACCAGCGAATTTCCTTTTCCCGTTTTTTTATCGATATATTTCAGGAGATTGGCAATTTCCTGATCAAGGCGCAGGTAGGTATCTTCCATTTCTACTGACGAAGGCCCGAAGGCTCCATTTTCGTAGTCCATTGAGGTGAAACTAACGCATAACAAATCCGGAATATCGTCGTCGCCTAATCCTTCAGCATCCATTAGTGCCAGGGCAAAATCTTTAATTATGGTATTCCCGAAAGGTGTTGTTTTCAAAAATTTGTAACTCCCGGCACGGTTCTGTAATTTTCTCATACTATACGGGAAGGTGTTCCATTTTCCGTAATAGCCTTTTTCGAGTATATAGTCGTCCTCCAGGCTTTCGGTATAACTGGTAACCGGTAACAAAGTATTCCAGTCGCGCGAGCTGTACAACTCTGCAAATTTTTTGTCATTAAAAAGCCTTACCCAATCAGGGAAAATGTCCAGGTAGTACGAACTCGAGATCATATTGCCGGTTTGCGTATCGAACCAATAAGCAGCATCGGCAGCATGTCCTGCTGAGAAAATAGCACTCACATCGTTCATTGCCACACTGAAGACTTTCGAGCGGTTGTTCGAATTGATCTTCATAATATCGCCAATCGTCGGGCTTAACAGTTTGGCAGCCGAACGTTCTCCCTCATGTGAATCGCTGCCGACCGTAATATAAAAATCATCTACGGTACACTGAATCTCTTTTTCTTTCAGGCGGTCGTACCAATTGTCGTTCACAATACCATGCACCGATGGATAAACGCCGGTAAACAAAGTAGCAGCCCCGGTCGATATTTTTTGTACATGCAGATCGAGCCGGGTGTTGTCACAAACAGCGCCTTCGGTGTATAGCCGTTTAAACCCTTCCGACTGAAATTTGTCCCAGTAACGCTGAATATAATCTACCCGCATTTGTTCCACGTTGATAACTACAACAAGCGGGGGTACAGATGTTTCGTTGTTACCCGAACGTTGGGCATAAAGCGATAAGCTACATAAAAACGCAAAAAGGAAAGCAGGAACAGTTCTCATATTCTTAGGATATTTTAATTGCATCTCAAAAGTTTATTTATTTTCCAGCAGGCTCAGGTCGTCATGCATTGAACCATCCTGACCGTATGAACCGGAGCTATAAAGTTTTGAAGCTACCATTACACCGCAATTTTTTTTACGGTTCGGGAAATACCAGTAATACTTGCCATTTCTTTCCACAATATCGCCGGCCCAGCAGGAAGTGTTACCTTCACCCATATAATTATCTTTAGGACTTATCGTTCCGGCATGTTCCCATGTTTGCAAATCTTCAGAGCGATAAATCCGCCAGTCAGGCATTACCCAGTCAGCTATGCCAAAACCGGTATCATGACCAGTAAACAGGTAACAGACATCATCAACAACCAAGGCATGTGGATCTGACATCCCTGGTTCGTCAATCAATGGATTAGTAAGTGTTTTTATTGCCTGTTTGCCTCCCTTTTGGGCAAACAATAACGATGGTTTAATGAGACTGACACATGCAGCAGAGACTCCAATGTTTTTTAGAAAAACCCGTCTGTTAGTCATGATAAGGTATTTAATTGTTAGTTTTTATCTTAACCCCCAAAATAAGAACCAATATTTTATATAGTCAAAATTTTTAACCATTTTATTGGAATAATTGAGTCATTCTCCGGGGTAATTGAATTATTCCTTGAAATAAAAGAATTATTCTTCGGAATAGTTGAAGTATTCCTGGGAGTAATTGAAGTATTTCCAAAGAAAAAAAAACGGCACCATTTGTATTTCAAAATAGTGCCGTTTTTAGTTTTCATGGCTTTAAGGCAAACTGTTATTTCCCTTTGTTTTACCTTATCTAAATTGTTTCCTGTTTTGTTTTCGTATTCAAAAATAGTTGTTCTGCATTTTTCTGTTATCCTAATAATCTACGACTATCCGGTTTTTACCGGTAAATGAATTTTTCAGGCAACCTTGCGGTACCTCCAGACAGCCAGTGCCAGAAAAACAAATCCGAACATAAGCAGTGCCAGGAATTCAGGCAAAAGGTCGGTAAAACCGGAACCTTTTAGTACAACCATTCGCATGACACGCATAAAATAGCAGATTGGATTGAACCAATCGACTACCTGGGCCCATCGGGGCATACTCTCAATGGGGGTGAAAATTCCTCCCATCATTACAAATATCATCATTATAAAATAGTTTACGAACATAACTTGTTGTTGTGTATCAGCCATTGTGGAAATAAGCAATCCCATTCCCAGTATTCCGAATAAATAAGCAGCGCCAAAGCCAAATAGTACCCATAGACTCCCTACCACGGGCAGATTGAAAACCAGCCGGGCAATCAGTAACCCGAAAGCCAGGTCGAACAGGGCAATAAACAAGAACGGTACTAGTTTGCCTATAAGAAAATGTATCTTCCGGATCGGGGTAACATTTAACTGTTCAATTGTTCCGGTCTCTTTTTCCCTGACCAGGCTCATTCCTGAAAGGAACAATCCGATCAGTGTTACCAGGATGGCCAAAATTCCGGGAGCCATATACCATTTGTAGTCGAGTTCCGGGTTGAACCAGAAACGGGAAACGGTTTCGACTTTGTAAGGCGGTTTAAACTCGGGCAATCCTTCAGTCTCAGCAACCAGGTTCAAATGGTACGACTGGATCACAGAGCGTGCGTAGGAGTACATCAACCGGGCAGCCGAACCATCGATAGCATTGATCAGCAACTGTATTTTTGCCTGATCCTCCCGCATAAGGTCTTTTTCAAAACCATTGTTAATGGTAATGATCATGTCGCATTCATCTTCCAATATCTTTTGTTCAGCTTCTGTTTCATTGAAGCCCTGATTCGTAACCGTGAAAAACGGCGAGCCTTCAAATTTTGAAATCAGTTCGCGTGAGCTTGCCGACAGGTCATGGTCGATCACGAAAACATTGATATTTTTTATGTCGTAGGTGGCTGCAAAAACCAGTACCAGCATTTGTAACAAAGGGATCATAACGATCATCCTGAGCATGGTTTTGTCTCTCATGATCTGCGTAAATTCCTTCTGTATAACGTATAAAATTGTTCTCATAAGTTTTATTCCAGCCTGGTTTTAAAATTACGGACACTAAGTCCGATAAATACGACTGTCATGGCGATGAGTATCAGTGTTTCCTTCCATACATGAACGATTCCTACCCCTTTCAGCATGATATTTTTTATAATGATGATATACCACCGGGGCGGCATAATGGCAGATAATGCCTGGAGGGGTAAAGGCATATTATCAACCTGGAAAATAAAGCCGGAAAGAAGGATCGTTGGCAGCATGAGCGCAAGTACGGAAATGAACATGGCTATCATTTGGGTAGCTGCAATTGTTGAAATCAGAATCCCGATCGAAAGGGCCAGCAGAATAAAGAGCAATGTTTCGAGCATCAGGAAGACTACGCTTCCCAACACCGGAACACCAAAAAGGAAAACTCCTATAATAATGATTACAAGTGCATTGATGATGGAAATAACCATATAAGGGGCTACTTTTCCAAGTACTATCTGGAAGGGCCGGAGTGGGGAGGCCAGCAGTACTTCCATCGTTCCCAGTTCTTTTTCACGGGCAATGGATACCGAGGTCATCATCGCCGAAATAAGCATGAGGATCATTGCCATGATGCCCGGGACGAACATATAAACACTTTTCATATCTTCGTTGAAAAGCATCCGTACCTCGGGAATTATTTCGTAGGGCTGTTTCATGCCCGGTAATTTTTCTTCCATTACGTAATCGTTGATTATTCCGGAGGCATAGGTGGTGAGCATACGGGCCACATTCGGATCGGACGAATCGGCAATCAACTGAACCGATGTTTGGCCTTCCCGTTCCAGTTTTTTATCAAATGACTGGTCGAATGCCACGATCATTTTTACTTTTCCTTTTCTGAAAATCGCCTCATAATCGGTTTCTGCATCCAGAAATTTTTCCGCTAAGAAATAGCCCGACGATAATAACTTCGTTGTTATTTCCCGTGTTGTTTCATCCTGAACAGGATCATATATGCCAATTTTTGCGTCTTTTATATCGGTGGAAATAACCTCGCCAAAAATCAGCAACTGGGCGACAGGCAACCCGAAGATGATAATCATGGTCCGCCGGTCGCGCAGGATGTGCATAAATTCTTTCCGTAAAAATCCTAAAAAACGTTTCATAGTCGGGTATACGAGTTTGTTAACTATCTTGCTATTTTCAGGAATACTTCGTCCATATCTTTGGCCTGGTACTGTTCCTTTAGCTTGTCTGGCGTGTCAAGGGCAACAATTTTACCTTCATTCATAATCGAAACCCGATCGCAGTATTCGGCCTCGTCCATGTAATGGGTGGTAACGAATACTGTGATGCCGTTGTGGGCAGTCTCGTAGATAAGGTTCCAGAATTTGCGGCGGGTAACCGGATCGACTCCACCAGTGGGTTCATCCAGAAAAACAATTTTCGGATCGTGAAAGACTGCAATTGAGAATGCCAGTTTTTGTTTCCATCCCAGGGGAAGGTCTGCAATCAACTTATCCCTGGCATCCTGCATATCGAGTCTTTTCAGCAGTTCCTGCTCTTTCCGTTTCCTGACATCGGGCTTAATTTTGTATATTCCTGAATAAAAACGGATATTTTCGGCGACGGTCATATCCTCGTATAATGAAAATTTCTGGCTCATATAGCCGATGTTTTGCTTGATCTTTTCCGTTTGGGTATATACATTGTAACCGGCCACGTTCATTTCACCGGAAGTTGGTGACGACAAACCGCAAAGAATACGGATAGTTGTAGTTTTACCGGCACCGTTGGCTCCCAGGAAACCAAATATTTCACCTTTACAGACTTCAAAATTCAGATGATCGTTGGCAACAAACGATCCGAATTTTTTGACAAGGTTACGAACTTGTATTACAGTCTCTTTTTGTTCCATTCCCTTTTGTTTTCTAACCACAGAGTTACACGGAGTTTTGCACAGAGGATCACCGGGTTTTTAATTTGCAAACCGTTTAATCCCATTCTTTAATGATGCGACGTTGAAGTTTAGCAACAAACCAATTTTACAACCGGATAACTTCAAATAGGTAAGCACTTGTGCAATATGAACGTCTGTGAATGATTCAGCTGATTTTATCTCGACTACAACTTTCTTTTCAACTAATAGCCGATAGCCAGCGTCCAGTTTTACTTCTTTGTAAATCAGTGGCAATGCTTTTTGTTTTTCAACAAAAAGCCCTGCTTGTTTCAGTTCATAAAAAAGGCATTCTTCGTAAGCACTTTCCAACAAGCCCGGGCCTAGTGATGAATGAACGGCAAAAGCACATTTAAGTTTTATTTCTGTAATTCTATTAATTTCCATTTTATCTCTGTTTACTCTGTGGTTAAGTAATATTATCTTTTTTCGTCATTAGCCCCATGAACACATCTTCAATTGTTGGCTCGATCTCAAAAACCTGAATTTGCTGATGCTGTTTTGCAGCCAGGTATTTTTCCAGTTCAGTAGCTTCCATGTCGTCGTTAACTGAAGTAACATGCAGGTACTGACCAAAAGCAAAAGCCGTTTCCGTTTTTTCAAAGTCACGTACATCATTGATCAATTGGTACATGTTGGAAGAACGAACTGCCAATAGTTTCCTGCTGAACTTTTCAGTAATCCTCTCAGGCGAATCAACATCCAGTATTTGTCCGTTTTGAATTAATGCTACCCGGTCGCACAGGTTTGCCTCGTCCATATATGGTGTCGAAACTATAATTGTAATATCGTGCTGTTGCAGTTTTTTCAGCATTTCCCAGAACTCTTTTCTCGAAACGGCGTCAACCCCGGTGGTCGGTTCATCGAGGATCAGTATTTCCGGTTTGTGGATCAGCGCACACGAGAGGGCCAGTTTTTGTTTCATTCCCCCGGAAAGTTTTCCTGCAAGCCGTTTTTTAAAAGGTTCGATCTGAATGTAAATATCTTTTATCAGGTGATAATTTTCTTCGATAGTCGTTCCGAAAACGGTAGCAAAAAATTCCAGGTTTTCTTCTACGCTCAGGTCCTGGTAAAGCGAAAAACGTCCGGGCATATAACCTACACACCTACGTATTTTTTTATAATCTTTTACTACATCGAGCCCGTTCATGGTTGCACTTCCTGAGTCGGGAACCAACATGGTCATGAGGATACGCATCAATGTGGTTTTTCCTGCACCGTCCGGCCCGATCAGCCCAAATAATTCACCTTTCGCGACTTCCATGGAAACGCCTTTCAACGCCTCTGCCGGCCCATACGATTTATATATATTCTCTACCGAAATCATCAATCAAAAATCGTTAAATCGTACCTCCCCCGGCATGCCGATTTTCAGGCGTCCGTCGTTTGGCACAGCCACTTTCATTGCATAAACCAGTTTCACCCGTTCTTCTTTGGTCTGGATAATTTTTGGTGTAAATTCTGCTTCCGGTGAAATCCATTTTACAGTACCTTTTAGTGATTGGTTTTCCTTCGTCGTTTTGTCAATGACAACTTCCACTTCCTGTCCAATTTTTACCCGGGGTAACTGATCCCCGCTGATGTACACTTTCAGGTCGAGTACGCTGAGGTCGGCTATTTTTACCAAAGGTTTGCCCACCGAGGTTATTTCGCCCTGTTCAAGGTACTTTTCCAGAACAGTACCATCAACCGGACATATAATGTTGCATTTTTCTTTCAAATCTTCGGTTTTCTGAAGTTGTGATTTCAGCACTTCCATTTCCCGGTCGATCATTTGGAACTGGGTTTTCACTGAAAGGATTTGCTTTTGCATTTCGCGTACTTTGCCATCTATAAAATCAAGGTCTTTTTTCGTGGCTGCCTGTTCATCATATAAGTTATGAATGCGGTGCTGGTCAATTTTCAGGTTTTTCAACTGTTCGTTCAGCACCTCAATCTGTGCGGTAACATTTACTTTCTTTACTGATGTGGCCTGCATTTGTGCCTTCAGATGTTCAATACTAAAAAACAGCTGGGTTGTATCGGTTATCCCGATCAGTTGTCCTTTTGTCAGCAAATCACCTTGTCCCACGTTCAAGCTGATAATCTTTCCGGGCGATTCAGCCGAAACAATAGTTTCGGTAGCCTCGAAATTGCCATAAGCATCTGATTTTTCATGTCCATTGTTACAGGCAGCAAATGTTACAATGAGCAATAAACTGATATATTTTGTCTTCATATAAAATTATTTTTACAATTGTCCCTGAATAATTTTGCATACTTCAATTGCTTCCTGCAACTGAATTTTATGGGTTTCATACATGATCCTTGCCAGTATTTCGGCATTCAAATCTTCAATGTAATCCGAAATGGTAATTGTTCCGTTATCGAGCTTTGAAGCTGAACTTTTGGTGATGTTTTCCTGAAGGGAAATCAGTTTTACATCCTGTTTCATTACTTTTCTGAGTTTTTCTGTTTCCTGTTTGTATGGTTCCAGCGCCAGGTTAATGTTCCGTTTAAAATCAAGCTCTTTGTTGTCGATAATATCTTTCTGAAGTTGGATATTTTGCATGTCCCGTTGTGTTTTTTTCCAGTCGAGTATATTCCATTTCACACCGAGGCCAGCCATATAATAGCTGTCAAATTCATCAGAAAGCATATTTAGGCCGGGCCTTCCGTAACCCAACTGTCCAAATCCGAATATTTTCGGGTTGCGTTGTTTTTTTAGTAATTCCGAAGAAGTATCAAGTTGTATACGTTGTTTTCCAAACAGTCCCAGTTCGGGCCGGCCGATCGTTTCGGCAATTTGTATTTTTGCTTCAGGCATCGACAGTTCGGCAAAGATGTCGGGCGATTTTCCTGTTAATATCGATAAGGCATTTGTGCAATATTGCCCGTTCGATTCAATGTCCAGTAAGTCTTGCTCCAGTCGGATCAGTTCAGCATCCAACTGATCCAGGTCTGATGCCAAAATGGTTCCGTTACGAAGTGCTGATTCCATTTGTTTACGGCGTTCGAGCAGAACTTCTTTTTTTGTTTCCAGCACTTTTTTGTTTTGCTGTAACTTAAGTTGCATAAAGAAAAAGGCATTTACTTTTTCCTGAACAGCGTATAATTCAACCTCATTCTTTTGTAATTCCGAATCCAGTTTTTTGTTTTCCAGTTCTGTCAGCATTTTGGTGACCCCACCATCCCAGATTGTCTGTGAAACATCAAGGTACATTTTATACTGGTCTTTTGCCGCTGTAGGGATCGAAATACCCTGGATGCTGATTGGTACATGGGTTATATCCGATTGATAACTTGCCTGCCCGTTCAGGTTCAGCACCGGTAAATAATTAGTCTTTTGGTTCCCGACTGTTAGTGCCGACATATTCTCCAGTATTTGCTTTTGCTGTAACACCGGATGGTTTTCGCGGGCCCACTGCCGGCAATCGTCGAGGCTTGTTTTTTCCTGTACCAGCACTACTTGTACCGGCAACATGAACAACAAGAGCGTTTGTTTAATTGTTTTCATCCTTTTTTTCTCTATTTCTCAATTACAATCGAATCAATGACAAACTTTTTTATGACTTCAGCCCGTTCATTATAAAAAGCCATCATAGCTTCTTTATCATCTTTGAAAAGTAAATAATTCATAATTGGCCGGACAGCAAAAGGAAATACGCACATAGAAACAATATTTATTACCAAATGCCGGGGGTCCATTCTTTTTATTTCACCACAATCCATTGCTTGTTCGATTGGTGCCAGAATATAATCAGGGCTTAACCCATGTTTGGTGATCAGTTCAAATAAACCGGAAGGGTCGCGGTTTAATTCTTTAATTATAAAACCCGGTAAAAACGGGTGATTGAGAAGTAAATCGAAATATGTGTCAATAATCTTGTTAAGTTTCGGGACGAAATCAGTTTTTTCCTGCGCAATACTCGTAAGTGAGGGAAAAGCAAATTTAACAATATTAAAGAAGATTGCATCAAACAGTTTTTCTTTTGTCCTGAAATAATAATGCAATAATGCTTTGTTTATTCCTGCTTCGTCGGCAATTTCCTGCATACGGGCGCCCTCCATCCCTTTACGGATAAATACTTCCCGGGCTGCATTCAGGATTTTTTCTTCAGTGTTGTCTTTTTTTTGTTTCATTACCTAAATGGTTTAATTGAATGATTTAACCACATAGTTAAATCAACTGGTCAAAAATAAAACCTTCAAATTTATTTACCAAATATTTTAACCATTAAATTTAACCATGTGGTTAAATTTGATAATGAGATTCTTTTTTAGATCACCATTTTACTTTTCCTTTGATTGTACTATCTTGCTGCATAATCTTTAAAATTTGAATTTATGAAACCCAACCAGACATTATCGATTGCATTAATTCTTATTGCTTTATTGTTCATTAGCGCCTGCCAATCAAAGCCTCCCAAAGAAAAAGGCTGGATACAGCTTTTTAACGGGAAAAATCTGGATGGCTGGGAAATGAAGTTTAAGGGGTATCCTTTAAATGAGAATTACAAAAATACCTTTCGTGTAGAAGACGGAATATTGAAAGTCCGTTACGATCAGTATGAAAACTTCGATGATACATTTGGTCATTTGTTTTACAAAAAGAATTATTCACACTACAAACTGCATGTTGAATACCGTTTTGTGGGAGAGCAATGTCCCGGTGGCCCCGGGTGGGCTTACCGGAATAATGGAATTATGATATACGGACAAAGGCCCTCAACCATGGAAATCAATCAGGATTTTCCTACCTCTGTTGAAGTCCAGTTATTAGGAGGAAACGGCACTGACAGGCGTTCGACTTTGAACGTTTGTACTCCCGGTACGAATATCGTAATGGATGGCAAACTGCGCCTCGAACATTGTATCAACTCAACATCGAAAACTTTTCATGGCGACCAGTGGGTGAACGCAGATATAGAAGTTTATGGCGATTCGCTGATCAGGCATATTGTAAATGGCGATACAGTAATGGTTTATACACAACCACAACTGGATGAACGCGACCCGGGTTATCAGAAGTTGCTGCCGTCCGATGGCAATAAGCTTTTAAAGAGTGGTTCAATTTCGATTCAGGCCGAAAGCCATCCGACCGATTTCAGGAAAATCGAATTGCTGAACCTGGGCGATGATTGTGATGAGTAGTTGATCAGCTTACACAAATAAGAATTATTGCTTAGCTTTGAACCTTACTAAACCAGTATTTCATAACGTGAGTAATACTGATTTTAAGATATTAACGGGAATTATTGCCGGGGATAAGAATGCTTTTGATCTCTTGTTTGCGCAGTATTATAGCAGGTTATGCAATTATGCAACCTCTGTCATTCACAATTGTGATGTTGCTGAAGATTTGGTTCAGGACCTGTTTGCCGAAATCTGGGTGAACCGGAAACAACTGAAAATAAAGACTTCGTTTAACGCTTATTTGTACCGTTCTGTTTATCATTCATGTCTTGATCATCTGAAGCATCAAAAGATCAGGGAAAAACATCAAAACGATTCCTTGCTTCAAGCATCTGTTTCATTTGATGACAGCCTGGTCTTTACCGAATTGCAGGAAAAGATGGAATTCTGTATTGAACAACTTCCGGAACAATGTAAAAAAATATTCAAACTGAGCCGTTTCGAAAAATTGAAATACAGGGAGATTGCAGAGAAATTACAAATCTCTGAAAATTCGGTAGATACCCAGATACGAAGGGCTTTAAACAAACTGAGGGATGAACTGAAAGATTATCTTATTACCATCCTGATCATTTTTTCTTTTCTTTTTTAAAATTTTTTGTCACGGAAAAATTCCGTTTGGTCGTCATAAATTTGAAACAACATAATTATGGTTGAAGAGAATCAGCATAACAATAAATTTTTTGCCAAAGTTTTAACAGGGAATGCCTCCCCGAAAGAAAAAATGGCTTTTGAAAAATGGCTAAGTCAGTCAGATGAGAACAGTACCATTTTTCAATCGTATAAAAAAACATGGGAGTCGGCAGAAATACTGAGGGAGTATAATCTGGACAAGGCAAAATTAATGACCCGGGTAAAAATCCTGGAAAAGTTGAGGGACTCACGTGGTTTCTTTTATTATTGGCAAAGGATAGCGGCAATCCTGCTTATTCCGCTTATCCTTGTTTCCGCATATTTCATTTTCAGGAATGATAATTATCCCCGGATGAAAACAGTTGAGCATGTTAAAACACCGTTTGGCGCCAGAACTTCTTTTCAGTTGCCTGATGGTTCGGTTGCCTGGTTAAATGCAGGCTCCGAAGTGTCGTTCCCGCACCGTTTCGGGAAAAGCCGGGAAATAGCCTTGAAAGGAGAAGTTTACCTGGAGGTTAAAAAAGACGGGAAACCTTTTATCGTGAAAACAGCGTATGGAGATGTAAAGGTATTGGGAACAAAATTTAATGTTCTTGCCTATGCAGGGGAGCCTTTTCGGACAACATTGGTCGAAGGGGCTGTTGCAATAAAGGATAAAATTAATTCAAAAGAAATTCTTCTTAAGCCCGGGTTTCAGTATATAGCAGAAAAGGGGCTTGACTCGACAGAAAAAGTAAACCCGGAAATGTACACTTCGTGGAAAGACGGAAAAATGATTTTCAGGCGTGAACCATTTGAATTGGTTGCCAAAAGGCTGGAGCGTTGGTTCAACGTGAGCATCAGGCTTGAAGGAGAAACAATAAAGAATTTGTGGTATACCGGAACTATTGAAATGGAGTCGTTTAGCGAAGTGCTTGAACTGATAAAAAATACAACACCAATTGATTATACATTTGATTCCCAAAGCCGGGTTTTATCGATAACAGCAAAATAATATGAACTAAAAAAATTAGATTATAAAAAAGAGATGGAAACTGTTCCTTTCCACCTCTTCACATTTTGATTCAAAACGAGTAGTGTTAAACCAAAACATTCAAAATTATGAAAAAAAAACGAAGTATGCAGGGGCAACTCCCTTGTTCATGTTTAATTTTATTAAAAATGAAACTAACTATTTTTCTCCTATTGGTTACATTTTGGGGTAGTTGGGCTGTCGAAACGTATTCGCAGACCACCAGACTGACCGTGAAAATGGAAAAATCAACGATTGAAGATATTCTTTTGAATATTGAAAACCAGAGTGAATACCGTTTTTTTTATAACGGAATCATTGATGTTGACAAACAAGTATCGGTAAATTGTGAGAATAAACTGATAACGGATGTTTTAAAAGAGGTTTTTGAAGGAACGGGTATCCGGTACAAAATACTCGGGCGTCAGATTTCACTCTCTTCCGACGGTGCCGGATTGTATAACAGTATGCAACAGTCGCAAAACATTTCCGGTAAAGTGACCGACTCGTCCGGCGTTCCCCTGCCCGGTGTAACCGTGGTAATAAAAGGCACCACCCAGGGAATTATTACTGACGCCGACGGGAACTATTCGCTTCCCGATGTTCCGGGTGATGCTACGTTGGTTTTCTCTTTTGTGGGAATGAAAACGCAGGAAATAGCAGTGAGTGGTAAAACTACGATTGATGTGGTGATGCAGGAAGAAACGATTGGTATTGAAGAAGTTGTCGCAATTGGGTATGGAACTGTAAGTAAACAGGCTGTAACCGGGGCCGTGGCCCAGGCCAAACTTGAAACGTACGAAAATGTGGCGACGAACAATGTTTTGGAAAGTATAAAAGGTTCAGTTGCAGGTTTGAATGTCGCTGGCACCAATACCGCCGGAGAAGTGGCTGATCTGACCATTCGCGGGCAAAACTCCACAGCTGCAAAAAATACTCCGTTAATTGTTGTGGACGGGGCTATTTTTAATGGTTCACTGGCTGACCTTCCGACCAATGATATTGAAAACCTGACCGTACTGAAGGATGCCAGCGCTGCTGCAGTTTACGGTTCCCGTTCAGCTAATGGCGTTATTATTATTGAAACAAAACAGGGAAAAGGAATTAACGGGAAACCTAAATTTGACGTAAAAATGAGCTACGGGATTAACGACCAGCTTAAACCTTTAAAAGTTTATGATGCTGAAGGATATTTACAACGGTTACTGGATGTCCGGAGAGCAAACGGGCAGGAAGTCGACCCTGATAATATCAGGTCATATTTACAGGTGATCGAACAGGAAAACTATAATGCGACTTCTGACCATAAACCAACCCTGACCGACCCGTTTGACTTGATTTGCCGGTTAGGACATACTTATAACACCACTGTTAGCGTTTCTAATAGTACTGAAAAAACGAAATATTATATTTCAACCTCTTTTGTTAAGCAGAAGGGAGTTATCATAAATGATGATTTCAAACATGTTTCGGGGAGAATAAATATTGATAGTGACCTGGCCGATTGGTTTAACCTGGGAATAAAAAGCTCATACAGTCTTAGGGACTATTCAGGAGATGCTCCCGGTATGTACTGGGCAACCATGTTCAGCCCTTATGCTTCGGTATATAATGAAGACGGTTCCTATAAACAATTTCCACAATCGACAAATGCTGTTATCAGCCCATTCTGGGAGGTAGCATCTGAAGATACAGATATCCGAAATAACCTATCCGGAGTTATCACAGGTATAATTAAAGTTCCATGGGTAAAAGGGCTTACTTACCAGACAACCTATTCAAACTCGGTGCGTTGGAATGAAAAAAATCAGTTTTATGATGAGCATACAACTACCGGGGAAACTAAAAACGGGGCCGGATATCGGGAATATGACCGTTATTATAATATGCTGCTGGACAACATGGTTAAGTATAAGCGTATTTTTGCAGATAAACACTATGTTGATGTCACCCTGTTGTTTTCTCGTGAACATTACTCCTATGAGACAACCTATGCATATGCTGAAAGTTTTGGCAATACTGTTCTTGGTTCATATGCTCTTGAAAACGGGGATACCCAGCAGGCAAAAACAGGTGGAGGAGAAACTGATGCCATCGGCATGATGGCCCGGGGTACTTACACGTATAACCATAAATATTCAATAACAGGAACTGTCCGGCGTGACGGGTATTCGGCTTTCAGTAAAAATAAAAAATGGGGCGTATTTCCTTCTGTAGGGTTTAACTGGAATATATCGAGGGAAAAATTCATGGAAAGTGTGGCCTCTGTAAATAATTTGTCTCTTCGTGTTTCGTATGGTAAAAACGGGAACCAGTCGATAGATCCTTATACCACCCTTGCAAAGGTATCGACAGATAAGTATATTTTTTATGGAGATGACTCTTACACGATTACCCAATATATTTCTACCCTTGCTAACAACGATCTGGGATGGGAATCAACGACCGGATTAAACATGGGAATTGATTTTTCCCTTCTGGGGAAGCGGATAAGCGGATCAATCGATGCTTATAAGACAAAGACCAACGATCTGATGTTTGATTTGTCGGTACCTGCCACTGCAGGAATGAGCAGTATTACTTCCAATATAGGGGAGATAAAAAACAAAGGTTTTGAACTGAACCTGCACACGCTGAACCTTGACAAGGGAAAATTCAAATGGTCTTCTGATTTCGCCTTTTCATTGAACCGGAATAAAGTAGCTACTATTCTCGGAGAAGACAGTGACGGCGATGGGAAGGAAGACGATTTGATCAGCGACGGTTATTTCATCGGTGAATCGCTTGGGACAATTTATGCATATAACGTAATTGGGATGTGGCAGCAGGAAGATGAAGATAACGGTTCTGTCATGACTGGAATGCGTTCCGGGGATTATAAGCTGGAGGATGTCAACAATGATGGCTCTATTACTTCCGATCGGGATCGAAAAATTATTGGAAATACAAATCCTAATTTCCGTTGGAGCTGGACGAATACGCTGCAATACAGAAATTTTTCATTAATGCTTTATTTTTACTCTGTCTGGGGCGGGAATGGCTGGTATTTATCAGAAAATAATACTCCATACTATGATGGTTATGCGAATAACGGATCAGTAAATCATCCTGTTTATGATTACTGGACCCCGACCAATACCGGTGCTGAATTTCCACGTCCGGACTATAAAGACAATGCCACTTATCAGGGGAAGAAATACATTGACCGTAGTTTCATAAAGCTACAGAAGGTATCGTTGACCTATAACGCAACTAATTTAGTTAAACCGTGGGGGCTTAACGGGGCAGCTTGCTCTTTCAGTGCGGATAATATATTTACTTATGCCCCTCATTGGGAAGGATTAGATCCGGAAACAGATAGTGGATTGTCAAGCTCTTCACTTCCTTCTATCCGTACTTACTTATTTTCCGTATCATTTAATTTTTAAAAAAGATGAAAATGAATCATTATAAATACATTTTGATTTTCCTCTTTATACTTGGAGGAACAGTTTCCTGTGACATGGATGAAATTATTGAAGAGAAAGCAAAAGATTTTTTAACTCCGGATAATTCATATACTGACAAAGCTGGTTTTGAATCTGCTTTGGCTAATATTTACCTGACTATCCGTACACAGATGTATGCTTATGAAGATAGTTGGAAAAATTATGATATGTTAGGTCTGGATTTGGATGTTGCTGTGAAACGGGTAACCAACACAACTTATACTGAATATTTTTATTGGAATACATTAAATGCAGATAGTGACTTTGCTGAAAAATGGTGGGAACGGTTTTATAATTGGATTTATCAGGCGAATACTATTATTGACCGGGCTGATGATGATGAGGCAAGCTGGGATTCGGATGAAGATAAAAATGCGATTATTGGTGAGGCCAAATTTCTAAGAGCCTGGGCTTATCATTTTCTGGCTAACATGTGGGGAGGTGTTCCTTTGGTGCTGAACGAAACCACTTCTGCCAAATTCGATTATACCCGGGCCACGCAGGAAGCCGTTTACCAGCAATGTAAAGAAGATCTGGAATTTGCAGTGCAATGGATGCCAACGGTGGATGAACTGGACGGGGGAAGAGCTCCGCGAGTAGCAGCTTATCATTTATTGTCTGAAGTGAATATTTGCCTGGAAGATTACGATGGTGCCATTGATGCAGCCAGCGAGGTAATTGACAATTCGAATTTTTACCTGATGACCGATCGGTTTGGTGTGCGTAAAGATTTCACCTTTAATGGCTGGGATTATCAGGGAGCTCAGGAATCCTGGGGAGATGTGTATTGGGATTTGTTCCAGATTGGAAATATGAACTGGAAGGAAGGGAACCACGAAGCGATATGGAATACAGAGTTTGAAATATCCACGGTTGGTGGTGGTGGAGATGCCAATAGCCGGGGAGATGGCTATTTCGGATTGGAGAGATGGTGTGGCACAGGATGGTGGATTGTCAGAGGTACTGATGGTGTTGGGTATTTCCTGAAAGACACTTTATGTGGTTCTGCTAATAATGACGGTATCCGGGTAACTGATTATATGGGAACTACTGTATGGGAGTATAAAGATGACTGGAATAATGACATACGAAATTCTACCTATAACATCCAGAGGGAATTTTACTGGTGTAATCCCAAAAGCAGTTTTTATGGTCAACGTATTACAGAATCGAATATTGGCATTCCTACTGAATTCTTGAAATATACTGCACCTTCTTTTATGAAAGTAATTCAGGCAGTTCATTATGGACTGACAACTCATTCTTCAAGTGGTGAGAGTCATGATTACGGAAGGATTTTTAAAGACTGGTACATTATGCGTTTGCCGGAGACCTATCTGTTACGGGCCGAAGCTTACCTGCGGAATGGCAATACTGAAAAAGCCGCAGCAGATATCAATGTGGTACGAAACCGGGCACAGGCAACGTCGGTTACTGCTAGTGATGTTGACCTTGATTTAATTCTGGACGAACGCGCCCGGGAACTTTACCTGGAAGAGTTCCGGATTAGTACCTTGATGCGGATGGGAAAATTATCAGAATATCTGATGAAATATAACAACGAAGTTATTGCCAATGGCTATTCGCTGGATGACCATATAAACAAGTTACCAATTCCAAATTCTGTAATTGAAGCAAACAAGGATGCAGTGATGGAACAAAACACCGGCTATTAGTCAGATGACTTTAAAAGATCCTTAACGAATAGGATTTTTATTCGTTAAGGGTCTTTTACCATTCGATATTGATAATTTGATCATTTCAATGAAAGAAATATGTCAGCAGCAATGCTTCACTCTGCTGGTGTCCCTAAATATTTAAATAAAAATCAACCTTATGCCAATCAAATTTAAAGTTATAGAAAAAGGCCGGCCCGGGGTATCCGGGGGTGGCGAAAAGAAGTATTATGCCAGTCCGGTAATGGATGGCGAATTGAGCCTGGGCGATTTAACCACGGCCATTGAGAAAATATGTACGGTAAAGTGGGGCCGATATCCGTGCCGTGTTGTATGCCATGGTCGATGTTGCGATCGATAACCTTGCCAGAGGCACTAT
Source organism: Prolixibacteraceae bacterium (assembly GCA_963662895.1). GTDB lineage: Bacteria > Bacteroidota > Bacteroidia > Bacteroidales > Prolixibacteraceae > GWE2-42-39. Next base: position 194,687 of record OY759982.1, on the reverse strand, counting down.
TGTCCGTCTGGGCGACTTGGGAAGCCTTCGGGTTACTCTAAAAGGGAGAAGCTACTGTTGAGGAAGTAAGCTCATCGTCCATAAAGAGTGCAGGCATTATTTTCACGCCGGGCACCCGGATTAAGGAGACACTGGATAACGTAAAATTCCAGAAAGAATAGGTTTCGGTTTTTCTGCGCAGGGAAAAATTTTTCCTGCACATCTGTTTTCGGTTTTATGCTTAGCCGTTTGGATTTCCCTAAACACCCATTTCTAATTTCTTAAGCAGAAAAAGAAATCGGCACAGCTGGGAATTTAATTTTGAATAAATATTGATGGCATTGTTGGCTTTTTATAATTTAAAGGCCTGTATTAACATTTAACTCGATGAAATATAAAAGAAAGATATTCCACTTACTTACATTTTGCCTGATTCCGTTTTTAACACATGCACAGAATTGCCGGAATGCCGGTTTGCCTGATGCCATGACATTTTTGGATGGTCGGAAAGTAAAAACAGTTGCTGATTTTCAGGAAAGAAAAAAGGAAATTAAGGATTTATGGTGCCGGTATTATATTGGATATTTTCCAAAAAAAATACCGGATTTGTTATCCGCAGAGCTTGTCTTTCAGGAGAAGGAAAGCGATGGTTCTTTGCGCAAAAGGATAAAATTAATGTTTGATACCCCACGAAAACAGTCTTTTGAGATAGAAGTATGGCTCCCGGCTGCAGGACAGGGTAAATTTCCATTATTGCTTACCGAACCCTATCCCAAACAGATTCAGTGGGCCGAGGAAGCCGTAAAAAGGGGCTATGTGGCATGTTTGTACCCCGGACTTGATGCGTATCATGAGAATAAAAATTATCCTAATTACCAGAATGTTTGGAAAGATTTTAAGAAGGAATACCCGGAAGCGAGCTGGAGTTCTTCTCTAGCCATACAAGCCTGGCTGGCTGGCCGTACGCTCGATTATCTGCTAAACCCCAAATACGGATACAATATTGATACAACCGCCGTGGGTATTATCGGGCATTCCAGGTACGGGAAACAGGCCATTTATGCCGGGGCTTTTGACGAACGTTTTAAATGTATAATCGCACGGAGTTCGGGGAGTCCAACCGGTTGTCCGTACCGTTTTGCATCACGCCAATGCTTTATGGAATCGGTGGTTGATTTTCCGGAAGCATGGGCTTTGCCATCCTTAAAGAATTATTTAGGACGGGAAGATGAACTGCCTGTTGGAGGAAATGACCTTGTTGCTGCTATTGCCCCACGTTATGTAATGATTCATACAGCTTATAACGATGGTTGCGACCCGACTTTTGGCGTGGAACGCAGTTATCTGAATGCAAAAAAGGCCTATGCTTTTCTTGGCCAGCCAGGGAATATCCGCTTGGTTTACCGGAAAGGGAACCATAACCCGATTACTGAAGAACATGTAAAACTGAACCTTGATTTTATGGATTGGGCTTTTGGCCGCGGAAAACCTGATGAATCAAAATTTCAGGAAAGATTGATGCATCAGTTCGATTGGCAGGCCTGGAAGAATAAACAAAAAAAACAAGACCTGAATGTTCCGAAAAGGGCATCTGTTCCTGAAAAAATGAACTGGATGCTTGGAAAACAACCCGGTAAAATTGAGCATGAAGGAGAGTATCATATTCCGGCTGCTGAGGAGTTAGGTATACCCAATGAGTCGAGAGACCGGTGGAACCCCGGGGACCTGAAACGCGTGCCTTTTTCGTTTGGCGGAGATATGAACGGCAATATTTATTTCAACCCCGGTTTGAATAGTTACAAGGCAACAGTGATTTGGCTTCACCCGTGGAATTATTCGCAGGGGAGCAATGAGGGCTACGGGGTGGAACGTGGAGGACTGCCTGTTTACTGGCGTCTGGCACAGGAAGGTTATATTGTAGTAGCTTACGATCAGTTTGGCTTTGGCGACCATTTGCTTGATGCTGTTGATTTTTATAAGAAACATCCGCACTGGTCGAAACTGGGACGTGCCGTTTACGACGTCCGTAAAGTGGTTGACTTTTTGGTGGATGGAAAAGGGATTACCGAAAGCAAAGCGCCTGCAACCGATCCCTCAAAAATATATATATGTGGATTTTCTTATGGAGGGATGGTTGGTTTGTATGCAACAGCGCTGGATACCCGTATTGCCGGATTGGCGGTTTTCAGCGGTTTTACACCTATGCGTACCGATAGCAATGATCAGCCAACCGGAGGAATTCAGCAATATTACCAATGGCATTCAATTTTACCTAAACTAGGTTTGTTTAACGGGAAAGAAAGTAAAATCCCATATGATTATGACGATGTGATAAAATTAATCGCACCTCGGAATTGTTTAATATATGCCCCTTTACATGATCGTTTTGCAAATTCGGAAGATGTGAAAAATTGTGTGGAAGAGGCGGGTAAAGCATGGAATACCCCATCTTCTTTTGTATTTAAAGCCCCGGATGATATTTGCCGGTTCCAGAAAGACCAGCAGGATGTGCTAGTGGATTGGCTGGATCAGGTTGTTGAGAAATAATACAAACGGAATAAATACTGAGTGATGAATAAGTATTTGATTGTTGGTGTTTTTCTGCTATTTGTTGTCTTTAATATTCAGGCACAGGATAAGTTTGCCGAAATTGGCACCCGTCAATATCAAACGCGTGAGAATTTGTTAACAGTTCCTAAGCCTCCGGTTTTGCCAGGGAAATATCTTCCGGTTACCAATAGGAAAGACGCGGCTTTTGAAAAGAAAGACCCGATGGCATCCAGTAAAGAATTATATGCAGAACTGGACAAATTTAATATATCTTCTTTTGCAAAGGCCGGTGAAAAAACAGCTTTCGAAGCATGGGTTTGTAACGACCTGAACAAAGTTTCTGAAGGATACGTGTTAAAATACCAGGTCGGAAAAAATGGCAAAGTGGTATTTGCGAACCAGGTTGATGCTGACATCCCGGAAAACAGTAAGGTACGGTAATGGCAGCAGGGGAATTGAAATACGGGAAAGGTTCATTTTTTATCTGTGAGGTAGACCTGGTGAATAAAATAAAAGTTAACCACACAGCCCGGATGTTCCTGAAAAAACTTGTTGATGGAAAATAACGTTTAAACGGATTGTGAAAAAAAGAAAGTTGAGATGATGGATAAATGTAATACAACGAGGAAACTGTTTTTTAGCTTGATATTTTTTATTGTTACTTGTTCTGTATTTGCTGGCCAATTGGAATTTTACGTGTCGAAAAATGGAGACGATTCTAATCCCGGCACTAAAAGCAAACCGGTAGCAACACTAACTGCTGCCAGAGACTTAATCAGGAATTATTTGTCAGTTCACGAAACCTTGCCTTCCGAAGGAATCACGGTTTGGGTTTCCGAAGGGGAATATTATCAGTCAGAACCTTTTGTGCTGAATGAAAATGACTCGGGAATACCCGGAACCCCCATCGTTTGGCGTGCTGCCGAAAACGGGAAAGTACGAATTGCCGGGGGAATTTCAATTGATGCCAATAAATTTTACGCTTTAACAGATAAATCAGTAAAATCCCGTTTGACAGAAGAAGCGGTTGCGCATATAAAATGTGTAAACCTGAAAAAACTAGGGATTACCAATTACGGGAAACACCAGCAAATAGGCCATGCTTTACCGGCCTGGCCTGCTCCCCTGGAGTTATTCTTCAATAATAAACCAATGACCTTAGCCCGGTATCCGAACGAAGGTTATATCCCGATCGGAAAAGTTATTGTTGGTGGCTCTATCCCCCGGAAAGGAGATTATTCAAACCGTGGTGCAACGTTTAAATATACCGACGACCGTCATGCTGTTTGGGCAGGTAATGATGATGTGTGGTTTCAGGGTACATTTAGTAACGGTTATGCTGACGACAAAATCCATGTTGAAAAGATTGACCCGGAAACAAAACAGGTTAAGCTATCAGCACCTCATTTGTATGGTGTTGAGAGTGGAAAAGTTTTTCATCGTTATGTCGCTTTAAATATTTTTGACGAATTGGATATGCCCGGGGAATGGTTTCTTGATAAAAAAACAGGTGTTTTATATTTCTGGCCTCCATCTGAATTAAGAGAAGGGAAAATAACCGTTTCTATCCTTGAAGATCCTGTTGTTTGCCTCGAAGGGGCCAGTCACATCGTTTTTCGTGATTTTATTGTTGAATATGGCCGGGGCATTGGTATTTATATGGAGCGTGGTGAAAATAACCTGGTTGCCGGATGTACAGTCCGCAATTTTGGGACAACCGGTATTTGTATGGGCCAGGGGGCAAAACAGACTTTCCCAGGGATAACCCACGATGATTATGAAGGCGTTCCGGTTTCCCGGAGGGTGGGAAGCTACATGGCACATATATACAAATACACCACATGGAACAGGAAAGCCGGAAATAATAACCGTGTTCAAAGTTGCGATGTATATAATACCGGTTCTGGCGGGATTATTTTAAGTGGGGGGAGCAAACGAAAATTAATCCCCGGGAATAATATCGTGGAAAATTGCAGGGTTCATGATTACAACCGAAGAACAAAATTTGCATGGGCTGGCATTATTGTCGATGGCTGTGGAAATAAAGTCTCGCATAATGAAATTTATAATTCTAACTTTCATGGGATTTTCACCAATGGCCCGGAACATGTGTTCGAGTACAACGAGGTGCACCATGTCACTTTGAACTCGGGCGATGTATCGGCCTGGTACACGGGCAGGGACCCCAGCGACCGCGGGCTTGTTATCCGTTATAATTATTTTCACGACTGTGGTAACCCCGAAATGATGAACATGGGGATTTATTGCGACGATTCAGCCTGCGGTATCATGGTTTTTGGAAACGTTTTTTACAACATGCACAATCGTTACGGGGTAATGTACAGTAACAGCGGACAGGAACTTACCATGAAAAACAATATCGTGATTAATCCCCAGGATTATACGTTCGAATTAAGCCCGCATTATTATACATGGGCAAAAGACCATGCTGCTGATTCTTTCGGGAAAGGAAAATTAATGGAGCGGCGACTGCTGAAAGACCTGAATATAAAAGAACCGCCATACAGTGAACGCTATCCTGAATTAGCCAGTTATATGGATGTTATTGTTGAAGGAAAAGAATGGGAAGGGATGCGTACGAAAAATAATGTACTCTCGGCCAACGTGATCGTGGGTGGAAATAAAGATTTGATACGCATCAGGCAAAACGGACCGGGAGAAGTGAAAAATATTAATAACTTCAGGACTGAAAAAGACCCGGGTTTTGTTGATATGAAAAATGGTAATTTTATGTTGAGGGACGATTCCGAAGTATTTAAAAAAATACCTGATTTTAAACCTGTCCCTTTTGATAAGATGGGAATTTATACAGATGGGTATAGAAAAGAAAAAGGAGCTCTTTTGTCAGAATAGATAAAATATTGATGTTCCCCATGTCTCACAAAAATATTGATAACACAACTAATAAAACTCAAACCTAATGAAATTCTTATTATTTTGTATTGTTTTTGGGCTTTCTATTCTGAACCTGAATGCTGAAAATCAGGTGGAATTGAAATCACCCGATGGGAAAATTACTTTTCAGCTTTTTTTTGAAGACGGACAATGTTCTTATTCCGTCAGTTACCAGGGGGAAACAATCGTTCAAAAATCGGTGCTTGGGCTTAATGGCTGGACAAGCAAATTCAGTCTTATTGATGTTACCGATTCGGTGGTTGATACGGAATGGAAGCCTGTGTATGGGGAGAGAAACCTGGTGCGCGATCATTATCAGGGAAAAGTAATCCGTTTGTTACAGAATAACAATGCGCGTTTTGAAATGCAACTGGAAGTACGCGCGTATAACCAAGGCATTGCTTTCCGTTATGTTTTTCCCGAAAGTCCAACCGGTGGACGGGATATACTTATCAGGAAAGAGTTTACTGAATTTAAAATGCCGGAAGGAACAATGGCCTGGTACACGCCAAGGGCACAAACCACATATACTTTATTACCGCTTTCCGGCTGGCCGGGCGAATGTGAACGCCCGCTTACGCTTCAGCTAAAAAACGGTTTGTATGTTTGCCTGGCTGAGGCTGAAATGGTCGATTACTGCCGCACAAAATTTATGGTTGACGCCAGCAAGGCCAATACAATTACCTGTTCTATGTTTAGCCCGGTTGAACTGACCACGCCGTTTGCCACTCCATGGCGGGTCATCATGGTGGCAGAAAAACCCGGGAAACTGCTCGAAAACGATGATATCATCCTGAACCTGAACCCTCCCTGTGAGATTGCCAATGCTACATGGATCAGGCCGGGGAAGGTGATGCGCGAAGTAACCCTTTCGACTAAAGGGGCAAAAGAACTGGTCGATTTTGCAGCTCAGCACAATATCGGATATATCCATTTCGATGCCGGTTGGTATGGCTATGAATATACAGTTGAGTCGGATGCAACAACGGTGACTGTCGACCCCAGGCGTAACCCTGTTAACGACCTTGACATGCCCGGAGTGATCCGCTATGCCAATAATAAAGGAATTGGGGTCTTTTTGTATGTGAACCAACGTGCTTTGTATAAACAGTTGGATCAACTGCTTCCTCTATATAAGAAATGGGGAATCAGGGGATTGAAATTTGGCTTTGTTCATGTCGGTTCGCACAGGTGGACGACCTGGATGCACGATGCCGTGAAGAAATGTGCCCGTTATAACCTGATGGTCGACATCCACGATGAGTATCGTCCGACAGGTTTTAGCCGTACTTATCCGAACCTGATGACCCAGGAAGGTATTTGTGGAAATGAAGAAATGCCGGATGCCACGCATAATACCATTTTGCCATTCACCCGTTTCATTGCCGGGGCTGCCGATTATACTTTTTGTTATTATTACCGCAAAGAATTTGGCCACCCGGAACGCCATATTCAGAATACAGCAGCACATCAGCTGGCTTTGCCGGTTGTTTATTACAGCCCCCTGCAATGGATGTACTGGTACGATAAACCTTCGGATTACCAGGGAGAACCTGAACTCGAATTCTGGGATGCAGTGCCAACTATCTGGGACGATACCAAAGTAGTGCAGGGTGAAATTGGTAAATATGTAACGATAGCCCGCCGAAACGGGAGCGACTGGTTTGTCGGGACCATCACCAACAACGATGCGAGGAAGTTAAAAGTGCCGCTTGATTTCCTTGATAAAGGGAAAAAATATGAAGCCAGCATTTATTTCGATGACCCGACAGTGAAAACCCGTACAAAAGTCGGGATTAAACGTATGAAAGTGAATTCTTCTTCAGTTATCGATGCAGGTTTGAAAGCATCCGGAGGACAGGCTATATGGATCAGGGAACTACACTAAACTAAAAATATGAAACAAAGTGTAATCTGCCGGCTATTGATTCTTGTGATTTCCTGTGTGGGAATATCTTGTTCAACTAATATCAACGATAAATTAGCCGGATGCAATGTCGTTTGGAATTCTCAAAGTGAAGATTCGTGGGGTTCAATGCCTGTTGGTAACGGAGATATTGGCGCCAACGTATGGGTAACACCCGATGGCTGCCTTCAGTTTTATATTAGTAAAACCGATGCCTGGAGCGAGAATGGCCGGTTGTTGAAGGTAGGAAAATTGAAAGTATCTTTTTCTCCCAATATTCTTTCTTCCGGAAAATTCAGGCAGGAACTTGACCTGGAATCAGGAATGATAAAAATAGATGCCGGGGAAGGGGACAAAACATTGTCATTGAATTTTTGGATTGATGCCAATAATCCAACGATATATATTGAAGGGAAAAGCGCTGTCCCTGTAAAAGTTTCGGCCAGATATGATGGATGGAGAAGAGGTAAAAGGGAACTGAAAGGGGTGGAAGTACGTTCGGCATACGGGATCATGTCAGGGGAAAAACCGATAATCGTTGAACCGGACACTGTTCTGTCAGGAAAAAACAGTTTGATATGGTGCCATCATAACCAGCGTTCGATATGGAAAGAAACCCTCCGGGTGCAAGCCCTTGATGAATTGATAAATAAAGAAAACGATCCTCTTCTTAACCTGACGTTTGGGGCATTGGTACAGGCCGATGGCTGGGTGAACAATTCTCAGGAAGAACTAATAATGCAGGATGCTGCCAGGGACTTCAAAATGTCGGTTTGCGCTTTGACAGAAAAATCTGAAACTGTTGATAAATGGAAAGCTTCGGTAAGCAGTCTTGCCAATGGAATTGAACAGGTACCATTTGCCGAACGGAAAGAAAAACATCTTGACTGGTGGAAAAAGTTTTGGGACGGGAGTTACATCTTTGTCAGTTCTCCGGTCGATAGCCGGAAAGTGTCAGACATGAGCCGGGCATACCAGTTGCAGCGGTATATGAATGCCTGTGCCGGCAGGGGAAATATGCCCATCAAGTTTAACGGCTCTGTTTTTACGGTTGATATGCTGAGGCCTGTTAAAAAAAATATGGAAGAATATTACGATGCCGATTTTCGCGACTGGGGGCCTTGTTACTGGTGGCAGAATACCCGTCTCCCGTACTGGTCGATGCTTTATTCCGGCGACCTTGAAATGATGAAGCCCCTGTTTAAAATGTATACCAATGCTTTGCCCCTGGCAAAATACCGTACAGGGAAATATTACGGGCATGAAGGAGCATACTTCCCGGAAACCATGTATTTCTGGGGAACCTGGAATAACGACAATTACGGCTGGGACCGCCCGGATATGCCCGATGGTCTGTCGCAAAACATGTATATCCGCTATCTGTGGGAGGGCGGTATCGAGCTTACCGCGATGATGCTTGATTATTACGATTTTACTTCAGACAATGTTTTTCTGAAAGAAACCCTGTTGCCCTTTGCTTCAGAAATAATTGATTTTTACAGGTCTCATTATAAAAAAGGGAAGGATGGCAAAATTATTTTTGAACCAGCCCAGGCCCTTGAAACTTATTGGGAAGGAACGGTTAACCCCATGCCTGAAGTGGCCGGTTTAAATTTCGTTTTAAACAGGTTTGTCTCTTTCCCCAAAGAGCTTACCAAAGCGTCTTTCAAAGAGAAATGTAAAGAGTTGCTGACTGAACTTCCGGCATTACCGGTTGGACAAAAAGACGGGAAAGAGGTGCTTTTGCCCGGTGAAAAATTGGGGCCGAAAGGTAATATTGAAAATCCCGAATTATATGCTGTTTTTCCGTACCGTTTGTTCGGCGTTGGAAAACCCTCCCCGGAACTTGCTGTAAATACGTTTGATATGCGTATCAATAAAGATTACAGGGGCTGGCAGCAGGATGCCATTCAGGCTGCGATGGTTGGCAAAACAGAAGAAGCTGCAAAAATGGTAATGGATAATTTTAATACCAAACACGAAGGCAGCCGCTTCCCGGCCTTCTGGGGGCCTAACTACGACTGGATCCCAGATCAGGACCACGGATCGGTAAATATGCGTGCCCTTCAGAATATGTTGATCCAGACTGACGGGGATAAAATTTTCCTGTTCCCGGCATGGCCTGTAGACTGGAATGTCGACTTCAAGGTACATGCACCGGGAAACACCACGGTTGATGGCCGGTTCAGAAACGGGAAAATTGAAAATTTAAATGTGTCCCCGGAATCAAGGCGAAAAGATATTACCCACTGGTAAACAAAGAGGTTACGGCAAAGAAGCAACTCTGTGCGCCGGAAGCCTGTATGAAACACAGGAACTCAGAATGTAGGACAAGCGAAGGCAGGTTACATTTTTATATTCCCTTTTTGGGGAAGATAAGGTTCAGTGAAGAAAAGCCACACCCTGTGGTGTGGCTTCATACACTCAATTTTGGCAATTTTTCTGCTTGCCAGCAGAAATAAGGTTGCTATTTTGTTTTAGCTCTTCGCTGAGCTTCGTCCAGTTTATCGGCAAATTGAGTTCCTTTCTCGTGGACAGTCAGTACCGAGCGCCCGGATGGATCGGCATTGTTGGTAAACGATGCATCCCATGCTAATGCCTCTGCTGTGCTGCAGGCAATTGATGGTACCGAAGGGACGCATGCAGCGGCCTGATCAGAAGGAAAATGTTCACTGAAAATTTCACGGTACATATATTCTTCTTTCGACATCGGGGTATTAACCGGGAACCTGTATGCAGCATTTTTCATCATTTCGTCCGATACTTTTTCTTCGGCAATCTTTTTAAGTGTGTCAATCCACCCGTAGCCAACGCCGTCAGAGAATTGTTCTTTTTGTCTCCATACCACACTCTCAGGCAGCATGTCCTCAAAAGCCTTACGGACTACCCATTTTTCGATTTTCCCGGGACCAGCCATTTTGTCTTTCGGATTAATTCGCATGGCCACATCCAAAAATTCTTTGTCGAGGAACGGGACACGGCCTTCAACACCCCAGGCGGCCAGTGATTTATTGGCTCGTAAACAGTCGTACAAATGAAGTTTGCTTAACTTCCGCAACGTCTCTTCATGAAATGCTTTTGCATCAGGGGCTTTATGAAAATACAGATATCCCCCGAATATTTCGTCGGCACCTTCACCTGTAAGTACCATTTTTATTCCCATCGATTTAATAACCCGGGCTACCATGTACATGGGCGTAGAAGCACGTACCGTAGTAACATCGTAGGTTTCGAGGTGATAAATTACATCACGGACAGCATCGAGTCCTTCCTGTATGGTGTAATGGATTTCGTGATGGATGGTTCCGATATAATCGGCGACTTTACGTGCCGCGGCCAGGTCGGGCGCCCCTTTCAGACCAATGACAAAAGAATGCAACTGTGGCCACCATGCACTTTCCCGGTCTCCTGATTCAACACGATATGATGAATATTTTTTTGCTATTGCTGAAGTGATGGATGAATCCAAACCTCCTGAAAGCAATACCCCGTAAGGCACATCCGACATCAACTGGCGGTGAACGGCATTCTCCATGGCATTTCTTAATTCCGGGATACTCGTCTCGTTATCTTTTACATTTTCGTAATCCATCCAGTCGCGTATCCACCAGGTTTTTATCTCACCGGTTTGGCTGTCGAGATAACTTGCCGGCGGAAACTCCTGTATCTTTGTACAAAATCCTTCCAGCGACTTTAATTCAGAAGCCACATAAAAGTCGCCAAACTTGTCCCAGCCCATGTATAGCGGAATAATTCCGATATGGTCGCGGGCCACGATATAACGATCCTTTGTACTGTCATAGAGGGCAAACGCAAATATTCCGCTCAAATCTTCCAGAAAATCAGCCCCCTTTTCCTGATATAATGCCAGTATTACTTCACAGTCCGACTTGGTCTGAAAATCATACTTCCCCTCATATCTTTTTCGAATATCCCAATGATTGTATATTTCACCATTTACTGCCAGCACCAGGTTCCTGTCTTTACTGTATAATGGTTGTCCTCCTGATTCAGGATCAATAATAGACAAACGCTCGTGTGACAAGATTGCTTTTTCCGAAGAAAATACTCCCGACCAATCGGGACCACGATGCCGAATGCGTTTCGACATTTCTAATACCTGAGGTCTCAGGTATTGTGCATCGACTTTTAAATCAAATGCTGCTACAAATCCGCACATAATTGCCAAAATTTAGATACGATATATTCTATATTAGGAGGGCGAAAGTAGTCATTGTGTTTTAATAAACAAACATATTCTGACACAAAAGTTTAAATTGACAATATAAAATAACAAATAATTTTATAATCATATTTAATGCTAATAAAAAGATACGATTACCATCCTGTTTTATATATTCATTCCATAAGGGCATTTTTATTAAATAATACTATTTTTGCATTACATAAAACCAAAATGGGACGAATTTTAGCTATCGACTACGGACGGAAAAGAACAGGGGTGGCAGTTACAGACACTTTACAGATTATTGCAGGCAAACTGGAAACTGTGTCTTCATCCGAAATTTTCAGTTTCCTGAAAGCTTATATGCAAAAGGAAGAGGTCGAAAAAATTATTGTCGGTTATCCGCTACAAATGAACAATGAAGCATCGGAAGCCGTTTTATATATCAATCCGTTTCTGAAAAGGCTTGTAAAAGAATTTCCTGAAATTCCGGTAGAGCAGGTTGATGAACGGTTTACATCGAAGATGGCTTTTCAAACCATGATTGATGCCGGTTTAAAAAAGAAGGACAGACAAAACAAGGCAACCATTGATGCTGTAAGTGCGACCATCATGTTACAGTCCTATTTGGAACAAAAGAAGTATAGAAAATGATTTATCCAATTACCATTTATGGTGATCCATTATTGAGACAAACAGCAAAACCAGTTGATAAAAATTTTAAAGGTCTTGCTGAACTGATCGAAAACATGTTTGACACTATGTATTTTTCGGACGGTGTTGGTTTGGCAGCGCCGCAGATCGGAATGTCAATCCGTATTTTTGTGATCGATGCAACAGTATATGCTGAAGAAGAACCGCAACTTGCCGATTTCAAAAAGGCATTTATTAATCCTGAAATCATTGAACGTACCGGTAATAAATGTATAATCAATGAAGGTTGCCTGAGTTTACCCGAAATTCATGAAGATGTTCTCCGTCCTGAAACGGTCAGGATAAAATATATGGATGAAAATTTTACGGAACACGACGAAACTTATAGCGGTTTTGCAGCCCGTGTCATCCAGCATGAATATGACCATCTGGACGGCATCTTATTTGTTGATTTGCTGAGCCCCCTGAGAAAAAGGTTATTGAAAGGAAAACTTGCATCGATTAGCAAAGGCAAAGTAAAAACCAAATACCGTCAGAAATTACCGGGTAAAAAGTAAAAAGCTACCTGTTTCCTTTTTTCATAAAATCTGTTTAACTTGTTGTCTGAAATTCAAAAACCATCCGGACAACAATCTTGGCATGTAATACCAACATATTCCAGAAGGCGCCATTTGTGCGGATAACTATGTTATTTGCAGCCGGCATTCTTTGTATGGATTTTTTCCCGTGGCTGCAAAATTCATGGCTGATCCTTTTTGTCCTCCTTGTAATATTATTTCTTTTATCCCGAAGGAATGATTACCGGAGTGTTACAGTTACCAATTATCTTTTCGTATTTTCTTTGTTCGTGTCCGGAGCCTGGTATGCACACCGACATATCAAAGAACCATCGGTACAAGTTGCAGATAAAGATTTTTATTCAGGAATTATACAGGAAAAACCGGTCGAAAAAAACCGGTCATTTCAAACGATAATGGCAATCAGCAATCCGGCAAAGGGAATAAGAAAGAAAGTGATCGCTTATTTCAGTAAGCAATCTGAAGCCAAAGCTCTGCGCCCGGGTACCCGGATTTTATTTTCGGCACGACTAAATCCGATAAAAAACAAGGGAAATCCATATGAGTTCGACTATAGGGCCTATATGCAAAAACAGGGAATTTGGTATTCTGTTTATTTAAGAAGCCGCGATTATATTATAAAGGATCAGTCAACGAATAATCTTTTTATTTTAGCTGAAAAATGTCGTGATCACTTATTATCAACCATACAAAAGCACAATGTAAATGGGGAAGAATTTACAGTTGTGGCAGCTCTTACCCTGGGATACCGGAAAGAATTGAATCCGGAAACAAAGGACTATTTTGCATCGTCGGGGGCAATGCATGTACTGGCAGTTTCGGGCCTGCATGTTGGGATTATCTATTTTATGTTTACCTTTCTGTTTTCGCCTCTCAGGAACAAAAAATACGGACGGATTTTTTACACCTTCCTTATTGCTGCCCTGATATGGATATATGCCATCCTGAGCGGATTGTCTCCTTCGGTACAACGGGCTGCTGTAATGTTTACATTTATCCTGACTGGGCAAGACCTTAACCGCCCCTCCAATATTTTTAATTCATTGGCAGCATCCGCCTTTTTACTGATGCTGTTTAACCCTCAGATTATTTATGAAACAGGCTTTCAACTGTCGTACCTTGCAGTTACCGGAATTGTCCTTTTTCAGCCGTTGTTTTACGGGATGATCGAAGTGAAAAATTTCCGGGTCGATAAGCTGTGGGGGCTGTTTACCGTTTCGCTTGCTGCCCAGTTGGCAACTTTCCCGTTGGGATTATTTTATTTTTCGCAATTTTCCAATTTTTTCTGGTTAAGTAATTTTATAGTTATTCCTGCAGCCACGCTCATTTTGGGATCAACCTTTTTACTATTGCTTTTTAGCCCTTTTCCTATGGTTGCAGATATAACAGGAGGTGTGACCCGGAGGTTCACCCATATCATGCTGATGTGTTTGAAATGGATTAATACATTGCCTCATGTGGTTACAGGAAATGTTTCAATCAACCGGACACAAGCACTATTTCTTTTATTGATCCTGGGAGTTATCTATTGGTTCATAAAATCAAAAACAGTAAGTGAACTACGCCTGGCCCTTTTGCTGACCGGAGCATTGGGATTGGTTTCGTTTGCCCGGAATTACCAGTTGCTGAACCAGAAAAAAATGATCGTGTATAACTCGGATTACCTTGTTTTACATTTTATTCATGGCCGGCATAATTACATCTTAACAGATTCCGTACAATATAATCAGGAACAGCTCAACCGGTTGGTGCAAAATGTAGCGATCTGCTTGAAACTTAATGAACCACGGTATGTTTTTATAGGTAAAAACGCCCAATTTGCACATGATGAACTGGCTATCAGGAATGACATTATTTATTTTTCAGGAAAAAGAATACAATTGATGAAGCATCCTGAAAAAGTATTTTACCCTGTTGAATACAGAATTGTCTTCAATCTGCCGGTTTCTCTCAGTGCTTATCTTCCAGACGAAACGATAATTCTTGCAGGAAAGCCCTGTGTTTTCACGAATAGAAAATTTAACATTTACCAAACATGGTTTAATGGTGCATTTATTACAGATTTTAAGGAAAATTAACGGTTGAATCCGAACTTTATCTCTACGAATCAAGTAGAAATTGCAATAAATTGTGTGTCATTTGAAGTTTTAGTTGTTACTTTGCTTCGCAAAATTTTTGAAAGGACTGTAATACAATGAGAATTGTTATTGTAGGTGCTGGTGAAGTGGGAACGCACCTGGCGAAAATGCTCAGTAAAGAAAAACATGATATCGTTTTACTGGACGATAATCCTGAAAAATTACAACATATCGCCAACCAGGTCGACCTTTTAACTGTTACAGGTTCTGCAATTTCGTTCAAAGATTTACGGGAGGCCGGAAGTTCGAGGGCTGATTTATTTATTGCAGTTACTCCTTACGAAGAACGGAATATTTTTGCTTGTATACTGGCTAAAGATATGGGGGCCAAAAAGACTCTTGCCCGTATCAATAACGGAGAATATCTGTTTGAAAAGAATAAGGAAAAGTTTTTTGGCATGGGGGTCGATGAGTTGATTTACCCGGAAAGTCTTGCAGCCAAAGAAATAGTTACTTCGATCAAACAGGTTGGGACCCGCCAGAGAATTGAATTTTCAGGAGGAAAACTTGTTCTGATGGCGGTGAAGATCAGGGAAAACGCACCTGTTGTCAATCATACTCTTGAGGAAATTTCGTACCAAAACGATCATGTACGCGCCGTAGCTATCAATCGTGAGCATACAACCATCATTCCTTCAGGAAGCGATTATTTAAGAGATGGAGATATTGTCTTTTTTATTGCTTCAAAAGGGCATCGGAATGAAATATACCAGATGACTGGTAAGGCAATATTCGAAGTCAGGAATATCATGATCCTGGGTGGAAGCCGAATTGCACAAAGAACAGCCGAAAAACTTGGTGATCAATACAATATAAAAATCATTGAATCCGACAAGGAACGTAGTCAGAAAGTAGCTGACCGTTTGGAGAATGTGCTGGTCATTCATGGGGACGGGCGGAACCTTGATCTGTTAAAGGAGGAACGCGTCGAAAGAATGGATGCTTTTATTGCAGTTAC
The DNA here is from genome assembly GCA_963662895.1 of Prolixibacteraceae bacterium. Classification (GTDB taxonomy): domain Bacteria; phylum Bacteroidota; class Bacteroidia; order Bacteroidales; family Prolixibacteraceae; genus GWE2-42-39. The sequence continues at coordinate 178,822 of OY759982.1, read as the reverse complement.
CGGGAACTCGGAAACGAACATTCTGTCGTGCCATCTGGCAAAAAGCATGGGAGTTAAACGAACTGTTGCCGAAGTGGAAAATATCGCCTTCATGGGGATTGCCGAAAGTATGGATATTGGCAGTTTAGTGAATAAAAAGTTGTTGGCAGCCAGTTATATTTATAAATATACGGTAGGGGCTTCGGTCGCACATGTTAAGTGTTTAACTGCCAGTGATGCTGAAGTTTTTGAGTTCATTGTCAGCGAAGATTCAAGGATTACGAAAAAGCCAGTCAGAGATTTGTCGTTCCCTTCAGATGCTATTATTGGGGGGGTAGTCCGGGGGAACCAGGGCTTTGTTGCCACAGGCAATACTCTCATTCAGGAGGGCGATAAAGTAGTTGTTTTTGCATTGCCAACTGCCATAAGTAAACTCGATAAATTTTTTAAGTAGGCTTTTATGCTGAATGTTAGAATAATCCTGAAAACACTTGGTTTTCTTCTTTTAGTGGAAGGTTTTTTTATGCTGGTCGCTCTGTTGGTGGGAGTGGTCTGTAATGGGCCTGATGTTTTATCATTTTTATACTCGGCATTAATCAGCATAGTGACAGGTGCTTTTGCTGTACTTACCAACCGGAAGGCCAATAAAGAGATCAGCAAACGCGAAGGTTTTGTGATTGTCAGCCTTGTATGGGTGATATTTTCTTTCTTCGGAAGTTTGCCTTATCTCTTTTCCGGCTCAATACCTTCTTTTACCGATGCGTTTTTTGAAACCATGTCGGGATTTACAACAACTGGTTCTTCAATTTTAAATGATATCGAATCGCTTCCTCATGGGATCCTTTTCTGGAGAAGTATGACCCAGTGGCTGGGCGGAATGGGGATTATTGTTTTAAGTTTGGCGATATTGCCTTTGTTCGGTATTGGTGGCATGCAGTTGTTCGCGGCTGAAGTTCCGGGGCCCTCACCCGACAAACTAAGTCCCAAGATCAGCCAGACAGCTAAAAATCTGTGGGGCATTTATGTTTTGTTTACCCTGATGGAAACCATATTGCTGTGGATGGGCGGAATGTCGTTTTTCGATGCCATTAACCATTCATTCACCACCATGGCAACCGGCGGTTATTCGACCAAACAAGCCAGTATTGCCCACTGGGATTCGGCTTACATACAATATGTAATCATCTTTTTTATGTTTCTGGCCGGGACAAACTTTTCACTTTCCTACTGTGCCCTGGCCGGAAAATTTAAAAAAGTAATTCAGAATGAAGAATTCAAATACTACATTTTATTTATTATAGTATTTACGGTACTGATATTTAGCGGGTTGGTAGTGTCCACCCGGATGGGAGTTGAAAAATCGTTTCGCGATGCTTTGTTTCAGGTGGTTTCAATTATTACTACTACCGGTTATGTGACGGCTGATTATCTGCAATGGCAGCCTATTCTGACCATTCTGATTTTTGCACTTTTCTTTTTCGGCGGAAGTGCAGGATCGACAGGGGGAGGCATTAAAATTATGCGTATTGTATTGCTGATAAAAAACAGTTATTACGAGCTTCGCCGGATGATACATCCCAACGCAGTAATCCCTGTCAGGTTTAACAAACATGCTGTTTCCGATCAGATTATTACCAATGTGCTGGCGTTCTTCATGTTTTATGTCATCGTGTTCTTTTTCAGTACTATTGTATTTACATTATTCGATCCCGACCTGGATTCGTCGATGGGGGCGGTGGCAACCTGCCTTGGAAACATTGGCCCGGGCCTGGGAAATGTCGGGCCTGTACTGAATTTTGCGAATGTTGCCCCTGCAGGCAAATGGTTCCTGTCTTTCCTGATGTTGCTTGGTCGCCTGGAATTGTTTACGGTGCTGGTACTATTTTCACCATCCTTCTGGAGAAAGTAAGCCGTTTTTGGGACTTTTATTACACCATAGTCAAGTCAAATTTACTTTGTTATCCCTGTTCATTGCGATCCGTCAGTTGCCGGAGAAGTAATCTCATCAACCTGTTTGCCTACCATTACAGGCAAATCCTTAAAGTCAGCTAACCTGGCAGCAAAGGAAACAACATGTTTTTGGATTAATAAATGAATTGCCTCAAAAATTATAAGTTAAAATCTTTGAATTTGATTTTTGAAATATTGTTTTTCTGCAAATGGGTGTTTCGGTTTGTAATTTTTACAGGAGGGGATGATTTAGAATTGAACAGCCCTGGATTCCGGGTGCTCAAGTTTTTTTTTTAAATTAAAAAGTTTAACTTTGGATAAGTACGGATTTTATGTCAACAAAATATGGAATTCGTTGCTAATACCCCGCCAGAGAGATGACAAACAACAGGAAGAAAGAAAACAGACCTCATGTTTGCCCGGAAGGGAAAGGAAAATAACAAGGGAAGACAGGGCAGGAGCACCATCCACTAATCCGGCATATTATCCATATGCAAGGGCTAAATGAAGTTTTAGTATGGGATTAATTAAAATTAAGTACTATGTTGCATTATGCTTTATATGACAATGAACTAACTACCGACGACCTGAACGACAAGGTTGCTCATCCGGTAGATGTGGTGAACCACCAACGTGAAGAACTCGTTACCGAAATGACCGGTCCGGGTTCTATCCTCAAAACAACTGAGGTAAATGCTGTGATTAACTCTTACTGGAGTACTATTGGTAAATTTCTCCGTCAGGGAGAAACCTATAACGACGAGTACATTAGTACCCGTTTCGATATCAGTGGCGTTTTTCTGAACGACGACGACCGCTTTGATGCTTCGCGTCACACCCTTACTGCGAGTATCCGGTTTAAGCCGGAAATGAGCAGTACTGTTGATGATGTTGACCTGAAAAAGGTAGATGGAAATAAGATTCAGCCGGAAATAAAGAGCATTTACGATTGGGGCAGCGACAGCTACGACCAAAAGCTAACCTCCGGCGATGTACTGGAAATAAGCGGAGAAAACCTTAAAATTCATAATAACATGGAAGACCAGGAGGGGGTGTTCTTCGTGAATCAGTCGGATGGGACCGAAGTGAGGCAGGATAAATTTCGTACGAACGAACCGAAAACTCTAACCCTGCGTGTTCCTGAACTTACGGCAGGCAACTACCGTATGGAAGTTCGTAACAGTTCACGAAATGGTAAAACATTGCGTGTAGGATTGTTTACACCTGTATTAACTTCAGATTAAACAAATTTAAACTTCTTTTAGCCAGCCCCGGCATCAGCCATGTATTTAGGCTTTACTGACAGGGCGCAATAACTGAAGCAACCTGTCCCATGAAGGTTGCTTCAATTATTTTCGAAAAAATTAGTTTTTTTTATTCAGAAAATGACAACCCCTCTGTCACTATGCTGACATACCCCCTGTCACTATGCTGACATACCCCCTGTCATTATGCTGACATACCCCCTGTCATTAAGAACCTGACTTTAACTGGTTATCAGAACAAACCACATAGAGCACATGGGAAATGCGAATGTTGCAACGAATAGCCTCTCATTCCCTCATTCAGAACCCAGTGAAGAATCTGTTGATTTATCGCACTTTTCATTAGACCTTTCGCTCACTTAGGGTGACAAAGTAAACATGACTTGACTTTAGTCTTCAAAGACACCTTTCCCCTGTCGTACGATTTCAGGGATGTCTCCGGTACAATCAATAATGGTTGAAGGTATGTTTCCCCCGTATCCCCCGTCAATAACCAGATCAACAATATCGGCATATTTTTCATGAATCAGTTCCGGGTCAGTTGTATACTCCAGAATTTCGTCTTCATCATGTACCGATGTCGATAAAATCGGGTTCCCCAGTTCCCTTACAATTTCATGGATGATAGAGTTATCGGGGACCCTGATCCCTACTGTTTTTTTCTTGCCTTTGAAATATTTGGGAACGTTATTGTTCGCATTCAGGATAAATGTAAACGGGCCGGGTGAATATTTTCTGATGAGCTTAAAAAGCTGATTGGATATTGGTCTGGTATAGTCAGACAGATGGCTCAGGTCGCTGCAAATAAATGAAAAATTCGATTTTTCGACATTTACACCTTTTATACGGGCGGCCTTTTCAACGGCCCGGGCGTTGGTAATGTCGCAACCCAACCCGTAAACCGTATCGGTAGGATAAACAATGATCCCTCCGTTTTGTAATGCCTCAATGACTTTTCGGATTTGCCTTGGATCAGGGTTCTCTGCATAAATCTTTACCAACATTTTTGTGTAATTTCAAAATTAGCGGGTAAAATTAGTTATTTTAGCCGAGGCCAAAAATTATCCGTCGGTTAATGCAAAATAAAATAATTATTACTGAAGACGGTTCGCATACCATCTATGTTCCGGCTCTTGACGAACATTACCATTCGACACATGGCGCCATTAATGAATCGATGCACGTTTACATCAATGCCGGCTTGAAACATCATTCTAAAAAAGAAATCAATTTGCTGGAGATCGGGTTTGGTACGGGCCTGAATGCGTTTCTGAGTTTATCGGTTGCCATTCAGGATAAATTGAAAATCAATTATTTCAGCATTGAAAAATACCCGCTCCCGGAAAATGAATATAATATGCTTAATTATACCCGCTATATTTTCCCGGAGTATTCCCGGTATTTTGGTCTTTTGCACCAGGCACCCTGGGATGAGGAAGCCCTGCTTTGCCCGGAATTCAGTTTAAAGAAAATAAAGACCGACCTGAAAACATTTGAATATGACGGTCTGCCCCGGTTCGACCTGATTTACTTCGATGCCTTTGCACCCGGCAAACAACCCGAAATGTGGTCGTCCGAAATTTTTGAGGAAATAGCATGGCAAACCAATACCGGGGGAATTATCGTAACTTATTGCGCCAAAGGATCAGTCCGGCGTATGTTGAATGAGCTTGGCTTCCATATGGAAAGGTTGCCCGGCCCTGTTGGCAAAAAAGAAATTCTTCGGGGTATAAAGCATTTATAAAATAGCAGTTTATCTCAAAAAAAACTATCTTCGTGGCTCAATTACAAAACATGATATTTTAAGAAATCATTTAATTAATACAAAATTTTTATGAAAATCAGATCATTTATCTCTTTCGCAATTCTTGTTGCCATGGTTGCAGCAACCAGTTGCCAACCCGGGAAAGGCAGTCGCGATATAAAACTGGAAAACAGTATTGATTCGGTCAGTTATGCACTTGGTGTTTTGGTTGGCGAAAATAATAAACGCCAGATGGAGATGACTCCTGGTGCCAGCGATCTTAATATTGATATAATGGTTGCTGCCATGGAAAAATCGCTGAAAGGTGAAGAACCAAAAATTGATGGCACTGCAGCCAATACGATTATCAGGACCTTTTTCGAAGGAGCCTCTAAAAAAGAAGCAACAAAAAATCTGGAAGCAGGGCAGGCATTTTTGGAAGCCAATAAAGCAAAAGAAGGGGTTGTTACTTTGCCAAGCGGCCTGCAATACGAAATTTTAAAAGAAGGGAATGGCCCAAAACCAAAAGAAACTGACACGGTAAAATGTCACTATCACGGTACAACGATCGATGGAAAAGTTTTCGATAGTTCGGTTGATCGCGGCGAACCATCTGAATTCCCGGTGAACGGGGTAATTAAAGGCTGGGTAGAAGCCCTGCAATTAATGCCGGTAGGTTCAAAATGGAAATTATATGTTCCTGCAGATTTGGCTTACGGAGAAAGAGGAGCAGGCGCTGATATCGGCCCGAACTCAACCCTTATTTTCGAAGTTGAATTACTCGATATTGTAAAAAAATAAAGGTTTTTAATAACTTGTGAAAAACCTCTGCCGGATTTCTGCAGGGGTTTTTTATTTATTCCTATTTTTGCAGGAAGCGGAAAATATAATTATCATGAGCTATACACAAAAAGGGAAGATCACACAGATATTAAAAGCAGAATCAGGAGTAAGCAAGGTCGGTAATGCCTGGACAAAACAGGAGTTTGTTATTGAAACACAGGACCAATTCCCGAAAAAAATATGTTTTACTTTGTTTGGTGATAAAGTGTCGTTACTGAACGGTTTGTCGGAAAACACCGAGGTAGAAGTTTCGTTCAATGTCGAATCGAGGGAGTTTAACGGGAAGTGGTATCACAATATTAATGCATGGAAAATAGAACCAGTAAATGCTGCTGCACCTTCCGGTGATTTTCCTCCCGAGTTCACAGCTACTGATATTCCGCCTGAACGTGATGACGATCCTAACGATCTGCCATTCTAACAGGTATTATTTTGTATATGACTCGATTGCCTGTTCGATTGCTTTACGGCAAACCGGGCAGAAAAAAGAAACATCATTGCTTTTCATCCGGCAATTCATCATCGGGCTGTAAACGCCTTTTGCAGTATAGCCGCCCCCTTCGAAAACACCTATGGTATTTTTATACTCAGTTTTTCGGGGCGTAGGCACAGGAGTACCTTTATCCAGCATTTCTCCCCATTTACTGTCGAAATCGACCAGGGTGGTAAGATTCGGTTCCCAGGGTTCAACATCCAGATTATAAAAGTTTTCGTAAGCTACACTACTGGTGTAATATTCGTCGCCCAAACCGGCAAATTCATGGCCAAATTCATGTATAAAAACATTTTCCGAGAGTTGGTTACCGGCAGAACCAATACCTAAAAAGTTGTAGAAGCCGCCACCACCGTACCGATCTGTATTTACAAGTACGAAAATCTGGTCCCAGGGTATCTGCGCGACGGCATCGTATATGCTTTTCATGTCGCTGGAAGTCAGGTAACGGGGAGTTCCGAAAGTGTAAAATGTAGAATTAAAGGCTGTATTTTTATATATGGAATCTCCCGGAATGTCAGTACCTGATTCCTCTGAAGGGGAACAAACCGCGTAGACATTGAACTGGTTCCTGTGTTTATCGAATGGTGCGTTTTTAAAAAGATAGTCTGTCATGCGTTTTGCATCCGACAGAAATTTATCCATTTCCTGTTGGGTATAGCCTTCCGCTAAAAATACAAGGTCGACACATTTCCCTGGTTTTCCTGAGTTTTGTATGGTTTCTGTTGTGTATCTCTTCGGGTTCTCGCGGATAATGTAATAATCACCTGGATCAATTTCGGCTGAATGGACAGTCCTGAAATCACCTTCCCACTGCCGTTGCTGTATTTCCAGAACTATTTTTTTCTTCGGAAAAGGGATAAAAGCTGATTGGTAAAAAGTGCGTTTAACCTGTTTGGCTTCGGCGGTTGTTTGCCATTCCATGAATAAAGGGGAGAAACCTTTTGAGAAAATCAACTGGTTGGTAGTTTTATCGAATACACGGACCCGGTAAGTTCCATAATTCAATTTGTCGATTAAATTATTTTTAGAGCCGGCCCATTTTGCTTCTTCCTTTATTTGTTGAGGAAAAATTTCAACGGTTTTATCATCGCCGCCTAATAAAAAATCGTATCGCAATGTGCGGTCTGTAAAAAAATCATTGAACCGGATTTCTGTTTTTGGTAAAAAAGCTGTAATAGCGATAAGCAATAAAAAATATTTGATAGTTTTGACCATCGTTCTTAATTTTATATAAAAAAACAAAATTCAGAATAAATTGAAAATATGTCACATTTATATTCATTTTTAAATGATTTTTTTCAGGAGTTAGATCTTGGGAAATTTTTGTCTTCTTCCTTTTCTGTTGTTATCTGCTTGATTATTATCTGTTTCTTTGCATTTTTGGCATTTTTCATTACAAAGAAAATATTGGTTCGTATAACCCAGAAACTGATTTTGCATACCAAATCGAAGTGGGACGATTATCTTTTTAAACGCAAAGTTTTTATAGCATTATCGCATTTGCCTGCAGCTTTCATATTTTATTTCACTTACAATTTTTCGGATATCAAGATTATCGAGGAAATCCTATTGAGGGTCAGCCTTATTTATTTTATAATAATTGCTGCAATGGTTTCCAACCGCCTGATAAAAGCAGGCATGGATATTTACAGTACAACTCCGTATTCACAAAGCAGATCGATAAAGGGATATGCCCAATTAATCCAGATATTGATCTATTTTATTGCCGGTATCTTTGTTATTTCTTTTATTGCCGGGAAGTCTCCAATGCTTTTAATTACCGGATTAGGTGCAATTGCAGCTGTATTATTATTGATATTTAAAGATACGATACTGGGACTCGTTGCCAGTATTCAATTGTCGGCTAACAATATGGTTAAACTTGGCGACTGGATTGAAATGCCCAAACATAATGCTGACGGGACTGTAACAGACATTACCCTTAATACTGTAAAAGTTCAGAACTGGGACAAAACCATTACAACTATTCCAACATATTCGCTTGTTGCCGAGTCGTTTAACAACTGGAGAGGCATGGAAGAGTCTGGCGGTCGAAGGATTAAACGTTCGATTAACATCGATATGAAAAGTGTAAAATTTTGTGATACTGCCTTGCTTGAGAAATTCAAAAAGTTTCTGTTGATTCGCGATTATGTGATTGATAAACAGAATGAAATAACGGAGTTCAATCAAAAGAGGAATATTGACGACAACGATACATTCAATGCACGGAGGCAGACCAATCTGGGGATTTTCAGGAAATACCTTGAAGCGTATCTGTCGAATCATCCGATGATCAATACAGGGATGACTTTCCTGATCAGGCATCTTCAACCTACAGAGAAAGGGTTGCCCATCGAAATTTATGTATTCAGCAAAGTACAGGAATGGGCCAGTTACGAGTCCATTCAGGCCGATATTTTCGACCATATTTTAGCCGTATTGCCAGAGTTCGAATTAAAAGTTTTCCAGAATCCTTCGGGAAATGATGTTCTGGAATTTATCAGGAGCCGGTAAAATGTATGTAGCCTGTTAATGTGATGAATTTTCTTATGAATATCATGTTGCAGATAAAAAAAAAATAGTTTACATTAGGATCATGTGAAAAGGAGGCGTGTTTTTTTTAAGTACTAAATAGTTATAAATAATATATTCTAAAACATGAATATTTAGGATTTGTTATTTTTTTATACATTTACGTTTCAATTTTTAACCTTATGAAAATATAAACATATTATGAACGAAGATTATATTGAACCTGTGCCTCAAATAGATGAACTGGATGAAAAGATACTCAAACTGATCACAAAAAATGCAAGGATACCTTTTCTGGAAGTAGCAAGGGAATGTGGAGTATCGGGGGCTGCCATACATCAGCGGGTACAGCGTCTGTTGAACCTGGGCGTTGTTTCGGGAAGTGAATTTGTTGTTAATACCCAGAAGCTTGGTTATAATACCTGTGCATATATGGGTATCCATCTTGAAAAAGCAAAATACCACGAGCAGGTTGTTAAGGCATTGGAAAAAGTGCCTGAGATTGTTGAATGCCATTATACCACGGGTTCCTATGCAATTTTTATTAAAATTCAGACCAAGACCAATAAACACCTGAAAAAAATAATTGATGAGTACCTTCAGGAGATCGATGGGATTGCCCGTACAGAAACGTTTATTTCTTTGGAACTGATGTTTAAACGGCAGGTGCCCATTAAATAATGTAACTTAAAGAAACGGAAGCCGGGCAAATTAGTCCGGTTTTTTGTTTTTTCAAAAATAAATCATCCAACTATTGGTTTGTTTATTCGCTAATTTTCAGATGTAGGATTGATTATTTTTGCTGTCTGTAAAAGAAGAAAGTATGATAAAAAAAAATGATCCCGTGCTGATCCGGGCAGAAGGATTATCACTTCAGTCTGGTATGTCATTCATATTAAAAGATGTTTCTGTTTTTTTGAAAAAAGGGGAATCGATGGCCATTACCGGGCCTTCGGGAAGTGGGAAAACCAGCATCGGGAAAATTTTGGCAGGAAGGATAGTCCCTACTCATGGAGAGCTGTTGGTTGCAGCAGGTTTAACCCGTTTGATGGTTGATCAGCAGGATCATTTTATTACCCGGTCGCGTCAAAGGAGCATATACTACGGGCAGCGTTACGAGAACCCGGATTTGGAAGATACTCCCGATGTTTTGACTTACCTTCGGGAGATTCATGAAAAAACCGTTAATTTTTCTGAAAATAACGGGGTCCGGGAAGTGATGGAACAGATGCAGATTACTCATCTTTCCAAAAGCAAATTGTTGCAACTTAGTAACGGGGAACGAAAACGCATCCAACTGGCTGCAGCCCTTTTGCAAAAGCCGGGATTGCTTGTTCTGGATCAACCTTTCGTTGGGCTTGATGCCGGTTCGAGAATGAACCTGACCGGATTGCTGGAACAACAAATGCAAGCCGGAATTGCAATCGTTCTTATTTCCGACCCTGAACATATTCCGGCAGGTATTCAAAAAGTCCTGGAACTTCACCGGGGAAGGGTATCCCAATTTGTTGACCGTTCGTCCTGGCAGCCCCGGATCATTGAAAATGAATGGAAAAATGAGGAACCGGATGGTCATCTTTTCGATATGCTAAAATTTCCGTCGGAAACGTATTCAGATATTGTACGCATGAAGCGTGTAAACGTGACTATTCGGGAAAGAAAGATTTTGAAAGATATAGACTGGCGGGTAAGAAGCGGAGAACAGTGGGCATTGCTGGGACACAACGGGGCCGGGAAAACAACCTTGCTCAGTCTGATCACGGCTGATAACCCACAGGGGTATACCAACGACCTGTTGCTGTTTGACCGCCAACGTGGCAGTGGAGAAAGTATCTGGGACATAAAGAACCGTATTGGCTTTGTTTCTCCTGAACTGCATCTTTATTTTCTGAAAGGGGAGGGAATATTCAATACTATCCCCGGTCTGGGTGAAACACTCCATACCTCGTATAGTACTTTGTCATGTACCGATGTAATTGTCTCCGGATTCCGGGATGAAACCGGTTTTTCATCACCACCTACCGACAGACAACGCGAGATTGCCAATGCCTGGCTTTCTGCCCTGCAACTGGAATATCTGAACAAACGTTTGTTTAATCAGGCCTCTCTGGGTGAACAACGCTCGTTACTACTGGCCCGGGCATTGGTGAAGTCCCCCACCCTTTTAATCCTGGATGAACCTTGTCAGGGGCTTGACCAGTACCAAAAGAACCATTTCCTGCAGCTACTGGACAGGGTTTGTACAAATCTGCATATTACCCTTATTTATGTAACCCACCTATGGAATGAGATTCCCGCCTGTGTCGATAACCTGCTGTTACTCGAAAACGGACAGGTAAAATACTGCGGGATATTGGAGAGGGAGAACTTTGTATCGAATAAAAAATGATAAGTTGCAATCCCGAAAATTAACATGTGTATATTTGTTGGCCTTTATAATTATTCTAACCAGGCATCAAAATTATTTATATTAATCACTTCGAATGATGAATAAGGGTAAGCGTTTTTCCATTGGGCAGGTATCTTTACTTTTGATTCTTTCCATTTAAACTCATAGCCAAATAAAGAACCGTCACGTTCTTCAACCCAATCGATCTCCTGCTGTTCATATGTCCTCCAAAAATAATTATTTGATAACAATCTTTTATATTCTTGGTATTTAATCCGTTCGCTGATCATATAATTTTCCCATAATTGTCCAATATCATTTCGTGATTCAATTGAGTTAAAATTTGCAATTACAGCATTACGTATCCCGTTATCAAGAAAATACCACCGGGAGTTTTTTGTTATTTCTTTTCGTAGATTTCTGCTAAATCCTTCTACTTTATGGAGGATATACACTTTACCCAACAAGTCGAGATATTTTTCAACGGTGTTTTTACTGATCGATAGTTGTTTCCCTAATTCCTGAAGTGAAACTTCCCCTCCGATTTGAAATGCGACCAGGCGCAGCAGGTTGAATATCTTTTGTGAATTTTTTATGTTTTCATAAACTAAGATATCCTTTAGCAGGTAAGAACTCACCATTTCATTTAAATAATCAATTTTATCTTTTTTGTCAGGTATATGAAGAAGTTCAGGATAGTTACCAAAGACAAGTCTTTCCCGTATTTTATCAATTTTTGATATCCGGTCCTCTATTTGATTATATTCCCGTTCTGACAGGGCAAATAAGTTAAATGAATATTTTCGTCCGGTTAATGGTTCCCCTGCATCCTTATTGATATCAAAAGATGATGACCCCGAAATAATTATTTTTAATCCTTCGATCTCATCTACCATTAGTTTTAGTTTCTGTCCAATGTCTGGAATCTTTTGCGCTTCATCAATATAAAGTAATTTACAGGAACCTAAAATCTGTTTGTAGTTTTCAACACTCCTGATCGCAAGTTTATCGTGGACATTTATATCTTCCCCGTTAAGAATAAGTACCGGTTCTTCAATCTTATCCAAAATGTTTTTTACAAGTACCGTCTTCCCTACCCGTCGTGCCCCGGATACTATCACAACTTTATTTGGCTGTAACTTTCTTATTATATTATCTGATAATTCTCTGACTAAATAATCCATAATTCCGTCACTTTATTGACGCAATTTAGTGTTTTTCTGTCACATAATCAAATATCTGGATTTTCTGAATTATTAAAACTAACGGAATGGCAAAGAAAGACTGCTTAATTTTTTTTCGATCCCCGGTAAAGTTCGTATTTACGGAATGTGCAGTTAATCGGGCCGTTCATCAGGTTGATTTTCCGTGAAGGCTTTAAGCCGATCGATTTTAAGCATTCAGGTGTACTGATAATCCATGCTGTCGTGTTCTCGTAATGGTGTTTCAACCGTTCACCGATCATTGAATAAAACTCCGGTTCATCGGGCGTTAAGCGTTCCCCGTAGGGAGGATTAAACAGTAGAAAAGGACTTTCAAGTTCAGAATCAAAAAATTTGAAATTCGAGACCCTGAGTTTAATGTTTTTTAATCCTGCCGCGTTCACATTCTTCCATGCAATGTCAATGGCTTGTCTGGAAATATCGGAACCAACAATTTTACCTTCAGGTTCATGAATTTCTGTTTCATCAATAACATTCTGAAAATCTTCATTGTTGAATGATCGCCATTTTTGAAATGCAAAATTTCTTCGTATTGATCCCGGTGGAATATTGGCGGCAATCATGGCTGCTTCGATAACAATAGTCCCGGAACCGCACATCGGATCCAGGAAATTTTGTTTCCCGTTCCATTCCGACATTTTTAGCAAACCGGCAGCCAGTACTTCATTGATCGGAGCTTCGGTCTGGGCAACCCGGTATGCACGTTTGTGAAGTGAATCGCCGCTGCTGTCAAGCGAAATGGTACAAACATCATTGGCAATATGCAGGTTAATATGTATATCCGGGAAGCGTGGATCAACAGAAGGCCTTTTTTTATATTTGAAACGGAACCTGTCAACAATGGCATCTTTCAGCTTTAAGGAAGCAAACATCGAATTTTTAAAGAGATTCGAGAATACTGTGTGGTGGATAGCGAAAGTTTGCTTGTTCCCGATATAATCTTCCCAGGGAATATTTTTTGCTTTTTGGTACAGATCATCGGCGGTACGAAACCGGAAAGTACTGACCGGCCATAAAATCCTTAAAGTTGTACGGAGAAAATAATTGGCACGGTACATCATTTTCATATCACCGGAAAAATATACAGCCCTGTTGGCGGTTTGTACCTCATCGGCGCCAAGCTCCATAAGTTCCTGCGCCAGTATATTTTCGAGCCCTGCAAAGGTGGTTGCAACAAATTGATGTCTTTCCAATAGTCTAAATTTAAATTCCGGCTCCATCCCTGAATGAAGCTTCGCGTGCTTTAAACTGAACAATTTTTGAATTTGGAGGTAAATTATTGGTTACCCAAACGTTACCTCCTATAACAGACCCCTTTCCGATGCGGATTCGTCCCAGTATGGTTGCCTGTGCATAAATAATCACGTCGTCTTCGATAATCGGGTGGCGGGGAATACCTTTTATCGGGTTCCCGTCAGCATCAAGCGGAAAACTTTTCGCGCCCAGGGTCACACCCTGGTATATTTTTACATTGTTGCCAATGATACAGGTTGCCCCGATTACCACACCTGTTCCGTGATCGATAGAAAAGGACTCGCCAATCTGTGCCCTGGGATGAATATCAATGCCGGTTTCGGAATGCCCCATCTCGGCGATGATACGCGGAATAAGAGGGACACCCAGTTCCAGCAGGCGATGGGCAACCCTGTAGTTGGAAAGGGCCCGGATCGTCGGATAGCAAAAGATAACTTCACTTTGACTATTAGCTGCCGGATCACCTACAAAAGTGGCTTCCACGTCGGTTACCAGCAATCTCCGTATTTCAGGCAAAAACGAAATAAAATCGGACGCCAGTCCCTGGGCAAAAACCGATCGTTCCTGAATATCAATTCCTTCCCGGTTTTCACAGGTAAAGCACAGCCCTGCCAGAATTTGTTCAGACAACATATCGAACAGTTCATCGATGTAAACGCCTGTGTAATGGCGTATCGTGTTGCTGCGTAAGCTGGTATTTCCATAATATCCGGGGAATAATATCTCACGGATCAGGTTAACAATTTCTCCCAGTTTTTCAATGGAAGGAAGCGGTTCTCCCGAATGGTGTTCGTGGCATACCAGGTTATAGGTTTTCGGGTCCGATAACAAATCAACGGTACGTGACAACTTGTTTTCGATATCGGTTTTTTCTTTCATTGCCAAATCAGATTTGTTCAGGATTAAACAAGGTGGTGCTTAAATAACGTTCACCTGTATCGCAGATGATAGTCACAATGTTTTTCCCTGCAAATTCAGGCCTTTTTGCTATTTCAAGCGCGGCATAAACATTGGCTCCTGACGATATCCCGCAAAGAATCCCTTCATTTGATACTAAAAGACGGGCTGTTTCGAAGGCTTTTTCATCGGGAACAGTAAATACTTCATCATAAATTTTGGTATTTATTACTTTCGGGATAAATCCCGGGCCGATCCCCTGAATCCGGTGAGCACCTGCAACTCCTCCCGACAAAACCGGCGAGTTTTGGGGTTCCACCACCACGCAGTGAACGGATGGCTTTTTTTGTTTCAATACTTCGGAAACCCCGGTAACAGTCCCCCCGGTTCCGGCGCCTGCCACGAAAGCATCAACCGTGCCACCGGTGTCGTTCCATATCTCCAAAGCAGTTGTTTTCCGGTGCATCTCAGCATTTGCCGGATTTTCAAACTGCATAGGGATAAATGAATGGGTGTTTTCCGAAGCAATTTCTTCGGCGCGTGCAATAGCTTCTTTCATTCCCCCTGAAGCAGAAGTTAAAACCAGTTCAGCCCCATAGGCTTTAAGTAGAATCCGTCGTTCAACCGAAACACTTTCAGGCATTACTATTACCAACCGGTAGCCTTTAACAGCACACACCATTGACAGTCCGATACCGGTATTTCCGCTGGTAGGTTCAACAATCAGCGTTTCCTTGCTCACGAGTCCTTTTTTCTCAGCGGTTTCAATCATGGCAAAGGCAAGACGGTCTTTTACAGACCCCCCGGGATTTCGTGATTCAAGTTTTACAAAAACAGAAGCATTTATTCCTTCTGAAATCCGGTTCAGCTTTACCAAGGGGGTTTTCCCTATTAATTCGGTGATGTTATTGGCAATGTTCATAGTTTTAAAATCAAAAAAAAAATCCAAAATTGAGATTGAATTTTACATGCACGGGTAATCCGTTTTTAAAAATTCGATATGCGAAACTACTTATAATTGTAACAAAAATCAGTTTTTTCAGAATAAAAACAAACGATTAAAAGTAAAGTTCAGATATTATTCTTTAACAAGATATATTGCCATCATTGATTCTCCGGTTGATCCATGGCCTGTAATGGCGATCTTTAATCCTGTAGTACTTCTTTTTTCCATTTTATAAAACCGATGTAAGCCATCACTGTATATACGAAAAACAGCACCGTGGTTGGCCATAACGATTTATAAATATACAAGCCCATAGAAAGGGTATCGACAAAGATCCAGATAAGCCAGTGCTCCAGTATTTTGCGGGCCAGCATCCAGGTTGCAACAATGCTGAGTGAAGTAGTAATTGCATCGCCACACGGCACCGGCGAATCGGTATAATTTTTCAGGATAAAGAAAATAAGAAAGTACAAGATTACGGAAATGACCGCCAATGCTATTCCAGTCTGCAAGCTTAACCTGTTTACTGCAAGTTTTTTACCTGAGTCATTGGGTTTGCCTTTTATCCAATGGTACCAACCGTAAATGCTGATAAATACATAGTAAACCTGCAGGGCCATGTCGGCATAAAATTTCGACACGAAAAAAACATAAATATACAAAGTTGAAGTGAGCAGTCCTGTAAGCCAGGTAAGGATATTTTGCCGGATGGAAAAGATAATATATAAAAAACCTAAAACGGCCCCCAGAAGTTCCATGTAATTCCCGGAAAGCCATTCGATAATATGATCCATGAATTATTTGCTTTCAGCAAGCAGTTTATTATACACCCCCGAATTATGTATTACTTCCAATGCTTTACCGATGGTTTTATCATCAGTATTAATGATTTGGTAGTAACAACTTACCGAAAACAGATCGCGGGCAAAAAGCGCTTTGATTTGCAGCTTCATCTGGGACCTTATAAATTGCAGGCTCTCTTCATCTTTTTCAATGCCTTCTTTTTCGCCTTTGGCAACAATATCATCAATTACCTCGTCATCAACTTCAAAACCGGCATTATATTTTTCGAAAGTCGGGTATTTCTTTTTGAATTGATCGCGCGATTTGTCCATGGTACTTAGCACCTTGTCGTAAATCAGGTTTTTACGAAGCAGTTCGTTGTAGTATTGATAATATTTTGAAGTATCCATCGGTACAAAAATGTCGGGCATGATACCTCCGCCGCCATATACGGTACGGGCATTCATTTTTGTCTTATAGCTTTGTTCCTGGTCGAGATGGATACTGTCTTCGATGAAAAGTTCCCCGTTTTCAAAACGTCTTATCGGGTCTTTCCGATATTCATCCACGCCATCTTCATACGAGCGCTGGATGCACCGCCCGCTGGGAGTATAGTAATGGGCTGTGGTCAGGCGTACCATCGAGCCATCGGTTAAATAATATTGCTGTTGAACCAATCCTTTGCCATACGAACGGCGGCCAATAATTAAACCACGGTCCCAATCCTGAATGGCACCGGAAAGAATTTCAGAGGCAGAAGCCGAACTTTCATCGATCAGCACAACAAGCTTGCCTTCCTCCAGTTCTCCTTTTTCTGATGATCTGTATTCTTTTCGCGGACTTTTTGTCCCTTCAGTATACACGATCATTTTTTGTCCATCCAGAAACTGGTCGGCAAGTTCGTAAGCCGCATTCAGGTAACCGCCTCCGTTTCCACGAAGGTCAAGTACCATGTTTTTGAAGCCCTGGTTTGATTTGATCTCACTAACGGCTTCCATAAACTCTTTGGTGGTAGTTGCCGAAAACCGGTTTAGCTTAATATAACCGGTATCGTCGTTTATCATGTATGAGGCATCCAGACTGTTAATCGGGATTTTATCACGAACAATGGTAAAATCCAGTAATTTATTTACTTCTTTCCGTTTTACCTGAAGTTTTACAATAGTACCTTTCGGACCTTTCAGGTATTTATATACATCTTTGTTTGTAATTCCTTTTCCGGCAATCAGATCCCCGTCGACATACAGGATACGGTCGCTGGCGCGCAATCCTACTTTTTCAGACGGACCTCCGGGGATGGTGGTAAGAACCATTAAAGTATCCCGGTAAATATTGAATGAAATACCTATTCCAAAGAAACCACCTTCCAGGGGCTCGTTCATCTCGGCCACTTCATCCTTGCTAATATAAACCGAGTGAGGGTCCATTTCGCGAAGCATCCCTACAATTGCATTTTCGGTAAGTGAAGGAATACTCACCGTGTCGACATATTGTGTGTCGATCAGGCGTAACAAGCGGCCAAACTTATACATATTTTGCTCTACATCCTGAGCACTGGAATTTATTGCTGAAAATAATATCAGGGTAAGCCCCAAAAATGCGGTGATAAATATTTTTGAGTTCTTCATATTTGATCTAATTTAAAGGAGACCACAAAGATAAAAGATAAAAGTTTGCATGCAAATATGAATAAGTTGCTTTTACACAACAGGATATTGTCCGGCAGAAAGCCTGGAATTATTCCCACTCGATAGTGGCCGGCGGTTTCGAACTGATGTCGTAAACGACGCGATTAATACCACGCACTTTGTTGATAATTTCGTTCGACATTTTTGCCAGAAAATCATATGGAAGATGAACCCAGTCAGCCGTCATTCCATCGGTCGATGCCACGGCCCGTAAAGCAACTACGTGTTCATACGTGCGTTCGTCGCCCATTACCCCTACCGACTGTACCGGCAGCAACATTACCCCGGCTTGCCAAACTTTATCGTAAAGGCTCCATTCTTTCAGACCGTTCACAAAAATGGCATCGGCTTCCTGGAGCATACGCACTTTTTCCGGGGTTACATCGCTCAGGATACGGATTCCCAATCCCGGTCCGGGAAACGGGTGCCGTCCCAACAGTTCCTGTTTCAGTCCCAATTCCTTCCCGACCCTGCGGACTTCATCTTTAAAAAGAAGGTTCAAGGGTTCCACCACTTTCAGATTCATTTTTTCGGGAAGGCCACCCACATTATGGTGTGATTTAATAGTGGCCGAAGGACCGTTTACCGACACCGATTCGATTACATCAGGATAAATCGTGCCTTGTCCCAGCCATTTTACATCCTGTATTTTGTGTGCTTCTTCGTCGAACACTTCAATGAAGTTACGACCAATGATCTTCCGTTTTTGTTCGGGCTCGGTGACTCCGGCCAGATCGTTCCAGAATTTTTTCCTGGCATCGACACCGAGTACATTCAGCCCCATGTCTTTATATGAATCGAGTACACTTTCGAACTCGTTTTTTCGTAACAAACCGTTATCCACGAATATACAGGTCAGGTTTTTCCCGATGGCTTTATTCAGCAAAACACCTGCAACCGATGAATCGACACCTCCCGACAAACCCAGTACTACTTTATCGTTACCCAGCTTTTCCTTTAGTTGGGCAACTGTCGTTTCGATAAACGAAGCAGGGGTCCAGTCCTGTTTGCAGTCGCAGATATCAACTACAAAATTGTTCAGCAACTGTTTGCCTTCGGTAGTATGGTATACTTCGGGATGAAACTGGATGGCCCAGGTTTTTTCACCGTCGATTTTGTATGCTGCATTTTTTACATCGGCAGTACTGGCAATCACTTTATAGTTGGCAGGCATTTTTTCGATGGTATCGCCATGCGACATCCATACCTGTGTATTCAGGCTTATTCCTTTAAAAAGGTCGTTTGATTGGTCGATAAATCCCAGGTTAGCACGGCCGTATTCGCGCGAGTCGGATGCCATTACCTTGCCTCCATAAAAATGGGACAGGTACTGTGCTCCGTAACAAACGCCCAGCAAAGGCAACTTCCCTTTAATATTCGACAAGTCGGGACGGGGTGCATTGGTGTCGCGCACCGAAAACGGGCTTCCCGACATGACCACGCCTTTCACCGTTTCATCGATTTCCGGGAAATGGTTAAAGGGGTGAATTTCGCAATAAACATTCAACTCCCTGATTTTTCGTCCAATCAACTGTGTATACTGGGAACCAAAATCGAGTATTAAAATTTTTTCCTGCATGGGCTAATACATTTATTTATGGATGACTGACGGCTGAACTTTCATTGATAAATTTTGGTTTTATCGGGCCGTTGATACGCATCTTTATTATTTCATTGATGGGCAAAGATAAATAAAAAATAGTACTGAAGAATGAATGAGAGACACATGCTCCCAGGGATAAGAAAATAATAAAATTACCGGTGACGGTTTGCCCGGATGTACGGGATTTATTTTCGATATATCTGACTGCTTTATATCCGTTCGACATATACTTGTGTCGTTTCCACCCTGGTTATTTTCACGGCTTCCCCTTTTTCGATCATGCCCAGTTCCGAAACCGCATCATATATTTTGCCTTCCACTTTTATTTTTCCTGAAGGGCGCAAAACGGTATGGGCAACCCCTTCTTTTCCTTTTAGCGCCATCATGTTAATGTCGATGCTCACATATCCTTCCTCGCGTTTCTGAACATCCTTCAATGCAAGATTTTTAAGTATTCCCGACCGGGCAGTAAAAAGCCGGTTACTGAGCCAGAGAGATAAAATAAACCCGGTAAACACAGAAAAAACAACCGTTGAAAGTGCTACTGTTAGTTGTTCGGGTTCCACTCCGTCGAAATTGAAATGAACATTGCCAATCAGGCTTAAGACCAGGCCTGTAAAGGCCAGGACAATTCCCGTTATCCCGGCAATGCCAAAGCCGGGCAAAACAAATATCTCGACCGCTATCAGGATTAAACCTATAACGAACACGATAATCTCCCAGTTGGCGGCAAGTCCCTCAAGGTACAAAGGTGCAAAATAAGTGATGGCTGCCAGGATCGCAATGCCCAGGGGAAAACCAATACCCGGCGTTTGCATTTCAAAATAAATACCCCCGAGAATTACCATGATCAATATTCCGGAAACAACAGGGTTGACCAAAAAACCAATTACTTTTTCAAGGCCGGATGGTTTATATTCCACGATCTTATAATTTTCATATCCTGCTTCATTCAGCAATTCATCCACATTTTCCACAATCCCTTCACAGAACCCGTGTTCTACCGCTTCAAGCGGGGTAAACGTAAGAATTTTCCCGGTGTCGATAATTCCTTCAATATACACTGACTCGTCTACCATGGCTTCAGCAATCTTCGGATCGCGTTTCCAGCGAAGGATGGTATCCTGTTGGGTCACGATGGTGTCTTTCCCGTGAGCTTCAGCCGTTGCACGCATGATCGACCGCATGTACGACTGGTATTTGTCAGGCATTTTTTCACCGGTTTGGTTGACTACTGTAGCCGCGCCGATCGAAGCCCCTTTGCGCATATAAATCCGGTCGCAGGCCACCGAGATCAATGCACCTGCCGAGGCCGCGTTATTGTCAATAAATACATAAACAGGAATGGGACTGTTCAGAATTTTAGTACGGATGGAATCGGCATCCAGTACAGTACCGCCGTATGTATTCATATGAACCAGGAGCAAGTTGGCATTCAGGCTGTCGGCTGCCTCAAAGGCCTGTTGTGTCTGGCGCCATATGGCAGGGGCAATATTCTCCTTGATGTTCAGTTTATAAACCAGCTTCTGTTCTGCTGGATTCTCCTTAACGGAAACACCTTTTACATGAATTGTATCCTGTGCCAAACTTTCTGTGATAAAAAGAACAGAAAAAATAATTGCGATCAAGCCTGATTTCATATCATCATGTTTTGTATCATTCAATAATTCAAAGTTAGGCAATAAAAACGGGAAATTATATTACCACTTTTTTACATTGGTTTTTTATTTTGCTCTAAAAGAGCCAATAATTTTTCCAGTCTTCGTTTTCTTGTTTCTTCCTTTTTTGCATCAAAGAATAATCCTGTAAAAGTTATACTTTCCATATTACTACTTTTCAAATATTGCGCACTGCTTTTATGCTCATAAATTGTTTTGTTCTACAATCACATACTATAAATGGGATTAATAGAAGTGATAATATTTTAGTCATCATTATTGTTCATCCCGCTTTTGGGAATAAATGTTCCATCTGTTTTTTTCCCGCCAGCCAGCGGGAACCTTGTGAAATTTTCACAGCCTTCCCGACACGAGGATTGGACTCTGTGAAATTTTCACACGACTATTGTACAAATTGGGGAACCCTGATTAACTTACTAATATCGTATCCCCGCTGTTCTGCCTTTTCAACCAAAAACCGGAAAACATTTTCGTCCATCTTCGGAGTCCGGCTTAAAATCCACAGATACTTTTCACTTGAACTGCCGATCAGGGCATACTGGTAATCTTTATCCAACTCCAGTATATTGTATTCAGCATAAAATATCCAGAAAAACGAAACTTTCAGATGGCCGGGTTCCGATGGATCGGGAATTTTAGCTTTGCCTTCAGCCGAAGAAAGTTCTCCGTTCAGGCTTTCTTTTCGTCCCTGGTTCAACACTTTTATTTTTCCATCCGGTCGCATCGAGTAAGTGGCAGTAACACCAACCAACCCTTTTTCGAACGAGTGGGGGAAACGGGCAATTTCGTACCAGGTTCCCAGGTAACGGTCCAGGTTAAACTCTTTTACAGTCGTTTTATCAATCATACCTTTATTGGTTTGACAGGAAAAGAGGATCAAGACAAATACTATTATTATTCCTGAAAAATTCTTCATGGCAGATATTATGAATCACGATTAACAATTTACTATTTTAGATCGAATTCAAACCGCTATCACGGAAACTAATTTTATTTTATTATCTGTTTGTTTTAGCCAAAAGTAATTTCGTTTCCGGCAAATGTAATAATTATGGATCAACAAATTAATTCAGGTTAACATGTTTTGAGATGGCATTTATGTGTATGTTTGTTTTCATTTATCGTTAACCCATAATAGAATATAAGAATGGACTTAATTTCCGGAGTAATTGTTCTGTCAGTTGGTATTCTGGCAATCATCCTGCTTACCTCTGTTTTTAAATTTAATACATTCCTTTCGCTGGTACTGGTTAGTTTGGCAATGGCCGTTTTTACCCTTCCTGCCGGGTCCATCGTTCCTGTGCTGAAAAAGGGTTTTGGGGGTACGCTCGAATCCATCGGGCTGATTATTATATTAGGAACGATCATCGGGGTTATTCTTGACCAAAGCGGTGCGACATTAAGCATTGTCCGGTTTTTCCTGAAGCGTACCGGTGAAAAGAAGGCTCCTGCAGCCATGGCAATTACCGGGTTTATGACAGGAGTCCCCATTTTTTGTGATTCGGGATTTATCGTGCTAAGTGGTATCTGTCGTTCGCTGGCCCGCCGTTCGAAGACTGCAATTACCGTGATGGCCCCGGTACTTGCCGTTTCATTATACGGGATTCACTGTCTGGTGCCTCCTCACCCGGGAGCTACCGCGGCTACCGGTATTGTCGGGGCTCCTGTCGGAAATGTTATTTTACTGGGTATAATTACTGCCATTCCCGGAATTCTGGCAGCTTATATTTTTATCCGTATTCGTTCCCGTAGAATTTCTGAAAATACAATAACAGAGGAACCTGAAGTGCGGACTGAAAGCGTATCGCCTGCTGCGTTGCTTTCATTTCTGCCTATTCTGGTACCGCTTTCGCTGATCACCCTGAAGTCGGTTCTTTTTATGGTGGCTACCTTTCCTGATACTTCTATCCTGAAAAAGATAATCGGTTTTGCAGGCGATCCGGTGATTGCTCTTTTGCTTGGTTGTTTTGCCGGGTTCCCGTTATTATATAAGTTTTCTGTAAAGCAATGGAATAAACTTTTGGAACTGGCTATCGAAAAGGCGGGCCCCATCCTGATTGTTACAGCAGCCGGTGGAACATTTGGTGCTATTATTAAAGAATCGGGCATTATGAACCAGCTTGGTGAACATGTGGCCGCGCTGGGGCTGGGTATTTTTATTCCATATATTATCGCTGTTTTGCTGAAAACTTCGCAAGGCTCTTCGACCATTGCTGTGATCACTGCGGCATCGATTTCTGCCCCTTTGCTCAGCAGCCTTGGGCTGGATACAGAATGGGGCAAAACACTGGCTATTCTAGCCATGGGGGCCGGTTCCATGATGTTGTCGCATGCCAACGACAGTTTCTTCTGGGTAATCAGTAAATTTTCAGGAATGACTGCTTCCGAAACGCTGCGTTATTACTCGGTATCAACGGTTGTCCTGAGTGTTGCTTCGTTTGCAATGATTGGCCTGTTATCACTGGTATTTAATTAGATACTTTCTCAAATCCCGGGGAGTAACATTTTTTATTGGAAATATCCTTTTAATGTTCTATAATATAATCTTTCCGTGTACGAACACGATGAAAAATGACTAATTTTGGGACTGTTTTTTTTGAATAAAGTTGAATTTAATTTTTTTTGTTATCGAACCAAAAAAGCGTATACGGATAAAAGACATTGCCGACCAGGCAAATGTGTCGATCGGCACGGTTGACAGGGTTATCCACAACCGGGGGGAAGTGAACCCGGACACCAGGAAAAGGATACTGAAAATAGTGGAAGAAATGGATTATCATCCGAATATTATGGCAAGTGCACTGGCTTCAAAAAGAATGGTATCATTTGCCATATTATTTCCGGAACCACAATCCGAAGAATCCTATTGGAGTAAACCAATGAGGGGGGTACACAGAGCATTTAACGAGATTCAGGAATACGGGATTAAAATTTCTGTTTTCCGTTTTAGCCAGGCCGAACCGTCGTCTTTTGCCTGTGAAGCATCGAAAATATTAGCAGACAATTTTGACGGAGTCGTGCTGGCCCCTTTTTTTTCCCGGGAAGCAAAGGCGTTCATCCGGGAGCTTGGCGCCCGGAATATTCCTTTTGTTTTTATCGATTCGAACCTGAAAGAGTGTAAGAAACTCAGTTACGTGGGACAAAATTCCTATCAAAGTGGCGCATTGTCGGCAAAGTTGCTTGATTTTTCAATGCCGGGACCGGCTTCGGTTTTGGTCCTTCATTTTGCAAAAGAGATGGATAATCAGAACCACCTGATCCAGCGGGAAAAGGGGTTTTATGAATACTTTGAACAGAACGATCCGCAAAAGCAGAAAAAGCTGATCACCATTGAGATTGAAAACCCGGCTAACGGAAATTTTCTCAACCAGATAGACGAATTGTTTGCAGCTGACGATAATATCCTGGGAATTTTTGTAACGAACTCACAGGTTTACCGGATTGCCGGATACCTGGAACAAAAAGGCCTGAAGAATATCCGGTTGATAGGACATGACCTGATCCGTGAAAATGTTGATTTTCTAAAGAAAGGGATTGTTGATTTTCTTATTTGCCAACGTCCTGAAGAACAAGGTTATCAGGCAGTACATGCCTTGTTTGAGCATATTATCATGAAAAAGCAGGTAAAAAATGAGAATTTTACATCTATCGATATTGTAACCAAAGAAAACCTTGATTACTATAAATAATTAAATTAAGAGAATATGAAACCAATCAGTTTTAACGACCTGTCAGGAAAAGTTTGTGTCATTACCGGCGGAGCCGGTGTGCTGGGCACAGAAATAGTAAAAGGACTTGCTTCAGTAGGAATTAAAGTAGCTATTGCCGACATTAATAAAGAAGTGGCTGATAAAGTCGCAGCCGGAATTTCGAAAGAATATGATGCCGAAATTATTGGTATTGAAGCAAATGTACTGGACAAAGAATCGCTGAAAAGAGCAAAGGCTGAAATCAATGAAAAGCTGGGGCCTATTGATATCCTGATCAATGGCGCCGGTGGCAACCATCCAACTGCAACAACAAAGGTGGAACAGATGGACGACAGCAGTATCGACAAACTGGAAGACACTTTCTATGGGCTGGAAATGGATGGCTTCGATAAAGTGTTTGCCCTTAATTTTAAAGGAACCCTGCTGCCCACAATGGTTTTCACTACGGATATGCTAAAGGCTCAAAAAGGAGTAGTACTAAATATTTCATCCATGAACTCGTACAAGCCACTGACTAAAATTCCGGCGTACTCGGCAGCAAAAGCATCGATCAATAATTTTACAGAATGGATTGCTGTACACCTGGCGAAAGTGGGCATCCGTGTAAATGCAATTGCCCCGGGATTCTTCATTACCAACCAAAACCGTTTCCTGGTGCTGGATGAAAAAACAGGCGGTTTCTCACCACGCGGACAAAAAATTGTAAGCAATACCCCTATGGGTAAATTTGGTGAACCCAAAGATTTGCAGGGTGCTACTCTCTTCCTGCTTTCCGATATTTCAAGTTTCATAACAGGTATTGTCATTCCGGTTGACGGTGGTTACAGCGCCTTTGGAGGAGTGTGAGAATTACGATTAATGATTGATGATTGATGATATTATGGGTTACGATTGTAACCGAATTGACTAAAAATTCTAAAGTCTGTTATCTATTATCTGAAATCTGTTATCTACTAATCTAAAGTTTATTATTTAACATCTTAAAATCTAAAACATGAGTTTAGAATTAAAGCAAAACTGTAAATATTCCCTGGTAGTTCCAACCAGTATGGGAGTTCGTATCACCCCAGTGAACGGACAACCGGTACACAGCAGCAACCTTTACGAGATGCAGGCTACCAGCGCCGAGACCAATGTGGCAAGTATTGCATCGTTTCTTGGGCTTCCGGTTAAAGTTCTTACCTCTTTTGTGAAAGGCAGCCCGATTGCACAGTTCATCAAAAGTAACCTGAGAGGTCGTCATATGGACTACGAAGGACCGGAAGTCCCTCAGGGAGGCCCCTGGGGATACCGCCACCAGTTTAATATTGCTGACAGTGGTTTTGGCTCACGTGGGCCCCGGGTTCAGAATGACCGTGCAGGCGAAGTTGGCCGTACACTGAATGTAAAAGATTTCGACCTCGACCGGATTTTTGGTCAGGAAGGTGTACAGATTGTTCATCTTTCAGGATTAATCGGTGCCCTTTCGCCCGAAACAAGTACCTTCTGTCTGGAAATTGCACGGGCAGCAAAAAAATATGGTACCCGTATTTCATTCGATCTGAATTACCGGGCATCATTTTGGAAAGGCCGCGAAGCAGAACTGCATGCCAACTTTACAGAGATTGCGTCAGTTGCTGATATTCTGATTGGCAACGAAGAAGATTTTCAGCTTTGCCTGGGTATTGAAGGCCCGGAAGCAGGCGGTAAAGGTATCGGGGCAGAAATCGACGGGTTCAAAGGGATGATTGCCCGGGTAAAAGAAGCATTTCCGAATGCATCGGTTTTTGCAACGACCCTACGCCAGGTAGTCAGCGCCAATGAACACCTGTGGGGCGCTATTATGCTCGAAGGTAACAACTGGCAGGTAATTGAACCCCGCAAAATCAACGTTCTCGACCGTATTGGCGGTGGCGACGGTTTTGTCGGCGGATTACTTTACGGAATACTGAAAGGGTGGGAACCTGAAAAATGGCCGCAGTTTGGCTGGGCAACAGGAGCTTTGGCCACTACCTTCCTTACCGACTATGCCCAACCTGCCGACGAAGATATGGTTTGGAGCATCTGGAAAGGAAACGCAAGAGTAAAAAGGTAATAATTTACTATTTACAATTTGAAGAAATGAATTCTGATGATTTGAATTGTAAATAAAAAATTGTAAGTCCAATGATTTATTACGAGATAGGTTCTAAAGAACACGACCTGAGCGCTGAAGAATTGAAGGGTGGTTTATACGAGGCACTTACAAAATTAGGGGCACGTAAAAAGGTACTGGCTATTCCTCCTGATTATACCCGTCTGCCCAGTAGGGCTGGGGAGTTAACCGAAATGGCCTGGCAATTTTACGGAGAGGCTTTAACCGACGTTCTTCCGGCTTTGGGAACCCATTCTCCCATGACCGCTCCTCAGATCTCTCATATGTTTGGCAGCTTGCCTGCCTCGTTGATCCGTGAACACGACTGGCGTAACGATGTGGTGACAGTTGGCGAGGTTTCTGCTTCGTTTGTTAAAGAAGTGTCGGAAGGTGCCGTTGAGTTTCCCTGGCCTGCACAGGTGAACAAGTTACTGATTGAAGGTAACTTTGACCTGATCCTTTCTATCGGGCAGGTAGTCCCGCATGAAGTAGTCGGAATGGCTAATTACAATAAAAATGTGTTCGTGGGAACAGGTGGAGTTGAAGGCATCAATAAAAGCCATTTTATTGGCGCAGCCTACGGGATGGAACGCATGATGGGACATGCTGACACACCTGTACGCAAGGTGTTTAACTATGCTTCGGACAATTTTACAAACCACCTGCCGATTGTGTATGTACAGACAGTTGTATCGCTCGATAAGAACGATGGTAAACTGAAAACCCGTGGACTGTTTATCGGCGATGATGTGGAAGTGTTTGACAAAGCGGCCAAACTGTCGCTCCAGGTGAACTTTGAGATGCTCTACAAGCCATTAAAGAAGGTGGTTGTCTGGCTCGATCCGACCGAGTTTAAAAGTACCTGGCTGGGTAATAAATCGGTGTACCGTACCCGTATGGCAATTGACGATGGTGGCGAACTGATTGTTCTGGCCCCGGCTCTGAAAGAATTTGGCGAAGACAAGGAAATAGACCGGTTGATCCGTAAATATGGTTATTTCGGGACTCCGGCAACCCTGAAAGCCTGCGAGGAAAACGAAGAGTTGCGTAACAACCTGAGTGCTGCGGCACATCTGATACATGGTTCGTCGGAAGGCCGTTTCAGCATTACCTATTGCCCGGGAAAAGGCACTGAGAACCTCACTCAGGCAGAAGTAAAAAGTGTTGGTTTCAAATATGCCGACATCGACGAGATAACTGCTAAATACGATCCGAAGAAACTGAAAGAAGGCTACAATACCATTGATGGTGAAGAAGTATTTTATATTTCAAATCCGGCTCTGGGCTTATGGGCGTTTAAAGACAGATTTGAATATTAGGTCAATTTATTATGAGCTTAAACGAAGTCAGATGGGGAATTATTGGCTGTGGTGATGTTACCGAGGTAAAAAGCGGCCCTGCTTTTTCGAAAATCAAACATTCGTCACTGGTCGCTGTGATGCGCCGCAATGCAGCAAAGGCTGCAGATTATGCTGCCCGTCACAACGTACCCTGTTGGTACGATGACGCCACAGAGCTCATCAACGATCAGGAGGTAAATGCTGTTTATATTGCCACCCCTCCCGATACACATGCCCGATATGCCATTGAGGCAATGAAAGCCGGCAAACCGGTTTACGTGGAAAAACCAATGGCCCGCAATTATGCAGAATGTCAGGAGATGATCAGTGTTTCGGAAGAAACAGGAATGCCTTTGTTTGTGTCTTATTACCGGCGTTCCCTGCCCCTTTTCCTGAAGGTAAAGGAATTGGTTGAACAGGGAATGATAGGGAAGCCCCTGACTGTGAATATTCAATTTTACAGGGAAGCAACAGAAAAAGGACTGCCCCCCGGTCAGCTTCCGTGGCGGGTAATCCCTGAGATAGCCGGGGCCGGCCATTTTTATGATCTGGCCTCGCATCAGTTAGATTTCCTTGATTTTCTCTTCGGACCAGTCAAAAAAGTTTACGGTACCGCCCGGAATTCAGTCGGGTTATACCCTGCTGAAGATACAGTAACAGCCGGCTTCTGTTTTGGCAATGGTGTTACAGGAACAGGAAGCTGGTGCTTTGTCACCGACAAGTCAGCCGAAAGGGACATCATCGAAATACCCGGAACAGAAGGCACCTTGCATTTTGCATGTTTCGGTCCGTTTAAACTTATGTTGAAGCGGAAGGATGGTACCATTGGATTCGATTTTCCGAGACCGGAACATGTGGGTGGCGGGCTGATCAAACAAGTGGTTGAAGAACTCCGGGGCATTGGAAAATCACCCAGTACCGGCATTTCCGGAGCACGTACCAGTTGGGTGATGGAAGAAATAGTGAAGGAGTATTATAAGAACATGCTATGAAGATTATAGTTGACGATAAAATACCGTATATCCGGGGAGCTTTTGAGAGTGTTGCCGATGTGATTTACATTCCGGGGGCAAAAACAACGCCGGAGGTGGTGAAAGATGCCGACGCCATTGTGACCCGCACCCGTACTGTTTGTAACGAATCTTTACTGAAAGGTTCATCGGTGAAATTTATTGCCACAGCAACCATCGGGTACGACCATATTGATGAGGAATACTGCAGTCAGGCCGGCATCAGGTGGACAAATGCACCGGGGTGCAACTCAAAATCGGTGGAACAGTATATTGCTTCGGCTTTATTTGTGATGGCTGAAAAAAAAGGATTTCTGTTAAAAGATAAAACAATCGGTATAGTCGGTGTTGGCCAGGTGGGATCGAAAGTTGCCCGTGTTTGCGAACTTTTGGGTATGAAGGTTCTTCTGAACGACCCTCCCCGTGAACGCACTGAAGGACCGGAAAAATTTGTCAGCCTTCAAAAAATTATGTCGGAAGCTGATATTATTACCCTTCATGTTCCCCTGAATATGACCGGCGAAGATGCTACCTTCCATTTAGCTGATCCCCTGTTTTTTAATTCGTTGGAACGGTGTCCTGTCGTGATTAACTCGTGCCGTGGTGAAGTGATGGACTCGTTGGCTGCTGAAACAGCCATTGAACGGGGAATGGTTTCCGGGATGGTGGTCGACTGCTGGGAAAATGAACCGAACATTGACCTTCATCTGCTCAAACTGGTTGACCTGGCAACGCCGCATATTGCGGGTTACTCGAAGGATGGCAAGGCCAATGGTACCACAATGAGTGTGCATGCCATAAGCCGGTTCTTCAATTTGGGACTTGATAACTGGCAACCTTCAGGAATTGACCTGCCGGCAAACCCAATCATTACAATTAACGGAGACGGTTTATCCGAAGAAAAAATTATCGGGCAGGCAGTGTTGGCAACCTATGATATCTGTATTGATGATAAGGCACTTCGGGAAAATACAGGCTTATTTGAAAAATTACGTGGCGATTATCCGGTGCGCCGGGAATTTCCTTCGTTTACCATTCAGCATAAAAATGTAAATCAGGGAACACTGGATAAATTGAAATTACTGGGATTTAAATTAGAAAATTAACACAATAAAACATGAAAAAATTAGCAGACATTGGATTGATCGGGTTGGCCGTGATGGGCGAAAACCTGGTGTTAAACATGGAAAGCAAAGGCTTTACCGTGGCCGTCTACAACCGGACGGTCGAAAAAGTTGACAAATTCATTAATGGCCGCGGAGCCGGTAAAAATTTCATTGGAACACATTCCATCGAAGAATTATGCGCTTCGCTCGAACGTCCGCGCAAAGTAATGATGTTGGTAAAAGCTGGCCAGCCTGTAGATGATTTCATCGAAAAAATTATTCCTTATCTCGAACCGGGAGATATTATTATTGATGGCGGTAACTCGCATTTCCCCGACACCATTCGTCGTACCCAATATGTTGAAAGTAAAGGTTTGCTTTACATCGGAACCGGTGTCTCGGGTGGTGAAGAAGGCGCATTAAAAGGCCCGTCGATGATGCCGGGCGGATCGCCTGCTGCATGGCCTGCAGTAAAAGATATTTTCCAGGCAGTGGCAGCTAAAGTGGAAGATGGCTCGCCCTGTTGTGACTGGGTTGGCGAAGGCGGAGCCGGACACTTTGTAAAAATGGTACACAACGGGATTGAATACGGCGATATGCAGATCATTTGCGAAGCATACCAATTGATGAAAGAAATGCTGGGAATGAGCGCTGACGAAATGCACGAAGTATTTAAAGAATGGAACAAAGGCGACCTTGACTCGTACCTGATTGAAATTACCCGCGACATTTTGGCTTACAAAGATGAAGACGGGGAACCTCTGGTTGAAAAAATCCTGGACACTGCCGGACAAAAAGGCACCGGCAAATGGACCGGCGTCGCTGCCCTTGACCTCGGTATCCCGTTAACCCTGATTGGTGAATCAGTATTTGCACGCTGTTTGTCGGCTCAAAAAGACCTGCGTGTAGCCGCTTCAAAAGAGATCAACGGGCCGGTAGTATGCAAAGACATTGATAAAACACAGATGATTGCCGATCTGAAAGATGCGTTGTTCGGTGCAAAAATTATTTCCTATGCACAAGGCTACAACCTGATGATGGAAGCAGCCAAAGAATACGGATGGAACCTCAATTACGGCGGTATTGCCCTGATGTGGCGCGGTGGTTGTATCATTCGTTCGGTTTTCCTGGGGGACATCAAAAAAGCATTCGACAAAAATCCAGACCTTGCCAACCTGCTGCTTGATCCGTATTTTAAAGAAAAAGTAGAAGCTGCACAGGCCGGATGGCGCCGTGTTTGTGCCACTGCACTGACCAACGGAATTCCTGTTCCGGCACTTACTTCAGCACTTTGTTATTTCGACGGGTTCCGCAGCGAACGCCTGCCTGCCAACCTGCTTCAGGCTCAGCGCGACTACTTTGGCGCTCATACCTATGAACGTGTTGACAAACCCCGCCGCGAATTCTTCCACACTAACTGGACCGGCCATGGAGGTGATACTGCTTCAACTACTTATGTGGTTTAATTTCTAAAGGACTGACTAAACAGGCAGATTCAGGAGTAAGTCAAATTTTTGAATTTTTTTAAGAGGCTGTACAAAAAGACAATTATTAAACACGAAGCCTCGAAGACACAAAAAATAAATATTTATAAAACAATACTTTGTGCCTTTGTGCCTTCGTGTTTTAAGTTGTTTTTTTATCGGTACAACCTCTTTATATTTTAACGAGAGTTTTGATTCGTTACCCCAAAATGGAACGAAAGAGTACAGCGATTCCAAAATTAAAAAAGATACAGGACTACTCATTTTTGGGTGCATTTTGTTTTGTTGTATTATTGTTTAACTTCTTTAAATATAACAACTTGCATCCTTTTTACATAATCTCCCAATGAATAATTCGGGTTAAGTGTATAAAGCCACACCCTGTGGTGTGGCTTTTTCTATTACTAAAGATAAAAATCTTTATTGATTCAATATAGCTAAGGCTTCTTCATTCAGTGCATCAGTCATAAAAGGAACCCCTGTGATTTCTGAGGTTTCCCTGTCTGATGAAACCAAATCGTCTCTCGTGATTTGGTTCAAACTGAATTTTCGGGCTCCTGCCATAAATTGCTGGAGACCCCCCACCAGTTTGTCTGTATAGCCACACATGGCTATTGCCCCGAATGGTATATTTTTCATTTCATCGGCTCCAACTTT
Source organism: Prolixibacteraceae bacterium (assembly GCA_963662895.1). Lineage (GTDB taxonomy): Bacteria > Bacteroidota > Bacteroidia > Bacteroidales > Prolixibacteraceae > GWE2-42-39. The sequence continues at coordinate 146,128 of OY759982.1, read as the reverse complement.
ACTTTTTACAACTTCCCACATGGCAAAAATTTCTTCCGGGTATTTCCCGTATTCCAGGACACTGGCAGGCAATTTTTCCCAATGCCCGTTTACTTCAGCCTTTCTATCCGGAAACAGGGCACCTTCAATATTACTGCCAAGGAACCCTGCAATCATTGGTGCACGGCCCAGGCATGTCAGTTTTGTAAACGGAGCTCCCAGGGCGAGAGATTTAAATAAATGATCTTCCCGGGCAAAACCTCCGGCAAATGATATATCAGGAACTTTTATCCCTTTGTCTGCAAGAACCTTACAGTATTCATAAGCTTTTGAATGTAAGGCAAGTGAAGGTATTCCCCAATGTTGCATCATATTCCATGGACTCATTCCTGTTCCACCTCCGGCGCCGTCAATAGTAAGCAGGTCTAGTTTGGCATCAGCAGAAAAACGAATAGCCATAGCCAGGTTTTCCATGCCGTAAGCCCCTGTTTTTAGGGTAATTCGTTTAAATCCTAATTTACGAAGGTAAGCGATTGATGTCATAAAGTCTTCCCTTACCGCTTCTATAGAATGCTTGTTCGTTGCCCCTAATCTGCTATGCCTTGCAAATGATGTGATATTTCTGGTTTCATAGGTTTTTATAACTACCGGGTCAAATGGATCCGGATCAACAATGTATCCCCGGTTTTTAAGAAATTGGGCATAATCCAAATCTTTAACCTGTATTTCTCCGCCAATATCTTTGGCTCCCTGTCCCCATTTCAATTCTATAATAACATTATTTCCATACTTATCGATCAGGTATTCAGCAACACCATTACGTGTATCTTCAACATTCATTTGAATGATAATTGCACCATAGCCATCATAGTATCTTTTAAAGTATTCGATTCTCCGTTCGAGTTCCGGCGCTTTGATAATCCGTCCGTTTTTAAGCTCCGACTCCCTATCGATGCCCACTACATTTTCACCTACGACTACCGGCATCCCGCAAATTGCAGCCCCGACAGCAAATGATGGCCAATAACGGGCAGCAATAAAAGTTGACCCCAATGCTCCGGTCATAACAGGAACACGGCATTTGGTTTTAATTTCATTACCGAACTCTGTTTCAACTGATACATTGGTAAAAATGCAATCATCCGGATCATCAGATAAATCCCCTGGAATACCTTGCGAACCGTAAGCATACCCCTGGATACGCAGGGAATGATAACCAAAACCGGAAACAGAAACATTGGATGCACCAGAAGTACTGTCCCCAAATTTTCTGGGATAAAGCATCTTTCTTCCCTCAAGGCAAGACAACCAGGTTTCGCATTTCCCCATACATGCAGAATCACACAAGGTACATAGACCTGATTCGCAAGGAACGCCACGATTAACGGAGCCCAATGCATCATTGTTTTTTACAAATGTTGACATAATTAGTTCTTTATTAATTATTGAGTGTATGTTTACATGACATATATCATGTCGCTGCAATTTATAATTTTTTGGACTAATTTTGCCACATTTTTAATTATTTATTTACATTTTAATTACGGACATAAACGGAACGTCTTCATTTATATTCAAATCGAAACTTAAAAAATAAACGGGTAGCAATAAAAAAGAGGCTGTCTGAAAAGTACGGTTATATTAGTTAAGAGTTCCGTATTTGAAATTTTTCTCAGATACCGACCCGAATACAAAAACCTTTTTGGACAGCCTCTTTCAACCAAATTGGAATTATACCATGATTTTTATTCCTGAAATAAAAATTCGTCGATATTACGGGCTGCTACTTTACCTGCCTGGATAGCACGAACAACCAAACTGGCGCCGCTTTCAACATCACCAGCAGCAAAAATCTTCTCATTTGAAGTTTGCTTTTGGGCATTTACCTTAACGTTGCCACGGGCATCGTATTCCAGCCCAAGGGCATCGAGTAAACCATTGTGGACAGGATGGGTAAATCCCATCGCTAATAGCACTAATTCAACATCAATAATTTCATTTGAACCTTCTACTTCAGACATTACCCAACGTCCATTCTCATCCTTGCTCCATTCAACAGTGACAATCTCGGCTTGTTTTACAGCCCCGTTTTCACCAATCAGCCGCTTTGTAGACAAGCTCCAGCGACGCTCACACCCTTCAAGATGTGAACTTGAGGTACGCAACACGTTGGGCCAGTATGGCCATGGATTATTTTCACCGCGTTCGGCCGGCGGGTTCGGCATAATTTCAATCTGAAGTACATTTTTGGCTTTTTGCCGGATAGACGTTCCCACGCAGTCGGAACCGGTATCGCCACCGCCAATCACAAGTACATTTTTACCTTCAGCTAATATCCGGTCTGCATCAGAAATGTGTTCGCCTGCAATCACTCTGTTTTGCTGGATCAGAAACTCCAGGGCAAAATAAACTCCTTTCAGTTCACGGCCTTCTACCGGTAAGTCGCGGGCTTGTTCAGCACCATTGGCCAACAATACGACATCAAATTCTTTCAGCAACTCATCTTTGGTTATATCCACACCAACAGTAACATTGTTTTTGAAAACAATTCCTTCATCGTTAAAAATGTTAATACGACGGTCGATGAACGATTTATTCAATTTAAAATCGGGGATACCAAATCGTAATAATCCTCCGACAGCGCTGTTTTTTTCAAAAACAGTTACACTATGGCCGGTCTGGTTCAGCAAATCGGCAGCCGACAATCCGGCTGGCCCCGATCCAATTACTGCGATCTTTTTCCCGGTGCGTTCCTGGGGAATGCGTGGTTTTATATGTCCCAGATCGAAAGCATGTTCAACAGTTGAACATTCGTTTTCACGGATAGTAACACCTTCCTTATGAATTTCCAGCACACATGATTTTTCGCAAGGTGCAGGACAAACACGACCTGTAAATTCAGGAAAACTGTTGGTCGAATGGAGTACCTCGTATGCTTCGCCCCAGCGTCCCTGGAAAACAAGGTGCTGCCATTCCGGTATTTTACTTCCTACCGGGCATCCCCAGTGACAAAACGGCACCCCGCAATCCATACACCTGGAAGCCTGATCAATGCGGTCTTTGTCATCCAATGTCTGTTCAACTTCTCCGTAATCATATATTCTTTCTTTTACCGGACGGTAGCCGGCAGTTTTGCGGCCAATCGTCATAAAAGCTTTTGGATTTCCCATGATAATTCTTTTTTAATATTTGCTACAAATTACTTTTAATACTGGTGACTTGGAGTATCTTCTGTCTGTTCGAGTTTTCGTTCCAACTCTTTCAGTTTTATTTCTTCCAACACCTTTTTGTATTCCAATGGGATCACCTTCACAAATTTAGGCAGGTATTCATCCCAATTGGTCAGAATCTTAGCGGCCAATGTACTTTGTGTATGTAGCAAATGTTTACTGATCATTCCCTGTAATTCAACAATATCGGCTTTGTCTTCCACCGGTTCCAGTTCTACCAGACCTTTGTTACAATAGTAGTCGAAATTCCCTTCTTCATCAAGTACGTACGCGATACCTCCACTCATCCCGGCAGCAAAGTTACGTCCGGTTTTTCCGAGCACTACTACCTGGCCCCCGGTCATGTATTCGCAACAATGATCCCCGGTTCCTTCAATAACAGCTTTTGCCCCTGAATTCCTTACACAGAAACGTTCACCTGCCACTCCGCGAATGTAGGCTTCACCACCGGTTGCACCATAGAATGAAGTATTACCGATGATGATATTTTCTTCGGGTTTGAATGTTGAACCAAGTGGCGGGACAACGACTATTTTACCACCGGAAAGCCCCTTTCCAATGTAGTCGTTACAATCACCTTCAAGACGGAACGTTACCCCCTTCACCAAAAAAGCCCCGAAACTTTGGCCGGCCGTTCCGTAGAAAGTTGCATTGATGGTATCTTCAGGCAAAGCCTCTTCTCCGTAACGCTTCGAAATTTCACCAGACAACATAGCCCCCACGGTACGGTCAATATTGGTAATAGTATGCGATAACCATACTTTTTCTTTTGACTTAACAGCCTTGTTGGCTTCCCTGATAAGAGTATGATCCATATGGTCATCCACATACTTGATGTTCGGGTATGTATTGTGAATGTCATGTTTCCAGGCCTCTTCAGGCATGTATAATATTTTCGAAAAATCAACGTTTTTCATTTTCCAGTTGCCAACATCAGGATTGGCTTCCAACAAGTCCATACGCCCAATGATATCATCGAATTTGGTAAAACCAAGCTGAGCCAGGTGTTCACGGACTTCCCGGGCAACAAAACGGAAAAAATTAATTACATATTCGGAACGGCCAATAAAACGTTTACGCAACGTTTCATCCTGGGTCGCGATACCGGCAGGGCAGGTATTCAGATGGCATTTACGCATCATGATACACCCCAGAGAAATCAAGGCCGCGGTTGAAAAACCAAATTCTTCTCCCCCCAGCAGACCAAGTTTAATTATATCGGTACCGTTTTTCAGTTGTCCGTCGACCTGTAATTTTACCCGTCCGCGAAGGTTGTTCATCACCAGTGTCTGCTGCGTTTCTGCTATACCGAGTTCAACCGGCAATCCGGCATGTTTAATCGAACTGGCAGGTGACGCACCTGTTCCTCCTTCAGCTCCGGCAATAATGATAAGATCGGAAAATGCTTTAGCAACACCGGCAGCAACTGTTCCAACCCCATTTTCAGAAACCAGTTTTACCGAAACTTTAGCTTTCGGGTTGGTCACTTTCAGGTCGTAAATCAATTGGGCCAAATCCTCAATCGAATATATATCGTGATGCGGAGGAGGCGAGATCAATGTAATGCCAGGTGTCGAGTTTCTCGTTTTTGCAATAATTTTATTTACCTTGAACCCTGGCAACTGACCTCCTTCACCTGGTTTTGCTCCCTGTGCTATTTTAATCTGAAGCTCATCGGCATTGGTCAGGTAATTATTGGTGACACCAAAACGACCGGAAGCTACTTGTTTAATTGCACTTCTTTTATTGGTCCCGAAACGGGCAGGGTCCTCCCCTCCTTCACCGGTATTGCTTCGTCCTCCGATGGTATTCATAGCAACGGCCAATGCTTCGTGCGCTTCTTTACTGATTGATCCATACGACATGGCACCGGTCACAAAACGTTTCATGATTGCCTCAACCGGCTCAACCTGTGAAATATCAATCGGGTTCTTTTTGTATTTCAGGCAGCCGCGAATAAATGCAGGTTTTGCATTTTGTTCATCAACCAGGTTGCTGTATTCTTTAAACTTTGAATAATCGTTGGTACGTGTAGCCCATTGCAGTAATCCGATCGTTTCAGGGTTCCAGGCATGATGCTCGCCGTACTTCCGGTAATGATAATTCCCGAAACTCTCGAACCCACTATAACCGCCATTCATACGGTTTTTCTTTCCATACACTTTTTCATGGAACATGGTTGCCTCTTTACAAATCCCTTCGAAGCCAATTCCTCCGAATTTAGAAGCTGTTCCCCTGAAATACTTACCGGTCAGTTCTTCATTCAATCCGATTGCTTCAAAGATTTGTGCCCCCTGGTAACTCCGCAGGGTTGAAATCCCCATTTTCGAGAAGATTTTCAGCAAGCCTTTATCAATAGCTTTGATATAATTTTTACGTGCTTCCTTATATTCCATTTGGATCTGCCCTGTTTTCACAAGGTAATCGATGGCAGCAAAAGCCAGGTACGGGTTAACCACGCTTGCCCCATATCCCAGCAGCAAGCCAAAATGAGTCACCTCACGGGCTTCTGCCGTTTCAACCAGAATACCGATCTGCATTCTTTTCTTGGCCTGGATCAGATGGTGATGGACGGCAGCAACAGCCAGTAGTGACGGAATTGGAGCCATCTCTTCCGATATTTTCCGGTCGGAAAGAATAATGAAATTCTTTTGTTCATCAACTGCTTTTTCGGCGGCTTCGAGCATACTGTTGAAAGCTGACATGAACCCGGCAAGACCTTCTTTAACCGGGAAGACTATTGGAATCGTTTTATGTGAAAACTGTTCGTGTTTCAGATCTTTTATCTTCCCCAGGTCAGTATTTGTAATAATCGGACTATCAAACTTGATTAGCTTACAGTGCTCCGGCGTTTCCTCCAGAATATTCGAATGAAGGGAACCGACATAATTGGTCAGCGACATTACCAGTCCTTCGCGGATCGGGTCGATAGCAGGGTTGGTTACCTGTGCAAACACCTGACGGAAATAATTGAAAAAACGTTGTGGTTTTTCAGAAAAGATAGCAAGAGGAATGTCATTCCCCATTGAACTGGTTGGCTCAGCAGCCTTGTCACACATCGGCTTAATAAGCACTTCCATATCTTCTTTCGAATAACCAAACACGTCGGCATATGTTTTAAACTTATCGCCCATTGACGAAGGCACCCTTTGATGTACTTCAATATCATCCATCATCAGGCGGTTCTCCTTCAACCAGTTGCCGTAAGGATTACGCTGACTTAACTGGGCTTTCACTTCATAGTCAGGAATAATAATTCCCAGTTTGGTGTCGACCAGTAATATTTTTCCCGGACGAAGACGCCCTTTTTCTTTAATCTCTTCTGCCGGAAATGTTTGAACCCCTACCTCAGATCCCATCACGATCATATCGTTATTGGTAATGATGTACCGGGAAGGACGCAACCCATTGCGGTCGAGTGTTCCGCCAATATAACGGCCATCGAAAAGACCATCGCTGCAGGTCCGTCCCAGGGCTCCATAATGGTTGAGTGATATTCGTAAAAATCTTTCAAACTTTGCGGAATCGGATTTTTCGAATTGAACGATTCAGGAATCGTCATACACAAGGCATGAGGTAATGTACGCCCGGTCATGTGCAAAAATTCGAGCACGTTGTCAAACGAAGCCGAATCCGACTTATTGGGTTCAACTACCGGGAACAATTTTTTCAGATCGTCGCCATAAATTTCCGATTTCAGCAATGCTTCACGGGCCTGCATCCACAAACGGTTCCCTTTCACCGTATTGATTTCGCCGTTATGGGCAATCATACGGAAAGGATGCGCCAAATCCCATGTTGGAAAGGTGTTGGTACTAAAGCGCGAATGTACCAATGCTATAGCACTCTTAAATTTCGGATGCTGCAAATCCTTATAATATTCCCGTATCTGGTCGGGTGTCAACATCCCCTTGAAAATGATTACTTTTGAAGACAAACTCGGCACATAAAATGCATCTTTTGTCTTCATTTTTGATTCCCTTATTTCATTCTCGGTTTGTTTTCGTACCAGGTACAGAATCTTCTCCAGTCTTCCCTGCTCCATATCCCCTTTGATAAACACTTGTTTTATCGCGGGTTCTGTGGTTTTTGCAATATCGCCAGGGGCTGAGCTGTCTATTGCAACATCTCTGTATTCAATCAGTTTAAGCCCTTCCTGTTCGATATATTTAGTCAGTATCTCCAAACATTTCTTCGCATCTTTTTCCACCTTGGGAAGAAAAATCAACCCGGTTCCATACTTTCCTTCCTGGGGAATGTTCACCTTCAGCACTTCCCTGATATACTCATCGGGAATCTGCACCAGGATACCCGCGCCATCACCTGTTTTATTATCAGCACTGGTAGCACCCCGGTGATCCATGTTCCTCAAAACTTCTAAACCACGTCCAATGATGTCGTGAGATTTTTGCCCTTTTATATGGGCAACAAAGCCTATCCCACAATTATCATGTTCGTTTGCGGGATCGTATAACCCCTGAGCTTTTGGAAATCTAATCTGCATTTTCTCTGTTTTATTTAAGTTATTCTCTTCCTTCAGCCTGCTATTATTACAGAATTTTACTCACTTTGCCCTGTCTTTCACACTGAAAATGAAAAATTGTAAGCAAAATTCATAAAATAGTTACAAAGTGAAAGCGAAAATAACGAATATTCTTACAATGACCAATTATTCGTAAAAATCAATCATCTTCTAAATTACACTTAATTATTTTATTCTATTTACAGAACAAGCTTGGCATAAAGGCAATTAAGGATTAGGGCTCTCTATTTCAGGTGATTTCCTCAGAAAAAAAATAATAACATTTACTTAACAGACAAGCTTCTGTCCCAGTAGTTTGTCTATGGCCTTATTAACTTTTGAAAATTGAAAACCCGTCATTACTTTGTCCATTTTGACTTTAATTTCGGATAAACAAAGATTACCTAAGCTGCCCTCGTGCGTATGATTTAATTCGCCTGATGGCATATACTCCCCTGCTTCTATTTGCATTCCGACTTGCTTATAAGCATCCCGGAAAGGTACCCCTTTCTGCACCAGCCTGTTTACATCTTCAACGCTAAAAACATAGCGGTAACGGTCATCATCGAGAATACCCTTTTTTATTTTAATATTTGAAATGGCAAATGTCGTGATCTTCAGACAATCGTTCATTTCTTTAAACAGTGGGATGAATATCTCCTTGATGATCTGAAGATCACGAAAATAGCCACTAGGAAGGTTATTAATCATCAGTGTTATCTGAGACGGAACCGCTTGTATTCTGTTGCAATGAGAACGTACCAGTTCAAAAACATCGGGGTTCTTTTTATGCGGCATAATGCTTGATCCGGTAGTAAGCTCATCAGGAAGGCTCACGAATCCAAAGTTCTGGCTCATAAACAGACATATATCGAACGCCAGTTTCGACACAGTTCCGGCAATGGAAGCGAGGGCCATTGCAACCGTTTTTTCCATTTTTCCACGTCCCATCTGGGCATATACCACATTGTAATTCATGGTATCGAAACCAAGCAATTCTGTCGTCATACTGCGGTTCAATGGAAATGATGATCCATAACCGGCAGCAGAACCCAGTGGATTTTGGTTTGTTATTTTATAGGCTGCCTGTAATATCTCTAAATCGTCAATCAAACTTTCGGCATAAGCCCCGAACCACAAACCAAACGAGGAAGGCATGGCAACCTGCAAATGGGTATAACCAGGCATCAGGTATTCCTTGTATTTTTCAGCCTGGCTAAGTAACAATGAAAACAATTCATTTACCGATTCAACGATTTTTTGAATTTCGGTCCTGGCAAATAATTTTAGATCCAGCAGAACCTGATCATTCCGCGAACGTCCACTGTGTATTTTTTTGCCGGTATCACCTAGTTTCCGGATAAGTAAAAGTTCAACCTGAGAATGAACATCTTCAATGCCGTCTTCGATTACAAACCGGCCTTCAGTAACATCTTTATAGATACCTTTCAGTTCGGCAAGCAAATTCGACTTTTCATCAGCAGCGAGCAAACCGATTGATTCGAGCATCGTTGCATGGGCCATCGATCCCAACACATCATATCCCGCGAGGTATACATCCAGTTCCCGGTCTTTACCAACGGTAAAATCTTCAATCATTTTATTTACAGAAATCCCTTTATCCCAAAGTTTCATTTTACACTTATTTTACCGACAAATATAAGTCAAATTGAACCTATCCATATAATTAATGATGAATTAATTCATTTTTAAAAAGCTTTAAAATCCTTTGTCCTAATTTTGTTTTCAAACAGAAATAAAATTTGAAATTATTTAAACACAATTACACATAAGAACAATGTTTCAATCAACAAAAATCCGAACCATTCTTGTTATAATCCTCTTTTTAAGTCTGATCGTATTGACACGGGGGCTTTTTATTGATGTTACCCGCGATTCGGGGAAATACGCAAGTATTGCCAAAGAAATATATATACATGGAAACTGGATCAATCTTACTATTCATGGAGAACCATACCTGCAAAAACCACCACTAATGTTCTGGCTATCGGCTCTTTCGTATTACTTATTTGGCATCTCCAATTGTAGTTTCAAATTGCCAATTTTATTATTCTCGCTGGCGGGTTTATATTTCACGTACCGGTTGGGGAAAAACCTGTATAACAAATACATCGGGATACTATCAGCAATTATGCTGCTTTTTTCTGAATTCTTCCTTCTTTATAATATGGACATCCATACCGACAGTATGCTTCTCCCGTTGGTTACCTTTTCTCTCTGGCAACTGAGCGAGTATATTCAGCAAAACAAAACCAAATACCTTATTGGTGCATCTGTTGGAATCGGACTGGCAATGTTAACCAAAGGGCCTGTCGGGGCAGTTATTCCCGCCTTTGCCACAGGGACTCATCTTCTGATGAAAAAAAATTACAAACAGTTTTTTGATCCTCGCTGGCTGATTGTTTTTTGCATTGTTTTTATCATCATTACCCCTACCCTTCTGAGTTTATACAGGCAATTCGGTATTAATGGCATCAAATTTTATTTCTGGACCAATAATATCGGACGGGTAACCGGCCAATACATGGGCACCAACACTGACTATTTATATTTCTTTCATACCCTGTTATACATGCTCCTGCCATGGTCATTATTTTTTTATTATGCCGCATTCAATGAATTCCGGAGACTTTTCAATAAGAAATTCCGGGCCAGTGAATATTTCACACTGGGTGGCATCTGGATTTTCTTTATTATCCTGAGTATTTCTCGCAGCAAACTTCCCAACTATATTTATGCTATTACACCACTGATGACAATAACAACAGCCAAATGGATGTACTTCGCGATAAAGAAACGTCAATCAAAAATGTTCTGCTTCCTGAAGATCAGCCAGACTATTACCGAAATAATAATCTGGAGCCTTATCCTGGTTATTTCCGTTTATCTGTTTCCCGCAGACAAAGTGTTTACCTGGATTATAACGGGAGTGTTTTTCTTTTTTTACATTCTTTTTAAATTAAAGATCAAAATGAAGGAATCTCCCCTTTTGAATTCGATACTGGTTATGCTTGCCCTTGCATTTTTCCTGAATTTTCATGTTTTTCCAGAAATATACTCTCAACAGGCAGTACCCCGGGCTGCTCGATTATTTAACCAGATTTCACAAAGTGATGACAAACTGTATAATTACCAGTACAGCCAGTATGAATTGTTTTTCTACGGAAGAGGTGAGGTTGGACAGATCAACAATCAAGCGGAACTAGAACAAACAATGAAGTGTGGAAATGCATGGATTTTTACAAATGAAGAAGGGCTATCGGAAATAAAAAATGATCCTTCCCGCTTTCCATCCGACAGTATTATTTCGTTTCGGCATGTCTTATTAAATAAAGGATTCCGATATATCAACCCCAAAACGCGGGAGGAATCGAAAGAAAATATGTACCTGTTACAATGTAAATAAACATGCAAACACCTGAGCAAATAAAACGATTCAGCAACAGCCCGTTATTTTGGGTTATAATATTCCTTGTTTGTGTCAGCCCGCTGGCCTTTACCTATATGCTCCATTATGTCGACGAATTACATTATACAGATGCAGCCATTCAGATGCTGAAAAGCCATGACTTTTTCACTCCAAGGCAGATCAATGGAGACCTCCGTTTTTTGAAACCGGTAATTACTTACTGGCTGGTGGCCGGCAGTTACGAATTATTTGGAATTACCCGCTTCTCGTCGAGATTGCCATTTGTGATATGCGGTATACTTTTATTGTGGGTTACATACAAAATAGCTTTCAGACTGACACAAAATAGAAATATTGCATTACTTGCCCTGTTGATCACTGCATCAAACCCGCTTTTAATATTGAGTTCATCCCGCTCCATTCCTGATATTCCCCAGGCCTTGTTTTTTGCGATTGGCGGACTTGGCCTCACGGGTTTAATTATTTCGGACAAACCGGGAAAAAAAGATACATGGCTTTTTTATCTGGGGTTTGCCCTGGCTTTTGCCACAAAAGGAATTCCCGCTGCCGTATTTTTCCTGTTGTCTGTTTTATTTCTGCTATTTAATCCCTGGAAAAAACTTAAAATTACCTCTCTGCTCAATTGGCCGGCTATAGCAATCAGTCTGATCATAGCCCTTTTTTGGTATATATTAATGTATACTATACATGGGAATATTTTTATTCTTTCATTTTATAATGACCAGCTTGGAGAAAGAATTTCAGAAAACCACTTCAGGATTATAAAAAATGCGGCACTGGCATTACTCACCATCATTGGTTATTATACTTTTTGGATCATACCGGCAGTCTGGGTCAGATTAAAAGAAAAAGTATACCAAATACAGAATCCTGTAAAAATGTTCTCAGGACTGACATTTACCTGGTCGTTCGCGATGTTTCTGTTTTCAACAATAACCGTAAAATTTTACGATCGTTATTTTCTTCCTGTTTTCCCAATGCTTTCTGTATTCGTTGCCGTTTTGCTCAGTTCAAACGTTGCTACGAATAAGACATCGCGGTATATTTCTGCAACAAATATTGTCCTCCTGATAACAGGTACAATTATATCTTTATTCTCTGCAATTATTGCATTCAAACTAGGATATATCTTTTTATTTGCTTCATCCATAAGTCTTCTGATTATTTTTTCAGGCATCCTGTTTTTTGTCAGAAAAAACAAATCATTTTCAACAGGATTGAAAATAACAGCCGGGGTAATATTGCTGCTTATCCTTTCCCTTTCTGTATTTACAGGAAATTTTGCTTTACCTGATCAAGGAACACAAATAGCGGATTATCTGAAAGCCTACTATCCCGGGGAAAAAGCAATTGTCTTTTACGGACAACGTAAAGTTGCAGCTAAAATTAATGTTGCAAATTCAGGAGAACTGCAAATGAAATGTATTGAACCTGCAAATTCATTTTCATCTCTTTCTGACTCTGTAATTATTTACAGAGAGGATGCTGCCCCTCTATTAAATTACAAAGATTACCGGGTTTCAGTCGTTTCTGAAGAATGGAAATCGTTCCCTGTTCTGCAATTATTAATGGAAAGCAACATTGAGGCATTGAGGCACAAATATCAAATTCATTACAAAATAGCAGTGATAAGATAAAACAACACAAAAAATAGAATCATTTTTCACCACATCGCCACACTTTCATGTCATTTTTACAACCAAATAGGTATATAAAAATCATAATGCTATTTTATTTACAATTATTTAACACAAAAAGACAATATTTACTACAAACAACAACAAATATTGTCAAACAAGGGGTTTTACAATGCATTATTATTGATTTTTAAACCTACACTACCATATTTTTAGCATTTCGATGTTAATTTTGCGTTTAATATACAACTCACCCCCATAAAAGACACAGGCATTGTTCGAAAAATATATAATTTTACACCATCAATCATGATACACGAGAGGTTACAGACAGAAAAGAATAGTTTTTTTGCTGACACCTCCCATTTAAAGGCTAATTAATATATGAAGAATAATAAATGTTAAACCCTAAAAATTAGAATCATGAAAAGGACATTTACACTATTGATTTTGGGATTTCTCGCTATTTCGACTCTAAGTACAAAGGCGCAGGAGTGGAGTACCGGAGTTGATTTGTATAGTAGCTATGTATGGAGAGGTACAAAATTTGGAGAAGGACCTGCTATGCAGCCATCTCTTGAATTTAGCGCAGGAGGTTTTGCAATTGGGGCATGGGGTTCCTACTGTTTCTCAACCGAAGAAGGGATGGAAGCAGACCTTTATGCAAGTTATGGTTTCGATCTCGGAGAAAATGCTTCATTGGGTATCACGGTTACTGATTATTATTTCCCGGAAGACTCAAAATGGTTTGACGGAGATTACCACTTTTTTGAACCAATGCTTAGCCTTGGATTGGGTAGTCTCTCTTTATCAGGGGCATACATGACAAATGCTAAAGACGTTTATTTTGAAGCAGGACTGGAACTTGGTAAGGTGAGTATATTTGCCGGAGCTGGTGACGGACAATATACCGACGACGAAGATTTTAATATCTGTAACGTGGGAATAAGCACCTCTAAAGAAATTAAAATAACTGATTCTTTCTCAATTCCTGTTTCAGGTTCTGTTATCCTGAACCCATCTACTGAGCAATTCCATATTGTAGTCGGAATCTCTTTGTAAAAATATATCATAAAAGCACAGAATTATGAAAAAGATTGAAGCAGTAATTAGAAAAACCAAATTCGACGAGGTAAAAGAAGCCCTCAACGAAGCTGGGATCGAATTTTTCTCATACTGGGATGTCCGCGGAGTTGGACAAACAAGACAAGAGCGTGTTTACCGTGGCGTTACTTACGACACAAGTTCAATTGAACGAACGATCCTCTCTATTATTGTACGTGATAAAAATGTGGAAAAGACCGTTTTGGCAATCATGAAATCAGCAAGGACTGGCGAGATTGGCGACGGTAAAATTTTTGTCTCTGACATTGAAGAATCATACCGTATCCGTACAGGAGAGTTTGGAGATGAATCACTGTTCATCAAAGGAAAAGAAGATTAATAACCATAAAAAAATAGATAATCATGGACGAAACATTACAAGGTCTACAGATAGGGATAGATAACATGTGGTTATTGATAACCGGTTTTCTGGTTATGTTTATGCAACCTGGTTTTGCAATGGTTGAGGCAGGTTTCACCCGCTCAAAAAACACTGCAAACATTCTGATGAAAAACTTAATGGACTTCTCAATAGGATCTATACTATACTGGGTTATTGGATTTACTATAATGTATGGAGACTCAATCGGTGGAATTATCGGAATACCAGATCTTTTCTTTATGAGCGATGGTTTTGGAGATAACTATTCTGATTATGCCGACTTATTCTTCCAGACTGTTTTTGCTGCAACTGCTGCAACGATTGTATCGGGAGCAATGGCTGAACGTACGGAGTTCAAAGCTTATCTTATTTTCAGTATTGTTATTACTGTTCTGATTTACCCGATTTCCGGCCACTGGACATGGGGTGGCGGCTGGTTAAGCCAATTAGGATTTCACGACTTTGCCGGTTCTTCAATTGTACACTCGGTAGGTGCATGGGTTGGCCTGGCAGGAGCTGCAATGATTGGCCCGCGTCTTGGAAAATACAACAAAGATGGCAAACCAAACGCCATTCCCGGTCATAATCTGGCTTTAGGAGCACTTGGTGTATTTATCCTTTGGTTTGGATGGTTTGGGTTTAACCCCGGGTCTCAGTTAGCTGCTGCCGGTACTGAAAACGCTGTTGCTATTGGTCATATTGCAGTAACAACAAACCTGGCCGCTGCTGCCGGAGCTATTACCGCAATGCTGGTAGCCTGGGCACGTTACAAACGTCCGGCCTTGTCAATCTCACTGAACGGTGCTTTGGCCGGATTAGTTGCTATTACTGCCGGTTGTGACGCTGTTAGTCCGGTTGGTGCACTATTTATTGGTATTATTGCTGGATTCGCATTACCTTTTGCTGTTGAATTCTTCGATAAAGTACTGAAAATTGATGACCCGGTTGGAGCAATCTCCGTACATGGTGTAAGTGGTGCTTTAGGAACTTTATGTGTTGGCCTGTTCTCCACTTCAGAAGGTCTGTTCTACGGAAACGGAGCGAAGTTACTAGGTGTTCAGGCTATCGGAGTATTATCATTTTTTGTATGGGCAGCCGGTACTGGTTTTATCTTATTCTTCATTTTGAAGAAAGCCAATATATTACGCGTAACCAAACGTATTGAAGAAGAAGGGCTAGATGTCTATGAACATGGAGAAAATGCCTACAATTAATTTCTTCAGCCTTTAAGTCTGTAGCTTTCTCACGGGGGCCTGTCTGAGGACAGGCTCCTTTTTTTAGTCTTTGCAAGAAACCGCCAAAGCCTGGAAAACAGAGAGTTTTCTTGCAGACACTATATACAAAAAAAAATTACCTGAGATGAATATCTTCCAGCAGATTAATATAAATTTTGAATGCTTCCTCTATTTCCTGAAGGTAGATAAACTCGTCGGCAGTATGTGACCGGGCACTATTGCCAGGCCCTATTTTTATGGAAGGGTATGGTATCACTGCCTGATCGGAAGTGGTTGGAGAACCATAATATTTTAAGCCCAGTTTAATCCCCTTCTGTACAATTGGATGAGAAACAGGGATGCCTGATGAGTTCAGTCGGAATGACCGTGGCTTTACTTCAGATTCAATCAGGTCATTAATTATTTCAAAAGCTTTTTCATTTGAATAATGCTCGTTTGTACGCACATCAATTACAAACAAACACTCGTCGGGCACTACATTGTGTTGCGTACCTGCATTGATCACGCTTACCGTCATCTTCACCTTGCCCAGCAAATCAGAAGATTTCTTAAATTCATAATTTCTGATAATTTCGATATCATTTATTGCCTTGTAAATAGCATTAATCCCCTCGTTACGCGCCGCATGTCCTGATTTACCATAAGCAATGCAATCGAGCACCATCAGCCCCTTCTCGGCAACAGCCATTTGCATTTGCGTTGGTTCTCCCACAATTGCCAAATCAACAGCCCCCATCTCAGATAAAATACTTTCAACTCCGTTTGTTCCCGAAACTTCTTCTTCAGCCGTCGCTGCATAAATAAAATTAAACGGCAACTTTTCTTTTCCGAAAAAATACACAAAAACCGCAAGCAACGTAACGAGTGGCCCCCCGGCATCATTACTTCCAAGTCCGAATAATTTCCCGTCCTGAACTTCAGGAGAAAACGGATCCCGGGTATATCCTTTTGCCGGTTTTACCGTGTCAATATGAGAGTTCAGCAAAACAACCGGTAATCCTTCTGACCAGTATTTATTTTTAGCCCATGTATTATTCCCTTTTTGCTGAAACTGAATATTTTTCTCTGATAAAAAACTCCGCATAATTTGTGCGGCACTTTCTTCTTCTCTGCTAAACGACTGAATGGAAATCAGTTTTTGAAGAAGTTGTATGTATTCGTTCATCTTAGTTAATAGAATAAAGAATTGGACAAAAATCAGGAACAACTTTTACTAATAACAAATATACAAAATCATTAATATGAATGACGTTCAACATACAAACGGGTTCCTTTTGCTGAAATAATCTGTTCGGGATTAGTAATCAACACCTGTTTTACTCCTTTTGAGATTGCCTGGAAGCTATTATCCAGTTTCGGGATCATGCCCGCACTAATTTGTCCGGTCTCCTGCAATTCTTTAAACTGGGTATAACTCAATTCAGTAATAACAGAATCATCGTCATCAGGATTTAAAAGTACCCCTTTTTTTTCGAAGCAGTAATACAGGTTGACATCAAAAAAATTAGAAAGCTCAATGGCTAGTTCGGAAGCAATGGTATCGGCATTGGTATTGAGCAGGGTTCCTTTGGAATCGTGGGTTAACGGAGCCACGACCGGAACTACCCCGGAGTTAACCAGAAGCCTCAATTCCGATGTGTTTACCCGGACAACATCGCCCACAAAACCATAATCGATTTCTTTTACCGGCCTCTTAACAGCCTCTACAATATTCAAATCAGCGCCTGTTAAACCAATGGCATTGATGTCTTTTGCCTGAAGTGCAGCTACAATCCTTTTATTTATCAGTCCCCCGTAAACCATAGTCACCACCTCAAGCATCGCTTCATCAGTAATCCTCCGTCCATCCACCATTTTTGTTTCGACGCCAAGCCTTTCAGCCAGGGCTGTAGCCGAACGGCCACCTCCGTGAACCAAAATCTTGTTACCACCTATCTTCGAAAAGTTTACCAATAATTTATTAAGATTGTCCTTTTCTTCAACAACCCTGCCGCCAACTTTTACAATAGATAACCGTTCCATACCTGCTACTTTACAGCTCCTCCCAAGCCCCCCAAAAGGAAGGAGTTTCTTTGAGCCTGTCTATAATATTTTGTATACTTTATTTCACTCAGCCAATATAGTTCATACTGGCTTTATTTCCAACCTGAACAGAAACAGAACCTACTGAAGCCCCTCCAGAATCATTTTCAGGACTGTCTGAGCTGAAAACAAACGGTTTTCTGCTTCATCGATCACAATTGAATCTGGTCCGTCGATCACCTCGTCGGTGACAATCATATTCCGGCGTACCGGTAAACAATGCATAAATTTGGCATTGTTTGTTACTGCCATTTGCCGGGACGAGACAGTCCAGTTGCGATCTCTCGATAATACTTTCCCATAATCGGTATACGAAGCCCAGCTTTTTGCATAAATAAAATCGGCTCCTTCAAAAGCTTTCATCTGATCATATTCGGGTTTCAGGTCGCCCATGAATTCCGGGGCCAGTTCATAACCTTCGGGATGAGTAACTACCAGGTCGCAATTTGCTGCCTGCATCCATTCAACAAACGAATTGGGGACTGCCTGAGGCAATGACCGTGGATGTGGCGCCCAGCTAAGCACAACTTTCGGTCTTTCCCTGGTTTTATATTCCTCGATAGTCATATGGTCGGCAAATGATTGAAGCGGGTGGCGTGTAGCGGATTCCATGCTTACTACCGGCACACCCGCATAATCGATAAATTGCTGCAATATTTTTTCTTTATAATCATCAGCTTTGTTTTCATACCTGGCAAACGAGCGTACCCCTATTATATCACAATACCTCCCGATTACCGGGACTGCTTCGCGAATATGCTCTGGTTTGTCACCATCCATAATGATCCCCATTTCGGTTTCCAGTTTCCACCCCCCTTCATTAATATCGAAAATGATCACATCCATTCCCAGGTTTAAACCTGCCTTTTGGGTACTAAGGCGTGTACGTAAACTCGAATTGAAAAATACCAGCAAAAGGGTCTTATTTCTGCCCAGCGACTGATATTTGTATGGATCCTTCTTTAACTCGAAAGCCACTTTTAAAGCTTCATCCAAGTTAGCAACATCTTTTACAGAAGTAAAATGTCTCATTATATACTGTATTAGCTGATTTTTTGTTTTTCTGAACTATCTTTCCCTGATTACCCCATCGCCGTCAATCAACCATTTGTAGCTGGTCAGTTCCTCCAATGCCATAGGACCCCGTGCATGCAATTTTTGTGTTGAAATACCTATTTCAGCCCCCAGGCCAAACTGTGCCCCATCAGTAAAAGCTGTCGAAACATTGCAATAGACCGAAGCCGCATCGACCATCACCCGGAACAGTTCTTTGTTTTTTTCATCTTCAGTAATGATTGCTTCACTGTGCTTCGAACTGTACCTGGCAATATGGTCAATGGCCTCATCAAACGAGGCCACTGTTTTTACGGCCATTTTGTAATCCAAAAATTCTGTCCCGAACGATTTTTCTGTCGCCTTTTCAAGAAGCCGGTCCGGATAATTATTTTTTAATGCTGAAAAGGCTTTTTCATCCGCGTAAATCAATACATTATCTTCCTGAAGTTTTTCGCAAAGCTCCGGCAGATCGGCCAGACGGTTTTTGTGAATGACCAGGCAATCAAGGGCATTGCAAACACTTACCCGGCGGGTTTTTGCATTATGGACAACAGCCTTCCCCTTTTGCAGGTCGCCAAACTCATCGAAATAAGTATGGCAGATACCGGCTCCTGTTTCAATAACCGGGATAGTTGCATTTTCACGTACGTAATTGATCAGGTTCTGCGAACCACGCGGAATGATCAGATCAACATACCCATGAGCATTCAATATTTGCGCTGTTGCTTCCCGGCCGGCCGGCAAAAGAGCCAGTACATTCGTGTCAACCCCATGTTTTTCGAGCACCGAATGGATAATTTTAACAATAGCCGTATTGGAATCAATGGCATCGCTGCCTCCTTTTAATACACAGGCATTACCCGACTTCAGGCATAACGAAAATACATCGAAAGTAACATTCGGACGCGCTTCATAAATAATCCCTATCACTCCGAACGCAACAGATACCTTTTTTATCTTCAACCCACTGGGCCTTTCTGTCTCGCTCAGGGTACGTCTTAGAGGAGAAGGAAGGCCTGCCACATTACGTATATCTGCTGCAATACCTTCAATACGCTCTTTAGTAAGTTTCAGACGGTCATATTTCGGATCATTAATATCCATACGGAACAAATCTTTCCGATTCTCCTGAAGGATGAATCCTGTATTTTCAACCGCTGCCGTTGCAAGGTCTTCCAAAACCCGGTTTATTTTTTCAACCGGTACAAGATTTAATTTCCGGCTGGCTTTTAATACCAGTTCCAATTGTTGTTTTACTTCCATCTTCACTTTTTTATATAAATCCCCCTCCCAAGGGGGTTGGGAGAGGGAAATAACTCAGTAATTAGTGCCAGAGAGGCTCCTTAAAAGGGTCTATGAAAAGGGTTTGTTTGAAGAATTACTGAGCTCATATTTTCCTTTAATCAATTAAGTATAAATAATCATAATGAACGAGCGCCTGCTGGTTTTTATTGCCAAGTTGCTTTACTGCTTTTTCAGAACTATACTGGGATTTCCCGACTCCAATCAGTTGATTCTTTTCATTTTTTATCCGGATAATATCCCCCTTTTTAAAATTACCCTGAATTTCAGTTACCCCGATCAGTAAAAGACTGGTTGCCTTGTCCGAAAACAATGCTTTGACTGCACCTTCGTTAATCCAGACCTCACCTTTGGCAAAGCTCCCGGAATAAGCAATCCATTTTTTCACTTCCGATGCCTTTTTACTTTTAGCAACAAACCGGGTATTCACCACTGTTTTCGAAGTATCCATCAAGTCAAGCAGCATATTTCTTTTCAACCCGTTTGCAATATGAACCATAATGCCACCTTTGGCAACTTTGCTTGCGATGTTGTATTTGGTGACCATACCACCCCGGCCAAAATTCGATTTTTTAGTCGAAATAATTTTAGATTCCAGTTTAGTACCCACCGGAATTTCGGGAATCACTTTTGAATCAGGCAAATCAGGTGAACCATTATAAATACCGTCAATATTACTCAGAATGATCAGCGCCTCAGAATTAACCATAGAGGCAATCAGTCCCGAAAGCTCATCATTGTCGGTAAACATCAATTCAGTAACAGAAATAGTATCGTTCTCATTAACAATCGGAATCACCTCATTCTCATTCAGTGTTGAGATACAATGTTTCATGTTCAGGTAGTGATGCCGGCTACTGAAATTTTCTTTGGTCGTGAGTACCTGTGCGCAGGTAATATTATATTTCTGAAAATAATCGGCATAACGGTTAATCAGTTTTACCTGTCCTACAGCCGACCATAACTGTCTGGATGAAACCGTATCTAGTTTCTTCAACGGTTCAATCAGTCCTCTTCCTGCAGCCATGGCGCCCGACGATACCAGTACAATCTCTATACCTGCTTTGTGCAGGGTTGCAATCTGATCGACCAAATGGCCCATGCTCTCATCGTTCAATGTTCCGTCAGACTTGGTTAGAACGTTACTACCGACTTTAACGGTAATTTTTTTATACCTGTAATTATCCACAAGAAATACTTGTTACTCCTTTTCAATTTTGTTGTATGAGGCCAGCAATCCCTGAATTACGGACGAGCTGAAACCTTTATGTTCCATTTCATTCAACCCGGTAATGGTAATCCCACGAGGTGTAGTTACCTTATCAATCTCCCGTTCCGGATGATGGCCGGTATTCATAATCAACTGAACAGCTCCTTTTACGGTTTGAGCGGTAATAAGCTGCGCCATTTCGGCTCCGAAGCCCATTTCAACCCCCCCCTGCATAGCAGCCCGGACATAACGCAATGCAAAAGCTGTACCACATGATGCCAAGACGGTTGCAGCCGACATTAATTCTTCATCTATAATTACCGATTCTCCCAGATGATCAAACATTTCTTTTACTTCAGGGGCAACTTTCTCGTCTTCCTTCCTTACTGATATACAAGTCATTGATTCCTGCACCGAGATGGCCGTATTGGGAATTACCCTTACTATTTTCCGCTCGGCCCCCAGCCATGTTTTCAATTGAAGAAGTTCTATCCCCGCTGCAATAGAAACAATGATTTCACTACCCGACAATACCGGTTTTATTTCGGTTACAACATTTTCTATATGGTACGGTTTTACAGCAAACAAAACAAGATCAGCCCCTTTTACTGCTTCTGAGTTATTTTGCGAGGTTTTTACTCCTTTTTCAGCAAACCCCTGTAGTATATTTTTCCTCGGGTCAGCAATAGAAATAGATTCAGCATCAATATATCCCGACTCTAACAAGCCGTTAACAATTGATCCACCCATATTTCCAACCCCTATAATTGCAATTTTTTGAATTTTCATATTCCTGAATTTTAATCTGAATAAACAGGACTGGAGACCAACACCTGTTTAAACTTTTCAATAAAATATTTTGCCTGATCTATCGACAAAGTCAGAGAGGGGAGCAAACGAATAGTATTTATACCGGCAGCCCCTGTAAATATTCTGTGCTCAAAAAGCAACCGGTTCCGAATATCCTTTATCGGGAAATCAAATTCAATCCCGATCATCAGGCCTTTTCCCCTTGCCTCCTTAACCAGTTCGAAATTATTCAATTCAGACATTAAAAACTGTCCTGTTTTAGCCGCATTTTCAATCAGGTTTTCTTTATTCATAATATCAAGGACAGCAATACCAGCGGCACAAGCCAGGTAATTTCCGCCAAAAGTTGTTCCCAGCATCCCTTTCCATGGTTTAATGGAAGGAGTAATCATCACTCCCCCAACCGGGAAGCCGTTACCCATTCCTTTAGCAAGGGTAATAATATCCGGCCTGATATTCGAATACTGGTGGGCAAAAAATTTACCACTTCGTCCATACCCCGATTGAATTTCATCGAGGATCAGCAAAGAACCATGTGTTTTACATAACACTGACACCTGATTCAGAAATATTGATGACGGAACATGAATGCCTCCAATACCCTGGATACCTTCAATAATAACGGCTGCAACCTGTTTTGTTTCCAGAACTTTTTGCAGTTCGTTCAGGTTTTCGTAAGGCAAAATTACTGCATTGTCTGTTTGGTTTACAGGAGCAACAATTTTCGGGTTATCAGTAACAGCAACAGCGGCCGAGGTTCGTCCGTGGAAACAATTGGTGAAACCGACTATTTTTTTCCTTCCGGTCACGAACGACGCTAATTTAATAGCATTTTCATTGGCTTCAGCACCCGAATTACATAAAAACAACTGGTAATCGGGATATCCTGAAGTCTTTCCCAGTTTGTCGGCTAATTCTTTTTGCTGGGGAATAATTACTGAATTGGAATAAAAACCAATTGCATCGATCTGCTTTTTTATTTTTTCGATATAATACGGATGTGAATGCCCGACTGAAATAACCGCATGGCCCCCGTAAAGGTCAAGATACCGGTTTCCTTTATCATCCCAGACATAACATCCTTCACCCTTAACCGGGATTACATCAAAAAGTGAATATACATCAAATAAATTCATAACTTAAAATGATACGGGTTTTAATTTCAGGCCCTCGGTTTCATCAAGGCCAAACATCAGGTTCATATTCTGAACAGCCTGTCCTGAAGCCCCTTTTAACAAATTATCGGTAACACTGATCACCATTAATTTATTACCGTGCTTTTCCATATAAAGAAAAGCTTTGTTTGTATTTACCACCTGCTTTACATCCGGGTTTTCATTTGCAATAAAAACAAACGGATGTCCGGTATAATATTTTTCATACATATTAACTGCGTCCTCCTTTGTCCCGGAATATTCAGTATAAGCGGTTACAAATATTCCCCGGGTATGATTACCCCGAACAGGAATAAAATTCAGGTCATGGTCAAAACCAGGTTGCAGCTGCTTCAGACTTTGAATTATTTCGCCCAGGTGCTGATGCTGAAAGGCTTTATAAACTGAAACATTGCCGCTTCGCCAGCTAAAATGAGAAGTAGCCGACGGAGCCTGTCCTGCACCGGTTGAGCCGGTAATGGCATGCACATGTACCTCATCCTTCAATACCCCGGAGGCTGCCAAAGGTAACAGCGCCAGTTGAATACCGGTTGCAAAACATCCCGGGTTAGCAATCTTGTCTGCTATACAAATTGCATCCCTGTTCAATTCAGGTAAGCCGTAAACAAACGTGTTTCCTTCAGTCTTTAACCTGAAATCGTGGCTCAGATCAATAATTTTCACACCTGAAGGAATGTTGTTCGATACAACAAATTCACGGGATTTTCCATGCCCCATGCACAAAAACAGTACATCAGCAGCATTCAGATCGGCTTTTTCTGTGAAAACCAAATCCAGGTCACCACGCAGGTCTTTGTGTACTGCATACACCGGGTTTCCACTGTTACTGCTGCTTTGTATAAAAACAATCTCTGCTTTCGGATGATTCAGTAGTATCCGGATCAGTTCTCCGGCAGTGTAACCGGCCCCTCCTATTATTCCAACTTTAATCATCCCCAGGTTAAAATTTCTTATTTACTGAATTATAAATTTTCAGGGAGTTGCCCAAAATTTTTGTAAAACCTTTCACATCGTCAGCCGACCATGTGTTGTTTTCTTCACCGTACTTACCAAATTCAGCTTTCATCAGGTCATATTCCGATTCGACTCCCACCAGTACATATTGATATGGCCTTAATTTTACAATCACCTTCCCCGACACTGTATCCTGCGAACTTTCGAGGAATTTTTCTATGTCGCGTAATACCGGTTCGAAATAGAGTGCTTCGTGCAAAAACATGCCGTACCAGTTGCCCAACTGTTCTTTCCAGTATTGTTGCCATTTGGTCAGTGTATGTTTTTCGAGCATTTGATGTGCCTTTATAATTATAATTGGCGCAGCAGCTTCGAACCCCACGCGCCCTTTAATACCAATAATGGTATCGCCAATGTGCATGTCGCGGCCAATAGCGTACGGAGCAGCCAGCTTTTCCAAAGCCAGGATGGCTTCCACCGTATTGAGGTATTTTTTCCCGGCAACTCCTTTTAATTCACCTTTAACAAAATCAAGTGTTATTTCTTTTTCTTCTGTTTCGGTCAACTGAGAGGGATAGGCCTCTTCAGGCAATGTTTGTTCCGAGGTTAATGTTTCTTTCCCTCCAATACTGGTTCCCCAAAGCCCTTTATTAATGGAGTACTCCATTTTTTTCCAGTCGGCAACCACACCATGTCCCCTGAGATAATCAATTTCTTCCTGACGGCTCAGTTTCAGGTCGCGGGTTGGGGTCAGCACTTCAATCTCCGGGGCAAGCACATTAAATGTTAAATCAAAACGTACCTGGTCATTACCTGCACCGGTACTACCGTGAGCTACATATTTTGCTCCAATTTTTTTAGCATATTCGATGATGGCAATTGCCTGAAAGACACGCTCCGAACTTACCGATATCGGGTAAGTATTATTACGCAATACATTTCCGTACACCATATACCGGATGCACTTACTGTAATACGTATCGGTAACATCAAGGGCAATATGTTTCACTGCCCCCAGTTTGTATGCTTTCCCTTCAATAGTTTTCAGTTCTTCCTTACTGAATCCTCCGGTGTTTGCCACAGCCGTGTATACTTCCAGATTTTTCTCAACCGAGAGGTACATTGCACAGTACGAGGTATCCAACCCGCCGCTAAACGCCAAAACTACCTTATCCTTCATTTATGATATATTTTTTAAAAGCGATGACACCGAATCAGTCTTTGTGAAAACTTACAACTTTACTAACCTTATAAAATTTATTCTATCCTTATCCAGACTCAACTGTCCATCAATCAATTAAGCCAGACATTTTTCAGACAAAACACCTGCATCAAACCTTTATACAGATGTAATGGAATTTATCCTGAAATGATGCTGACCGGTGCCATCACTTTATATTTTATTCATTTTCATTTTTAGAACGCTGAATTTTGTTTCTTTCATCGGACTATTTCCGTTTTTTGGTTTCAGTTTCTGAATTACATCCAGTAAACTGACCCGTTTGGATTTTATCTTCTTATCCTCTTTCGGAAAGTTATTTCCGTTAACCGGCTTTTTACCTTCCCATTTCGGGTCGAATAACATTCCTGTACACAAGCATTTGGATCGGCTGGTACGTTGTAAAATATCATAATTCACGCAACTCTGACATCCCTTCCAAAAATCCACATCATCGGTTAACTCAGAGAATGTTACCGGTCTGTAACCCAGTTCATGATTGATTTTCATTACCGCCAGGCCGGTTGTCAGTCCAAATATTTTTGCATCGGGAAATTTTGTACGTGAAAGGTCAAAAATTTTCCGTTTAATTGCTGTTGCCAAGCCAATTCCCCGGTAATCAGGGGCAACAATAAGTCCCGAATTTGCAACAAAACGGTTATGTCCCCAGCTTTCCAGATAGCAGAAACCTGCAAACTGATCACCATCAAGGGCAATAACAGCTTTTCCTTCCAACATTTTGTTGGCAATGTAATCATATGTACGCCGTGCAATCCCTGTTCCTCTTTCTTTCGAAGCACGATCAATCTCATCGTTCACCTGATCCACATATTTCAGGTGCATAACAGTAGCCGTAACTACCTCAATATCCTTCAAATCCTTATTTGTCATAAATAAATACTACTTAATCTTACCCGCTAACTTCGGCATAATTAAAACAAGACTGTTAATTAAATCTGTCCGCTTTACCCCTTCCCTCATAACCAGCAAGACCGTGTCGTCACCGGCAATAGAGCCAATAATTTCATACGGTGATGCGGTATCAATCAAGGCAGCAATACTGCTGGCATACCCCGGTCTGGTTGTCAATACCGCCAGGTTTCCTGAAAATTGCAAATCCCGGTATCCGCCTGCCAGATAATTCAACCCGGCTTCAGTTTCTTCTTTATCAACTTTACCAGCTTCAGGAATTACGTAGATGTACCCCGCTACGGGGTCATACGCCTTTGCTACTTTTAATGTCTTTAAATCTCTCGATAATGTCGCCTGTGTTATATCAAACCCTTTATCCTTTAATAACCGTACCAATTCATCCTGGCTACTTACCTTCTCTGTAAGTATCGCTTTTCTGATTGCCATCTGACGTTCGATACGACTTTTCATTTAATTATGAATATTTATTCATTCTTCGTGCAAATTTATTCATTATATATTTATATCAAAGTTTTTTTTCAGGAATAATTATTACTTTTGCGACGGATTTAACAATCAGGAGTTGTTTAATTTTTGAAAATGTTGAGATTGAGATCATTTAGTCCGATACTAAAAAAATTTAAGTTTAAAAATAATGACCATGCGTTTGAACTGCAACCGTAGCCAAACGCATTTTTTTTAAAAATTCGATCATAAAAATGGCACAGGCAAAAAAAGTCAGATTGGTTCTGGAAGACGGGACAGTTTTTGAAGGGAAATCGTTTGGATACGATAAGTCAGTGGCCGGTGAGGTAGTTTTTTACACAGCTATGACAGGCTATCCTGAAAGTTTAACGGATCCTTCATACACGGGGCAGATACTGGTTTCGACCTATCCACTGATAGGGAATTACGGGGTCCCTTCGGATGTTAAAAAAAATGGGATCAACGAATTTTACGAATCGCACAAAATTCATATTTCCGGCCTTATTATCTCCGACTATTCATTTGAATACAGCCACTGGAACGCGATCAAAAGTTTGAGCGACTGGTTAAAGGAATATGAAATCCCTGGAATATATGATATTGACACAAGAGCCTTAACAAAAATTTTACGTGAAAAAGGTTCGATGCTGGGAAAAATTGAATTCGAGGGGCAGGCGGTCGATTTTTATGATCCGAACAAGGAAAACCTGGTAGCCATTGCCAGTACCAAGGAAAAAACAGTTTACGGAAACGGGGAACACAAAGTAGTACTGGTTGACTGCGGGGTAAAAAACAATATTATCCGTTGCCTGCTTAAACGGAATACGACCGTCATCCGGGTACCCTGGGATTACAATTTCAACGGGGAAGAATTTGATGGCGTATTTATCTCGAATGGACCCGGTGATCCGGCGATATGTGATGTAACGGTAAAAAATATACGGGAAATCATCAGCAAAAATATACCCGTCATGGGCATTTGCCTGGGGAACCAGTTACTTGCCCTTGCTGCAGGCGCAAAAACATACAAACTGAAATACGGGCATCGCAGTCATAACCAGCCGGTACTTTTAGCAGGGACCAACCGTTGCTTTATCACCTCACAGAACCACGGTTACGCGGTGGCCCCGGAATCGCTGCCCGACGAATGGGAACCATTATTTACCAATGTAAATGACAATACCAATGAAGGTATCCGGCACAAGACAAAACCGTTCTTTTCCACCCAGTTTCATCCAGAAGCATCAAGCGGACCTGTTGATACCGAATTTTTGTTTGATGACTTTATTCAAAACATTATTGAGAGTAAGAAATAAAAAGAACAACATATCATGGCTGTTAACAAACAAATAAAAAAAGCGATAGTACTTGGATCGGGTGCGTTGAAGATCGGGGAAGCCGGCGAATTCGACTATTCCGGTTCTCAGGCACTGAAAGCCTTAAAAGAAGAAGGTGTCGAAACAATACTGATCAATCCGAATATTGCAACCATCCAAACCTCGAAAAATATTGCCGATAAAATCTATTTTCTCCCGGTTACGGCTTATTTTGTAGAGGAAGTGATCAAAAAGGAAAGACCGGATGGAATATTACTTGCTTTTGGTGGGCAGACTGCACTGAACTGCGGGGTTAAACTGTTCCGTAAAGGCATCCTCGAAAAATATAATGTACAGGTAGTCGGAACACCGGTACAAGCCATCATCGACACTGAAGACCGTGATATTTTCGCGAAAAAACTGGGCGAGATTAAGGTTAAGACGCCCAAAAGTATTGCCTGTGAAAACATGGCCGAAGCCAAAGCCGCTGTTGACAAAATCGGGTACCCGATCATTATTCGTGCTGCCTATGCACTGGGAGGTCTTGGTAGCGGGTTCTGCAATAATGATAAAGAATTGAACACACTGTCATCCAAAGCATTTTCGTACTCTCCGCAAATTCTTGTTGAAGAATCGATCAAAGGATGGAAGGAAGTGGAATACGAGGTGGTACGCGACCAGTATGACAACTGTATCACTGTTTGTAACATGGAGAACTTCGATCCTCTGGGAATCCATACCGGCGAAAGTATCGTGGTAGCCCCTTCGCAAACACTTACCAATTCTGAATACCATAAACTAAGGGAAATATCGATTCGCATTATCCGCCACATCGGGGTCATCGGCGAATGTAACGTACAATTTGCACTCGACCCTTACTCGGAAGATTACCGGGTAATAGAGGTGAATGCCCGTCTCTCTCGTTCATCGGCGCTGGCATCCAAGGCAACCGGCTATCCGTTGGCTTTCGTGGCTGCCAAACTGGGGCTTGGATATGGTTTGCACGAACTCAGGAATTCGGTAACCAAAGTTACCACTGCTGCTTTCGAACCGGCGCTTGATTACATCGTTTGCAAGATCCCCCGCTGGGACCTCAACAAATTTACCGGGGTGTCGAAAAACCTGGGAAGCTCGATGAAAAGTGTCGGCGAAATCATGGCTATCGGGCGTACCTTCGAAGAGGCAATCCAGAAAGGAATCCGTATGGTTGGACTTGGCATGCATGGATTCGTAGGCAACAGAGGTGAAATTACCATTAAAGAGATCGATGAAGAACTGGCTAACCCGACCGACCGAAGGATTTTTGCCATTGCTGAAGCCTTTAACAAGGAGTATAGCATCGACCAGATATATCAGGTCACAAAAATCGATAAATGGTTTTTGCAGAAACTGAAAAACATTCATGATATAAAGAATGAACTGGAAAAAGTTTCAGCGCTCAAAAAATTAGACGACGATTTACTACGAAGGTCGAAAAAGGCCGGATTTTCTGATTTTCAGCTGGCCCGGCTTATCCTGCATTCCGATAATTCCCATATTAACGGTGATTTGATCAAGGTCCGTGAATACCGGAAATCGAGAAACATTAAACCATTTGTGAAACAAATAGATACCCTGGCCGGCGAATACCCGGCACAAACCAACTACCTGTACCTGACCTATGGCGGTATCGAACACGACATTGAATTTCTGAACGACAATAAATCGGTGATCGTACTGGGTTCGGGGGCATACCGGATTGGAAGTTCGGTGGAATTTGACTGGTGTAGTGTGAATGCAATCAGCACCATCAAAAAAGAAGGGTACCGTTCCATTATGATCAATTACAACCCGGAAACAGTGAGTACCGACTACGATAGTTGCGACCGGCTGTATTTTGATGAACTCTCATTCGAACGGGTGATGGATATCATCGAGCTGGAAATACCCAAAGGGGTTGTACTTTCCATGGGTGGGCAAATACCGAATAACCTGGCCATGAAATTGTACGAACAGGAAGTTCCGATACTGGGGACTTCAGCTATAAAAATAGACAATGCAGAAGACCGTAAAAAATTTAGTTCCCTCCTTGATGAACTGAATGTAGACCAGCCCCGTTGGTCAGAACTTACCAGCATCAGCGACATTTACAAATTTGTGGATGAGGTAGGGTTCCCGGTATTGATCCGTCCGTCATATGTGTTATCAGGGGCAGCTATGAACGTGGTTTCGAATAAAGACCAGTTGAAACATTTTCTGCAACTGGCAGCCAATGTTTCGAAAGAACATCCGGTAGTGGTTTCCGAGTTTATAGAACAGGCCAAGGAGATTGAACTCGATGCAGTGGCCGACAAGGGAGAAATGGTTGCTTATGCCATTTCCGAACATGTCGAGTTTGCCGGCGTACATTCAGGTGATGCAACCATCGTATTCCCACCTCAGAAACTATACGTAGAAACCATCAGGCGGATTAAAAAAATATCAAAAGAGATTGCCCAAGCACTCGAAATTTCAGGGCCCTTTAACATCCAGTACCTGGCCAGGGACAACGACATCAAGGTCATTGAATGTAACCTGCGCGCCTCGCGTAGTTTCCCGTTTGTGTCGAAAGTGATGAAAATTAACCTGATTGAAATTGCCACCCGGGTAATGCTGGGTGTCCCCTATACCAAACCCGACAAATCGCTGTTTGAACTGGATTATGTGGGAGTAAAAGCACCTCAGTTCTCATTTGCCCGTTTGCTGAATGCCGATCCGGTGCTGGGTGTCGACATGTCGTCGACCGGCGAGGTGGGCTGTATTGGCGAAAACTATTATGAAGCCATCCTGAAGGCAATGCTTTCAGTAGGCTACCGTATTCCTGAAAAAAATATACTGATTTCATCGGGACCGGCCCGTTCCAAACTCGAATTACTGCAAAGCGCAAAAATGCTATCCGAAAGGGGTTACAACCTGTATGCCACTGAAGGCACACAGCGTTTCTTCCGTGACAACGGGGTAAACACTACCTTGCTTCACTGGCCCGACGAAGAAGACCGCCAGCCCAACACAATTGATTATCTGAAGGAAAGGAAGATTGACCTGGTGATAAATATACCTAAGGACCACACCAAACGGGAGTTAAGCAACGGATACAATATACGCCGGAGTGCAATTGACTTCAACATCCCGTTGATTACCAATGCACGGGTAGCCAGTGCCTTTATCCTTGCCATCTGTAAATACAGAATGGAAGATATTGCTATAAAAAGCTGGGACGAATATAAAGAATAGAAGATAAATGGCTCTCCCTGCCTATGACAGTTTTTTGCAGAAGTCTGTATATGAAACAAATACAAAACATCGCTTTTTTCAGCATTACCTCATTCCCGGCCATATAACGGCATTGCTTTTCTTCAAGGAGTTCCGTGTGAATCAGTTTAAAAAGTTGTGGAGAAGAGCAGGTAAAGTGTTCAGTGTTCAGTAAGGAGCCATCGTTTCGTTATAGAATAAGCAGGGAGGAAAAAGATATTTTTTTTTAGGAAAGACAACAAAGCCCGGGCTGTTTCCTTTTTCCAGCTGATGGGAAAAAGGATCAGCCCGTCCGACTTGAGGACTGTAAAAAAGGGAAATGCGGTGAAGCTTAATTTTTAGCTTTTATCTGTACTAAAAAATCAGAAAATATGCTCCACAAAAGATTAAATGCCCGGTGTTTTATTTGTTCTCTTAATAACCTGACAATGTTCATTGTTCATTTGTATTCGCCTCTGGCCGGCGGGGCCCTTCCTTTTGCAGTCGACCAAAAGGAAGTAAAAAGTCTTGTCAAAGTCATCCTTCCTCCCGCCTCACGGTTTTTTCTTCCCGGCACACATCCATGAATACCCGCAAAAAACTGCTCCCGCCAACGCCGGCCCGGACTACTTTGACCGGCCACCCCTGCTTTTCACCTTCCGGTGAATTGGGGACTTGACTTCAGGATACCTTTTCTGTCATATCCTCATTATGCCCAAAATTTTTGGGGTGGGGACTCGGAATGACACGTGATTAGTCAATGCACGGGGCCGAGAGAAAGGAACATGACCTTTTATTTTGAATAGGCCAATTCTATTAATTTGTCGGCAATTTCTTCCAGTTCCAGCCTGATTTCAGGCATGGCAGTTTTAAGTGCAGCCTTTGGCATAAACGGGGAAATAGCGGAACACGGATTCTGTACAATTGTTTTTCCGCCTAAATCTTTAATTGTTTTCAGTCCATTGGCGCCATCATAATTAGCACCTGTTAATACCACACCAATAAGACTTTTCCGGTAAACCCATGCAGCCGACTCAAACAACAGATCAATTGAAGGACGTGAAAAATTTACTTTTTCCCCGGTCGACAACGAAAAAGTATTGTTGTCTTCAATCAGAAGATGGTAATTTGGAGGCGCAAAATAGATATGACCGGGCAGGATAGGCTCGTTACTTTCGGCTTCTTTGACAACCAGATTGCAATCGTCGTTGAGATGTCTGATGAATACATCATTATTATGATCACCGATATGCAATACAACAATCACAGGCAATGGAAACCCTTTTTCGAAACGGGGAAAAATTAGTTTCAAAGCTTCGAGCCCGCCATAAGAAGTACCTATTACGATAGCCTTATACATCAAATAATCTTCTTTTTATATATTTTTTGCTTTTCATCAACCACTTCAAAAAAATCTTCCACCTGCGTGTACCTGACATTCTCTTTTGTACCCAGACACAAAATACCCGAAGGGGCAAGGCTTTCATAAAATAATTTTAAAACTTTCTCCTGAAGTTTTTTATCAAAATAAATCAAAACATTCCGGCATAAGATCAGATGCACCTCAGCAAAAACACTGTCGGTTACCAGGTTGTGGTCGGCAAAAACAATCCTGTTCGACAACTCTTTGTTCAACATAGCAGATCCATACATCGCCTGATAGTAATCAGAGATTCTTTTCTTTCCTCCTGAAAGTCTGTAGTTCCGTTCATATTCTTCCATCTCTGCTTTCTGGTAAACTCCCTCTTTGGCAATTTCAAGTACTTTGCGGTTAAAGTCGGTTGCATAAACCCGGCAACGGTCGAGCAAGCCTTCTTCCTGAAATAAAATAGACAGCGAATACACTTCTTCGCCGGTTGAACATCCGGCATGCCAAACCTTGAAAAAAGTATAGGTTTGTAGTTTGGGGACAATGCTTTCCCTGAATGACCTGTAAAAATCAGGATCGCGGAACATCTCAGTCACATTGATAGAAAGATCATCCAAAAAGTCTATGAAAAACTCTTTGTTTCTTAAAATTTTATTCTGAAGTTCAGTTACTGTCGGGATATGACTGATTGCAAGACGGTGCAAAACCCGTCTTTTAATATGGGCTTTGTTATAATTGCGGAAGTCGTATCCGTACCTCAGAAAAATTGCTTCGAACAACAATTGCAATTCAATATTCAGGAGATCTGTATTTGATTCGTTATAGGTAACCTCTGTCATATTTCCCTATTTATTCTTCCTCTTTGTAACTTCCACCAATATATCTTTAAGTTCTTTTTCGTTAAAAGGTTTACTCAAGAAATCGTTCATGCCGGCCAACAAGCAGCTTTCTTTGTCTTCGGTTAATACATTTGCAGTAACTGCGGTAATATATACCGGTTTTTTATCCATGTTTTCTTTTTCCATTTCCCGGATTATTTTTGTAGCCTGAATCCCGTCGATTTCCGGCATCTGCATATCCATAAGAATCAAATCGTAGTTGTCTTTTTCATACATGCTTATAGCTTCTTTTCCGTTAGCAGCAATATCACATTCAAGGCCCAAATGCTTGAGGGTAAGCGAGGAAATTTTCTGGTTAAACTGATTATCTTCAGCCAATAAAATTTTGAGGTCTTTCGATATCTCCAGTTGTTCTTCTGCACCTTTTTTCTGTTCGGGAGCCTTTTTTAACGAAATCCTGAACCAAAATTCCGAACCTTTTCCGTATTCACTTTCAACACCTATTTCCCCGTTCATAAGGGTAACCAGATTATACGAGATAGCCAGTCCCAAACCAGTTCCCCCGTATTTCCTGGTGATCGAGGATTCAGATTGGGAAAAATCCTTGAATAACTTTGTTTTGCCTTCTTCTGTAATTCCAATGCCTGTGTCGATAACCCGAAACAGTATCCTGTATGTTTCTTCTTTCTGATCAACCATCTCGGCCCTGAGTTCAACCTTCCCTTTATGGGTAAATTTGATGGCATTGTTGACAAGGTTCATCAATATTTGATTAATCCTGAACGGATCGCCGTAAAGATCTCTTGGAATATTATCCGGGATATAATAGTTAAATTTAATTCCTTTTTCTGTAGCCCTGAAATTCAACAGTTTGAATATATTTTGGATAAGGGATTCCAGGTTGAAGGTGATCGTTTCTAACTTAATTTGCCCTGACTCAATTTTTGAAAAATCAAGAATGTCATTGATTATCATCAGCAGATTTTCGCCTGAAGTAGTAATAATACTGAGTAGTTCCTGCTGTTCATAGTTTAATTGCGTCTTCTGTAATAATTTCGACAACCCGATTACTCCATTGAGTGGTGTACGGATTTCATGTGACATATTGGCCAGGAACATTGATTTTGTACGTGTTGCCTCTTCCGCCTTTTCCTTGGCAATTTTTAAGTTCACGTTTGCCTCTTCCATCTCGTCCAGTAAAAAGTCAAGCCTTTTTCGTTGAAGGTACAAATCGAGGAAGACCCGGACCTTTCCTTTCAGTATATCCGGGATGATTGGTTTGGGAATAAAGTCGACAGCGCCGGTTTCAATCCCTTTAATAATATGAAGGTCGCTTTGGTGAATGGCTGAAACAAATATTACAGGCAGGTACCTGGTTTTTTTCCGTTGCCTCATCATTTCGAGGGTTTCGTAACCATTCATTTTGGGCATCTGGACATCGAGGATCACAAGTGCAAATTCGTCTTTCATGCTTAATTTCAGGGCTTCTTCACCAGAAAAAGCCCTGACCAGCTCTGCGTCGAAACCATCCAGCACAGCTTCCAGGCTTATCAGGTTCTCAATAAGGTCGTCAACAATCAAGATCTTTGGTTTCATAACTTGCAGATTTACTTTTTATACAACCAAATTTTTAGCATCGAAAACAATTTTTTCTCATTCAGGGGCTTCGACAAATAATCGTTTGCACCGTTTTTCAGGGCATTCTCGTAATCTTCTTTCATTGCTTTTGCACTCAGGCAGATAATTGGTATATCTTTAATACCTGGTGAGTTACGTATAATGCGCATGGCCTCGAACCCATCCATGACCGGCATCATTATATCCATTAGTACCAGGTCAATATCTTTGTCTTTATTAAGTATGTCGATGGCAACCTGTCCGTTTTCAGCTTCCACTACTTCAATATCCCTGTCTTCAAGCACTTTTGCCACCGAAAAAACATTCCTTATATCATCGTCGACAATCAAAATCTTCTTGCCTTTGAATAAAACATCGTCGTCTGCAGTTGATGTTTTGGCTTTCACTTCCGGAATCATTTTCGAAACCTGGTGCAGGAAAAGTGTTACTTCGTCCATCAGACGCTCATCCGATTTTATGCCTTTCAATATAATCGTATCCGTATAATAGTTCAGACTTTTTATTTCCTTTTCCGACATCTCCTTGCCAGTGTATACAATTACTTTTGGAATGGAAACATTGTTTTTCTTCAGTTTCTCGAGCAATTCGTTTCCTGAATAATCAGGCAATCCTAAATCAAGAATAATACAATCGAATTTTTTTTGATTCAATATATTGAATGCTTCCCCGGCCAGGCGGGCTTTTACAATTTCAACGTCCAATACTGATAACAAATCAGCAACAATGTTACGTGTTACTTCATCATCTTCGACAAGCAGAATTCGTTTTAATGGCGATTGAAGATCACTATCCAGTAAATTCAGAGCATCTGCAAACTCGCTTGTTTCCACTGTTTTTAGTTCAATATTTTCTCCTTGTCCGTTATAATCGATTGGAGTTATCAAATGTACGGGCAGTTTCCCGGTCAGAGGATGTTTTTTTAGTTGCTGATAATGTGGATCTTTTACATTTGCATAATCAACTGCCAGCATAACGGCCCTGGGTTGGAATTTTTCGGCAAGGATAATACCCTCCTGGATATCCCTGGCAACAATCGCACGAAAATTTTTTGCCCTTGCCTGCTGAAGAAATTTTTTAGCTTGCGGCTTCGAAGGGTGGATTATCAGTACTGTCCGTTCATCCAAACTATTGTCACGGTCATCTTCAATAAAAGGAGTCTGTTCCTGTTGCTTTCTGACTTCTTCAACCTGTTTTTGCCCGGAGAATTTAGCATCCTGTTTGTCTTCAGGCTGAACGCTCTGAACAGTGGATGCCGGATGAGTTTGAGTTGGCAAATAAACAAAAAATGATGACCCTTCGTTTACTTTACTTTCAAGTTGTATCTCGCCTCCAAGCATTCGTATAAGCTCTCTGGAAATTGACAGTCCCAGTCCGGTACCACCGAAATTCCTGGAAATACTCCCGTCGGCCTGCTGAAAAGCTTCAAAAATAGCGTCCATTTTTTCTTCCTGGATTCCAACTCCGGTATCTGAAACCTTTATGCAACAGGTATTTTCAGGGGTCAATCCCGGAGATTTAAATACAATTTTTTGTGGCGTTGGCATAAAATCGACAGAAACAGTACCTCTGCTGGTAAATTTAAATGCATTCGAAAGAAGATTTTTCAAAATCTGCATCAAACGATAACGGTCGGTTTCTATTTGCCCTGGAAAATCATTTGCCATGCGGACTTCAAATGAGAGTTTTTTATCTTCAGCCGTGGCAGTGAAATCCATCAAGATATCTTCTTTCAAATCGATCGTTTTAACTGTTTCTATTTCAAGGATCACTTTTCCCGCTTCAATTTTCGACAGGTCGAGAACATCATTGATCAGGTGCAACAAATCGGCACCGCTTTTATAAATGATTTTTGCTGATTGTACCTGATCATCAGTCAGGTTACCTTTGGGGTTTTTAGCAAGAAGATTCGACAGAATAAGCAAACTGTTCATCGGGGTTCTTAATTCATGCGACATATTTGCCAGAAACTCCGATTTATACCGGCTTACCTGTTCCAGTTCCTTTGCTTTATTTTCTAGCTTGTCTTTTATCTCGGTCAACTCATCATTCTTATCACTGATGTCTTTTTTCTGTATTTCAAGCTGGCGCGTACGTTCTTCAAGTTCTTCATTTGCCACGCGTAATTCCTCCTGTTGAACCTGAAGTTTTTTCTCATTCTCAGTAAGCACCTTGGTGTGCTCAACCAATTCTTCGTTTGATACGCGTAATTCTTCCTGCTGAATCTGAAGCTCGCTTGCCTGATCCTGTGTTTTTCGCAACAATTCATTGGTTTTAAGCAAGTTTTCTGATGAATTCAGGTTAATTGCAATGATCCCGGAAGCCTCCTGTATGAATTCTTTCTCATTTTCGGTAAAAGTTTGTAATGATGATAATTCAAGGATACCAACAAGTGTTTTTTTGAAAATCAAAGGAGCAACAATAATTTGGTTGGGTTTATATTCCCCGGTTGATGAGTAGCTAATGTACGATTCGTCAGGAATATCATTTAAAATAAGCATTTGTTTTGAGAAGGCTGCCTGCCCGGTAATTCCTTCATTCAACTTAACACGGGATTTCAATTTTTCTGAATCGACCCCGGACGAGCTTAATGGTTTCAGATATTGATGTTCCTCGTCATATAAATAGATACTTCCCAATTGTGAGTGCAAAAAATCCATCATAAACGAAAGTGAGAGGGATGATATCTCGGTAAACTCCTGATTGCCACTAAGTTTTTCATTCAGGAGGTTAATCCCCGATTTATGCCATGAATCCTGTATCGACTTGTCATACGACGCTTTTAACTGGGTAACCATCTTATTCAGGGCAATACTCAGTTCCCCCATTTCATTTTTAGCATCAACAGAAAGTTCAGAGTCCAGGTTGCCTTTCGCGATTTCTCCAACCTTCTCTACCATTTTATAAACGGGACCTGTAATCGACCTGGAAATAAGAAGTGTACTTGTTATAACTATCAATATCAAAAGACTTACGATAAGGAATATACCAATATACAAAAGGTTATGTGTAAAAACGTTCAATGAAGTAATTACAAAAGCAAATTCATTGTAAAAGAGTCTCATTTGGTTCAAACCTTCACTCAATTCCTGGCCTATTATTGGAGTCGGGTCAGATTTATGAGATAAAATTTTATTCTTTATCTCTTCTCCCAGTTGATAACCTTTCATCGTAATTTGTTGAGCCTCCTTTAGTTTCTTTGATTTAAATACCTGCAATAACCTGATACGGCTAGCCATGAGGTAGGCATTTGAACGGTCGTAATTATAAGACTGCTTATAATTATCGTAAAGAATACCAATGTATTCCTCTTTCGGGAGTCTCATTAATTGATCGAGAATTCCAAAGGTTCGGGCCATTTCATTAGCGCCCTCTATTTTTGAGATGGCTGTGTCAATCCACTTTTTATCTGAAGAAACCTGATACTTGTAAAAACTTTCAACACCTTCCTGAAAAGTATTATTGTGAATTCTCTCTCCATTGATAATTAAACTAAGTGCTTTTCCCGTGTTATAAAAGTAATTGGAGAAAAATCCTAAAATTATTAAACTGAGGATAGAAAAAAAACTTAAAATCCGTAGTTTGTTCCTGATTTTCAAATCGCGAAAACTCAACATATTATTCCCGTTTTTATTTCTTTTAAAAATAAGAAATGATTACAAGCCTGAATATACTTTCACACATAATTTGTTCAATTTACTAATTTAATCTGTGAATTTATATACATGGTAACCTATTAATTAATAAGGACAATGTATGGATTGGCAGAATATCAACAAAAAAGGCTTCCTTTTTGAAAGCCTTTCCTGAATAATTTTATAAAAAAATCACGCATTTACAATCCATTCGGCAATCCAGTCGCCCACTTCCGAAGTTTTATACGATTTTCCTTCGGCAATGTCAACAGTTACCATGCCTGCAGCCATAGATGCGGCTACAGCATCGCGGATCATTTTTCCTTCGTCCATCAGTCCGAATGCATATTCGAACATCATGGCGGCCGAAAGAATGGTTGCAATCGGATTGGCAATATCTTTACCAGCCGCCTGTGGGTACGAACCATGTATAGGCTCAAATACCGAGGTATGGATACCAATGGAAGCCGATGGTAATAATCCAAGAGACCCGGTAATAACACTTGCTTCGTCAGTCAGAATATCGCCGAACATGTTTTCAGTAACCATTACGTCAAAATTTTTCGGCCACTGAATGATCTGCATAGCAGCATTGTCGACAAACATGTATTCAGTAGTTACCTCCGGGTATTTGGGTGCCATTTCCTGTGCCACTTCACGCCACAGGCGGGAGCTTTCCAACACGTTGGCTTTGTCAACAACGGTTAGTTTTTTATTGCGTTTCATGGCAAACTCGTAGCCTAGTTTCAGGATACGTTCAATTTCTTCACGGGTGTAAGTACAGGTATCGAAAGCAGTATTACCACCATCTTTGCGGCCTTTTTCACCAAAATAAATACCCCCGGTTAATTCCCGGATAGCTACAAAATTAGCCCCCTCAACCAGCTCGCGGCGAAGCGGCGATTTGTGCAGCAACGATTCGAAAGTTTCAACCGGACGGATATTGGCATACAAACCCAGTTTCTTACGCATCAGCAGAAGTCCCTGTTCAGGACGAACTTTGGCTTTTGGGTTGTTGTCGAATTTCGGGTCGCCAATAGCTCCAAACAACACAGCATCCGATTGCATACACAATTGGTGGGTTTCTTCTGAATAAGGTTCGCCAAGCTGGTCGATGGCGGCAGCTCCTGTCAATCCGTATTTATACGTTAACTCGTGGTTGAATTTTTCACTAATCGCTTTTACAGCTTTCATGGCCTGTTCTGTAATTTCAGGCCCAATCCCGTCACCGGGAAGAACAGCAATGTCCAGTTTCATTTTCTATTTATCTTTTCGTGTATGGTTGCTAAAAATTTCTCCATTCTTTTCATGTTCAATGAGGTTTAGCATGCGCATGGTTGCCTTGATAGCCGCGCCGGTCTGGTCGGAATCGAGGCCACGGGTCTTAAACTCACGGGAGCCTTCCTGCCAGGTAATCATGGTTTCAACCAGGGCATCGGTCCTACCCCCCGGGGGAATAGTTACAATATAATCTGTTAACCGTGGAAGAGGCTTTTCCAATGTTTTGTAAATGCTTTTAACCGCATTCATAAAAGCATCGTATTGTCCGTCTCCACGGGAGCTTCCTTCATATGATTTGCCATTTACTTCAATGCTTACCGAAGCAAAAGGATGCAACCTGTAGGTATGTGTGATCGAATAATTTTTAATAATAATTCTGTTTTCGACTTCCTTGTTGTTCAGCACATCGGCAACAATATAAGGCAAATCTTCCGAAGTAACGGTTTCTTTTTTATCACCCAGTTCGATAATTTTTTCAGTAACAATTTTCAGAGCCTCCGGATCCAGTTCAATTCCGATCTCTTCAAGGTTCTTTTTGATATTTGCTTTCCCTGAAGTTTTCCCGAGTGCATACTGACGGATGCGTCCGAAACGTTCGGGTAACAGGTCATTAAAGTAGAGGTTGTTCTTATTATCGCCATCTGCATGGATACCACTACACTGGGTAAACACAAATTCACCGATCAAGGGTTTATTGGTTGGTATACGGATTCCTGAAAACGATTCAACCAGACGCGACACCTTGTTTATTTTTGCCTCGTCGATACTGGTTGTCAGGTTCATGTGATCTTTGATCGTTGCAATGGCACTCGACAAAGGTACATTCCCTGCACGTTCCCCCAACCCGTTGATCGTCGTATGAATACAACGGATGCCTGCCTTTATCGCAGAAAAAACATTGGCAATGGCCAGGTCATAGTCGTTGTGGGCATGAAAGTCGAATTTCACGTCCGGGTAGGTACCCAGCATCTCCTTACAGAAATTGTAAGCTTCGTCCGGATTGAGAATACCCAGAGTGTCTGGTAACATGATCCGGTCAACATTTAGTTTTTTCAGTTCCCGTATCATGAAATGTACATGGTCCCGCGAATTGCGCATTCCGTTCGACCAGTCTTCCAGGTATACATTAACCCTTACTTCCTGCTTGTTTGCATATTCAATGACCTTTTTTATGTCAGCAAGGTGTTGTTCCGGTGTTTTACGCAGTTGTTCGGTAACATGCTTGTATGAGCCTTTGCATAGCAGGTTTAGCACCTTGCCGCCAGTCCGTGTAATCCAGTCGACCGATACCTCTCCGTCAACAAAACCAAGAACTTCCACCTTTTCAATGTGTCCCTTTTCTTTAGCCCATGCCATCACCCTGCTGGTGCCTTTAAATTCACCTTCGGAGACACGGGCCGAGGCAATTTCAATCCGGTCCACCTTCAGGTCGTCAAGCAGCACTCGGGCTACACTCAGTTTTTCCGCATCGGTGAACGATACACCAGCGGTTTGTTCCCCGTCCCGGAGGGTGGTATCCATGATTATTACCCTGTTGTCCATAATTCTGTATTTTTCTCTTCGGAGTGTTCTTCTATTTTTTTAGTTCGAAAGCCGCGATTTCATCCTGCATATCAACCAGATAATCAATATCGTCGAGGCCGTTGGTCAAACAATGCTTTTTGTACGGATTTATTTCAAATTTTTCCGATTCTCCGGTTGATAACATGGTGAAGGTCTGGTTTTCCAGATTCACCTCAAACTTTGTTTCCGGATCGTTCCCGATTGCAGCGAAAATATGTTCCAGGAACCCGGGAGAAACAACAACGGGAAGCAGCCCGTTGTTCAATGCGTTACCTTTGAAGATGTCGGCAAAAAAGCTCGAAACCACAACCCTGAAACCATAATCGTATATCGCCCATGCTGCATGTTCGCGGCTCGATCCGCTTCCAAAGTTTTTTCCGCCCACCAGTATCTTCCCCGAATATTTTTTGTTGTTCAACGGGAAATCAGCGATTGGTTCGTTATTTTTGTTATACCGCCAGTCACGGAACAGGTTGTCGCCAAACCCTTTGCGTTCTACAGCTTTCAGGAAGCGGGCCGGGATAATCTGGTCGGTATCCACATTTTCGATAGCCACCGGAACAGCCGGTGATTGTATAGTTGTAAATTTATCGTATGCCATATTAATTGATGATTTATTATTGTCTATTTATTATTGATGATTTTTAATTTTTTGTCTGGATTGATTTTCTTGATGCTATGAATATTGAAGCTAGTTCGTGAGCTTCCTGTATTAACGGTTTTGCAATTTCTGATGAAAGAATATTTTCATCCATTGCAAATTCCAGCCAAAATTCACTTTCGTCTGCTTCTTCTATAACGATTGATAATTTTGCAGCAAAGGCTTGTTTTGATTGCGCAAGGTTTGCTGCACGATAGTTCGCAGCTACCGATGTTGAACATCTAATTAACTGTCCGCCGATATGAGCACCCAATCGGTTATTTGGTAAACTAAGACTAACTTTTACACAAGCATGTGAAAAATTTTTTGTTCTGTTTTTCAACATTTCTTTATTCATTTTTTCAACATTTTGCGTCATTCATCATTCATCATTCATCAATCATCATTCATCAATTGTCAATTGTCTTGGGTCGGTAATCTTACCGGTCACTGCTGCTGCTGCTGCCGTTAGCGGACTGGCAAGCAGGGTGCGTGCTCCCGGCCCCTGACGCCCTTCGAAATTACGGTTCGAAGTTGATACCGAATATTTTCCAGCCGGGATCTTGTCGTCGTTCATGGCCAGGCAGGCAGAACAGCCGGGCTGACGAAGCTCGAACCCGGCGGCTTCCAGTATCTCAACCAACCCTTCTTCCCGAATTTGGTTCTCAACAGCTTTCGATCCGGGAACCAGCCATGCCGTAACATTTTCTGCTTTTTTACGCCCTTTCACAAAATTGGCGAACTCCCGGAAGTCTTCGATGCGCCCGTTTGTACAGCTTCCGAGGAAAACATAGTCAACCGGTTTCCCGGCCATCTTATCGCCGGCGTTGTATCCCATGTACGACAGCGACTTTTCAAAAGTTATTTTGTCGGTACCTGCCAGGTCATTACCTGCCGGAATATTTTGAGAAACCCCGATCCCCATTCCCGGGTTGGTTCCGAAAGTAATCATTGGCTCAATGTCGGCTGCATCAAATTCGTACTCGGTGTCGAAAACAGCGCCTTCATCTGTTTTTAATGTTTCCCAATATGCCAGAGCTTTGTCCCATTCTTCGCCTTTTGGTGCATATTTGCGTCCTTTCACATAGCCGAACGTTGTTTCATCGGGAGCAATCATACCGCCACGGGCGCCGCTTTCAATGCTCAGGTTGCACAGGGTCATACGGCCTTCCATGCTCAGGTTCTTAATAGCCGTACCGGAGTATTCAATGAAATGGCCGGTTCCGCCGCTGGTCGATATTTTTGAAATAATGTACAATGCAATATCTTTTGCGGTAACCGCTTTTTTCAATATACCATTCACTGTGATGCGCATTTTCTTTGGCTTGGGCTGCATGATACACTGGCTGGCCAGCACCATCTCAACTTCGCTGGTACCAATACCGAAAGCAATAGCCCCGAACGCTCCATGTGTCGAGGTATGGCTGTCGCCGCACACAATGGTCATTCCCGGCCGGGTCAAACCCATTTCAGGACCGATAATATGGACAACACCATGACTTTCTGTTCCCAAACCGTGATAAACAATGCCGTTTTCATCGCAGTTACGTTTCAATGTTTCAACCTGATGGCGGGAGAGTTCGTCTTTAATGCTCAGGTGCTGGTTAATGGTTGGTACGTTGTGATCGGGAGTCGCCGTGGTTTGCTCAGGGCGAAATACCTTTAATCCGCGTTTTTTTAACCCTAAAAATGCGACAGGACTAGTCACTTCATGTATAAAATGACGGTCGATATACAACACATCGGGGCCGCCTTCAACCTTTTTCACTACATGTGCGTCCCAAATTTTGTCGAATAAAGTTTTTGATTCCAATTTATTATGCTTTTATAATTATACTTTCTTTTTTGTTGTGATCCCATACCTGTTAACTACGCCACCGGAATTTTATTGATTGCATCCAGGAATGCTTCAGCCGAAGCTGTTACAATATCGGTATGGGCACCAAAACCATAGAATTTATTTCCATCGAAATCCAGTTCCATGTGAACTTTCCCCAGATCGTCGCTTCCCCGGGTAATTGCCTGTATCAAAAATTCTTCAACAGTTACCTTCCTTCGAATAATTTGCTTTATTGCTTTTATGGCTGCGTCAACAGGTCCGTTACCTGAAGAAGTTGCGTCGAATTTTTCGCCGGCAATATCCAAACGTACCGTTGCCATCGGAATTAATGATTTGCCTGTAACAACCTGGAGAAAATCGAGTTTAATGCGATGTTCCATTTTATGAGCATCGCCGGCCAGTATGGCAATATCCTCATCGCGAATGTCCTTTTTCTTATCGGCCAGTTCCAGAAATTTCTGGTAAACCTCATCCAGCCTGCCCTTGTCGAGGTTGAAGCCCAACACTTCCAGACGGTGTTTTAATGCAGCACGTCCGCTACGGGCTGTCAGTACAATACTCGATTCGCTGATCCCTACATCTTTTGGGTCTATAATTTCGTAATTTTCCCGGTTCTTCAAAACACCATCCTGATGGATCCCGGAAGAATGGGCAAACGCGTTACGGCCAACGATGGCTTTGTTGGGTTGTACCGGCATGTTCATAAGGTTCGACACCATCCGGCTGGTTTTGTAAATATTCTGCGTTTTAATGTTTGTGTCGAT
The DNA here is from genome assembly GCA_963662895.1 of Prolixibacteraceae bacterium. Taxonomy (GTDB): domain Bacteria; phylum Bacteroidota; class Bacteroidia; order Bacteroidales; family Prolixibacteraceae; genus GWE2-42-39. Next base: position 101,251 of record OY759982.1, on the reverse strand, counting down.
CCCCATCACTGCATAGCGGCTCTTCAAGGTCATCACCACTTCTTCCAGCGAAGTATTTCCGGCACGCTCCCCAATCCCGTTGATGGTTACCTCGGCCTGACGGGCCCCGTTCATAATTCCTGAAATTGTATTGGCCGTCGCCATCCCCAGATCGTTGTGGCAATGGGTTGAAATGATTGCTTTTTCAATTCCGCGCACATGGTCCTTCAGGTATTTAATTTTTTCGCCGAACTCATTCGGAAGGGTATAGCCTGTTGTGTCGGGAATATTTACTACTGTTGCTCCGGCTTTGATAACAGCTTCAATTACCTGAGCCAGGTATTCGTTATCTGAACGACCGGCATCTTCCGCGTAAAATTCCACATCTTCCACGTACTTTTTTGCATATTTCACGGCAGCAACTGCACGTTCGAGTATTTCTTCAGGATTCGAATTTAGTTTGTGATAAATATGGTAGGGTGATGTTCCTATACCAGTATGAATACGCCCTTTTTTGGCATATTTTAGTGATTCGGCAGCAACATCAATATCTTTTTCAACTGCGCGGGTAAGGGCACAAATCGTTGGCCATGTCACCGCTTTTGAAATTTCGACTACGGATTTAAAATCGCCCGGGCTCGAAATCGGGAAACCTGCTTCGATAATATCAACCCCCAATTCCTCCAATGCCCTGGCAACTTCAATTTTTTCTACCGTATTCAATTGACACCCGGGAACTTGCTCCCCGTCTCTCAAGGTGGTGTCGAAAATGTACAATCTGTCGCTCATGACAAAATAATTTTATAAACTATTATTAAATAAAAAAGCCATCCTCTGGTGAGAATGGCCCTCTGTTAATTCGTTCTATTGTTTACCACATACCACTCTCACTCGAATATCCTAATAATTAGAATACCTAGAATAAGGCTGAGAATAGATATGAGGTATATATTTTTCATTTCTCTGTTAATTTGATGCAAATATGAATATTATTTTTTAAAATGAAAATATTGACGTCAGTTTTTTTATGATTTTTAAATTTTTATTACAATTTACTTAATTCTTTAAAGAATGCAGCGTTGATTGCCAACGCTCAATAAAGTTAAAAACAGAAACAATATTCTTAGAAAAATGTTCATTCAATACGGGAAGGGAACCATTCTTTTTTTCTGCAAAGTGAAATCTAAATAATAACTAAAACGAATCACTACAGTCCGGTTAAGAATGAAGAGATTCCTCGCTACGCAATAGACGGTGGCGCCGAAAAAAAAACGAATATCCAATCATGAATATTCAATAACCAATATCCAAAAAATGAGAAAGAAAGGGGAACAAAAATCCCGGGAATGATATTTGAGCCGCCCGGGGTAAGTGAGGCTGTCCGTTGCAGTATTTGCATCACCCTGTTATATGTGGTTTTAACCGGTTAAAGCCATGTATTAAATGGCAGAGGGTATGTCTGTATAACGACAGGGGGTGTGTCAGCATAGTGACAGGGGGTGTGTCAGCATAGTGACAGGGGGTGTGTCAGCATAGTGACAGGGGGTGTGTCAGCATAGTGACAGGGGGTATGTCAGCATGGTGACAGGGGGTATGTCAGCATAGTGACAGAAGCAATCTTCATGGGATAGGTTGCTTCTGTCATTGTCTGACCTTTCACTAAGGAACTGTTGAAAAATAAAGTGACCAATTTATACGCAGGGGTTTTGTTTTTTAACAACTCAAAAAAAACAGCGAACAGTAAACTATTTAATGCTACTTTTGAACATTCTTGAATATGGAGGGAATTGAAAAAAGTATTTAAAAATACCGGGAATTTTATACTGATGATGGTTCTGCTTGTTGCTACAAGCGGTATGTCCATTTACCGGTTGCACTGCAATTGTATGCAAAAGGAATACATTTCCGTTTTTATTGAACCTGAAAGTTGTCATCCTGCCGGGCATTCCCATTGTTGCAGTAATTCGCAGCAATGTTCGTACGGGAACCAGCAAAAAGGAAATCATTCGTGTGCAGGCTGTGATACTCTTAACGCATTCTTTGTAAAGCTGACAACTGTCTTTATCCCCGAAGCTCCTAACATCGTAACCTCTCCGGTCCAGGTGATGATTTTCAATACTTTATTTTCTGATTTACTTTTTCAGGGAATGGAGGATGAATCAACTATTTCAGGAGAAATAATTAATAGTCCGCCCCCGCTTATTATCCCAGGACAAAAAATCGTTATGCTTTATCACCAGTTTAAATTCGATCCGCATTTTTCAATCGCTTAAGGTTGAAGAATATAAATAAAATTGAATTTAAACGAAAAATAATGAAGAAACACATATTCGGATTGTTTCTGCTTTTGCAGGCAGGAAACATTCTTGCACAAACTGTTAGCGGCAGGGTTTACGGATTAGATGACGGGCATAAAGAGCCTTTACCGGGGGTCAATATTATATGGATGGGAACTGATCATGGTACTGCGACAGATATTGACGGACACTTTGAACTCGAAAACAAACACGGGCACCACATGCTTGTGTTTTCGTTTGTCGGTTACGAAACCGACACTTTACATGTGGAACAGGAACACAATCTTGAAGTTATCCTTAGTGAAAACCGTGAACTTGGCGAGGTTATGGTTGTTGAAAAAAATCACGGAAATTACCTGTCGAAAGTTAATCCGATTTATACACAGAAGATTAACGGGCATGAATTGCATAAGGCGGCCTGCTGTAACCTCTCGGAAAGTTTTGAAACCAATGCTTCGGTCGATGTCTCATACACCGATGCGGTGACCGGCGCCAAACAAATAAAGCTACTTGGGTTAACCGGCCTGTATACCAGTTTACAGACAGAAAATTATCCGAACTTGCGCGGATTGGCTACCAACTATGGACTGACTTATATTCCCGGCCCGTGGATGGAATCCATTCAGGTATCGAAAGGGGCCTCGTCGGTAGTGAACGGGTACGAGTCGATAACCGGACAAATTAACGTGGAATACAAAAAGCCGGACACAGAAGAAAAACTGCACCTGAACCTTTTTGCCGGTGACGACAGCAAGCTGGAATTCAATGCAAATGCCGCGACAAAAGTATCGGAGCACGTAAGCACCGGAATATTTTTCCATGCTGAAGATATCTCAAAAGAGAACGATCATAACCACGATGGTTTTCTCGACCATCCGTTAACTGAACAATACCATTTTATTAACCGGTGGAAATATTCGGGACATAACGGTTACATCGCGCAAGCCGGGGTAAACCTGCTTCAGGAAGAACGGACAGGAGGACAGGCCGGATACCGGGAAGGTGGCCTTCAGGAGGTCGGTCATCCGTACGGGAGTTATATCGACAATAAGCGGGGTGAGCTGTTCTTTAAAACCGGTTATGCCTGGGGAGAAGAACAGAACACCAGCTTTGGTCTTGTGTCGAATGCTGCATTTCACAGTACCGACGCCACGTTTGGGCCAAACACCTATAATGCCGACGAGAAAAATATATATGCCAACCTTATTTTTGCATCATTGTTTTCGGAGGAACCTGAACACCATTTTACTACCGGGGTCAGTTATTATTACGATAAGATTGATGAAACACTAAATGATGCAGATTTTTCACACTATGAATCGGTACCGGGTATTTTTTTCGAGTGGACTCATAAAAAAGGACATTTGTATACCCTGATGGCTGGTATCCGGGCCGACTTTCACAATTTGTTCGGAACATTTTACACTCCCCGTTTTCATTTCCGGTACGCACCAACCGAACACTTTACCCTGCGTACTTCAGCCGGAAAGGGATACCGTACAACTAACCTGATCTCAGAGAATAACTATTTGCTTTCGTCGTCGCGCAGTCTAAACTTCACAGACGAAGTGATGCAGGAAAATGCCTGGAACTTTGGGGCAAGCGCTGTACAAACCATACACCTTTTCGAACGTGAATTGTCGATCGGGGCCGAGTTCTACCGTACCAGCTTCATCGACCAGTTGGTGGCCGACATGGAAAATTCGGCAACAGAAATATTGTTTTACCCGCTGGATGGCAAGTCGTATGCAAATAGCTACCAGGTAGATATAAAATACCAGCCGGTTAACGGCCTCGACATTACCCTGGCCTATCGAGGCAACGATGTGAAACAAACCATTGGTGGTGAACTGCTCGAAAAACCACTCACCAGCCGCTATAAAGGACTTGTAACACTGAATTACACAACTGCACAAAAAAACTGGATGTTCGATTACACGTTGCAATTGAATGGCGGAGGCCGTATTCCGCAAACACCTGAAGCGCCGGCTGTTTATAACCAGCACAATGAATTTTCATCGTTTAAGGTAATGAATGCTCAGGTAACCAAATATTTCAGGAATTGGAGTATTTACCTGGGAGGTGAAAACCTGACCAATTTCACGATGGACCATCCTGTTATTGGATCAGAAGACCCGTACGGCCCCTGGTTCGATGCAACCAAAATTTGGGGACCGGTACTTGGGCGTAAGATTTATGCCGGTATCCGTTTTACACTGAATAAGCACGATCACCACGAGCATGACGGGCATAATCACGAATCCGGGCATTACTAATAGCAGAACAGTTGCATGGCCGGAAATGCTGAAAAAAGTGATGTTTTGTGCTCATTAAAGGAACCGTTCTCTAAAAAAGAACGGTTCCTTTCGCATTTTGATTGTATGCTGATAATAAGGCAATATTCTTTGAAAATATAATCTGAGATAAAAAGATTCAGCCCTGAATCTCCGGGAATATATTTTGACTATAAAAGACCCAACCGTGACTCTCTGAGAATATATTTTGATCCTAAAAGACTCAAACATGACTCTCTGAGAATATAATTTTGGACAAAAAGACTGACAGTCTGACCTCCTCCGGGACTGGGATAAAGGTGATTACAAATCCCCTGTTACGAAGTACTCATTTTATCTCGAATAAGCTTGAATTTCATCAATTAAGCCTTTCTCGTATGCATCCTTTACTGGTTTCCATTCTCCAAGACGATTCAAATATAAGCTTGCATAATTTCGTTGAATCAATGTTCCGTTAAACAAATAGTATTTTATCCGTTCAAATCCAATCGGATTTTCTACAAGACTTAATGCAAAATCAATATATCGTGTCGTAGCAAGATTTGATTCGTTTGTCAAACAACTCATTATGAAGTCAACATCTTCTTTCCTGCCGGTTTGTGCTTTATTAATAAACGTTTGCAGCTCTCCTGAAAATTGAAATCTCATTACGTTCTCATTTAAGTTGAATAAGTGTGTCGTTTTCCATCCCTTTCCGTATCCAACGCATAAGCGTAATTGCTTTGTATTCCTTTTCCAAATAAGTTGTTTTGAGTTCTTCGTCCATACTGTTTATTTCCAATTGATAGAGATGGTTTTCTGTCTTAATATGGTAATAAACTTTTCCTGCACATACAAAAGATAATGTTGCTTTTGTTCCTTTTACAATTGTCTTTAATTTCTCCATTGCTTTAAAATTTTTGCAAAGGAACTGCGATAAGCATAATTTTCTTTTGATGTATATCAAAAAAAATGGAATCAGCCTTTTCTTATCCTGCTTAATGTTTCCTGCGAAATTCCTAACATTGATGCAATATGCCCCAATTTTGCCCTCTTTATAATCTCCGGGGCAATTTTTTGCAAATATTCATATTTCCCTTTTGCATCTTTTGTGCTAAATGCTTTTGAATGAATATCTTTGTCTGCAAATTCTTTCCCCATCAAAACATTTGTAAATGTTGCAATTTGTGGAGATTTGACCAATTTTTCACTGTTCTCACGGGTTATACTAATAACTGCCGTATCTTCGCAAGCCTGAATATATTCATCGGACGGAATGTGCAGGGAATAACTTTGTAATGATGTAAATGTTTCATTCTCGGTATGAATCCAAACGGTAACTTCTTTTCCGTCGTGGATGTAATACTTTCTAACCATTCCCGATTTTAAGAACCATATTTTATTGCAACGTTGTCCCTGTTCAAGTATATACTGATTTTTTGCATAAGCCTCAATTGTTGCAAGTTTTTCTAATTCTTCAATTGTCTCAGAATCCAGATTCACAAATTTTTCTATGTAAGCAATCAATTGTTGCATCTGCTATTTTTTTGTATTGGGCCACCGGGTAGCTTACGCCCCCAAAGAACTGTACGTGCCGGTTTCCCGGCATACCATGATAAAAATTTGTTGTGCGTTCGTTGTTTATTCAATTTGTTTCTTGTTTTGAATGTAAATATCATCTGAAACTTTCTTTAATGCTTTCATAAAATCTTTTTCATCGAGTGACTTTAATTGTATTTGTACTATTTCTCTTAATTGTCGAAAGCGTTCGGATTTTTCAATGTTATTACGAATCAAAACCGAATTCAAATGCTAAATCTTTATGGGCATAAGTCCCCCCGTATCTTCCTGATTTTGAAATTATCCCGATGGCATTTGTCGCTTCAATCCATTTTCTAGGCGTTAGGTTGAAGTTGTTTAATCCTGCTTGTTTTCTAAAGGTGTCGAATTCGACAGGTTTAAAATCGGGGTTGTTTAAAGTCTCCCATAGTCCTAAAAATTCAACAGTGTTTCTATTGCGCATCCAATTCCGAATATGGTCAGAACCTTCTTCTCCTTTAACCATATCTGTAAGACAAATGTAATCTTGCTCGTCTTGTTTTACAATCGAAATTAGTTTACTTTCGACTTCAATCTGTGAATTCTTTGTCATTTCTACTTTTGCATTAGGGTTATCTGCAAAGATACAACTTTAGAATCAAGCTTCTATTTCGTTTTTGCAGTGTCTTTTTACAATGGCTGACCGGGTAGCTTACGCCCCCTAAGAACCGTACGTGCCAGTTTCCCGGCATACGGCTCAAGCCCTTTTAAGGCTCTTCCGGCCAAGGGATACCCGGCCATGATTTATTGTTTCTTGCATAACAAATGTAGTTACTTGCTTGCACTCTTTAGCTAAATCTTCTCTCCATTTTGTTCGTTTGAAGAAATATTTGTCGAATTCAGGCAGAAAAGGATTCGCATTACTTTTCACTTTAACATGATAACGAATGGGAACGTACGCAATACGGTATAACCGGTTGTGTTCGATCCCTTTCTTCGTTATTCTTTGATCGGTAAAGTGATTGTTTTGAAAGTAGCGATAATAAATCCGCCAACGGTTTTTGTTCCCGTGCTGGTATTTAGCCCATCGTTTAAGCTGCCGGTAAATGAATGACCCCAAACGGGAGAAAGTCCGTTTTGCACATATTCCCTTGTGGTAGTTTGACCACCCCCGTATAACCGGGTTGAGCACCCGGATGATAAGGGAGTAAAAAAGCGTCCTTTGAAAAAATGGACTTTCCTGTTGACGGCAAAAAACTTTCCGCGTTTGCCGAACGGGAAAATTATGCCCGCCCGGATGATAAAAAGCTGGCATCACTGCCGCTTTTCCTGGTCCCGGCGGAAAGGAAGGCCAAAACCGGAATGGAAAAATGAAGGAAGGACAGTAAAAAATCATTTAATCCCCTTAGACTGATCATTTAAGTACCAGCGGTTTAGCCCAACACGAATTAAAACACAATTGAGCAGGGGAGCCGAAAGCCGGAGATATCAAAAAAGGCAGCTGATATACAAACCTACTGCCTTTTTTCATGGCTCAACTGTGCCTTAATTCCTAATTTGTTAGCAACTGGGCTTTCTCGATGCAGGCTATTATAAGTAATTAATACCTTCATATATAATTATTAAAGAAAAAGTAATTAATGCTATTCCTAAACTTCGCATTATAATAAGATAGGTTTTCTGATTAAGAAAACATTTGGTTCGGGCTATGATAATGGCAACAACTACTTTTGAACCTATTAAACAACTATAAAACGAACCTAAAAAAATTATAGATGTAAGAATATTTAGGTTGAAAGCCTTAAAAATTATAGGAGTCCCTATAGTCATCCAAAAAAGGTAAGGGTGTGGGCTTAACAAGTTTGTAATGATTCCTTTTTTTAACGGTTGTGATTTAGCTTTGTCCGAAAAATTATTTTCTATACCCTTTGTTTTAATCGAATCAATTCCTAGGTGAGCTACAAATGCTGCTCCAGCAAATGATATAATAGCCAAGGCTATATTGAAGTCAGCAAGTTTGGTCAGAACAAACAGGGTTAATAAAATTATCGGTAAATCGGTTATTATGGGTGAAACAGAAACCTTTACTCCTTCTGTTTTACCATACTGTAATGTTTGAGAAATTACTAAAGTTAAAAGTGGTCCTAGAGAAAATCCTGCGGATAATCCAAGCAGGCAACCTGTTGATAAAAAGTAAAAGATATTTTCTGTCATAAATTTGTATTTTGTAGTTGTTTTAGCTTTGTTGCACCGGGTAGCTTACGCCCCCTAAGAACCGTACGTGCCAGTTTCCCGGCATACGGCTCAAGCCCTTTTAAGGCTATCCCGGCCAAGGGATACCCGGCCATGATTTATTGTTTCTTGCATAACAAATGTAGTTACTTGCTTGCACTCTTTAGCTAAATCTTCTCTCCATTTTGTTCGTTTGAAGAAATATTTGTCGAATTCAGGCAGAAAAGGATTCGCTTTACTTTTCACTTTTACATGATAACGAATGGGAACGTACGCAATACGGTATAACCGGTTGTGCTCGATCCCTTTCTTCGTTATTCTTTGATCGGTAAAGTGATTGTTTTGAAAGTAGCGATAATAAATCCACCAACGGTTTTTGTTCCCGTGCTGGTATTTAGCCCATCGTTTAAGCTGCCGGTAAAATGAATGTCCCCAAACGGGAGAAAGTCCGTTTTGCACATATGCCCTTGTGGTAGTTTGGCCACCCCCGTATAACCGGGTTGAGCACCCGGATGATAACGGTGTAAAAAAGCGTTCTTTGAAAAAATGGACTTTCCTGTTGACGACAAAAAACCCTCCGCACTTGCCGAACGAAAAAATTATGCCTGCCCGGATGATAAAAAGCTGGCATCTCTGCCGTTTTTCCTGGTCCCGGCGGAAAGGAAGGCCAAAACCGGCATGGAAAAATGCAGGAAGGACAGTAAAAATCATTTAACCCCCTTACATGAAGCATTTAATAACCAGCGGTTTAGCCCAATACGAATTAAAACACAATTGAGCAGGGGGGCCGAAAGCCGGAGATATCAAAAAAGGCAGCAGATATACAAACCTACTGCCTTTTTTCATGGCTCAACTGTGACTTAATTCCTAATTTGTTATGCACTGGCATTTAGTTTTTTATTTTTACAAAATCTCTAAAATTATCCCTGTCAATTACAAATCCATTTGCATTATAAGCATCTAAGAATTTTTGAGGAAATTTTGTTTTTTTATCTTTCCATTTAAATTCAAATGCAGCGATTTCTCCGTCTTTTTCTTCAACAAAATCAATTTCCTGCTGTTGCTGTGTTCTCCAAAAATAGATTCTCGCAAATGTGTCTTTGTAAATATTTTGTTTTAGCCTTTCCGATACTAGAAAGTTTTCCCATAAAGCTCCTTTGTCAAGTCTTAGGTTTAAGGGTTTAAAGTCACCAATAATCATATTTCGAATACCATTATCGTAAAAGTAAATTTTACGATTTTGTTTTATTTCATTTCTTAAGTTTCGACTAAAGCTATTGAGGCGAAAGATGATGTAGCCCTTTTCTAAAATATCAATGTAATTTTGTATTGTAATCTTATTAACTCCTATGAGTTGAGATAATTCATTGTAATTAACCTCGCTTCCCATTTGTAAAGCTAAAGCTTGCAATAGTTGGTCGAGAACTTCAGGTTTTCTGATGTCTGAAAAAGCAAGAATATCTCTGTATAAATAACTGGCAACGAGATTTTTTAGAGTTTCTCGTTCTTTGCCTTGATTATTTATTACTTCCGGATAAAATCCATACAATAATCTGTTTTCGATTTGCTGCTCTGCTTTGATAAATCCAATTTTATCTTCGTATTCCTCCCACGAAATAGGAAATAATTCGTATTCCCATTTTCTGCCTGTTAACGGCTCATTAAGAGCATTCCCTAAATCAAAAGAAGAAGAGCCACTAACAAATAGTTGAACATCTTTAAATTGGTCAGTGATTATTTTTAAAGTTAGCCCAATTCCTGGAATTCGTTGAGCTTCGTCAAGGAATACATATTTGTAATTTCCAAGAAATGTCCTTATTTGTTCTGTCGTTGGATTTTGAAGAAGGCTTCTGGTTGATGGGTCATCTGCATCAAGAAACAAAAACTCTTTGCCTGTAAGAATCTCTTTCAATAGAGTCGTTTTGCCTACTTGTCTTGCGCCTACTACGATTATTGCTTTTCCACTTTTGAATTTTTCTTTTATAGTATTTTCGATTGTTCTTGTAAACATTTTTTGTTTTCAAAAGTAGTTTTTAATATCGTAATGACCAAAACTTATAATAATTAGTCATTAAATTGCCTGTATTGCTGTTTTTTATGCTTGTGCATAACGGTAAATTGTATGTTGTCGGTGCGGATTTCGAAGAGCGGTAGCGTCGACCGACGCTAGCGATTGAGAAATGAGCAGAGGCAACAAGTTTGTAGAAACCCGCACTGCAATATACAAATTGTTACAAACAGTAATTATTTAGAATCTAATATCTGAATGATTTTATTCTCCACAATTGCCTTAATCTCAAGAGCTAGTTCCTGATACTCTATTGTCTCGCTTTCGTCGGGAATATACATGTCTCCCGGATATCGAACATCGACTCCAAAGTCGCTAAGCTCTTTGGGATCAATATTTGCAAAATCTTTATCAATATCTGAACATTCGGAAAGAAGATACTCAATATTATGTGTCCTTTTAATCTCAACATTGTTAGAAATAAGAAAGGCTTTCAAGAATTTCTCAACAGCTTGTTGGCAATGAAAACAGGCAGATGAAGTAGCAATAATTTCATAGTCGACAAGTCTTTCAACGACTAACAAATCCTCATTAGCTTTAAAGAGCCATTGTTTAATGAAATCTTTGGTATCTTTATTCATAAATCAACTCCTTCTCTAGCTGCTTGACGAAGAATATGTCCAGTTATTCGCTTTTTTGATTTAAGCTCACTTTCACTTTGAATGAGAATATCAGCCGGAATTTTGTGTTTCGCTAATTCTTTTCTCAATTGTGATTTTAAATTTCTTTTTTGACGAACATCAATTGTCATTCTGGTGATAACAACAAAATCATAATCGCTATCGCTGCTATTGTCATGGCGAGCACGAGATCCAAAGAGAAGAACTCTAGAGTCAGGAACAATCCTTTCGGCAGTCTCTTTAATAATTGAAAATGTATTTGAATCGTTGTTTATCATATCCTCATTTCCTATAAAATCAAAAATACAGAATTTTATTGAAATAAATGCTTAGCAGTGCGTTGATATTATTGTTTGTAACGTTTGGTAAATGTTGTCGGGGCGGATTTCGGAGAGCGTTCCTGTCCGAAGGACACGGAACTGCGAAACGAGAATCCGCAGTTGGCGTTCCACCGAACCCCGCACTGCAATATGTACTGTGTTGAACTAAACCTCACTGGCGTTCGGTGGTTTTGAGGCCACCGAAAACCAGTATCTTTGAGGTATTTACTATTAAATTTCTTATTATGACAAATTTAAAAAAAGATTTGAACAGGAAGCGGTATTACGCAATTTAAGTTTAAAGACCAGAAAGAGTTACTGGTGGCACATCGTTAATTTCAGCAACTTTTGCAAAAAAAATCCGGCACAAACCGGGGTGGAAGAACTGCGGGCCTATTTCCAGTCGATGTTTACCGACGGAAACCACAAACCGGGCAGTGTAAAAATGGGATATTACGCACTGCGTTTCCTTTTTACCAACATTTATCACAAAGAGTGGGCGAAGGAATACCTACCCACGCCCAAAGTAGCAAAAACACTCCCACTGGTACTCTCGAAAGACGAAGTGACAGATGTACTTGGCCAAATGGTTCCAAATTTCGGAAATGGTAGTAAATGACTCCGAAAAAGTACAGGAACTTTCAGAAAAAAGTTCAGCATCTTTTTCTTCAATCTTCGGTATCTTTTCTCCGGGAGTTGAGTATCTTCTCCCAAAATCTTCAGTATCTTTTTTCTCACTCCTCGAAGCGAAAGACTTATTCCCCATTCCTGTTGCACTCAAACGAAAAGGAACAGGATTACCGACTTCCTTCGCTGATTATATTAAAAACAGAGACCTCCACCGGAACTGGGATAAAGGTGATTACAAATCCCCTCTTATTAAGGTCAGGATTGCATATCCCGATGAGCGGGAGGAAAAAGCCCCAATTAAGAATTGATCACTTGGGGCTTAATTCGTTTTTCAGTTTTCAGGCTTGTACTTAAATGTCGCCTTTACAATCCCATGATCAGAAGAACCAACCTCTTTGTGCTCTTCGGTATTTAAATGATCGTTCATTATTTCCATACCTGCAAAAGCCCAAATGCGTTTTTTGCTATTATCATAAAACTCTTGGGACACTAAGATGTGATCCAATGATTCTCTAATGTTCTGGTGTATGTGTGTGTAATATACATCACGTAAGCTTCTGTATTCTTGCAGTGTCGCTACAGAATATAAATCAGAATCACCTCCACCTTTGGATAACACGGATAGATAGGTGGGTTGTCCTGTTAGTACATTTAAGGTATTACTCAACTGTGAATCGTTTAAGTCACCCAATACCACCATTGCTTTATCCGTACCTTTCAATTCATCAACAAGCGTCATACGCAGTGCAGCTGCCTCAGCCGTGCGTCGTATCGTTGACAAAGCAGAACCAATACCTTCTGAATGAGGAGAATAATAATCTTCGTCGTCCTTATACCATTGATTCTTCCAAAGTTGCGTGGGCGCTTTTGACTTAAAATGACACACACATACATATATTTTATGGTTATTGCGAGGCTCAACTGAGAAACGCAATACAGGACGAGAATAACTATCAATGTTCACTTGTATGTCTGGAGTCTGAGGATCATCTCCCTTACTCTCTAGTTTAAACTTATCTGGAAAGTCGGTCATCCATTCTGGAACACTTGGAGATAGGCTCTTTCGCACCGCTGCTGCACAAATAATCTTTGATCCATTAGCAGGACTTGCCATTAAGGTGTAATCATCTAAAAGTCTTGCTTTTTCAAACACTGCCACTAGTGCACCGGCGTGCCACAGTTCTTGAAAGCCTATAATATCAGCACCTAATGATTGAACAATGGTGCTTGTCCATTCAATTTTTTTATCGTATTGTTCTTGAGTCCATTTGCTCCCTCGATACATGGGGCTATCTGGAAGCTGTAAGTTGTAAAGGTTGCAATTTGCGAACGTGATTTCTTTGAGATTTGTCATGGTTTAACTTTTTAGTTTATTGATTGTTACTTTTTCTATTTAAAATCATGATTCCCCAAAATATTTCTTATTATTCAATTGTTGCACCGGGTAGCTTATGCCCCAAAGAACTGTACGTGCCAGTTTCCCGACATACGGTTCAGGCACTTTTAAGGCATCCTCGGCGACGTGGAACCCGGTTGTTATTACTTAGCTAATTCATTTGATTAAACGCTTTTTTAAAATTTATATACAACAGTTCAAATATCTTCTCCAATCTTGCTACAAGTTACAACAAATCAGTAACATTAGCTATATGAAATAAAAAAAGAATGGTTCCATATTTCGAAAATGTTCCTTTACCCGAGTGTTCTGTTCCTCTACCCGGAAGTCTTAGACCATGACCCGAAAGACTCAGCCCTTGGAGCGAAAGACTTACTCCTCGAAGCGAAAGGCTTATCCTTCGTTTGCTCAAAAGAAGGGGGCGAAATTACCAACTTTTTGGTAACCTTCACCGGAACTGGGATAAAGGTGATTACAAATCCCCTCTTACTAAGATCAGGATTGCAAATCCTGACCAGCCGGGGATATACACGTGTATTTGATTAGAGATATACGGGAAACACGATTGAGTTATGCGTGTATCTTAATCGTGTTATACGTATATCTTGATTGAGTTATGCGTGTATCTTAATCAAGTTATGCGTATATCCTGATTGCGTTATACGTGTATCCTGATCGGGTTATGCGCATAGCCCAAAATTGGCAAGCCGGGTGCTTCCCAATATCCCGGTTTTTAATCCGCTTCGTTTCTATGATCCGTTAGGGCAACCACGAGGGATTGCCCCTACGGTTGCCCTTTGCTTCGTCCGAATAAATGGACTTTCCTGTTGACGGCAAAAAACTTTCCGCGTTTGCCGAACGGGAAAATTATGCCCGCCCGGATGATAAAAAGCTGGCATCACTGCCGCTTTTCCTGGTCCCGGCGGAAAGGAAGGACAAAACCGGCATGGAAAAATGCAGGAAGGACAGTAAAAAATCATTTAATCCCCTTAGACTGATCATTTAAGTACCAGCGGTTTAGCCCAACACGAATTAAAACACAATTGAGCAGGGGGACCGAAAGCCGGAGATATCAAAAAAGGCAGCAGATAGACAAACCTACTGCCTTTTTTCATGGCTCAACTGTGCCTTAATTCCTAATTTGTTAGCACCTGTGGTTTTTTTAGAATAAAAGAAATCTCTTTTTACAACTATTTATCCTCTTGATATCAATGACTTCTTTAATGTCATATTTGTCAAATTTACTCAATAGTCCACTTGTCCCATGCTTTAATTTATAATCCATTTCCTCTTGATAAAGTGGAATCATTGAATAGATATGAATTGTCTTTTCTCCAGATTTTATTACCATAAAGTCTTTGGGTAATGTAACACTTGGCAACAAAATAACACCAACAAAAGCAGTATTCTCCGACATTGGCTCTGGTGGATTCCCATTTGAAATTGTATGTCCTTCTCCCAACCATGTGTCATACAAGTGTGGAAACTTGGCTAAAAATTTTAATTGTCGAATTGGCCAATAAACATTCTCATCTTCAAAATCTTTTTGATCTAGTGACCATTGCTTTGGTAATATTGTAATTATCTCTGCATAGGCCAAATCTTTAAACTCGTCTGGAACATTCATAGGCAAACTACTCATTCCAGATGTCATTAAAATGTGGAAATCTCTGTCTTTGTTTGCTTTTATAAAATAAATATCGACATGAATCTTGTCTGACACAATCTCATGAAAAACGGTTACATCTTTATCATCAAAAAACTTTGACAAATGTTTATCAATATCCTCAATAATAGTCTCGTCTCCAATTACTGGTTCAATCGAGTCTCTTTTCAATGTCTCGTACTTATAAATCGGATTTCCAGATTCAGAAAATCCCTCCGGTTGTTTCTCTTGTTTCATTGAGCAAGAACTTAGTGTGTATATTAAAATCAGTATTGTGATTACTCGCATGGTTTTGTTGTGCAGCGTTTTACCATTGGTGCACCGGGTAGCTTACGCCCCCTAAGAACCGTACGTGCCAGTTTCCCGGCATACGGCTCAAGCCCTTTTAAGGCTATCCCGGCGAAGGGACACCCGGCCATGATTTATTGTTTCTTGCATAACAAATGTAGTTACTTGCTTGCACTCTTTAGCTAAATCTTCTCTCCATTTTGTTCGTTTGAAGAAATATTTGTCGAATTCAGGCAGATAAGGATTCGCTTTACTTTTCACTTTTACATGATAACGAATGGGAACGTACGCAATACGGTATAACCGGTTGTGTTCGATCCCTTTCTTGGTTATTCTTTGATCGGTAAAGTGATTGTTTTGAAAGTAGCGATAATAAATCCACCAACGGTTTTTGTTCCCGTGCTGGTATTTAGCCCATCGTTTAAGCTGCCGGTAAATGAATGTCCCCAAACGGGAGAAAGTCCGTTTTGCACATATTGTGGTCGTTTGACCACCCCCGTATAACCGGGTTGAGCACCCGGATGATAACGGTGTAAAAAAGCGTTCTTTGAAAAAATGGACTTTCCTGTTGACGGCAAAAAACTTTCCGCGCTTGCCGAACGGGAAAATTATGCCCGCCCGGATGATAAAAAGCTGGCATCACTGCCGCTTTTCCTGGTCCCCGCGAAAAGGAAGGCCAAAACCGGCATGGGAAAATACAGGAAGGACAGTAAAAAATCATTTAATCCCCTTAGATGGAGCATTTAAGTAACAGCGGTTTAGCCCAACACGAATTAAAACACAATTGAGCAGGGGGACCGAAAGCCGGAGATATCAAAAAAGGCAGCAGATATACAAACCTACTGCCTTTTTTCTTGGCTCAACTGTGCCTTAATCCCTAATTTGTTAGGCTTAGTACTTTTTTGTGCTTATCATATTCATGTTATCATATTGAATAGGAACAACAATCTCTCCATCTGTGTCAATGCAGCCATACTTGTTGCCTTTTTTCACAAATGCCCAAGCTTTGCCTATTTCTCCAAATTTTCCGATAGTTTCATATTCTACAGGAACAACAATTTCTCCATCCGTGTCGATGCAACCATATTTGTTGTCTTTTTTCACAAATGCCCAAGCTTTGCCTATTTCTCCAAATTTTCCGATAGTTTCATATTCTACAGGAACAACAATTTCTCCATCCGTGTCAATACAGCCATATTTGTTGTCTTTTTTCACAAATGCCCAAGCTTTGCCTATTTCTCCAAATTTTCCGATAGTTTCATATTCTACAGGAACAACAATTTCTCCATCCGTGTCAATGCAACCATATTTGTTGTCTTTTTTCACAAATGCCCAAGCTTTGCCTATTTCTCCAAATTTTCCGATAGTTTCATATTCTACAGGAACAACAATTTCTCCATCCGTGTCAATACAGCCATATTTGTTGTCTTTTTTCACAAATGCCCAAGCTTTGCCTATTTCTCCAAATTTTCCGATAGTTTCATATTCTACAGGAACAACAATTTCTCCATCCGTGTCAATGCAACCATATTTGTTGTCTTTTTTCACAAATGCCCAAGCTTTGCCTATTTCTCCAAATTTTCCGATAATTTCATAGTTATTTGTCTGAGAACTTAAATGATTAGTCAATAAAAAGAGGATGCATACTGTTACAATAATTTGTTTCATATTTTTTGAATTTAGTATTAAGCCACCGGGTAGCTTACGCCCCCTAAGAACCGTACGTGCCAGTTTCCCGGCATACGGCTCAAGCCCTTTTAAGGCTCTTCCGGCGAAGGGATACCCGGCCATGATTTATTGTTTCTTGCATAACAAATGTAGTTACTTGCTTGTACTCTTTAGCTAAATCTTCTCTCCATTTTGTTCGTTTGAAGAAATATTTGTCGAATTCAGGCAGATAAGGATTCGCATTACTTTTCACTTTAACATGATAACGAAAGGGAACGTACGCAATACGGTATAACCGGTTGTGTTCGATCCCTTTCTTCGTTATTCTTTGATCGGAAAAGTGATTGTTTTAAAAGTAGCGATAATAAATCCACCAACGGTTTTTGTTCCCGTGCTGGTATTTAGCCCATCGTTTAAGCTGCCGGTAAATGAATGACCCCAAACGGGAGAAAGTCCGTTTTGCACATATGCACTTGTGGTAGTTTGACCACCCCCGTATAACCGGGTTGAGCACCCGGATGATAGCGGTGTAAAAAAGCGTTCTTTGAAAAAATGGACTTTCCTGTTGACGGCAAAAAACTTTCCGCGTTTGCCGAACGGGAAAATTATGCCCGCCCGGATGATAAAAAGCTGGCATCTCTGCCGCTTTTCCTGGTCCCCGCGGAAAGGAAGGACAAAACCGGAATGGAAAAATGCAGGAAGGACAGTAAAAAATCATTTAATCCCCTTAGACTGATCATTTAAGTACCAGCGGTTTAGCCCAACACGAATTAAAACACAATTGAGCAGGGGGGCCGAAAGCCGGAGATATCAAAAAAGGCAGCAGATATACAAACCTAATGCCTTTTTTCATGGCTCAACTGTGCCTTAATTCCTAATTTGTTGGGGCATCGTGCTTTTTCCTTTAATCAAATTTCTTAATGTCCAAATCTGACCACACATAATTACTACTAATCAAACTATGCTTTCCGTTAATGATATATTTCTTATTGTCCAATTCAATTATTTCGTTTTTTACATGTAATTCAGTTGTTGAATACAAATTTTTATGAAAATTAATAAGAGACCAAGAGTCACTTATTACCTCAAGCCCCTTATAAACTGGTAAAAATTCTATTCTTTTATTGTTGTCGTAAAGGGCAGAAATGACACATCTTGCTTTTTTCAGTCCTCGTCCTCTATACCCTTCATTGATTGAGGACAAAATATAAAGCTTATTCTTTTTTTCTTTGAGAAACTCATTTTTTAACAGATAAATTAAGCTTGCATGAAAGCTTGTATGAGACTTTGCGGCTAGTTCTTTTGCAATTGTAATAATGTCACTATTCTGTATGTTCTGTATAAATTTTTCAACCTGTCTCTGCGGAAATAATAGTAAGCTTGCTCCATGATTACATAATAGTTCTTCTTCATTCCCATTAGCTTCGGGGGCTATTCTTTTGGGTGGAGAAGATGAGAAATCATAGAAAAGACAATGAATTAATTCATGTGCATATGAATATCTTAGTTTGGGATAACCATACCAATAAATACTTGGAGGCTTTCCTGATTTCATCCTTAATGATATCCTAAATTCATTATTAATTTCAATTATTTGCCCCCAAGATTTTTGGTTTCTATAAATTGGATAAGGATTAATTCCTATTTTTTTTGCTATTTCTGATAATTTTATCGGTAATTCGTCTTGTTTTGTTTTAGTTATCAAGTCATCTATCACACTTGCAATACCTTCTTTACTTGAAACTCCTCCAAAATTATCAATTATCCATTTATTAAAAGAGGACTTCTTGTTCATCTGAGATTAATTTTTCTATATAAGAGACAAGGTCTTTTATAACAATTTCCTCAATGCCATCACGAGCTGCTTCGCCAACATTTACAGGGATAAAATTATCTAAATTATTAATGACTTTTTCTTTAATATTTTCGCTTGCCAATCTTCGAATTATATATTCACTTTGACTTAATGCATCTTTTAGTGCTTTATTATATTTTATATCCAGCTTTATTTTCTCACGTATTGCATAATCCGTTTTATTGAAAGCATTTCTTATTTTATTAATAAGCTTAACATCAATTTCGGGGATTGTGTTAATTGAAATAAAAGTTGGGATGTCAATAGGACTTTCTGGTAATAAATCACCATATTTTTCAATTGAATTTTCCCAATTAATATTTGTTGCTTCGTAAAGTTTTGCCTTAAAGGTTTTTGCTAAATTTTGATGCAAGTCAATGTACTTTTGATAGTGAAAGAATGGATGAATAAATAAAAACACTTTCCATAAACTATTATATGCGAGTTGCATTGATTCCAATCGGTCATTTATTGAGGGAAGCTTTTTCCCTTCGAATAGCGGAAATGTTTCTATGTCATTTTCTTGTGTATTAGTTATTGGTCTAGCAACTAAAACTCTTGGGATTTTATATCTTTTCCCAAATTTTCGAACACCTATCGTAAAAAGTTTTTCATTTTTTGAACTTGGGTGTTCTATGCCTTTGTTCTCTTTTTTATTAAAGTATCTGTCAACCTCTTCATTCAAGGCATTAATTATTATCTCTTTTTTCTTCTGATTTAATAAGGCATCAGCTAATGTTTTACAATTAACATCATTTCCTCTAAATGTCCCTTTATGCGAACCTAAGATTCCATCTATAATAACAAGTTCTCGAAAAATCCTGCGTTCTTGTATCATCTTTACAAGTCTTTGAGCTTTTGGGATTTCTACATTGTTTTTTGCATCAATGTTAAGAACCCATGTCAAAAAGGAATCATCGCTAATCGGTGCTCCCTTTTGATTATTTGTATCATGAAGCTTTGTTGCATCAATTGCTCTAGAAGAAACCAATAAATATGATGCTTCTTGGAGCATTGACCTTGCTCCTTCTACGACTCTATGATTATAGACTCTTTCTGCTAACAAATATCTTTGTTGTAAGAATGCTACTATTTCCGTGATGATTGATTGTCTAATTATTCCTCTTTTATGGTCATAAATATCAAAAACAATATGTTCGCAGAAATCTGGGATTTCAGATAATGGAATAAGTGTATTGGTTTTATCAGGTATTGCTTTCGCTATCGTCATTCTATCAAAAAATTTTAAGTCCAACGATGGGAATAATCCAGTGTTCCTTCCATCCCTAATTAAGTAATCAAGTAAATCGGCACAAATTGTATTGGCGACGATGTCTTTCCTATATGGTCGAAACCAGTTCTCGATTGGCTTCCAATTTAATTTATTTTTACTATGGTCAATAACGATGTCAATCCCATTTCTGTTTGGAGTGTTTTCTCCTGATTCTTTTATAACGAGCCACTTATCAACTTTATCAAACAAAAGAAGCTCGAATATCATTACTCCAATCAAAGGCAATTTTTCATATGCGCATTTTTCTAGGGAGCCACTTAAAATACTCCCATCATCTAATATTTTTACATAGCCATTTTCATCAATTTCTTTATTATTGTTGAATTCTTTACCCCATTTTTCGTCTTTTTTGACAAGTTCCCAAAAGCTTTCGTTATACAAATCAATGATTTTGGCTAAATCAGACTTCGATGTGTCAAATAAATATGAAAAAAATGCAGGATTATTTTTAAAGTCATCATGTACAGGTATTCCGTTTTCATTGTTGTCTGGCGTTTCAATTTCGTGGGAAAACGGAGAATGAGGCAAATCGTGTAAAAGTGCAGCTACAGATATAATAATTTTCTCAATGTTTGTAATTCCAAATGTTTTGTCAGAGAGGACTTTACAATGTTTGTTTCTCCAATCTTGATATCTTTTGCTGTTTTTTAAGTTATTTTCAACATGGTTAATCATTGTTTTTGCTTGGTGGCAAACTCCAATTGAGTGAGCAAAACGACTATGCTCTGCATCAGGATAGACAAAATTGACGAATCCTAATTGTTTAATTCCTCTTAGCCTTTGCATTTCTTTTGTAGAAATAATTGATTTCTCAAACTGGCTAATTTTAATTACACCATAGACAGAATCCATTATTGGTTCATTGTCGATGAAGTCAGCGGTTAGATTTAGTTTCATGATATAATAATTTAGTTTATATTTTGCCATGTAGTCTGTTCGTCAGCATGTGCCCCAACGGACAAGTATATGCAAATGTGGGCGATTGCGGGCTTCAGACTTATCAAACCGAGACAATTTTAAGCGGACTACCGTCCTTAAATTTTCTACTATCTCGCCCATTTTGTATATACAGTGTTGAACTAAACCTCACTGGCGTTCGGTGGTTTTTGAGGCCACCGAAAACCAGTATCTTTTGAGGCATTTAATCATTTAATTATCTTATTATGACAAATTTAAAAAAAGATTTGAACAGGAAGCGGTATTACGCAATTTAAGTTTAAAGACAAGAAAGAGTTACTGGTGGCACATCGTTGATTTCAGCAACTTTTGCAAAAAAGATCCGGCACAAACCGGGGTGGAAGAGCTCCGGGCTTATTTTCAGACGATGCTCACCGACGGGAACCACAAACCGGGCAGTGTCAAAATGGGGTATTACGCACTGCGTTTCCTTTTTACCAACATTTATCACAAAGATTGGGCGAAAGAATACCTTCCTACCCCCAAGGTAGCCAAAACCCTTCCGCTGGTCCTTTCGAAAGACGAAGTAAAAGATGTCCTGGCGGCTATTGACAATTTCAAGCACCGGACCATCCTCATGCTTATCTATTCCACCGGGGCCTGGGTATCGGAAAGTGTCAACCTCAAACTTACGGACATTGACAGTAAGCGGATGCAGGTCAATATACAGGAAGGGAAAATCATACAACAATTGCCGTAACCGTCATTGCCCGGTATGTAAAAAAGGAAGGATGCGTTTTGCCGGTATGGTGCGAGATATGCCCAGGGCACCCGGATGATAACGGTGTAAAAAAGCGTTCTTTGAAAAAATGGACTTTCCTGTTGACGGCAAAAAACTTTCCGCGTTTGCCGGACGGAAAAATTATGCCCGCCCGGAAGATAAAAAGCTGGCATCACTGCCGCTTTTCCTGGTCCCGGCGGAAAGGAAGGACAAAACCGGCATGGAAAAATGCAGGAAGGACAGTAAAAAATCATTTAACCCCCTTAGACTGATCATTTAAGTACCAGCTGTTTAGCCCAACACGAATTAAAACACAATTGAACAGGGGGGCCGAAAGCCGGAGATATCAAAAAAGGCAGCAGATATACAAACCTACTGCCTTTTTTCATGGCTCAACTGTGCCTTAATTCCTAATTTGTTGTAAGCTGGTGTTCATTATTCAAAGTCAATCTGTATCAAGTTTTTACAAAAAAAATATTTTATCTTAAACAATCCGCACTGACCTTGCAACGGAGCACGAATTTATTTTGTTTTTTGTGGGTGGGGAAACCCCAAACCGCCCTTAAAGGCGGTAACAGGGCTGGCATTTGTTACCTCTTTGGCAAGTTTTGGTTGGAGCTTGGCTCGTGTGACTTGCCAATGTGGTAACAAATAGGGTGGGTATCTTTAAATGTTTTTATTTGCTGAAAAGTTGAAAAAGTTGAAAAAGTTCAGAAAACTTATCTT
Organism: Prolixibacteraceae bacterium; assembly: GCA_963662895.1. GTDB lineage: Bacteria > Bacteroidota > Bacteroidia > Bacteroidales > Prolixibacteraceae > GWE2-42-39. Next base: position 78,722 of record OY759982.1, on the reverse strand, counting down.
CAATGCAGGGCTGTTCAATTCTATTTTTTTTAGATGTTAAAAGAACAAGGAATGTTCATAACTTTGTAATGCACTAAAAAACAGAGCTATGATAATAACATTCCTTGATAATTTGAAGGATCATCGACGCCCTCAAGGGCAAAGGTACGAATTACGGTTCATTGTATTGTTTTCCATAATGGCAATTTTGAGCAATGGCAAGTCATACCGGGACATTAGCCGTTACATAAAGAAACACATTAAAAAGCTGCAAAAAGATTTTGGGCTTAAGTGGAAAAAAGCCCCGGCCTACACTACGGTAAGGAATATTATACAAGGAGTTGGCAAGCAAGAACTTGAATTGTGTTTCCGGGGATATTCCCGATCTTTGTTGGAAACGGGCGACAAAGAGCTTATTGGGGTAGCAGTTGACGGGAAAGTATTACGTGGCAGTTATGACCATTTTCAAGACAAAAAAGCGATACAGGTTTTGAGTTTTTTCGATACAGCCCAGGAACTCATCCTTGCACATGAAACAATCGATGTAAAAACGAACGAAATACCGGTGGCTCAGGATTTGATTCCACAAATGGAATTAGATGGGGTTGTTTATACTCTGGATGCCCTGCATTGCCAAAAGAAAACCTTTGAAATGGCGGACAATGAAAACCAGGAAGAAAAAAAAACTCATTATACAAGTTAAAGAAAACCAAAAAGGACTGTTACAATCCTGTACTGACATTGTCCGTTTCTCAAAGCCGGCGGATTGTTGCCAGACTACAGGGAAAGGCAGGAACAGGGTAGAAGAAAGGAGGGTTTCGGTGTTCCATGACCAAATGCAGTTTATATGCGACAAACAATGGGGCAAGTATATTGAATCTGTTATTTGTGTCGAAAGGCTGACATCTGTTTTTGACGCCAAAGAAAAGAAATACAAAGACAGGAGTGAAGTTGCCATATATATTGCTAACCACAAAATGAATGCGTTGCAGTCAAATGGGCTTGTCAGGAAACACTGGTATATCGAAAACAAAGACCACCATGTAAGGGATGTAACTTTAAGGGAGGATGAATCAAGGATTCGGGTCAATCCGGAAAACATGTCTGTCCTTAGAAGTTTTGCGTTAAATGTCCTAAGAAAAAACAATGTGAAAAATATTAAAGGGGAATTGTATGGAAACAGCCTTGATTTCTATAACTTATATTGTTATCAACATTTTATTTAGAATTGAACAGCCCTGAGCTTCAATGGTACTGGTGACTGCTGTTATTTTTGCATCCAAAAATAATTTCCTTTCGTTACGCTGCTGTACTGTTTCGATAGATTCCCCGGTATTACTTATTTTAATCTGATTTGTAAGGTTGCCAGTAGAATATTTGGCAGTTTTATTGATGTTTGGGTCAAAAACCATATTTTTTTATTGTTTATGTACAGTACTAGACTTTGTCACAAAGCCTTTTAAAGCTGTGCCAAGTTCTTCAAAGTCATGATTAAGCTTCTGCTTAAATGAGTCCCATTTTTCTGGTCCTTCTACATTATATTCCTCAATCTTCTTCTTTATTTTATTCTTCCCTAATTCTAATGCAACTATTGTTTCTTCATACTTTGATTTAATGTTTTCAACATTAAAAACTGAAGATGATTCAGAATCAGCACCCAAACTATCCTGAGTTTCTTTCAATTCCTTTTTCTTAGCATCTATTTTAATAATGACCTCTTCCAATGCCTTGTCTAATTTCTGCTTGGCATTTTTTACATCCTTTTTAGCAAGCTTAAGTCTGCCTTTTGCCTCATTAAGTTCCTTTTCCAATACTTCACAATTAGACAAATCTGAACTACTGGCAAAACCTGTTACGGTTAAGTGTTTTAAGATATTTTTTTTCATGATTATACAATTATGTTAAAATCAATTATGATAGATTTTTATTGTTATCAACCAACTTTTTCAAAATGTCCCTTTACATAAGCATGCATCTGATTTTCCGTTAAATTGTCAGTTGTTTCGACGTCAATCTTAATGTTATTAAAAGGGCTATCTTCTTTTAATAGGTTGAATAATTCCGTTTTGGCATTGGTTGGGCCAAATAATAGCACTTCTGTATAGCCCTTTAAAACCTCACTTAGCCTTTTAAAAAAATCTGAAAGTTGGTCTTGTTCTGTATTATGTTTCAGGCTTTCATCCATACCAAAGTTTTGTTTTTCTCCTTGTATGGAGAGAGATTCCATTGCGTAAGAAGTAAAAGAGTTGTTTTTTTCTTCTATTATTTGAGCTTTGGTATGATCCAACCAAACACCTAGTCTTTTTCTGGATTTTTTCATTTTAAATATTTTAAACCTCTTTTTTATTTGATAGTTTTTTATCGAATACAATCCTGATAAAAACAATTAGACCAGCAGCTGCAAGCCATAAATGAACGCTTGAGGAAGGTTTAAAAATAATTATCCAGATAAGTACCAATAATCCTGCAATTACATAAAGTAAATTTTTCATGATGTTGAATTTATAATAGATTCTCTAATGCTTAATATTTGCTACACGAACTATTCTTGTAACTGAGAAAATAAAGCTTCGCCATTTTTAATGATAATATCAATACGGCGGTTTTTGCTTCGACCTTCCATTGTTTCATTGTTTGCAATTGGATTGTTTTCACCAAATCCTACAGAAGTAATATTTCCAGCGTTAAGCGATGTCATGTTTGCTTTCAAATAGGTTGTAACAGCATCGGAACGCTCCTGTGATAATTTCAAGTTTGAATCGTCACTTCCAAAGGAATCGGTATATCCCTGTACAATAACTTTGCTTTCAGGAAAAGTATTTATGGCATTTTGGACCTTTGTTAAAAGGCTAAAGTATTCAGGCTTAATATTGGATTTACCAACGTCAAATCCAAAGCCCAGCATCCTGATAATAACATCGTTACCGGAACGAAACACCAATGCATCTTTACTTTCGAATAATTGATTTACCAAAATATATCTTTCATTAATTTTGTTTTGATAATTTACCTGACTGGTAAGAACAGACTTTTCGTTTTCTATTTCCTGCATTTTTTTATTCATTTCTGCCGTGCGCTTACCTATCTCCATTTTGAATTCATAGTTAAGTGCATCTCTTTCTTTAACCAAAACTTTGATGTTTGCGTTTCTTTGCGCTATCATATAGTTCTGTTCTATGTTTTTTGCGCCAAGCACATAGTTTCTTTCCTGCAAGTCTTTAACATAGGTTACTATTTCATCTTTGGGCTTATCAAAACCCTGGTCAAACTCTGCCACAAATCCACTTGTCGCTGCAATGGTAATAATGGGTTTTTCCATTCCTAAAATTACATCTTCCAGCTCCTGGTTATTATCTTCCATTGTATTTATAGTTTTAAACAAATAGATAGCGTGTTTGGCTTCATATTTAGCGTGTTTGGCTAATGTACGAGGATAATCCATATCATAACGATTTGTTTCGAGTTGCTTTTCGGCTTCGGCTAGCAGACTTTTTGCTTTTTTAAGCGTTTTAGGAGCTTTATCGGCAACATCCATTTCATCGGCTTTTTTTAATATCTTCCTTGTTTCAGCAAGTAAATTCGTTTTAATGGCTGATAACTCAGCTTTCCGATATATAGCTATGGCTTCAACAGATTCCTCGTAAGAATCGTCCCTATCGCCTTTCTCTAGTTGTTCTGCTGCTTCCCTAAACTGTTTTTCTGCATCAAGCCACAATTCTTTTGCATATAAATTAGCTCCGGCAGATAATGCATCTTCACGGGCATTTAAAGAATTTGCGAATATTGTTTTAGCCGAAATGCTAAAATCTACCGCCCTGTTGAAATAATTAACTGATTCCCTCAGAAGTTCTTCTACTTTTTCAATCCCTTTCTGTTTGTCAAATTTATCTTCCGCCTTTTTATAATTGTCTAAGGCTTTTTCATACTCCATTGGAGATAAAATGTCGGCTTGCAAAACTTTCGCATTTTCCATAGCATAATTAGCTTGTTTAAATACGGTGTTTTTTGTTTGCTGTGCATAAGTGTTGGTGCTGGCTAGTAAAATTACCAGGCAACTTAATACAACAATTTTGTTCGATTTAATAATTGCGTTTTTCATTTTTCATTTTTTTTAGTAAGATTTTTTAAGGACTTAGAAAATTTTTTTCCCTTGAATTACTCTAAGCAATACTGCAATTATTGCAACAACAAGGAGTATATGTATTATGCCTCCGGCATTGTATCCAATAAAGCCTACCGCCCAAGCGATTAAAAGAATTACAGCAACGATATACAGTAAATTTCCCATAATTGATTTATTTTTAATTTACTTCCAAATACAGCCAATTACTATTGATTGTTATTTATAGTCAATCCTTTAAAAGCTTTACCCAATTCATCCATGTCGTGGTTAAATTCACTTTTAAAAGAAATCCAATTGTCTTTTCCATCATCTTTGAAGTCGGTTAGTTTCTTTTTTAGTTCGTTGTTTTTATTCTCCAACGCTACCAGCTTTTTTTCATAATCTTGTTTAACTCCTGTTTTTTCTTTAGCAATTTTAATTTTCAAGTCGGCTATGTTTTTTTCCTGAGCAACAATTAATTTTTCAGCTTCTATTTTGAATTGCTCATAGTTACTAATCGTATCTAATCGTACTTCGTACAAGTCCATTTTAGAATCTACCAAGTTCTTCTTTGCTTCCTGAACCGTGTTTTCCGCATTCTCTACTTTTTTTGCTGTTGATTGGCAACTAAAAAGCATTGTTATACTTAGCAATAGGATACCCATTGCTAAAACTGATTTTTTCATAATTATTTTTTCAAGTAAGTTTCTAATTGCAACTAATTATCAGAGAATAGTACTCTGCAATTATCCATTGATAATCTTGTGCAATTCTTCTTTAGTTTTGCCTAATTTCACTTGAAGTTTTCCAAGCATTTCTTCTTGTTTACCTTCTGCAAACATTAGGTCATCATCAGTAAGGGAGGCAAATGCCTGTTTAAGTTTACCTTTCTGTTCTTTCCAGTTTCCTTTTAGTTCAGTTTTGTTCATGGTTTTGTGTATTTGTTGTTGCAACTGGCAATACAGTTGTGGGGAATTTTCCACCTTACAAAGGTTAGGCTATAAATCCAAGAAAGCATTACACAGTTCTGTTTATTAGTTACATCATTCACACATTTGCGAAGAGATGTAAATGTAATTGACTTAGCGTGTGGTAATTAAAAGTTTCACAATCAGCCGAGGAGGATTTAGGGGTAATTTTAGAAAGAAACTAAAATAGTCTTAGAGTTTTATTTCCGGTTTAAGAAATATAAGGTAAACTAATTCTACTTTAACAGATTTCCGATTGTTTGTCAAAAGCAAGGTTTATATCGTTTTGTCGTCGGCAATGCCGTTCAAAAATTTGATCAATCATATCGTCTTCCGACATCTGTCGGTATAGCTTGAAAATAATCCATCGTTTAATATCACGGGCAGACAACAAGGGAATATTGTCAAAGCACAGCAATTTCTCTTTCAGGATAAAAGTTGACAGCAAAAAATTAAGGGCTATTTGATGGTACCAGGCTAACCACTTGCGTGTCTGATATTTGTCCATACCCAAAATTTGTTTGTTTTCCTTAATGCAGTGTTCCACAAAAAAACGTTGGGCTTGCATACAGGCAATGCCTTTCTCTGTGTATTGTTCCAGATTGGCATTGGTGAAAGAGTATTTATATTCGTAATCCCCTTTCTTTGTCTTGTTTCGGCGTATTACCAACAACCGGCGCAGCATACGGTTGTTGGGCTTATCCCAGATATACACCCTGCGAAAGTGATAATCAGCAATCAGCTTCCCTTTTGTGGTGTTGCGCACATCTATACCCTGCCAGTCTTTCTCTGTAAGCCCCGACATATATCTGTCTGCCCTGATACCTTCAGACAAGGGTTTTTCTTTGGTTGGTTTGCGGCCTTTGCCGGTAGAGGGGGGAATACCTATCCCACACTCTTCCAAATAAACAGTTAAATTGGAATGAATATCAAGCATGTAGATAAAACCCATATTTTCAATGGCTTCTGCAAGTTCTATACTGTTGCCGTAATAACCGTCCCCGCCAACATAATCAAAGTCAACCCCCAATTCTTTTTGGTGATTGATAATATCAATAGCTATTTCCCATTTGGGTTTAAAAATCCTATCTCCTTTGGGGATGCCTGCTTCCTGGCAACGAGAACTGTTATTGCACCAGGATTCCGGTAAAAACAACCGTGCATCAACCATAGAGGCAAAATCCCCATTGCTTAAGGCTCCGAATACGGCTACCTGTGAGTTGCATACTTTACCTGCATGGCCACAATATTGAGGGCTTACCCCTACGCTTTTTTCTCCTTTTTTTTCCCATCCGCTTTCATCTACAAGCAGTCCTGTTAATTTTCTTTTGGGCAGGCTATTACTTACATCTTTGGACACTTGGTCCATCAGCGCCCTGTAATCCCAGATGGATTCGGTTATGAAATGTTGCATTTGATGGTAGTTGGCAAACATCTCTTCGCTTATTCGTTCAATGTTACTAAGTTCACTCATGAAAATCCCCTGACAGTAAGTTTGTGCTTTATCGAAAAAACGTTTTGTTTTATTTCTGAAGAATTGTTCATAATCAGACAAATAAGAATCAAACCGTCCACGCATCGGGCGCAGTGTTTCTCCATATCCATCTCTGTTTTTAACTTGTATTAACCAATTTAGTGATCTCCTTGTTTGTTTCTCGATCGTGTCTTAAAAGTAATATTTATAACCCTGATATTTAAATATCTAACATCTTTAATTCAAAGAATTTTTAATCTGTTAAAGTAGAACTAATAAGAAGCTAGAACTCTTCATACCCACTTTTAATACTGGTCGAAATCATTTTAAATCGTTCGTTTGCTTTAACATTATGGGAAGTATGAGCTGGAATAATTATTCCCTCACCAGTTTTTAGCATTTTGGATTTGGAGTCGATTACCACTTCTGCATTTCCTTCAATAATTTGAATAAATGTGTCAAATGGGGAGGTTTTTTCAGATAACGCCTCACCTGTATCAATAGCTACAATTGTAACATTACCAGTAGTTTTGCGAATGATTGTTTTTGTAACCACTGAATTAGGAACATATTCAACAATCTCAATCAGAATATGAGTTTTTGACTTTTCTAATTCGGCAGTTTTCATATGATTAAATTTATTTAAAACAAAGGTATCTTAACCGAAAGAACAAAGTGTTATACAATCGTTTGTTTAAGTTACATCATTCACACATTTTCAAGTGTATCACGCCTTTTGTTTTTGAGTGCTTTAAAGTGGGATGGCGTTAAGCCAGTAATTTTTTAAAATTGATTGGATAAATGAGCCACACTACTATAATGCATTTTGTAGGCGATCTCAGTAAGATTAAGCTCATCGTACACTATTAGTTCCTTTACTTTTTCAATTTTATGGTTTAGATAGAATTGTTCAATAGTAACTCCTTTAACCTCAGAATAAAGATTAGCAAGGTAGGTATAATCGTGATTAAGTTTTTCACTTAGATAGTCGGAAAGATTAACTTTTATTTGATCATCAGTATAATGTACCAAATCAATTATTGCACTTTTTATTGTTTCGACCAAAATACTCTTCTTGTTATCCATTAATTGAAGTCCTGTCTTTCGTAATGCTTTATCTAATAGTTCTAATACTTCATCAGACACCTGACCTTTTATATTCGCTTCTCCGATTTTCACAGCAGTATATTCCAAACCCAACTTTTCGAGCTCGCTCTTAACTACCATTTGGCAGCGTATACAAACCATATTTTTAATGAATATTTTCAATTATATTTTTAATGCAATAACCATTTAATAAAATGTTGTAAGATAAAAATTTAATCTCACTTTAATATTAAATCGGACTGTCCAAATTAGCACGAGTACGTCGGCAAAAAAACAACTCTTTTGCAAACTTTGGTTTGCAGGGCTGGCTTGCAGCGGTTTGCAAAGTCGAGTAGGCAAGGGCATTTCAGCCCAAGCCTCTCACAAAACCGTAGTGCGACAAGAAGTTGCTTACACTAACTGTTTAACGTTCATTGAATGATTAAACCTTGTGTTCCATCACAAGTAGCCTATGGACACATGCATACCGGATAACCGGTTTGTGTGAAGCTGTCCAGACAATATAGCCTGTAAAGGAGTCCTGCGAGGGAAGCCTGTCATGGTATCGTCAAACTATGGAGGAGTTAGGCTTAACCGGTATGGTCAACCAATGTGAACTGCTGATAAATGTCGTGACGTGAGAATAGCGAAAGGCGATGATACGCTATGACCAAAAAGGTAAGGGGTATAGTTAACAGGCTTTGCGGTCTCTGTTACATGGATTACGATTCCCCCGGCAAAGAGGCAGAACCTAACCCGGTTTTGTTATGTAAGTGGAACTTGGTAAGCCCGTACTGTTTCCCGGGCAACCGGGATAGGCTCTCCGTAAGGAAAGCACAATACCGTGCGGGTAAAGGAAAGACAGAGAAAGCAAATGCCGTGGTGTAATGCAACGGATATGCCCACTTCTGTCATGGTACTCTTTTACGGGAAATTTACAGTAAGACTTTCAATGAGGAAAACGCAAATGAATCCCGATGAACCGGGATGTGCATCCAAAACAATATGGACAACCTGGGATTCCATTAACTGGAACAAAGTTGCCCGTGCAGTTAAGTCACTGCAAGCGCGTATCGTAAAGGCCGTCAAAGCAAAACATTTTCACAAGGCTAAAGCTCTCTTTTTTCTGCTTACCGGTTCGTTCTACGGGAAGCTACTGGCTATTCTAAGAGTAACTACCAACAAAGGCAGCAAAACCTGCGGCGTTGATAAAGTACTATGGAACACCCCACAAAGAAAATGGAAAGCTATCGAACAATTATCCATCAAAGGGTATAAAGCAAAACCTTTAAAGCGAAAATCTATTCCCAAGAAGAATGGAAAACTAAGGCATCTTGGCATTCCCACAATCAGGGACAGGGCTATACAAGCCTTGTTCAAACCAGGTCTGGAACCTATAGCAGAAACCACGGCAGACCCGAACTCTTACGGATTCAGACCAAAACGTTCGTGTGCCGATGCTATTGTTCAATGTCATAATGTACTTTGTCAACGCAAATCAGCAGAATGGATTCTCGAAGCAGACATCAAAGGATGTTTCGATAACATCTCGCACCAATGGATATTGCAACATATACCTGTAAACAAAAAGGTTCTGAATCAATGGCTCAAAGCTGGTTATATGGAGAAGAAACACTGGTTCCCAACTGAAAGCGGAACTCCTCAAGGTGGTATCATTTCGCCAATAATTGCCAACATGGTACTTGATGGGTTAGAAGAGGTTATTAATCGTCACGCTCATCATAAACCCAAAAGGAACCCACACAAAATAAACTTCGTCCGTTATGCCGACGATTTTGTGGTTACCTGTAGCAACAGCGAATATCTCGAACAAGAGATTAAACCGCTCATCAGCAAGTTTCTTGCCGACAGAGGATTGAAACTCTCTGAAGAGAAAACCAGGATTACCCACATCAGAGATGGTTTCGACTTCCTTGGATTCAATGTACGCAAGTATAAGCATAAATGCCTTACTAAACCCGGCAAAGATTCGGTAAAGGGCATTTTTACGAATATAAGCGAATGTGTTACAAACCACAAAGCTGTATCCCAAGAAGAACTTATCCGAATGATTACACCAAAAATCACAGGATGGGCTAACTTCTTCCGACACTCTGCTGCCAAACAAACCTTTTCACTATTGGATAATAAAGTTTACAAACTATTGTGGAGATGGGCTAAACGAAGACATCCCAGGAAAGGTGCTCATTGGATTAAAGCCAAATACTTTAAAACCAAAGGCAACCGACACTGGGTATTCTCAACAGCGGATAAAAAGCAAACCTACGAACTACCTCTTTTTGATGCCACTAAAATTATCAGGCACATCAAAATAAAGAACCTCTCAAATCCTTACGATAAGCAATGGGAGGGATACTTTAGGGAAAGAGCAAAGCGTAGGCTTACAACCCATCAGCAAATTAGCCATTACAACCTGACGACCGGATTACTAAAGTAGTCTTTAGGGTGCTTGAGCCGTATGAGGGGAAACTCTCATGTACGGTTCTTAGAGGGGAAAGGGAGAGCAATCTCCCTGACCTACTCGACCGTGAAACTCTCGCTTCATACGGCTTTTGTCAATTTTAAACCTGTTACAGTTTCAAGTTGCCATGATGCAAACAAAGTAGGCTTTGATTTCTGAATATTGTACAGAAACTCATGCGCTTTCTTTAGTTTGTTCCGTAACGATTTATACCTGTTCATAACCCATTTTATTAATCGCCGATGTATGCACCGAAAAATAAAGGACATGGCTGATGGTCGGAACTTGCCATAGTAATTTATCCATCCTTTCAGTTGCGGGTTTAACTCCGCTGCAATGCTTTCAATAGTGGCACTTGTCCAACGGTGAAAGTGCGTTTGCCGTAAGGTTTCTAAAATACGTTTTCCCGATTTGACACTTATTGCCAAATCAAAGCCTAAGAACAGATGCCCGTCTTTTGTTTTCGATGAACGTGGTTTGAATGTAAACCCAAGAAAATCGAATTTCACCAAGTCGAAACTCCCTGTCCGTTTGTGGTCTTTGCAATAAACAAGCTTTGTCTTTTCGGGATGCAGTTCCAGCTTACAGTCCTGCATGCGTTTTCGTAGTCGTTCCAACACGTAACGTGCCTGTTCTTCCGATTTGCAATGGATTACAATATCATCGGCATACCGTTCGAACTTGACCCCATTAAAGTGTTTGGTAAGCCATTGGTCGAAAGCATAATGCAGAAACAGGTTGGCAAGCAAAGGACTTATTACCCCACCTTGCGGTGTGCCTTTGCCTTGTTTGTATACCAACTCGCCGTTGGCTTTCTGCACGGGTGCAGTTAACCAGCGAACAATGTACATCTTTGCCCATTTCCCGCCCACATGCTTGTCGATGGCAAGCAGCAGCTTTTCATGGTCAATGTTATCGAAGAACCCTTTGATGTCAATATCAATTACCCAATTGAACAGCCAACAGTTGCGCCTTGCTTTCCGAAGTGCATCGTGTGCACTCTTGTTGGGGCGGTAACCATAACTGTCTTCGTGGAAAATTGTCTCCATCCCTGGCTCTAAATAATCTTTGACCACCGTTTGAGCCACCCTGTCCCCTACTGTCGGTATCCCAAGTTTTCGGGTTTTGCCGTCGGCTTTGGGTATCTCAACTTCTTTAACAGGCGGTGGAAAATACGAACCCGATGAAAGCCTGTTCCATAACTTGTACAGGTTGTTCGATAGGTTTTCCTCAAACTGTTTGAGGCTTTCCCCGTCAATCCCTGCCGAGCCACCATTGGCTTTAACTTTCTTGTAAGCTTCCCATACCATTGGTTTTGTCCCACTCATTTTAATCCTCCTTGCCTAATTGGGCATGTTGTTAAAACTTGTTTTACTAATTGACCCAAACCCTTCGCTCCTTCTATGTTTCCATAGATTTCAACACTACTACGGTTTAGTCCGCCCCCATACGTTGCCTTGGTACTTTCTGCCTCGTGTTGTCGCACTTGTGCATTTTCCCTTATCATCAAAGTATGGGTTCCCTCGTTCCATCAATGAGCCTGGTTAAAGTTCATGCCTCCTTAATATCGGTTGGCACATAGCCGGTAAACAGGTTTCTGCTATGCTCATCCTGCCAATAGCACAAAATAGGCAGTTTTGCCAACGGGTTACATTTTCTCGACACTTCATCAGAGGTTCACTTGCGTTCATCTCCTTTAACCGTACCTGACTCCTTTTATGAAGCCTTTTCTTTATTGCTAAGCACCAATGCCCTCAGGCTAAAAGCACCATAAAGCGGTTTGAAAGCTGCTCCTGTAAGCCGCTTTCGGTGGGGCCTCCACCATCTCATCAATAGCGTATCAAAGAACTAATTGTCCTCTAAGTCGAGGCGCACTGTGTTGTTTTGTGGGCGGGGTTTCCTCTTTCTTTGCGCGGGGGGAGAAAAAACAAAATAAATTTCCCTCAAACTGCACCGCCCGATCAACGGAGTACCAATCCAATCAATCCGTTTTTTGTAATTATTTCAATTCTCATTTATCGTATCACTGTGTCGAGTTGGTGGTTCTCCACACTTGCTTAACCGGGTAGCTTACGCCCCCTAAGAACCGTACGAGCCAGTTTCCCGGCATACGGCTCAAGCCCTTTTAAGGCTATCCCGGCCAAGGGATACCCGGCCATGATTTATTGTTTCTTGCATAACAAATGTAGTTACTTGCTTGCACTCTTTAGCTAAATCTTCTCTCCATTTTGTTCGTTTGAAGAAATATTTGTCGAATTCAGGCAGATAAGGATTCGCATTACTTTTCACTTTTACATGATAACGAATGGGAACGTACGCAATACGGTATAACCGGTTGTGCTCGATCCCTTTCTTCGTTATTCTTTGATCGGTAAAGTGATTGTTTTGAAAGTAGCGATAATAAATCCACCAACGGTTTTTGTTGCCGTGCCGGTATTTAGCCCATCGTTTAAGCTGCCGGTAAATGAATGACCCCAAACGGGAGAAAGTCCGTTTTGCACATATGCCCTTGTGGTAGTTTGACCACCCCCGTATAACCGGGTTGAGCACCCGGATGATAACGGTGTGAAAAAGTGTTCTTTGAAAAAATGGACTTTCCTGTTGACGGCAAAAAACTTTCCGCGCTTGCCGGACGGGAAAATTATGCCCGCCCGGATGATAAAAAGCTGGCATCACTGCCGCTTTTCCTGGTCCCGGCGGAAAGGAAGGCCAAAACCGGAATGGAAAAATGCAGGAAGGACAGTAAAAAATCATTTAATCCCCTTAGACTGATCATTTAAGTACCAGCGGTTTAGCCCAACACGAATTAAAACACAATTGAGCAGGGGGGCCGAAAGCCGGAGAGATCAAAAAAGGCTGGCATGGTCACTCCGAAATAGCCAACTGTCAACTTTCGCCGGAATCACCTGTCAACTTTTACTGGAATATGTAGGTACTGGTTTTCCTGCTGTGAAAATTTTTTTCCCTGCTTAGGAAATTGGAATTTCCACGTTAGGGAATTAGGGTTTCCTGCTGTGGAAAAAAAATCGCTACAGCAGGAAATTGAGTATACATAATACTGGATAAATTGTTACCACATTTTACAAACTGAAAAAGGGCAGGGCATGATTGGTTCCGTAAGATCATCAGTATCTTTTTCCCCGGAATGTTTCCTCTCCTTTTCAATGGCTCAACTGTGCCTTAATTCCTAATTTGTTGTATGCCTGTGCTTTTTCAATTTCTTTTCTATCAGCGTTGGGGCAACCATACTCTTTGGCAAGTTTTGGTTTGTGCGATTGGCTTGAGCGACTTGCCAATGTGTATGGATGCTATGGGTTGGGCTATTCTCCATATTTAATTATTTCTTGGAATACCTGAAAATCATTGAAAGGATGAGCTTTAAAGAATTCAGCTCTCCGTTCATCGGTCTTAAAAGATACTTGTCTTTCCCCCCAAATAGCCCAAACAAGTTTCAATTTATTATCATCCAAATATTTATCCAATAAATCTTTTCTGAGATAAAGAAGTGAATGATTATTATTGTATTCTTGATGGTAATAGATATTGATTGAAGCTATTTTACCATCTTTGCTCAGTAAGTCAAATGTTTGAGGTTGGTTAATTAACTCCAGATGGGTCACTATCTCTTTGGCAACAACTGTAACATGTCCAGCTTGGTTAACAAAGGAATGGTGACTTTCCCAATTATATTCCATAACAGGCATTAAAGCTTTGAATTTCTCCATTTCTGACACTTCTATTTCAATCTCCTCTGGAAATTCCTTGTTAATTTGAAAACCTTCATCATCTCTGTCAAAAAATATTGATGGATAATATCCCGGCTCACCTGGCTTTACTTTCTCTTTCCTTTTTGCAACCTCAAATTCTAATTCAGTGTGGTTATCATATGTAGCATCATCAAACAGATATAATTCACCTGCGTAGGAATAATAATTCTCATGCTTTTCAGGTAGCCACCGTCCACCAAGACGTTGCTTTTCTAGTAATGTAATTACTTTTTCATAATCTTCTTCTTTAATTAGAAAACTACGAATAAATGAAAATCTTTCTCTTTCTGCAGGCACATCTTCCTGTACGATGAATCCATCCAGACAAATCCATTCAACATCTTGGCCTTTTAAATTTGTTTGTTTTAAGTATTCTTCAAGATAAGGCATTCCACCTTTTTCATACCATTCTTCCAATGCAATGTTTCGTTCACCTAATAAATCATGTGTTACAAATAATTCATTTATAGATTTCTCTGGAAAACTAGGATCAATATCCGCATCTGAAATTCTAAACCTGTCCCATTCTTTGTCTAAAAGATCCAAATCATCTCTCAATCCAGCATTTTCAAAATATGCTATCCAAGAGTACTTTTTGCCGTACCTTTCCACTTTTGCTCTATCAGTACGACCTGAATAGTAATTGTCATTACCAAGTGAAGTTTCAGCTTCGTTAAACATTTCTTCACTCCAACCAAGGTTATGAATCCTCCATAAAATTTGTTTTCTAACCTTAATCTTTTCAGGTGGGTTTGAATATGAGTGACCATCTTTAACAATCCGTCCTATTGTATAATTACTAAAGTCCATGTGAATTGGACCTGAGTAACTAAATTCAATTTCTTCATGATCAAGTTCACCCAAATCTCTAATTCCACCGAATGAATAAGGTGGTCTTACTTCTTGTATTTCATCTTCTGACAATAATTTAGGATGGTGAACCAAGCAAATTTCTATTGTTCTTCTAGCATAATCTCGAGCCAAAATATGAGTTGTTGAAAATGGTGCGTCTTTTCTGAACATAGAATTATATAATGATTTACCAATTTCTGGAAGAATCTCTTTTCTAAACTTATCCGAATGTATAGAGTTGTGACTTCCCATTGCAACCCCATATAAACATGCCAAACTACGCTCCCAGACATAAGGGTCATTAATTACAAGAGAGTCTAAAACCAATTTTAAAAATGAAGATGGAAACTTCAAACCATAATAATATAGAGCTCTTGTAGTTTTATCTCGCAGGTTACGATTGGTACTAGTATGAAACCATATTATGAATTTCGCTATTAGATGTTGTTTTCTAATTATAATTTCAGACTCCTTATTTCTTAATTTACACTGTTGTTCAAATTCTTCAATGAACTCTTCTAAATCATAAGCTCGCTTTCTAATGTACTCCGTCCAACTTAAATCTCTTACATTCATTTTCAAAGAATTAAGAAGTTCCGAAATAAATTCAGAGTTAAGAGGATGTTTACTATCACTGATCGTTTTAAAGAAAAGGTCAAGGAGTGGTTTATGATTTTTATTTGAGCGGTTGAATAGTAACCTTACTAATTCTTTATCAGTATCTTTAACAAATTGAGCTGGTAAGCTGAATAATGCAGTTATTGACTGACTAAAACAGTAATTTGAATATGAAATTCGTTCTTTAAATTGTTTTTTGACAAACTTTGGCAGCTTTTTAAAAATTGACTTTTTAGTAAATCGAAATTTCCAATTGATTTCCAGCAATTCGTGCATTGCAACATTTTTCAATTGAGGTAATAACATGCACAATGCATATAATACATCTTCATACAAGGGATGCTGGCCTTTCTCTTGGATTATCTTGTTAATAAATTTGGTACTTGTGAAATACTTTAAATGATTAGTTTGCTCTATTAATCTAATACCAATTAGGAAGCCAGCGAGCATATCGTAGGTAAAACTAACAAATTCAATTTCTTCTCTAACGTCACGGGTCATAACCAATCCTTCGTTGATTAATATATCCGCTTTTGAGTTGTCCTTATCGTACTCTTTATCTCCGTCAATTAAGGTGTAGAACTTATCTATAGGAATTTCGCGTAAATCATTTTCCCACAAGAATTCAGATAGAACTGATAGGCTATTATTGATGAAAGGTTCATTAAACCTTAAAAGATGGTTGTTATTTGTTACTCTTCGATTGACTTGGTCTAGATATTCTTTAAATATATCATAGGTAGACTCCTCCTCAATATTGACTTCTACAGTTTCTCCTCTTCTCCAATTCGGATTTTTAATTTCACAGAATATTTTTAAAAAAATTGGTTCTCGAAATTTTTCTAATCGAGCGAAAAACAGGTCTGCTTTTATCTGGTATTTATTGAAATATTTGGTGACTGCGTCATGAATAGTCTCATAGTCATCAAATCCATACAAATAATGTAAGTTGTTTTTCGAATCAGTCCAAATTCTATCCCTGTAGGAGTTACGGCAGGTGGTAATTAGAACTAAATTTTCGCATTCTTCTATTTTAGTTTCAAAACTACCAAGGTGGTTTCTCCAGATAGGGGAAAAGTATCTGTTTTCTATAGTTTCATTCAGTCCATCAATAATGATCGGAACTTTTTTCTTAATTACCGAACCATAAATATTTAGAGCTTCAAGGAATTCATCAGTAGTAAATTTATTCTCAACATCAAGAATCTTTCTTATCGCCTCTGAAATAGATTTTTCTCCTGAAAATTTATCACCCGTAATAAAAATAGCTGGTTCATTCTGTTTTATTCTTTTAAATGCGATGTCACACGAAAGATGAGTTTTTCCTTTTCCTGCATCTGAGATAAAGTGTATTGTTTCTTTAAAATTGTGGAAGTAATTTCTGAAGAAACGTTCATAAATTTCACCAAATTCAGATATGAGATAGGAAATTGAAGATGAATCCCGTGAAGCTCTTGACTTTTCTTCAAAGACTGAATAATCAATCTTTTCAAAGTATTTAAAAAAGTTCTTTCTCAATTCTCCTGCTTGAAAAGATGAAAGTTCTGTTTCTTTAAAGTCAATGAAACAATTCTTGATAAAATCGATCTTTTCAAATACTAGCGAAATATGCTTTTGAAAATCTAGACAAACAATAACATAATTATCTCTAAGACTTTCTTCTTGCCTAGAGATCATCTTTTCGTCACGGAAGTCTAAAATGGCAGATTTTATTTGATTGGCTTTGTCGAGAAGCTCCTTTTTTAGATTTTCTAAGTGTTTCAAATAATCAGTACTCAGGAGAGAGAGTTCAATGATTGTTTGAGTGTATTGATCTATGCTGTGAAGGTCTGGGTCGTATTTGTCCTTTACCTTCTTGTAGTTTTCATCAAATCTCCGTTTGAACCATTCGTTGTTGAACTCAAGTTCGCCAAAAAAGAAACTTCTTATACCAATATGTTTTGCACTATTCAGAAAATTTAAAAAATCCGATTCGCCCCAGTGTTCAAGGTTAACAGTTCTGCCCGTAGGTATTTTCTTTGGGAGGTCGTTATCAAACCAGTCTTGCTCTCCTTTTTGCTGCTTGCCAGTTTTTGTTTGACTATTCGCAGTTAAGTCGGTTTTTAAACAAAGCGTCCATTTTGTCAAGTTTGAATGATTTCTACATGCTGTTTCTAGGGAACTTCCTATTTGGTTCTTTCTTTGACCATCATTTAGTCTTCCAGTACCACCGAAGAATTTACATTGCCAACCCCATGTTTCCCCATTATCATGTTTTAAGTAAAATTCAACGCCTCCGTCACCACCGCTACCATCTATAGGAGTGAATTTTCCAAGATGACCATATTCTTTCAATGCTATTTGATAACAAAGCTGTTCAAAGCACTTGGTTACTTTTCCATCAAACGGTTGGAGTTTACTAAAATCTATGTTTTCAATTCCTATCATATTTTTTATCGTGCATTGGCAAAAAATAGCTCTTTGGGTTTTTTAGTGTTTGCCTTTGTGTTGGCAAAAACCAAATGTGCTATTTGTGCGATGGCTTTTTTGCATGGCATACAACGTTTGGCGGTATCAACCGTAACTATATTTTGATATGTTTACTTTTACTTTCATTTGTTTAGTTTTCAACATTTTACGGCCTCGGGTATTTTGATATGCTTGCTTGTTTTTCTACATTTGAAGGACAAAAGTATGGCAAATATTATGGTACATGTTTTGGCGAACTTACCACAATGATCTGCCATACGAATTAAAAGTATAACCAAAAACAAGTTTCAGTTATGACAGGTAAAGTTAGTACAGCTATTGTGCTTTTCAAAAAAAGACAGAAGAAAAACGGTAAGTACCCGGCGAAGCTCCGATTAACCCACGAACGCAAACAGATGTATTACAACATCGACAGCAAGAACCGGGTTTATGAATTTACCGAAGATGAGTTCAAAAAGATAACAGCCCCTAAACCAAGAGGCCAGTTCAAAGAAATCCAACTTGAATTTTCGCTAATCGAAGAAAAGGCTCAAAAGGTCATAAAGATGATGGACAGTTTCACTTTTGACCAGTTCAAAAGGCACTTCGGCATAACGGGAACCAATATGCGCAATGTTTACCACTATCTCGATATAAAAACAAGGGAGTATCAAAAGAATGGTTATGGTGATAAATGCGGAAGACCAATGAAAAAATACCTACAGGAGTTCTTTAAACGGGAAAGTAGCCTTGATTTTAAGGAGTTGACCGTACCAAGACTTCGGGAATTTGAGCATTTTATGAAACATGAAAAAGGGATAAAACAAACCACCTATTTCAGATATATGGGTTCATTAAAAAGTGCATTCCTTATGGCGCAAAGGGATAAAGCCATACCGCTTGACCTATACCCGTTTGGGCCAGATAAATATATTGCAGCAAGGGCAATTACAGCAAAACGAGCTTTGAAGATTGATGAAATAGAAAAAATCTATAAGTACGAACCAATCCCGTTTACCCATGAAGATGAAGCCAGGGACTTTTGGTTAATGTCCTATTTATCCAATGGCATCAATATGTCCGACTTATACCATCTAAAATATCATAATATCAGCCAAGACTTTATTTCGTTTATCCGTAGAAAGACAGAACATTCTTCAGCTACCCAAAAACCTATATTAATACCAATTACCAGCGATATTCAGCGAATAATTGATAAGTGGGGCAATACCGATAAGTCACCTAATAATTACGTTTTCCCTTTGCTTTATGAAGGGTTAAGCATTAAGGAAAGGAAGTATAAAATTGGATGGAGGGTTCGCAAGTTTAATGTTCACATGGGTAAAATTGCCAAAAAAGTAGGTGTCGAAAAACACATTACCACCTATACCGCACGCCACAGCTTTGCTACAATATTAAAACGCTCCGGAATTTCCACCGAGTTCATTAGCGAAAGTTTGGGGCATAAAGACGTTACAATTACCGAAACGTATCTTGATAGCTTTGAAAACGAACAAAAAAAGAGATAGCAAAATACCTTACGTCATTTTAAAAGTCAATATTACGTTATATTGTTATAAACTTTTGATAACCAATAGATAAAATTTTAGCCCGATTTTTCTGTTCTAAGTATAAGTAAAGGTTAAACAAAACATGGGCAATTAAGACCGTATTATTTTTTTGCTACTTCTTTGATAATCTATATCCAACAATATTGGCAAAAACCAGAAAATCCGTATTTGTAACTTAATGAATATTCTAAGTGTAAAATTTATTTAATAATTGGACACTCTTAAATCGTATAATAGCAGTATTTCAGCTTATGCTTGTACTCATAAATCGTAATTAATAAATGATGTATGAAATATCAAAAAAGATTCATTTTAGAGAAGTTAAAAAGCCTTGATAAACTAAAACAATCTAACTTCAAAAAGTGAGACAAATGGTATGCCGATAAAATCAGAAACGATGATATTTTAAGTTCAGTTGGGGGCTTGAAGCCCTCAACTGGGAGTGACAAGAAACAATATGAAATGTATTGTCTGCCATAAAAGTATGTGTTAATAGGCTATTTTCAATTAACCCACAAAATTTAAGGACTGATGCAATAACGAATGTTTTAAAATATAGGCATAATTGTTTCATCGCCCTGTTCAATCATTTCCCCGACCAATTGCAATTTTTAGAGCAAAAACACACAACACGAATAAGCTGTTGAGCGATTTAAATGCTTAAACTGGTAGCCGACCGGTGCATAAAGGATAATTGTTTATGAAATAACACCGTCATTTATTGAATGCCGGAAAAAGAACGACCAGTTTGCACAGAATCAACAAGTGAACACATCATAGATTACAACATCCTCAATAAGTAAGTTATTTAACCGGAAAGAATTAGCTTGTAGGTTTTGGTGCAATGCAAAAACCGTCCTCATTTCCTCACCTCTTTTACTTAATGATTACTATAACATTAATATTCAATAGTTTATAAATATATTCTTTATATAAATATTGAGGACTAGTGAGGAAAAACAAAGATTATTGAGGGAAAGGTGAGGAAAAACAAACGTAATTCCTCAACTGTCCTCATGCTCCTTATTGTAAATACCTGATATTTAATTAAATAAATCCAAAATGAGGAATGAGGACGGTTTTTAGAAAATACCATAGGTTCTGAGATAAACATAAGAAAAATGAAATTTATAATATAAGTACT
Organism: Prolixibacteraceae bacterium; assembly: GCA_963662895.1. Taxonomy (GTDB): domain Bacteria; phylum Bacteroidota; class Bacteroidia; order Bacteroidales; family Prolixibacteraceae; genus GWE2-42-39. The sequence goes on along the minus strand of OY759982.1, from coordinate 58,231 downwards.
ATATGACAAAGAACGATAACATTCAGAAAAACAACAACATTCACGACAATTTCTTTAAAAGCTTGTTTTCGGTAAAAGAGAACCTTGCTGATTTATTACAGGGTTCATTACCCCAGGAGGTTTTATGTGAAATGAAATTGGAAACATTGGTATATGACCTGACCGAATACATCGACCAGGAACTTGCCCCCTATAATAAGGATATATCATGTAATATTATTTATGGCGATACCAATGTGAAAATATCTTTGTTGTACGATCCTAAAATATACCCTTCAAAAAATCCAATATTTAACAAAGTCGTCTATTTACTTTCTAAAAGTTCTCAAAAGCAGGCGGAATAACCCAAAAAGCTATCAAAAGCAGTCGAAAGCAATTAATATATACTCTACAAGACTGAAATTCTCGATATTTCTGTGGCGTTATCGCTCATTTTTTCACCAAATCCCAACGCTATGACCATACGCCGGACAATATCAAAACAGGATTTGGTAAAAAAACTTTACACTGATAGTGTCTCCGTTGATGCAGCTATGCAACAACTCAGGCGAGAGATTGAAATTTGCCCCTAACTTATAGACAGGATTGCCAGCGCCGGACACACAAAACGCCATTATTATAACAAACACCAACTTCTTTTAATACTGGAACACTTTTGTCTCACAATCGAAGAATTTGAACAACTATGAAACATCAGTTCCATAAGACCTAAAAAAATAAACATACACTTTTGAAATATTTCAATGGTATAACCGATTTACAACAAGCCAAAATACGTTACCGAAAATTAGCAAAGCAATTACACCCAGATAAAAGCGGAACTATAATTGAGTTCAAAAATATGCAGAATGAATTTAAGTCTTTGTTTTTAGTGTATGAGATGTTTGACTGTCATATACCAAAATAAAATTCGTTATTACTAATAAACGATTGGTATTGAGTGGGTTTTATGATTTTTGCAGGTTTGCGCCTGCATTAGCTCACATTTATTTATTTTTAATTGTTAATGTGAGAATGATGTAACTTATTCATATAGTTATGTAATGGTTTTGGATATATGTGGTCATACCTTTATAATGGAAATTTTTCCCTTATTTAAAAAATAAAAAAATGTATCCAAAATTAAAAAACTCAACATTCTACCCTGCCTGGGCAGATAATTTCTTTGCTAGTCCAATGTGGCCAGATGAAGAGTCAAATGTAGGTGTTTCAGTACCTGCTGTAAATGTGAATGAAGACGAAAATCAATTTAACATTGAGGTGGCAGCTCCTGGTATGGAGAAAAAAGACTTTAAACTTGACTTAAACCACAATGTGCTGACTATTTCATCTGAAAAAATGGAGAAAAAGGAAAGCGATAGTAAAAAATTTACACGAAGGGAATTCAGATACGCATCCTTCAACCGTTCTTTCACACTGCCCAATAGTGTACAAGAAGAAGGCATTAAGGCATCTTACAAAGAAGGTATTCTAAATATTAGTATACCTAAAAAGGAAGAAGCTAAGGAAAAAGGTCCAAAGCATATTGAAATTGGATGAGTAAACATAGATGCCTTTTTTAAGGCATCTATTTTCTATAAAGTGCACTGATATTTCTGGTGAATCTATACTTTGTCTTCTTTCAATTACAGTTAGCTATCAAAGGAAGAAAATGAGATAGAAACAAAATTTAGATTATCCCCAAAAAAGAAGCACCAACATCGACATAAAAATTGTGATAATGAATACAAAATCCAATAGCAACAGGTTTCTACAAGGTTTTGGAAAATTATATCATATAATATCCAATTCGAATATTTTCGGTATTAGAGCGAAAAAAATACTTTTTAGACCCGAAAAGGAAACAACCATTCATCCCTCAGGAAGTAACATGAGCATTGAAAAAGAAAAACATTACCACAGAGTAAATACACATCCTATAGCTGAAAAACAATCTTTCCTGAAGGAGGGAAAAAAGGTTAAACACTCTGAATAATTTGCAGATACACCTTTTATAAAAACTAATCAAGATGAAAATAGCGATCAATAAAGAAAATCTAAAGGAACTTACAACAAAACTCAAAAATAAATATCCGTCACTTACGGATAGCGATTTATCTATTACAAATAATAATGAAGAAAGTATGCTTACCATGGTTGCATATAAACTGCGAAAAAGCAAGGAAGAAATGAGCAATATTGTTGAGAGATTATAATAATTAATTACAACACATAAACAACATAATATGTCCTAATTCAAACAATGATTTACAACTCAAAAAAATAAAAATATGAAAGATCAACTAAATATTTTTTTAGAAAGTGCGCAACAATTTTTAAATCAAGTTGCTGTGTCCCTGCCCAGATTATTAGGTGCATTGCTACTGCTTATTTTAGGATGGATAATTGCTAAGCTTATTAAACGCTTTGTGGTAAAAGGTTTAAAAGTGGTAAAGCTATCCTATTTAACAGAAAAAGCAGGTATTGACAAGTTTCTTAAAGAGGGAGGCATAAAGGTTACCGCCATCGATGTTGTTGGAACATTAGTATATTGGATTATCATGCTGGTAGTTATCCTTGCCACATTAAACAGTATAAATTTAACTTCTGCATCAACTCTTTTTAACCAGATTTTGTTGTTTATTCCCAATATTATTGTAGCCATACTGGTATTTATTATTGGTTTATACCTCGCAAAATTTGTAAGCCAGGTTATACTTACATCTTTAAAAAACATGAAAGATGAAACATCTGGAATAATTAGTAAAATAACATACTATGCAATACTGGTATTAACGGTTTTTGTTATACTCGAACAATTGAATATAGCAAGAGAAATAGTAACCAGTGCATTTATTATTTTATTTGGTGCTATATGCCTTGCTTTTGTCCTTGCCTTTGGTATAGGTGGAAAAGATTGGGCATCAGAAATAATCAAAAAATATCTTAACAAATAATTAAAAAAGAAATATTATGAACTATTATTATTTAATTATACCGGCAGTATTAATATTTCTAATAGGCATAAGAATTGTAAGGCCTACACACCGTGGCCTAATCGAGCGGCTTGGGAAATACAAGAAACTTGCCAATCCTGGCTTCCATTGGATTATACCCGTTGTTGACCGGATATATATGGTAAATATTACCGAACAAATGGTCGATGCCGAACCCCAGGAAATTATTACAAACGATAACCTGAACGCCAGTGTTGATGCACAGGTGTACTTCCGTGTCAAATCAGATGAGGAAAGCATAAAAGGTTCAACTTATGATGTAAATAATTACCAATGGCAGATTGTAAACTTAGCTCGAACCACGCTTCGTAATATTATTGGTACACTTACCCTAAAATCGGCAAATAGCGAACGTGGAAAAATAAATAACGAATTGCATGAAACCCTGCATAAAGAAACCAAAAGTTGGGGCATTGAAATTATCAGAACAGAATTAAAGCAAATCGATCCCCCGTCAGATGTACAGGAAACCATGAACAAAGTGGTAAAAGCTGAAAATGAAAAAATAGCAGCGATAGATTCGGCCACAGCAGCTGAAACAGTCGCCGATGGCGTGAAACGGGCCAAGATAAAAGAAGCCGAAGGTTATAAACGAGCCAAAATTTTACATGCAGAAGGTGAAGCAGAGGCTATAAAACTGGTTAATGAAGCGGCAGATAAATATTTTATAGGGAATGCCCAGATGTTGCGAAAACTGGAAGCATTGGAAGCATCTTTAGGTAACAATGCAAAAATTGTAATACCAACGGGTTCCGAACTGGTGAATATTATTGGTGACATGGCCGGAATAGTTCCTTTAAAAACCATAAAAAAAGAAAATAAAGTATCTATTAATTAGGGACTTAAAATAAAAAATCATGAAATCATCAAATATTGGCCAAATAAGTCCGGTTCCCAACTTTATAGAAGAAATGGATGTTTTAGGGCTCGCTAAAACAAAAAATACAAATTTATTAGAGCAACTGAAAACGCAGACTATTGTTGTTGCAGACACCGGAGACTTTGAGTCGATGCGCAAATATAACCCCACTGACGCAACTACAAATCCTTCCCTCATTTATAAAGCTTGTCAGGATACAAAATACCTTCCTTTGCTGGAAGAAGCAATTGTCTATGCCAAAAGTAAATCGCCCCATAAAAATATTCAGCTCAGCATTGCCCTGGACAAACTTTATATTGTTTTTGGTCTGGAAATACTAAAAATTGTACCGGGCAGGGTTTCAACCGAAGTTGACGCACGGTTCTCTTATGACATCGAAAAAACAATATCAAAGGCAAAAGAATTGATTGAATTATATGAACAAGCTGGCATTGACCGCGAAAGGATATTGATTAAAATTGCAGCCACCTGGGAAGGAATTAAAGCGGCAGAACGATTAACCAAAGAAGGCATCCATTGCAATTTAACATTGCTTTTCTCAATGCCACAAGCCATTGCATGTGCCGAGGCCGATGTTCAACTTATTTCACCTTTTGTTGGACGGATACTTGACTGGCATTTGAAAAACAATAAAAATAAACAAATCCCTCCGGCTGATGAGCCCGGCGTATTATTGGTAAAAAGCATTTACAATTACTTTAAAAAATACAGGTATAAAGCCCAGATTATGGCTGCCAGTTTCAGAAATATAGGGGAGGTTATAGAACTTTCAGGGTGCGACCTGATGACCATTTCTCCTGAATTACTAGGCGAATTAAAACAAAGAGAAGGATTTCTTGAAAGGAAATTGATTTCTGAAAATACTAAACAGATGACCATAAAAAAGATAGAAATGGATGAGAAAAAATTTCAGGAGATGATGAACCATAACGTTATGGCAAGCGAAAAATTGACTGAGGGAATAAATAAATTCACGGAAGATATAGTGAAACTCGAAAGTATTATCCAGGAAAAGTTATAAACCATCAATTAAGTAGTTATAAAATTAGCCATATGAAGCCAGAAGTATCCCAATATTTGACCGATAATGAAGTAAATATTATTAATGCATATTGGCGGGCTGCAAACTACTTGTCTGTTGGCCAGCTATATCTTCACGATAATCCATTGCTATATGAACCTTTGCAGTTCTCACATATAAAGTCGATGCTGTTAGGCCATTGGGGTACTACCCCGGGGCAAAACTTTATTTATGCACATTTAAACAGGGTCATTAAAAAGTATGACCTGGATATGATATATATTTCCGGTCCTGGCCATGGTGGCCCGGCTTTGGTAAGTAACACTTATCTTGAAGGGACTTACAGTGAAATATATCCTGCAATCACGCAAGATGAAGCTGGAATGAAAAAATTGTTTACCCAATTTTCTTTTCCCGGAGGTATTCCCAGTCATGTATCACCTGAGTGTCCGGGTTCAATACATGAAGGCGGTGAATTAGGATATTCGCTCAGTCATGCTTTTGGTGCTGCGTTCGACAATCCTGAATTGATTGTCGCATGTGTTATTGGCGATGGAGAGGCAGAAACAGGGCCATTGGCAACTGCTTGGCACTCCAATAAATTTCTCAATCCTGTCACTGATGGTGTGGTATTGCCAATTTTACATCTTAACGGCTACAAAATAGCCAATCCAACAATACTGGCTCGTATCTCTCATGATGAACTCGAACATTTTTTTTGGGGCTGTGGCTGGATACCTTTTTTTGTGGATGGAGATGACCCCTCGGAGATGCACCAGCTTATGGCTGAAACCTTGGATGAAGTGATAGAAAGTATAAAACAAATTCAGGATAATGCACGAATAAAAAACAATAACACCCGACCAAGATGGCCTATGATTGTATTAAAATCACCTAAAGGATGGACGGGACCGAAAGAGGTAGATGGCATTAAAAACGAAGGCTCTTTCAGATCTCACCAAATACCACTTTTAGCTAACGCAGAGCATCCTCATCATCTTGAACTTCTTGAAAACTGGATGAAAAGTTACAAACCTGAAGAACTTTTCGACAAGAGTGGTCGTCTTATACCTGAATTGGCAGAACTGTCCCCAATAGGGGACAAAAGAATGGGAGCAAACCCTCATGCCAATGGTGGTTTATTATTACACGATCTTATCATGCCCGGGTTTCGAAACTTTGCCGTAAATGTACCATCGCCTGGATCAGTTATGGCCGCCGATACGCACGAATTGGGAAAGTTCCTTCGCGAAGTAATAAAACTCAACAGCGTTCATCGAAATTTCAGGATTTTCGGACCTGACGAAACATTATCGAATCGCTTAAGTGCTGTTTTTGAAGCTACCAACCGGCAGTGGGAAGCCGAAACAGAAGAAAATGATGAGTTTCTTGCAACAGATGGCAGGGTTATGGAGATGCTGAGCGAACATCAATGCGAAGGATGGCTTGAAGGATATTTACTTACCGGAAGACATGGATTATTCAATTGCTACGAAGCTTTTATACATATTATCGATTCAATGTTTAACCAACATGCTAAATGGTTGAAGGTAACAGCTGGTTTACCTTGGAGAAAGAAAATAGCATCACTCAATTACCTGTTGGCATCACATGTTTGGCAACAGGCGCATAATGGTTTTACGCACCAGGATCCCGGATTTATCGATCATGTGGTAAATAAGAAAGCCTCTATTGTTCGTGTTTATCTTCCGCCTGATGCCAACTGTTTATTGTCGGTATGGGATCATTGCCTAAGAAGCAGGGATTATGTTAACGTGGTTATAGCAGGAAAATACAAAGCACCGCAATGGTTAAACATGGATGCGGCTATTGAACATTGTACGAAAGGAATTGGGGTATGGAAATGGGCCAGTAATGATGAAGGCAAAGAGCCTGATGTGGTGATAGCCTGCTGTGGTGATGTTCCAACGCTCGAAACTCTGGCGGCCGTTTCAATTCTCCATGTACACATACCTGAATTGAAAATAAGGGTAATCAATGTTGTTGATTTAATGAAATTACAACCTGAAAAGGAACACCCTCACGGATTGAGCGATCGGGACTTCGATGCTTTGTTTACTAAAGATAAGCCGATTATATTCGCATTCCACGGCTACCCCTGGCTGATACATCGAATGACATACCGAAGAACTAACCATGGCAACATACACGTTAGGGGTTATAAAGAAGAAGGTACCATTACCACCTACTTCGACATGACCGTGCTCAACGAAATGGACAGGTTTCACCTTGTACTGGATGTAATTGATCGGCTTCCACAAATGGGTGTAGAAGGTGTTAAACTGAAAAAATTGGTGCAGAACAGGCTCGTTGAACACAAAAAAATATATAGATAAACACGGTTTAGACATGCCAGAAATTCTAAATTGGAAATGGAACTCACTTACTCATCAACTTTAATTTTTTAAAAATGTAACAGACCTTTTCTGTTTTATAATTGAAACACATTAAAATCATTATGAATGACAAGAGCACTCAATCTGATTCCTCCGGGTCAAATTTTGACATAAGGGAGGATTTAAAAGCCCTCTCCATGCAGGAACTGCAAGCAAAATTGGAATCATCGCCGGAAGGCCTCACTCAGGCAGAGGCAAAAAAAAGGCTTATCCAATATGGCCCTAACGAGATTGAAGAAAATAAAATCAATTTTTTTCTAAAATTCCTTACCTATTTCTGGGGTCCCATCCCATGGATGATTGAAGCAGCGGTGATCCTTTCGGCAGTTGCTAGACATTGGCCGGATTTTTTTATCATTCTTATACTGCTCATAGCCAATGCTGTTGTGGGATTCTATGAAGAACATGAAGCAGGTAATGCTATTGAGGCACTTAAAGCTAAATTAGCGGTCAAGGCTCGTGTGAAAAGAGATGGAAAGTGGGTTAATCCATCAGCTCGTGAATTGGTACCCGGCGATATTATACGGTTACGACTGGGAGACATAGTACCTGCCGATGCCCGTTTATTGGAAGGCGATCCGGTAGAAGTTGATCAGTCTGCATTAACAGGCGAATCACTACCAGCAACACGTATTCCTGGTGAAACAATTTATTCCGGTTCAATCATTCGTCGTGGTGAAATTGGAGCCCTGATTTATGCAACAGGTACAAACACTTACTTTGGCAAAACAGCGCAGTTGGTGCAGGAAGCGCATACTGTTAGCCATTTTCAAAAAGCTGTATTAAAAATAGGTAATTACCTTATTATTCTCGCAGTAACTTTGGTGGCAATAATTATTGCCGTAGCCATCTATCGTGGTGATCCTATTCTAACCACCTTGCAATTTGCTTTGGTGCTTACCATTGCTGCAATACCCGTTGCTATGCCGACAGTACTGTCTGTAACTATGGCAGTTGGCGCACGTTTGCTTGCTAAAAAAGAGGCCATTGTAAGTCGATTGGTGGCCATTGAAGAATTGGCAGGAGTCGACTTGCTGTGTGCGGACAAAACGGGGACCCTTACCCAAAATAAATTAACACTGGGAGTTCCTTTCTGTGTTAATAATAATACCGCAGATCAGGTAATCCTAAATGGTGCCCTGGCATCACGGGCAGACAATAACGACTCTATTGATCTGGCAGTGCTTGGAGGTCTTAAAGATAATGGAGGATTCGAGGACTATGATGTGGTTCATTTTCAACCCTTCGATCCGGTACATAAACGCACTGAGGCCACTGTTAAGGCTAAAGATGGTAAGATGTTCAAAGTGACGAAAGGTGCGCCGCAAGTAATTCTCGAATTATCGGCTAATGCCGGACAAGTAAAGACTATTGTGGATAAGGCAGTCAATGAATTTGCAGCACGCGGGTTCCGTTCACTGGGCGTTGCCAGTGACTATGGAAAAGACCAATGGCAATTTGTTGGTGTGCTGCCTTTGTTTGATCCACCAAGAGAAGATGCTGCGGAAACAATAGCAGTAGCCAGAAAAATGGGAGTAAAAATAAAAATGGTCACAGGTGATGCATTGGCCATTGCTAAGGAAACTGCCGAGAAATTGGAGATGGGATCATCCATTTATGATGCCAGCGGATTGGGGGATTCAAAACGTGTTGAAACCAACGAAGTGGCCAAGTCTATCGAAAAGGCTGACGGCTTTGCCCAGGTATTTCCGGAACATAAGTTCCACATTGTGGATGTGTTGCAAAAACTCGGTCATATAGTTGGCATGACCGGCGATGGAGTAAACGATGCCCCGGCGCTAAAAAAAGCCGATTGCGGTATAGCTGTTTCTGATGCAACAGATGCCGCAAGGGCAGCAGCATCCATTGTACTTATGGCGCCAGGCCTGTCGGTAATTATTGATGCCATTAAGGAGAGCCGCAATATATTCCAACGAATGAATAGCTATGCCATTTACCGCATAACAGAAACGCTACGTGTGTTGCTATTTATGACATTATCAATATTAGTATTTAATTTTTATCCTGTTACGGCAGTCATGATAGTAATGTTGGCTTTACTTAACGATGGCGCTATATTATCCATTGCATATGACAAGGTTAAATACAAGGATCAGCCTGAATCATGGAATATGAGAATGGTGTTGGGGATTTCCACAGTAATGGGTGTTATTGGAGTTGTATCTGCCTTTGGCTTATTCTATTTGGGTGAGCGTGTTTTTCATTTGGACCGCGAACACATCCAAACATTAATGTATCTTAAGCTTTCTGTTGCAGGTCACCTGACAATTTTTTTAACTCGTACACGTGGACCGTTCTGGTCCATACGTCCTGCGCGAATTTTATGGATTGCAGTAATTGGCACTCAAATCATAGCAACATTAATTGCGGTTTACGGATTGTTTATGACACCGCTTGGTTGGGGGTGGGCTTTGTTCGTATGGGGTTATGCATTGATTTGGTTTCTGTTGAATGATCGTTTAAAATTGTTTGCGTACCGGATTTTTGATCCTGTAAAAGCAATATCATAATGACAGTGTAATAAATCTTAAATTGTGTCTCAAATGTGTGAATAATGTAATTTCTTTAAAAAGTTGTGTAATGCAATATGAAACAATTAGACTTACCTTTCATTGGTTTTGGTAATTTAATTTGTAATGAAATTCTCCATAACCTAAAACAAAATATTATGAGCATTCAAAAAAAGTTTGATAAAAAAAAGCCAGAATGTAAAGTTACATTTAAGCTGGCTGAAGATATTGCCGGGTTTGCCAACAAAGCAAACCTCACAGGCGATTTTAATGGCTGGGACATTGAAAGTATTCCAATGAAGAAAATCAAAGATGGTGGTTTTTCAGTTTCTATTGATTTGAAAAAAGGTGCTGAATATCAGTTCAAATATTTGGTAGATGGCCATTCATGGCTAACCGAATCAGAAGCCGACAAACAGGTAATAAACGAATATCAGGGTGAAAATTCCGTGGTGGTAGTTTAATGTCTAATTAAGAACAGTAATGATATTGACAGATGAAGAAATTCAATTAAAGTGGTACTTGCAGATGCAACAATATGTTAACAAAGAAAAAAACTATTGCCGTAATAGTAGCCCACCCCGACGATGAAACGCTTTGGTCAGGCGGAACAATATTAAGCTATCCGGCATGTGAGTGGTTTATCGTTGTATTGTGTCGGGGTAACGATCCCGACCGTGCACCGAAATTTGCTAAAGCTTTGAAAGTCTTAAAAGCAAAAGGCATTATGGGTAACCTTGATGACGGAGCTAAACAGAAACCGCTTAAAGCAATTGAAGTGGAGACTGCCATTCTTGATTTATTGCCTGTAAGGCATTTTGATATGATAATTACTCATTCTCCAGTCGGAGAATACACAAGGCATAAACGGCATGAAGAAATAGGTGAAGCTGTCGTGAAACTTTGGAGTAGAAATCAAATAGCTGCAAATCAATATTGGGCTTTTGCCTACGAGGATGGAAACAAGAAATATTTACCAAGACCGGATAAAAAAGCAACTATTTGCAATACTCTAACCAAACGAATATGGGATAAAAAATATAAAATTATTACTGAATTATACGGGTTTAATAAGGATAGCTGGGAAGCAAAAACAACACCTAAAACAGAAGCATTTTGGCAATTTATGAAGCCTAAAGACGCTTTGAATTGGCTTGAAAGATTGAAGTAGTAGTATAAAAAGTAGCAGTTGGCATTGGCAGTAGAGCTTAGTGGTAAGCAAAACTGCAACTAAAAAACTGCTGACAGGGACCACAATCTTTAACTCAAAATATTACAAATTAATACCGAAAATCATGAAAGTACTTGTACTCTACGATTACCCGCCATCACCCGGAGGTTTAGCAACCCAGGGTGATTTACTTTACAAGGGTTTACTTGAAATAGGCGTTGATGCCCATCCGGCACATTTTGAGTCGGCGCAGGAAAAAGAATGGTATTACCGATGGTTTGAACCGGATGTAGTGGTTGGTGTTGGTTATTGGGGACATACCCCTCAGTTGGTACTTCACCCTCAAAGATACGGTGCGCAGGCGGTTCCATGGTTAGTTGCTGATGGTTATATAGCAAATTATCAAGAGGTTTTAAATGCCCTTCCCCTTATACTAGTAACCTCGAACTGGGTAAAAGAGATGTATGTGCGAGATGGGATTAATGCCGATAAAATTGAAGTTTTGCCCGTTGGTTGCAACACCGATTCCTTTATTCCATTTAGTAAAGACGATCCAAAAATACTGGCAGTTCGCGAAGCTCTTGGTATTTCGCCAGACCAACTAATGATCCTTACTGTAGGTGGAGATGCAGCTTCAAAAGGAGCCCAGGAAGTTATGCAGGCACTCGCATTAATTGATGCCAAAGCACCCGATTGGAAGTATGTCTGTAAGGTATGGCCTCAACCACGAACTAAAAATCAAAATTTAGCCGATCTGGAACTAGCAACCCAATTGGGGATACAAAACAATGTTACCTATGCTACAAACACTATCTCGCGAACCTTTATGCCTTATCTTATTGGCGCTTGCGATATATACGCTGCCCCATCGCGGCTCGAAGGTTTTGGAATGTCACAAGTAGAGGCCGGAGCCTGCGAAAAACCGGTAATAAGCATTAATGCCATGGGAATGTTGGATACCCTTATCCACAAAGAGACAGCTTTGTTGGCAAAAATTGCACGAAAAATAGTTGTGAATGAAATAATGCTTGGTGATGAATCAGGTTTTGAAGATCAACATAAAATGGTATTTAATGTGCCAAGGACTGTAGACTACCGTGCCGATGTGCAAGACATAGCCAAGTACTTATTGGTTTTAATGAATGATGCCGGCTTAAGAGAAAAAATGGGTAAGGCTGGCCGTGAACGAGTTGTAGAAAATTTTGACTACCGTGTTGTGGCAAAACGTTTTGTCCAGATAATGAATGATAAATTGGGAATTAAATAATTTCAAATTCATACAAAAACATGCAAAACCTAAATTGGAACCAAGTGGAAGAAGCAAAGAAAGCAGCCGTTGAGGTATTGCTTCATAATGCCTACGGACCATATCACGGTCTTCCACGAACAGCAGGATGGGGATACCCCGAACCTTATACCCGCGATTTACTATTTTCAATATTTGGTATTGCTGTTTCCGATAATCAAAAATTGACAGATAGCATCCAGAAAGTGTTAGAAACACTAGCAAAAAACCAGACAGAAAAAGGTCATATTCCCTCACTTGTGCATGACCCAGAAGATCGTGGAGCCAGCGACACAACTCCATTATTTTTGTTGGGAGTAGGAATTTTCCGAAAAGCAACAAATAATACTGACTTTCTGAATGAGGCAGTCAAAAAAGCTTTGACATGGATGGAATATCAAAGCCCCTCTGATCGATATCTTGTAGCCCAGCAGCCAACAAGCGACTGGCGCGATGAACAGTGGGTGGTCGGCTATGGATTGTTTGTGAACACTCTTATATACAGTTACCTAAAGCTGCTGGGTCGGTACGAAAGAGCAGAAAGAGTGCATCATGCGATGAGCCGGTTCACCATTACCGGAGGAACCATGCACCGGCATGTTCACGATATAGCCAAATACTTAATGCTTCTGATGGCGAATGAAGCACTGCGCGAAAAAATGGGCAAAATAGCACGGGAACGTGTAGTTCAATATTTTGACTATCGCGTAGTAGCGAAACGGTTTGCACAGATAATACAAGATAAATTGGGTATACAATAATATTAGCTAGAAATTTAATTATAACACATGAAAAAGTCCATAATAAATTTTATAATAAATGTTTTGATGTTTCTGTGTATATCTACCATTGCTGGAACAGGTTTTTTAATTAAATACACATTAATTCCTGGACAAGATAGATGGATTGTCTATGGAAGCAATGTGAACCTTTATCTGTTTGGAATGGATAGGCACCAATGGGGTAATATTCATCTGACATTTGGATTTATTTTACTTGGATTGCTAATACTTCATATTATTTTACATTGGAATATGATTATATGTGTATATAATAAAATAATTAAAAAGAAATGGTTAAGGAAAACGATCGCGTTATTGTTTGTTTTAATTTGTGCATTTTTAATTATTTTTTCTTTTTTATTAAAACCAAAAGTAAATCATATAGGACATGGTGCAGGCAGACAAATAAGAAATTATGACATCAGTACTGCCAGTGAAAATAAGGCATTTGCTACACATAAAAATGAAGATTTAAATAAAATCAACGCTTTAAAAACACAAAATATTTCTAATCCAACAATTGAAATAAAAGGCTATATGAACATTGATGAAATATCGAAGAAATATAAAGTCCCATCTGAGTTTATAAAAACAAAATTAAACATTCCAAAATCTATTTCAGATTTACAAAGTTTGGGTTGGTTAAAGAAAAAATACGGTTTTAAAATGAGTGAAGTAGAAGATATAATTACTAAATACCAAAAAGAGAATAAATAACTACTTTGCCTAAAGAAGTCACACACAGCTTTTGTCACCATGGTCATGCAGATTATTTCCTTTTGTAAATTTAAGTCATGGTTGATATAGAAACAGTTTTGTAATCAGGCATTGCGTATGTCTAAACTGTAGTAATTATAAATATTTTAACATACCACATCAATACATTAAACTTATGCAAACGACAAGCTGGCAAGAGATAGAAGAAGCAAAAAAAGCTGCCGTTGAGGTATTGCTTCATAATGCCTACGGACCATATCACGGTCTTCCACGAACAGCAGGATGGGGATACCCCGAACCTTATACCCGCGATTTACTATTTTCAATATTTGGTATTGCTGTTTCCGATAATCAAAAATTGACAGATAGCATCCGGAAAGTGTTAGAAACACTAGCAAAAAACCAGACAGAAAAAGGTCATATTCCCTCACTTGTGCATGACCCGGAAGATCGTGGAGCCAGCGACACAACTCCATTATTTTTGTTGGGAGTAGGAATTTTCCGAAAAGCAACAAATAATACTGACTTTCTGAATGAGGCAGTCAAAAAAGCTTTGACATGGATGGAATATCAAAGCCCCTCTGATCGATATCTTGTAGCCCAGCAGCCAACAAGCGACTGGCGCGATGAACAATGGGTGACGGGTTATGGCTTATATGTAAACACATTAACTTATTCCTATTTGCGCATGCTTGGATTGAATGAACGGGCAAATAAATTGCAACATGCAATGGGACGATTTACAATTACCGGAGGAGAGACGCATAATCATGTTCACGAAGGGCTTGTAGTAAAATACAAGCCTTATTATGCCTTCTGGTCATATAAAATTTTCAGCAGCGAACGGTTTGACCTGCTAGGAAACAGCCTTGCCATCCTTTCCGGATTGGCCTCACAAACAAGAGCTGATGAAATGATTTCATGGATTGAGGAAGAATGCAGCACCATGCAAAAAAAAGAAGAACTTGCAGCAGACCTCCCTCCTAATTTCTTTCCATTTATAAAGCCAACCGATCCCGACTGGCATGAACGATATTCACAATATAACAATCCTGGTGAATATCACAATGGAGGTATATGGCCATTTATTTGCGGAATATATATTGCAGCCCTGGTAGCTGCAAAAAGATATAAACTTGCTGAAAAAAAACTTTTTAGTCTTACTAATCTAATGAAATGTTCCATTGATGAAGACTTAAAATTTGGGTTTAACGAATGGATAAAAGCACAGGACGGACAACCGAAGGGACAGGATTGGCAAACATGGAGTGCTGCCATGTATCTTTACGCTGTTAAATGTGTTGAAGAAAAAAGGACACCGTTTTTTGGTGAAATACATAACTTACCTATGAAAGAATAAGAAGAAATTTTCTTTATCAAACTTATTATATCTCATTCTTCTCCGGATATTCGGATAAAGTGTGAATGATGTAGCTTATTACCAGAATTTTGTAACAATGTATTGCGTTTAGGTCTGTAACTTTATTACGTATCTTTTAAAATTAAAAAATATGGAAACTTCAAAATTAAGTGTAATAAAGGATTACGATACCTTGAATGATGAATTAAAAAAACAAGTTAAGCTTGTTTACCCCAACGGGTTTAGTAATGCTATTATTGAGTTTACCAATAATAAAAAGAAGAAAGTAAGTGCAATTAGATGGGAAACATCTGATAAAATATATTTGTTAAGACTTTCAAATAAAATGCTAACAAGAATATTGGAAGATGAATTTGATTTTTTTGAAGCTAATTAAGTGTTGAACACTAAAGCTATTAACAGTATAAGTTGTAAAAAGCCCAATTCGATAATTTATTTATACCCCAAATTACTTTTGGTTTAAAGCACTAATTTTTTGATTCTTTCAAAATATGGCTAGATTTATTAAAGACCATTCCGCTGCTAAAGGTAAGGCACCAGGATCTCTTATTTTCATTGGGAAGAAAAATATGGAGAAGCCAGTAATTCAGGTCATGGAATATAATCCAAAAAACCTGATTGAAAGAGAACTTCTATCAATTAATGAAATCACTTCAAAAATTAAAAATGAAGGCGTTACATGGATTAATATTTATGGGATACATGATACTGAAATGATGCAAGAAATTGGAGAATTATTTGATATTCATCCACTTTTATTGGAGGACATTTTAAATACCGACCAACGCCCTAAATATGAAGACGGAGAAAAATATGATGCTTTTATTTTAAAAATGTTGCAGTTTGATACCAAGGCAAATGAAATTATAGCTGAACAAATAACAATAATTTTATGTAAACATTTTGTTATTACTTTACAAGAACGTCAAGGGGATATTTTTGAACCCGTCAGGCAGAGAATCCGAAATAAAAAAAGCAAAGCCCGGTTAAACGATAACGATTATTTGGCTTATGCCATAATGGATACTATTGTGGATAATTATACCCTGCTAATAGAAACCATTGGCAGTAAAGTGGAAAACCTGGAGGACAGAATATTTCTAAAAACAGATGCTAAAATTGCTGAAGAAATTTACAATTTAAAAACCGAACTAAATTTTCTAAGAAAATCAATACGCCCAGTCAATGATTTAATGATGCATCTGTTAAAATCAGAAAACTCCTTTTTCAAAAAAAAGAATGTTCACTATTTAAAAGACTTAAACGAATTGGTAACCCATTCCATTGATACCATTGAATTATATAGCGATATGGCCTCGGATCAATTAAGTATTTATAACGCAACAATCAATAGCAGAATGAATGGAGTAATGAAGGTGTTAACAATGTTTGCTTCCATTTTTATTCCATTAACATTTTTTGCGGGTATATATGGTATGAATTTTAAATATTTCCCGGAACTTGAATTTAAATATTCATACCCCATATTTTGGTTGATGGCTCTCTTAATCTGCACAGGCCTTCTTGTTTTCTTTAGAAAAAAGAAATGGTTTTGATAGAAACAATTCAATGATGAACTTAACTTTTATAGATTCTTTCTGGTTTACTTATTTATTGTTGCCATTGTACCACGTAATAAAATAAGCAGCATTATTGTATTAATTAAAAATCACAATTCCAAAGCATTTTATTCAATCGAAGACGTAAGTTCGGTGGATGCTGTAAGCGAAAGCATTAATAAACTACAGAAAAGAACATTTTCATCACATTGGCCTGGAAAAATAAGATGAAACACCCATGATAAAAAGCATATTAAACTGCGACTTTGCGAAGCTTCTGCGGAGCAAGGCACGGGCATGATTATTAAGGGTGTTCCATCCATCCATAAAAAATCAATAAAATAAACAGATGAAATACACACTGTAATATGTGTGAATGATGTAATTTATTATCAAGGTTATATAATAGCTTAATTTGGCATATATCGTACCTTGCTATAGGTAATAAATGTATCCACAAAATTTTAAAAAATGAAAAAAATAATTTTAAAACATTTAACCGTAAAGGGTTTTGTTAAAGGTGAGGATTTGACAAATTGCGAAAAGCTGGAAAAAAAACTTGACGAAGCAAAAATTAAATTAAAGGTTGCTAAAAAAGAAGTTTCGGAAGCAAAACAAAAATTGAATATTGCTTTGGAAGAATCACTTATAAAGATTGAAAATGACAAAAATGAATTAAAAAATATTAAAAACAATGAGGCTGGTGATTCAAAACTATCTTCGGTGTTCAGTTCAGAACATATAAAAGTGAAATACGAGGAAACAATGGCCGAATTGGAATTAAGAAAGAATGAAATTAAAAAAAGAATAGAGGAATATAAGTCTGACGGATCAGAAAAATGGGATTCGTTTAAACATAAACTAAACCATGATTTAGAAGAACTTGGAAAGGCATTGAAAGGTTTTACAACGCATGCAAAGTAGGTATTCTACCAACGTATTTTTTCAGATTAAAGTACAAAACTAAACATGATAGCAACAATTAGCATTGACCCTGTTCTGTCAAAATTTGTTATCCTCTCAATGGTAATCATTGTTGTGGGTTTCGTATTGCAGGTATTTAAGCAACCCTCCATAGTCACTTACCTTATTGTAGGTGTGTTGGTAGGGCCATATGGTTTTAAACTAGTAACAGATGAAATTTTGATTACCAATCTCGGTTCACTGGGGCTTGTTTTATTATTGTTTTTTGTAGGAATGGAAATTCACTTACCTAGTTTAATTACAAACTGGAAGGTATCAATAATCGGAACATCAATTCAAATAGTATTTAGTGTAGTAGTAGTTTGGTTGTTGGGTAAATTTTTTAATTGGGAAATTAACCAGGTAATTCTGTTAGGATTTGTTATCAGCTTGAGCAGTACAGCGGTTATTGTGAAATTGCTACAAGAAAGGAATGAGTTGTTTACTAAAGTGGGGCAAAATGTCCTGGGGGTGCTTATAGCGCAGGATATTTTAATTGTGCCTATGCTTATCATTATGGGTTACCTGGGAGGAAGCAAGCCTGAAATAACCGAAATCATAAAACAAATTATTGGCGGTTTGTTAATTATAGGAATCATTATTTACATTTTAATAAAGAAAGAAATTAGACTGCCATTCATGAGCTATATCAGCAAAGATCATGAGATCCAGGTTTTTGTTGCGTTTACACTATGTTTCGGGTTCTCTATTGTAACGGCACTGTTTGGGTTGTCTTCTGCATTGGGGGCATTTATTGCCGGTATTATTTTATCATCCACAAAATCAACAAAATGGGTACACAATAGCCTGCATGCTTTTAAGATAATGTTTGTGGCTTTGTTCTTTGTTTCGGTGGGAATGTTAATTGATTTACAATTTTTAAAAGCGAATGCAATTATAATTGGTTCACTTGTACTCATTGTTTTTGTTGTAAATAACGCCATAAACATACTAATAATGCGTCCTTTCTGTAAAGACTGGAAATTAAGTTTGTACGCTGGTGCTTTATTGTCACAAATAGGAGAGTTTAGTTTTATTCTAGGATCAACAGGTTATTATTCTGGTATTATCAAGATTTATAGCTACCAATTAATTATTAGCACCATAGCTCTTACTTTGTTCATAAGTCCACTGTGGATAAATTTTGCCAGAAAGATTGTTAAACTACATGTTCCTGACAACAATTTTTTGTTAAAAAATTAGGTAGTAGTGCAGTACCGGGAATTCGTTTAGCGTTTTATAATTGGTCTCATAGTAAAAAACATATAATGAATGAGAGATTATTATGTCATATTAGGAGTGCAAAAAAATGCTACTCAGCCAGATATTAAGAAAGCTTATAGAAAGCTAGCAGTTAAATACCATCCCGATAAAAATCAGGGTGACAAACTCGCTGAAGCAAAATTTAAGGAGGTAAGTGAGGCTCATAAAGTTCTAGGTAATCCTGAGAAGCGAAAGAAATACGATCAATGGGGAGAAAACTGGAAACAATTCGAAGGTGCCGGCCAGGGTTTTGACCCATCTCAATTCAGTAAAAGACAAAACAACAAAGGACAAACATATAATTTTGAAGGCGACCCTTCCCAATTTTTTGGGAAGGGTAACTTCTCAGATTTGTTTGGCTCTCATGGAGACATATTCGGCAAACAGAATTCTCAAAGAAAATCAGCCGGTTACGATGTACAGGCCGATATGGAAATAACACTAGCAGAGGCTTATCATGGAACATCAAGAATTATTCAAATTAACAATGAGAAACTTCGTGTAACAACAAAACCAGGAGCTTATTATGGACAACAACTTCGTATAAAAAATAAAGGCGGACAAGCTTTTAATGGTGGAGAACGCGGAGATATTTATGTAAACATCATTGTTTTGCCCCACAACGTTTTCGAAAGAAAGGCTGATGATCTTATTATTCAATCAGATATTGATTTCTACACAGCAGTTCTCGGAGGGAAATTATCTGTTTCTACCCTTACAAAAAAAGTTGAAATGAATATTCCGAAAGGAATACAGAATAATCGACTGCTAAGACTTAAAGGTAATGGAATGCCAGTTTATGGAAAACCCAATCAATTTGGCGACTTACTGGTGAGAATTAATATTAAAGTTCCTGTCGATTTAAGCCCGGAAGAAGTGGCTTTATTCAAAAATCTGAAAAAGATTGACAATCAAAAAGTAAAATCTGATTAAAACTAAATATTATGCTTATTGAATATTACAAAAGTCAGATGTTAAGCTCAGAGATGGAGTGGTTTGCTAATTGCATTTCCGAACTGGAATTAAAATTCTACGCAAGTAATGTTTTACCAAGAATTGGAATTATAGAACAAACCGATTTTGAGGTAGCAATAAATAAAGCGGTCACTTTGTGCCGTTTGACCAATGTTCCGGTATCAAAACATTTCAAAGTCATATATATAGAGAATAACAAATCCATAACAAAGGACTGGAAATTGTCACAGCTCGCATGTAGAATAATTCTCATTAGCGAGTATAAAAAATAAATTAAGAAAAAATATGGATAATAGGAAACGTATAGCTCTGGTAGCCCACGATAACAGAAAAAAAGACTTATTGGAGTGGGTAGAATGGAATTGGGATAAACTTTCCGTTCACCATTTAATTTGCACTGGAACTACGGGCAACCTGGTAGAAAAATTACTTATGAAGAAAGTCAACGAAAAAAGTGAAGGGCACATAGATATAGTGAAACTAAAATCCGGACCTTTAGGTGGGGACCAGCAACTTGGTGCGATGATAGCTGAAAGCAATATTGACATTTTAATATTCTTATGGGATCCGATGCAACAGCAGCCTCATGATGTTGATGTAAAGGCACTTTTACGAATTGCAATGGTATACAATATTACAACGGCTTGTAACCGTGCCACCGCAGATCATATCATTTCATCATTATTATTCGCAGGTAATTATAAACCAATTCTTAAGGATTACAGCACATACATCATGAGAAATATCCTTCAATAACTCAAAAAACATAAAAGATTCAACAATAGAAATAGCAATTGAGAAAAAAGAAATGGTTTTTATAAAAAACGAATGAATTATGGATATTTCTTTTATTAATACTTTTTGGTTTACCTATGTTTTATTGCCATTTATGATTTTTGCAGCAAGAATAGTGGATGTAACGATTGATACATTGCGAATTGTTTATATAACAAAAGGCAATAAAATTTTAGCACCTGTTTTAGGGTTTTTTCAAATCTTAATTTGGTTAATTGCTATAACCAGAATAATGAAGAATATTGATAATATTGCTTGCTATTTCGCCTATGCGGCAGGTTTTGCAGCTGGAAATTATATTGGCCTTATTTTGGAAGAAAAATTTGCCATGGGCATTCAAATGATACGAATAGTTACTCAAGTAGATGCTTCACAACTGATTGACAGACTTCATTGCAATGGATTATCTACAACCTCTGTTGAAGCTGATAGTAACCAAGGTAAAGTACATATTATTTTTCTAATAGTTCAGCGAATCAGGATCAGTACCATAATTACTTTAATTAAACAATTTAATCCAAAAGCATTTTATTCCATTGAAGATATCAGATCAGTTGATGAACAGAGTGAGAGAATTAACACTCCAAAAAAAAGATTGTTTTTTGCTCATTGGTTGGGTAAAGACAGGTAATATACTCTCGGCATCTCAATTGTATTTTAAGATATGACATTAGAAATATTGGTTTTGGCATTAGGTTTTACAATCTTTAATGCTCTAATAAAAAACACTAACGCTTTTAGTTCAAGCTTTTATTGAATTTTAGAAACTCCACTTCTATACTCAACAAGTCCTTTATTTACAATAGATTATTTCAAAAGATGTGAATGATGTAACTAATAAATAAAATTGTGTAATACATTCTTGGATTTATAGCCTAACCTTTGTAACATGGAATAATATCAATATTTTATTGCTGATTGTAACATCTAATATATTTTTTATTGAAAATATTCATTAAAAATATGGTTTGTATACGCTGCCAAATGGTAGTTAAGAGCGAACTGCATATTCCTGCGATTTCGGACAGTCAGTCCTGGCGAAAGCGGACAGTCAGTCCCGAGTTATCCGGACACCCAGTCCCGCTGAAAACGGACACTTTTTTTATCACTTATTTCCGTAATCATATAATGCCTAAAATTACTAATTTTTATATTTCTTTCTCATTGAATCACCGGCAAGCTCGATTCGATGTGAACTGTGTACTACCCTGTCAAGGATCGCATCCGCAATATGCGAATGTTCACATATTGCGGATTATCCGAACGTTTTCATTATGCGAAGAAAAACTTTTGTACTATCTACAAACTAGATAGTTGAGATGATTTTAATATCTGATTTCTTCGCATAATTTTTTATCTCTACCTGGCAAACTTTCTCAGCATACTTAATAGTTTATCGCTGTCCTTCCAAATCGGTATTTCATCATCGGTAATGTTTTTATAGGCGTTCTTTATTGCTTCATAGGTATATTTGGAATTTACTCTGGCATATATTTCTGTCGTCAGAACCGACTTATGGCCCAAAAAGTCTTTTATATATATCAATTCTACTTTTGATTCCAGAAGTGCCATAGCTTTAGAATGCCGCAACCCGTGACAACTTAGCTTTTCCGGTATTAGTGAGGAATCTTTTTCCTTAGCCATTTTTGTGTATTTTTTCAGGATATTATTAACCCCGTTACGTGTTAACTTTTGCCCTTGATTATTTGGGAAAAGAGGTCTTGGTCTGTTTTCCCTGCTTAAAAGATTATTCTGCCCCATATATCTTCTCAATATCTCTGCCTGTTTTTCAGGAAGAGGTACTGTCCTGATTTTGTTCCCCTTTCCCAGCAGTACAACTCGGTATGGTTTACTTTCCAGGTACAGTGAAGATGGGGTGAGATTAATTATTTCCTGTACTCTTGCTGCACTTTCATACATAAGTGAGATCAAGGCCAGGTCCCGCAGACCTTTCCCTTTATACACATTAAGTTGTTGAAGTAAAAGTTTGATGCCCTCAATTGTCAGATAACAAATCGGTTTTCTTGCGGACTTTTTCGCCGGAATGGACAATATTTGATGGCAATTGTATAACGCGGCAGGATTCATATATTCAACATATCTGATAAATGAAGATATGGCCGCCAAACGTTGGTTTCGGGTAGCATTGCTGCAATTTCTTTTCTCCTGTAGCCAATTAAGGTATTCGACAACAGCTCCCTTTGTTATGTCGCTCATTGACAACCTGTCGATACGGATTCTTTTTACCTCATTCATGAAGTTGATAAACAAGATAATAGCATAGCTGTACGATTTTATCGTATTCGGACTGACACCTCGTTCATTTGTCAGGTAATTACCAACGAAAGCAGAGACATATTTGGAAAAATCGGTTGGTTGTTTCATGACTGTACTAATTGATTGTTATCAGGAAGGATATCTACATATAGCCTATCAGCGCCTTTCAGTAAATCAGGATAAATTTGGGTGGTTAACCTTACATACTGCTCGGTCGATTCGAGAGATTTGTGCCCAAGATAAGCCGAGAGATATGGCCATGAGCAATAAAGATCCAATCCTTCATCAGAAAGCTTCACAAAAGAATGACAGGCGAAGGTGTGACGGATATCATGAACTCTTGGCCCCTTTCTGTTCCCGGTAAAGGGGATCCCCGCTTGTTTGAGTATCTTTCGGAACCACCGGTAAATTGGACTATGTCTGCAGTAATTTCCATTAAGAGTAACGAAAAACGGATGATCATTCTTATCAATATCAACAACAGGTAACCGGTTTCGATATGTCAGGTAGTCCTGGCATACATTTGCAAGGGTGTCATTAAAAGGAACCAGTCTTTCTTGACCAGTCTTTACTTCCTTTAAAACAAGATATTTACCAGCTAAATTAACATCCTTGTTTTTTAAAGACAATGCTTCTCCAATCCGGATACCGGTAGCATATAACATTCTAACCAGACAAGGGATTACAAATATTGATGATCCCATATCTTTAACCCGCAGCGTTAAATTATCACAGGCTCTAAAAAGAGCATTCATTTCCTCATAAGTAAAAATGTGGGGGATAAAGTTCGAATCCGGATATTTGGGTAACTGAGGGATATACGATTTAATTCCTATACTTCTGAGGTAGCTGGAAAACTGGGATATATAACGGACTTTTCCATACCTTGTTAGTTCCGATTCATTATTCATTCTTAACGACCATCTGTCTGTCAGCTCCTTTGATAATCCGATCGTTGTTTCTCCTTGCTCCATTACAAACTTATCAAACAAGGAAAGGACTCTTTCTTCTTCTTGATACTTATATCCAAGACTTCTTTTTAAGGAGATAAAATCTGTGATATATCCGGCATAAATGCTCCAAAATTTTACTTTATTCATAAAATGCCTCCTTCCTTTGCAGGTGAAAATTTAGATCAACTCTTGGTACATCCAGGGAGCATTGACGTAAAGATTCTGTGTCAATACGGATATAGTGCCTGGTTGATTCCACATTTTTATGCCCAAGCACTTCTGTAATAACCGGAAGAGATTGATTATTGTTAAGCAGTTCCTTTACAAGGCTATGACGAAGAGCATGAACGCCATGTTTTCTCATTTTTACATACAGGTTTGAATCAACAAAGCGTCGGTACACCATTGTCGATATTGATCTGGAAGAGATTGACATAAATGGAGATATAGCAAGGATAAATATGTTTTTGTCATGACACTGAGGTCGGCCGTACTGGATATAATCAAGAATGGCATTGCCTATTACCGGCAAAAGAGGAAGTGTCATATCTTTTCCGGTTTTATATTGGTTAAAAACAATCGTACTGTCTTCCCAATGCAGGTTCGCAAATTTAAGACGAGCGATATCGGATGTTCGTAATCCTAATCGTGCCGCAAGCAGTATAATCGCGTAATCCCGCTTACCGACAGCAGTCCCGCGATCGATTGATTTTAGCAACTGCTCAATTTCTGTTTCTGAGTAATAAGATGGTAACAGGGACTGACGGACATATTTGTCTTTGGGGATAGAACAGGCCATGTTAACCGATGTAATTTCCTTTTTGTAGAGAAAACTAAAAAAACCTCGTAAATCCAACAGCGTATCATGGACAAGTGATTTTTTTGTTGCATCAATGCTTTTAATAAAGTTGATAATGTGTATTTGTTTGATCTCGCCAACAGATGAAACATTGTGCGACAGCAGCCAAAAATTAAAATTGCTCAAATGGCTTTCTATTTTGTCAATTGTCAGATCGCTTCTTCTTTGAGATTTTTTCGATGCCAGAAAGTCTTTCATTAGCATCCCAATTGTACCATCCATATGGATTGTTTTTCTTTTCATTTGAACACTTCCGGTCGTAATGAATTCAGAAAGAACAGAGACAGCTTTCCCGATATTTTTCTCGCTTACAGTCAAATCACGGCGATTACGGCCTTTGTAAAACGAGATAAGGAAATCATTACATAGCTTGGTACTGATGAAATCAATCTTTTGCGATTCCATGTACTCTTTTAAAGGTTGCCATCTGCTGCGATAATGACGAAGGGTGACATCCTTGTACGATAGGTTGTTTTTCATGAAATCCAGTGCTGCAGACGTTACTTCATCGAAATCAAATTTGTTTTCCATAATCAATAAAGTTTAATAGATGAACGAACATTGTTCTCGTTAAACCTAAAATTTATGCAAACAAATCAAGCGGTAATACATAGATATGTCATTTATTTTCAGACTATACAAAAGTTTTTCTTCGCATAATGAAAACGTTCGGATAATCTGCAATGGTCGGCTCGCCGATTATGTCATACCATTTACTTACAGGTAATTGTGAAGTTATTATAGTGGATCTCTTCCCATGCCGGTCTTCAAGCAGTTCAAGTAAAATTAACCGCTGATTGTTATCAAGCGGTTTCAAACCAAAATCATCCAAAATGAGTAAATCCTGTTTTTCGATTTTACTTATTTCTTTAATATAGGTACCATCTGCCTTGGCGATCTTCATTTCATCGAACAACTTTGAGCAGTTCCGGTAGCAGACCTTATATCCCTGCATGCAGGCCTGGTGCCCAAGTGCAGAAGCCAGGAAGCTTTTCCCCACGCCGGTACTTCCTGTTAAAACCAGATTTTGTTTACCCGATATCCAACTGCAGGAAGATAATCTTAACAGTTGATTTTTATCCAGTTCCCTTTTGGCCGTATAATCTATTTGTTCCATACTCGCCTGGTAACGAAACCGGGCCCTTATTATTAATCTCTTCAGCCTCCGGTTATACCGCTCATCCCATTCGGCCTGAACCAGATGGGATATGACCTCATCGGTTGTAAAATCGTTATTCCTGCCTGTTTCCATCATTTCCCTGTAAGCCCGGGTAAAACCACTCAGGCGCATCTCTTCGAGTTTTTGCATCGTTACTGTTTGATTCATTTTGATTCATTTTTAAAAATTGGTTATTTATAATTTTCCTTTCCCCGTATGTTTTTATGAAAAGGAAGTTTCAAATCAAGGGTATTCTCCGGTTCCATTTTGTAGATATTATTCTTTAATGCGTTATTAATAAACCGGAAGGATATACTATTATATTCTATGGCTCTTTTACAAATTTTTTCAAGGTCTTCCGGTTTATATTTTTTCCCAAGGTTCAATACTCCCATACATGATTTAAAAGCCTGTTGGGGATGTTCCCTGCTTTCCAGTAACCGTTCAATAAAAGCTTCTATGGAACCGCCCATCTGCGATGCCCACTTAACAAACCGGTCGGTATTCCATCCATTGACAAACTGGTGGGTAGCGGGCATATGGCTTTTTTCCGTGGTATAGCCATACTTTTTACGGTCCCTTTGGTGGAACGCAATTCGGACATGGTCATTGAAGATTTCAACCACACGACTGGTATAGACCGTCTTAACCTTTTTCCCTGTGTTTTGATAAGGGACACTATAGTAATGCTTATCTTCTTTCAGATAAATATGATGGTGGAACTCCACCCTGGATACCTGGAAATGTTTTATTTCATATCTCTCTGCCGGAAGGGCCTGCAACTCATTTTTCTCTATCTCGTTAAATAACTCCCTGCGACTGGTACTTCTTCGCTGGAAAGGGGTATTGTTCAGTTTTTCCAACTCTTCCCATATGGCCTGGTTAAGTTCCCGGAGTAAAAAAAATGTCTGGTTCCTTAATTTTGCAAAGATCCTTTGATAAACCAGGCGCACCGCATTTTCAACCAATGGTTTATCTTTGGGTTTACCCGGACGGGCTGGCAGGATAACTGTGCCGTAATGACGGGCGAGATCGTAATATGTTTCATTAAGCAACGGCTCATAATTGCACGCCCTGGTAACTGCTGATTTTAAATTATCAGGACATATACCCCTGGTGGCCCCTCCGTAATACCTCCACGCATTCTCATTGGCCCAGATCCAATCCTCTAATTGCTGGCTTTTTACTGCTTCCACATAGATCAGTTGACTGGCCCCCATGATGGTTACAAAAATCTCTGCATGGTTAACCCCGCCGGTTTCTCCGTTCACCCAATGCATCTTCTTCCCGGTAAAATCAACATATAACAAATCTCCGGCTTTGTGCTCTATGTGCATCCCTGCTTTGAGTTTGCTCTCCCACATCCGGTAATGATGGCAAAACCTGGAATAACTGAACCCTTCAGGTTGGCGCTGCTTATACTCTTCCCATAGCAGGTAAAGGGGCACTCCTACGCGGGCCAGTTCTTTTTCATAGTAGGGAAAATCTTTGGCCAGGGATTCATACATGGGATTGGCGGATTGATTACGCTTCTCGAAAAGCTCTGCGACTTCTGTATCGCTCATCCCGGTAATCTCATGCCAGGATAATCCACTGCGTTTAAACTCCGCAAGATACTCTCCGACACTGGTCTTGCTTACCCCGAGTGCATCTGCTATTTTCCTGATGCTGAACTTTAATTCCTGGTTCAGTCGTAGTATTTCTCTTACTTTTTCCACTTTAATTCTTTGTCTTGGCATTTCCCCTCCTGTTGATTTTTGATTGATTCTAAAATCAGCAGAAGTAATAAGATTCAGTGGAAAATAAGTGATGGTCTGTTTGCGAATCTCAACTGTCCGTTTTCGGCAGGAATCACTGTCCGCTTTGATCGCGTCCGGCTGTCCGTTTTCCCCAAGAATCCTTGTCCACTTTCAACAGGAATTGCTGTCCGTTTTCAGCAAGAACGGGTGTCCGTTTTCTGCAAGATTTTGCAATTACATTGTCAGTACTGAATTTTCAATAGATTCCACATGAAAAAAGCAAAAGTGCCCCACCTTTGTATAGTCCACCCTTACAGTGTTTTACATTCAAAAAAGCGATTGAAACCACTATGGGAAAAATACGTTTAATTTTCTCCTTTTTTTTGCAAATGTTTAGTTCAACATATCCTCCAATGTCAAGCGTGTGCAAGCAACGCTTGATCGGAGGCTAAGTGTTGAACTAAATCCCTTCGGGCTAGCCCGGAACCAAAGTTATAGATAATTGGTAAATTGGGCTCAGGTTTAATCCATAAATATAAATGATCATGAAAAAAAAGAAATGAGCCTACCTTGGTAGAAAAAGCCATTCAAACCATTGATGGTTTTGAAAAAGTGTACAAACTGCTTCAACAGCAGGTCATCCTTCGCGGGCAGAGCAAAAGCACACTTGATAATTACATCCGACGCATTGCACAAATATCGCTTCACTTTGGTAAATTGCCAGAACAGGTGAGCGACGATGAGATCAATGAATACCTGGCCTCGCTGGCCATGTCGTCAAAATCCCCTTCCCGCAGTAATTTTAAACATGCCGTTTACGGCCTGCGGTATTATTTTCGTCTGCTGGGAAACAATAAACGGGCTATCTCTCTGCCTTCGCTGAAAGGGGATACCCGTCTGCCGGTTATCCTGAACCGTTCGGAACTGAAAGAGTTATTCAAAGCACCCGCCCTTCTGAAACACCGCATTGTTCTAACGCTGATTTATTCAGCGGGGTTACGCGGGCAGGAAGTGATCAACCTGAAACTGTCCGACATTGACTTTGAACGATACACCATCCACATCCGTCAAAGCAAGTACAAAAAAGACCGTATCGTGCCGCTTTCCAGGTACATGGACAAAGGGTTGAAAAAGTACATTGCAGCAGAAAACCCGCACGTATGGCTGTTCAACGGGAAAGAACCCGACGGGCGGTACAGTGTACGGGGCCTGTCGTGGGTGATGCGCGAAACGCTGAAAAAAACTTCCATCAAAAAAGAAGTGAACCTTCATTCGTTACGCCACACTTATGCCACGCACCTGCTGGAGGAAGGACTGAACATCGTGACCTTAAAAGAACTGCTCGGGCATGCCGAAATTGCCACCACCATGATTTATCTTCATGTTGCCCAGTGTCCGCGAATTGACCCGCACAGCCCGCTGGACACCCTTTACCCGGATGAATAATGGGGCGGCATGGCTTTGAAGTGCCCGATGTGATAAAACGCTTTGGTGAAGCTTTCATTTTTACCTGCCACCCCAACAGTTACCAGCGGCGGGTACTCCAGGCCTTGTCGCTTTGCCGTACTTCGGCCCTGGGCGGACACAAAGAAGTTTGTGACTGCTGCGGCAGGGAACGTATCAGCTACAACTCCTGCCGTAACCGTCACTGCCCCAAATGCCAGGCATCGAAACAGGCATTCTGGGTAGAAGATTTGCTGGAAACTACTTTTCCGGTCAAACATTACCATATCGTGTTTACCGTCCCGCACGGGTTGAACGCCATCTGCATGGAAAACAGCAAATGGTTTTACAGCCGCTTGTTTGCCTGCGTATGGGAAACCCTGCGACAGTTCGGGTACACCCGTTTTGGCGTGGAAACGGGCGCCGTTTGTGTGCTGCATACATGGGGACAAAACCTTAGTCTGCACCCTCATGTTCACTGCATTGTCCCGGCCATTGGGGAAACCCTGGCCGGAAACATGAAACACATCGGCAGTGACGGTAAGTTCCTGTACCCGGTCAGACAGTTAAGCCTGGGTTTCAGGGCTAAAATGATGGAGGGGATCGAAAAGCATTTGAAAAAACAACAGCTTTCTGACCAATACAGGACAGCACTCAAAACAGCCTGGGACAAACCCTGGTCTGTACACTGCGAACCTTCGTTGGGCAAACCGGAACAGGTGATCAGGTACCTGGGGCAATATACCCACCGGGTAGCTATCACCAACCAGCGTATCATTGACATTGATGAAAAAACAGTCACGTTTTTGCACAAGGATTACACTGATGGGGCCAGACAAAAACCAATCACCATGGATGGTGTGGAGTTCCTGCGAAGGTTTTGCCTGCACATCCTGCCACACCGCTTTGTTAAAATCCGACGCTATGGCATTTACAGCAGCCGGGCCAGGACAACCAGGCAAAAGCAAAACCCGAAGATGGTTATCAAACCAAAGGAAACCTCACAGGAGCGGCTTAAACGGCTGACCGGTTTCGATGTGTACCGCTGCCCGTTCTGTAAAAAGGGCATGATGTGCATTATTGAAAAACTGCCCCGGGTTCGTTCGCCGTCCGGCTTTTATGCCCCGGGTACTGTTATGCAGTTGTGAATTTTCGTCATCCCCTATACCGGTCTGCACTTGGTGCGGACTGGGATTGTATTGCCTAATCCGGGTAAAAATTGCGCGAACAAACAGAGCCGGGCTCTGAAAGTGCTAACCCGGACACGAAATTAACAACGAAAACGATTGATCATACCATCCAGGTACTGGGATTCACCCCTAAATGAATATCTATAAAGCAGAAAAAACATGGATAAGGCCATAGAAAAAACGCCGGTGGTTGGGATGTAGTTCAACCTGCCGTTCCTGCTTGGCTCTGCGTGCCGCAAGAACGCCTATTTATTATGCAAAGTTATTTATCTATTCTGAGTAGTATGTATTCTGTTGAATCAGGCTTACCCGTAGAAATATTCAATTCGCTATAGGTATCATTAAACTCCATAATTGTCGAAGCAAAAGTGTTAGAATTACAGACAGGTTTCATTGACAGAACTTCTTTTAAAGTTTTAATATCAATTGAGTCATTGTTTTGAATTCTATTCCTCATAGTTTCCAATCTACTATCTTTACCATATAAATAACTCAAATCGACATAAGAAGAATGGTACGAGTTATTTGTTAATGGTCTGTTGGCATGAAAAGTATATTGCTTTGAAGAATCTGGCCAATACTCAGTAATTAAACCAGAAGCACATTCCAATGAAATAATATTTTGTTTTGAGCCAATTATATAATTCTGACCCGATGCGTGTTTTACTTTTTTTATGAAAGTGATAGCTTCATCAAATGAGTTTTTTTCCAAAACACCCCTAGAAATAAAACACACTGGAAGTCCCTCTAAAGAACTTTTTAAATCTGTTAAACTATTCTCAGTAATTCCAATCTGTTTATTTAGACCATTTACGCCTAAATATCCAGCGAATGTTGTTACTAACTTCCTTGTTCCTGAATTACTATTTTTAATATTCAATATAACTTCAAAACCATGATAAAATGGTGTTATGTCAATATTTTGAGCAATAAAATTCGAGCTTCCGTCCTTTTTGTAGTTATTTATTCCAACAGATGTACAGTGATGTGGTATGTTAATTATTTTTCCATTTGTCCATATTTCATCTATTAACTGAAATGCAAACATTGTATTAAAATCAATTCCAGAGCCTTTACTAATTCCTTTGACTTCATCAAGCAGTTCAGGCGTCCATTTTTCTATTGAAGGAATATAGTTTGTTGAGTCGAGAAATATCTTTATAAAGGTATCTGCTGGTATTTGAAATTTTTCTTCAAGGTCTTGTTTCCATATATCAACTAGCTCATTAATCTCCTTTTGTAAGAGTTTACCGTGTTGCAATCCATTTTCATAAGCTGTTCCATTTAAGTGCAAGATTGGTAAAGTCGCGTTTGTTGTGTCAAGAACAACTCTATCCAATGTGCTTGATTTTGTACCACAAGAAATGGCCATGATTGGCATCAAAGCAATTATCAATATTTTAATCACTGTTTTCATCTATTATGTGCAGTTATTCGTTTTAATTTTGCATAAACGTTTCTGTATATTTAGTCATCTTACATATACATCGCTATTATTCCTGACCTTTTGCCTTCCTCCTGGCGCGGTCTTAGTGGTAATAAAGATAATATTTACAGCCGCTTTAAAGCACATCGTCCAATAGATTTTTGAATTTAAAATTATTCCCTGCAACATGTGTATAGCGCTGCGTTGTTTTAATGCTTTCGTGTCCCATCCACTCTTGAATATAACGAATGTCAATCCCTTGTTCTATGTGGTGTGTGGCAAAACTGTGTCGCAAAACATGCGGATATACCCGCTTGCGGATCCCCGCCCGCATGGCTGCTTGTTTTATAACATTCCAGACCGATTCGGCGCTGTATTTTCCTCCGTTTTGGCCTTCAAACACATAAACTTTTGGCTTGAACTCCCGGTGATATTCCCGTAGCATGGCTAATAAACTTGCCGGGAAATTCACATACCTGTCCTTGTCTCCTTTTGCTGCTCTCAGCCGAATCATCATCCGTTTCGAATCAATATCCTCTAACTTCAGGTTTATTGCCTCTGACCTTCGCAACCCGCAAGTATAGATTAAAGCAATCAAACATTTATGTTTTTTATATATGGTAGTACCAGGCATCAACTTTATTTCTTCTTTGCTCAGTACTTCGGGTAAATGTTTACCTATCCGGGGACGTTCAATGTCATAATACTCCCTGGGCCGTCGCAATACTTTTTCATAGTAAAACTTGATCGCATTAATCCGCT
Source organism: Prolixibacteraceae bacterium (assembly GCA_963662895.1). Lineage (GTDB taxonomy): Bacteria > Bacteroidota > Bacteroidia > Bacteroidales > Prolixibacteraceae > GWE2-42-39. The sequence continues at coordinate 25,687 of OY759982.1, read as the reverse complement.
GGTTCTGTTGGCTGGGTGATATCTCTTTCTCCCGGATCAACCACAAAATATACCGGTTAATCTGGTCTTTGGTCACCTGTGGCAAATCAAATTTTCGAAACATGGTCGCAAAATCGCGCATATAGCTGATGTAGACCTTTTTTGTGTTCTCACTGTAACGCTTTTGCTCCAACATTTCCAGATAACCTTTAGGAAGTTCAACCGGGTTGCGGGGAGGGTATGTTTTGGAATCCTCCTCCTGTTCTGAAACCTGTAGAGAATTTGATTTCAGTGCTGAATAGTCTGTATACGCCACTTCTTTAAATGCTTCGAAAAACCGGTGCAGATCAAAGATGTCTTTCGGGAAATACCAGCTTTTCAATGTCCGGCTCCAACAGGCTCCCGGTAATTGTTTGATCATATTGACAAGTGAGGCATCATATTCGAAGGAAGCAACGACTACATCTTGTTGACGGTGACAAAACGGATAGAGCCTGATCTTTTGGGCCGGAGACATTGGTTTGTTTTATTTTTGCTCTTAAAGATAATATATTTCGCTGAAAATGAATATATCTTCCACCTGTAAATACCTGTTATCCCGAAATGTTTGATTGTGGGGGGATTTTATCAGGGTATGGCGACATTTTTGATGATGCAATGAAAATGATAGGCATAATAACCATTTGATAGCACCGCATATCGGATATTTATTTTCCAATGCATAATACCATTTTTCCACCATCCGTCCGGTATCGTTCAATCCCATTTTCCGTTCATGATTACAAATCCTGACCAACAAGAGGTAGCCAAGAGTCCGAAAGAGGTAGTCAAGCATTCTCTACAGGTAGCCAAGAGTCCGCAAGAGGTAGCCAGGCATTTTCCATAGGTAGCTAAGAGTCCGCAAGAGGTAGTTACGCTTAGGCAGGAGGTAGATATGTTTAGGCAACAGGTAGATGCTTATCCGGGGGTTTTCGCAACCTATTTGCAGTAGGTAGATGCTTGTCCGGGGCTTTTCGCTGTGTATTTGCAAGAGGTAGATGCCTCTCCGGGACTTTTCTCCAGACCTCCGAAACAGGTAGCCACGAATCTGCCGTTGTTGGTGAAAAATTTCTACCATTGGGAACGCCCCCGGCACTGTTCGCCAAAAACCTGTACCTGTTCGCACACCAGGGATCATTCAATGAACGTTAAACAGTTGTTATAGTAAGCGACTTCTTGGCGCATCGTGGTGGTGTGAGGGGTTCTCCGCTAGGCTTTTAGTCTAGCGGCTTCCCACTCGATAGGGCGTTATTCTTTGATAAAAATAACATTTAACTTCCCCTCTATTTTTTCTGGCATATTTCCAGCACTAATTACATAATCAAGCTTAAAATTCTTAATGTCCTCATAACTATCAAAGACTATTGATAAATTTTCCAACTTCTCAGAATAACCATGCTTCAATTGCTTTCTGTTAAAATCAACATTATAACTATTAGTTTTTTTTATCGTTGGTCTATTGAAATTCAGATTTGTTCCTAAATTAACCTGTGGTGAAATAATAGAAGACGATAGCATGCTATGATAGCCAAAATCAAATCTATTTTTGGGTTTATATGGTGGTTCAGGCAATTCTATTTCTTCGTCTAACTCCTCAGTTTCAAATAATTCAAATCCGTCAGGAAAGTGCAAGTGAATATCAACATCTTCCGCAGGAGTTGTACCAGAATTCGTTACTTGTAATTTTATTTCAAAAGTCAACTTTCTTCTTTTTTCACGCTCATATATCTGCATTATTGCATCTTCATATTCTTTGAAATACGTATCAAGTTTTTCATTGTATGAATTAATTTGATTGCTATCTGGCGTCATTGTCATTAACTCAGCTAAAGGATTTTTATACGGGGCAATATGTTCCATATATGGAAATTTCTGCTTTATTTCTTCTAAGCATTGATCCTTAAAATCCTCGTAATTTATCAAATCAAAATTTTCTGTTTTGATTTTTACAAATTCGTTAGAATTATCAAATGCTAAAGATATTTTTGGGATTCTATTTTTTAGCATAGCGTTTTCTTGTTCTAGCTTTTTTATCTTCTTTTCTATCTCAGACTCTTGCTCTGGTAATAAATACTTATCTGATAATTTCAATGAAGTAATCCCGTATTGCTTAGCTCGAAGTCTAGGACCAATGTCATTTGTGCATAGCATAACATCACCTACTTGTCTCTTTTCCTTAAAGTCAATAATACTAGCAATAAGTCGATGGTCTTGTTCTTTAAAATTTAATTCATTTTCATCATATATTCTTTGCATTGGCTTTTCTAGAAGCACCTCAAAACCAATACTTTCATTTAAAGCAGCCTTGTCAATAAGATTTTCAACTGTATTTAGTACTTGTCTTGCTTTATTTCCAATTCTACTCGTCCCAATCTTTTTTTCATCTAGCTCGTCTAAAACTATAGGTGCAATTACTAAAGTACACTCTTTCACTTTAGCCTCATTATTCCAGTCGATTTTTTTAAAATCCTGAAAATGCAAGAATATATTTGTATCAATGAAAATATACTTCATATAAAATGGTTTTATCAATTCGGATGTTTTCTCCTTAATACCTACAACGGTTTCTTTATTTTCCCCTCGTTCAACCAAATTATTGTTAAAAGTAAAAAAATAATTGCCATTAATGCCAAGTTTATGAGCGGGTTATAATGATGGATAAAATATAGTGGAGCTTATCCCCCATTCCTGTTGCACTCAAACGAGAAGGAACAGGATTACCGACTTCCTTCGCTGCCCCTTCGTTGGTTATATTAAAAACAGGGACCTCCTCCGGGACTGGTATAAAGGTGATTACAAATCCCCTCTTACTAAGGTCAGGATTGCAAATCCTGACTAGCCAGGGATATACACGTGTATTTGATTAGAGATATACGGGAAACACGATTGAGTTATGCGTGTATCTTAATCGTGTTATACGTATATCTTGATTGAGTTATGCGTGTATCTTAATCAAGTTATGCGTATATCCTGATTGCGTTATACGTGTATCCTGATCGAGTTATGCGCATAGCCCAAAATTGGCAAGCCGGGTGCTTCCCAATATCCCGGTTTTTAATCCGCTTCGTTTCTATGATCCGTTAGGGCAACCACGAGGAATTGCCCCTACGGTTGCCCTTTGCTTCGTCCGAAAAAATGGACTTTCCTGTTGACGGCAAAAAACTTTCCGCGTTTGCCGAACGGAAAAATTATGCCCGCCCGGATGATAAAAAGCTGGCATCACTGCCGCTTTTCCCGGTCCCGGCGGAAAGGAAGGCTAAAACCGGCATGGAAAAATGCAGGAAGGACAGTAAAAAATCATTTAATCCCCTTAGACTGATCATTTAAGTACCAGCGGTTTAGCCCAACACGAATTAAAACACAATTGAGCAGGGGGGCCGAAAGCCGGAGATATCAAAAAAGGCAGCAGATATACAAACCTACTGCCTTTTTTCTTGGCTCAACTGTGCCTTAATTCCTAATTTGTTAGCTGCTGGTGTTGATTTATTTTCAATTATTTGTCTTTTTTTATTGTCAAGCTGTTGAATAAAAGCACTGCTGTAACCGAAAAAATTAGTTTTTTAGGGTCGGGAAAAAGCGTTGGCAGACAGACAAGCTCTATTGCAATTTTGGATTTTAGCTTTGGCTCGTGTGAATTGCAATTGTGCTTGGCTGTGTGTGTGTGGATTATTCTTTTATTGATTTCCAAAATTGTCTCATTATTATTGATTTGGGATTATTAATGTTAATTATTGCCTTTTTAATCGGATAACCTTTTTGGTCTTCCTCAACTTTAGAATAATGTTTTATTTCATTACCTAAAGTCAATTCACTATTCACCGAACCGATGAATTTTACCATTCGGTGTATGCTTTTATCATTTACATCAGCACAAATAGGTAAACGAACTTGAGAAATAAAATCAAAATCAGGATAAACAAAATCTGTTGTTTCTTGAGCAATCAACACAATTATTATCCCAATAGACCGAAGTTCTCTTAACATATCCTCAATGACAGGACGAGCAGATTTCTTTTGAAGAAAATTCTGTGCTTCATCAATTATTATAATGTGTTTTAGTCCTTTAATATTAGCATTAACATCTGTATTACCAGATGATTTAAATTTATTGAATAAATATTTTAACTGATTAAATGTTACAAACTGTTTTATTTGTTTGCTTACATCACTCGGCATTGATACGTATGTACTACGATTAAATAGATTGTAAACTGCATCTTCATCATAAATTCCAGAACTTATAATCTGTTGAAGTACGCTAGTTGTTGTATTATCTCTCTCATTATTTCTTTCAAGAATAGACTCCATCAATTCAGTCAAACTTGGTGCTCTGTCATTATCGTTAATGAATTCTTGGATTGACCTAATTAAACCAGCAGATTGAACTTGTTTAATTTCAGGAAAGAAAGTTTGAAAATCATTTGCAAACGCTAAAATATTGTTCGGATTTTTAAAATCAATATTTTTCAAAGGACTAAAAGGGAACCCTTTATTGTGTTCAACTTTTAAGAAAGTACAATTTGTATTTTTTAAAAATGAATCAAGACTCTCCTTTTTATCTGTACCTTTAAAATCAAAAAAGGTAAAAGGCAATTCACAATTTGTGTTTTTTGAAATTTGGTATAGTATATCAAGGATTAACTGAGATTTACCAGAGCCATTTTGACCTGCAATTGCTATATTTCTGCTACTCCATTCAGTTTCATCATTTATTCGAATGATAATTTCTGTGCCATCGGCATGTTTACCTAATTTAAAAGAAACAGGATTTTTAAATGTTTTTATTTCAAAATCTAAAATATTATCAGTTTCAGTAGTCGTGCTATTAACATAAACCTGATTTGACCTCAAGGATAACCCGTTTTTTACTAATTTCATTAAAAAGTCAACATGATAACCACTTGTCAAATCTTTGTTACTTAATTCATTTGATATTAAATTCAAACCGTGTTCTAAATGTAACTTAAACAATTTCGAAAAGTCATCCTCTGAAAGCAAGGAGTCATAGTGCTTATCCAAGATTGCTTTAAAAATCGGATAGTTGGATTTTCCTTCGATTATTGTTCCAAACAAACCACGGTCATCTCTAAAATCCTTACCATCTGAACTTGGTATTGTTTCTTTTGATAAATCAAAATGTTTATTTAATTGAAGGCTATGGGAAAAAGCTAAACGTGGGATAATTCCTTCAGTTGAAAATTTATAGATTGATTTTAATCTATCAATTATTTCGTCATTCTGTTTACTAATTCTTATTCTCATAGCTTTGGAAATAACCAGGTTTAAAAAATGATTTATTATTTTCGTTTATAATCAGATACGCCTTTGAGATTTTCTGAGCTATCAAATTATAACGACGTGGAGTGACTTCATTATTTGTCGCAAGTAGTATTACCTGATTGGATAAGTCAGGATAATAATTGTTCAAAATATTTTCAATATGCTCATGGTCGAGCCTGCCAAGTGGCGTATCAATAAAAATTGGAAAATTTTGTATTGATTCACTTAGTATTGATTTAATTAAACATGAAATATAAATTTGTTTCTCTCCAGTAGAAAAGCTCTCTTTTGGTATTTCTTGACCTTCTGAATCAAGTATTGATACTTTTAAACCTTTACCGTCTGGTAAAATGTCGATACGTGAATCTTTAATAAAACTGGAATTCTCACTTTGCATTTTATGCATTAGTTTTTGCAATTCAACAAGTAATTTCGTTGCAAGAGCCTCTTTCTTTCCTCGTTTCTGATTATCAATAAAAGTTTGAAGAGAAACAATATACTTTTTAGCTGATGAGATTTTACTTTTAATAATCTGATTTCCACTACTTTTTTGTAACTGTAAAGTATATTGTTGATTTAACCTAACATTATCACTTTCAAGCTTTTCTTTTTGAACTTTTAGAGCGCCATTCTCAGCTATTATTTTATCTCTTTTTCTTTCAGCTTCATTCTTTTTAGTAATTGTTTCGAGGATAGTTTCATCCTCTAAATCTGAATCCAGTATTTTCAACTTTTTTTCTTTATCTATTAAGGTTATTTGAATGGTATTAAAATCAGAAATTGTAGTTTCAAATAATTCTTTTGATTGTTGTTTAATTAGTTGGGAGGCTTTGTAAATTAAATCTGTATCAGCCTTATTTAAGTCAAGTTCAAGTTCCAATTCGTTTAAATCATCACTCACATTAAAAAGCTCATTTAATAATAATTGTGCTTTATCAGAATAAAAAACTTTGTTTTTGAAAGACATTGAGCCATCCTCTGGTTCAGGAGGCTTATTGAAAAGCTGCTCAATAAAGTTATCCAGTTTCTCTTTTATTTCTGCATTTGTTTCAATATTACTCATTACTTGGTTTTGTAATTCTAATTGTTCAATTACTTCTTCAATTTTGCCACTAAGCATTGCAATGGGTATAATTTCGCTTAAATCATTAAACTGCTTTTCTAAAATGGTTTTACGTTCCCGCAGTTTTAAAATATCAGAATAAAGAGCTTCTCTATTTACTGACGATGTTTCTTTCTTACTATTTTGATTTAGAAAAATCTGATATTCATTTATTTTCTTTTTTAATTCTTGAATCTCATTATCATTTAGCGCACTTTTCAGGTCAATTTCTTCTATTTTCCTTGCATTCAGCTTTATTGCTTGTTCTGTATTGTCTATTTGTTCTCTTAGGTTTGAGGGTGCGCTTTCTTTCCTTAAATTGTCGATAAAAACACCAATGTCATCTTTCAAATTTTCGAAAAGGTCAAGTCCTAATAATTTTCCAAGTGCATCATTTAAAACATTTCCTTCATCTTTTGTAGATAATTCAGCCCAAGAGGCAATTTTTTCAGCGTCAAAAAAGACAAATTTGGCTGCTTCAAGTGGAATTAAATAATCATTGATGAAACTAATTTTGTCTTCAATCTCAAAAAATAATTCTTGTCCTTCAGTATTTAAGATTGAAAGTGATTCATCAATTTTTTTAGTATTAAAAACCCTTCTAATTAATAGACGATTATCGTTAACCTTGAGGTTTGCAGGATAATCAATATCTTCAAATTGAATCTCAACTGAAAAATCAGACTTACCTTCATCTCTTGATTTCCAGTTTAGAGACTGTTTTATAAATTTCTGATAATTAGACTCTTTTTGAACTTCACGTTTAAAACTTTCGTCTATCTGAGTTATTTTCTCACCATAAAGACACCAAACAATTGAGATAAGGAAATTTGTTTTTCCATAACCGTTTTTACCTCCAACTAATATTATGTTTTTGTCTTTATTTGTTTCTAAATCAATGACAACACTACCATAATACTGTCTGAAATTATTTAAAACAATGCTACTTATTTTCATTTTTCAAGGTTTTTTCAATTTCAGAATCTATTGTTTGTTGAATATAGTGATTTCGCTTTTGAAGCTTTTTGACTCTTTCTGATTGTAAAAGCCTTTGCATGGAATCATATTCAATTCCATTTGAAGAACATATTGATTTTAATTCTTCAATCTGCTCATTTCTGATTCTGTCAATATTTTCCATTTTGTTTTACTATTGAATTTTCAATTTCTAAATAGTTATCAGCCTCAAGTTGCTTTAAAATGAATAAAGCATCAGCAGCAGATAACAGAGTTTTCGATGATACGAATTTGATTAAGTCATTTATAAATAATTGTTCTTCATTTCGCAGAAAAGTCATAATCGATTTTCCTAAGAACCTTGGAATTGAATAGTATTTTTGGTATTCGAGATTTTTACTTTTACTTTTTAACCCAACAAACGACTGAGGAAAGAATTCGAACGTCCCTGATTCATCAAGTTTTAGATTGGCATGAATATTTTTGGCATTAGTATCTCGGAATTTGTTGACATGTTCCGTTATCTCAAATATATGTTTGGGAGTTTTGAAAGCTAATAGATATTCTTCCGAAATGCTCCTTATTGTTCCACCTTTTATAGTTTCATTGTCTTCCCAATTTTTTAATCCATAAGTGCTACTCCTGCCAAAATAAATTAGGTTTGGTGCTCTTTGACAACTACCTCTTAAGGCTTCTGCACTTTTTGTAACATCAGGGAAATTTGCATTTAGTATTTCAAATATTTGATAAACCGTTAGAGGTTCATTTGCCTCTTCTAAAATGTCATACACATATTCTAATACTTGCTTTTTAGTATTTCTTTTAAATGTAATTTGTTCGAGGCTATCTAAGGTTAATTCAAATTCGTTAAATAAAATATTTTCAGTAATTGGAATTATTCTTTGTATTTTTTCAGAATAATCAGCATTTAAAAACTTATATAAGTAAGTTTCAAAGTGAAATGAATATTCCTCTTCAATCCTTTTTGATAAACGATTGTCTACATCATTAATGAATTTTTCAAAATCAAAAAGGTTCAGCAATTCACTGTTAATTAGATAGACTGAATTCCAACTATGTAGTATACCTCTTGCTTTTGCTGAATTGAAAGCTATACTTTCAATTTTCCCAACCAATTTAAATGTATTTTCGAAAAGAATAGAAAAAATAATATTGATAAATAAATGGTTGAATGTGTTATTCTCCTTATCATTAATTTCAGAAACTAATTCTTCTGGAACCAGAATGAAATCAGATGTAAAGTCAATACCGTATAAATTTAAAGCTTCTAATTCAAAACCTTTAATAAAGGAAAATTTATTTAATAATTCATCCAATAACTTATTTCTAATTTGTCTTGTCCTTTCTCTTGTTACATTACAAATTACAGCAATTTCTTCCAGCGTTTTAGCGTTGTCTTCTTGCCAAAAATTTAAGCCATTCTCTAATATTTCTTTTTCCTTGTTGGAGAATATTATTTCTCGTTTTATTAAAATATTTAAGGTTTTAAAAAGAGGTATTCCATTGTCTATATTGTAATTTTTGAAAATCTCATTTATTATATTTTGCCCAATATCAAATGTTCTTTTTAGGTATGAGCTAAATAATTCAATTGTAAATTCTGTTTCATCATTAAAAATAGATACAAGTTCAAGTTGTTCTCTAATATTTTGAAAGAAGTCTTTAAGTTCGTCTTCAGATTGTTTTCCAACATTTCTCAGATTACGAAAATTGAATTTCTGATTTATTAAAATTTCATTTAATCCCTTTAAACTAAACTTAGAATTTGAATACTTGTCAATACAATTAAATGAGCGTATAGATAAGTTTCTAATTTGGGAATTAATAATGTTATTAAGAATCTTTTTTTGTCTAACTGTTAATAAACCTATTTGTTTTTCAATAGGATTTTCCGGTATTATTTTCTCGGGTTTTGAAGTAAAGTCCTCATATTTTTTGCAAAGTTCAATTAATTCTGTATTCGATTTTTGTCCACAATTCCTAAGATGTAAAAAATCATTGTTCTCCCAATAATAATTTAGAATTGCATTTATATCACTAAGAAAACCTCCTTCACAAACGTGAACTGTACGAATACTAAGGCTTTCAATTTCTGCTAGTTCCTTAAGTTTGATATTTTCTTTAACAACGTCCATTCTCAAATATACGAATTCATTTGTGGGCTGGGAAATTGCACTCTTTTGCAAATTTTGGTTTGTGCGTTAGCCTGTGTGATTTGCAAATGTGTGCAATGTGCGTGGGCTTCCCCAACTGTCCCGAAGGGCAGAAGCGGGTGGGAAAAAACTAATTTTTTCTTGCACCAACCATCAATCAATGAGCTAATATTTTCTTTCCGTTTTTTCAAATTTTCTAATTAAGTTTCAATGTTGTCGTTTCGTTCTTTACACTTGCAGCTAACGTATGTGTAACCCAACCTGTTTGGGTTATTTAGATTATATAAGTTGCTAATATCTCCCATTAAAGGGGAATAACCCAACCTTTAGGTGCTGTTTTCAAATATATCATCCATCGGATTTTTAATCTTTGTAATATGGTTTTGTGCTACGTGTGTGTAACGTTCTGTTGTTTTTGAAGATTCGTGGCCTAATAACTCCTGGATGAATCGTAAATCAGTTCCTTGTTCCAAATGATGCGTGGCAAAACTATGACGTAAGATATGTGGATATACTCTTTTGTTAATTCCCGCTTTTATGGCCGCTGCTTTAACAACTTTTGATATGCTTTCCCCCGAATATTGTAGCGTTCCACCTTGTCCGGTAAACAAATATTCTTTCGGCTTATATTCCTTAAAATATTCCCGGAACAAAAAAAGCAGGTGTTTTGATAAAGGTACATAACGGTCTTTATCTCCCTTTGCTCCTTTTACTTTTATTAGCATCCGCTTGGAGTCAATATCTTCAATTCTAAGGTTGATGGCTTCGCTTCGTCGTAACCCGCATGAATAAAGCAAGGCAAGCAAACACTTATGTTTTGAATTTTCTGAGACCATAAGCATCTTACCAATTTCTTCCTTGCTTAAAACGTCAGGAAGATGCCTTTTCTTGCGTGGACGCTCAATCTGGTAATGATGCTTTTCACCACCCAAAACCTTTTCGTAATAGAACTTGATGGCATTTATTCGCTGATTCTGTTGAGAAGCTGAAATATCCTTTGTTTTAATCAGCCATAAAATGTACTGATTGATTTGTTCTTTGGATATTTTTTCTATATCCCTGCCTTTGAATACAACCATAAAATCACGCATGTAAGCGGTATAGATTTTTTTTGTATTATCACTGTAACGTTTCTGGTCAAGCATTTCCAGATAACCTTTAGGAAGTTCAACCGGGTTGCGGGGAGGGTATGTTTTGGAATCCTCCTCCTGTTCTGAAACCTGTAGAGAATTTGATTTCAGTGCTGAATAGTCTGTATACGCCACTTCTTTAAATGCTTCGAAAAACCGGTGCAGGTTAAAGATGTTTTTCGGGAAATACCAGCTTTTCAATGTCCGGCTCCAACAGGCTCCCGGTAATTGTTTGATCATATTGACAAGTGAGGCGTCATATTCAAAGGAAGCAACGATTACATCCTGTTGACGGTGACGAAACGGATAGAGCCTGATCTTTTGGGCCGGAGACATTGATTTGTTTTATTTTTGCTCTTAAAGATAATATATTTCGCTGAAAATGAATATCCTTACCAATTATAAATATTGGATACAAAGTCACCTTTAAACTTCTATGTTTTCGCAAAAACCCGTATATTTCTGTTGAAATTCACTAAAAAAAAACAGAACCTCCTTTTTATAAAGTAAGACGTAGTACCAATGTAAAAGACATTTTACTTTTTGGGGATTGGCTCGTCATTTCCTTAGCCAAAAAATTACTTCCTCTCCTTCAGCATCTTTTCAAGCAGTTCGTTTTTTTCTTGTTCGCTTTTTAATAACGCTTTGTATAACTCTTCTATTTTTACTGATTGCTCAATGATTTTGTCAATTGGGTTAAATATGGGTTGATAGCTATGAGCGTTATTAAACGAATGTGAAGATGAGTTATCATGGAAAGTATTAATAATAGTAAAAGCCGCTTCCTCACTAAATGATTTAATGACTTCGGGAGTAACCCCCAGCGCTTCCGCAACTTCTTCCAGTTTTTTTATATCCATCGTTTCTTTTTGTTCAAGACGGGAAATGGACTGCTGGTTTGTGCCAAGCTTTTCCGCCAGCGTTTCCTGCTTCATTCCTTTCAATTCTCTTATCCGGGCAATGTTTCTACCAAGATGTACTTTGCCCGCCGGCTTTGTATAAGTATCTTCCATGAGTACAAAATTAATTGATTCATTCAAAGATAATAAAATTTAAAATACACGATTTATACACGCTAAACGTGTACTTTACATGCTTGATTCTTTGCTCCTTTTGTATAGTTCTTTTTATTTTCGCAAGTGAATTATAGTAAGTAATATAAATTAAAAACAGGATGAAAACATAGCATCATTGAAATGAAATCGTAATTTTGTGTCTACTTACGACACAAGATGACATAGCGCTTTTTTGACCTTTATCGCGAATCGGCAAAATTCAATGTCAGAGGTCAAATGATGGAAGCGTCCTTAGAAATATAAGGGCGCGGACATTGTTTTATTCTCTGACAAAGGCCCTTTGCCGAGCCTGCGATAAAGAATAATGACAATCGTTCGCGCCTTCTTTTTTTGTCATTTTATCACACATTTTGCCGGTTACTACACCTTGCAGCCGGAACAATCCCAAGCAGGCGTTGAATAAATTTTCCTGATGTTTTGCAGAATATTGAGGGAAGACCTCTTATTCTCATCGGAATTAAACTAAAAAAACAATAAAATCATGCTTAAACAAAATCACCCTTTTTCCTTCCCCCTTCGGGCTCCCTGAGAGCCGGGAAACATAAGTAACCCTCGCTAAATCCTTCCGGCTTTCCCGGGAACCCGGAAGGGTGGGGGAGACAACAACACAACGAATCAAACAATCTAAAACACATGAAAAGTATGAAACCAAAATTCTGCTTAAGGGGCTTGTTATGCCTTTTTGTAAAACCAATCCGGAAATTTGATCATTTCCCTAATTATTCCTTAACCTCAACCAATCTCTGTTATGAAAACAAAACGATTTCCCTTTCATAATAATGCCCGATTTTTATATTATTGGAAAGCAATCAGCGTGTTATTCAGCGGTATTGCATGTGCCGTTCTATTCTTCTTCAGTTGTTCAAATGACCATACCGACGATAACCTATTGAAACCTCATGACCCTTCAATGCCAATTATACTGACGTCCTTTGCTCCCGACTCGGGCGGAATTGCAGAACAGGTGATCCTTGAAGGGGCAAATTTCGGTACAGATGAGGAAAAGCTGAAAGTATACTTTAACAGAAAAGAAGCGAAAGTAATTAGCACAGTAGGGAACCTTGCCTATGTTGTTGCCCCCAGACTTCCCGGTGATACCTGCGTTATCTCGGTTGTTATCGGTGATGATTCCCTGGAATATGAGCACCCGTTTTATTACAAAACAAGGGTGTCTGTTTCCACTATTGCAGGTACCCCGTTCGAAGATGAGGCTAATGTCGACGGCTCCCTGGTGGAATCGCGGTTCTCAAGACCTTACTATATTGCTGTGGACAAAGAAAAGAACATTTTTGTCGGCCAGTACCCCAATTCTTCTTCCGGATCTTTGCACAGGGTGCGTATGATCAATGAAGAGAAAAACACCGTAACCACGTTGCTGCAGTACTCTTCCGGCGGCTATATCCTGTCGGGTACCTGCACCCCTTCTTCTCAAACGATTTACTTCCCCCTCGACGGCAGTGCTCAGTATTATGAGTTCGACCCGGAAAAACAGTGGGCCCCAAGACGTATTACGCCGACCAAAAAGGCGGATAGTGATGACTTTGACCTGGAACGAAAATACTGCCTTGCTGTGTGCCCGGCAGATAACATGTTGTACACTATCACCACCCAAGGCGAATTAGTAAAGATAGACCCCGGAACCCATGAGGCAGAGTTGGTTATGAAAGATATTCTGAAAGATCGGGTGTCTTATCTGCAGGCCTACCTGACATTCGATCCAAGTGACCCGAATATGCTCTATTTCGTCAACCCTTCTTCATTAAATCCTGCCGACGGAGTCATTCCCGGAACTGACAAGGTTTACCGCATCGACCTGCGCAGGAAGATCGTGGAAGATTATGCCGGATCGGGAGTCAAAGGCTACCTGGACGGGCCAAGCGCTTTGGCGCAGTTCAATAACCCATGCCAGATCTGCTTTGACAAAGACGGGACGATTTACATTGGTGATACCGATAACTATTGTGTCCGGAAAATCTCCCCGGACGGTGTCGTATCAACAGTAGTCGGGCTCCCGGGAGAAGGCGGATACCTGGACGGTGATCCGGATATTGCCATGTTTGACAGATTCTGGGGAATGTACATTGATGAAGATGGAACCCTCTATATAGCTGATTATTATAATAAATGTATCCGCAAGCTAACCATAGAATGAAAATGAAAAAAAATACCTGTAAAAAGTTATTTTGCTTTTTGAAATACCCTGCTTTTGTTTTACTCTTTATTTTTCTTAACTGCCTTTTTACCTCAGCACAGGAACGGAAAAAAGAGGCACAGTTAACCGTGTCGGGAGTTGTTTACGACGAAAACGGGGAAACCTTACCAGGGGTAAACGTTTACCTGAAAGACCGTCCCGGAGTTGGGATTATCTCCGATGAGGACGGGAAGTTTTCCATTCACGCATCAAGGAACGATCAGATCATTTTTTCATTTATGGGTTATAAAAATCAGGAACATCTTGTAACCAAAAACGAAAGAAATCTGAAAATCAAAATGGCCGTTGCTTCTGAAATGCTTGAGGAAGCAGTAGTTGTAGGAATGGGGAAACAACGTAAAGTAAGCGTGGTTGGCGCTATTACCAGCGTTGATGTGAAAGAACTGCAGGTTCCTGCTACCTCGATGAATAACATCCTCGGAGGACGTGTTCCAGGGGTCATTTCTGTTCAACACAGCGGAGAACCGGGTAAAAATATCGCCGAATTCTGGATCAGAGGTATCGGAACTTTTGGGGCAAATAGTGGTGCCCTGGTGCTTATCGACGGGCTCGAAGGCGAGTTAAACCAGGTAGACCCTGCCGACATCGAAAGCTTCTCCATTCTGAAAGACGCCTCTGCAACTGCGGTCTACGGAGTACGCGGCGCTAACGGGGTTGTACTGATAACAACCAAAAGAGGCACAGAACAAAAATTAAAGATCACCGGCCGGGCTAACCTGACCGTATCGTATCTGAACAAGATGCCTGATTATTTACAGGCATATAAATATGCGCAGTTAGCCAATGAGGCTTCTGTTGTATCCGGTAAAAACGCCCGCTACACAGAACGGGAACTGGAAATCATTAAGTACGGCCTTGATCCCGACATGTACCCGGATGTAAACTGGCAAAAGGAGATACTAAACAGAGCTTCAATGCAGCAAACCTATTACCTCAGCGCCCGGGGGGGTGGTTCTATAGCCCGTTATTTTATCAGCCTGGGCATGTCGAAGGAATCTGCCGCGTATAAACAGGAAAACGACAGTAAATACAAAACCAATGTCGGCTATAATACATACAACTACAGGTCTAATCTGGACGTTAACGTAACAAAGACCACTTCGGTTTATCTCGGTCTTGACGGGTTTGTGTCTGTTACCAACAAACCAGGTATGGCCAATACCGACTGGCTGTGGTCTTCCCAGGCTAAACTCACCCCACTGACGGTCCCCACCCGTTATTCAAACGGGAAATATCCGGCTTACGGGAAAGACGATGAAATATCTCCGTATATCCTGCTTAACCATACCGGAATGTCAAAAGACGAACAATACAAAAATATGATTACCCTGGCTGTAAACCAGGATCTTGCTGTTTTTCTCCCTGGCCTGAAGGTTAAACTACAGGGGGCACTGGATAACCGGGCTTATGTTACAGAAACACGGGCAAAGATGATGGATTTGTATAATGCGGCAGGAAGAAATGCAAAAGGAGAGCTGATCATGATTAAAAAGGTAAATGCTTACGACACGCAATACAGTTCCTCGGATTACCAGTGGCGGAAATATCATTTGGAAGCCAACCTGAATTATGAGCGGATATTCAACAAGGACCACCGGACCAGCGGATTGCTGTATTATTACATGAGCAGTGAAAAGGCGACAAACAATACAACAAGCATGTCGGCTATTCCTAAACGGTATCAGGGAATCTCCTCCAGGATCACATATGGCTACAAAGACACTTACATGACCGATGTAAATTTCGGGTATACCGGTTCTGAAAATTTCCGGAAAGGAGAACAATTCGGCTTTTTTCCTTCAATGGCCTTTGGCTGGGTCCCTTCAAATTATGAGTGGTTTAAAAATCATTTTCCTGCTGTAAATTATTTGAAGGTCAGGATGTCTTACGGGCAGGTAGGTAATGACCGGATATCGGACGACCGCTTTCCTTACCTTACCATCATCAATTCCAATGCAGCCGGAGGATGGGGCGGCCCCGGCCTTATTGAAAGCGTTGTAGGTGCAGATAACCTTGCGTGGGAGAAATCGACAAAAGCTGACCTGGGAATTGAAATGAAGTTGTTCGGGGAACGCCTGTCCCTGGTGGTGGACCTGTTCAACGACAAACGGGACGGCATTTTCCAGAAAAGAACACAGCTCCCTACCTATGCCGGGGCGGTATATATGCCTTACAGTAATGTCGGCTCGATGAAAAGCCACGGAGCCGATGGGAATATCGAGTATCTCAAAGAATTGAGCAAGCAAGTATCATTTACACTTCGTGGCAATTTTACCTACTCAAACAACAAAATTCTACATTGGGAACAACCGTTTCAGCAGTACGGCTACTTGTCTTATACCGGGAAACCCTATAATGTCTCCCGGGGGTTCATCGCGCTGGGGCTTTTCAGGGATGAGCAGGATGTAAAGAACAGTCCGGTTCAGTTCGGAAACGTCCGCCCCGGAGACATCAAGTATAAAGATGTCACCGGCGACGGCCGAATTACTGATGACGACCGCGTCCCCCTTTCTTATTCTCCCATTCCGCGGTTTATGTATGGTTTGGGAGGAGAATTCAGGTATAAAAATTTCTCCCTTGGGATCTTGCTTAAAGGAACAGGGAAGACTAATTTCTTCCTGAACAATAACGGGTACGGCTATATTCCCTTTTACGGGGGAGCTTTGGGAAACGTGCTTAGCATTGCCGGCAAGCAGGAAAACCGCTGGACGCCGGCTTCCTATTCAGGCGAT
The DNA here is from genome assembly GCA_963662895.1 of Prolixibacteraceae bacterium. Taxonomy (GTDB): domain Bacteria; phylum Bacteroidota; class Bacteroidia; order Bacteroidales; family Prolixibacteraceae; genus GWE2-42-39. The sequence goes on along the minus strand of OY759982.1, from coordinate 9,006 downwards.
CCGGCAACAGAAAACCCCAACGCGAAATTCCCGAGATTGTCGTATGGGGATAATGAAAACAACAGCAAGTTTTCATCCTTCTGGCTGGCCGACAGCCGGTATCTCCGGCTTCAGGAGGTAACACTCAATTATAACCTGAAACACGAAACATTGAAGAAATATCTCGGATTAAGTTCTGTTGATTTACAACTTATCGGTTATAACCTGGCCGTGTGGGACAAAATCGGCCTATGGGACCCTGAGCTTGCCAATGATAACGGGTATGCTTATCCCATTCCCATGCGTTTTGCCTTCCAGGTTTATATTAACTTTTAAACTTATTCAGCACAAATGAAATACATTATATTAAAAGTATCGGTCATTTGCTCGGCAATCATCATATCCATGTCGTCGTGTGATTACCTGAATGTATCGGGCTATTTTGAAGACACATTGAATATTGATTCAGTTTTTCAAAAAAAGATCTACCTGGAAAAATTTCTTTGGGGGGCGGCAGCTTTACTGCCCGATGAAGGAAACATTTTTGCCAACGCATATTATCCGGCGGTACTGGGCAGCGATGAAGCGTTTTCGATGTGGGAAAACAGCTATAGTCCGCAACGGTTCCCGATTAATGAAATCACTGCGGACGATCTCGGTCCTATGGATACCTGGCCCAATCTGTATATGGCCATTCGCAAGGCAAATATCATTTTGCAGCGAATTGACGAGTGCAATGATATCTCAGCCCAGGAGAGGAGAGAAATTATTGGATACACTCATTTTCTGAGAGGTTATGCCTATTATTTTTTGCTTTTAAATTATGGTCCCTGCATCCTGACCGGAGATAAGGTAATAGATACCAGCCTGGATGCAGACGCCTATGCCACGGAGCGGGCCACTTATGACGAATGCGTGGAATACATCTGCAATGAACTGGAAGCTGCGTCCGAATATATTCCCTCAACAGTACCCATCAACCTGTTTGGCCGGCCCACAAAAGGGGCGGCTTATGGTTTGATTGCCCGATTGAGGGTATATGCGGCCAGTCCGCTTTATAACGGAGGGAAAGCGGCCAGAACTTACTTTTCCGCATTCAGGCGTAAATCGGATCAGGCCTATTATATATCCCAGGAGTATGATGAACAAAAATGGGCTGTTGCTGCGGCAGCATGCAAACGGGTCATTGATCTTGGTATTTACAAACTGCACACAGTAGAAGCCACTTCCGCTACTCCTGAACTACCGAAAAACATTACCTGTGATGCTGATTACGACAAGCCCTTTCCGGAAGGGGCGGCAGGAATCGATCCGCTACGTTCGTATGCGGAAATGTTTAACGGCGAGGCTATTTCTTTTAAAAATGAAGAGATTGTATTCGGACGTTATTCTGATTTTGTAAAAAATTCAACGAAAAATGCTTTCCCTTCTGCTTTTGGCGGCTGGAACGGATTTTGTCTTCCCCAGCATATTATCGACGGATACCGTATGGTCGACGGAAGAACAATTAATGAATCCAGTGCTGAATATCCTTATACCGAAGAAGGTTTTACCGATCAGGTAAGATCCTTTTCGGGCTATGAACTCCGGGCCAATGTAAGTAAAATGTATGAAAACCGGGAGATGCGCTTTTACGCCTGCGTGGGTTTTAGCGGATGCTTGTGGCCCATGCGTTCAACAACCGAATCGGGGAAGTACATGCAGGAAGTCAGGTACGGTATTGACCAAAACAGCGGGAGAAGCGCGGCCACAGAAGGTGATGCAAAAAATTATCCGATAACCGGGTATGTGATCAAAAAATATATCCATGGTGATGATGCATGGAAAGGGGCGAACGGATCAGTACTTGATAAGCCTTTTATCATGGTTCGTTACGCTGACATTTTGCTGATGTACGCTGAATGCCTGAATAATCTGACACAGGTACATACCGTTACCGACCTTCAGGGGAATACTGAAACATTCTTCCGGGATGAGAAACAAATGGCAGAGGCCTTCAATCAGGTGAGGCACCGGGCCGGGCTCCCCGGATTGACAAAGGACGAAATTTCTTCGAAGGATAATTTTTTTGAGGCTCTTAAAAACGAAAGGATGATCGAATTCCTTCATGAAGGCTTACGCTATTACGATGTTCGCAGGTGGGGCATCGTCGCCGAAGTGGAAGCTAACCCGATTATGGGAATGGACACAGACAAACCCGAAAGAAACGGTTACTACAATAGGGTTATATGTAACTATGTGACAGTCAGAAACAGGGTGTTCCTGCCCAAAATGGTACTGCTGCCAGTCAACAGGCAGGAGATAAAACGTGTACCCACCATTGACCAGAATCCCGGCTGGGAAGAATAAATGTCAATAAAATGATAGCAAAAATGATACGAATAGTAAAATACACACTGCTTGCCGGAATATTCCTGTTTTGCTCTTGTGAAGAAAACCTGCTGGAAAAAGAGCAATATAAAAAAGTAATTTACGTGCTTAGCCAGGATAATAATATATTCAGGTATTCACATGCATTGAACGATTCCGTAACCCGCGGATATCTCACTGTGGGAAGCGGCGGGACAATGCCTCTTAAAGAGGATGTCTCCATTATATTTGAACCGGACCCGGCACTGCTGGAAGAATATAACCGCCGCAATTTCGATATCGATTACGGCAAATACGCGAAACAACTTCCTTTTTCCCGCTATATTCTTCCTTCGTACGAAGTTATTCTAAAAGCAGGAAACGCCGATGCAACTACTTTCTTCCCGGTCGAAGTCGATGCAAACGGACTTTCACCTGATACAACTTACATGATACCACTTAAAATTAAGTCTGCATCTTCATTCGAAATTAACCCCGAAAAAGCGTGTGTCCTTTACCAGGTTGAATTAAAAAACAGCTATTCAGAACCAGGGAAGAACACTTATACGATGAAGGGTACCAAGCAACCGGAAGGCGGAATCCAGTCTGCCATAACAGCAACCAAAACGGTAACCCCGATTGCGAAAGACCGGATACGCATTTTCCCTGAAAATATTCTGCCAAGCACAGAACTGGCAGATATCGAAAACAATACGCTAATTATTATTGTAAACGAGGATCATACTTTACGTCTTAAACCTTTCCGGAACATCATGCTCGAACAGCAGGAAAATAACCGGTATAACAAAGAAGATGAAATATTCAGTCTCCATTACCGGTATAAACCGGACCCGGATCAGAAATGGATCACCGTAGATGAAACGCTAAGACGTATCAGGTAATAAATTGACAAGTATCTATATGCATATAATTTTTTTATTTATAAAATACTGACACATGAAAATTAGCTATTTAGCTCTTATATTTTTATTCTTGCTAATTGGTTGCGATGCCGATAAAGAAGAAAATTTGCAAAGCGAGCTTTTCGGCTTATCGAAGACAGCTTTGAATTTTTCCAATGCTGCCGGGGAAAAATCAGTAGCTATTCTTGGAACAAAAGGAGCCGTCAGCGTAACGCTGTCTCCTGAGGGTACGGAATGGTGTAAGACAGAACTGAAAAATGGAGACGAAAGCGATTCGCTCCATATTTCAGTGGAAGAAAACATCAGGGTAAAAAGCCGTTCTGTCATTGTAAAAGTCAATGAAGGAGACCGTCTCCGTCAACTTTATGTACTTCAGTCGGGAAAGATATTTACCCATGTCCCGAAAGTTCTTGATTTATCAGCGACCCCGGGGCCTGGTCAAATTAAGCTTAATTGGACGGAACCTGAAGAAGACAATTTTGACCATGTAAAAATAATCGTGTCAAACGAAGGGAGCGTTACCGGTGAAGTAACCCTGGCCAAAGGGGTTACGGAATATCTTGTTACAGGATTGCTATCCTCAGCCGGAGAATATTTAATTGAGGTCGAATCGTTTGATTATGAGAATGAACCAGGTGAAATTGCATCCGTCACAAGCAGTGCGGGAAAAAACATAGCATTTCGCTTTAAAAGCACTCCTCCTCCGTTTTGGGTGGAATATTACCTGAGAAATTCTGATCAACTGACTGCGGTTCTCCAGGTAGGAAGCAATGAATTTAACCCGGGAGAGAAGACTACTGTTACTTTTAATGCCGATCTGTCCCTGCTTGACAATTATAACGCAGTGCATGATGAAACGCTTGAACTAATGCCTTCTGCTGCCTATTCATTAAAGGAATTCCAATATGAAGGAGTACAGCCCTATCAGGATATGTCTTTAAAAATTGATCTTTCCGGGCTTGAGGACCGGCATGCATATGCAATTCCCCTAAAAATTCAAACAGTTTCCTCAAGCTTGATCGATCCGACGGATAGCCGGTGCTTATTGATCTTTCTTGTTGATGATCTGGCCGGATGGTATACGGTAGAAAGGCTTCCCAAGTGTGGAGAACCGGCTAGTGCCTATCCTGAAGGAAAACGGCGGTATATTCGCCGGACAGGTGACTACACTTGGGAAACGGGTTATTTGTTCAAAGCATATGCGGATGAAGAACAACCGGGGCAAAGTGATGCGGGCACATCAATCCAGTACATCACGATCAACCCGGAAACAAAAGCTTTGCATATCCAGCAAGGGACTTATGCGGCAAAAAACGATCAGAACCGTTATGACCCGGAATTGAACGAACTAATTATCGAATATGAATATTCTGCCTGGGCGGGATGGTGGACTCACGAGAGAATGTATAACCGCAGCTTTACCAGGTAACACAAATAAAAAAAAACAGAGCCATGACAAAAAAGTTAATTTTATTGATTTTCGTATTGATTTCATGCTGGCAGACAAATGCAGAACAAAAGAAACGAAAGGCCGTGTTTATTATTGTTGATGGTATTCCCGCCGATGTGATCGAACGGGTGAATACACCTGCACTGGATGCAATTGCGTCAGTAGGAGGGTACTCAAGGGCCTACACGGGAGGCGAAGCAGGAGGAACAACACAAACACCGACCATCTCGGCAGTTGGCTATAATAACCTGCTGACAGCAACATGGGCCAACAAACACAACGTGTGGGGTAACGGGATCGAAGCTCCCAATTATAACTATTGGACAATTTTCCGCATCGCCGAAACACAGAGAAAGGATGTAAAAACGGCTGTTTTCTCTTCCTGGACGGACAATCGGACCAAACTGATCGGGGAGGGTAAACCGGAAACCGGGAATATCAGAATTGACTATAAGCTTGACGAACTGGACCTGGATAAGAAAAACTATCCTGAAGAAATGCATTCACTTCATATTTTTAAAATTGATGAAAAGATTTCCGAAGAAGCTGCAAACTGTATCAATTCCAAAGCGCCGGACCTGATGTGGGTGTACCTGTGGTATACGGATTGTGTCGGCCATGAATATGGTAACAGTCCTACTTTTGACCACTATACGGAACTGGCCGACCGACAGATTGGTCGCATTTGGGAAGCGGTAAAATACCGGGAGAAAAATTTCGGGGAAGAATGGATGATCGTGGTAACAACCGATCACGGAAGAAATGAAAACGGGAAAGGGCACGGCGGCCAAACGGAAAGGGAACGCACCACCTGGATTTCAACAAATGTAGTTCCCAATGGGTATTTCAGCAGACATCAGCCCGCTATTGTGGATATCTCGCCCTCTGTTTGCCGGTTCCTGGATTTAACCGTCCCCCGTGACCTTCAGTATGAACAGGAGGGGGTTCCCTTCACCGGAAAGGTGAGCATTTCGAATGTAAAAGCAAAAAAGGAAGCAAACCGGATCATTATCGGGTGGGATAACTATGATGATTCACAGGTGGAAATTTTTCTTTCCACAACCAACAACTTCAGGGACGGGAACCCGGACAAATGGAAGAAAGTGGGGAAAGTGAGCGCTGCCAAAAAGCAATTCCTGTTTGATTGCTCAGGAACGGATACTTCCTTTCTGAAGTTCAGCCTTCGGACCAAAAACAATATGCTCCCGGTATGGATAAAAAATTGATCCGCTTTTGACAGGATGAAATCAGGTAGGCCCCCAAATCCGGGCTTACCTGATTAATCTTGACTTTGGTTAATGCAAAAAGATAATTCGTTTCATGAAAAAAAACGACATGTATGAAGACAACTAAAATAAGCCTTGCTTTGACAGCTTTATTATTATTTTATAGCAATGCGTGTATCAGGCATGATATCCCGGTCCGGAAATTGCAGCTTCAACCTGCAGGAGAAGCCTGGGGGGGCTTTATATCAACAACATGCAGCCGAATATAAAGCGCTCTGTTTTCAGGCTTACAATGTTGCCGGGACAAAGCTGGACAATTTGATGCTTTGTGTTTGAAAAAGTTTGATGGCCTTACGGCCGTTTGAGGCGGAACGTTTGAGGAGTTTTGATGACTTCGTCGTTTGATGGTTTGACGCTTCGCGTTTGATGGGCGTTGCTTCTTATCCGCTGGGTTTTCTGTCCCTGAAAGGGGCATATATAAATTACCCGGGGTAAGTGAGGAACGAACGCAACCCCGGGTAAAGAGGCCTCCTTCCACATCCGCCCGCGGGAAAACGTTGATCAGGGCCGGTTATTTTCCCCGGGCGGAATGGCGGTGACGGTTGCAAAAGTTCGGGGTTTAAGGCCATTTGATGCTTTGTGTTTGAAAGGTTTGATGGCCTACGGCTTGTTCGCAGCAAAACAATTAGTAATTAGTAATGTGTAATGAATAATTGATGACGCTATACGCTGGTCAATCTCTTTCGGGTTATGAGTCATGAGTTCCGTCATTAGTATCTCAACCTTATCTTTTTTTAACTTTAGTAGCCCTGAATGTAAATGCAAAGAGCCAACCTTATTAACCTTATTGGATTAGGTATTTGCCAATTCTGTAAAAAGAAGAATAAGGTTATTAAACTACAGTTGTTATGTCCTCTCTCTACTAATGTTTGTAAATGACAAGTCTGTATAAAATACCGGTTAGGTTTTTACCTGTTTGTTTTTTTGATCCTTCATATTAACTACATTTGGACAGGCAAAAAACAGATGGCATGGTGGGTAATGTATCCGTCTTCAGAAATAAAAATCTCTATATTATTTTTGGAATAACGTTAGTTAGTGTGATGGGAGTTTCCAGTATTACTCCTGCATTTCCTGCCATTATTCGTTATTTCCATATTACGGCACAACAGGTAGGGTGGCTGATTGCTGCTTTTACCCTGCCTGGAATTTTTCTGACCCCTGTAACCGGAATTTTGGCAGACCGGCTGGGACGGAAATTGGTATTGCTCCCTTCCCTGTTTCTATTCGGTGTGGCAGGATTTTCCTGCGTTTTTATACGGGATTTCCATTGGCTGTTGATATTCCGCTTTGTCCAGGGAATCGGGGCCAGTTCACTGGCGAGTATCAATATTACCCTGATCGGCGATATTTTTACCGGGGAACAACGTACGGCAGCAATGGGTTACAATGCCAGTGTGCTGAGCATTGGTACTGCCTCATATCCTGCTATTGGCGGATTACTGACTGTTTTTGGCTGGCCGTTTATTTTTGTATTGCCTCTTTTAGCTGTACCTCTCGGCATATGCGTAATATATGGATTAAAAAATCCCGAACCACATAACGACCGAAATCTGAAAACATATTTTACAAATGTATGGAAGACCATTAACCAGCGTATGGTTTGGGGCTTATTTTTGTCGAACATTTTATTATTTATTATCTTATTTGGTGCCTATCTGACCTATTTTCCCTTACTTCTCGGGACCCGTTTTGGCGCCAACTCGCTGGTTACCGGGGGAACGATGTCCCTGACATCACTGGCCACAGCTTTCACTTCGTTTCAGTTACCCCGGATCAATCGTATTTTAAATCCAAAGCAACAATTGATAATATCAACCATTTTTTATTTTCTGTCGATGACAGTTCTAAGTTTGTCATCACATTGGGCTGGTGTTTTTTTGGGAATTATTCTTTTTGGGCTGGGGCATGGAGTTATCATCCCTTCTATCCAGAACATGCTGGTTAGCAGGGCTTCTACCCGGGAACGGGCGGCTTTTATGTCGCTCAACTCCATGGTGTTGCGTAGCGGACAAACAATAGGCCCGTTATTGATCGGAATTTTCTACGGTATAAATGGCATATCCGGGGCTTTTATGGCCGGGGCAGGAACAGCAGTAGTTATGTTTTTACTGGTGGTAACCATGGTAGACAGCTCCGTAAAAAATTGACTGGAATGAGTTTAAACTTTTTCTCAGGAGAGGTAACATTATCATCCGTGTAACGTCTTAGATGATATTAAAATACTTGCAAAAATGAAAAACGAGGAAGATATTACGGATTTGCTGATTATTGCCGGAGGTAACGACAATGCCATGATTTATGTAAAAGGAAATTTTAACCTGACGGAAATAGCAGAAGAAACCGATTTCCTGAAAGGTAAAAGCCTGCATACCATGTTTAGCATGAAGTAAAAAATTCCAAAGGAGGATTCCGTTTGGTCAGATTGAAGCAACCTTTTTTTATTACCCGTAAAAATGGCTACCTCCGCGACTGGAAATCATCGGTTACATAAATCTGAATGTAATTATTCACACCCAGAGGGCTTACTCAAAACAGTATATCTTTCTAAAAATTTATCACTGACCTTATCTCTTCAGCAATCAGAGACAAGTAAAGAATTATTTCATTTTATTTATTTCTTTTATGTAAAATTAAAAAATAACATATAAAAAAGAGATTCCGCCCTTCGGTGCCTATGACAGATTTTAGTAAAAGTTTGTATATGAATCAAATATAAAACATCACTTTTTTCAGCATTTTAGCATTTCCGGCCATACAACTGCACCACTTTTTTTGACGAACTACCGTGGCCGGGGTTATTCTGTTTGCATTCACCCCGGGGTTGCGCTCGTGCCTCACTTACCCCGGGTTACTCAAATATCATCCCTCCGGGATTTTTGTTCCCCTTACCTTTCTCATCTTCTGCTCTTCTTATCTTTTTTGTATTCGCCTCTGTCCGGCGGGGCCCTTCCTTTTGCAGTCGACCAAAAGGAAGAGAAAGTCTTGTCAAAGTTATCCTTCTGCCCGCCTCACGGTT